>NZ_JBXOWH010000003.1:0-3070002 GCF_056930355.1 Caballeronia sp. 11_S32
CCCCAAACGCAAAAACCCCACCTTTATGGGGTGGGGTTTTTGTTTCAGCATGAGGAGCCTGACGATTACCTACTTTCACACGGGTGATCCGCACTATCATCGGCGTGGAGTCGTTTCACGGTCCTGTTCGGGATGGGAAGGGGTGGTACCGACTCGCTATGGTCATCAGGCATGACTTGTTGCTGTGTCGCGGGTTCGCGCTACAGCCAATCTGGGAAGAAGTAGAAGTGTTTGGGCAGTGACTGCGGGCACAGGCGTCACTCAACCAGCGTTCCCCTACGGGGACTTGTCCCAGTCAGCGCTAAAGCGCTAACTTGAGACTGACGCAAACACACTGGTTATAGGATCAAGCCTTACGGGCAATTAGTATCAGTTAGCTCAATGCATTACTGCACTTACACACCTGACCTATCAACGTCCTGGTCTGGAACGACCCTTCAAGGGGCTCGAAGCCCCGGGGATATCTCATCTTAAGGCGAGTTTCCCGCTTAGATGCTTTCAGCGGTTATCTCTTCCGAACATAGCTACCCGGCGATGCGACTGGCGTCACAACCGGTACACCAGAGGTTCGTCCACTCCGGTCCTCTCGTACTAGGAGCAGCCCCCTTCAAATATCCAACGCCCACGGCAGATAGGGACCAAACTGTCTCACGACGTTTTAAACCCAGCTCACGTACCTCTTTAAATGGCGAACAGCCATACCCTTGGGACCGGCTACAGCCCCAGGATGAGATGAGCCGACATCGAGGTGCCAAACACCGCCGTCGATATGAACTCTTGGGCGGTATCAGCCTGTTATCCCCAGAGTACCTTTTATCCGTTGAGCGATGGCCCTTCCATACAGAACCACCGGATCACTATGACCTGCTTTCGCACCTGCTCGACTTGTCGGTCTCGCAGTTAAGCACGCTTATGCCATTGCACTATCAGCACGATTTCCGACCGTACCTAGCGTACCTTCGTACTCCTCCGTTACACTTTGGGAGGAGACCGCCCCAGTCAAACTGCCTACCATGCACTGTCCCCGACCCGGATCACGGGCCAAGGTTAGAACCTCAAACAAACCAGGGTGGTATTTCAAGGACGGCTCCACCAAGACTAGCGTCCTGGCTTCATAGCCTCCCACCTATCCTACACAGATCGGTTCAAAGTCCAATGCAAAGCTACAGTAAAGGTTCATGGGGTCTTTCCGTCTAGCCGCGGGGAGATTGCATCATCACAAACACTTCAACTTCGCTGAGTCTCGGGAGGAGACAGTGTGGCCATCGTTACGCCATTCGTGCAGGTCGGAACTTACCCGACAAGGAATTTCGCTACCTTAGGACCGTTATAGTTACGGCCGCCGTTTACCGGGACTTCAATCAAGAGCTTGCACCCCATCATTTAATCTTCCGGCACCGGGCAGGCGTCACACCCTATACGTCCACTTTCGTGTTTGCAGAGTGCTGTGTTTTTATTAAACAGTCGCAGCCACCAGTTTATTGCAACCCTTTCACCCTCCTGGCGCAGGCCAGTCAAGCTACAAGGGCGTACCTTATCCCGAAGTTACGGTACCAATTTGCCGAGTTCCTTCTCCCGAGTTCTCTCAAGCGCCTTAGAATACTCATCTCGCCCACCTGTGTCGGTTTGCGGTACGGTCATTATTAGACTGAAGCTTAGAGGCTTTTCTTGGAACCACTTCCAATTGCTTCGCTTCCGAAGAAGCTCGCGCCACACCCTTGAATTACGTGCCCGGATTTGCCTAAGCACCTTCTCCAATGCAGCGACCGGGACGTCCAACACCCGGACAACCTTCCGCGATCCGTCCCCCCATCGCATCTAACAATGGTGCAGGAATATTGACCTGCTTCCCATCAGCTACGCATTTCTGCCTCGCCTTAGGGGCCGACTCACCCTACGCCGATGAACGTTGCGTAGGAAACCTTGGGCTTACGGCGAGGGGGCTTTTCACCCCCTTTATCGCTACTCATGTCAGCATTCGCACTTCCGATACCTCCAGCATGCCTTTCGACACACCTTCGCAGGCTTACGGAACGCTCTCCTACCACACACGTATCTTTCAACGTGTATCCGCAGCTTCGGTGACTGGCTTGAGCCCCGTTACATCTTCCGCGCAGGACGACTCGATCAGTGAGCTATTACGCTTTCTTTAAAGGGTGGCTGCTTCTAAGCCAACCTCCTGACTGTTTTAGCCTTCCCACTTCGTTTCCCACTTAGCCAATCTTTGGGACCTTAGCTGGCGGTCTGGGTTGTTTCCCTCTTGACACCGGACGTTAGCACCCGATGTCTGTCTCCCGTGATTGCACTCTTCGGTATTCGGAGTTTGCTATGGCGTAGTAATCCGCAATGGACCCCACAACCATGACAGTGCTCTACCCCCGAAGGTGATACACGAGGCACTACCTAAATAGTTTTCGGAGAGAACCAGCTATTTCCAAGTTTGTTTAGCCTTTCACCCCTATCCACAGCTCATCCCCTAACTTTTCAACGTTAGTGGGTTCGGTCCTCCAGTACGTGTTACCGCACCTTCAACCTGGCCATGGATAGATCACTTGGTTTCGGGTCTACGCCCAGCAACTGATCGCCCTATTCGGACTCGCTTTCGCTACGCCTGCCTTAATCAGTTAAGCTCGCTACTGAACGTAAGTCGCTGACCCATTATACAAAAGGTACGCCGTCACCCCTTACGAGGCTCCGACTGTTTGTATGCATGCGGTTTCAGGATCTATTTCACTCCCCTCCCGGGGTTCTTTTCGCCTTTCCCTCACGGTACTGGTTCACTATCGGTCGATCACGAGTATTTAGCCTTGGAGGATGGTCCCCCCATCTTCAGACAGGATTTCACGTGTCCCGCCCTACTTGTCGTACCCCTAGTTCTTTCATACTGTTTTCGCTTACAGGGCTATCACCTGCTATGGCCGCACTTTCCAGAGCGTTCAGCTAACAATACAAATAAAGAGTACAGGCTGCTCCCATTTCGCTCGCCACTACTTTGGGAATCTCGGTTGATTTCTGTTCCTGCGGTTACTTAGATGTTTCAGTTCACCGCGTTCGCTTCACATAGCCTATGTATTCAGCTATGGATACTCCATTAGGAGTGGGTTTCCCCATTCGGACATTTGTGGATCAAAGCTCGTTTGCCAGCTCCCCACAACTTTTCGCAGGCTACCGCGTCCTTCATCGCCTGTGATCGCCAAGGCATCCACCACATGCACTTGTTCGCTTGACCCTATAACGAGTGTGTCTGCTTGCGCGTCTTCACCACGTCATAGGCTGAGTATTCGCGTTGTGCCGTATTCCAAGTCATCATTAAGATCACTTTTCATACTTGATACAATCACTACCCTGAATCGTTAATCACGCCCATCTCTAAGCGCTTTCGCGATTCTCTTTACTACTTCTTCCAGATTGTTAAAGAACGTTTAGCCGATAGGTGCACTTCTATACCTACAGCATCAACTGGCTTCAATCGCCAATGCACAGGATTCAATGATTTGAACACTGTGCATTGAGGATTGGTGGAGGATGACGGGATCGAACCGACGACCCCCTGCTTGCAAAGCAGGTGCTCTCCCAGCTGAGCTAATCCCCCGTGTATGCCTGACTTCGACTCCGTCTCTCATCAGCACGCCCCGGGTGGTGGGTCTGGTTGGATTCGAACCAACGACCCCCGCCTTATCAAGACGGTGCTCTAACCGACTGAGCTACAGACCCTTAGCCTGTCTTAACCACAGCCGATAAGCGTGAGCACTTGATAGTGTCGTGCGAAGCTCGAGAAAGGAGGTGATCCAGCCGCACCTTCCGATACGGCTACCTTGTTACGACTTCACCCCAGTCATGAATCCCACCGTGGTAAGCGCCCTCCTTGCGGTTAGGCTACCTACTTCTGGTGAAACCCACTCCCATGGTGTGACGGGCGGTGTGTACAAGACCCGGGAACGTATTCACCGCGGCATGCTGATCCGCGATTACTAGCGATTCCAGCTTCACGCAGTCGAGTTGCAGACTGCGATCCGGACTACGATCGGTTTTCTGGGATTGGCTCCACCTCGCGGCTTGGCAACCCTCTGTTCCGACCATTGTATGACGTGTGAAGCCCTACCCATAAGGGCCATGAGGACTTGACGTCATCCCCACCTTCCTCCGGTTTGTCACCGGCAGTCTCCTTAGAGTGCTCTTGCGTAGCAACTAAGGACAAGGGTTGCGCTCGTTGCGGGACTTAACCCAACATCTCACGACACGAGCTGACGACAGCCATGCAGCACCTGTGCGCCGGTTCTCTTTCGAGCACGTCCACCTCTCAGCAGACTTCCGGCCATGTCAAGGGTAGGTAAGGTTTTTCGCGTTGCATCGAATTAATCCACATCATCCACCGCTTGTGCGGGTCCCCGTCAATTCCTTTGAGTTTTAATCTTGCGACCGTACTCCCCAGGCGGTCAACTTCACGCGTTAGCTACGTTACTAAGGAAATGAATCCCCAACAACTAGTTGACATCGTTTAGGGCGTGGACTACCAGGGTATCTAATCCTGTTTGCTCCCCACGCTTTCGTGCATGAGCGTCAGTATTGGCCCAGGGGGCTGCCTTCGCCATCGGTATTCCTCCACATCTCTACGCATTTCACTGCTACACGTGGAATTCTACCCCCCTCTGCCATACTCAAAGCCTGCCAGTCACCAATGCAGTTCCCAGGTTAAGCCCGGGGATTTCACATCGGTCTTAACAGACCGCCTGCGCACGCTTTACGCCCAGTAATTCCGATTAACGCTCGCACCCTACGTATTACCGCGGCTGCTGGCACGTAGTTAGCCGGTGCTTATTCTTCCGGTACCGTCATCCTCCACCGATATTAGCGGCGAAGTTTTCTTTCCGGACAAAAGTGCTTTACAACCCGAAGGCCTTCTTCACACACGCGGCATTGCTGGATCAGGGTTGCCCCCATTGTCCAAAATTCCCCACTGCTGCCTCCCGTAGGAGTCTGGGCCGTGTCTCAGTCCCAGTGTGGCTGGTCGTCCTCTCAGACCAGCTACAGATCGTCGCCTTGGTAGGCCTTTACCCCACCAACTAGCTAATCTGCCATCGGCCGCCCCTATAGCGCGAGGTCCGAAGATCCCCCGCTTTCTCCCTTAGGTCGTATGCGGTATTAATCCGGCTTTCGCCGGGCTATCCCCCACTACAGGACACGTTCCGATGTATTACTCACCCGTTCGCCACTCGCCACCAGGGTTGCCCCCGTGCTGCCGTTCGACTTGCATGTGTAAGGCATGCCGCCAGCGTTCAATCTGAGCCAGGATCAAACTCTTCAGTTCAAACCTGTTACTGTTTTCGGGTTCCATGAACCCGGTCGCTCACTCAACGTACTGACGATGATTAATCTGTCAAAAGACAGAAAAACCTTCCTCTGATACTTCGTGTGAGACTCTTGATTACTTTTGCTATCGCCTCAGCCCCGAAAGACTGAAACCGCACTCGCCATCAAGCGCCCACACTTATCGGCTGTTAGTTTTTAAAGAGCACATCGCAAGGGCTTGACTACCTGCCGTCTTGCGTCGCTGCGTTATCAGCAGCAGAGAAACGAGATTATGAAGAACGTTTCCAGATCTGTCAACAAGAATTTGAAGCCTTCGTTTCTTGTCGAGCGCGCCAGGAGCCTTCTACAACCTTCTCCAAGCACATGCCGAAACTATCTTTCCCGCTTCCTTCGCGTTCATCGAATCGCGAAGGAACGGAATTCTAGTCAGTGAGATCGCGAACCGCAAGCGCTTTCTCGAATAAAGATCACCGATGTTTGAAGACTGGCTTGCGCTTCTCGACGAACGCCGCCATTCCCTCCTTCTGATCCTCCGTGGCGAACAGTGAATGGAACAGGCGTCTCTCGAAATGCACGCCTTCCGCGAGCGTCGTTTCGTACGCACGGTTGACCGCCTCTTTGGCCATCATGACAGCCGGCAAGGAAAAGCCGGCGATGATCGTCGCCGCCTCGATGGCCTCATCGAGAAGACGCTCCGCTCCGACGACGCGCGACACCAGTCCAGCGCGCTCGGCCTCGGCCGCATCCATCATGCGCGCGGTCAGGCACATATCCATCGCCTTGGCCTTCGAAACTGCGCGCGGCAAGCGCTGAGTGCCGCCCGCGCCTGGGATCACGCCGAGCTTGATCTCCGGTTGACCGAATTTGGCCGTATCGGCGGCGATGACGATGTCGCACATCATCGCGAGTTCACAACCGCCGCCGAGGGCAAAGCCGCCCACCGCCGCGATGATCGGCTTGCGAATCGTCCGAATCGTCTCCCAGTTGCGCGTGATGTAGTCGCCCTTGTAGACATCCATATAAGAGTAGCTGGCCATCATGCCGATGTCCGCCCCCGCGGCGAACGCCTTTTCGCTGCCGGTCAGCACGATCGCGCCGATGTTCTCGTCGGCGTCGAAAGCCTTGAGCGCGACGCCCAGCTCATCCATCAACGCGTCGTTCAGCGCGTTGAGCGCCTTCGGACGGTTCAGCGTGATAAGTCCGACCCGACCGCGCGTTTCCACCAGCAAATTCTCGTAAGCCATCCACTCCTCCCTTTCCTATCCTCAGGTAAGCCCTAATGAAAAGACGTCGTCACAGCATCTCGATAATGCTACCATCACCAACCAACCGGTCGGTTAATTATTCGGCCCGGCACTTTCCTTTCGTTCTCTTCTCGCGACCATGACACATCCGCTATTCACGAAGCACGAAGCGACGCTCGACAAAGCGCTCGCAGCCATCGAAACGCGCGGCTACTGGAGCCCGTTTGTCGAAATGCCGAGTCCCAAAGTGTACGGGGAAACGGCCAATGCCGACGGCGAGGCCGCGTTCAAGGCACATCTCGGCAAGACGTTCGAACTAGATCAGCCGACCACCGGCGAAACCGTCGGCAAGGAACGCTCGCCGTTCGGCATCGCGCTGGACATCCGCTATCCGAAGGCCGATCCCGACGCGCTCATCCGGGCCGCCGCCGATGCGCAGGCCGGATGGCGCGCCGCCGGGCCGCAGGCGTGGGTCGGGGTGAGCCTCGAGATCCTGGCGCGGCTGAATCGCGCGAGCTTCGAAATCGGCTACAGCGTGATGCATACGACCGGCCAGGCCTTCATGATGGCCTTCCAGGCGGGCGGCCCGCACGCGCAGGACCGCGCACTCGAAGCCGTGGTTTACGCATGGGATCAACTGCGCCGCATTCCCGCCGAAGCCCACTGGGAAAAGCCGCAGGGTAAAAATCCGCCGCTTGCGATGCAAAAACGCTTCTCCATCGTTCCGCGTGGCACGGGACTCGTGCTCGGCTGCTGCACGTTCCCGACGTGGAATGGCTATCCCGGCATGTTCGCCGATCTCGCAACGGGCAACGCCGTGATCGTGAAGCCGCACCCCGGCGCGATCCTGCCGCTCGCGATCACAGTGCGCATCGCGCGCGAAGTGCTCCGCGAAGCTGGTTTCGACCCGAACGTCGTCACCCTGCTCGCCACCGAACCCAATGACGGCGCGCTGGTCCAGGACCTGGCCGTGCGCCCGGAAATCAAGCTGATCGACTTCACCGGAAGCACGCAAAACGGCACCTGGCTCGAACGCAATGCGCATCAGGCGCAGGTCTACACCGAAAAGGCGGGCGTGAATCAGATCGTCATCGATTCCGTGGACGACATGAAGGCCGCCGCGCGCAACATCGCCTTTTCGCTGGCCCTGTATTCCGGCCAGATGTGCACGGCGCCGCAGAACCTCTACGTTCCGCGCGACGGCATTCGCACCGCCGAAGGTCAACTGAGCTTCGACGACGTCGCGAAAGCGCTCGCGGGCGCCGTCCAGAAGCTGGCGTCCGATCCGGCACGCGCCGTCGAACTCACGGGCGCGATCCAGAACGAGGCTGTCGTGGAACGCGTCGCCGAAGCGCGCAAACTCGGCGAAGTACTGGTCGACAGCCAGTCCCTCGCCCACCCGGCATTTCCTGGCGCTCGCGTGCAGAGCCCCCTCATGCTCAAGCTCGATGCGCGCACCGATGAAGCCAAATTCACCAAGGAATGGTTCGGCCCGATCTCGTTCATCGTCGCGACCGATTCGACTGAGCAATCGCTCGAACTCGCCGGCTCGATCGCAAACAAGCACGGGGCTCTGACGCTCTCGGTCTACAGCACCGACGACAAGGTGATCGAAGCCGCGCACGAAGCAGCCATTCGAGGCGGCGTCGCGCTCTCGATCAACCTCACGGGCGGCGTATTCGTCAATCAGACGGCTGCGTTCTCGGACTTCCACGGCACGGGCGCGAATCCGGCCGCCAATGCTGCGCTCTCCGATGCCGCTTTCGTAGCGAACCGCTTCCGTGTGGTCCAGAGCCGGGTCCATGTTGCACCGAAGGCCGCGCCCGCGGAAGCCGGCCAAACGGCATAAGCCAATCGACACAAAAAGGTGCGGGGCCGAATCGCCGTGCAAACGGCTTATGCCATTCGGCCTAATGGAAAGCAGCCGGGCGCGCGACTAGTATCGGAATGTAAGGAAAGCAGGCCGACACCAGCCGTCGCGGCCGAATTCGGCGACAGAGGAGAAGCAATGACAGAGAAGTCCGTGTTGTTCCGCGTCGACGGCGAGACGCGCGTCGCGACGTTGACGCTCAATCGTCCTGACAAGCTGAACAGCTTTACGCGCGAGATGCATCGCGAGTTGAACCAGGCGCTCACCGAGATCGAGGCGGGCAACGCGCGCGCGCTGGTCATAACCGGCGCCGGCCGCGGATTTTGCGCGGGTCAGGATCTGGCGGACCTGGACTTCACGCCCGGTTCAATGTCGGATCTCGGCAGTCTGATCGATGAATACTTCAATCCGCTCGTGCGCAGGCTTCAGGCCATGCGGCTGCCGGTGATCGCCGCTGTGAACGGGACGGCGGCAGGCGCCGGGGCGAACCTGGCGATGGCGTGCGATCTCGTCATCGCGGCGCGTTCGGCGAGCTTCATTCAGGCGTTCGTGAAGATCGGGCTCGTGCCGGATTCGGGCGGCACATGGCTTTTGCCACGCCGCGTCGGTGAAGCGCGCGCACTTGGCCTCGCGCTGACCGGCGAGAAACTCGGTGCGGAGAAGGCGGAGGCCTGGGGAATCGTATGGCGCGTCGTCGAGGACAGCGAGTTGCAGCAGGCCGCCGCGCAACTTGCCGCGCAACTGGCGCAGCAGCCGGCACGTGCGGTCGTCGCGATCAAACAGGCGATCCGCGCGAGCGCCAACAAGACGTTCGACCAGCAACTCGATCTCGAACGCGATCTGCAGCGCGAGTTGGGCGCGTCGCACGACTATATCGAGGGTGTTGCCGCGTTCAAGGAAAAGCGCGCGCCGCGCTTCGAAGGTCTGTAAAAACCGAATCACTCTGGAGAGACCTGTGACGCCACAACAACTGGCGGAAGCTACCGCCAAGGCCATGTATGAAGCGGACGCGTGCTCGCGCGCGCTCGGCATCGAGTTGATCGAAGTGCGGCCGGGTTACGCGCGGCTGCAAATGGACGTGCGCCCTGATTTCCTCAACGGCCATGCGATCTGCCACGGCGGCCTGATGTTCACGCTGGCAGACTCCGCGTTCGCTTTCGCCTGCAACTCGTACAACATCAGCACGGTCGCGGCGGGCTGCTCGATCGAGTTCCTGCGCCCGGTGCAAGGCGGCGACCGATTGACCGCGGAGGCGATCGAGCAGACGTTGAGCGGCCGAACCGGCATCTATGATATTCGCCTGACGAATCGCGAGGGCGAGCCGGTCGCGATGTTCCGCGGCAAGTCCGCACAGATCAGGGGCACCGTGATCCCCGCGTGACGGAACGCGCATATGTAACGGACGCGGCATGAAAAAGCCGCGCCGCACATCAGCATCAAGGAGACAGCAATGACCACACCGCTGCCGCTCGAACCAATCGAGAAGGCAAGCCGCGATGAACTCGCGGCTCTGCAGCTCGAGCGCCTCAAATGGTCGCTCAAACACGCCTACGAGAACTCGCCCGTGTATCGGCGCAAGTTCGACGAAGCCGGCGTCCATCCGGACGAAGTCAAGTCGCTTGCCGATCTCGCGCGCTTCCCGTTCACGACCAAGAAGGATCTGCGCGACAACTACCCGTTCGGCATGTTCGCCGTGCCTCAGGAGCGCGTCTCGCGCATCCACGCGTCGTCGGGCACGACGGGAAAGCCCACGGTCGTCGGTTATACGGCGCAGGATATCGACAACTGGGCGAACCTCGTCGCGCGCTCGATCCGCGCGGCCGGCGCGCGGCGCGGCGACAAGGTCCACGTGAGCTACGGCTACGGACTCTTCACCGGCGGGCTCGGCGCCCACTACGGCGCGGAGCGCGCGGGACTCACGGTCATTCCCTTCGGCGGCGGCCAGACCGAGAAGCAGGTGCAACTGATTCAGGACTTCCGGCCTGACATCATCATGGTCACGCCGAGCTACATGCTGTCGATCGCCGACGAGCTCGAGCGACAAGGCGTCGATCCGGCGAGCTGTTCGCTGCGCATCGGCATTTTTGGCGCGGAGCCGTGGACGAACGACATGCGCCGCGCCATCGAGGTGCGCATGGGGATCGACGCGGTCGACATCTACGGGCTCTCGGAAGTAATGGGGCCGGGAGTCGCATCGGAATGCGCGGAGACCAAGGACGGCCCGACGATCTGGGAAGACCACTTCTATCCCGAGATCATCGATCCCGAGACGGGAGAAGTCATGCCCGATGGCGAATTCGGTGAGCTCGTGTTCACCTCGCTCACAAAGGAAGCGCTGCCGATCATCCGCTATCGCACGCGCGATCTGACGCGTCTTCTCCCCGGAACCGCCCGCACGATGCGGCGCATGGAGAAGATCACCGGCCGCTCCGACGACATGATGATCGTGCGCGGCGTCAACGTTTTCCCGACGCAGATCGAAGAACTGCTGTTGAAGCGCCCCGTGCTCGCCCCGCACTATCAGATCGTGCTGACGAAGGAAGGACCGCTCGACGTCCTGACGCTGAACGTCGAACCGTGCCCGGAGTCGGCGACCGATGGCGCCGCGCTGGAAAGCGCGAAGGCAGCGCTCGCTTATGACATCAAGGCGCTGATCGGCGTGAGCGCAATCGTGAACATACTCGATGTGAACGGCATCGAACGCTCGGTCGGCAAGGCGCGACGCGTGATCGATCGGCGCAACATGAAGCCCTGAAGTAGAAAAGCTCGCGGGCCGCATTCATCGGCCGCGAGCTTTTTCTGCTCTGCGAGAAGATCCCGGAAAATCAGGAATTCGGCAGCAGCAGCCACATCCTGCCGCCCTGCTTCATGCGCCCTGCCAGGTCGCCCGCATCGTCGCCGAGCCCCCAGAAGTAGTCCGCGCGCACGCCGCCCTTGATCGCCGTGCCGGTGTCCTGCGCGAACACGAGGCGGTTCATCGGCTGGTTGCTAAGCGGGCGCGTCGTCTGCAGGAAGACGGGTGTGCCGAGAGGAATCGCCGATGGATCGACGGCGATCGAACGTTCGGGCGTCAGCGGCACGCCCAGCGCGCCGACCGGGCCGTCACCGAGGCTCGCGATCACCGCATCGTTCGCCGGCATCTCGCGGAAGAACACGAAGCGCGGGTTGACGTCGAGCAGCGCATCGACGCGCGCCGGGTTCGCCTTCGCCCATGCCTTGATGCCTTGCATCGTGGCCTGTGCAGGCGTGAGCTCGCCGCGATCCAGCAATTCCCTGCCGATGGACCGATACGGCTGATTATTCGTCCCGCCAAAGCCGACACGCATCACACTGCCGTCTTCCATCGTGACGCGTCCCGAACCTTGCACCTGCAGGAAGAACGCCTCGATCGGATCGTCGACCCATACGAGTTCGTTGCCGTTCAAGACGCCCGAACGTTCGAGCTGAGCGCGCGGGGGCAACGCTGAACCCGCCTTGTAGCGATACGGCCAGCGATACAGCGCGTACTGATACGGCCCGTGGCGCGTGCGCGAGCCGCGCAGAAGCGGCTCGTAGTAGCCGGTGACGAGACCGTCGAGCGTGCCGTCCGTATTGGCCAGCTGGAACGGCGTGAAATAGGTTTCGAAGAAGCTGCGCGCCGCCGACATGTCGAGGTCGTCGAGCCGCTGCGCCGCCGTGCACGCCTTCTGCCAGTTGGCCTGCCGCGCGAGCCGGCTGCAGTTCTGGCGCAGCGCCGCCGTCGCGCCGATGAGCGAATCGTCCTGCCAGCCCGGCACCTGCTGCCAGCTGACCGCCGTCAGGCGCGACGCGGCGCGCTGCCCGGTGATGATCGGCGTGCCGGTCGCCGTGGACGCCCCCGGCTTCACGTAATTGCCGCCTCCGCACGAGGCGAGCAGGACAGCGGTTGCAATCGATGCGGCCCAGGCCGCTGCTCGTGCGGCCGGCCGCACGAAACGCATACAATGCTCGTTCTTGATGGGAACCGCCATGTCTGATCTGTTCGACGAATATCCAATGCTTATATTTGCGCTCGAGTCGCTCGTGGCGCTCGCCTTGCTGATTTTCATCGTCGTGTGGACGGCATCGGGCAAGAAGAAGAACCAGAACCGCTCGAACGATCCCGCGAAACGGCCCTGATACGCGCCGCGTGCCGCCAGTTCCTGCTCAATGGAGCGTGCGCGGCATATGCAACGCGAATTCCGCTACGGGCGCCTCGAAACGCTCGCCATCTTCGGCCACGCAGAAATACTCGCCGCGCATGGTGCCGACCGGCGTCGCGATCACGGCCCAGCTCGTGTATTCGAACTGTTCGCCCGGAGGCAGAAGCGGCTGGTGCCCGACCACGCCGAGCCCCTTCACTTCCTGCACGTGATTGTTGCTGTCAGTAATGATCCAGTGCCGCGCGATCAACTGAGCCGCGACCTGGCCGGTGTTGCGGATGGTCAGCGTATAGGCGAATGCGTACTGTCGGCTGTCCGGGTCGGACTGTTCCGGGAGATACCGCGTCTCCACGGAAACGCTGAATTCGTACTGGCTCATCGTCATTCCAATTCCGATTCGATTGGCCGCTGCGCCGCCGGATACGCACGCGCGGGCGCGCCGCTATTGGTCTGGCATTCTGCTTGATGCGCGCCCAGCCCGCAACACGATTGGCGCCCCCGCGCCACAGCCGCGCGGCATCCATTGGCCATTTGGACGAAGGACTCGATGGAAAACGCGGGTTAGAATCACCGCTTTAGGCCGCTACCCGCATACGTCCATGGCGCAATTTCATATCGCTCCCAGCATCCTGTCCGCCGACTTCGCCCGCCTCGGCGAGGAAGTCCGCAACGTCGTCGCCGCCGGTGCCGACTGGATCCACTTCGACGTCATGGACAACCACTACGTGCCGAATCTGACGATCGGCCCGTTGGTGTGCGAAGCCATCCGCCCGCACGTGGATGTGCCTATCGACGTGCATCTGATGGTGCGCCCGGTCGACCGCATCGTGCCCGATTTCGCGAAGGCCGGCGCCAATGTGATCAGTTTCCATCCGGAAGGTTCGGATCACATCGACCGTACGCTGTCGCTGATCCGCGATCACGGCTGCAAGGCGGGCCTCGTCTTCAACCCCGCGACGCCGCTCAATTACCTCGATCACGTGATGGACAAGATCGATCTCGTCCTGATCATGTCGGTCAATCCGGGCTTCGGCGGACAGTCCTTCATTCCCGAAGCGCTCAACAAGCTGAGAGAAGCGCGCACGCGCATCGATGCTTATCGCGATCGCACGGGCCGCGAGATC
Organism: Caballeronia sp. 11_S32; assembly: GCF_056930355.1. Taxonomy (NCBI): domain Bacteria; kingdom Pseudomonadati; phylum Pseudomonadota; class Betaproteobacteria; order Burkholderiales; family Burkholderiaceae; genus Caballeronia; species Caballeronia sp. 11_S32. The sequence goes on from NZ_JBXOWH010000003.1 coordinate 13,709, forward strand.
CATCTCGAAGTGGACGGCGGCGTGAAGATCGACAACATCGCGGAAATTGCGGCGGCCGGCGCGGACTCGTTCGTCGCGGGCTCGGCCATTTTCGGCAAGCCCGACTACAAGCAGGTGATCGACGCAATGCGTGCGGAACTGGCGAAGGCCGAAGCGGGAGCGAAAGCATGAGCGAGATCACAGCGGCGCAGACGCCTTTCGTGAATCGTCCGATTCGCGCGGCCATCATCGACCTCGACGGCACCATGGTCGACACCGCGGACGATTTCGTCGCCGCGTTGAACGCGATGCTCGCGCGCATCGGCATCGAGCAGCCGGTCACGCGCGATGAAGTCACGGACTATGTGGGCAAGGGATCGGAGAATCTGATCCGCAGCGTGCTTGCGGTGCGGCTGTCGCCGTCGCAGGCGGCCGCGCAATTCGACGACGCGCTCGCGATCTATCAAAGCGAATACGCGAAGGTCAACGGCAAGCATTCGACGCTCTTCCCCGAAGTGAAGGAAGGCCTGCAAGCGCTGCGCGAGAGCGGCATTGCGCTCGCGTGCGTGACCAACAAGCCGCATCGATTCGCCGTCGAGTTGCTCGCGCACTTCGGCATCGCGGATTTCTTCAAGGTGATTCTCGGTGGCGATTCCCTGCCCGCGAAAAAGCCCGATCCCCTGCCTATGCTCACCGCATGCGAACGACTGGACGTCTTGCCGCGCGAGACCGTCGCGGTCGGCGATTCGGAGAACGATGCGCTCGCGGGCCGCGCCGCCGGCCTCGCGACCTTGACCGTTCCGTACGGCTACAACCATGGGAAGCCTGTACAGTCGGTGAAATCCGATGGTATAGTTTCCTCGCTGCGCACGGCAGCACTGGCGATCGCCGCCACTTTGGCGCCGCCTGACACCACACTGACTGAATAAGTCCATCCATTCATGTTTCTCAACAGAAAACGGAGTCTGAGCAGCATCGACCGGGGAGCCTGGCCCTGGCGTCGCTGGTCGCGCTAACCTCGCCCGAGGTACGCTGAAGCCATATCGCGTCGTGCTTCATCCGCTTCAGCATCCGTTTTTTGTTTCGCTGCGCAACCCTGCGCCGTTTCCGTTGATTCGTCGTATATCGAGCCTCGCTCAGGCACGCGTCGTGTAGTGCCGCGCGAGTCGTCCGCTCCGCTTCAGTAATTCGAAGCGGCCGGACCGCCGTATGCGATCATCACGAGATTCGACCGTCCGCAGCGCCCTGCACTCCCCGATGCCGCGCTACCCTGAAAGCGCGCGTCGCTCAAGGATCGCAACATGACCGAACTCGAATTCCAATCGCTGGCGAACGAAGGCTATAACCGCATTCCGCTCATCGCCGAAGCCCTCGCCGACCTCGAAACGCCACTCTCGCTCTATCTCAAGCTCGCGCAGACCGAGCGCAACGGCGCAAACTCGTTCCTGCTGGAATCCGTCGTGGGCGGCGAGCGCTTCGGGCGCTATTCGTTCATCGGCCTGCCGGCTCGCACGACCGTGAGCGTGCAGAACGGCAAGTCGCAAGTCATCACCGACGGCAATGTCGTCGAAACGGACGAAGGCGATCCGCTCGCGTTCATCGAGCAATATCAGAAGCGCTTCAAGGTCGCGACGCGGCCGGGATTGCCGCGCTTTTGCGGCGGTCTCGCCGGTTACTTCGGCTATGACGCGGTGCGCTACATCGAGAAGAAGCTCGCGCACAGCGCGCCGCCCGACGATCTCAATCTCCCCGACATTCAACTGCTGCTGACGGAAGAAGTCGCCGTCATCGACAACCTCGCGGGCAAGCTCTATCTGATCGTCTACGCCGATCCGACCCGACCCGAAGCCTATGCGAAGGCGAAGCATCGGCTGCGCGAACTGCGTGCGCGTCTGCGCGTGACGGTGCAGCCGCCGGTGACGTCATCGAGCGTGCGCACCGAAACCTTCCGCGAGTTCAAGAAAGACGACTACCTGAACGCGGTGCGCAAAGCCAAGGAATACATAGCGGCGGGCGAATTGATGCAGGTGCAGGTCGGCCAGCGCCTCATCAAGCCGTTCCGCGATAACCCGCTTTCGCTGTATCGCGCGCTGCGTTCGCTGAATCCGTCGCCGTACATGTACTACTACAACTTCGGCGGCGAAGTGCATGTAGTCGGCGCGTCGCCGGAAATTCTCGTGCGTCAGGAAAGGCGCGCGGACGATCGCATCGTCACGATTCGCCCGCTCGCCGGCACGCGGCCGCGCGGCAACACCCCCGAGCGCGACGCCGAGCTCGCCACCGAACTGCTGAACGATCCGAAGGAAGTCGCCGAGCACGTGATGCTGATCGACCTCGCGCGCAACGACGTCGGCCGCATCGCGCAGACGGGTTCGGTCGCGGTGACGGACAAGCTGGTCATCGAGAAGTACTCGCACGTGCAGCACATCGTGAGTTCGGTCGAAGGCAAGCTCAAGGAAGGCATGAACAACTTCGACGTGCTGCGCGCCACGTTCCCGGCGGGCACGCTCTCCGGCGCGCCGAAGGTCCGCGCGATGGAGCTCATCGACGAACTGGAGCCGATCAAACGCGGCCTGTACGGCGGTGCAGTCGGCTATCTCTCCTTCAGCGGCGAAATGGATCTGGCCATCGCGATCCGCACTGGCCTCATCCACAAGGGCAATCTCTATGTTCAGGCGGCTGCGGGCGTCGTCGCGGATTCGGTGCCGGAATCCGAATGGCAAGAGACGGAGAACAAGGCGCGCGCCGTGCTGCGCGCCGCCGAGCAAGTGCAAGACGGCCTCGACAGCGACTTCTGAGGAGACAAGACCATGCTGCTGATGATCGACAACTACGATTCGTTCACCTATAACCTGGTCCAGTACTTCGGCGAACTCGGCGAGGACGTGCGCACCTATCGCAACGACGAAATCACGCTCGATGAAATCGCGAAGCTCAATCCCGAGCGCATCTGCCTCTCGCCGGGACCGAGCAACCCGCAGCACGCGGGCATCACGCTCGACGTGCTGCGCCAATTCTCCGGCAAGCTGCCGATTCTCGGCGTCTGCCTCGGCCACCAGGCGATCGGCGAGGCGTTCGGCGGACGCGTCGTGCGCGCGCAGACCATCATGCACGGCAAGGTGAGTCAGATCGAAACAGACTGTAAAGGCGTGTTCGCCGATCTGCCGAAACACTTCAACGTGACGCGCTATCACTCGCTGGCAATCGAACGCGAATCTTTGCCCGACTGTCTGGAAGTGTCGGCCTGGACGCCTGACGGTGAAATCATGGGTGTGCGCCACAAGGAACTGGCGGTCGAAGGCGTGCAGTTCCATCCCGAATCGATTCTTTCCGAGCACGGCCATGCGCTGCTCGAAAATTTCATCAAGAACACTTCGACCGGCAAGCGGGCCTGAGAACATGACCATCACCGCACAAGAAGCGCTGCAGCGCACGATCGAGCATCGCGAGATCTTCCACGACGAAATGCTGCATCTGATGCGCCAGATCATGCGCGGCGAGATGTCGCCCGTCATGGCCGCCGCGATCATCACCGGCTTGCGCGTGAAGAAGGAAACCATCGGCGAAATCACCGCTGCCGCGACCGTCATGCGCGAGTTCGCGAATCACGTCGAAGTCGAGGACAACTCGAATTTCGTCGATATCGTCGGCACGGGCGGCGACGGCTCGCACACGTTCAACATCTCCACCGCGTCGATGTTCGTGTCGGCGGCGGCGGGCGCGAAGGTCGCGAAGCACGGCAACCGCGGCGTGTCGAGCAAATCGGGCAGCGCGGACGTGCTCGAAGCGCTCGGCGTCAACATCGATCTGACACCGGAACAAGTGGCCGCGTCGATTGCCGAAACCGGCATGGGCTTCATGTTCGCGCCGAATCATCATCCGGCGATGAAGAACATCGCGCCCGTGCGCCGCGAGCTCGGCGTGCGAACCATCTTCAATATTCTCGGGCCGCTGACGAATCCGGCCGGCGCGCCGAATCAGCTCCAGGGCGTGTTCCATGAGGACCTCGTCGGTATTCAGGTGCGCGTGATGCAGCGCCTCGGCGCGAAGCACGTGCTCGTCGTGTACGGCAAGGACGGCATGGACGAAGTCTCGCTCGGCGCGGCGACCAAAGTCGGCGAACTGAAGCACGGCGAAGTGACCGAGTACGAGATTCATCCCGAGGACTTCGGCCTGCAGATGGTGTCGAACCGCACGCTGAAAGTGCAGGACGCGCAGGAATCGAAGGCGATGCTGCTCGGCGCGCTGAACAACAAAGCGGGCGTCGCGCGCGAGATCGTCACAATGAATGCGGGCACCGCGCTTTATGCTGCGGATGTCGTCGATTCGATCGAAGCGGGCATGGCCGCCGCGCGCGAGGCGATCGAAAGCGGCGCGGCGCGCGAGAAAATCGAAGCGCTCGTGAAATTCACGCAGCAGTTCGCGAAGAAATAACGGAAGCCAACATGAGTGACATTCTGGATCGCATCATCGCGGTCAAGCGCGAGGAAATTCGCGCAGCCGAACAAAGCGCGCCGCTCGAAGAGCTGAAGCTCGAAGCCAGTTCGCGCGATCTGCGCGATTTCGTCGGCGCGTTGCGGGCGAAGCATGCGGCCGGCCAGGCCGCCGTGATCGCCGAGGTGAAGAAGGCGAGCCCGTCGAAAGGCGTGCTGCGTGAACACTTCGTGCCCGCCGATATCGCGCGCTCGTACGAAAAAGGCGGCGCTGCGTGTCTTTCGGTGCTCACCGACGTCCAGTTCTTCAAGGGCAGCGTCGCGTATCTGGAGGAAGCGCGCGCCGCGTGCAGCCTGCCGGTGCTGCGCAAGGACTTCATCATCGATCCGTATCAGATCATCGAAGCGCGCGCGATGGGCGCGGACTGCATCCTTCTGATCGCCGCCGCGCTCGAGCTCTCGCAGATGCAGGATCTCGAAGCGTACGCGCATTCGCTCGGGCTCGCGGTGCTCGTCGAAGTGCACGACGCCGACGAACTGCGCGACGCGCTCACGCTGAAGACGCCGCTCATCGGCATCAACAACCGCAATCTGCGCACCTTCGAGACGACGATCGACACGACCATCGGCATGCTGGAACAGGTGCCGGACGACCGCATCGTCGTGACGGAGTCGGGCATTCTTTCGCGTGTCGATGTCGACCGGCTGCGCGCGATGCGCGTGCATACGTTCCTCGTCGGCGAAGCGTTCATGCGCGCCGACGATCCGGGCGCCGAACTCGCGCGCATGTTCTTCTGATTTCACCGGACAGGAGCCGCATGGGCATCGAACGTGAACTGAAACTCGCGCTCGCGCCGTCGCAGCACGACGACGTCGCGCGCTTCTTCGACGAACGCACCGGCGCGGGCAAGCCTATCGCGCTCGCCAACGTCTATTTCGACACGCCGGACTGCGCGCTCGCGAAGGCAAAATCCGCGCTGCGTCTGCGCCGCACGCCCGAACAATGGCTGCAGACTTACAAGACGCTAGGGAAAGCGGTCGCCGGTTTGAGCAACCGCCACGAATGGGAATTGCCGGTCGCGGGCGAGGCGCTCGAAATCGACGCACTGCTCGCGGCCTGCGACAACGACGCCGCGCGCGAGGCGCTGGAGCGCGCCGCGTCCGATCTGATCGCGCTCTTCAAGACGGACTTCAAGCGGCTCGTGTGGGACATCGAGCGCGAGGGCTCGCAGATCGAAGTGGCGCTGGATCTCGGCGAAATCACGGCGGATGTCGATGGCAAGACGCGTCGCGCGGAAATCAGCGAACTCGAACTGGAACTGAAATCCGGTGAAGAAAGCGCGCTTTCGATGCTCGCCGCGGAGTTGCGCGGCGCGTTTCCCGAACTCGTTCCCGAAGACCAGAGCAAGGCGCAGCGCGGCTATCTGCTGCGCGCGCAGCCCGAAAGCAAGAATCGCAACGCCTGAGCATGACCCGACAGACTTCCCTTTTCACCGACACCGAATCCGCGGCGGAGCCGAACTCGACGCTCACGACGCTCGAAAGCCAGTTCGACGCGCTGCCCGCCGACTGGCGCAAGCATCTGAAGCCGTTCATCGACGGCAAGCACTATGCGGCGCTGTGCGCGTTCGTCGATGCCGAGCGCGCCGCCGGCAAGACCGTCTACCCCGCCGATGTCTTCCGCGCGCTGCGTCTCACGAGCCCGGCCGACGTGAAAGTCGTGATTCTCGGCCAGGATCCGTATCACGGCGAGGACAAGGGCGCGCCGCAAGCGCACGGCCTCGCGTTTTCGGTGCCCGCGCCGGTGCGCCCGCCGCCTTCGTTGCGCAACATCTTCAAGGAAATCCACGCGAGCCTCGGCTTTCCCGCGCCCGCGCACGGTTGCCTTGACTCCTGGGCGAAGCAAGGCGTGCTGCTGCTGAACACGTCGCTGACCGTCGAACGCGATAAGGCCGGCAGTCACGCGAAGCGCGGCTGGGAGCAATGCACCGATACGCTGATCCACGAAATGGCGCAGCGTCACGACGGGCTCGTGTTCATGCTGTGGGGCGCGCACGCGCAGGCAAAGCGCGGTCTGATCGAAGGCACGGCGAAGTCGCATTGCGTGCTGGAGGCGGCGCATCCTTCGCCGTTGTCGGCGTATCGCGGATTTTTCGGCTGCGGGCATTTCTCGCTCGCCAACGAATATCTGGCGAAGCACGGCCGCGCGCCGATCGACTGGCGCTTGCCTGTCGAGCCGGAATTGCTGGCGTAAAAAAACCCGCCGAGGTCCGAGACCCGGCGGGTTTTTTCATTCCGGCAGAGAAGCTTACAGCGCGGCAATCGCCTCACGCGCCGACGCCAGCGCCGCGCCGGCGGCTTCCGGCCCCATGTTCAGGCCTTCGGCGTAGATGAAGTTCACGTCGGTCATGCCGAGGAAGCCGAGGAACGACGTGAGGTACGGCGTCTGCGAATCGTGCGGGGTGCCGACATACTTGCCGCCACGCGCCGACACGACATACACCTTCTTGCCCTTGACCAGCCCTTCCGGACCGTTCGCGGTGTAGCGGAACGTGATGCCGGCACGCGCGATCCAGTCGAAATACGCCTTCAGTTGCGACGACACGCCGAAGTTGTACAGCGGCGCCGCGATCACGACGATATCGGCCGCTTGCAGCTCGGCGATCAGCGCTTCGCTCTTCGCGTTGATGGCGGCTTGTTCCGCGCTGCGTTGATCGGCGGGCGTGAAGAACGCGCCGAGCGTGGCGTCGTCGAGATGCGGCAGGCCTTCGGCCAGCAGATTGCGCACGACCACGTTCGCGCCCGGATTGCTTTGTTGCAGCTTCGCGGTCAGTTCGTCCGCGAGCAGCGTCGATTGAGCACCTTGCGAGCGGGCGGCGGAGTTGATTTGCAGAATCGTCGTCATGATGGCTTCCTGTTCCTTAGTCGGGTTTCGGGCGCCTTGGGCGTCCGGCTTAGGAAGCATTCTTCGTTTTTCGGCGCTCGGGAAAAAGCCGTGCGGTCGTGAAGGATCGTTGCATCGGTGGAACAATCCGAACGCGCCCGGCTTTCGTCTGAACTCAGCCTTTCAGCCAGCGCTCGCGCCATTGCTTCGACGGCCCGCGTCCGTCGGCGGCTGTCAGCACGTAGCGCGCGACTTCCGGTCCGTCGAGCTTCAGCTCGGTGCGGCGCAGTTCGTCGCGGCGGAACGCGTGCACTTCCACCTTCGCGCCCGGCAGATAGCGCGACAGCAGCGCGTCGAGATTCGAGCCGGTGACGCGCAGCCCGTCGATGGCCACGAGCACGTCGCCCGCCGACAAACCCGCTTTCTGCGCCGCGCTGCCCTCATGGACGACGGCGAGCGCGCAATCCGCGCCGCCGCGCACGCGCGCGCCGAGCGACGGCTTCACCGACGCGCCGTTGCCCGGCAAATCGGGCGCGAGCGCGATGCCGAACGGCTCGAACAACGCGTCGAGCGGCAGATCGCGCGTGCCGCGCACGCCGTCGCGGAACAGCGCGCGCAGGTCCGCGCCGGTCGCTTCGGCGAAAAGCGCCTCGACCTCTTCCTCCAGAATGCCGCGCGCCTTGCCGTTGTAGAAATCGCGGCCGTAGCGTTGCCACAAGAGGCGCATCACGTCGTCGAGCGATTTGCGGTTGCCGGTTTGCGCTCGGATCGACAGATCGAACGCCAGCGCGACGAGCGAGCCCTTCTGGTAATAGCTGACGATCGCGTTCGGCGCGTTTTCATCGGCGCGGTAGTACTTCACCCATGCGTCGAACGAGCTTTGCGCGACGGTTTGCCTGAAACGCCCCGACCCACGCAGCACGCCGCCGATGGTCTTGCCGAGCAGGCTGAAGTAATCGCCCGTGGAAATGAGGCCGCTGCGCACGAGCATCAGATCGTCGTAGTAGGACGTGAAGCCCTCGAAGAGCCACAGCAGCGACGTGTAATTTTCCTGCGACAGATCATACGGCGCGAACACCGCCGGCTTGATCCGCTTCACGTTCCACGTATGGAAATACTCGTGGCTGCACAGGCCGAGGTACGTGCGATAGCCGTCGGTCATTTCGGGGCGGCCCTGCACCGGAAGGTCCGTGCGGTTGCAGATCAGCGCGGTCGATGCGCGATGTTCGAGCCCGCCGTAACCATCGCTGACGGCGACGGTCATGAACACGTAGCGGTCCATCGGCGCCTTTTTCGTGCGCGGCTCGAAGAGCGCGATCTGCGCTTCGCACACGCGCTTCAGGTCCGCCGCGAGCCGGTTCATGTCGAGATTGACGACGCGCCCCGAAATCACGATGTCGTGCTTCACGCCGTGCGCGGTGAAGCTGCCGAGCGCGAATTCGCCGAGCGTGACGGGATGATCGACGAGCTCGTCGTAGTTCGCCGCTTCATAGGCGCCGAAGCCATAGCGTTTCGTGCCGCGCGCCTCGGCAAGCGCCGTCGCGACGCGCCAGTTGCGGTACGCGCCGCCCTGCGGCGGTTCGATATCGACGATGCAAGGCGCGCTCGACTGCCCTTCCACGGCGAGGAACGTGCTCGTACCGTTGAAGAAGCCGACGGTGTCGTCGAGATGCGCAGCGCGCACCGACATGTCCCACGCATAGACTTCGTAGCGCAGCGTGATCGGGCCGTCGACCGGCGCGGCCTGCCACGCGTGCTTGTCGATTTTTTCGATGGCGACCTTGCGGCCCGCCGCGTTGAACGCCTGCAGCGTCACGATATTGCGCGCGAACTCGCGGATCATGTAGCTGCCGGGAATCCAGACCGGCAGCATGAAGCGCTGGCCCGCGGGATCGGGCTCGGCGACCGTCAGCGTCACTTCGAAGAGATGCGCGGCAGGGTTTTTCGGCACGATGCGGTAGCGGACGGGCTGCACCGTTTGCATGAGCGTAGTCATCTCGATGTCCTTGTTCTTGTTCTGGGCGCACATGAGTTCGCCCGGAGCCTTGTTTCAGTACGCTGCGCGTTCGCAAAAACAAGGCCGTAAAAACACAGGAGGCGCATGACGCGCCTCCCTTCATCATTTCGCGCCGTGCCTCAGCGCGCGGCGGACATTTCCTTTTCGAGCCGGTCGGCGGACATCGCGCCCGGCAGACGCCGGCCATCGGCGAGGAACACGGTCGGCGTGCCGGTGACATTCATCGAGCGGCCGAGCTTCAGATTCTTGTCGATGGCGGTCGTATCGCACGTGCCGGCGGTAGTCGGCGCCTTGTGATCGAGCATCCAGCCTTCCCATGTCGTGCCGCGGTCTTTCGAGCACCAGATCGACTTGGACTTCGCTGTCGAATCGGGCGAAAGAACCGGGAACAGGAAGGTGTAGACCGTCACGTTGTCGACGGACTTCAGCGTTGATTCGAGCTGCTTGCAGTACGGGCAGTTCGGATCCGAGAACACGGCGATCTTGCGGCTGCCGTTGCCCTTCACCACTTTCACCGCGTTCTCGAACGGCAGCTTCGCGAAATCGATCTTGTTGGTTTCAGAGAGGCGCGCCTCGGTGAGATTCTTGCTGGTGCGCGTGTCGACGAGATCGCCGATCAGCACGTAGTTGCCGGTCGCATCGCTATAGACGATCTGCGAGCCAAGGTTCACTTCGTAGAGACCGGGTACGGGCGTCTTCTCGATGCTCTTGATGGTCGCATCGCCCATGCGCGATTCGAGCGCCGCCTTGATCTTGTCCGTGGTTTGATCGGCCTGCGCGGAACAGCCGATACCGAGCGTCATGGCGAGCGCCGCGGCCGTCGCGAGTGCAAATCGAAGAGTGGTTTTCATGCGGTTTCCTGTGAGTCGCCTGAGCGTAGCGCGAGCATCGCCCGTGTGGATATCAATGGACTTTTTCAACCGAGCGCGGCCGACACGAGCCAGCGCTTGACAAGCGGCTGCGCGCCGACGAACGCCATGCCGGTGTTGCGGACCGCGCGCGCGAGCGTGCCCGGCACGGAGAAGAGCCGTTGCAGGCCATCGGTTGCGAACATGAGCTTCTGGATGTCTTCGCGGCGCGCGCGTTCATAGCGGCGCAGCAGAATCGGATCGCCGAGATCGCGGAACGACTCCTTGTTCGCGATGACATCCGCGAGCGCGGCCACGTCGCGCAGGCCGAGGTTCATGCCTTGCCCCGCGAGCGGGTGAATCAGATGCGCGGCATCGCCGACGAGCGCGACGCGCGGCGCGATCAGCCGGTCGACCGTCTGCAATCCGAGCGGGAAACCTTGCGCGGGCGTCACGCAATCGAGCGTGCCGAGCAGGTTTTGCGTGGCCTGTTCGACTTGCGCGGCGAGCTGGGCCGGATCGAGCGCGAGCAGTTCGTCGGCGTGCTCCGTGCGCGCGGACCAGACAAGCGACACGTGTTCGCCCGGCAGCGGCAGGAGCGCGATGATTTCAGTGTCGCGGAACCATTGATACGCCGTCTCGCCGTGCGGCCGCTCGCACTTGAAATTGGCGACGACGCCCGTTTGCCGGTAATCGCGGCGATTCATCTTCGCGCCCATCTGCGCGCGGACCCACGAATGCGCGCCGTCTGCGCCGACGATCAGATCCGTTTCGAGCATTTCGCCGCTCGCGAGCGCGACGTGCGCCGCGTCCGCCTCGACCGTCATGCCCTGCGCGCGCGACTCGAACCATGACAGGCTCGGCTGAAAGCGCAGCGCGGAATCGAGCGATTGCTCGATCAGCGACGATTCCACGATCCACGCGAGCTGCGGCACCGACGCCTGGAACGCCGAAAAGTGCAGTTCCGCGTGCGCATCGCCGAAAACGCGCATGTCGAAGACGGGGCCGAGACGCGCACGATCGAGCGCCTGCCAGACGCGCAAGCGTTCCAGCAGCGTCTGCGAGCTCGACGACAGCGCGTAGATGCGCGAATCGAACGCGGCGCCCGGTGGCAGGCCCGCGGCGCGCGGCGCGATGAGCGCGGTGCGCAGGCCGGATTGGGCGAGCGCGAGCGCGGCTGTCTTGCCGACGAGCCCGCCGCCGACGACGACAGCGTGAAATTTAAGGGAATGCGGAGTCATGCGGGCATTATAGCCGTGGGGTTCGAACCGGTTTCACGGGCGCGGGCGCCGCTTGTGCGCATCGGCGCGGCGGTACAATAGCGGTTTGCCTGGCCGCCGGACGCGGCCGCCGCATGGGCGAAAGTTTTGCCGGCCCATTGCGCACCATTTTTGACGAAACCTGCGCGGCCCGCGCCGTCTCACCAGTTCGAAGGATTCCATGAGCCTCCAATGCGGCATCGTCGGCTTGCCTAATGTCGGCAAGTCCACACTTTTCAATGCGTTGACCAAGGCGGGCATTGCCGCCGAGAACTATCCGTTCTGCACGATCGAGCCGAACGTCGGCGTGGTCGAAGTGCCGGACGCGCGCCTCACGGCGCTCGCCGAGATCGTGAAGCCCGAGCGCATCCTGCCGGCGGTGGTCGAATTCGTCGATATCGCGGGTCTCGTCGCTGGCGCGTCGAAGGGCGAAGGCCTCGGCAACCAGTTCCTCGCGAACATCCGCGAAACGGACGCGATCACGCACGTCGTGCGCTGCTTCGAGGACGAGAACGTGATCCACGTGGCGGGCAAGATCGACCCGATCGCGGATATCGAAGTCATCAACACCGAACTCGCGCTGGCCGATCTGGCGACGGTGGAAAAGGCATACACGCGCTATTCGAAGGCGGCGAAGTCGGGCAACGACAAGGAAGCGGCGAAGCTCGTCGCCGTGCTCGAGAAGGTGCGCGCGCAGCTCGATCAGGCGAAGCCGGTGCGCGGTCTGACGCTGACCGACGAAGAGCAGCTCACCATCAAGCCACTGTGCCTGATCACGTCGAAGCCGACGATGTACGTTGCAAACGTGAAGGACGACGGCTTCGAAAACAATCCGTATCTCGACGCGGTGCGCAAGCACGCGGAAGCGGAAAACTCGCCGGTGGTCGCGGTGTGCGCGGCGATCGAAGCGGAAATCGCGGATCTCGATGATGCCGACAAGCAGGAGTTCCTTGCCGATATGGGCATGAACGAGCCGGGTTTGAATCGCGTGATTCGTGCGGGTTTCAAGCTGCTCGGCTTGCAGACGTATTTCACGGCGGGCGTGAAGGAAGTGCGCGCGTGGACGATTCATATCGGCGATACGGCGCCGCAGGCGGCGGGCGCGATTCACACGGATTTCGAGCGCGGGTTCATTCGCGCGCAGACGATTTCGTTCGATGACTATGTCGCTTATAAGGGCGAGCAAGGCGCGAAGGAAGCCGGGAAGATGCGGGCGGAAGGGAAGGAATACATCGTCCACGATGGGGATGTCATGAACTTCCTGTTCAACGTGTAAGCGTCAAGAACTGTCAGAGCTGCTTGCCTCGCAAAGCGGAGTACCCGATAAAGGGACTCCGCTTTTTTCTTGGACGGACGAGGCAGCGCGCATCGCCCGAGGGATGTTCATCGATGCGCGCACGATAACAACAACGAGAGAACAACAAGATGAAGAGACATACGCCGATGAGCGCGTTGCGCGCGTTCGCGGTCACTGCGCTCGTTGCGACGAGCATGATCTGCGCGCCGAGCGCCTTCGCCTATCGCGGTTATCAGTACCATCCCCAACCCGACGAATCCGACCTCCACACCCACAACCACTACATCAACCGCGACGGCAACATCGTCCACTCCCCCGCGCACACGCGCTCCGGCGCCGTCCTCACAGGCGCGACCGCCCAATGCCGCGACGGCTCCTACAGCTTCAGCCAGCATCACAGCGGCACCTGCTCGCGGCATGGCGGCGTTGCCAGCTGGCAGTGACGGTTTCCCTCGCGAAGTACAATGACGCGTGACCCCGCGCACGCCTGCGGGCACGCGCGAAACCGCGCCACCGAACATCCTCGAGCGCCGAATCAGGCGCACCGCGTCCAAACACCCAAGCAATCACAGACAACATGGCCCAATACGTCTTCACCATGAACCGCGTCGGCAAGATCGTCCCGCCGAAGCGTCAGATCCTGAAAGACATTTCCCTCTCGTTCTTCCCCGGCGCGAAAATCGGTCTGCTCGGCCTGAACGGCTCGGGCAAGTCCACGCTCATCAAGATCATGGCCGGCGTCGACAAGGATATCGAAGGCGAAGCCACGCCGATGCCCAATCTGAACATCGGCTATCTGCCGCAGGAGCCGCAGCTCGATCCGCAGCAGACCGTGCGCCAGGCCGTCGAGGAAGGTCTCGGCGACGTCTTCGAAGCAACGAAGAAGCTCGACGAAATCTACGCCGCCTACGCCGAACCCGACGCAGACTTCGACAAGCTCGCCGCCGAACAGGCGAAGTACGAAGCCATCCTCGCGACGAGCGACGGCGGCAGCCCCGAGCAGCAGCTCGAAGTCGCCGCCGACGCGCTGCGCCTGCCCGCGTGGGACGCGAAGATCGAGCATCTGTCGGGCGGTGAAAAGCGCCGCGTCGCGCTGTGCAAGCTGCTGCTGCAAAAGCCCGACATGCTGTTGCTCGACGAACCGACCAACCACCTCGACGCGGAATCCGTCGAATGGCTCGAACAGTTCCTCACGCGCTATCCGGGCACGGTCGTCGCGGTCACGCACGATCGCTACTTCCTCGATAACGCCGCCGAATGGATTCTCGAACTCGACCGCGGCCACGGCATTCCCTGGAAGGGCAATTACTCGAGCTGGCTCGACCAGAAGGAAGACCGCCTGAAGCAGGAAGAAGCGAGCGAATCCGCGCGTCAGAAAGCGATCAAGAAAGAACTGGAATGGGTGCGCCAGAACCCGAAGGGCCGCCAGGCGAAATCGAAGGCGCGTATTGCGCGCTTCGAGGAACTCAACAGCCAGGAATACCAGAAGCGCAACGAAACGCAGGAAATCTTCATTCCGGTCGGCGATCGTCTGGGCAACGAAGTCATCGAGTTCAAGAACGTCAGCAAGGCGTATGGCGACCGCCTGCTCATCGACAATCTGAGCATGAAGATTCCGGCGGGCGCGATCGTCGGCATCATCGGGCCGAACGGCGCCGGCAAGTCGACGCTCTTTCGCATGCTGACCGGCAAGGAACAGCCGGATTCGGGCGAAATCATCAAGGGGCCGACGGTCAAGCTCGCCTATGTCGATCAAAGCCGCGACGCGCTCGTCAGCGATAAAACCGTGTTCGAGGAAATCTCCGGCGGCGCCGATGTCCTCACGGTCGGCAAGTACGAAACGCCGTCGCGTGCATATATCGGCCGCTTCAACTTCAAGGGCAGCGATCAGCAGAAGCTCGTCGGCAATCTGTCGGGCGGCGAACGCGGACGTCTGCATCTCGCGAAGACGCTCATCGCGGGCGGCAACATGCTGCTGCTCGACGAGCCCTCGAACGATCTCGACGTCGAAACGCTGCGCGCGCTCGAAGACGCGCTGCTCGAATTCGCCGGCTCCGTGATGGTGATCTCGCACGATCGCTGGTTCCTCGATCGCATTGCGACGCACATCCTCGCGTTCGAAGGCGACTCGCATGTCGAGTTCTTCGACGGCAACTATCAGGAATACGAGGCCGACAAGCGCAAGCGCCTGGGCGAAGAAGCCGCGAAGCCGAAGCGTCTGCGCTACAAGCCGATCACGCGCTAAAGCGGCCAAAAAGTCCGATGATATACAGCGCGCCCGTATGCGGGCGCGCGCACGGACATCGGGCACAAAAGTGGCGACTGTGTACGGCGCAGTCGCCACTTTCTATTTTGAGCGGCGCTTTTCAATAAGCCGACACGGGAGACACACGCAGATGGCGGGATCGAGCGCGCGGCGGGGAGCGCTTTGGGCAATCGGCATCGTCGCGGTGCTGGTGGTCGTGCCGATCGGCGGCTGGCTGTTCGTCGTGCATCAGATGAAAGAGCGCATCATCGAGACGCTCGGCCCGAACGGCTCCGTCGAGGAAATCGACGTCGGATTCGGTCATGTGACGCTGTCGCGCGTGCGGCTGCGCGGCCCGCAAGGCTGGCCCGCCAGCGACGCGATGCGCGCCGAGCGCATCGTGCTCGACGTCGACATGCATTCGCTCATCGCGAAACCCGTTCATCTGCGCAGCGTGAGCGTCGACAACTACTATCTGTCGATCGTGCGCTCAGCCGATGGCCGCGTGCGCCTTCTACCGGGACTCAAGGAAGCCGCGCGCGAAGCCGATGCAAAGCCCGACAGCAAGGAGCGCGAGGCGCACGCGCGCGAGGAAAAGATCATCGATCGCGTGTCGTTCGAGCGCGGCTCGATGGAATTCTTCGACAGCGCCGTGCAGGACCCGCCGTATCGCGTGCTGATAGGCGATGCGCGCGCGACCGTCGATCATATTCACCTGCCCGCGCTCACCAGCCGCACCGAGCTCTCGATGACCGGCTCGATCAAAGGGCCGTCGCATACCGGCAACGTGACGTGGGGCGGGTGGATGATCATCGCGAACAAGGACTCGCAGACGCGCGCGACGCTGCGCAACGTCGATGTCGCGACGCTCGATCCGTATCTGCTCAAGAAAGCCGGCGCGAAGGCGGCGGTGACGGGCGGCACGATCGATATGACCGTCGATGCGACCGTCAAGGATTACCGCATCCACGCGCCCGGCACGCTCACGCTGAATCACCTGCAAATCAGCGAAACGGGCAATCCGCTCGACACGTTTCTTTCGATACCCACCAAGGCCGCGATCGCCGCGCTGAAGGACCGCAAGGAGCAGATCAAGCTCGATTTCGTGCTCGACGGCGACTTGCGCGATCCGAAGTTTTCGTTGAGCGAAAGTCTCTCGAAGAAGCTCGCGGCCGGCTTCGCAAAGGCGCTCGGCGTGAGCGCGGAAGGCGTCGCGCGAGGCGCGGGCGATACGGTGAGGGGAATCGGCAACGCGCTGAAGAATCTGCTGGGGCAGTAGCGCGTTGCCTTCGTGGCACAACGGTCAGATCGGCAGATTCAATGCGCGCAGCTTCGTTTCCGTGTCCAGCGCGCCGGTGTAGTGGACACCGTGCCATCCGAGCGCGGTCGCGGTTTCGGCGTTCTTCAGATTGTCGTCGATGAACACGAGCTCGCCCGGCCGAATGCCCGGCATGTGCCGCTCGATTTCCGCGCGCATCAAGGCGAAGATTTGCGGATCGGGCTTGACGAGCCCGACGCGCCCCGACACGACGATCTCCCTGAACTTGCGCAGCACGTCGAAACGCTCCCACGCGTACGGGAAGGTTTCCGCCGACCAGTTCGTGAGCCCGAAGAGCGGCACGTTCGCGGCCTCGAGGCGATCCACGAGCGCGACGCCCTCTTCCAGCACGCCCGACACCATTTCCGGCCAGCGCGCGTAGAACGCGCGAATCAGCGCTTCGTGCTCGGGATGGCGCGCGATCAGCTCGGCGGTGCCTTCCGCAATGGATTGCCCGCCGTCCTGCTGCACGACCCATTCCATCTTGCAGACGTTGTCGAGAAACCAGCGGCGCTCGGTTTCGTCCGGAATCAGCTGTTTGTAGAGATATTCGCGATTCCAGTCGATCAGCACGCCGCCGAAATCGAATACGACTGCCTTGATGGTCATGCAAACTCCGTTTGAATGATGTCGGCCAGAGGAAGCACCTTCACGCCTTTGCCGGACATCGATGAATGCGACCAGACGAAATTCTGGTGCTCGACGATCTTGTCGGCGGCGAGATGAGCTTTATCGGCGGTCGTATGAAGATCCGACGCGACGATCGTCCGGAAGCCGAGCAATTCCGCGCGCCGCGCAGTTGCATTGACGCAGAACTCCGTCGCGTATCCGCACAGCACGACGCTGTCGACGCCCATGTCGCGGAAGCGATTCTCCAGCGCGGTGCCCTCGAACGCGTCGCCCACGGACTTGTGGACCGCGCAATCGCTCGCCTCGCGACTGAGCGCGGCAGGCAACTGCCATGCGTCGCAGCCGCGTGCGAGCGGCCCGTTTGCGTCGCTCTCGTGCTGAACGATGAAAACCGGCGCGTTCGCCCGACGCGCCGCCGCTGTCAGCCGATTGATGCCGTCTATGACTTCCGACGCGCGATACGCGGGCTTCGCGCCGCCGAAAAACATCTGCTGAACATCGACAACGATCACAGCCGTTCTGGTCATGTCGGCCTCGTCAAATCGCCTTCGTCCGCGCTTCGAGCCACGCCAGCGCCTTGCCCGACACGTGCGTCGACACGCGCGCGCGCACGGTCTCGTGATACGCGTTGAGCCACGCGCGCTCGTCCTCCCGCAACAGCGACAAGTCGATGCAGCGCGTATCGATCGGGCACAGCGTCAGCGTTTCGAACTCGAGGAAATCGCCGAATTCGGTCTTGCCCGCCGCCTGGTTCATCACGAGATTCTCGATGCGGATGCCCCATTTGCCCGGCCGATAAATACCCGGCTCGATCGACGTGATCATGCCCTCTTCCATCGCCGTCCACGATTCGGCGGGCGCGTAATGCGAGATCACCTGCGGCCCTTCGTGCACATTCAGGAAGTAACCAACGCCGTGCCCCGTGCCGTGACCGTAGTCCGCGCCCGCTTCCCAGATCGGCGCGCGCGCGATCGAATCGAGCATCGGCGAGCGGATGCCGCGCGGAAAGCGTGCGCGCGACAGCGCCATCGTGCCCTTCAGGACGATCGTGAAATCGCGCTTGTGCTCCGCCGTGATCTCACCGATCGGCACGACGCGCGTGATGTCCGTCGTCCCGCTCAGATACTGGCCGCCCGAATCGATCAGCAGCAAGCCATTCCCTTCGATCACCGCATGCGACGCCTCGGTCGCGCGGTAATGCGGCATCGCGCCGTTGGCGTTGAAGCCCGCGATCGTGCCGAAAGAGAGCGTGACGAAGCCCGGCCGGCGCGCGCGCGCGGCAGTGAGCTTTTCGTCGATGGTGAGTTCCGTGATGCGTTCGCGGCCGAGCGCCTCTTCGAACCACGCGAAGAATTCGGCGAGCGCCGCGCCGTCCTGCTCCATCGTCGCGCGGATGTGGTCGGCCTCCGCCGCGGTCTTGCGCGATTTGGCGAACGTCGACGGATTCACCGCCTCGACGAGCTTCACCGTCCCGGCCACCTTCTCCAGCAGGCCGTGCGTGATGCGGCGCGGGTCGATCAGGAGCGCCGAGCCCGCGGGCAGCGACGCGAGCGCTTCGGGCGCGGCGGCGTACGGCGCCACGCGCACGTTGTCGCGCTTGAGCGATTCGACGAGCGCGGCCGAAACCTTGCCGTCGGCGACGAAGATCGTCGCGTCATCCAGCCCGATGAGCGCGTGCGCGACGAAAACGGGGTTGTAGTTCACGTCGCCGCCGCGCAGGTTGAAGATCCACGCGAGATCGTCGAGCGTCGAAACGAAATGCCATTGCGCACCCTTTACGCGCATCGCGTCGCGCACTTGCGCGAGCTTGTCCGAGCGCGCGACGCTCGCGTGCGGCGCCGCGTGCTCGTAGACGGGCGCTTCCGGCAGGCCGGGGCGCGCTGGCCACACGGAATCGAGCAGATCGAGATCCGTGCGCAAAACGATGCCGCGCGCGGTCAGCGCATCGGACAATGCGCGCGCCGCCGCGACGCCGAGCACCGTGCCGTCGACCGCGACCGTCGCGCCCGAGGGCACGTTGTCCGCGAGCCAGTCGACGTGCGGCGCGGTCTGCTGGCCGCCCATCATCTTCATGAGCGCGATGCCGGTGCCGGCGAGTTGCGCTTCGGCCTGCGTCCAGTAGCGGCTGTCCACCCAGACGCCCGCGAAATCCGCTGTCACCACGAGCGTGCCGACCGAGCCGGTGAAGCCGGAAAGCCATTGACGCCCTTGCCAGCGCTCGGGCAGATATTCGGAAAGATGCGGATCAGCGGAGGGAATGAGCACGGCGGCGAGTTGTTCGCGCGCCATCTGGCCGCGCAGCGACTCGATGCGCCTCGCGAACATGGCGGGCTCGGGAATGGCGGAATCTGCGATGCGATCGTTCATGAAGTCACCTGCTTGAAAGCCCGTGTAGGGCGCAAAGAGCACGAAAAGCACGACGTTCGGCGAGGATCACCCGCCGCACGCCGGAGATAAGGTTCAGCGGCGCGCCGCCAGCCCGACCGTCGTCGTCACGACGAGGAGCGCGAAGACGGAGCATGCCAGCCATTCGAGCGTATCGCCGTCGTGATACACGTCGAGGAGGTTGCCGAGCATGCGCGCGACGATCGTCGCCAGTATGCCAGCGCCGATGGCCGTCCAGATGCGCCCGGCCGGGCCACGCGCGACACGTCCAGCGCGGCGCAGCGGATGCAGCCACCAGCTCGCCGCGCCGATGACCGCGCCCAGGAAAATCAGCCCGATCCAGCCCATCAGCGGCGCCGCTCCATCGGATTGGATAGCTTGCGGAGTCGAGCGTTTCGTAAGACGAGCATGCGTGAACCGGTTCAGTCGATGAAAAGGCGCGCGGCGCCCGGCGTAGCGGATGAGTTTAGGGGCCGGATTCGGCGATGACAAGACTGCGCATTCGCGCCCGCCCAATCCGGTAAAAGCGCCCGGTGCGGCGATAGGCCGCGTCGCGAATCCGCTGCCAAAAGGCCGCTTAGCCAAGCCGGGCGGCCCTGACAGCCAACCGCGGCGCTGTCCGTCCCCAAATGCCACCTATAAATGAAGAAATGCGCAAAACGCTATAATATTGGGCTATCTGAAAGGCCATCGGCTTAGGCCCAAAGCATCAGCCCAAAACAATGCAGCTCCTCACGATCGGAATCAATCACCACACTGCGCCTGTCGCCTTGCGCGAACGCGTGGCGTTTCCGCTCGAACAGCTAAAGCCTGCGCTGGGCGCACTGAAGGACATCTGGCTGGGGCCGCTCGCGAAGGTATCGCCCGAGGCGGCGATCCTGTCGACTTGCAATCGCACCGAACTCTACTGCGCCACGGACGATGCCGCCGCCCGCGAAGCCGCGATCCAGTGGCTCTCGAAGTACCACAGCATCCCCGTTCCCGAACTCGCGCCGCACGTCTACGCGCTGCCGCAGTCCGAAGCCGTGCGCCACGCGTTCCGCGTCGCGTCGGGACTGGATTCGATGGTCCTCGGCGAAACGCAAATCGTCGGACAAATGAAGGATGCGGTGCGCACCGCATCCGAAGCCGGCGCGCTCGGCACGTATCTGAATCAACTGTTCCAGCGCACCTTCGCCGTCGCGAAGGAAGTGCGCACGACGACCGAAATCGGCGCGCAGTCGGTGTCGATGGCCGCGGCGGCCGTGCGTCTCGCGCAGCGCATCTTCGAAAACATTTCCAGCCAGCGCGTGCTTTTCATCGGCGCGGGCGAAATGATCGAGCTCTGCGCAACCCATTTCGCCGCGCAGAATCCGCGTGAGCTGGTCGTCGCGAACCGCACCGCCGAGCGCGGCGAAAAGCTCGCCGGCCGCTTCAACGGCCACGCGATTCCGCTCTCCGAGCTGCCCACGCGCATGCACGAGTTCGACATCATCGTGTCGTGCACGGCGTCGACGCTGCCGATCATCGGTCTCGGCGCGGTCGAGCGCGCGGTGCGTGCGCGCCGCCATCGTCCTATCTTCATGGTCGATCTCGCCGTGCCGCGCGATATCGAGCCGGAAGTCGGCAATCTGCATGACGTGTTCCTGTACACCGTCGACGATCTCGGCGCGATCGTGCGCGAAGGCAACGCGTCGCGTCAGGCGGCGGTCGCGCAGGCGGAAACCATCATCGAAACACGCGTGCAGAACTTCATGCAGTGGCTCGATGCGCGCAGCATCGTGCCGGTGATTCGTCACATGCATACGCAGGCGGACGCCTTGCGCCGCGCCGAAGTCGAACGCGCGCGCAAGATGCTCGCGCGCGGCGACGATCCCGCCGCGGTGCTCGAAGCGCTCTCGCAATCGCTGACCAACAAGCTGATTCACGGCCCGACGCACGCGCTCAACAGCGCGAATCGCGAGGAGCGCGGCCAGCTCATCGACCTGATGAGCGGTTT
The DNA here is from genome assembly GCF_056930355.1 of Caballeronia sp. 11_S32. Lineage (NCBI taxonomy): Bacteria > Pseudomonadati > Pseudomonadota > Betaproteobacteria > Burkholderiales > Burkholderiaceae > Caballeronia > Caballeronia sp. 11_S32. The sequence goes on from NZ_JBXOWH010000003.1 coordinate 34,982, forward strand.
CTACCGTCACGGCTCGTCGTCCGAATCATCGGAACGTTAGCGGCCTTCTCTTTGCTATTCTCAAATGCTCCGCGCGTCTAGCGCGGCGGCTCCCCGATCGCAGTATTTCCTGGCGCTGACCGCGCCAATTCCGCCCGATGAAAACGAGCATGCAAAGCAAGCTCGACCAGCTTGCAAAACGGCAGGTCGATCTCAACGAAATGTTGAGCCGCGAGGATGTGACGTCCGATATGGACCAATATCGCAAGCTCACGCGCGAGCACGCGGAAATCAGTCCTATCGTCGATCAATACGCGCTCTGGCGTCAGGCGCTCACCGACGAAGCGACCGCGCAGGAACTGCTTTCCGATCCGTCGATGCGCGATTTCGCCGAAGAGGAAATCGGCGAGGCACGCGAGCGCATGGTGAAGATCGAAGGCGATCTTCAGACGATGCTGCTGCCGAAAGATCCGAACGACGAGCGCAACATCTTCATCGAAATTCGCGCGGGCACGGGCGGCGACGAATCCGCGCTGTTCGCCGGCGACTTGCTGCGCATGTATCTGCGCTACGCGGAACGCAATCGCTGGACCGCCGAGACGATGTCGGAAAGCGTGTCCGACCTCGGCGGCTACAAGGAAGTGATCGTGCGCATCGCGGGGCAAGGCGCGTATTCGCGGCTCAAGTTCGAATCGGGCGGGCATCGCGTGCAGCGCGTGCCGGCGACGGAAACACAGGGGCGCATCCACACCTCGGCGTGCACCGTCGCGGTGATGCCCGAAGCCGATGAAATCAGCGAAGTGGTGATCAATCCGGCCGACTTGCGCATCGACACGTTCCGCGCGTCGGGCGCGGGCGGACAGCACATCAACAAGACGGATTCGGCCGTGCGCGTGACGCACTTGCCGACAGGCATCGTCGTCGAATGTCAGGACGACCGCTCGCAGCACAAGAACAAGGACCGCGCGTTGAAGGTGCTCGCCGCGCGCATCAAGGACAAGCAGTATCACGAGCAGCACGCGAAGGAAGCCGCGACGCGCAAGAGCCTGATCGGCTCGGGCGACCGTTCGGAGCGCATCCGCACGTACAACTTCCCGCAAGGGCGCATGACGGATCACCGCATCAACCTGACGCTCTACAAGCTCGAATACATCATGGACGGCGATATCGACGAGCTGATCGGCGCGCTCGTTTCCGAGCATCAGGCGGAGCAGCTCGCGGCGCTCGGGGAAGCGGAGTGAGCACGGCGGCGGATCTTCTACGGGCGTCGTCGCTTTCGGCGCTGGACGCGCGCGTCTTGCTCATGCACGTGCTCGGCTGGCGGCGCACGGAATTGATCACGCGCGATCACGAGCCGCTTGCCGAAGCCGCCGTGGCGCGATTCGAAGCACTTTCCGCGCGACGTCTCGCTGGCGAGCCGATCGCGCAACTGACGGGCAAGCGCGAATTCTTCGGACTCGAATTCGACGTGACGCCGGACGTGCTGATTCCCCGCCCGGAAACCGAATTGCTCGTGGAGCTCGCGCTGGAAGCCATCGCCAATGCGCCGGGCGCACGCGTGCTCGATCTTGGCACGGGCACCGGCGCGATCGCGATTTCGATCGCCCAAGCGCGGCCCGATGCGCGCGTGTGGGCCGTGGATCGCTCGCCGGCGGCGCTCGATGTCGCGCGGCGAAACGCGAGCGCACTGCTCGGCCCGCAACGCGCCGGCGGACCGCTGGCGTTCGTCGAAAGCGACTGGACCGCGAACATGGATCCATCGTTGCTGTTCGAGGCAATCGTCAGCAATCCGCCGTATATCGCGAGCGACGATCCGCATCTCGAACAAGGCGACCTGCGCTTCGAGCCGCGCGGCGCGCTCACCGACGACGCCGATGGTTTGTCGGCGATCCGCGCGATCATCGAGACCGCGCCGTTTCTGCTCGCGAACAGCGGCGCGCTGTGGCTGGAGCATGGCTACGATCAGGCCGAATCCGTGCGGGCGCTGCTCCAGGCGCGCGGCTTCACCGATATCCGCTCGATCCGCGATCTCGCCGGCATCGAGCGTTGCTCCGGCGGTCGCTTCACGGCCTGAGGGCTCGGGCGCTGTCAGCCCGTCAAGGCGAAATCCGCTATCATTTCACCCATCAGTCCCTTCCGACATTCAAGCGCAGGAACGCCATGGATACGCAAGAACGCATCAAGCAAATCGTCGATCAAAACGCGGTCGTCCTTTTCATGAAAGGCACAGCGCAATTCCCGATGTGCGGCTTTTCCGGCCGCGCAATCCAGGTGCTCAAGGCATGCGGCGTCGATCAGATCATGACCGTCAACGTCCTCGAAGACGACGCAATCCGTCAGGGCATCAAGGAATTCTCCAACTGGCCGACCATTCCGCAGCTCTACGTGAAGGGCGAGTTCATCGGCGGCTCGGACATCATGATGGAGATGTACCAGTCGGGCGAACTGCAACAGCTCTTCGCTGCGGCCTAAGTTTTCACCGGTGAGCGCGCCCGCTGCCGCAAAACGACGGCTCATCGTCGCGATTACCGGCGCAACGGGCGCCATCTACGGCGTGCGTCTGCTCGAGACGCTGCGCCGGCAAGGCGGCGTCGAGACGCATCTGCTCGTCTCCAGCGCCGGCTGGCTCAATATCCAGCACGAACTCGATCTCGACAAGGCCACCGTTCACGCGCTGGCCGATGTCGTTCACAGCGTGCGCGATGTCGGCGCGAGCATCGCGTCGGGATCCTTCGCGACCGACGGCATGGTCGTCGCGCCCTGCTCGATGCGCACGCTCGCGAGCGTCGCGCACGGTTTCTCCGACAATCTCATCACCCGCGCCGCCGACGTCGTGCTGAAAGAGCGCCGCCGCCTCGTGCTGCTCGTGCGCGAGACGCCGTTCAACCTCGCGCATCTGCGCAACATGACGGCCGTCACCGAAATGGGCGGCGTGATCTTTCCGCCGCTGCCCGCGTTCTATCAGAAGCCCGCGACCATCGATGAAATGGTGGATCACACGATCGCGCGCGTGATCGATCTGTTCGGTTTCGCGCAGCCGGTCTCGGCGGCGTGGCAAGGTCTGCGCGGCGAAACCGACTGACGCCCCACATTAGCAACAACGGCGACACAATTCGTTGCCGCATGAGCCGTTTATCAACGACGCTCGCGGCCCTACATTGGATGGCAGATCCCACAGGAATTTTGCTGCCATGAGCCGACTGCCCACCGTTTTCATTTCCCACGGCGCGCCGACGCTGCCGATCGATCCGTCGATGCCGTCCGCCGAATTCGCGTCCCTCGGACGAACTCTGCCGCGCCCGCGCGCCATTTTGATGCTGTCCGCCCATTGGGGCACGGCGCAGCCGGTGGCGAGCACGGCTGAACGCCCGGAAACCATCCACGACTTTTACGGCTTTCCGCAGGCCCTCTACGAACTGCGCTATCCCGCGCCCGGCGCGCCCGATCTCGCGAAACGCGCGACCGCGCTGCTCGCCACGCAGGGCATTCCGGCGGCCACGACGGACCACGGCCTCGATCACGGCGCATGGGTGCCGCTCTTGCTGATGTTCCCGGATGCGGACGTGCCGGTCACGCAACTGTCGATTCAGCCGCGCCTCGATGCCGCACATCACTATCGCATCGGGCGGGCCTTGCGCGATCTGCGCGATGACGGCGTGATGATCGTCGGTTCGGGGCAGATCACGCACAACCTGCGCATGGCCGATTTCAGCGCGCGTCCCGAAGACGCCGATCCGCGCGTGACCGAGTTCACCGACTGGTTCGAGAGCCGCATGGCCGAACGCGACATCGACGCCCTGCTCGACTATCGCGCCCGCGCGCCGCACGCCGCGCTGATGCACCCCACCGACGAGCACCTGCTGCCCGTGTTCAGCGCGCTCGGCGCGGCGGCGGACGACTATCGGCTCGGCATCCAGTCGCTCGGCACGTTCCAGCGCGCGCTCGCGATGACGAACTACGTCTTCACCGACGCCTGATCGAAAAAAAGCCCGCCTGATCGCTCAGGCGGGCTTTTCACTGTCGAACCGAAGCGCTCAGGCGCCGACTTCGTGAAGAATGTCGTCGCGGCTTTCGCGTTCGTCGAGATACGTCGTGCGATAACCCGTGTGCACGCCCCAGTAATAGAAGATCAGCGCGAGCACCGCGACCGCGGCCATATCCCAGCCGTACGGCAGAAGCCCGCTGCCGCCGAAATCCTTGCTGCCGATCAGCGACATCACCGCCATCGACGGCAAATAGGTCACGAGCCACCACGCCGCCTTGAGGTCGCGGCCCCAGCCCGCGAATCCCGTTTTGCTCTGATAGTAGAAGTACACGGGCAGCGCGACGACCATCAGCAGAATGATCTCGCCGGTGAGCGGCCATTTCGCCCAGAACAGCACGAGCGACGCGCACACGAATGCGAACGGCGCGATCACGCACATCAGCGGCAGCTTGAGCGGACGGTCGAGATCGGTGGCCGAGCGGCGCAGCGCCATCAGGCTGACCGGACCGGTGAGGTACGAAATCACGGTCGCGACCGAAATTACCGCCGCGAGCGAGCTCCAGCCGCGGAAGAAGAACAGGAAGATGAACGCGACGATCAGGTTGAACCACATCGCCGGACGCGGCACGCCGTAGAACGGATGCACGCTGCCGAAAATCTTCGGCATCGTGTTATTGCGCTGCATCGCGTAGATCATGCGCGTCGTGGTCGCCATGTAGGTCGTGCCGGTGCCGCTCGGGCTGACGAAAGCGTCGACATACAGCAAGATCGCGAGCCAGTTCAGATTCAGCGCGAGCGCCAGTTCCGCGAACGGCGACGCGAAATTGAAATGCGACCAGCCTTTCATGACGTCGCCGGGGCTCACCGCGCCGATATACGCCACTTGCAGCAGCACGTAGATCACGAGCGCGAGCAGAATCGAGCCGATCACGGCGAACGGCACGCTGCGCGCCGGATGACGCGCTTCGCCCGCCAGATTCACCGGGCTCTGGAAACCGTTGAAGCTGAACACGATGCCGCTCGTCGCCACCGCCGTCAGCACGGCCGGCCAGCCGTAAGGCGCAAAACTCGACGTCGTGCCGAAGTTCTCTGCGTGGAAGCCGCTATAAATGAGGCCCGCGATCGTCGCGCCCGGAATCAGGAACTTGAAGATCGTGATGGCGGAGTTCGCGCGCGCGAACACCTTCACGCCCCAGTAATTCAGCATGAAGTAGACGATCACGAGCAGCGCGGACAGCACGAGGCCCATCGGCGTGAGCGATTCGTTGACGAACAGCGCATGCGCCCAGTCATACGGCCAGGTGCTCATGTACTGAATCGACGCCTCGGCTTCGATCGGAATAACTGAGACGATCGCGATCCAGTTGGCCCACGCGCTAATGAACCCGACGAGCGCGCCGTGCGAGTAGCGCGCGTAGCGCACCATGCCGCCGGATTCGGGGAACATCGCGCCGAGTTCGGCATACGTCAGTGCGATCGCGAGGATCACGACCGCGCCGATCACCCACGCGACGATCGCCGCCGGCCCCGCGATCTTCGCGGCCTTCCATGCTCCGAACAGCCAGCCTGAACCGATGATGGACCCGAGGCCGGTCAACAATAGCGCCATCGGGCCGATATTTCTCTGTATCGAACTCTTCAAACTCTTCTCCAGTGTCTCGCGCCGCGCGCGCTTCGCCCGCGGCCTGCCGTGCCGTGGCCGCCGTGGATGCCAGGAAACGATCCCGGCGATCCGGCGATGCCGGTGCAACCCTTAAAGTGGCGCGTAGTTTAACGGTTGCACCTTTCGAATGCAGTGCATACTGGGAAGAAAATCGTCTCAAGTCAGCATTTTTGAGGCAAAACAATTGCAGAATTGCAAGCTTTGTAATGTTTGCTTGCACATCTCAAAAAAACCCTTGGGAGTTGTCGGAAATGAATTGACCGGGCAATCGTTTCGCCGTATAAAGCTTCTTGCAGGATTTCAAGTGGCGAGTGAATTGGTTCTTTCGAGTTCGCCATCACGGTACTCCGGTTGGTCCCATTGCCCCTTCCTTGATTTTCCGCACCCTTGGGCTTCGGCCTTATTCATCAATTTTTTGGAATACGTAACATGGAAACCGGTACCGTCAAATGGTTCAATGACGCAAAGGGCTTTGGCTTCATCACTCCGGATGGCGGCGGCGAAGATCTGTTCGCGCACTTCTCGGAAATCCGCATCGAAGGATTCAAGACGCTTCAGGAAAACCAAAAGGTTACCTACGAAGTGAAGACTGGCCCGAAGGGCAAGCAAGCAGCGAACATCAAGCCGGCCTAAGCCCGCGAGAATTCGTATGAAAAACCCCGCCTAGGCGGGGTTTTTTATTTTTGGCTCCGATCAGTGCGACGTCACGCGAAAACGCGCTGCGCATAGATTCCGAGTCCCTTCGCCACGGTGGCGAGGCGATCGCCGAACACCGGTTGCGCGCCGGGCAGCGCCGCCGACAACGCTTCCGACAGGAACCGCAAGCCGGTCGTGCCGCCCGTGAAGTAGATGGCGCCAACGTCCGCGGGCGCAACGCCGGCGCGCTTGAGCGTTTCCTGCGCCGCCTCGACGATCCGCCGCGTTTCATCCGCGCCGGCCGCGATCAGCTGCGTTTCGTCGAACGAAACGCGCAGCGCCTCTTCGATCTCTTCCATGTCTATTTTGGTCGTGCCGCCCGCGGCGACATCGATCTTCGCTTCTTCCGCGTGCGCGGTCAGCGCATGCCCCAGCCGGCGATCCACGACACGCATCAGCCGATCGTGATGGCGCAAGTCGGTGTAGAGATGACGCATCAGCTGCAACTCGCTCACGCGCTTCGGCGTGTAGACGGTGTTGATCAGATGCCAGGTCGCGAGATCGAAATAGACGCGGCTCGGCAGCTCGCGCCCTTCGGAATCGAGCGCCTGATAGCCAAGCTCGCGCAGCACGGTGACGAGCTCCACGCGGCGGTCGAAATCCGTGCCCGCGACATGCACGCCGTGATGCGCGAGCACGTCGCCCTTGCGCTCCAGATGACGCGCGCGCTCCGGGCCGACGCGCACGAGCGAAAAGTCCGACGTGCCGCCGCCGATATCCGCCACCAGCACGAGCCCTTCTTTTGTCAGACCGGCTTCGTAGTCGAAGGCGGCAGCGATCGGCTCGTACTGGAAGTGGATCTCGCGCAGGCCGACCGCGTGCGCGCACGCTTCGAGCTGCTTTTGCGCGAGATGGTCCGCGCGCGGATCATCGTCGACGAAAAAGACCGGGCGGCCGAGCACCGCGCGTGTGAGCGGCTCGGGCGCGATCGCCTGCGCCTTCTGCTTCAGATGCTGCAGGAAGAGCGTGATGACGTCCGTATATTTGATCGCGGAGCCGTCGCCGAGGTCGGTGCTGTTGTCCGCGAGCGGCGAGCCGAGAATGCTTTTCATCGAGCGCATCAGGCGGCCATCGAAGCCGTCGATGTACGCTTCGAGCGCCGCCCGGCCGTAGGACTGGTTATCCTCGTCGGTGTTGAAGAAAACGGCAGTAGGCAATGTCGTCGCCTCGCCTTCGACGGGCGCAAGCCGGATCGACAAGCCGCCAGGAAGAGCGACAGCGGAGTTCGACGTTCCGAAATCGATCGCGCAATAAGTCATGGGCATCGGCGGCGTCATGAGAAACGCCGCATTCAAACATGGACGGGGTTTTTAACACGTTCCGGCACGCGCATCAACCGCATTGCCGGCATTTTTAAACCATTGAGTTTATTCGACAAAAAGCGGAATGTAACTTGCTCGCCTGACGCGAATTCGTCCACTTTTTCGCGTGCGTGGCTTCAGTCGTGACGCATGCTTCATATCCATGAGCGAAACCGCCGCGCAAGAGGAGAACCGTTTGAACGATAAAGCCAGCGAGCGCACCGGCATCATCGAAACGGATTTGCCCGGGCGCCTCGACCGTCTGCCGTGGGGACGCTTTCATACGTTGATCGTACTCGCGCTCGGCATCACGTGGCTGCTCGACGGGCTCGAAGTGACGCTCGCGGGCGCGGTCGCGAGCGCGCTCAAGACGAGCCCCGCGTTGCAGTTTTCCAATGCGGATGTGGGCATCGCCGGCAGCGCGTATATTGCGGGCGCGGTGCTCGGCGCGCTCGGCTTCGGCTGGCTCACGGACCGGCTCGGGCGTCGCAAGCTGTTCTTCATCACGCTTTTTCTTTACGTCGCCGCTACGGCCGCGACCGCATTCTCGTGGAATCTCGCGACCTTCGTGCTGTTCCGCTTTCTCACGGGCGCGGGCATCGGCGGGGAATACACGGCGATCAATTCGACGATTCAGGAGTTCACGCCCGCCCGCCTGCGCGGCTGGACCGATCTCGCGATCAACGGCACGTTCTGGATCGGCGCGGGCATCGGCGCGGCGGGCTCGATCGTGCTGCTCGATCCCGCCCTGCTTCCGCCCGATTGGGGATGGCGCGCGTGTTTTCTCATCGGCGCGCTGCTCGGGCTCACGATTCTCTTCATGCGGATGTGGGTGCCGGAAAGCCCGCGATGGCTCATCACGCACAATCGCGCGGACGAAGCGAAGCAGGTCGTCGAGGACATCGAGGCGCATTTCCAGCAGCATGGCGTCCCGATTCCCGATACGCCGGTGAAGCCGCTGCGTCTGCACGCGCGCGAAGAAACGCCGCTGCGCGAAGTCGTGCATACGCTCTTCAAGGCACATCGCAGGCGCTCGCTCGTCGGACTCGTGCTGATGACGGCGCAGGCGTTCTTCTACAACGCGATCTTCTTCACGTACGCGCTCGTGCTCACCGATTTCTATCACGTGCCGGGCGACCACATCGGCTGGTATGTGCTGCCGTTCGCGGCGGGCAATTTCCTCGGTCCGTTGCTGCTCGGCAAGCTTTTCGACGTGCTCGGCCGGCGCAGGATGATCGCGTTCACGTATGCGATGTCGGGCGTGCTGCTTACCGTGAGCGGCTGGATGTTCATGCGCGGCATGCTCGACGTGACGACGCAGACCATCGCGTGGATGGTGATCTTCTTCTTCGCTTCCGCGGCGGCGAGCTCAGCGTATCTGACGGTAAGCGAGACTTTCCCGCTGGAGATTCGCGCGCTCGCCATCGCGGTGTTCTACGCGTTCGGCACAGCGCTCGGCGGCATCATCGGGCCGACGCTTTTCGGGCAACTGATCGATACGCACGAGCGCGGCGCCGTGTTCGCGGGCTATCTGATCGGCTCGCTGCTGATGATCGCGGCGGCGGTCGTCGCGGGCGTCTGGGGCGTCGCGGCGGAGCGCAAGTCGCTGGAGGATGTCGCTCGTCCGCTCTCGGCCGCGGACGAGCCTTGAAGCTTATTTGAACGCCTTGTCCCACGCGCCTTCGAACGCGGTCTCGCCCAGCGTCTTGCGCGCGCGCGGCGCGGCTTCACGTTCGCGCAACGCATCGTCGAGCAGGCTCGCGTCGCCGTGATGGCCGATCGCGATCATCGCGATGATTTCGATGTCCGCGGGAATCGAGAACGCGTGACGGAACGCGTCGCGATCGAAGCCGCCCATCTGATGCGTCGCGAGACCCAGCGCGTGTGCCTGGAGCGTGAGCGCCATCGCGGCCGCGCCGGTGTCGTATGTGGCGGTGCGGTTCGGGTCGCCCTTCGGTGTGAGCGTCGATGCCGTCACGCAGACGAGCAGCGGCACGTTCACGTTCCACTTCTGGTTCGACGGCGCGAGCGTGTCGAATGCGCGCTTGAACGCGGCTTCATCGCGATGACGGTCGAACGCGATGAAGCGCCACGGCTGCAGATTGTTCGACGATGGCGCCCAGCGCGCCGCTTCGAGCAGCCGATGCAATAACGCGCGCTCGATCGGCGCATTGGAGAAGGCGCGCGGGCTCCAACGGCCGGCGATCAGTTCATGGATGTCGACATCGGTCGGAGCAGGCTTCGTGGTCATGTTCTGTCCTTGTGTGTTGAAACGGCAAGCGACAAGGATAAACAAGCTCGCGCGCGCGTGCAGACCCTCAGGTCGTGGCAACGCCCATCGAGCGCTTTGCCCGATTGATGCGCAGCACGGTCACGGCCGCGACGAGGCACAGGCCGCCCGAGATCATCGTCGCGACGGTGTAGCTGCCGAGGCTCGAGCGCAGCATGCCGCCGCCGAGCGCCGCGAACGCAGCCCCGAGCTGATGGCCCGCGACGACCCAGCCGAACACGATCGGCGCGGATTCCTTGCCGTAGACATCGGTGGCGAGGCGCACGGTGGGCGGCACGGTGGCGATCCAGTCGAGACCGTAGAACACGGCGAAAAGCGGCAGACCGAAGAAATCGATGCCGAACGCATACGGCAGATAAATCAGCGACAGCCCGCGCAGGCCGTAATACCAGAACAGCAGCACGCGCGCATTGAAGCGGTCCGAAAGCCAGCCGGAGAGCGTCGTGCCGAAGAGATCGAAAATGCCCATCGCGGCGAGCAGCGTCGCGCCTTGCACCTGCGTCATGCCGTAGTCGGAGCACATCGCGATCAGGTGCGTGCCGACGTAGCCGTTCGTGCTCGCGCCGCAGACGAAGAAGCTGAAGAACAGCAGCCAGAAATCGCGCGTCTTGCTGGCCGACGCGAGCGTGCTGAACGCGACCTTGATCGGATTTTTCGGCGGCGGAATCGCGCCGGGCGGCAGGTCGGCCTTCTCGCCGATGGGACGCAGCGAAAGATCCGCGGGACGCTCCGGCAGCAGCCACGCGACGAGCGGCAGCACGATGGCCGCCGCCGCCGCGACGACGAACACGACCGGCCGCCAGCCAAAGTGCTCCGAAAGCGACGCGAGGAAAGGCAGGAACACGAGCTGGCCGGTTGCGGAACTGGCGGTGAGAATGCCCATCGCGAGACCGCGATGCGTGGTGAACCAGCGATTCACGATGGTCGCCGACAGCGTGAGCGCGGCCACGCCCGTCGCGCTGCCGACCATCACGCCCCAGACCAGCACCATTTGCCACGGCTCGGTCATCATCGACGAGATGCCGACGCCCGCCGCGAGCGTCGCGAGCGCGGCGAGCACCGTCGGGCGCACGCCGAAGCGCTGCATCGCCGCCGCCGCGAACGGTCCCGCAAGGCCGTAAAGCGCGAGATTGATCGAAATCGCGAGCGAGATCGTGCCGCGCGACCAGCCGAACTGCTTTTCCAGCGGCAACATCATGACGCTCGGCGTCGCGCGCGTGCCGGCCGCCGCGAGCAATACGAAAAACACGACGCCCACCGCGACCCAGCCGTAATGCACCCGGCCGTTCAGCCGTCTCGCTACCCAATTCATCGCTGCTCCGTTTCGTTGATTGTTGCCGTGGGGCGATATTTCGTTACCGCTCTGTCACATTCAGAGTTGCGAGCTTAGTTACCGATCGGTAACATGTCAAGCATGCAGCAGATTTCTTCGAGGAACCGACTTTGACACGATCGACCGACGGCCAGCCGAAACCTCACGCCCGTCGCGGCGTGCGTACCGACGGCGCGACGGCGCAGGAGCAATTGCTCGACGCGGCGCAGGAGTTGTTCTATCGCGAAGGCATCCGCGCGATCGGCGTCGATGCCGTCGTGGAGCGCGCGGGCGTCAACAAGATGAGCTTGTACCGGCGCTTCGCGTCGAAGGACGAACTCGTCGTCGCGTATCTGGAGCGCATGGACGAAGGATTCCGGCGGCGCTTCGAGGCGAGCATCGCGAAACATCCGGACGAACCGGCGAAACAGATGATCCAGGCGCTCGAGGATCTGGTGAAGCGGGCGTCGTCGCCGGATTATCGCGGTTGCCCGTTCGTGAACATCGCGTGCGAATTCGGCGATCCGGCTCATCCCGCGCGGCAACTGGTCGAGCGCAACAAAAATTATGTGATGACGCGCCTCGTCGAGATTTCGACGGCGGCGGGAGCGGATAATCCCGTTGAACTGGCGGAATCGCTCGCGTTGCTCGTAGACGGCATCTACGCGACGAGCCAGACATACGGCCCCGGCTCGGGCCCGCTGCTCGCGGCGCCGCGCATTGCGCGCACGCTGATCGACGCGGCGTGTCCCGCGCATCGCAAACAGGAAGGTTCATGACTGACAGCAGCACGCGCGACGATGTGATCGCGGCGACTCAGCACTGGCTCACCCGCGCGGTGATCGGCCTCAACTTGTGCCCATTCGCGAAGAGCGTGCATGTCAAAAAACAGATTCGCTATGTGGTAAGCGAGGCGCGCGGCGTCGACGATCTGGTCGTGGAACTGACCGACGAACTTCGTCTGCTGCACGACACCGATCCCGAATCCGTCGACACCACGCTGTTCATCACGCCGCACGCGTTCGCCGATTTCGCCGATTACAACGACGCCCTCTTCTTTGCCGAGCGCCTGCTCGATCAACTGGGGCTCGCGGGCGAGTTGCAAATTGCAAGCTTCCATCCGCACTATCGGTTCGAAGGCACCGCGCCCGACGATATCGACAACTACACGAACCGCGCGCCCTATCCGATCTTTCATCTGCTGCGCGAAGCGAGCATCGATCGCGCCGTCGATGCGTTCCCGGATGCATCGGACATCTACGAACGGAATATCGAAACGCTGCGCCGTCTCGGACACGACGGCTTCAAGGCGTGGATGGACAAATCCTGATCAATGCGCGGGCGTGAAGAAGCGCTCGCGCAATTCTTCCAGCCCGAGCGTTTCGAGCACGTCCGACAGCCTTTGCGCGGGGCGGCCGCGCGGCAGATCCTTGAACTGCGCAACGATGAGCTCGTTTTTCATCGAATGCTCCCAGCCCACGAGCTCCGTTACGCTCACCTGATAGCCGTGCGATTCGAGCTGCATGCAACGCAGCACGTTCGTGATCTGGCTCCCAAATTCCCTCGTATGCAGCGGATGGCGCCACATTTCCGTGAGCACGTTCTTCGAGAGCGAATGGCCCTTGTTCTTGCGCAGCACCGAAGCCACTTCCGCCTGACAGCACGGCACCACGACGATGTACTTCGCGTTCTTCTGCAGAGCGAAGTGGATGGCGTCGTCGGTGGCGGTGTTGCACGCGTGCAGCGCGGTGACGATATCGATCGAATCAGGCAGACGATCCGAATCAATTGATTCGGCCACCGATAGATTCAGAAATGACATCCCTGTAAACCCGAGGCGAGCAGCCAATTCTTCCGATTTCTTTACGAGCTCTTCGCGCGTCTCGATTCCAAAGATGTGTGACCGATCGCGCAGAGTCTTGAAGAAGAGATCGTAGAGAATGAACCCAAGATAGGACTTGCCCGCGCCGTGGTCGACCAGCGATACGGCCCCTTGGCGCGCATGCACCTCGGCAAGAAGCGGTTCGATGAACTGATAGAGGTGATAGACCTGTTTAAGCTTGCGGCGGCTGTCCTGATTCATCTTGCCGTCGCGCGTGAGGATATGGAGTTCCTTCAGCAGTTCGATCGACTGACCTGGACGGATCTCGTGTTTGGTGGAGGGGTCGGGTGTGCCCGGAGCCGACGCGGAGGACTTCCTGGTCATCTTGAAGGTGTGTTGAATAAAAAAAAGCGGAGCAGTTCGCGCCGAATGTGCGCTAACCGCTGGTTCTGCCGTCTCAAAAGGGGAAGTTTACCCAAAAGCGCGAAGACGCTCTTTGTTCCAGCCGCTGATCATCGGCCAATGCGTGTTAGCAAAACGCGTGGAACGGTTTGTGCATCGTCCGACAGTGAGGCCACTGGAAAAGACGACACAGCGTGGCCTCGGGCCGCGTACCGATGCAGCAGGAACAACAAGCTGGTAACAAGCCGCGCCTCGACACGTAGAACGTCGTCACCCGCGCCCAGCCTTGTTACGTAACACCTAACGCACAGCGCGGCGAATGCGACTCGCCTGCGCCATGAACATGAGAGGACGGCGATGGATGCGATCCCGGACAAGAAAGCAGAGAAACAATTTCAGGAGATGCTCGCGGCACTGACCGCGATGCCCGCGTGGAGTGAAAAGCAGCAGCTCGAACTGGAAATGGCCCGAGAGATTTCCGTGGAAATGTTGCGCCTCGCCGAGTCGATGCGCGATGGTTCCACCGACATCGAGACCTGCCTGACGATGCTGAAGTACGCCAAGGTGATGGACTTCGTCCTGACGACGCTCGCCTCGCGCCGGGATATCGCGCCGCAAACGCTGCGCGTCATCTTCAAGCTGGCGGGTCTGAAGGTCGATGAAGCCTATCCGGGCTGACGCGATCGTGGCTCCGAAACCGGCGCGCATCCCGAGCGCGCGCCGGTGTCAGTTCTTGCGCCTCGTCATCAGACGCGCCGCGGACTGACGCATGTGCCGCTGCATGGCGGCCTGCGCCTGTATTGCGTCGCGCGCTTCCAGCGCTTCCAGAATTTCCCGATGCTCGCCGAGCGCGGCCGCCCAGGTTTCCTCCCCTTCGAAGTGCCCACGCAATGTCGACGACAGCGGGCTGTGCCGCTCGTCGTAGAGACTGCCGACCGTGCGCACCAGCACGTCGTTGCCCGTCATCTGCGCAATCGCGATGTGAAACGCGCGATCGGCCGCCATCGGCACCTGCCCGTTCTCGACTTCACGCGCCATCGTCTCGTAGACCGCGCGCAGCGCTTTCAGCTCCTTCGGCTTCGCGAACGGTGCGACGCACGCCGCGATCGCGCCTTCGATCACGCTGCGCGCGTTCATGATCTCGATCGGGCTTTCGCCGAGTTCCGCCTCGGCCGTCGGCGGTTTGGCGGCGGGCGCCGCGACGATATACACGCCCGAGCCCATGCGGATTTCGACGCGCCCTTCGAGTTCCAGCGCGACGAGCGCTTCGCGCACCGATGGCCGCGAAACGCCGAGCGTCTGCGCCAGTTCGCGTTCGGACGGCAGACGCCCGTTCGGTGCGAAATCCTGCTGCTCGATCAGCCCGCGCAGCTTGTCGGCGATCTGTAGATAGAGGCGGCGCGTTTCGACTGGTTTCACGCTCACGTGCTGTCTCCTGCTTTTTTGTCTCGGGGAAAACGTGGATTGTAATCAGCGGAAGGGTTGACGCACCGTGGGGCGGGCGTTTGCCGTTGTCCGGCCGCTTACAAGTGGCTTGACCAATTCTATTTCAAGACACTAGTATGCAATCCGGTAAGGCCAGGTGGCCAATTTTTTTATGGCGATCTGGAACCGTTCCCACACGAATCAGCCCCGTACCGAGCCCTCGCGACGAGCGGCACGCGCAAACATGAACAATCCGATTCTCCAATTCGGCACCAGCCGTTTTCTGCAGGCGCACGTCGATTTCTTCGTAGCCGTCGCGGCGCGCCGCGATCCCGCGTCGGCGCTCGGCAAAATCACTGTCGTGCAGACCACATCCAGCGCCGACAGCCGTGCGCGCGTCGACGCGTTGCGCTCGGCGGGCCGCTATCCGGTGCGCATCCGCGGACTGCAGCGCGACGAAACGGTCGATACGACCATCGAATGCGATTCGATCACCGAGGCTTTGCACGCGAACGAGGACTGGCCGCTTCTGATCGAGCGCATGAAGCGCGACGTGAAGGTGATCGTCTCGAACACGGCCGACGCCGGCTACGCGCTCTTCGACGAAGACACGGCCGATCTGCTCGACGGCCAGCGCACACCGCGCGGCTTCGCGGCGAAGCTGGCGGTGCTGCTCCACGCGCGGTATCAGGCGGGCGCGGCGCCCATCACGCTCCTTCCGTGCGAGCTGGTTTCGCGCAACGGCGACACGCTGCGCGATCTGGTTATTGGCGTCGTGCGCGGCTGGAAGGTCGATGAGGCGTTCATCGGCTATCTGACGAAAGACTGCGTGTGGGTGAATTCACTCGTCGACCGGATCGTGTCGGAGCCGATCCAGCCGGTCGGCGCGATCGCGGAACCGTACGCGCTGTGGGCGATCGAGCGGCAGGCGGGCATGCTGCTGCCGTGCGAGCACGAGGACATCGTCGTCACCGACGATCTCGCGCACTACGAGCGTCTCAAGCTGCTGATGCTGAATCTCGGTCACACGATGCTCGCGGAAATCTGGCGCGCGCGCGACGGCGCCGCCGACATGACCGTGCTCGACGCAATGCGCGATCCGGCATATCGCGAGCCGCTCGAAGCGGTGTGGCGCGACGAAGTGCTTCCTGTGTTCGCGGCGCTCGGCAAGCGCGACGTCGCGGAGGAATACCTCGCGAGCGTGCGCGATCGCTTCGAAAACCCGTTTCTCGTGCATCGGCTTGCGGACATCGCGCGCAATCACGACGAAAAGAAGGGCCGGCGCCTTCAGCCGGTCATCGATCTCGCTCGCGAACTGAAGCTCGATATCGAGCAGAAACGTCTGCGCGACGCACTCGCCGCGCACTGAAGCACCTCGCGAGATCCGCCGAAGAAGCGGACCGCGTTTTCCGAATTCCTTTTGAATCACGACTCACCGCGCCGGCATCGCGGAACGTCGAAATGAATGAAGTGCCGCCCACTGAGGAGACAAACGATGCGCAAAATGCGTTGGGTAGTAATATTTCTGGCTTTTCTGGCGATCGCGATCAATTACATCGATCGCGCGAACCTCGCGGTCGCCGCGCCGCAAATCGAGAAGGCGCTCAACATCGGCCCGGCTGAAATGGGCTTCATCCTGAGCGGCTTCTTCTGGAGCTACGCGCTCATGCAGATGCCGTTCGGCTGGTTCGTCGACCGCGTCGGCGCGCGCATCGCGCTGCCGCTCGCGGTGGGCTGGTGGTCCGTGTTCACGGCGCTGACCGCCGTCGCGACGAGCGTCGTCGGCATGTTCGGCTGCCGCCTGATGCTCGGCGTCGGCGAGGCGGGTGCGTATCCTTCGTGCGCGAAGCTCGTGTCGCAATGGTTCAAGAAGGAACAGCGCGCGTTCGCGACCAGCATCTTCGATAGCGGCTCGCGCGTGGGCTCCGCGCTGTCGATTCCGGTCGTCGCGCTCATCATCAGCACGTTCGGCTGGGAAGCGTCCTTCGTCATCACGGGCGTGATCGGCTTCGTGTGGATTCTCGGCTGGTTCCTGATCTACCGTAACAAGTCGAAGGGCGATCTGACGGGCGAAACGGATGTCGCGCCGGTTCCGGTCGCACCGAGGAACAAGGTGTCGTGGGCGTCGCTGTTCAAGTACCGCACGCTGTGGGGCATGATGCTCGGCTTCTTCTGCCTGAACTTCGTCATCTACTTCTTCATCACCTGGTTCCCGAGCTATCTCGTGCAGGCGCATGGCTTCTCGCTGAAATCGCTCGGCACGCTGGGCACGATTCCCGCGCTGATGTCGATTCCGGGCGGCTGGCTGGGCGGCGTCATTTCGGACTCGCTCTTCAAGCGCGGCTGGAGCCTCACCGCCGCACGCAAGACCTGCATGGTCGGCGGCATGCTGATGTCGTCGGTCATCACGCTCTGCGCATTCGTGACCAATATCTATCTGATGCTCGCGTTCTTCGGCATCGCTTACGCCAGCCTCGCCTTTGCGGCCGCCAGCATCTGGTCGCTGCCGAGCGACGTCGCACCGACGCCGGATCACGTCGCGTCGATTGGCGGTATCCAGAACTTCGCGTCGAACCTGGCGGGCATCGTCATCACGACCTTCACCGGCGTGATGCTCGCTATCACCAAGGGCTCGTTCGTGATTCCGCTGTGTGTCGCGGGCGGCTTCTGCTTCCTCGGCGCGTTCAGCTATCTTGTCATCGTCGGCAAGATCGAGCCGCTCAATCGCGCCGACGACGAGCAAGCCCGGCGCGACGATCGCGCACCTTCCACGGTCTGAGTCTGAGAAAAACCATGTCCACCACATCCACCGACCATGCGGTCATCCGGCTGCATCCCAACGACGATGTCGTGATCGCGACGCGTCAGTTGCTCTCCGGCGCGCGGATCGCGTCGGAGGATCTCGTCGTCGCCGGCCTGATTCCGCCAGGACACAAGATCGCGACGCGCGATATCGCCGCGGGCGCGCCCGTCAAGCGCTACAACCAGGTCATCGGCGTGGCGCGCGAGGCGATCGCGCGCGGGCAGCACGTGCATACGCACAATCTGTCGATGGCCGATTTCGCGCGCGAGCACGAATTCGGCGTCGATCTGCATCCGACGCCGTTCGTCGACAAGCCCGCGACCTTCATGGGCATTCGCCGCGATGACGGCCGCGTCGCGACGCGCAACTTCGTCGGCGTGCTCACGAGCGTGAACTGCTCGGCAACGGTCGCGCGCGCGATCGCCGATCATTTCCGGCGCGACGTGCATCCGGAAGCGCTCGCGGATTATCCGAACGTGGATGGCGTGATCGCGCTCACGCATGGGCTCGGATGCGGCATCGACATGCAGGGCGAAGGTCTCGGCATTTTGCGCCGCACGCTTGCGGGTTACGCGGTGCACCCGAACTTTCATTCGGTGCTGTTCGTCGGCCTGGGATGTGAAACGAATCAGATCTCGGGCGTGCTCGAATCGAGCGGCCTGAAGGACGGCGAAAAGCTGCGCAGCTTCACGATTCAGGACAGCGGCGGTACGAGAAAGACGATCGAGCGCGGTATCGCGATCGTGAAGGAAATGCTCGCGGACGCGAATCGCGTGCAGCGCGAGCCGGTGCCGGCTTCGCATCTGATCGTCGGATTGCAGTGCGGTGGATCGGATGGCTATTCGGGCATTTCCGCCAATCCGGCGCTCGGC
This sequence comes from Caballeronia sp. 11_S32, assembly GCF_056930355.1. Taxonomy (NCBI): domain Bacteria; kingdom Pseudomonadati; phylum Pseudomonadota; class Betaproteobacteria; order Burkholderiales; family Burkholderiaceae; genus Caballeronia; species Caballeronia sp. 11_S32. The sequence goes on from NZ_JBXOWH010000003.1 coordinate 53,532, forward strand.
GCGGCGGTGGACAAGCTCGTCGCGCATGGCGGGACGGCTATTCTCTCAGAAACGCCTGAAGTCTATGGCGCCGAGCATCTGCTGACGCGGCGCGCGGTAAGCCGGGAAGTCGGTGAAAAGCTGCTCACGCGCATCAAGTGGTGGGAAGAATACTGTGCGCGCAACGGCGCCGCGATGGACAACAATCCGTCGGCGGGCAACAAGGTCGGCGGATTGACGACCATTCTCGAGAAGTCGCTCGGCGCGGTCGCAAAGGGCGGCACGACGAATCTCGTCGAGGTCTATGAGTACGCTCAGCGCATCGATGCCAAGGGCTTCGTCTTCATGGATTCGCCCGGCTACGATCCGATGTCCGCGACGGGCCAGGTTGCATCGGGTGCGAACCTGATCTGCTTCACGACGGGACGCGGCTCGGCTTACGGCTGCGCGCCCTCGCCTTCGCTCAAGCTCGCGACCAACACGGCGCTGTGGGAGCGGCAGGAAGAGGATATGGATATCAACTGCGGCGGCGTGATCGATGGTTCCGCGACCATCGAGCAGCTCGGCGAACAGATCTTCCAGATGATGCTCGATTGCGCGTCAGGCGTGGCGTCGAAGAGCGAGCTGCATGGGTATGGGCAGAGTGAATTCGTGCCCTGGCAGGTGGGTGTGGTGACCTGATTTATCGTTGCGGCTGTATCGATCGGAAGGCGCGTCGCTTGATGGACGCGCCTTTTTCGTTTCAGGCGGTTGCCGCGTGTGCGGCCATCATATTCAACGCTACCGCTTCAGCGACTTCGATCCCGTCGATCGCCGCGGAATAGATGCCACCCGCATAGCCCGCGCCCTCGCCCGCCGGGTACAAGCCTTCGACGTTCATGCTCTGATAATCGTCCTTGCGACGCACGCGCAACGGTGAGGAGGTACGCGTCTCCACGCCCGTCAGCACGGCGTCGTGCATTGCGAAGCCTTTGATCTTCTTGTCGAGTTCGGGCAAGGCTTCACGAATCGCTTCGATCACGTAGTCCGGCAGCGCGGTGCTGAGATCGGTCGGCTTCACGCCCGGCTTGTACGAAGGAGTGACCGAGCCGAGCGACGTAGAAGGTCGACCCGCGATGAAATCGCCGACGAGTTGCCCCGGCGCGCAGTAGTCACCGCCGCCGAGCTCGAACGCGCGCTCTTCCCACTTGCGCTGAAATTCGATGCCCGCGAGCGGGCCGCCAGGGTAATCCTCCGGCGTGATGCCCACCACGATGCCGGCGTTCGCGTTGCGTTCGGCGCGCGAATACTGACTCATGCCATTGGTCACGACGCGCCCCGGCTCCGATGTCGCCGCGACGACCGTGCCGCCCGGGCACATGCAGAAGCTGTACACCGCGCGGCCGTTGCTGCAGTGATGGACCACCTTGTAGTCGGCTGCGCCCAGCCGCTCGTGACCGGCGAATTTGCCGAACCGGCTCCGATCGATCACGCCTTGCGGATGCTCGATGCGAAATCCGAGAGAGAACGACTTCGCTTCCATGTAGACGCCGCGGTCGTGCAGCATCTTGAACGTGTCGCGCGCGCTATGACCGACGGCCAGCACGACGTGATCGCAGCGCAGCGTTTCCCCGGTCGAAAGACGCAGTCCGCGAACCTTGCCGTTATCGATGTCGATGTCCTCGACCCGATGCTGGAATCGCACTTCGCCACCGAGTTGATGAATCTGCGCGCGCATCTTCTCGACCATGCTCACCAGCCTGAACGTGCCGATATGCGGGCGGCTCAAGTACAGGATGTCTTCGGGCGCGCCGGCCTTCACGAATTCGTCGAGCACTTTGCGACCGTAGTGCTTCGGATCCTTGATCTGACTGTAGAGCTTGCCGTCGGAGAACGTCCCGGCGCCGCCTTCGCCGAACTGTACGTTGGACTCCGGGTTGAGCTCGTTCTTACGCCACAAGCCCCACGTATCTTTCGTCCGTTCGCGCACGGCCTTACCGCGTTCGAGGATGATCGGGCGAAAGCCCATCTGCGCGAGGATCAAGCCAGCAAAAAGCCCGCACGGACCCATGCCGATCACGACGGGGCGCAGCATCGTCGAACGCGCCGGTGCCTGGGCGACGAATCGATAGCTCATGTCCGGCGTAACACCCACGTGCGGGTGAGGACGCGCTTCCAGACGCTTCAATACCGATGCTTCGTCCCGCAGTTCGACATCGATGATGTACGTGAGTTTGATGTCGGAGCGTTTGCGTGCATCGTGGGCTCGGCGAAATACATGGAAGCTCACGAGCTCATTCGGATCGACGCCGATCTCTGCGAGACGCGCGTGTACCTCAGGTTCGATAGCTGATTCGGGGTGATCGAGCGAGAGCTTGATTTCGCTTAGACGTAGCATCGGGAAGTCGACGGCACTGGCCGTGCATTTGGAGTACGTGGGAGATTTTAGCGCTTGAGATAGGGGCATCGTTGCTTCGCGATTGCGCCCCCAAACGCAAAAACCCCACCTTTATGGGGTGGGGTTTTTGTTTCAGCATGAGGAGCCTGACGATTACCTACTTTCACACGGGTGATCCGCACTATCATCGGCGTGGAGTCGTTTCACGGTCCTGTTCGGGATGGGAAGGGGTGGTACCGACTCGCTATGGTCATCAGGCATGACTTGTTGCTGTGTCGCGGGTTCGCGCTACAGCCAATCTGGGAAGAAGTAGAAGTGTTTGGGCAGTGACTGCGGGCACAGGCGTCACTCAACCAGCGTTCCCCTACGGGGACTTGTCCCAGTCAGCGCTAAAGCGCTAACTTGAGACTGACGCAAACACACTGGTTATAGGATCAAGCCTTACGGGCAATTAGTATCAGTTAGCTCAATGCATTACTGCACTTACACACCTGACCTATCAACGTCCTGGTCTGGAACGACCCTTCAAGGGGCTCGAAGCCCCGGGGATATCTCATCTTAAGGCGAGTTTCCCGCTTAGATGCTTTCAGCGGTTATCTCTTCCGAACATAGCTACCCGGCGATGCGACTGGCGTCACAACCGGTACACCAGAGGTTCGTCCACTCCGGTCCTCTCGTACTAGGAGCAGCCCCCTTCAAATATCCAACGCCCACGGCAGATAGGGACCAAACTGTCTCACGACGTTTTAAACCCAGCTCACGTACCTCTTTAAATGGCGAACAGCCATACCCTTGGGACCGGCTACAGCCCCAGGATGAGATGAGCCGACATCGAGGTGCCAAACACCGCCGTCGATATGAACTCTTGGGCGGTATCAGCCTGTTATCCCCAGAGTACCTTTTATCCGTTGAGCGATGGCCCTTCCATACAGAACCACCGGATCACTATGACCTGCTTTCGCACCTGCTCGACTTGTCGGTCTCGCAGTTAAGCACGCTTATGCCATTGCACTATCAGCACGATTTCCGACCGTACCTAGCGTACCTTCGTACTCCTCCGTTACACTTTGGGAGGAGACCGCCCCAGTCAAACTGCCTACCATGCACTGTCCCCGACCCGGATCACGGGCCAAGGTTAGAACCTCAAACAAACCAGGGTGGTATTTCAAGGACGGCTCCACCAAGACTAGCGTCCTGGCTTCATAGCCTCCCACCTATCCTACACAGATCGGTTCAAAGTCCAATGCAAAGCTACAGTAAAGGTTCATGGGGTCTTTCCGTCTAGCCGCGGGGAGATTGCATCATCACAAACACTTCAACTTCGCTGAGTCTCGGGAGGAGACAGTGTGGCCATCGTTACGCCATTCGTGCAGGTCGGAACTTACCCGACAAGGAATTTCGCTACCTTAGGACCGTTATAGTTACGGCCGCCGTTTACCGGGACTTCAATCAAGAGCTTGCACCCCATCATTTAATCTTCCGGCACCGGGCAGGCGTCACACCCTATACGTCCACTTTCGTGTTTGCAGAGTGCTGTGTTTTTATTAAACAGTCGCAGCCACCAGTTTATTGCAACCCTTTCACCCTCCTGGCGCAGGCCAGTCAAGCTACAAGGGCGTACCTTATCCCGAAGTTACGGTACCAATTTGCCGAGTTCCTTCTCCCGAGTTCTCTCAAGCGCCTTAGAATACTCATCTCGCCCACCTGTGTCGGTTTGCGGTACGGTCATCATTAGACTGAAGCTTAGAGGCTTTTCTTGGAACCACTTCCAATTGCTTCGCTTCCGAAGAAGCTCGCGCCACACCCTTGAATTACGTGCCCGGATTTGCCTAAGCACCTTCTCCAATGCAGCGACCGGGACGTCCAACACCCGGACAACCTTCCGCGATCCGTCCCCCCATCGCATCTAACAATGGTGCAGGAATATTGACCTGCTTCCCATCAGCTACGCATTTCTGCCTCGCCTTAGGGGCCGACTCACCCTACGCCGATGAACGTTGCGTAGGAAACCTTGGGCTTACGGCGAGGGGGCTTTTCACCCCCTTTATCGCTACTCATGTCAGCATTCGCACTTCCGATACCTCCAGCATGCCTTTCGACACACCTTCGCAGGCTTACGGAACGCTCTCCTACCACACACGTATCTTTCAACGTGTATCCGCAGCTTCGGTGACTGGCTTGAGCCCCGTTACATCTTCCGCGCAGGACGACTCGATCAGTGAGCTATTACGCTTTCTTTAAAGGGTGGCTGCTTCTAAGCCAACCTCCTGACTGTTTTAGCCTTCCCACTTCGTTTCCCACTTAGCCAATCTTTGGGACCTTAGCTGGCGGTCTGGGTTGTTTCCCTCTTGACACCGGACGTTAGCACCCGATGTCTGTCTCCCGTGATTGCACTCTTCGGTATTCGGAGTTTGCTATGGCGTAGTAATCCGCAATGGACCCCACAACCATGACAGTGCTCTACCCCCGAAGGTGATACACGAGGCACTACCTAAATAGTTTTCGGAGAGAACCAGCTATTTCCAAGTTTGTTTAGCCTTTCACCCCTATCCACAGCTCATCCCCTAACTTTTCAACGTTAGTGGGTTCGGTCCTCCAGTACGTGTTACCGCACCTTCAACCTGGCCATGGATAGATCACTTGGTTTCGGGTCTACGCCCAGCAACTGATCGCCCTATTCGGACTCGCTTTCGCTACGCCTGCCTTAATCAGTTAAGCTCGCTACTGAACGTAAGTCGCTGACCCATTATACAAAAGGTACGCCGTCACCCCTTACGAGGCTCCGACTGTTTGTATGCATGCGGTTTCAGGATCTATTTCACTCCCCTCCCGGGGTTCTTTTCGCCTTTCCCTCACGGTACTGGTTCACTATCGGTCGATCACGAGTATTTAGCCTTGGAGGATGGTCCCCCCATCTTCAGACAGGATTTCACGTGTCCCGCCCTACTTGTCGTACCCCTAGTTCTTTCATACTGTTTTCGCTTACAGGGCTATCACCTGCTATGGCCGCACTTTCCAGAGCGTTCAGCTAACAATACAAATAAAGAGTACAGGCTGCTCCCATTTCGCTCGCCACTACTTTGGGAATCTCGGTTGATTTCTGTTCCTGCGGTTACTTAGATGTTTCAGTTCACCGCGTTCGCTTCACATAGCCTATGTATTCAGCTATGGATACTCCATTAGGAGTGGGTTTCCCCATTCGGACATTTGTGGATCAAAGCTCGTTTGCCAGCTCCCCACAACTTTTCGCAGGCTACCGCGTCCTTCATCGCCTGTGATCGCCAAGGCATCCACCACATGCACTTGTTCGCTTGACCCTATAACGAGTGTGTCTGCTTGCGCGTCTTCACCACGTCATAGGCTGAGTATTCGCGTTGTGCCGTATTCCAAGTCATCATTAAGATCACTTTTCATACTTGATACAATCACTACCCTGAATCGTTAATCACGCCCATCTCTAAGCGCTTTCGCGATTCTCTTTACTACTTCTTCCAGATTGTTAAAGAACGTTTAGCCGATAGGTGCACTTCTATACCTACAGCATCAACTGGCTTCAATCGCCAATGCACAGGATTCAATGATTTGAACACTGTGCATTGAGGATTGGTGGAGGATGACGGGATCGAACCGACGACCCCCTGCTTGCAAAGCAGGTGCTCTCCCAGCTGAGCTAATCCCCCGTGTATGCCTGACTTCGACTCCGTCTCTCATCAGCACGCCCCGGGTGGTGGGTCTGGTTGGATTCGAACCAACGACCCCCGCCTTATCAAGACGGTGCTCTAACCGACTGAGCTACAGACCCTTAGCCTGTCTTAACCACAGCCGATAAGCGTGAGCACTTGATAGTGTCGTGCGAAGCTCGAGAAAGGAGGTGATCCAGCCGCACCTTCCGATACGGCTACCTTGTTACGACTTCACCCCAGTCATGAATCCCACCGTGGTAAGCGCCCTCCTTGCGGTTAGGCTACCTACTTCTGGTGAAACCCACTCCCATGGTGTGACGGGCGGTGTGTACAAGACCCGGGAACGTATTCACCGCGGCATGCTGATCCGCGATTACTAGCGATTCCAGCTTCACGCAGTCGAGTTGCAGACTGCGATCCGGACTACGATCGGTTTTCTGGGATTGGCTCCACCTCGCGGCTTGGCAACCCTCTGTTCCGACCATTGTATGACGTGTGAAGCCCTACCCATAAGGGCCATGAGGACTTGACGTCATCCCCACCTTCCTCCGGTTTGTCACCGGCAGTCTCCTTAGAGTGCTCTTGCGTAGCAACTAAGGACAAGGGTTGCGCTCGTTGCGGGACTTAACCCAACATCTCACGACACGAGCTGACGACAGCCATGCAGCACCTGTGCGCCGGTTCTCTTTCGAGCACGTCCACCTCTCAGCAGACTTCCGGCCATGTCAAGGGTAGGTAAGGTTTTTCGCGTTGCATCGAATTAATCCACATCATCCACCGCTTGTGCGGGTCCCCGTCAATTCCTTTGAGTTTTAATCTTGCGACCGTACTCCCCAGGCGGTCAACTTCACGCGTTAGCTACGTTACTAAGGAAATGAATCCCCAACAACTAGTTGACATCGTTTAGGGCGTGGACTACCAGGGTATCTAATCCTGTTTGCTCCCCACGCTTTCGTGCATGAGCGTCAGTATTGGCCCAGGGGGCTGCCTTCGCCATCGGTATTCCTCCACATCTCTACGCATTTCACTGCTACACGTGGAATTCTACCCCCCTCTGCCATACTCAAAGCCTGCCAGTCACCAATGCAGTTCCCAGGTTAAGCCCGGGGATTTCACATCGGTCTTAACAGACCGCCTGCGCACGCTTTACGCCCAGTAATTCCGATTAACGCTCGCACCCTACGTATTACCGCGGCTGCTGGCACGTAGTTAGCCGGTGCTTATTCTTCCGGTACCGTCATCCTCCACCGATATTAGCGGCGAAGTTTTCTTTCCGGACAAAAGTGCTTTACAACCCGAAGGCCTTCTTCACACACGCGGCATTGCTGGATCAGGGTTGCCCCCATTGTCCAAAATTCCCCACTGCTGCCTCCCGTAGGAGTCTGGGCCGTGTCTCAGTCCCAGTGTGGCTGGTCGTCCTCTCAGACCAGCTACAGATCGTCGCCTTGGTAGGCCTTTACCCCACCAACTAGCTAATCTGCCATCGGCCGCCCCTATAGCGCGAGGTCCGAAGATCCCCCGCTTTCTCCCTTAGGTCGTATGCGGTATTAATCCGGCTTTCGCCGGGCTATCCCCCACTACAGGACACGTTCCGATGTATTACTCACCCGTTCGCCACTCGCCACCAGGGTTGCCCCCGTGCTGCCGTTCGACTTGCATGTGTAAGGCATGCCGCCAGCGTTCAATCTGAGCCAGGATCAAACTCTTCAGTTCAAACCTGTTACTGTTTTCGGGTTCCATGAACCCGGTCGCTCACTCAACGTACTGACGATGATTAATCTGTCAAAAGACAGAAAAACCTTCCTCTGATACTTCGTGTGAGACTCTTGATTACTTTTGCTATCGCCGAAATTCCGAAGAACCCCAGCCGCACTCGCCATCAAGCGCCCACACTTATCGGCTGTTAGTTTTTAAAGAGCACATCGCAAGGGCTTTGCTACCTGCCGTCTTGCGTCGCTGCGTTATCAGCAGCAGAGAAACGAGATTATGAAGAACGTTTCCAGATCTGTCAACAAGAATTTGAAGCTTTCGTTTCTTGTCGACCGACTCACTTAAAGCAAACGGCTCGTGCGAATGTCGCACGAGCCGTCGACGTAAGTCTTGGTGCCGGCTGCAGGACTCGAACCCGCCACCTGATGATTACAAATCAACTGCTCTACCAGATGAGCTAAGCCGGCGAAGGACGAGATTCTACTTCATTTAACGACTTTGAGGTGGGATCGCGCGGGCGATTTCGAAGCGTCGTCATCGGCGCCTGTCTGTGGCTCGTGCTGCGACGATGCCGCCGTCGAATCCGCACGCTCGCGCGCCGACTCCTCGATCTGCCGCGTTTCACGCTCGACCGGTCGCGAAGCGATGGAAGCGCCCGACGAATCCGCGCCGGAATGCGAAGGCTCGACCGGAAACGCCATGCCCTGCCCGTTCTCGCGCGCGTAGATGGCCAGCACGTTGGCAACCTGCACTTCGATCTTGTGCGATTTGCCTGAGAACCGCGCGCTGAATTCGATCCACTCGTTGCCCATCTGCAGCTGGCTCGTCGCCTCGAAACTGATGTTCAACACGATCTCGTCGTTGCGCACGAACTGACGCGGCACGCGCGTGGCGGCATCGACCCGCACGGCGATGTGAGGCGTGAAACCATTGTCCGTGCACCACTCGTACAGCGCACGCAACAAATAAGGCTTGGTGGAAATCTCTTGCATCAACTTTCCTCTGCTGGAATGCGGCCGCGCGAAATCCGCACCACCGCGTCCCAACGCACTCAAACTATCGACGCATCACCTTTTCGGAAGGCGTCAGCGCTTCAATATAAGCCGGACGGCTGAAAATCCGCTCGGCGTACTTCATCAACGGTGCGGCGTTCTTCGACAGTTCGATCCCGTAGTGATCCAGACGCCACAGCAGCGGCGCGATCGCAACGTCGAGCATCGAGAACTCTTCGCCCAGCATGTACTTGTTCTTCAGGAAGATCGGTGCGAGCTGCGTGAGGCGATCGCGGATCGCGCCGCGCGCCCTTTCGTGGTTCTTCTCGGCCGCCTTGCCCTTCTCGTTCTCGAGCGTGCCGACATGAACGAACAGTTCCTTCTCGAAATTCAGCAGGAAGAGTCGCGCGCGGGCGCGCTGCACCGGATCCGCCGGCATGAGTTGCGGGTGCGGGAAACGCTCGTCGATATATTCGTTGATGATATTCGACTCGTACAGAATCAGGTCGCGCTCGACGAGAATCGGAACCTGTCCGTAAGGGTTCATCACCGCGATGTCTTCCGGCTTGTTGAACAGATCGACGTCGCGGATCTCGAAATCCATGCCCTTTTCGAACAACACCAGCCGGCAGCGCTGGGAGAACGGGCAAGTAGTGCCGGAATACAGAACCATCATGTTTTTAAAGTTCCTTCAGTAAACTCGAAGGGCCGGCCGCGGCGTTCCCCTTCCGGAAAACGCCGTCGCGCCGACCCACGCCTTCGAAGGCGCGCTATTTGATATCTTTCCAGTATGCCGCGTTCAGGCGCCACGCGAGGAAACTCAAGAACGCCAGGAACAGCAGAACCCAGACGCCAAGCCGCTTGCGCGTCTGCTGCGCGGGTTCCGACATCCACGACATGTACGAAACGAGATCGGCCACAGTTGAATCATAATCCACGGACGACATGGCACCAGGTGTAACCTGAGTGTAACCCACGAATCTTCTTACCTTTTCGCCGGTCTTTTCGTCCGTATCGGTCTCGAATTTCGCATCCCGGATGCCCTGCAGCGTCCACAGCACGTGCGGCATACCGACATTCTCGTACACGCGATTATTCCACCCGGTGGGCCGCGTCGGATCTCGGTAGAAACTCCGCAAGTACGTATAGAGCCAGTCCTTGCCGCGCGCCCGCGCCTCCACCGACAAATCCGGCGGCGACGCCCCGAACCACGCTTTCGCGTCTTCCGGGCGCATCGCGATGGACATCGTGTTGCCAACCTTGTCGGTCGAGAAAAGCAGATTTTCCTGAATCTGCTTTTCGCTGATGCCGAGATCGGTCAGCCGGTTGTAACGCATCAGGTTCGCGCTGTGGCAGTTCAGGCAGTAGTTTACAAAAACTTGGGCGCCGTGCTGCAAGGATGCGAGATTGTCCGAGCTATCCGGGGCGCGGTCCAGCACCGCTTCTTCCTCGGCATGCACGGGCGCCGCGGCAAACGCGAACAGCATCGCGCCGATCATCGATATTGCAGAGAGCCATTTTTTCATCGTATTCGTCTCCGGACGGGCGCTCAGTGAGGTTTGTAGTGCACTCGCTCAGGCGGCGCCTTGAACCTGCCGCGCGGCGTCCAGAAAGGCATGCCGAGGAAGAAGGCGAAGTAGATCAGCGCGCAGATCTGCGCGATCAGCGTCGCGGCCGGCGATGGCGGTCGCGTGCCCAAAAAGCCCAGCATCAAGAACGCAAAGACGAAGATCGCGTAGAAGACCTTGTGGAACAGCGGCCGGTAGCGGATCGACTTCACCGGGCTGCGGTCCAGCCACGGCAGGAAGAAGAGCGAAACGACCGCCGTGCCCATCACGACCACGCCCCAGAACTTCGATTCCGTCAGCGCCATGAAGATGAGCACGAGCACCGCCAGCACCGGCAGCCCGATACGCCACTTGCCGCGCGCGCGGACAAGCGCGAGCAGAGCGAGCGCGGCGATCACGATCATCAGCACGATCTTGAACGGGTCCGTGGTGGCGCGAAGCATGGCGTAGAACGCGGTGAAGTACCACACCGGCGCAATTTCCGGCGGCGTCTGCAGCGGATTGGCGGGCACGAAGTTGTTCGCTTCGAGGAAGTAACCGCCCATTTCCGGCGCGAAGAAGATGATCGCGGCGAAAATCAGCAAAAACACGCACACGCCCATGAAGTCGTGCACCGAGTAGTACGGATGGAACGGAATGCCGTCGAGCGGGATGCCGTTCGCGTCCTTCTTCGCCTTGATCTCGATGCCATCCGGATTGTTCGATCCGACTTCATGCAGCGCGACCAGGTGCGCGATCACGAGCCCGATCAGCACCAGCGGAATCGCGATCACGTGAAACGCGAAGAAGCGGTTCAGCGTGACATCGGACACGACGTAATCGCCGCGAATCCAGAGCGACAGGTCCGGCCCGATAAACGGAATCGCCGAGAACAGGTTCACGATCACCTGCGCGCCCCAGAACGACATCTGCCCCCACGGCAGCAGATAGCCGAAGAACGCCTCGGCCATGAGGCACAGGAAGATCGCGCAGCCGAAGATCCACACGAGTTCGCGCGGCTTTCGATACGACCCGTACATCAGGCCGCGGAACATGTGCAGATACACGACGACGAAGAACATCGACGCGCCGGTGGAATGCATGTAGCGGATCAGCCAGCCCCAAGGCACCTCCCGCATGATGTACTCGACCGATGCGAACGCAAGTGTCGCGTCGGGCTTGTAGTTCATCGTGAGGAAAATGCCGGTGACGATCTGGTTAACCAGCACCAGCAAAGCGAGCGAACCGAAGAAGTACCAGAAGTTGAAGTTCTTCGGCGCGTAGTACTCGGAAACGTGCTTCTTCCAGGTCGAGGTCATCGGGAACCGGCGGTCGATCCAGCCGGTCAGGCCCGTGGTCTCCACTTCCTTGTCTGCGGTCGCCATTTACGCCTCTCCCTTTTCGTCCTTGCCGATCACGAGTTGCGTCGCGGATGTGAACATGAACGGTGGAATGTCCAGGTTCTGCGGCGCGGGCTTGTTCTTGAAGACGCGGCCGGCCATGTCGTAGGTCGAGCCGTGGCACGGGCAAAGGAAGCCGCCCGGCCAGTTATCGGGGAGATTGGGTTGCGGTCCTTCAGTGAAACGTGGCGTCGGCGTGCAGCCCAGATGCGTGCACACGGCAACCGCCACGAAGATGTTCCTGTGATCGGCGCGCGAACGATACTCGTTGTTGCAGTACTCCGGCAACGGCATCGAGAACTCCATCTTGGACGTCGGGTCGGCCACTTCGTTGTCGGCCTTCTTGACGTCCGCGAGCATTTCATCGGTGCGGTTCACGATCCACACCGGCTTGCCGCGCCAGGCGACGGTCATCATCTCGCCCGGCTTGAGTCCGCTGATATCGACCTCGACGGGCGCGCCCGCCGCCTTGGCCTTCTCCGACGGAGCAAACGAACCTACGAAAGGAACTACGGTTGCCACAGCTCCGAAACCACCTGCTGCGGTCGTCGCAATCAGCCAGGTACGGCGGCCGCCGTCGACGCGTTTTTCATCCTTGTCTCGCATCACACGCCCCACTTCTGAGTTGGATTTATACCGTCACATCAGTTGTTCCGCCGTTAGTGTGCGCGAATGGAGTTAGCATTTACAAGGGCTGACTAGCAAAAATCACTCGAAGTGATTGATGCTTCAGGGTTTTCCCCACGTTTTTCGCGCAATCTAGTGAAGCATCCATTTAAGGCCGCCGCATGTCCCGATAATGGGCTCACCGGCTTAATGGCGTATTAAACCGGATTATCGATATCGATAAAAAGATGTTCGATGTCGAACTGTTCCGAAAGGTGCGCGCCAACTGCCTGCACGCCGTAGCGCTCGGTCGCGTGATGGCCGGCGCCGATGTAGGCCACGCCCGATTCTGCCGCGATATGCATGGTCTGCTCGGAGACTTCGCCGCTCAGATACACGTCCGCGCCGGCCGCGATGGCCTCCTCGAAATAACCTTGCGCGCCGCCCGTGCACCACGCCACGCGCCGCAGTTCCTTGTCCGTGTCGCCGAACACGAGCGGCTTCCTGCCGAGCGCATTCTCGACCATCGCGCTGAAGTGCTCGAGCGAAAGCGGCATCGCGAGCGTCGCGATCCAGCCGAGATCCTGATCGGCGAAACGGCTATCGGCGATCAACCCGAGCCGCGCACCGATCTGCGCATTGTTGCCGAGCTCGGGATGCGAATCGAGCGGGAGATGGTAGGCGAAGAGATTGATGTCGTTGGCAATCAGCGTGTGCAGCCGGCGGTACTTGCGCCCCGTGATCTGCGGCGCCTCGTTGCGCCAGAAGTAGCCGTGATGGACGAGCACGGTGTCCGCGCCCCACTCCAGCGCGGATTCGAGAAAGGCCTGCGAGGCAGTCACGCCGGTCGCGATCTTCCGCACGCGGCGCGCGCCTTCAACCTGCAGACCGTTCGGGCAATAGTCCTTGAAGCGGCCGATTTCCAGCAGATTGTTCAGATACAATTCGAGTTCGATCCGATCCATGAAATCCTCTATCCCTTCAAATGCTTAGACGCTTCTGGCTATTTTTTGCCCAAGCGGTCACCGTGCTTTTGGCCCTGATGTTCATCATCGCGACCTTGAAACCGCAGTGGCTTCAACGTCAAGGCCAATTCGGCAAGCAGCTTGCCGAGCCGATCGTCGCGTTGCGAGAGGTCGCGCCGAGCATCGGCTCGCGCCCGATCCAGTCGTCCTTTTCGGACGGCGCGCAAAAGGCGATGCCGGCCGTCGTGAACGTGTTCTCCAGCAAGGACGGCAACCTGCCGCCCGACCCGCGTGCGAAAGACCCGCTGTTCCGCTACTTCTTCGGTGACAAGAACAAGCGCAAGAGCGACGAGCCGCCTGCGTCGAATCTCGGCTCCGGCGTCATCGTCAGCTCGGAAGGTTACATTCTAACGAACCAGCATGTCGTCGACGGGGCGGATCAAATCGAAGTCGCGCTCGCCGATGGTCGCACGTCGAGCGCGAAAGTGATCGGCGTCGATCCGGAAACCGACCTCGCCGTACTGAAGATCAACATGACCAACCTGCCGACCATCACGCTCGGCCGGATGGATCAGACGCGCGTCGGCGATGTCGTGCTCGCGATCGGCAATCCGTTCGGCGTCGGACAAACGGTCACGATGGGCATCGTGAGCGCGCTCGGGCGCAATCACCTCGGCATCAACACGTTCGAGAACTTCATCCAGACCGACGCCGCGATCAACCCGGGCAATTCGGGCGGTGCGCTGGTGGATGTGAACGGCAATCTGCTCGGCATCAACACGGCAATCTATTCGCGCAGTGGCGGCTCGCTGGGCATCGGCTTCGCCATTCCGGTGTCGACGGCGCGCAGCGTGCTGGAAAGCATCATCACCACGGGCAGCGTGACGCGTGGCTGGATCGGCGTCGAGCCGCAGGACGTGACGCCGGAGATCGCCGAATCGTTCGGGCTGGATCAGAAATCCGGCGCGATCGTTGCGGGCGTGCTGCAGGGCGGCCCCGCGGACAAAGCGGGCATCAAGCCGGGCGATATCCTCGTGTCGATCAACGACGACACCATCACCGACACGACGCGCCTGCTGAACGTCGTCGCGCAGATCAAGCCGGGCACGTCGGTGAAGGTTCATCTGATGCGCAAGAACAGGCAGCTGGACGTCAACGTGATGATCGGCAAGCGCCCCGCGCCGCCGCGCGCACCGCAGATGCCGGACGACGAAGGCGATCAGGGCGACCAGGGCGACGAATAAATCGGCCTGGCCGTAAAAGTAAAAAGGCAGCTTCAACGAAGCGAAGCTGCCTTTTTTGTTGGTCCCGCGACGCGACAATAAGCCGCACCCCTGCGACTACTCCGCCGCCGCTTCCTCGCTCTTGACCTGTTCCTTGCCGACCACAAGCCGCGCCGCGATGATGCCCGCCTCATAAAGAATGACGAGCGGAATCGCGAGAATCAGCTGCGAGAAGACATCGGGCGGCGTGACGACCGCCGAGATGACGAACGCGCCGACGATCACATAAGGTCGAATCTGCTTGAGCTTCTGGATCGACACGACGCCCATGCGCGCGAGCAGCACGACGACGATCGGCACCTCGAACGTCACGCCGAACGCGATGAACATTGTGAGCACGAAGCTCAGGTAATTGTCGATATCTGTCGTCATTTCCGCGCCTAGCGGCGCGTTGTAGTGCGCCATCACGCGGAAGATCGTCGGGAACACGACGAAGTACGCGAACGCCATGCCGCACAGAAAGAGCGCGTAGCTGCTGAACACGAGCGGCGCGACGAGCTTCTTCTCGTGCTGATACAAGCCGGGCGCGACGAACGCCCAGATCTGATACAGCACGAACGGCAGCGCGATGACGAAGGCGACGAGCATCGTCACCTTCATCGGCACGAAGAACGAGCCGGTGACGTCGGTGACGATCATCTTGCCGTCGGCCGGCAGGTTCTGCATCAGCGGACGCGCCAGCAGCTTGAAGATGTCCGGCGCCCAGTACACCAGCGCGATGAACACGACGATGACCGAAGCACCCGCGCGGATGATACGGTCGCGCAATTCGACCAGATGCGAAATGAACGTCTCTTCGACGGGCTCTTCTTTAGTGTGTTGCGGGTCGCTCACGCCGGCCCTCGGTAGAAATCATCGATAGAAGGGAATCGCGGCTCGCTCAGAAGAACTTTGTCTGCCGGCGCAGGGTGGCGGGCGTATGCCGAGCGACGCGCGCGGCGCCTGATTGGACTCGCGTGCGGCGCGCGGTCGTGCGCTTGTACCAGTTGGGAATCGCGCTTTGCTTGACGCGCCAGTTCTTGCGTTTGGCCGACGTCGATGACGACGTGCTGGCCCACGGCTTGTCCGACGCGGCGCTGTCCGCCGCTTCCGTCGCGCCGCCCGCGATGCTCGGCGCGACCGACGTACCCTCTTTCCATGCGTCGTTCAACTCGGATTCATGGCGCTTCAGCGTGTCGTGAATCGTCGATTCGACGTTCGACGCCGCGGTCTCGAACTCGGTGCGCATTTTCTTCAGCTCATCGAGTTCCATCTCGCGCGCGACTTCCGACTTGACGTCGTTGATGTAGCGCTGCGCGCGGCCGAACAGCGCGCCCGCGGTGCGCGCGACACCGGGCAGGCGCTCCGGTCCGAGGACCACCAGCGCCACGACGCCGATGACCGCCATTTTGGTCAGACCGAGATCGAGCATTGAACGAAAAGTGGATGGTTGCGGACTGCGGCGGGATTAGCGGTAGTCGCCCGAGCGGGATTTGTCCTTCGCTTCGACGTCCACGGCGCCGTTGCGCGGCAGTTCACGCTGGTCGGCAGAATTGGCCGGCGCATCGCCTTCGCGCATGCCTTCCTTGAACCCCTTCACCGCGCCGCCCAGATCGCCGCCGATATTGCGCAGCTTCTTCGTGCCGAAAACGAGCGCCACGATCAGCAGAACGATCAACCAATGCCAAATGCTTAACGAACCCATGAATGAAAACTCTCCTTGATTCCGCCCGATTTGGATACCGGCACGGAAAAGCGGCCTTTCGGCCCGCGCCGAGGCAAGTCGCCTCAGCTTCAACTATTGATTTTGCTCGCCCAATATTTCATTGGAAAGGAGAATGCCGACAAAGATTGCGGCCTTATCCCATTCGGCGCCACGGGCGCTCGCCGGCTAACAAATGCGCGTGGATGTGATACACCTCCTGCCCGCCGCCCGGCCCGGTATTAATTACCGTGCGAAAGCCGGTGTTCCCTCCCGTGTATGAGACACCCAGATCTTTCGCCAGCCTTCCAACGAGACTCACCATTCTACCAAGGAGCGGACTGTCACTTTCTGTGCAATGGGAAAGTGTTTCAATGTGCTTGCGTGGGATGACCAGCACATGCACCGGGGCGGCCGGATTGATGTCGTTGAAGGCCACGAATTCATCGTCCTCATAGACTTTCGTGCTCGGAAGCTGCCCAGAGGCGATCTTGCAAAAAATGCAGTTGTCTTGACTCATGGAGTTGCCGGATTTCGTTATCGGTTGTGTCAGAACCACGCGCGCGGTTCGAGCCTTTTGTTCTCGTACAGGAAGAGCCAGCCCTTGATGATGCGATAAAGCGTCCAGATCCAGGCCGCGCCGATGATCAGGAAGCCAAGCCCCAGAACCCAGATCAGGGCGAAGCCGACAATGTGCCCCAGCAGCGACCACCAGAATGTGCGGATCTGCCAGGTGAAGTGATCCTCGTACGGCGTTCCGACAGCATCGCTGCGCTTGACGTAGTTGAGGATGATCGCGACCAGCCCTGTCAAGCCGCCGGACAGCCAATACAACGCATAGAGCGCGTACAGGATATGCGTGAACGTGCGCATGTTGCGCAGACGCTCCGGATCGGTTGAATCGTGAACGACAGGCGGATACGGTTCGTACGGCCGGTTCATACATGCCCTCCTTCGCTCGAAGCGAGACGCTCGTCAGCCGCCGTTTTCTTCGCGCTCGCGCGACTTGCGCAGCGCCTTCTCCTCGATCCCCGACAGGCCTTCGCGCCGCTCCAGTTCCGCGACGACGTCGGCGGGGCTCAAGTCGAAATGCGACAGCATCACGAGACAGTGAAACCACAAATCGGCGACTTCGCTGACGAGCGCCTTCGGGGCGCCGCCGTGGCGCGCGTCCTTCGCGGCGAGCACGACTTCCGTCGCTTCCTCGCCGATCTTCTTCAGGACCGCGTCGTCACCTTTGTGAAAGAGTCGGGAAACGTAGGATTGTTCCGGATCGCCGCCCTTGCGGCTGTCGATGACGGAGGCGAGGCGCAACAGCGTGTCCAGCGTGGTGGCTTGCGTCATTTGTAGATGCTTTCTGGGTCTTTCAGGACCGGCTCGACGGCGACCCACTCGCCGTTCTCCGCCGTGCCTTCGAATTTCTGGAAAAAACAGGAATGGCGGCCGGTGTGGCACGCAATGCCCGACACCTGCTCGACCTTGAGCAGCACGACGTCTTCGTCGCAGTCGAGGCGCACGTCATGAACGTGCTGCACGTGACCCGATTCCTCGCCCTTGAACCACAGGCGCTGACGCGAGCGCGAAAAGTACACCGCGCGCTTCAGTTCGATGGTCTTCGCGAGCGCCTCGCGATTCATCCACGCGAACATGAGGACGTCGTTGGTCGAGGCTTCCTGCGCGATCACCGGCACAAGGCCGTTCGCGTCCCAGTTCACCTTGTCGAGCCAGGTCATTTGATCGGTCATGGCTCAGGTCCTCACCGAAATGCCGTGGTCCGCCATGAAGCGCTTCGCTTCGCCGACCGTGTGCTCGCCGTAATGGAAGATGCTCGCGGCGAGCACCGCGTCCGCGTGACCTTCGACGATGCCATCGGCCAGATGCTGAAGTGAGCCGACGCCGCCCGACGCGATCACCGGCACCGGCACCGCGTCCGACACGGCGCGCGTCAACGCGAGATCGAAGCCGGCCTTGGTGCCGTCGCGATCCATGCTGGTGAGCAGGATTTCGCCTGCGCCGTACTCGGCCATCTTGCGCGCCCATTCGATCGCGTCGATGCCCGTCGCCTTGCGGCCGCCGTGCGTGAACACTTCCCAGCGTGGCGTTTCGCCCTCGGCCGACACGCGCTTCGCGTCGATCGCGACGACGATGCACTGCGAGCCGTGCTTGTCCGATGCGTCGCGCACGAGCTGCGGATTCGCCACCGCCGACGAGTTCATGCTGATCTTGTCCGCGCCCGCATTGAGCAGACGCCGCACGTCTTCCACCGCGCGCACGCCGCCGCCGACCGTCAGCGGAATGAAGACCTGCGACGCCACCGATTCGATGATCGGCAGGATCAGGTCGCGTTGGTCGGAGGTCGCGGTGATGTCGAGGAACGTGAGTTCGTCGGCGCCCTGATCGTCGTAGCGCCGCGCGATCTCGACGGGGTCGCCGGCGTCGCGCAGCTCGACGAAGTTGACGCCCTTCACGACGCGGCCCGCGGTCACGTCGAGACAGGGAATGATGCGTTTTGCGAGAGCCATGTTCTTGCCACTTACGAAATAAGGGCGGCGTCGTGGCCGCCCGGAGTGCTGCTCAGATGTGCTCGCGCTCAGGCGTTTTCAAGCGCCGTCGGCTTCGCGCAGCGCGTCGGCGCGCGTTTGGGCAGCCGTGAAATCGAGGTCGCCGGAGTAAATCGCGCGGCCGCAGATCACGCCTTCGATGCCTTCGCCCTCGACCTCGCAGAGCGATTCGATGTCCGCGATGCTTGACAGCCCGCCGCTCGCGATCACCGGAATCTTCACCGCCCGCGCGAGACGCACGGTCGCGTCGATGTTCACGCCCTGAAGCATGCCGTCGCGGCCGATGTCCGTGTAGATGATGGATTCGCAGCCGTAATCCTCGAACTTGAGGGCGAGGTCGACGACTTCGTGGCCCGTGAGCTTGCTCCAGCCATCGGTGGCGACCTTGCCGTCCTTCGCGTCCAGCCCGACGATGATGTGCCCCCCGAACGCGCTGCACGCGTCCTGCAGGAAGCCCGGATTCTTCACCGCGGCGGTGCCGATGATGATGTACGACAGGCCGTCGTCCAGATAGCGCTCGATGGTTTCGAGATCGCGGACGCCACCGCCCAACTGCACGGGAATCTCGCTGCCGACTTCGTCGAGGATCGCGCGTATCGCGTCGCCGTTTCGAGGCTTGCCGGCGAACGCTCCGTTCAGGTCGACCAGATGAAGCCGTCGCGCGCCGCGATCGACCCAATGTCGGGCCATTGCAGCTGGATCTTCTGAAAAAATGGTCGCCTGGTCCATATCGCCCTGCTTGAGGCGCACGCACTGACCGTCCTTAAGATCGATGGCCGGAATGAGCAGCATAGGTATCGCGTATTTTCTGGGTGGAGTTGATCAAAACGGCGCGCGTGCGGTCTTTCGTGCCTGCGCCGCGGCCGTTTCGCTAGTGTAGTACAAGTCTTGCAACGGTCACGCGCCCGTAGTAATAGGCGAAAACGCTAGCGGGCGCGCCATCTCAGGGGTTCCAGTGCACGAAATTGCGGTAGAGCCGCAATCCGGCGTCCGCGCTTTTTTCGGGGTGAAATTGGGTCGCGAAGATATTGTCCCGCGCCACCGCCGATGTAAATGCGCTGCCGTACACCGTTTCGCCCGATGTGTGCGCCGGGTTCTCCGGCACCACGTAATAGCTGTGGACGAAGTAGAAGAACGCGCCGTCCGCGACGCCGTCCCAGATCGGATGCGCTTGCGTCTGACGCACGCGGTTCCAGCCCATCTGCGGGACCTTGAAGCGCGAGCCGTCGTCCTGCAGAAGGCCGTCGAGCTGGAAGCGCACCACTTTACCCGGCAACAGGCCGAGCCCGTTGGTGTCGCCCTCCTCGCTCCAGTCGAAGAGCATCTGCTCGCCGACGCACACGCCGAGCATCGGCTTTTGGCGCGCCGCCTGCATCACCGCGTCCTGCAGACCGGACTCGGCCAGATGCCCCATGCAATCGCGCATCGCGCCCTGTCCGGGCAAGACCACGCGATCCGCCGTGCGGATGCCTTCGGGCTGATCGACGATCGCCACGTTCGCCTCGGGCGCAGCCTTTTTCAGCGCCTGGTAGACAGAGCGCAGGTTGCCCATTCCGTAATCAACAATCGCAATCGAAGTATTCATTTCAAAGATGGCATCAAGGCCTTCAATCCGTCGACGATGAACTCCACCGCCAACGCGGACAACATCAAACCCATGAGACGCGTGCCGATATTGATTCCCGTGCGCCCGACCACGCGCGCGATAGGCTCGGCGAGATTCAGCGCGCCGAAGCACAGACCCGCGATGATTGCGCCCAGCACGACCAGCCCGAAACGGTCATACCAGTGCTGCGCATTGGCAGCATAGACGATCACCGTGCTGATCGAGCCGGGGCCGGTGAGCAGCGGAATCGCGAGCGGCACGACCGCGATGCTGTGCCGCTCCTCAGCTTCCATGCGTTCTTCCGGCGTCGAGCGCGCGTTGCCGACTTGCGCGTTCAGCATGCTGATCGCCATGAGCAGCATGATGATGCCGCCGCCCACTTCGAACGATCCGACCGAAATGCCGAAGAACGCGATGATCTGCTGGCCGAGCAGCGCCGTCACCGCGATCACGCAGAACACCGAAATCGACGCGACGCGAATCGTGTTGCGTCGTTCGGTATCGGACTGCTGCGAGGTCAGGCTCAGAAAAAACGGTATCGCGCCGATCGGATTGATCAGCGCGAGCAACGATATGAACGACTTGAACAGATCCATCGTGTTCTCGACACACGAGCGCCGAAGCGGCGTGAGTCGATCAGAGACTGCCCTTGGTCGACGGAATCTGCCCCGCCGCGCGTTCATCCACCTCGACGGCCATGCGCAACGCGCGGCCGAACGCCTTGAATACGGTCTCGACCTGATGATGCGCGTTGATGCCGCGCAGGTTGTCGATATGCAGCGTGACGCCCGCGTGATTCACGAATCCGCGGAAGAATTCGATGGTGAGATCGACGTCGAACGTGCCGATGCGCGCGCGCGTGAACGGCACATGGAATTCGAGCCCCGGACGGCCGGAAAAATCGATCACGACCCGCGACAGCGCTTCGTCGAGCGGCACATACGAATGTCCGTAGCGGCGAATGCCCTTGCGCTCGCCGATGGCCTTCGCCACCGCCTGCCCGAGCGTGATGCCCGTATCTTCGACGGTATGGTGATCGTCGATATGGAGGTCGCCATGCGCTTCGATTTCGAGATCGATGAGTCCGTGACGGGCGATCTGGTCGAGCATGTGATCGAGGAACGGGACGCCGGTGGCGAGCTTCTGCTTGCCGGTGCCGTCCAGATCGAGCTTCACACGGATCTGCGTTTCGCTGGTGTTGCGAACGACTTCCGCAATGCGCATGGTAATTCCTTGAGACTTTCGAAAAGTGGGATTCAGTTCGGCGCGAGCTTTCTGAGCGCCGCGACCATCTGCGCGTTCTCATCGGCCGTTCCGACCGTCAAACGCACACAATTAGCCAGCAATGGATGCATTTTACTCACGTTTTTTATCAAAACCCGCGAAGTCAAAAGGGTTTCGAAAGCAACGGCGGCGTCCGGCACGCGCACGAGCAGGAAATTGCCCGCGCTCGGAAACACGGTCACGCCGGGCAGCGCGGCCACTTCGCGCGCGAGTTTCGTGCGCTGAGCGCGCAGATCGGAGGCCTGCGCGTCGAGCACGTCGAGGTGATCGAGCAGGAAATCGGCGGTCGCTTGCGTCAGTACGTTGATGTTGTACGGCGGGCGCACCTTGTCGAACTGCATGATCCACGAAGGCCGGCCCGCCATGTAGCCGAGGCGGATGCCCGCGAGCCCGAGCTTCGAGACGGTGCGCATCACGACGACATTGTCGAACTCCGCCGCGCGCGGCATCCAGCTCTTCTCGGCGAACGGCTGATAGGCCTCGTCGATCACGACGAGGCTCTTCGCCGCCGCCGCGATCACGCGCTCCATGTCGGCGTCGCCGTAGAGCGTGCCGGTCGGGTTGTTCGGATACGCAAGGTAGACGAGCGCGGGCGCATGTTCGTCGATGGCCGCGATCAGCGCATCGGCGTCGAGCGTGAAGTCCGCCTTCAGCGGCACGCCGATGAACTCCAGATGCGCGAACTTCGCCGACATTTCGTACATCACGAATCCCGGCACCGGCGCCAGGACCTTCGCGCCCGGCTTCGAGCACGCGACCGACATCATGCTGATCAATTCGTCCGAGCCGTTGCCGAGCAGCACGTCGCAGGCTGCGGGCACGTGCATCGCGCGCTTGAGCTTCGCGAGCAGTTCGGCGGGACGCGGCGCCGGATAGCGGTTCAGCGCGACACCCGCGAGATGCGCGCCGAGACGTTCGGCGAGTTCGGCAGGCAGTGTGTGGGGATTTTCCATCGCGTCGAGCTTGATCAGGCCCGTTGCGTCGGGCACGGGATAACTCGTCATCGCGAGGATGTCGGGACGAATGATGTCTTGTGCTGTGGTCATGATTTCCCGGCGTCTCTCTCGCCGGACAAGCGGCGGCTCTGAGGCCGCCTCGTTCATTCGGGCCGGCTCGATTCAGCCGACGTTTTTCATTCGATACTCAGCGCTGCGCGCGTGCGCCTGCAAGCCTTCGCCGTACGCCAGTTCCGCCGCGATCTCGCCGAGCGTCTGCGCGCCGTCCGCGCTCACTTCGATCACGCTCGAACGCTTCATGAAGTCGTACACGCCGAGCGGCGACGAGAAGCGCGCCGTACGGGAAGTCGGCAACACGTGATTCGGACCGGCGCAGTAGTCGCCGAGACTTTCGCTCGTATAGCGGCCGAGGAACATCGCGCCCGCGTTGTGGATCTGCGCGGCCCACTGATGCGGATCGAGCGCGGAAATTTCGAGGTGCTCCGGCGCGATATCGTTCGCGATCGCGCACGCTTCGGCCATGTCCTTCACTTTGATGAGCGCGCCGCGATCTTCGAGCGAGCGTTGAATGACATCACGGCGCGGCATTGCGGGCAGCAACTCGACGATTGCATCTTCCACGCGCTGGATGAAGTCATCGTCCGGGCACAGCAGGATGGACTGCGCGAGCTCGTCGTGCTCGGCTTGCGAGAAGAGGTCCATCGCGACCCAGCGCGGGTCCGTGGTGGCATCGCAGATGACGAGGATTTCCGACGGCCCCGCGATCATGTCGATGCCCACTGTGCCGAACACGCGGCGCTTCGCGGAGGCGACATACGCATTGCCCGGGCCGCAGATCTTGTCGACGGCCGGCACCGTTTGAGTGCCGTACGCGAGCGCGCCGACCGCCTGCGCGCCGCCGATCGTGAACACGCGGTCCACACCGCCGAGCAGCGCCGCCGCGAGCACGAGCGGATTCTTCACGCCGTCGGGCGTCGGCACGACCATCACGATTTCCTTCACGCCCGCGACGCGCGCCGGAATTGCGTTCATCAGCACCGAAGACGGATACGCCGCCTTGCCGCCCGGCACATAGATGCCCGCGCGATCGAGCGGCGTGACCTTCTGGCCGAGCACGGTGCCGTCGGCTTCGGTGTACTGCCAGCTATGGCTGCCGCATTCGATGCGCTGCTTCTCGTGATAGCCGCGCACGCGCGCGGCCGCCGCTTCGAGCGCCGCGCGGCGCTTCGGCTCGAGCCCTTCGAGCGCAGCCTCCATTTCCGACAGCGGCAGTTCGAGGGCCGCGACGCGCTCCGCCTTCAGGCGATCGAACCTGTTGGTGTATTCGAGCACGGCTTCATCGCCGCGCGCCTTCACATCCGCGAGAATCTGCGCGACCGAGCGCTCGATCGCTTCATCCTCGCTCGCTTCGAAGGCGAGGACCGCGCGCAGCGCCTTTTGAAAACCATCGGTGCTGGAATCGAGTTTGCGAATCTTGATAGACATGCTGGTTTTCCGTTGTGCTTGTGGCGCGCCGCCGCGTGCGGCTCGCCTAATTTCCTGTACTCGTCGTGGCGCGCTCGAAAGCATCGAGGTACGGCTTGAGCGCCGCGCGCTTCAGCTTGAGCGCCGCCTGATTGACCACGAGGCGCGATGAAATCTGCATGATCTCTTCGACTTCGACGAGGTTGTTCGCCCGCAGCGTGCCGCCCGAGCTGACCAGATCGACGATCGCGTCCGCGAGGCCGACGAGCGGCGCGAGCTCCATCGAGCCGTACAGCTTGATCAGATCGACGTGCACGCCCTTCGACGCGAAATGCTCGCGCGCCGTTTCCGTGTACTTCGTCGCGACGCGCAGGCGCGCGCCCTGGCGCACCGCGTTCGCGTAATCGAAGCCCGCCTTGACGGCCACCGACATGCGGCAACGCGCGATATCGAGATCGACCGGCTGATATAGGCCGCTGCCGCCATGCTCGATCAGCACGTCCTTGCCCGCGACGCCGAAGTCCGCCGCGCCGTATTCGACATACGTCGGCACATCCGTTGCGCGGACGATGATCACGCGCAGGTTCGGGTTCGTGGTCGGCAGAATCAGCTTGCGCGAGCTTTCCGGATCTTCCGCCACCTGCACGCCCGCAGCGGCGAGCAGCGGCAGCGTTTCCTCGAAGATACGCCCTTTCGACAGCGCGAGCGTGAGGGGCGCGCTCGGCTCGACCGACGACGACGTCTGCGGCAGCGAACTCATTGCTCGCTCCCGCTGCCCTTGATGCGGCGAACGTTCGCGCCCACGGCCGTGAGCTTCGATTCCATGCGGTCGTAGCCGCGGTCCAGATGATAGATGCGGTCGATCAGCGTCTCGTCGTCCGCGCACATCGCCGCGATCACGAGGCTGGCCGACGCGCGCAGGTCGGTAGCCATGACCTTCGCGCCGGAGAGCTTCTCGACGCCGGCGACGAGCGCCGTGTTGCCGTCGATGGTGATGTGCGCGCCGAGACGGTTCAGCTCCTGCACGTGCATGAAGCGGTTCTCGAAGATCGTCTCGACGACTTGCGACGTGCCGTTCGCGATCGTGTTGAGCGCCATGAATTGCGCCTGCATGTCCGTCGGGAACGCGGGATATTCGGATGTGCGGATGTTCACTGCGTCCGGGCGCTTCGCCATGCGCACGCGCATCCAGTCGTCGCCTTCCTCGATGCTCACGCCGGCTTCGCGCAGCTTGGCCGTCACGGCGTCGAGCAGATGCGCGCTCACGCGACGCAGCGTGACGTCGCCGCCCGCGGCCGCGACGGCGCACAGGAACGTGCCCGCTTCGATACGATCCGGCACGACGGCATGCTTCGCGCCGTGCAGCTTCTCGACGCCCTGAATGACGAGCCGATCGGTGCCGATGCCATCGATCTTCGCGCCCATCTTCACGAGCAGATGAGCGAGATCGCTTACTTCCGGCTCGCGCGCCGCGTTCTCGATGACGGTCTCGCCTTCGGCCAGCACCGCCGCCATCAGCAGGTTTTCCGTGCCGGTGACGGTGATCATGTCGGTGATGATGCGCGCGCCCTTCAGACGTTTCGCGCGCGCCTCGATGAAGCCGTGCTCGATGTTGATCTCGGCGCCCATCGCCTGCAGGCCCTTGATGTGCTGATCGACCGGACGCGCGCCGATCGCGCAGCCGCCGGGCAACGACACCTTCGCCTCGCCGAAGCGCGCGACGAGCGGGCCGAGCACGAGAATCGACGCGCGCATGGTCTTGACCATTTCGTACGGCGCGATCAGCTTGTCGACCTTCGATGCATTGAGGCTCACGTGCCCGTCGCCGGACACTTCGGACTGCACGCCCATCTGGCGCAGCAGCTTGACCATCGTGCGCACGTCCTGAAGATTCGGCACGTTCGACAGATGGACGTCGTCGGCGGTGAGAAGGCTCGCGCACAGAATCGGCAAAGCCGCGTTCTTCGCGCCCGAGACGGTGATTTCGCCGGAGAGCTTCGTGCCCCCCGTGATGACCAGTTTATCCATGCTTGCTTGTCCTTCGACCGAGCTTCCTGCTGCGGAGCCGTTTTCGGCGCCGCGGTTGTCTTGAATGAATCGCACTCTCTACTGCCTTAGTCTTTCCGGTGATGCCGGTGTTGCTTGGGTTAAGTCTTGTGACCTGATTGGCTTCGCCGGGTGGACTCAGGCCGCTTTCCACTCGTCGGGGGTGAGGGTCTTCATGCTGAGCGCATGAATCTCCTCGCGCATGCGCTCGCCGAGCGCCGCATAAACCAGTTGATGACGCGCGATCAGCCGCTTGCCGACGAACGCATCGCTCACGATGGTCGCGAAAAAGTGCTGGCCGTCGCCTTCCACTTCGAGATGCTGGCAAGGCAGGCCGCCAGCGATGTAATCCTTCACCTGCTCCGGAGTCGGCAACATGGAAGTCTCCTTGAATTAGTGACGCAGCTTGTAGCCGCTCGCAAGCAGTCGCACGGCGATCAACGCCAGCACGGCCAGAAACCCGCCGACGATGCCGAGGCTCATCAGCGGATCGACGTCGGACAGGCCGAAAAAGCCATAGCGGAAACCGTCGATCATGTAGAAAAACGGATTCAGATGCGACACCGCGCGCCACACGGGCGGCAGCGTATGAGTCGAGTAGAACACGCCGGAAAGAAACGTGAGCGGCATGATCAGGAAGTTCTGGAACGCGGCCAACTGATCGAACTTGTCGGCCCAGATGCCTGCGATCAAACCGAGCGTGCCGAGGATGCCCGAACCCAGAATCGCGAACGCAATGATGTAAAACGGCGCCGAAAAAGACATCGGGATGAACCATATCGTCACGATGAACACGCCGAGCCCGACGCACAAGCCGCGCACGACCGATGCCAGCACATACGCGAAGAACATCTCCCAATGCGCGATCGGCGGCAACAGCACGAACACCAGATTACCGGTGATCTTCGACTGGATCAGTGACGACGAACTGTTCGCGAACGCGTTCTGCAGCACGCTCATCATCACGAGGCCGGGCACGAGAAAGCTCGTATAACCGACGCCCGGATACACCTGCACGTGCCCCGACAGCGCGTGACCGAAGATGGTCAGGTACAGCAGCGCCGTGACGACGGGCGCGAGCACGGTTTGAAACGAGACCTTCCAGAAGCGCAGCAGCTCCTTGTAGAACAACGTCTGGAAACCGCTCATGAAAGTCCCTCGACCACTTCCGGCTCGTTCATCACCTGCACGAACACGTCTTCCAGATCCGCCTTGCGCACTTCGATCTCATCGAACGTGCAGCCGGCCGCGCGGCATTTCGCGAGAATCGGCTCGACATCGTCGTAGCTCGACAGGCGCAGCAAGTGCTGCGTGCCCGACACCGCGTGCGGATCGACTTCGAGCGCGCGCAGATCGGCGGGCAGCGGGCCGTTCGCGAGCCGCAGAAACAGTTGCATGCCCGAGAAACGCTGCAGCAGCGCGCTCGTGCGCTCAAGCGCGACGACTTCCCCGCGACGAAGCATCGCGAGCCGGTCGCACAGCGATTCGGCTTCTTCGAGATAGTGCGTCGTCAGCACGATGGTGTGGCCCTCGCGATTCAGGCGCGAGATGAACTTCCACAGCGTCTGACGCAGTTCGACATCGACGCCGGCGGTGGGCTCGTCGAGCACGATCACCGGCGGCCGGTGCACCAGCGCCTGCGCGACGAGCACGCGGCGCTTCATCCCGCCGGAGAGCGCGCGCGTGTTGACGTCGGCTTTCTCGGTGAGATCGAGATTGGCCATCACCTCGTCGATCCAGTCGTCGTTGTTGCGCAAGCCGAAATAGCCCGACTGAATCCGGAGCGATTCGCGCACGGTGAAGAACGGATCGAACACCAGTTCCTGCGGCACGACGCCGAGCGCGCGGCGCGCCGCCCGGAAGTCGCTGACGACATCGTGACCGCGCACGGAGATCGTGCCGCTATCGGCGCGCGCCAGGCCGGCCAGAATGCTGATCAAAGTGGTTTTGCCCGCGCCGTTCGGGCCGAGCAAGCCGAAGAACTCGCCCTCTTCCACCGTAAGGCTCACGCCTTTGAGCGCCTGGAGCTCCTTGTAGCGCTTCCTGACGTTTCGGATTTCTATGGCTGACATGGACAGTGCGCGCGCCTCGCGCGGCCGCGCCTCGATTGTGCGGATTTCGCCTTGACGGACCCGTGCTCAGACAAAAAGGGCCGGGTGCAGGGCCGAAAAAAACGTTTGATTATAGGGCAAAGCGGCGGGGGCCGACTTCAGAGCGATCCTGATTGCGGCAGCGAAGCACGCCGCCGCCTTCTGCGCGGAGTCAGAACAGGATCAATGTCGGAACGAGAGGAGCGTATCGACGCCGTAGGCTCGCGCGAGACTCACGAGGCCGGAAGGAAGGTTGACGACGCCCAATGCGGCGCCGCGCGCGGACGCGGCGCGCTGCCATGCGAGCAGCACGGCGAGCGCGGAGGAATCGAATTGCGTGAGCGGCGCGCAATCGACTTCGGTCGCGCCTGCTGCAATGCGCGACAGACCCGCGTCGAGCGCGGCCTTCGCGCTCGCGTGGGTCAGAGTTGCGGCCGTCTGGAAACGGCCGCCCGTGGCTTGCGTGCTCACGATGCCTTGCCGCTCGCGAGCTGCTGGTTGCGCTGCGTCAGGAACTGCAGCAGACCGCTCACGCCGTTCTGCGAGATCTGCTCGTTGAACTGCTGCTGGTAGGCCTGGATCAGCCATGCGCCGAGCACGTTGATGTCGTACACGCGCCAGCCTTGCGCCGTCTTGTACAGGCGATAGTCGAGTTCGACCGGCGAGCCGTTGTTCATCACGACGGAGCGGACCACGACATCGGTGTCATCCGGATTCGCGCGGAACGGCTTGTACTGGACCGTCTGGTTGCGCACCTGCGCGAGCGCGCCCGAGTACGTGCGGATCAGCAGCATCTTGAACTGCTCGACGATCTGCTTCTGCTGCTCAGGCGTCGCCGAGTTCCAGTTGCGGCCCATCACGAGGCGCGTCGTGCGCGTGAAGTCCGTGTACGGGAGGATCTTCTGGTTGACGAGCTCGGTGATCTTGTTGATGTCGCCCGACTGGAGCTTCGAATCCGATTTGATCTCGTCGAGGACTTGCTGCGTGACCGTCTTGATCATCACGTCAGGCGCGCTCGTGTCGACGCCCTGCGCCGACGCCACGCCGCACAACGCCATGAACGCCGCAAAAAGGGGAAGAAGCAAAAGTTTTTTCATCACAGACCCTGCAAAAGTAGAGGCTTCGGTTTGAGCGCACCGCCTGAACCGAGTTCAGGCCGTGCCGCTGTCAAAACGTAATAAATGTCGTTAGATATGTTACCGCGCGTTAGCGAAGGCCCGCTCAACGCAAGCGGAATGAAGGGAAGCCCGGCGGCGGAACGTACTGGTTGCCCGGCACCGTTGTGCCGGTTCCGCTCGCAGGCGCTGGCGCGGCAGCACCGGACGCAGGCTCGCCCGCGGTCGCCGACGCAGCCGCGGCGGGAGCCGCTACATCCGCGCCCTCGTCGCCATAGTTCGGCAGCGGCGCCTCGCCGTAGTCCGGCATGCCGCCATCGCCGCCCGAGATCAGGTACTGACGGCGCTGCAGATACGCGTTGCGCACGAACGAATATTTGTCGAGCGCGGCGTCGGCGAGCACGTCGGTTGCGCCAAGCAGATTCGCACGCACATTGACGAGATTCACGCCGTAGAGCGCCCAGCTCACCGAATCCGGGCTCACATACGTAAGCGGGTTGCCGAAATAATCGACGACGAGGCCAGTGGAATCCCGCACTGTGCTCGGCCCGAGCAGCGGCAGCACGACATACGGGCCGGGCGGCACGCCATAGTGGCCGAGCGTCAGGCCGAAATCCCCGGCGTGCTTCGGCAGCTTCGCGATGGTCGCGACATCGAACAGGCCGCCGACGCCGAACACCGTGTTGATCGCGACGCGCATGATGTCCGACACGCCGTCCGCGACCTTCAACTGCAGCAGATTGTTCGCGGCGATGTACACGTCGCCGATATTCGAGAAGAAGTTGGTCACGCTGTTGCGCACCGGTTCCGGCACGGCCCACACATAACCCTTCGCTATCGGCTTCAACGCGTACTGATCGACCTGGTCGTTGATCGTGAACATCGTCCGGTTGTAGCTCTCGAGCGGGTCCCCTTTGGTCGGCGTCGTCACCGTCGCGCAACCGGCGAGCGCCATGACGCCCGCCAGGACGATCGCGCGCCGCATCCCCATCGCCTGCATGCCCTTCTCCTTATTGAGACGCGCCCGAGGCGGCGTTCGCGCCCGCCGCACCCGAAGCGCCCATTGCGCTCGCCGCGCCCGGGAACGCGGGTGCGGGCGCGGCCGGCGCTGCCTGCGATTTCGAGGCGCCGGAATCCGCCGCCTTGTTATAGAGGAACTGGCCGATCAGGTTCTCGAGCACCACGGCGGACTGCGTCATCGTGATGGTGTCGCCGTTCTTCAGCATCTGATCGTCGCCGCCCGGCTCGAGGCCGATGTACTGCTCGCCGAGCAGACCCGACGTCAGGATCTTCGCGGACGAATCCTTCGGAAACTGATATTGCTTGTCGATATCGATCGTCACGACGGCCTGATACGTGTTCGGATCGAAGCCGATGCCGCCGACGCGCCCGACCGTCACGCCCGCGCTCTTGACGGGCGCGCGCGCCTTCAAACCGCCGATGTTGTCGAACTTGAGTTTCACCGCGTAGGTTTGCTGAAACGACAGGGAGCTCATGTTGCCCGCCTTCAGCGCGAGGAACAGCAGCGCCACGAAACCGAGCACCACGAAGAGGCCGACCCAAAAGTCGAGAGCAGTCTTTTTCATCGTCTTCCCAAAGAGAATCTTTTCGCAGATGGCGCGTGAGGGTCTGTGCCCTTCACAACGCCTGCGCCTTTTTGCCGGGCGCCTGCGCTTGGTCCATTAGCTGAACATCAGTGCGGTCAGCAGAAAATCGAGCCCGAGCACGGCGAGCGACGCGTACACGACGGTTTTCGTCGTCGCGCGCGACACGCCTTCCGGCGTCGGTCTCGCCTCGTAGCCCTGGAACAGCGCGATGAACGTCACCGCGAAGCCGAACACGATGCTCTTGATGACGCCGTTGCCGACATCGCGCCACACGTCCACGCCGCCTTGCATCTGCGACCAGAACGCGCCCGGATCGACGCCGATCAGCATCACGCCGACGACATAGCCGCCGATGATGCCGACCGCGCTGAAGATGGCGGCCAGCACCGGCATCGCGACGATACCCGCCCACATGCGCGGCGCGACGACTACCTTGAGCGGATCGACGGCCATCATTTCCATCGCCGTGAGCTGCTCGCCGGCCTTCATCAGGCCGATTTCGGCGGTCAGCGACGTGCCCGCGCGCCCCGCGAAGAGCAGCGCGGTCACCACCGGGCCGAGCTCGCGCACGAGCGACAGCGCGACCAGCAGGCCGAGCGCCTGTTCCGAGCCGTAGCGGCTCAGCGTGTAATAGCCCTGCAAGCCGAGCACGAAGCCGACGAACAAACCCGACACCGCGATGATCACGAGCGAATAATTGCCGACGAAGTGGATCTGTTTCGTGACGAGGCGCGGGCGGCGCAACAGCGAAAAGAATTCGAACACGAGGCGCAGGAACATGCGCGTCGCGTAGCCCGCGGTGCCGAAACCGTCGAGCACCCATCGTCCGAGCGCGCTGATCATGCCTGCCCTCCGATGCCGAAATCCGCCGCGAGCGGCGTGCTCGCATAGTGGAACTTGAAGGGACCGTCCGGCGTGCCGTCGATGAACTGGCGCACGGTCGGGTCCTGCGACGCGCGCAGTTCGGCCGGCGTGCCCTCGGCGTGAATGCCGCCGTTCGCGATGAAGTACACGTAGTCCGCGATCGCGAACGATTCGGGCACGTCATGCGTGACGAGGATGGAGGTCGCGCCGAGCGCGTCGTTGATCGTGCGGATGAGCTGCGCGGTGATGCCGAGCGAGATCGGATCGAGGCCGGCGAAAGGCTCGTCGTACATCATCAGTTGCGGATCGAGCGCGATGGCGCGGGCAAGCGCGACGCGGCGCGCCATGCCGCCCGAAATCTCGGACGGCGCGAGATCGCGCGCGCCGCGCAATCCGACCGCGTTCAGCTTCATCAGCACGAGGTCGCGGATCAGGTCTTCCGGCAGATCCGTGTGCTCGCGCAGCGGAAACGCCACGTTCTCGAACACGGTCTGGTCGGTGAACAGCGCGCCGAACTGGAACAGCATGCCCATCTTGCGGCGCAGCGCGTACAGGCCCTCGCGCGTCTGCGCGCCGATGTCCTGTCCATCGAACAGCACCTGGCCGCGGTTCGCCTTGACGAGTCCGCCGACGAGGCGCAGGGTCGTGGTCTTGCCGCAGCCGGAGCCGCCCATGACCGCGACCACCTGCCCGCGCGTGAAGCGCATGTTCAGGTTCGACAGAATGAGTCGGTCGCCGTAGCCGAAATCGACGTCGCGTAGCTCCAGCAGAGTCTCGGAGGAAGCAGGCACTGGGTAAGAGATTCCGTTGACGCAAAACGCCGAATTATAGGGCCTGCGTGCAATCGGTGCTTTGCCTAGTCCCGCCCCCTTTTATTTTTGGGATTCTTTACCGTTGACTTGCAAACATCTGTTGCAACGACGAGACCGCGGCCGGCGTGTCCGGCGCCTCGGTCACCGCGCGCACGACCGCCGCGCTGCCGACGCCCCTTGCGAGGACCTCGGGCATGACCTTGGCGTCGATCCCGCCGATCGCGACGAGCGGCACGCGCCCCGACAGCAATTGCACGTAGCGGCCGAGCCGCGCGAGTCCTTGCGGCTTGGTCGGCATGACTTTCGTCGTCGTCGGGAAAACGGCGCCGAGGGCGAGATAGCTGGGCCTGAAATGCAGCGCGCGCAGCATCTCGTAGTACCCGTGCGTCGACAATCCGAGGCGCAGGCCGGCTTTCGCGATCGCGTTCAGATCGGCGGTCTGCACGTCTTCCTGACCGAGATGCACGCCGTACGCGCCTGCCGCGATCGCCTCGCGCCAGTGATCGTTGATGAAAAGCTGCGCGTCATGGCGGCGCCCCGCTTCGACTGAGCGCGCGATTTCGCGCCGCAGATCGGCGGCGTCCGTCGACTTGCGGCGCAATTGCGCGGTGCGAACGCCGAGATCGAGCACGCGCTCGACCCATTCGGCGCCCGGCAGCACCGGATAAAGGCCGAGCCGGTCCGGGCACGGAGCAAAGCCGCCTTCGGGCGCGGCGGGCAAATCGGCGACGCGGGGAAAAGTCGCGAAATCGACGGGCCACGCGTCGTCCTTGTTCTCGTCGCCGGCGCGCCAGGCGAGCGCGAGCGTGAGCGCATCGTGCGGCTCGAAATTGCAGTCGAGGAAGGCGGCGAGCGCGGCCAGCCAGTCATCCGACCATTCGCCTTCCAGCGCGAAACGCTCCTCGCCGCGACGCAGCGCGACGCGGCCACCATGCGCTTCGACGAGCGCCGCGCCGCTTTTCGCGAGCCGGTCGATGTCCGCGTCATGCGGCTCGGTGAATACGATCAGATCGTCCGCTTTCGGCAATTCAGGCGCGGTCAGGCAGATGCGCCAGCGCGTTTCAGCCGCGGGCCAATCGCCCAGACGCGCGCGAATCCGCTCGGCGACTTCGATCAGCTCGTCCGCCGGGGGCCAGAAGACTTCGTGATTCAGCAAGCTCATGCCGCGCCTCCGTCCTGATGCCAGAACGGCATGCCGACGACCGGCGTGCTCGCCTGCGCGCTGTCGCGCTCGGCCATCGGGCCGGCGAGGAATGCGGTGCGCCCCGCTTCGACGCCGAGCGCGAACGCGCGCGCCATCTGCGGCGGAAACGTCGCCTGCGAGACGGCGGTATTGAGCAGCACGCCGTCGAAGCCCCATTCCATCACCTGGCACGCGTGCGACGGCACGCCGAGACCCGCATCGACGATCAGCGGCGTGTCCGGCAGGCGTTCGCGCAGCGTGCGCAGCCCGTACGGATTGGTCACGCCCTTGCCGGTGCCGATCGGCGCGCCCCATGGCATCAGCGCTTCGCAACCGGCATCGAGCAGGCGCCGCCCGATCACGAGATCTTCCGTGCAGTAGGGCAGCACCTTGAAGCCTTCGCGGATGAGCTTCGCCGCCGCTTCGACGAGCCCGATCGGGTCGGGCTGCAGCGTGTAGTCGTCGCCGATCAGCTCGAGCTTGATCCACGGCGTGTCGAACACTTCGCGCGCCATGTGCGCGGTCGTCAGCACTTCGTCGACGCTCTGGCACCCGGCCGTGTTCGGCAAGAGCGCGACGCCGTGGCGCTTCAATACGTCGAAGAAGCCGGCTTCGCCCGTCTCCGACTGGCGGCGCAGCGCGACCGTGACCATGCCCGGCCGCGCGGCGTCGATGGAGTCGGAAAGCGATTGCAGCGACGGATAACGCGACGTGCCGAGCAGCACGCGGCTCGGAAACGCCTCGCCGTAGAGCATGAGGACGTCGGCGGTCTGTGTGGTCATGGTTCGATCCTTCGGTTCGGAATTCAGCCGCCCGCGACGGGCGACACGACGTCGAGCTTGTCGCCTGCTGCGAGCGTCTTCGTCGCGTGCTCGCCGCGCGCGACGAACTGGCCGTTCAGCGCGACCGCGAATGGCGGCTTCGCGCCGAATGCGGTGAGCGCTTCGGTGACGGTCGCGGCATCGTGCAAGTCGAAGACGCGTTGATTGATGTGGATGTTCATGCTTTTTCCTGTTGACTAGAGCGCGGCGACCGCGGTTTCGTCGTGGAGCAGTTCGGGCCAGCGCGCGGCTTCGCGGAACTGCGCGAATGCATCGTGATCGGCGATCTCGCCCGACACGAGCGCTTCGGCCAGGCGGCACGCGGTATCGGCGACTTCCGGCGCGATCATGAAGCCGTGCCGGTACAGGCCGTTCACGCGCAAGGTCCGCGCCCCGTCCCAGACGATGGCCGGGCGATGATCCGGCAAGGTCGGCCGGCAATGCGAATTCAGTTCGAGGATGCGCGCCTCGCCGAAGCCCGGATGCACCGCGAACGCGGCGCTCAGCAGTTCGAGCGCCGAGCGCACGCTCACGGGCGACATGTCCTCGCCTTCCACTTCCGTTGCGCCGATCACGTACAGATCGTTTTCCTTCGGTGCGATGTAGAGCGGATAGCGCGGATGCAGCAGCCGCACCGGCCGCGAAAGCCCGATGCCCGGCGCATGCACGCGCGCGACTTCGCCGCGAATGCCGCGCAGCGCGGGCCACGCGGGCTTGCCGCCCAGCCCGCGGCAATCGATGATCCAGCGCGCATCCGGCATCGCATCGACGGGCGTGTTCCAGTGCGTGCGCACGCCGCGCGCGGCGAGTCCGGCCGCGAGCGCGCTCAGCGCCTGGCGGTTGTCGAGCTGTCCCTCGTTCGGCAGCAGCCAGCCCTGCGCGAAGCGCGTCCCGAGCGCGGGTTCGGCTTGTGCGACCTGCGCGCCCGCGAGCTTGACGAATCCGCCATCGAGCAGATCGGCGGGCGAATTGGCGCGCAAGCGGCGCTCGAAGAGCGGCGCCTCGGCGCGATCGGCGCCATGCCAGACGACCAGCGTGCCGTGGCGCTGGAAGAACACCGGTTCGGGCAGTTGCGCGATGAGGCGCGGCCAGCGCTCGAGCGACGCCGCCCCGAGCCCGACGACGAGCGGCTCTGCGCTCGCCGCCTCCGCGAGCGGCGCGAGCATCGCCGCGGCGACCCATGCCGCCGATTGCGTGCCCGCTGCGTCGCCGCGTTCGTAGA
This sequence comes from Caballeronia sp. 11_S32, assembly GCF_056930355.1. NCBI lineage: Bacteria > Pseudomonadati > Pseudomonadota > Betaproteobacteria > Burkholderiales > Burkholderiaceae > Caballeronia > Caballeronia sp. 11_S32. The sequence continues at coordinate 89,386 of NZ_JBXOWH010000003.1, forward strand.
GCGCGACGTCATGACCCGCGCCCGCGAGCTGCCACGCGACGAGCCGCCCGACGAGCCCGCCGCCGACGACGGCGAAATCGGGCCGGCGCGCGGCGCCCTGTTCGATCCTGTTCAATTCGATGTCTCCCATAGCCGTGGCAAGGCACTGCACGAGGAGACGAAGTACGCGATCTCGACCGTGCCGGCGCGGCGCCACATCACAAGGACGAAATCAGCGGAGAGACCGGCCCGGCTTCAATGAAACGCGCCGGGCGGAATGAAGATACGGAAGAGACTGGAGGGGCGCCAGGTGTCGCGCGATCTCCGGAAACTTCCCTCGCCGGTATTACCCGGATCGGGTGCAAAGGGTCTCTCTCAGCCTCGCCGCGCTGATGGCCGTTCCGGCCGCCGATGCGCGCGAAGCACCCCTGTTTCGTCGAGGATCATTAAAGCATGAAAGCGGAACCCGCTGCAAACGGGGATTGCCCGGCTTTTATCGCGCCCGGCGGCACTCTGGCACAATGCCGCGAACATGGTTCAGCGAACGATCGCGCGAAATTAAGTGAGCGTTAAGAGAACCCCGGAAGAATTTACGGACCGAAAAGGCCGCGCGCAGCCTGGCCGCGGACGTCGCCTTCGGGCGCCTCGAGGCGCTTCAGCAGGAAGCTCATGACCAACACTCGCATCGAAAATACGCAGCAGAAGGCCGACCAAGTTTCGGCGTGGAGCCTCATCAAGCCCTACTGGGTGTCGGAGGAGCGCGGCGTCGCGTGGGGGCTGCTCGTCGCGATCATCGCGATCAACATGACGGTCGTGTGGATCAACGTCCGCCTCAACAGCTGGAACGCCGACTTCTACAACGCGCTGCAGAACAAGAACGTCAAGGACTTTCCACATCTGCTGCTGATCTTCACCGGCCTCGCGTTCGCGTACATCCTGCTCGCGGTGTACGGACGCTATCTGCGGCAGATGCTCGCGTTCCGCTGGCGGCAGTGGCTCACCAACAGGTTTCTGGAGCAATGGCTCGGCGACAAGGCGTTCTACCGCATCGAGCGCGACCGCCTCGCCGACAACCCCGACCAGCGTATCTCGGACGACCTCCAGTCCTTCGCGACGACGACCCTTTCGCTGTCTCTCGATCTGCTCTCGACGCTCGTCACGCTCGTCACCTTCATCACGATTCTGTGGACCATCGCGGGCGCGCTGACGCTCACGCTCGGCGGCACGCCGATCACCATTCCGGGCTATATGGTGTGGGCCGCCGCGCTGTATGCGATTCTCGGCTCGCTCATCATCCAGAAGGTCGGGCATCCGCTCGTGTCGATCAACTATCAGCAGCAGAAGGTGGAGGCCGATTTCCGCTTCGGCCTGATCCGCGTGCGTGAGAACGCCGAGCAGATCGCGTTCTATGACGGCATCGCCACCGAAACGGCGAATGCGAAGACCATCTTCCAGCGCATCCGCGACAACTGGTGGATGATCATGAAGTACACGAAGCGCATGACCTTCGTGCTGAGCTTCTATGGGCAGATCGCGATCATCTTTCCGATCATGGTCGCGGCGCCGCGCTACTTTGCCGGCGCGTTTTCATTCGGCGTGCTGATGCAGATTTCATCGGCCTTCGGCACGGTCAGCGATTCGTTTTCCTGGTTCATCAACAGTTATTCGACCCTGGTCGAATGGCGCGCCACCGTCAACCGTCTGCGCGAATTCAAGCGCGTGATGCGCTCGACGCATATCCGCGAGGAAACGTCGCCGGCGACGGAGCGCGGCGGCATCAACCTGCATTACACGAGCACGCCTTCGCTCACGACCAAAGGGTTGATGCTCGCGCTGCCGAACGGCACGCCGCTTTCGCGCGTGACGGATGTTTCCATCGAGGCGGGATCGCGCTGGCTCGTCGTCGGACCGTCGGGATCGGGCAAGAGCACGCTGATGCGCGCGCTCGCGGGCTTGTGGCCGTTCGGTGACGGCACCATCGATGCGCCCGTCGATGCGAAGATGATGTTCATCCCGCAGATGAGCTATCTGCCGATCGGCACGTTGCGCGCGGCGCTTTCGTATCCGTCGCCGGGCGGCACGTTCAGCGATGACGAATCGCGCGAGGTGCTGCGTCTGTGCAATCTCGAAACTTATGCGGACCGGCTGGACGAGAGCGCGCATTGGGCGCGGAGTCTGTCGCCAGGCGAGCAGCAGCGGCTGGCCGCGGCGCGTGTGCTCCTGCACAAGCCGGACTTCCTCTTCCTCGATGAAGCCACCAGCGCGCTCGACGCCGAGAACGAACTGCACATCTACAACACGCTCACCGAGCGTTTGCCGAAGGCGGCGATTTTGAGTGTGGCGCATCGCGAATCGGTGGCGATGTTCCATGACTACAAGATCGAGATCGAGAGGGCGATGGCTGAAGCTTGAACGCGCTCGCGCAGCCAAAGCAAAAAGGCCACGCAATCGCGTGGCCTTTTTACATCGAGCGTCGAAGCCTGCTTATCGCGGCAACTCGCTGGAGCCCATCAAATACGCATCCACCGAACGCGCGCACTGACGTCCTTCGCGAATCGCCCACACGACCAGCGACTGCCCGCGACGCATATCGCCCGCCGTGAACACCTTGTCCACCGACGTGTAATACGCCTTGTCGCCTTCGGTCGCGGCACGCACGTTGCCGCGCGCATCCTTCTCGACGCCGAACGCATCCAGCACCGGCGAAACCGGCTGCGTGAAGCCCATGGCGAGCAGCACGAGATCGGCCTTCAGTTCGAACTCGGAGTTCGGCACTTCCTGCATCTTGCCGCCCTTCCACTCGACGCGCACCGCGATCAGCTTCTCGACCTTGCCGTTCTTGCCTTCGAAACGCTTCGTCGCCACCGACCAGTCGCGATCGCAGCCTTCCTCGTGCGAAGAAGACGTGCGCAGCTTGATCGGCCAGTACGGCCACACGAGCGGCTTGTTCTCTTCCTCGGGCGGCTGCGCGAGCAGTTCGAACTGCGTCACGCCCTTCGCGCCATGACGGTTCGACGTGCCGACGCAATCCGAACCCGTATCGCCGCCGCCGATCACGACGACATGCTTGCCCTTGGCGAGCAGTTGGTCCGTGAGCTTGTCGCCCGCGTTGACCTTGTTCTGCTGCGGCAGGAATTCCATCGCGTAATAGATGCCTTCGAGCTCGCGCCCCGGCACCGGCAGATCGCGCGGCGTTTCCGAGCCGCCCGCGATCACGACCGCGTCGAACTGTTCCTTCAGTTCGTCCGGCGTGATGGTTTCCTTCGCCGTATTGGCGATGTACTCCGGCAGCGCATCCTTGCCGATGAACACGTTCGTGCGGAACGACACGCCTTCCGCTTCCATCTGGCGCATGCGGCGGTCGATCAGCCACTTCTCCAGCTTGAAGTCGGGGATGCCATAACGCAGCAGACCGCCGATGCGATCGTTCTTCTCGAACACCACGACATCATGCCCGGCGCGCGCCAGTTGCTGCGCAGCCGCCAGACCCGCAGGGCCCGAACCGACCACGGCAACCTTCTTGCCCGTCTTGTGCTTCGGCGGCTGCGGCACGACCCAGCCTTCGGCGAAAGCCTTGTCGATGATCGCGTGCTCGATCGACTTGATGCCCACGGGATCGTCGTTGATGCCGAGCGTGCACGCCGCTTCGCACGGCGCCGGGCAGATGCGGCCCGTGAACTCCGGAAAGTTGTTGGTCGAATGCAGCACGTTGATCGCGCTCTTCCAGTCCTGCTGGAATACGAGATCGTTGAAGTCCGGAATGATGTTGTTGACCGGGCAGCCGTTGTTGCAGAACGGGATGCCGCAATCCATGCAGCGCGCGCCTTGAACCTTCGCGTCTTCATCGGTCAGCGCGGCGACGAATTCCTTGTAGTGCTTGACGCGGGTCAGCGGTGCTTCGTACGCCTCGTGGCGGCGTTCGAACTCGAGAAAACCGGTTGCCTTGCCCATTTCTTTCTCTGTATTTGGTGAGGATCGCGCTCTCCGATGCACTCGCACCGGAGAGCCTTTCTATGACTTGTGAGACCGGGCTTTAAGCCGCGACCGCTTCCTTGCCCTTCTTCGCGCCGAGCTCGGTGAGCGCGCGCTTGTACTCGGTCGGGAACACCTTCACGAACTGACGGCGCGCCGAGTCCCAGTTCTCGAGCAGCGACTTCGCGCGCGGCGAGCCGGTGAACTGGAAGTGACGCTCGATCAGGCCCTTGAGCAGCGCTTCGTCGGTCTTGCCGGTGTGCCACAGCGCGCGATCAATCGTGCGCTCCTGTTCCGCCTGTTGCAGAACCGGATCGAGCGCGACCATCGACTTGTTGCACTTGCCCGCGAACGTGCCGTCCGGGTCGTACACGAACGCGATACCGCCCGACATGCCCGCCGCGAAGTTGCGGCCCGTCTCGCCGAGCACGACCACCGTGCCGCCCGTCATGTATTCGCAGCCGTGATCGCCCGTGCCTTCGACGACCGCCGTCGCGCCCGAGTTGCGCACGCAGAAGCGCTCGCCCGCTACGCCGCGGAAATACGATTCGCCTTCGATCGCGCCGTACATCACCGTGTTGCCGCAGATGATGTTTTCCTCGGACTTGCCGCGGAAGTCGTTGGTCGGGCGAATGATGATGCGCCCGCCCGACAGACCCTTGCCGACGTAGTCGTTGCCGTCGCCGACGAGATCGAGCGTCACGCCCTTCGCGAGGAACGCGCCGAAGCTCTGGCCCGCCGTGCCCTTCAGCTGAATATGAATCGCGTCATCCGGCAAACCGTCGTGGCCGTGCTTCTTCGCGATCAGGCCCGACAGCATCGCGCCGACCGTGCGGTTCACGTTGCGCACCGGCTGGATGAACGACACATGCTCGCCCTTCTCGATCGCCGCCTTCGACTTCTCGATCAGCGTGTGATCGAGCGCGCGGTCGAGACCGTGATCCTGCACATCGACATGCTTGCGCGCGACGCCTTCCGCATCCGGCACCTGATAGAAGATGCGCGAGAAGTCGAGACCCTTCGCCTTCCAGTGCTCGATGCCCTTCTTCATGTCGAGCAGGTCGACGCGGCCGATCAGGTCATCGAACTTGCGGATGCCGAACTGCGCCATGATTTCGCGCACTTCCTCCGCGACGAAGAAGAAGTAGTTGACGACGTGTTCCGGCTGGCCCGTGAACTTCGCGCGCAGCACCGGGTCCTGCGTCGCGACGCCGACCGGGCACGTGTTCAGATGGCACTTGCGCATCATGATGCAGCCTTCGACGACGAGCGGCGCCGTCGCGAAACCGAACTCGTCCGCGCCGAGCAGCGCGCCGATCACGACGTCGCGGCCGGTCTTCATCTGGCCGTCGGCCTGCACGCGGATACGGCCGCGCAGGCGGTTCAGCACGAGCGTCTGCTGCGTTTCGGCGAGACCGAGTTCCCACGGCGTGCCGGCGTGCTTGAGCGACGACAGCGGCGATGCGCCCGTGCCGCCGTCATGACCGGCGATCACGACGTGATCCGCCTTCGCCTTCGCGACACCCGCGGCGACCGTGCCGACACCCACTTCCGACACCAGCTTCACCGAAATGCTCGACGACGAATTCACGTTCTTCAGGTCGTGAATGAGCTGCGCCAGGTCTTCGATCGAATAGATGTCGTGGTGCGGCGGCGGCGAGATGAGGCCGACGCCCGGCACCGAGTAACGCAGCTTGCCGATGTAATCCGAAACCTTGTGGCCCGGCAGCTGACCGCCTTCGCCCGGCTTCGCGCCCTGCGCCATCTTGATCTGGATCTGGTCCGCCGACGACAAATACTCCGCCGTCACGCCGAAACGGCCCGACGCGACCTGCTTGATCTTCGAGCGCAGCGAATCGCCGTCCTTGAGCGGGATGTCGGCGATGACTTCCTTGCCGATGATCGATTGGAGCGAATCGCCGTTCTTGATCGGAATGCCGCGCAGTTCGTTGCGATAACGCGTTTCGTCCTCGCCGCCTTCGCCGGTGTTCGACTTGCCGCCGATGCGGTTCATCGCGACAGCGAGCGTGGCGTGCGCTTCCGTGCTGATCGAGCCGAGCGACATCGCGCCGGTCGCGAAGCGCTTGACGATGTCCTTCGCCGATTCCACTTCGTCGAGCGGGATCGCCTTCGTCGGTTCGACCTTGAACTCGAACAGACCACGGAACGTCATATGACGCTTCGTCTGGTCGTTGATGATGTGCGCGTATTCCTTGTACGTCTGGTACGAGTTGCTGCGCGCCGAGTGCTGCAGCTTGGCGATCGCGTCCGGCGTCCACATGTGCTCTTCGCCGCGCACGCGATACGCGTATTCGCCGCCCGCGTCGAGCATGTTCGCGAGGACCGGGTTGTCGCCGAATGCATCGCGATGCAGGCGAATCGCTTCTTCCGCCACTTCGAAGATGCCGATGCCGCCGACCTTCGACGCCGTGCCCTTGAAGTACTTCTCGACGAGTTCCGCCGACAGGCCGACGCCTTCGAAAATCTGCGCGCCGGTGTAGGACATGTACGTCGAAATGCCCATCTTCGACATGACCTTCAGGAGGCCCTTGCCGACTGCCTTCGTGAAGTTGTAGATCACCTTCTCGGCCGAAAGATCGCCCTTCAGGCCTTCGGCCATGTTGGCGAGCGTTTCCAGCGCGAGATACGGGTGAACGGCTTCCGCGCCGTAACCCGCGAGCAGCGCGAAGTGGTGCGTTTCACGCGCCGAGCCCGTTTCCACGACGAGACCCGTGCTCGTGCGCAGACCGTGCGCGACGAGATGCGAGTGAATCGCGGATGTGGCGAGCAGCGCGGGAATCGCGACGTTGTCGCGGTCCATCTTGCGATCGGACACGATCAGGATGTTGTAGCCGGAACGCACGGCATCGACCGCTTCCGCGCACAACGATGCGATGCGCGCCTCGATGCCTTCCTTGCCCCACGCCGCCGGATAGCAGATGTTCAGTTCGTACGAGCCGAACTTTCCGCCGGTGTACTTGTCGATCGCGCGGATCTTCGCGATGTCCTTGAAGTCGAGCACGGGCTGCGACACTTCGAGACGCATCGTCGGGTTGATGTTGGTCGTGTCGAGCAGGTTCGGCTTCGGACCGATGAACGAGACGAGCGACATCACCAGGTTTTCGCGGATCGGGTCGATCGGCGGGTTCGTCACCTGGGCGAACAACTGCTTGAAATAGTTGTAGAGCGTCTTGTTCTTGTTGGACATGACCGCGAGCGGCGAGTCGTTGCCCATCGAGCCAACGGCTTCCTCGCCCGCCTGCGCCATCGGCGCCATCAGGAACTTGAGGTCTTCCTGCGTGTAGCCGAACGCCTGCTGACGATCGAGCAGCGCGGCGGCTTCGCGGCGTTGCGTTTCGACGTCTTCCGCCTTCGGCTCGATTTCGTCGAGCTTGATGCGCACGGCTTCGATCCAGCTCTTGTACGGCTTGGCGTTGGACAGGTTGTCCTTCAGTTCCTTGTCCTGGATGATGCGGCCCTGCTCCATGTCGATCAGGAACATCTTGCCCGGCTGCAGACGCCACTTCTGGACGATCTTCGATTCGGGAATGGGCAGCACGCCGGATTCCGACGCGAGGATCACCAGGTCGTCGTCGGTGACGAGATAGCGCGCCGGACGCAGCCCGTTACGGTCGAGCGTGGCGCCGATCTGGCGGCCGTCCGTGAACGCGATCGCGGCGGGGCCGTCCCACGGCTCCATCATCGCGGCGTGGTATTCGTAGAACGCGCGGCGGTTGTCGTCCATCAGCGTGTGCTGTTCCCACGCTTCCGGGATCATCATCATCATCGCGTGGACGAGCGGATAGCCGGCCATCACGAGCAGCTCGAGGCAGTTGTCGAACGATGCAGTGTCCGACTGGCCCGGATAGATCAGCGGCCAGAGCTTCGGCAGATCGTCGCCGAGCACGTAGGACGCGATCGCGCCGGTGCGCGCGTTCAGCCAGTTGACGTTGCCCTTCACGGTGTTGATTTCACCGTTGTGGGCGATCATGCGGTACGGGTGAGCGAGTTCCCACGCCGGGAACGTGTTCGTCGAGAAGCGCTGGTGCACGAGCGCGAGCGCCGACACGACGCGCTCGTCCTGCAGATCGCGGTAATACACGCCGACCTGACCCGCGAGCAGCAGACCTTTATAGACGACCGTGCGCGACGACATCGACGGCACGAAGTATTCCTTGCCGTGCTTGAGCTTCAGCGCCTGAATGCGGTGGCTCGCCGTCTTGCGGATGATGTACAGCTTGCGCTCGAGCGCGTCCGTCACGACGATGTCCTTGCCGCGGCCGATGAAGATCTGGCGGATCAGCGGCTCGCTCGCCTTCACGGTAGGCGAAATGGGCATGTTGGAATCCACCGGCACATCGCGCCAGCCGAGCACGACCTGGCCTTCGGCCTTCACCGTGCGCTCCAACTCCTGCTCGCACGCGAGACGCGATGCGTGCTCCTTCGGCAGGAAGATCATGCCGACGCCGTACTCGCCAGCCGGCGGCAACGTCACGCCCTGCTTGGCCATTTCCTCGCGATAGAAGCCGTCCGGCACCTGGATCAGGATGCCCGCGCCGTCGCCCATCAGCGGATCGGCGCCAACCGCGCCGCGGTGATCGAGATTTTCGAGAATCTTGAGACCCTGCTGAATGATCTCGTGGCTCTTTTTCCCTTTGATATGGGCGACGAAGCCGACGCCGCAGGCGTCGTGTTCGTTCGCAGGGTCGTACATGCCCTGCGCGGCGGGAAGCGAACCGACTGCCGGTTGCTGATGATCGTTCATGGGGACACCGTCTCTACTGTGAGGGGCCGACTCGGCCGTTGAACCATTTTCTTGTTGCTTGCGACGGTCTTTTTTCAACTTGATGTGTCACGAAGCACGGTCGTGCGCGGCACGCTGCACCGCGGCAATCGCCGGAAAACGAAATATACGCGACGAATCAAAAAGATGGCAAATAAAACTTGATGATATGGCACCAATTATCAATATGGTGCAAACGCGCCCCAATATATTAGGGACATAGCAATGATCATAAAAAAGAAACGGCGAACCTCGAAAATTCGAGACGCCGTTTCATTTTTGCTTCAGGTTTGACGCTCCGGGCCGTTATTGGGGCTGCGGGGTTTCGCGGACCTTACGCGGTCGCCCGCGCGGCAGCGGCGAGACCCGGCGGTTGGCCGCATGCGACGCCCATTCGCGATAAGCATCGCTGCCGAGCACCCAGCCCTTGAGCGTCGCTTGCAGGAGACGGTTGGCCTCGCGCTCGTCGAGCGGCTGTTCGCACAGTTCCTTGTAGGCGTGCTGGCGCTCGAACGGCGTGTTGCCGAGCGACCAGAAGAGCGGATGGTCGGTGATGAGGCCATCGAGCGTGAGTCCGGTGTGATGACGGTAACTGGACCACTTGTAGTCTTGTGGCGCCGCGACGAGTTGCGCGCGCACGGGCGCCATCTCGACGACGCGTGTGGCAAGCAAAAAGTAGCGCTCGCCCTCGATGACCGTGGCACGATAGCGGCCTTCCCAGAGCGTGCCGCGTCGCATGTAACGTCGATTGAAGTGCGCCACGTAGCGGCGTCCCACGGCCTGCATCGCTTTGGGCAGGCTGGACTCGTCGCGAGGCGTGACGAGCAGATGCACCGCTTGCGGCATCAGCGCATAGGCGTGGATGGAGAGGTGATGATCACGTGAAGCAGTCCTCAAGCAGTCGATGAAGAGCTCGTAGTCCTGGTCGTCGACGAAGGCGGGTTGCTGGTCGAGACCACGCAGGATGACATGCTGCGGCTGTTCGGGAACGTAGAGTCGTGCAAGCCGTGCCATTCTGGATATTCCGTTGGTCGCGTTTGTGTTACCCCGTTCGGGGGCCATCAGGAGCCGATGCGGCAGCGTGGACGATCACATGCAAGTGCCGTGCAACGAGGCCCCAAAGCCGCTCTTTGCCCTAGGGAAAATGCTCTACGGCACCGCTATGGTTAATGTGAAATGTTGTGTTCATAATGAGCGTGCTTTTTCGGAGGAGCACAAATTGAAAATAAAACAAGTCATCACGGTGATCGCGGCATTAGCGTGCGTGTCCACCGCGGCACATGCGCAATCTGCCGGATCCATCTATGTAACCGGAGGCTGGTTTCACTTTGCCCCGCAAGACAGCAGCGGTCCGCTCAAAGAAACAAGTGTAGGCGGATCTCCGGTCAATATCGATGTTCCCGGCACAGGCGCAGGCATCTCGAGCGCTGACACCGCCGGCTTCACAGTCGGCTACTTCGCCACCGACCATATCGCGGCCGAACTCGAAATGGGCGTGCCGCCGACCTTCGACCTGAAAGGCACCGGCACCCTCTCGCCGTACGGCACGCTCGGCACCGCGAAGCAATGGAGCCCGACACTGCTGTTCAAATACTTCTTCAATGCTCCCAACGCGAAGTTCCGTCCGTATGTTGGTCTTGGCGTGACCTATACCTGGTACAGCGACGCGCAAATCACAAACCAGCAATTCGAGGGCTCGGTTCTGCATGGTCCGACCACGGTCGACACGGATAGTTCGTGGGCGCCCGTCTTTAATGTCGGCGCGACTTACAATTTCACAGAACACTGGTTCGCCGGATTTTCCGTGTCGTTCATTCCTTTGAAGGCCACGGCGAAGCTGAACACACAGGCGCAAACGCCTGTCGGCACGCTCAATGTTCAGTCGCAGGCGAAAATCACGATCAACCCGATCGTCACGTATTTGCGCGTAGGCTATCGCTTTTAAAGACAAACTGCACAGAAGCATGTAACGACGAAATAAGCATCATCGAAAAAGAAAGAAAACGCCGGCATGATTCACGCATGCCGGCGTTTTCTTTTTCAGCGGCGCTTGTAAATGTGACCTTCGCGGGAAGGAATCGCTTGCAGTTCTTACGTGGGTGCGCGCGTGGAAAATGTGTCGCGGTCGCGCTTACCGAAGTTTGCGCATGATCGCGGCGGCGGCACCGAATTTGCTGCATGATGAGTTTCCCGCCACTTCGGCGGATCATATCCACGACTCATCCATCGACGGAGCGATCTATGAACGCACTGCCTAATACGCGAGACGCCATCGGAGATTCATGGACCACGACGAGCCGCCGCGCGCGACGCATGGCGCGGCATGGCCGTGAAGCAGCCGAGGATATCGGCGCCGAACTGCGCACGCTGCTGAGCGAACTCGAAAGCGCGCTGGCCGAAGGCACTTCAGCCGATGCCGCGGCGCTGCGCGCCCAGATTAGCGAGCGCCTCGATAGCGCTCGCGCACGTCTGAACGATACGCACACCGCGTTTCGGGAGCGCGCCGGCGCCGTGTTCGAAGACGCCGACGCCTACATTCACGAAAAGCCCTGGCAGACCATTGTGCTCGTCGGCGGGCTGGCGCTCGTCGCGGGTGTGCTGCTCGCCCGCGTGCGCTGACATCTTCAGCCGGAAGAGCCTTCCAGAAAATCCGCGCCGATGAGGTCGATGCGATCCGTGCAGATCGCATCGACGCCCCATTGCGCGAGCAGACGCGCGCGCGCCGGATCATTCACGGTATAGGCGAGGATGCGCAAGCCGGAATCCTTGATCTGCGCGACGAGCGCTTCATCGAGCGCGCGATGATTCGCGTGCAACGAAACGCACGATAGCGCCGCACTCTGCGCACGCCAGTTCTCCGGGATGCGCTCGTACAGGATGCCGCGCGGAAGATTCGGCGCGACATCGCGCGCGGCCGCAAGCGCCGCATATGAAAACGATGACAACAGCGGCGCGGGTTCGGCGTCCGCCCACAAGTGCGCCGCCTCGCGCGCGACGAGCACGCCCGTTTCCACGTCGCGCCCCTGGCTCGGCTTGATCTCGATGTTCGCCGCAAGCCCGTGCTTCATGCATCGCTCGTACACTTGCGCGAGCGTTGGCATGCGCGCGTTCGCGAATTCGGCGCTGAACCACGTGCCCGCGTCGAGCGCGCTCAACTGGGCGTAGCTCATCACTTTCGCCGCACCGCGCGCATTCGACGTGCGATCCACCGCGTCGTCGTGCAGCAGGAAGACGATGTCGTCGGCGGAGAGCTTCGCGTCGAACTCGATCATCTTGTGGCCGAAGCGCGCGCCCACGTCGATGGCCTCGAGCGTGTTCTCCGGCGCGAGCTTGCCGCCGCCGCGATGCGCGACGATCGCGGGATAAGGCCAGGTTCTCATCGCATGTGCTCCATTCAGTTCGCGCGCCGTCCTGTCGCCGGATCGAAGAAATGCAGATGCTTCGCGGGCAACGAAACGGCGAGCCGCTCGCCGCGCTGCGGCCGATGCTCATGCGGCAGGCGCGCCGCCACATCGTGCTTGCCCCACTTGCCGTGCGCGAGATTGTCCGCGCCGAGCAGTTCGGCCGAATCGACGTCGAGCGTCGCGCCCGGCGCGTTGCCATTGCCCGGCGTCATGTGCTCGGGACGGATGCCGACGATCCACTCGCGCCCGTGCATCGCGCTCGTCAAGCCGTTTGCGCCCGCGACCGGCAACTTCGGTCCATCGCCCGCGACGTTGAAAGTCGATCCGTCTTCGGACAGGCGCCCTTCGAGCAGATTCATCGCCGGCGAACCGATGAAGCTCGCGACGAACACCGTCGCCGGACGTTCGTACACTTCGGTCGGCGCGCCGATCTGTTCCGCGTGGCCCTTGTTCATCACGATGACGCGCTGCGCCAGCGTCATCGCCTCGATCTGATCGTGCGTGACGTAAAGGCTCGTCGTGGCCAGACGCGCATGCAGACGCTGAATTTCGAGGCGCATCTGCACGCGCAGCTTCGCATCGAGATTCGACAGCGGTTCATCGAACAGGAACACCGCCGGCTCGCGCACGATCGCGCGGCCCATTGCGACGCGCTGCCGCTGCCCGCCCGACAGTTCGCGGGGCTTGCGCGCGAGCAGATGCTCGAGTTCAAGGATACGCGCGGCGTTCGCCACGCGCGCGTCGATGGTCGCGCGGTCCGCGCCGCCGATCTTCAGCGCATACGCCATGTTCTGCGCGACGCTCATGTGCGGATAGAGCGCGTAGTTTTGAAACACCATCGCGATGTCGCGATCCTTCGGCTCCAGCTTGTTCACGACCTTGCCGCCGATTTCGATCGCGCCTTCAGACACGCTTTCGAGTCCCGCGACCATGCGCAGCAACGTGGACTTGCCGCAGCCCGAAGGCCCGACCATGACGACGAACTCGCCGTCCTCGATCGCCACATCGATGCCGTGAAGCACGTACTGCGAGCCGTCGTAGGTTTTCTTCACGCCTTTGAGATTCAGCGCAGCCATCTATTCAAGGTCTCCGTTATTTTTCGGCATCGACGAGTCCGCGCACGAACCAGCGCTGCATCGTCAGGACGACGGCGAGCGGCGGCAGCATCGCGAGCAGCGTCGCCGCCATCACGTAGTGCCATTCGGTCGCGGTATCGCCCGACGCGATCATGCTCTTGATGCCGACCACCGCCGTCTGCAGCGACACCTGATTGGTGATGAGAATCGGCCAGAGATACTGATTCCAGCCGTAGATGAACGTGATGACGAAGAGCGCCGCGATGTTCGTCTTCGAGAGCGGCAGCACGACGTCCCAGAAAAAGCGCAACGGGCCCGCGCCGTCGATGCGCGCCGCTTCCATCAGTTCGTCGGGCAGCGTCATGAAGAACTGGCGAAAGAGGAACGTGGCCGTTGCCGATGCGATCAGCGGCAGCGTCAGGCCGGCATACGTGTTCGACAGATGCATCGACGAGACAACCTGCACCGTCGGAAAAATACGCACTTCCACGGGCAGCATCAGCGTGATGAAGATGAGCCAGAACGCGAGATTTTTCAATGGAAAGCGGAAGAACACGATCGCGTACGCGGAGACGATCGACACGGCGATCTTGCCGATCGAAATCACGAGCGCCATCACGAGACTGTTGAGCAGCATCAGCCCGAAGGGCGCCGCCGCATTGCCGCTGCCATACGTCCAGATATGCGCGATGTTCTCGAAGAGATGCGAGCTCGGCACGAGCGAGAGCGGCACACTGAACACTTCCTTCGAGTTCATCGAGGCCGCGCAGAACGCGACATACACCGGAAACACGATCAGCGCGACGCCGAATATCAGCACCGCGTGACAGAAAAAATCGGAGCCGCGACGGTTCTCGATCATGAATATTGCACCCTGCGTTCGACGAAGCGGAACTGGATCACGGTCAGCGCGACGACGATCATCATCAGCACGACCGACTGCGCGCCCGAACTGCCGATATCGAGCCCCTGAAAGCCTTCCGCGAAGATCTTGTAGATGAGCGTCTTGGTCGACTGCGCGGGACCGCCGCCGGTGGCGGCATCGATGACGGGGAAAGTATCGAAGAACGCGTAGACCAGATTCACGACGAGCAGGAAGAAGCTCGTTGGCGACAGGAGCGGCAGCGCGATGCCGAAGAAGCGTCGCACGGGACCGGCGCCATCGATGGCGGCCGCTTCGATCAGCGATTGCGGAATGGCTTGCAAACCTGCGTAGAAGAACAGGAAGTTGTAGCTGACCTGCTTCCACACCGACGCGAGCACGACGAGGAACATCGCCTGCGTGCCGTTGAGCGCGTGATTCCAGACGATGCCCTGCTTCGCGAGCGCATACGTCACGAGCCCGATGCTCGGATTGAACAGGAACGACCACAGCACGGCGGCGATCGCGGGCGCGACCGCATACGGCCAGATGAGCAGCGTCTGATACGCCGCAGCTCCACGCGTGACGCGATCGGCGCATGCGGCGAGCAGCAGCGAGATCACGAGGCCAGACACGGTGACGAGCGCGCAGAAGATCATCGTCGTGCTGAACGACGAGAGATAGAGCGGATCGGCGAACAACTGTTTGAAGTTCGCCAGCCCGACGAATTCGCTCGACGTGCCGAACGCGTCCTGACTTTGCGTGGCCTGCCAGAGCGCCTCGCCCGCGGGCCAGAGAAAGAACAGCGCGGTGATCGCGAGTTGCGGCGCGACGAGCAGATACGGCAGGACGCTCGTATCGAAACGAGACCGTTTTTCCATTCGGAGTATCCTGAACGGCGCCCGCGCCAGAGGAACAAGAACGCGCGGGCGCGGGCCTTTAATTGCCGGTCTTTTCGAAGCGGCGCAGCAGTTCGTCGCCGCGTTGCACCGATGCGTCGAGCGCCTGTTGCGGCGTCTTCTTGTCGGCCCAGACCTGCTCCAGTTCTTCATCGACGATCGTGCGGATCTGCGGCATGTTGCCGAGACGCAGGCCCTTCGTGTACGGCAGCGGCGGCTTGTTCATCATCTGCTTGATCGCGATGTCCGCGCCGGGGTTCTTCTCGTAGAAGCCCTGCTTTTGCGTGAGCTCGTAGGCGGCCTGCGTGACCGGCAGATAGCCCGTGTCCTGATGCCACTTCGCCGCGACTTCCGGCGTCGACAGATACGCGAGGAACTTCGCGACGCCCTTGTACACGGCCGCATCCTTGCCCGACAGCACCCACAGACTCGCGCCGCCGATGATCGCGTTCTGCGGCGCGCCCTTCACGCTCGCGTCGTAGGGCATCATGCCGACGCCGTAATCGAACTTCGCATACTTCGCGATGGTCGCGCGCGAGCCAGACGAGTTGGTGATGATGCCGCAATCGCCGCTATAGAACTTCGACACCGGCTCGTCCTTGCGCCCGACGTACGTGAACGTGCCTTCCTTCGCCATCTTCTGCAGGAACTGGATGTGCGCGACCTGCAGCGGCTTGTTGAATTCGAGCTTGGCGTCGAGTCCGTCGAAGCCGTTGTTCTTCGTCGCGAACGGCGCGGCATGCCACGCGCTGTAGTTCTCCAGCTGAATCCAGCTCTGCCAGCCCGACGAATAACCGCACGAGTAGCCCGCGGCCTTCAGCTTCTTCGCGTCGGCTTCGACATCGGCCCAGGTCTTCGGCGGCTGGTTCGGGTCGAGACCGGCCTTCTTGAACGCGTCCTTGTTGTAGTAGAGAACGGGCGTCGAACTGTTGAACGGCATCGAGATCAGATGGCCGGTCTTCGCGTCGCTGTAGTAGCCGGAAATGGTCGGCACGAAGGCCTTTTCATCGAGCGGCACGCCCGCCTGCTTGAAGACATCGTAGACCGGGACGACAGCCTTCTTCGCCTGCATCATCGTCGCGGTGCCGACTTCGTAGACTTGCAGGATCGCGGGCGCATTGCCGCTGCGATACGCCGCGATGCCCGCCGCGAGCGTCTGGTCATAGGTGCCCTTGAACACCGGGACGATCTTGTAATCGCTCTGTGTCTTGTTGAAGTCGTTGGCGATGTCGTTCACGCGCTCGCCGAGCGCGGCTTCCATCGCGTGCCAGAACTGGATTTCCGTCGCGGCGTGGGCCGCGGTGCTGGCGCCGAAGGCCAGAACGGCCGCGGCCGAGATCGAACGGAACAAGGGCTTGCAGCTCATCGATGAGTCTCCTTTTTCGAGGGTTTCGCGCTTGAAACGCGCGATATTAGTTGTTGTCGATGACAAACAGGCGTTGATACTCTTTCAATGCATAGCGATCGGTCATGCCGGCGATGTAATGCGCGATGAGCCGCGCCTGCGAGCTGCCGCGGCTCGACGCAGGCGCATCGTTCGCGGATTCCTCCGCCACCGGCAGGCGCGCCTGATACGCGGGCGGCAAGAGACGCGGATCGTCGGTGAAGGCTTCGAAAAGGCCCGTCACCACGCGCTTCGCCTTGTTCGCCATGCGCATCACGCGATAGTGCCGGTACAGGTTCTTGAACAGAAAGCGCTTGAGCTGCGCCGCCTGGGCCGCGACTTCATCGCTGTGCGCGACGAGCGGCGGCGCATTGCGCACATCGTCGAGCGATTGCGGCGCGGCGCGTTCGAGATTGCGGCTCGTCGCCTCGATCAGATCGACGATCAGCGTATTGATGATGCGGCGGATCGTCTCGTGAATCAGCCTGCGCCCTTCGATGTTCGGATACTCGGCGCGCGCCGCATCGAAGTGCGTGTGCCAGAGGCTCACTTCGGAAAGCTGTTCGAGCGTGATGAGGCCGGAGCGCAGGCCGTCATCGACATCGTGATTGTTGTACGCGATTTCATCGGCGACATTCGCGATCTGCGCTTCGAGCGATGGCTGCTTGCCCGTGAGAAAGCGCTCGCCGAGATCGCCGAGCTTGCGCGCATTCTCGCGCGAGCAATGCTTCAGAATACCCTCGCGCGTCTCGAAGCACAGGTTCAGCCCGTTGAACGCGCCGTAGTGCTCTTCAAGTTGGTCGACGACCGCGAGACTTTGCAGATTGTGTTCGAAGCCGCCGTGATCGCGCATGCACTCGTGCAGCGCGTCCTGCCCGGCGTGACCGAAGGGCGTGTGGCCGAGATCGTGCGCGAGCGAGATGGCCTCGACGAGATCTTCGTTCAGCCGCAGATTGCGCGCGACCGATCGCGCGATCTGCGCCACTTCCAGACTGTGCGTGAGGCGTGTACGAAAGAGATCGCCTTCGTGATTGACGAAGACCTGCGTCTTGTATTCGAGCCGGCGAAACGCCGTCGAATGGACGATGCGATCCCGGTCACGCTGGAACTCGGTGCGCGCGGCGGGCGGTGCTTCGGCATAGCGGCGGCCGCGCGATTGCGACGAGCGCGCGGCGTACGGCGCGAGATGCGCTTCGAGCGCAAGCGTCGACGGCGCGCCCGGCGGAAGTTGCTGTTCTTTTTCGCTCACCGGCTGCTCCGAATCGTCGTGGTTCTCGCCGCCGCTCGCGTGGATCAGACGCTGGCTGCGAGGGTCGCGCGCACTGCGTGATCAGGCGCGCTCGTGATCTCGGTCGCGCCGAAGCGGGTCAGCAGAATGAACTTGATCTCGCCGGCTTCGGCCTTCTTGTCGACCTTCATCAGGTCGACGTAGCGGTCGTCGCCGAGTTTGGGCGCGACGACCGGCAGCTTCGCCGCCTCGATCACGCTCACGAGGCGTTGGCGCGCGGCTTCGTCGAGCCTGCCGAGGCGCACGGACAAGTCCGCCGCCATCACCATGCCGCAGCCGACCGCCTCGCCGTGCAGCCATTCGCCGTAGCCGAGCCCGGCTTCGATCGCATGGCCGAAGGTGTGGCCGAAATTCAGAATCGCGCGCTGCCCGCCTTCGCGCTCGTCCGACGCGACGACCGACGCCTTGATCTCGCACGAACGCTTCACCGCGTGCGCGAGGGCGGCGTCGTCACGGCTGTTGAGCGCGTCGATATTGGATTCGATCCAGTCGAAGAATTCGGCGTCCTTGATCGCCGCCGTCTTGATGACTTCCGCGATGCCCGCCGCCAGCTCGCGCTCCGGCAGCGTATGCAGCGCGCCGATATCCGCGATGACCGCCTGCGGCTGATAAAACGCGCCGATCATGTTCTTTCCGAGCGGATGATTGATGCCCGTCTTGCCGCCGACCGATGAATCGACTTGCGAGAGAAGCGTCGTCGGAACCTGGATGAAAGGCACCCCGCGCATGTAGCACGCCGCCGCAAAACCGGTCATGTCGCCGACGACGCCGCCGCCGAGCGCGATCAGCGTGGTCTTGCGATCCGCGCGTCCTGTGAGGAGCGCATCGAAGATCTCGTTGAGCGTTTCCCAGTTCTTGTGCGCTTCGCCATCGGGCAGCACGACGGTGGTCACCTTCTTGCCGAGCGGCTCCAGTGCCGCGCGCAATTGATCGCCGTAGAGCGGATCGACGGTGGCATTCGTGACGATCGCCACCGACGCGCCCTTGATATGCGGCGCGAACAGCTCGGTGCGGCCGATCAGGCCAGCGCCGATATGAATGGGATAGGCGCGCTCGCCGAGTTCGACATTGACGGTGATCGTTGGGGTAGTCATTGCGATTCAGGCCGAACGACGCCGGCCACCTCTAGTTGCATTAAGACCATATTGACGAGCGCGTTCACGGTCGGCCGCCCGGTCTCGACGACGAAATGCGCGGTCTCGTGATAGAGCGGATCGCGTGCCTGAAACAGGGCTTCGAGCTTGCCGCGCGGATCTTCGGTCTGCAGGAGCGGGCGGTTCTTGTCGCGCCGCGTGCGTTGCCAGAGATCGTGCGGATTCGCGCGCAGATAGATGACGATGCCGCGATTCCTCAGATGTTCGCGGTTTTCCGGCCGCAGCACCGCGCCGCCGCCCGTTGCGAGCACGATGCCGCTACGCTGCGACAGCTCGTCGATGATGTTCGCCTCGCGCTGGCGAAAACCCGCCTCGCCTTCCATCTCCCAGATCACGGGGATGCGAGCGCCCGTGCGCGCCTCGATCTCGTGATCCGAATCGATGAACGAGCGCTGCAGACGGCGCGCAACCGCACGGCCCACGGTGGTTTTACCCGCCCCCATGAGTCCGACGAAAAATATGTTCGCGTTCGCGTGCCCTTCCTGCAACTCGGTTTCCTTCCAGTTCGATGCAATTTGTTCGTGCGGCAGCTTAAGGGCAAACCGCCCGCTTTGTCGAGTCGCGCCGCCCTTCCGGCGGCGCTCAGCCGCACGGCGCGATCACATGCGGCGTAATCAATATGACGAGCTCGCTCTTCGAGCTGCGCCGCGCGTCATGACGGAACAGCCAGCCGATCAGCGGCAGCTTCGACAATCCCGGTACGCCCGTGGTGTCTTGCCGCTCGTCGTCCGAATAGATTCCACCAATGGCGACCGTCCCGCCGTTCTCCACTTCCACGCGCGTCTGAACGTGCTTGGTGTGGATGGCCGGGCCGTTCGCCGTCTGCTCGCCGAGACTGTCCTTCGTGATGTCGAGATCGAGAATGACGTGCCCGTGCGGCGTGATCTGCGGCTCAACCTCCAGTTTGAGCGTTGCGCGCCGAAACTGCACGCCCGACATGCCATTGCCGACCTTCGCCTGATACGGCACCTCCATGCCCTGCTCGACGACGGACTTCACGCGGTCCGCCGTCACCACGCGCGGACGCGAGACGATCTGCCCTCGCCCTTCGGCCTCCAGCGCGCTCAGTTCGATGTTGAGCAGACGCGTCGCCTGCGCGACGAACAGCGTGAGTCCGGCCGTCGCGGCGTCGAAACCGTTGATCGGCCCCGCCGACAGATCGTATACCACACCGTCCTTGCCGCCCGTGAACCCGGTCGCCGGATCGTTTTGCGCCGCGACGCCCAGCTTGACGCCGAGATTGCGCGACAGCCCCGCCTCGCCTTCGACGATCCTCGCCTCGATCATCACCTGTGGCGTCGGCTTGTCGATCAGTGCGACCAGCTCCGCGATCTGCTGGACGCGCGCATCGAGATCGGTGACGAAGAGCAGGTTCGTGCGCGCATCGGCCATGGCCGAGCCGCGTTTCGACAGCACGCGCTGGCTGCCCGAGCCGGTGAGCGTCTTGCGAAGCTCTTCGGCGCGCGAATAACGCAGCACGAACGTACGGCTCGCGAGCGGCTCGAGATCCGCGGCGCGCGCGTGCGCTTCGAAACGAAGCTTCTCGCGCGCGGCGAGCTCGGCGAGCGGCGCAACCCAGATCACGTTGCCATGCTGCTCCATCGCGAGGCCGTTCACTTCGAGCAAAGTGTCGAAGGCGCGCCGCCACGGCACGGCGACGAGGTTCATCGACACCTGCCCGCGCACCTTGTCACTCGCGACGATGTTCAGACCGCTGAAGCGCGCGAAGGCCTGCAGTGCTGCGCCCAGGTCGGCGTTTTTCAGGTCGAGGGTGATCGGCTTGCCGCTGTCCCTTGCGTGCACTGCGCTGCTCAGCCGTTCGAGCTTCGGCAAGGGCACCGGCGGGCCCTCCAGCGTCTCGGTCACCTCGGGCGCCTCGGCTACGGGCTTTGCAGCGGGCGTGGCGTCCGCGTTTTGAGCGACGGACGGCGGTGCCGTGTCGAGTGGGAGCCGGTCCGCCGGTTGTCCGTCGAACGACGCCGGCAACGGAGGCAGTGGCGCGATGATCGCATCGGCATTTTCGGCTGCAAGCGCCGCATGCGCCAACAGCAGAAACGCCGCGCCCGGACCCGCGAATCTGCGTGAAAGCTGCGCGATGAAGCTCATGGGCGATCCTCCGCGAACGTGAGCTTGCGCGAATAGCCGTCGTTGCGAGCGAGCTCGACCACGCGCGGCATGACGCGTCCGAGCCGCTCGTCGCCGACCTTCTGTCCCGGCGCGAAGCCGTCGACATCGCGGCCGCTCTGCAGGAGCGCCATCGCACGGCGGCGGCCCACGAAGGTGCCGACGAGCAGCATGTCGCCGCCCTGCGCAGCGGCGTCGGGACTGCCGAACGGATCGACGATGAACGCGTTCGCACGCGGCGGCGCGGCGGGCGCGACCGCCGGCAGCGTTTCGAAGATTCGCAGTGTCGCTTCGATGGCGAGCCCACCCGCCTGCCGTTTGATCTGCACGTTTTCGGGCACGACGAGCCGCGGCAGACCGGCGAGCGCCGCGAGGAAGCGTCGCATCTCCGCGAACGTGCCGTCCGCGCGCAGCTTGAGGGCGCGCTCGGGCATCGGTTCGCTCGTTTTCCGGTCGCCGCCTTTGGCCGCGACAGGCTCGATGCCCGCGACGCGCAGCCCGTTCTGAGCGGCGAGGTCCGCGACAGCGCGCAACGCGTCGGCGGCGCTCCAGTGCTCGGGCGCGAGGCGGCCCGACGCGGCCCGCGCCCGCAGATCGGGCA
Source organism: Caballeronia sp. 11_S32 (assembly GCF_056930355.1). Classification (NCBI taxonomy): domain Bacteria; kingdom Pseudomonadati; phylum Pseudomonadota; class Betaproteobacteria; order Burkholderiales; family Burkholderiaceae; genus Caballeronia; species Caballeronia sp. 11_S32. Next base: position 110,912 of record NZ_JBXOWH010000003.1, read on the forward strand.
GTTCGGCAACCATGCGGCCGGCCTCTTTCGATTTCGCCTGTGTCGCCGCCCATGCCGCGCGGCTGGCATCGAGCTGGCTCGCATCCGACATCCGCCAGCCGCGCAAACCGGCCGTGAACACGAGCAGACCCAATGCAAGCGCGGCGCAAACGGTTCGACGCCGCGACCATTCATCGAGCGGCCGCCAGACGAATGGCACACCGCGTGCGTGCCGCTTCGCGGCGAAGTTCATCGGAAGCGTGCTCATGGGCGTTTCCCCCGCGCTGCCGGGCGATTGGCCGTCGATATCGGATGCGGCTGGCGCGACGCCGTTTCATCGCGCGCATGATCCGGCGCATAACGCACGAGCGCGACGAACTCGAAACGCGCCGGACGCTCTCCCGCTAGCACCGATGCGCCGCGCTTGCCGGGCGTGGCGACATCCGCGCGCCGCTTCATTTCGATCACTTCCACCGCCTGCACGCCAGGCAAGCGCTCCAGCCGCTTCAGCCATTGCGCGGCCGTCTGCGAATCGGGCGCGAGCGCCGCGAGCTCGACCTCGCCCGTCCGCTGCGAAACGCGTTGAAGCGCGACGCCGGGTTGCATCGGCGCATCCGCGAGCGCCTCGAGAAGGGCGACGAAGCGCTCGCGCGGCAAGGCCAGCGGCTGCGCGAGCTCACGCGCGCGCCGCCGCTCGGTTTCCGCGCGAACGAGCCGCGCATGTTCGTCGATCCGCGCGCCCGACGCGCGCAGCGACACTTCCAGCGCCGTGCGCCGCTCGTCCAGCCGGGCGCGCTCGAACGCATCCCAGCCGGCCACGGCGCCCACGGCCGCGCAGCCGGCAAGCCCCACCGCGCCGATCAGCGCGAGCCTCTGCCGCCGCACTTCGCGGCGTCTTCGCGCGCGATACGGAAGCAGGTTGAATCCCTCGAGCATGGCGGCGTTCATTGCATCACCTCGCGCAATGCGAGTCCGAATGCGGGGGCGAAACGCGGCGAATGCCTGTGCGCGGCCTGGATATCGGAAGCGCCGTTGCAGTAAGGCGCGGCCTCGAACGGCAGCGCCGCGCAGCCGAAGGTCTTGCCGAGCACAGGAAGCGGAAGGCACGCGTGCGCCAGCAGTTCGATCTGGCCGCCCACGTAGATGCAATCGAGCGGCGCATCCCGCCCCGCGAGATCGTGCAGCGCGTCCGCGATGCTCCGATGCTCCGGCGCGGGATATCGCACCTCGTTCTCGATGCCGCGCGAACCGACGAGCCAGCCGTGCAGGCCGGTGCTCTCCAGCCAGCAGACCAGATAGCGCGCGTCGGCATCGAGTTCGACCGAGCCGGCATGACGCATCGCGCGCAACGCCGCAGCCGGCTCCCCGTCGATGGCCGAAAGCGCGATGCCTGCTTCCGCCGCCGTCTCGACGCGCGCCTCGACATGCCGCCGCGCCGTGGCCGCGATCGCGACCCGCGCCTGACCGTCCTCGCGCGCGTGCACGGACCAGTCCACCGCCAGCGCGCCGCGCTCGATGCCCGACGCGCGCTCGGCTTCCGCCAGCACGGCAGGTTCGAGCATGCCGCGCGGATCGCCGCCGATGTCGGCCGCGAGGCGCTCATTCGATTCCATCAGACGCGAAAGCGGAATCTCCATCGTGAGCGTCGCCGATGCGGGCAAGCCCATCGCGCAGCGCAGCGCCCGCCATGCGCCGCTTTCGGGCAAGCTCCCGAACGCTTCGCGCAACGCCGCGACGATGGCCGCGCGGTCGACGAAATCGCCATCGATCACCGCCCCCGACGGCAGCGCCACCGACTCCAGATGTTCGACGCACACCGCCGCATTCGCCCTCGATCGTCTGCTTACGACTGCCAGCCGCACGGCGTCCTCGCCCACGTCGATGCCCGCCGCGTAGCGCCGCGTGACCGTCAGCATCGTGCCGCGCAACGCGTTTTCCTTACTCATGACCCACTCCTTCCATTCGATCGCGCACCGAACCATTCGGGCGCCTGATATGGAAGGATTTTCGCGAGCGCGGACGGCGCCGAAAACTCGGCCGAATGGCCAACGCGCGCGATGGAAGGATGCTTCCGCGCCCGATCGCGCGTATCTTGAAGACAGCAGAAAGCGCACGTGACGGCCACGCGCGCTGTAAGCATCCAGAAAAGTCCTAAACCTCGGGCGGCTATAATCGCGAGACTGTTTTTGGTGGTGCTATGCAATCCTCTTCCCCGAACAACCCGCCGTCCACGCCGCCCGAAGGGCAAAAGAAAGCCAAGCGCCCATGGTGGGCGCGGTTGATGCTCGGCTTTTTCGTCAGCATGTTTGCGCTCGTCGTGTGCGCGGGCCTCGTGCTCGGCTACGCGCTCGTCGTCGCGATGCCCAACCTGCCTTCGCTCGAGGCGTTGACCGACTACAAGCCGAAGGTGCCGCTGCGAATCTACACGGCCGATCACGTGCTGATCGGCGAGTTCGGCGAAGAGCGCCGCAGCGTCGTGCGCATTCAGGACGTGCCCGATCATCTGAAAAAAGCCGTGCTCGCAATTGAGGACGCGCGCTTCTACGATCACGGCGGCGTCGATCTCACCGGCATCCTGCGCGCGGGCTCGGTCGCGCTGACCAACGGGCATGCGTCGCAGGGCGCGAGCACGATCACGATGCAGGTCGCGCGCAATTTCTTCCTGTCGAGCGAGAAGACCTACACGCGCAAGATCTACGAGATGCTGCTCGCCTACAAGATCGAGCGCGCGCTCACGAAGGATCAGATTCTCGAGGTGTATATGAATCAGATCTATCTCGGGCAGCGCGCGTATGGCTTCGCGAGCGCGGCGCGCGTTTATTTCGGCAAGGATCTGAAGGATGTCTCGCTCGCCGAGGCCGCCATGCTCGCGGGCCTGCCGAAAGCGCCGTCCGCGTATAACCCGGTCGTCAATCCCAAGCGCGCGAAGGTGCGGCAGGAGTACATCCTGCAACGCATGCGCGAACTGAACTTCATCACGCAGGATCAGTATGAGCAGGCGGTGAAGCAGCCGCTCGTCGTGAAGGGACAAGGGCGCGAATTCAGCGTGCACGCCGAATATGTCGCGGAAATGGTGCGCCAGATGATGTACGCACAGTACCGCGAGGAAGCGTACACGCGCGGCCTGAACGTCGTGACGACGATCGATTCAGCCGACCAGGACGCCGCCTATCGAGCGGTGCGAAAGGGCCTGATGGATTACGAGCATCGGCATGGATATCGTGGGCCGGAAGGTTATATCGACCTGCCGTCGAATCCGGATGATCGCGAGCAGGCCATCGACGATGCGCTCGCCGAGCATCCCGACAACGGCGAGATCGTCGCGGCGGTCGTGACGTCCGCGAGCCCGAAGGAAGTGAAGGCGAGCTTCATCGACGGCAACACGGCGACGATCAGCGGCAACGATCTGCGTTTCGTCCAGTTCGCGCTGAGCGCGAAGGCGCAGCCGAACGCGCGCATTCGTCCGGGCGCGATCGTGCGCCTCACGAAGAGCGACGATGGCGACTGGATCATCACGCAACTCCCGCAAGTGGAAGGCGCGCTGGTATCGATGGTGCCGCAGGATGGCGCGATCCGCGCGCTCGTCGGCGGCTTCGACTTCAACAAGAACAAGTTCAATCACGTGACGCAGGCCTGGCGTCAGCCGGGTTCGAGCTTCAAGCCATTCATCTACTCGGCATCGCTTGAGAAGGGTCTTTCGCCCGCGACGATCATCAACGACGGCCCGCTCTTCTTCAGCGCAGCGGAGACCGGCGGCCAGGCGTGGGAGCCGAAGAACTACGGCGGCGGCTTCGACGGCCCGATGACCATGCGCTCGGCGCTGCAGAAGTCGAAGAACATGGTGTCGATCCGCATCCTGAGCCATATCGGCACGAAGTACGCGCAGCAGTACATCACGCACTTCGGCTTCGACGCGGACCGTCATCCCGCCTACTTGCCGATGGCGCTCGGCGCGGGTCTCGTCACGCCGCTGCAGATGGCGGCGGGCTATGCAGTGTTCGCGAACGGCGGGTATCGCGTGAATCCGTATCTGATCGCCGACATCACCGATCCGTACGGCCGCGTCGTCTCGCATCCGCAGCCGCTCGTCGCGCAGCAAAGCGCGCCGCTCGCGATCACGCCGCGCAATGCGTTCGTGATGAACAGCCTGTTGCAGAGCGTCGCGCAGCACGGCACGGGCGCGAAGACGAATCAGCTGAAGCGCGGCGATCTCGCCGGCAAGACGGGCACGACGAACGATTCGCGCGATGCATGGTTCGCCGGCTATCAGCGCTCGCTCGTGGCGATCGCGTGGATCGGCTACGACAATCCGCGCAGTCTCGGCGACAAGGAAACCGGCGGCGGTCTCGCGCTGCCTGTCTGGATGGATTACATGGGCCGCGCGCTCAAGGGCGTGCCCGAGTACAAGCCATTGATGCCGCCCGATATCACATCGCTCGGCAACGAGCTCTATTTCGACGACATGACGCCGGGTCACGGCTTCGTCGCGACGATCGGCGTAAGTCAGGCGGCGCCGCAGGAAGGCGTGTCCGGTGTGACCGCGCCCGCGCCTCAAGTCGGCGAGCAGGAAAAGCAGGACATCATGAATCTGTTCAAGGGCCAATAGCAGTCGAGCCCTTGCGATGCCCGAAGCGGGCGGACCACGCGGTCCGCCCGCTTTTTTTACGCCTTGAAACTGATCGGCTCGCCGGCTTGCTCAGTCGAATATTTGCTCAACGTCGCAAAGAATTCGCTGTTGTCGCGCGTATCGCGCCACGCGCCGTCGACGTACTTGTAGTGGAATCCGCCGGCCTTCGCCGCGAGCCAGATTTCATGCTTCGGCGGCTGCAGGTTCACGATCACCTTCGTGCGGTTCTCGAATTCCAGCGTCAGCACATTGCCGCTGCGCTCGAATTCGATATCGGCGTCGGCCTGGTCCACCGAGCGCTCGATGGCTGTCAGCGCGGCCTCCGCCAGCGTCAGGTATTCCTGGTCTGTCATGCTAAACTCCATCGATTAAACGTTTAGGGACGGTCATGCGAGTCGTTTTCAGGATGAGCGCGATTGTAGCGGCTTTGAGCATCGGCGCCGCGGCAACACTCTCGCTCGGCGGTTGTGGTCAACGCGGTCCGCTTTATCTGCCTAAGGTGCCGCCGCTTCCGCAACGTCCCAACGATCTCCAGAATACGCCGCCTTCGAATGTCGCTGCGGACAGCGTTCCGAACACATCGGGCCAGCCGCTGACGCTTTCGCCGGAGACCAATCTGAACTCGGCGCCCAAGCCCGCTTCGTCCGCCGACTGACCTTCCGCCTCGCGCGCTCAAACGCGCATTTTCGATTCCACGCATGAGTGATTCCGCATTCCACTATGTCGACGGCGTGCTGCACGCCGAAGGCGTCTCAGCCGCGTCGCTCGCGGAGCAGTTCGGCACGCCGCTCTACGTCTATTCGCGCGAAGCGCTGACGCGCGCCTATCACGCCTACGCCGATGCCTGCGCGGGCCGCCGCGCGACCGTGCACGTCGCGGTGAAGGCGAACAGCAATCTCGCGGTGCTCAACGTGTTCGCGCGCATGGGCGCGGGCTTCGACATCGTGTCGTCGGGTGAGCTCGCGCGCGTGCTCGCGGCCGGCGGCAAGGCGGAAAACACCGTGTTCTCGGGCGTCGGCAAATCGGCGGCGGAAATGCGCGAGGCGCTCGAAGCCGGCGTGAAGTGCTTCAACGTCGAATCGATTCCCGAGCTGCACGCGTTGAACGAAGTCGCGAAGTCGCTCGGCAAGAAGGCGCCCGTTTCGCTGCGCGTGAATCCGGATGTCGATGCGAAGACGCATCCGTATATTTCCACCGGCCTCAAGTCGAACAAGTTCGGCGTCGCTTTCAGCGATGCGCGCGCGACCTACGCGCAAGCGCATGCGATGCCGAACCTCGATATCGTCGGCATCGATTGCCATATCGGCTCGCAGATCACCGAGATCAGCCCGTATCTCGATGCGGTCGACAAGCTGCTCGAGCTCGTCGCGCAGATCGAAGCGGACGGCATGAGCATTCGTCACGTCGATGTCGGCGGCGGCCTCGGCATCACGTACGACGACGAAACGCCGCCCGATATCGGCGTGTTCGTGAAGACGGTCCTCGATCACATCGAGAAGAGCGGCCACGGTCAGCGCGAAGTGTATTTCGAGCCGGGGCGCTCGCTGGTGGGCAATGCGGGCGTGTTGCTCACGCGCGTCGAGTTTCTGAAGCCGGGCGAGGAAAAGAACTTCGCCATCGTCGATGCCGCGATGAACGACCTCGCGCGCCCGGCGATGTACGAGGCCTTCCATCGCATCGTGCCGGTCGTGAAGCGTGACGCGAAAGCGCACAAGTACGATGTCGTCGGTCCGGTTTGCGAAAGCGGCGATTGGCTCGGACGCGATCGCGAACTCGCCGTCGAACCTGGCGATCTGCTCGCGATCTGCTCGGCGGGCGCATATGGCTTCGTGATGAGCTCGAACTACAACACGCGTCCGCGCGCCGCCGAAATCATGGTCGATGGCGAACGCGCGCGTCTCGTGCGCGAGCGCGAAGAAGTGAAGCAGTTGTTCGCCGGGGAATCGATTCTGCCGGACTGAGGCTTCCGCGTCTCAAAAAAAAAGCGATGCCGAGGCATCGTTTTTTTATGCGCGCCGCCGTGCCGCGTATGTTCGAATCCACGCGATCACGCGCCAGCCGAGCAACGCGATCACGATCGAGCCGTAGATCTTTGGCTGCTCGAAGTCGTGCTTGCCCGCCTTCATCCACCAGAAATGCAGGATCGCGAGCGCGGCGATCAGATAGATCGCGCGATGCAAGGTCTGCCAGCGGCGGCCGAGCTTGCGCACCATCGCTTTCGGCGAAGTCACGGCGAGCGGAATCAGCAGCACGAACGCCGCGAAACCCACCGTGATGAACGGCCGCTTGCCGATGTCCTTCAGCATCTCGGCGATATCGAACCATTTGTCGAACCAGATGTAGGTGGTGAAGTGCAGCACGGCGAAGAAGAACGCGTATAGGCCCGTCATCCGCCGAAAGCGCGCGAGCGCCGTAATGCCGGTCATGCGGCGCACCGGCGTGATGGCCAGCGTGATGCACAAATAGACGAGCGTCCAGCGGCCGGTCGAGCGCGTGATGAACTCGATCGGATTCGCGCTCAGGCCACCATTCACGCCAGTCATGCCGAGCACGACGAGACGCGCGAGCGGATACAGCATCAGGACGAACACAGCCACCTTCGCCGGAACGACCCAGCGCGGCCCCGGCTGAACACTGGCCCTCGCGCGCGTACCTTTGATTTGAGAAGCGGACGGCATCGTTCAGAAATTCTTCTTCAGGTCCATGCCCTGATACAGCGACGCGACCTGATCTCCATAACCGTTGAACATGAGCGTCTTGCGCTTCGGCTGAAAGAACCCGTCCTCACCGATACGCCGTTCCGTGGCCTGGCTCCAGCGCGGATGATCGACGTTCGGGTTCACGTTCGAATAGAAGCCGTATTCGTTCGGCGCGTAGAGATTCCAGCTCGTCGGCGGCTGCTTTTCGACGAAGCGGATCTTCACGAGCGATTTCGCGCTCTTGAAGCCGTACTTCCACGGCACCACGACGCGCACCGGCGCGCCGTTCTGGTTCGGCAGCACTTCGCCATACAGACCGACGGTCAGGAGCGTGAGCGGATTCATCGCCTCGTCCATGCGCAGGCCTTCGGAGTACGGCCATTCGAGGATCGGCGTCGAGAGACCGGGCATCTGCGACGGATCCGCGAGCGTGATGAACTGCACGTACTTCGCGTTGCCTTGCGGCTCGGCGCGCTTGATCAACTCGGAAAGCGAGACGCCGATCCACGGAATCACCATCGACCAGCCTTCGACACAGCGCAGCCGGTACACGCGTTCCTCGAGCGGCGCGAGCTTCAGGATATCGTCGATGTCGTAGACCTTCGGATTCTTGATCGCACCTTCGACCGACACTTTCCACGGCCGCGGACGCAGCGTGCCCGCGTGCTCGGCCGGATCGCCCTTGTCGGTGCCAAACTCGTAGAAGTTGTTGTAGGACGTGATGTCCTTGAGCGGCGTCGGCTTGTCGAGCGCGACGAATTTGGCGTTGGTCGTCGCGGCGAGCTTCTGGCCTTTCGCATCGGTCGAAGTCAGCGTCGCATTGGCGAGGCCGCTCGCGCCCGCGAGCCCGGTTGCGGCGAGCGCGCCGATTGAGCGCAACGCGCGGCGACGGTTCTCGAACACGTCGCGCGGCGTGATCTCATGACTCGCGATATCGCCACCGTAGAGATGACGGTTTCTTCCGATCCACATTTCCATTCCTTCCATTGCGACGCCGAACGCGTCGCGGCTCTATGCCGATACGGTGGAGAACAGCAGTTCGGATGCCAGTATTCCACCGCAAAACGAAAAAAAACCGCCAGCGGGGCGCATGGCGGTTTTTTTCTGAATCGATGCGGCCCGATCAGAGCTTGCCGTAACTATGCAAGCCCGACAGGAACATGTTGACGCCGAGGAACGCAAAGGTCGTCACGATCAGGCCCGTGAGCGCCCACCAGGCCGCCGCCGCGCCGCGCAGACCTTTCATCAGGCGCATGTGCAGCCACGCCGCGTAGTTCAGCCACACGATCAGCGCCCACGTTTCCTTCGGGTCCCAGCTCCAGTAGCCGCCCCACGCTTCCGCGGCCCACAGCGCGCCGAGAATCGTCGCGATGGTGAAGAACGCGAAGCCGACTGCGATCGACTTGTACATGACGTCGTCGAGCACTTCGAGCGAGGGCAGGCGGTCCGCCATGAAACCGCGCTGCTTCCCGAGATACGCCACCGAGACCATCGCGGAGAGCGCGAAACTGCCGTAACCGATGAAGTTCGCCGGCACGTGGATTTTCATCCACCAGCTTTGCAGCGCGGGCACGAGCGGTTGAATCTGCTGCGCGTCGCGGGCGATCGAGTACCACATCAGGAAGCCGACGGCCGCGCTGATCACGAGGAGCACGAACGCGCCCATCTGCCGCGTCGAGTAATGCTGCTCGTAGTAGAGATAGAACAGCGCCGTGATCAGGCAGAACAGCACGAACACTTCATACAGATTCGAGATCGGAATATGGCCGACGTCCGAGCCGATCATGTACGACTCGTACCAGCGCACCATCAGGCCGGTGAAGCCCATCAGCACCGCGACCCACGTCATGCGCGAGCCGATCGCGCCGCCGGTCTGCGAGCGCGTCACGAGGCCGATCCAGTAGAAGAGCGTGGCGAGGATGAAAAGCGCGCTCATCCACAAAATCGCGGATTGGCTCGACAGGAAGTATTTGAGGAAGAAATTGGTCTCGGCGCGCGCCAGGTCGTGCTGATACAACTGGATCGACGACAGCGCCAGCACCGCGATCAGCGCGATCAAAAGGCGCACCGGTTTCCAGCGCCAGCCGAGCACGACGAACGTGGGCACCGCGCCGATCAGCACGGCCGTGTCGTACACGTCCATGTACGCGTGATAGCGGTTCAGCGCGAAGCCCGCGCCGGCGACCATCGCGAGCGCGAACAGCCAGTCGATGACGCCGAGCCTGCGCAAGAAAGGACGATCGTCGAACACGGCGACATCGGGAAGATCCGATGCCGGACGCTCCGTCTGGACAGGTGCGCGGGAGGAGGATTGTGTGAGGTCCATGATCTTACCGTGTTGAAACTTCCGAGCTCGGAGTCTCGGATTGCGAGTGCCGGGGCGCACCGGATGCCGGGGACGGATCGGCCGGGCCTTCCGGCTTCACGCCGAGCGCCGCCGCGATTTGCGCGCGCGTGCGCACGAATTCTTTCTCGAAATCGAACGTGCGGCGGGCCGTGGACATCGCCATCAGCACGCTCGCGCCGCCCTGCCCTGTATCTTTGAGCCAGAACCAGAGCCGGCGTTCGCGCACGTAGAACATCGCGAAAATGCCGACCACCAGCAGAAGGCTGCCAAGATACACCAGATTTTTACCCGGTGCGCGCGTCAACTGGAATACCGAAGCTTGCACCTGCTTGAAGTTGTCCAGCTGCAGGAAGACAGGCGAACCGTACAGAAAGCTGTCGGAAAGCGCGTTGATGGACGACTGCACGAACGCGGAGTTCTTTTCATCCACTTTAGCGTCAGGCAGGCCGTTTTGCTCTCGGGAAATCTGCCATACGTCCCACATCGCGCCTTCAAGCATGCGCATCAGCAGGCCAGCGGCTTTTTCCTGCTCGCCCTTCGGCACCGATTTGTCGATGAACATCGCGATGCTCTGGAAACCGCCAATCATCTGGGGATTCGCGCTCGTCTTGCCCGTTTCATCGGCGCCGGCGAAGAGGTTCAGCACGCGAATCGCGCTTTCCTCCAGATGTTTCTGAAGCTCGCCGTTCTCCTGCGGCACCGAGCGCAGCGCGAAACGATGTGCGGCTTCGGCGCGCGTCGCGGGCGTGGCGAGCGCCGCGCGCAAGTCCATCCATTGCTTGACGGTGCTCTGCTCGTCGGCGGGAATGCGCAGATAGCGGAACGGATCGTTCGGGCTTACGCGCATGCCCGCGAGGAACATGCGCTGGCCGCTCACATCCACCGGCAGCATGTAGTTGCTGTACTCGCGCGCCTGGCCGTCCGTGCCGCGCACCTTGTATTGCACCGACGGCCCGACGTTGCGCAGATCGGTGGGCTTCGACGTTTTCGCGCCGGAGCCGAGGCGCTCGTCGAACGCATCGCGCAGCGTTTCCTTCTTGCCGACGCCGCGCGCGTCCGGCGCACCGCTGCCATCCGTCATGTTCTCGACGTTGATCGCGCGGAAATCCGTGAATTCGACGGTTTCGCCCTGCGCGCCCGTGAACTGCGTGCCGATGGGCGCCGTGCCGCCGATCGTGCCGCTGAAGGGCGCGGTTTTGGCGCTGCCGCCGGTCATCGGCCAGGCGGTCATTTCGAGCTTCGAGCCGCCGTCCTGGAAACTCGATTGATAGATCGAGACGCCGTCGTAGGTGAACGGCTTGTTCACCTCGACGCGCGCCGGAATGCGCTTGCCCGTCTTGTGATCGATCACGACGATATCGCTCGCAAAGAGCTTCGGCATGCCGGTCGAGTAGTAATCGACGATGAACTTGTTCAGCTGAATCGAGAACGGCAGATCCTGAATGATCGAGCCGTCCTGCTGGTTCAGGATCGCCGTGCCGACGAACTGGCCCTCGGGCACCCACGCGTAACCGCGGAACGTCGGGTTCGATGTCGACAGACGATGCTCGGCGGGAATGTCGTTGATGACGGCGTTGCTGTTGACCGGCGTCTTGTTGAACATCCACATCTGCAATTTGATGGGCAGATTGCTGTCCAGCAGCCCGCCGATGCAGATCACCACGATCGCCAGATGCGCCGAGATATAGCCGATCTTGGTCATCGCGCCGCGCTTGCCCGCGATCAGCGTCGCGCCGTTGTCGGTCTGACGCGTGACGGTGCGATAGCCCATCTTCGCGGCGAGGCGCTCGAGGGTCGCCGCGGTTTGCGCGCGGTTAGTCGCTACCGTGAATTCTCCCTTGTGATGGAACGCGCGCAGACCGCCTTCATGCACGCGGTCTTTCCAGCTCTTGATATCCGCGATCATCTTCGGGCTGTTACGGATGACGCACAGCGACACCGAGATCACGAGGAAGATCAGGATCAGCATGAACCACCACGCGCTGTACACGTTGTAGAGGCTCAGGCCGCGGAAGATGTCCGCCCAGAACGGGCCGAACTGGTTCACATAGTTGGGATACGGGTCCTCTTGCGTGAGCACCGTGCCGATGATGCTCGCGATCGCCAGAATGACCAGCAACGCGATGGCGAAGCGCATCGAACTGACTAGTTCGACGAAATGCCTGAAGGCCCGGCGGCCCGACTTCGACTGCATACCCGATGTGGTGACGCTCATTCAAACTCCGACTGGACAGCAAAAAAGGGTGGAGACGCTGGCGGTCTCATCGACCGACGTCCCACCCTTTTCTTGTTTTCGCGCCGGTCTTCTCGGATGCTCCCGGGACCGGCTTCGTAGTATGGGCGATTCCCGTTCTCGACGCAGGGAACCGCTGGACGCTGACTGCTGCGTTTAATGCAAACCGGCGATGTAGTCGGCAACCGCCTTCATCTCCGTTTCATTCATGCGCGAGGAAATCTGATGCATTGGCTCGCTGTTGCCGCGTTGTCCCGTTGCGAAGGCGTTCAACTGCGCAACGGTGTAATCGCCCCATTGCCACGACAGCCGCGGATACTGCACCGGGATGCCCATGCCCGTCGCGCCATGGCAGGCGGCGCACGCCGGCACGCCCTTATCCGCGATGCCGCCGCGGTAGATCTTCTGCCCGAGCGCCACGTCGTTCTTGTCGCGCGCGTAGTTGGGCTTGGCCTTCTGCGACGCGAAGTACGCCGCGACATTCACCATGTCCTGCTCAGACAGCGCGCCCGCGATGCCCGCCATGATCGGATTGTTGCGCGCCGGCGCTTTTGCGCCCGGCTGCGTCTTGTAATCCTTCAACTGCTTGACGATGTATTCGGCGTGCTGCCCGGCGAGCTTTGGAAACGCCGCGCCGGCGCTGTTGCCGTCAGCCGCGTGACACGCCGCGCACACCTGGGTCGCAATGGCCTGGCCCCTCGCTGCATCCGGCTTTGCCGATTGCGCGGGCTCCGCCGCATTCACTGACGCCGATACCGCTAGTCCACTCAAACCTGCACCGAAAGCCGCCGCTGCCCGAATCACCACCAGAGACCTGTACAGTCGGTTCATTCGCGTACCCTGTTTTTCGTCTTGTGAGAATGTGAGGTTCTGCAAAAAACGACGGCGACAGAACATCGCCGCAAGATACCCGAACTCGCTGAACGAAGAGGCTCAAAAAGTGCCCCAAAAACTGTCTCGCTCCTCTATGGGTGCCGCCTGCGGCTTGGGTCTTGCGTGCCCGTGCTGATCTTTAAAAATCCGTCGTATTGTACAATAACCCGCTACACGCAAAGACGCCAGTCGGGGCATGCCCAGTATTCGCCGGGTTCTCAAGGCTTCTGGTATTCACCGCTCATTCGATTGGGTCCGCCAATGTCATTTCTGCTTCACCAATCCCGTTTCTTTACCACCGTCAATCACCTGCGCGATCTGCCGCCCACGCCGCAGCCGGAAGTCGCATTCGCGGGACGCTCGAACGCGGGTAAGTCGACCGCGATCAACATTCTGTGCAACCAGAAGCGGCTCGCGTTCGCGAGTAAGACGCCGGGGCGCACGCAGCACATCAATTACTTCTCGGTCGGGCCGAAGGACGCGCCGGTCGGTTATCTCGTCGATCTTCCCGGCTACGGTTACGCCGAAGTGCCGGGCGCCGCGAAGGAGCATTGGCAGCGTCTGCTTTCCACCTATCTGCAGAGCCGCGCGCAACTGTGCGGCATGATCCTGATGATGGATTCGCGCCGCCCGCTCACGGAACTGGATCGCATCATGATCGACTGGTTCGCGCCGACCGGAAAACCGATTCACGCGCTGCTCACCAAATGCGACAAATTGACGCGACAGGAGATGACCAACGCCCTCCGCGCGACGAAGAAATCCTTGGTGGAATATAAAGACGCGGGTTATCGCGGCGAACTGACCGTGCAGCTTTTCTCCGCGCTCAAGCGCACTGGTCTCGATGAAGCGCACGAACAGATCGAAAGCTGGCTGATGCCCGAAGAAGCGGGCGAGAACGTGCCGGAAGACGCGGCCGAGTGAGCCGTCGCGCGCGCTCGCGCATAAACGCTCGCGCATAAAAAAACCCGCCGCATGACGGCGGGTTAATAGCCTAATCGAATATCGACAGGCACCCGCTCAGGGAGGAGAAGCGGGGAGTCCGGCGGCAAGCGCCTCGCTCGATCGGTATGATATACCATTGTCTCAAAACGGTTTCAGACGCGCCCAAGTCCTTGTTCGGCAAGGATTTGCGCGTGTTCTGCGACACGTTTTCGACCTCCCCTGAAGATCACCAATTCGAGTCGAAATATGAGCTTCTATCCGCACCATCGTCCGCGCCGCATGCGCCACGATGACTTCTCGCGTCGTCTGATGCGCGAAAACCTCCTCACCACGAACGACCTCATTTATCCGGTGTTCATCGTCGAAGGGACGAATGCGCGGCAAGCCGTGCCGTCGATGCCCGGCGTCGAGCGCACTTCCGTCGACCTGCTGATGAAAGTCGCCGAGCAGTGCGTGGAACTGGGTGTGCCGGTGATTTCGCTGTTTCCGGCGATCGAGCCGTCGCTCAAGACGCCCGATGGCCGCGAGGCCACGAATCCCGAAGGTCTGATTCCGCGCGCCGTGCGCGAGCTGAAGAAGAACTTCCCGATGCTCGGCGTGCTGACCGACGTCGCGCTGGATCCGTACACGAGCCACGGCCAGGACGGCGTGCTCGACGAAGAAGGCTACGTGAAGAACGACGAAACCAGCGAAATTCTCGTCGAGCAGGCGCGCACGCAGGCCGAGGCGGGTGTGGATATCGTCGCGCCGTCGGACATGATGGACGGCCGCATCGGCGCGATCCGCGAGATGCTCGAAAGCGAAAGCTACATTCATACGCGCATCATGGCGTACGCGGCGAAGTACGCGTCGGCGTTCTATGGCCCGTTCCGCGATGCAGTCGGCTCGGCCGCGAATCTCGGCAAGGGCAACAAGATGACGTACCAAATGGACCCGGCCAACTCCGATGAAGCGATGCGCGAAGTGCGCATGGACATCGAAGAAGGCGCGGACATGGTGATGGTCAAGCCGGGCATGCCGTATCTCGACATCGTGCGCCGCGTGAAGGACGAGTTCCGCTTCCCGACTTACGCGTATCAGGTGAGCGGCGAGTACGCGATGATCAAGGCCGCCGCGCAGAACGGCTGGATCGACCACGACAAGGTGATGATGGAAGCGTTGCTCGCGTTCAAGCGCGCGGGCGCCGATGGCGTGCTGACGTACTTCGCGCTGGATGCGGCGCGGATTCTGCGGGCGTCGAAGTAAGCTTTCCTGCGTCAGATGTGAGAAGGGCGATGCTTCACGGCATCGCCCTTCTTTTTTACCCGTTCGAAGGACCGACCTTGTCGAGGCTCTTCAGGAACGTATCCGCCGATTCGTAGCCGACCACGCGCGCGACTTCGTTACCCTGCGCATCGAAGAAGATGATGCCCGGCGGCCCGAACAGCCGGAAGCGCTTCAGAAGCGCCTGGTCGTCGGCGTTGTTGGCGGTCACGTCCGCGCGCAGCAGATTGAGTTGCGCGAGGCGCGCCTGCACGCGGGCGTCGGAGAAGGTCAGCTTCTCCATTTCCTTGCAGGACACGCACCAGTCGGCGTAGAAATCGAGCATCGCGGGGCGCGCGGCCGATTTGACCGCCGAGTCCAGTTCCGCCGACGAGCGCACCGGTGCGAACGCTGGCCCCGGCGTTTGCGCGGACGCGGACGAGTCGCCCCTCGAAGCTAGCACGGCGAGAGGACGCAACGGATCCGTCGAACCCGCCGCCAGCCCGACGAGCAGCGTCGCGGCCCAGATGGCGAATGCGGCGCCGAGGCCGCGTCCGAGCCGCTTCCATACGCCGACAGGCACCGCCGCGCCCGACGAGAACAGCCCGAGCGATGCCGCCGCGATCAACAACCACAGCGCCGCGAGCAACATCTGCGCGACGCCGCCGATGACAGGCCACACGATCCACAACGCCGCCGCGAGCAGCACGACGCCAAAGAACACCTTCACGCCATCCATCCACACGCCGGCGCGGGGCAGGATCGAGCCAGCGCCCAACCCGATGATCAGCAGCGGCACGCCGAGCCCGATGCCCATCGCGAAGAGCGCCGCGCCGCCGAGCACTGCGTTGCCGGTATGCGCGATGAATGCGAGCACCGCGAAAAGCGGCGCGGTCATGCACGCGCCAACGACGAGCGCGGAAAGCGCGCCCATCACCGCGACGGCCGCAAACTTGCCGCCGCTGTGTTGCCGCGACGCCTCGTTCACGCCGCTCTGCCAGCGCTCGGGCAACGCGATGTCGACGCCCGAAATCAGTGCGACGGCGAACGCCGCGAGCAGCACGCCGAATGCACCGAGCACCCACGGGTTCTGCAACCACGCGCCGAGACTCTGACCGATCAGCGCGGCCGCGATGCCGAGCACGGTGTAGACGAGCGCCATGCCGATCACATACGACACGGACAACGCGAATCCGCGGGTGCGCGTCACGCGTGCACCTTCACCGACGATGATCGCGGAGAGAATCGGGATCATCGGATAAGAGCATGGCAACAGACTCAACACGATGCCAGCGAGGAAATACAGTCCGACAACAGCGAAAAATCCGCCGCCTTCGAGCATCGATTGCGCGTAATCGGCGTTCGTCACGCGCTCGAACCATGAAGTGCTGCTGTCCCCGACTGTGACGGGCGGAGACGGCGACGCGCCCGCCGGTTGCAGTGCGTCGCCCTTGACGCGATACGTCTTCTCCATCGGCGGATAACAGATGCCCTGATCCGCACATCCTTGCGATGTCACGGCGAGCACGAACGGGCCTTTCGCCTGCGTCACCGGAATACGGATAATCAACTCGCCACGATACGTCTCAACGTCCTTATTGAACGTCTGATCGAAATGGACCTTGCCGGCCGGCAGTTGCGCCGCACCAATCATTGCATCACCGCTTTTCACTGCGAACGCAAAGCGCTCGCGGTACATGTAATAACCGTCCGCGATCTTGTAGCGCACATCCACTTCACCGGGCTTCTCGGATGCGCTGAATTTGAACGCGACGTCGGGATCGAGAAAATCGTCGGCTGCACGGGCAACGCCCGACAGCAGTGCGAACGCCGCTAGGAACAGGAACGCGCCGAAGAATCGCCGCGCGATAAGACGAGAAAGCTCAAACATGAAGAGGACGCTGCGTTTCTACGTTGATCCACTGTCCGTATGCAGGTGAAGCGTCCACCTGCCAGACCAGGATTTCGGGTGTTTCATACGGATGCCGAGCCTCGACAAAGCGCTGCAACTCCTCGCTGCGCGCGACGCTCGTCTTGAACAACAACTGCACTTCCTGCGACGACTCCAGCGCGCCCTTCCAGTGATACCGCGATGACACCCCGCCAAGATTCGTCACGCAGGCGGCGAGCCGCGCTTCCAGCACCGCTTGCGCGAGCGCATCGGCAGCAGCGGCATCGGGCAGCGTGGAAAGCATCAAAACGACGGGGACGTTCACTCGGGGCTCCGTGGAAAAGCGTGACAGGCCAGTTGCATATCGTAGCATCGGCGACGGCCGCGCATCTTTACCGCCTGTCGCGCTGAAATGCCGCAGCCAGAATGCAAAAAGGCCAAGCTGAGCTTGGCCTTTTCACTAACAACCCGAACCGGAACTTATTCCGCTTCTTGCACTTCTTCCGTCTCTTCGACTTCCGGGCGATCCATCAACTGGACCAGCGCCATCGGCGCGTTGTCGCCGACGCGGAAACCGAACTTCAGGATGCTGAGGTAGCCGCCCGGACGGTTTGCGTAGCGCGGGCCGAGAACGTCGAACAGCTTCGCGACGGAATCACGATCGCGCAGACGGTTGAACGCCAGACGGCGGTTCGCGAGCGACGGCTTCTTGCCCAGCGTGATGAGGGGCTCGACGACCTTGCGCAGTTCCTTGGCCTTCGGCAGCGTCGTCTTGATGACTTCGTGCTCGATGAGCGAATTCGACATATTGCGGAGCATTGCCAGACGATGGCTGCTCGTGCGGTTCAGTTTCCGCAGACCATGCTTATGACGCATTTTCAGTTCCTTTAACGAGTTTTGATCCAGCTCTTCTATTGCGCCCTATTTCGGGAGCACGGGCCGGTCAGAGAAAAGCAAGACGCGGATTTTAAAGCAAAATCCGCGTCGTTGCCAAGTTACGCGATTGCGTTCGCTATTACTTGCCGACTTACTTGTCCAAACCGGCCGGCGGCCAGTTTTCGAGCTTCATACCGAGCGTCAGACCGCGCGAAGCCAGCACTTCCTTGATTTCGTTCAGCGACTTGCGGCCCAGATTCGGCGTCTTCAGCAGTTCGTTTTCCGTACGCTGGATCAGATCGCCGATGTAGTAGATGTTCTCGGCCTTCAGACAATTCGCGGAGCGAACCGTGAGTTCGAGATCGTCCACCGGACGCAGCAGGATCGGATCGATCTGCGGCGCGCGCGACGGTGCTTCCGCTGCCGCTTCGGTGCCTTCCAGCGCTGCGAACACCGACAACTGATCGACCAGAATGCGAGCCGACTGGCGGATCGCTTCTTCCGGCGAGATCACGCCGTTGGTCTCGATGTTCATCACGAGCTTGTCGAGGTCGGTACGCTGTTCGACACGCGCGCTTTCGACGGCGTAGCTCACACGGCGAACGGGCGAGAACGAAGCGTCCAGCACGATGCGGCCGATGATCTTCGCCGACTCTTCACCGTAGCGGCGCACGTTGCCCGGCACGTAGCCGCGGCCCTTTTCGATCTTGATCTGAACGTCGAGCTTGCCGCCCTTCGACAGATGAGCGATCACGTGTTCCGGGTTGATGACTTCGCAGTCGTGCGCGAGTTCGATATCGCCGGCCGTGACAACGCCTTCGCCTTCCTTGCGCAGCGTCACCGTGACTTCGTCGCGGTTGTGCAGCTTGAAGACGACGCCCTTCAGGTTCAACAGCAGGTTGACCACATCCTCTTGCACACCATCGAGCGTCGAGTATTCGTGCACGACGCCTGCGATCGTCACTTCGGTCGGCGCGTAGCCGATCATCGACGACAGCAGCACGCGCCGGAGCGCGTTACCCAAGGTGTGGCCATAGCCGCGTTCGAACGGCTCCATAACCACCTTCGCATGGTTTTCACCAAGCGATTCAACTGCAATGATCTTGGGCTTCAACAAACTGGTTTGCATAGGTTTTCCTTTTCAATACCCTCGGCTCGTTACACCGATAAGGCTGACCGGTAACAACCTGAAAATAAACAGCCGAGGCCACCCCTTGCCACGAGCAATCAGGCTCCCCGGCTGTCAATCCATTACCGCCGCGATTAACGCGAATACAATTCGACGATCAGGCTTTCGTTGATGTCGCCGGCGATATCGCTACGCTCGGGCATCGACTTGAACGTGCCTTCGAACTTCTTCTCGTCGACCGACACCCAGCTCGGCATACCGCCTTGCTGCGCCAGCGACAGAGCTTCGACGATACGAGCCTGCTTGCGCGATTGTTCACGCACCGACACGACGTCGCCCGACTTCACTTGCAGCGACGGGATGTTCGCGACTTGGCCGTTGACCATGATCGACTTGTGGCTCACGAGCTGACGCGCTTCGGCGCGCGTCGAGCCGAAGCCCATGCGATAGACGACGTTGTCGAGACGCGACTCGAGCAACTGCAGCAGGTTTTCGCCCGTCGGGCCCTTGCGGCGGTCGGCTTCAGCGAAGTAGCGGCGGAACTGACGCTCCAGCACGCCGTAGATACGCTTCACTTTCTGCTTTTCGCGCAACTGGGTGCCGTAGTCGGACGTACGCGCGCCCGAGGTGCGGCCATGTTGGCCGGGCTTGCTGTCGAGCTTGCACTTGTCGGCGAGCGAACGGCGTGCGCTCTTCAGGAACAGATCGGTGCCTTCACGGCGGGACAGCTTGGCTTTGGGACCGGTATAGCGTGCCACTTTGCATCCTTAAATATTGATCACGCGAAGTTTCCTCCGCGCTAGTCCGAACCCTTTGGGCCGAACGGTGGGCTTAGTTAAAACTTACTAACGCACGAAACCCGCCGATACTTGCGCATCGACAGGAAACATGCGGTCGCATCGTCGTATTAGATACGACGGCGCTTCGGCGGACGGCAGCCGTTGTGCGGGACCGGCGTCACGTCGGAGATCGCGGTGATCTTGATGCCAAGACCATGCAGCGCGCGCACCGCCGATTCACGGCCAGGACCGGGGCCCTTGATCCGCACTTCGAGGTTCTTCACGCCGTATTCCATTGCCACGCGGCCAGCCGACTCGGCTGCGACCTGAGCTGCGAAGGGCGTCGACTTACGCGAACCCTTGAAGCCCTGACCACCCGAGGTCGCCCATGCGAGCGCGTTACCTTGACGGTCCGTGATCGTGATAATGGTGTTGTTGAACGACGCGTGAACGTGAACCACGCCCTCGGCGACGTTCTTCTTGACCTTCTTGCGAACGCGTTGCGCCGCGGAGTTGTTCGAAGCCTTAGCCATTACGTTTTCCTGTAACTGTCAGTTCCGCTTACTTCTTCAGCGATTGCGCTGCACGACGCGGACCCTTACGCGTACGGGCATTCGTGCGCGTACGCTGGCCACGCAGGGGCAGACCCTTGCGATGGCGCATGCCGCGGTAGCAACCCAAGTCCATCAGGCGCTTGATGTTCATCGTGACTTCACGGCGCAGGTCGCCTTCAACGATGAATTTGCCCACTTCGTCACGCAGCTTTTCGAGGTCTGCGTCGGTGAGGTCCTTGACCTTCTTCGAAAATTCCACACCAGCAGCGGTGCAAATGCCGCGCGAACGCGTGCGGCCGATGCCGAAGATTGCCGTCAGGCCGATCTCGGTATGCTGGTGATTCGGGATGTTAACCCCTGCGATACGAGCCATTGTTTTTCCTCAAACAAAAAGCGCAAGCAAAAGCGCGGCGTTCAGCCTTGACGCTGTTTGTGGCGCGGATCAGAGCTGCAAATCACGCGCACAACGCCCTTGCGCTTGATGATCTTGCAATTGCGGCAAATGCGCTTAACCGATGCCATCACTTTCATGATATTACCCTTTTTTCAAATCACTTCGCCCGGAACACGATCCGTGCACGAGACAGATCGTAAGGCGTCAATTCAACCGTAACCTTGTCGCCCGGCAGAATACGGATGTAGTGCATCCGCATCTTCCCGGAAATATGCCCCAGGACGACATGGCCATTTTCCAATTTCACCCGGAAAGTAGCGTTGGGCAGGTTTTCGATGACCTCGCCCTGCATCTGGATTACATCGTCTTTGGCCATGGTCCTAATTAACGCATCGGGACGTTGCCGCCCTTGAAGTTTGCCTTCTTGAGCAGCGACTCATACTGTTGCGACATAACGTACGACTGCACCTGAGCCATGAAGTCCATCGTGACGACGACAATGATCAGCAGCGACGTTCCACCAAAATAAAACGGCACGTTCCAGCGCAACACCAGAAACTCAGGCAGCAGGCACACGAATACGATGTAGATCGCACCGGCCAGCGTCAGACGCGTGAGGATGCGGTCGATATACCGTGCAGTCTGATCGCCCGGACGGATACCCGGAACGAAAGCACCGCTCTTCTTCAAGTTGTCGGCGGTCTCCCGGCTGTTGAACACCAGTGCGGTGTAGAAGAAGCAGAAGAAGACGATCGCCAACGCATACAGCAGCACGTACACGGGCTGACCGGGCTTCAGTGCCTCGGCCACGTTGTGCAGCGTGTTCGCGAACCAGTTGGTGCGCGTACCCGAACTGAACCAGTTCAGGATGGTTGCCGGGAAGAGAATGATCGACGACGCGAAGATCGGCGGAATCACACCCGACATGTTCAACTTCAGCGGCAGATGAGACGACTGTCCGCCGTAAATCTTGTTACCGACCTGGCGCTTCGCGTAGTTCACGAGGATCTTGCGCTGACCGCGTTCAATGAACACGACCAGATACGTGACCGCCGCGATCAGCACGACGATGATGATCGCCGAGATGATGCTCATCGAACCGGTGCGAACCAGCTCGAACAGACCACCGATTGCGTTCGGGAAACCCGCCGCGATACCACCGAAGATGATGATCGAGATACCGTTGCCGAGACCGCGTTCCGTGATCTGCTCACCCAGCCACATCAGGAACATCGTGCCCGTCACCAGCGTCACGACCGTCGTCAGCCGGAACACCATGCCGGGGTCCAGCACCAGAGCCGGCTGGTTTTCCAGCGCGACTGCGATACCGAACGCCTGGAAGGTCGCCAGAACCACGGTAAAGATACGCGTGTATTGCGTGATCTTCCGTTGCCCCGCCTGCCCTTCCTTCTTCAACGCCTCCATTTGCGGCGACACGATCGACAGCAACTGCATGATGATCGACGCCGAAATGTAGGGCATGATGCCCAGCGCAAAGATCGTGAATCGCGACAGCGCGCCACCCGAGAACATGTTGAACATGCCCAGGATGCCGCCCGACTGGCTTTGGAACAGCTTCGCCAGTTGATCCGGATCGATGCCGGGTACCGGAATATGCGCACCAATGCGGTAGACGATCAACGCCAGCAGCAGGAATACTGCACGCCGACGCAGATCGCCGAATTTCGCCGCGCTTCGACCGGTTTTTGCGAGACTCGGGCTGTTAGCCAAGTACCTTCTCCGATGCTAGTGCTAGTAACGGCGAAAGCGCGTTACTCGGCGAACGAGCCGCCAGCGGCTTCGATTGCCTCGCGGGCGCCCTTCGTTGCCGTCAGGCCCTTCACCGTCACCTTGCGCGTGATCTCGCCGGTCTTGATGATCTTCGCGCTCTTGATGAGCTCGCCGACCAGACCCGCTTGCTTCAGCGCCAGAAGATCGATTTCGTCGACCGGCAGCTTCTCGAGATCAGCCAGGCGCACTTCACCGACGAATTCCTTCGTCAGCGACGTGAAGCCACGCTTCGGCAGACGACGCTGCAGAGGCATCTGACCGCCTTCGAAGCCGACCTTGTGAAAGCCGCCCGAACGCGATTTCTGACCCTTGTGGCCGCGGCCAGCGGTCTTGCCGAGGCCCGAACCGATACCGCGCCCGACGCGACGCTTTGCGTGCTTCGCGCCTTCTGCCGGCTTAAGGTTATTCAATTCCATGTTCAACTCCTTGGATCCTAGGGTCAACCGCTCAGCCGATGACCTTAACGAGGTACGAGACCTTGTTGATCATCCCGCGCACTGCCGGCGTGTCCTGCAACTCGGAAACCGAGTTGAGGCGGCGCAGGCCGAGGCCACGCACCGTCGCACGGTGCGTTTCGCGGGTCCCGATCAGGCTCTTGACGAGCTGAACCTTGACAGTTTTTTCAGACATGGTGACCACCTTAGCCCAGAATGTCTTCGACGGACTTACCACGCTTCGCCGCGATGTCTGCCGGAGTCGACTGCTTGCGCAGGCCGTCCAGCGTCGCACGAACGAGGTTGTACGGGTTCGTCGAACCGTGGCTCTTGGCCACAACGTTTTGCACGCCCATCACGTCGAACACTGCGCGCATCGGGCCGCCAGCGATCACGCCGGTACCGTCCTTCGCCGGAGCGAGGAGTACCGCCGATGCGCCGTGCTTGCCGTGCACTTCGTGTTGCAGCGTGCCGTTCTTCAGGGGCACCTTGAACATGTTGCGGCGGGCCTGTTCCATTGCCTTTTGAACGGCAACCGGAACTTCCTTGGCCTTGCCCTTGCCCATGCCGATCCGGCCATCACCGTCGCCAACCACGGTCAGTGCGGCGAAGCCGAGAATACGGCCACCCTTCACGACCTTGGTCACGCGGTTGACCGAAATCATCTTTTCGCGCAGGCCGTCGTCGCGTTCGTCAGCCTGAACTTTCGCTTGCATCTTTGCCATGACGAATTCTTCCCTTAGAACTTGAGCCCGGCTTCACGCGCCGCATCAGCCAGCGCCTTCACGCGGCCGTGGTAGCGGAAACCCGAGCGGTCAAAGGCGACGGATTCGATGCCGGCAGCCTTGGCCTTTTCGGCGATACGCTTGCCGATCAAGGTCGCAGCATTGACGTTGCCGCCCTTGCCCGACTTGTCGGCCAGTTCAGCGCGCACTTCAGCTTCCAGCGTCGAGGCGCTTGCCACGACCTTCGTGCCACATGCCGAGAACACTTGCGCGTAGATATGCGTATTCGTGCGATGCACGGCCAGACGCGGAACCTGCAGCTCAGCGATCTTGATACGCGTCTGACGAGCGCGGCGCAGGCGAGATTGAGTCTTATCCATGATTGCGCACCCTTACTTCTTCTTCGTTTCTTTGAGGATCACGACCTCGTCGGAATAGCGCACGCCCTTGCCCTTGTACGGCTCAGGCGGACGATAGCCGCGCACTTCTGCTGCGGTCTGTCCGACTTTCTGCTTGTCGATCCCCTTGATCACGATTTCGGTCTGCGACGGGGTTTCAGCCTTGACGCCTTCCGGCATCTGGTGCACCACGGGGTGCGAGAAACCCAGCGACAGGTTCAGCTTGTCGCCTTGCGCTTGCGCACGATAGCCAACGCCAACCAGCGTCAGCTTGCGCTCGAAACCCTTGGTGACGCCGTGCACCATGTTCGCCAGCAAGGCGCGCATCGTGCCGGACATCGCGTTCGCTTCGCGGCTTTCGTCGGCCGGAGCGAGCTTCAGCGTACCGTTGTCGTTCGTCACGCTCACCAGCTTGTTGGCCGGTTGAGAGATCGTGCCGAGCGGACCTTTCACGGTGATGACGTCGCTCTTGATGGCCACTTCCGCGCCTTGCGGCAGCGCGATCGGGCTTTTACCTACTCGAGACATGTTTCTTCTCCTTAGGCGTTAAGCGACGTAGCAGATGACTTCGCCACCGACGCCGTTCTGGCGCGCCTTGCGGTCGGTCATCACACCCTTCGGCGTCGACACGATGGCAACGCCCAGGCCGTTCATCACCTGAGGGATATCGTTGCGACCGCGGTACACGCGCAGACCAGGCTTCGAGACGCGCTCGAGGCGCTCGATAACCGGACGGCCAGCGTAGTACTTCAACGCAATGTTCAATTCCGTCTTCGCGCCTTCAGCCTTCACCGCGAAGTCGTCGATATAACCTTCGTCCTTCAAAACCTGCGCAATCGCAACCTTGACTTTCGACGAGGGCATAGTCACCGAAACCTTCTCGACCATCTGCGCATTGCGGATGCGAGTCAGCATATCGGCGATAGGATCACTCATGCTCATTTATGTTTCTCCTATTACCAGCTCGCCTTGGTCAGGCCAGGGATTTCGCCGCGGAAAGCGATTTCACGAATCTTGCCGCGTGCGAGTCCGAACTTGCGGAACGTGCCACGCGGACGACCCGTGATCGCGCAGCGATTACGCTTGCGAGTGGGGTTCGAGTTACGCGGCAGTTGTTGCAGCGCCAGACGCGCGAGGTAACGCTCTTCGTCCGACTTGCTTGTGTCGTCGATCACAGCCTTCAGCTCAGCACGCTTCGGTGCGTACTTGGCTGCCAGGCGCGCGCGCTTCTTTTCACGTTCGATCAGTGCCAGTTTAGCCACGGTAACCTCAGTTTCTGAACGGGAACTTGAAGCCGGCGAGCAATGCCTTTGCTTCTTCGTCGGTCTTCGCAGTCGTCGTGATGCTGATGTTCAGCCCACGCAGCGCGTCGATCTTGTCGTAGTCGATTTCGGGGAAAATGATCTGCTCTTTCACACCGATGTTGTAGTTACCACGGCCGTCGAACGCCTTGCCCGACACGCCACGGAAGTCGCGGACGCGAGGCAGCGCAACCGTCACGAAACGGTCCAGGAATTCGTACATGGCATTACCACGCAGGGTAACCATCGTGCCGATCGGGTAGCCTTCGCGGATCTTGAAACCAGCGATTGCCTTACGCGACTTGGTGATGACGGGCTTCTGGCCGGCGATCTTCGTGAGGTCGCCAACGGCGTGCTCGAGGACCTTCTTGTCAGCGACGGCTTCGCCAAGGCCCATGTTCAGGGTAATCTTGGTGAGGCGCGGCACTTCCATAACCGACTTGTAGCCGAACTTTTCAACCAGTTGCGGCACAACCTTTTCTTTGTAAATCTCTTGCAGACGAGCCATTTTTTAACTCCGCGTCAGGCGTTCAACGTGGCGCCGGTCGACTTCAAGAAGCGAACCTTCTTGCCGTCTTCGACCTTAATGCCGACACGCGATGCCTTGCCGTTCGCGTCGACGAGCGCGACGTTCGAAATATGCAGAGGCATCGACTTGGCTTCCACACCGCCCGTCGTACCCTTCATCGGGTTCGGCTTCACGTGCTTCTTGACGAGGTTGATACCCTCGACGGTCACACGGTCTTCCGCAACGGCCAGCACGGTACCGCGCTTGCCCTTGTCCTTGCCGGTGGTGACGATGACTTCGTCACCCTTGCGAATCTTGTTCATCGCGACTCCTTACAGCACTTCCGGCGCGAGCGAAACGATCTTCATGAATCGTTCGCTACGCAGTTCACGCGTAACCGGCCCAAAAATACGCGTGCCGATCGGCTCGAGCTTGGTGTTCAGCAGAACGGCGGCATTGCCGTCGAACTTGATGAGCGAGCCATCCTGGCGACGCACGCCCTTGGCCGTACGAACGACCACGGCGTTGTAGATTTCGCCCTTTTTCACGCGTCCGCGCGGCGTCGCTTCCTTGACGGTCACCTTGATGATGTCGCCAATGCTTGCGTAACGACGCTTCGAGCCGCCGAGCACCTTGATGCACATGACTTCACGCGCACCCGTGTTGTCGGCCACTTCAAGCCGAGTTTCGGTCTGGATCATGGTTTATCTTTCCCAACTTAATCCGATTGCACCACCATGGCACAGCCGGTCAGTCTTGGTCCCGTCAGCCATTCGGCTGCTTGGGTTAGAACAGGCAGCGAGGGCAGACGAAACCCGCCATCGCAATCCGGTGAATCTGTCGACTCAGGCTGGCGCCCAAGCCGGCTTCCCCCACCAATTTCGCCCGCGACGGGGCTCCCACAAAGAGGGAAGACCGAGATTATAACAAATAATCTCGGTCTTGCAAGCGAAACTTACTGCGACACTACTTACTGCATCGCGGTACTACTGCTTCAGCTTTAGATCACGCGAGCCGCTTCAACCAGCTTCGACACAACCCAAGCCTTCGTCTTCGAAATCGGACGGGTTTCCTGGATTTCGACGAGATCGCCTTCGTTGTACGTGTTCGCGTCGTCATGCGCGTGGTACTTCTTCGAGCGCACGACATACTTGCCGTAGATCGGATGCTTCACGCGGTGCTCGACCAGAACGGTGACCGTCTTGTCCATCTTGTTGCTGACGACCTTGCCGACCAGCGTCCGCTTGAGCGAGGTTTTTACGCTATCGTTCATTTCTGGTTCGCCTTCTCGGTCATGACGGTGCGCACGCGTGCGATGTCGCGACGGACCTTCTTCAGCTGGCTCGTGTTCGTGAGCTGCTGGGTCGCGAGTTGCATACGCAAGCCAAATTGCGCCTTGAGCAGATCCGACAGCTCCTTGTTGAGCGCGGCCTGGTCTTTCTGGCGAAGTTCAGTTGCCTTCATCATTTACTCCTTAGGCGCCGAGCTGACGGACCACGAAGTTCGTCTTGAGCGGCAGCTTGGCTGCAGCCAGACGGAACGCTTCGCGCGCCAGTTCTTCGGAGACACCGTCCATTTCGTACAGCATCTTGCCCGGTTGAATTTCAGCGACGTAGTACTCCGGGTTACCCTTACCGTTACCCATACGCACTTCGGCCGGCTTTTGCGAAATCGGCTTGTCCGGGAAGATACGGATCCAGATCCGGCCGCCACGCTTGATGTGACGCGTCATTGCACGACGCGCCGCTTCGATTTGACGCGCGGTCAAACGGCCGCGACCGATAGCCTTCAGACCGTATTCACCGAACGACACCGCGTTGCCGCGCGTCGCCTTGCCGGTGTTACGACCTTTCTGCTCTTTGCGATACTTTCTGCGTTTCGGTTGCAGCATCGTTATTCTCCAGTCTTCGCGTCACCGCCAGCGCGACGGGGACCGCCACGACGTGCGCCAGCCGGAGCGCCTTCACCGTCACGGCGCGGACGGCGATCGCCACCCGGACGTGCGTTGCGGCGCGGACGCTTTTCTTCCGCCACTTCTTCCACGACCGGCGCTTCGTTGCGGCCGAGGGTGTCGCCCTTGTAGACCCACACCTTCACGCCGATGATGCCGTAGGTGGTCTTCGCTTCCGACGTCGCGTAGTCGATATCCGCACGCAGCGTATGGAGGGGCACGCGACCTTCGCGATACCACTCGGTACGAGCGATTTCGATACCGTTCAGACGGCCCGCGCTCATGATCTTGATGCCTTGGGCGCCAAGACGCATCGCGTTCTGCATCGCACGCTTCATCGCGCGGCGGAACATGATGCGGCGCTCGAGCTGCTGCGTGATCGAATCAGCGATGAGCTGAGCATCCGTTTCCGGCTTGCGGATCTCTTCGATGTTGACGTGAACCGGAACGCCCATGCGCTTCTGCAGTTCAGCCTTCAGCGATTCGATGTCCTCGCCCTTCTTGCCGATGACAACGCCCGGACGCGAGCTGTAAATCGTGATGCGCGCGTTCTTGGCCGGACGCTCGATGACGACGCGGCCAACCGAAGCGTTCTTCAGCTTCTTCTTCAGATATTCACGAACACCGATGTCTTCCTGCAACATCGCCGCGAAATTGTTGTTGTTCGCGTACCAGCGCGAAGCCCAATTGCGGCTGACGGCCAAACGGAAGCCAGTCGGATGAATTTTCTGTCCCATCGTATGGCTCCTTAATTCCCGACCGTCACAGTGATGTGACAGGATTGCTTCTCGATGCGGTTACCGCGACCCTTTGCGCGTGCGGTGAAACGCTTCAGCGAAGCAGCCTTGTCGACGTAGATGCTCGTGATCTTGAGCTCGTCGATATCGGCGCCTTCGTTGTGTTCCGCATTCGCGATCGCAGACAGCACGACCTTCTTGACGATACCCGCCGCCTTCTTCGGCGAGAACGTCAGAACGTTCAGCGCCTTGTCGACCGGCAAACCACGAATCTGGTCAGCCACAAGGCGCGTCTTCTGCGCCGAGATGCGGGCACCGCGATGAATTGCTTTCACTTCCATCTTGATAGCCCCTTATTTCTTGGCCTTCTTGTCGGCCGCGTGACCCTTGAACGTACGGGTCAGTGCGAACTCGCCAAGCTTGTGGCCGACCATGTTTTCCGTGACGTACACCGGAACGTGTTGACGGCCGTTGTGAACAGCGATCGTCAGACCGATGAAGTCCGGCAGAATCGTCGAACGACGCGACCAGGTCTTGATCGGCTTCTTGTCACGCGTCGATGCAGCCGCCTCAACCTTCTTCAGCAAATGAGCGTCGCAGAACGGACCTTTTTTAGCAGAACGTGTCATTGCCTACTCCTTAACGCTTGTGACGGCGCTGGACGATCATAGTCGTCGTGCGCTTATTGCTGCGGGTGCGATAGCCCTTCGTCGGCGTGCCCCACGGGCTCACCGGATCGCGACCTGCTGCCGTCTTGCCTTCACCACCGCCATGCGGGTGATCAACCGGGTTCATTGCAACGCCGCGCACCGTCGGACGGATACCGCGCCAGCGGTTTGCACCAGCCTTGCCGATTTGACGGAGGCTGTGCTCTTCGTTACCCACTTCGCCGATCGTCGCGCGGCACTCGACGTGCACGCGGCGAATTTCGCCCGAACGCAGACGCACCTGAGCGTAGACGCCTTCGCGAGCCAGCAGCATCGCCGACGTACCAGCCGAACGCGCCATTTGCGCGCCCTTGCCCGGCAGCATTTCGATGCAGTGGATCGTCGTGCCGACCGGGATGTTGCGGATCGGCAGGGCGTTACCTGCGCGGATCGGCGCTTCCGAACCGGACATCAGCTGCGCGCCGACCGCCACGCCCTTCGGCGCGATGATGTAGCGACGCTCGCCGTCCGCGTACAGAACCAGCGCGATGTTCGCGCTACGGTTCGGGTCGTACTCGAGACGCTCGACTTTTGCCGGAATGCCGTCCTTGTTGCGACGGAAATCGACGATACGATAGTGTTGCTTGTGACCACCACCCTGGTGACGCGTGGTGATACGGCCGTTGTTGTTACGGCCCGCCGACTTGGATTGCGTGTCGAGCAGCGCTGCGTGCGGCTTGCCCTTGTGCAGATCCTTGTTGACGATCTTGACCATCGCGCGGCGACCCGGCGAGGTCGGCTTAACTTTCACGATTGCCATGATTACTTGGCCTCCGCTTCAAAGTTGATTTCCTGGCCGGGCTTCAGGCAGACGTACGCCTTCTTCACGTCCTTGCGCTTACCGTTGAAGCGGCCAAAGCGCTTTGCCTTGCCCTTCGTGACGAGCACGTTGACGGAATTGACTTCGACCTTGAACAGCAGCTCGACAGCAGCCTTCACTTCCTGCTTCGTGGCGTCCGGCGCGACTTCGAACACGACTTGTTCGTTCTTGTCGGCAACCAGCGTCGCCTTTTCGGAGATCACCGGCGCGAGCAGAACTTGCATCAAACGATGATCGTTTTTGCGAACTTCGCTCATGACAGCAACTCCTCGATCTGAGCGACCGCAGCCTTCGTGATCAGCACTTTCTTGAAGTAGATCAGCGAGAGCGGGTCGGCGTAACGCGGCTCGACAACCGCCACGTGGGCCAGGTTGCGCGACGCGAGGTACAGGTTTTCGTCGACCGTATCGGTGATGACCAACACGGAATCGAGACCCATCGCCTTGAATTTTTCGGCCAGCAGCTTGGTCTTCGGGGCTTCGAGCACGAAGTCTTCGACCACTGCGATACGGCCTTCGCGAGCCAACTGCGAGAAGATCGAGCGGAGACCCGCGCGATGCATCTTCTTGTTGACCTTGTGCGAGAAGTTCTCTTCCGGCGAATTCGGGAAGATGCGACCACCGCCACGCCACAACGGGCTCGACGACATACCGGCACGAGCGCGGCCCGTACCCTTCTGACGCCACGGCTTCTTGGTGGTGTGCTTGACCTGCTCACGATCCTTCTGAGCGCGGTTGCCGCTACGTGCGTTCGCCTGATAAGCGACGACGACCTGGTGAATCAGGGCTTCGTTGTAATCGCGACCGAACACGACGTCCGATGCGTTCACGCCAGCGCCTTCCTGACCATTGGCATTCAGGAGCTTAAGTTCCATTATTTCGCTCCTTTCACAGCACGCGTCTTGACGGCCGGGGTCACGAAGACCTTGCCGCCCTTCGCACCCGGAACAGCACCGCGAACCAGCAGCAGATTGCGCTCTGCGTCGATGCGGGCGATTTCGAGGTTTTGAACCGTAACGGTTTCGTCGCCGAGGTGACCCGTCATGCGCTTACCCGGGAACACACGACCCGGATCCTGCGCCATACCGATCGAACCCGGAACGTTGTGCGAACGCGAGTTACCGTGCGATGCGCGGCCCGAACTGAAGTTGTAGCGCTTGATCGTACCGGCGTAGCCCTTACCGATCGACGTGCCTTGCACATCAACCTTCTGGCCGACTTCGAAAATGTCCGTACCGATCACAGCGCCGTTCGACAGTTCGCCTGCCTTGGCCGTATCGATATGGAATTCCTTGAGGATTTCACCGGCTTGAACGCCGGCTTTGGCGAGGTGACCCGCCAACGGCTTCGTCACGCGCGATGCGCGGCGAGCACCGAATGCAACCTGAACGGCGGTATAACCATCCGTTTCAACGGTCTTGATCTGCGTCACGCGGTTGTCCGACACGTCCAGCACGGTGACGGGGATCGAATCCCCCTCAGGCGTGAAGATACGGGTCATGCCAACCTTGCGACCTACGAGTCCAAGGCTCATCGTTTTCTCCATTCCCAACTGCGATTGGTCGGGGCTGATTTACAAATGCCGCTTTCGTCACGGAAGACTGGAGCAGCTTACTTGCGTCTTTTTCGTGCGCATAGGCGCGAAAAGCCTTGGAGTATAACAAGGCTTTTCGAATCCTGCAAGCAATCAAAGACTTAGCTCCGTCTGCCCTGTTAGTACCGGCCAGCGGAGCTTTGTGGACTTACTGCAGCTTGATTTCGACGTCGACGCCTGCCGGCAGGTCGAGCTTCATCAACGCGTCGACGGTCTTGTCCGTCGGGTCGACGATGTCCATCAGGCGCTGGTGGGTGCGGATTTCGAGCTGGTCGCGCGACGTCTTGTTAACGTGCGGCGAACGCAGGATGTCAAAACGCTGAATACGCGTCGGCAGCGGCACCGGGCCACGAACGATCGCGCCAGTCCGCTTCGCCGTGTCGACGATCTCGGCTGCCGATTGATCGATCAGGCGATAGTCGAAAGCTTTCAGACGAATACGGATTTTCTGGTTCTGCATGATGATTCCTTGAAAAGAGCGAGGCGGTATTGCACCGCACCTAGGCAAAAGAGCGTAGGACCGGATACCCGCTGAGGACAGGCATCCGGCCCCGGTTTTACTGCGCTACTGCAACTTCAAATCGAGCAAGCCCGATATCTTACTCGATAATCTTCGCCACGACACCGGCGCCGACGGTACGGCCACCTTCGCGGATTGCGAAGCGCAGACCTTCTTCCATGGCGATCGGAGCGATCAGCTTGACCGTGATCGACACGTTGTCGCCCGGCATCACCATTTCCTTGTCCTTCGGCAGCTCGATCGAGCCCGTCACGTCCGTCGTACGGAAGTAGAACTGCGGACGGTAGTTGTTGAAGAACGGCGTGTGACGGCCGCCTTCGTCCTTGCTCAGCACGTACACTTCAGCCGTGAAGTGCGTGTGCGGCGTGATCGAACCCGGCTTGGCCAGAACCTGGCCGCGCTCCACGTCTTCACGCTTCGTGCCGCGCAGCAGGATACCGACGTTGTCGCCTGCCTGACCTTGGTCGAGCAGCTTGCGGAACATTTCCACGCCCGTGCAGGTGGTCTTCACCGTCGGCTTGATACCGACGATTTCGATTTCCTCGCCGACCTTGACGACACCGCGCTCAACGCGGCCCGTCACCACCGTGCCACGACCCGAGATCGAGAACACGTCTTCCACCGGCATCAGGAACGAACCGTCAACTGCGCGCTCCGGCGTCGGGATGTACGAATCCAGCGCGTCGGCCAGGTTCATGATCGCCACTTCGCCCAGCTCGCCCTTGTCGCCTTCCAGCGCCAGCTTGGCCGAACCCTTGATGATCGGGGTGTCGTCGCCCGGGAAGTCGTACTTCGAGAGCAGTTCGCGCACTTCCATTTCGACGAGCTCGAGCAGTTCGGCGTCGTCCACCATGTCGCACTTGTTCAGGAACACGATGATGTACGGCACGCCGACCTGACGCGCCAACAGGATGTGCTCACGCGTTTGCGGCATCGGGCCGTCAGCGGCCGAACACACCAGGATTGCGCCGTCCATCTGCGCCGCGCCCGTGATCATGTTCTTCACGTAGTCGGCGTGGCCTGGGCAATCGACGTGTGCGTAGTGGCGGTTAGCCGTTTCGTACTCGACGTGCGCGGTGTTGATGGTAATACCACGTGCCTTTTCTTCCGGCGCTGCGTCGATCTGGTCGTACGCCTTCGCTTCGCCGCCGAACTTCTGCGTGAGAACCGTCGTGATCGCTGCCGTCAGCGTGGTCTTGCCGTGGTCAACGTGACCGATCGTGCCCACGTTCACGTGCGGCTTGGTCCGCTCGAATTTACCTTTTGCCATGATTACCTTCTTTCAAAGTTTGGTTATCGGTTAAAGCTTGTGGCTTGCGCCGAATTACTTGCCCTTCGCGTTGATGATCGCGTCGGCGACGTTACGCGGAGCTTCAGCATAGTGCTTGAATTCCATCGTGTACGTAGCGCGGCCTTGCGTCAGCGAGCGCAGCGACGTCGAATAGCCGAACATTTCCGACAGCGGCACTTCGGCGCGGACGATCTTGCCGCCGCCAACCATGTCTTCCATGCCCTGGACGATACCGCGACGGCCCGACAGGTCGCCCATCACGTTGCCCATGTAGTCTTCCGGCGTTTCGACTTCCACAGCCATCATCGGTTCGAGGATGACCGGGCTTGCCTTGCGCATTGCTTCCTTGAAGGCCATCGAGCCGGCCATGCGGAACGCGTTTTCGTTCGAGTCCACGTCGTGGTACGAACCGAACGTCAGGTGAACCTTCACGTCCACAACCGGGAAGCCTGCCAGCACGCCCGACTTCAGCGTTTCCTGGATACCCTTGTCCACTGCCGGAATGTATTCGCGCGGAATCACACCGCCCTTGATCTCGTCCAGGAACTCGTAGCCCTTGCCTTGCTCGTTCGGCTCGAGCGTGATGACCGCGTGACCGTACTGGCCGCGACCGCCCGACTGCTTGACGAACTTGCCGTCGACGTCTGCCGCCGTCGTGCGGATCGTTTCGCGGTATGCAACCTGCGGCTTGCCGACGGTCGCTTCCACGTTGAATTCGCGCTTCATGCGGTCGACCAGAATTTCGAGGTGGAGCTCGCCCATGCCCGAAATGATGGTCTGGCCCGATTCCTCGTCCGTCTGGACGCGGAACGACGGATCTTCCTGAGCGAGACGGTTCAGCGCCAGGCCCATCTTTTCCTGGTCAGCCTTCGTCTTCGGCTCGACTGCCTGCGAAATCACCGGCTCCGGGAAAATCATGCGTTCCAGGACGATCGGGCTTTGCGGATCGCACAGCGTGTCGCCGGTCGTCGCTTCCTTCAGGCCGACGGCCGCAGCGATGTCGCCTGCGCGCACTTCCTTGATTTCTTCGCGCTGGTTCGCGTGCATCTGCAGAATACGACCGAGACGTTCCTTCTTGTCCTTGGTCGCGTTCAGGATGGTGTCACCCGAATTCACGATGCCCGAGTACACGCGGAAGAAGATCAGCTGGCCGACGAACGGATCCGTCATGATCTTGAACGCCAGCGCCGAGAACTTCTCGTCGTCGGCTGCGCGGCGCTCGGCCTTCTCGCCGCTTTCGAGTTCGCCCGTGACCGGCGGAATGTCGACCGGCGACGGCAGGAAGTCGATCACCGCGTCGAGCATGCGCTGCACGCCCTTGTTCTTGAACGCGGTGCCGCACAGCATCGGCTGAATTTCGCACGCGATGGTCCGGTCACGGATCGCCTTGACGATTTCCGCTTCGCTCAGCTCTTCGCCGCCGAGGTACTTTTCCATCAGCTCTTCGCTGGCTTCGGCAGCCGACTCGATCATCTTTTCGCGCCACTCGTTGCACGTGTCAACGAGTTCAGCGGGGATGTCGACGTAGTCGAACTTCGTGCCTTGCGAGGCTTCGTCCCAAATGATCGCCTTCATCTTCAGGAGGTCGACGACGCCCTTGAAGTTCTCTTCCGAACCGATCGGCACCACGACCGGAACCGGGTTTGCCTTCAGGCGGGTCTTCAGCTGGTCATAGACCTTGAAGAAGTTCGCGCCGGTACGGTCCATCTTGTTGACGAACGCGAGACGGGGAACCTTGTACTTGTTCGCCTGACGCCACACGGTTTCCGACTGCGGCTGCACGCCGCCCACCGCGCAGTAGACCATGCACGCGCCGTCGAGGACGCGCATCGAGCGCTCCACTTCGATCGTGAAGTCCACGTGTCCCGGCGTGTCGATGATGTTGATGCGGTGCTCGGGATAGTTGCCGCCCATGCCCTTCCAGAAGGCAGTGGTAGCAGCCGACGTGATGGTGATGCCGCGCTCCTGCTCCTGCTCCATCCAGTCCATCGTTGCTGCGCCGTCGTGAACTTCACCGATCTTGTGGTTCACGCCCGTGTAGAACAGGATGCGCTCGGTCGTCGTCGTTTTGCCGGCGTCGATGTGAGCGCTGATACCGATATTGCGGTAGCGCTCGATAGGTGTCTTGCGAGCCACTTTGGATCCTTTTTTCGGTCGACGCGCCGGCGAATTGCCGGCCGCGCCCTAACACAAACGGGCGAGGCGCCAAAACTAGCGCACCCGCCCTGATTTTCCGTTTGCCCGGTGAGCGGGAGCTTAGAAACGGAAGTGCGAGAATGCCTTGTTGGCTTCTGCCATGCGGTGAACTTCGTCGCGCTTCTTCATTGCGCCACCGCGGCCTTCCGCCGCTTCCTGCAGTTCACCTGCGAGACGCAGGGCCATCGACTTTTCGCTGCGCTTCTTCGCGGCTTCACGCAACCAACGCATCGCCAATGCCATACGACGCGAGGGACGCACTTCGACCGGAACTTGATAGTTGGCACCACCAACGCGACGGCTCTTCACTTCGACCACCGGCTTCACGTTGTTGAGCGCAACCGTGAACACTTCCAGCGGGTCCTTGCCACCCTTGGTCTGGATCTGCTCAAAAGCGCCGTACACGATACGCTCGGCAACCGACTTCTTGCCGGAGAGCATCAGCACGTTCATGAACTTGGCTACATCTACGTTGCCGAATTTCGGATCCGGCAACACTTCCCGCTTGGGGACTTCGCGACGACGCGGCATGATTCTTCCTTTACTTTTTCAGTTGGAGCGACTTTCCGCTCCGCGGCCACCAACTAACCCGATCCATCTCTTCGACTAAACCAGCTTGGCCGGGTGACCACTTACTCGATAGCACCGGCACTTCCGGCACCACCGCCTTAACCGCCTTGCGGCGACCTGATTCTTTTACTGCAGACGGGCAGCTTACTTGCCAGCCTTCGCGCGCTTCGCACCGTACTTCGAGCGAGCTTGCTTACGGTCCTTGACGCCCTGGGTATCCAGCGAGCCGCGAACCATGTGGTAACGCACACCCGGCAAGTCCTTCACACGGCCGCCGCGGATCAGCACGACCGAGTGCTCTTGCAGGTTGTGGCCTTCACCGCCGATGTACGAAATGACTTCGAAGCCGTTCGTCAGACGAACCTTGGCGACCTTACGGAGTGCCGAGTTCGGCTTCTTCGGCGTCGTGGTGTACACGCGGGTGCACACGCCGCGACGCTGCGGGCAGTCCTGCAGGGCCGGAGACTTGCTCTTCGTCGTTTCCGACGTGCGGCCTTTGCGAACCAGTTGATTGATGGTTGGCATTGTCTAATCCTAAAAATTAACAAAATCCACGCAAAACTCTCGGGCAAAGCGAAAAGAATTGCGCGTTTAGCGATCCCGATGATGAATTCCGCACGCCACACCCAGCGTTAAGCCGGATCCGAAGGCGGACCAAGAACGAGAACCAAGCATGATATTCTGAAAATCGCAATTGGGTCAATACGTTGCGGGTATTTCGGCGCTTTTTGGTACCGGACGTCAATCGGTGCCGACGACGTCGAGCAGTTCGTCGCCGAAGCGCTCGAGTTTGCGCACGCCGATGCCCGGAATATGTCGCAAATCGTCGATCGTATCGGGATCGCTGCGGGCGATTTCCGCGAGCGTAGCGTCGTGGAAGATGACGTAGGCCGGCACGCCGTCGCTCTTCGCGGTTTCCGCGCGCCAGGCACGCAGCCGCTCCCAACGCGCCTTCTCCCGCGGCGACATGCCCGCGGTCGGATCGGCGCGCTCGCCCGTGCGGCTGGATGACTGCCGGGCCCGCGCGGGCTTCACATATTTGCGCAGGGTGACGCGTTCCTCGCCTTTCAGGACGGGCTTGCTGGCGTCGGTCAGGACCAGCGCGCCGAAGCCGTCGTGATCGACCGCGAGATAACCGAACGCGACGAGTTGCCGGAACACGGCGCGCCATTCGGGTTCGGACAGCGCAGCGCCGACGCCGAACGTCGAGATTTTCTCGTGTCCGCGTTGCAGCACCTTTTCGCTACGTGTGCCGCGCAGGATGTCGATCAGATGCCCAGCGCCGAAACGGAACCCGCTCGCCTTTTGCGCCCGGTACACACAGGACAGCGCCATCTGTGCCTCACGCGTGGCATCGAACGAGGCAGGCGGCTCCAGACACGTATCGCAGTTGCCGCACGGCTTGCTCGTCTCGCCAAAATACGCGAGCAGACGCACGCGGCGGCAGGACGCCACTTCGCACAGGCCGAGCAGCGCATCGAGCTTGCCAGTCTGCACGCGTTTGTGAGCGTCGTCGGCTTCGGATTCGTCGATCATCTTGCGTTGCTGCACGACGTCGCCGAGACCGTACGCCATCCACGCGTTCGCAGGCATGCCGTCGCGGCCCGCGCGCCCGGTCTCCTGATAGTAGCCCTCGACGCTCTTCGGCAGATCCAGATGCGCGACGAAACGCACGTCCGGTTTGTCGATGCCCATACCGAACGCGATCGTCGCGCACATGACGATGCCCTCTTCGCGCTGGAACATTTCCTGATGCCGCTGGCGCGTCTCGAACTCCATGCCCGCGTGATACGGCAACGCGCGGATGCCCTGGCCTTTCAGCCAGTCCGCGGTTTCCTCGACCTTGCGCCGCGACAGGCAATAGACGACGCCGGCGTCCGTCGTGCCGTCCTTGTTCGTGTGCTCCGCGCGGATGAAGTCGAGCAGTTGCGATCGCGCGTTGTCCTTCTCGACGATCCGGTAACGAATGTTCGGCCGATCGAAACTGGAAACGAAAATGCGCGCATCGTCGAGCGCGAGGCGATGCACGATTTCGTCGCGCGTGATGGCGTCCGCGGTTGCGGTCAGCGCGATTCGCGGCACATCCGGAAACCGCTCGTGCAGCACGGAGAGCTGAATGTACTCCGGGCGGAAATCGTGGCCCCATTGCGACACGCAATGCGCTTCGTCGATTGCGAACAGGCCAACGCGCGTGCGTTCGAGCAATTCGAGGAAGCGCAGGGTCATCAGGCGTTCGGGCGCGACGTAGAGCAGGTCGATGTCACCCTCGCGGAGCGCCCGTTCGGTGGCCGCGGCCTCGGCGCCCGACAGCGTCGAGTTCAAGTAAGCGGCGCGCACGCCGACTTCTGTCAGCGCGGCGACCTGATCCTGCATCAGCGCGATGAGCGGCGAAACCACGATGCCTGCGCCGAGTCCCGCCTCGCTGCGCACGAGGGACGGAATCTGATAACAGAGAGACTTGCCGCCGCCCGTCGGCATGAGCACGAGCGAATCGCCGCCGTTCGCGACATGCTCGACGATCTCCGCCTGTTGTCCGCGAAATGCGGGATAGCCGAAGATTTCGTTGAGTATTTCGAGCGGACGGGACATGGACGAGAAGCGCGCACTGCGACGTGAGAGATAACGAATTCTACCAACGCATGGTCACGCGCCGACGAGGCGGAACGCATCGTTAGCCGAACGGCAGAGCCATCGAAGTGAAAATCGGCAGACGAAAAAAAACCGCCCAGCCGAAGCTGGGCGGTTCGATGCTGCTATGAACGAAAGACGCTTACTCGTTGGTATGCGGCTGCTGCTGCTCCGCTGCCGGGGTTTCCGGCGCACCAAACTCGAATGCCTCTTCGGCAGCAATCTGGTCGAAACGCTCGCGATCCGACGATTCCTTCGCCTTGCGCGCCTTGTGGAACGCGAGACCGGTACCGGCCGGAATCAGACGGCCGACGATCACGTTTTCCTTCAGGCCACGCAGATCGTCGCGCTTGCCCATGATCGCCGCTTCGGTCAGCACGCGGGTCGTTTCCTGGAACGACGCCGCCGAGATGAACGAATCCGTCGACAGCGAAGCCTTCGTGATACCGAGCAGCACGTTGTCGTACGTCGCCGGACGCTTGTCCTCCGCGATCATCTTGTCGTTTTCGTCCAGCATGTCCGAACGCTCGACCTGCTCGCCCGGGATGAAGCGCGTATCGCCGTTGTCGACGATCTGCACACGACGCAGCATCTGACGCACGATCACTTCGATGTGCTTGTCGTTGATCTTCACGCCCTGCAGACGGTACACGTCCTGCACTTCGTCCACGATGTAGCGCGACAACGCCTCGATACCCTGCAAACGCAGGATGTCGTGCGGATCGGCAGGACCGTCAACGATCATTTCGCCCTTGTTGACGACCTGACCATCGTGCACCAGCACCTGCTTTTCCTTCGCGATCAGGAACTCGTGCTGATTGCCCTCGAGGTCCGTGATGACGAGACGCTGCTTGCCCTTCGTGTCCTTACCGAACGACGTCGTGCCCGTGACTTCCGCCAGAATGCCAGCGTCCTTCGGCGAGCGCGCTTCGAACAGTTCGGCCACGCGCGGCAGACCACCGGTAATGTCACGCGTCTTCTGCGCTTCAACCGGGATACGTGCCAGCACTTCACCGACCTGCACTTGCTGACCATCCTTCACGGTGATCAGTGCGCCGACCTGGAAGCCGATCTGCACCGAATGCTCGGTGTTCGGGATCTTCACTTCCTCGCCGTTCGCGTCGAGCAGTTTCACCTGCGGACGCACGCTCTTCGTCTGCGAGCCGCGGCGCTTCGCGTCGATCACGACGAGGGTCGAAAGACCGGTCACGTCGTCGATCTGCTTCGCGACCGTCACGCCTTCCTCGACGTTTTCGAACTTCACCGTACCGCCCCACTCGGTGATGATCGGACGCGTCAGCGGATCCCATTGAGCCAGTTGCGCACCGGCCTTGATCGTCGCGCCGTCGAGTTGCAGCAGCGTCGCGCCGTACGGAACCTTGTGACGCTCACGCTCGCGACCGAAGTCGTCCGCGATGATCGCTTCGCCCGAACGCGAGATGACGACCTGCTCGCCCTTCGCGTTGGTGACGTAACGCATCGTGGCCGTGAAGCGCACCGTACCGTTGCTCTTCGCTTCGACCGTCGAAGCAACCGCCGCGCGCGATGCCGCACCACCGATGTGGAACGTACGCATCGTCAGCTGCGTGCCCGGCTCACCGATCGACTGAGCAGCGATCACACCGACTGCCTCACCGACATTCACGCGCGAACCGCGGCCCAGGTCGCGGCCGTAGCACGCGGCGCACAGGCCATAACGCGTTTCGCACGTGAGCGGCGTGCGCACGCGCACTTCGTCGATGCCGAGGCTCTCGATCTTTTCCACCGCGTCTTCGTCGAGCAGATCGCCCGAAGCGTAGATCGTCTCCTGCGTTTCCGGATTGACGACGTCCGCCACCGCGACGCGGCCGAGAATACGGTCACGCAGCGCTTCGACGACTTCACCGCCTTCGACCAACGCCTTCATCGCCACGCCGTTCGACGTGCCGCAATCATCTTCGACGACGACGAGATCCTGCGTCACGTCGACGAGACGACGCGTCAGGTAACCCGAGTTCGCGGTCTTCAGTGCCGTATCAGCCAGACCCTTACGTGCACCGTGGGTCGAGATGAAGTACTGCAACACGTTCAGACCTTCGCGGAAGTTCGCGGTAATCGGCGTTTCGATGATCGAGCCGTCCGGCTTCGCCATCAGGCCGCGCATACCGGCGAGCTGACGAATCTGCACCGCGGAACCACGAGCGCCCGAGTCGGCCATCATGTAGATGGAGTTGAACGACTCCTGCTTCGTTTCGTTACCGTCACGATCCGTAACCGGCTCCGTCGCGAGCTGCTCCATCATCGCCTTGCCGACCGCTTCCGACGTCGCCGACCAGATGTCGACCACGTTGTTGTAGCGCTCTTGCGCGGTGACGAGACCCGACATGTACTGGCGGTCGTACTCCTTCACCTTCTTCGCGGCGTCGCCGACGATCGTCTCTTTCTGCGGCGGCACGAGCATGTCGTCCACGCAAATCGAGATGCCGGCGCGCGTCGCGAGACGGAAGCCCATCTGCATCAGCTGGTCGGCGAAGATCACCGTTTCGCGCAGACCGCACTTGCGGAACGCCGTGTTGATCAGCTGCGAAATCTGCTTCTTTTTCAGCGGCTTGTTCAGCACCGTGAACGGCAGACCCGGCGGCAGAATCTCCGACAGAATCGACCGGCCGACGGTCGTCGCGTACAGCGTGATCTTCGGCACGAACTTCGGCGCGCCTTCGCTCGTGTCCTCGTTCGCCACCATTTCGGTGATACGCACGTTGACGCGCGAAGCCAGCTCGACTTCCTTGTTCTCGTACGCGCGGATCACTTCCGACACGCCCGTGAACGTCATGCCTTCGCCCTTGCCGTTCACCGCTTCACGCGATGCGTAGTAAAGGCCCAGCACGATATCCTGCGACGGCACGATCGACGGATCGCCGTTCGCCGGGAACAGGACGTTGTTCGACGCCAGCATCAGCGTGCGCGCTTCCATCTGCGCTTCGAGCGACAGCGGCACGTGAACGGCCATCTGGTCACCGTCGAAGTCGGCGTTGAACGCCGCGCAGACGAGCGGGTGCAGCTGAATTGCCTTACCTTCGATCAGCACCGGCTCGAAAGCCTGAATGCCGAGACGGTGCAGCGTAGGCGCACGGTTCAGCATGACCGGATGCTCGCGGATCACCTCTTCGAGGATGTCCCACACCACCGGCGTCTGGTTCTCGACTTCCTTCTTCGCAGCCTTGATGGTCGTAGCCACGCCCATCACTTCCAGCTTGTTGAAGATGAACGGCTTGAACAGTTCGAGCGCCATCAGCTTCGGCAGACCGCACTGATGCAGCTTGAGCGTCGGGCCGACCACGATCACCGAACGGCCCGAGTAGTCCACACGCTTACCGAGCAGGTTCTGACGGAAACGACCGCCCTTACCCTTGATCATGTCAGCGAGCGACTTCAGCGGACGCTTGTTCGCGCCGGTCATCGCCTTGCCGCGACGGCCGTTGTCGAGCAGCGAATCGACGGCTTCCTGCAGCATCCGCTTTTCGTTGCGGACGATGATCTCAGGCGCCTTCAGTTCGAGCAGACGCTTCAACCGGTTGTTACGGTTGATCACGCGGCGATACAGGTCGTTCAGGTCCGACGTCGCGAAGCGGCCGCCGTCCAGCGGCACGAGCGGACGCAGTTCCGGCGGCAGCACCGGCAGCACTTCGAGCACCATCCAGTCGGGCTTGATACCCGAGCGCTGGAATGCTTCGAGCACTTTCAGGCGCTTCGCGTACTTCTTGATCTTCGCTTCCGAACCCGTGTTTTTGAGTTCGGTGCGCAGCATCTCGACCTGCTCGTCGATGTTGATCGCGCGCAGCAGTTCGCGCACGCCTTCCGCGCCCATTTCGGCACGGAATTCGTCACCGTACTCTTCGACCTTGTTGTAGTAATCCTCTTCCGTCATGATCTGCCGCGCTTTCAGCGGCGTCATGCCCGGATCGATCACCACATATGCTTCGAAGTACAGCACGCGCTCGATGTCGCGCAGCGTCATGTCGAGCACCATGCCCAGACGCGACGGCAGCGACTTCAGGAACCAGATGTGCGCGACCGGCGAGGCCAGCTCGATGTGGCCCATCCGCTCACGACGCACCTTCGCCAGCGTCACTTCGACGCCGCACTTCTCGCAGATCACGCCACGATGCTTCAGGCGCTTGTACTTGCCGCAAAGGCATTCGTAGTCCTTGATCGGACCAAAAATCTTCGCGCAGAACAGGCCATCCCGCTCCGGCTTGAACGTGCGGTAGTTGATGGTCTCCGGCTTCTTCACTTCGCCGAACGACCAAGAACGAATCTTGTCGGGCGACGCGAGGCCGATCTTGATCGCATCAAAAACTTCTTCTTGTTGGACTTGCTTGAATAGATCGAGCAGAGCTTTCATTGCTTTCTCTCCGTAGTCCGATTAGTTGCGGTCCAGATCGATATCAATACCGAGCGAGCGGATTTCCTTCACCAACACGTTGAAGGATTCCGGCATGCCCGCGTCGATCACGTGGTCGCCCTTGACCAGATTCTCATAAACCTTGGTCCGGCCCGTCACGTCGTCCGACTTGACCGTCAGCATTTCCTGCAGCACATACGACGCGCCATACGCCTCGAGCGCCCACACTTCCATCT
The DNA here is from genome assembly GCF_056930355.1 of Caballeronia sp. 11_S32. Lineage (NCBI taxonomy): Bacteria > Pseudomonadati > Pseudomonadota > Betaproteobacteria > Burkholderiales > Burkholderiaceae > Caballeronia > Caballeronia sp. 11_S32. The sequence goes on from NZ_JBXOWH010000003.1 coordinate 154,270, forward strand.
CACCGAAGCGCTGGCCACCGAACTGCGCCTTACCACCCAGCGGCTGCTGCGTGACGAGCGAGTACGGACCGGTCGAACGCGCGTGCATCTTGTCGTCGACCAGGTGGTGCAGCTTCAGGTAGTGCATGTAGCCGACCGTGACCGTGCGCTCGAATGCTTCGCCGGTGCGGCCGTCGTACAGCGTGACCTGGTTTTTCGACGGCGTCATGCCGAGGTTGTCCGCGATCTGATCCGGGAACGCCAGATCGAGCGCGCGCGTCATTTCGCCTTCCGTCGCGCCGTCGAACACCGGCGTCGCGAACGGCACGCCTTCGCGCAGGTTCTTCGCCAGTTCGACGATCTCGTCATCCGAGAAGGTTTCCAGCTCTTCCTTGCGGCCCGACTCGTTGTAGATCTGCGTGAGGAACTGACGCAGCTCTTCGATCTTCGCCTGACGCTGCATCATTTCGCCGATGCGCCAGCCGAGACCCTTCGCGGCCCAGCCCAGATGCACTTCGAGAATCTGACCCACGTTCATCCGCGACGGCACGCCGAGCGGGTTCAGCACGACGTCGGCCGGACGGCCATCGGCCATGTACGGCATGTCTTCGATCGGCACGATCTTCGACACGACACCCTTGTTACCGTGACGGCCCGCCATCTTGTCGCCCGGCTGCAGACGACGCTTGACCGCGAGATACACCTTGACCATCTTCAGCACGCCCGGCGGCAGTTCGTCGCCTTGCGTGAGCTTCTTGCGCTTCTCTTCGAACGCGAGATCGAACTGGTGACGCTTCTGCTCGATCGAGTCCTTGATCGCTTCCAGCTGTGCCGCTGCTTCTTCGTCCGCGAGGCGGATGTCGAACCAGTGGTAGTGGTCGAGATCTTCGAGGTACGCGAGGTCGATCTTCGTGCCCTTCGCGAGCTTCTTCGGACCACCGTTCGCGACCTTGCCGTTCAGCATGCGTGCGAGACGCTGGAACGCGTCGCCTTCCACGATGCGCAGCTGGTCGTTCAAATCGAGGCGATAGCGCTTCAGTTCGTCGTCGATAATCTGTTGCGCGCGCTTGTCGCGCGTGATGCCTTCACGCGTGAACACCTGCACGTCGATCACCGTGCCGCTCATGCCCGACGGCACGCGCAGCGACGTGTCCTTCACGTCGGACGCCTTCTCGCCGAAGATCGCGCGCAGCAGCTTTTCTTCCGGCGTCAGCTGGGTTTCGCCCTTCGGCGTGACCTTGCCGACCAGCACGTCGCCTGCTTCGACTTCCGCGCCGATGTACACGATGCCCGACTCGTCGAGACGGCCAAGCTGCACTTCAGCGAGGTTCGAAATATCGCGCGTGATTTCTTCCGGTCCGAGCTTCGTGTCGCGAGCAACGACATTCAACTCTTCGATGTGGATCGACGTGTAGCGATCGTCCGCAACGACCTTCTCCGAGATCAGGATCGAGTCTTCGAAGTTGTAGCCATTCCACGGCATGAACGCGACCAGCATGTTCTGGCCGAGCGCGAGCTCGCCCAGATCCGTCGAGGCGCCGTCGGCCAGCACGTCGCCGCGCGAGACCTTGTCGCCGACCTTCGCGATCGGACGCTGGTTGATGTTCGTGTTCTGGTTCGAACGCGTGTACTTGATCAGGTTGTAGATGTCCACGCCGACGTCGCCTGCAACGGCTTCATCGTCGTTCACGCGAATCACGATACGGCCCGCGTCGACGTAATCCACCACGCCGCCACGCAGCGCCTGCACGGTCGTACCCGAGTCGACAGCCACCGTACGCTCGATACCCGTACCGACGACCGGCTTTTCCGGACGCAGACACGGCACGGCCTGACGCTGCATGTTCGAGCCCATCAACGCGCGGTTCGCGTCGTCGTGCTCGAGGAACGGAATCAGCGATGCAGCCACCGACACGATCTGCGACGGTGCCACGTCCATGTACTGGATGCGGTCCGGCGTGACCATCAGCGTTTCGCCCGCTTCACGCGACGACACGAGTTCGTCGGTCAGCGTGCCGTCTTCGGCCACCGCCGCGTTCGCCTGAGCGATCACGTAGCGGCCTTCTTCGATTGCCGACAGATAGTCGATCTGGTCGGTCACCTTGCTGTCCACGACCTTGCGGTACGGCGTTTCGAGGAAGCCGTACTCGTTCAGGTGCGCGTACAGCGCGAGCGAGTTGATCAGACCGATGTTCGGACCTTCCGGCGTTTCGATCGGGCACACGCGGCCGTAGTGCGTCGGATGCACGTCGCGGACTTCGAAGCCCGCGCGCTCGCGCGTCAGACCGCCCGGTCCCAGTGCGGAGACGCGGCGCTTGTGCGTGATTTCCGACAGCGGGTTGGTCTGGTCCATGAACTGCGAAAGCTGCGACGAACCGAAGAACTCGCGAATCGCCGACGAAATCGGCTTCGAGTTGATCAGGTCGTGCGGCATCAGGTTTTCGCTTTCGGCCTGGCCGAGGCGTTCCTTCACCGCGCGCTCGACGCGCACGAGACCCGCGCGGAACTGGTTCTCCGCGAGTTCGCCGACGCAACGCACACGGCGATTGCCGAGGTGGTCGATGTCGTCCACTTCGCCCTTGCCGTTACGCAGCTCGACGAGGATCTTGATGGTCGCGAGGATGTCGTCGTCCTGCAGCGTCATCGGGCCGATGATTTCGTCGCGGCCGACGCGACGGTTGAACTTCATACGGCCGACCTTCGACAGGTCGTACGCGTCTTCGCTGTAAAACAGACGATTGAACAGCGCCTCGACCGCTTCTTCGGTCGGCGGCTCGCCCGGACGCATCATGCGATAGATCGCGATGCGCGCGGCCATCTTGTCGGCGGTCTCGTCGATCCGCAGCGTCGACGAGATGTACGGACCCTGATCCAGATCGTTCGTGTAGAGCGTCTGAATATCCTTGACCTTCGCTTCACGCAGCTTTTCGAGGACCGATTCCGTGATTTCCTCGTTGGCGTTCGCGATCACTTCGCCCGTTTCGGGGTCGATCACGTTCTTCGCCAGCACACGGCCGAGCAGGTACTCCTCGGGCACCGAGATGAACTTCGTCTTGGCGTTTTCGAGGTCGCGGATGTGCTTCGCGTTGATCCGCTTGTCCTTCGTGACGATGACGTTGCCGTCGCGATCCTGGATGTCGAAACGCGCGACTTCACCGCGCAGACGCTCCGGAACGAATTCCATCTGCGCGCCTTCGCTCATCAGGCCGAAGTTATCGAACACGAAGAAGTTGGCAAGGATCTGCTCCGGCGACATGCCGATAGCCTTCAGCAGGATCGTGACCGGCATCTTGCGGCGACGGTCGACGCGGAAGTACAGCACGTCCTTCGGGTCGAATTCGAAATCGAGCCACGACCCGCGGTAAGGAATGATCCGCGCCGAAAACAGCAGCTTGCCGGAGCTGTGCGTCTTGCCCTTGTCGTGCTCGAAGAACACGCCAGGCGAACGGTGGAGCTGCGACACGATCACGCGCTCAGTGCCGTTGATGACGAACGAACCCGTCGGCGTCATGAGCGGAATTTCGCCCATGTACACTTCCTGTTCCTTCACTTCCTTGACGACCGGCTTGCTCGGCGATTCTTTATCGAGCAAAACCAGGCGCACTTTCGCGCGCAGTGCCGAGCAGTACGTCAGGCCGCGCTGCTGACATTCCTTGATGTTGAATGCGGGCGGCGACAGCATGTAGCTGACGAACTCGAGCCGCGCGAAGCCGTTGTGCGAGACAATCGGAAAAACAGAGGTGAACGCAGCTTGCAAGCCTTCTGACTTGCGTTGCGAAGACGACGTGTCTGCTTGCAGAAACGTCTGGAATGATTCAAGCTGGGTCGCCAGCAAAAAGGGAACTTGGTGAACGATGGGGCGCTTCGCGAAACTCTTGCGAATACGCTTCTTCTCGGTGAAGGAATATTGCATACGATCTCCGAATCACGGCGGGCGTTACCGAGGCGGGATACCTCGATGTCACAGCCCGGTGTTCACCGACTGAGACCCGCGCACGTGTCCGGGGAGGACGCGCGAGTCTAGAAGCTTGGTGGTTGGCCGCTACCAACCGCTGGCTGACGGCAGCGGATGCCTGTGTTTCCCGCTACCCGACCAAACTTGCCTTCTGCAGTCGCTTCAGAAGACAAAGAGAACGACCGGGAATTTATTCCGATACGAGCGTTCTCTTTGGCTTCTGCGAGGACATTTATGCTTGCTGACAAGCATAAAAACTGCGTCCCCACAAAGCACAAAAAGGCCGGCGGTGAAAAACCGCCAGCCTTCGCATAGCGCAATGAAACTTACTTGATTTCAGCCTTCGCGCCTGCGTCTTCCAGCTTCTTCTTCGCTTCTTCAGCAGCAGCCTTGGGCACCGCTTCCTTGATGGGCTTCGGTGCGCCGTCGACCAGGTCCTTCGCTTCCTTCAGGCCGAGACCCGTCAGTTCACGAACTGCCTTGATGACGGAAACCTTGTTCGCGCCTGCTTCGAGCAGGTTCACGGTGAACTCGGTCTGCTCTTCAGCAGCAGCAGCGGCGCCACCAGCGCCTGCCGGGCCAGCAACTGCAACAGCAGCAGCCGACACGCCAAACTTCTCTTCGAACGCCTTGACCAGCTCGTTCAGTTCCAGCACCGACATCGCGCCAACGGCTTCCAGGATGTCTTCTTTTGCGATTGCCATTTGAAATACTCCTAAATTGAATTCGGATCGAGCTAGCGATCTAGCTTTGCCTTAAGCGACTAGCGCCCAAGCGCGATCGTTAAGCAGCTTCGCCCTGCTTCTTCTCAGCCAGCGCGGCCATAGCGCGCGCAAAGCCGGAAACAGGTGCCTGCATAACGAACAGCAGCTTGGAGAGCAGTTCTTCGCGGCTGGGGATGTTGGCCAGCGCTTGCACGCCAGCCTTGTCCATCACCTTGCCTTCGTAGGAACCAGCCTTGATGATCAACTTGTCATTGCCCTTACCGAAGTCGTTCACGACCTTGGCAGCGGCAATGGCATCTTCCGAGATGCCGTAGATCAGAGGACCGGTCATCTGCTCAGCCAGCGGAGCGAACGGCGTACCTTCGACGGCGCGACGCGCCAGCGTGTTTTTCAACACGCGCAGATACACCTGTTGCTCACGCGCTTTCGCGCGCAGCTTGGTCAGATCGCCAACCGTGATCCCACGATACTCAGCGAGCACCATCGTCTGAGCCTTCGCGACTTGCGCGGCGACTTCAGCGACGACTGCCTGCTTATCTTCTTTGTTCAGTGGCACGGTTAAACCTCCAGATTCGATGCACTCGGGCTACCAACCCTCATGCACCACGTTCGACAACGGCGTCCGACTGTTAGGAGTATTTCGGCCGATTGGTGAACCGTCTCACGACGCTCGACAACCGACTTCAACCACTGCAAAACTGTTTCGGGTTCGCCATCTGCGTTGGTTTGAATTAAGGCGATGCCTACCTGCAGCATCTCCACCAACGGTCTTTGACAACCGGCTGCCCGATTTGGAACTTCCATCCGGCAGCCGCCCAAAGCCCTTTTTGAAGCGCGGCCACTCGACCGCGCTCGTGATTCTTACTGCTGCGCCAGCGTGCCTTGATCCACGCGAACGCCGACACCCATCGTGCTCGACACGGCGATCTTGCGCAGGTACACGCCCTTGCTCGTCGCCGGCTTCGCCTTTTGCAGCGCGTCAATCAGCGCAGCCAGATTCTGGCGGAGCGAGGCCGACTCGAACGATGCGCGACCGATCGTGCCGTGGATGATACCGGCCTTGTCGACGCGGAATTGCACCTGACCCGCCTTCGCATTCTTGACCGCTTGGGCAACGTCCGGCGTAACCGTACCGACCTTCGGGTTCGGCATCAGGCCGCGCGGGCCGAGGATCTGACCGAGCGTACCGACCACGCGCATCGTGTCCGGCGAAGCGATCACGACGTCGAAGTTCAGATTGCCAGCCTTGACTTGCTCGGCCAGGTCTTCCATGCCGACCACGTCCGCGCCAGCTGCGCGAGCTTGTTCAGCTTTGTCGCCTTGGGCGAACACTGCCACGCGAACCGACTTGCCGGTACCAGCCGGCAGAACCACGGAACCGCGAACAACCTGGTCCGACTTCTTCGCGTCGATGCCGAGTTGCACTGCCACGTCGATCGACTCGTCGAACTTGGCGCTCGCGCATTCCTTTACGAGAGCCAGTGCGTCGTCGATCGGATACAGCTTCTGACGATCAACCTTGTTCGCGAATGCCTGAAGGCGCTTCGAAAGCTTAGCCATTTACACGCCCTCCACAGTGATACCCATCGAACGCGCGCTGCCGGCGATCGTGCGCACGGCTGCGTCCAGATCAGCTGCCGTAAGATCCGGCATCTTGGTCTTCGCGATTTCTTCCGCTTGAGCGCGGGTGATGTTGCCGACCTTGTCGGTATGCGGCTTGCTCGAACCCTTCTGCACGCTGGCTGCCTTCTTGATCAGAACGGTGGCCGGCGGCGTCTTCATGATGAAGGTGAAACTCTTGTCCGCGAATGCCGTAATGACGACCGGCACCGGCAGACCCGGCTCCATGCCCTGAGTCTGCGCGTTGAACGCCTTGCAGAACTCCATGATGTTCAGGCCGCGTTGGCCCAGTGCCGGACCGACCGGCGGCGACGGGTTGGCTTTACCTGCAGGAATCTGCAGCTTGATAAAGCCGACGATTTTCTTTGCCATATTGGAAAACCTCTGCTGAACGCGCGAGCGTTCGGTGAGTGATAGCGCGTGTTCGACGTTGCCGGCTACTGACGCTCCTCAACGGCCATGACGCGGACCGTAAGCGCGAATCGCGCGATGACTCGAGAGCCACGCGCGATATTTTCGATTAGAGCTTTTCGACCTGGCCGAACTCGAGTTCGACCGGTGTCGATCGCCCGAAGATCGTGACGGAGACACGCACTCGGGACTTTTCGTAATTCACTTCTTCGACGTTGCCGTTGAAGTCGGTGAACGGACCTTCCTTCACGCGGACCATCTCGCCCACTTCGAAAAGCGTCTTGGGCCGCGGCTTTTCAACGCCTTCCTGCATCTGCGACATGATCTTTTCGACCTCACGCGCAGAAATGGGACTCGGACGATTGCGTGCGCCGCCCACGAAACCAGTGACTTTGGCCGTGTTCTTGACCAGGTGCCACGTTTCGTCCGTCATTTCCATTTCGACCAGGACGTAGCCCGGGAAGAAACGACGCTCAGTGACCGACTTGTGACCGCCCTTTACTTCAACAACTTCTTCGGTCGGGACGAGAATCTGACCGAATTGATCTTGCATGCCTGCACGTTCGATGCGCTCCTGAAGCGCACGTTGCACGCTCTTCTCCATGCCGGAGTAGGCGTGCACCACATACCAACGCTTTCCACTCGGGGATGTCGGAGTATCGCTCATATCATTTCCAACCCAGAATCGCCGAGAATATCACCCATTCGATCGACTTATCGCTAAGCCAAAGGAAAATGGCCATGATCAGAACAAACGCGAAGACCACCAGGGTCGTTTGCGTGGCCTCTTTGCGGGTCGGCCAGACGACCTTGCGGACTTCCTTGTACGAGTCTTTGGCGAAGGCGATGAAACCTTTGCCCGGCGCAGAGAGAAGACCGACTGCGACACCCGCGATGACACCGACAGCAAGCGCTGCGCCGCGGACGTACCATTCTTGGCCCGAGAGCCAGAAGAATCCAACGAACCCGGCCAAGACCAACAATACGCCCGCCACCAACATCAACTTGTCGCCGGAAGTATTTACAGTTTCGACGGAAGGATTCGCCATAACACCTTAAACAGCGCCACTTGGCGCGAGAATTTGGCAGGGGCAGAGGGAATCGAACCCCCAACCTTCGGTTTTGGAGACCGACGCTCTGCCAGTTGAGCTATACCCCTAAACCATTGGGGTCGACGGATTTCGCCGACCCCGAAACCACTAAACTACCGAGAAGATCTCTGGCTCTTACTCGATAATCTTCGCCACGACACCGGCGCCGACGGTACGGCCACCTTCGCGGATTGCGAAGCGCAGACCTTCTTCCATGGCGATCGGAGCGATCAGCTTGACCGTGATCGACACGTTGTCGCCCGGCATCACCATTTCCTTGTCCTTCGGCAGCTCGATCGAGCCCGTCACGTCCGTCGTACGGAAGTAGAACTGCGGACGGTAGTTGTTGAAGAACGGCGTATGACGGCCGCCTTCGTCCTTGCTCAGCACGTACACTTCAGCCGTGAAGTGCGTGTGCGGCGTGATCGAACCCGGCTTGGCCAGAACCTGGCCGCGCTCCACGTCTTCACGCTTCGTGCCGCGCAGCAGGATACCGACGTTGTCGCCTGCCTGACCTTGGTCGAGCAGCTTGCGGAACATTTCCACGCCCGTGCAGGTGGTCTTCACCGTCGGCTTGATACCGACGATTTCGATTTCCTCGCCGACCTTGACGACACCGCGCTCAACGCGGCCTGTCACCACCGTGCCACGACCCGAGATCGAGAACACGTCTTCCACCGGCATCAGGAACGAACCGTCAACTGCGCGCTCCGGCGTCGGGATGTACGAATCCAGCGCGTCGGCCAGGTTCATGATCGCCACTTCGCCCAGCTCGCCCTTGTCGCCTTCCAGCGCCAGCTTGGCCGAACCCTTGATGATCGGGGTGTCGTCGCCCGGGAAGTCGTACTTCGAGAGCAGTTCACGCACTTCCATTTCGACGAGCTCGAGCAGCTCGGCGTCGTCCACCATGTCGCACTTGTTCAGGAACACGATGATGTACGGCACGCCAACCTGACGCGCCAGCAGGATGTGCTCACGCGTTTGCGGCATCGGGCCGTCAGCGGCCGAACACACCAGGATTGCGCCGTCCATCTGCGCCGCGCCCGTGATCATGTTCTTCACGTAGTCGGCGTGGCCCGGGCAATCGACGTGTGCGTAGTGGCGGTTAGCCGTTTCGTACTCGACGTGCGCGGTGTTGATGGTAATACCACGTGCCTTTTCTTCCGGCGCTGCGTCGATCTGGTCGTACGCCTTCGCTTCGCCGCCGAACTTCTGCGTGAGAACCGTCGTGATCGCTGCCGTCAGCGTGGTCTTGCCGTGGTCAACGTGACCGATCGTGCCCACGTTCACGTGCGGCTTGGTCCGCTCGAATTTACCTTTGGCCATTTTCGACTCCTAACAGGATTTTCGCACCTTGCGCCGCGCGCAACTTACTAGACTGATACAGCTGGTGCCCATGGGCAGGATCGAACTGCCGACCTCTCCCTTACCAAGGGAGTGCTCTACCACTGAGCCACATGGGCACTACAAAACCGTCACTGGAGCGGGTGAAGGGAATCGAACCCTCGTCGTAAGCTTGGAAGGCTTCTGCTCTACCATTGAGCTACACCCGCGAGGGTTGGATTCCCTTACCGCTTGAATTCTGGTGGAGGAGGTTGGATTCGAACCAACGTAGGCGTAAGCCAACAGATTTACAGTCTGCCCCCTTTAGCCACTCGGGCACCCCTCCGCAGAGAACTATCGATTATGGGGTAACAACACGCCGTTGTCAAGCGTTTCTTACGACCCGAAACAATCGAGGCTCTCACTTATAGGTGAGACGAAATGCAAAAAGCCCCAACTCCGGGAGTTGGGGCTTTTTGTTTGCATCAAAGCATGAGGAGCCTGACGATTACCTACTTTCACACGGGTGATCCGCACTATCATCGGCGTGGAGTCGTTTCACGGTCCTGTTCGGGATGGGAAGGGGTGGTACCGACTCGCTATGGTCATCAGGCATGACTTGTTGCTGTGTCGCGGGTTCGCGCTACAGCCAATCTGGGAAGAAGTAGAAGTGTTTGGGCAGTGACTGCGGGCACAGGCGTCACTCAACCAGCGTTCCCCTGCGGGGACTTGTCCCAGTCAGCGCTAAAGCGCTAACTTGAGACTGACGCAAACACACTGGTTATAGGATCAAGCCTTACGGGCAATTAGTATCAGTTAGCTCAATGCATTACTGCACTTACACACCTGACCTATCAACGTCCTGGTCTGGAACGACCCTTCAAGGGGCTCGAAGCCCCGGGGATATCTCATCTTAAGGCGAGTTTCCCGCTTAGATGCTTTCAGCGGTTATCTCTTCCGAACATAGCTACCCGGCGATGCGACTGGCGTCACAACCGGTACACCAGAGGTTCGTCCACTCCGGTCCTCTCGTACTAGGAGCAGCCCCCTTCAAATATCCAACGCCCACGGCAGATAGGGACCAAACTGTCTCACGACGTTTTAAACCCAGCTCACGTACCTCTTTAAATGGCGAACAGCCATACCCTTGGGACCGGCTACAGCCCCAGGATGAGATGAGCCGACATCGAGGTGCCAAACACCGCCGTCGATATGAACTCTTGGGCGGTATCAGCCTGTTATCCCCAGAGTACCTTTTATCCGTTGAGCGATGGCCCTTCCATACAGAACCACCGGATCACTATGACCTGCTTTCGCACCTGCTCGACTTGTCGGTCTCGCAGTTAAGCACGCTTATGCCATTGCACTATCAGCACGATTTCCGACCGTACCTAGCGTACCTTCGTACTCCTCCGTTACGCTTTGGGAGGAGACCGCCCCAGTCAAACTGCCTACCATGCACTGTCCCCGACCCGGATCACGGGCCAAGGTTAGAACCTCAAACAAACCAGGGTGGTATTTCAAGGACGGCTCCACCAAGACTAGCGTCCTGGCTTCATAGCCTCCCACCTATCCTACACAGATCGGTTCAAAGTCCAATGCAAAGCTACAGTAAAGGTTCATGGGGTCTTTCCGTCTAGCCGCGGGGAGATTGCATCATCACAAACACTTCAACTTCGCTGAGTCTCGGGAGGAGACAGTGTGGCCATCGTTACGCCATTCGTGCAGGTCGGAACTTACCCGACAAGGAATTTCGCTACCTTAGGACCGTTATAGTTACGGCCGCCGTTTACCGGGACTTCAATCAAGAGCTTGCACCCCATCATTTAATCTTCCGGCACCGGGCAGGCGTCACACCCTATACGTCCACTTTCGTGTTTGCAGAGTGCTGTGTTTTTATTAAACAGTCGCAGCCACCAGTTTATTGCAACCCTTTCACCCTCCTGGCGCAGGCCAGTCAAGCTACAAGGGCGTACCTTATCCCGAAGTTACGGTACCAATTTGCCGAGTTCCTTCTCCCGAGTTCTCTCAAGCGCCTTAGAATACTCATCTCGCCCACCTGTGTCGGTTTGCGGTACGGTCATTATTAGACTGAAGCTTAGAGGCTTTTCTTGGAACCACTTCCAATTGCTTCGCTTCCGAAGAAGCTCGCGCCACACCCTTGAATTACGTGCCCGGATTTGCCTAAGCACCTTCTCCAATGCAGCGACCGGGACGTCCAACACCCGGACAACCTTCCGCGATCCGTCCCCCCATCGCATCTAACAATGGTGCAGGAATATTGACCTGCTTCCCATCAGCTACGCATTTCTGCCTCGCCTTAGGGGCCGACTCACCCTACGCCGATGAACGTTGCGTAGGAAACCTTGGGCTTACGGCGAGGGGGCTTTTCACCCCCTTTATCGCTACTCATGTCAGCATTCGCACTTCCGATACCTCCAGCATGCCTTTCGACACACCTTCGCAGGCTTACGGAACGCTCTCCTACCACACACGTATCTTTCAACGTGTATCCGCAGCTTCGGTGACTGGCTTGAGCCCCGTTACATCTTCCGCGCAGGACGACTCGATCAGTGAGCTATTACGCTTTCTTTAAAGGGTGGCTGCTTCTAAGCCAACCTCCTGACTGTTTTAGCCTTCCCACTTCGTTTCCCACTTAGCCAATCTTTGGGACCTTAGCTGGCGGTCTGGGTTGTTTCCCTCTTGACACCGGACGTTAGCACCCGATGTCTGTCTCCCGTGATTGCACTCTTCGGTATTCGGAGTTTGCTATGGCGTAGTAATCCGCAATGGACCCCACAACCATGACAGTGCTCTACCCCCGAAGGTGATACACGAGGCACTACCTAAATAGTTTTCGGAGAGAACCAGCTATTTCCAAGTTTGTTTAGCCTTTCACCCCTATCCACAGCTCATCCCCTAACTTTTCAACGTTAGTGGGTTCGGTCCTCCAGTACGTGTTACCGCACCTTCAACCTGGCCATGGATAGATCACTTGGTTTCGGGTCTACGCCCAGCAACTGATCGCCCTATTCGGACTCGCTTTCGCTACGCCTGCCTTAATCAGTTAAGCTCGCTACTGAACGTAAGTCGCTGACCCATTATACAAAAGGTACGCCGTCACCCCTTACGAGGCTCCGACTGTTTGTATGCATGCGGTTTCAGGATCTATTTCACTCCCCTCCCGGGGTTCTTTTCGCCTTTCCCTCACGGTACTGGTTCACTATCGGTCGATCACGAGTATTTAGCCTTGGAGGATGGTCCCCCCATCTTCAGACAGGATTTCACGTGTCCCGCCCTACTTGTCGTACCCCTAGTTCTTTCATACTGTTTTCGCTTACAGGGCTATCACCTGCTATGGCCGCACTTTCCAGAGCGTTCAGCTAACAATACAAATAAAGAGTACAGGCTGCTCCCATTTCGCTCGCCACTACTTTGGGAATCTCGGTTGATTTCTGTTCCTGCGGTTACTTAGATGTTTCAGTTCACCGCGTTCGCTTCACATAGCCTATGTATTCAGCTATGGATACTCCATTAGGAGTGGGTTTCCCCATTCGGACATTTGTGGATCAAAGCTCGTTTGCCAGCTCCCCACAACTTTTCGCAGGCTACCGCGTCCTTCATCGCCTGTGATCGCCAAGGCATCCACCACATGCACTTGTTCGCTTGACCCTATAACGAGTGTGTCTGCTTGCGCGTCTTCACCACGTCATAGGCTGAGTATTCGCGTTGTGCCGTATTCCAAGTCATCATTAAGATCACTTTTCATACTTGATACAATCACTACCCTGAATCGTTAATCACGCCCATCTCTAAGCGCTTTCGCGATTCTCTTTACTACTTCTTCCAGATTGTTAAAGAACGTTTAGCCGATAGGTGCACTTCTATACCTACAGCATCAACTGGCTTCAATCGCCAATGCACAGGATTCAATGATTTGAACACTGTGCATTGAGGATTGGTGGAGGATGACGGGATCGAACCGACGACCCCCTGCTTGCAAAGCAGGTGCTCTCCCAGCTGAGCTAATCCCCCGTGTATGCCTGACTTCGACTCCGTCTCTCATCAGCACGCCCCGGGTGGTGGGTCTGGTTGGATTCGAACCAACGACCCCCGCCTTATCAAGACGGTGCTCTAACCGACTGAGCTACAGACCCTTAGCCTGTCTTAACCACAGCCGATAAGCGTGAGCACTTGATAGTGTCGTGCGAAGCTCGAGAAAGGAGGTGATCCAGCCGCACCTTCCGATACGGCTACCTTGTTACGACTTCACCCCAGTCATGAATCCCACCGTGGTAAGCGCCCTCCTTGCGGTTAGGCTACCTACTTCTGGTGAAACCCACTCCCATGGTGTGACGGGCGGTGTGTACAAGACCCGGGAACGTATTCACCGCGGCATGCTGATCCGCGATTACTAGCGATTCCAGCTTCACGCAGTCGAGTTGCAGACTGCGATCCGGACTACGATCGGTTTTCTGGGATTGGCTCCACCTCGCGGCTTGGCAACCCTCTGTTCCGACCATTGTATGACGTGTGAAGCCCTACCCATAAGGGCCATGAGGACTTGACGTCATCCCCACCTTCCTCCGGTTTGTCACCGGCAGTCTCCTTAGAGTGCTCTTGCGTAGCAACTAAGGACAAGGGTTGCGCTCGTTGCGGGACTTAACCCAACATCTCACGACACGAGCTGACGACAGCCATGCAGCACCTGTGCGCCGGTTCTCTTTCGAGCACGTCCACCTCTCAGCAGACTTCCGGCCATGTCAAGGGTAGGTAAGGTTTTTCGCGTTGCATCGAATTAATCCACATCATCCACCGCTTGTGCGGGTCCCCGTCAATTCCTTTGAGTTTTAATCTTGCGACCGTACTCCCCAGGCGGTCAACTTCACGCGTTAGCTACGTTACTAAGGAAATGAATCCCCAACAACTAGTTGACATCGTTTAGGGCGTGGACTACCAGGGTATCTAATCCTGTTTGCTCCCCACGCTTTCGTGCATGAGCGTCAGTATTGGCCCAGGGGGCTGCCTTCGCCATCGGTATTCCTCCACATCTCTACGCATTTCACTGCTACACGTGGAATTCTACCCCCCTCTGCCATACTCAAAGCCTGCCAGTCACCAATGCAGTTCCCAGGTTAAGCCCGGGGATTTCACATCGGTCTTAACAGACCGCCTGCGCACGCTTTACGCCCAGTAATTCCGATTAACGCTCGCACCCTACGTATTACCGCGGCTGCTGGCACGTAGTTAGCCGGTGCTTATTCTTCCGGTACCGTCATCCTCCACCGATATTAGCGGCGAAGTTTTCTTTCCGGACAAAAGTGCTTTACAACCCGAAGGCCTTCTTCACACACGCGGCATTGCTGGATCAGGGTTGCCCCCATTGTCCAAAATTCCCCACTGCTGCCTCCCGTAGGAGTCTGGGCCGTGTCTCAGTCCCAGTGTGGCTGGTCGTCCTCTCAGACCAGCTACAGATCGTCGCCTTGGTAGGCCTTTACCCCACCAACTAGCTAATCTGCCATCGGCCGCCCCTATAGCGCGAGGTCCGAAGATCCCCCGCTTTCTCCCTTAGGTCGTATGCGGTATTAATCCGGCTTTCGCCGGGCTATCCCCCACTACAGGACACGTTCCGATGTATTACTCACCCGTTCGCCACTCGCCACCAGGGTTGCCCCCGTGCTGCCGTTCGACTTGCATGTGTAAGGCATGCCGCCAGCGTTCAATCTGAGCCAGGATCAAACTCTTCAGTTCAAACCTGTTACTGTTTTCGGGTTCCATGAACCCGGTCGCTCACTCAACGTACTGACGATGATTAATCTGTCCGAAGACAGAAAAACCTTCCTCTGATACTTCGTGTGAGACTCTTGATTACTTTTGCTATTGCCGAGATTCCGAAGAACCCCAGCCGCACTCGCCATCAAGCGCCCACACTTATCGGCTGTTAGTTTTTAAAGAGCACATCGCAAGGGCTTTGCTACCTGCCGTCTTGCGTCGCTGCGTTATCAGCAGCAGAGAGACGAGATTATGAAGAATCTTTTTCTCCTTGTCAACAGTCTTTTTCGCTTTCGCTTCAAAATCTGCCGACTTTGGAGACCGCCCGTTTCGTTGGCGGCCCTCGTCTTGCGACGAGGGGCTGAATATTAGGCGAAGCAAACGCGAATGACAAGGTGATGAAGCAAACTTTTTTCGCGCCGCTTCAATGCGTCGCTTTCGCCGCCGCGGAAACGAATTCCATCGGCACTGCCGCCGCCATCGCCGCATAGCCAGCGTCGCTCGGGTGGATGTGATCGCCGCTGTCGTATCGGCGCTGCAGCACGCTCGGGTGCGACGGATCCCGCAACGCCTGATCGAAATCGATCACCCCGTCGAACGCGCGGCTCGAGCGGATCGAATCGTTGACCGCCGTGCGGATCGCCTCGCGCTCCGGCGGCAGCGAAGCCGGCGTCAGCGTCGCGCCATATATCTTGATGCCCCGCTGATGCGCCTGCGCGATCAGCCGCTGGTAGCCGCGCACCAGCGCGTCGGCGTTGACCTCGGTGTGCGGCGCGTCGCAATCGAGCCCGGCGTGCGCGGGCATCGCCATGAAATTGATGTCGTTGATGCCGATCAGCACGATCACCGCGCGCACACCCGGCTGGCGCAGCGCGTCGCGTTCGAAGCGGCTCACCAGCGCCTCGCCATAGCACGGCGAATTGCTGAGCAGGCGATTGCCGCTGATCCCCGAATTCACGACGACCGTCCTCCCGCCGCTCTTGCGCGCGACCTGCTTCGCGAGTTCGTCGGGCCAGCGCCGGTTTGCGTTGATCGACGAACGCATGCCGTCGGTGATCGAATCGCCGATCGCGACCACGACTTGCGCGGACGGGCTCTCCACCGCGACGTTCGTCAGCCACGCATACTGGGTGAAGCGCGTGCGGAACGCGCCCGCCGACGCATCGCCAGTGTGGTCGCCCGGCGTCGAGACGTAATTCACCTGACTCGCCACGCGATGCCACGCCGCGAGCTTTTGCTCCGCCCCCATGAACATGCTGACCGCCACCGGCTGGAGCGCGTCGACGTCGAAGCTGACTGCATCGCTCGTGGCTTGCGCGCCCGGTGCGATCGTCACGCTCTTGTGGCCGCCGAACAGCACGGGCCGCGCGGTGCCGGCGCGAATCGCAGCGCTGCTGCCGCCCACGGCCCGCGCGACGCTCATCGACTCGACGACGAGCGGCACAGTCCCATACAGATTGCTGATCCGCAGACGCATGCGCTTGCCGTCCAGTTGCGGATAAATCAGTTGGCGGACGGTGCGCCCCGCGACATCCGGCGCACGATACAGCGGCGGCAGGTTCGCGAGTTGCGGAATCGATTGCAGCGCGGTGCCCCACGCGCTGACCCATTGTTCGTTGGCGGGCGCGTCGGTGGTTTCGGCTGCCAACGCGTGCGGCGCGAAATTGAACTGCGCGACAAACGCGGCCGCGCAGATCGCGGCAAAAACTCGGAGTTTCATTCGGCGATGGCGTTGGGAAAAGGCTCGATTGTGCCTGAAGTGTCATAGGCGCCGCGCCGCTCGTCGCCCGAAACGCGAACAAGCCGCAGCGGCGCGCTCGAAATGGGCTCACAATGCAGCCAATTTCATTTCTCGCCGGCCGCGACGGCCCGCGTGTCGAGCCTTCATATAGATATGCAACCGAAAAGCACCGCACCGCAACGACTGACCTGGGACGAAGACGGCGAGAGCCGCTCCGCCCGCTGGCGATCGGAAAGCGGCAATCCGGCACCGAAGCGCGTCGTCATCGGTCACGATCAGATGACAGCCGATCACGCCTACCGGCTCGCGTGCGAAGGCACGGCGATCCTCTGGCGCGGCGATTTCCAGAACGCCCGGCAGCTTCTGCAGGCGATGGCGCGCCGCATCGACAACAAGCCGCGCAAATCGAAGAAGCCCGCGACGGAGACATCGCCCATCGACGCCTTCAATCTCCACCGGCTCGCGCAATCGCAGCGTGCGCGCACCCTCGCGATGCTGGTGCTTCCGCTCGGCGAACACTATGCGATCCCGCTGCGCCGCGCGCCGAATGTGCGCCAGGCCTGCGAGGAA
The DNA here is from genome assembly GCF_056930355.1 of Caballeronia sp. 11_S32. Taxonomy (NCBI): domain Bacteria; kingdom Pseudomonadati; phylum Pseudomonadota; class Betaproteobacteria; order Burkholderiales; family Burkholderiaceae; genus Caballeronia; species Caballeronia sp. 11_S32. The sequence continues at coordinate 171,457 of NZ_JBXOWH010000003.1, forward strand.
GCGTACGGGCCGCCGGACGAAGCGTCGGTCGTATCCTTGCGCGAGGTGCTGGGTCTGATCGGCGCGCACGAGTGGCGCAAGAAGGGTGTCGAAATCGGCGCGGTCGGCGGAAAGATCCATCCTTATTACGGCGTGTTCTCGCCGGTTCGGGGCGAATACATCGATCTCATCGCGAATCAGCCGCTGCCGTCGCGCGAGCTGGCGTTCGATATCGGCACCGGAACCGGCGTGCTCGCGGCCGTGCTCGCGCGGCGCGGCGTCGAGCGGATCGTTGCGACGGATGTCGACGTCCGCGCGCTCGCCTGCGCGCGGGAGAACATCGGGCGGCTCGGGCTCGGGCGGCAAGTCGAGATCGTCGAAGCGGATATGTTTCCGGAAGGCCGCGCGCCCCTGATTATCTGCAATCCGCCGTGGCTGCCGGCGCGGCCAAGCGCGGCGATCGAGCACGCCATCTACGATCCGGACAGCCGCATGCTGCGTGGTTTTCTCGATGGCCTCGCCGCTCATCTGACGCCGGGCGGCGAAGGCTGGCTCATTCTGTCGGACTTCGCGGAACATCTCGGCCTGCGCACGCGCGCGCAGTTGCAGGAATGGATCGACAAGGCCGGTCTGAAGGTGGATGGGCGAATCGACATCAGGCCGCATCATCCGCGCGCAGCCGACAAGACCGATCCGCTGCACGCCGCGCGCTCGGCGGAAGTGACGTCGCTGTGGCGGCTCGTCGCCGCGTAAATCTTTCTCAGGCGCGTTTGGCGAGCCACGCGAGCGCGCCCTCGCCGGCGACGAGGCCGCTCGCGAAGCACGCCGTCAGCAAATAACCGCCGGTCGGCGCTTCCCAGTCGAGCATTTCGCCCGCGCAGAACACGCCGGGAAGCGCGTTCAACATCGAATGCGCGTCGAGCGCCTCGAATTCGATGCCGCCCGCGCTGCTGATGACCTCCGCGATCGGCCGCGGACGCAGCAAGCGTAGCGGCAGCGCCTTGATGCGCGCGGCGAGCGTGTCGAGATCGGCGAATTCTTCCTTGCTCAGGCACTCGCGCAACAGGCCCGCTTTCACGCCCGTCAGATGCAGACGGCTCTGCAGATGACTCGAAAGCGATCGCGCCCCGCGCGGATGCAGCACCTCGTCGCGCACGCGCTCGGTGGAAAGTTGCGGCGCGAGGTCCAACAGGATCGTCGCGCCAGCGCCGCCGCTTTCGATGATCCGATCGCGAATCGGTGCGGACAGCGCATAGATCAGACTGCCTTCGATACCCTGATCGGTGATCAGACATTCGCCGATGCGCCATTCGAGCGCGCCGTCCGTGCGCGGCACGCCGATCGCCACGGATTTGAGCGGCTCGCCGGCGAAGCGGCTGCTGAAATGCTCGCTCCAGCCGACATCGAAGCCGCAATTGGACGGCACGAATGGCCGCACGGCCACGCCTCGCGCCGCGAGAATCGGGAGCGCGCCGCCGTCCGAGCCGAGCTGCGGCCAGCTCGCGCCGCCGAGCGCGAGCACGAGCGCGTCGTGCCGGACGCGCTTTTCCCCCGATGGCGTCGCGAAACGCGATATCGACGTGTCTTCATCCGCCCAGCCCAGCCAGCGATGCCGCATATGGAACGTCACGCCCGACGCGCGCAGCCGATGCAGCCACGCCCGCAACATCGGCGCGGCTTTCATGTCGGTGGGAAACACGCGGCCCGAGCTGCCGACGAACGTTTCAACGCCCAGCCCGTGCACCCAGTTTCGCAACGCGTTCGAATCGAAGCGCGCGAGCAGCGGCGCGATGTTCGCGCTCCGTGCGCCATAGCGTGCGAGAAAGGCGTCCGCGGGTTCGGAATGCGTGAGATTCATGCCGCCCTTGCCGGCCATCAGGAATTTGCGGCCGACGGAAGGCATCGCGTCGAAGACATCGACGCGCGCACCGCCCGCCGCGATGGCTTCCGCGGCCATGAGCCCGGCCGGCCCTCCGCCGACGACCGCAATTCTCACCGATTCGATGTTTTCAACTGACGACATGCCTGAATACCAGCAACAGAACGGAGCGACATTGTCGCATCGCCCGTCGCCGCGCCGGTCGCATAGGGCGCGAGGCCGATGAAAAGCCTTGCAGACGCGTCGTAGGTCATTAAATAACAAAAAAGAATTTGGTCGGCCGCGCTCGGGCCAGTACGATCCCGCGATTCGTTGCCTCAACAACTTTTTACCGAACTCGTCCGATCATGTCCGTTTCTCTCGCGCCCGACCGTGCTTCCACCCGGGCCGCCGCCAGCGATCCGCGTCCCGTCATCAAGAGCGCCGCCGATGTCTCCAGTCTCGTCAATCGCGGCGCGGCGATCGGCAGCGATGCGCGCGTCGTCGTCGCCATCGCGCTCGGCGGGATCTTCCTCGATGCCTACGATCTCGGCGCGCTCGCGTTCGGCATGAAGGACATTGCCCGCGAGTTTTCGCTGACGCCGACGGGCACAGGCTTCGTCGCGGCGGCAATCACGTTCGGCGCGATCATCGGCGCGTTTCTCGGCGGCTATCTCACCGACAAGGTCGGCCGCTACCGCGTGTTCATGGCCGACATGTTCTTCTTCGTCGTCGCGGCGATCGCCTGCGCGCTCGCGCCCAATGCGTGGGTGCTCGGCGGTGCGCGCTTCGTGATGGGTCTCGGTGTCGGCATCGACCTGCCCGTCGCGATGGCCTTTCTCGCCGAGTTTTCGCGTCTGCAAGGGCGCGGCAACAAAGCGGCGCGCGTCGCGATGTGGTGTCCGGTCTGGTACGCGGCGATCAGCGTTTCATATTTGCTCGTGCTCGGTCTGTACGCGGTCTTGCCCGAGCACAACGCCGGCTGGCTCTGGCGGCTGATTCTCGGCTTCGGCGCCGTTCCGGCGATCGCGATCATCGCGATCCGCAGCCGCTACATGAGCGAATCGCCGGTCTGGGCGGCGAATCAGGGCGATCTCAAGGGCGCGGCGGCGATTCTCAAGCGCTCCTATGGCATCGATGCCCGCGTCGATGAAACCGCCGTCGCCGCACCGAAGACGCGTCGCGCGACGTGGGGCAACTATGGCGCGCTGCTGCGCGGCGTGTATCTGCGGCGGACCGTGCTCGCGACCGTCATCGCGATCGCGTCGTCGTTCGCGTATAACGCCGTCGCGTTCGGTCTGCCGGTGATCATCTCGAGCTTTCTCGCGCAGTCGATGCTCACCACGATTCTCGCGTCGCTCGCGCTGAACCTCTGCTTCGCGTTCGCGGGCGGGCTGTTCTCCGTGCGCACGGTGCCCAAATACGGCGCGTGGAAGCTGTCGGTCGTCGGCTACGCGTTTCAGCTGGCCGCGCTGATCGGGCTCGCGATCGTCGGGAAACCGTCGACGGGCGCCGAAGTCGTCATCGCGATTGCATTTCTCGCCGCGTTCCTGCTCGGTCAGGGCGTCGGGCCCGGCTCGCACAGCATGACGTTCGCGTCGCTTAGCTATCCGACTTCGCTGCGCGGCGTGGGCGTCGGCTTCAATCAGACGCTGATGCGCGCAAGCTCGACCGTTTCGCTGTTCCTGTTCCCCGTTCTGTCGGCGGCGCTCGGCACGAAAGTGTTCTGGATCATCGCCGTCGCGCCGCTCGCCGGGCTCGTCGCGCTGCTCGCGGTGCGCTGGGAACCGTCGGGCTACGATGTCGATGCGGAAGATTTCGCTGTCCAGCAAAAGGGCTGAACGCCCGCTGTTTCCCTGACACCCTCCCTTTCGGAGCGGCGGCGGTCGATCGCCGCTCCTTCGCTGTCCTCTCGCCGTCCGGCACATCTCCCTCGTCTGCACTAGATTAAAGAGCGCGCGACGCGATCCGCCTTTCGCGCCGCATGCGTAATTACCCGAGTGCATCTCGAAAATCTATTTACCGACCGTCCGGTCGGTTTATAATCGCCGGACAGCGACCATCCAAGAGCGAGTGCCGCCATGTACACCCAATCCCTCGACCTCCCGAGCCCCACGCAAGCAGCCGACGCTTCCGCACCGGCGTCCACTCCCGAGCAAACCCGCTTCGACGCGGTGATGCAGGCCGACGGCAAGATCGAGCCGCAGGACTGGATGCCCGAGGCGTATCGCAAGACGCTGGTGCGCCAGATCTCGCAGCACGCGCATTCGGAGATCATCGGCATGCAGCCCGAAGGCAACTGGATCAGCCGCGCCCCGAGCCTGAAGCGCAAGGCGATTCTGCTCGCCAAAGTGCAGGACGAAGGCGGCCACGGTTTGTATCTCTACAGCGCCGCCGAAACGCTCGGCGTCTCGCGCGATCAACTGGTCGCGGCGCTGCACGCCGGCAAGGCCAAGTATTCGAGCATCTTCAACTACCCGACGCCCACCTGGGCCGATGTCGGCGTGATCGGCTGGCTGGTCGATGGCGCCGCGATCATGAATCAGATCCCGCTGTGCCGCTGCACCTACGGGCCGTATGCCCGCGCGATGATCCGCATCTGCAAGGAAGAGTCATTCCATCAGCGCCAGGGTTTCGATGCACTGCTCGCGATGATGAAGGGCACGCAGGCGCAGAAGGATCTCGTGCAACAGGCGGTGAACCGCTGGTGGTGGCCGGTGCTGATGATGTTCGGCCCGAGCGACAAGGATTCGATCCACAGCGGCCAGTCGTTCGCGTGGGGCATCAAGCGCATTTCCAACGATGACCTGCGCCAGAAGTTCGTCGATGCCACGGTCGAGCAGGCGAAGATTCTGGGCGTCACGCTGCCCGATGCGGACCTGAAGTGGAACGACGAGCGCAAGGCCCACGACTACGGCCAGATCGATTGGGACGAGTTCTGGCGCGTGGTCAACGGCGACGGCCCGTGCAACAAGGAGCGCCTCGCCACGCGCGTGAAGGCGCACGACGAGGGCGCATGGGTGCGCGAAGCGGCGCTGGCGCATGCGGAAAAACAGAAGGCGCGCTTGCACAAGCAAGCGGCGTGAAGGGATCAAGGAGATATCGACGATGAACAAGGAATGGCCGATCTGGGAAGTGTTCGTGCGCAGCAAGCAGGGACTCGATCACAAGCACTGCGGCAGCTTGCACGCGCCGGACGCGAGCGGCGCATTGCGCATGGCGCGCGACGTGTACACGCGGCGTCAGGAAGGCGTGAGCATCTGGGTGGTGCCGTCGGCGGCGATCACTGCATCGGACCCGGCGGACAAGGGTGAATTGTTCGAGCCGGCGGGCGACAAGATCTATCGGCATCCGACGTTCTTCGTGCTGCCCGACGAAATCAATCACATGTAAGGGGCAGGCGATATGACGAAGGAACATCTCGCCTACGTGCTGCGTCTTGCCGATAACGCCTTGATCCTCGGTCAGCGCAATGCCGAATGGTGCAGCCACGGCCCGGCGCTGGAAGAAGACATCGCGCTGGCGAACATCAGTCTCGATCTGATCGGTCAGGCGCGACTGCTGTATACGCACGCGGCGACGCTCGACGCGGCGCTCAACGGCACGAAGAAGACCGAAGACGATTACGCGTACTTCCGCAGCGAGCGCGAATTCGCCAACTACACGATGGCGGAGCTGCCGCACTTCGGCCCGCTCGCGGGCACGACGCGCGCCGAGCGCGATTACGCGGTGACGATCGTGCGCAACTTCCTGTATTCGGCGCTGATGGTCGAAGTGTGGACCGCGCTGCAAGCCTCGAGCGATGCGCAACTCGCGGCGATCGCGGCGAAGTCGATCAAGGAGACGAGCTATCACCTGCATCACGCGCGCGACTGGCTGGTGCGTTTCGGCGATGGCACCGAGGAGTCGCACCGGCGTGCGCAAGCCGCGCTCGATTACCTGATGCCGTACACGCGCGAGTTCTTCGCGACCGATGCGATCGAACAGGCGGTCGCCGATGCGGGCATCGCGCCGCTCGCGAGCACGTTCGAAGCGGCGTGGCGTGAGCACGTGCAATCCGCGCTCGATGAAGCCACGCTCGTGGCGCCCGCCGAAGTGAAGCACATCACCACCGGCAAGCTGGGCGAGCACTCGGAGCACATGGGTTATCTGCTCGCCGAGATGCAGAGCCTGGCACGTCAACATCCGGGCGCGAGCTGGTAAATGCACACCATGCAAACGATGAACACGACGATCGAACGCGCGTGGCACGTGCTCGAAGCGGTGCCCGATCCGGAGATTCCGGTGGTATCGATTCGCGAGCTGGGCATTCTGCGCGATGTGCGCCACGGCGACGATGGCGTGCTCGAAGTGGTGATCACGCCGACGTACTCGGGATGTCCGGCGATGTCGCAGATCGCGGAGGACATCGCACAGGCGATCGACGGCGCGAAACTCGGCGCGCATCGCATCGAGACGGTCCTGGCGCCCGCATGGACGACCGACTGGATCACCGACGAAGCGCGCGAGAAGCTGCGCCGCTACGGCATCGCGCCGCCGACGGGCGCATGCGGCAGCGCGAGCGTCACGGCGCAAAAGCCGATCCGTTTCGTGCCCTACAAGAAAGAAGTCATCGCGTGCCCGCGCTGCGGCTCGACGCACACCGAGAAGCTGGCGCAGTTCGGCTCGACGGCGTGCAAGGCGCTGTATCGCTGCATCGATTGCCGCGAGCCGTTCGATTACTTCAAGCCGTACTGAACCGATTCAACCGAATCAACTGAAAGCGAGCCGAAAAACATGGCGACTCCGCAATTCCACCCGCTGCGCATCCGCGACGTGCGACCCGAAACCGCCGATGCGGTCACCGTATCGTTCGAGGTGCCGCCCGCATTGCGCGAGGCGTTTCGCTTCACGCAAGGCCAGTTCGTGACGCTCAAGACGCATATCGATGGTGAAGAGACGCGACGTTCCTATTCGATCTGCGTGGGCGTGACCGACTACGATCGCGACGGCGAATTGCGCATCGGCATCAAGCGCGTGCGCGGCGGGCGCTTCTCGAACTTCGCGTTCGACACCTTGCAGCCCGGCCATGAAATCGACGTGATGACACCCGATGGGCGCTTCTTCACGCACCTGAACGCGGATCACGCGAAGCATTACGTGGCGTTCTCGGGCGGCTCGGGCATTACGCCGGTGCTGGCGATCATCAAGACGACGCTGGACATGGAGCCGACGAGCCGCTTCACGCTCGTGTACGGCAATCGCAGCGTGGACGCGATCATGTTCGCCGAGGAGCTCGAGGATCTGAAGAATCGGTATATGGACCGGTTCTCGCTGTATCACGTGCTCTCCGATGATCTGCAGGATGTCGAGTTGTTCAACGGCGTGCTGGATCAGGAGAAATGCAAGGCGTTTCTGGAAACCTTGCTCTCGCCCGAAGAGATCGACGAAGCGTTCATCTGCGGCCCCGGCCCGATGATGGATGCAGCCGAAGCGGCATTGAAGGATTCGGGCGTTGCACCGAAGCAGATTCACGTCGAGCGCTTCGGCTCACCGCTGCCGCAAGCGGGCGTGCCGCCGATCGAGATCACGGAGAACACGCCGGCGGCGGATCTGGAGCTGATCATCGATGGCAAGAAGCGCAAGCTGCGCCTGCCGTATGAAGGCATGAGCGTGCTCGATGTCGGCCTGAAGGCCGGACTTGCGCTGCCGTATGCCTGCAAGGGCGGTGTCTGCTGCACGTGCCGCGCGAAAGTGCTCGAAGGCGAAGTGAAGATGGAAAAGAACTACACGCTCGAACAACACGAGATCGATGACGGTTTCGTGCTGACCTGCCAGTGCCATCCGGTCAGCGAGCGCGTGGTCGTGAGTTACGACGAGCGCTAGGCCACAGCCCGCCGCCTTTCGATTCGCGTAAACTAGGACCGCTCACCCGAGCGGTCCTTTCGTCTTTCCGGCATGCCGACACCGATGAACACGATTTACGTCACGAATGGCGATTGCGCGGCCCAATCTCTCACCGAAGCGTTGCGGCGCGCCGAACGCAACGAGCGCGTCGTCGCACTGCGCGACGATCTCGCCGTCGGCCCGATCCGGGACATCGACGAATCGTCGCTCGCGCGCGCCGGGTTCTGGCGTCAGGTGCTGAACAGCGCCATCGACTTCGAAGACGAGCTGGAAGAACAGCAGGCGCTATTCGGCCAGCTCGCGCGCGGCGATGCGCAAATCGTCGTGTGGCACGGCCAGAGCGCGGCCGATCAGCTCACCTTGCGGCGCGTGGCCTATCACTTGCGCAACGCGCCGCAGCGGCTGAACGAGGCGAAGCTGTCCCACGACGACCTGACGATCGCGACCGACGGCAAGGACCCGGCTCACATCGGCCGGGCGGATCGCGCGACGGCCGTCGGCATGTTTTCGCCGAAGCAGCTTCTCGCGAAGCTGCCGACCGCTGCGCCGATTTCCGTGCTGCGCATCAGCCGGCTCGCGCTCGAATGGCAGGAGGCGAAGCACGCCAACGCCGAAACGCGGCGCCTGCGCGACAACATGCTCGTGTCGGGAACGTGGGTCGATGTCGACGAAGCACTGCTCGATCTCGCCAGCCCCGAATGGCAGCCGGCGCGCCAGATCGCCGGCGCCGCGATGGGTCAACGCTTCGATTTCATGCTCTCCGATTCCGTTGCTTTCTGGCGCTGTCGTGAACTGGTCACCGCGGGACGGCTTAAAATCCGTGGCACGCCGTCCGAGATCAGTCAGGCCGAGCTACGCCGCTAAATCTATAAGAACGTACTTTCGAACCCATGGCCCGTACCAAAGCGCCCGATCACGAGACGCAACGCGAACAGATCCTCGAACTCGCTGCCGCGAAATTCGCCCAGACGAGCTACCCCAGCACTTCGATGGCCGATCTCGCCGCCGCTAGCGGCACGTCGAAAGCCCGCCTCTATCACTATTACGAGAGCAAGGAAGCGATCCTCTTCGATCTGCTCGACCGCTACACCAAGCGGCTCATGCTGATCATCGCGGAAGTGGAAGGCGCGAGTCAGCGGCGCGGACTCGGCGAGCGCGAATCGTTCGCCGACCTCGTGCGTGCGTTTCTCGTCGAATACGAGACATCGCACAGCCGGCACGTCGCGCTGCTGAATGATGTGAAGTATCTCGAAGAGGCGCAGCGCGAGATCATCCTCGACCGTCAGCGCGATATCGTCGCGGCGTTCGCCCGTCAGCTCGCGCGGGCATACCCGAAGCGCGCGACGAAGGACAACCAGACCGCGCTCACGATGATGGTGTTCGGCATGATCAACTGGACCTTCACCTGGCTCAAGCCGGGCGGTCAGCTCGGCTACCGCGAGTTTGCTGAGCAGGTCGTCGACATGATCGAGAACGGCCTCAACCGCGACTAGTTCGATGCTGCAGAACAACAAGCCGTCCGGTCGGTGAATTGTTGTGTTTGCACAAATTCTTTAAGCTATTGATTTTTATAGAATTTAATCGTTTTCAATAGCTATTTAGAACGTCTCCCCTAGTGCATTTTAAGGGTTTTCCCGTACTCGCTTCTCCCGAATCGGCTAGAATTCGTTTTGCTTTGCAGCATGCTGCATGACGAATGAAGGAGGAACAACCGTGGAACTGACCATCAACCGCACTGCCGAGCAGATCATCGCGAGCGATCAGCCGCTCAAGGACGCGCGTATGCCGGCTCTAGTCCGCGAACTGTCCTCGGCAGATCGCGAACGTCTCCTCGCGCACTTTCTCGCGCTCGACGCAGACGACCGCCTCTTGCGCTTCGGGCAAGTGGTGCCGGACCACGTCATCGAGAACTACGTGCGCAACATCAACTTCTCGAACGACAAGGTTTTCGGCGTATTCGGCAGCGCGCTGGAACTGGTCGGCGTCGGCCACCTGGCCTATCTGCCCGCGGAAGGCGACAAGCGCACCGCCGAATTCGGCGTCTCCGTGCTCGAAAGCGCGCGTGGCCGTGGCGTCGGCACGAAGTTGTTCGAGCGCGCCGCCATCCGCAGCCGCAACACGCACGTGTCCGTCCTCTACATGCACTGCCTGTCGCGTAACGCGACGATGATGCACATCGCGAGGAAGTCGGGCATGAAGATCGAATACGCGTACGGCGAAGCGGACGCGTACCTTTCACTGGAACCGGCGGACCAGAGCAGCATCATGGCAGAAATGCTCCAGGAGCAAGCCGCCGTGTTCGACTACGCGATCAAGCGCCAGGCGCATCGCGCGTCGCAAGTTTTCCAGGCGTTCATGCCGACGGCGGACGCCGCATAGATTTCTCAGGACAGCGCGGGGTTTGCGCTGCGAGCGGGACCAGCACAATAAGGGCGGCTTCGACCGCCCTTTCTCTTTTTCGGGCTTCTCAGCGCGTCTCAGCGCAGCGGCAGAACCGTCGTCTCCTTGATGCGTTCCAGCGAAAAACTCGAGCGCACGTCGATTACCGACGGATGATGCAGCAGTTGATCCTGCACGAAGCGCGAGAAGTCATCCATGTCGCGCACCTGCACGCGCAGCAGAAAATCCATCTCGCCGGTCATCGCGTCGCAGGCGACCACTTCCGGCCACGAGCGGACCGCTTCGCGGAACAGATCGCCGTGCGTCGGCGCTTTCGGCGTGCCCGCCGCGGCCAGCATGCCGCCGCGCTTCTCCAGACGCACGTTGATGTAGGCAAGCAGGCCGAGCCCGAGTTTTTTCGCGTCAAGCAACGCGACATAGCCGCGAATCACGCCGGTCTCTTCCAGCCGCCGAATGCGCCGCAGACACGGACTCGGCGACAAATTCACCCGTTCCGCGATCTCCTGATTCGAAAGCCGTCCATTTTCCTGAAGAATGGCGAGAATTCTGCGGTCTATCGTGTCCAGTTCTGGCTCAGCCATTTTCTAACTCCAAATTGCTCGGTGTTGGCAACATCTTGCGCAATATTATGAATCCGCGATTTGTTTCGCAAGTTTTTGCCAGCACTGCCTGACTAAACTGTCTCCACGTCGCGCAAACGCGCCGCACCTAATCAGGAGACATGCATGACCGCAACGACCTGGGAGAATCCCGTCGGCACAGACGGCTTCGAATTCATCGAATACACCGCGCCGGACCCCGTCGCGCTCGGCAAGCTGTTCGAGCAAATGGGCTTCACCGCGATCGCGAAGCATCGCCACAAGGACGTGACGCTCTATCGCCAGGGCGAGATCAACTTCATCGTCAACGCCGAGCCGGATTCGTTCGCGCAGCGCTTCGCGCGCCTGCACGGGCCGTCGATTTGCGCGATCGCTTTCCGCGTCGCCGACGCCGCGAAGGCGTACAAGCGCGCCCTCGAACTCGGCGCGTGGGGCTTCGACAACAAGACCGGCCCGATGGAGCTGAACATTCCGGCGATCAAGGGCATCGGCGATTCGCTGATCTACTTCGTCGACCGCTGGCGCGGCAAGAACGGCGCGCAGCCTGGCAGCATCGGCGATATCAGTATCTATGACGTCGACTTCGAGCCGATTCCCGGTGCGGAGCAAAATCCGGTCGGCCACGGGCTCACCTACATCGATCATCTGACGCACAACGTGCACCGCGGCCGCATGGTCGAATGGGCGGAGTTTTATGAGCGTCTGTTCAACTTCCGCGAGATCCGCTACTTCGACATCGAAGGCAAGGTGACGGCGGTGAAATCGAAGGCGATGACGTCGCCGTGCGGCAAGATCCGCATCCCGATCAACGAGGAAGGCTCGGAAAACGCGGGCCAGATTCAGGAGTATCTGGACGCGTATCACGGCGAAGGCATCCAGCACATCGCACTCGGCTCGAGCGATATCTACAGCACGGTCGACGGCCTGCGCGGCGCGAAGATCGCGCTCCTGGACACCATCGACACGTATTACGAGCTCGTGGATCGCCGCGTGCCGGGGCATGTCGAATCAGTCGCGGAACTCAAAAAGCGCAAGATTTTGATCGACGGCACCAAGGACGAGATCCTGCTGCAGATCTTCACCGAAAACCAGATCGGCCCGATCTTCTTCGAGATCATCCAGCGCAAGGGCAATCAGGGCTTCGGCGAAGGCAACTTCAAGGCGCTGTTCGAATCGATCGAACTGGATCAGATGCGTCGCGGTGTCCTCAAGGACACGACCGCAAGCTAAAGCACCGCAATAAAGCACCGCAAACGCGGACGTTAAAAAGGGACATGGACCGCTAAGGTCCATGTCCCTTTGTTCATTCCGGCTGCCCGTTTCGTCGACGCGGACCGTGATGAGCGGGTCAGCCCGCCTTCTCGTCGTCGCTGCGATCCGATTCGCGGCGCTTCGCTGCGCCAGCCTGGACGGATTGAACGCGCACTTGCGCGACCTGTGCAACCGACGACGCCCCGAACTGCGACCCATTATTAGCCCGCGCACCGCCAACCGGCGCGCTGATGGCCAAAAAGGCCGCCGAAACCATCAAGAAATTCTGGATGTGGCGTTGTTTCATCGTTATCTCCTTCTAACTGCATGTGTACGGCTTGCTTTCGGAACCCAAAACGTGCACAAAAAGTTGGCACGGGAATTCCGGAAGCGCCATTTTAGACAGAGTTGAGCCGCAGGGTTCCCCGAATCGGTCGTATTTACACGCTGTAACAAAACCCTCTTGATGGCGGTCAAAATCGTCAAGGATCGGACGCAAAGCGGTATTAAGTGAGCAATTTTTAACGGGTTTGTACCAGTGCCTGAACCACGGTCGCCCCGGCAAACTGGACGTCCCGGCCTACGTGTTCACAAGACATCGCGGTCCGAAACATGCTTTGGTGATCCCAAACCTCGGGTGGAGGAAGACACATAATGAACGCCCCGCTAGATGCAGAACAAAGAGCTTCCCTAGAAGCCGCATTGAAATCCGTCACGCTGGACGACAAATACACGCTCGAACGCGGCCGCGCCTATATGAGCGGCATCCAGGCGCTGGTGCGCCTGCCGATGCTCCAGCAAGAGCGCGACAAGGCCGCCGGTCTCAATACGGCCGGATTCATCTCCGGCTATCGCGGTTCTCCCCTCGGCGGTCTCGACCAGTCACTCTGGAAGGCGAAAAAGCACCTCGCCGCGCATCAGGTCGTGTTTCAGCCGGGCGTGAACGAAGATCTCGCCGCGACCGCCGTGTGGGGCTCGCAGCAAGTCAACCTGTACCCGAGCGCCAAATACGACGGCGTGTTCTCCATGTGGTACGGCAAAGGCCCGGGCGTCGACCGTTCGGGCGATGTCTTCAAGCACGGCAATTCCGCCGGATCGGCGAAGCACGGCGGCGTTCTGGTGCTCGCGGGCGATGACCACGCCGCGAAATCATCGACGCTCGCGCATCAGTCGGAGCACATCTTCAAGGCGTGCGGCCTGCCGGTGCTGTTTCCGTCGAACGTGCAGGAATATCTCGATTTTGGCCTGCACGGCTGGGCGATGTCGCGCTACTCCGGCCTCTGGGTCGCGATGAAATGCGTGACGGATGTCGTGGAATCATCGGCTTCCGTGGATATCGATCCGCATCGCACGAAGATCGTGCTTCCCACCGATTTCACGATGCCCGATGGCGGCCTGAATATCCGCTGGCCGGATCCGCCGCTCGTGCAGGAAGCGCGTCTGCTCGACTACAAGTGGTATGCCGCGCTCGCCTACGTGCGCGCAAACAAGCTGGACCGCGTGGAAATCGATTCGCCGCACGCGCGCTTCGGCATCATGACCGGCGGCAAGGCCTACCTCGACGTGCGTCAGGCGCTGACCGATCTCGGTCTCGATGACGCGACGTGCTCGCAGATCGGCATCCGTCTCTACAAGGTCGGCTGCGTGTGGCCGCTCGAAGCGCAGGGCGCGCACGAATTCGCGCGCGGGCTCGAAGAGATTCTGGTCGTCGAGGAAAAGCGCCAGATTCTCGAATACGCGATCAAGGAAGAGTTGTACAACTGGCCCGATGCGCAGCGCCCGCGCGTCTACGGCAAGTTCGACGAAAAGGACGGCGCGGGCGGCGAATGGTCCGTGCCGATGGGCAACTGGCTCCTGCCCGCGCACTATGAGCTTTCGCCGGCGATCATCGCGAAGGCGATCGCCACGCGCCTCGAAAAATTCGATCTGCCCGCCGACGTGCGCGCGCGCATCGCCGCGCGGCTCGCGGTGATCGACGCGAAGGAGAAGTCGCTCGCGCGGCCGCGCGTCGAAGCGGAGCGCAAGCCGTGGTTCTGCTCGGGCTGCCCGCACAACACATCGACGAACGTGCCGGAAGGCTCGCGCGCGATGGCCGGCATCGGCTGTCACTACATGACGGTCTGGATGGACCGGAACACGAGCACGTTCAGCCAGATGGGCGGCGAAGGCGTCGCATGGGTCGGCCAGTCGCCGTTCTCGAACGACAAGCACGTGTTCGCCAATCTCGGCGACGGCACCTACTTCCACTCCGGCCTGCTCGCGATCCGCGCGGCGATCGCGGCGAAGGTGAACATCACCTACAAGATTCTCTACAACGATGCGGTCGCGATGACGGGCGGCCAGCCCGTCGACGGCGTGCTGACCGTGCCGCAGATCACGCATCAGCTGGCGGCGGAAGGCGCGGCTAAGATCGTCATCGTCACGGATCAGCCGGAGAAGTACGACGCGAACGTTGGCTTGGCGCCAGGAATCGAAGTTCATCATCGCGATGAACTCGACGACATTCAGCGCCAGTTGCGCGAAGTTGCGGGCACGTCGATCCTGATCTACGACCAGACTTGCGCCACCGAGAAGCGCCGTCGTCGCAAACGCGGCGCGTATCCCGATCCGGCGAAGCGCGTCGTGATCAACGAGGCGGTGTGCGAAGGCTGCGGCGATTGCTCGGTGAAGTCGAATTGCCTGTCGGTCGAGCCGCTTGAGACCGAGTTCGGCACGAAGCGGCAGATCAATCAGTCGACGTGCAACAAGGATTACTCGTGCCTGAATGGCTTCTGCCCGAGCTTCGTCACGGTGGAAGGCGGCCAGTTGAAGAAGCCGAAAGCGACGAGCGTCGAGAGCGATGCGATGCCGCCTGTGCCCGCGCCGGAGCTTCCGGACATCGGGCGGCCGTATGGCGTGCTGGTGACGGGGGTCGGCGGAACGGGCGTCGTGACGATCGGCGCGCTGCTCGGCATGGCGGCGCATCTGGAGCAGAAAGGCGTCACGGTGCTCGATGTCACCGGCCTCGCGCAAAAGGGCGGCGCCGTGATGAGCCACGTGCAGATCGCGAACCGCCCGGCCGATATCCACGCGACGCGCATCGCGATGGGTGAGGCGGATCTCGTCATCGGCTGCGATGCGATCGTTACCGCGAGCAATGAATGCGGCTCGCGGATGCAGCCGGATCATACGCGCGTCGTCGTGAACAGTGCGCAGACGCCCACCGCCGAGTTCATCAAGAACCCGAACTGGAGTTTTCCGGGCGCAAGCGCGGAGGCGGACATTCGCGCGGCGGCAGGCCAGCATGTCGCGCTCGTCGATGCGAACCGCTTCGCCGTCGCGCTAATGGGCGATGCGATCTATACGAATCCGTTCGTGCTCGGGTTCGCGTGGCAGAAGGGATGGGTGCCGTTGCTGCATGAATCGCTGGTGCGCGCGATCGAGCTGAATGGCGTGCAGGTCGAGAAGAATCTGGCGGCGTTCGAATGGGGACGGCGTGCGGCGCACGATCTTTCCGCCGTGACGCGGCTCGCTCACGGGACGCAGACACAAGAGGCGCCGAACAAGGTCATCGCGTTGCATACGCCGAAGGCCCTCGATGCGCTGATCGACAAGCGCCTCGACTATCTCGCGAAGTATCAGAACGCGGCTTACGCGGCGCGATATGGGCGGCAGGTTGCGGAAGTGCGCGCTGCCGAAGCGGGCCTCGGCATCGGCGACGGGCAATACGCGCTGACCGAAGCCGTTGCGAAGAATCTGCACAAACTGATGGCGTACAAGGACGAGTATGAAGTCGCGCGTCTTTATGCGGATCCGGTCTTCCTCGACAAGGTGAAGAACAGCTTCGAAGGGGACTGGAAGATCAAGCTGCATCTCGCGCCACCTTCTCTGTCACGGAAGGACGCGCACGGGCATCTGGTGAAGAAGCAGTACGGCCCGTGGATGATGTCGGCGATGCGCGTTTTGGCCCGGTTCAAATTCCTGCGCGGAACTGCGCTCGATCCGTTCGGGCGCACGGAAGAACGCAGGATGGAACGCGCGTTGATTTCCGAGTACGAGGCGCTGGTGAAGGAACTGATTGCCGGACTGACGGCGCAGAAGCTGCCGCTCGCGATCGAACTGGCGAGTCTGCCGGATTCGATGCGCGGTTACGGGCACGTCAAGGAAAACAACGTGAAGGCGGCGAAGATCAAGTGGAACGCGTTGCTTGCGCGGTGGAGAAGTAACGAGGGCGGGGAGAAGCGGCAAGTCGCCTGATTAACTTCGATCGACGTTGAAAGGCGGTTCGCGAAAGCGAACCGCTTTTTTATCAGCAGCGGAGAACTGCGTGGGTCACCTCTTGCCGTACATGGCGGCAATGAACCGCTGCGCCTCTTCGAGGCTCACCCGCTCGTAGTGCGCGGCGTAGTGCGCATATAGCAGCGGTGTTCCCTCGCGGTGAATTAACTTGACGACCAGCCGAAACAGCGTGCCGACCGGGTATTGCTGACGCATGCTCTTGCTGCACTCTACGCGAAGCGTGGTGCTAAAGCCTTGGCCCGGCAATGGGCGCACGCGGACGGATGAGGACGAGGTTTCTCCGTGCGCCCGGAATGTTTGAACGATTATCTCCACAGCAGCCGCTTGCTCATTTGATTCGGAATCCATATTAGAACACGACAGCGGCAGAAGAGATTTGACTCGCCAGGATAAAAAGCCCTTTCGCACCAACGGTCGTCCTGACATCGACGGGAACACTTGAATCCCTCGATACCTCAAAAATCGCCCTTCGTCGGCCCGAAAAAAAACGGCGACCCGGTCTCCCGAATCGCCGTTTCTCATCAGCGGGACTGCGCCTTACTTCGCCTTCACCCCCGCCCCCGCGCTCGCCAGCGCCGTCATATTGATGATCCGCCGCACGGTCGCAGCCGGCGTCAGAATATGCACCGGCTTCGACGCGCCCAGCAGGAACGGCCCGACGGTCACGCCTTCGCCGCTCACCATCTTGAGCAGGTTATAGGTGATGTTCGCCGCTTCCACGTTCGGCATAATGAGCAGATTCGCCTCGCCATGCAGCGTGGTGCCGGGGAATGCAGCCTTGCGGACAGTTTCGGAAAGCGCCGCATCGCCATGCATTTCACCGTCGATTTCCAGATGCGGCGCACGCTCCGCGATCAGCTTGCGCGCTTCCGCCATGCGCTTGCTCGACGAACTCGGCACGCTGCCAAAGTTCGAATTCGACACCAGCGCGACCTTCGGCTGGATGCCGAACCGCTCGATCTCCCGCGCCGCGAGAATCGTCATGTCGGCGAGCTGCTCGGGCGTCGGCGTTTCGTTCACGTACGTGTCGCTGATGAACAGGTTGCGCCCTTGCAGCATCAACAGGTTCATCGCCGCGAAGTTATTCGCGCCTTCGGCCTTGCCGAGCACCTGCTCGACGAACTTCAGATGATCCTGATACGTGTCGATGAGACCGCAGATCATGCCGTCCGCATCGCCCGTATGAACGAGGATCGCGCCGATCAGCGTGTTGAACTTGCGCAGCGCGGCCTTCGCGCCTTCGGGCGTCACGCCCTGACGCGCGGCGATCTCGTGGTACGCCTGCCAGCTCTTTTGATAACGCGGATCGTCTTCCGGATTCACGATCTCGAAATCGACGCCCGGCTTCAGCTTCGAGCCCATCTTCTGCAGACGCATCTCGACCACAGCCGGACGGCCGATGATGATCGGCTTCGCGATCTTCTCCAGCAGCACGAACTGCGCGGCGCGCAGCACGCGCTCGTCCTCGCCTTCCGCGAACGCGATGCGCGCGGGCGCCGCCTTCGCCGCCGCGAACACCGGGCGCATCACCATGCCCGTGCGATACACCGTAGCGCCTAGCGTCTCGCGATACGCGTCCATGTCCTTGATCGGACGCGTCGCCACGCCCGAATCCATCGCGGCTTGCGCGACAGCCGGCGCGATCTTGATGATCAGACGCGGATCGAACGGCTTCGGAATCAGATATTCCGGACCGAATTCCAGCGAATGGCCTTCGTAAGCCTTCGCGACTTCATCGCCCTGATCGGTTTCTTCCGCGAGCTCGGCGATCGCGCGCACGCACGCGAGTTTCATCTCTTCGGTGATCGTCGTCGCGCCCACATCCAGCGCGCCGCGGAAGATGAACGGGAAGCACAGCACGTTGTTGACCTGGTTCGGATAGTCCGAACGGCCCGTCGCGACGATGCAGTCCGGACGCACGCGCTTCGCTTCTTCCGGGCGGATTTCCGGTTCCGGATTCGCCAGCGCGAGAATCAGCGGCGTGTCGGCCATCGTCTCGACCATTTCGGCCTTGAGCACGCCCGCGCTCGAGCAGCCGAGGAACACGTCGCAGCCGTGCATGGCGTCGGCGAGCGTGCGCGCGTCGGTCGTCGCCTGATAGCGCTCCTTCGACGCATCCAGATTGCCGCGGCCTTCGTAGATCACGCCCTTCGAATCGATCACGAGCGTGTTCGACTTCTTCAAGCCGAGGTGGACGAGCAGATCCAGACCCGCGATCGCCGCCGCGCCCGCGCCGGAGCAGACGAGCTTCACTTCGTCCAGCTTCTTGCCAACCACTTTCAGGCCGTTGAGAATCGCCGCCGACGCGATGATCGCCGTACCGTGCTGATCGTCATGGAAAACGGGAATCTTCATGCGCTCGCGCAGCTTCTTCTCGATGTAGAAGCATTCCGGCGCCTTGATGTCTTCGAGGTTGATGCCGCCGAGCGTGGGTTCGAGCATCGCGATCGCATCGACGAGCTTGTCCGGGTCGGTTTCATCCAACTCGATATCGAACACGTCGATGCCCGCGAACTTCTTGAACAGACACCCCTTGCCTTCCATCACCGGCTTCGCGGCGAGCGGCCCGATGTTGCCGAGGCCCAGCACGGCCGTGCCGTTCGTCACGACGCCCACGAGGTTCGCGCGCGACGTGTACTTCTGCGCGTCGAGCGGCTCGTCGTAGATCGCCATGCACGCGGCCGCGACGCCCGGCGAATACGCGAGCGAGAGGTCGAGCTGGTTCGAAAGGGGTTTGGTCGGCGTGACCGAAATCTTGCCGGGACGGGGATTCTGGTGATACGCGAGGGCGCTTTGCTTCAGTTGTTCGTCCATGATTGACCTGAGACGTTTGGGAATTATTTGAACAGGGTTCACACTGCCGTCGACCGTGCTGCAATGAATACGGAAATGTGAATCGATGGACCAAGTTCCAATTGCTCGACGCGTCGGATGGACGCAACGTGCCGCTCGCACGGATGACGCGAGCGGACGGAGCTGTTGTTCTTTTTTGGGACAGTCAGTGTACACCGCGCGCCTGAAATGACGCGATGCAACGTTTCAGCGCGCCCCGGCGGGTTTCATCGGACCAAAGCGCGCGATGTCACTCGAGTTTGGCGCCGCGCTTCTCGGGAATCAGAAAGAGCGTCGCGATCACGTCGAGCAGATAGATCGACGCGAGGAAGGCAAGCGCCAACGCGAACGAATACCGCGCCGCGAGCGCCCCGACGACAACCGGCCCGAGTCCGCCGACCGCACGCCCGATGTTGAACAGCACGTTCTGCGCGGTTGCGCGCGCTTCGGTCGGGTAGATCTCCGAAATCAGCGCGCCGTAGCCGCCGAGCATGCCGTTGACGAACACGCCCATCACCGCGCCGCCGATCAAGAGCGCCACCGGGCTCGTCAGATTCGAATAGACGAACACCATCGCGACCGCGCCAAACTGATAGGCGAGGAACGCCGGCTTGCGCCCGAAGCGGTCTGCCGCGAGGCCGAACAGCCAGATGCCGAGCGCCATGCCGAGCACGGTGGCCGCGGTCCAGAGTCCGGACTTCGTGAGCGAGTAGCCGAAAGTCTTCGAGAGATAGCTGGGCAGCCAGATCATCAGCCCGTAGTAGCCGAAGTTCTGCACCGAGCACAGGACGATCACGCCGAGGCTCGCGCGCGCGGTGCGGGCGTCGTCGAAGAGACGTCGCAGCGGCAGCTTGCGCGCGGCAGCCGACGCGGCGGCCGCGCGGCGCTCGACAAAAATCTCCGGCTCGGCCACGCGCCGCCGCACGAAAAACGACACGACGGCGGGAACGAGGCCGACCGCGAACATGCCGCGCCAGCCGATCACGGGCAGGAGCATCGGCGTGATGAGCGCGGCGGCGAGCACGCCGAGTTGCCAGCCGATGCCCACGTACGACGACACGCGCGCCCGCAGCCGCGCGGGCCACGCCTCCGCGACGAGCGCCATGCCGATGCCGAACTCGCCGCCCAGCCCGATGCCCGCGATCGTGCGATAGATCAGCAGATCGCCGTAGCCCTGCGCGAGCGCGCACAAGCCGGTGAAGACGGCGAAGACGAGGATCGTCCAGGTCAGCATGCGCACGCGGCCGAAGTAGTCGGACAGCATGCCGAACACGACACCGCCCGCGACCGCGCCGGCGAGCGTCCAGGTGACGAGCGCGCCGGATTGCGCGGGCGTGAGATGCAGATCGGCGGCGATCACCGGCAGCATGAAGCCGAGGATCAGCAGATCGAAGCCGTCCATCGCGTAGCCGAGAATGGACGCGACGAGCGCATGGAGCGCGTGCCGGGTGGGTGCGTCGGACGAGCCGGCCGCGGGCGTGGAACGGGAAACGGATGTCATCGGGGCAAGGAAGGAGTACGCGCAGCGCCGCGAGTTTACGTGCGGCCGCCGCGTCTTCACAACCGTCAATCAAATCGACATGCGCATCCGCCCGCCGCAGCCCTCGCCCCCGCGGGCCGGCTCGGGTAAAATGGCGGGCTACGCGCGCAGGAAACGTCTAAAAACCCGTCGAAAGACGGCTCTTTTCGCGTCACATCCATGCGCCAGGTCCCTCGCGGCCGCCTCCCGCTTCTTCAAGCGCCACACAAGTCCAAGGATTCGCCCATGACAGGCTTCGATCGCCAGACGATCTCCGACACCACCGCCAAGATGCTGCTCGAAGTGCAGGCGGTGCACTTCAACGCGGAAAAACCGTACATCTTCACGTCCGGCTGGGCGAGCCCGGTGTATATCGACTGCCGCAAGCTGATCTCTTACCCGCGCGTGCGCCGCGGCCTGATGGAGATGGCCGAGGCAACCATTCTGCGCGACGTCGGCTACGAGCAGATCGACGCCGTCGCCGGCGGCGAGACGGCGGGCATTCCGTTCGCGGCGTGGATCGCCGACCGCCTGATGGTCCCGATGCAGTACGTCCGCAAGAAGCCGAAGGGTTTCGGCCGCAATGCGCAAATCGAAGGCTTGCTGACCGAAGGCCAGCGCGTGCTGCTCGTGGAAGACCTGACCACCGACAGCCGCAGCAAGATCAACTTCATCAACGCGCTGCGCACCGCGGGCGCCACGGTGAACCACTGCTTTGTGCTCTTCCACTACAACATCTTCAAGGAAAGCGTGTCGGTGCTGAAAGACATCGACGTCGATCTGCACGCGCTCGCCACCTGGTGGGACGTGCTGCGCGTCGCGAAGGAGCAAGGTTATTTCGAGACGAAGACGCTCGATGAAGTGGAGAAATTCCTGCACGCGCCGGCGGAATGGTCGGCCGCGCATGGCGGTGCAACTGCTGCTCCGCAATAAGCAATAGCGTTCTAAAAGCCGTAAATAGAAAAAATCCGCTGACTTAAATCAGCGGATTTTTATTTGGCATGAAAATCGGTCACAGCGAATTAGGATTCGAAAGCGGAGAATCGTCGAGCGAGCCGTCGCCGGAATACGCCGAGAGATTCATTAAGCCATTGCTTTGCGCGTATTGAAATAGTTCGGAATCGCGCTCGATGCCGAGTTTTCGCATTGCGGTGTTCTTTTGCGTGCTGATGGTCTTGATACTGCGGCGCAATTGCGCGGCAATTTCAGTGATGGTCATGCCCGACACGAAGAGGCGCACCACTTCGAGTTCCCGCTTGGACAGGATCACGCTGCGCTGCTGTCCGTTCGAGCCGAGGCCCATGCTGTCGAGCGCAGCCTTCACCGAGGGGCCGAGATATTCCTGTCCGCGCATGACGTGCTGGATCGCCCAGCCGATATGGTTCATGTCGTCGGCCTTGTTGATGATCGACATCACGCCCACTTCGCGCAAACGTTTGAGGAGAGCCGGATTTTCGAGCATCGTCAGCACGACGAGCTTCACGCGCGGAAACTGCCGTCCGATATAGCCGAGCAGCGGCATGCCGTCGCCGTAGGAGCCGCCTGGCATGGCGAGATCGGTGACGAGGACATCGCAGGCCGACTTCTGAAGCAACTGGATGAGTTCGGTCGACTGGCGCGCCTGACCGATGACGTCCACCTCCGGAAATTTGTTGAGTGCCTGTGTCGCACCAAACAGAATCACTGGGTGGTCATCCGCAATGATGACTTTTATTCGCTGGCTCATTTAATTCTCCAAGGTATCGGTCGATTAGTTGCCGCGCGAATCTGCGTCGAAGTGCTCATTTCTACGTTCAATAGAGTCAGAAGTCATCGCCGTCAAGGAGCTGCACGCTACGTCCAAACCGGCGCACGCGCGATGCGCCATCGGTTAAATCTCAAGGAATCGAGGTTTTAATGCTTTGTTGCAATGTTAAACTGCAACCTGTCACGAAGCGCATCCCTGAGACAAAAAACATCGTTGCAGCCAGCGAAACGCTGCTATAACGCGCGACGATACTGAGAGGAGTTCAGCCCATGCGCCTCACCGGTCGACGCGTGAGTTCGAGTGGCCCTGTGGCAACAGCACTGTTCATCGCCTTTGCGGCGGCCCTTCTCCCGAATTCGCGCGAGGCCGCGGCCGACCCCGCCTTCAGTGTATCGAGCAGCGACCTCGCGCCGGGCAAGACCATCGGGCGCGATCTGCTCTTCGACCTGTCCGAGTGCAAGGGCGGCAACCGCTCGCCGCAGATTTCCTGGCGCGGCGCGCCGGCAAACACCCGCAGCTTCGCCGTGACGATCTTCGACCCCGACGCGCCGGGGCGCGGCTGGTGGCATTGGGCGGTCGCCGGCATCCCGGCCGGCACCGATCGCCTGCCGGGCAACGCGAGCGCTTCGGGCGTGTTGCGCAAGATGGGCGCGATCGAGGCGCGCAACGACTGGGACACGGACGGCTACGGCGGCCCGTGCCCGCCGCCCGGCAAGCCGCACCGCTACATCGTAACCGTGTACGCGCTCGACGGCGCCGATTTCCGCCTGCGCCAGGGCACGCCCGCGCTGATGTTCGAGCACGAAATCCGCACAATGACCATCGCCAGCGCGCAGCTGACGTTCACCTACAGCCGCTAGGACATTACCGGCGAAATGCGTGCGGTCGCGCCGGTCGGTCACAAATTGACTTTGCTAGACTGACCCGATCCGTCCGCAAGGCATGCCTCGAGCGTGTGTCGCTGAGCGGCGCGGGCAAAGACTCGGGGACACCATGCCGAACATCATCATCGTTTATCACAGCGGCTACGGCCACACGAAGAAGGTTGCGGAAGCCGTGCTCGGCGGCGCAACCGACGCGGGCGCGAGCGTCAGGCTGATGGCCGTGAGCGAAATCGACGACGACGCCTGGGCGCAGCTCGACGCCGCCGACGCCATCGTCTTCGGCGCGCCGACGTATATGGGCGGCCCGTCCGCCGACTTCAAGAAATTCGCCGATGCGAGCTCGAAACCGTGGTTCGCGCAGAAATGGAAGGACAAGATCGCGGCCGGATTCACCAATTCCGCGCACATGAACGGCGACAAATTCCTGACGATTTCGTATTTCGTCACGCTCGCCATGCAGCACGGCATGATCTGGGTCGGCACAGGCATGATGCCGTCGAACACGAAGGCGGCCACGCGCAACGATCTGAACTTCGTCGGCGGCTTCACGGGCCTGCTCACGCAATCGCCCGCGGATGCTTCGCCGGAAGAAGCGCCGCCGCCCGGCGATCTGGAAACGGCGAAGGTCTTCGGCGCGCGCTTAGCCGAGGTGTCGGCGCGCTGGATTCGCGCTCGGGCGGGCGTCGAAAACGGCGGACATCAGCCCGCCTCGGAATCGCCTTAGAATGTCGGTTTTGCGGCGAGCGCCCGCACGAACCAGCGAGATCGAGATGACCACGAAAGTATTTGTCGACGGACAGGAAGGCACCACCGGCCTGAAGATTTTCGAATATCTGTCGCAGCGCCGTGACATCGAGGTGTTGCGCATCGACGAAGCGAAGCGCAAGGACGTCGAGGAGCGGCGCCGGCTCATCAACGCGTCGGACGTGACGTTCCTGTGTCTGCCGGATGTCGCGTCGCGCGAGTCGGTTTCGCTCGTCGACCGCGACAACACGCGCACCGTGATGATCGACGCCAGCACCGCGTTCCGTACGCAGGACGACTGGGCGTACGGTCTGCCCGAACTCTCTCGCGCGCAGCGCGAGCGCCTGCGCACGTCGAAGCGCATCGCGGTGCCGGGCTGCCACGCGTCGGCATTCGTGCTGTCGGTGCAGCCGCTCGTCGCGGGCGGTCTCGTTCCCGCCGATTTCCACGCGCACGCCTATTCGATCACCGGCTACAGCGGCGGCGGCAAGAAGATGATCGCGGAGTACGAAGCGGGCGGCAACGAGAGGCTCTTGAGCCCGCGCCCTTACGCGCTCGGCCTCACGCACAAGCACCTGCCGGAGATGTCGGTGCGCACGGGCCTTTCCCGCGCGCCGATCTTTACGCCGATCGTCGGCCCCTTCCTGAAGGGCCTCGCCGTGACGACGTACTTCTCGCCAGACCAGCTCAAGCGCCCGGCCAAGCCGCAGGACGTGCGCGACATGCTGGCCGAGTACTACAACAACGAGCCGTTCGTGCGCGTGATGCCGTTCGACGCCGAAAGCAATCTCGACGCCGGCTTCTTCGACGTCCAGGCGTGCAATGAAACGAATCGTATGGATATCTTCGTGTTTGGCAACGACGAGCGCTTCGTGACGGTCGCGCGCCTCGACAATCTCGGCAAGGGCGCGTCCGGCGCGGCGATTCAGTGTATGAATCTGGCTATCGGCGCGGATGAGGGGACGGGTCTCGCGCGCTGATCCCGCTTTGCCTGGAACCCGGAAGGGCCGGTTCGCTTCATCGCGGATCGGCCTTTTTTGCGTCTGGCGGTGCAGTGCAGCATGAGAATGCACGGACGAAAAAAAAGCCCGCCAAGACTGGCGGGCTGAATCCATATCAGTGGAGACATGGAGGAGACAGGAGTAAATATACCAATAATTTTGGTGCGACGCAACATCGGGCGTTGCGGCGGCCTGACGCAGCTCGGGCCGACGACGCTCACGGTTGCATCATCGACAGAATGAACTGGAGCTGGTCCGCCGAGATCGGCTTGACGAGATGCACGTCGAAACCGGCGTCCTGCGTCATTTCCCGATGCTGCGGCTGGCCCCAGCCCGTCAGCGCGACGAGCATCATCGCCGGACCGTTCGGCAAGCCGCGCAGCGCGCGCGCCGCCGCGAGGCCATCCACGAGCGGCATGCCGAGATCGAGAATCACGACTTCGGGATCGAACTGGGCCGCGACCTCCACGGCCTGCGCGCCGTTCGCCGCAAGCGCCACTTCGTGACCCATGCCATTCAGCAGATGCGCGAGGCCGGCGAGCGCATCGTCGTCGTCATCGGCTATGAGGATGCGCTTGCTCACGATGACCTCACCGGGAACCGTAGAATTCGAGTTTCAGCATGTTCGCCCCCGCCTGCGCTGCCGCGATTTCGGTGCGCGCGCCGCGTGCGCCCAGATAGAAATGCTGACGCGCGGGCGAGTTCTCGTCGTGCGTCGCGTCGGGAAGGCACGATGCGATATCCGCCGCGACGCTTTGCAGCGCATCGGCGCCCGAGCTGCCGTGCGGTGTCCAGGTACATCGATAGTTCGTCGGCGAAGCGGCGCACTTCGCGTCGTCGCCGTAAGGCAGCGCGACCGCGCGACCGTCGAATCCTGAAAGCGACGAAAAATTCGGCGCCGCGGCCACGATGCGTTTCAACGCGGCGCAGGGGCTCGGGGTGTCGTCGGCGTGCGCGGGCATCGTCACGAGAATGCCGATCGAGAGCGGCAGGAGCGCGGCCAAAACGGCGCGTCGGCCAGACAGATGCATGGGGCGCCTCCTTTTTAGCTGTTCTTTTTCGTGTTTCGCCGAGAACCGGTATGAGCGCTACCCGCGCTACGAGCGCGACTATGCGCCGCGCGGTTGCGCCTGTATGTTCGAAAGCGAATGAAGCACTAAAAACGCAAGCAAGTCATGCACCCGTTCGTGCAGACGTTTGAGCGTCAATGCCGCACGAGCGCCATCATCGCGCCGAAGCCGACGAACACGCCGCCCGTCAGCCGGTTGAACGCCTGCGCAACGCTCGCGCTTTTCAGCTTGTCGCCGACGCGCGCGCCGAGGCCCGCGTACACCGCGTACCAGCTCACCTCGATGACAGCGAAGGTCGACACGAGCACGGCGAACTGCGGCAGCACGGGCCGGGCCGCGTCGATGAACTGCGGCAGGAGCGCCGCCGCGAAGAGAATCGCCTTGGGATTGCTGCTCGCGACGAGGAATCCGTTGCGAAAGAGCGTCGCGCGTTTTGCCGACGGCGCGCCGGCGCTTTCATCGCGCACATCGACCGCGCTGGCTTTCGCACGCCAGCTCTTCACGCCGAGCCAGACCAGATAGGCCGCGCCGGTCAGACGCAGCGCGTCGAAGAGGCGCGGCCACGCTTCCAGAAAGACGCCCAGCCCCGCCGCCGATACGGACAGCATCACGACGAGCGCCGAGAGGCAGCCGGCCATCGTGGCCGTCGAGCGTTTGAGGCCGTGACGCGCGCCGTGCGTCATCACAAGCAGCATGTTGGGACCGGGAATGGCGGAAACGACGAACACTGTGGCGACGAACAGCCACCAAAGATGCAGACTCATTGCGGCGCGGCGTAGAAGGGAAAGGGATTCGCATTATGCCGTCCGCCCGCGCCGATGCGGGCGGAACGCCGCTTTCGCCACAACATCGATATGGAATCAGCGACCCGCGCGCCGCGCCGCAACCTGGCCCAGCACGGCGAAGTCCTTTTCGCCGTCGCCGTGAGCGAGTGCGTCGACCAGGTTGTCGCGCACAACGCTCGCCACCGGCAGCGGCACGTTCACCGCATCGCCCGCGGCGATTGCGAAGCGCACGTCCTTGAGCCCGAGACGCGCCTTGAAGAGCGCGGGCTCGTAGCGGCGCTCGGCGATCATCTTCCCGTAGCCCTGATACACCGGGCCGGGAAACAGCGAATTCGTGATGACATCGAGCAGCGTCTGGGATTCGATGCCGTGGCCGCTCACGAGTGCCGCAGCCTCGCCGAAGCTTTCGATCGCCGACGCCAGCATGAAATTCGCCGCGAGCTTGAGCACGTTCGCATGCTGCGGCTCGCTGCCGACGCGCCAGGTCTTCTGGCCGAGCGCATCGAGCACGGGCTGCACGCGGTCGATGGCGTCGCTCGCGCCCGCCGCGAGAAAGTTGAGCTTGCCCGATGCCGCGACATCCGGCCGCCCGAGCACGGGCGCGGCCACATACGCGACGCCATGCTGCGCGTGCAATTCGGCCAGTTCCACGGCGAGCGCCGTAGAGATCGTCGCCATGTTGACGTGCACGAGGCCCTTTGGCGCGTGCTTGAGCAAGCCGCCGTCGACAAGCACGGAGCGCAGCGCATTGTCATCGGCGAGCATGGAGAACGCGGCGTCGCCGGCGAAAGCCTGCTCGGGCGTATCGACCACCGATGCGCCCTGATCCGCGAGCGCGCGCGTCTTGTCGCGCGAACGGTTCCACACGCGGACCGTGTGCCCAGCCTTCAGCGCGTTGCTCGCCATCGCGCCGCCCATTTCGCCCAGTCCGATGAATCCGATGTCCATGTTCGCGTGCTCCTTTGCCTTGTCCGCTCGCCGCGCCGGAAAGGCCCGCGCGACCCGAGCGCCAGTAGAGCACATCGACGGAAAGCGCGCAGAGGCGGGCAATGCGATACTGCCTGCATGGTCAAGGCGCGCTTTCACTTTCATCGCGAACTGAACGATTTCCTCGCTCGATCCCAGCGCGGGCATACGTTCGCCTGCGCGTGCCCGAAGGCTTCGTCGGCCAAGCATATGATCGAGGCGCTCGGCGTGCCGCATACGGAAGTCGATCTGATCGTGAAGAACGGCCGCCCGGTCGGATTCGATGCGCAGATCGAGCCCGACGATGTCATCGAGATCTATCCCGCGCGCCACGCGCCGGCAGGCATGGCGAACGGCGCACTGCTGCTGCGCCCGCCGCTGCATACCGCCGGCCTGAGCTTCATCGCCGACGCGCATCTCGGCGGTCTCGCGCAGCTTCTGCGGCTCGCGGGCTTCGATACGCGTTACGACAACAACTTTCCCGACGATGAAATCGAAGCGCTCGCGCAGGACGAAGCGCGCATCGTGCTCACGCGCGATCGCGAGCTGCTCAAGCGCCGCACGGTGCTGCGCGGCTGCTATGTGCGCGCGCTGCAGCCCGATGACCAGTTCCGCGAAGTCTCGGAGCGTTTCGATCTCGCGCCGCACGTCCGCGCGTTCCGTCTCTGCCTGATGTGCAACGCGCCCTTGCGCCCGGCCGGTCCCGGCGAGATCGACGGCCGCGTGCCCGAAGGCGTGCGCGAGCGGCATACGCGCTTTGTCACCTGCGATGTGTGTCGTCGCGTGTTCTGGGAAGGCTCGCACTGGCGGCGCATGCGCGCGCGCATCGACGCGCTGGCGGAAGCCGGCCGCTAGGCGCGCGCGTCGCGTTCCGTACAATACGTGCCTCGCAATCAATCGTCGCCCCGGAGCATCACGTGAACAAATTCGAACTGGAACAGAACAAGGCCTTCAAACTCGCCAACGACCTGAAGCAAGGCGGCCGCGCGCGCGCGGGCGCCGCGGGCGAA
Source organism: Caballeronia sp. 11_S32 (assembly GCF_056930355.1). Lineage (NCBI taxonomy): Bacteria > Pseudomonadati > Pseudomonadota > Betaproteobacteria > Burkholderiales > Burkholderiaceae > Caballeronia > Caballeronia sp. 11_S32. The sequence continues at coordinate 200,266 of NZ_JBXOWH010000003.1, forward strand.
CAGAAGATCGACCGGCGCGAGCAGCGCAAGCTCGATCAGGCGAAGGGACTCGTGCCGTTCGCATGCAAGCTGGATGAAAAGCTCGTGAAGCAACTGAAGGATCGCGCCGAGGCGCACGAAGGTGGAATGACGGAAGTGCTGGCGGAGTTGCTGGTTAAGGCGGGACTGGAGCGGTAAGGCCCTTGCCCGCCTCGGGCGCTACTTGTCGTCGTGGTGACCGCGGCAACTGACGATAAGAAGTTGCCCGTCCACGACGGAGTACACCAGGCGATTCTTCTCGTCTATGCGACGCGACCATGCCTTCCGGTGTTTGAGCGGCTCCGGCTTGCCCGTCCCGGTGAACGGATTGCGACAGCACTCGTTGATCAGGCCGGTCACCTTCTTGAAAATCTTCAGATCCGAACCGTGCCAGAAGTGGTAGTGGTACCAACTCGGCATTGAAAACTGAATGGCGCGCGCCATTATCCGACCTGCTTCATTCTCTTCGCGAACATGCCGACGAGGACATCGAGGAACGATGTTCTCGGCCTCTGCCGTCCGACTTTGCCAGACGGAGCGTGCGTGCCATGAACGCCGGGCGCTTCGTCCAATTCGTCGTCGAGATCTTCCGGCGAGAGAAACTTGTCTTCCGTGTAACCCAGCGCCCTGAATTGCGCGAGCGATTCTTCGAACAGTCGCTTATCCAGTTCACGCTCGGCTTCTTCCAGCCGCGCCGCCATCCTCTGCAGCGATTCGCCGGACATCACGACGAGATCCTCAGAATCGAGCAGCGGCATCGCGCCCCATTCGCTCAACCTGTCCGCCTCCCGCGCTTCCTCGTAATCACGCTCGATTAATTCAACCATCCTAACCATTTCCCGCCCTCGCACTTGCGCAACGATGGGCAGATTATCACCGCCAACGCCTGCGCTACGCCATCTGTCCGAACGGAATAGGAAGAAACGCCGTCAAACGCTGCCCTCTTTCTCGATCACCAGAATCCGCGCCTCCCCGACCGGCTCCGCATAATGCTCATCGCCGGCTTGCGCATGGAAGATATCGCCCGCACGCAGCGTCAGCGTGCGCTCGCCGTCCTCACCGCGCACGTGCATCCGAACTTCGCCCTGCATCACGGCGAACACTTCCTCGCCGTCGTTCACATGCCATTTGTACGGCTGGTCGGTCCAGTGCAGACGGCACGACGTGCCGTTCATCACGCAGATATCGAGCGCGCCCCAGGCACGCTCCGCCGTGAATTTGCCGCTTTCGATCACTTTCATTTGAACATTGCCTAACGGATGAAGTCGCGTGCTTCGTCGACGTCCGCGTGGCGCGTCGCCGGAATGCACGCCACCGCGATCAACGAGAGCACGAGCCCGCCCATCACATAGAAGGTGGGCGCGAGTTGTGATTCCGTGACGCGAATGAGCCACGTCACGATGAACTGCCCGAAGCCGCCGAAGATCATCACGGCGATGTTGTACGCAATCGAGAGCCCCGTCGAGCGCACGTGCGCGGGAAAGAGCTCGGCGATGAGCGCGCCGAACGGCCCATAGTAGCCGGACAGCGCAATCGAAAGCAGCGCTTGCACGACGATGAGCCGCATCACGCTCGGCTCGGCCGCGAGCCACGCGAAGAGCGGATAGATCGCGACGAGCGTGATCAGCAGCGACCACAGCGAAAGCCCCTTGCGCCCGATGCGATCCGACCACGCGCCCGCGATCGGCGAAAGCACCGTCAAAAGCAGATTGCCGACGATCAACGCCGTGAACGACTGCCCGAACGGCAGCTTCAGCTGCTTGACGGCGAAGGTCGGCAGATAGGCGATCAGCACGTACACCGTCACCGTCAGCGCGATCACCGAGCCGAGCCCGCACAGGACTTCGCGGCTGTGCGTCCTGAACACTTCGCCGAGTGTCGCGCGGCGCGCGGTCTTCTTCGCGTGCAGGAATGCTTCGGTATCGGCCATGTTTCGGCGAATATAAAGCCCGATCGGCCCGATCACGAGACCGAAGACGAACGGCACGCGCCAGCCCCACGAATCGAGCGCTTCGGGCGAAAGGCCGCGCGAGATCGCCGCGCCGACGATCGCGCCGAGCAGCAGCGACGCCGCCTGGCTCGCCATCTGGAAGCTGCCGTAAAAGCCGCGCTTCGAAAACGGCGCCGCTTCGATCAGCAGCGCCGTCGAGCTGCCGAACTCGCCGCCCGCGGAGAAGCCCTGCAGGAGCCGCGCGAACACGATCACGAGCGGCGCGCCGATGCCGATCGCCGAGTACGGCGGCGCAATCGCGAGCAGCAGGATGCCGAGTGTCATCAGCCCGATGACGAGCGTCAACGCCGCCTTGCGTCCCGCGCGGTCCGCATAGAGACCGAGGACGATGCCGCCGATCGGCCGCATCACGAACGCGACGCCGAAGGTCGCGGTGGTCAGAAGAATCGACGAATAGTCGCTGTCGCTCGGGAAGAACAAACGAGCGATGACGACCGTCATGAAGCCGAACACGGTGAAGTCGTACCACTCCAGCGCGTTGCCGATGACCGCCGCCGTCACGGCGCGCGCATTCAATGCTCTTCCTGGCATGCGTTCCCCTAGGCTCATTGGGTGTCGTGCCGGGGCAGCGCCGTCATGCGCCGCCCCGATGGTCTCGTTGTCCGCGTTTTGTGCTAAAGATGCGCACGCGTGGCTCTTTTTGCCTTGGCGAGTGTAAAGACGGTTTTTCGCTCAATCAAGCGAATTGCGAACAAAGAAAAGCGCGCCGGGCCGTGCGGCCGGGCGCGCTTTCCGATCGAAGCCAGAAATGTGCGTCGCGCGTTATGCCTTCTTCACATACGCGCTGCACCAGCCCTTCGATGCGACCAGCTTGTTGCTGAACATCGGGCACGGCGCCCAGGCGTCCGTCGGCTTGCCCTGATAGAACTGACAGTTGCCGCAGTCCTGGCCGGCCGCGTATTTCGCGTACTTGGCTTTGTCGACCTTGCTCGCGTCGTGCTTGTAGCCGAGCGCTTGCGCGGTGGGATCTGCTTCGTCGACTTTCGGTGCGTCGGCGAATGCGGTCCGCGAACCGAGCGCGAACGTCGATGCGACGCCCACGCTGGTGATAAGAAACGTGCGACGTGATGTCTTCATGGTGCTCACTCCATGTTGTATTGGGGGGAACGCGCCGTTCTTGGCGACGGCGATACCCGAGCATATCAACCTGGAAGCGGCTCGACGACGACAAATGTTAGAGATAAGGGACCGTAGAAAGTCGCATGTAAGTCAGCGTGCCATGTCGGCCACGCGCTCGGCGATCGCAAGCGATGCCGTCAGCCCAGGCGACTCCATGCCGAACAGGTTCACGAGTCCCGGCACGCCATGCGCCGATTTGCCTTGGATCATGAAGTCCGCCGCCGCCTGGCCCGGACCTGAGAGCTTCGGCCGGATGCCCGCGTAGGCCGGCTGGAGCGCGTCGTCGGGCAGGCCCGGCCAGTACGCGCGGATCGCGGCGTAGAAGGAATCGGCGCGGCGCGGATCGACGTCGTAATTGAGCGTGGGCACCCATTCGACATCCGGGCCGAACCTCACCTGCCCGCCGAGATCGATGGTCAGATGCACGCCGAGGCCGGCTTCGTTCGGCATCGGATAGATGAGCCGCTCGAACGGCGCGCGCCCGCTCACGCTGAAATAGTTACCCTTCGCGAAGTAGAGCGGCGGCACGTGGCGATCGTCGAGGCCGCGAATGTTGCGCGCGATCTCGTTCGCATGCAGTCCCGCGCTGTTGATCAGATACGACGCCCGGAAGCGCGCCGGAGACTCGCCGCCCGTCTCGACGATGAAGCAGCCCTCGCGCGCATCGATGGAGACAACCGGCGTATGGAACACGATGTTCGCGCCGTGGTTCTCCGCCTCGCCCTGCAGCGCGAGCATGTACTGGTGACTGTCGACGATGCCCGTCAGCGGCGAATACACCGCTTCGACGCATTGCAATTGCGGCTCCATCTCCGCCGCCTGCGCACCGCTGACGCGCACGAGCCCTTTCACGCGGTTTTCGATGCCCTTCTGCTCCAGCGCCGCCAGTTGCGGCACCTGATTGCGCGCCGTCGCGACGAGCAGCTTGCCGCATTGCCGGTGCGGCACGCCGCGCGCCTGGCAGAACTCATACAGCATGTCGCGGCCGCGCACGCACAGTTCCGCCTTCAGCGATCCGCGCGGGTAATAGATGCCCGCGTGAATCACTTCGCTGTTGCGCGAGCTCGTGCCGATGCCGATGCCCTCGCCCGCCTCCAGCACGATGACTTCGCGCCCGCGCATCGCCAACGCCCGGGCGATCGCCAGCCCGATGACGCCCGCTCCGATTACCACGCACTCGATCCGATCCATGTCTTGTTCCGCTGCAGATTGTCCCAACTATTTTACGTTCGGGACTATTGCGTGATACACAACAAACGCACATGGATTACGTCGTTTTTCGGTTCAATTCAGAAAAAGGCAAGAATCTGGCCGCCAGATGTCAAAAATGACAGGTTTTGGCGGCCTTTTTGGCAATTTCGCGAATAGGGGCTTTCAGAAGCCGATGGCCCTTTTGCGCGAATTGCGGTCGAGCTGGATGTCGCGCGCCTCCACATGATGCCTTCCGTCGATGCGCGCGTTGCCGAATGCGTTGAGCATCGCGCGCCGCATGCCGCGCGGCGACGCCTGCGTGAGCGCGTCGAGCGGCGCGTCGCCGAGCGTTTCCGGAAAGCGCGCGCCCCACGCGTGGGCATCGCGGATTTCGGCGTAAATCGACTGCGCGATGCGGCGCGCGCCTTCGCGGTCCGGCGGCGGAATCTCGTAGACATTCATGCGGTTGAGCAGCGGCTCGGGAATCGCGCGGGCGTCGTTGGCCGTCGCGATCCACACGATATTGCCCGCGTTGATCGGCACCTCGGCGAATTCGTCGATGAAAGTCTGCGCCGTGTCGTGCTCCAGCAACGCATAGAGCGCGCCGAGCGGGTCGTATTGCGCGTCGCCGGTGGCCTTGTCGATTTCATCGACGGTGATGACGGGATTCGCGTAGCTGCCGTTCACGAGCGCGTCGAAGACCTTGCCCGGCTTGGCGTTGCGCCATTGCGACGACGCGCCCGACAGAATCCAGCCCGCCGTGAGCGAGCTCATCGCGACGTAATGGCACGACGTGCCGAGCAGCCGCGCCAGTTGCTTCGCGAAATGCGTCTTGCCGATGCCCGGCTCGCCGAGCAGCAGCATCGGCATGAGTTCCAGGCGGTCGTCGGTTTCGAGGCACAGCGCGATCTGCTTGCGGATATCGTCGAGCGGTTCCTCGAAATTCGGCAGATTCGCCGCGAGGTCGTCGATCGACGGCATGCGGTTCGGCTTCACGCAAAAGCGCAGATTGCCCACCTTGAGCATTTTCTCGTAGGTGGCGCGCAAGGCGTCGCTTGCGCCTTCGGAGAGGTCGTTGAGCGCGGTTTCCACGTCGTCGAGACTGTAGACCTTGCTGAACGATGCCACCGCCAGTTCCTGTTTGACCACGGCTGTCGTCATGTCACACCCCGTCAATTTTTTATGGTCGACGAGTCCAGTGTATCGACGCCAAAACCGCGTGCAAGCGAGCAGTCGAACGCGTGTGCTGCTAATTGGGATGCGCACTTTTGTCGACGAAGCCGTGTTTGGCGCGCGCTAGTATCATCGACGGGATCGATGCGGCGAGCGGGTTCGAAACCTGCTCCGTCTGAAGCCGGGTTGAGATCTGCGTTGGCCGCCACAATGGTGTGTTTCAACGGTCAGGCTGAACCGGACCCGCGCCGCCGTGTCAGAACGAAGTCGCCGAGGATCGCCGATCCAGCCGCCGCCGCAAGGCGCGCCGCCATCCGAACAGTCCGCGCGCAGGAGTTGCTTCCAATGCACAAAACCATACGAACCGCCTTTCTGAATGCCGCGCTCATGATGGGCGCCTGTCTTGCCGCATTCGGCGCGCAAGCGCAAGTCACGCCGCCGCAGCCGGTGAACTGGGAATTGCAGGTCGTGCGCGACGGGCAACAGATCGACTCGTTTTCCGGCACGACCAACGTCGGACAGGCGCGCACGGATACGCATCACAACAAGGTGCAGAACCAAGTCGGCTGCGCGGAGCAGCCCGCGGGCGATATCGATCTGCAACGCACCGTCACCATCTCGCCGATTCACGCGAGCGCCGACGACATCACGCTCGCCATCGACGCGCAGGAAACCTTGCAGGAAGACAGCTCGCGCGTGTCGCCGTCCGGCTGCAAGCTGCCGCCCGTGCCGCGCCAGGTGAGCGGATCGCACCCGGGGCTCGTGCTGAAGCCGGGCGAATGGGGGCAATGGCAGATCATCGATAGCAACCCGTCGCTCGCGTACCGGGTGCGCGCGAGTCTCGGCTCATCGACGGCGGCGCAATGACAATCGCGGTGACATAGACTCAAGAGGCCGCCGCTCAAGACCGCTCAAGACAACAACAGCATGCGAAACCCAGAACATCTTCCGCCAGGCCCGTCCGCTCATTCGGCCACGCCGGATTTCACGGCGGTCAGCTGGAACCTGCACAAGGGCCGCTCGCCCCTCGGCTTGCGCGCGTGGAACGCGATGCAGCGGTGGGTTCAGACCACCAACGCGGACGTCTATTTCCTTCAGGAAGCGATGGCGCGGCGCATGCCGCAGCCCGTGCTCGCGAGCGGCTTCGGCAACCCGCTCACCGCGCCGCTCGACGATGTCTGGCATTGCCAGGCCACCGAGATCGCGACCGCGCTCGAATTGCAGATCGCGCTCGGGCCGAACGTGTTCAAGCCGTCGTGGCGGCACGGCAATGCGATCCTTTCGCCGCATCCGCTCGATCTCTCCGGGCGCTGGGATATTTCGGCGCATCGCTTCGAAAAACGCGGCTTGCTGGTCGCGCGCGCGACGTTCGCCGGCCAGGCGGTCACGCTGTTATGCGCGCATCTCGCGCTGACGCGTCAGGCGCGGCTGCGCCAGATGAACTGGATCGCGCACTGGATCGCGAAGGAAGCGCCCGAAGGGCCGCTCGTGCTCGCGGGCGATTTCAACGACTGGCGCAACGACTCCGTGCCGCTCTTCGGCGAGCTCGGCATGCATGAAGTCGCCACGATGCTCGGCGAATCGGGCCGCACCTTCCCGGCGTTCTCACCCGCGCTCGCGCTCGACAAGATGTTCGTGCGCGGCCTCAAACCGGTCGAATGGATCGTGCCGACGCAGGACACCGCATGGCTGTCCGATCATCTGCCCTATATGGCGAGGCTGCGCGTGGAATAGCCCGCGCGCTTACTTGAGCAGCGCTTCCAGATCCGCGATGGTGACGGGCTTCGTCAGATGATGGTCGAAGCCCGCGTCGAGCGCGCTCTGGCGGTCGGCGTCGCTGCCCCACCCGGTCAACGCGAGCAGCAGCGCGTGCTTCGTCGCATCGCGCTTTCTCATTTCGCGCGCCACATCGAAACCGCTCATGCCCGGCAAACCGATATCGAGCACGATCACATCGGGCTTGAAATCATCGATCGATGCGAGCGCGCGCGGGCCGTCGTGCTCGGTGCGCACGTGATGGCCGAGCGCTTCGAGCAGCATCGACAGGGCAAGCGCCGCATCGACGCTGTCGTCGACGAGCAGGATACGGCGGCCTTGCGCCGCGCCGCCGCTTGCTTCGGCGGTGATGTTCATGCGAATCCCCGAGAGTCGTCGCCGCGCGAAAACCGGTGCTCCGACCCTCGCACGACATTAATGAGATGATTCGTGGACTGTAGCACAGCGGTTTCGCGCAAGAAAATGAGGCCGCAATCACCGCGCGCGGCGGCTCTGCTATCGTGAATGTCTCACGCGCCGCCACGCCCGCCTCACCGCCATGTTCGATCTCTTCGACGACATCCCCAAGCCCGACATCGTGTGGCATCCGGACTGGATCGGCCCCGACGAGGGTTCCGATCTGATGGGCGCGCTGATCGAGGAAGTCCGCTGGCAGCAGGACACGATGACCACGCCCGGCGGCCGTGTGCCATTGCCGCGCCTGACCGCGTGGCAGGGCGAGCCGGACGCGGTCTACGTCTACTCGGGCATCCGCAATGTGCCGCAGGCGTGGACGCCCGCCGTCTCTCAACTGCGCGAGCGCGCCGAGGCCGCGTGCGGCGCGCGCTTCAACAGCGTGCTGCTGAACCGCTATCGCAGCGGCATCGACAGCATGGGCTGGCACGCCGACAAGGAACGCGAACTCGGACCGGAGCCGGTGATCGCATCGGTGAGTCTTGGCGCCACGCGCACTTTCGAGTTCCGACACGCGCGCACGCACACCACGCACACGCTTTCGCTCACGCACGGCAGCCTGCTCGTGATGCGCGGGCGCACGCAGCAGGAATGGGTGCATCGCGTGCCGAAGGAGCCGGGCGCGCGCGGCGAGCGCGTCAATCTCACGTTCCGCTGGGTCGATGCGTCGAAACGCAAATAGCCGCGCTCACGGCCGCCTGGCGACGAAATCGATCTCCACGAGCGCATCGCGCGCAAGCCCCGTCACGCCGATGCACGTGCGCGCCGGCAGCGGCTTCGGCAGAAAGTACGAGCGGTACACCGCGTTCATCGCGTCGTAGTCGCGCTTGAACTCGGTCAGGAAGATGCGCACGCTGACCACGTTGTCGAGCGTGAGCCCAGCACGAGTATCAGGTTGTCCATAACGCGACGCGTCTGCGCCGCCACGCCTTCGGGCAGCGGCGCGCTGTCGTCGTTCGGGTCGGTGGGCATCTGGCCGGTCAGGAACACCCAGCCGTCGGCTTCGGCGGCATGAGAGAAAGGGCCGACCGGCGTCGGCGCGGCATCGACCATCGTGAATTTGGGCAGATGGGTCACGTCGTCTCCTCGTTTTGCGTGTCGTATCGTCGGGAAACGGCACGTTAGCGCGCCAAAATTGCGCGCGTGTTTCCGCCTCGTGCGAAGATGGCGCGGCTTACAGTCACATTCATACGCGCGATGCTGCCCCTTCCCCTGCTCACCGAAGCCGTCATGCGCATGCTGACCGCGATGCTGATCGGCTGCATTATCGGCATCGACCGCGATCTGCACGGCAAGCCCACCGGCATGAAGACCCTCGCGCTCGTGTCGCTCGGCGCGTGCATCGCGACGATGTGCGCGCAAGGCTTCTCGATGACGCTCTCGAACGACGCCGACGTGTCGCGCGTCGTGCAGGGCATCGTGACGGGCGTCGGTTTTCTCGGCGCGGGCGTGATCCTGCAGAATCCGCGCGAGAACCGCGTGCGCGGGCTGACCACGGCGGCGTCGATCTGGGTGACGGCGGCGGTCGGCATCGTGTGCGGGCTGGGCGTGTGGAGCGTCGCGTTCATCGCGATGATCCTGATGATCGCGCTGCTGATCCTCGGGCGCGTCGTCGAGAAGCGTCTGTTGCGGCGCTGGATGGACAAGCCGGAAGACGAGCGCCAGAAATACGCGGACGTCGAAGAAGCCTAGATGAGCGCGTCGGCGGGCGCTTTCACGCGGTTGCGGCCCGCGATCTTCGCGGCGTAGAGCAGGCCGTCGGCGCGCGCCATCAGCGAGGCGAGCGGCTCGCGCCCGTCCCACACGGCGATGCCCGCGCTGAAGGTGTAATGCAGCACGCCGCCGGGCACGCCGCACGGCGTCGCTTCCACGTTCCTGCGCAAACGCTCGACGAGCGCCGTCACGTCCTCGAGGCGCTCGGCCGTACAGAAAAGACAGAACTCCTCGCCGCCGATTCGCCCGAACGCGTCGTCTTCGCGGATGCGCGAGTGCACGAGCGACGCGAAATGGCGCAGCACTTCGTCGCCCGCGGCGTGGCCGTAGCGGTCGTTCACGCTCTTGAAGTGATCGACGTCGATGACCGCGACATACTCGCGATTTCCTTTCTGCGGCGCGCGCGCAAGCCGCTCGGCCGCCGCGGCCAGCAACGCCTTTCTGGACAGTGCGCCGGTGAGATCGTCGAAGCGCGCGAGCCGTTCGAGGCGCTGCGCGAGGCGGTCGTGCGCCATCATCACGAGGCCGATGCACAGCGACGGCAACACGAGAATGCCGAGCGCGAGAAACGTGATCTGCATCGGCCCGGGTTGCAGCAGCGCGTCCTGCGCGGGCGGCTTCACGACGTAGATCGCGCCGCCGATCGTATGACCGAGCGCGCCGAGCGACGCCGCCCCGGCGACGAACAGATAGTTGTAACGCGGCCGATCCTTCGGGCGCTCGAGCAGCACGCGCCCGGCGATGGCGAGATCGCACGCCGCGTGAAACGCCGACACGATCACCACGCGTGCGTGCGCGTCGGGCACGGCATACGTGAAGTACACGATGCCCGCCATCACGCCGAGCCACATGATCCAGCCCGTCCAGCGCTGCGCAGGGCGCATGCGCACGTCGAAGAATTCGTTGCAGCCTTCGTAGATGAGCAGAATCGTCGCGGCCAATAGCTGATTCGCGGCGACGATGCCGAGCCACGCGGGCGCCACGCTCTGCACGGCGAAGAGCACGAGCGAGACGATCGCGAGCACGTTTGCCCAGAGCCAGCGCGGCACGCCGGCGATCGCGTGCGAGAGCAGCGAAATCAGCACCAGTATCGAGAGAATGCTCGATAGCGCGGTGACGACGAGAATGCTGACGGGGCTGAACATCGCTGAATGTGGACGGGAATATCGCTCGTGCTGAAGAGGGCCTCGCCGGCTGCGCGCCGCGCTCGAACCGTGCGTGGCGCGGCGGGAAGATCGCTGACAGGGATTCGCGGCGGAGAAACACGAGTATCCGGCATCGCCCACGGGTTTACGGCGGGAAAGGCCGCCGCTTGAGCCGCTCGGTATGCGGCACGTGGTCGCATGTCGTGAACAAAAACGCGACGCGAACTCAATCGGCAAGCGAAAACGCGGCGCAGCCGTTACGGCCCGCCGCGTTCGATGAAGCCATGCGCCGCCCGGATGAACCGCGCACGGTGATTCAGGGGTTACCAGTCGTGACGATCGCGCCAGCGCTCCTCGCGGCGCATCTCGTGACGCCAGCGACGCTCGCGCCATTCATGACGGCGCCATTCGCGCTCACGCCAGCGGTCGCGGTCGTAGCCGTAGCCATCGCCGTATCCGTAATAGCCGACCGGCACCGCGGGCTGCGCATACACAGGCACGCCAACGCCCACCGCCACATCGACATGCGCGTTCGCCGACGCCGATATCGCCAGCGCCGCGATACCCGCCAGCCCGATAACCGTTCCGAGAAGTTTCTTCTTCATGTCGCTTTCTCCTTGCACCGAGTGCTGAGTGAGTCAGGTGCAGTCTAAAAAGCGCGGCCGGATACAGGTGCAACGGGTTTGCCAGAAAGGTAACGTCAGGTAACGGTCAGCCAGATCGAATGTGCTTCAGCGCACACGCTTGCCCGTTTCGTCGATGACGACCTCGCCGTCCTCCTTCGTGAACGGGCCCTTCTGCCCCTCGGGCAGGATATCGAGCACGAGTTCCGACGGACGGCACAGCCGCGCGCCCTTCGGCGCATCGACGAACGGGCGGTTGATGAGAATCGGATGCGCGAGCATAGCGTCGATGAGCTGATCGTCGGTGAGGCTCGTATCGTCAAGGCCGAGCTCGGCGTATGGCGTGCCTTTTTCGCGCAGCGCCTCGCGCACCGGGATGCCCGCGCGCGCGATCAGCGCGACGAGCGTCTCGCGGCTCGGCGGATGCGTCAGATATTCGATCACGGTCGGCTCGATGCCCGCGTTGCGGATCAGCGCGAGCGTGTTGCGCGAGGTTCCGCATTTCGGGTTGTGATAGATGGTGACGGTCATGGTCGCGATGTCCCTGCGTTCGTGAGTGAGCGGAATTGCACGCCTCGCATTCTAGAACCGAATGGCGGCGAAGCAACGATGACGCGGCGGCCAACCGCGTGCCACGCGCGCGACCGTATCCATGCGGCGCGATCAATTGTGCTGTTCATTCGCGTATCCGCGGCCTATAACGAAATGTGCAGCGCGGCATGCGTCTTCTGCGGACCCGCGGGTCCCATTCGCCGGCAAGCGCACCGGTGCTCCGGCTGCATCGCATCGGCGAGACGCCGTGCGCGAATCGCATACGAACAAGTTCGGATACCGGCCGCGGAATACGCAGCCACGCCGGGAACCGGCGCCGATGTCCGTCCGCCGCGCGCGCCACGCATGGCACACGAAGGATACGTGGCACGCTCCGTGCGGAAGACCGATCCGAATCAGCGAACAGCGTTACGCGGCTTGAACGCGAGCGCGCCTTCCGATCAAGGAGTCGACATGAAATCACGCATCGCCATGGCGGCGCTCGCCGCCTCGTTATTCGCCGCCGCGGGCCTCGCCTCGGCGCAGCAGACCTACTATCGCACGGCGCAGGTGCCTGGCCAGACAACCGCCGATACCTGGACCGATCCGAGCGCACCGAAGCAAAGCGCCATGGGCCAGACTGGCATGTCCGATATGTCGTACGGCGGTGCGCCGATGACGCGCGGCGCAGCCGGCACCACGATGGGCATGGACGGCGCGGCCTCCAAGCCCTGCACGCGCGGCCCGCAATGCAACATCTTCTTCGGCAACTGAGCGGCCCGAACCCGCTTTCTCAACTGCGTTAGCATGAGTGCATGACCTTGCGCGTCCGTTCGAAACGGGCGGGCGCGCACTCCCCTTTCAATGGAACGGCCGCCATGCACCGCGATGAATTTCTCGCACTGCTTTCCAGCGAAGGTTTCAACGAAGTCGTCACGGTCACGCGCGAGCCGAACGGTGCGCTCGATATCCACACGCATCCGTTCGAAGCCAAGGCGCTGATTCTCGAAGGCGACGTCACGATCCGCATCGGCGACGACGCGCGCACCTATCGCGCGGGCGACATCTTCCATCTCGCGACGAACATCGATCATTCGGAGCAGTACGGGCAAGAAGGCGTCAGCTATCTCGTCGGCCGCAAGTAACGTCGATGGCCACCTCGAAAGGCAAGACCGCGCGCATTCGCGTCGGCATCGGCGGATGGACGTTCGAGCCGTGGCGCGGCGCGTTTTATCCCGAAGACCTCGCACAGAAGCGCGAGCTCGAATATGCGAGCCGCGCGCTCACGAGCATCGAAGTGAACGGCACGTTCTACGGCTCGCAGAAGCCCGCGACGTTCATCAAGTGGCGCGACGAAACCCCCGACGATTTCGTCTTCTCGCTCAAGGCGCCGCGCTACGCGACGAATCGCCGTGTGCTCGCCGAAGCCGGCGACACGATCGAACGTTTCTTCGGCAGTGGCGTGCTCGAACTGAAAGACAAGCTCGGTCCGATCAACTGGCAGTTCGCGGCGACCAAGAAATTCGATCCCGACGACTTCGAGCGCTTTCTGCAACTGCTGCCCGCGAAGGCCGAAGGCCGCGCGATTCGTCATGCGGTCGAGGTGCGGCACGAGAGTTTCTGCGACGCGGCGTTCGTCGCGCTGGCGCGCAAGTATCGCGTCGCGGTGGTGATTGCGGGGGATTCGAAGTATCCGCAGATCGCGGACGTGACCGCGCCGTTCGTCTATGCGCGCATCATGGGCACGACGGACAAGCAGGCGAAGGGTTACGCGAAAGCGGCGCTCGATCGCTGGGCCGGGCGCGCGAAAGCATGGGCGTCGGGCGGTGCGCCGGACGATTTGCAGACCTTCGGCAAGGCCGCGCCGAAAGCCGCATCGCGCGATGTGTTTCTCTATGTCATCAGCGGGTTCAAGGAGCGCAATCCCGCCGCGGCGATCGCGCTTATCGCGCGTCTGAAGGATTAGACGCGAACCGGCCAGCGCGATGCGAAGCTGCCGGCGCGCGGCCGGCAGCGTGGTCGATGATGCTTACTTCGCTTTCTGGCCAATCTCGTGGTTCGCCATGATCTCGAGCGCGCGCACCATGCCCGAGTGATCCCACGCCTTGCCGCCGTGCGCCGCGCACGCGTTGAACAACTGCATGCAGTTCGACGTATTCGGCAGCGCGACGCCGAGCGATTGCGCGGTCGCGAGCGCCAGATTCAAATCCTTCTGATGCAGTTCGATGCGGAAGCCCGGATTGAACGTGCGCTTGGTCATGCGCTCGCCGTGCACTTCCAGGATGCGCGACGACGCGAAGCCGCCCATGAGCGCGGTGCGGACCTTCTCGGCATCGACGCCCGCCTTCGACGCGAGCAGGAGCGCCTCGCCGACCGCTTCGATGGTGGCCGCGACGATCACCTGATTCGCAACCTTGCACACCTGACCCGCGCCGACTTCGCCGATCAGCGAAATGTTCTTGCCCATCATGTCGAAGAGCGGCTTGACCTTGTCGAAGGTGGCCTGCGCGCCGCCGACCATGATCGTGAGCGACGCGGCCTTCGCGCCGACTTCGCCGCCGGAAACGGGCGCGTCGAGATAATCGGCACCCTTTTCGCGCACCTTCGCCGCGAACTCGCGCGTGGCGATCGGCGAGATCGAACTCATGTCGACGACGATCTGCCCGCTCTTCAGCTTGCTCGCGACGCCGTTCTCGCCGAACAGCACGCGTTCCACGTCCGGCGTGTCCGGCACCATGATGAAGATGATGTCGGCCTTCTCCGCGACGGCCGCGGGCGAATCGCACGCCGTGGCGCCCGCGCCGGTGAGATCGGCGGGCACGCCGCTACGCGTGAAGGCCGCGAGCGTTACGCCGTTCTTGAGAAGATTGGCCGCCATGGGATTGCCCATGATGCCCAGTCCGATGAAGCCTGCCTTTTGCATGTATCGCTCCTTGATGTCGATTTTCGGTGTCGGCCCGGTCGAGCATAGCGCCTGTCGCGCTCACGCCGGGATGAAGTGTTTCTTCACGGCCTGCGCCGCGTTCCTGAGCATGCCGAGATCCGCGCACACGGCCACGAAGGTGCTGCCCAGCGCGAGATAGCGCTCGGCGTCTTCCTGTACCGGCGCGAGGATGCCGCTCGGCTTGCCCGCCGCGTGCGCGCGTTCGAACACATGTGCGATGACCGCCTGCACGTCCGGATGGTTCGCGTTGCCGATATGACCATAGGCTGCCGCGAGATCCGACGGGCCGACAAACAGCGCATCGACGCCTTCGACCGCGATGATCTCGTCGATCGCTTCGACGGCCGCGCGGCTTTCGATCTGCACCGCAACGCTGATATTGTCGTTCGCGACCTGGAAGTAGTTCGGCACGGTGCCGTAGCGATTCCCGCGATGCCCGACCGACACGCCGCGGATGCCTTGAGGAGGATAACGCGTTGCGGCGACCGCGCGCTCGGCATCGGCGGCGCTGTCGACGAACGGAATCAGGAAATTGACGAAGCCCGCGTCGAGCAGCTTCTTGATCGCGACGGGATCGTTCGCCTGCGGCCGCACGACGGGCGCGCTCGGGCTGTCCTTCAGCGCCATCAGCTGCGGGATGAGCGTGAGGGCGTCGTTCGGCGCGTGCTCGGCATCGAGCAGCATCCAGTCGAAGCCGACGACACCGATCAGTTCGGTGACGACGGGACTCGCAAGCGACATCCAGCAGCCGATCAGTCTCTTGCGTTCGCGCAGCGACGTTCGGAATGCGTTGGGCAGCGGTTGATACGGTGACGATGACGGCATGATGCCTCCCTGTGACGACGGCGATCTGATTGGAAAGCGGTACGTCCGAGAGCAGAAATGTCATCAGACGTCTTAACACAGAGTACCGGTAGTTTAGGCTTTCAGGACAGCGGCGTTAACCCTTATTTCGTTGATTTTCCGCCGTTTCTGCCGATCTTCTTGGTCTCACAGTTATATGACGTCTTATATCAACGATGTTTCGCCGGGAGCATCACCGGAGCGCATGCATTAGCGCAATAGCCGAAAACGGCTTAGGAAGCCACTCAAGAAGCTGCATCGGGCTGCAGCCTGAGGCGTTGCTCCAGCGAATGACCGCTGCGGTTTTGAGCAATGCGCTCACGTTGCTTAAGTAAACAAAAGAGTTCGTATGTATACGTGGTAGTAGTTAACAAGCTTGCCGCAAATCAGTGGATAACTCGAGATGGGCGTTTTACGTCAGAGGTTTACCGATCAAACAACTTCGGTATAGCACGCCCGGTTTTGGATTGAACCCAGAACAACTTTGGCCTCGCGGCGCCGAACGCCGAGTTGTTCAGAAATCGCCAACAGTTAACGCGGCGATGTGCCAACAAGGTTGTCCACAGGCGGGGTTGAGTATCATCGGCGCCTGCTCTTATCTATCGGACCGCGTGCATGACTTCGAACTCTGCGCAGCGCACCACCGAATCGACGTCGCTCGGCGAGCGGGGAACGCCGCTCGAAGTCTTCACGACGTTTCTCAAGCTGGGTCTGACATCCTTCGGCGGTCCGGTGGCGCATATCGGTTACTTCCGCGCCGAATTCGTCGAACGTCGAAAGTGGCTCGACGACGCGAGCTTCACGGATCTGGTCGCGCTCTGCCAGTTTCTTCCGGGGCCGGCGAGCAGCCAGGTCGGCATTGCCGTCGGATTCGGGCGTGCAGGATGGCTCGGCGCGCTCGCTGCGTGGACCGCGTTCACGTTGCCGTCGGCGTTCGCGCTGATCGTGTTTGCCTTGGGCCTGGCGCATTGGGGGCAACTCGGTCAGTCCGGCGCGGTGCATGGACTCAAGGTTGCCGCTGTCGCCATCGTGGCTCAGGCGGTATGGGGAATGAAGTCATCGCTCTGTCCTGACCGGCTGAGATCAGGCGTAGCCGTGGCGGCTGCGCTCGTCGCGCTCGGGGTTCCATCGGCGGTCGGGCAATTGTCGGCCATTGCGATCGGCGGCCTGTTGGGCTGGCGCATGCTGACGCTGAAGCATTTGCCATCGGAACAGCATCGCACTTATGGCATAAGCCGAGTTCAGGGCGCGATTCTCCTCACGCTCTTTTTCGTGCTGCTGGCGGTTCTGCCGGGCGTGGCCCATTGGTCTGGCGCGCGATGGCTCGAGGCGGCGGCCGTCTTCTACCGGTCCGGCTCGCTCGTTTTCGGCGGAGGCCATGTCGTGCTGCCGCTGCTTCAGGCGAGCCTGGTGCCGTCTGGCTGGGTCGCGAACGATGTCTTCCTCGCCGGATATGGCGCGGCTCAGGCCGTGCCCGGTCCGCTCTTCACCTTCGCGGCATTTCTGGGCGCCGTGATGCCGGCGCCACTCGGCGGCTGGACGGGCGGCATGGCGATGCTCGCCGCCATGTTTCTGCCTGCGTTCCTGCTGGTGCTCGGTGCCCTGCCCTTCTGGGAGACGCTTCGTCAACGGGACGCGATACAACGCGCGATGGGAGGTGTGAACGCCGCGGTCGTCGGCATTCTCGGCGCCGCGCTTTACGATCCCGTCTGGACGAGCGCAATACATTCACGCTCGGATGTCGCGCTGGCGCTGGCTGCGTATGGGCTTCTCGTTGTCGGCCGGGTGTCGCCCGTAGTGGTTGTGGTTCTGACGGCGCTGGGAGGATGGGCGCTCGGAGCGTGAGAACGCTCATACGCTCCATCAGTCGTCTTCTGATAACAGCTTGTCGAGCGGCACCGTGTGTTTGACGAAGGTCGAGCGAATCACGATGTAGCTGAAGTACTTTTCGATTCCAATGTTGCGGTCAACTAGTTTTTCGATGACTTCCTGGTAGTGACCGATATTCTTGACGATGGATTTCAACAGGTAGTCGTAGCCCCCGCTGACCAGATGGCACTCCGTGATCTCCTCGAAATCACGCAGATTCGCTTCAAACCGCGTGAAGTCCTCGCGGCGATGATCGTGGAGCATGATTTCGGTGAACACCGTCACCGTGCTGGTCAGCTTTGCCAGATTGAGGTGAGCGCCGTATCCGGAGATGATTCCGGCTGCTTCGAGGCGCCTGACACGCTGCAGGCATGGACTTGCGGACAAACCGACTGCGCTCGCGAGATGCGCGTTCGTGATGTTGCCGTTCTTCTGAAGCTCGGCAAGGATTTTTATATCCGTCCGGTCAAGCTTTTGTCGCATATCGTCCGTGTTCGAGTGGCTGGTGTGTCAATCGAAGGCGACAGCACTATCGGCGGGCCAGGTCTTCGTGGTGTGCCTTGACCAACTGGGCCATGCTCGTGAATTTGTAGTCGACGGGTGGCTCGACTGAGTACTTCATATTTGCGCCGGATCCGCGCTGCTCGTAGCGCCGCTGAATCCAGCACGAGCGAAGCTGCATTTCACTGGCGGGTTGATGGTCGTGGTAGACGCTATCCGCGACGTGCAGTGTATCGTCCTTTGCAATACCCATCGACGCGAGGGTCGAGAAGAGGTATTCGAAGTTGTTTCGTGAAGGTTTATATGAACCGACATCTTCTGCCGTCACGACTGCGTCGAAGTCGACACCGAGCTTCTCGTTGGTCGTTCTGAAGCTGCGGTTGTCCACGTTCGACAGGACAACCAGCTTGAAATACTTCTTCAGGTACTGAAGCGTGCTCGCCGAATCTGAAAACGCAGGCCAGTCGCCCACCGACGCGCCGTATGCGACGGCTTCCTCCCAGCGATACGGCACGCCCCATTCTTCGGCCAGTCGCTTGAACACCACCTGCAACACGCGGTCGTACGGCATGGCCGGGGTAACGATCTGCTGATACGACTCGTGGCGCGCGTGAGCTTCGAGAATGGCATCGCGGGTGAGCGGTTCGGCAGATCGGGAAGCCAGCTCCGACAGGCCTGACGCGATACCCGACTCCCAGTCGATGAGCGTGCCGTAGCAGTCGAATGTGAGTGCCTCGAAATCCGTCAGAGCCACAATGCCTCCTGTGTTTCAGTCGCCTGCAATCGATTCTGAGCGCAGGCGGACGCGCCCTTGGACGCGTTGCCGCCGCCGACGAGACTCCATTGCCTTACTTCTTTGCCAGTGCTTCGCGATGCGCGTTCGCGAATTCCGCCATGCTGTTGAAACGGAACTCGATGTTCGGCTGCGAGCCTGGGTTCATCGTTGCGCCGAAGCCCGGCTGCGAATGACGGCGATAAATCCAGCAGGACGTCAGGCCGAATTCGTTCGCGGGCTTGTGGTCGTGGAACAGGCTTTCGGCCGTGTGAAGGATTTTCTCTTTCTTGATACCACGGTCGCCGAGCTTTTCGAGCATGTATTCGAAGTTGCGCGGGGACGGCTTGTACGAGCCTACGTCTTCGGCCGTGATGATTGCGTCGAATTCGACCTTGAGCCTGGCGTTGCTATGCGTGAAGCTTTCGTTGTCGACGTTCGACAAGATGACGAGCCTGTAGTGCTTTTTCAGGTACTGCAGTGCCTCGGCGCTGTCTTCGAAAGCAGGCCAGTTTTGTATCGAGCGGCCGTAGGTCACACATTCTTCGTGCGTGAACGAAAGGCCCCATTCTTCGGCGAGGCGCTTGTAGACGATGGGCAGTAGTTCCTGATAGCGCTTTGCCGGCGTGTACTTCTGCTGCGACGACTCGTGGCGGGCGTGGGCTTCAAGAACCTGGTCGCGCGTGAGCGGAGTCTTCGCGCGCTCGAGCAAGGGTTTCAGGCCCTGGAAAATGCCGCTCTCCCAGTCGATCAATGTGCCGTAGCAGTCAAAGGTCAGTGTGTTGAAGTCGGTCAGTTCCACGGTTGCTCCTCTCGTATGTCCGAATGGAGACCTCAGTGTATTGAGCCGAGGCGGCAGCCAGAACTTTAATCGAATAGCCGAACAGCAGCTTTCACCGTCCCGACGCGGCGCGACAGCGATTTCTGCTGCGGCCGCCTACAGACGCATCTTCGTGTCGACGCTTTTGCAAGTCGGCGCAAAGCGTCGCGAGCGACCCGGCATGCAGCCAGATCCCACGCAGCGCATCCCACGCTCTTGAAAAGAATCGGCTTACTCGACTTGAACTCGCCCGCAAGAGCCTTCGCCAGAGGTGAAACCACTGTCCAGTCGATGGGGGCATTCACATCTGGCTCCAATCCATCCAATTTCGCGCTGCCAGGGGTGGAATAAATTCAGACCACTTCGAATAGTGGGCCAAGGCAGTTTCCGCCACTCAGCGGGCGGCTGGGAAGACGTGCGACCAACTGCCGGAAAAAAATCGCGTTGACCGATCAGATTGGACCTCTTGAAATCCATTGGCGGCGCCGGACCGGTGGGGGAAGCCGCATATACGCGGCAGCATCGGCCGGTGAAGCGGTATATTTGAAGAACCACCTTTCAGTGCCCTCGAGACTTATTCAATGGCATCCGCTCGCTTCGAACTAGGGGGCAACTTCCGCCCACTGCAAATTTACGAACAGGTTTCCGAGAAGATTCGCGCCGAAATCCGAAGCGGCCGGTTCTTGCCGGATGCCCGCCTTCCCTCGGAGCGCGAACTCGCGACGCTTTTCGGCGTTGGGCGGCCCGCCGTGCGCGAAGCGATCGGCGCTTTGCAGAACGAGGGCCTTGTCATCACCAAGCGCAATTCGGGCACGTACGTCGCTCCGGCGGCCAACCAGCTTCTTGCGACGGTGCGAATCGAGGATGCGGCGACCGGCGAGTCGAAGTCGGATTTCAGCCCGTCCGCGACGCTCGATGTCCGATTGATCCTCGAGCCGGCAATCGCGCGCCGTGCAGCAGCCCACAAGCAGCGAGACCGCCTGGCCGAGCACTATCTCGAACAGATGGAGACGTTGACCGACGTCGCGACGCCCGAGGAGCGGGCGCTCTGGAACAACAGTGACCGGCTGTTCCATCGGCAGCTGGCTGTGATGACCGGAGATGCTCTGCTCGCGAAGCTTGCCGAGGAAATTGCGTCGACGATGGATCAGTCGTTGTGGAAGCGTCTGAAGGACGATGGTATCTACGACCCGTCTCGCATTCGGCTCTATGTCGCCGAGCATCGGCTGATCTATGAGGCAATTGTCTGCGGAGACGCGGATGCTGCCGCGTTCTATGTCGAGCAGCATATTCACCGCGTGAAACGGGACATGACGCCTCAGTAAGGAGCGGCAGCCTCCGGCCCCGAACTCAAAAGATCCACACCGGCACGCCCTGCGGAATTGGTTATCCATGTACCAAATTAGGGTTTTCCTATTCTAAACAGGTTGTATGTAGACCAAACCGCGGTTAATCTGGTCGACCACTGGGCCAATTAACCGGAGTTCTCATGCGCCTTCTCGCAACGACAATCGCCGTCTTGACGGCCGCCGGCGTTTCGCTTTCCGCCAATGCACAAACCGTCGTCACCATCGGTCATTCGGCGCCGCTCACGGGACCGCAGGCACCGAACGGGAAGGACAACGAGAACGGCGCACGCCTCGCAATCGAAGAGTTGAACAAGGCCGGACTGACGGTCGCCGGTCAGAAGGTGACCTTCAAACTGGACTCGGAAGACGACCAGGCGGACCCGAAGGTTGGCGTTCAGGTTGCGCAAAAGATGGTCGACAGCGGCGTGGTCGCGGTGATGGGGCCGTACAACTCCGGCGTCGCCATCCCGGCTTCGCGCGTGTACAACGCGGCGGGTGTGTCCATGCTGCCGGTTGCCTCGAACCCGGCGCTGACCAAGCAGGGCTTCAAGACCATCTTCCGTATCGGCGCGAGCGATGAGCAACTGGGCGGCAAGATGGGCCAGTTCGCGGCGAAGACGCTGAAGGCGAAGACCGCCGCGGTCATTGATGACCGCACGGCCTATGGTCAGGGCGTGGCCGAGCAGTTCGTGAAGGAAGCGAAGGCGAACGGAATCGAACTCATCGACCACCAGTTCACCAACTCGTCGGCGACTGACTTCCTCGGCATTCTCACGAGCATCAAGTCGAAGAACCCTGACGTGATCTTCTTCGGCGGCTACGCTTCGCAAGGCGCGCCGATGGCCAAGCAGATGAAGGCACGTGGTCTTCGCGCGAAGCTGCTCGGCGGCGACGGTATCTGCTCAGCCGATATGGGCAAGGTCGCGGGCGAGGCGGCATCCATCGTCTACTGCGCGCAAGGCGGCGTCTCGCTGGAAAAGACGCCGGCCGGCCGCGAATTCCTGCAGAAGTACAAGGCCGCCTATAACACGGACACGCAGGTGTACGCGGTGAGCTACTACGACGGCGTAAAGCTGCTGGCCGATGCGATGGTCAAGGCGGGCACCACGACGGACAAGGCGAAGATTGCGGCGCAGTTGGCGAAGACCGACTACAAGGGCGTCGCGGGCACGTACTCGTTCGACGCGAACGGTGACCTGAAGGGCGCACCGACTACCGTCTACATCATCAAGAACGGCCTGCCGGTGCCGTACGGTGAGTGAAGTCATTAGCGCAACCACGAAACACACATGAAAATCACCCGCACCATTTCGACTGTCGAAGTACATACCGGCGGCGAGGCGTTCCGTATCGTCACGAGCGGACTGCCTCGCCTGCCGGGCGATTCCATCGTGAAGCGTCGCGCATGGCTCAAAGAGAACGCCGACGACATTCGCCGAGCGTTGATGTTCGAGCCGCGCGGCCACGCGGACATGTACGGTGGCTACCTGACCGAACCCATCAGTCCCACGGCTGACTTCGGGATCATCTTCCTGCACAACGAGGGCTACAGCGATCACTGCGGTCACGGCGTTATTGCGCTATCGACCGCGGCCGTCGAGTTGGGCTGGGTCCAGCGCCAGATTCCCGAGACGCGCATCGGCATCGACGCGCCTTGCGGCTTTATCGAAGCGTTTGTGCAATGGGACGGTGAGCATGCCGGCAACGTGCGTTTCGTGAATGTTCCGTCGTTCATCTGGAAGCGTGATGTCGCCGTCGAGACGCCATCGTTCGGCACGGTCAAAGGCGACATCGCTTTCGGCGGTGCGTTCTACTTCTACACCGACGGCGCGCCTCACGGCCTGGAGGTTCGCGAGTCCTCTGTCGAAGAGCTCATCCGCTTCGGCGCCGAAGTGAAAGAAGCTGCAAACAAGGCGTTCCCCGTTGAGCATCCGGACATCCCGGAAATCAACCACATCTACGGCACCATCATTGCCAACAAGCCGCGACACGAAGGCTCGACTCAAGCCAACTGTTGTGTGTTCGCCGACCGGGAAGTGGACCGTTCTCCGACCGGATCGGGTACCGGCGGCCGCGTCGCACAACTCTACTTGCGTGGTGAACTGGGCAAAGACGAGACGCTCGTGAACGAGTCCATCATCGGCACAGTATTCAAAGGTCGTGTGCTCGGCGAAACGACAGTTGGCGACTTCAAGGCGGTCATCCCTGAAGTCGAAGGCAACGCGTATGTGTGCGGCTTCGCCAACTGGATTGTGGACGAGCGCGACCCTCTGACTTACGGGTTCCTCGTCCGATAACCGGTTCTCTAGTGGTACCAGTTAGCGCGGAAGTTGCGATCCAGCATTCCGCGCTTTTTTTCGTCCGTCTCGATGTGGTTGGCCGCAGGCCATCGTCGATGAAAGGGAGAGGCCTTACTATAAGCACAGGCTTGCTGCACAGAGGCCGCTTTTGATTGTCAACCGGGCCCGGGAGGTCGCAATGGCGGAAGACAATGAGATTGTGGACGGCGGTCGTCGCGAAAGCGAAGCGGAGTCGCTACAGACTCTCGCTGACTACCTGGAACGTGCACTCGACAAGGCGACGAGCGTCGTCATGATGCGACACGCGCCCGGAGTCTGCACCGTGTACCTGGGTGATCCCTCGGCTCCGCGAGAAGAGCTTCGGCGCGTCGGTGCGATTTCAACCGCGCTCGCAGATGAAATGCTGGAATCGACTTCGTCCGGAACCAACCAAATGCAGATCGGCGGCCAACCGTATCGCTTCGTTCGAAGTTTCACGCAAATCGAAGATACGGCGGCCGTGGTCTTTTCCACTTGAATTCGCGATGGACCGGGCTATTGCCCCAATCCGTCGCAAACTTGCAGGCGGTAGGAGCGTTTACCTGTAAACGCTCCTATTTCCGCCTGGCAGCCGATCATTCCACCGTGACCGATTTCGCCAGATTCCGCGGCTTGTCGACGTCCGTCCCGCGCGCACACGCCGTGTGATATGCGAGCAACTGCAACGGCACGACGTGCAGGATCGGCGACAGCGCGCCATAGTGCTCCGGCATGCGGATCACGTGGATGCCGTCTTCGCTGACGATGCGCGTATCGGCATCCGCGAACACATACAGTTCGCCGCCCCGGGCACGCACTTCCTGCATGTTCGACTTCAGCTTTTCGAGCAGCGCGTCGTTCGGCGCGACCGTCACCACCGGCATCGCTTCGGTCACGAGCGCGAGCGGCCCGTGCTTCAGCTCGCCCGCCGGGTACGCCTCGGCGTGGATATACGAGATTTCCTTCAGCTTCAGCGCGCCTTCGAGCGCGATCGGATAGTGCAGGCCGCGGCCGAGGAACAGCGCATTCTCCTTGCGCGCGAACTCCTCCGACCACGCGATGATCTGCGGCTCGAGCGCGAGCACGCTGTTCAACGCCGCCGGCAAGTGGCGCAGTTGCGTGAAATACGCGGCTTCCTGCTTCGCATTCACGTGACCGCGCAGCTTGGCGAGCGTCACCGCGAGCACGAACAGGCCGACGAGCTGCGTCGTGAACGCCTTCGTCGATGCCACGCCGATCTCCGTGCCCGCGTGCGTCAGGAATGCGAGCTCGGTCTGGCGCACCATCGCGCTCGTCGCGACGTTGCATACCGCGAGCGTGTGCTTGTGACCGAGCGCCTGCGCGTGCTTCAGCGCGGCGAGCGTGTCGGCGGTTTCGCCCGATTGCGAGATGACGACGACCAGCGCCTTCGGATTCGGCACCGATTCGCGATATCGATACTCGCTCGCGATCTCCACCTGCGTCGGAATCTTGGCGATGGATTCGAGCCAGTACTTCGCGGTCACGCCCGAGTAATAGCTCGTGCCGCACGCGAGAATCAGAATGCTGTCGACGTTGGCGAACGCATCGGCGGCGCCGTCGCCGAACAGGCTCGGGCTGAACTCATCGGCTTGCGGAATCGTGTCCGTGATGGCGCGCGGCTGCTCGAAGATTTCCTTCTGCATGAAATGGCGATACGGGCCGAGCTCGACCGCGCCGCCGTATGCCGTCACGACGCGCACTTCGCGCGCGGCGGGCAGGCCTTCGCGATCGACGATCTTCACGCCGTCGAGGCCGATCTCCACGACATCGCCTTCTTCGAGGAACGCGAAACGGTCGGTGCTGCCCGCGAGCGCGAGCGCGTCCGACGCGAGGAAGTTCTCGCCCTCGCCCACGCCGACGACGAGCGGCGAACCCTGACGCGCGCCGACGACCGTATGCGGCTGATCCTTGTGCATCACGGCGATCGCGTACGCGCCGTGCAGTTGCTTGACGGCATCGCGCACGGTCTGGAACAGATCGCCGCGATACATGCTGTGAATCAGATGCGCGATGACCTCGGTGTCCGTCTGCGAGACGAACTCGTAGCCCTTGCCCTTCAGCATCTCGCGCAACGACTCATAGTTCTCGATGATGCCGTTGTGCACGAGCGCCACCGTGTCGCGCGAGAAGATCGGGTGCGCGTTGTCGGTGACGGGCGCGCCGTGCGTCGCCCAGCGCGTGTGCGCGATGCCGGTCATACCGATGAGGCTCGAATCGCGCACTTGCGCGTCGAGATCGGACACGCGCGCGACGCTGCGCGCGCGGCGCGGCTCGCCGTGGCTCAGAACGGCCACGCCGCACGAGTCGTAGCCGCGATATTCGAGGCGGCGCAGTCCTTCGACCAGCACCGGGACGATGTTACGTTGCGCTACCGCGCCGACGATTCCGCACATGGGCGTTCTTCCTTTGGAACCTGTATTTGAGAACGCGGTGTCAATGCACCGCGCGCGTCTGACTGAACGAACCCGACAGCCTTACGACTTCTTCTTGACCGGGCGCACATAGCCCGTCTTGCTGACCTGCACTTTCTCGTTGAGCACCAGCTCGCCTTCACCGACATCCTTCCACACCGTCGTGCCGGCGGCGATCGTCACGCCGCGGCCCACGCGCACCGGCGCGACGAGCTGCGTATCCGAGCCGATGAACACGTCGTCCTCGATCACCGTGCGATGTTTGTTCGCGCCGTCGTAGTTGCAGGTGATCGTGCCCGCGCCCACGTTCACGCGCGCGCCGATATCCGAATCGCCGATATACGTGAGATGGTTCGCCTTCGAGCCGTGGCCGAGCACCGCGTTCTTCACCTCGACGAAGTTGCCGACATGCGCTTCGTCGCCGAGCTTCGCGCCCGGACGCAGCCGCGCATACG
This sequence comes from Caballeronia sp. 11_S32, assembly GCF_056930355.1. Classification (NCBI taxonomy): domain Bacteria; kingdom Pseudomonadati; phylum Pseudomonadota; class Betaproteobacteria; order Burkholderiales; family Burkholderiaceae; genus Caballeronia; species Caballeronia sp. 11_S32. The sequence goes on from NZ_JBXOWH010000003.1 coordinate 226,322, forward strand.
GGCCGAGCACGACATTCGCGCCGGTCGTGCCGCCTTCGATGTGCGTGTACGCGTCCACGCGCGATCCCGCGCCGATCACGGCATCGCGGATCACGCAGTTCGGGCCGATCGTCACGTTGTCGGCAAGCGTTACGCGCCCTTCGAACACGCAGTTCACGTCGATCGACACGTCCGCGCCGCATTCCAGTGTGCCGCGCACGTCGATGCGTGCGGGGTCCATCAGCGTCACGCCCGCGTCGAGCAGCGCGTTCGCGACGTTGCGCTGATGGATGCGCTCCAGTTCGGCGAGCTGAATCTTGCTGTTCACGCCGAGCGTTTCCCATTCGGCGTCCGGCTGCGCGGTGACGACTTCGACGCCCGCTTCGATCGCGCGCTCGACCACGTCGGTCAGATAGAACTCGCCTTGCGCGTTGTTGTTCTTCAGCGACGCGATCCAGGTTTCGAGCGTGCGCGTCGGCGTGATGATGATGCCGGTGTTGATCTCCGCGATGCGCCGCTCTTCCTCGCTCGCGTCCTTCTGCTCGACGATCCGCTTCACTTGGCCGCCCGCGTCGCGCACGATGCGCCCGTAACCGTTCGGATCGCCGACGGTCACGGTAAGCACGCCGTAGCGCTCGGCGCCCGCGGCATCGATCAGGCGCTTCAACGTGCTCGCGCGCGTGAGCGGCACGTCGCCGTACAGCACGAGGGTCGGAACGGACGGATCCAGAAGCGGCAATGCCTGCTGAACGGCGTGTCCCGTGCCGAGCTGCTTGTCCTGAAGCGCGAATTGAACGTCAGGCGCCCCGACGGCATCGCGGACCTTCTCCGCGCCATGCCCGACGACGACGACGAGACGCGTCGGCGACAGCGTTCTGGCTGTGTCGATGACATGCGCGAGCAACGGCTTGCCCGCAAGGGAATGAAGTACTTTCGGCAGAGCTGAGCGCATGCGCTTGCCCATGCCGGCAGCCAGAATCACGATATTCATCGCTGGGAGCCTTGCTGGGTATGACGAGCCGCCAATATATCACCGGGCTCTTTGGCGCAGTGCGGCGAAACCCACGTTGCGCCCTTGTTGGATAAAGGCTACAGGTCGTCGAACTGCACAATTGAAACCGTGCCGGACGAGCCTGACGGTTCGCTTGCACACGGTTCCTCGTCGAACGCGATGTCGCCCTGCGGGTCGGCCTCGCCGGTCGCGCGCAGACCGGCGAACGGGAACAGTTTGCTGTCCATCAGATGCGACGGCACCACGTTCGACAGCGCGTTGAACATGTTTTCCACGCGCCCCGGAAAACGCTTGTCCCATTCGCGGATCAGCGCCTTCATTTCCGCGCGCTTCAGGTTCGGCTGGCTGCCGCACAGATTGCACGGGATGATCGGGAATTCGCGCAGTTCGGCGTACTTTTCCAGATCCGTTTCCTTCACATAGGCGAGCGGACGGATCACGACGTTCTTGCCGTCGTCGGATTGCAGCTTGGGCGGCATGCCCTTCAGCTTGCCGCCGTAGAACATGTTGAGCAGCAGCGTCTGCAGGATGTCGTCGCGATGATGGCCGAGCGCGATCTTGGTCGCGCCGAGCTCGCCCGCCACGCGATACAGGATGCCGCGGCGCAGGCGCGAGCACAGCGAGCACGTGGTCTTGCCTTCCGGCACGAGGCGCTTGACGATGCTATAGGTATCCTGATTCTCGATGTGGAACGGAATATCGAGCTTGCTCAAGTATTCCGGCAGCACATGCTCCGGAAAGCCCGGCTGCTTCTGGTCGAGATTGACGGCGACGATATCGAAGTCGATCGGCGCGCGCTCGCGCAGGCGCATCAGGACGTCGAGCATCGCGTAGCTGTCCTTGCCGCCCGACAGGCACACCATCACCTTGTCGCCGTGCTCGATCATGTTGAAGTCGCCGATCGCCTCGCCGACCTGCCGCACGATGCGCTTGAACAGCTTGTTGTTCTCGTACGCTTCCTTCTGCTCGCGCTTGGTCAGCGCCTCGCGCGCGGGCTTCTGCGCCTCTGCGGCTTCAATCGTGTCGCGCGCGTTCATGCTCGTTCCTCTTTGATGCGAAAGACTTCGACGCCCACCGCGTCGCAATCGGGATAGACGTCGGGTTTTTCCGTCGACACGGCCACCGCGCGCACGTTCGGATGCGCGAGCAAGGCAGCGGCGACGTCGTCGCACAGCGTTTCCTGCAAGTGAATGTGGCCGCGCTTCACGCGATCGGCGATGGTCGAGCGCATGAAGTCGTAATCGACGACTTCGGACAATTTGTCCTCGATGGGCGTCGACAGCGCGAGCGGCACGAACAACTCGACGTTGATCACGACGCGTTGCTCGCCGCGCTTCTCGAAGTCATGCACGCCGATATTGATGCGCACTTCGTAGTTGCGCAGAAAAAGCCGCCGGCAATCGGTCAGCCGGGGATGCGAAAGTGCGGCAAGCATGTTGGTTCCAATATTCAATAAACGCGTTTCAGGGCTTTTGCGCGCCGATCATGTACATCACGTCGCGCGGGCTCGGCACGAGATGCTGACCGCCATCGACGACGAGCGTCGTGCCGGTCACGCCGTGCGCGTTCGCGAGAAAGCACGCGGCCTGCGCGACATCCGCGACCGTCGACGCCCGGTTGAGCGGCGTGACGCGATGCGCCGCATCGAACGACGCGGGCGTCTGTCCGGCGGAAATCAGCGTGAGGCCCGGCGCGAGGCCGACGACGCGCAGCTTCGGCCCGAGCGCCTGCGCCAGCGCGACGGTGGCGTTTTCGAGCGCCGCCTTCGTCAGCGTGTACGACAGGTAATCCGGATTCATGTTGTACAGCTTCTGGTCGAGCACGTTGATGACGACGCCGCGTTGCGCGTCGTCACTGGCGGCGGCATCGGGCGTGATCGCGTGCAGCATGCGCGCGAGCGTGAGCGGCGCGGCGACGTTGACGGCGGTCATCGCGAGCAGCTTCGCATAGCCGAAGTCGGTGGCGGTGTCCTCGTCGAAGCGCGACGCGCAGTTGACGATGCAATTCAGCCCGCCGAACGTCTCGACGCACGCGGGCACGAGCCGCGCGACTTCCGCCTCGACGCCGAGATCCGCCTTCAGCGCGACCGCGCGCCGCCCGAGCGCCTCGATATCCGCAACGGTCTCGCGCGCCTCGCGCTCCGAGCCGCCATAGTGGACGGCCACATCCCAGCCTTGCCGCGCGAACTCCAGCGCGATGCCGCGCCCGATGCGCTTCGCCGCGCCCGTCACGAGCACGGCGCGGGAACGCGGAACGACACCGGAAGACGGCGAGTTGGCGGAAGAAAACGGCGTGGAAGCGCTCATTTACAATACTGGGATGAATCCAAATGCTCGACAATCCGATAGTTTACCTGCTCCGGGCGCCGACGCGCTCGCGCAGTCCGAAGCGCTTACAGACCTGATTCGGGGGCGCATCGCCGCGGCGGGCGGCTGGCTGCCGTTCGACCGCTATATGGATCTGGCGCTCTACGCGCCCGGCCTCGGCTACTACAGCGGCGGAGCGATGAAATTCGGCCGCCGCGCGGAAGACGGCAGCGACTTCGTGACCGCACCCGAACTGTCCCCGCTTTTCGCGACGACACTCGCGCGTCCGGTCGCGCAGGCCTTGCGGGAAAGCGGCACGCGGCACCTGATGGAATTCGGCGCGGGCACGGGCAAGCTGGCCGCGGGGCTCCTCGCCGCGCTCGCCGATCTCGATGTGCCATTCGACAGCTATGCGATCGTCGATCTTTCCGGCGAGTTGCGCGAGCGCCAGCGCGAGACCATCTTACGGGAGGTGCCGGCGCTCGCCGCGAAGGTGAAATGGCTCGACGCGTTGCCTGACCCGTTCGAAGGCGTCGTGATAGGCAACGAAGTGCTCGATGCGATGCCCGTGCGCCTCGTCGTGCGCAAGCTCGGCGTGTGGCACGAACGCGGCGTGGTCGATCTGAGCGGCCGGTTTGCGTTCGATGACCGGCCTGTCGAGCCGGATGCGCAGATCGAACTGATCGATGCCGCCATCGACGAAGCCAACGACGAGCCGTTCGCCGAGTACCTGACCGAAACGCACGAAGCCGCATTCGGCTTCACGAAGACCATCTGCACGATGCTCACGCGCGGCGCGGCGTTTTTCATCGACTATGGATTTCCGCGACGGGAGTTCTATCACGCGCAGCGCGCGGCCGGCACGCTGATGTGCCATTACCGGCATCGCGCGCACGCGGACCCGTTCCTTTATCCGGGCTTGCAAGACATCACCGCGCACGTGGAGTTTACGGGCATCGCGGAGGCGGGCGTCGAGACGGGCGCCGATCTGCTGGGCTTTACGTCGCAGGCGCGCTTTCTGATGAACGCGGGCATCACGGATGTGCTCGATGAGCTGGATCCTTCGGATGTGAAGCGGTTTCTGCCTGCGGCGAATGCGGTGCAGAAGCTCCTTTCGGAAGCGGAGATGGGCGAGCTTTTCAAGGTGATCGCGTTTTCGCGCGGCATTCCCGGCACGCTCGATGCCTTCGCGGCGGGTGATCGGTCTCATACGCTATGAGTGCGCGATCATGATCCGCTGGCTGCTCACGACGTTTATCGCACTCGCGATTCTCTCCGGGTCGATGCCTTGGTTGAAGAAGATCGGCATCGGGAGGTTGCCGGGGGATTTCACGCTTCGGATTTTTGGGCGTGAGTACTCGTTTCCTTTTATGTCGACTTTGTTGTTGTCGGTGTTGCTTTCGCTTGTTGCTCGGGTGCTTTGAGTCGTGGAACTTGGTTTCGTGTCGGTCTATTGGTGTTGCCCCTGTGCGGGGCGGCAGTCACTTTCTTTGCTGCTGCAAAGAAAGTAACCAAAGAAACAGCTTGTCCCATCCAAAGTGCTTCACGCCGGCCCCGGCACAGAAGATGGTATGTGGTCCGACAGTAGCGAGTGCCCTCAAAGGTCTGATCGGGCTTGGACCGCGCACGGTCTGACAAGCTAGAAGATTAAGGGCGCTGGTTCAGCACCAAATAGTTCCGGCACAGCGCTACGCGCTGCCGTTGGGTGTGCAAGGGAAACCAACGGTGGGCGAATGCAGTGAGATGGAAGCGTTAGCACGGAAGTGTGCGCCGACCCGATGGACCGGTCGGCCGCGAAGCGGGCCGGAGCTATTTGGCGCCTTACCAGTCAGTTGAGCGGCGCGATGTGGCAGACCGTGCGCGATCCAAGCCCGGTTAGGCCTACGAGGGCACTCGCTACTGCTGGACCACTTGCGAAGTTCTGTGCCGGGGCCGGCCTGAAGTACTTTGGATGGGGATAGCTGTTTCTTTGGTCACTTTCTTTGCAGCAGCAAAGAAAGTGACTTAGGAGAGAGAGGGAAAAGCCGGGTTTGTGACGGCGTGAGAGTTATTCCGCGCATGGGCCTTCGTAAGCTATCGCGCCGAGCATCAGACTCACCCCGATGCCGTCGATCAAACCTTCGCTCATCCCTGCCATGCCAATCAAGCCCTTCGCGCTCTTGCTGAGCGCATGAGCAAACAGGCCCGGATTGAAGAGCCAAGGAATCATGGCTCTATAGTCGATGCCTGCAAGTAGTCCCGATGCGCTGCCCGCTACTAGCACGCCTCCGCTACCTTCCGCGTATATCGTCGGGCCAACAAAATCACACGGCGTGAGTTCTCTAGAGACGAGACGCCACACACGGCCTACGCCGATGAAATCGCTACTCGCGCCGGAGCCTGAAACGCCGACATTGCCGCGCGGAAGAGTCAAGTCGGGTAAGCGCAGTTTTTCCGGTAATCGCCTTCCGCCGAGTCCGGCACCGAAACCGCGGTATTTAAACTTATGCAGCCCGTTCGTAGGATCGCGCAGTAGAAACATGCCACCGGATACCGCCAATTCACCTACTGACGCGCCAGCAGACGCAGCCGTTTCGTAAGTCCAACCGCTATTTTCCAGCATCGGATTTTCTCCTCCTCTCTTCCTCGGGCTTCATGCCGAACATCCCGCCGAGCATAAAAAAGAGTCCGATAAGCGCGGGGATAATGTGAAAGCCATACAAGCTAAATATCTGGTTTAGCTGTGCGTGTTGCGGATCGTTGACCCGGTAACGTACCTCAACACGATCATCTATTTCGGCTCGTGACGTACTGCTACCCGCGAAAGATATGCGTTTGCCATCACGCGTGGTGAATTCGACTTCCGGGTGAAAGCCGCCCGCATTAAGCTCGACTACTTTGCCCTCCGTCACTATCGAATAAAGCCTGAATTCCAGGGTGGATGGCAGCATGAAAAGCTGGAGCGAGAATATCGCGCCGCCAATCATCACAGAATCCCAATTGATCTTCCTTCGGTCAAATTTCAACATCATGCATAGCTCATTCGATGTTGAACCGTCGCGATTCCTCCCGGCATACCGGATGCTTTCTGAGTCTTGAATTCGCGCTTGAATTCGTTGAATGAAACCGTGACCCGTTCAAAGTGCCCATATTCACTACCGAATGGCTCGATTCGATTGACCATCAATTGTCTGAGATGGAGCTTTAGAAAGTCTGGCGGTGGAATAAGCTTTCCCGCAATTCCTTGCGCAACTGCCTGAGCATCCGGGCGACGAAAACTTAGAATCGCTTCATCTACACGCTTGTTATGCAACAGCATGTGCAGCAATCCGCTGGATGCAAGACCGACCTCGTGCACGAATGTGATGTGATCTACCGTGGCCTTGTTGGCCTGTGCAGTATCGCGTGTGAGTTGATGTATATCCCATTGCCAGCTTAATACTGCAATTTCCCCCTCATGGCCGAAGTCTTGCGCATCTCCAATGACGCCTTCGATCTTCATGAATATATTGCTCATGGCTCTTCCTCGTTCAGTATGTTCTATTGGCTCGTGAAGCCCCGCTCCTTGCCTGTCGCAAGGAGAGTAGTCAAAACGCGGAGCCGGCCACCATACGAAAAATCGTAAAAAAGCCCGCTGTGGGCGGGCTTGGCAAAACTTTGATCAGCTTCATTTGCCAGACCTCGGCGGCATCGCATGCATCGAGCGGCACCACTTCAAAACTCGCTTTCGGCTCGTTCGCCGCGATGCGTTTCACAGCGGTGCGACAATGAATGATGGTCTTGTGATCGTGCGGCACCAACAGCATTTCCCCGGTTTCGAGTGCGTTAATGCGGCCCGTCATCGAACCCACGTTATACGCACCCGCCTTGCGCCCGCCATGAGCCTTTTCTTCTGGTATTTACTGTCTCCGTTAATTTGGTGCACTCGGCGTGCGATCATCGTGCATAGACGTGCTCGATGTTCAAGCGTTGTTGAATGGCTTCAACTTTGGTGCGCATGTTGAGCGAGCGGAAGCCAATTAAACTGCACCGCGCATCGATCAAGGCTTGGTCCCATATGCCTTGAGTGTCGCGATAGATCACGAGCATGCCCGGCATGAGTCCTTGCGCTCTGACTTCCAGCGCAAGGACCTCTTCGATTCCGCTCGTTACGCTTCGCGTGCGAATCGTGTTGTACTCGATGATGGCGAGAAGCTTCACCGTGCCGCCGCTGTGGTTGATGCGCAAGACCTTCGGCAAATACTCGAACCGTGATTAATGACCGGCTCAAATGTCTGTGTGTCGATCTTGTATGCCACTTCCGTGTCCCTCCCGTTTTGAACGGCATCGAAAATGCACAAGCAGGGCAAACGGGGAAAGCGAAAACAGGTGTGCGCGTGTTCTATTTATGTTGACAGGTTTCGCGGGAACTGCGCGGCTTTGGCCAAACCCGCCCAAGGGCAACGCTAATAAACCGACGCGGAAGCAGGCTTCCATAGAAGGCCCCCCCAACAGCCCTCAAACTCCCAACGCCTCCTTCACCGCCCCCACCCGCGCCTCATGCACGGCATCCTTGATCTTCGAAGGCTGATCGGCATGCAACTGCGCAACCGCACCAGCATCGACCGCGCGCGCCGCGACAAGCGCCTCCCGCAGCCGCTCCGCCTGTGGGTAAGCCTGCTGCTCCAACCCGAGCCTCCCCCGCGCATCGGCGAGACAAGCCTGCAGCGCTTCGGCAAACCGCGCCGGCTTGCGCAACGCATCGGAGCGTTCGAAGAGACGCACGAGCGCCGCCGCGCCCATATCCATTACGCGATGAATATTGCCGTGCTCGCGCGCCACGAGCATCGCCAGATCGCGGCATTCGTTCGGCACGCGCAGACGCTCGCACAGCGGCCTCAACAGATCCACGCTGCGCCCCTCATGACCGATATGACGCGGCAGCACATCCTCAGGCGTCGTCGCCTTGCCGAGATCGTGCGTGAGCGCGGCGAAGCGCACCGGCAGCGCGAATCCCTGCGACGCCGCGTAGTCCAGCACCATCATCACGTGCACGCCAGTGTCCACTTCCGGGTGATAGTCGGCGCGTTGCGGCACGCCCCACAGCGCATCGACTTCAGGAAGAATCCGCACGAGCGCGCCGCAGCCGCGCAGCACCTCGAACATGCGCGACGGCTTCTTTTCCATCAGCCCGCGCGACACTTCCTGCCACACGCGCTCCGGCACGAGCGCATCGACTTCGCCCGCCGCGACCATCTTCCTCATCAACTCGGCGGTTTCCGGCGCGACAGCGAAATCGGCGAAACGCGCCGCGAAACGCGCGAGCCGCAGAATGCGCACCGGATCTTCGATGAACGCATCGCCCACATGCCGGAACAGCCGGTTCTTCAGATCGCTTTGACCGTTGAACGGATCGATCACCGGACCAGCCAGTTCGCCCGCCGGCGTCACCTCGCGCGCCATCGCGTTGATCGTGAGATCGCGCCGCGCGAGATCTTCCTCCAGCGTCACGTCGGGCGAATAGTAGAACTGGAAGCCGTGATAGCCCGCCGCCGTCTTCCGCTCGGTGCGCGCGAGCGCATATTCCTCGTGCGTCTCGGGATGCAGAAACACCGGAAAGTCCTTCCCGACCGGCCGATACCCCTGCGCCACCATCTGCTCCGGCGTCGCGCCCACCACGACATAATCGCGATCCATCACCGGCACGCCGAGCAGCTCGTCGCGGATCGCACCGCCCACTGCGTAGATATTCATCGCGCTCCCTCGCGCGCGCCGTCCATCCACGCCGCGACCGCGGGTAGCGCCGTGATGCGCTTCGCATAGTCGAGCGATGTCGCGCTCAGCTTCGGCGCGTAGGAATTGAAGCGCATGACGACCGGCGCGAACATCGCGTCCGCGATGCCGAATTCCGCGCCAAACAGGAACGGCCCGCCGGACTGCGCAAGACACGCCGCCCAGATCGCCTCGATGCGCGCGATGTTCGCAAGCGCTTCCGGCGTTGCGCCACGGCCCGGCGCGTGCGTCGTGATTTCCATCGGCATGTTCTGGCGCAGATCCGCGAAGCCCGCGTGCATCTCCGCGCTGACGCTGCGCGCGCGCGCGCGTGCGGCGGCGTCGCGCGGCCACATTGCGTGCTCCGGATGCCTCTCGGCGATCGTCTCCATGATCGCGAGCGATTCCCACACGGCATCGCCCGCATCGGTGACGAGGCATGGCACCTTGCCGGACGGCGAGACTTCGAGAATCTTCGATTTCGTGTCGGGCTGGCCGAGGCGGATCAGCGTCTCATCGAACGGGATGCCGAAATGCCTGAGCAGCACCCACGGACGCATAGACCAGGAAGAATTGAGCTTGTCACCGATAACGAGTTTCATGCGATCAGAAAAAGAAGATTAACGATGCGCGGTTGCGCGAAAAGCGTTGAAGCGCGAACGCGGCGCGTTGCCCGACAGATAAAGCGGCGCGATCGCCTCGATGCTCGCCGGCTCGTCGATGCCCAGCTCCGGCGCGAGCGGCCCGCTCGCGATGCTCGGCGTTTTCATCGAATCGAGATTGTCGCGCGAGATGATGGGCTGGCCGGGCGCCATTTCCATCGTCATCGCCTGAAGGCGGCCAAGGCTCTCCGGCAGCTTGATGATGCGCGAATGCTTGCCGATGGTCGCGCCCGCGAACCGCACGAGCTCCGCGAGCGTGTAGACGCCCGGGCCCGCGAGCTCGTAGACCTGGCGGTTCGCGGCGTCGAGATCGAGCACGTTGACCATCGCCTTCGCCACGTCGCCCACGAACACCGGCTGGAACTGCGCATCGGCGCACGCGAGCGGAATCACCGGAAACAGTCGCTCCAGAAACGCAAACTGGTTGAGCAGATTGTCCTCGGGACCGAACACCACGGAACTGCGGAAGATGGTCCAGTCGAGTCCCGATTCGCGGACGATCTTCTCGCCATCGCCCTTCGAGCGCAGATACATGCTCGGACCTTCGGGGTCCGCGCCGATCGCGCTCATGTGCAAAAGACGCCGCACGCCCTTCGCCTCGCACGCGGCGGCAATCTTGTGCGGCAACTCGACATGCGCCTTCGCGAACTCCGGCCCATAAGGTTCGTCGCGCCTGCCTTGAAGCACGCCGACGAGATTGATCACCGCGTCGCTCTGATCGATGAACGCGGCGAGCTGCACGGGATCGTGGACATCCGTCTCGATGACATCGATGGGCAACAGCGTGAGATGCGCGGCATTGATCCGCCGCCGCGTCGCGACGCGCACTTTCTTGCCGAGATCGACGAGCGCATTGACGAGATGGCTGCCGATGAAACCCGAACCGCCGATCAGCGCTACATGTTGGTGTCGCATAGTTCGCCTCTTGGGTCGCGGCCAGACGGATGCGGCTTCAGTTCAGAACGGCAGGGGCGGAAATGAAAACGCCCGCGCGTCCTGTCATTCGACGCGCGGGCGTGAGGGTTCGCTTCGGGACGGCGTCAGGGTGCGATATAGCCCAGACGCGCCTTCAACGACTGCGGACGGCCTTCGAACAGCGCAGCGTAGTAGACGGTGTTCGACAGCACGTTCTTCACGTAATCGCGAGTCTCGGTGAACGGGATCGTTTCAGCAAAAACCGCGCCCTCAACGGGAGCGCGCAAGTCCTGACGCCACTGGCGCGGCCTGCCCGGACCGGCGTTGTAGCCGGCGGTGGCGAGCACGGGCGAGTTGTCGAATTGATTGTAGATCATCGACAGGTAATTCGTGCCGAGCAGGATGTTGGTGTTGATATCGTTCATCTGCGCGCGCGATACCGGCCCGAGCCCGATCTTCTTCGCGACGAGTTGCGCCGTGCCCGGCATCAGTTGCATCAGCCCGCCCGCGCCCACTTCGGAGCGCGCGTTGATGATGAAGCGCGACTCCTGGCGGATGAGGCCGTACGCCCATTCGATATCGAGACCGGTGTTCTGCGCATCGCGCTCGACGATATCGCGGAACGGCGACAGATAGCGCAGCGAGAAATCGTGCTCCACGCGGGTCTTGTCGGCGGTGTTGACGGTGCGGTCGAACAGCTCGATGCGCTTCGCGTACTGCGCGGCGGCGATCAGCTGGCGGTCCGTCATCGTGCGCAGCGGCCAGTTCCATTCGCGATTGCCTTCGAGGCGCATGTTCAGCGCATAGAAACGCTGCGACAGTTCGAAGCCCGGCACCGACTGCATCTGCGTGATTTCGGCATCCGACACGGCCGTGCGCGGCGGCACGTTGATCTTCTGGCCAAGCTCTTCGAGCGCGAGCTGGCCGTAGAAGTTGTATTGATCCGCGATGGTCTGGAATTCCTGATTCGCCGTGGCCGCGTCGCCCGCCTGCTTCACAGCGCGCGCGTGCCAGTAGACCCACGACGGCTGCGCGCGCAGCGTAGGCGGCATCTGTTCGATCGACCAGCGCACCATGTTCCAGTCGCCGACGAGCAGCGCGCTGCGCGTGCGCCATTCGTACGCCGGGTTCGACAATTGCGCGCTCGCCGACAGCCGGTACCAGTCCGCCGCCGACGGCATGCGCTTGAGCGCCGCCTGATAACCGATGGTGCCCCAGCCGGTCGCGCGCTCGGTGGGCGTGAGGCTCGGCGCGACGGAACTGAACGTGGCCGCGGCCATGGCCGGGTCGTTGCGTGCCATGCGCGTGATCGCGAGCAGCGTCAGCTGATGCGCCGGCGTATTGGGCATCACGCCGCGCGCGAGATACAGCGGCGGCTTGTTGACGGCGTCGTCGAACAGCGTGTCTTTCGGCTTTTCCTGGCCGAGCGCCTCGACGATGCTCGACCCGGTGGTCGTGTAGTTCTGCTCGTAGGCGAGACGGATCTGCTGCCAGATGTCATCGCTCGTGAACTGGCCCGACTCCGCGAGCGCGCCGATCAGGTCGACGCAGCCGTCGCCGTACCATTTCGGCTCGACGAGCAGCGCGCGCGCCGCTTCCGTGACGTTCTCGCCGCGCGACAGGCGGGCTTCCAGCGCGTAGCACTTGACCTGCGTGTCGTCATTGAGAACGAAACGGGAGTATTGCTGCTCGAAGTTCTTCCAGTCGTGACGGCTGCCGAGCACGACGAGATAGTCGTTGCGCAGGCGATCGGCGATAGCCTGGCCATCGTAGCGCTGCAGGAACGAGAGCACCGGCGCGTCCGGCGCGTCGATGCGCGCGTGGCCTTGCGAATCGAAGAGCTGCGGCTTGATCGTGAAGTACTCGATATAGCTCGGCGCCGGATAGCCCGGAATCTGCGCGGCGAGCGCGGCGGCTTTGCCGGCATCGTTCGCGCGCGCGGCATCGCGCAACTGCAGGAAGATGCGGTCGTCTGATGTGGGCGAAAAATCGGCGTCGGGACGGACGGCGGAAGCCGTTCCACAGGCGACGAGGGTCACCGCGGCAAGGGCTGTGCCGACCGCGAGATATACTCGGTTGAGGCGTTTTGACATCTTTATTTCTGGAGCGCGAATGGTCTTGAACCAAGTCCTGAGATCGGAGGAAAGCATAGCACGCAACGTTTGCGATCAACCCAAGATCGAGCCCAAAAGCGCCTTGCGCGCAACGCTTCTCGCGACCCGCGAGGCGCAAAGCGAGCAAGCCGGCCAGGCCGCGAAGAACGCGGCGCTCGCCACGCGCATTCAGGAGGTGCTCGCGGGGCACGACGCGCGGTGCGTCGGCCTGTACTGGCCGGTCGCGGGCGAGTTCGACGCCCGTGAGGTGATGACACACTGGCTCGCCGCCGACGCCACGCGCGGCGCGGCGTTGCCGATCGTCGTCACGCCGCACGCGCCGATGGTCTTTCACGCATGGAGCGCAAACGCGCCGATGAAGCTCGGCCGCTACCGCATTCCCGTGCCCGAGGAAGAAAAAGTCGTGGTGCCGGACCTGCTGCTGATTCCGTGCGTCGGCTTCGATGCGGACCGGTATCGCCTGGGCTACGGCGGCGGCTATTTCGATCGCACGCTCGCCGCGTGGCCCAACGGCAAACGGCCAGTCAAGATTGGCATCGCGTACGAATCGGGCAAGTGCGTCAGGCTGCCGCGCGAAACGCACGACATGCCGCTCGACGCGATCGTCACCGAAACGTCTGTCTACTAGAGCGAGGCCGCCGCGCGCGCGGCGGTATCGTAGAGACCGGACGCATTGCGCATCAGTTGCGCGGCCTCGCCGATCTGCTCGTTGGTGAGGCCGCTTTCACGCAGCGTCTCGATGAGGCACGCCTCGCGCACCTCGCGATACCTGCCGCACAGCTCGCGCCCCGCCGGGGTCGCGGAAAAGAACACTTCCTTGCCCGTCTTCTCACTTTGCACATAGCCGCGAGCGACGAGTTTCTTGAGTGCATACGTGGCAACGTGCGTGTCCTCGATGTTCAGCACGAAGCAGATGTCGGCGAGCTTCTTCTTGCGGTCGCGATGGCTCACGTGGTGCAGCAGCGACACTTCCACCGCCGTCATGTCCTTCGCGCCCGCCGCGGACATGCAGCGCACCATCCAGCGATTGAACGCGTTTCCCGCCATGATGAGGCCGTACTCGAATTCCGACAGTTCGGCGCTGGCTTCGGAAACGAGATGCTCGGACGAGACGATCTTGGTGGGATGACGCGGCATGGCTTTGACCGATGTGAAGTGCGTTGGAGTGTAGCGCAACGTCATTTTGGCGAGCGACGGCGCGTCTCGGCGAAAACGTGAATTGATAATTTCTTGATAATTTATTGACAATGTAACATTCTGCGACGGGCGCAATCATCATCGGAACCACGAATTACGCGCCCCGCAAAAGGCAATCAGACGCATGACAAGACCACGCATTCATCCGCTCGGCGACACCGCGCTCGTGCTCGACGCCGCGCCGCCCGCCACGCTCGACTGCCAGCGCCGCATCTGGGCGCTGGCCGAGCACGCGCGCCTTATGCAGCACGTCGTCGAGGTGGTGCCGGGCATGAACAATCTGACGATCGTGTTCGATCCGCTCGAAGCGGACTACGAAACGCTCGCCGCGCAACTGGAAAGCGGCTGGGACGCCGCCGCGCAGACCATCGACGCCGATGCCGCCGAAATCGAGATTCCGGTGCGCTACGGCGGCGGCGACGGCCCCGATCTCGCCGCGCTCGCGCAGCACACGGGCCTTTCAGTCGATGAAGTGGTGAAGCGCCATACGGAAGCCGAATACGTCGTGTTCTTTCTCGGCTTCCAGCCGGGCTTCGCGTATCTCGGCGGACTCGATCCCGCGCTCGCGATGCCGCGCCGTTCGGAGCCGCGTCTCGAGGTGCCGGCGGGATCGGTCGGGATCGGCGGGGCGCAGACGGGCATTTATCCGGCGGCCTCGCCCGGCGGCTGGCAGTTGCTCGGGCGCACCGAGCTGAAGCTTTTCGATCCGGCCAGGAATCCGCCGACGCTCATGCAGCCCGGCGACCGCGTGCGCTTCCGGGCGCTGGAGGTGCGTGCATGATCGACGTGATTCGCGCGGGCGTGCTCACCTCCGTGCAGGACCTCGGACGCCGCGGCTACCGGCACCTCGGCGTGAGCGCCGGTGGCGCGCTCGATGCGCTGTCGCTGGAAATCGGCAACCGCATCGTCGGGAACAGGCCGGACGCGGCGGGCATCGAGATCACGTTCGGGCCCACGGTGCTGCGCTTCAAGCACGCGACGCGCATCGCCATCACCGGCACGGACTTCGGCGCGACGCTCGACGACGAGCCGGTCTATTCGTGGTGGAGCCTGCCGGTGCGCGCGGGCCAAGAACTGACGTTGCGTGCGGCCAAGCGCGGCATGCGCTGCTACGTGAGCATCGCGGGCGGCATCGACGTCCTGCCGATGCTCGGCTCGCGCTCGACCGATCTCGCCGCGTGCTTCGGCGGCCTCGGCGGGCGCGCGCTGCGCGACGGCGACCGCTTGCCGGTCGGCGTTCCGCAGCCGCACAAGGGCATCGCGTTTTCGCCGGAAGAGCCCGCGTTCGGCGTGAAGGCGCCCGCGTGGTGCAAGTTCGTGCTCGTCGACGAACCCGTGCGGCGCGGCCGTCACTCGCCGAGCCTCGCGTGGGCGGTCCCGATCCGCGTGCTGCGCGGCCCGGAATACGCGAGCTTCAGCGATACCGCGCACGACAGCTTCTGGAACGAGGAATGGACGATCACGCCGAACAGCAACCGCATGGGCTTTCGCCTCTCGGGCACGGCGCTCAAGCGTCGCGAAAAGATCGAACTGCTGTCGCACGCGGTCTTGCCCGGCACGGTCCAGGTGCCGCCGAACGGCCAGCCGATCGTCCTGATGGGCGACGCGCAGACGACCGGCGGCTATCCGAAGATCGGCTCGGTCATCAAGGCGGATCTGTGGAAGCTCGCGCAGGTGAAGCTGAACGGCGGCGTGCGCTTCATCGAGACGTCGGTGGAAGAGGCGCGCCACGCGCTCGCCGATGAACGGCAGTACGTGAGCCAGGTTGAAACCGCCATCGCGATGCATGAGGAACGCATCGGCCGCGCGGGCTCCTGAATCAAAAGCCGCGCGACAGACGCGGCGCATCGCACTCAACATCCAATGGGACGAAAGCAAAGGACATCATGGAAATCGATCTCAATGCCGATCTCGGCGAAGGCTGCGGCTCCGACGAAGCACTGCTCGATCTCGTGAGTTCCGCGAACATCGCGTGCGGCTGGCACGCGGGGGGCGCCACCGCGATGCGCGATTGCGTGCGCTGGGCCGTCGAAAAGGGCGTCGCCATCGGCGCGCATCCGAGCTTCAACGATCCCGAGAACTTTGGCCGCAGGGAAATGGACCTGCCGCCGGAGGAAATCTACGCGGGCGTGCTGTATCAGCTCGGCGCGCTCTCGGCGATCGCGCAGGCGGAAGGTGGGCACATCGCGCACGTGAAGCCGCATGGCGCGCTGTACAACCAGGCGGCACGGAGCACGGAAATCGCCGACGCGATCGTCTCCGCCGTGCACGATTTCGATCCCTCGCTGCTCGTGTTCGGGCTGGCGAACAGCGGGCTCGTCGAAGCGGCGCGGCGCGCGGGTCTGATCGCGATCGAGGAGGTGTTCGCGGATCGCGGTTACCGCGCGGACGGCTCGCTCGTGCCGCGCAAGGAGCCGGGCGCGTTGCTCGACGACGAAAACGTCGTGCTCGACCGCACGCTCGCGATGGTGCGCGAGCAGCGCGTGCGCGCGGTGTCGGGCGAATGGGTGCCGCTCAACGCGCAGACGATCTGCCTGCATGGCGACGGCGCGCATGCGCTCGAGTTCGCACGGCGCATTCGTGGCGCGCTCGCCGATGCGGGCATCGAAGTCCGTGCCGCGCACGCGGCCGCCTGACGCGCTCATCGAAGGATTGAACGCCCCGCGGGGCCGGGGCGTTTCAGCAAGCGGCCGCCAGAGCCGCATGTGGTGAAATCACGCGCCCAATACGAGGCGCGATGTCTATATCGTTTGGAGATCTCATGGCAACCCCAGTCAACTTATGGCCGCTCATCGGCGTGGCCGTCATCATCGTAGGCTTCGTGCTGCGCTTCAATCCGATGCTGATCGTCGCGGCGGCGGCGATCATCACCGGCTTCGCGGCGCACTTTCCCGTCGAGAAAATGCTGACTGCCATCGGCAGCGGCTTTCTTAAAACGCGCAACATTCCGCTCATCATCCTGCTGCCGCTCGCGGTGATCGGCCTGCTCGAACGGCACGGCCTGCGCGAGCGCGCGCAGATGTGGATTTCGAGCATCAAGGCCGCAACGGCCGGGCGTCTCTTGATCGTCTATCTGTTCGTGCGCGAGATCACGGCGGCGGTCGGCCTGACGGGCCTCGGCGGCCATCCGCAGATGGTGCGCCCGCTGCTCGCGCCGATGGCCGAAGGCGCGACCGAAGCGCGTTACGGCAAGCTGTCCGACGCGACGCGCTTCAAGCTGCGCGCGTATTCGGCCGCGACCGACAACGTCGGCCTGTTCTTCGGCGAGGACATTTTCGTGGCCTTCGGCGCGATCGTGCTGATGGTCACCTTCCTGAAGGAAGCGGGGATCGTCGTGGAGCCGATGCACGTTGCCGTGTGGGGCATTCCCACCGCCATCTGCGCGTTCCTGATCCACGGCTTCCGCCTCTGGCTGCTCGACCGCAAGCTCGCGCGCGAGCTCGACGCGCTCACGCGCAACATCGCGGGAGAGAAGGCATGACGCTCACGATCAACTATCTCTTTTATCTCGTCGGCATCGTGCTCGTGGTCGTCGCGGGCATGATCCTCACGGACAAGTCGCATCCGCGGCGTCTCTCCGCGGGCGGCTTCTGGCTGATCTACGCGCTCATCTTTCTGGTCGGCGACTGGCTGCCGGTGACGGTGGTCGGCGTGCTCGTCGTGGCGATGGCGTTGATCGCCGGGCTCGGCGGCGTCACCGGCGCGAAGCCGAAGATGCTCTCGGAAGAGACGCGCCGCCAGAGCGCTGTTCGTCTTGGCAACAAGCTGTTCGTGCCCGCGCTGACGATTCCCGTCGTCACCGTGATTCTCACGCTCGGCGCGAAGTATCTCGTGTTCGGCGGCGTGCCGCTGATCGAGCTGAAGAACGTGACGCTGATCGGCTTCGGCATAGGCTGCGTGATCGCGTTGGCCATCGCGTGCGTGATGACGCGCGACACCGTCGGCCAGTCGATGCGCGAGACGCGCCGCCTCATCGACGCGCTCTCGTGGGCCGCCGTGCTGCCGCAGATGCTCGGCATGCTCGGGCTGGTGTTCTCGGATGCGGGCGTCGGAAAGGCGGTCGCGCACGTGACGACGGCTTACGTCAACATGGATTACCGGATCGTCGCGGTCGCGGTGTACGTGGTCGGCATGGCGCTCTTCACGATGGTGATGGGCAACGGCTTCGCCGCGTTCCCGGTGATGACGGGCGGCGTCGGCGTGCCGATTCTCGTCGGCGTGTTCCATGGCAATCCCGCGACGATGGCCGCGATCGGCATGTTCTCGGGCTACTGCGGCACGCTGATGACGCCAATGGCCGCGAACTTCAATATCGTGCCGGCGGCCTTGCTGGAGTTGCCGGACAAGAACGCGGTGATCAAGGTGCAGGTGCCGACGGCACTCACGCTGTTGATTGCGAACATTTTCTTGTTGAACTGGCTGATGTTTATTTGAGCACGGGCGCGTGAGCGGCGATCGCCGCCGTCTCACGCGCTGATTTTCCGGCTGTACTCCCTTCCTCTCCCCCTCCGCAGTTCCATCGACGTCCGTCGACACAGTCACCCGCGATTTGCCAAGGACCCTCGGCAGTCTTCCGAGAGCTACTGCATTCATTCAATGCCGGGCATCGAGATCTGTTGATTAAGAACAATTAAGAACCCGCCTATATCTGGTACTCGGCAATTTGACGGAGACTCTGGTGTCCCATCGGTGCTTAGGAAAGCTTGGTGCCAAGCATCGTCAACGTTTGATTGCCAAAAGCGCGTCAGACGCCACGCACCGATCGCGTGTTTCACGAACTGACTGAGAGTTCGACTCGTATTTCGTACCTCGCGCCTTATCGCGCGCGCATCGGCGAGCCGGTCTTTCGTCACCGATTCCGTCATGCGTTTGCCGAGTTATTCCCGTCTCTTGAATCTACGCGCAGGCCCCGATCTGCTGTTGCGCCTGCTCGAAACGATCGTCGTCGCCATCAGCGCACTCGCGTCTCACCGGCTGTTCGCCACAGGCACTACGCCCTGTTATGACGGCGCGGTCGCCGCGTTCGCCATCATCTTCGCGTGGACGGTGCTGTCTAGCGTCTGTATCAAACGCCTGACGCACCTTTCTTCGCCGTGGCGCGCGCTCGTGCTGCCGGCGCTCGGCTGGATGCTGTGTGAGGCCGGCGCGGTGTGCCCGATCCAGTGGATGCATAGCGACTATGAGCCGTCTGCCGCCTGGCTCGCGTGCTTCTGTCTGACGACGGCTGCGGGCGTCATGCTCTGCCGCCTGCTCGGCCCGATGGCCGTTGCGCGGCGTGTGCGGCCCGTCTCGGTGGCCGTAGTGGGACGCGGCGAGCGTTGCGCGACGTTCGTCCGGCGCATCACGGCGATGCGCGATGCGGCATGCCGCATCGATGCGCTGTTCGACATCGACGCCCATTTCGGCGCCCACCCGGCCGATGTGCCCGTCTTTCGCGACATCGACGCATTCGCCGCGCATATACGCGCCCATCACATCGATGAACTGTGGCTCGCGCTGCCGCTCACTGACGAAACCGAGATGCTGCGCTTCCTCGAAATCTTCCGCAATGACCTGCTGAACATTCGCTTCATTCCCGACGTGAGCCGCATCGCGCGCTTTCAGGGCGATCGCGTCGATCTCGAAGGCGCGCTCGCGATCGACCTCGTCGCCGCGCCGCTCGATGCCAAAGCGCGCGCCATCAAGGCGAACTTCGACCGCGTCTTTTCCCTCTGCGCGGTGATCGCGCTGGCGCCGTGCCTGATCGCGATCGCGCTCGCCGTCAAGCTGACGTCGCCGGGTCCCGTGCTCTTCAGGCAGCGGCGCCGGGGCGTGAACGGCAAGCCCTTCGACATCTACAAGTTCCGCACGATGCACGCGCACACGAACGACGAAGGCGTGGTCGTGCAAGCCACCCGCGACGATCCGCGCGTCACTCGTCTCGGCGCATTCCTGCGCCGCACGAGCCTCGACGAACTGCCGCAGTTTTTCAACGTGCTGCGCGGCGAAACCGACCCGGTCCACAAGATGCAGCGGCGGGTCGAACACGATCTCTATTACCTCAGCAACTGGTCGTTCGCGCTCGACATGCGCATCGTGCTCGCGACCATCGTGCGGGGTTTCGTACATCGCAATGCGTACTGACGCGCAGGACTCAATCATGACTTACTCGATGCAGCGCGTTCGCGGGACTGCAATGGCGGCCGCGATGACGGCAATGCTCGGCGCCTGTGCGTTCGCGCCGGGCTTCCGCATGCCGGTCAGCTCCGGCGACATGACCGCGCAGGGCGAAGCCCGTCCGCATATCGAAGCCACCGCGGCGACGCCCGCGATTCCGGTCACGGAGCTCGATCTCGCGCTCGTGAAGCGCTTCGCCGATCAGCGCAAGGCGAATCAGGACCAGCAGGCGAAGCGGCTCTTCGGCGCGCCTGGCCCCTATACGGTGGGCGTGGGCGACGTGCTGCAGATCGTCGTATGGGATCACCCGGAACTCGCGGCGGCGGTCGGCACGTCGCAGAACCAGCCATCGGCGAAGGCGAGCGATCCGGCGAGCGGCTTCGTCGTCGATCAGAACGGCAATCTGCGCTTCCCTTACGCGGGCACGCTCGCGGTCGCCGGCCTGCGCACCGATCAGATCCAGCAAAAGCTGACGACCGCTCTTTCGACGTATCTCGTCAAGCCGCAGGTCACCGTGCGCATGGCGTCCTATCGCTCGCGCCAGGTGTATGTCGACGGCGAGGTGCGCAATCCCGGCGCGTTATCCCTGACCGACGTGCCGCTCAGCTTCTACGACGCGATAGCGCACGCCGGCGGATTCAGCGACAACGCCGATCAGAGCGATGTGGTGCTGGTGCGCGGTGGCGCGTCCCATCGGATCGATGTGCCGCAACTGATCGCGCAAGGGCTCAATCCGTCGGGGCTTTATCTGAGGGCCGGCGATGTTCTGCGCATCACGCCGCGCGATGAAAACGCCGTGTACGTGATGGGCGAAGTGAACAGGCCCGGCTCGGCGGTGCCGCGCCGCGATGGCGCGCTGACGCTCGCGGACGCGATCTCGCAAGTCGGCAGCATCAATTCGAATACCGCGGACACCGCGCAGATGTTCGTGGTCCGCTCGGTCAACGACACGCCGCAGGTTTTCCACCTCGACAGCCGTTCGCCGGTGTCGATGCTCGTCGCGAACGAATTCAAGTTGCAGCCGAAGGACATCGTGTATGTCGACGGCAGCGGCCTCGTGCGCTTCAACCGCGTGATCAGCCTGCTCATGCCGCTGATCAACACCGGTCTTACCGCGGGAGTGATCGCGAAATGATCCGCTCAGTGCTGATGGTGTGCGAGGGCAACATCTGCCGCAGTCCGCTCGCGGCGGCGCTGCTCGCGCGTGAGATGCCGGAGCTCGCGGTGACGTCGGCGGGGACGCATGCGCTCGTGGGCTGGCCCGCTGATCCTCACGCCGTTGAGTTGATGCGCGAGCGAGATATCGATTTGTCGGGTCACGCGGCGCGGACGGTGAACTCTCAAATGATGAGTTCGCATGATCTCGTGCTCGTGATGACGCTCGCTCAGCGCGAGGAGCTTCTGGCGCGCTATTCGTCTTCGCGTGGTCGCGTCTATCGCTTGCTGCACGACGTACAGGGCGATGTCGTCGATCCGTATCGCCAGGATATCAACGCCTTCAAGGCTTCGCTCGCGCAAATCGAACGCGGCGTCGTCGATTGGCTCGGCAGATTGCGACGCGCGACGCCCGCGTCCAGGCCCGAGTCCACGCTCTGAACCCGATACCGGGGCGCACCGTCCGCCGCGCAAACGCGATGCGGTTCGCCCCCCTTGATGGAACTACGCATGTCACACCCTGATCGCCCCAGCCTGGCTCAACCCGCCGAGCTGGATGTAATTGCCGTCATCGACACGCTTCTCAAGAACGCGTGGCGCATCGTCCTGATCATGGCAGTCGTCGCGCTGGCCGGCACGGCCTGGGCTTTCTTGTGGCCTCCGAAGTACCAGGCCGACATCATGATTCAAGTCGAGGACAGCGCAGGTGGGGGAGTCGCCGGCAGCCTGCTCAACGAAATGTCGACGCTCTTCGATGTGAAGTCGTCAGCTGCTGCTGAAGCCCAGATCATCACGTCCAGGCTAGTGGTCTCACGAGCCGTGGAAAGGCGGCGGCTTTATATCGACGTCACACCCAAGCGGTTTCCGGTAATCGGCGATTTCATGGCACGCGTATTTGACAAGCCAGTTCACCCGGGAGTGTTCGGTATCGGCGGGTTCGCCTGGGGTCATGAGCGAGCAGAACTGTTGCGCTTCGATGTTCCAAAGCAGCTGCAGGAAGAAACCTTCACGCTGAGCGTGGGTGACTCGGGTCACTACACGCTGACAAGCTCGTATCTCGATCTGCCAGTGCGCGGAAAGGTCGGCGTCGAAAGCAAGGTCGATACACCGTATGGGCCGCTTTTCATCAATGTCGCCCGCTTCGACGCATTGCCGGGAACCAGCTTCTCCGTGATTCGCCATTCGTTCGCAACGCGCGAGATCATCGCGCTGTCGCAAAACCAGTGCCGGCTCAGCTTTGCGGTACAGAGCGTCGGTCGTGGCAACGATGATGCCGCGTATTACCGACGCCTGGGCGTATCTGGAGAGTTGCCGAGCTTGCGTCATTTGCTTCAGCACGATACGCCGGACGCGGTTGTGTCGGTCCGTCTGCACGGCGCGCTCGAGTCGCTGCTTCACGGCGTTCCGGCGTTTCATCTCAGCTACGAACGCAAGGGGTTTGGCGCATACGACGATCTGGGCATTCCGGGTTGGGTCGCGAATGCCGCCGACTTCGATGCCGCGGCGGTTGCGCAACACCTGTTTTCTCCGCAAGCGCTCCCGGCGTTCTGGGACGCAACGGAAGGCGCGCTGGCGCGCATCTCGGCGCAACGGGCGTCACTGATAGAAATACTACGGGATGCCGCCGGTACGGACGCGATGCAACGCGATTCACATCGCGAAAGACCACAACTCCTGGACGTCTGAGGGCAGACGGCCATGCTACTGCGTCTCTTCTTGCGTTCGGCATCACTCGCTGCCAAGTTCGGGCTGACCATCGCGATCGCGCGCATGCTGGGCTTCGCGGCGATTGGCGAATACGGACTGGCGGTTGCGGTCTCGGTGATTGCGTCGAAGTTGTGCGGGCTCGGTTTCAGCGCCGAAGTGAACCGGCAACTGAGCGGTACGGCTCCCGAGGCTGCGATCGAATCGGCGCGCACGCTGCGCGGCGTTTACGCCGTTTTCTATGCGATAGCAGGCCTGGGGCTCATGACTGCGTCCTTGTGCGGCTGGCTTGCGGGCGCGTCAGCAGATCCGGAGTCGTTATGTCTGGTGCTGCTCGTCGCCGCAAGCGAGCACTACGCACTGGAAGCCAACACGTACGTCTTCTCCGTTCACCGGAACCGCGAAGGTTCGGTGATGCTGTTCCTGAGAACCGGCGGATGGTCAGCCATCGCGATCGCCGGCCTGCTGACGCACATGTTCGGCGACGTACGGGTGATTTTCGTCCTTTGGATGCTCACGAACGTTGGCGTGATCGCCTGGGCATGGGCACTGTTGACGCGCATCGCCCCGCACCACAATAACGTCACAGCCGCAAAGAGAGATCACGCATCGAACTTGCGCGCCACCTGGATAGCAGGCATGCATTTCTATGTCGGGGGAATTCTGCTGGCCGGCCTGCAGTATGCGGAGCGCTTCGTCGCGTCCGCCTGGCTTTCCGCCGCGGAGGTCGGGCGATATGTCTTCGTTTGGTCGATTGCGAACGCAGCTCAGACGATCGCCTATGCGACCGTCGGCGTGATCGTCGGACCACGCCTTGCACGCGCGGCTGGCGGCTCGGATGCGGACTGGCGTGCTGCGTTCGGCCAGTCGCTTCGTAGCACGGTCGGCGTGAGCGTTTCGGTGGCAGTGGGAATCGCGTGTATGTCGCCGCTTCTCTTCTGGCTGGCAAAAGAACGGTTGACACCTGCAGCGCTTACGACACTTTCCATTCTGCTTGTCTCATTCCTGCTCCGCTCCATCGGCGATCTCCTTTGGTCGGCATCGATTGCCCGCCAGGCGCGAACTCGTATCGTGATCGGCATGTGCATCGCCGCTGCTGTTGCACTAACGCTTTCCCTCTGGCTCATTCCCGATCACGGGGCAACGAGAGTCGCATTCGCGCATTTGCTGGCCAGTATCTCGGTTCTGCTTGCGCTTTCCTGGGCGCTCGGCGGACGACGGGCCGGCGCATACGACGATGTTTAAGCGATTGATGGTCACCGGGCCCCGACTGAGCCAAGGCCTGATCGCCTGGCTGGCTGGGATATCGTCGTGCGGCTATATCGGCCTGTTTGTAGCCGGCAAGTCCCTGCTGCCCGAATTTCTGTACCGGGATGCAGATAAGATCCAGGCACAGATGGACGGTGCGAGCACTTACGATGGCTCTTCATTCGATGCCGTCGGCAAGTTCTATGCGATGTTCGGTCCGGCGCTCCTCGGCCTTTTCGTAATGGCGATCGGAGTGTGGTTCATCTGGGCCCTGCTAAGCCGCGTGAAGCACGCTGGCGCGCTGAGTATGGCACTGCTGTTCGGTGCACCCTGCGTTTTTTTCAATCTGTTCGTCGCCTCGAAGGACACGCTCGTCGTTGCCATGGCGTTGTTGATCGTAGGTACGCTCCGGCGCAGGCGCGCGGGATTTACCGCAGTGGTCGCGTTCGTGGCTTACGCCACCTACGCGCTGCTCGTGCGGCGATATTTCCTTCTGATCGTCGCTTCCGGCGCCGGACTCTGGTTTTTTCGACGCGCCGGGCGAAGAACGCGCATCGTTCTGGTCGGCACCGTTCTGCTCGTCCTGGTTTTGTTGCCTTCTGGCGCATATACCGCGTTACTGCATCCGCGCGACATGGCTGTCGACTACCTCGTGTACCAGTCTCCTTACGGCGCGCGCACCAGTTTTTATAACTTGCTGCCACCCGACTCATTCACGGCTTTTTGCATTGACTATCTATATGCGGTCGTTCGCTTGCATTTGCCGATTCTCTTTTCGCCTGATCCACGCGGTCTTGCGATGCAGGTTTTCGTGATAGCCGCATGGCGTGCAACCCGGACATCGCACACTGCCACTGAAGCCGGACCGTGCGCCAGCATGCTCGCGTGTCTGGTGATGGGCCACATCATGGTGTCGATGTTGTTCGAGCCCGATCTTGGCAGTTACGTGCGGCATCTATCCAGCGTATCGATTTTCTGCATGGTGCTGTTCGCCACGAGCGCCCAGGCTCAATGCACCAGATATGCCGTCGATCAATGCGCTCCCGGGCGGCTGGCAAAGTAGCCGGTCATCGAATCGAGCGCAGGTTTCGCCACGCCGTTCGCGTCGACGAGACCAAAACTGCGCTCGCGGCCGCTCGCCGCACGGTCCGTGTCTTTCCACTCGTAGATCGAGACGAGCGAGACATCGAGCGCATCGATAGAAGCAACGAATGCGCGGAATCTGTCCGTCTGATTCACGAGACTGCTTGTTGGTGAGCCCTGAGACGGCACTCCCCATTCGGTGATTATCGTCGGTAAGCCATAGCGCGAACGAACTTCACGCGCCGCGTCGTCCACCTGCGCCGGTGTCATGCCATATGCGTGGTATGAGACGGCATCGATGCAGTTCGGCGCGCCGGAGAGAGCTGACTGCAGCAACTTGCTCGCGTCATTGCCGCCGACCGGCGCGCGTGCAAAGCCAAAGCCATAAACCGGCACCCGTAACGGCGACGTATCGATCTGCGCGCACAGGCCTCGGACGAACGGCGGAAATGTCTTGGTCACTTCGCCTGTTGGCCAGTAACGGCTTAGATCTGGCTCGTTCCACAATTCGACGCCGATAAGCTGTTTGCCGTAATTTTGTGTCAGTGCTTGTATATGCGCACCGAATTGTCGGCCGGCCAATTCCATCTGCGCGGGCTGCGTAGTGCCTGCGGCACGTAGCGGGATGGTCGAACGGATCGTGAGCAAGACCGGAAGGCGAGCGCCATCCGCGTTTGCAAAAGCCCTCGCGACGCGACGCACATACGCCGCATCGTCCAGACGATCCGTCCATACGCCAAAGCGCACGAACTCGAAGCCGACGCGTGAAATCGCTGCGGCATCCCGTTCCGAAAAGGTTTCGATCTTGGCCTGTATGCCCACGGAGGGCACACCGACCCCTGCCGGTTTGTCGAGGGCGCGCGAAGAATCCTTGGCGCACGCCAGCGGCGTTGCCTGCGATATAGCGCAAATTATCGCAACCACAGAAAGCAAGAAGTTGAGAATTCGCGAAGACCGTTTCATGGTGTCAAAGAGGCTGCACTGAGCAATATGCTGTGCCAGTTCAAAGGCGAATAGGACAGTGTAGGGTGCGTATGGCGCTTGCCCCGAAAACTTTTGTTGTCGCCCCTTCGCGGGAATGGATGCGATATTTACCCCGCCACCACCACAAACCCCCTCTTCCTCAGCAATTCGAGCACCCCCCTAGGCCCGCCAAGATGCAACGCCCCGATAGCCACGAACACCGGCTTATCCGGCGCGGCCAGTGCCACCATCCGGCTAACAAACCGCTGATTTCGCTGATAAACCACGCGATTATCCACCTGATCCGCGAGCGCCTTGTTCCTCGCGAGCTTGCTCGACTTCGCATCGTCCCAGGCTTTCAAAGCATCCGCATCGCCGATCCGCCATAACCGATGCAGCTCCTTCACATCCGCGATATTCTCCGCGGGCGTCTGCACCAGATCCTGCGCGAGCATCTCGCGCTGCTGCGCCGACGTAAGCCGAGTAAACGTCGTGATCTGCTCGTTCAGCGTCTCCAGTCCGACGATCTTCCCCCGCACCCGCAGATAAACATTCTGCAACTGTGCCTCCGTCCCGTACTCGCTCTGAAACCCGGCCTTCAACGTGTCATACGTTTCGATCAGCATCGACGCGAGCCACGGCCGCGTATGGCGCAACTCCTTCAACGCCGCGGGATTGCCGCGCATGCGCGCCTCGACCTTCTTCCACATCGAGTCCGGCAGATAGTCGATCAGACACTCGCTGCGGCACATGCCGTAACGGTTCACATCGTCCTGTGACACAAGCAGTTCGTCGGGGGAGATTTCGAGCGCCAGTGTCGGCGAGGCTTCGAGCGCCGCGAGTATGGGTTTGCGAAACGGCTGCTCGGGCGGATAGTCGCTCGCGAATCCCACATGGAGCGTGCCGAGCACGTAGAGAGTGGTCGCGCCCTTCGTCGCGACATAGAACGGCATGCGCGGCGGCTGCGCACGCACCGGGCCGCTCGCGGTCGTGCCGTTCGACCTATCCGCGCGCGGCGGCGAAGCTGGATTGGCGGGCGCGGCGGCGGAGCCGGCATCGCCCGCCGCCTGCGGCGTGCGCGATCCGATCACGGCAAAGCTCGCGGGCGAAACAATCACGCCGCCCGTAAACAGCACGAACGACAGCACGAAGGCTGTCGCTTGGGCGAACGCCGCGCGCAGGAGGCGCGGCTTGACGAGTGAATCCGGCACGACCGACATCTTAAAACATTCGCATGACGCGCCGTGCACGCCCGCGCCGGCATTTCAGGCCTCGTCGTCCCCCACTTCCTCCGCGCGATGACACGACACCTGACGTCCATCGACCACGCGCAGCTTCGGCTCTTCCACGCGGCATCGCTCGATCGCATACGGACAACGCTGATGGAACGTGCAGCCCGACGGCGGATTGAGCGGCGACGGCATCTCGCCCTGCAGCTTGATCTTGATGCGCCGGTCTTCCTCGAAGATCGCAGGCGTCGCGGACATCAGCGAGCGTGTGTACGGATGACGAGGCTTCGCGAAAATCGTCTTCTTGTCGCCAAGCTCGGCGACGCCGCCGAAATACATCACCATCACGTCGTCGGCAATATGCTCCACCACCGACAGATTGTGCGAGATGAACACGTAGCTCGTGCCGAACTGCGCCTGGAGATCCATGAACAGATTGAGAATCTGCGCCTGGATCGAAACATCGAGCGCGGACACCGGCTCGTCCGCGACGACGATCTGCGGATCCAGAATCATCGCGCGCGCGATCGCCACGCGTTGACGCTGCCCGCCCGAAAACATGTGCGGATAGCGCGACGCATGCTCCGGCCGCAACCCGACCGTGCGCATCATGTGCGCGATGCGTTCGGCGCGTTCGCTGGCGCTGAGCTTCGTGTTGATCGCGAGCGGCTCGCCCAGCGTCTGCTCGACGGTCTTGCGCGGATTCAGCGACGCGAACGGGTTCTGAAACACCATCTGCACGCGCTGGCGCAACTCGGCGATCTTCGCCTTGCTCGCGCCCGCGACGTCATCGCCTTCGATCAGCAAGCGGCCCGACGTCGGCGCTTCGATCATCGTCAACTGGCGCGCTAGCGTGGACTTGCCGCAACCCGATTCGCCGACGACCGCAAGCGTGCGCCCGCGCTTCAATTCGAACGACACGCCGTTCAACGCCTTCACCGTGCCGTGCTTGAACGCGCTGCGCTTCACTTCGTAATGCTTCGTGAGCTGGTCCGCGGCGAGCACGATGTCCTGATTCATTTCCTTCGGTACGGCGTTCATCGCGCGCCCCCTTCCACCACCACATCGATGTTCAACGGCTTGATGCATCGCGCGCGCACGGCCGGATCGTTCTTGTCGAGCTGGAACAGATTCGGCCGGCCCTTCCAGCAATCGTCGACGACATACTTGCAGCGCGGCGCGAACAGACATCCGCTCGGCCGGTCGTCCTTGCCCGGCACCATGCCCGGCAGCGCGGCGAGACGCTCGGCGCCTCGGCTGTGCTCGGGAATCGCGGCGAGCAACGCTTCCGTGTACGGATGATGCGGTTCGCTGAAGATCGTCGGCACGTGGTTCGTTTCGATGATTTCGCCCGCGTACATCACCGCAACACGCTGCGCCACTTCGGACACGACCGCGAGATCGTGCGAAATCAGCACGAGCGCCATGCCGCGTTCCTTCTGCAGCTTCACGAGCAGTTCCATGATCTGCGCCTGGATCGTCACGTCGAGCGCGGTGGTCGGCTCGTCGGCGATCAAGAGCTTCGGATTGCACGCGACGGCCATCGCGATCATCACGCGCTGGTTCATGCCGCCCGACATCTGATGCGGAAACGCGTTGATGCGGCTCTTCGCATCCGGAATGCCGACCTGATCGAGCAGCTCGAGCGCACGCCTGTTGAGCGCATCGCCGCGCAAACCCTCGTGCAGCTTCAGCACTTCCTTGATCTGATAGCCCACGGTATAGCTCGGGTTCAGGCTCGTCAGCGCGTCCTGAAACACCATCGCGATGTCCTTGCCGATGATCCTGCGACGCGCACGCGCCGATGCCTTCAACAAGTCCTTGCCGTCGAACGTGATCTGATCGGCGGTCACTTTGCCGGGGGCGTCGATGAGGCCCATCAGCGCCATCATCGTGACGCTCTTGCCCGAGCCCGATTCGCCGACGACACCGACCACTTCGCCCGGCTTCACGGAAAGATCGATGCGATCGACGGCCTGCGTGCCGCCGAACGTCACCTGCAAATTTCGGATAGTCAGAAGATCGTTCATATCAGCCCATCCGCTTGAGTTTCGGATCGAGCGCATCGCGCAGCCCGTCGCCGAGGAGGTTGATGACGAGCACCGAGATCAGGATCGACAGGCCCGGCATCGTCACGATCCACCACGCGCTTTCGATGTAATCGCGCGCCGATGCGAGCATCGCGCCCCACTCCGCCGCCGGCGGTTGCACGCCGAGGCCGAGGAAGCCGAGCGCGGCGGCATCGAGAATCGCGGAGGAAAAACCGAGCGTCGCCTGCACGATGAGCGGTGCGGCGCAGTTTGGCAGCACCTGCGAGAACATGAGCCGCACGGTGCCCGCGCCCGCGACGCGCGATGCCGTCACGTATTCCTTCTGCAGCTCGCCAAGCGCGGACGCGCGCGTGAGACGCACATAACCCGGCAGCGCGACGATTGCGATGGCGAGCATCGTGTTGACGAGCCCCGGCCCGATGATCGCAACGACGGCGACCGCGAGCAGCAGCGACGGCAACGCGAGCAGCACGTCCATCACGCGCATGATCGGCGTGTCGAGCCAGTGGAAGAACGCGGCCATGAGACCGAGCACGACGCCGGGAATCAGCGCGAGCACGACCGACACGAAGCCGATCCAGAACGACAGCCGCGCGCCGTACATCAGGCGCGAGAGAATGTCGCGGCCGGCTTCATCGGTGCCGAGCAGGAACATGCGATTACCGCCTTCGAGCCAGGCGGGCGGAATCTTCACGTGATCGCGATATTGCTCGATCGGGCTATGCGGCGCGATCAGCGGCGCGGTCAGGGCGACGAGAATCAACACGAGGACGATCAGGCCTGCGATGACAGCGCCACGATTGCGCGAGAAGTTTGCCCAGAATTCGCGCGCCGCGACCATGCGGCCGGAAGGCGGCGTAAGCGCGCCGGGCGGGAGATTGTTTTGAACGTCAGCCATTTGTCGTGTTTCCTCAGCGAGTATGGCGAATGCGCGGATTCAACACGCCGTACAACAGATCGACGACCAGATTCACGACGATCACGAGCGTCGCGATCATCAGAATGCCGCCTTGCACGACCGGATAGTCGCGACGCGAAATCGCATCGATGAGCCACTTGCCCACGCCCGGCCACGAGAACAGCGTCTCGGTCAGCACCGCGCCCGCGAGCAGCGTGCCGACCTGCAGGCCGATCACGGTCACCACGGGAATCAGCGCGTTGCGCAGCGCATGCACGACCACCACGCGCAGCGGCGCGAGACCTTTCGCGCGCGCCGTGCGGATGTAGTCCTCGCGCAGCACTTCGAGCATGGACGAACGCGTCATGCGCGCGACGACCGCGAGCGGAATCGTGCCGAGCACGATGGTCGGCAGAATCAGATGCGACAGCGCCGACTTGAACGCGCCTTCATCGGTGGAAAAGAGCGAATCGATCAGCATGAAGCCGGTGACGTGCGGAATGTCGTATTCCACCGCGATGCGGCCCGACACCGGCGTCCAGCCGAGCTTCGCCGAGAAGAACATGATGAGGATCAAACCCCACCAGAAAATCGGCATCGAATAGCCGGTGAGCGCGGTGCCCATCACGCCGTGATCGACGACGGTGCCGCGTCGCAACGCAGCAGCGACGCCCGCCGGCAAGCCGACGGCGAGCGCGAAGATCATCGCGCAGATGGAAAGCTCGACGGTCGCGGGAAAGCGCGCGAGGAACTCGCCCATTACGCTCGTGTTCGTGATGATCGAGGTGCCGAGATCGCCCTTCAGCGCGTGTCCGACGTAAGTGAGATATTGCATCGGGAGCGGCTGGTCGAGGCCTAAGCGCTTCATGGCTTCGGCGTGCATCGCCGGGTCCACGCCGCGCTCGCCCATCATCACTTCGATGGGGTCGCCAGGGATCAGGTGGATGAGCGCGAACGCGAGAATCGTAATGCCGATGAACGTCGGTATCACCATTCCTATGCGCCGCAAAACGAATCGGAACATGATCGCCCTTTGGGTATCGTTCGTGGGGATAGAAATGTGAACGGCGGCTTGGATCGCTCTCGACCCGCGCCGCCGGACCTTTTCGATTAATTATGGTTTAGTGCAAAAAGTGTTCCGCAGCAAAACCTTATTGCAGGCCGACGCCATCGAAGCGCGCGTAGCCGAGCGGCTCGATCTTCATGTTCGTCACCTTCTTGCTCACCGGCTGATAGACCGTCGAGTGCGCGATCGGCGAGAACGGCAGTTGTTGCGCGAAGATCTGCTGCGCGTCGGTGTAGGCCTTGGTGCGCGCGGCCACGTCGGTGGTCGAGCGGCCCTTCACGACGAGTTCGTCGAACGGCTTGTAGCACCACTTCGAGAAGTTGCTGCCCTTCACCGCGTCGCAGCCGAGCAGCGTGCCGAGCCAGTTGTCGGGATCGCCGTTGTCGCCCGTCCAGCCGATCAGGAGCGCATCATGCTCGCCCGCGTGCGCGCGCTTCAGATACTCGCCCCACTCGTACGAGACGATCTTCGCCTTCACGCCGATCTTCGCCCAGTCGGCCTGGATCATTTCCGCCATCAGGCGCGCGTTCGGGTTGTACGCGCGCTGAACCGGCATGGCCCACAGCGTGATTTCGAAGCCGTCCGGAAAGCCCGCTTTCTTTAGCAGTTCCTTCGCCTTCGCGGTGTCGTACGCCTGGCCTTTCAGGTTCTTGTCGTAGGACCACTGCGTCGGCGGCATCGGTGCGGTGGCCGGCTGGCCCGCGCCCTGATACACGGAATCGATGATCGCCTTCTTGTTGATGGCCATGTCGAGCGCGCGGCGCACGTCGGTGTTGTCGAGGCCCTTCTTCGTCACGTTGTACGCGACATAGCCTTCGTTGAAGCCCGCCTGCGACGGTGTATCCACATTCGACGCCGACTTCAGCGCCGCGATGTCGCCCGGACGCGGATAGCTCATCACCTGGCATTCGTTGTTCTTCAGCTTCTGCACGCGCACGGCGGCGTCCGGCGTGATCGAGAAGATCAGCTTCGAGATCTGCACCGCGTTCGGCTTCCAGTAATCAGGATTGCCGTCGAAGCGGATGGTCGCGTCCTTCGTGTAGCTGCGGAAGATGAACGGGCCCGTGCCCACCGGCTGCTGATTGATATCGGCGGCCTTGCCGTCCTTCATCAGCTTGTCGGTGTATTCGGCGGAGAGAATCGATGCGTATTCCATCGCCATGTTCTGAATGAACGGCGCGCTCACTTCCTTGAGCGTGAACTTCACGGTGTACGGGTCGACCTTCTCGATCTTCGAGATCAGCTTGTCCATGCCGAGGTCCGTGAAATACGGGAACTGGACGTTATATGCCTTGCGGAACGGATTGTTCGGATCGAGCATGCGGTTGAACGTGAAGATCACGTCGTCCGCGTTGAATTCGCGCGTCGGCTTGAAGAACGACGTCGTCTGGAACTTCACGCCGTGACGCAAATGGAAGGTGTACGTAAGGCCATCCGAGGACACGTCCCACTTTTCCGCGAGGCCCGGCTCGACCTTCGTGCCGCCGCGCTCGAATTCGACGAGACGGTTATAGACGGTGAAGGTGTTCGCGGTGAAATCGGTGCCGGTGGTGTACTGGGCCGGATCGAAGCCGGCGGGGCTGCCTTCCGAGCAGTAGACGAGCGTCTTGTTCGGGATGGTGGCGGCGTTCGCCGCGCTCGCCGCAAAGAGCGATGCCGTGGCCACGGCGCCCGCGAGCGCCGATCTGCGGACGGCTCGCAACAGGCTGTTTTTCTTCATGTTTCCTCCAGGTCGATGCCGGTGATTTTGGCCGGCGTAGCGCGAGTTTAATGGATCGCATCGCCCGTTTTGCGGACGCACGCGCGAAGTCGGGCGCTACCCTAGCACGAACAAAAGTGACATGCGTAGTTGGTTTTCCCCACTAGAGTTTGTCGTCGATCGCACTCCAATAAGGGTAGGTTATTGGCCATGCGTGGAGGTGATGGAGCAGGGCGCGAGATATTGCGCGCGCGGACGCGAAGCGGCGCAAAAAGGCGAAAATAGAAGGGGAAGGAAACAGAACCGCGCGGCGAACGCCGCGCGGGTGAAACACTCATGCAATCAGAGACTTTTGAAGCCGAGACGCTCGCAAATCGTCTTGGAAGCCCACGAGCCGTTGAGCGTGTAGAAATGCAGCCCGGGCGCGCTTTCGTCGATGAGACGCTGACACAGGCCGGTCACCACATCGGCGCCGAACGCGCGGATCGACTCGCGATCGTCGCCGAAGCTCTCCAGCCGGCGCGCGACCCACTTCGGCACTTCCGCGCCGCACATGTCGGAGAAGCGCATCAGTTGCGTGAAGTTGGTGATCGGCATGATGCCCGGCACGATCGGCACGTCGACGCCGAGCTTCCTCGCTTCCTCGACGAACTTGAAGTACGAATCGGCGTTGAAGAAATACTGCGTGATCGCGGAGTTCGCGCCCGCCTTCACCTTGCGCGCGAAGTTTTCGAGATCGGCTTTCGGCGACTTCGATTGCGGATGAAACTCCGGATACGCGGCCACTTCGATGTTGAACCAGTCGCCGTGCTCCTGACGAATGAACGCCACGAGCTCCGACGCATAGCGCAACTCGCCGACTTCGCCCATGCCCGAAGGCAGATCGCCGCGCAGCGCGACGATATGGCGAATGCCATGCTCACGGTAGTTCGAAAGGATCGCGCGCAGATTGTCTTTCGACGAGCCGATGCACGACAAATGCGGCGCGGCCTCGAAGCCTTCCGCGGCCATTTCGAGCACGTTGTCGAGCGTGCCTTGCTGGGTGGAGCCGCCCGCGCCGAACGTCACGGAGACGAACTTGGGCGAGAGCTTCCTGAGCTCCGCGCGGGAAGCGCGCAGCTTGTTCACGCCGTCCTGCGTCTTCGGCGGGAAAAACTCGAATGAGAGTTCGATCGGTTTCATGATGATGGATGATCGGGCGGCGGCGGGGCCTCGTCGGCCTGAATCAGCCGAGGTTGCGGTTGCCGAAGACGAGTGCCGACAACAGCCACGACACGATGCTGTACAGAATCGAGCCGAAGAACGCGGACCAGAATCCCGACACCTCGAAGCCCTTCAGCAGCGAAGACGCGAGCCAGAAGCACAGCGCATTCACCACGAGAATGAAGAGCCCGAGCGTGAGGACCGTCACCGGCAGCGTCAGGATGATGAGGATCGGCCTCAGCACTGCGTTGATGAGCCCGAGCACGATCGCGATGATGAGCGCCGTGCCGAAACTGCGAATGTGAATCGACGGCACGAGATAGGTGATGATCAGGAGCGCGAGCGCGTTGATCAGCCATGTCAGCAGCACGGTCATCGAAGGTTCTCCGGTTGATGCATCGAATCGCGCGGGCGTGGTCGTCACGCCCGCGAGAAGGCACTGCCGCCGCTTGCGATTAATAGCGGTATTGGTTCGGCTTGAACGGGCCGTTCTTGTCGACGCCGATATAGCCGGCCTGCTCGTCCGACAGCACGGTCAGTTCCGCGCCGATGCGGCCGAGGTGCAGGCGCGCGACCTTCTCGTCGAGATGCTTCGGCAGCACGTAGACCTTGTTCTCGTACTTCTTGCCTTGGCAGAACAGTTCGATCTGCGCGAGCGTCTGGTTCGTGAACGAGTTCGACATCACGAACGACGGATGGCCGGTCGCGCAGCCGAGATTCACGAGACGGCCTTCAGCCAGGATGATGATCTTCTTGCCGTCCGGGAACACGATGTGATCGACTTGCGGCTTGATGTTGTCCCACGTGTACTGGCGCGTCGACGCGATATCGATTTCCGAATCGAAATGGCCGATATTGCAGACGATCGCGTTGTTGCGCATCGCCTTCATGTGGTCGTGGTTGATGACGTGGTAGTTGCCCGTCGCCGTCACGAAGATGTCGGCCTTGTCGGCGGCGTATTCCATCGTCACCACGCGGTAGCCTTCCATCGCCGCCTGCAGCGCGCAGATCGGATCGATTTCCGTGACCCACACGGTTGCGCCGAGACCGCGCAGCGATTGCGCACAGCCCTTGCCCACGTCGCCGTAACCGGCCACGACCGCGATCTTGCCCGCGATCATCACGTCGGTCGCGCGCTTGATGCCGTCGACGAGCGACTCGCGGCAGCCGTACAGGTTGTCGAACTTCGACTTCGTGACCGAATCGTTGACGTTGATGGCCGGGAACGGCAGGCGGCCTTCCTTTTCCATCTGATACAGGCGATGCACGCCCGTCGTCGTTTCTTCCGTCACGCCCTGGATGTGCGACAGGCGCGTGGAGTAGTACGTCGGATCCGCGTCCAGATGCTTGCCGATGGCCTTGTACAGCGCGACTTCTTCCTCGTTCGTCGGCTTGGCGATGACCGAACGGTCCTTTTCCGCCTTCGCGCCGAGGATAAGCAGGAGCGTTGCGTCGCCGCCGTCATCGAGAATCATGTTGGCAAACTGACCGTTCGGCCATTCGAAGATGCGGTGCGTGAATTCCCAGTACTCGTCGAGCGATTCGCCCTTGAACGCGAATACCGGCGTGCCGCCGGCGGCAATCGCGGCGGCGGCGTGGTCCTGCGTCGAGAAGATGTTGCACGACGCCCAGCGAACGTCCGCGCCCAGCGCCGTGAGCGTTTCGATCAGCACGCCCGTCTGAATGGTCATGTGCAGCGAACCGGCGATCCGCGCGCCCTTCAGCGGCTGCTGCGCCTTGTACTCTTCGCGCGTCTGGATGAGACCCGGCATCTCCGTTTCGGCGATGTCGAGTTCCTTGCGGCCCCATGCGGCCAGCGACATGTCGGCGACGACGAAATCCTTGGAATCTTTGGAATCGAGAACTGCGGCGTTCATCACGCCCTCCTTTTCTAAAAAGACTAGAAATGTTGACGTGAGCGCCGTTCGAATGCGGTGGCTCAGCGGGCTTTTACATGGCCTTCGAACCGTCCGGATTGAAGGCCTCCGAGCCTGGCGGATGATTTTGGAATCACCCGTCGCAACGCTCCTCGGAGGCGAACGTCGATTGTAGCAAAGTCTCGTAGCGCGAACGGTATTTCGAGACGCTGAAATGGGCTTCGCGCGATGGCGCGAATCAGAAAGGCAGGACCGACAGAACCGGCGCGAGCAGCACCATCACGACGCCCGCGATCATCATCGTGAGACTCGCGACTACGCCCTCTTCGTTCCCCAGTTCGCGCGCCTTCG
Organism: Caballeronia sp. 11_S32; assembly: GCF_056930355.1. Lineage (NCBI taxonomy): Bacteria > Pseudomonadati > Pseudomonadota > Betaproteobacteria > Burkholderiales > Burkholderiaceae > Caballeronia > Caballeronia sp. 11_S32. Next base: position 262,920 of record NZ_JBXOWH010000003.1, read on the forward strand.
CCGTGCCGACGCCATGCGCCGCCGCACCGAACAGCGCGCCGCGCGCGAGCCGCGTGCGCAGCGGCACGAGCGCGAGCACGATCTCGCCGAAGAGCATGCCGCAGACGCCCGTCGCGATCACGAAGAGCGCGGTCAGGTCCTTCGGCGCGTGAATCTTGTCGGAGACGGCGAGCGCGAAGGGCGTGGAAACGGAGCGCGTCGCGAGGCTGCGCTGCAATTCCGGCGACAGATGCAGCAGCTTGGCGAGCGCGAGCGACCCGCCTACCGCCACCAGAATGCCGACCGTCACGCCGACGGTGAGCGAAATCCAGTGCCGCCTGATGAGCGCGCGATACTCGTAGATCGGCACGGCGAAGGCGACTGTCGCCGGGCCGAGCAGCCACATGAGCCAGCGCGTGTCGGCGTAGTAAACGGAGTACGGAATGCGCGCCATCGCGACGATGAGCACGAGCACCGCCGGCACCGCCAGAAGCGGCGTGAGCCACGGCCGCCTGAAGCGCGCGTAGAGCTGCTTGGCCGCGAAATACAGCGCGACGGTCAGCACGAAGCAGCCCGCCGCAATCAGGCGCGCGGCGTCGTCTTCGAGAAGAGAGGCGAAAAAGTGGTTCATGTCCGCTCGCTCAGGCGCGCGCCGCGTGCCGTGCGCCGAGCGCGCGGCGCAATGCGAGACGGCGTTCGAGGCGCGCCGCACGGTCGACGGCGAACGCGACGGCCACCATCACCATCAACGTTCCTCCAACCACCACGAGCGCGAGCCGCCAGCCGTCTTCCATGAAAAGGCCGCCGTACTGCACCGCCGCGACCGCCGCCGGGATGAAGAACAGCAGCATGTCGGAGAGCAGCCAGTCGGCGCCCGCCTTCACCCAGCGCGGCGCGATGCCGCCGCAGAACAGCAGCGCGAGCAGCGCGACCAGCCCGATGACGCCGCCCGGCACGGGCAACGCCAGCTTGCGCGCGACGAAGTCCGCCGCGACCCAGATTCCCGCGAGCGCGGCGGACTGCAGCGCGACGCGCAGAAAGCGGCCGAAAGCGGATGGCGTGTGGGTGGTGAGGGCGGCGGACATGGCGGACTCTTCTACGTGAAATGCAATTGATTAGGGTTAACCTGTAGGAAGAGTATATGGGCGCCCATCGCATAATAAAAATGACTTAACCTTATCCAAATCATTCCAAACTGGAATTCCGGAGTCGACGATGGAATTGCGCGCCTTGCGATACTTCATCGAGGTCGTGAAGCAGAAGAGCTTCACCGCCGCCGCCGAGCACATGTTCGTGACCCAGCCGACCATCAGCAAGATGGTGAAGGCGCTGGAAGACGAGGTCGGCTCGCCGCTGCTGCTGCGCGAGGGCCGTCAGATGGTGCTGACGGACGCGGGCCAGATCGTCTATCAGCGCGGCGTCGAGGTGCTGGCGGCGCATGCGCGCCTCGAAGCCGAACTGAACGATCTCGGCACATTCGGACGCGGCACGCTGACGATCGGCATTCCGCCGATGGGCGGAGCGCTGTTCACGCCGGCCATCGCCGCGTTCCGGCGTCGTTATCCGAAGGTCGAGCTGAAGTTGTTCGAGCGCGGGTCGAAGGCGATCGAGGCGGCGCTGATCGATGGCGAACTGGAGCTGGGCGGCGTCTTGCAGCCGGTCAACACCGAGATGTTCGACGTGCTGCCCGTCAGCCGCCAGATTCTGTGGCTCGTCGCGCCGAAGGGCTCGCGCTGGGACGATGCCCGCGAAGTCGCCCTCACTGATCTCGCCGCCGAACCGTTCGTGTTCTACGGCGAGAGTCTCGCGCTCAACGATGTCGTGCTCAACGCGTGCCGCGAGGCGGGGTTCGCACCGACGATCGTCGGGCGCAGCGGGCACTGGGATTTCATGGCGGCGCTGGTGCAGGCGGGCATCGGCATCGCGCTGCTTCCCGCGCCCTACTGCCGCCGGCTCGACGCCGACGCGTTCACCTGCCGCCCTGTGGTCGCGCCGGAGATTCACTGGGACATGGCGCTCGGCTGGCGGCGCAACGGTTATCTGTCGCATGCGGCGCGGGCGTGGATCGAAGTCGCGCGTGAAATGCTGCCCGCCAATCTCGATCAGGACTTCATGGCCGATGGCTTCCCGCGCGCGCGGCGCGGCGAGCCGGGCGCGTGATTCACATGCGCCCAAACGAAACGCGCCGGCCCGCGTTGTGCGGACCGGCGCGTTCGTTACCGCAGCCTTCGGGCGTTTCGCGGATCAGCTCAATTCCTTGAACTCGATCCGGCGATTTGCCGCGCGGCCCGCAGGCGTGGCATTGTCGGCGATCGGATGCGCGTCGCCGAAGCCTTCCGCCGTCAGCGTGTCCGCCGGCACGCCGTGCTGGATCAGATACGCACGCACGGCCTGCGCGCGCTTTTCCGATAGCTGGACATTCAACGCGGCATCGCCGGTATTGTCCGAATAGCCGCCGATTTGCAGCTTGACCGGCTTGCCGGCTGTGTCGCAATTCTTCAGCGACTTCGCGGATTCGGCGAGCTCGGCAAGCGCGGCGCGCGGCAGCGCGTTCGATGCAAAACCGAACTTGACCGGGCGAAGATTCAGGTGCTTCGCGACGTCGCCGGTCGCGCAGCTCGCTTCGGCCGGTGCGCCGGAGGTGGCCGCCGTGCTGGCTGCGCCGATCGTCCAGCCATCGCCGAAGAAGGCTTTCAGCTTGTCCAGCCAGCCGAGCTTCGCGTCCGCGGCGCGGCCGCCCAGATCGATTTTGTCGCCGGCGATGCTGACTTGCGCGCCCGGCAGCGCCATGATCGGCAGAAGGCCGTCGAGCTTGCCGATCCACGTTGCCGGCTTGGTGTCCGGATCGACCGTGATATTGGCGTGGAACTTGTCGATGCCAAGCTTCACCGCGAGCAGGTCGAGGACGCGCTGCTTTTCCGCTTCGCTGCTTACCGTCGCGGTCAGCGTAGCGATGCCGGACGGATCGACGAGAAAGGACATCGTCGAGTCCTTGAAAGGCACGGCGGCGGGCGCCGAAGACGAGTCGGCGGCGGCCGCATCGGAAGTGGCAGCCGCGGTGACGGTGTTCGAATTGCCGACCGCGCCGGAAGCGTCGTCCGGCTTTGCCGCGCGGGCGCTTTCCGAGTCCGCCTGCTCCGTCGCGCAGCCGCGCCCGAGCAGAATCGCGAGCAGCGCGAGCGCGGCGGCGAGCGCGATCCACCACCATTTCTTCTTGCCCGCCTTCTCGCCGGCGACTTGCTCGGGCGCCGCGGCAGGCTCCGACGGCTGCGAGAACGCCGCCGCCTCATGCGTGGCCGGATGCTCGAGATGGGCCGACACGGCCTTCAGCCGCGATGCGACGCCCGCGAGGAACGCGCCGACCGAACCGAGACCGAGCGCGTTCGCGAAGGCGTCCGTCATGTTCGCGCGCACCACCGGCAACTGATGGCCGAGCAGCGTCGGAAGCTGTCCGGGATATCCGTTGTGCTGCGTGAGATAGCGCTTCAGCACGCCGAAGAGCGTCGCGCCCACCACGCCGCCCAGCATGCGCGTGGAACTCGCCGCGACACCCGTGTATTCGGCGATCCGCTCGGCGAGCGCATTGAGGCTGTCGTGCGAGGAAATCGCCTCGTCGGCGTGCATGCCGCTGTCGACGAGCGTTTTGAAGCCTTCGTCCTGAATGGCGGCGTGCGGAAGGTCCTCCGCGATCAGCGCGTTCGTCGCCGGCGACATGATGGCGGCGAACAGATTGCGCGCGCCTTCGAGCGACGACGCCTTGTTCATCATGGCGCCGATGAGCGCCGGCCCGCACAGCGAAACCACGCGCTTCGCGGATTCCGTCGGGCAGCCGACGCGCCCGGCGATGTACTGCAACACGCTTTCTGTCAAAGCGCCCTGGACGAGTTGATTGAGGTTGATGCTCATTGAGAATGCTTCCGTGAAAGGCGTTATTGCATCCGCCGGATATGGCCGAGCCGATTATAGGTTCGGGCTCCTCTGCGTCATCGGGGTGGGATTAACAATCGGATTTGTCTCAGGGAGCGGCGCTTTGGGACTGCGCATCGGAAAGTTCTGCGCGATTCCGAAAAGAGCGATGCTTCTATACGTCCGTCGAACGGGCGGCCTATGATTCCTGAATTCGAGATGGCGCCTGGACGAGTGAAGCGGTCGAAAGCGTCCGTTGCGCCCGCCCGACAGCGACGAATCACCGCGCCGCCATGGCGCGCACGCAAGGAAGGAGACGACGATGTCCGGTCCCGCCGATCGCCCGTTCGGGCAGACGCACGAAGTCACGAATCAGGTGCCGCCGCTCGTCGGTTATGACGCCTTCGCGTTCGACGCGGCGCTCACGGCGGCCCTCGACCGGGAAGGTGCGCAATGGCACGCCGAAGCGCTCTCGCGCGACGGCATGACGCTCACGCAGCCGGACGTCGTCGCGCTGGCCGATCTCGCCAACCGGCACGAGCCGGCCCTCGCGACGCATAGTCCGCACGGCGAGCGCATCGACGCCGTGGAATTTCATCCGGCGTGGCACGAACTGGTGCGCCGCCTGCGGCGCGAAGGTCTGCACGCGCTGCCGTTCGAGCCGTCAGCGCGCGCCGGTTCGATGCCCGCGCGCTGCGCCGGCTACTATTTGCACGGCCAGCTCGAATCGGGCTCGCTGTGCCCCATCACGATGACGTTCGCGAGCATTCCGGTCTTGCGCAACGAGCCGGACCTGTTCGCGCGCATCGCGCATCCGCTGCTGTCGCGCGAGCACGATCCGCGCGATATCCCGCTCGAAGCCGGCAAACATTCGATGATGATCGGCATGGGCATGACCGAGAAACAGGGCGGCTCGGATGTGCGCAGCAACCGCACGCGCGCGCATGCGCTCGGCGCGCCGGGACGCGGCGGAGCGTATCGGCTGGTCGGTCACAAATGGTTCTTTTCCGCGCCGCAATGCGACGCGCATCTCGTGCTCGCGCGCACCGCCGACGAAGGCGGTCTCTCGTGCTTCTACGTGCCGCGCTTTCAGCCTGACGGCCGCAAGAACGCGGTCCAGGTCCAGCGGCTCAAGGACAAGCTCGGCAACCGCTCGAACGCCAGCAGCGAAGTGGAGTTTCTCGATGCCTACGGCCTGATGATCGGCGACGAGGGGCGCGGCGTGCCGACGATCATCGAAATGGCGAACTTCACGCGGCTCGATTGCGTGATCGGCAGCGCGGCGCTGATGCGCGCGGCGCTCGCGCAGGCGATCCACCACGCGCGGCATCGCAGCGCGTTCGGCGCGCATCTCGTCGAACAGCCGTTGATGCGCAACGTGCTCGCCGATCTCGCGCTCGAATCCGAAGCGGCGACGGTCCTTTTCATGCGCCTCGCGGGCGCGTTCGAGCAGAGCGCCGCGCCGGACGGAGCGCTCGCCGAGCGCGCGTGGCGGCGCATCGTGACGCCGGCCGCGAAGTTCTGGGTGTGCAAACGCGCGCTCGAATTCACCGGCGAGGCGATGGAAGTCTGGGGCGGCAACGGCTATGTCGAAACCGGACCGATGGCGCGTTTCTATCGCGAGGCGCCGGTCAATTCGATCTGGGAAGGCTCGGGCAACGTGATGTGCCTCGACGTGCTGCGCGCATTCGAGCGCGAGCAGGACGGCGCGCACGCGCTTTTCGACGACTGGAACACCACGGCGGGCGCGCATCCGGCGCTGGCGGGCGCGCTGTCGTCGCTCGTGAGCATGCTGACGGGCGATCCGGCCGAGCGGGAAGCGTCGGCGCGGCGCATCGCGCAGCAATTGACGCTGTGCGCGCAAGGCGTGCTGCTGGCGCGGCATGCGCCGCAGGAAGTCGCCGATGCGTTCATCGAAACGCGTCTCGGCGATGCGCGCGGCGAAACCGGGCGCGTGTACGGCACGCTGCCCGCGCGTTTCGATCACGCGGCGATTGTGACGCGGGCGTTCGCGGCCTAGCGGAAGCCTTTCAGCGAATCGCCCGCCCCGCTTCGCGCATCGGCTCCTCGTTCTCCAGCCGATAAACCCACGACAGCAATTCCGCCACCGCCTGATACAACGCGGGCGGAATGTGCGCGTCGAGATCGACCTGCATCAGCAGCGACACCATTTCCGGCGATTCGTGCACGTACAGCCCCGCCTCCTTCGCGCGCTGCACGATCATTTCCGCGACGATGCCGTAACCCTTCGCGACGACGCGCGGCGTCGACTCACGATTGCCCGCTTCGTAGGCAAGCGCGGTCGCCTGCCTGCGCGTGTACGGCGGATGATCCTGTGCGCTCATGCCTCGCTCCCCTCGCCCGGCGCCTGGCGGAACAGATGCTCGAGCGGCGAGCGCATCGGCCTTTTCGCGGCGGGCCTGTCGCCGGACAGCGCGAGATCGGTCGAGCCGTCCATCGAGCGCACGGACAGCGACGCCAGCGCGATGCCCGCCGCTTCGAGCTGGCGCGCGAACGCGGCGCCGTCGGCGGCGAGACGGCGCGCGCCGGAATCGCCCGCCTTGATGCGCGCGACGAGCTTTTCGCCCGTCAGCACCAGTTCGGCGTCGACGGTGCCGAGCGCGGGCAGCGACAGCGTGATGCGCGTGCGCCACGCGCGTTCGTCGGCGGCATCGTCGGCGGTGCGCGGGTCACGCGGCTCGCGGGCGATTTCCCATTCGAAGCGCGTGCCCGGCCACGCCTCGCCCTGCCAGCGGAACTGCTGGTTCGCGAGCATGTCGAGCTGCTGGCGCACGACGTTGAGCGTCGCCGGATGGACGCCCGCAGCGATCGACGCCTGCAGCGCCGATTCGTGCTGGCTCGGCTGCGCGCCCGTGCCGCCCGCCGCGTTGCCGCCCTGCGAATTCGAGAGCGCGGACGGCGGCGCATCGCGCACGGATGCGGCGAGCGCGGCCGCCTGTTGCGGCGTCTGCGGCGTCGCGACGGCGCGCGCGCCCGCGTGCAAATCGGGAAGATCGGCGGTGAATTGCGCCGAGCGGGCGTCGTCGAGCCATGCGTCGCCGGTTGCCGCCTTGCTGGCGAAATCGAGCGGCAGGGACGTCGCGCGCCCGTCGACGCGCGCCTGCGGCTCGTTGGCGAGCGACGCCGCGCTGCGCTGGCCCGCGAGCCATTGCACCAGATGCGATTCGTAGAAGAGCCCGCTTTCATCGACGGATTTCGCCAGCGCGGTCGCGAGCGCGGCGGCGGGCAGCGGCGGGAGATTCTGCGTCGCGGCGCGCGCGGCGGCCACGGCGGCCGCGTTGGAAGAGAAAGCGGTATCGAAGAGGCCCGTCGTCAGCGCGGCGAAGGCGCTCGCGGGGCGCGGCGGCGTCGGCCAGAGCGGTGTGTCGCCGGTCAGCGCGGGGGCCGCGCCGCCGAAACGCGAGATCACGTCGAGCGTGCGCGCGACGCTGGAGAAGGCCGTTTGCGCCGATGCCGCCGGTGCCGGCGATCCCGCAGCCGTGCCGGCGGACTGCGACATGTCCGCTTGCGTCGTAGTCTGTCCGACGCTCGCGCCGGTCACGCCGCTGCCGCTGACACCGCCCGGCGCGCGTATCGCGGACAGAAGGAGCTCGGTGCGGCTGGCGAGCAACGATGCGATCGCGGTATCGAGTCCAGTCATGCCCACATCCTCATATGCGCCCGGCCGGGCGCGGACCGGCGCCTAGCGCAGTCCGACCATTTTTTTCAGTACGCGCGCCGGGCTGTTGACCGTGAAGAGCGCCGACAGGCGCGCGAGGCTCGGCGATGTCAGATCGCGGATCGCGGCGTCATCGGCGAGAATCTTCTTCACGAGGTCCAGCTTGCGCGCCCGGGCGTCTTCGTCGAGTTCCGAGCCGGAATCCGCTTCCTTCAGCTGCTCGATCAACTCGCGGTAGGTGCCCTGCAACGTCTTCAGTTCGCTCCATTCGCCGCCGCGCGCGGCCGCCAGCATCTGGCCGGAAATCGCCGCGATGGTTTCGTAGTGAGCGAAATATTCTTGTGTCGTCTTCATTCTTTCGAGGCAGTCGACGCGCATTGCCCGTCAAACGGGCGCGGCGGTCATTTGCGCCACTTCCGGTCCAATTCCAACCCAGGCTTCCTCGAGCGTCGCGAGCAGGTTGTCGACTTCGACGAGCATCGTCTCGTCCTGCTTCATGTTCGCCTCGAGCAGCCGGCGCGTCATATACGTGTACAGCGCGTCCAGACGTTCCGCGATCTCGCCGCCCGCATCCTTGTTGAGCGCCTGCTGCAAACCGCTCTCGATGATGCTGATGGCCTTGCTGACCGCTGCGCCGCGCGCACCGATGTTGTTCTGCTGCAGATGCATGCGCGCCTGCGCGATAGCCTGGCGCGCGCCCTGATACAGCATCACGATCAGCCGGTGCGGGCTCGCTCCCATCACTCCCGTCTGCACGCCCACGCGTGCGTAGGCGTTGGCTCCAGCGTGTCCTGGGGAATACATCTCTCGGTTCTCCTTTTGCGATGCCGCAGCGTCCGCGGGCTTCATGCGGACGCCGTGCTCCTCGTCCTGATCCGTGTGGGTCCGGTAAAACCGGTGCAGGCGAGCGAGCCATCGTTCGCCGTGCCGTTACCGGGGTTATCGGAGAAACGCGGAAAAGCTTTAGGAAGCAAGGCTCCAGAGCCGGGATTGGCGCTAAAGGGCTGGATCGCGAGGAGGCTGCGTCAGACGGAAATCTGCATGATGTCGTTGTAGGCCGACACGAGCTTGTTGCGCACCTGCAGCCCGAATTGCAGGCCGACGTTCGCCTTCTGCATGTCCACCATCACGTCGTTGAGCGACACGTTCGGCGCGCCGATCTCGAACGCGTGCGCTTCGCCGAGCGCCTTCGTCTGGTTGTCGCTGATCTTGTCGATGGACGATTTCAGCGCGTCGGCGAAGCTGCCGGCGCTCGCCGCGCCCGATGTCCCGCTTTGCCCCGCGACGGCGCCCGTCGCGACGGCCGAGGTCGCGCCAGCCCCGCCGGTGGCTTGCGACGCCATCGACTGAATGGCCGAGAGCGCGGCGGAAAGCGGATTGATCGGAAAGTTCATGTTGACTCCGGGTGACAGGAAAAAGCCGGCGCCGCTCATGGCGGGGACCTGATGCTCGGACCGCGTCTGGGCGCTTGTCCGAGTACGAAAAAGATTAGCAGCCGGCGATTTTTCAAAGCACCGGAAGAACGGGGAAAACCCCGCTCTATTCGCCGAATCGACTTGCAATCTTCTGCGGATAATCCCCATCGTGAAAAGTCCTCCACCGCCGCTTACATCAGCGGATAGCGGCGGGAGGAGAACATCAGGATTCGGAGCTTCGACGCTAAATGGAAACGCCCAACAACTCACTCATCACGCCCGACGCCAGAATGGGCCTGGCGGGCGCACAGCCGGGTGCAGCCGGAACGGCCGCCGCGAGCCCGGGGGGCGCCGACTTCGGCGGTTTTGCGCAGCGCGTCCCGATGCTCAACCAGTTCCGCTCGAACCCGCGCGTGCCGCTGATCGTGGCCGTCGCGATTCTGGTGATGGTCGTGGCGGGCCTCGTCATGTGGTCGCGCCAGCCGGACTATCGCGTGCTGTTCTCCAATCTCTCCGACCGCGACGGCGGCGCAATCGTTGCCGCGCTCCAGCAGGGCAACATTCCCTATAAGTTGGGCGAAGGCGGCGGCGCCATTCTCGTGCCGGCGGAGCAGGTTCACGAAACGCGTCTGCGCCTCGCGAGCCAGGGCTTGCCGAAGAGCGGTTCGGTCGGCTTCGAGCTGATGGACAACCAGAAGTTCGGCATCAGCCAGTTCGCGGAGCAGGTCAACTATCAGCGCGCGCTCGAAGGCGAGCTGGAGCGCACCATCGGCTCGATTTCGTCGGTGAAGTCGGCGCGCGTGCATCTGGCGATTCCGAAGCCTTCCGTCTTCGTGCGCGACAAGGAGCTGCCGACCGCCTCCGTGATGGTCAATCTGTATCCGGGCCGCGCGCTCGACGAAGGCCAGGTGGTCGCGATCGCGCACATGGTCGCTTCGGGCGTGGCGGACATGCCGGTCAAGAACGTGAATATCGTCGATCAGGACGGCAACCTGCTGACGAGCCAGAGCGCCGCCAACGGCCTCGACGCGTCGCAACTGAAGTACGTGCAGCAGATCGAGCACAACACGCAAAAGCGCATCGACGCGATCCTCGCGCCGCTTTTCGGCGCCGGCAATGCGCGCTCGCAGGTGAGCGCCGACATCGACTTCTCGAAGCTGGAGCAGACCGCCGAAAGCTACGGCCCGAACGGCAACGCGCAGAGCACGGCGATCCGCAGCCAGCAATCGAGCGAATCGAGCGAAACGACGGGCAGCGGCGCATCGGGTGTGCCGGGCGCGCTGTCGAACCAGCCGCCGCAGCCGGCTTCCGCGCCGATCGACGCAGCCGCGTCCGGCGCGGCGGGCGCCGCGAAGGCCACGCCGCAGAACCAGCGCAAGGACACGACGACGAACTACGAAGTGGATCGCACGGTGCGCCACTACGAGCAGGCGACGGGCGGCATCAAGCGCCTGTCGGTGGCGGTGGTCGTGAACTACGAGAAGAAGGTGGACGCGAAGGGCAACGTCACGATGACGCCGCTCGCCGCCGACAAGCTCGCGCAGGTCCAGCAGCTCGTGAAGGACGCGATGGGCTTCGACGAGAAGCGCGGCGACTCGGTGAACGTCGTGAACAGCGCGTTCTCGGCCGACCTGACCGCGACGCCCGACGTCCCGTGGTGGCGCACGCAGCAGATGATCGCGTGGGGCCTCCAGGCGGCGAAGTACGTGGGCATCGGCATCGTGGCGCTGTTCCTGTACTTCAGCATGGTGAAGCCGGCGATGCGCCGCGCGTTCCCGCCGCCGCCGGAAGCCGCGCCCACGCTCGGCGCGCCGGATGAACTCTCGCTGCTCGACGGCCCCGCGGCCGACGGCCAGAAGAAGGAAGACGAAGAGAAGGATGCCGAGGTGAGTCTCCTCGGTCATGAAAGCAAGAAGGCCAAATTCGATCGCAACCTCGACTACGCGCGCATGGTGGCGCGTCAGGACGCGAGAATCGTTGCGACGGTCGTGAAGAACTGGGTGTCCGATGAACGCTGAAGGCCTGAACAAAGCCGCCCTCCTCCTGATGTCGATCGGTGAGGAAGAAGCCGCCGAAGTATTCAAGTATCTCGCTCCTCGCGAGGTGCAGAAGATCGGCGCGACCATGGCGGCCCTGAAAAACGTGACGCGCGAGCAGCTCGACAACGTGCTGACCGAATTCGTCGAGGAAGCGGAGAAGCACACCGCGCTGTCGCTGGATTCGAGCGAGTACATCCGCTCGGTGCTGACGAAGGCGCTCGGCGAGACCAAGGCCGGCGCGCTCATCGACCGTATCCTGCAAGGCAGCGACACGAGCGGCATCGAAGGCCTGAAGTGGATGGACTCGGGCGCGGTCGCGGAACTCATCAAGAACGAGCATCCGCAGATCATCGCGACGATCCTCGTGCATCTGGACCGCGATCAGGCGTCGGAAATCGTGTCGCTGCTGCCGGACCGCCTGCGCAACGACGTGCTCCTGCGCATCGCGACGCTCGACGGCATTCAGCCCGCCGCGCTGCGCGAACTCGACGACGTGCTGACCACGCTCCTCTCCGGCAGCGACAACCTGAAGCGCGCGCCGATGGGCGGCATCCGCACGGCGGCGGAGATTCTCAACTTCATGTCGAGCAATCACGAGGAAGGCGTGCTCGCGAACGTCCGCGAATACGATGCGGAGCTCGCGCAGAAGATCATCGACCAGATGTTCGTGTTCGAAAACCTGCTCGATCTGGAAGATCGCGCGATCCAGCTTCTCCTGAAGGAAGTGGAATCGGAGACGCTGATCGTGTCGCTGAAGGGGGCGCAGCCGGCGTTGCGCCAGAAGTTCCTGTCGAACATGTCGCAGCGCGCGGCCGAGCTGCTCGCCGAAGACCTCGATTCGCGCGGTCCGGTGCGCGTGTCGGAAGTCGAGCAGCAGCAGCGCAAGATCCTGCAGATCGTCCGCAATCTCGCGGAAAACGGTCAGATCCAGCTAGGCGGCAAGGCGGAGGACGCGTATGTCTGACGCCCGCGCGCAGAAGGCTCCGCTCTCGGCGTATCAGCGCTGGGAGATGGCGTCGTTCGATCCCGTCGAAGTCAAGGTGGACAACAGCGCGGCGGAACAGGCCGCGCTCGAGGCGCACCTGCGCCGCGTCGAGGAAGACGCGCATCAGCAAGGGCTCGCGAAGGGTCACGTCGCGGGTCAGGCGCTCGGCTATCAGGCGGGCTACGAGCAGGGTCAGGCGAAGGGTTTCGAGGAAGGCCGCAAGGAAGCGCTCGCGCAGGCCGCGGTGCTCGCCGAAATCGCCGATGCGTTCAGGACCGCGCTGCACGCCGCCGATGCGGCCATCGCGGAATCGCTCGCCGAACTCGCGGTCGATATCGCGCAACAGGTCGTGCGCCAGCATCTCGCGCTCGATCCGACGGCGCTCGTCGCCGTGGCGCGCGAAGTGATCGCCGCCGAGCCGGAGCTTTCCGGCGCGCCGACGCTCATCGTGAATCCGGCCGACATGCCTATTGTCGATGCGTATCTGAAGGACGAACTCGAAGGCGCGGGCTGGATCGTGCGCCCGGACCCGATCGTCGAGCGCGGCGGCTGCAAGGCGCACGCCGCGACCGGTGAGATCGACGCGACCAACGTGTCGCGCTGGGAGCGCGTCGTGGCCGCGCTGGGGAGGAACAAGCCGTGGTGAATCACCGCATCACTCAGGACGGCCTGACGGAGCTCGAACAGGAGCTCGCGCGCGCGTCGTTCGGCCCGCTCGCCGCCGACGAATCCATCGGCGACGAATCGCCCGACGAACTCGCCGCGCGCACCATCGCCGAACTCGCCGATATCGCGGGCAATCCGCACATCGACACGTGGCGCGACAAGCTCGACGCGCTGAGAGCGCGCAACGCGATCGCGAAGCCGCTGCGTCCGTGCGGGCGTCTCACGCGCGCCGCCGGTCTCGTGCTGGAAGCGGTCGGCCTGAAGATGGGCGTCGGCTCGGAATGCATGATCGAGCTGCCGCCGGGCAGCGCGATTCCGACCGCCGAAGCCGAAGTCGTCGGCTTCGCGGGCGACAAGCTGTTTCTGATGCCGACGACCGAGGTCGCCGGTCTGTTGCCCGGCGCGCGCGTCTATCCGCTCGAAAGCGCGCCGATCAACGATCCGATGGCGGGCGCGAAGCGCTTGCCCGTCGGCTGGGAATTGCTCGGCCGCGTGGTCGACGCCTCCGGCCGTCCGCTCGACGGGCTCGGCCCGCTCGGCGCGAAAGTCGATGCGCCGCTGTCCGCGCCGGTCATCAACCCGCTGAACCGCGAGCCGATTCACAAGGTGCTCGATGTCGGCGTGCGCGCTATCAACACGCTGCTCACGGTCGGACGGGGCCAGCGCATGGGCCTGTTCGCGGGCTCGGGCGTCGGTAAATCGGTTTTGCTCGGCACGATGGCGCGCTACACGAGCGCGGAAGTGATCGTGATCGGGCTGATCGGCGAACGAGGCCGCGAAGTGAAGGAATTCATCGAGCAGATTCTGGGCGAGGAGGGCCTCGCGCGCTCGGTCGTCGTCGCGGCGCCGGCGGATGTATCGCCCGTGCTGCGGATGCAGGCCGCCGCGTACACGACCTCGCTCGCCGAATATTTCCGCGATCAGGGCAAGCACGTGCTGATGCTGATGGATTCGCTGACGCGTTACGCGATGGCCCAGCGCGAGATCGCGCTCGCGATCGGCGAGCCGCCCGCGACGAAAGGCTATCCGCCGTCGGTGTTCGCGAAGCTGCCGGCGCTCGTCGAGCGCACCGGGAATGGCCCGGAAGGTGGCGGCTCGATCACCGCGTTCTACACCGTGCTCACGGAAGGCGACGACCAGCAGGACCCGATCGCCGACTCGGCGCGCGCGATTCTCGACGGCCATATCGTGCTGAACCGCTCGCTCGCCGAGGCGGGGCATTACCCGGCTATCGACATCGAGCAATCGATCAGCCGCGCGATGACCGCGCTCATCGACGACAAGCATCTCGAGCGCGTGCGCCTGTTCAAGCAGATGTTGTCGCGCTATCAGCGCAACCGCGACCTGATCAACGTGGGCGCGTATTCGAGCGGACGGGATGCGCTGCTCGACCGCGCGATCGCGCTGTATCCGCGCATGGAGTCGTTTTTGCAGCAAGGCTTTCGCGAGCAGGCGCCGTTCGAGCCGAGCATCGCGATGTTGAACCAGCTATTCGAATAGATTTCGACTAGTATCAAAAGCAATCATCACAAGAAAGCCAAAGACCAAACGGGATCGTCACGCCATGTCCAAGAATCTGCCGATCAACACCCTCATCGAACTCGCCGCAGAGGAGCTCGACGCCGCCACGAAGAAGCTCGGCAAGCTCCAGCAGGAGCGCAACGAGATCGAAACGCAGCTGAATTCGCTCGTGACCTATCGCGACGAGTATCACGCGCGGTTCACGGCATCGGCGCAGGAAGGCACGACCGCGCAGACGCTGCGCAACTTCCAGGCGTTCGTCGACACGCTCGATTCCGCGATCGCGCAGCAGCGCACGGCGCTCCTCATGGCCGATCAGCGCATCGAGGCGGCGAAACCCGATTGGCGTCTGAAGAAGCAGAAGCTCGGCAGTTACGAAGTGCTGGCCGCGCGCGGCGAGGCGATGCTCGCGAAGAAAGCAGCGCGCGTCGAGCAGCGCGAAGCCGACGAGCACGCCGCCAAGATATTGCGCATGCGCGCCGAGCGCGCGTGAGCCGTTCCCTATTCATTGCATTTGAGAGTCCCGTATGTCTTCCGTTTCCCTTCTCGGCGCGCTGACCGGCGCCGCGTCATCGAGCAAGTCCGCGGCGCAGCGCGCGGCGAGCGCGGGCGCTTCGTTCGGCATGACGCTGCAGAGCATCACCGACAAGGCCAATGCGGACGCGCAGGCGGCGAAGGCGCTGGCGGATTCTTCCGCCGACGATTCCAGCGTGCACGACGCGCCGAAGCCGGACGACAGCGCGCCGGCCGCGGCTTCGAAGAGCGATGACGCATCGCAGACGCAGGCTGCGTCGAAGGCGGATCGGGCGGACGAGGCATCGAAGTCTTCGGGCAAGGCCGATACGGCGGATGCATCGAAGCCGGCGGCGCAGGCGTCGGGTTCGTCGTCGGATGCGGCCGCCGCGGCTGCTGCAGAGGCCAAGGCCCGCGCGGACGCCGCCAGCGACGATGACACCGACACCACGCTCGCCGATCTGACCGATGCCGCTTCGCTCGTGACGGCGAGCGCTTCGACGGATGACGACAAATCGACGGGCGAAACGCACAAGAGCGGCGACGCCAAATCGCCGCAGGACGCGCTTCAGGCCGCGCTCGCGGCGATGAACAACGTGCAGCCGAATGCGATGCCCGCTAATGCTCCCGTCACGACGGCGCGTGAAGGCGCGAACGGCGAGGAGCAAGGCGGCCTGTTCGGCAAGGGCGGCAAGGGCGCGGGTCTGGCTGGGCTCGTGGCCAATGCGAAGGTCGACGACAAGACCGCCGACGCCGCCGCGCTCGCGAGCGCGCAGGCTGCGCCGACGATCCCTTCGGACGCGGCGACCGTCGCGTATAAACAAGCCGCCGACGCGGCCGCGCATGCCGTGGCGATGCAGACGGCATCGGCGAATTCGGCGGTGTCGAGCCCGCAAGGCGCGATGGCATCGGCGACGAGCGCGGCGATCGCGCCGCATGTGGGCTCGTCGGGCTGGGACGATGCGTTCAGTCAGAAGGTGGTGTTTCTTGCCAAGGGCGATCAGCAGAGTGCTGAGCTGACTTTGAATCCGAAGGATCTCGGGCCGTTGCAGGTGACGCTGCAGGTTTCCGAAAGTCACGCGCACGCGTTGTTCGTTTCGCAGCATGCGCAGGTGCGTGAGGCGGTCGAGGCCGCCATGCCGAAGCTGCGTGAGGCGATGGAGGCGAACGGCATCAGTCTTGGGAGTGCCTCGGTTTCCGATGGGTCCGCGTTTGCGCGGCAATCGCAGCAGGGGAACGGTGGCGACCGTTCGGGCTCGGGGCGTGGTGGTGGTTTCGCTGGGGACGGGGCGGTTGCTGCCAGCGTGAAAGTGCCAGTGCGGCGTCGGGTTGGGCTTGTTGATACGTTTGCTTGAGCGTTGGGGGTTTTGGGGTTTTTTTTGGTTTTTCGCCGGATCCCGGTTTCGCGTCGGTCTATTCGCGTTGCCCCTATGCGGGGCGGCAGTCACTTTCTTTGCTGCTGCAAAGAAAGTAACCAAAGAAACAGCTATCCCCATCCAAAGTACTTCAGGCCGGCCCCGGCACAGAACCTCGCAAGTGGTCCGGCAGTAGCGAGTGCCCTCGTAGGCCTAACCGGGCGTGGATCGCGCACGGTCTGCCACATCGCGCCGCATAACTGACTGGTAAGGCGCCAAATAGCTCCAGCCCGCTTCGCAGCCGACCGGT
The DNA here is from genome assembly GCF_056930355.1 of Caballeronia sp. 11_S32. Classification (NCBI taxonomy): domain Bacteria; kingdom Pseudomonadati; phylum Pseudomonadota; class Betaproteobacteria; order Burkholderiales; family Burkholderiaceae; genus Caballeronia; species Caballeronia sp. 11_S32. Next base: position 279,288 of record NZ_JBXOWH010000003.1, read on the forward strand.
CAATCGGGTCGGCGCACACTTCCGTGCTAATGCTTCCATCTCACTGCATTCGCCCACCGTTGGTTTCCCTTGCACACCGTTCGGCAGCGCGTAGCGCTGTGCCGGAGCTATTTGGTGCTGAACCAGCGCGCCCAAACAACTAGCTAGTCAGACCGTGCGCGGTCCAAGCCCGGTTAGGCCTATGAGGGCACTCGCTACTGCCGGACCACATACCATCTTCTGTGCCGGGGCCGGTGTGAAGTACTTTGGATGGGACAAGCTGTTTCTTTGGTTACTTTCTTTGCAGCAGCAAAGAAAGTGACTGCCGCCCCGCACAGGGGCAGAGCAAATAGACCGACACGAAAACAGGATTCCATGGAAACGCAAGCAGGACGCCGGGTTCAAGGGCAACCCCAATAGCCCAAGGCCAACACGAGATCCAGCGGCAAAAAACCGGCCGGCCTGCCGAAAAGGCCAAAACAAGTGACTGCCGCCCCGCACAGGGGCAGTGCCAATAGACCGACACGAAAACAGGATTCCAACACGGAAACGCAAGCAGGACGCCCGGCTCAAGGGCAACCCCACTAGCCCAAGGCCAATACGAGATCCAGCAACAAAAAACCGGCCGGCCTGCCGAAAAGGCCAAAACACCAGAATGACCCCAAATCCCCCCTCTGTTCGACCCATCGCTTTACACGGCGATAGCCAACAATTCACCCTATCGAAAGAGGCAAGCAAATGGCTACCACGACCGCAAACCAGCAACCCATCGTTCCCGCAAAGAGCGGCAAGCTCAAAAAGATCCTGATCATCGCCGTCGGCGCGATTGTCCTGCTCGGCGCGGGCGCGGGCGGCGCCTGGTTCTTCCTCGGCAAGACTCACGGCCCGGCCAGACCCGCGCCGGAACCGCCGCCCGTGTTCTTCCCGCTCGAATCGCTCACGGTGAACCTCCAGTCCGACGACGGCGCCATGCACTATCTCCGCGCCGGCCTCACGCTCAAGCTGAAAGACGAAAAGGTCCAGATGCTCGTCACCGAGCACATGCCCGAAGTCCGCAGCCGCGTGCTGCTCCTGCTCTCGGGCAAGCGCCCCGACGATCTCGCGACCGTCGACGGCAAAAAGCAGCTCGCCAACGAACTGCGCGCATCCGTCGAAACGGCGGCGAGCACCGCCGAAAAGCCGGTGCGCGTCGAAGAAGTGCTGTTCACCGAATTCGTCGTCCAGTAACGCCGCATCAGCGAGTAAAAAGTCATGGGCCACGAAGAGTTCATGTCGCAAGAGGAGGTCGATGCCCTCCTCAAAGGCGTCACCGGCGAAATCGATCAAGTCTCCGACGAGACCAAACCCGCCGGCGTACGTCCCTACAACATCGCGACGCAGGAACGCATCGTCCGCGGCCGGATGCCCGGCCTCGAAATCATCAATGACCGCTTCGCGCGCCTCATGCGCGTAGGCATCTTCAACTTCATGCGGCGTTCGGCGGAAATCTCCGTCGGCCCGGTGAAGGTGCAGAAGTACAGCGAATTCACGCGCAACCTGCCGATCCCGACCAACCTCAACCTGGTCCATGTGAAGCCCCTGCGCGGCACGTCGCTGTTCGTGTTCGACCCGAACCTCGTGTTCTTCGTCGTCGACAACCTGTTCGGCGGCGACGGGCGCTTTCACACGCGCGTCGAAGGCCGCGAGTTCACGCAGACCGAGCAGCGCATCATCAGCAAGCTGCTCAATCTCGTGTTCGAGCACTACGCCACTTCATGGCGCAGCGTGAAGCCGCTCCAGTTCGAATACATGCGCTCGGAGATGCACACGCAGTTCGCGAACGTCGCGACGCCGAACGAAATCGTCATCGTGACGCAGTTCACGATCGAGTTCGGCTCCACGGGCGGCACGCTGCACATCTGCATGCCGTACTCGATGATCGAGCCGATCCGCGACGTGCTTTCGTCGCCGATTCAGGGCGAAGCGCTCGAAGTGGACCGCCGCTGGGTGCGCGTGCTGTCGCAGCAGGTGCAATCGGCGGAAGTGGAATTGACGGTGGATCTCGCCGAGATCCGCTCGTCGTTCGAACAGATTCTCAACATGCGCGCGGGTGATGTGCTGCCGATCGACATTCCGGAGCACGTCGTCGCGAAAGTGGATGGCGTGCCGGTCATGGAATGCGGCTACGGAATTTTCAATGGTCAATACGCGCTGCGCGTGCAGAAGATGATCAGCGCGAGCGATACGATGAAGGAAGGTGGATATGAGTGACCTGATGCAGGACGGCACGTTGCCCGGCACGGAACCCGTGAGCGACGACGCCATCATGGACGACTGGGCGAGCGCGCTCGCCGAGCAGAACGGCAATGAAACGCCGGTGGCCGCGAGCGCCGGCGTGTTCCAGCCGCTGTCGAAAGCCGCCGCGCCGTCGACGCGCAACGACATCGACATGATTCTCGACATCCCCGTGCAGATGACGGTGGAGCTCGGGCGTACGAAGATCGCGATCCGCAACCTGTTGCAGCTCGCGCAAGGCTCGGTCGTGGAACTCGACGGCCTCGCGGGCGAGCCGATGGACGTGCTCGTCAACGGCTGTCTCATCGCGCAGGGCGAAGTGGTCGTCGTCAACGACAAGTTCGGCATTCGCCTGACCGACATCATCACGCCGTCGGAACGTATCCGGAAGTTGAATCGATGAAACGCTTCGCCGCCTTGTTGTTTGCTATGCCGCTTCTTGCGCGCGCCGCAGACATGAACGCCGTGAATCACGCCGCGCAGATCGCATCGGGCGTCGGCGCGGGAACGGCGGTGCCGTCGCTCGGCTTCGGCGCGGTGCTGCAGACGCTCGTCGGGCTCGTCGTCGTGATCGGCTTCGTGTTCGGCTGCGCATGGCTCGCGCGCAAGTTCGGCCTTCAGGGCGGCAAGAGGAGCGGCCTCGTCAAGGTAGTGGGCGGCGCATCGCTCGGCAATAAGGAGCGCGTCGCGGTCGTCGAAGTGGGCGATACGTGGCTCGTGCTCGGCGCGGGTCCCGGCAATGTGCGATTGCTGCACACGATGCCCGCCGGTTCGGCGGAAGCCGAAGGCGTCCGTGTTGCGGCGTCATCGTCGGCCGGCAGCTTCGGCGCGCGGTTTCGCGATGCCCTCGCCGGCGAAGCGAACAAGCGTCTTCAGAAGTTCGTGTCGCCGAGCAAGTAAGGCTCTTTTTTCGATGAAGACATCGGGCGTGATCCGCGAGGGTCACGCCCGATGCTCGTTTACAGCGGCTGTTTAGCAATAGAACGAGTTAGCCGGAGTTTCGCCCTCTTTTCGCGCCATCGTTCGATATCGAGGTGGCCGACAATTCAGCCTATCGAAAGAGGCGGGTTCTCATGGTTATCACGTTCGTCGTTCTTCAAGGTCAGCGCATTCTCGATGCTCTCGCGGGCATCGTCGGCGGGAGCAAGTAATGCAGGTCAGTCGCAATATCGTGCGCGGTTTCAAGCTCGCGCTGCCGGTCGTGATCGCCCTGGCGCCGTTTGCGGCGTTCGCGCAGAGCACGGCGGGCCTTCCCGCTTTCAACACGAGCCCCGGCCCGAACGGCGGCACGACGTACTCGCTCAGCGTGCAGACGATGCTGCTGCTGACGATGCTCTCGTTCCTTCCCGCGATGGTCCTGATGATGACGAGCTTCACGCGCATCATCATCGTGCTGTCGCTGTTGCGCCAGGCGCTCGGCACGACGAGCACGCCGCCGAATCAGGTGCTTGTGGGTCTCGCGCTGTTCCTCTCGTTCTTCGTGATGTCGCCCGTTCTCGACCGCGCCTACAACGACGCGTACAAGCCCTTCTCCGAAGGCCAGATCGCGATGGATCAGGCCATGACGCGCGGCGTTGCGCCGTTCAAGCAGTTCATGCTGAAGCAGACGCGCGAAGCGGATCTCGCGCTGTTCGCGCGTATCTCGCATGCCGCGCCGATGAACGGCCCCGAGGACGTGCCGCTTTCGCTGCTGGTGCCTTCGTTCATCACGAGCGAGTTGAAGACGGGCTTTCAGATCGGCTTCACGATCTTCATTCCGTTTCTCATCATCGACATGGTGGTGGCGAGCGTGCTGATGTCGATGGGCATGATGATGGTTTCGCCCACGACGATCGCGCTGCCTTTCAAGCTGATGCTGTTCGTGCTCGTCGATGGCTGGCAGTTGCTGATCGGCTCGCTCGCGCAGAGCTTCGTTTCCTGAGGATTTGAAAATGACGCCGGAATCCGTCATGACGATGGCGCATCAGGCGATGTATGTCGCCTTGCTGCTCGCCGCGCCGCTCTTGCTGGTCGCGCTCGTGGTTGGTCTCGTGGTGAGCCTGTTCCAGGCGGCCACGCAGATCAACGAGTCGACGTTGTCGTTCATCCCGAAGCTGATCGCGGTGGCGGTGACGCTCGTGATCGCGGGGCCGTGGATGCTTTCGACGCTGCTCGACTACATGCGCCACGTTTTCACGATCACGCCCGCGATCACGGGCTGAGTTCGCAGCGATGTTCTCTGTCACCTATGCGCAACTGAATGGCTGGCTCACGGCGTTTCTATGGCCGTTCGTGCGCATCCTTGCGCTGATCGCGACCGCGCCCGTGCTGAGCCATCTCGCGATTCCGATGCGCGTGAAGATCGCGCTTGCGGCGTTCATCTCGTTGATCGTGGCGCCGACGCTTGGCCCCATGCCGCAGGCGACGGTGTTTTCGGCTGCGGGCGTGTGGATCATCGTGAATCAGTTTCTGATCGGCGCGGCTATCGGCATGACGATGCAAATCGCGTTTGCCGCCGTCGATGCGGCTGGCGAGTTCATCGGGCAGCAGATGGGCCTTGGTTTCGCGATGCTTTACGATCCGCGCGCGGGGGGCAATGCGGTGGTGGTGTCGCGCTATCTGAACACCCTCGCGATGCTCGCGTTTCTCGTATTCGACGGGCATTTGCAGCTGATGAGCGCGCTGGTGACGACGTTTCAAAGCGTGCCGATCGAGGCGAATGTCGTGGGGGCGGTTTCGCATGCGCAGGGATGGCGTGTTTTGGTCGGCTACGGCGCCAGCGTGTTTTCCACTGGGTTGCTGCTGGCGTTGCCGATCGTCGCGGCGCTGCTCATCGCCAATCTCGCGCTCGGGATTCTCAATCGCGCCGCGCCGCAGATTGGCATCTTTCAGGTTGGGTTTCCGGTGACGATGCTCGTCGGGTTGCTTTTGTTGCAGCTCATGGTGCCGAATCTCATGCCGTTTTTTCAGCGGATTTTTGATGTGGGATTGGGGGAGGTTCGGCGGGTCGCAGAGGGGATGATGTTTTGAGGCTTGTTGTCGTGGAACTTGCTTTCGCGTCGGTCTATTTGCTCTGCCCCTGTGCGGGGCGGCAGTCACTTTCTTTGCTGCTGCAAAGAAAGTAACCAAAGAAACAGCTATCCCCATCCAAAGTACTTCAGGCCGGCCCCGGCACAGAACCTCGCAAGTGGTCCGGCAGTAGCGAGTGCCCTCACAAAACTCACCGGGCTTGGATCGCGCACGGTCTGCCACATCGCGCCGCTCAACTGACTGGTAAGGCGCCAAATAGCTCCGGCCCGCTTCGCGGCCGACCGGTCCATCGTGTCGGCGCACACTTCCTTGCTAACGCTTCCATCTCACTGCATTCGCCCACCGTTGGTTTCCCCTTGCATACCCTTCGGCAGCGCGTAGCGCTGTGCCGGAGCTATTTGTGCTGAACCAGCGCGCCCAAACAACTAGCTCGTCAGACCGTGCGCGGTCCACGCCCGGCTAGACCTTTGAGGGCACTCGCTACTGCCGGACCACTTGCGCCGTTCTGTGCCGGGGCCGGTGTGAAGTACTTTGGATGGGACAAGCTGTTTCTTTGGTTACTTTCTTTGCAGCAGCAAAGAAAGTGACTGCCGCCCCGCACAGGGGCAGTGCAAATAGACCGACGCGAAACCGGGATCCGGCGAAACAAAGCAAAGCAAAGCAAAACAAAGCACGCCAACAAAAAAGGGAGTAAGGCGTTCTCCCAAACGCCCCATCAACTCCCGATGTAATCAAACAACGACATCTTCTGAATCTGCGAAAACGCCATCTGCGCCGCCTGCAACGAGTTCTGCGTCAGCTCGTACTGACTAATCGCCGACACGAGATCGATGCTCGTCAAATTCGCGATATCGCTCGCCGTCTGCGTCTGGCTCGTCTGCATCGCAGTCTGCGTCGACTGCACTTCCTGCTCGCGTCCGCCGACCACCGTCTGCGTCGCCAGCACGTTGTTGAACGTGTTGTTGATCTTCGTGCCCACGGTCGTCAGCGCATTGGTCAACGCGGCCTGCGCGGCAGGCGACCCCGTCTGCTGCTTCAGCGCGCTCACGATGTTGTCGAGCGTCGCGAAGATGTCGTTGTTCTCCGTCGCCGCCGGGTTCACGGTGAACGTGTCGCCATCCTTGGGCGCGCCCTCGATCGTCACCTTCTGGCCGCCAAGCGTGATGTCCGCCTTGTCCGTGTACGGAACATTCGTCGGCAGCGTGCTGTCCACCGGGTCCGATTCGATCGAATAGGTCGTCGTGCCGTCGGTCTGCGAGACCGCGAACGTGATCGTGTACTTGCTCGCGTTGCCCTTGTCGCTCGTGTCGCTCACGTTCACCGGGCTGATCGTCGCAGTGCCCGAATTCGACGCACCGGCAGCCGACACCGGATCGCTCTCAATCGGCGACACGCTCTGAAAGATCGACACGCCCGTGTCGCTCACCTGCATCGAACGTCCTTCGCTAATCTGCACCGTGCGCTGGCCGAAGTCGCCGTCATACTTCGCGCCCACGCCGGACGGATTGTTCGAGAACGGCGCCGTGCCGCCCTTCAGACCCGAGAAGATGTAGTTGCCGTCGCTGTCCGTGGTGTTCGCGAGGCTGAAGAGCTGATCGCGCAAACCCTGGATCGTATTCGCAACCGAGGTGCGGTCCGCATCGGTGAGCGAACCGTCGCCCGCATGCACGATCTGCGTCTGGATGCTCTGCAGCACGTTGCTCACGTTGTTCAACGTGGAGTCTTCCTGCTGCAGCGACGAAAGCGCCGCCGTCTGGTTCGTGCCGTATTGCGCGAGCGCGCCGCTCTTCAACGTGAGCTGCACCGCCTGCGCGGCGCCCAGCGGATCGTCGGATGCAGTGAGAATGCGCTTGCCCGACGAGATCTGCTGATACATCGAAGCAAGCGTGCTCTGCTGGTCGCTCATCGAAGCGACATTCATGTTGAAGTACTGGGAACTGGAGATACGCATTGCGTTTAGCCTCAGTTGAACATGCCGAGCAGCGACTGGAACAGCGTCGCGGCGGTCTGAATCACCTTGCTGTTCGCTTGATAGAGCTGCTGATACTGGATCAGATTGGCCGCTTCCTCGTTCAGGTTGACGCCCTGCACCGATTGCTGCGCCGATGTCGCCTGAGTCAGAAGCGCGGTTTGCGCCGTGCTCGTCGCCTTGAGCTGATTGGTCTGGTTGCCGATCGTGTTGACGTAGTTCGCGTACGAGCTCGTCAGCGTGTCGGTGCCGCCGCTGAGCGACTTCGCGGAAACCAGGTTCGCCATCGCGAGCGCGTTGGTGCCGTCGCTCGTGCCGCCCTTGTTCTGCGCGATCGTGAACGTGTCGGTGTCCTTCGGCGTGCCGCTGATGGTCGCCGAGACGCCGTCTCCGACGACCGTCATGCCCTTCGACGCATCGTAGGGAATCGTCGTGCCGGCAGCGTAGTCGGTGCCGTCCACCTTCACCGCCACATTCGCCGTGAAGCCGTTCGCCGTTGCGTCGTACTTCAGGTCGATCTCGGACGGGAGCGGGCTCTTCGTCACCGTCGCCGATGAAATCGAAGCCGTGCCGGTGTTCGTGGTCGCCGCCGATGTCACCGCGGGCGATGCCGCCGCGATCGCCGCGCCGTTGCTCGTCGTGAGCTTGAAGCCGTCGAGCGCGGCGCGCGTCGGCTGGATCGTGAACGAATCGCCCTTCTGAGCGTCGCCCAGCGCGGATATGTCGATGTTCAGGCCGCCGATGTTCTTCGCGGTTTCCGTGGCCGGATCGATCGTGCCGAGCGTCTGGCCGCTCGCCGGGTCCGTCACCGTGTATTTGCTGCCGTCGTAGGTAACGGTGAAATCGTTGGCGGGCGGCTGCGTGCCATCGACGATCGTCGCGGTCGGCACGCCGGTGCCCTTGTTGCGCGCGTTGGCGATGATATTCGGAGCGCTGGTCGCGAACAGCTTGCCGCCCGCCTGGCCGTTCAGATCGAGCCCGAGCGCGTTCTGATCGTTGAGCTGATTGGCGAAGCTCGTGGCGATGGCGCCGAGTTGCGCCTGCGCCGGATCGAGCGTGTGCGTGCGGAAGTCGATGAGACCGCCGATCACGCCGCCCGTTAGCGCCGAGTTTTCGATGTATTGCGTCGTCGCGGCGGTTTGCGTCGACCCGTCGCGATTCTGGAACGCGACGGAGAGCTCGCTCGGATCGGACGGCGAAGGCACCGTTTGCAGCCCGTATTGCGTATTGCCGACGACGAGCGGTTGCCCGTTGCCGATGAAGACATTGAAATTGCCGTCCTGCTGCACGACCTGCACACCGATCATCGAGCTGAGGTTCGTGACGAGCTGATCGCGTTGATCGAGCAACTGGTTCGGCTGCTGGCCACCGGCGCTGGCAATGTTGATCTGCTTGTTGAGATCGGCGATCTGTTGCGAGTAGCTGTTGATCTGCGAGACGGCGCTCGTCAGTTGCGTGTTGACGCTCTGACGCAGTTGATCGTATTGCTCGCCTGCCGAGTTGATCTGATCGGCGAGCGTTTGCGCGTTGCTCATTAGCGATTGACGCGCCGCCGTGCTGCTCGCCGAGTTCGCGACGGACTGCAGGCCGGAAAAGTAATTGGTGATGCCTTGCGCGATGCCCTTGGTCGGATCGCCGACGAGGTTGTTCAGTTGCGAGATCAGCGAGAAATACGTGCTGGCCGCGCTGCTCGACGCTTGCGTGTTGTTGACCTGCGTCGTGAGGTACTGGCTGTATTGACGCGTGACGGTGACGGCCTGAACGCCGCTGCCGAGATAGCCCGAGCCGGTGAACTGCCCGGAAGACTCCTGGTACGAGACTTTTTCGAGCGTGTAGCCCGGCGTCGCGGCGTTGCTGATGTTCTGCCCCGTCGTCGTCAGGCCCCACTGGGCCGCATTCAGACCGGAAAGACCAATGCTGAAAATGTTATTGGACATGCGTGAATCCTGGTGAGAGCGCTGCCGCTCGGCTGATATGTATATCGGCCGGTTGCCGGGGAAATTGAGCTTTTTGCGGATGGGGCTCCCTGGCGGGAGATGGGCGGGTTTTGCGATGAGGCCATTATCGGAGGGGGGCGGCAATGGCTATTGCGCGAAGAGCGTGGGGTTTTGGGGTTATTTCTTCGGTTTTGCTTTTGCTTTTGCTTTTGCTTTTGCTCTTGCTCTTGCTTTTGCTTTGTTTTGTTTCGCCGGATCCCGGTTTCGCGTCGGTCTATTTGCTCTGCCCCTGTGCGGGGCGGCAGTCACTTTCTTTGCTGCTGCAAAGAAAGTAACCAAAGAAACAGCTATCCCCATCCAAAGTACTTCACACCGGCCCCGGCACAGAAGATGGTATGTGGTCCGGCAGTAGCGAGTGCCCTCACAGGCCTAACCGGGCTTGGACCGCGCACGGTCTGACTAGCTAGTTGTTTGGGCGCGCTGGTTCAGCACCATATAGCACCGGCACAGCGCTACGCGCTGCCGAGCGGTGTGCAAGGGAAACCAGCGGTAGGCAAATGCAGTGAGATGGAAGCCTTAGCAAAGAAGTGTGCGCCGCCCCGATTGACCGGTCGGCCGCGAAGCGGGCTGGAGCTATTTGGCGCCTTACCGGTCAGTTATGCGGCGCGATGTGGCAGACCGTGCGCGATCCACGCCCGGTTAGGCCTACGAGGGCACTCGCTACTGCCGGACCACTTGCTATCTTCTGTGCCGGGGCCGGCATGAAGCACTTTGGATGGGGATAGCTGTTTCTTTGGTTACTTTCTTTGCAGCAGCAAAGAAAGTGACTGCCGCCCCGCATAGGGGCAACGCGAATAGACCGACGCGAAATTGGGATCCGGCGAAAGCGAAAGCAAAAGCGAAAGCACACCGAACCCCAAAAACCAGCGACCGAAGCGAGCCTACTTCGCCAATGACCGCCGCTTCATTTCCAACTGAGTAATGAGCCGCTGCAGCGTATTCTCCGCCGACCCTGGCATCGAAACAAACTTGAACCCGATCGTATATCGCCGATCACCCTTCGGCGTCGTCGACTCGCGATGCGAAACAAGCATCATGTCCAGCGTCACGCGACCATTCGCACTGAAATGCAGCTCAGCATCCTGAATCACGATGCCTATCTCGAGATCCGCGACACGCTGATCCGTCGTCCGCAATGCCACACCGCCCAGCGACAAATCATGCACCTCGAAGCGGAATCGCTCCCCATCCGGCAGCGTGCCCGTGCACATATATGGATCGAGCACCGGCGCCTCGACGCGGAAATACTCGCGCCGCTGCATGTAGTACAGCACCGGCGGAAATTCCGCCTCGAATGCGGGATGCCCGTCGAACGTCGTCTCGCGCGGCGGCGGCGTCGTGAACTCCACGCGCACACCCTCCGGCGCCGCGTTGAAAATGAGCCTCTGCGAAGCGAGCACGCCGCGGTTCTGATCCGCCACGCCGCCCCAGTCGAATGTGAATCGATGCGCGGTCACGTCGACATCGAGCAGACGCGTAACGATCTGCCCCTCGCCGTATTGCGCCGTCAGAAAGTCCCCGCGATTGGCGAGATTGCGCAGCGCCACGCCGATTTCCAGCGGATTGCGCCGGCCGAAATCCACGATCGGCGCGATGTCCTCGTCGGCAACGTCATGTTTGTGATTGGTGTTCATGGTGCTAGCCGTGTGCAGTGTGCCCGCGCGCCGCCCAGGCCCCCCCGAACGTCGCGCGTCGTCCGAACCCCGATTGGTCCGGCACTTCGATTATTCAGGTTAGCGGCATACCTCTTTAAAAGTTTAGGGTCGCGCGATGAAAAATGTATGTGGTGCGCCGTCCCCAGAAACGTAAAACGTTTGCTGCCGTGCAAGGTCCGAACATACGCGCTTTCCGCACGCCGCAAAAGGCGCGCGCGATGCCTTCTTTAGCAAGAAGCCGGCCGCAAACATCCGCTGATTGCGTGGATACCGCAGCGCGCCGCTTCGTCAGACGATCTGACGCATGATAGAAATGAGCTTCTTCGCGTATTGCGGGTCGGTCGCGTAGCCCGCCTTCTGCATGCCGTGCGCGAAGCCCGCGACATCGCGCGAAGCCTGGATCACCGGCGCATAGCGCGGATTGTTCTTGATGACGCTCGCGTAATCAGTGAGCGCTTCCTCGTACGAATCGTAGGCGCGGAACTTCTCGACGACCTTCTGCGGCCGGCCGTTCACATACTCGGTCGTGACCGAATCGACGGTCTTGCCGCCCCAGTCCTTCGTCGCCTTGATGCCGAAGATGTTGTGGCTCGTCGCACCATTCGAATGCTTGATCTCGCGCTTGCCCCAGCCGGATTCGAGCGCCGCCTGACCGATGATGAAGCGCGCCGGAATGCCCGTCGCCGCGCTCGCGGCCTGCGCCGGCACGGCGAGGCGATCGACGAACGCGTTGACCTTGTCCGAACCGTTGCCGCGCACGGGCGGCTCGAGCGAATCCGCTGCGGAATAGCCCTTGCCCGCGAGCGACGCGTTGCTCTTGCTGGCCTGCGCCGCCGCGTAGGCCTTCGCCATCGCGTTCATCGCGGCGAGGTTGCCCGCGTTCGCTTCGAGGTCGCCGCCGCCGCCCGACATGCCGCCGAGCGCCTGCATCGCGTTCATCGCGCCGGCGCCGCCCGAGGCGTTCGCGCCGGCCTGCGCGCCCGAATTGCGCATCAGTTGCTTGAGCATCATGTCCGCGACGCCAATGCCCTTCGACGACATCTGCTGCGACAACTGTTGATCGAGCATCGACGTGAACGACTTCGTATCGTTCGATTCGAACGGGCTGTCCGAAGGCGTCGCGTCACGCATGCTCTTCAGCATCATCTGCGTGAAGACGGCGTCGAACTGCTTCGCGGCTTCCTTCAGTCCTTGTTGCGGATTCGCGCCCGCCTGCGCGCGCAATGCATCGAAGCCCTGAGTGTCGAGCGCGAAACGGTTCGACAGGTTCGACAAGCCGCTCGTCGTATCGGTCGATGCCAACGCGGTGCTGGCGATGCCGGTCGTGTTCGAGTTCATGAGCCTTCGTTCCTTAGATGATTTCGAGGTCTGCGCGCAGCGCGCCCGCGGCCTTCATCGACTGAAGGATCGAGATGAGATCCGCCGGCGTCGCGCCGAGCGCGTTGAGCGCCTTCACGACATCGGCGAGATTCGCGCCGGCGCTCAGCATCTTGAGCGCGCCGCTGTCCTGCTTCAGTTGAATCGACGATTCCTTCGCCGCCACCGTCTGGCCGTTCGAGAACGCGCCCGGCTGGCTTACGGCCGTCTTCGTGTTGATGACGACCGAGAGATTGCCGTGGGCGACCGCGCAATTCTGCAGCGTGACCATCTGATTCATCACGATGGAGCCCGTGCGCGCATTCAGAATCACCTTCGCGGCGGCCTGCGCCGGACGCACGTCGATGTTCTGCAGTTGCGCCATGAACGACACCTGCTCGCTCGCGTCCTGCGGCGCGCGCAACTGGATGGTGCGGCCGTCGAGCGCGAGCGCCGTGCCCATGCCGAACTGGTTGTTCACCGCCGCGACGATGCGCTGCGTGGTGTCGAAGTCCATCTCGCGCAGTTCCATCTGCATGACGCCGCCCTGCTGCTGCAACGCCGACGGCACCGCGCGCTCGACGATCGCGCCGCCCGAGATACGTCCCACCGCGAGCTGGTTCACCTGTACCTTGCTGCCGTTCGCGCTCGCGCCCGCGCCGCCGACGACGAGGTTGCCCTGCGCCATCGCGTACACCTGGCCGTCGGCGCCCTTGAGCGGCGACATGAGCAGCGTGCCGCCGCGCAGGCTCTTCGCGTTGCCGAGCGACGAAACCGTCACGTCGATCGCTTCGCCCGGGCGCGCGAACGGCGGCAGCGTCGCCGTGACCATCACGGCGGCGACGTTCTTCAACTGCATGTTCTGCGTCGTCGCCGAGTTCACCGTGATGCCGAGGTTGCCGAGCATGTTGGTGAGCGACTGCGTCGTGAACGGCGTTTGCATCGTCTGGTCGCCGGTGCCGTCGAGACCGACGACGAGACCGTAGCCGATCAGCGGATTGTCACGCACGCCCTGGAACGAGACGAGGTCTTTCAGGCGCTCGGCGCGCGCATGCGGCGCAGTGCTGATTGCAACCAGCGCGGCTGCGAGCGAGAAGGAAAGGAAACGAAGAAGCGGATTCATGATCAGAACGGCGCGACGTTGAGGAAGAAGCGCTGCAGCCAGCCCATGTTCTGCGCTTCATCGATATAACCCTTCGCCGAGTATTCGATCTTCGCGTCGGCGACTTGCGTGGAGAACACGGTGTTGCTGCCCGAGATCGTCGTCGGATTGACGACGCCCGAGAAGCGCACGAATTCGTTGCCCTGGTTGATGAGCATCTGCTTTTCGCCGCTCACCATCAGGTTGCCGTTGGGCAGGACCTCCGTGACGGTGACGGTCAGCGTGCCGCTGAAGGTGTTGGCCGCGCTCGCGCCGCCCGTCGCGGTGAACTTGTTCGCACCGTTCGCGGACAGGTTCGTGTTGTTGAACAGACCACCGAAGATGCCCGGCGTCGTCGGCACCGCGAACGAGCCATTGCCCGCGCGGTTGGTATTCGCCTGCGACGACTTCGTCGCGTTGACGTTTTCCGAGATCACGATGGTCAGGATGTCGCCCACGTTGCGCGGACGCTGGTCTTCGAAGAGCGGCCGGCCGGCATAGCCCGCGTTGTAGATCGCGCCGGGCGAACGCGTGCCGACGGGCGGCTGCGGCGGACGCGCGGTCATCGGCTGCTGGACGATCGGCTCTTTCGGAATGAGGCCGCACGCGGCGAGCGCTGCAACGAGCGCGGCCAGCGAAGCGCGCGAGAGGATTCGGGTAGGCGACATCTTGGTGACTCTGGTTAAGCGTGACTTCAAACCTGCATCTGCGAGAGCGTCTGCAGCATCTGGTCGGACGTGGTCACGGCCTTGCTGTTGATCTCGTATGCGCGCTGGGTCTGGATCATGTTGACCAGCTCCTGCACGACGTTCACGTTGGACGCTTCCACATAACCCTGCTGCAGCGAGCCCGCGCCGTTCAGGCCCGGCTGCGACACGTTCGGCGCGCCCGAGCTGCCCGTTTCGGAGAACAGGTTTTCGCCGCGCGCTTCGAGACCGGCCGGGTTGATGAAGGTCGCGAGCTGGATCGCGCCGACCGTCGTGCTGGCGGTGCTGCCCTGCTGCGTGATCGACACCGTGCCGTCCGAACCGATCGTGATCGACGTCGCGTTTTGCGGAATCGTGATCGCAGGGTTCAGCTGATAGCCGCTCGACGTGACGAGCTGGCCTTGCGCGTTGGTCTGGAACGAGCCGTCGCGCGTGTAGGACGTCGTGCCGTCGGGCATCGTCACCTGGAAGAAGCCCTGGCCGTTGATCGCAACATCCTTCGAGTTGCCCGTCTGCTGCAGGTTGCCCTGCGTGTAGAGGCGCTCGGTCGCGACCTGCTGCACGCCGGTGCCGAGCTGCACGCCCGATGCGAGCTCGGTCTGCTGCGTCGAGTTCGCGCCCGGCTGGCGCGTGGTCTGATACAGCAGATCCTCGAACACCGCGCGCGAGCCCTTGAAGCCGTTCGTGCTCACGTTGGCGAGGTTGTTCGAGATGGTGTCCATCTGCGCCTGCTGCGCATTCATGCCGGTCGCGGCGATATAGAGAGAGCGATTCATGTTCTTTCGTTTCCTGTATGGCTTGCGTGCGCCGCTTAGGAGAAGTTGAGCAGCTTGTTGGCCGACTGTTCGTTCTGATCCGCCGATTCCATCAGCTTCGTCTGCATCTGGAACTGGCGCGCGTTGGTGATCATCGAGACCATCGCGGCGACCGGATTCACGTTGCTGCCTTCGAGCGCGCCGCCGGCCACGACGACGCTCGGGTCCGCGTCGGCGGGGTCGCCGCTTGCGGTGCGAAAGAGGCCGTCGTCGCCGCGCGTGAGCGTCGCCGGGTCGGGGTTCACGAGCTTCAGTTGATCGACCACGGCGATCGCCGTCGGCGGGTCGCCTGGAATCAGCGCGGAGATCGTGCCGTCTTTCCCGATAGTGACTTCCGCGCCCGGCGGAATCGACAGCGGACCGCCGCCGCCCAGCACCGGCAGGTTGTTCGCCGTGACGAGCTGGCCGTTCTGATCGACGTGCAGGTTGCCCGCGCGCGTGTACGCCTCGCTGCCGTCCGCCGCCTGCACGGACAGCCAGCCGGGGCCCTGAATCGCGACATCGAGCGGATTGCCGGTTTGTTGCACCGGGCCCGCCGAGTAATCCGCATTCGGCGTCGACGAGAGCACGAAGGTGCGCGTCGTGCCATCGGCGGACTGGTTCTCGAACGACATCGGCACCTGGCGGAACGCCGCGAGCTGCGCCTTGAAGCCCGTGGTCGACGTGTTCGCGAGGTTGTTCGCCACGACGGCCTGCTGCTCGAGCGCCTGGCTGGCGCCGGTCATCGCGGTGTAGATCAGACGGTCCATGAATCGCTTCCTTCTTCCCTGATGCGTCTATTTCGCGTGCGAACGGTGCTTACAGATTGATCAGCGTCTGATCGACCGTCTGCTGCGTCTTGATCGTTTGCGCGTTCGCCTGATAGTTGCGCTGCGCGGTGATCAGATTCACGAGCTCGCTCGTCAGATCCACGTTGGAGTTCTCCACCGCGCCGCCTTGCAGCGTGCCGTGGTTGGTCGAACCGGGCACCGACACTTGCGCCGCGCCCGAAGCCGCGGTCTGCGCGTACACGTTGCCGCCGAGGTTCTGCAGGCCGTTCTGGTTGTTGAAGTTGGCGATCGCGATCTGGCCGAGTGCCTTGGTTTCGCCGTTCGAGTAGTTGCCCGTCAGCATGCCGTCGGTGCCGACCGTGAAGCCCGTCAGCTCGCCCGTGCTGTTGCCGTCCTGATGCAGGTTCGTGAGGCCGCTCTTCGCGCCGTACTGCGTCGTGCCGGAAAGATCGAGCGTCAGCGATTGCGTCGCGCCGGCCGTCGCGCTGGCGCCGTCCGGAATCGTGAACGTGAAGGTCTTGCCCGAGGTCATGTTGCCCGACGAATCGAACGTGACCGGGCCGAGATCCGTCTTGCCCGCGACGGGGTCGCCATAGCTCGCGAACGCTTCCCACGTGTTCGTGCTCGACTTCGTGAAGTACACCGACACCTTCTGCGTGCCGCCGAGCGAGTCGTACACATCCACGGACGTCGACGCGTTGTACGTGTTGCCGTTGGTCGGATCGAAATCGGCCGCGGCCTTCACGTCGTCCTGCGAGTTCAGGTTGAACGCGGCGGTGATCTTCTTCGTGGCCGTCGGCGCGATGTTCGCGGTCGGCACCGTCAGCGGCACCGTGCTCGCGCTGTTGACGACGCCGCCCGAATCCGCCGCATAGCCCATCAGTTGCAGGCCCGCCGAGTTGACGATCTTGCCGCTGTCATCGAGATGGAACACGCCGTTGCGGGAGTACACGATCGAGCCGTTGTTCGACAGCTGATAGAAGCCGTTGCCGTTGATCGCGACATCGAGCGCCTGGTTGGTCGTCGTGATCGTGCCTTGCGAGAACTGCTGCTGCACTTCGGCGAGACGCGTGCCGATGCCGATCTGGTTGCTGACGGCCGTGGCCATCGAGTTCGCGTACATGTCGGCGAACTGCGCCGCGCCCTGCTTGAAGCCGACCGTGTTCGCGTTCGCGATGTTGTTGCCGATGACGTCGAGGTCGCTCGATGCGGCGCCCAGACCGCTCAGTGCTTGTTGGTAGCTCATGTGTTTCTCTCCAGCGAGACCGCGCTCGCCCTAAAGGAATGGGGAATCAGAGAATCGAAGCGACGCTCGTCAGCGCAACCGTCGAGCCGTTCGCGAGCTTGAGGCCCGGCGCGCCGCCCGACATCTGCACGACGCTCTGCACCTGCGAAGCCGAGAGCGTCGTCGCGGTCGCCTGCTGGCCGTTGATCGTGCCTTGCGCGGTGATCGTGTAGCTGCCGTCGGCGAGCGTGTTGCCCTTCGAGTCGACCGGCTTCCAACCCGTCACCGGCACGACGCCCGCGCCTTGCGCACCGAGATCGAGCGTGTTGACGATCTGGCCCGACGAATTCTTCACGACGATCTGCAGGTCGCTGACATCGTTCGCGAGCTGCACGCCGAAGCTCGACGACGCGCCGCTCGACACCGTCATCGCATTGCCCGGCGCGAGCACGTTCGAGCCGATGAGCAGCGCGGCCTGCGTCTGCTGCCCGGCGGAAAGCTGCGTCGCGAGCGAGGACAGCGACGTGTTCAACTGGCCGATGCCCGTCACCGTGTTGATCTGCGCGAGCTGCGAGGTCATCTGCGAGCTGTCGGCGGGGTTGGTCGGGTCCTGGTTCTTCAGTTGCGTCACGAGCAGCGTGAGGAACGTGTTCTGCAGATCCGACGCCGATTGCGCGCCGGTCGCCGAGGTCGACGAACTGGTCGCGCTTTTCGACGCGCCGTTCATCGTGTCGAGCAGGGTCTGCGACACAGTCGTGCCGTTGCTGCCGATGGTTGTGCTGGAGGAGCTCACGTTGGGTTCCTTGAATGTCTCTATCAGGTTCCGATGGTCAAAGTCTTGAGCATCAGTTGCTTGGCGGTATTGAGCGTTTCGACGTTCGCCTGATAGGAACGCGACGCGGAAATCATGTTGACCATCTCCTGCACCGGGTCGACGTTGGGCAGCGTCACGTAGCCGTCCGCGTTCGCCGCGGGATTGCTCGGGTCGTAGCTGGTTTTCATCGGGCTCGGATCGTCGATCACGCCCGTCACCTGAACGCCGCCGACCTGCTGGCCCGACGAGGTGCGCGCGCCGCCGAGCGGGTCGACCGCGAACACGACCTGCTTCGCCTTGTACGGCTGGCCGTCCGGGCCGGTCGTGCTGTCCGCGTTCGCGAGGTTCGACGCGGTGACGTTCAGGCGCTGCGCCTGCGCGGACATCGCCGAGCCGGCGACGTTGAAGATGTTCATCAGGGAAGGCATACGTTCTCGCTTCTTTAACTGTTGGACGTGATCGCCGAGAGCATCGACTTGATCTGCGAGCTCAGCACCGTCATGCCCGCCTCGAAGTGCAGCGCGTTGTCCGCGAACTGCACGCGCTCGGCGTCGAGATCGACCGTATTGCCGTCGAGCGACGGCTGGCTCGGCACGCGGTAGCCGAGCTTGCCGTAGTCGTCGCTCGGGCCGCCCGACGCTGCAAGCGTCGACGTGCCGCTCATGTGGCCCTTGGCCGTCGTGGCCATGCCGCCGCTCGCGCTCACGCTGACGGGCTGCGCCATCTTGAGCGTCGTGTTATTGGATGCGCCGCCGCCCTGCTTGAGCGCACCCGCGAGCGCGCTCGAGAAATCGACGTCGCGCGCCTTGTAGCCGGGCGTGTCGGCGTTGGCGATGTTCGACGACAGCAATTCCTGCCGATACGCGCGCACATCGAGCGCCTCACGGCCAAAGGCGAATTCCTTGTCGAGTCTGTCTAGCATTGCGGTTTCTCCTGTCGGCAGCGCCGAGGCCTTTTTGCATGACACGCATCTTAGGAGCGGCGCGCAATAACTAATCCGACGAATAACCGGGAAACGGGGCCTCTATTCGACGCTTGCCCGCGCCAGCCGATATCTAGAATTCGTTTCGTGGCCGATGGCGGGTTTGTTTTGCGCGATCGGCACGCCGGAAACGCCGCGATGTTCGCGGCTCGATCGAATCAGGTACGGAGAAAAGTGATGAGCAGGTCCGCGAAGCGTGCATCGAACCCTACGGCTCGCGCCGCAGCGACGTTCGCGCGCCGCACGCTGCGCGGCCTGGCCGGCGTGTCGCTTTTCCTGAGCGTCGGGGCAAGCGCGTATGCGCAGCAGGCTGACGGCCCGATCGTCATTCCCGGCAACGCGGAAACCAATCCCGCCGCCGCAGCCGATATGGCGAAGAGCCTGGGTGCGCCGGTTTCGCGCGCACCGGCTGCCGTGTCGGCGATGCCCGCGCCTGAGATCGCGCGCCCGAGCGGCTATCGCGCCGCGACGAAAGCCGCCGACGCCGCGATGCGCAACGCCGCGCTCGAACTGGAAGCCCGCGCCGACGCCGCCGACGATTCCATGAACGACGCGAACGGGATGATCGTGATTCCCGGTCCGGGCGAAGCGAAGCCCGTTCGTGCCGCCGCGCCGGTTGCGCCGGTTGCGGCGCCCGCGCTTGCGAAAGTCCCCGCCGCTTCGGCTTCGCGCGATGTGACGCCCGTCGTCGTCACGCGCGACGATGGCATCGCCCGCAACGCCAATGCAAAGCCTGTCGCGGCCAGCCCCGCGACGCCCGTCGCCGCCGCGTCGCCGATGCGGCGTGTCAGCTTCAATCCCGCTGCCGCAACCGCCGCCGCTCCGGCCGCCGCCGCGTTGCCGCAAGCGCCCGGCACGCCCGCCGCGATGCAGGACGGTGAATCGATCCGCCTCGTCGCGCTGAATTTTCTCCAGCAGCAAGCCGCAGGTTTGCCCGGCAAGGTCGAGATCACCGTCACGCCCGTATTTCCGCGCGGCCTCGCCGCCTGCTCCTCGCTCGATCCCTTCATGCCGACCGGCGCGCGCCTCTGGGGCCGCATGACGGTCGGCGTGCGCTGTGTCGGCGAGCGTCCGTGGACGCTGTACGTCCAGGCACGCGTGTCGATCAACGCCACTTACTATTCGGCCGCGCGCGCCATCGCGCCGGGCGAAGTGCTGAGCAACGCCGATCTGATCGCCCGCGACGGCGATATCACCGCGATGCCGCAAGCCATCGTCACCGATCCGGCGCAGGCCGTCGGCGCGGTCGCCCTGTCGCGCGTGCCCGCCGGCCTGCCGCTGCGCACCGACATGCTGCGCGCGGCGAGCTCGGTGGCGATAGGCCAGAACGTGCGCGTGGTCGCAGGCGGGTCCGGCTTCTCGATTTCGGCCGAAGGCACTGCGATGAACAACGCCGCGCCCGGCCAGCAGGTTCGTGTAAAGACCGCCGGCGGCCAGATCATCACCGGCATCGTGAAGGACGCTCAGACGGTGGAAGTGTCGCTGTAAATGGCGAAGTGTTCGGTCCCCCACGTTTGTTTCATTTTGTTGCAAATGCGCTCGAAGCCCGTCACATAAGGCTTTCATAGCGATGAGCACGCCGATCGGCAGTTGGCTGTTCCCCGGCAGGGTAAAGTTTTCAAGCACCCTCGCCGATAAAGGACTCAACACGTTCGGGAATGGACATCGTGAAGATCGAATCGAATAGCAACACCACGCTGGCAGGCCTTCAAGACAACCTGCAACGCGCGTCGCAAAGCGACGCCAAGGGTGCCGCGAGCACCGTGCAATCAGGCGCGAGCCCGGCGCAGAATTCGACGGTGAGCCTGTCGCCGCTGTCGAGCGACCTGCGCGCATCGAACGGCTCTGACATCGATACGGCGAAAGTCGAATCGATCAAGGCCGCGATCCGCGACGGCAGCCTGAAGATGGATACGAGCAAGATCGCCGACGGCATTCTGAGCACTGCCCGCGACCTGCTGCAAACGAGAACCCCGCCGACCGGCGGCTGAACGCAGTGAACCGGCTGCGCCTGCAGGAAGCAGGCGCGCGGCAGGCGGCGTTCATCGCACCGGGCGGCTTTTTGAAACCGCTTCTGCTTTATGAGCGATGCAATGAGAGACGCCCTGCTTGCCACCGTCACCGAAGAAGTCGCCGCTGTTCAGGCATTCGAATCCCTCCTCGTCGATGAGGAAAAAGCGCTGATCGCCGCGCAGCCGCTTCCGGCGCTGCCCGGGATCGTCGAGAACAAGACCGCGCTCACCGAACGCATCTCGGCGCTCGAAAAAGCGCGCGACGAACAGTTGAACGCGCTCGGATTCCCCGGCGGATTCGTCGGCATGGAAGCCGCCGTGGCCAGCGACGGCGCCCTCGCCGAGCAATGGGCGCTGCTCACCGCCGCCGCCCGCCGCGCGAAACAGGGCAACAACAACAACGGCGTGCTGATCAGAACGCGCATGGAATACAACCGCAAGGCGCTCGCCGCCTTGCAGGTCGCGCCGTCGAAGGCCGGGTTCTACGGCCCGGACGGCCGCGTGCCGGGCGCCTGATCGCCCCGACGCTTCATCGACAAAGCGGCGCGTACTTCTTGCGAGGCACGCGCCGCTTTCGTTTCCCGCGCTTTCATCTAGCGAATAACCCCCTTTTCACCGGCCTTATCCGTCGATGGCCGCTCGACGCCTTCCGCAATAATCGCTTTCATCAAAAAGCGGCTTCGCGCCGCTTGCATGTGGAAACGATGCAAGGAACGGAGTAAGGCCCGGTGGCAGAAGAAAGCGATCTCGAAAAAACCGAATCAGCCACTCCCAAGCGCCTGGAAAAGGCGCGGGAGGAAGGCCAGGTTGCGCGTTCACGCGAGCTCGCGTCTTTCGCGCTGCTCGCGGCGGGATTTTTCGGCGTGTGGGGTCTGTCGGGTCCGATCAGCCAGCATTTGCAGTCGATTTTGCGCGGCGCCTTCACCTTCGATCACGCGACCGTGCTCGACACGCGCCAGATGATGATCGGCGCGGCCAACGCGGGCAAGGAAGGATTGTTCGCGGTGCTGCCGGTGCTGGTGCTCACGGGATTCGCCGCGCTCGCCGCGCCGATGGCGCTGGGCGGCTGGCTCATCACGACCAAGCCGCTCGCGCCGAACTTCGGGCGGCTCAATCCGATCAGCGGCCTCGGCAAGATTTTCTCCGTGCAAGGGCCGGTTCAGCTCGGCATGTCGATGTTGAAAACGATCGTCGTCGGCGGCATGGCGGGATCGGCAATCTGGAGCCGCAAGGCCGAAGTGCTCGGCCTGCTGACGAAGCCGCTCGATCTGGCGCTCGCCGATGCGATGCACCTGATCTTCGTGTGCTGCGGCATGGCGATCGGCGGGCTGTTTCTCGTCGCGGCCGTCGATGTGCCGTATCAGCTCTACTCGCACGCAAAGAAGCTGCGCATGAGCAAGGAAGAAGTGAAGCGCGAGCACAAGGAAAGCGAAGGCGACCCGCACATCAAGGGCAAGATCCGCCAGCAGCAGCGTGCGGCCGCGCGTCGCCGGATGATGCAGGCGATTCCGACCGCCGATGTCATCGTCACGAACCCGACGCACTTCGCCGTCGCGCTCAAGTACACCGATGGTCAGATGCGCGCGCCGAAGGTCGTCGCGAAAGGCGTGAATCTGGTCGCGGCGCGCATCCGCGAACTCGGACGCGAGCACAACGTGCCGCTGCTCGAAGCGCCGCCGCTGGCGCGCGCGCTGTATCACAACGTCGAGATCGACCGCGAGATTCCGGGCGCGCTCTACGGCGCGGTCGCGCAGGTGCTGGCGTGGGTCTACCAGCTCAAGCGCTACAAGGAAGACGGCGGTATCGAGCCGGAAGAACCGTCCGATCTCGACGTCCCGAAAGAACTCGACAAAGGCGGCGTTTCCGACGCCGATGCCGACCAGGAAGCCGCGGAGGCCCTGGCTGGCGACAACACTGACAAGGGAGCCGCAGCATGAACGCGCGCGCTGGATTTTTCGCCAAACGGCCCGACGCGCTGGGCACGCAGAACTTGCGAGCCCTCGCCGGCCCGATCCTGATCTGCATGATCCTGGGCATGATGATCCTGCCCTTGCCGTCGTTCCTGCTCGACTTGCTGTTCACCTTCAACATCGCGCTGTCGGTGATGGTGCTGCTCGTCAGCATGTACACGCAAAAGCCGCTCGATTTCGCAGCGTTCCCGAGCGTGCTGCTGTTCTCGACGCTGCTGCGGCTTTCGCTGAACGTCGCGTCGACGCGTATCGTGCTGCTCGAAGGCCACACCGGCCCCGATGCCGCGGGTCAGGTGATCGAATCGTTCGGCCACTTTCTCGTCGGCGGGAATTTCGCGGTCGGTATCGTCGTGTTCGTGATTCTGATGATCATCAACTTCATGGTCATCACGAAGGGCGCGGGACGTATCGCGGAAGTGGGCGCGCGCTTCACGCTCGATGCGATGCCCGGCAAGCAGATGGCCATCGACGCCGATCTGAACGCCGGTCTTATCAACGAGGAAACCGCGAAGAAGCGCCGTCTGGGCGTCGCGCAGGAAGCCGAGTTCTACGGCTCGATGGACGGTGCGAGCAAGTTCGTGCGCGGCGATGCGATCGCGGGCTTGCTGATCATGGTGATCAACGTGGTGGGCGGGCTGATCGTCGGCATGCTCCAGCACGACATGGACTTCGCGCACGCGGCGACCAATTACACGCTGCTGACCATCGGCGACGGCCTCGTCGCGCAAATTCCGTCGCTCATCATCTCGACGGCGGCGGGCGTGATCGTGTCGCGGGTCGCGACCGAGGAAGACATCGGCACGCAACTGACCGGCCAGTTGTTTCAGAACCCGCGCGTGCTGATGATCACGGGCGTGATCATCGGCATCATGGGTTTGATTCCGGGCATGCCGCACTTCGCGTTCATCCTGCTCGGCGGCGGTCTCATCTACGCCGCGCGCACGATGAACAAGCGCGCCGAGGCAAAGAAGAAGAGCGCCGTCACCGATGTCACGCCGCTCGCGGCAAGCGCCGCAGCTGCGTCGGCGGAGAATGCGGAGGCGAGCTGGGAGGATGTGTCGCTCATCGATCCGCTCGGGCTGGAAGTGGGCTATCGCCTGATTCCGCTCGTCGACCGCAACAGCGACGGCGAGTTGCTCAAGCGCATCAAGGGCATCCGCAAGAAGTTCGCGCAGGAAATCGGCTTTTTGCCGCCGGTCATTCACATTCGCGACAATCTCGAACTGCGGCCGAATGGGTATCGCATTGCGCTGAAGGGCGTGGAAGTAGGCGTCGGCGAGGCGTTTCCGGGGCAGTGGCTCGCGATCAATCCGGGGCAGGTTTCGGCCGCGCTGCCCGGCAACCAGACGACTGACCCGGCGTTCGGCCTGCCCGCCGTGTGGATCGATACGAATCTGCGCGAACAGGCTCAGGTCTACGGCTACACCGTGGTCGATGCAAGCACGGTCGTTGCGACGCATTTGAACCATCTCGTCGTGACGCATGCGGCCGAGCTGCTCGGACGTCAGGAAGTGCAGGCGCTGCTGGAGCGAATCGGCAAGGACACGCCTTCGCTCACGGACGATCTCGTGCCGAAGGTGCTGTCGCTCACTACGCTGCAGAAGGTGCTGCAAAATCTGCTCGACGAAAGCGTGCCGATCCGCGATATGCGCACGATCCTCGACGCGCTGCAGGAACACGCACCGCGCATGTCCGATCCGCACGATCTCACGGCGGCGGTGCGTCTCGCGCTGGGTCGCGCGATCACGCAGCAGTGGTATCCGGGCACCGACGACTTGCAGGTGATGGGCCTCGATCCGACGCTGGAGCGTGTGCTGTCGCAGGCGTTGTCGACGGGCGCGAATCCGGGGCTGGAGCCTGGGCTCGCGCAGACGCTGATGAATTCGACGCAGAACGCGATCATGCGTCAGCAGAATCTGGGCTTGCCGCCGGTGTTGCTGGTGCAGCATTCGCTGCGGGCGATGCTGGCTCGCTTTCTCCGGAGAAGTCTGCCGCAGTTGAAGGTGCTGTCGTACGCGGAAGTGCCGGATACGCGGAATGTGAAGGTGGTGAATCTGATTGGGGCGTGATTACGCCCGCGCCGGTTCCGCGTCATGCTCCGATGAATCGGAGATATAGAGCCTGACGGCATTGCCTTCCATGTCCAGCTCCGCCTTCGCGAGAAAGCGGAGCGGATCGGCTGAAGCCATCGCCTGCACGTAACGGTTGTTCGGTCGATTGAAGAGCGGATCGATCACCAACGCGGGGATGCGTGCGGTGTCTCCATCCAGCGTGACTCTGCACGCGCCGGTTGACATGTCGAACTCCGAGATCACGCCGACGTATGGCGTGCTCTCGGATATCACGGTGTCCGCGCTCCCGAACGCGCGCTTGTGATCCGCGCTCAGGGTCAAGAAGCGGTCTCCCTCGGTATAGAGATCGATTCGACTGCACGAGCGCTCGATTGGGCTAAGCGCCTGGCGTGCCGCGGGATGCAAGGCGTCGGCGAGTTTGTCGAACATGCTTACCATCTTGTCCACGGTGTTCGTCAGCATCGCGAGACTATCTCGATTGTTCTGCAAAGACTTTTGTAGTGCTTCGTTCAAGTATTTCATTTGACCTTGCTCGCGTCGGGAGAATACATACTGAACCACGACAGCAAGAACGGCCCCGAACGCGCCAGACCACAGTTCCTTGCTAGTCGCCATGCTTTTCACCATTGCCAGAACTTCGAAGCACCGATGTTCTGCGACCGGAGAACAAACCACACGGACATCGAGCGCTTCGAGATGCGTGTTGAGTTCGCCCGTCAGCAAGGCATTGGAGCACAACGCGAAGATGCGTGCTAAGCCCTGAATGGACTGTCCAAGCTGATTCAGATCTATCTCATGCGATGCGGCATCGTTGCCTTCGTATCGCACGCTGATGGTGGAGAGACAGTGCCACTTCGCGATTTCGAAGACTTCAACCATTGCTTGTTCCCTTCGATGACTAATGTCGTCATCCTAAGCAATGGATTCGACGCCGGTAATCGGCCGAATGGACGTCTTGCGCCGCCCCTCGGCCCGATATAAGCGCCTCAACACTCCACAATATTCACCGCCAGCCCGCCACGCGAAGTCTCTTTATATTTGGTCTTCATATCCGCGCCGGTCTCCCTCATGGTCTTGATGACCGAATCGAGCGAAACATAGTGCGAACCATCGCCGCGCATCGCCATGCGCGCGGCGTTGACGGCCTTCACCGATCCCATCGCGTTGCGCTCGATGCACGGAATCTGCACCATCCCGCCGACCGGATCGCACGTCAGCCCGAGGTTATGCTCCATGCCGATCTCCGCGGCATTCTCGACTTGCGCGGGCGTCCCGCCGAGCACGGCGGCCAACGCGCCCGCCGCCATCGAACAGGCAACGCCCACCTCGCCCTGACATCCCACTTCCGCGCCGGAGATGGACGCATTCATCTTGTACAGAATGCCGATCGCCGCCGCAGTCAGCAGAAAATCGATCACGCCCTGCGTGTTCGATCCCGGCACGAACCGGTCGTAGTAATGCAGCACAGCCGGAATGATGCCCGCCGCGCCGTTGGTCGGCGCCGTCACGACTCGCCCGCCGATAGCGTTCTCTTCGTTCACGGCGATCGCATAGAGATTGATCCAGTCGATCATCGAAAGCGGATCGCGCAGCGCGTGCTCCGGCTTGCCCGCCAGCGCCTTGTATAACTGCGGCGCGCGGCGCTTGACCTGAAACGGCCCCGGCAAGTGCCCTTCCGCGTCCGGATTGTTGATGCCGCACCCACGCGCGACGCAGTCCTGCATCACATCCCAGATGTGCAAAAGCCCGGTGCGGATTTCATCCTCGCTGCGCCAGACGCGCTCGTTTTCCCACATCAGCTGCGCGATGGATTTGCCCGATTCCGCGCACATCTTCATCAGCTCGTCGCCGGTGTGGAACGGATACGGCAACTGCTCGTGCGCCGTCAGCACCGCCGTGTTCGCCGCGCCCGCCGTCACGACAAAGCCGCCGCCCACCGACAGATACGTCGCTTCGCGCAGCAACGCGCCGTTGGCATCGAACGCATACAGCTTCATGCCGTTCGGATGCTCCGGCAACGCCTGCCGATAGAACGCGATGTTCTCTTTGATCGTGAACGGAATATCGCGCGTGCCGAGCAGCGCGAGCGTCTTCGAGCTACGCACGGCCTCCAGGCGCGGAACGATGCTCGATGCATCGACGGTATCGGGCGCGTCGCCCATCAGGCCGAGCATCACGCCGCGGTCGGTGCCGTGGCCCTTGCCCGTCGCGCCGAGCGAGCCGTACAGCTCGCATTTCACCGATGCCGCCGAGTCCAGCAGCCCGTCGCGCTCGAGCCCTTGCGCGAACATCAATGCCGCGCGCATCGGTCCGACGGTGTGCGAGCTCGAAGGTCCGATGCCGATCTTGAAGAGGTCGAATACGCTGACTGCCATGATTGCTCCTGTCGACCCGAATCGGCACTTCAGCGCTTGCCCGGGTCTCGTACAAAGTTGCTCGTAAGAATCAACGCGCCGGCAGCGGCAGACACACCGCGAGCCACGCGGGCGGCGTCGGTGCGAGCCGCAAGGCGACCGGCGCGTAGCGGCCATCGAGACGGGCCGCAAGATGAAAGAGTTCCGCCGAGTTCTTCGGATCCCATTGACCCGAAAATCCCGGCAATCCGGCCTCGCGGCGCTTGGCGTCGAAAGGCACCGACGAGCGCACGAACTCATTATGCGTCTTCGTGCCGAGCGCGTACGGCGTGAGCCAGTTGAGCGCTTCGGCAAGGGTCGCGCCCGACTGGGCGCGCTCCGGCAGCCAGTTGCGGTTATGCCGTCGCGCGGCGAGCGCCGCCGTCACGAGCGGTTGAAGATCGTAGGTGACGTAGCGCAGCGCATCGCGTTCGGCGAAATCGACTGTTGATCCATCTGGCGCGATGTTGTCGCCGATATGCTCGACGAACAGCCGCTGCGCCGCGTTGATGAGCTTGCGGTCGTCGATGGTGAACGCGCCCATCGCCACCAGCTTCACGCGATGGCTCTGCCAGTTGTTCCGATAATTGCCCGTGAGCGGACGCGGTTGCTGGTCCATATCGGCGATATAGCCTTTCACCATCTTCGCGATGAACGCGTTCGCCGCATTGCGCGTCTTCACCGGCAAGGCGCTCGCCGTGAGGTCGTACGCGAGAATCAGCGATTCGAAGTTCGTCTCGTCGATGGGGTTGAAGCTCGGCTGGTAAGTGGTCGTCCACGCGAACAGGAAGCGGTCGACGAGCCGCAAATAGCGCTCGTCGCCTGTGGCTCGCCACGCGAGCGCCGCATCGCGCATCAGGCCGAGGTCTTTCTCCGCTTCGACGCTCTCGTCGTAAATGCCTTCGTGCGGCAGCGTGCCCTCGGTATGCAGCTTCGCGCGCGCCTTCGGCTGGTCGTTCACGTGTGATTGCACCATCTTCACCAGCGCTTTCACGCCGGGATCGGCGTTGGTGCGTTCGCTCGTCTGCATCGCGGGCGCGGCGCAGAAATTCATCGCCGCGTGAGCGCATGACATGCCGAACGCCAACAGCGCGGCCAGCGCCGTGCGCGTCCTGAAACGGCTCTTGTTCACCTCTCGCACCTTCCGCGCCATGCGAACTCCTTGATTGGCTTTGGTCCGGGGTGAGATGTTAGCCGGTCTGACGCGCGCCGCGATACCGCCCGACAATGCTTTACGCTTCCTTCATTGCCGGGCGGCGTGCTTCCTTATTCCGCGTAGTCGGAAATCGGCACGCACGAGCACATCAGGTTGCGATCGCCGTACGCGTTGTCCGCGCGGCCGACCGGCGACCAGTACTTGCGCGTCACGAGCGACTTCACCGGGTACGCCGCCGCTTCGCGCGTGTACTTGTGCGTCCACTCGTCCGAAGTGACGACGGCCGCCGTGTGCGGCGCGTTCTTCAGCACGTTGTCCTCGCGATCGGCGCGGCCTTCTTCCACCGCGCGGATTTCCTCGCGGATCGCGATCATCGCGTCGATGAAGCGGTCGAGCTCTTCCTTCGATTCCGATTCCGTCGGTTCGACCATCAGCGTGCCCGGCACGGGGAAGCTCATCGTCGGCGCGTGGAAGCCGTAGTCGATCAGGCGCTTCGCGACGTCGTCCACCGAGATGCCGCTCGATTCCTTGATCGGCCGCACGTCGAGAATGCACTCGTGCGCGACAAGCCCGCCCGGGCCGCTGTACAGCACCGGATAGTGCGGCGCGAGGCGCTTGGCGACATAGTTCGCCGCGAGAATCGCGCTTTCAGTGGCGGCGGTGAGGCCTTGCGCGCCCATCATCGCGATGTACATCCACGAGATCGGCAGGATCGCGGCCGAGCCGTACGGCGCCGACGACACTGCGCCGATGCCCGCTTCGTCGCGCTTGTAGCCGCTGGAGACCTGATTCGGCAGGAACTTCGCCAGATGCGCGCCGACCGCGACCGGACCAACGCCCGGTCCGCCGCCGCCGTGCGGAATGCAGAAGGTCTTGTGCAAGTTCAGATGCGAGACGTCGCCGCCGAACTGGCCGGGCGCGCAGAGACCGACCATCGCGTTCATGTTCGCGCCGTCGACATACACCTGGCCGCCGTGCGAATGCACGATGTCGCAGATTTCGCGGACATTGCGCTCGAACACACCGTGCGTGGACGGATACGTGATCATGATCGCCGCGAGGTTCGCCGAATGCTTTTCGGCCTTCGCCTTCAGGTCTTCGATATCGACGTTGCCGTTCGCATCGCACGCGACGACGACGACCTGCATGGCCGCCATCTGCGCCGACGCCGGATTCGTGCCGTGCGCGGACGCCGGAATCAGACACACATTGCGATGTCCTTCGCCGCGCGACTCGTGATACGCGTGAATGATGAGCAGGCCCGCGTACTCGCCCTGCGAACCGGCGTTCGGCTGCAAGGAAACCGCCGCGTAACCCGTGCACGCGACCAGCATCTGTTCGAGCTGATCGATCATCGTGCGATAGCCGAGTGTCTGCTCGGCGGGCGCAAACGGGTGAATCTGCGCGAACTCGGGCCACGTCACCGGCAGCATTTCAGAGGTCGCGTTGAGCTTCATCGTGCAGGAGCCGAGCGGGATCATCGTGCGGTCGAGCGCGAGGTCCTTGTCGGCGAGGCTGCGCAGATAGCGCAGCATTTCGTGCTCGGAGTGATGGCGGTTGAAGACCGGATGCGTCAGGTATTCGCTCGTGCGATGCAGTTCGGCCGGCAGCGAATCGGGCGCGGCCTGGTCGAGCGCGTCGATATCGAAGGTTTCGGTCTTGCCCGCCACTTCTGCGAACAGCGCGAAGAGCTTGAGCAGATCGTCGCGCGTGGTGGTTTCATCGAGCGATACGCCAACTTGCGTCGCGCTCACGTGGCGCAGGTTGATGTGCGCGGCGTGCGCGGCCTGATGCAGCGCGGTCGTGTTCGAGCCGCTGTCGATGGTGACCGTATCGAAGAACGTTTCGTTGGCGATCGTGTAGCCGAGCTTGCGCAGACCCGCCGCGAACACCGACGCGACGCGGTTCACACGCAATGCGATCGTCTTCAGGCCGCGCGGGCCGTGATAGACGGCGTACATGCTCGCCATGATCGCGAGCAGCGCCTGCGCCGTGCAGACGTTCGACGTCGCCTTTTCGCGGCGAATATGCTGTTCGCGCGTCTGCAGCGCGAGACGCAGCGCGGAATTGCCTTGCGCATCGACGGTCACGCCGACGAGACGACCCGGCATCTGGCGCTTGAATTCATCGCGCACGGCCATGTAAGCCGCGTGCGGGCCGCCGAAGCCGACCGGCACGCCAAAGCGCTGCGTATTGCCGATCGCGACATCCGCGCCCCATTCGCCCGGCGGCGTGATGAGCGTCAGTGCGAGCAGATCCGCCGCCGCGACGACATGGCCGCCCGCCGCGTGAATCGCTTCGGTCAGGGCGCGATAGTCGAGCACGTCGCCTTGCGCGCCGGGATATTGCAGCAGCACGCCGAACGCGTTCGCGCTCGCGGCATCCGCGGCCGGGCCGACCTTCACCTCGATGCCCGCCGGCTTCGCGCGCGTCTTCACCACTTCGATGGTCTGCGGCAGCACGTCATCCGCGACGTAGAAGACGTTCGACTTCGGCTTGCCGACACGTTGCAGCAGCGTCATTGCTTCAGCGGCGGCAGTGGCTTCGTCGAGCAGCGACGCGTTCGCCATCGCGAGGCCCGTCAGGTCCATCACCATCTGCTGGAAGTTCAGGAGCGCTTCGAGGCGCCCTTGCGAAATCTCCGGCTGATACGGCGTGTATGCCGTGTACCACGCCGGATTTTCCAGCACGTTGCGCAGGATCACGGCCGGCGTGTGCGTGCCGTAGTAACCCTGGCCGATATAAGTCCGAAACACCAGGTTCTCGTCCGCGAGCTTGCGCAGCGACGCGAGCGCTTCCGCCTCGCTCTTCGGCTGCGTGAACGCGCCGAGCGGCAGCGTTTCCTTGCGGCGGATCGATTCAGGAATCACCGCGTCGATGAAGGCCGCGCGCGATGCGAAGCCGAGCGCGTCGAGCATCGCGCGCTGGTCTGCTTCGTCGGGGCCGATGTGCCGCTCGGCGAATGCATCGTGGCATTCGAGCGCGGCGAGTGACAGGGAGGTGCGGTTCATCAGGCGATCCGGGTGTTCGAGCTTCATGTGAATTCCTGCGAATGGCGGCACCTTCGTTGCGGGAAGGAACCGCCTTCGTCGATTGAGAGAGTTATTCGCCGATCGACTTGCCGTAGCCTTCGGCGTCGAGCAGCTTGTCGAGAGAGGCGTCGCCTGCCGGCTTGATCTTGAAGAGCCAGCTTTCGTACGGCGCGCCGTTCACCTGATCGGGCGTCGCGGTGAGCGAGTCGTTCGCGGCGACGATCTCGCCCGACACCGGCGCGTAGATATCGGATGCGGCCTTCACCGATTCGATCACGGCGATCGCATCGCCCGCCGCGACGGTCTTGCCCGCCGCCGGCAGCTCGACGAACACGATGTCACCGAGCGCTTCCTGCGCGTGATCGGTGATGCCGACGGTCAGCGTGCCGTCGGATTCGGTGCGGACCCATTCGTGCGATTCGGTGTATTTCAGATCGGCCGGGATGCTCATTGGATGCTCCTTGCGTGGTTCTTTCGTGAGGTTCTTGATAGGAGGGAACGGGCGCGACGGCGCTTATGAAAGTTCGACGAGAACCTTGCCGTTGCGCACGAACGGAAGTTTTACCACGCGCGCGGGGAGTTGCTTGTCGCGGATGACGACCTGCACCGTGTCCCCGACGGCAACAGCGGTCGGGACGCGTGCGAACGCGATCGATTCCTGCATCGACGGCGAAAACGTGCCGCTCGTGATTTCGCCCTCGCCGTGCGGCGTGACGACTTTCTGATGCGCGCGCAGCACGCCGCCCGCCTTGCCGTTTTCCTTGATGAGCACGAGTCCGACGAAATTCGCCTTCGAGCCGTGCGCCTCGAGTGCCGAGCGTCCGACGAAATCGCGCGGCGCTTTCAGATCGACGGTCCATGCGAGGCCGGCGTCGAGCGGCGAGACCTTCTCGTCCATGTCCTGGCCGTAGAGGTTCATGCCGGCTTCGAGGCGCAGCGTGTCGCGCGCGCCGAGGCCCGCGGGCTTCACGCCCACGGCGGCGAGCGCGTTCCACAGCGCTTCCACGTGCGTCGCCGGAACGACGATCTCGAAGCCGTCCTCGCCCGTGTAGCCCGTGCGGGCGAGCATCAGCTCGCCGAATTGCGTCGACGGAAAAACGACCGCATTGAACGGCTTGATGTCCTGCGTTTGCGCACGCGTATCCGGCAGCACTTGCCAGGCTTTTTCGCGCGCATTCGGGCCTTGCACGGCGATGATCGCGAGATCGCGGCGCGGCGTGATGGACAGATTGAATTCGCCTTCGGCATTCAATTGCCCGAACCACGCGATGTCCTTCTCCGCCGTGCCCGCATTCACGACGACGCGAAAGCTCGTCTCGGAGAAGTAGTAAACGATGAGATCGTCGATGACGCCGCCGTCGCCGTTGAGCAGGCACGAGTAGAGCGCCTTGCCCGGCGTCGTGAGCTTGTCGACGTTATTGGCGATTGCGTACTTGAAGAATTCGCGGACGGCTTCGCCCTCGAAATCGACCACGCGCATGTGCGAAACGTCGAACATGCCGGCATCCGTGCGCACGGCGCGGTGCTCGTCGATCTGCGAACCGTAGTTGACGGGCATGTCCCAGCCGCCGAAGTCGACCATGCGCGCGTTGAGCGCGAGGTGAGCGGCGTGCAAGGGCGTGTGTTGAAGAGAAGTCATCGGGGCCTCGGTTCGCGAAACAAAAAAGGCCACGCAGCGCGCTTTTGCCTGCCGAATGCGCCTGCGCTCGCTGCCGTTGCAGCGCGCAAGGTGCATACCGGCTGGCGGTTGCGATGCGTGACCCCTCTGTCCTCGGTACCTGAGAGATTGCGCGAACCGTGCACGGTCGTGCCGCGGTTCATCGCGCGCCCCTTCGGTGGGCAACTGGCTCGTTCGACGAAGCCGCTGCCGCTCTCCAGAGTGCGAGGAAATTGCTTTCCTCGACGCCGTCGGTCCTTTTGCCTGAGAGTTTGCGGGTATGCCCCTTCGGCGGCGCGGCGTCCGCTGTCGTGCTGACAAGCGGCGGCCACGCGCTCTCCCGACGCGTGCGGCAGAATTTACGCGACCGAATTGGGGTTGTCAAACGGATTCGGACCGCAGCGATTGACTGTCCGATCGATCCGTATCGGCTTAGCCGAACGGGCCCGCGCGGCGAAGAATCGAACCGCTTTGTTTCAAATACGGGGAAA
Organism: Caballeronia sp. 11_S32; assembly: GCF_056930355.1. Lineage (NCBI taxonomy): Bacteria > Pseudomonadati > Pseudomonadota > Betaproteobacteria > Burkholderiales > Burkholderiaceae > Caballeronia > Caballeronia sp. 11_S32. The sequence continues at coordinate 312,764 of NZ_JBXOWH010000003.1, forward strand.
TTTGCCGCAATCGCGCGCGTATGCTGGACGATTCGTCATCTTTTCCCCAGACCGCATGCCGGCCACCCTCACCATCGATGGCGTCACGTAGTTGGGCGAAAGCGTGTCGGTGCACGGTGGACGCTCCGGAAGCATCCACCGGCGATAGACGTCACTGGCGCGCGAACGGCACGCGCCGCCCTTCGGCGTCGCTCTGAATGGCCAGCTCGATGATCGTCATCGTATCGACCGCGTCCTGCGGCGAGACCGGAAATGGCTTCCTATCCTGAATCGCCGCCGCCAGCGCCCGATAAAACTCGATATATGCGCCGTCCTTCGTGGCGAATTCGTGACGCAGATCGAGGTCGCCATCGACTTCGCGCAGCACGCCCGGCGGGTTCTTCGCGAACTCCGGATTGCCCGGCCGCATGCCCGAACGCAGCTGATCTTCCTGAGTATCGAGCCCGTTCTTCACATAACTGCCGCGCGTGCCATGAATCGCGAAGCGCGGCGGTTCCAGCGCGGCGAGCGCGCTCGCGTGCAGGATCACTTCCTTGTCGCCGTAGCCGAGCACGAGATGCACGTAGTCCGGCGCGTGCGCGTGATCGCGGTGCGCCTTCACGAACGCCGTCACCGTCTGCGGCGCGCCGAAGAGCGTCAGCGCCTGATCGATCAGATGCGGCCCCAGATCGAACAGCAGCCCGCCGCCGCGCTCCGCCTCCTCGCGCCAGCGCTGCGGCACTTTCGGGCGGAAGCGGTCGAAATGCGATTCGTAATGCGTGATGCGCCCGAGCCGCCCGCTTTCGACGAGCGCGCGCACCGTCATGAAATCGCCGTCCCAGCGGCGATTGTGGAACGGCGCGAAGATCAGGCCTTTCTGCTGCGCGAGATCGGCGAGCGTGCGGGCGTCGCGCGCGGAGAGCGTCACCGGCTTGTCGACGACCACGTGCTTTCCCGCCGACAACGCCCGATGCGCGAGATCGAAGTGCGTGTCGTTCGGCGTCGCGATGACGACGCATTCGAGACCGTCGACGGCGAGCAGCGCGTCGAAATCCGCGACAATCTGCGCGTTCGGATAATCGGCCTGCGCGCGCTCGGCCTGGCTCGTCGCGATAGCCGTCACTTCGGCGCGGCCGCAGTGCTCTATGACCGGCGCGTGAAACGTCGCGCCGGCGAGTCCGTACCCCATTACGCCGACTTTCAGTGCTGTGTTCATGCGGGCATCGTCCTGTCGTGAATTCGGTCGGATATTGTGGCACGAACGAGGGCCGGAACCGCGCCGGTTCTATCGTGTTAACATCGCGCTCTCCTCCATGCGCCGGTCCGCCGCGCGCGCCAGATATCCAAGCCCAATACGATGTCCGCAGGTCTCAACGCCGCGCAAAGCGAAGCCGTGCGCTATCTCGACGGTCCCTGTCTCGTGCTCGCCGGCGCGGGCAGCGGCAAGACGCGCGTGATCACGCAGAAGATCGCGCATCTGATCGAAGGACGCGGCTTCGAGCCGAAGCACATCGCCGCGCTCACCTTCACGAACAAGGCCGCGCTCGAAATGCGCGAGCGCACCGGGAAACTGCTCGAAGGCAAGACGCTCACGACGCCCGGCAAGGAAGGCCGCAAGATTCCCGTCAATCAGTTGACGATCTGCACATTCCATTCGCTCGGCGTGCAGATCATGCGGCAGGAAGCGGAGCACGTCGGACTGAAGCCGCAGTTCTCCATCATGGATTCGGACGACTGCTTCGGCATGGTTCAGGAGCAGCTCGGCACGACCGACAAGGGTTTGATCCGCAAGATCCAGTCGATCATTTCGCTGTGGAAGAACGCGATGGTGTCGCCCGATCAGGCCTCCGTGCTCGCGAGCAACGAGGACGAGCATCAGGCGGCGATCGTCTATCGCAGCTATGCGGCCACGCTGCACGCGTATCAGGCGCTCGATTTCGACGATCTGATCCTGCGCCCCGCGCAGCTTTTCGCGGAGAACGAGCAGATTCGCGAGAAGTGGCAGAACCGCCTGCGTTATCTGCTGATCGACGAATATCAGGACACGAACGCGTGCCAGTACGAACTGGTGAAGCTGCTGGCCGGCCCGCGCGCGGCGTTCACCGCCGTGGGCGATGACGATCAGGCGATCTACGGCTGGCGCGGCGCGACCATCGAAAACCTCGCGCAGCTCGGCAAGGATTTCCCGAAGCTGCACGTCATCAAGCTGGAGCAGAACTATCGCTCGACGGTGCGGATTCTGACGGCGGCGAACAACGTCATCGCGAACAATCCGAAGCTGTTCGAGAAAAAGCTGTGGTCCGAGCACGGCATGGGCGACACGATCACCGTCACCGGCTGCAACGACGAGGAGCACGAGGCGGAATCCGTCGTGTTCCGGCTGTCGGCGCACAAGTTCGAGCGGCGCACCCAGTTTCGCGATTACGCGATTCTTTATCGCGGCAACTTTCAGGCGCGCATCTTCGAGCAGGTTTTGCGGCGCGAGCGCATTCCGTATGTGCTGTCGGGCGGGCAGTCGTTCTTCGACAAGGCCGAGATCAAGGACCTCATCGCGTATCTGCGTCTGATTGCGAATCCCGACGACGATCCCGCGTTCATCCGCGCGATCACGACGCCGCGGCGCGGTGTCGGCAACACGACGCTCGAAGCGCTCGGCGCGTTCGCGGGCGCGGCGAAGGTGTCGCTGTTCGAGGCGGTGTTCATGGGCGGCATCGAGGCGCGGCTGTCGGCGCGGCAGGTCGAGCCGCTGCGCACGTTCTGCGAATGGATCCGTCGATTGTCGGACCGCGCCGCGCGCGATCCCGCGACCGAAGTGCTCGACGACATGATGGAAGCCATCCATTACGAGTCGTATCTCTACGACGCGTACGACGAGCGTCAGGCGCAGTCCAAGTGGCAGAACGTGCTCGAGTTCCTCGAATGGCTCAAGCGCAAGGGCACGAAACCGGAGGCCGCGCCCGGAACGGAACAGACCGGCTACGACACCGCCGACGGTTTCGCCGATGAAGGCAAGAACCTGCTCGGCCTGATCCAGACGGTCGCGCTGATGTCGATGCTCGAAGGCAAGGAGGAAGATCCGGACGCGGTGCGGCTGTCGACCGTGCACGCATCGAAGGGGCTGGAGTATCCGCACGTGTTTCTGGTGGGCGTCGAGGAAGGCATCATGCCGCATCGCGGCGGCTCGGACGACGACGCGCCCATCGACGATTCGCGCATCGAGGAAGAGCGCCGGCTGATGTATGTGGCGATCACGCGGGCGCAGCGCAGCCTGCATCTGAACTGGTGCAAGAAGCGCAAACGCGCGCGGGAGACGGTGGTGTGCGAGCCGTCGCGCTTCATCCCCGAGATGCTGCTCGACGATGCGCCGCCGCCGACGAAGGAAGAAGCGCCCTTGTCGCCGAAGGATCGCATGGCGATGCTCAAGGCGATGTTGCAGAAGAGTTGATCTCTTTGCGCTTCAAATAAGAAAACCCTGCGCCACGACGACGCAGGGTTTTTTGTTTCGGCTCGAGCGTTACTTTGCCGCGTTGACCATGTAATCGACGGCCGCCTTCACATCCGCATCCGGTGCGTTCGATCCGCCCTTCGGCGGCATCGCACCCTTGCCGTGCAACGCGTAGTTGTAGACGGTGTCCATCGGCTCCTTGAGGCGCGGCGCCCATGCGGCCTTGTCGCCGAACTTCGGCGCATTGAGCACGCCGGCCGCGTGACATGCCTGGCAGACCTGCTCGTAGAGCGCCTTGCCGGCCTGGGCTGCGTCGGCGCTTTGCGCGCCCGCTGCCGGCGCCGCCGATGCGGTTTGCGGCACGGATGCGAGCGCCGCCACGGCGGCGGCGGCCTGCGCGTTTTCGTTCGAACTCGCGCCCGCCGGGGCCGATGCGCCTCCGGCACTCGCTGCCGGCGCCGATGCGCCCGCGCTGGCCGCCGCGCCCGGCGCGGGTTGCGCGGGTTCGGCGAGCTTGCCGCCGCTGCCGTTCGCCATATAGACGACAGCGCGCGCGATTTCGAAGTCGCTGTAATCGTCGGGGCTGGTGCCGCCGCGCGCGGGCATCGCGCCCTTGCCGTTGAGCGCGTTGTGCAGGAGCGTGTCGTAACCTTCGCCGATGCGCGTGCCCCATGCGCCGGCATCGCCGAACTTGGGCGCGCCTGCGGTGCCTGCCGCGTGACAGGCCGAGCACACCGCTTTATAGACTTCCTCGCCTGTCTTGTAGACGCGCGGCGCGTTGGCGTCGCGGATATCGACCTGCGCGGCGGGCGCGATGCGCTCCTTGACCGAGGATTCGAGATCGGTGCCGGCGCCGGTGCGCGTCGCATTGTTCACGTAGACGGCCAGCAGGATGATGATGGCGACCGGGATGCCGAATCCCGCGATGACCGCGGCGATGAGTTGGCCGGGTGTCTTGATCGGGGCTCCGTGGGGTGCTTCGCTCATGCTTGTCTCGTCTCCCGTTTTTTGGTGTGAGTCGGTTCAGTGACAGCGTGACAGCTACCGCATTGCGCTTGGGCGCGCCTTGGGGAAAGGCACGGTCGATTATAGACGGAACGCTTAACTGTCGGCGCGGGGTGGCCGGCGCGGCGGAGCGGGCGTTTACCCGAATCGTGTGAGGCTTCCGGCGTCTTGTCGCGCGGGCGCGTTCGACCCCGTGCGATGGACGAAGTCATGGAAAACAGGTATCCTCTCGGATTCGCATGGGCCTTGCAGCCGACTTTCGGCGTGTGTCTTTCCCCCGCAAGCCCTTCTCCGATGCGCCCGTAGCTCAATGGATAGAGTACTGCCCTCCGAAGGCAGGGGTTGCTGGTTCGATCCCAGCCGGGCGCGCCAAGAATTCCGCTTCAACTAAATCGGCAACAACCAGCACGCGCAGTTGTGTTGTCGGACTCATCCATCCGCCGGTTCGAATAATATTCCTGTCGTTCCCCTTGGCAGTACGCCGTCCACCTATCCAGGACGCGCCGAACCCTTGGGCGTTTTCACGTCACGAGACGGGATCTGCCTACGGCAGTGCTGATAAACGGTGCTTACATCCTCAAGCGATTCCGCAGTCCGAATCAACGAATGTGGCCGTCGCGATATGACTATCCGCCTGGATCAACGATTGCCAGAAAGAGCCGAGGTCGGCGCCGCACGAAGCACCGTCCCCCACCCGAACCCCATCCCCGCCAGCCACCTGCGATAAGCCACCGCCATCCGGTCACAGCGCTGATGCAACTCCGCATCGAGATCGAGCGGCAGGCATCGAGGCCACTGCGACTCCACGATCGGCGTGTCCTGCGTCAGGATCTCCATGTTGAAGTCATAAAGCTCCTGATCGGAATGCGTCGTGTCATCCTCGTGGATGGAAACGAGCCACGCCCGCGTCTCCGTCTGCGTCACGGGCGATGCCGCCAGCATGATATGCAACGCCCCCAGGCCACCGCCCGCCATCTTCGTGAGCGTCGCAATCATCGGCCGCTTCACGCGATACACATACTCGATCATCGCGCCGCCGCCTTGCCCCGGAATGCCCGCGGGCTGCCAGTATCGGCACTGCCGCGCCTCCAGCCCTCCATCGGTCACAAGGACTTCATAGTCAGGCACTTCCGTATGCGCGTCTTCGCCGAGAATGCCCTCGTGCACGAACGAAAAGTGCGCCATGTCCAGAAAATTCTCGACGACGCGCGGCGCCGATGACCTCACCATCTGCGGCGCGAGATTGATGCGCCGGCCGCCGGGAATCGCGGCTTCGGGAAAAAAATCGAGCGCATGAGCAGGCTCGCCGAAGCACATCCAGATAACGCCGTACTTCTCCTCGCTGACGTACGTCGTCGTGCAGACACGCTTCGATGGACGCAGCGACGGATTCGACGGAATCCGCAAACACTGTCCCTCGATGTCATAACGCCATCCGTGATACGGACACACGATCTGATCGCGCATCACGTGCCCGAGCGACAACTGCGCGCCCCGATGCGGACAGTAATCGCGCCACACGTGCGCCGCGCCGACGCTGTCGCGCCACACGACGATCCGCTCATCGGCGACGATGAACCCGCGCGCCCCGCCCTCCGGCACGTCGTCGCTATTACAGACCGGCAGCCATTCGGCCGTTAATGAGGCTGAGGAAGATTCGTCGCGCATCACGGTGAATCGGAAAAAGTCGTTCGAAAGCCGTTCTTACACGAAACACAGCGTCTTCGCAAAACGTTGCAAAATAGCGGATCGCTCGCTCGGTGCAATTCGATGCCACTCCATCCCACCGATGCCATGCGACGGGGCCGCAGTACATAACAGCAAGATAAAAGAAAGAAATCACCATCCAGGGGTTCAGTATGGAGCAGGCGCATCAACCGGCACGCCGGGCTTATGCCTTCGCATGGTCCGAGCACCGGAATCCCGAACGCGAGCAGGCCACGCTGCGGGTCTGGATGGGTGCGGCGGTTCTTCTGGCATACGGCATCTACGCGTGGCTCCATCCGTCGCACGATGCATCGATGGTCATGCGCATTGTCGCGCTGTACGTGTCTTATGGCGCCGTCACGCTCTTGATCGTCAGCCGCATGCGCTCGCCTTCGGTGAAGCGTCTCACGGCGACGACCATCGCCGATCAGACGCTGCTCGGGCTCGCGCTCGCCGCGGGCGGCGCCATCGGGCTGCCGCTCATCTGGGTGATGTTCTGGTTTCTGATCGGCTCGGGATGCCGCTATGGCAAGCGCACGCTCGCCGTTTCATGCGCGACGGCGCTCGTCATCGTCGTGGCGCTCGCGCTCTGGCAGCCGTGGTGGCATGCGAATATCCCCGCCGCTATCGGGCTGGGCCTGAGCGTGCTGGGCGCATCGGTGTATCTGAGCGTGCTCGTCGACCGGCTCGGCAACGCGAATCGGGATCTCGCGCGTCAGGCATCGACCGATCCGCTCACCGGCCTGTCGAACCGTTATGCGCTGGAGCAGATCGTCGATCGCGCGATGTCCGCGCCCGAAGCCGATGGCGACAGCGCCACCGCGCTCCTCCTCATCGATCTCGACGGCTTCAAGGAAGTGAACGACACCTACGGCCACGCCGTCGGCGACATGCTGCTGCAGGCCTTCGCGCAATCGCTCGGCAAGCGCATGCGCAAGACCGATACCATCGCGCGTCTGGGCGGCGACGAGTTCGTCGTGCTCGCGCATCAGGTGCGCGATCCCGCCGCGGTGCTCGCGATGGCCGACAGCATTCACTCGGTGCTCGCCGCGATCACCTCGGTGCAGGAGCGGCCGGTGTCGGTCTCGGCGAGCATCGGCGCATGCCTGCTTTCCAGCGCGACGGCCGCGCATCAATCCGGCATGACCGCCGTGCTACGCGCCGCCGACCGCGCGATGTATCGCGCGAAAAGTCTCGGCGAAGGCAAGACCGTGTTCGCCGAGACGCGCGACTTCGAAATGAACTAAAGCATCAAGCCTCGACGCCCGTCCACGCCTGCTCGCGCAGCTTCGCGCGAAGACGCGCCACCGCCTGGCTGTGCAACTGGCACACGCGCGATTCGCTCACTTCCATCACCGCGCCGATTTCGCGCAAGTTCAGGCCGCGTTCGTAATAGAGGCTCATCAGCAGCTTCTCGCGCTCGGGCAGCTTGTCGATGGCCTCGATCAGCGCGCCGCGCAAGCTGTCGTCGAGCAACGCCGAAAGCGGATCCGAACGGTCGACGCAATAACGGTCGAGGAACGGCTCGTCGTCGGCGGAGCGGTCGAAGTCTTCGTAGTAGATCAGCTGGCTGCCGTGCAAGTCCTGCAGCATCGACTGATACTCGGGAAGCGGCATGTTCATGTGCTCCGCGATCTCCGTCTCGCTCGCCGAGCGGCCGAGGTTCTGCTCGACCTTGTGCACCGCCGATTCCACTTCGCGCGATGTCTTGCGCATGCTGCGCGGCAGCCAGTCGTTCGCGCGCAGCTCATCCAGCATCGCGCCGCGAATGCGCTGGCTCGCGTAGGTCTCGAACTGCGCGCCTTGATCTTCCTTGTAGCGGCTCGCCGCGTCCATCAGGCCGATCATGCCGGCCTGGATGAGATCGTCGAGATCCACGCTCGCCGGCATCTTGGCGACGAGTTGAAGCCCCAGCCGGCGAACGAGCGGCGCATATTTCGTCAGCACGTCCGACTGTGAGAGTTTGCCTTGGGCGTTATACATCTTGGTCACCTATCTTGATCACATCGACGCCGTGCTGCTCATTGCATGCTCGGAAAGCCAGGCTTCCCGCACGCCGTGACCAGAGTCGCCTACCGGAATGCGCGCGTTTCTCTGGCTCTCCGTCTTCGCCGGATAAGGCGCGGGACGCATCGGCCAGTGCAGGAGCTCCGCCGCGATCGCGCGGTAGTCGCGCGCCGCGGCCGTGGCCGGGAACGCTTCGACTGCGCAGCGCGAGAGTTCCTTCGCCCGAGCGACGCGCGCATCCTCGGACACATACCCCGCCTGCACGAGCGACACGGCCAGATACCGGCTCGCGACGCCCGACAGGTTGTCGAACGCGACCGCCGCGTCGGCCGGGTTCTGCACGTGATTGATGAGCACGCGGAACTGGCCGATCGCGTGGGCGTAGTGCAGGCGCTTCATGCACGCATACGCCTCGGTGATCGCCGACGCGGCCACCCGCGTCACGACGAGAAAGTCATGCGCCTGCGCCGCGAGGGTCGACAGCGCGCCGTGGCGATCGAGCTGCGCATCGATCAACACGATGTCCGCCGGACCGTCGAGCAAGGCGCGGCACTGCGCGGCGTCGTGAACGATGCGCTCGTCGCGCGGCGCCGCGATCAGCGAGAAGCCGAACGGCGTGCGCTCGACGGTATCCGCCAGCGTGCGCCGTCCCGACATCACCGCGGCGAGCGCGCCTGCATCGGACAGGCCCAGCATGCGGCTCACCGATCCCGCGTCGCGATGCTCGTCGATCACGAGCACGTCCTTGCCGTGCACGGACAGCGCCGCGCCGAGATTCAACACCGCCGACGTGCATCCGATGCCCGCCGGCCCGCCCGCGACCGCCACCACGCGCGAACCGGCGCGCGTGAGGAGCCGTCGCAGACCTTCCGCCTGGTCGAGCACGAACTTATCCAAAGCGCACCTCATGCATGTCGGTCGTGGCGCGCGCGGACAACGCCGAGAGCAGCGCCGGCACTTCCTCGTCCTGCGGCACGAACGGCGAGCCGTCGCGCGGAATGCAGAACGCGCTCTTGATGAGAAAGCGCTTGGTCGCGACGTACAGGTTCTCCGGCACCTTCTGGCCGGTCGACACGTAATGCACGGGCAGCTTGTAGCGGATGACCGTATCGAGGACACCGCCGAGATTCGTGGCTTCGTCGAGCTTCGTCAGGATGCAGCCCGCGAGCGGCGGCTGATCCGGCGCGCTCTTGTAGGCCTGCACGACTTCGTTGAGCGTGTCGCCGTGGCTCGTCGCGTTGAGCAGCAGGATGCGCTGCACCGGATGACCCGCGCCGCACAGCATCGCGATCTGGTCGGAGACCATGCGGTCGCGCTGGCTCATGCCGATCGTGTCGATCAGCACGATATGTTTGTTGCGCAGCTCGGACAGCGCGAGCTGGAGGTCGGCGCCGTCCTTCACCGCGTGCACCGAAACGCCGAGAATCTTGCCGAAGATGCGCAGTTGCTCGTGCGCGCCGATACGGTAGCTGTCGGTCGTGAGCAGCGCTACCTTGCTTGCGCCGAAGCGCATCACGCAGCGCGCAGCGAGCTTCGCGGTGGTCGTCGTCTTGCCGACGCCCGTCGGGCCCATCAGCGCGAACACGCCGCCGCGCTCCATCAGCGCGTCTTCGCTGTCCATCACCGGGATGTTCGATTCGAGCACTTGCTGAACCCATTCGAGCGCGCCTTCCACGCTCTCCATCTCGGGCATGTTGTCCATCATCATGCGCACGAGTTGCGCGGAGAAGCCGGCGGAAAAGAGGCGCTTGGTCAGCGCGCCGCCCGTCGGATTGCGACGCTGGCGCTCGCCCCACATGAGACCGGAGAAGTGCTCTTCCATCATCGAGCGCATCGACGAGAGCTCGTTCATCACCGTTTCGTTGACGACCTGCTCCATGCGCGCGCGGATCGCTTCGGTGACGACGGCCGCCGCGTTCGCGGGCAGGCCTTCGAACGCGCTTTCCGGCGCGGCGTGTGCAGCGTGTGCAGCGGGCGCATCGGCGCGCGGCGCGCTCGCGTTTATCTTCTGCGCGGCGCGGCGCGCGGCGGCTTGCGCGGCTTCGCGAGCCCAGTCAGGGGTTTCGACCTTCGACTCGACGGCTGCTTCGGCACGCTTCGCCTGCGCTTGCTGACGCAGCGCGTACTTGCCCGCTTCCGCCGTTTGTTCGGCGCGCGGCTCTTGCACGGACACCGTCTTCGGCACGCCCATGCCGCGCGCGATCGCGGCGGATGCCGTGAGCGGCCGGTTCGACGGCATCGTCGCCTGCTGCGCGATGCGCTTCGCGTGCTCGATCAGCCACGGATTCGAATCGGCCATCGTGCGCGGCGCTTCGTCGTCGGATGCGGTTTCGTTCGATCGGGCGTGGTCTTCTTCATCGTCGATGTCGGTGTTCGCGCCGAAGACCGACGAGAACACGTCGCCGCTCGCATACGGATTCGCGGCTGGCTGCTTCATCGGCATCGCGGCGGCGGCGGCGGCGGCCAGCGCGGCGCGCGACGTGCCGGCCGAGCGCACTGCCTGCTCTTGCGCTGCGGGCGAAATCGATGCGATATCGCTATCCGCGACGCCGACGATCTCGACGGAGCCGTCATCGAGCGTGCGATTCGACAGCACCACGGCATCGGGTCCGAGCGCTTCACGAACCTGGCGCAATGCGTCGCGGCTGTTCGCACCGATGAATTTACGAATGTCCAAACTTGCCCCCGATGAGGTGAGACTGCGATCTTTGCTAGGCGGGCCCGCCTGGCTCATTGCCGTGCCCGCTTTTCAGTGAGGCCATTATTGCGAACTTCCCCTTTTGTCCATCGCTGGATAAAGGGTGAGAAAAAGGGGTATTTCGGCTGATGGAAACGCGACGGCGCGCTCTTCGGAAAAAGATTCCGTCTCGCGCTTTTCCGGACACGCGCGCGACGGCGTAAGCTCTAGGGTCTGTTCGCCCACGATCCGGCTCGCCTCGAGACGCGTCCGGACATTCCAAGGAGACTTCTTCGCATGGCGTCCGCTGTCCCCTCCGCGCAATCCGCAGCTCCCCAAGGTCAAACCACCGGCGCGCGCCTCGTCGTCGATGCGCTCGTGCATCACGGCGTCGAACGCGTGTTCTGCGTTCCCGGCGAGAGCTTTCTCGCCGTGCTCGATTCCCTGCACGACGAAACCTCGCAGATTCAGACGATCGTCTGCCGTCACGAGGCGGGCGCGGCGAACATGGCCGAAGCGGTCGGCAAGCTGACCGGGCGGCCGGGCATCGCGATCGTGACGCGCGGCCCTGGCGCTACGCACGCGTCGATCGGCGTGCACACCGCGTTTCAGGATTCGACGCCGATGATCCTGCTCATCGGCCAATGCGCCCGCGATCACATGGATCGCGAGGCGTTTCAGGAAATCGACTATCGGCGGATGTTCGGGCAGATGGCCAAATGGGTCGCGCAGATCGACGATCCACGCCGCGTGCCGGAATACCTGAGCCACGCGTTTCACACGGCGACGTCGGGCCGCCCGGGTCCTGTCGTGCTCGCGCTGCCGGAAGACATGCTGACCGAAACGGTCGACGCCGCGCCGCCCGCGCCGCGCTATCAGCGCGTGGCGGCGTCGCCGTCGGCGGCGCAGATCGAACGCCTGCGCGAAGTGCTCGCGAGCGCGAAGAAGCCGTTCGTGATCGCGGGCGGCAGCGGCTGGACGGCCGAGGGGACGCAGGATTTCGCGCGCTTCGTCGAGCAATGGAAGCTGCCGGTGGGCTGCGCGTTCCGCTATCAGGACACGCTTTCGAACGAGCATCCGAACTACGCGGGCGATGTCGGTCTCGGCATCAATCCGGCGCTCGCCGCGCGCGTGCGCGACGCCGACGTGCTCTTCGTGCTCGGCCCGCGCATGGGCGAATCGACGACGGGCGGCTACACGCTGCTCGACATCCCGAAGACGAAGCAGACGCTCATCCACGTGCACCAGGGTGCGGAGGAGCTCGGGCGCGTGTACAGCGCCGATCTGCCAATTGTCTCGGGCATGCCGGAAATCGCGTCGATGCTCGCCGCGCTGACGCCCCCCGCGAACATCGCGTGGGGCGGCGAAGTCGAGACCGCGCGCGCCGCGTACCTCGAATGGCGCAAGCCCCGCCCGATGCTCGGCGACGTACAGCTCGGCGAGATCATGCGTCAGCTCGCGGAAACAATTCCCGCCGATTCGATCCTCACGAACGGCGCGGGCAATTACGCGACGTGGCTGCATCGGCACTATTCGTATCGGCACTTCCGTTCGCAGGTCGCGCCGACGAGCGGAGCGATGGGTTATGGCGTGCCCGCCGCGATTGCCGCGAAGTCGCTTTACCCGGAGCGCACGGTGATCGCGTTCGCGGGCGACGGCTGCTTCATGATGTCGAGCCAGGAAATCGCCACGGCCATGCAATATCAGTTGCCGGTGATTTTCATCGTCGTGAACAACGCGCAGTACGGCACGATCCGCATGCATCAGGAGCGCCATTACCCGAATCGCGTGCACGGAACCGGGCTCACGAACCCGGACTTCGTCGCCTATGCGCGCGCGTTCGGCGCGCACGGCGAGCTCGTCGAGACGACGGATCAGTTCATGCCCGCGTTCGAACGCGCGCGAAATTCCGGTCTGCCGGCGCTGATCGAAATCCGTATTCCACAGGATCAGAGCACGCCGGGCGCGACACTCGAACAAATTCGCCAGCAAGGCCAGCGCTAAGCGACAAACTTTCAATCTTCTTGCAGCACACTCCCGGTGGCAGTAGAGTAGCCAGTTCAAAAACCATTGGGAGTTAGCGATGCTGAAGGTTCTGGCTTTGTCGTTGGCATTGGGTTTCTCGGGCGCGGCGTTCGCGAAGGCGGACTGCACGGCGCACCCGAAGAGCGAGTGGATGAAGGAATCGGATGCCAAGGCGCAGCTCGAAGCGCAGGGCTACAAGATCCGCAAGTTCAAGGTCGACGGAAACTGCTACGAGATCTACGGCCACAACAAGGACGGCAAGAAGGTCGAGATCTATTACGACACGAAGACGCTGGCCGTCGTGAAGTCGGAAGTCGAGTAAGCGTCTCTCTTTTCGATGATGACGCCCGTGAAAGTCTGGGATCGCTGTGTCCGGCTCACGCACTGGACGGTCGCGGGCATCGTCCTCTGGAATCTGTTCGGCCCGACGGATGCCACACATCGGCTGCTCGGGTATGCCGCGGCGGGGCTCGTCGTGGCGCGCATCGCGTGGGGATTCGTCGGATCGCGGCCAGCGCGCTTCTCCGCGTGGTGGCCGACGCCCTCGCATCTCATCGGCTATCTTCGCTCGCTTGCCGCGGGCAAACCGCTGCATCACCTCTCGCACAATCCGCTCGGCGGGTTGATGGCGCTCTTTCTGTGGCTCCTGATTCTCGGGCTCGCAGTGTCGGGCTGGACCATGCGTCTCGATGCGTTCTGGGGCGAAGAGTGGCCGCAGGACATTCACACGTGGCTTTCCATCGCGCTCGAGGTGTGCGTCTGCGTGCATGTCGCCGCAGCGGTGCTGATGAGTTTCTGGACGCGGGAAAATCTTATTCGGGCGATGGTGACCGGCTATAAGCGCCGGAATACGACTCCGGAAAGCTGATTTTTCATCCAGATTCCTGATGATTATCTGCCGGAAAACGTGAATCCATGCCGGTCAGCTTTATTTATTCTCCCAAAACTATATCCCGCTGAGTTAGTAAGCATTTCTTAGTATTGATTTCACGCCCGTCACTCGTCAATATTTGTCCTGCTCCCTGGAGGAGCACGTTCCTTGAGCCTCCTTCAACGTGTCAGGCAATGTCAAATCCTACAAGACGATTCATGAGAGTCGGCGTGTTCTATGACGGCAACTATCTCGACCTTGTCCGAAAGTACTACATGCACCACAACAAGAAGAACGCGTGGATTTCGGTGCGCGGGCTTCACGAATACATCCGCTACAAATTCGCCGGCGAAGAAGGCATCGATTCGGCTGATTGCCAGATCACCGAAGCACATTACTTTCGCGAGCGATTCTCGGCTCGGCAAAACATGGAGAAGGCATCCGAGACGCTATACGACGAACGCGTGCTCGACGACATCCTGATGAAGGAACGTGTCACCACGCATTACATGCCGGTGAATTTCGTGGGCAAAGAAGGCAGCATCGACATATGGCTCGCGCTCGACGCGTTCGATATGGCCGTGCATCAACGGTTCGACGTCATCGCGCTCATCGCCGGTGACGCCGCTTATATTCAGCTCGCGCGCAAGCTCAAGGCACTCGGCATGCCGGTGCTGGTGCTCGGCTGGACATTCGCCTACGACACGGCAAGCGGAGAGCAGAAAGGCACGCGGCCGAGCCAGTTGCTCCTGAATGAGGCGAAGTATCCGGTCATGATGTCGGACGTGATCGACCGGATGGACAGCGCGCAGGGAGAGGAAAAAGAAGCGTTGAGCTCGCTGTTTCAGCGCCGCAAGAGCGCGGCGCAATCCATCGGCGCAGACCACGATGACGACTGGAAAGTCGGGACCATCGCCCACGTGCAAAACGGATACGGGTTCATCACGCCGGAGGGCGCCAGGGAAAACCTGTTTTTCTATTGCTCGGCATTGATCGACACCGATTTCGACGAGCTCTACAAAGGCATGGAAGTGAGCTTCCTGAAAGGCATGGGGCACAAAGGTCCGGCTGCCGTGAAGGTCCGGACGACCCAATGACAAACGGCCCGGCCGCAAACGCGGACCGGGCCGTTGGAGTCAAGCCTGCGTTAGCAGGCTCGCCTTACTTGCCGCCCACGCTCTGCAGCGTCGTCCACTTCCCGCCGACGACCTTGTACAGCGTAATGCCGCCGTTCTTCAGATCGCCCTTCGAGTCGTACGACAGGTGCTTCGCCGTCACGCCCTGCATGTCGGTCTTCGCGAGGAACGGCAGGTACTTCGCCGGATCCGTCGAGTTAGCCGCCTTCATCGCCGTGAACATCGCCATTGCGCCGTCGTATGCGTACGGCGAGTAGGTCTGCACGTCTTCGTTGAAGCGCTTCTTGTACTTCGCCGAGTAGTCCGCGCCGCCCGGCATTTCGTCCATCGGCAGACCGGCGAGCGATGCCACCGTGCCGTCAGAAGCGTCGCCCGCGATCTTCAGGAAGGTGTCCGTCTTCACCATTTCGCCCGCCATCAGCGGCGCGCGGAAGCCGAGCGTCTTCATCTGCTTGACCATCGGGCCGGCTTGCGAATCCGCGCCGCCGTAGTACACGAGGTCCGGGTTCGTCGACTTGATCTTGGTCAGAATCGCCTTGAAGTCCACGGCCTTGTCGTTCGTGAACTCGCGCACGACGATCGTGCCGCCCGCAGCCTTCGCCGCCTTCTCGAACTGGTCGGCGAGACCCTGGCCGTAAGCCGTGCGGTCGTCGACGATCGCGATCTTCTTCACCTTGAGGTTCTTCACCGCGAACTCACCTGCGACCGAGCCTTGCTGCGTGTCGGAGGTCATCATGCGGAAGGCCGTCTTGAAACCTTGCGTCGTGTATTCGGGCGCCGTTGCCATCGCGATTTCGGGGATGCCCGCGTTCGCGTAGATGCGCGAAGCCGGGATCGTCGTGCCCGAGTTGAAGTGGCCGAGCATGCCCTTGATGCCGTCATCGACGAGGCGCTGCGCGACGGTCGTGCCCGTGCGCGGGTCGGCCTGGTCATCGGCCGAATTCAGCACGATGCGAACCGGCTTGCCGCCGATCACCGGCTTCGTGGCGTTGAAATCCTCGACGGCGAGCGTGATGCCGTTCTGCATGTCCTTGCCGTAGTGCGCCTGAGCGCCCGTCAACGGTCCTGCGTAACCAACCTTCACTTCCTCGGCTTGCTGCGCAACAGCGGTCCCCGCGACCGAGAGGCCGGCGAGCGTCATGGCTACTGCCAGCTTGGTCATCGTGTGCTTCATAGCTTCTCCTGGTTCCAGTGTGGATGGCAGCTTGTGCCGGGATCGCCGTGCCCGCTGCCGCTTGTTTGAATTCGTTTGAATCGAGCGCTCGAGGGATAACTCAACCGATCGTCATCAAATTCGCATTACCGCCCGCCGCCGCCGTGTTCACGCTCACCGAGCGTTCCGTCAGCAGCCGTTCGAGCGCGTAGTCTTCGCCGTCGTGGCCTGCGTCGGCGAACGCTCCCGCAGCCACGCCCTGCACCGATACGATCGGTCCCGGACGCTTCGCGACTTCCTTCACGAGCGACAGCAGTTCATCGCTGTCGCCTTCGAACAGCACGGCGTCGAAGTCGGCATTGACGTCGCCCGCCTTCTTCACGAACGCGAACGGCTTGAGCGATGCCGGCAGCGATGCCGTCAGCTGCTCGCCCGCCGAGCCCGAGAACAACGCCTTGTTGCCCGTCGCGAGCACGGCGGCCAGTTGCGCGCGCGCGCCGCTCGCCGTCGCCGCTACGCACAGCACCGTGCCGCGCGCGCCGAGCGTGTAGGTGTTGCGCTCGCCGGTCGGACCGTTCAGCACCGCCGTCGCGCCCGCCATTACATGCTGCAGATAGCCGTCGCAGCGCGCGGCCGTCTGCGGATCGCGTTCGCCGATCGCCCAGTCGCGCAACGCGGTGAGCGCCGCGGCGGGCGTGTCCTTCGAGGCAGCCTGATCGACCACGAGCGTGCTCGCGAGCGACTTCGGCAAGCCGGTCGGGCGCTTCGCCAGCAGACGCTGCAAGTACAGCGCGCCGCCCGCCTTCGGCCCCGTGCCCGACAGCCCTTCGCCGCCGAACGGCTGCACGCCGACCACCGCGCCGATCACGTTGCGGTTCACGTAGATGTTGCCCACGTGCGCCCGAGCGATCACATGCGCGATGGTTTCGTCGATGCGCGTATGGATGCCGAGCGTCAATCCGTAACCGGTCGAGCGAATTTGGTCGAGGAGTTTATCAAGGTTCGAACGGCGGTAACGCACCACATGGAGGACAGGGCCGAACACTTCGCGCTTCAGTTCGTCGATGCTGTCGAGCTCGATGAGCGTCGGCGGCACGAACGTGCCTTGCGCGCAGTTGTCGGGCAGCGGCAGTTGCGTGACATTGCGGCCCTTGTCGCGCATTCCGGCGATATGCGCATCGATGCCGCGCTTCGCGTCGCTGTCGATCACGGGACCGACGTCCGTCGAGAGGCGATCCGGATTGCCGACCGCCAGCTGATTCATCGCGCCGGTCAGCATTTCGAGCGTGCGATCGGCGACGTCGTCCTGCAGGCACAGCACGCGCAGCGCCGAGCAGCGCTGGCCGGCCGAATCGAACGACGACTGCAGCACGTCCGCAACCACTTGCTCCGCGAGCGCCGACGAATCGACGATCATCGCGTTCTGGCCGCCGGTTTCGGCGATCAGCGGAATCGGGCGGCCGTCCGGATCGAGGCGCTCGGAGAGCGTCTTGTTGATGAGGCGCGCGACTTCCGTCGAGCCGGTGAACATCACGGCGCGCGTGCGCGCATCGGCAACCAGCGCCGCGCCCACGGTTTCGCCGTTGCCCGGCAACAGTTGCACCGCGCCCGCGGGCACGCCCGCTTCGCGCAGAATGCGCACGGCTTGCGCGGCGATCAGCGGCGTCTGCTCGGCGGGTTTCGCGAGCACCGGATTGCCCGCCGCGAGCGCGGCCGCGACCTGACCCATGAAGATCGCGAGCGGGAAGTTCCACGGGCTGATACACACGACCGGACCGAGCGGACGATGCGTATCGTTCGAGAACTCGGCGCGGATCTGCGAGGCGTAGTAGCGCAGGAAATCGATGGCCTCGCGAATTTCCGCGATGGCATTCGCCAGCGACTTGCCGGCTTCGCGCACGACGAGGCCCATCAGCGTGTGCATCTGCGCTTCGAGCAGATCGGCGGCGCGCGCGAGGCAATCGGCGCGATCTTCGACGGGCGTCGCCTGCCAGATCGGCGCGGCGGCGACCGCATTCGCGATCGCGGCGCTCACCTGCTCGGACGACGCTTCCACCACCGTGCCGACGAGATCGCGCAGATCCGACGGATTGCGCACGTCGCGCGCGATGCCGTTGCCGACGAAGCCGCCTTCGAGCATCGGCTCCGCGCGCCACGGATGATTCCCGCTCGCAAGCAGCGCCGATGACAGCGACGCCAGTCGATGCTCGTTCGAGAGATCGAGGCCCATCGAGTTGGAGCGCTCGTTGCCGTAGAGCTGGCGCGGCAGCGGAATCTTCGCGTGCGGCGCGCCGAGCGGCGTGATCTGCTGCGCTTCGTCGATCGGATCGCGCACGAGGTCCTTCACCGGCACGGATTCATCGGCGATGCGGTTCACGAACGACGTGTTCGCGCCGTTCTCGAGCAGGCGGCGCACGAGATACGCGAGCAACGTTTCGTGCGTGCCGACCGGCGCATACACGCGGCACGGGCGGTTGAGCTTGTCGCGGCCGGTCACTTCTTCATAGAGCGGCTCGCCCATGCCGTGCAGGCACTGGAATTCGTACTGGCCGGGATAGTAGTTCTGTCCCGCGAGGTGATAGATCGCGGAAAGCGTGAACGCGTTGTGCGTCGCGAATTGCGGATAGACGGCATCCGGCGCACCGAGCAGCTTCTTCGCGCACGCGAGGTACGAGATGTCGGTGTAGATCTTGCGCGTGTAGACCGGATAGCCCTCGAGGCCATCGACCTGCGCGCGCTTGATTTCGGTGTCCCAGTACGCGCCCTTCACGAGGCGGATCATCAAACGATGACGGCTGCGGCGCGCGAGATCGATCAGATAGTCGATCACGAACGGGCAGCGCTTCTGATAACCCTGCACCACGAAGCCAATGCCGTTCCAGCCCGCGAGTTCCGGATCGAAGCACAGCGCTTCGAGCAGGTCGAGCGAGAGTTCGAGACGGTCCGCTTCTTCCGCGTCGATGTTCAAACCGATGTCATAGCGGCGCGCGAGTTGCGCGAGCGAGCGCACGCGCGGCAGCAGCTCGTTCATCGTGCGTTCCTGCTGCGCACGCGAGTAACGCGGATGCAGCGCGGAGAGCTTGATCGAAATGCCCGGGCCTTCGTAAATGCCGCGCCCGCCCGCTGCCTTGCCGATCGCGTGGATCGCCTGCTCGTAGGACGCGTAGTAGCGCTGCGCGTCTTCTTCCGTCGTCGCGGCTTCGCCGAGCATGTCGTAGGAGTAACGGAAACCGCGCGCTTCGTACTTGCGGCTGTTGGCGAGCGCTTCGGAGATCGTCTCGCCGGTGACGAACTGCTCGCCCATCAGGCGCATCGCCATGTCGACGCCCTTGCGGATCAGCGGCTCGCCGCCCTTGCCGATCAAACGCGTCAGCGCCGAGGACAAACCCGCTTCGCTGTTCGTCGTCACGAGCTTGCCGGTGATCATCAGGCCCCACGTCGCCGCGTTCACGAACAGCGACGGCGCCTGGCCCATGTGCGATTTCCAGTCGCCCTTGCTGATCTTGTCGCGGATCAGCGCGTCGCGCGTGGCGCGGTCGGGAATGCGCAGAAGCGCTTCGGCGAGGCACATCAGCGCGACGCCTTCCTGGCTCGACAGCGAGAACTCGTGGATCAGGCCTTCGACACCGCCGCCCGAGCTTTTCGCGCGCAGCGCTTCGACGAGCTTCGTCGCGAGCTTTTCGGTTTCGGCGGCGACAGTCGCGGGCAGGCGCGCCTGGCCGATCAGGAACGGCACGCACTCCGGCTCCGGCCGGCGATACGCCGCCGTGATCGCCGCGCGCAGCACGGACTGCGGCTGCACGTTCTGCGCGAAATCGAGGAAGGGATGCGGCGCGCCGTCCTCGTCGCCATCGACGGGTGCGGCGTCGGCCATTTCGGACGAGCCGTTCGCGCCCGACAACTCGGGCGGAAGCTGGCCGTGCTCGATGCGTTCGAGGTAGGCGAAGATCGCCTGCTTGATCAGCCAGTGGGGAGTGCGCTCGAGGCGCGTCGCGGCATCTTTCAGCCGGGAACGCAGCAGATCGTCGACTTTGACGCCTAGGGTTGTGCTCGCCATATTTCCTTCGTTTGCCGGTCGTGCCCACCCGGCCAAAGACCAAAAAGTTGGCGAATCGTACTCCGCTGATATAAAAGGTGCAACCGAGATTTTCGCTATGGTTGCACCACGATGAAACCCTTGCGGCACAAGGCTTTGCGCGGTGTGCCGCTGGCTGGCCGCTCGCGGTCGTCGCCTAGTATTTTCCCTAGTCCGATTATTTTTGAGGCAAGCCCTAAGTAAATGACCAGCATCGCCGATATAAAACGCATCGCGCCGGCGCGGCGCAGCGTTCGCGGTCAACTCACCGCGATTTCGGGGAGAGCAACGAGCATGAGCACTTGGATGGTGGTGGCCGGGGTTTGGGCGATGTTGGCGGGTTGCGCTGTGTTGTTCGTGCGGGGCGCTTCGGTGCGTCATCGCCGGATGGAGGACGCTCACGGAGACCTCGACGCGCCCGCGCCGATGCTTGGCGCGCCTGAACTCAAACGTCCAGCGGATCGACTTCGACACTCCAGCGCAGCACGCCCCTGAGCGAGCGCAGCACCGGCTGCCATGCGCGCAGCGACGCCTGAAGCGCGGCCCGCGACGCGCTTTCCAGCAACAACTGCGCGCGATGGACGTTGAACACTTTCACGATGGTGAGCGGCACGGCGTCATAGACCGTCACGCGGTCCGCACCGGGCAGCGGAGCAAAGGCCGCCGCCGCTTCCGCCAGAAACGCGAGCGCGGCTTCCAGCGTGCGGCCTTCGGCGCGCAGCATCGCCTGATAGACGAAGGGCGGAAGACGCGCGTCGCGCCGTTCGGCGAGCGTCGAGTTGGCGAAGCCCACGTAATCCTGCCGCGATAGCGCCTGATACAGCGCGTGACGCGGATAGCGCGTCTGGATCATCACTTCGCCGGGCAGGCCAGCGCGGCCCGCGCGGCCGCTTACCTGCGTCAGTTGCGCGAAGAGCCGTTCACTTGCGCGGAAGTCGTGCGAGAAGAGCGCGGTGTCGGCATTGAGCACGCCGACGAGCGTCACGCGGCGGAAATCGTGGCCCTTCGCGATCATCTGCGTGCCGACGAGAATATCGACTTCGCCCGCGTGCACGCCGGAAAAGAGCGCCTGCGCGCTGCCCTTGCGGCGCGTGCTATCGGCGTCGATACGCAGCACGCGCGCGCCCGGCACCACGCTCGCGAGCGTTTCCTCGACACGCTGCGTGCCGCGGCCCATCGGCGCGATGTCGATATTTCCGCAATCCGGACAGGACTTCGGAATACGCGACTCCCATCCGCAGTGATGACAGCGCAGCGCGCGTTCCGGCTTGTGAAGCACCGCGTAGGCGCTGCAGCGCGGGCAACCGGCGACCCAGCCGCACGCGTCGCAAGAGAGGATCGGCGCATAGCCGCGCCGGTTCAGGAACACGAGACTCTGCTCGCCGCGCTCGACGCGCATCTTCAACGCAGCGATGAGCGGCCCCGCCAGCCCTTCGACCGACGCCCGGCCGCGTCGTCGCTCCTCTTCCAGATCGATCAGCCGCACCGCCGGCAACGCGGCTTCCGCGACGGCGCGGCGCGTGAGCGTCAGCCGCGTGTAGCGCCCCTGTTCTGCCTGCCACCAGGTTTCGAGCGACGGCGTCGCCGATCCGAGCACGACGGGAATATCCAGTTGCTTCGCGCGATAGATCGCCAGATCGCGCGCGGAGTAGCGCAGGCCTTCCTGCTGCTTGTACGCGGGATCGTGTTCTTCATCGACGACGATCATTGCGAGCGTTGGCATCGAGGCGAGAATTGCGAGGCGCGTGCCGAGCACGATGCGCGCGCTGCCCGTATGCGCGGCGAGCCAGTTGCGCGCGCGCTCGCCTTCGGCGAGTCCGCTGTGCATCGTGACGATCGAGCCGTCCGCGAGCGCCGCGAAACGTGCGCGGAACGCGGCCTCGAACTGCGGCGTCAGGTTGATTTCGGGAACGAGGACGAGGGCCTGCGCATCCGGCCGCGCGGAGAGCAACGCCGCGAGCGCGTGCAGATACACCTCCGTCTTGCCGCTGCCCGTCACGCCGTGGAGCAGGAACGGCGCAAAGCCTTGCGCACCGGAGACGGCCTCGACCGCTTCGCGTTGTTCGTCCGTCAGCACCGGCAACGGCGCGGCGCCGGTCGGAGCGGCGAGCGTGTGTGCGGCCGAGTCGGGTTCGATGGTGTCCGGGGTCGCAAGCTCGATCCAGCCGCGCGCGAGCCAATCCTCGAACGTCGCGCCCGCTTTCGGATGCAGCGCGCGGGCATCGGACAGGCCGAGCGACGGCTGCTCCGCGAGCGCTTCGGCCAGACGGCGCAGTGCGCTCGCGCGCGCGGGCAATTCGCCGGGAAGACGCTCGCGCCCCTCCGGCAAAAGGCGGTAGCGCGGCTCGACAGCGAAGAGACGATCCCAGCGCGATGCGTCGCGCAACGCCTGAGGCAGCGCAGGCAACGCGACTTCTCCCAAGCCGCGCTGGTAGTAATCGGCGGCGAAGCCGGCAAGCGCGATCCAGGTATCGGCGAGCGGCGCGCAGCGATCGCAGATTGCGGCGACGCTGCGGAGCTTGTCGACGGGCACGTCGCTCGACGCGGTGATTTCGCAGATCATCCCGACGACTTCGCGCCGTCCGAACGGCACCAGCACCAGCATGCCGGCAGCAGGCGCGACCGGAAGCGCATAGCGGTAGTCGAACAAGACCGGCATGGGCTGGTCTATGGCGACGCGCACGAAGACATCCGTCATCGCCCATCGCTCCATGGACAGCGGCTTGACATGCGCGCGGGCTTCACCCGGACGAAGTTAAAGTTAAACATCAGAATCGCCTGTAAACCGCCGATTATTTTTGGTTTTCCGATGCTTTCCACAGGCCTGTGGATAACTTTGTTGAGAAGTGCGGCCGAGCGCGCGGCAAACAATGTCAGGAAAGCCTTATGTGCGCTGGCCCACATTTCGGGCGAAGCACTAGAAATTCTTTATAAATCATGGACTTATAGCACACATAGAGACACGTTATTGGTTGCTCACAGCCATACGTCTGATGGCGCGCCGCAGCGAACAAAATGTGCATAAGTTCAGTCTTGACATCGCAGGACGCCGCCAGAGACGGGCGATCCGGACAGAATGCTCCCGCCCCCGATAGATCGCGCCGGTACTTCGAGGTTGCGCTGCAGCATGCGTCCGTAACACCGGCTTTCGTACGCACTTAGCGCGTGGGCTGCCCGGCCCGCATGGCGCGGCTGTGCCGATGAACTTCGTCGACGAGCTCCGCGACGTGCTCGGGCGGTGTGAATTGCGAGATGCCGTGCCCCAGATTGAAGACGTGGCCCGGAAAATTCCCGAAGCTTTCGAGCACGGCGCGCGCTTCGGTGCGGATCGCCGCAGGCGGCGCGAACAGCACGCTCGGGTCGATATTTCCCTGCAACGCCACGCGCGAGCCGACGCGCTCCCGCGCCGTGCCGAGGTTCATCGTCCAGTCGAGGCCGACCGCATCGACGCCGGTGGCGGCGATTTCCTCGAGCCACAGCCCGCCGCCCTTCGTAAAAGTGATGACCGGCACGCGTTCGCCGTCGTGCTCGCGCTTGAGGCCCGCGACCACCTTCGCGATGTATTCGAGCGAGAAGCGCTGATACGCGCCATCGGCGAGTGCACCGCCCCACGTGTCGAAAATCATCACGGCCTGCGCGCCGGCTTCGATCTGCGCGTTGAGATACGCGGTCACGGCTTGAGCGTTCACGTCGAGGATGCGGTGCATCAGGTCCGGACGCGCATAAGCCATCGATTTGACCGTGCGATGATCGTCCGAGCCACCGCCCTCGACCATGTAGCAGGCGAGCGTCCATGGACTGCCCGAGAAACCGATAAGCGGCACTTTCTGGCGGCCTTGCGCGTCGGTGAGCGCTCGGCGGATCTGGCTCACGGCGTCGGTGACGTAGGAGAGCGTCGCGCCGATATCCGGCACCGCGAGGCGCTTCACGTCGTCTTCCGTGCGCACGGTGCGCTCGAAACGCGGACCTTCGCCCTGGACAAAGTTCAGGCCGAGGCCCATCGCGTCGGGGACGGTGAGGATGTCGGAGAAGAGGATGGCGGCGTCGAGCGGAAAGCGTTCGAGCGGCTGGAGCGTCACTTCGGTCGCGTAGTCCGGATTCTTCGCGAGGCCGAGAAAACTGCCCGCGCGGGCGCGCGTCGCGTTGTACTCCGGCAGGTAGCGTCCTGCCTGGCGCATCAGCCAGATCGGCGTGTAGTCGGTCGGCTGGCGCTGGAGCGCGCGCAGGAAGGTGTCGTTCAGAAGAGTGTGTGCCACGTCGCTCGATGCTGAAGGCAAAGAATCATCCATTCTACCGGAGCGGCCGGGCGTTTTCGTTGACTGAGCCCGGCAATTCGGGAAGTCTCATGCATCGCGGCCTATGCCGTTTGACCGAGTGTTCAGACACCCAAAGGCCTCGTTATGATCCACGGGCCGATACAACTAAAACCAGGAGAATCGATGCAACGCAAGTCTGTCAGTCTCGCCGCCTCTGCCTTTGTCATGTCGCTTGCGCTGGCGAACGTCGCGCAGTCTCAAACGGTTCAGGCCGGCACGGTCGCGGGCACGAAGCCCGCCGCGTCCGCGCCCGTCGCGGCAAGCTCGCGGCTCGACGATGTCCTCGCGCGCCACACGCTGCGCGTCTGCACGACGGGCGACTACAAACCCTATTCCTTCCTGCGCCCGGACGGGCAATTCGAGGGCATCGACATCGATCTCGCGGAGAGTCTCTCGAAATCGCTCGGAGCGAAGGCGGAATACGTGAAGACGTCGTGGTCGAACCTGATGAACGATTTCGTCGCGAAATGCGATATCGCCGTGGGCGGCGTCTCGACCACGCTCGAGCGGCAAAAGCGCGCATTCTTCACGGAGCCGTATATGGAAGACGGCAAAACGCCCATCGTGCGCTGCGACGACGTGGAGAAGTATCAGACCGTTGCGCAGATCGATCAGCCGAACGTGCGCACCATTGTGAATCCGGGCGGCACCAACGAGCGCTTCGCGAAGCAGTACTTTTCGCACTCGCAGCTGATCCAGTATCCAGACAACGTGACGATCTTCAAGCAGATCCTCGAAGGCAAGGCCGACGTAATGGTCACGGACGCATCGGAAACCCTGCTCCAGCAGAAGCTCAATCCAGGCCTGTGCTCGGTGCATCCGGACAAACCGTTTCAGTTCGGCGAGAAGGCGTATCTGCTGCCGCGCGGCGATGTACCGTTCCAGCAGTATGTCGATCAGTGGTTGCACCTCGCCCGGTCGTCGGGCGAGTTTCAGGCCGTGTATGACAAGTGGTTGAAGTAGCCTTCAGCGTTCGGCGCGCATGAGTTCGCCCGTGCGCTCGCCGATCTGGCGCAGCCAGCCGAGCGCGGCCTCCGACTGCGAATGCATGCGCCCGAACCCGTGCGTCATGTCTCGGGCGTCGATCATTTCCGCTCGGCCGCCGTTGGCTTCCAGGAAGCGCTTGAGCTCAATGGCGTCGTCGTAGAGCGGATCGTAGCCCGCCGCGACGACGAGCGCGGGCGCCGGCGTGCGCTCGAACGGTTCGGAGAGCGGGAACGCGCGCGCGTCGTGCTCATGCGGCGTTACACCGGACAGGAACTGCGTCCAGTACCATTTCATTTCCGCGTTCGTGAGGCCTGGCCCATTCGCGTTCGCGATGCAACTGGGACTCTCGAACTGGCGCCGCATCACCGGATAAAGCAGCAATTGCAAGCTGACGAGGCCAGCCACGCGCTGATTCGCACCGCGCGCCGCGACGACCGACAAATGCGCGCCCGCGCTGTCGCCGCCCACGGCCAGCCGATCGGTCGCGAAACCGAGCCGCGAACGGTGCTCCGCGAGCCAGATCAACGCGTCGAGCGCGTCCTCGCAGGGCGCGGGAAACGGATGCTCGGGCGCGAGCCGGTAATCGACGCTCACCACCGCGCATTGCGAATCCTGCGCGAGCCGCTCGACCAGACCATCGTGCGTATCGAGATCGCCGACCACCCAACCGCCGCCGTGGAAGTACACGAGGAGCGGCAATGGGCCGCGCACGGCTTTGGGCTTGTAAACGCGCGCGCCGAGCGTGCGGCCTTCGAGCGGAATTTCGATGTTGTCCGCTGTCACCGCCACACCGCGGTCTTGGGCGTACGCTTTGGCCACGCTGCTGAAACGCTCTCGCACTGCTCGCGCGTCCGCATCCGGTCCGAGAGCCGGGAATGCCTCGTCAACGGCGCGGTAGTATCGGAGCAAGGCTGCGTCGATGGTCATGCGTGTCTCCATGATGTCTTTTGATTGAATACTTGGTCGTGACGAGGACTTGCTCATCGATTTCATGCGTCCACACGTTCGATTTTGCCGAAAAATTAGAATAATCGCACGAGTCCGAAAATCTCTATTTATCGCTCAGGTCAGGCCGATCGAATAAATCATCCGAATAACAGACAATATATCCGTGAAAATCAGGAGAATTGCGCGAGAAAATTTCCTCTGAGCCTTGTAGGACGCGGGTTACAACCTGAAACACTTTGTTACGGCGACTCGGAATCAATTCGCCCACAATCTGTTCAAACGGTTTCAACACGGATGTATTCGGGCACGCTGTACGAAAGTCGCGTGATCCGATGGCCGACTTTGGTCGAAGCTCTCTGTCAGGGGCATCCTTGTTGGGATCGTTCTTCGAATGCATGCATTCGAAACATCCCACGTTTGGTCTCCTCGCGCTAACCCCGTAGCGTGTGGTTTTTAGCGGGCTCCAGGCCCGCTTTTTTTTCGCCCGGACAAACGTTTGCGCGATTCGGGAAATCAAGGGTGCGAACATTGCATCCCATGCTAAAAGGGAGCGCCGCAGCGCTCCCTTTTTTCGTTTGTCGTCCCTGCTTGCTGTGAGTTCAGGCCGTCTTGGCCTCGGCGAGCTTCAATTCGTCGATCATGCGTGCGCGCATCACGAACTTTTGCGCCTTGCCAGTCACGGTCATCGGCAATTCGTCGACGAAACGGATGTAGCGCGGAATCTTGTAATGCGCGATCTGCCCCTGGCAAAACTCGCGGATCTCCTCCTCGCTTGCCTGCTCACCCGGCCGCACGACGATCCACGCACACACTTCCTCGCCGTATTTCTGGTCTGGGACGCCGAATACCTGCACGGACTGCACCTTCGGATGGCGAAACAGAAATTCCTCGATCTCTCGCGGATAGATGTTCTCACCGCCGCGAATCAGCATGTCCTTGAGACGCCCGACGATATTGCAATAGCCTTCGGCGTCGAGCGTCGCGAGGTCGCCGGTGTGCATCCAGCCGTCGACGATCGCCTCGCGCGTCTTGGCGTCGTCGTCCCAATAGCCTTTCATCACCGAGTAACCGCGCGTGCAGAGTTCGCCCGTCTCCCCAACGGCCACGATATTGCCCGACGGATCGACGATCTTCACCTCCAGGTGCGGCTGAATACGTCCGACGGTCGTCGTGCGTTTGTCGAGCGGATCGGTCGTCGAGCTCTGGAACGACACCGGGCTCGTCTCCGTCATGCCGTATGCGATCGTGACTTCGCTCAGATGCATCTTCGAGACGACGCGCTTCATTGTTTCGATCGGGCACGGCGAGCCCGCCATGATGCCGGTGCGCAAGCGGCTCAGGTCGTATTTCCCGAAGTCAGGATGATCGAGTTCGGCGATGAACATCGTCGGCACGCCGTGGAGCGCGGTGCAGCGCTCTTCGTGGACGGCGGCGAGTGTCGCGCCGGGATCGAACGCCTCACCAGGAAAGACCATCGTGCAGCCGGTCGATACGCATGCCAGCACGGCCAGCACCATGCCGAAGCAGTGATAGAGCGGCACCGGGATGCAGAGCGAGTCCTGCTCGGTGAGGCGCATCGCCATCGCGATGTAGCGCGCGTTATTGACGATGTTCCGGTGCGTGAGCGTGGCGCCCTTCGGATTGCCGGTCGTGCCGCTCGTGAACTGGATGTTGATGGGGTCGTCCGGACCGAGCTTCGCTTCGAGCGCGTCGAGCTTCCCGCCGTCGGCTTGCGCGCGGCCGGTGCGCATCACATCGTCGAAATTGAGCATGCCGGGCGTTCTGCCTTCACCCATGCGGATTACCGCGCGCAGTTCCGGCAGCTTGGCCGCGTGCAGCGCGTTCGGTTCAGACGAAGCCAGCTCGGGCGCAAGCGCCTGCAGCATCTCCAGATACTTCGACGTCTTGAACTGCTCAGCCGCGATGATCGCCTTGCAGCCGACCTTGTTCAGCGCATATTCGAGCTCGGCCAGGCGATACGCCGGGTTGATGTTCACCAGCACCGCGCCCATGCGCGCAGTGGCGAACTGCGTGAGCAGCCATTCGGCGCGGTTCGGCGACCAGATCCCTACTCGATCGCCCGGCTGAATACCGAGCGCGAGGAGACCGCTCGCCAGTACGTCGATTTCGTTCGCGAACTCGCGCCACGTCCAGCGAATGTTCTGCTCGCGGAACACGACCGCCGGGCGATCGGCGAACCGGCCGGCAGTGTCGAGAAGAAACCGCGAAACAGTTGCGTCGCTCAACGGAATATTGGTCGCGCCGCGAACGTAGGAAATGCCGTCGCGTGGTTCGATCTGCGCGCCGGCCTGCGTCGGTTCAGTTGCCATCGATAGTCTCCGCCAATGTGAATCGCCGCCCGATGTAGGCTAAATGGAGGCCATTGTGCAACGCAAGACGCGCCTGAGCATTGAGTGTTTCCCCGCAATGCCGATTCGAGGCAATCAATGAAAACCGCATTGAATCATGGGCTTACTCGAAATCGACAAGACAGCCACATAACCGATATGCAGATATGCGTGCGCGATTTGCCGATTTGGAGCATAAAAAAAGCAGCCCGAAGGCTGCTTTCCTTAAACTGCTGAACGCCGCTTGGCGCGCGTAACGCTCAGTGCTTCGCGTGCGCCTTGCGCAGACGCTGGATCGCCGCGAGCTGAGCCGTCGCGTACGCGAGTTCCGCTTGCGCGGTCGCATACTCGAGTTCCGACTTGTTGTCCTGAATCGCTTCCTCGGCGCGTTTCTTCGCCTGCTCGGCCTTCGCCTCGTCGAGATCGGCGCCGCGGATGGCGGTGTCTGCGAGCACGGTCACGACGCCCGGCTGGATTTCGAGAACCCCGCCTGCAACGAACACGAACTCTTCCGAACCGTCTTCCGCCTCGATGCGCACCGCGCCCGGACGAATGCGCGTGATGAGCGGCGTGTGACCCGGCAGAATGCCCAGCTCACCCGCTTCGCCCGGCAGCGCGACGAACTTCGCCTGGCCCGAGAAGATTTCCTCTTCCGCGCTGACGACGTCTACCTTGATGGTTGCCATATGTGTCGACTCCTGTCGTCGTCAGTGTCATTCGAGGACGCCAGCGCGATGCGTTGGCGTCCGCCTGAAAAACACCCGACCTTTACTGGATCTTCTTGGCCTTTTCGAAGGCTTCGTCGATCGTGCCGACCATGTAGAACGCCTGCTCCGGCAGATGATCGCACTCACCTTCGACGATCATCTTGAAGCCGCGGATGGTTTCCTTCAGCGGCACGTACTTGCCCGGCGAGCCCGTGAACACTTCCGCAACGTGGAACGGCTGCGACAGGAAACGCTGGATCTTACGAGCGCGGGAGACCGACAGCTTGTCTTCCGGCGACAGTTCGTCCATGCCCAGAATCGCGATAATGTCGCGCAGTTCCTTGTAGCGCTGCAGCGTCTGCTGCACGCTGCGCGTGATCGTGTAGTGCTCTTCGCCGATCACGTGCGGGTCGATCTGACGCGAGGTCGAATCGAGCGGGTCCACTGCCGGATAAATACCCAGCGATGCGATGTCACGCGACAACACGACGGTTGCGTCCAAGTGGCCGAAGGTCGTAGCCGGCGACGGGTCGGTCAAGTCGTCCGCAGGAACGTACACGGCCTGAACCGACGTGATCGAGCCGGTCTTGGTCGACGTAATACGCTCTTGCAGCTTGCCCATTTCTTCAGCCAGCGTCGGCTGATAACCCACTGCCGAAGGCATACGGCCGAGCAGAGCGGACACTTCCGTACCCGCCAGCGTGAAACGATAGATGTTGTCGACGAAGAAGAGAACGTCGAGACCTTCGTCACGGAAGTGCTCAGCCATCGTCAGACCCGTCAGCGCGACGCGCAGACGGTTGCCCGGCGGCTCGTTCATCTGGCCGTACACCAGCGCGACCTTGTCGAGAACGTTCGAGTCCTTCATTTCGTGATAGAAGTCGTTCCCTTCACGGGTACGCTCACCCACACCGGCGAACACGGAGTAACCGCCGTGCTCCTTCGCGATGTTGTTGATGAGTTCCATCATGTTCACGGTCTTGCCCACGCCAGCACCGCCGAACAGACCCACCTTGCCGCCCTTCGCGAACGGGCAGATCAGGTCGATAACCTTGATGCCGGTTTCGAGCAGTTCCGTCGACGGCGACAAGTCTTCGAACGAAGGTGCTTGCTGGTGGATCGAACGCGTCGTTGCCGAGTCGATGGGACCGGCTTCGTCGATCGGACGGCCGAGCACGTCCATGATGCGGCCCAGAGTCGGCTTGCCGACCGGCACGCTGATGGGCTTGCCCGTGTTCTTGACCATCGTGCCGCGGCGCAGGCCGTCGGATGCACCCAGACAGATGGTGCGGACCACGCCGTCGCCCAGCTGCTGCTGGACTTCGAGCGTCAGTTCGGTGCCTTCCAGAATGAGCGCGTCGTAAATCTTCGGCATTTGCGCGCGCGGGAATTCCACGTCGATAACGGCGCCGATGCACTGTACGATCTTGCCTTCTACCAAAGCAGTAGTACTCATCGCATTTCCTTTAGATACTGTGTTCTTTCACGCGGCCGTCAGACCGCTGCGGCGCCGCCGACGATTTCCGACAATTCTTTCGTAATCGCGGCCTGGCGGCTCTTGTTGTAGACGAGCTGCAGTTCGTTGATCACTTGCTTTGCGTTGTCGGACGCGGCCTTCATCGCGACCATGCGCGCGGATTGCTCCGACGCCATGTTTTCCGCGACCGCCTGATAGACGAGCGCTTCGACGTAGCGCACGAGCAACTCGTCCACCACGGTTTGCGCGTCCGGCTCGTAGATGTAATCCCACGAAGTCTTCGGCGTCACGCCGTCTTCATCCTTCGCGTGAAGATCATCCACCGACAACGGCAGCAGCTGCTCGATCACCGCTTCCTGCTTCATCGTATTGATGAAGCGCGTGTACGCCAGGTACACCGCGTTGATCTTGCCTTCCGAATACAGGTCGAGCTGCACCTTGATCGCGCCGATCAGCTTTTCCAGATGCGGCGTGTCGCCCAGTTGCGTGACTTGCGACACGACCTTGGCCTTCAGGCGATTCAGGAAGCCGAGTCCCTTGCCGCCGATCGCCGAAGCTTCGATCTGAACACCGCTCTGATCGAGTTCCTTGATCTTGTTCAGCGACGCACGCAGGATGTTCGTGTTCATGCCGCCGCACAGACCCTTGTCGGTCGTGACGAGGATCAGGCCGGCCGTCTTCACGCCCTCGTTCTTCACCATGAACGGGTGACGATACTCGGGGTTCGCCGCGCTCATGTGCGAAGCGATTGCGCGGACCTTGTCGGCATACGGACGGGCGGAACGCATACGCTCCTGGGCGCGGCGCATTTTCGATGCGGCGACCATTTCCATCGCTTTCGTGATCTTGCGCGTGTTCTGCACGCTCTTGATCTTGCCGCGAATTTCCTTCATTCCAGCCATTGCTTACTCCTTGATCGAAGCCGCGCGATGTTGCATTTTCAACGCCGACATCGCGCGTTGCTCCTCTATCCCGATCAATAAGCGCCCGACTTCTTGAAGTCCTTCAGCGCGGCATGCAGTGCGCCTTCGTCGTCCTTCGACAAGTCTTTGTTGTCTTCGATGCGCTTCACCAGGTCGGCGTGCTTCGTCTTCAGGAATTCGCGCATGCCCTTTTCAAACGGCAGCACTTGCGAGACTTCCAGATCGTCGAGATAGCCGTTGTTGGCCGCGAACAGCGCAACCGACAGTTCCCACACTTGCAGCGGCTGATACTGCGGCTGCTTCAGCAGTTCCGTCACGCGGCGGCCGCGCTCCAGCTGCTTGCGGGTGGCTTCGTCGAGGTCAGACGCAAACTGCGCGAACGCAGCCAGTTCACGATACTGCGCGAGGTCGGTACGGATACCGCCCGACAGCTTCTTCACGACCTTGGTCTGAGCCGCACCACCAACGCGCGACACGGACACGCCGGCGTTAATAGCCGGACGGATACCCGCGTTGAACAGGTCGGTTTCAAGGAAGATCTGGCCGTCCGTAATCGAGATCACGTTCGTCGGAACGAACGCGGTCACGTCGCCGGCTTGCGTTTCGATGACGGGCAGTGCCGTCAGCGAGCCGCTCTTGCCCTTCACTTCGCCGTTGGTGAACTTCTCGACGTACTCTTCCGAGACGCGAGCAGCACGCTCGAGCAGACGCGAGTGGAGATAGAACACGTCACCCGGATACGCTTCGCGGCCCGGCGGGCGGCGCAGCAGCAGCGAGATCTGGCGATACGCCCAGGCTTGCTTGGTCAAGTCGTCATAGACGATCAGCGCATCCTGGCCGCGATCGCGGAAGTATTCGCCCATCGAGCAGCCGGCGTACGGCGCGAGGTATTGCATCGCAGCCGATTCCGAAGCCGAAGCCGCCACGACGATGGTGTAAGCCATCGCGCCGGTTTCTTCGAGCTTGCGCACCACGTTCATGATCGACGAAGCCTTCTGGCCGATCGCGACGTAGATACAGATGAGGTCCTTGCCCTTCTGGTTGATGATCGCGTCGACGGCCACCGCGGTCTTGCCGCACTGACGGTCGCCGATGATCAGCTCACGCTGGCCACGGCCGATCGGCACCATCGAGTCGATCGACTTCAGACCCGTTTGCACCGGCTGCGACACCGACTTACGCCAGATCACGCCCGGAGCGATCTTTTCGATCGCGTCGGTCATCTTCGCGTTGATCGGACCCTTGCCGTCGATGGGGTTGCCCAGCGCATCGACCACGCGGCCGATGAGTTCCGGACCGACCGGCACTTCGAGAATGCGGCCCGTCGTCTTGACGATGTCGCCTTCCGAGATGTGCTCGTACTGACCGAGAATAACGGCGCCGACCGAGTCACGTTCGAGGTTCAGCGCGAGACCGAAGGTGTTGCCCGGGAATTCGAGCATTTCGCCCTGCATCACGTCCGACAGGCCGTGGATACGCACGATACCGTCGGTCACGGAGATCACGGTGCCCTGGTTGCGAACGTCCGCGCTCGCTTCAAGGCCCTGGATCCGGCTCTTGATCAGCTCGCTGATCTCAGAGGGATTGAGTTGCATTATTCGCTCCTGATAGTCAATTCTGTTGCGTGCCAGCTAGGCGCTTCTCTTGAAGCGTCAGGCGGTCAGAGCCGTCTGCATGCTGGCGAGGCGCGCGCGGACCGAGGTATCGAGCACTTCGTCGCCAACCGTCACGCGAACGCCGCCGATCAGCGACTGATCGACCGAGACGATCGGTTTCAGCTTGCGCTCGAACTTGCGTTCGAGGCTTGCAACGAGGTCGTTCAACTGTTCGCCTTCGAGGGGGAACGCGCTCACGATGTGAGCATCGGCAGCACCTTCACGGGCGTTCTTCATCTCGTCGAACTGGACGGAGATTTCCGGCAGCAGGGGCAGGCGATGGTTTTCCACCAGCATGCCGACGAAGTTCTTCGCCTGAGCGTTGCCTTGCGCGAGCGGCGACTTCACTGCGGCGAGCAGAAGGTCGACGACTTGCTGGCGGCTCACCTTCGGGCTCGAGGCGACCGATTCCACTTCGGGCAGACGCGCAACCTGAGCCAGCTCTCCGACGAAGGTGGACCAGCCCGCGAGATCGCCGGCTTCGGCCACGCGGAACAGCGCTTCTGCGTAAGGACGAGCGATGGTTGCAAGTTCGGCCATGATCAGAGCTCGGTTTTGAGTTGATTCAGCAGATCGGCGTGAGCCTTCTGATCGACTTCGCGCTTCAGAATTTGCTCGGCGCCCTTGACGGCCAGCGCCGCGACTTCGGCACGCAGCGATTCACGCGCCTTCACGATTTGCTGGTCGGCGTCAGCCTTGGCTTGCGCGAGAATGCGCGCGGCTTCGGCCTGAGCATTGGCCTTGATTTCTTCTGCGACTGAGGCAGCACGCTTTTCAGCGTCGGCGATACGTTGCTGGCCGTCGTTGCGCGCTTGTGCGAGCTCCTGGTCGACGCGCTTGTGCGCTGCTTCGAGTTCCGCTTTGCCCTTGTCGGCGGCGGCGAGGCCGTCGGCAATCTTCTTCGAGCGCTCGTCGAGGGCGTTGATCAACGGCGGCCACACGAACTTCATCGTGAACCACGCGAGGATCAGAAACACGACCATTTGCGCAAACAGGGTTGCGTTGAGATTCACGGTGTTTCCTTAAACGTTGCTTGATCGGAGGGGAAACGGTTAAAAGGCGCTCATCGGCTTGTTGAGCTCGATCAGCGCCTCACCCGTTCCGTTCTGGCGTCTTTAAAAAGTCAGACGCACACTTCCGAGGAACCTCAGCCTGCGAGCTTCGAGAGCAGCGGGTTCGCGAACGCAAACAGCATTGCCACACCAACGCCGATCAGGAACGCCGCGTCGATCAGACCAGCCAGCAGGAACATCTTGGTCTGCAGCGGGTTCATCAGTTCCGGCTGGCGGGCGCACGCTTCAATGTACTTGCCGCCCATCAGACCGATACCGATACAGGCGCCGATTGCACCCAGGCCGATGATGATGCCGATACCGATGGCGGTCAGACCTTGGATGTTGGCGATGAAAGCTTGCATGATCACTCCTTTGATTAAAGACTTTGGAACTGGATTTATAAAAACGAAAAACCTAAAACCTGAACGATTCCGGAACGTGCCGCAACGCGTCAGTGTGAGTCATGCGCCTGGCCGATGTACACCAGCGTCAGCATCATGAAAATGAACGCCTGCAACAGCACGATCAGAATGTGGAAGATCGCCCAAACCGTGCCGGCTACGACATGGCCGATGAAACCGAGCACCGAAGCGTCCGCACCGAACGTCCACATGCTGCCGAGAAGCGCGATCAGCAGGAACAGCAGTTCGCCGGCGTACATGTTGCCGAAAAGCCGCATGCCGAGCGAAACCGTCTTGGCGACGAACTCGATGATGTTCAGCGCGAGGTTCGGAATCCACAGCAGCGGATGCGCGCCGAACGGAGCGGACAGCAGCTCATGCACGAAGCCGCCTGCGCCCTTGATCTTGAAGTTGTAGTAGATCATCAGGACGAACACGCCCAACGCGATGCCGAGTGTGCCGTTGAGGTCAGCCGTCGGAACGATGCGATGGTGGGGCAGGGCATGCTCGAGACCCAGCCAGCCGATGATGCGCGGCGGCAGATCCACGGGGATGAAGTCGAGCGCGTTCATCAGGGCGACCCAGACGAACACGGTCAGCGCGAGCGGGGCGATGAAGCGGCGGCTGCCGTGGATCATCGACTTCGACTGGTCTTCGACCATTTCGACCAGCATCTCGATGGCGCACTGGAAACGGCCGGGAACACCGGACGTCGCCTTGCGTGCAGCAAGACCGAGAATGACGATGGTCACGACGCCGCATACGATCGACCAGAACAGCGTGTCGAGATTCCAGACGTGGATATCGAAGATCGACGTCTGTGCATGCGTGGAAAGATTCTGTAAGTGGTGCGCAATGTACTCGGACGGATCCAGAGCGTGCGTTCCTTCGCTAGCTGCCATATCGTTAAAGCCACCCAAATTGTCAAAAATCTTTCGCCGCATCTCGCTCCGAGCCGCCGCTTCGCGTTGCGGCTCCGGGTCGAGAGGCCCGAGTGCGGAACCTGGTCCGCACCTGTTCATATGTGATGCTACTTACAATACGTGCTGCAGGCACTTACGTGGGACGTCAAGAATCGTCACCGCAGCGCCATTGCAACCCAGTAAGTCTTCAAAGCAACGATGTACGTGACCAACAACGGCAGCCACAACGCGCTCTTGTACCAGTACGCGACGGCCACGAACATCGCGATCGTCGCTCCCATCTTGAGCGCTTCGCCGATCATCCAGCTCATGATCGTCTCCGCGCCGCTCTTCGCTTTCAGGCGCGCAGCGAACAAGGCGCTGGGCACCCAGCAGATCGCTCCCCCCAGAAAGGCCGACAGCGCAGCATCGCCCGGCGGCTTGTAGAACAGCCACCACAACAGCGTCGCACCCAGGGACAAAACCATTTGCGCTGCCACGACCCGATACGGCGTGACACGCGATGGACGACTCACTTCGGGGCCAAACAGCTTCTCTGCCTGATCCCGCGTGAGCGGAACGATATTGTTATCTTGCGCCTCGGCATCCCACGAGTCGCCAGACGAACTGCGCGGCTGATTTCCGGAGGCGTTTGCTGCGCCGGTTGCGTGAGCGTCCGGCGCTCGATTTTCCTCTCGCACCGTCTTCAAACCTTCAACCAAAAGTCCGGGGAAATCACCCTGCGCTTTCGCTGCGCTTTCGAGGTGGCCTAGCTGATAAATCCGGGGGATTGTAAGCGATTGTTGTCACGGATTCAATAGTTTAGGTGTGTCAAAAGCCAAGCGGACGAACCTTAAAAATCGGTCTCAAAAGCGAGATTTTTCTTGCAATTGCAAGGAGATTTTCAGTCGATCCTCAAGCCGCCGGTGAGCGTCAAACGAGCGCCCAACCGATGACGATTGCCACGATCCAGAACGGTATCGACACGATGTGGAACGGCATCCACATGCCCTTCTCGCCCGATAAGCGCACGGCGATCAGATTCGCCAGCGAGCCGATCGCCACGCCGAAGCCGCCGACGCTCACGCCAAACGCGAGCGCGCGCCAATCCTTGGAGAACTCCGCGAGAACGATCGCCGCGGGCACGTTGCTGATCGCCTGCGAAAGCACGGCACCGGCCGCGTACGCGCGCACAGGCGTACCCACGCCGAGTTGTGCGATCGCCGCGTGAATCGATGGCAATGCGGCCGCGCTGCGCAGCACGATGAACATCAGCACGAAGATGAGCAGCAGCAGCCAGTCGATCTTGAATACGACTTCGCGTCGCCATAGCAGAAAGCCAGTTGCGAGTATGGCCAGCGCAGGGCCGGCGTGATGCGCATCGGCCATTGCGACGAACACCGCGAACGCAAGCACGCTCACGCCGCACAGAATGCGATCGACACGATGCTCTTCGATATCGCCGGACAGATCGAGCGGCTCGGCGCGGAACATCGCGAAAGTGACGACGCCGAGCAGCGCCATCAACGCCGCGCACAGCGGCAGCAGCGCCCACACGAACGCGGGGAAGCCGACACCGCTCGTCTGCCAGAGGAAGAGGTTCTGCGGATTGCCAAGCGGCGTGAGGATCGAGCCGGCGTTGACCGCGAGCGCGATCACGATGACGAGCCGCTTGAGCGGCAATGGCGCGAGCTTGTGCAGCGACAAGGCGAGAGGCACGACCGCGAAGAGCGCGACGTCGTTGGTCAGCACGGTGGACAGACCCGCCGCCAATGCAACGAGAAGCAGTGCGAGCGTCCGTTCGCCGTGAATGTGATGCACCAGCCGATGCGCCGCCCACATCAGGAATCCTGAAAATTCGATCGCCTTGGTCAGAATCAAGAGGCCGGCGAGCGTGAGCACCGTCTGCCAGTCGACGAGACCGGGCAGCGAAATCAACGGGCGCGGATGCGCGATTTGCAGCACGATCAGCGCGAACACGAGGATCGCGAGAACCGGCTCTTTCGAGACGGCTCCCCAGATGCGCGCGAGATAGTCGGAACGGGTGCGCTTGACGTTGAAGTCGGACAAGATGCGCGTGAATCAGGCAGCCGGAGCCGGCGTTTCGATGCTCCCGCGCAGCTTCGTCAGGATGCCTTCGAGCGAGTCGAGCGTGCCGAAATCGATCGTCACCTTGCCGCGCCCTCGCCCGCCAAGTTTGATCTTCACGTTCGCGGACAGCAGGTCAGACAGCTCTTCTTCGAGACGGCGCGTATCACGCCCGCCGTCGTTTGCAGCGCGTACTTTTGTCGCAGGCGCTTCCTTGGTCGTCGCCGCGACAAGCCGTTCCGTTTCACGCACCGACAAACGGCGATTCACCACGTGGTTGGCGAGCTGGATTTGCGTCGCGGCGTCGACCGCGAGCAACGCGCGCGCGTGGCCCATGTCGAGATCGCCGGCGAGCAGCATCGTTTGCACGGGCGCCGCAAGATTCAGCAGACGCAGCAGGTTCGAAACGGCACTGCGCGACCGACCGACCGACTCGGCCGCCTGCTCATGTGTGAAGCGAAATTCGTCGAGCAGACGCTGGATGCCCTGCGCCTCTTCCAGCGGATTCAGATCCTCGCGCTGAATATTTTCGATCAGCGCCATCGCGGCGGCAGCCTGATCTGGCACGTTTTTCACCAGGACAGGCACTTCATCGAGCCCGGCGAGACGCGCGGCGCGGAAACGCCGCTCGCCCGCGATGATTTCATAGTGGTCGTCGCCGACCGAGCGCACGAGAATGGGCTGCATCAGGCCTTGCGCCCGGATGCTCGCAGCGAGTTCCTGCAGCGCGCCCTCGTCCATGCGAGTACGCGGCTGGTATTTGCCGGCCTGCAACTTGTCGAGCGACAACACCGAGGGCGTGCCCTCGCCGCGTACGGCTTCCGTAATATCGACGCTGCCGCCGAGCAATGCGTCCAGGCCTCTGCCCAAACCCTTCTTTTTCATCACAGCGCTCATTTCGGTTCCTCCGTCGGCGTGCTTCGCCGCATCGAATGGGTTGGCTTAGTTGACGTTGAGCGCGCGAACGCGCTCGATCATTTCCGTGCCGAACTGGATATACGCCTGGGCACCGCGCGACGACTTGTCGAACACGACGCCCGGCAAGCCGTAACTCGGCGCTTCCGCCAGGCGCACGTTGCGCGGGATCACCACGTCGAACAGCTTGCTGCCAAAGTGTTCCTTCAACTGGTCCGACACTTGTTGCTGAAGCGTGATCCGGGGATCGAACATCACGCGCAGCAGGCCGATGACCTTCAGGTCGCGATTGAGGTTCGCGTGAACCTGCTTGATCGTGTTCACGAGGTCGGACAAGCCTTCCAGCGCGAAGTATTCGCACTGCATTGGAATCACGACGCCATGCGCCGCGCACAACGCGTTGAGTGTCAACAGGGATAGTGCCGGGGGGCAATCGATCAGCACGAAGTCATAGTCATCGACTACATCCTCGATCGCGGCGCGCAGGATGCGCTCGCGATTTTCCATGTCCACGAGCTCGACCTCGGCGCCCGCGAGTTCGCGATTCGCCGGCAGCACGTCATACCCGACCGCCGAAGGACGCGTGCGGGCATCGCGCAGCGTGACGCCATCGACGAGCACCTCGTAGACCGTGTTTTCGCACGCCGCTTTGTCGATGCCGCTGCCCATCGTGGCATTGCCCTGCGGGTCCAGGTCGATCAGCAGTACGCGTTGCCCGAGCCCGGCGAGGCTCGCCGCGAGATTGACCGCGGTCGTGGTCTTTCCAACGCCGCCCTTCTGATTTGCGACGCAGAAGATTTTTGCCATCGTTTAGTGTCCTCGTTTTTTCGCTGTCAGAAGATCAGCGTGCCTGGAATGCCGAATGGAAACCGTGCGGCGGACCGTCATGCTGGCTCGACCGCAATTTCGACGAGATGCCGCTCCGCGTCGAGCATAGGAACCTTCAGGCGCTCGACGCCGAGTACCACGGCGCCCGACGGCAAGCGCGCGGCTTCGGCATCGGGCTTGACGCCTTTCATCGCCAGGATCCGTCCATCGTCGGCAACCAGATGACGCGAAAGTGTAACGAAATCGGAGAGTTCTGCGAATGCGCGCGACACGATTACATCGAATTTTTCCGGCACTTCGATGCCCGGACGTAAACTTTCGACGCGGCCGGTCACGACCGACAGATTGTTCAGACCCAACTGCACTTTAGCTTGCGACTGAAATGCGGTTTTCTTGTGAACGATATCGTTCAACGTGACTCGCAATTCCGGCAGCGCGATGGCCAGGACGATGCCAGGCAGCCCGCCTCCGGAGCCCACATCCAGCGCCGCTCGCGGTTTACGTGCGGACACGGCCGGCACGATCGCAAGCGAATCCAGGATGTGTTGAATCACCATCTGCTGCGGGTCGCGAATCGCCGTCAGGTTGTAGACGGAGTTCCACTTGCCGAGCAGCGCAACGTAATCGAGCAATTTCTGCGTTTGCGATGACGACAGCGCAAGGCCGAGTTCGGCGACGCCCGTTTCGAGCGTCGTCGCCAGAGATAAATTGCGCTCCGTCATTGAACCGCCGTCGTGTTATCGGCTGTCGAATCATCGCCCGCCGAATTGCGGCCACGACGGCCGATGCCCCGCTTCAAATGCACCATCAGAAGCGAAATCGCGGCGGGTGTGATACCGGAGATACGCGAAGCCTGACCAATGGTCTCCGGGCGATGCTGAATAAGCTTCTGACGCGCTTCGAAGGACAAACCACGGACTTCGTTGTAGTCGATGCCTTCCGGCAAACGCGTGTTTTCCTGCGCGCCATTTCGAACGATTTCGTCCGCTTGCCGGTCGATGTAACCCTGATACTTCACACCGATCTCGATCTGCTCCTTGATCTGAGCGAGCAGCACCGGGTCTTCGGCGAGGGCCGCTTCGGGGCCGCAAGCGCCTTCGCGCAGAGCACAGATTCCGTCGTACGAAACACCAGGACGCCGCAGAAGATCGGCGAGGCTGTATTCGTGGTCGATCGGCTTGCCCAGCAAGGCGGTCGCCTCCTCCGCAGGAAGCGTCTTCGGATTCACCCACGTCGAACGAAGCCGCTGTGTTTCACGTGAAACAGCGTCGCGCTTACGGCTGAACGCGTCCCAGCGGACGTCGTCCACGACGCCAATTTCGCGGCCGATCTCAGTCAGACGCATATCGGCGTTATCTTCCCGCAGCGAGAGACGATATTCCGCACGGCTCGTGAACATCCGGTACGGCTCGGAGACGCCGCGTGTGACGAGATCATCCACCAAGACGCCCAGATAAGCTTGATCGCGACGCGGCGACCACGGTTCCTTTCCTTGAACCTTCAAGCCTGCGTTGATTCCCGCCAGCAATCCCTGCGCGGCTGCTTCTTCGTATCCGGTCGTACCGTTGATTTGGCCCGCGAAAAAGAGACCGTTGATGGCTTTCGTTTCCAGCGACGCCTTCAACGCGCGCGGGTCGAAGTAGTCGTACTCGATTGCATAGCCCGGACGCAGAA
Source organism: Caballeronia sp. 11_S32 (assembly GCF_056930355.1). NCBI lineage: Bacteria > Pseudomonadati > Pseudomonadota > Betaproteobacteria > Burkholderiales > Burkholderiaceae > Caballeronia > Caballeronia sp. 11_S32. Next base: position 354,068 of record NZ_JBXOWH010000003.1, read on the forward strand.
TATGCGCGTGCTCGAGGCCACGCATCGAGCGCACAAGGTTCAACTGCACGTCGAACGGGAGACTCGTCGAGATTCCGTTCGGATAGAACTCATTGGTGGTCAGCCCTTCCGGCTCAAGGAAGATCTGATGCGCTTCCTTCGACGCGAAACGATGGATTTTGTCCTCGATCGACGGGCAGTAGCGCGGGCCGACACCCTCGATAACGCCCGTGTACATGGGCGACCGGTCCAGACCGGAGCGGATGATATCGTGCGTCTGGACGTTCGTATGCGTGACCCAGCACGGCATCTGACGCGGATGCTGCTCCACGCGCCCAAGGAAAGAGAACACCGGAACCGGGTCGAGATCGCCCGGTTGTTCTTCCAGCTTCGAGAAATCGATCGTACGGCCGTCGATGCGAGGCGGCGTCCCCGTCTTGAGGCGCCCCTGCGGCAGCTTCAGCTCCTTCAGACGCGCGGACAGCGACACCGCAGCCGGATCGCCCGCCCGTCCGCCGACATAGTTATTCAGGCCAACGTGGATCTTGCCATCCAGGAAGGTACCGGCTGTCAGCACCACGGCGCGAGACCGGAATTGCAAGCCAACCTGCGTCACCGCGCCAACGACGCGATCGCCTTCCACCATTAAATCGTCGACGGCCTGTTGGAACAGCCACAAATTCGGTTGATTTTCGAGCCGATGACGAATCGCCTGCTTGTACAACAGACGGTCAGCCTGCGCACGCGTCGCGCGTACAGCGGGACCCTTCGACGAGTTGAGGATCCGGAACTGAATGCCTGATTCGTCCGTTGCGGCAGCCATTGCGCCGCCGAGCGCGTCGACTTCCTTGACGAGATGGCCTTTGCCAATGCCGCCGATTGACGGATTGCAGCTCATCTGTCCCAGCGTCTCGATGTTGTGGGTCAAAAGCAGTGTTTTGCAGCCCATGCGCGCCGAGGCGAGCGCGGCCTCAGTGCCCGCGTGACCGCCACCGACGACGATCACATCAAATTCTGTGGGATAAAGCATTGGAGATCTCGTGTGCGAACGACACGAACCTGAAGAGAGAATAGCTTTGAATTATAACGGCTTCTTCGTCGCCCCGAATTCGGCCGACCGGCCTATGGCGAAAAAAATGGCGTGTTTCACGTGAAACACGCCATCTCAAAATGCTGAAAACGCCGGGTTTAGGCCGTCTTCTTCGTCAGCCCCAAGTACGTTTCGATAACTTGCGGGTTGTGCTGAAGCGCGTCAGCGTTGCCTTCAAGCGCGAATTCACCGGTCTCGAGTACGTACCCGTAGTCCGAGATCTGGAGCGCCGCGCGCGCATTCTGTTCGATCAGAAGCGTCGCGACGCCCGTCTGACGAAGCGCGCTGATGATGTGAAAAATCTCCTTCACGATCAGCGGCGCGAGCCCGAGACTGGGTTCGTCCAGCATGAGCAGTTGTGGCTTGCCCATCAGCGCGCGACCAACGGCTAGCATCTGCCGCTCACCGCCCGACAACGTCCCTGCCGCCTGTTTCCGACGCTCCTTCAGACGCGGAAATAACGCGAACACGTGGTCGAGTTGATCGAGATAGTTTCGCTCGCCGGCCCGCTTACGCCGATACGCGCCGAGCACGAGGTTGTCTTCCACCGCCATCGTCGCGAAGAGCTCTCGCTTTTCCGGCACGAGGCACATTCCACGTGAAACACGGCGCTCGATCGCCAATGCGGAAACATCCTCGCCGAGATAGCGCACGGAGCCCTTTGCGTGACCCGTTTGGGGTAGAGCGCCCATGATCGCGTTGAGCAGCGTCGACTTTCCCGCGCCGTTCGGCCCAATCACAGAAACGATCTGCCCTGCTCCGACTGTCAGCTTGCCATCGTGTAACGCTTCGACTTTGCCGTATCGGACGGACAAACCTTCCACCTGCAAAATCGGGTTGCCCACTGCGTTCGATTCCTTCGCCATCATTCCACCCCGCCCAGATACGCTTCGAGCACCGCAGGATCCTTCTGCACGTCCGTTGGCAGTCCTTCCGCGATCTTCGTGCCAAATTCCATCACGACCAGCCGATCCGTGAGGTTCATCACGAAGTCCATATCGTGCTCGACCAACAGAATGCTCATTCCTTCCGCGCGAAGTTTTCGCAGCAAATCGGCGAGTTGCAGCTTTTCCTGATAGCGCAGACCGGCGGCGGGTTCGTCCAACAGCAGCAGAGTCGGATCGCAGCACAGCGCGCGTGCGATTTCGAGAATCCGCTGCTGACCCAGCGCGAGACTGCCCGCTTCGCTGTAGGTATGCTTTTCCAGCCCCACGCGCGCGATCTGCTTCGCAGCCTCAGACATGAGCCGTGCCTCTTCCGGCGCGTTCAGCCGCGCGATGCTGCGCCATACGCCCGTATTGCCACGCAAATGCGCGCCGATCGCAACGTTTTCGAGCACCGTCATCCCCGGAAGCATCTTGACGTGCTGAAACGTCCGTCCGATGCCCCGCTTCACGATCTCACGCGAAGTCAGCTTCTCGATGCGCTCGCCATGGAAACTGATCGCGCCGCTCGTGGCCTGCAGCACGCCAGTCACGAGGTTGAAGGTCGTCGATTTGCCTGCGCCGTTCGGTCCGATCAAACCGATGATCTCGCCCGCCTTTACCTCGAAGCTCACGTCGTTGACGGCGACCAGTCCGCCGAACTGCTTGCGCGCCTTATCGACAACCAACAACTGCTCGCCGACCTGCGGTTTGCTGCGCTGCGGCAACGGATCGCGATGATCAGGCACGTGGGCGCGCGGGCCGCGCGGGAAGATGCGCGCGACGAACGGCCAGACGCCCTGCCGCGCATATTGCAGGAGCAGCACCATCACCACGCCGAAGACGATGATCTCAAAATTGCCGTTCGCGCCGAGCAGCTTGGGCAGCAGCGTCTGCAGATAGTCCTGAAGAACGGTGAGGATCGTCGCGCCGAGAATCGCACCCCACACGTGCGAGATGCCGCCGACCACCGCCATGAACAGGAACTCGATGCCGTGGTTCAGCCCGAACGGCGTCGGGTTCACCGCCCGCTGCAAATGCGCGTACAGGAAGCCCGAAATGGCGGCCAGAACCGCCGCATAGATGAAGATCACGACGCGCATCCACGCGGTGTTGACCCCCATCGCTTCGGCCATCGTGCCGCCACCGCGCAGCGCGCGAATCGCGCGCCCCGGGCGGCTATTAAGCAAATTTTGAACAGAAATGACTGCGAGCAGCACTACGACCCAGATCAGGTAGTAGATGCTTCGGCCCGATTCGAGCTCCCAGCCGAACAGACTGAGCACGGGAATCCCGTTGATGCCGTCGTACTTGCCGAGCAGCTCCATGTTGCCGAACAGATAGAACAGCGAAAGCCCCCACGCAATCGTCCCGAGCGGCAGAAAGTGCCCGGAAAGACGCATCGTGATAAGCCCGAGCAGCAGCGCGATGAACGCCGTCAGCACGACGCCCGCGATCAGCGCGAGCCACGGCGAGACGCCGTAGCGCGTCGTCAGGAAGGCCGTCGCATAGGCGCCTACGCCGACGAACGCGGCTTGCCCGAAGCTCGTCATCCCGCCGATGCCCGTCAGCAGCACGAGCCCGATGGCGACGATCGAATAGAGGCCGATGTAGTTCAGCAGCGTGATCCAGTACTCGGGCACAGCGACCGGCCTCGGCAGGATCGGCAGCGCAAAGACGACGAGCAGGAAAACCCAGAAAAATCGATATCGATGCAGGAATTTCATCGGCTTACTCCTCGTCCTCATCCGAATGCGGGCTCGCCAGGCTTCGCCACAGCAGGACCGGAATAATCAATGTGAAAACGATCACCTCCTTGTACGCGCTCGCCCAGAACGACGAATACGATTCCAGCAGGCCCACCAGCAGCGATCCCGCCGCCGCGAGCGGATAGCTCACCAGACCGCCGACGATTGCGCCCACGAAGCCCTTCAGGCCGATCAGGAAGCCCGAGTCGTAGTAGATCGTCGTGATCGGCGCGACGAGCACGCCGCACAGCGCGCCGAGGCCCGCCGCGAGCGTGAACGCGAGGCGCCCCGCCTGCGTCGTGCCAATGCCGACGAGACGCGCGCCCAGCCGGTTCACCGAGGTCGCGCGCAACGCCTTGCCGGAGATGGAGCGGTCGAAATAGAAGTACAGCGCGACGATCAGCACGACCGCCGTGCCGACGACCCACAGGCTCTGCCCCGAGATCGACACGCTGCCGAGATTGAACGTGGCGTCCGAGAAGGCGGTCGTGCGCGAGCCTTCCGCGCCGAACATGACGAGCCCGAGACCGACCATCGCGAAGTGCACCGCCACCGCCACGATCAGCAGCAGCAGCGTGCTCGCCTCCGCGATCGGCTCATACGCGAGCCGATAGACGAACGGTCCCATCGGCACGACGATAAGGAGCGTCAGCGCGATCTGCGCGACCATCGGCAGCGTCTGTGCGAAGACCGCCTGCGTGAGCGCCCAGACGGCGACGGGAAACAACACATACTTGCCCGCCAGCACCGCAAGCAGGCGCCCGACCTGGTGATATCGCGCAGGATGCCGTACGATGCCCGCCACTTCGGCGACGAAGCAGCCCACACCCATCGCGATGAGCAGATAGCAGGTCGCGGGCAGCTTCTGCGTTTGCAGCGCGGCCAGTGTGAGCGCGCCGTACGCGACGAACTCGCCCTGCGGAATGAAAATGACGCGTGTCACGGAGAACACGAGCACCAGGGCGAGCGCGAGTAGCGCGTAGATCGCACCCGTGGTGATCCCGTCCTGCGCGAGGATCGCCGCAATCGATAAGTCCATACTTCCTCTTCGGAGCTTCTTGTGAAACAGGCCGACTGAACAACGCCCGCCGGAACATGGTCAAAGCGGCGCGCCGTTGCCGGTGCGCCGCCCGTTCATCTTGAAAATAAGCAGCAAGAACGCGCAATGAAGCGCGTCCTGTCAGGCTCAGTCGTTCAGCAACTTCCACTTGCCATCGACGATCTGCACCATCACGCGAGCGCGATTGTCGAAGCCGTTGTGATCGGTCGGCGTCGTGTTCATGATGCCGTGCGAAACGGGCAGATCCTTCAGGTTTTCCAGCGCGGCGCGCAGCGCTTCACGGAACTCCGGCGTGCCCGGCTGGCCTTTCTTGAGCGCCTCGGGAATCGCGCGCTGAAGCATCTGGCCGGCGTCCCATGCATGACCGCCGAACGTCGAGAGCGAACCCGCGCCGTACGCCTTCTCATACGCGTCCTTGTAGGCCGCAGACGACTTCTTCACCGGATTGCTCTCGGGCAATTGCTCGGTCACGAGCACCGGACCGGCGGGCAGAATCTCGCCTTCGCAATCCTTGCCGCACACGCGCAGGAAGTCGTTGTTCGCGACGCCATGCGTCTGGTAGACCTTGCCCTTGTAGCCGCGCTCCTTCAGCGCCTTCGCCGGCAGCGCCGACGGCGTGCCCGCGCCCGCGATCAGCACCGCATCCGGGTTTGCGCCCATCGTCTTCAGCACCTGGCCCGTCACGGACGTGTCCGTGCGGTTATAGCGCTCGTTCGTGACGATCTTCAGCTTGTGCGCATTCGCCGCCGTGTTGAAGACGTTGTACCAGCCGTCGCCGTACGCATCCGCGAAGCCGATGAAGCCCACCGTCTTTACGCCGTGCTTCTCCATGTAGCTCGCGATCGCATCGGCCATCAAGGCATCGTTCTGCGGCGTCTTGAAGACCCACGCCTTCTTCGCGTCCATCGGCGAGATGATCGCGGCCGACGCAGCCATGGAAATCATCGGCGTCTTGCCGGCGGCGGCCGGGTCGATCATCGCGAGCGAGTTCGGCGTCACGGTGGAGCCGACGATCGCATCGACGTGATCTTCGTCGATCAGCTTGCGCGTGTTCTGCACGGCGCGGCTCGTGTCCGAACCGTCATCGAGCACGATCCATTCGACCGACTTCCCGCCGATCTCCTTCGGCAACAACGCGACGGTATTTTTCTCGGGAATCCCGAGCGATGCCGCCGGCCCCGTCGCCGAGAGCGTCACGCCGATCTTCACTTGCGCGAACGCCGCGCCCGCACCCATGAGCGCGCTGCCCGCGATGGCGAGCGCGATGCTCGTCCTGATCCATGCCTTCTTCGTTTTCATTGCTTGTCTCCAAACGCGACTTGCTGTTCACGCACCCCTGCGGTGCGCTGCTGCGAGTTGTTATCGATGCCGCTGCCTTGGGCTAACCAAAGAGCCGCCCCAATCTATTTACCGCGCTACTGCGTGCCAAGGCTGGTTTTCCCTGACCGTTGCGCCGCCGCGGGCGAGGCTTTTGCGCCCTCTCCTTCCGCTGCGGCTTCTCACTGCACGACACAGAAAAAAAGGCGCGTTGTGTTGCTAACGCGCCTTTGTTCTTCGAATTAATTCATATGCGATTCCGTCAGTTGCCCGAGAGCTTCCACTTGCCGCCGACGATCTCCACCATCACGCGTGCGCGCTGGTCCAGTCCGGAGTGGTCATTGGGGCTCATGTTGAAGATGCCGTGCGATGCGGGCAGATTCTTCGTCTCTTCGATAGCCGCGCGCAATGCTTCGCGGAACGCCGGCGTGCCGGGCTGGCCTTTCTTCAACGCGACGGGAATCGCGCGCTGCAGGATGAGGCCCGCGTCCCACGCGTGACCGCCGAAGGTCGACACCGAGCCCGCGCCGTACGCGCCTTCATACGCCTTCTTGTAAGTGAGTGCGGCCTGCTTCACGGGATTGCTGTCGGGCAGCTGCTCCGCGACGAGCAACGGACCCGCCGGCAGGAACGTGCCTTCGCAATCCTTGCCGCACACGCGCAGGAAGTCGTTATTGGCGACGCCGTGCGTCTGATAGATCTTGCCCTTGTAGCCGCGCTCCTTGAGCGTCTTCTGCGGCAGCGCGGCCGGCGTGCCCGCCCCCGCGATCAGCACCGCGTCCGCGTTCTGCGACATCATCTTGAGCACCTGGCCCGTCACCGATGCGTCGTTGCGCGCGAAGCGCTCATTGGCGACGACCTTCAGCTTCGCGAGATCGGCGGCTTTCGAGAACTCCTTGAACCAGCTCTCGCCATAGGCATCACTGAAGCCGATGAACGCCACCGTCTTCACGCCATGATTCGCCATGTGCTGCGCGATCGCGGTGGCCATCAGGATGTCGTTCTGCGGCGTCTTGAAGACCCACGCCTTTTTCGCGTCCATTGGCTCGACGATGCTCGCGGCCGCGGCCATCGAGATCATCGGCGTGTGCGTTTCGGCGGCGATGTCGGTCATCGCGAGCGAATTGGGCACGACCGTCGAACCGACGAGCGCATCGACGTGATCTTCGCTCGTCAGCTTGCGCGCGTTTTTCACGGCCTGGGTGGAATCGGTGGCGTCGTCGAGGACGATATATTCCACCTTTTGCCCGGCGACTTCCTTGGGCAACAGTGCGATGGTGTTCTTTTCCGGAATGCCGAGCGACGCCGCCGGACCCGTTGCCGAGACCGTCACGCCGATTTTCACGTCCGCCAAAACCTGATTGCTGAATACCGCCGATAATGCCGCGACGGCCATTGCGACCGTCTTGCCGCGTAAAGCCAACTTCATTGATTTGCGCCCCGTAAATCGTGTTTCTGCGTAAAGAACTGCTTGCGAATAAGCCCGTGATTCGCGCCCGCCTGAAATCGCCGACCAACGGGTCGGGAAATGCAGTTTAGCGGACGAAAGTGCCGCGCAGCAAGCTTTTTGAAGGGTTTCCGGCGCGTTTTGGCGTTGTTTTTCAATGCCTTGGCATCGTCGCCGCGCGAGTGGCGAAACCCTCGGGAAAACCCCGCTCAAAATGCCGCGCGGGATTTATTCGTATTATCGACGGGCAAATAAAAAAGCGCTGTTGGACTCATCCAACAGCGCTTTCGGTCGGGCACTTTGTGCCTCATGTCTCCTCGTTCTCCACCTCAAAAAATCTGGGTGCAACAGAACTAGGACGCATGTTAAAGAACGCAACACTGCGCGACAACCTAGCATTTACCCTAGTGGTGCAGAAAAGCACCTCAACGGGGCGTATTTCTTGCAATACAGCGCGCATCTCGCAAATGCCCGATTCGTTCGTATTTCAAACTAAATCGCTTCAACTCTGCAGCGGACGAACCCGCGCGACGATCTCCCCGACGATCCCGCGACGGAATGCCAGCACGCACGCGATGAAGATGAGGCCGGTCACGATCGTCACCGATTCACCGAGCGAGTTGAACCACGACACGCCCGTCAGCCGCGCGATGCCGCTGCCAATGTCGCCGAGCCTGTCTTCCAGCGCGACGATGATCGCGGCGCCGAGCAGCGGCCCGAACATCGTGCTCATGCCGCCGACGAGCGTCATCAGGACGACGAGGCCGGACATCGTCCAGTAGGCGTCGCCGAGCGTTTCGAAGCCGAGCACGACCGTCTTCAACGAACCCGCGAAACCCGCGAGACCCGCCGAAAGCACGAACGCGAGCAGCTTGTAGCGCGACGTGTCATAGCCGAGCGAGATCGCGCGCGGCTCGTTCTCCTTGATCGCGATCAGCACTTGCCCGAACGGCGAATGCACGATGCGCACGATCAGCGCGAACGCGAGCAGCATCACGACGAGCACGACGTAATAGAGCGTGATGTCGCTGCCCAGATCGACGATGTTGAAGAGCTTGCCGCGCGGCACGCCTTGCAGACCGTCCTCGCCGTGCGTGAAGGGCGCCTGCAGGAACACGAAGTACACCATCTGCGCGAGCGCGAGCGTGACCATTGCGAAGTAGATGCCCTGGCGCCGAATCGCGAGCAGCCCGGCGACGAGGCCGAGCAGCGTCGCCGCGGCGGTGCCCGCGATCACGCCGAGCTCCGGCGTGAAATTGAGCGTCTGAATGGCGTAGCCCGTGACATAGCCGGCGGTCGAGAGGAACATCGCGTGCCCGAACGAAAGCAGCCCCGTATAGCCGATCAGCAGGTTGAACGCGGCCGCGAAGAGCGCGAAGCACAGCACCTTCATCATGAACACCGGATACACGCCGACGAACGGCGCCGCGATCAGCCCGATCAGCAACAGCGTGTAGAGCGCTTTTCTCTGCATCATTTTTCCTTGCCGAAGAGTCCTGCCGGGCGAATCATCAATACGATCGCCATGATGACGAAGACGACCGTCGCGGACGCTTCCGGATAGAACACGCGCGTGAAGCCTTCGATCACGCCGAGCAGCAGGCCCGTGAGAATCGAGCCCATGATCGAGCCCATGCCGCCGATCACGACGACCGCGAACACGGTGATGATCATCGACTGGCCCATCAGCGGCGACACCTGAATGACCGGCGCCGCGAGCACGCCCGCGAACGCCGCCAGCGCCACACCGAAGCCGTACGTGAGCGTGATCATCATCGGCACGTTGATGCCGAAGGCCTCGACGAGCTTCGGGTTCTCCGTGCCCGCGCGCAGATAAGCGCCGATGCGCGTCTTCTCGATCACGAACCACGTCGCGAAGCACACCGCGAGCGACGCCACGACCACCCAAGCGCGATAGTTCGGCAGGAACATGAAGCCGAGATTGGTCGCGCCGGAGAGCAGCGAAGGCACGTCATAAGGCTGGCCCGACGATCCGTAGATGGAGCGGAACACGCCTTCGATCACGAGCGTGAGGCCGAAGGTGAGCAAGAGCCCATAGAGATGATCGAGCTTGTAGAGCCAGCGCAGCATCGAGCGCTCGATGACCACGCCGAACAGCCCGACGACGATCGGCGCGAGCAAGAGCATCGCCCAATAGGGCACGCTGAGATATGAGTAGCCCATCCACGCGAGCATCGCGCCCAGCATGAAGAGCGCGCCGTGCGCGAAATTGATGACGTTGAGCAGGCCGAAGATCACCGCGAGCCCGAGGCTCAGGATCGCGTAGAACGAGCCGTTCACCAGCCCGAGCAGCAGCTGGCTCATCATTGCGGCGAGGGGGATGCCGAATATTTCCATTGAACCTGCCGTCAGAAACGTGTTGACGCGGGTGCGTCGGCGAGCGGCCTTCTTCGGCCGCCGCCGCGCGAACGCGTTATTGCCCCATGAGGCATTACCGGACGCTTACTTCCAGAGCTTGCAGCGCGACTCTGCCTTCGTGCCGAACGCCTGATCGCCCGGAATCGTCGCGGTGATCTTGTAGTAGTCCCACGGCTCCTTCGATTCCGACGGCTTCTTCACTTCCATCAGGTACATGTCGTGGATCATCGAGCCGTCTTCGCGGATATAGCCCTTCGCGTAGAAGTCGTCGACCTTCGTCTTGCGAAGCTGCGCCATGACCTTGTCGCTGTCGGTCGTGCCCGCCGCCTTCACCGCGTTCAGGTACGTCATGACAGCGGAGTAGTCCGCGGCCTGCAGGCTCGACGGCATCTTCTTCATCTTGCCGAAGTAGCGCTGCGACCACTTGCGCGTGTTCTCGTCCTTGTTCCAGTACCAGCTGTCCGTCGCGACGAGGCCTTGCGTCGTCTCGAGCCCGAGGCTGTGGATATCGTTGATGAAGATGAGCAGCGCGGCGATCTTCATCGACTTGTTGATGCCGAATTCCTTCGCGGCCTTGATCGCGTTGATCGTGTCGCCGCCCGCGTTCGCGAGGCCGAGCACCTGCGCCTTCGATCCCTGCGCCTGCAACAGGAACGACGAGAAGTCCGACGCCGACAGCGGATGGCGCACTTCGCCGAGCACCTGGCCGCCGTTTGCCTTCACCACGTCAGCCGTGTTCTTTTCCAGCGCCTTGCCGAATGCGTAGTCCGCCGTCAGGAAGTACCACGATTTGCCGCCCTGCTTCGTCACCGCGGAACCGGTGCCTTTCGCGAGCGCCATCGTGTCGTATGCGTAGTGGACGGTGTAGGGCGAGCATTGCTCGTTGGTCAGGTTGTCCGCGCCCGCGCCGATGTTGATGTACGGCGTCTTCTTCTCCGCCGCGACCTGCGCGGTGGACAGCGCCGTCGCCGAGTTCGTGCCGCCGATGATCACGTTCACGCCATCGCGGTCGATCCATTCACGCGCGCGCGATGCAGCGATATCGGCCTTGTTCTGGTGGTCCGCATAGACGAGCTCGATTGGCTTGCCGTTCACCTTGCCGCCGAAATCGGCGATCGCCATGCGAATGGCTTCGAGGCCGCCCGGTCCGTCGATGTCGGCATACAGGCCCGAAAGATCCGTGACGAAACCGATCTTCACGCTGTTGCCGTCGGCGGCATATGCACTGCTGCTCATCACCGCCACACTCGCCGCCGCAGCCGCAAAGCACAGAGTAGAGAGGCGCGCGAGGGTCTTCTTTTTCATTCCAGTCTCCATGAGTTTTGATTTGATGCGGTATTACTGGTGTTGCCCTTCTCAACCTGCCGTGCCACGCGCCGCTCAGACTCCGAGCAGTTCGTGCAGCACCGGCATCTTCGCTTCGAGTTCCCCCGCGCCGAAATGCTCGACGATGTTGCCGTGCTCCATCACGTAGAAGCGGTCCGCGAGCGGCGCCGCGAAACGAAAATTCTGCTCGACCATGACGATCGTGTAGCCGCGCGATTTCAGCATCAGGATCATGCGCGCGAGTGTCTGCACGATGACCGGCGCAAGCCCTTCCGAAATTTCATCGAGCAGAAGCAGATTGGCGCCGGTGCGCAAAATGCGCGCCACGGCCAGCATCTGCTGTTCGCCGCCCGAGAGACGGGTGCCCTGGCTTGCGCGGCGTTCCTTCAGGTTCGGGAACATCGAGTAGATCTCGTCGAGCGACATCGCCTCTTTGGCGTTGCCGATGAGCGGCGGCAACAGGAGGTTTTCCTCGCAGGACAAGCTCGAAAAAATGCCGCGCTCTTCCGGACAATAGCCGACCCCGTAATGCGCGATCCTGTGCGTGGCGAGGCCGATGGTTTCGGTTCCCGCGACGCGAATCGAGCCCGTGCGCCGTCCCGTCAAACCCATGATGGCGCGCAGCGTCGTCGTGCGGCCCGCCCCGTTGCGGCCGAGCAGCGTGACGACTTCGCCGCGACTCACCTTGAGATCCACGCCGTGCAGAATGTGGGATTCCCCGTACCACGCCTGCAGGCCCGAAATTTCCAGCGCGGGAACATTGCCCGCCGCGCCGTTCGCCTCGCGCGAGCGGCGCTCTTCCACGATCGTACTCATGCATGCGCTCCGGTGAGCGCCGCATCGGCGCTGCCCATGTAGGCTTCCATCACGAGCGGATTCTTCGACACTTCCGCGTAGCTGCCTTCGGCGAGCACTTCGCCGCGCTGAAGCACGGTGATGGTGTCGGAGATGCCCGCGATCACGTTCATGTTGTGCTCGACCATCAGGATGGTGCGGCCCGCCGACACTTTCTTGATGAGCGCCGTCACGCGATCGACGTCCTCGTGACCCATGCCTTGTGTCGGCTCGTCGAGGAGCATGAGCTCGGGCTCCATCGAAAGCGTGGTCGCGATCTCGAGCGCACGCTTGCGGCCGTACGAAAGCTCGACGGTCTTGGTATCGGCGAAATCGGTGAGGCCGACTTGCGTGAGCAGATCCATCGCGCGGTCGTTGAGTGCATCGAGCGAGCGCTCGCTGCGCCAGAAATGAAACGACGTGCCCAGTTGCCGCTGCAAGCCGATGCGCACGTTCTGCAAGACCGTCAGGTGCGGAAACACGGCGGAAATCTGAAACGAGCGGATGATGCCGCGCCGCGCGATATGCGCCGGGCGCTCCCGCGTGATGTCCGTGCCGTTGAAAACGATCTGGCCCGCAGAGGGTTCCAGAAACTTCGTGAGCAGGTTGAAGCAGGTGGTCTTGCCTGCGCCGTTGGGTCCGATCAGCGCATGGATCGAACCGCGGCGAACGCGCAGGTTCACGCCATTCACGGCCGTGAAGCCTTTGAATTCCTTTGTGAGCCCTCGCGTTTCCAGAATGGTGTCGCCGAGAATCATGTCCCCTTCCATGCGAAGTGAGGCGCTGGGCAAAACCCCGTTCACCTGCGCCTTATTTTTTCTTTCCGCGAGCACCGGACGTTGTCTCCATTCCGGTACTGCTTCGCTTCGTGCATCGCTGTTGCGCCCGCACAAAGTGTGCACGCGATATGCCGAGCATCACTTGATCCGGGGCCATTGTCGCGCCAATGATGCAGCGCAATCATTGGGATTTGCACTAACTAACGAATTGCTTGGAGCCTTGAGGATGCACGCAACCGGGGCATGGAGAGTGCTTATTCTCCGTGCATATAAGCATTGCATCGCAGCGTCATGCGCGCGCCATGTACGCGTCATCCCGACATAAGAAGTGCGCGCGTCACCTCTTTGTCATGCAAGCGCGGTCGCGATCACTTCCTGCGTTTCGATACCGCGCCTGTCTTCGCGAATCATGTCGCTCGCGCGCTCGGCGATCATGAGCGTGGGCGAGTTGGTGTTGCCCGATGTGATCGTCGGCATCACCGATGCATCGACCACGCGCAAGCCCCGCACGCCGATCACGCGCAAGCGGCTATCGACGACCGCGCCCGGATCGTTGTCCGTGCCCATCCGGCATGTGCCCACAGGATGGAAGATCGTCGTGCCGACCTTGCCCGCGGCCTCGACCAGTTCTTCCTGCGTCTGGAACTGGATGCCGGGAAGAATTTCCTCGGGCGCGTATTGCGCCATTGCGGGCGCGCTGACGATGCGCCGCGTGAGACGCAGCGAATTCGCGGCGACTTCGCGATCGCGGTCCGTCGACAGATAGTTCGGCGCGATGAGCGGCGCCGCATGCGCATCCGGCGATTCGATATGCACGCTGCCGCGCGATGTCGGACGCAGGTTGCATACCGATGCCGTGAACGCGTTGAATGGATGCAATGGCTCGCCGAATCGTTCGAGCGACAAGGGCTGAACGTGATACTCGACATCGGAGCGCGTGATCGATGCATCGTCGGGATTGGACTTCGCGAACGCGCCGAGCTGCGAGGGCGCCATCGACATCGGGCCGCTTCGCATCAGCGCGTATTGCATGCCGATGAAAAGCTTGCCCCACCAATGCGCCGACAATGTATTGAGCGTGCGCACGCCGCTGACCTTATAGGCCATGCGCAATTGCAAGTGGTCCTGCAGATTTTCGCCGACGCCGCCAAGACTCTTCACGACATCGATGCCCAGACGCTGCAGACGCGCACCATTGCCGATGCCCGACAACTCCAGGATCTGCGGCGAATTCACCGCGCCCGCGCTGAGAACGACTTCGCAACGCGCACGCGCGATGTACTCGACATCGCCGCCGCGATACTCCACGCCGACGCAGCGCGTGCCTTCGAATACGAGCCTTTGTGTGTGCGCGCCGGTGATCGTCGTGAGATTGGGGCGCTTCATCGCTTCGCGCAAAAAGGCTTTCGCCGCGTTCCAGCGTATGCCGCCGCGCTGATTGACTTCGAAGTAACCGACGCCGGTGTTGTCGCCGCGATTGAAGTCATCGGTCGCGGGAATGCCGCTTTGCTGCGCGGCTTGCGCGAAGGTTTCGAGAATCTTCCACTTCAGGCGCTGCTTCTCGACGCGCCATTCGCCGCCCGCGCCATGCCATTGATTACCGCCGCCGTGATGGTCCTCGCTGCGCATGAAGACAGGCAGCACGGAATCCCAGGACCAGTTCGGATCGCCGCTGATATGCGCCCAGTCGTCGTAATCTTCGCGCTGGCCGCGCATGTAGATCATGCCGTTGATCGACGAGCATCCGCCGAGCACACGTCCGCGCGGATACGACAGCGTGCGCCCGTTGAGCCCCGGCTCCGCTTGCGTCTTATAGAGCCAGTCCGTGCGCGGATTGCCGATGCAATACAGATAGCCGACCGGAATGTGAATCCAGTGATAGTCATCCTTGCCGCCCGCTTCGAGCAGCAGCACATTCACGTCGGGATCTTCGGTGAGGCGATTCGCGAGCACGCAGCCTGCCGTGCCCGCGCCGACGATGATGTAGTCGAATTCGCCTTCGAGCTTGCGCGCGTCCTGTTTCATCGTTGTCTCCTGTGCCGGCTCGATTGCGCCGCGGCATCGTGCTTCGTCTGATAACCCGAGCGTACTGCCGGACACGACGCCGAATCCAATGAGATATGTTCAACAGCGATATAAGACGCGCTAATATCAGCCGATGGACTACACCCTCTTGCGCGCTTTTCTCACCGTCGCACGCGAAGGCAATCTGACGCGTGCCGCGGCGCGATTGCATCTCACGCAGCCGGCCGTCAGCTTGCAGATCAAGAACCTGCAGGAGATGCTCGGCGTGGTGCTGTTTTCGCGCACGTCGCATGGCCTGCTGCTCACGCGCGACGGCGAAGCGCTCTTGCCACACGCCGAACGCGCGCTCGCCGCCGCCGCCGATGTACAACGCGCCGCTGCTGCGCTGCGTCACGAAGTAAGCGGCACGCTGCGCATCGGCACGATCCTCGACCCGGAATTTCTGCGCCTCGGCGGCTTCCTGCGGCAACTGGTGGAAACGCATCCACGGATCGAGACGTCTTTGCGGCACGGCATGTCCGGTTGGGTGCTGGAGCGCGTGAAGGCGCGCGAACTGGACGTCGGCTATTACATCGGCGATCCGGTCATCGACGGCACGCGCGAAGGCGAGCGCTTTCACGTCGTCAGGCTCACGCCGTTCATCTATCGCGTGCTCGCGCCCGCCGGCTGGCACAACCGCGTGAACAAGGGCAAGCGCAACTGGGCCGCGCTCGCCAAACTGCCGTGGATCTGGACGCCGCCCGAGTCCGCGCACAACCGCCTTCTGTCGCGCATCTTCCGCGAAGCGGGCGCGATGCCGGTGATCGTCGCGGAAGTGGATCAGGAACCGTCGATGCTCGATCTCGTGAAATCGGGTGTGGGTCTTTCGCTCGCGCGGGATTCGATTGCGCTCGCGCAGGCGCACGCGCACGCGCTGACGATCGTCGAAGGCGTCACCGTGCCGACGCAGCTTTCGTTCGTCACGCTCGCGGAGCGCCGCGATGAGCCGGCGATCGCGGCCGCGCTGCGACTGATCGACGCGCAATGGTCCGTCTAAGTGGAAATCCCGACGCCGCGCGCGAGTTCGTTCAAGCGAGCTTCATCGATTCTTTGCTAGTCTGAGCGTTCGCTGATCCATCCAACTGAGTACGTTCGAGGAGTCTTCATGGCACGCAACATCGAGATCAAGGCGCGCGCGCATCAATTCGAGCAACTGCGCGAGCGCGCGGCCGAGCTCGCCACCGACGCGCCGCTGGTGTTTCGCCAGCAAGACTTCTTCTACGATGTGCCGGCCGGACGCCTCAAGCTGCGCCAGTTCGACGACGGCACGCCGTCCGAGCTGATCTTCTACCAGCGCGACGATCGCGACGGCCCGAAAGTCTCGTACTACACCCGCAGCCCGGTCACGAATCCGGAAGCGATGCACGCGCTGCTCGCGCAAGCGCTCACCACGCGCGGCATCGTTTCGAAGGAGCGGCATGTGTATCTCGTCGGGCGCACGCGGATCCATCTGGATCGCGTGGACGGCCTCGGCGATTTCATCGAACTGGAAGTGGTGCTCGCCCAGGATGACGACGAAGCCGGCGGCGAAGAAGAAGCGCACGCGATGTTCGCGCGTCTCGGCGTCGCGCAGACCGACCTCGTGCCGCTCGCTTACGTGGATTTGCTGAGTCCCGAGGCGTCGTCGGTGAGATGAGAAAGCGGTAGCGGACCGTTGCGCTTGAACGTCGTCAGCACGATGTTCGAGCGCACGCTATCGACGCCCGGCACGCGCATCAGCTTCTTCATCACGAAACCCGAGAGCGCATTCAGGTCCGGCGCGACGATGCGCAGCAGATAGTCCGCGTCGCCCACTGTTGCGTGGCATTCGAGCACTTCGGGCAGCATCTCGATCTGCTGCTGAAACTGCTCGATGACCGAATCCCCGTGATGCTTCAGTTTCAGGCTCGTGAACGCCGTCACGCCGAGACCCAGCTTCTCCGGCCGCAAGACTACCCGATACCCTTCGATGACACCGGTCGCTTCGAGCCGCTGCAAGCGCCGCCCGATCTGCGACGGCGAGAGTGGCACCTGCTCGCCCAATTGCTGATGCGTGGCGCGTCCGAAGCGCTGAAGCACGTCGAGCAGGGCGAGGTCGAAATGATCGAGTTCGAGCATGAGGCGGATATGCGCGCGAGCGATGATGAGTGCGACTTTATCGCATCGAGGCTGCCGTGCTCACAAACCCTTCGCGCAAAAGGGCCGTTTCACGCCTATATTACTAATTGATTACCGAAGCAAACAAGGTAACGCGTGTGTTACCAACCATGACACTGCGAAAAGGGGGGAATCGCGTGGAATTGCCGGAATCCGGAACAATTGGAAGCATTCGAACAGCGAAAAGAAAGCTTGGGTGTCAGATAACTTTCAGTCCCGAATGCCATTGTTGAAGCGCTCGTAAGCTTCCCATGCGGCGCGCGCCTCGTCGTCCAGTTGCTCGGACGGCAGGCTTGACTGACGCTGTACAATCAGCAGCGCATAGGGCCTGGACAACGCACTCGCCTCCTTGCAGAGGCTGAGTTCGTCGCCGCTCGAAGGGGAGCGGCCGCGCCAGTAGTTGATGGCGGCTTCGAGTTCGTTGATCGAGATGACAGCCATGTCCGGGCAGAAATACATTCGATGTACGGCCCCTCGCGGCTCTGAGGAAAACGGCCGCGCAACGCCGCATGAGATGTGAGTTTTAAACCGGCTCGAGCCCGCGCCGCTTCGTCGTGCATGTCACCGACCGCCCCGCCCGCTCGAGCTCAACCCATTGTACTTGAGCGACTCCATGCGAATCCTTCTGATCGAAGATGACCGCCCCATCGCGCGCGGCATTCAAAGCAGCCTCGAACAATCCGGCTTCACAGTCGACATGGTGCACGACGGCATCTTCGCCGAGCAGGCGCTTGCGCAGAACCGCCATGAACTCGTCATTCTCGATCTCGGCCTGCCGGGCATCGACGGCATGACGCTGCTCTCGCGCTTTCGCCAAGGCAACCGCCACACGCCGGTGATCATTCTCACCGCGCGCGACGAACTGCACGACCGCGTGCAAGGCCTGAACAGCGGCGCCGACGACTACATGCTGAAGCCCTTCGAGCCGCAGGAGCTCGAGGCGCGCATCCGCGCCGTCATGCGCCGCAGCGGCCCGCACGGTGACGTGCCGCGTCCGGAAGTGTCATTGGGCGGACTGCGCCTGTCGGGCGTGGATCGCCGCATCTTCAACGACGAGCGTCCGCTCGAACTGTCGCCGCGCGAATTCGCGGTGCTCGAAATGCTGCTGCTGCGCCACGGCCGCGTCGTGAGCAAGGCGCAGTTGCAGGATCATCTGACGCACTTCGGCGGCGATCTCGGCGATACGGCCATCGAAGTGTATGTGCATCGCGTACGCAAGAAACTCGAGAACACGCGCGTGGAAATCGTGACGGTTCGCGGGTTCGGCTATCTGCTTCAGGAGATCCGGCAAGCGGCGTAATGCTTCTGCCGTAGACCGCCTTGCGATTTCCCACCCGCCGCGCGGGCGATCAGCGTTTCGCCCGCGAAGACTGGCTCGATCTGGCGCGATCGAAAGCCACCGAAACGCCGGCGCCGCCGAGCCTGCGGCGCACGCTGCTGCGCCGCCTCGCCGCACCGCTTTCCCTGCTCGCGCTGATGAGCGGTCTCATGGCCTACTGGCTCGCGTGGCAATACACGCAGCACGTGGTCGACCGCTCGCTCGCGGATCTCGCCACCGCCATCGGCAAGCAGATCCAGCTCGCGGGCGTCGATGCGCCCGTCACCGTGCCGCCGCTCGCGCAGGCGATGTTCTCCGATCCCGTCGAGCAGCTCATCTACCGCATCAGCACGGGCGACGAGGAAATCGCCGGAGAGCCGGAATTGCCGCTGACGGGCACCAGCGTGCGGCGCATTCACTACGCATACGTCTTCGAGACGCACTTTCAGGGCGTCTCCGTGCGCGCGGCGCAAGTGCGCGTGCCACAGCCGACCGGCAACCCGATCGTCGTCGAGGTGGCGCAGCGCGTGGGCTCGCGCTATCGCATCGCGGTGGAGTTCCTGATCGCGATCATGATGCCGCTCGCGCTGTTGCTGCTCGCCGGCTGGGTGATCGTATGGCGCGTGGTGAATCAGCAGTTGAACCCGCTCACCGATCTCGCCGACACGCTCAATCAGCAGACGCACATTTCGCTCGAACCCGTCGACGAGACCTACGTGCCGAGCGAAATCCGTCCGCTCACGAGCGCGATGAACGGCCTGCTCGTGCGCCTGCAAACCGCGCTCGACGCGCAGCGCAAGTTCATCGCCGATGCCGCGCATCAACTGCGCACGCCGCTGACCGCGGTCAAGCTGCACGCGGAGCAGGCGCTCAGCTCGCGCGATCCCGCGAAGGCGATCGAAGCGGTGAAGGAGCTGCGCGCGTCGGCGGATCGCGCGGTGCGGCTGTCGAATCAGCTGCTTTCGCTCGCGCGCGCCGAGCCGGGCGAGCAGGCCGCCCGTTTCGCCGATTTCGATCTCGCCGCGCTCGCCTTCGAAACCGGCGCGGAATGGGTGCCGCGCGCGCTCGCCGCGCACGTCGACCTGGGTTTTCAGCGCCTCGACGATCCCGAGAACGAGCATCCGATGATCGTGCGTGGCAACATCGTGCTCGCCCGCGAAGTGCTTGCGAATCTGATCGACAACGCGCTCAAGTACATTCCGCCGTTTCGCGGCGAAGGCGCGCGCATCACGATGACCGTCTCCGAGTGGCAGGACGCGAACGGCCGCCGCTTCGGCGAAGTCGTCGTGGAGGACAACGGCCCCGGCGTTCCGCCGGATCAGCAGCCGGATCTCTTCAAGCGCTTTTTCCGTGGCGATGGGCAAAGCGTGGAAGGCGGCGCGGGCCTCGGCCTTGCGATCGTGCACGACATCATGGTGCTGCACGGCGGCACCGTGCATTACGAGGATGCGCCCGAAGGCGGCGCGCGCTTTATCGTGCGCATGCCGTTGAAGGAAGCAAAGCCCGCCGAGGAATGAAAAAGAGCCACTCCCGTGGCTCTTTCGAATCGAAGCGTCGCGTATGAGCGGCCTACTTCTTCTTTTCCTTCTTCACCGCGAGCATGGTGCCGCGGCACTTCTTCGCGCCGCACCGGCACTCGTATTCCTTCTTCAGCTTTTTCGTGATGCGCCCTTCGATGACGAGCCCGTAGTCGTAGTTGAGCTCCTCATCCGGCGCGATGTCGCGCAACGCGTGAATGAACACCCGGCCTTCGACTTCCTCCGCCTCACAGTTCGGCGCGCACGAATGATTGATGTACTTCGCGCTGTTGCCTTCGATCTTGCCGTCGATCACGCGGCCGTCGTCGAGTGCGAAGTAGAACGTGTGATTCGGCTCGTCGGGATTGTGCGGATGACGGCGCAGCGCTTCCTTCCACGATATGCGCTCGCCCTTGTACTCCATCACCTGCTCGCCCGCAGCAATTCGCTTCACGGCAAACACGCCCTTGCCGTGCACGCCGGAGCGGCGAACGGTGACCCTGCGTGAACTCATCGAATGAATCCTTAAATAACGCTTCGCTCCCGCGCGCTCGGGATGAACATCGGGATGAAAAAAAACGCGGTGACCTCTGAGGCGCCGCGTTCGCTCGGTTGAACGCGAGCGCTCAACACACCGGTATCCTACACTCCCGGCGCGCGAAAGCTCAACCGTCCTGGCGATGCTCCATACTTTTCAACGTTGCCCGATGGTGATCTCGCCGAAGAGGTGCTTCTGTTCGCGCGGCTGCGAGCGCCAGTATTGCGGCGGCGCCGTGACGCTCGCGCCGAGCTCCGCGGCAGCATGCCACGGCCAGCGCGGATCATAGAGCATCGCGCGCGCCATCGCGACGAAATCCGCCTTGCCGCTCGCGACGATCTCCTCCGCTTCCTTCGCCTCGGTGATCAGACCAACCGCGATCGTAGTCACGCCGGTTGCCTCCTTCACGGCCTGCGCGAACGGCACCTGATAGCCGGACGACAACGGAATCTTCTGCAACGGCGACACGCCTCCCGACGACACATCGACCCAGTCGACGCCGCGCTTCTTCAGCTCCGACGCAAACGCGATCGTATCCTCGATATCCCAGCCGCCTTCGACCCAATCCGTCGCGGACACGCGCACGCCGACCGGCTTGTCGGCGGGAAACGCGGCGCGCACGGCATCGAAGATTTCGAGCGGATAACGCATGCGATTCTCCCGCGAGCCGCCGTATTCGTCGGTGCGCTGATTCGAAAGTGGCGAGAGAAACTGATGCAGCAGATAGCCGTGCGCGCAATGCACTTCGATTCCGTCGATGCCCAGCCGCGCCGCACGCTTCGCCGACGCGACGAACGCTTCCTTCACGCGAATGAGGCCGGCGGCATCGAGCGCGAGCGGCGGCGTTTCTTCCGGCTTGTGCGCAATGGCGGACGGCGCGTAGGTCATCCAGCCGCCATCGGCGACGGAAATGAGTTGCCCGCCTTCCCATGGCTTGCGGCTCGACGCCTTGCGGCCCGCGTGCGCCAGCTGCATCGTCACGGGAATCTTCGAATACTGGCGGATGGCAGCCATCACCGGACGCAACGCGGCTTCGGTGACGTCGTCCCAGAGGCCGAGATCGCCCGGCGTGATGCGCCCGTCCGGCTCGACCGCCGTCGCCTCGATGAACAGCATGCCCGCGCCGGACAACGCGAGCTGGCCCAGATGGATCATGTGCCACGCCGTGGCCTCGCCGCGCTCGGCGGAGTACTGACACATCGGCGACACGAAGATGCGATTCGGGATGTGGAGGCTGCGTAAGGTCGTGGGAGTGAACAGCGCGCTCATGGGGAAGACTCGTCGCAAGAAAAGGAGCGATCGAGAATAGCACCGCGGTTTCTTTCGTGCACAGCCATCGCGCCGGGTCACGCGCAATGGTTCATACCATCACACGTCAGCGAGCCGGCACGGTGAAGCGGTCGAGCCACTCGCCGAACATCGACCGGGCCGCGCGCTCGAGATTCGCGCCGTGGCGGGCGGTGTCCTCGCGCAGCGCGGCGACCGTCGTGCCGCTTCTTGCGATATCGCCCGGATAGGTGACGAGCCAGCTCTCGAAGCGCTCAACGAGCACTTCGGGATGACATTGCAGCGCGAGCACGTGCTCGCCCCACGCGAACGCCTGATGCGCGCACGCTTCGGTGGACGCGAGCAGCGTCGCATCCTTGGGCAGATCGAAGGTATCGCCGTGCCAGTGAAACACGGGAACGGGCGCGCCGTCGGCCTCGAGATGGCGCAACGCGGATGCGCGCCCGGCATCGGTCAGCGTGAGGGGCGACCAGCCGAGCTCGAGCTTGCCCGACGAATACACCCGCGCGCCGAGCGCCCGCGCGATCAGCTGCGAGCCGAGACAGATGCCGATGGTCGGCAAGCCGGCCGCGATGCGCTTCTCGAGCATCGACAGAAGCGGCGCGAGATGAGGGTAGTGTGCATCCTCATACGCGCCGATCGGGCCGCCGAGCACGACGAGCAGGGAAGGATCGAGCGGATTGGGCGCGTCGATACGGCCGCGCCCGACATCCAGATAGCGCACCAAATGGCCGCGATCGCCGAGCACGTGTTCGAGGCTGCCCAGATCTTCGAAATAGACGTGGCGAATCGCCAGAACTTCATCTTTCATCGGCGGCTTTCCGTAGGTCGGCTGTGCATGGCTCAGGACGAAGTGATGACGAGCCGCGCCTCGCGGCGAGGCGCGACGGGCACAGTCTAACCGACTCGCCGCTGCCTCACAGCGCCCGATGACGCCACATCTCGCTTACCCGGTGAGCCTGCCGGTCAGGCGACCTGCGCGAAGACCTTCCAGCTCTTTTTCTGCGTGGCGACGTCGGCTTCTTCGTATACCGAACAGTCGAGACGCAGATCGGTGTCAGCCATGTCGATCTGCAGAAGCGCGCAGTGATGCGGCGTCTTCTTCGGATTCTTGCTGGCTTCGAAGTGCGAGCAGGACAGGCACATGCGGTGCGCCGGAATCTGCTGCTGCGACTCGAGCTGACGGATCGTCTTGAGCAGCGTGCGATAGAACGCCACCTGCTCGTCCTCGCGCAGCGTGCCGACCGCTTTCGAGAGGAAGTCCGGCCATTGCAGCGCCTTCTTCGCCGCCGTGCGGCCGCGCGCGGTCAGACGCACCGCGAGCGCGCGGCCGTCGTCGATCGCCCGACGCTTCTCGACGAGACCCTTGCCTTCGAGCGTGCTCACCGCATCGCTCGTCGTGGCGGCGGTCAGCGCCGTTTCACGCGCGATCTCCCCGAGACGCATCGGCCCCTTACGCTGCATCAGCAGAACGAGAATTTCACCCTGGGTCGGCGTGAGCCCCGCGCCTTCCGCCCATTCCCATGCCTGGCTGCGCATCGCGGTGCTCAGCCTCAGCAGGCCGTGGGTCACCCGCCCCGTCGCCTGCTCTCCGTAAACGCCTTCACTCATAGTCTTTCGCTTGTTGTTCCGCTTATGGTTTTGACGGCATGTTCGCACTACCGCCGCGAACACCTCTTTCGAAACGCCGCCCGCAGAAAGTACTCCGAACCCCTTGCGAACTGCACTCCGCTCTCGGTCCCCGCCGTCTCAAAATTCAGGCGTGCCAAGCCAATTGGCCATACCCGATTGGGGACATTGCAACCCTCTTCGTTATGCGCCGTCTTATGTTCCTGCTCGTGGCGCTATTCTCCTGCCGACTATAACGCTATATCAGCAGAGCCGCCATTCTAAGCGACATAGAACAAACGTACACCTTAATTATCCACGCAGAACTGTGGATAACCCGTGGAAAAACGTCTTCTTTGTATGTGGACGTATTCTTGATAACACTCGACGCCGTATCGGCGCCTTTCTGTTGTCCAGAATGTCATGCCGCGGCGCACGCGCAATCCCTGTGCTTATCGTCGCGCTAGTGCGTTGACTTTGCACCATTTTTTGACGTTTTCCACAGCAAGGCCCGTCCCTTGTTAACTACTATTACGGATGTGTACGGATTTCCTGAAGTAAACCTTAGCGTCGCGCTATCGGTTCCGCTTCAAACGTTGCCGCGAGCGCTTTATTCCCGTTGCTCGTCATGCACATGTTTCATACGCGCCAAAGAAAAAGGCCGCTTCGATTCGCTTCGAAGCGGCCTTTCATCGTGATTCGCTGATCCTTGTTAGCGCAAGCGGAGCGTTATCGGCGCCACTGGAGGCATTGCTGCCTAACCGCCTCGTGTAGCGACTTTTCCTTGTGCACCACGTCGCGCAGCCAGGTCGCGTCGTTGATGCCGCGCGCGATATCGGCGACCTGCGCGAGCGCGGCCTGCGAGCCGAGCGCTTCCGCGTGCGGCGCGAGCACGTCGAGCGTCTCGAGAATGTCCTCGCCAATGGTGCGCCGCTCGCCCGTCTGCGGATGGATGCACGTCCCTTCCAGCCCGAAGCGGCATGCCTCGAAGCGGTTGAAGGTGTAGACGAGGTAGTCGTCCTCGCGCGGCGTGAGCGGCTTGTCGAGCAGCAGATAGCGCGACAGCGTCTGGATGTAGCAGGCGATCGCCGCGGCCTTGTCCACCGAAAGCGGCGTGTCCATCACGCGGACTTCGATAGTGCCGAAGCCGGGCTTCGGCCGGATATCCCAGTAGAAGTCCTTCATGCTGTTCACGACGCCCGTGTTGACCATCTTCGAGAAGTATTCCTCGAAGCTGTCCCAGGTGAGCACGAACGGCGCGCGGCCCGACAGCGGGAACGCGAACACCGAGTTCAGCCGCGCCGAGTGGAAACCCGTATCGACGCCCTGAATGTACGGCGACGAGGCCGAAAGCGCGATGAAATGCGGGATGTAGCGCGACATCGAATGCAGCAGGAAGAGCGCGCTGTTCGGATCGGGGCAGCCGATGTGCACGTGCTGGCCGAACACCGTGAATTGTTTGGCAAGGTATCCGTACAGCTCGGAGATGTACTGAAAGCGCGGTGCGTCGTAGATCTGGCGATCGCTCCACTGCTGGAAAGCATGCGTGCCGCCGCCGGCCAGGCCGACGTTCAGCTGGTCCGCCGCGGCGACGAGCACGTCGCGGATGCTGCGCAGATCGGTGACGGCCTGCTCGTGCGTCGTGCAGATGCCGGTCGACAGCTCAATCATGCTTTCGGTGATCTCCGGCGTGATGTTGCCCGGAATCTTTTCGTCCTTGATGAGACGCATGAGGTCCGACGCGGCGCGGGTCAGATCATAGTCGTGCGTGTTGACGACCTGGATCTCCAGCTCGACGCCGAACGTGAAGGGTTCGGAGTTGATGAAAGGTTCGAGTGCCATGACGCCTCTTGAATGATCAATGCTTGAGCAGGCGCGGCGCGGTTATTCGCGCCGTTCGCCCACCGCCGACAAGCTGCGGTAAACCAGGAAAGGCGCCACGATCTGCAGCACGACGATCGAGCACATGACGATCGCGCGCAGCGTCGGATCGTAGTCGGGATAAAGCACGTACATGTCGTCGACGAGCAGATACGCGAGCGCCGACATCGGTGTCAGCGCGACGCCGAGCGCCGCGCCCTGCTTCAGGTTCAGCCCGCTCGGCTTCGCGAAGATCAGCACGCCGACGAGCTTGCCGATGAAACGCGCGAGGATCAGCCCGAGCGCCGCGACGCCGCCGAGCGCGATGTCGCGCCAGTGGAACGACGTCAGCGTGAGCGCGAAAAGAATCACGGTGAGCAGCCATCCGGCGGAGCCGAAATGCGACGGCCACAGTTGCGGCCGTTCGTCGGCGTTCTTCACGATGATGCCCGCGGCGAGCAGCGCGAGAATCGTCGAGAGCTTGAAGATGTGCGCGACCGCGATCGCCAGCAGCACGAGCCCGAAGAGCGCGACGAACGAATGCTCGTCGTTCGCGGGCAGGCGCCGCACCAGCAGGTTGCAGGCGCGCGCGAGCAGGAACGCGAGCACGAGCGAGCCGATCAGCAGGTAGAACGGCTGAAGGAGCGTCGCGAACGTATTCCCGTAGATCTCCTGATGCAAGACGCCGGCCGCAAGCTTCTCGACGACCACCGCATACATGCTGTTCAGCGCCGTCAGCGTCATGAGGCGCTGCGTGACCTGGCCTTCCGCGCGCAGCTCGGTCTTCAGCTGAATGACCATCGCGGGCGACGTGGCCATCGCGATGGCCGCGATCACGATCGAGGGCATCGTCGGCACGTTGATCAGCATCAGCGCGATCAGCACGAGGCCGAAGGTCAGCGTCGATTCGGCGATGCTCGACAGGATCAGATACGGATTGCGCCGGATCCAGCGCAAATCGAGCCGGCCGCCCAGTTCGAAGAGCAGCAGCCCGAGCGCGACATCGAGCAGCGGCCGCGACAGGCCGCCCGCGCTGGCGTCGATCACGCCGAGGCCCGCATTGCCGGCGATTAGCCCTATAACCGCGAAACCGGTGATGCGCGGCAGACGCCACGCACGCCATAGCAGCTCGCCGGCGAGTCCCGCCGTGACGAGCGCGAGCCCGGCCCACAGAATGGCGTCGGGTTCGAGCGGCCACGTGGGCAAAAATGAAAATGCCGAATTCATCGTATTGGCTTCTCCTTCGTTGCTGCTTGCTGCTGCAGGGCGTGCACGTTCCGTTGCGTGACTGGCGTCCGCGGCGCGCGCTCGCAGGCGAGGCGCATCCGCCCGGCCAGGCGAGCGTTGGTTCATTCAGGCGAAACGAAATGCGAACGAACACGGCGTCACGGTCGGGCCGTGCACGAATTAGACGACGCGTCCGGCTGGCAGCGAAGCGCCCTACATGCTCTCAATGTCGCACCGGACATCCCGGATACGTATGACACGAGGAACGCATGGGGCGCTCGCCCGGATGCCGGGCCGAACACAGTGAACGACGATGCGGCTTGGTATCAGATTCTTGGCGCGCAACCATCGTTCCGTTGAAGCGGTCGCCGTCTCGACGGCGCGACGCAGGAAGAAGCGCGATTGTGCCATACCTCGGAACCCCTGACAGAAAGTCCAAGCTGATGATTCTTATGAAGTAAAAGCGACCGCCGAGCCCGGACCAGGATGGAAAGGCTGACCGGTAGCCGGTTTCGCGGCATCCGGACTTTTGGTTTACGGCTGGCCGATGGCCTCGCCGTCAGATGTTTACAGGTTTACTTTATATAAACGTAGTAGTGGTTAACAAGCACCTGCTTTTTCTGTGGATAACACCGCTTTCGTCTTTTCATTCAATCGTTTGGAAAAAGCAGAAGCGGGCCGTAAACATGTTGGTGCCGCGCGGTGAACCCGGAACAACTTTGGGGCGCGTAAACCGGAGGCCTCAGTTGTCCCGTTTACGTGCACAACGCGTTCACATGTCTTCCGCCTGCATTCCGACGGGTTATCCACAGCACCACGGGGACAACTAAGCTGCGCCGATTTCCCCATGACGCAATGCACGTAGCAAAAAGCGGGCTGGGTCGATGGCTTCGGCAAGCTCGCGCTCGATCGGCCAAGGCTCGCCTTCGATCTGCGATGCGATGAGCTCGGCCGCGAGCGTCGCCCAGACGAGACCGCGCGAGCCGAACGCGAACGCGCCATAAAGTCCCGGCATGCGCGGCAGGTCGAGCGGCCATGCGCCCGACAGTTGACGCGCATCGCGTCGCGCGGCGTTTTCGTCGGCGAGCTGGCCGATCATCGGCATGCGGTCGCTCGTCACGCAGCGAAACGCGACGCGGCCCGCGCGGACTTGCGTCGGCGCACGCGCGAGCTGCGGCAACATGCCCGCGACGCGCAAGATGTTCTCGAGATGCCCGGCATCGCGAATCTCGCGGTCGGGATCGTCGATGTCGTAGGTCGCGCCGATCAGCGCGCCATCCTTGCCGAGCGGCACTGCGTACCCTTCGCCGATCACCGGCATGCGCAATGCGTCGAGCGCGCCCGGAGCGAGCACGGTGAGCTGGCCGCGCACGCTGCGCGTCGGTTCGCCATGGAGAGTCGCGAGCCGCGCGGCGTCGTGCGCATTGGCGAGCACGATGACCGGCGCCTTCGCGATCTCGCCGCCGTTCGCGTCGAAGGTTCGCCAGACGCGGCCATCGTGCGCGATGCGCGCAACTTCCGTGTTCATGCGCGGCGTGACGAGCGCGGACGCATCGGCGAGCTGCGCCGCGCATATCGCCGCGGGCGAGATTGCGCCGCCGTGCGGAAAGAACCAGCCGCCGCGCGCGACCTCGACGCCGGCAGTGCGCGATGCATCGTCGCGGGTCATCGGTCGCACGTAATCGCGCGGATACGCGAAGCGCGCGATGGCGACGGCGAGCGCATCGGCGTCTTCCTGCGTATCGGCAATCTGAAGCAGGCCCGCGCCGCTTCGCGACAAGTCGTGATGCGCCGCTTCGAGCGCTTTCCATCGACGCAAGGTGTAGAGAAAGCCGGCGCGCGTGAGGCGCGCGGCGACGCTGTCGTCGCGCCAGACGATAGGATGAAACACGCCCGCCGGATTGCCCGATGCATCGCGTGCGGGCAGCGCGTGGCGATCGATCAGCGTGACCCGCCAGCCGCGTGCCGCGAGACGTGAGCTCACCGCGCAACCCGCGAGGCCCGCGCCGATCACGATGGCGTCGCGCGCGTTCGCATCGGAAGGAAGCGGCGGCTCGTGACGCCGCACGCGCCAGCGCGGTGCGAAGCGTGCGGTGAGCCGCGCGTTCGTCGCGGACCATGAACACTCGAATCCCGATGCGGCCAACGCGCGCTCGAGTTGCATCTGCACATCTCCGGCAGCGGTCGTGCTGACCGTCGCGCCGTCGCCGGCAAAACGCGCGAGCGATTTGCACAGCTTGCGCGGATCGCCGGCTGGATCGAGATGGAAAGCGTCTGCCCGTAGCCAGAGTTTCGCGAGCATTTCCTGCGCGTCGTCACCGATGGCCAGCGTGAGCACCACGCGCCCCTTATCGAACTCGAGCCGATGCACGCCCGGCACGCGCATCGGCCACGCGCGTGCGAGTTCGGCGGCGAGCGGCGATGCGTTATCGGCCGAAGGCGCATTGTCCAGCGCGGCGAGCGGCGCAAGCGCGACGACGTGCAGTCGATCGCAACGCGCTTCGTCATCGCGCCAGCGTTGCCACAGAGGCAGGAAGACACTGAACGTCGTATCGACGAACGTGAAGACGCGCTTGCGCCGCCAGCGCGCAGGAAGATCGTGCGGCGCGAAAAGCAGGGATTCGGTCATGCGATAGATGAAGAGACCGCGCGCCGCGTGAGGCGGATGCGCGATGAAAGATCAAACGGATGAAGACTTGGCGATGCCATGCGCTGCGCCGTTCGCGGCGTCTTCGATCATCAGCGGCTCGAGCGCGTAACCCGCCGCGCGCCATGCTTCGAGTCCGCCGAGCAGCGGCGCGACATCGGTGAAGCCATGCGCGGTCAGTTCCTTTGCCGCGAGCGCCGCCGACACTTCGCTCGGGCAATCGCAATACGTCACGAGCTTGCGGTCGCGCGCGATGTCCGCGAGCTGCGATGCGGCATCGTCATGCAGCAGCAATGCGCCGGGAATGGCATACGGATCCATCGCGCGACGCTCGCGACGGCGCACGTCGATGACGAGCGGCGGCAGCTCGCCCGTGAGCAGCGCGCGCAGCGTGGCGATATCGATGCGCGCCATGCGCAACCTGCGCAACAACGACACGCGCTGCCACCAGCGCACCGCGAGATAGAGCGCGAGCGCCATGCCCGCGAGCACGATCACGCCGCGCCCGAACAGGTCGAGCCAGGCGAGCGCGCTATCGACGAGATCGGCGAACATCGCGCCGAACACCACGCCCGTGCCGGACCACAGCAGCGCGCCGAGCGCGTCATAGAAAAGAAAGCTGCCGAAGCCGATGCCGGTCGCGCCCGCGACGGGAATCGCGAGCGTCGACAGTCCGGGGATGAACTTCGACAGCGCGAGAATGCGCACGCCGAAGCGTCCGAAGAAGTCGAGGCTGCGGTTCACGCAGGTATCGCGCGAGATGGAGAGCTTGCACATGAAGCCGAGCACGCGGCTGCCGTAGCGGCGCCCGAGCCAGAACCAGAGCATGTCGCCGATGAGCGCCGCGATGCTGGCCGTGACGACGATCGCAACAAGCGGCCCGAATGCCGCCGATGGGAAGAGCGAAGGCAAGCCCGAAACGGCGCCCGTCGCGAAGCTCGCAGAGACGGTGATCGCACCCGTCAAAGCCAATGTGGGCAAGGCTGGGAGCGGAAGGCCGAGGCACTCGAGCAGAACGTTGGCAAAAACCAACGGCAGGCCGTATTCGATGATCAGCTCGCGTAGCATGGATCGCACCCAGATGTCCTACGCCAAAAAGTCGGCCGGGAGCCCCGAAAATATAAGGGTAAATCTTTGAAACCCTTGTCCTGATTGGGTTTGCGCTGCGCTATCATACCAAGCGCCGCGTACAGAGGCGGCGTGAAGGCGACGATGTGGAGCAACGCCGGTGAGATGGCGCGAAACAACGCCGATCCGTCGGGCGGGCACGCCAGAAGGCCGTCCCTACTCGACTGCACGGCTTGCGCACGTATAATCGGCGCGTTCGCGCTGTTCGTGTCAACCTAAACTGATAAAGGAACCTTAATGAACAAACAGGAATTGATCGACGCCGTAGCCGCTCAGACCGGCGCCAGCAAGGCTCAAACCGGCGAAACGCTGGACACGTTGCTCGAAGTGATCAAGAAGGCTGTCTCGAAAGGTGACGCAGTGCAGTTGATCGGCTTCGGCAGCTTCGGCTCGGGAAAGCGCGCAGCGCGCACCGGCCGCAATCCGAAGACCGGCGAATCCATCAAGATTCCGGCCGCAAAGACGGTCAAGTTTACGGCTGGCAAGGCATTCAAGGACGCAGTGAACAAGCGGTAAGCTTCTTGCCGATTGTGCGGCTACCAAGGGTAGCCAGTTGTACATGACCCGCCTTCGGCGGGTTTTTTTTCGGCTGTGCGTTTCGGTTCACGTTGCGGTTCACGTTTCGGTTCACGTTGCGGTTCACGTTGCGGTTGCCGGCTCGACATGGCATCGAGCCGGCGCAGCGATCAATGCCGATGATCCTCGCAGTCGCAATCCGGTCCATGGTCGTGATCGTGATCGTGATCGTGGTCGTGCTCGTCCACGTCCCATGCAGGGAACGGATCGGCGAAGCGTTGCCAGCCATCGGGGCCGAGCGCCCATTCGTCGTCGCTCAAAAGACATGCATCGAGCTTGTCCTGCCAAGCGGCAGGATCGAGATTCAGGCCGATCAGAACGAGCTCCTGCCGACGATCGCCGATGCTGTTGTCATCCGGATCGCCATACCATTCCGCGACGATCTCCGCTTCGAGTTCGGGGTCGTCGGTCGGCCATTCGCTGCGATCCTGCGCCGCCCACCACACGCCTGCCGGACCATGCCGCACCGTGCCGCCCGCCTGCGACAGCGAGCCGCCGACATCGCTTCGCGTCGCGAGCCAGAAGAAGCCCTTCGCGCGCAACACGTCCGGCCATTCCTGATGCAGCAGATTCCACAATCGTTCGGGATGAAACGGCCGGCGCGCGCGATACACGAAATGGCCGACGCCGAACGCATCGGGTTCGTCGCTCGATGGATCCTCGCCATTGAGTATCGCAAGCCAGCCGGGCGCGCTCGCGGTCGCATCGAAATCGAAGCGGCCGGTGTTCAGCACTTCATCGGGCGGCACGTTGCCCGACTGCGTTCGCACCTGAATCGCGCGAGGATTGAGGCCATGCAGAACGCGCGCGACTTTCTCGACTTCGTCGGCGCCGGCGAGATCCGTCTTGTTGATGACGATGACATCGCAGAATTCGATCTGCTCGACGAGCGTCTCGACGACCGTCTTGCCGTCTTCTTCATCATGGTCCGCCGACGGAAGGCCACGCTCGGCGAGCGAATCGGAAGAGGCGTAGTCGCGCGAGAAGTTCGCGGCATCGATCACGGTGACGAAGGTGTCGAGCTGCGCGCGGCCCGCGAGTGTCGCGTCGTCGTCGTCGCCGAATGCGAGATGCTCGGCGATCGTTATCGGATCGGCGATACCCGACGATTCGACGATGACCGCATCGAACCGCTGCTGTTCCGCGATCCATGTGATCGCGTTCTCGATGGCTTCGATGGACCGGTCGCTCAGGCTCAACAGCATGCAGCCGTTGGGCAGGTCGGTGCTTTGCCGGTCCGCGCCCGCGGCGACCTTGCCGCATGTGACGGCCGCGAGCCGCACGCCTTCGGCGTTGGCGAGCAAGGCATCGACGAGTGTGGTCTTACCCGCGCCGGTGAATCCCGATAGCACGGTGATGGGCAATGGCGTGTGGTTCATCGCAGTAAAACGTGACGGGGAATGGAGCGCGCGAGCGCGTGCCCGCGCTGCCGTTCGGGCAACGCGGGCGATCGAATAGGGGATTTTGCATCAAATGCGCCGGACGCGGCGCGGGAGGAGTGGACGCGGCCTGATCAGCGCGTAGCCTGAACCAGCTTCCAGCGGCGAAGGATCTCGATGATCTGCGCCGAGTACTTGTCGCGCAGCGCCGGTGTTTCGGAATGGTAAGCACCGACCGCCTGCCACGAATTGCCATACTTGTTCATCTTCTGGCGCAGATGCCACGCCGCGATGTACACGCTCTTGCACGGCTCCATCAGCGTGCCGCTCGAGATGCCGTACTGCGAGAGCGTATTGAGGTGGATGGAGTTGATCTGCATCAACCCGTAGTCGGTCGAGCCGTTGGCGTTCTTGTTGATGGCGTCGGGCTTGTTGTGGGATTCCTGCCAGGCGATGGCGCGCAGGATGAGCGGGTTGACCTTCTGATACTTCGCCGCTTCGTCGAAGCAGTCCGCGCGCGCGGAGCCGGCCGCGAGTAGCGGCCCGCATATCGCAAGCAGTTGCAGGGTTCTCTTCATCTTCTCTTCTACTCCATCCGCCCATGCGGAACGTCATGCCGCCGTTGCGGCGCCTTGGCGCCAACGCCAACAAATCAACGTCCGCGGCCGAGCTGAATGGGGGAAAACCCGCCCTTTTTGTCACCGCCCGGAATGCGGAACCGACCGTATCATACCGGCTGACGATTCAGGCCATAAGTTGGCTATCAGACATAGGCCCATTGCACCGACCAAAGGCTGCTTGCGAGCAAGCATATCGGCCGGTCGGATGGCCGTGTTCTAAATGTATGAATAATAAGACTTCTGGACGGGTTACAATTCGGCTCCCGCGTACATCGGCCGAAGCCTGGAATCGCCCAGATACGGTCTATCGGCAAGTTATTCGAAAGCTTGAGCGCGCTGGAACTTGTGTCGAACGAGCAGCGGCAGGGCAACCTGATCCGGAACGAATTGGCACAATTTCGTTACACAAAGCTGTTATCGTCATATTTTTTAAAATGATCGCGGTGGCCCGGGTCTGCCCGAACCACGCCGCGGTAGGCGGCGCTCTCGGCTGACGAGCGATGCTGCCTTGGCCGGCTCTTCGAAGACCCGGCTCTGACATCACATCCATGAGAAGACAACCTATGGCACTGCGTCGCATGGCGACGGCACTGCTGGCGGCGGGACTTATCGTCGCGCAAGCCGCGCACGCGCAAGTGACGTTGAATTTCGTCAACGCGGACATCGACCAGGTCGCGAAAGCGATCGGCGCCGCCACCGGCAAAACGATCATCGTCGATCCCCGCGTCAAGGGGCAACTGAACCTCGTCTCGGAGAACCCGGTTCCCGAGGAACAGGCGCTGAAGACACTTCAGTCATCGCTGCGCATGCAGGGCTTCGCGCTCGTGCAGGATCACGGCGTCCTGAAGGTCGTGCCCGAGGCCGACGCCAAGCTCCAGGGCGTGCCGACCTACGTCGGCAACGCGCCGGCCGCGCGCGGCGATCAGGTGATCACGCAGGTCTTTCAGCTGCGCAACGAATCGGCGAACAACCTGCTGCCGGTGCTGCGCCCGCTGATCTCGCCGAACAACACGATCGCGGCCTACCCGGCCAACAATACGCTCGTCGTCACCGATTACGCCGATAACGTCCGCCGCATCGCGGGCATCATCGCGGGCGTCGACACCGCGGCCGGAAGAGCGGTGGATGTCGTCACGCTGAAGAACGCGAACGCCATCGACGTCGCCGAGCAGATGAACAAGCTGCTCGATCCCGGCACGGTAGGCAGCACCGACGCGACGCTCAAAGTCACCGTCACGCCCGATGCGCGCACCAACTCCCTGATGTTCCGCGCATCGAGCAGCGCGCGTCTCGCGGCGGCCAAGCAACTGGCGCAGAAGCTCGACGCGCCCACCACGCAGCCAGGCAACATGCACGTGGTCGCGCTGCGCAATGCCGACGCGACGCGCCTCGCCAAGACGCTGCGCGGCATGCTCGGCAAGGGCAGCAACACGGACAACACGTCGGGTTCCAATACCGGCTCGAACACCTTCGGCCAGAGCGGCGGCGGCCTGAGCAATTCGTCGACGTCCACGGGTCAGTCCGGCATGCCGCCCCTGCCCGGCGGTCTCAGCGGCAGTTCGGGCAGCGGAAACAATCCGATGTCCGGCAGCGGCGGCAACCGCGACTCGAGCTTCTCGTCGAACAAGGAGAACGAGTCCGGCAACGAACAGGGCGGCGGCATGATCCAGGCCGATGCCGCGACGAACTCGCTGATCATCACCGCGCCCGATCCGATGTACCGCAACCTGCGCGCCGTGATCGACCAGCTCGACGCGCGCCGCGCGCAGGTCTACATCGAGGCGCTGATTGTCGAACTCTCGGCTACGACCGGCGCGAATCTCGGCATTCAATGGCAGGGCCTGCTGCTGTCGAACGGCGGCAACAACGCGCTGTACGGCAGCTCGAGCTTCGGCAGCGGCAACACGAACATCGTCGATCTGACCTTGCAGGGCAACGCGATCGCGCAGAATCCGTCCGCGATCACATCGACCACCGGCCTTCTCGCGCAAGGTCTCAACATCGGCCTGCTGCACCGCTTCGGCAACCTGTTCGGTCTCGGCGGGCTGCTGCAGGCGCTGTCGACGTCGTCGGACGCGAACATCCTGTCCACGCCTAACCTCATTACACTCGACAACGAGGAAGCGAAGATCGTCGTCGGCCAGAACGTGCCGGTCGTGACGGGCTCCTACGCCACGCCGACGGCCAACGCCGCGACCTCGGTCACCGCGTTCAACACGTTCGATCGCCGCGACGTCGGCGTAACGCTGCACGTGAAGCCGCAGATCACGGACGGCGGCGTGCTCAAGATGCAGATCTATCAGGAAGATTCGAGCGTCGATAACGGCACGAAGAACGATCCCGGCGGCGTGACCATCAACACGCGCTCGGTGCAGTCGACCATCCTTGCCGACGACGGCGAAATCGTCGTGCTGGGCGGCTTGATGCAGGACCAGTACAACAATAACAACAGCAAGATTCCGCTGCTCGGCGATATTCCGTTCATCGGCAGCCTGTTCCGCAGCGAAAGCAAGACGCGCACGAAGACCAACCTCATGGTGTTCCTGCGCCCGGTGATCGTGCGCGATCAGTCGACCGCCACGCAGATCGCCAACACGCGTTACGACTATCTGCGTCAGCAGCAGTACGGCTCGACGACAGACAACCGTCTCATCAAGGATCAGAATGTGCCGGTGATGCCGCCGAAGCCGCTCGGTCCGAGCGAGGGCGGCGGCGCGCCGGCCCAAAACCTGCTGGACTGGAGCAACACGACGCGCGGCCCCGGCCCGAGCACGACGCTGCCGCAGAATCCGGAAGCGGGTCCGGCGCCGCAGGGCGGCACGTATCCGCCGCCCGCGCCGCAGATGCCGCAGCCGGGCGCGCCGTCCGGTAACGGCGCGGCCAACTACGCGGTGCCGAACAACCAGCCGAGCGCGAAATCGCTCGACGGCAACCAGCCGGGAGTACCGCAGTGACCACGGTCAACGATGCAGTCGAGAGCGCGAACGACGCGGCGTCGCCGCTGGCGGCCCGCCTCGTGCCCTATGGCTTCGCGCGCAGCGGGCAGATTCTGCTCGCGCATCAGCACGCCGACAGCATCGAAGTGTGGATCAGCGAGCGCACGTCCGACGCAGCGCTCGCCGAGGTCGCGCGCAATTTTGGCGCGTTGTCGATCGTGCGCAAATCCGCCGACGAGCTTGCCGCCTCGATCAATTCGGCCTACGCGCGCAACGACGGCAGCGCGGCGCAGGTGGTCGGCGAAGTGGAAGGCGAAGTCGATCTGTCGCGCCTGATGCAGGACATTCCGGAAGTCGAGGACTTGCTGGAATCCGAGGACGACGCGCCGATCATCCGCATGATCAATGCGCTGCTGACGCAGGCGGCGCGCGAGCAGGCGTCGGATATTCACATCGAGCCGTTCGAGAACGCGTCGGTCGTGCGCTTTCGCGTCGACGGCACGCTGCGCGATGTCGTGCGCCCGAAGAAGGCGCTGCACGGCGCGCTGATCTCGCGTATCAAGATCATGGCGCAGCTCGATATCGCCGAGAAACGCTTGCCGCAGGATGGCCGCATCACGCTGCGCGTGGGCGGGCGTCCCGTCGATGTCCGCGTATCCACGCTGCCGACTGGCCACGGCGAGCGCGCGGTGCTGCGTCTCTTGGAAAAGGACGCGCAGCGCCTGAATCTCGAAACGCTCGGCATGGCGCGCGACACGCTCGTCAACTTCGACAAGCTCATCGGCAAGCCGCACGGCATCGTGCTCGTGACCGGCCCGACCGGCTCCGGCAAGACGACCACGCTCTACGCGTCGATGTCGCGGCTGGAGACCACGACCACCAACATCATGACGGTGGAAGATCCGATCGAATACGACCTGTCGGGCATCGGTCAGACGCAGGTGAACGAGCGCATCGGCATGACCTTCGCGCGCGCGTTGCGGTCCATTCTGCGTCAGGATCCGGACATCATCATGATCGGTGAAATCCGCGACCTCGAAACCGCGCAGATCGCGGTGCAGGCGTCGCTCACCGGCCACCTCGTGCTCGCGACGCTGCACACGAACGATGCCGCCTCCGCCGTCACGCGTCTCACCGACATGGGCGTCGAGCCGTATCTGCTCGCTTCGTCGCTGCTCGGCGTGCTCGCGCAGCGGCTCGTGCGGCAGCTGTGTCCGGCGTGCAAGGAAGAGCGCGTCGAGGAAGACGGCACGAAGCATTACCATCCCGTCGGCTGCGACCGATGCGGCCAGTCGGGCTATGTCGGCCGACGCGGTGTCTATGAACTGCTGCTGATCGACGACACGATCCGGCCGCTCATCCACCGCAACGCCGCGGACGCGGAGATTCTCGAAGCCGGCCGCAAGCAGGGCATGCGCACGCTTCGCGAGGACGGCGACCGCTGGCTCGCGGCAGGCGTTTCTTCGCTGGAAGAAGTGTTGCGCGTGACGGGCGGGGATTAGACGTATGCCGGCATTTCGTTTCGAAGCGATCGACTCGGCGGGCAAGACGCAGAAAGGCGTGCTCGACGCCGACAGCGCCCGCGCCGCGCGCAGTCAGCTGCGCACGCAAGGGCTGACGCCGCTCGTCGTCGAGGCGGCGGGCTCGCGCACGCGCGGCGAGCGTCAGCAAAGGCTTTCGCTCGGGCGTCGTCTGTCGACGCGCGAGCAGGCGATTCTCACGCGCCAGCTCGCGAGCCTGCTGATCGCCGGACTGCCGCTCGGCGAAACGCTTCAGGTGCTGACGGAGCAGTCCGAGCGCGACTACATCCGCGAGCTGATGGCCGCGATCCGCGCGGAAGTGCTCGGCGGCCACTCCTTCGCCAACGCGCTCGCGCAACATCCGAAGGACTTTCCCGAGATTTATCGCGCGCTCGTCGCGGCGGGCGAGCACACCGGCAAGCTCGGGCTCGTGCTGTCGCGTCTCGCGGATTACATCGAGCAGCGTAACGCGCTGAAGCAGAAGATCATTCTGGCGTTCACGTATCCCGGCATCGTGACGATCATCGCGTTCGGCATCGTCACGTTTCTGCTGAGCTATGTCGTGCCGCAGGTCGTGAACGTGTTCGCAAGCACGAAGCAGCAACTGCCTTTTCTCACCGTCATGATGATGGCGCTTTCCGCCTTCGTCCGAAGCTACTGGTGGGCGGTGCTCATCGGCGTCGCGCTCTTCGCGTGGCTGGTGAAAAGCATCCTCTCGCGGCCCGGGCCGCGCATGTCGTTCGACCGGTGGCTGTTGACGGCGCCGCTCATCGGCAAGCTGGTGCGCGGCTATAACACCGTGCGCTTCGCCAGCACGCTCGCGATCCTGACCGCCGCCGGCGTGCCGATCCTGCGCGCGCTGCAGGCGGCGGGCGAAACGCTCAGCAACACGGCGATGCGCAACAACGTCGACGACGCCATTGTGCGGGTGCGCGAAGGCTCCTCCCTGTCGCGCGCGCTCGGCAACACGAAGACGTTTCCGCCGGTGCTGGTCCATCTGATCCGCTCCGGCGAAGCGACTGGCGACGTCACCTCGATGCTCGACCGCGCCTCCGATGGCGAAGCGCGCGAGCTGGAACGCCGCACGATGTTCCTGACGAGCCTGCTCGAACCGCTGCTCATTCTCGCGATGGGCGGCGTCGTGCTGGTGATCGTGCTCGCGGTGATGCTGCCGATCATCGAACTGAATAATCTGGTGCAGTAATGAACGCCCTGCAAACTCGCCTGCTAACGCTTGCCGCCCTCGCGCTCTTCTGCGTGACGGTGACGTACTGGGTCGTCACGCTGACCTCGCGCCAGACCGCGCCGCTGCCCGCCGCCGCCGCAACGCGCGCGCCGTCGGTCGAACAGGCCGCGACGATCTTCGGCGGACGGCTGGAGCGTCAGGCCAATTCGGATGTGCATCTGTTCGGCATTCTCGCGCTGCAGGGCGGCGCCGCCGCGATCGTGAGCTACGGCGGCGAGCCGGCGCGCGCGGTCTCGCTCGGCGGTCCGCTCACGCAAGGCGTGAAGCTCTCGGAAGTGCGCGCGCGCTCGATCATCATCGATCGCAACGGCGTGAAATCGGAGATCTTCCTGCCGCAGAATCCGCCCGGGCCCACAATCTGGGTGCGCTGAGCGCGACGCGATGCCTCGTACGGGCACGAATCACGCGGTGAAAGCACATCGATAGAATGAGCGGCGGCTTCGTCTGAATGCGAAGCCGCGCGATTTTTTAATCACCGGGCATGAGGCCCGGAAACGAAATCTTCAATACAAGAGGTAGCAGTCATGCAAATGTGGACCCAACGCCGCATGCGAATCCAACAAATTCAGGCGCAAGGTCGTCGCCAGCGCGGCTTCACGCTGATCGAAATCATGGTCGTGATCGCGATTCTCGGCATTCTCGCCGCGCTCATCGTGCCGAAGATCATGAGCCGCCCGGACGAGGCGCGCCGCGTCGCCGCGAAGCAGGACATCGGCACGATCATGCAGGCGATGAAGCTGTATCGTCTGGATAACGGCCGCTATCCGACGCAGGAGCAAGGCTTGCGCGCGCTGATCGAAAAGCCGTCTACCGAGCCGCTGCCGACCAACTGGAAGGATGGCGGCTACCTGGAGCGCCTGCCGAACGATCCGTGGGGCGGCCAGTATCAATATCTGAATCCGGGTGTGCACGGCGAAATCGACGTGTTCAGCTACGGCGCGGACAACAAGGCGGGCGGCGAAGGCAACGATGCCGACGTCGGCTCGTGGCAATAAGCCTCGGGAAGTAGATGAAGGAAAGCAGCGTGAACAGGCACCGACAAGCCAGGCGCAACGCAGGCTTCACGCTGCTCGAAATGCTCGTCGTGCTCGTGATCGCGGGGCTGCTCGTGTCGCTCGCATCGCTGCAGCTGACGCGCAATCCGCGCACCGATCTCAACGAGGAAGCGCAGCGTCTCGCGCTGCTCTTCGAATCGGCGGGCGACGAAGCGCAGGTGCGCGCGCGGCCGATCGCGTGGCAGCCTATCGACGGCGGCTTTCGCTTCGACATCCGCACGGAAGACGGCTGGCGTCCGCTGCGCGACGATCTGCTTCGCCCGCGGCGCTGGGAAGGCGGCGTGACCGGCGTGTCGATCCATTTTCTCGATTCCGACAAGTCGGTGAGCCGGCTCGTGTTCGGCACCGAGGCCATCGATACGCCGATGGAAATCACACTGGTCTCGCCGGCGGGCCGCGCGACCATCGTCAGTGGCGGAAACGGCCGCTTTCAGGTGCGATGATGCGCCAACCTCGTCGACATCAGCCTGGCTTCACGATGATCGAAGTGCTCGTCGCACTGGCGATCATCGCGGTGGCGCTCGCCGCTTCGATGCGCGCGGTCGGCTCGCTCGCGACGGGCGAAGCAGACCTGCATCGGCGGCTGCTCGCGGGTTGGAGCGCGGACAACGAGCTCGCGCAGTTGAAGCTCTCGCGTCAGTTTCCGGCGATCGGTTCGCGCACCTTCGACTGCTCGCAGGGCAATCTGAAGCTCAGCTGCACGCAGCGCGTGAGCCAGACGCCGAATCCGATTTTCCGGCGCGTCGAGATGCTCGTTTCGACGCCCGGCCGCTCCGGTTATCTGGCGCAAATGGTCACGGTGGTGGCGAATGAAACGAACCGCTCGCTCTGACCGCCGCTTTCGCATCGGCAACGGGCAGCGCGGCTTCACGCTGCTCGAGATGCTGATCGCGATCGCGATTCTCGCGGTGATCGCCGTGCTGTCGTGGCGCGGGCTCGACTCTGTGATTCGCGGCCGCGCGACCATCGAGAATTCGATGGAAGACGAACGCATCGTCGCGCAGTTGTTCGACCAGATGCGCATCGACGCGCGCCAGGCCGCAACCGACGACGAAGCGGGCCAGCCTGCCGTGCAGATCGGCAACGGCTCGCTGCAGATCGTGCGCGGCGTGTTCGCGCAGGGTGTGGCGCCACGTCTTCAGGTCGTGCGTTACCGGCTGTCGGACGGGCGCATCGTGCGCTTCGCATCGCCGCCGCTGTCGAACGTGGGCGAAGTGCGCCGCGCGCTGTCCTCGGGCGACGGCGCCGACGGCTGGAGCGCGGTGCCGTTGATGGGCGGCGTGGCCACGCTCGCGACGCGCGTCTATATCCCGGAAAAGGGCTGGACGACGCGCATGAACGACGTGCTCTCGCAGATCAACCAGAACGACAACAACCTGAAGGTGCCGCAACTCGGCAATGCGCCGCTGGCGCGGGCGGTGTCGGGCATTCAGGTCGCGGTCGGCGCGCGCAGTCTGCAAGTGCCGCTCACGCGTGTGTTTCTGGTCGGAGAATGACGATGCGAGCGCACAGGCCAAGGAAGAAGCAACGCGGCGTCGCGATCATCAGCGCGCTGCTGGTCGTATCGCTCGCGGCCATACTGGTGTCGGGCATGTTGTGGCGTCAGCAGGTGCAGATTCGCCGCATCGAGAATCAGCGGCTGCTCGCGCAGGCGCAATGGATTTCGCGCAGCGCGCTCGACTGGACGCGCCTCATCCTGCGCTCGGAAGCCGATACCTCGCCGACAGTCACGTATCTCGGCGGCGTGTGGGGCGTGCCGATCGCGAAGACGAAGCTGTCGGATTTTCTCGGGCAGATCGGCGAAGTGCGCGCGCAGCAAGGCGCGTCGACGTATTTGTCCGGCTCGATCGAAGATGCGCAGGCGAAGTTCAACCTGCGCAATCTGGTGTCGACGCCCACGCCCGGCGTGCTGACCATCAACGTCGCGCAGATTCAGGCGTTCCAGCGGCTGCTCGCGATGCTCGGCATTAACGGATCGCTCGCGAAGACCGTGGCGCTGCAGATGCGCGCGGGCCTCGCGCGCTCCGCGACGCGCTTTCAGACGCAGACCGGCAACAGCCCGACGGGCGCGACCGGCCAGAGCGCCGAAGCGACGATGGCGGCAATTGCGCAAGGCGGCGGCATGGGCGGCGGCAACTTCACCGACGATCCGGGCCTGAAGGACGCGGACAGCAACGCGCCGGTCGCGCCCTTGCAGATGATCAGCGTCGATTCGCTGCTCGACGTGCCGGGTTTTTCGGCGGAAGCGGTCGCGAAGCTTCGCCCGTTCGTCACCGTGCTGCCGACGACGACCGCCGTGAACATGAACACCGCGCCCGCCGAAGTCGTCGCGGCTGTCGTGCCGGGGATGAATCTGTCGCAGGGACAGGCTTTCGTCGCGCGCCGCGAGACGGTGTTTTTTCACGATGTCGGCAACGTGCAGCTCGCGCTGACCGGGGCGGGCGTCAAGACGGTGTCGATCGACCCGAACGAGATGGACGTCACCACGAAGTATTTCGTGATTCACGGGCGCGTCGAACACGAACGCGCGCAACTGGAGCGCACGACGCTCGTCTATCGCGATCCGACGACGCATACGACGCGCATCGTCTATACGCGCGACACGCTTTGAAGACGTGCCGCAGTCATTGTTGAGAGGAAGTGGCCTTTGAGCACACTGATCGTTCTATTACCGCCGCGCGATCCCGCGGTGCGCTCGGAAGAGTGGCATCTGCCGGATCTGCCGTTTCTGCTGCTCGACAAGCGCGGCGAGCCGCAACGCAGCGGCCGCGCGGCGCTCGGGCTTCTGCCGCGCGCGAGCGCGACCGTGCTGATCGTCGCCGCGCGCGACACGCTTCTGCTCGCCGCTTCCGTGCCGCCGCTCAAGGGGCCGCGCTTGCGGCAGGCGCTGCCGAACGTCGTCGAGGATCAGCTGATTCAGGATCCGCAGACGTGTCATATCGCCGTCGATCCGGTCGAACTCGCGGATGGCAAGCGCGTCGTCGCCGTGATCGATCGCGGCTGGTTCCGCTTCGTGCTCGGCGCGTTCGCGGGCGCGGGGC
Source organism: Caballeronia sp. 11_S32 (assembly GCF_056930355.1). Taxonomy (NCBI): domain Bacteria; kingdom Pseudomonadati; phylum Pseudomonadota; class Betaproteobacteria; order Burkholderiales; family Burkholderiaceae; genus Caballeronia; species Caballeronia sp. 11_S32. Next base: position 396,653 of record NZ_JBXOWH010000003.1, read on the forward strand.
ATCGCAACGTGAAGGCCGTGCCCGCAATGCGCTGCCTGCCGGTTCCGGCCGCGGCGCCCGTCGAGGAAGCCGCGGAAGGCGAAGAGCCGGAAGCCCCGCCGACGCCGTTCGTCGCGGGCCTGCTGGGTCACGTCGTCTCCACCGCGCCCGCGCTGATCGGCGAAATGGTCACGCCCTCGCCCGCCGTGGCCGGCGCGCCGCGCATCGAAATCGCGATTGCGCGCGGCGAACGCGCGGCGCTCGGCGAAGGCCTCGCGCTGCCCGCCGACTCCATCGAGGCGACGCTCGGAGCGCTCGCGGGCGCTCATCCCGCGACGCTCTATTCGCTTGTCGATCTGCCCGGCGACGAGCCGCGTCTGTCCGGCTCGCGCAATGCCGCGGCGGCCGTCGCGGGCGCGCAGCCGCTCGCCTTCGAGGCGCTCGCGCGCAATGCCGTCGCGAGCCGCTTCGATCTCTGCCAGTTCGAATTCGCCGCGCAGCCGTGGCGCCTCGACCGTGTAACGATGCGGCGGCTGCGCGTGCCGATCGCGCTCGTGGCGGCGTCGATCGTCGTGTCGATCATCGGCGTCAACGTGCAATGGCTGCAGCTCGCGCGCCAGCGCGACGCGATCAGCGCGCAGGAAACCGAGCTGCTGCTCAACGCATTCCCGAAGACGACCGTCGTGCTCGACGCGCCCGATCAGATGTCGCGCAATCTGGATCGCCTGCGCGTGGCGTCGGGCGAGCTGTCGCCTTCGGATTTCCTGTCGCTCGCGGACGGCCTCGCGCGCTCGCTCGGTCCCGTGCCGGTGAACGGTGTCGCGGGGCTCGACTATCGCGACCGTCATCTGGAAGTGACCTTCAAGCCGGAAACCAAGGTCGATCCCGACCTCACGAAGCGCCTCGCCGCGAACGGCCTGAACGGTTCGATCGATAGCAACACCGGCAAATGGACGATCAGGAGCGGCCAATGAAAGCGGAAATCGGACGTTCACTGTCGGAATTCTGGGAAGTGCGCACGCCGCGCGAGAAGACGCTGCTGATGTGGGGCGGCCTCGCGCTCGGTCTCGCGCTCGTGTATCTCGTGTTGTGGGCGCCCGCGTTCGAAGGCCGCGCGCGCCTGCGTGAAAGCTTGCCGACGATGCAGCGTCAGCTCGCGACGATGACCGCGCAAGCCAACGAAGCGCGTTCGCTCGCGGGCAGCGCCGAAGGCGTGACGCCGACGGGCGGCGCGCTGCGCGATGCGCTCGCCAAATCGCTCGCCGACAACGGCATGCAGCCGACGCAGGTTCAGGTGATCGGCGCGGCGGTGCAGATCCAGTTGAAGAACGCATCGTTCCCGAACTGGACGATGTGGCTCGACGACGCGCGCAAGCAGTTCAAGGTGCAGGTGTCGGAGGCGCACGTCACGGCGCTCAAGCCGGACGGCCAGGTGGATCTGACCGCGTCGCTGCAACCGGCCGGCGTGAAATGAGCTACTGGACGCGACGAATCCGGCAGACATTGCCGGCGATTTTCGTGATGGTCATTTCAGTCGCCAGCACGCTGCTCGTAATGATGCCGGCCGCGTGGATCGTGCCGCAGTTCTCGAAGGCGACGGGCGGCCACGTGAATCTGGTCGACCCCGCTGGTTCGCTGTGGCACGGCTCGGCCACGTTGATGCTCGCCGCCGGCAGCGATGGCGCGGGCGCGACGCTTCTGCCGGGGCGCATCGAATGGACGACGTCTTTCCTGCCGCTCTTCACGGGGCGCGTGCACATGACGATGCGCCAGACCGAAGCCATGCCCGATGCCGTGGTCGTCGACGCCAGCACGCGCGGCGCGACGGTGACCGCCGGCCAGATCGCGGTGCCCGCGGCGCTGCTCGCGGGCCTCGGCGCGCCGTTCAATACGCTGGATTTCGACGGTAGCGTGCGGCTCTCGTGGACCGAATTCCGCCTGCTGAGGCGCAACGCTTACGGGCAAGTGGTCGTCACGCTCGATGACATGGCTTCGCGCGTCTCGCGCGTGAAGCCGCTCGGCTCGTATCGCGTCGCGCTGCAAGCGCAGGGCGCAACGGCGACGATCGACCTCTCGACGAGCAAGGGGCCGCTGATGCTCACCGGCAACGGCTCGCTATCGCAGGAATCGACGTCATTCCAGGGCACGGCCACCGCCGCGCCCGAGCAGCGCGAAAACCTCGCGGGCCTGTTGAACCTGCTCGGCCGTCATACCGATCCGGATACGGTCGCGCTCACCTTCATGCGCTGAGCAATCAGCGGTTCGCGGTTTGCGTCGCGCTTGCAGCCGACGCAGCCGCGGCGGGCGCTTCCACCGCGCCCGTCTCGCGATCCATCTGCGCGGCATCCCAGCCGCCGCCGAGCGCTTTGACGAGTCCCACCGACGACACCATCCGCTGCCCCGCGATATTCGCGAGCTTCTGCTGCGCGGTGAAGGCGGTGGTCTGCGCGGTCAGCACGCTGATGTACGCGACGGTTCCCGCCTTGTACTGATTGTTTATGATCGCGAGCGCCTGCTGCGCCGATGCGACCGCCTGCTGCTGCACGACGATTTCCTTCTCCAGAATGCGCAGCGACGCGAGATTGTCTTCGACATCCTGGAAAGCCGTGAGCACCGTTTGCCGGTAGGTCGCGACGTTCTGATCGTAGGCGGCGCGCGCGGCTTCGGTGCGCGCGGAGCGCAGACCGCCGTCGAAGATGGTCGCGGCGATGTCCGGCCCGAGCGTCCAGAAACGCGACGGCGCGCGCAGCAATTGCGACAGCACCGAACTTTCGAAGCCGCCTTGCGCCGAGAGCGTGAGCGTCGGGAAATACGCGGCCATTTCGATGCCGATCTGCTCGTTCGCCGCGGCGGCCTTGCGTTCCGCCGATGCGATATCCGGACGCCGCTCGAGAATCGCGGACGGCATCTGCACGGGCACGGTGGGCGGCGTCGCGTCGAGGGGAATGGGCGGAATCGAAAAGGTGGACGCCGGTTCGCCGACGAGCACCGCGATCGCATGCTCGAACTGCGCGCGCGCGACGCCGTTGTCGATTGCGGATGCCTGTGCGGACTGCAACTGCGTCTGCGCCTGAATCACGTCCGAGCGCGCGACGATGCCCTGTGCGTACTGATTCTGCGTGAGCTTGAGCGATTGCTCGTAGGCAGCGACGGTTTCGTCGAGCAGCTTTTGCTGCGCGTCGAGCGAGCGCAGCTGGAAGTAGCTTTGGGCGAGCGTCGCCTGCGCGGACAGCCGCGCGTTGGCGAGATCGGCGGCGGCGCCTTGCTGACCCGCCTTCTGCGCGTTGACCGTGCGCGAGACGCTGCCCCAGAGGTCCGGTTCCCACGACGCGTCGAGCGCAAGGCTGAACTGGTTGTTGATCGAACCCTGCTGGCCGAGGCTGGAACTGCTGGTCGACCGGTTGCCCGCGCCGGTTCCCGACCGCGAGGCCGATGCCGACGCGCCGATCGTCGGGAAATACGCCGCGCGCGCCTCGCCCACGAGCGCGCGTGCCTGGCGGTAAGCCGCCGCAAACTGCGCGATGCTCTGATTCGACTGATTCAGGCGCGTTTGGAGATCATCGAGGCGGGCGTCGTTGTAGATGGTCCACCATGAGCCGCGGTCGATCTGATCGGCGGGCTGCGCGACCTTCCAGCCTTCGGGCGCTTCCTTGTAGCTGGCCGGGACCGTCGTCGACGGGCGCTGGTAGTCGGGGCCGACCGCGCACCCCGCGATGAACATCGCGAGTGTCGCGGCCAGTGCCGTGGCGGTCAGCCGGCGTGAGACGAAAGGGGCGGGAAAGGCGGGGCGATACGGCATCTGCTTGTCGGAATCCTGTCGGCGCCGCTCCGTTCGATGCGACGAACGCGGCAAGCCGAGATGGTAACGGAACGCGGCGCGCACTCGAAATGCGCGCGCCGGGCGTTGTTGGGCAGACGTTAGCGTAACGGGTTCGCCGTAAGGCGGGTGTTACGCGGAAGGGGGAATCGGTTACGACGCGTTACGCGTGCGGGTCATGCGCCGCCAGCGCCGCCGCTTCCGGGACAAGGCGAACATGGCGTGGGAAGCATCGGGCGCGTGGATGCCATTCTGGGCTTGGCCGAAGCCGCCGCTTTGCGTCGCTGCCGATTCTCGAACCATCCCATGCCGAGCACCACGAACGATCCGCCCGGCAGCAGGAAGACGATCAGATACAACGCGAGTTTCCAGGAACTCAGCTTCGGCGGGACGAAGTGGCGGGAAGCGTTGGCGATCGTGCTGCTGATGGGGCCGAAGCGTCGGCGGGCGGAGCGGGCAAAGCGGGTCATCGGATGGTCCTTCGGGCGTCGCGAACGACGCGGCTGGCGATCAGAACATGGTCTCGGGCGGCGCATCAAGCGCGTAACTCGTTGCATGTAATAATATTGACTGTGCAAGTAGTTTTCAAGACACTAGCGATTGCTTTTCCGCAGTTGTTGCCGCCGCGTGACGCGACGCAGTGTCGCAACCCGCGTCATCCGTTTTGACCGAAGTCGATGAACAGCGAACCGCTTTACGATCCGGCCACGATCCAGCTCGAAACGAGCCTTGGCTATTACCTCGCCAAGGCGCGCAACGTGCTCATCATGCGCACCGATGAGGCGCTCAAGCCGCTCGATCTCACGTCGCAGCAAATCGGCGTGATCCTGCTGCTCGCGTCGGGGCGGGCGCGCACGCCGCTGGAGCTGTCGCGCGAGATGTCCTACGACAGCGGCTCGATGACGCGCATGCTCGACAGGCTCGAAAAGAAAGGCTTCGTGAGCCGCGCGCGCAGCGAGGCGGATCGTAGAATCGTCGAGTTGAGTCTGACCGGGCGCGGGCGCGATGCGGCTGAGCGCTTGCCCGTCATCGGCGCGGGGGTGCTCAACGAGCAGTTGCAAGGTTTCAGCCGGGCGGAACTCGATCTGCTTCTCGGGATGCTCGGGCGCATCATCGGCAACACGCCCGTGGCGCATTGCGCGCCTTGCATCGACGACGAAGAATTACCCTGAATAATCGGATGAAACTGGCGAGTTGTTTCGCCTATTTCACTGTCTGGGCAGAGAATGCCTCGACAAGAAAAAGTTTGCGCGCGATGCGTGTTTAATGCACGGTCCGCGCCGGAGAACATAGATGTCCACATCCGCGACGAGCACGCCTTCCACGCCGCCCGCGCGCATGCCGCTCACCGGCGGCATCCTCGCCTTGCTGACCATGGGCCTCGCGCTCGGCACCTTCATGGAAGTGCTCGACACATCGATCGCGAACGTCGCCGTGCCGACGATTTCCGGCAGCCTCGGCGTCGCGACGAGCGAAGGCACGTGGGTGATTTCGTCATACTCGGTCGCGTCTGCGATCGCGGTGCCGCTGACCGGCTGGCTCGCGCGCCGCGTCGGCGAGGTTAAGCTGTTCACGATTTCCGTGCTGCTGTTTTCGATCGCGTCGGCGCTGTGCGGGCTCGCGCACAACTTCGAATCGCTGATCGCATTCCGGTTGCTGCAAGGCCTTGTCTCCGGCCCGATGGTCCCGCTGTCGCAAACCATCCTCATGCGCAGCTATCCGCCGGAAAAGCGCGGGCTCGCGCTCGGTCTCTGGGCGATGACCGTGATCGTCGCGCCGATCTTCGGTCCGGTGATGGGCGGCTATATCACCGATAACTACACGTGGCCGTGGATCTTCTATATCAACGTGCCGATCGGCGTGTTTTCGGCGGCCATCTCGTATTTCCTGCTGCGCGGCCACGAGACGAAGACGACGAATCAGCGCATCGATGGCGTCGGTCTCGCGCTGCTCGTGATCGGCGTCGGAAGCCTGCAGATGATGCTCGATCTCGGCCGCGACCACGACTGGTTCAGCTCGAACTTCATTGTGATGCTGGCGTTGGTTTCGGCGGTGTCGCTCGCGTTCATGCTCGCATGGGAACTGACCGAGAAGGAACCGGTGATCGACCTCTCGCTATTCCGCGACCGCAACTTCGCCATGGGCGTGCTCATTACGTCGCTCGGCTTTCTCGCCTTTTTCGGCTCGGTCGTGGTGTTGCCGCTCTGGCTTCAGACCGTGCTCGGCTATACGTCGTGGCTCGCGGGTCTCGCCGTCGCGCCGGTCGGCATCCTCGCGCTCGTGCTTTCGCCGCTCATCGGGCAGAACATGCATCGGCTGGATCTGCGCGTGGTCGCGAGCCTGGCCTTTATCACTTTCGCGTTCGTCTCGTACTGGAACTCGACCTTCACGCTCGACACGCCGTTCCACGAGATCATTTATCCGCGCCTGATTCAGGGCATCGGCGTCGCGTGCTTCTTCGTGCCGATGACGACGATCACGCTCTCCAGCGTCTCCGACGACCGGCTCGCGGGCGCGGCGGGTTTGTCGAACTTCCTGCGGGTCTTGTCGGGCGCGATCGGCACGGCGGTCAGCACGACGATGTGGGAAAACGGCATGATCCGCCATCACGCGCGGCTCACCGAATCGGTCACGCCGTATTCGGCCGGCACGTCGGCTTACTCGGATCTGCTTTCGGGGCTGGGCTTGTCGGGACAGGCGCTGACCGCGCAACTGGATCGCGTGGTGACGGCGCAGGCGTACATGATGTCGACCAACGATTTCTTCCGCATTTCGTTTTATGCGTTTCTCGCGCTGGCCGTGATGGTGTGGCTGACGCGGCCGAAGAAGGGCGCGTCAGCCATGATGGGTCACTGAAGCGGTGCCGCGGACTGGCCCGGCTGGCTCTCGAGATTGAGCGGGACGGGTTGATCGAGCGGGCTCACCTGTACGCCGCCCGGCGCGGGCGCCGGTGCGGGCGCGGCGGGCGACACGGCGTCTGCCTGCGCGGCTTGCGGCGTGGCGGTTTTCCGGAGCCCCGGACCGTTGCGGATGAACTGCTTGAAGTTCGCGCCCGCCTCCCACGGATTCGGCTGGCAGCCGAGCGGATTGTCGCAATGCGCGGCGAAGCCGATGGTCGCGGTGCCTTCGTTGGTCGGCGTCTTGGTGATCTGATACGCGAGCGCGCGCTTGCCGCTCGACGGTCCCGCCGTCTGGATGATGGAATCCGTGACCGTCTGCAGCTTGTATTCCGAGTGGTTCGTCACCCACACCTGGGCGCGCGCCCACCATGCGTCGCATTCAGCCTTGCTCATGCAGGTGAGCGGCTGCGTGGCCTGTTCCATGATCGTGCTGCTGACCTGGTCATCCACCGCGCAGCCGCTCAACAGCGCGAGCGACGCGGCCCCCAGCGCGGCCGCGCCGAAGAACTTCTTTTTCATTGCTCCCCCGAATCGTCGATAAATCGCCAAGACTTGGACCAGCCGAGTCGGATGATGTTGCGATGCGTTTCCGTCTGTTGCATAACCGGCAAGTCTTGCCGGTTATGCGAGCCGCGGCAACGGAAAAAACTGCGGCCTAAGCGCTTTCGGGATTCAGCTTGTAGGCCTGATACGCGGCGACGAACGCTTCGAACGATTCCGTGTCGCGGCTTTCGACCACGGCCTGCTCGACGAGCGATTTCGCCGCGAGTTCCTCCAGCATGCGCTCTTCGTCAGCGGGGAGCGGACGCGCGCGGAAGCCTTGCGCGTGGCGCGTGCTGAGATCGAGCGCGAAGTCGTCGAAGGATTGCTGCTTGTCGCGCATCGTCTGCAGCACGCGTGCGGACGGCGTGAGCGATGCATCGGCGATACGCGGACGCAGCGCCGTCAGCGTGCGCGTATGGTCGTCGTTGCCGTTGAGCGCATCGAGCGTCTTCGCAACGGGCGCGATCGCATCGAAAAGCTCTTCGGCCCATTGCTTCATCGGCACGCTCGCGCCGTCGCGTTGCAGCGTGAGGCCCGGCTTGCGCCCTTCCTTCGCCACGGCGCTGAAGTTGCCGTTCGCTTCGATGCTCGCGTCGCGCGGCAACGGCGGGCTGTCTTCCAGCGCGCAGTACAGCAGATATGCATCGAGGAAACGCGCGGTTTCGAGCGAGATGCCGGTCGGCTCGAAAGGATCGATGTCGAGGCAGCGCACTTCGATGTACTGCACGCCGCGCTCGGCCAATGCGTGCAACGGCCGCTCGCCGGAGTACGTGACGCGCTTCGGGCGGATCGTCGAGTAGAACTCGTTTTCGATCTGCAGGACGTTCGTGTTGATCTGCACCCACTCGCCGTCGCGCTGCGTGCCGATGGCTTCATACGGCGCATACGGCTGACTCACCGCGCGGGCGAGCACGTCGAGATAGGCATCGAGATCGTCGTAGCTCGGCAGAAGATCCGCCTGCGCGGGATTGTTCGTGTAGCCGAGATCGCTCATGCGCAGGCTGGTCGCGTGCGGCAGATAGAACGTGTCGGCGTCGAACGTTTCCAGGTGATGTGACTTGCCTTCGACGAAGCGCCGGTTCAACGCCGGTGAAGCGCCGAACAGGTACATCAGCAGCCAGTTCGTGCGGCGAAAGTTGCGGATGAGCGCGAAATAGCGCTCCGACTGGAAGTCCTTCGCGGACAGCGTGCTCGAATTATCGAGCGCCTGCCACGCGCGCCACACCGCTTCGTCGAGCGAATAGTTGTAGTGGATGCCCGCGATGCATTGCATCGTGCGCCCATAGCGCAGCGCGAGCCCGCGGCGATACACGGTCTTCAGCCTGCCGATGTTCGACGTGCCGTAGTAGCCGAAAGGAATCTCGTCCTCGGGCGGCAAGGAGTTGGGCATCGAGTCGTTCCACAGCAACTCGTCGCCCATGTGCGCGTACGCGAAACGATGCAGGGCGTCGAGCCGGTCGAGCGTGATGGCCGCGTCGGATTCGGCGGGCGTGATGAGCTCGACGAGCGCTTCGGAGTAATCCGTCGTGATGAGCGGATGCGTCAGCGCCGAGCCGAACGAACGCGGATGCGGCGTCATTGCGAGCTTGCCTTGCGGCGTCACGCGCAAGCTTTCTTTCTCGATGCCGCGCAAGCCTTGGCGCAACGCGTCGGCGTGCGGGCCGGACGCGAGCGCGGCAAGCCTGCGCTCGAAAGCGCCGGACTTGGGGTGAGCGGAATTCTTGTTTGCCATTGAAGCGTTCTGCGAGGAGCGCGAGCGGCATGCGCCCGGATCGTATTTTTAGGGTAGCGGGCACTTTAACATCTCGGTGTAAGGCGTGCTTGGACCCAGATCCGGCAAGGGTTTGCGGGTTTTTCGGGAGATTTGCGCGGCACTCGGCGGCGCGCTTTGGAGCCGTTTGGGGCGGCTCGCGAGGAGAACGAAGCGCTCGCGCGTCAGGCCGACGGCGAGCGCCCGTGTTTCATGCGACCTTGTTGGATTCGTTGCGCGCGCGCTCCGTGTCGAGCAACGCTTCCTTGCGCGGCTTGCCCCAGCGATAGCCCGCGATCGCGCCGTCCTTGCCGATCACGCGATGGCACGGAATCGCGAGCGCCACCGGATTCGACGCGCACGCATTCGCCACGGCCCGCACCGCGCGCGGCGAGCCGAGCGATTCGGCGATGTCGGTGTAGCTGCGCGTCTGGCCATACGGGATGCGCCGCAACGCATCCCATACTCGACGCTGAAACGCGGTCGCGCCGATATCGAGCGGCAAGTCGAAGCGCTCGCGCGTGCCTTGCAGATACGCGCGAATCTGCGCGATGAACGGCTCCATCTTCGCGGCGTCTTCGAGACGCTCGGCCCGCGCGAAATCGGCGCCGAGCTGCTCGATGAGCGTGTTCGCGTCGTCGCCGAATGCGATCTTGCAAACGCCCTTGTCCGTCGCGGCGACGAGCACCGTGCCGAGCGGCGTATCGGCGGTGGCGTAGCGCACTGTCAGTCCCGCGCCCTGTCGCCGGTACGCGGACGGCGTCATGCCCAGCTCGGCGGGCACGGCTTCATACATGCGCGACGGCGAACCGAAGCCGGCGTCGTGCGTCGCGCGCGTGACGTCGCGGCCGCGCTGCAACGCGTCGCGCAGCACGCCCGCGCGCTGCGCCGCCTGATACTGGCGCGGCGAGATGCCGACGATCCGCGAAAACAGCCGCTGCAAATGAAACGGGCTGACGTGCACGGCGTCGCTCAACTGCGCGAGCGTCATGCGCTGCTGCGGATCGGCGTCGAGCACCTTGCACGCGCGCTCGACGATCGCCAGCTCGCGCGGCAGGCTCGTCGGCTGGCAGCGCTTGCACGCGCGATATCCGGCTTGTTCGGCGGCGTCGGTCGTCGGGAAGAATTCGACATTCTCGCGACGCGGCGCGCGCGACGCGCACGACGGCCTGCAGAACACGCCGGTCGTGCGCACGGCGAAGAAAAAGGCGCCGTCGGCGCGCTCGTCGCGCTCGACGACTGCCTGCCAGCGGCTCGCTTCCGACGCGAAATTGGGGTCTGCTACGGTTTTCATGACGACCTCGATGGCTCATGGGTACGGGACCACTGTAGAGCCATGCAGATGAGGTTACGCGCCGTTTCTTGCGCTGTCATCGGCGGGCGAAATCCCAAAAGTGACTCGCAGATACCACAAATCGACGCTATAGGGGTTTTTACTAAAATTTCTATTGCGTCGCATCAAGCGGCTGTGTATGATTGGAACTGTCTCCTCCATGTCTCCTCCTGATATGGATTCAGCCCGCCCAACTAGGCGGGCTTTTTTTCGCCTATACCAAACGCGGCAAACGCGGCAAACGCGGCAAACGCAGGCAGCAAACGCAGCAGACACAAAAAAACCGAGCCTTTCGGCCCGGTTTCTTCGTTTCAATGCCGCGCTCCGGTCAGAGCACGTAGCGCGACAAATCCTCGTCCTGCGCCACATCGCCGAGCGCGCGGTCCACATACGCCGCGTCGATGTGCACCGGCTGGCCCGTGTGATTGCCCGCCGCGAACGACACTTCCTCCAGCAGCTTCTCGATCACGGTATAAAGCCGCCGCGCGCCGATGTTCTCCGTCTTCTCGTTCACCGAGTACGCGATTTCGGCCAGACGCCGGATGCCTTCCTGCGCGAAATCGAGCTCGACGCCTTCCGTCGCGAGCAGCGCCTTGTACTGCTTGACCAGGCTCGCGTCGGTCGCATTCAGGATCGATTCGAAATCTTCGACGGACAACGAATCCAGCTCGACGCGAATCGGGAAGCGGCCTTGCAACTCGGGAATCAGGTCGCTCGGTTTGGCGAGATGAAACGCGCCGCTCGCGATGAACAGGATGTGATCGGTCTTGATCATCCCGTACTTCGTGTTGATGGTCGTGCCTTCGACGAGCGGCAGCAGATCGCGCTGCACGCCCGCGCGCGACACTTCGGCGCCGCCCGCTTCGCTGCGCGACGCGATCTTGTCGATTTCATCGAGAAACACGATGCCGTTCTGCTCGACGTTCTGCACCGCCTTGCTCTTGACCTCTTCGTCGTTGAGCATCTTGCCGGCTTCCTCGTCGGTGAGCAGCTTCAGCGCTTCCTTCACCTTCACCTTGCGGCGCGTCTTCTTGCCGCCGCCGATGTTCGCGAACATCGAGCGGATCTGCTCGGTCATGTCTTCCATGCCCGGCGGCCCCATGATGTCCATGCCGACCTGCGGCATTTCCACGTCGAGCTCGATTTCCTTCTCGTCGAGCGCGCCTTCGCGCAGGCGCTTGCGGAAGGTCTGACGCGTGGCGTTGTCGCCGCCTTCGCCGCTCGACTCGATCGCGTTCGACGCGCCGAACCCGACCGGACGCGCGCTCGGCAGCAGGATGTCGAGGATGCGGTCTTCCGCGCGGTCCTCGGCCTTGGTGCGCACCTTCTTCATCTCGGATTCGCGCGTCTGCTTGACGGAAATCTCGATCAGATCGCGCACGATGCTGTCGACATCGCGGCCCACGTAGCCCACTTCGGTGAACTTGGTCGCTTCGATCTTGATGAACGGCGCGTCCGCGAGCTTCGCGAGACGGCGCGCGATTTCCGTCTTGCCGACGCCCGTCGGCCCGATCATCAGAATGTTCTTCGGCGTGATTTCCTGGCGCAGCGGCTCGGCGACCTGCTGACGGCGCCAGCGGTTGCGCAGCGCGACGGCCACGGCCTTCTTCGCGCGCTTCTGGCCGATGATGTGCTTGTCCAGCTCGGAGACGATTTCGGAGGGAGTCATGGTGGTCATCGCTTCAGTCCTTTACTCGATCGTCTCGATGACGCGATTGTGGTTGGTGTAAATGCACATGTCGCCGGCGATGGCGAGCGCCTTTTCGACGACCTCGCGCGGCGAGAGACTGGTGTTTTCGACGAGCGCCTGCGCCGCGGCTTGCGCGTAGGCACCGCCCGAGCCGATCGCAGCGATGCCGTGTTCGGGGTCGAGCACGTCGCCGTTGCCGGTGATAACGAGCGTCGCGCTCGCGTCGGCGGCGATCAGCATGGCTTCGAGACGGCGCAGCATGCGGTCGGTGCGCCAGTCCTTCGCGAGCTCGACTGCGGCGCGCGTCAGGTTGCCCTGATGTTTCTCGAGCTTCGCTTCGAAGCGGTCGAGCAGCGAGAACGCATCGGCCGTGCCGCCGGCAAAGCCGACGAGCACCTTGCCGCCATAGATGCGGCGCACTTTCTTCGCGCCCCCTTTCATGACGATGTTGCCGAGCGTCACCTGACCATCGCCGCCCAGCGCGACCTTGCCGTCGCGGCGCACGGAGACGATGGTCGTGCCGTGAAATTGTTCCATGTGCGTTCCTTGTGAAAACAGAAGGACGCGTGGCGGCTTCGTCTTTGTGCGACAGCCGCCGCGCAGTCGAGAATTCGATGGAGTGCACGGCGCGGGGTTCCGCCGGGCCAGTGGCCTCGGGCCGACGGCGCCGCGCGCGCGCCTGCCGCGATGATGCTCGTGCGGGGCGCGTCGGACTCATTTTAGGGCGACGGGAGATTTATCAAGGCGTGCGGCACGACGCGCCGCGTTTTTACCCGGCCGGAAGCAAAAAAGGCACACGATCGACGTGTGCCTTCTTCCTGTTGCAACTGCCCGTGCGCAGCTTTTCGCGGCGGCGTGCTCCCCGTGGCGGGCGGTCCCGCAACGCACGCAGCCGGCGGCAGTCTCAGTCGCCGAACAGCTTCTGACGCAGTTCGCGGCGCTCCTGAGCTTCGAGCGAGAGCGTGGCCGTCGGACGCGCGAGCAGGCGCGGGATGCCGATCGGTTCGCCGGTTTCCTCGCACCAGCCGTAATCGCCGGACTCGATGCGCGCGAGGGATTGCTGCACCTTCTTCAGAAGCTTGCGTTCGCGGTCACGCGTGCGCAGTTCCAGTGCATGTTCTTCCTCGATGGTCGCGCGGTCCGCCGGATCCGGCACGATCACCGTTTCCCGCAGATTCTCCGTCGTCTGGCCGGCATTCTTCAGAATGTCCGCTTGCAACTGCTCGAGCCGGTTCTTGAAGAAGGCGAGTTGATCCTCGTTCATGTAATCCTTCTCGCTCATCTTCAGGATTTCGGCTTCGGTCAAGAGTTTCGTTGTCATCTGCTTGCTTCTTCAATGTAAGGCGATGTCTTCGCAACGCCCGCACTTGCGTTACCCGCATGCAGCGCATCGGTACGCTTGGGGCTTGCGATACGCCGATGCGGGGCCGAACTCCTCTGGAAACCGATATTGGATGATGCTCCGGATGACCGGGCGCATTCGCATGGCCCGGGAAATCTCCGGCCCCGGTGCTTTGTCTTGATTTGCCTTCCCCCGGCAAATCGAGGCATCGTCCCGACGGGACATCCCTTTACTGACATCCGCTGGTCGAACGTTCTGACGAACATCCAGCGGAACTGCCCTTCTCCAGTGGGGCTGTATTGTAACTGAACCGCAATTTCCGACGATAACCGAGGAAAACCCTGTCAATTCGCGCCGGAATTTCAAAAATATAACGCTTGGACGTGCAAAAAGCGATGTCGGTTCGTGGTCGCGGCTACATACCCGCATCGAAAGTCGAAAACATGAAAAACGCCGCGCGCGACCCATCCGCGGCGGCGTTTCCGATTAGCGCCCGATTTCGCCCCGCATGAATGGCTCGATCCAAGCGAGATGCATGCCGGGTTACTTCACGAGGCAGGCGTCGAGGCCGTCGGTGATCAGATCTTTCGGCAGCTCGATGCCGATGAACACCATCTTGCTGTTCTTCTTCTCGACCGGCATCCACTTGCCGGCGAGGTCGCTGCCCATCATCTGGTGCACGCCCTGGAACACGACCTTGCGATCGACGCCCTTCATATAGAGCACGCCCTTGTAGCGCAGCAGGCGCTCGCCATAGATCTGCAGAATGCCGCCGAGGAAGTCTTCGAGGCGGTTCGGGTCGAACGGCTTTTCGCTGCGGTACACGAAGGACTTGATCTTGTCGTCGTGATGCGCGTGGTGGTGGTGGTGGTGATGCCCGTGCTCGTGATCGTGGCTGTGATCGTGGCCGCAGGTCGAATGATCGTGGTCGTGGTCGTGGTCGTGATCGTGATCATGCGCGTGGTCATGATCGTCTTCCGCCAGGAAGTCCGGATCGATCTCGAGCTTCGAATTCAGGTTGAAGCCGCGCAGGTCGAAGATTTCCTTGATGTCGGCATCGCCGAAATTCACGACCTTGATCGCCGCGCGCGGGTTCATGTGCACGAGACGATGCTTGAGCGAATCGAGTTCATCGGCGGAGACGAGATCGGACTTCGTGACGAACAGGCGGTCCGCGAAACCGACTTGCCGCTGCACGACTTCGTGCTGATCGAGCTGCGAATCGGCGTGCTTCGCGTCGACGAGCGTGATGATCGCGTCGAGCAGGAATTCGTCGGCGACGGTGTTATCCATGAAGAACGTCTGCGCGACCGGGCCCGGATTCGCGAGGCCGGTGGTTTCGATCACGACGCGGTCGAAATCGAGCGTGCCCGCCTTCTTGCGGTTCGCGAGGTCTTCGAGCGCGCGCGCCAGATCGCCGCGGATCGTGCAGCAGATGCAGCCGTTGCTCATCTGGATGATCTGCTCGTTCGTCTCCTGCACGAGGATTTCGTTGTCGATGTTCTCTTCGCCGAACTCGTTCTCGATCACGGCGATCTTCATGCCGTGCTGCTCGTTCAGGATGCGCTTGAGCAGCGTGGTTTTGCCGCTGCCCAGAAAGCCGGTCAGGATGGTTACGGGAATCATGGTGTCGCCTGTGTCCTTTTAAGTTCAGGAATCGCGCTGAATCGAATATTGAAACATATTTGTCAAGCCGATGCTTCTTGCGCCTTTCGCGCGCGAATTGCGCGTACTTTGGGCCGATCAGGCGATTTGCAACAGTAGCCCTTTCAGGTATTCGCCTTCGGGGAACGCCGTCAGCAGCGGGTGATCGACGCCTGCGCCCAGCCGCTTGAGAATGCGCGCGTCGACGCGCGCGTCCGCCGCCGCGCTCGCCACGATCTTCTGAAACAGGTCGGAATCGATCGCGCCCGAGCACGAATAGGTGAACAGCAAGCCGCCCGGACGCAGCAGTCTGAAGCCGCTCAGGTTGATGTCCTTGTAGGCGCGCGCGGCGCGATCGACCGTTTCCTTCGACGGCGCGAACTTCGGCGGATCGAGCACGATCAGGTCGAAGCGCTGGCCTTCGTCGTAGAGACGGCGCAGCGTCTTGAAGGCATCGGCGTCGAGCCATTCGGCCTTTTGCGCATCGAAACCGTTCGCGACGACGTTCTGCCGCGCGAGCGCGAGCGCCTCGCCGGACGAATCCACCGAGACGACACGCGTCGCGCCGCCTTTCAGCGCGGCCAGCGAGAAGCCGCCCGTATAGCAAAAGCAGTTGAGCACTTCGCGGCCGGCGGCGTTCTGCGCGACGAGCACGCGGTTATCGCGCTGATCGACGTAGAAGCCGGTCTTGTGGCCGTTGCGCACATCGACGTGATAGCGCACGCCGCATTCGTTCGTGATGAGCGTGTCGGGCGGCGCGTCGCCGGCGAGCACGCCGACCGTCTGCTCGAGCCCTTCCTTCTGGCGGATCGATACATCCGAGCGCTCGTAGACGTTCGGGCAATCGGTCGCGGCGATGAGCGCCTGCACGATCGCTTCCTTCCACGCCTCGACGCCCGTCGCCATGAACTGGCAGACGAGCTGCGCGCGTTTGCCGTCATCCGCGACGTAGTAGTCGACGATCAGCCCGGGCAAGCCGTCCGCCTCCCCGAAGACGAGACGCGTGGCGCCGGTGTCCTTCACCATCGTCTGCCGATGCGCGACCGCGCGCTGCACGCGGCGCTTGAAGAACGCGTGATCGACGGGCTCGTTTTCATCGAATGTCCACACGCGCGCGCGAATCTGCGAATGCGGGCTGTACGACGCGCGCGCGAGAAAACGTCCGTCTGCCGCGCGCACGATGACGGTGGCGCCCGGCGCGGGCGTGCCGTCGATGCGCGCGATGGCGTTGGCGTAAATCCACGGATGGCGGCGAACGAGCGACTTTTCCTTCGCCGGTTTGAGGGTGATGGTGTTCATTGCGATGCGAGTGAGGCGCGTGAGGCGCCGGGGGAATCAATCGCGCTTCTTTGCGCGCGGGTGCGCCTTATCGTAGACGCGGGCGAGATGCTGAAAATCGAGTGACGTGTACACCTGCGTGGCCGTGATGCTCGCGTGGCCCAGCAGTTCCTGCACCGCGCGCAGATCGCCGCTCGATTGCAGGACGTGCGTGGCGAACGAGTGACGCAGCACATGCGGATGCACGTTCGACGGAATGCCAGCCTGGAGCGCGAGCCGCTTCACGCGCTCGCGCACCACGCCGGGCGCCATGCGGTTGCCGCGCACGGACAGAAAAAGCGCGTGGGGATCGAGCTTGACGAACTGGCCGCGCACGTCGATCCACGCGCGCAGCGCATCGACCGCTTTCCTGCCGACTGGCACCTTGCGCATGCGCTTGCCTTTGCCGAGCACCGTGACTTCGGCGCTTTCCAGATCGATCCAGCCTTCCGACGTGTGTTCGCTCGTATCGACGTGGCGCACATCCAGCCCGACCAGTTCCGCGAGCCGCAAGCCCGACGAATAGAAGAGCTCGAGCATCGCGTGGTCGCGCAGTGCTTCGGGCGTGCCGGATTGCGGCGCGTCCATGAGCGCCATGGCGTCGTCGACGGAAAGCGCCTTCGGCAGCGTCTTTTCGCGCTTGGGCGCACGCACTGTCGCGACGGGATTCGCGGGCATTTCGACGCGCTCGGCGAGCCATCGATAGAACGCGCGCCACGCCGACAGCCGATGCGCGATCGAGCGCGACGACAGCCCCGCCGCGTGCGCCCGCACGACCGCGCCGCGCATATCGGCGGCGGTCAGCGATTCGAGCGGACGGCCCTTCGCGAGCGCGCGCAGCTCGCTCAACTCATGCGTGTAGCCGCGCAGCGTGTGTTCGGAGAGATGCCGCTGGTGTTCCAGCATCGCGAGATAGTCGGCGATTGCACCCCCCAAGGGGACTTCCTTCGGGGCATCCCCCAAGGGAGCTTCTTCCTTCGGGATGTCAGCGGCGGTCATGATCAGTTCGGCAGCAGGCGCGACAGCGCCGCGCTCGCCAGTGCGCCGATCTGTGTGAGGAAGTCCGTTGCCATGCCGTCGTGAAAGCGGCGCGGATCGGGCGAGCCCATCACGAGCAAGCCGAAGCTCGGCGCATCCGGGCCGGCTTGCGGATCGCGCAGCGCGATCAGCGAAACGGATTCGATGTTGCGGTCGATGTCGGACGGACCCTGGCTGGGCGCGACCGTCGCCGATGCCGAGTTCGCGGCGCCGAGCCACTGCGCGGCCGCGAAGCCGTTGTTCGTGCCGCAATACGGCGTGGCGAGACCGCTCGCGAAAATGCGCACTTCCTCGCCAACCTGACGCGCGAAATCGGCCTGCCGGAACGCTTCGTCGATATCCCACACGCGCAGCGCGGCGTGCGGCACGTCGAAGACTTCGCACAAGCCCTTGCTGATGGTCGCGGGCAGCGCGTACGGATCGCGCTGCGAGATCACGCGCACGGTCCAGCGGTTGAACTTGGTCGAGATGCTGTCGTTCTCATGGCCGTAACGCAGCAGCTCGGCGAGACGCCGCTCGAGCTGCTTGTTCTTGTCGCGCAGCATTTCCATCTGGCGTTCCTGCAGCGACACGGCCGCTTTGCCGTGCGGATTCGAAAGCCGGATGGTGCCGAGCAGTTCCGCGTGCTCGACGAAGAAATCGGGGTTGTCGAGCAGGTAGTCGGCGACTTCGCGTGGATTCATGATGACGTGTGTGCGTTAGACGATGCGATCGAGCTCGATTTCGCCTTCGAAAACCGTTGCGGCGGGGCCGGCCATGAAGAGCGCGGCGGCCTCGTCCCGCGCGCCGTCCCAACTGATCGTGAGCGAGCCGCCGTGCGTTTCGACCCGAACCGGCGAATCCAGCGCGCCGCGGCGGATGCCCGCGGCCACCGCCGCGCATGCGCCCGTGCCGCAGGCGAGCGTTTCGCCCGCGCCGCGTTCGTAGACGCGCAGCTTCACCGAATGACGATCGACGATCTGCATGAAGCCCGCGTTCACGCGTTTCGGAAAGCGCGCATGGCGCTCGATGAGCGGGCCTTCGGTCAGGACCGGATAGGCCTCGACGTCATCGACGATTTGCACCGCGTGCGGATTGCCCATCGACACGACGGAAATCCAGCGGGTTTCACCGTTCACGTCGAGCGGCCAGAGCGTGTCCTTGCCTTCGATGCGGCCTTCGAGACCTTGCGCGTCGAACGGCACTTCCGGCGGATAGAACACCGGGCTGCTCATATCGACGACGACCTCGCCGTTCTCCTGCATCGTCAGCGTGATGACGCCTTTCTGCACCTGCACGCGCACGCTCGCCGCGTCCGTCAGACGACGCTCGCGCACGAACTTCACGAAGCAGCGCGCGCCGTTGCCGCAATGCTCGACTTCGCCGCCATCGCAATTGAAGATGCGGTACTTGAAGTCCACGCCCTCGATGGTCGGCTTTTCCACGAGCAGCAACTGGTCCGCGCCCACACCGAAGTGACGGTTCGCGAGCGCGCGCACCTGCTCAGGCGAGAGATCGAGCGCCTGCGTGTAGCCGTCGAGCACGACGAAATCGTTGCCCGCGCCTTGCATTTTGGTGAATTTCAGTTTCATGGCCGCTATTGTATGTGACCCGCGCCGCGGCGTTTTTCGCGCCGCTCATGCTTCAATAAAAACCCGGCTCGCCCGGCGGCCGCGTCTTGAAGCGCTTGTGCACCCAATAATATTGCTCAGGCATGCGCGGAATCTGCTCTTCGAGGAACGCGTTCATGCGGCGCGCGTCGGCTTCGTCGTCGCCGGTCGGATAGTTGTCCCACGGCTCGAAGATCTTGAGCCGATAACCCTTGTAGTCCGGCAGCACTTCGCCGATGAACGGCACGACCTGCGCCTTGCCCGTCTTGGCAAGCCGGCCCACGGCCGTCAGCGTGCACGTCGGAATGCCGAAGAACGGCACGAACGTGGAATTGCGCATGCCGTAATCCATGTCCGCGCCGAGCATCACGGGTTTGCGCTCGCGCAGCCAGCGCAACACGACGCGCGCGCTGTCGGCGCGGCTCGCCATATCGGCGCCGAAGCGGGCGCGCTGCTTTTTCGCGAGCGCTTCGATCTGCGGGTTCGAAAACGGTTGATACAGCGACCCGCACCGCCGTTGCGACGCGTAGTTGAGGAAAATCGAGCCCGCCTCGATGCCGACGAAATGAAACCCGAGCATGAGCGAGGGCGGCATATCGGGATCGGTGAGATCGATAGCGCTGTCCACCTGGATCAGCTTCTCCAGCTTCTTCGCCGAGCCGAACCATTGCACGCTGCGCTCGACATAGCTGCGGATCGCGTGGCGGAAGTGCTTCTGCGCGATGTCCTCGCGTTTCTCGTCGGACCACTCGGGGAAGCACAGCTTCAGGTTCGTATGGACGATGCGCTTGCGGCGGCTCGGAATCTGATAGAGGAGCCAGCCGAGGCCGTCACCGAAACGGGCGGTGATGCCGTAAGGAATGAGCGCCAGAAACTTGAGAAAGCCGATGGCGAGCGCGATACCGACGCGCCCTAGCATGAGCGGCTCCGGCGTGCGGGTGAACAGAGCTGGACTGGGGAAGCCAAAAGGGTCAATTCTGTGAAAACAAGGGAAAACGGTATAATAGAACCTTCGCCGAGTTAATGGACAACTTGCGGGGCGAAGCAGCCGGAGTCTTCAGGTGGTACCGAAGGCGCCGGTCTGGAAATAGATATCCGCTAAAGCGTCGCCGCTTCAGACTCCAAAGAAGTCGGCTACGTGAATAACAACCGTAACCAACTGGAGTCTGAAGCGTGTCAAACGATTACCTCTTTACTTCCGAATCCGTTTCCGAAGGCCACCCGGACAAGGTCGCCGATCAAGTCTCCGACGCCATCCTCGACGCCATCCTGTCGCAGGACAAGTATTCGCGCGTCGCTGCGGAAACGCTCTGCAACACCGGTCTCGTCGTCCTCGCGGGCGAAATCACGACCACCGCCAACGTCGATTACATCCAGGTCGCGCGCGACACCATCAAGCGCATCGGCTATGACAACACCGACTTCGGCATCGACTATCGCGGCTGCGCGGTGCTCGTCGCTTACGACAAGCAATCGCCGGATATCGCGCAAGGCGTGAACAAGGCGCATGACGACAACCTCGATCAAGGCGCCGGCGACCAGGGCCTGATGTTCGGCTACGCGTGCGACGAAACGCCCGAACTCATGCCGCTGCCGATCCACCTCTCGCACCGTCTCGTCGAGCGTCAGGCGAACCTGCGCCGTGACGGCCGCCTGCCCTGGCTGCGCCCGGACGCGAAGTCGCAGGTCACCGTGCGCTATGTCGACGGCAAGGCGCACTCCATCGACACGGTCGTGCTCTCGACGCAGCACGCGCCGGACATCGACCTGCCGCAACTGCGCGAAGCGGTGATCGAAGAAGTCATCAAGCCGACGCTGCCGAAGGATCTCATCAAGGGCGACATCAAGTTCCTGGTGAACCCGACGGGCCGTTTCGTCATCGGCGGTCCGCAGGGCGACTGCGGTCTGACGGGCCGCAAGATCATCGTCGATACATACGGCGGCGCGGCTCCGCACGGCGGCGGCGCGTTCTCGGGCAAGGACCCGTCGAAGGTCGACCGCTCGGCGGCGTATGCCGGCCGTTATGTCGCGAAGAACATCGTCGCGGCGGGCCTGGCATCGCGCGCGCTGATTCAGGTCTCGTACGCGATCGGCGTCGCGCGCCCGACTTCCGTGATGGTCAACACGTTCGGCACGGGCCGCGTGTCGGATGCCGAAATCACGAAGCTCGTGCTCGAGCACTTCGATCTGCGTCCGAAGGGCATCATCCAGATGCTCGACCTGCTGCGCCCGATCTACGAAAAGACCGCGGCGTACGGCCACTTCGGCCGCGAAGAGCCGGAGTTCTCGTGGGAAGCCACGGACAAGGCCCTCGTGCTCGCCGAGGCGGCCGGCACGGAACCGGTCGCCAGCGTGGCGTAACGGCATCGGCTGAACGGGCGGGAATCAGAAATCAAGAACCGGCAAGCATCGCGCTTGCCGGTTTTTTTATGCGCGCGCGCGGCGCGATTTTTGCGTGATCGTCGGGCGATACCACCTCCGCCGGTCGAACCGCCATGCCGTACGACATGCTTCTTTCTCCAGTCACGATCGGCAATCTCGCCATGCCGAATCGCGTCGTGATGGCGCCGCTCACGCGCAACCGGGCGTCGCAGCCCGGTGATGTGCCGTCCGAAATGAACGCGCACTACTACGCGCAACGCGCGAGCGCGGGGCTCATCGTCACCGAGGCGACGCAGGTCTCGCGGCAAGGTCAGGGCTACTTCGCGACGCCGGGCATCTATTCGGATGCGCAGGAAGCTGGATGGAAGGCCGTCGTGGGCGCGGTTCACGCGCGGCATGGGCGCATCGCGGCGCAGTTGTGGCATGTCGGGCGCGTGTCGCACCGGTTGCTTCAGGAAGGCGGTGCGCCACCCGTCGCGCCTTCCGCGATCCGCGCGCGCGGCACGCAGGTGTTCGTGAAGCACGATGACGGCTCATTCGCGATGATCGACGCCGACGATCCCCGCGCGCTCGAAACCAGCGAGCTGCCGGGCATCGTGTTGCAGTTCGTCGATGCCGCGCATCGCGCGATGCGTGCCGGCTTCGACATGATCGAAGTGCACGCGGCCAACGGCTACCTGCTGCACCAATTCATGGCGACGGGCACGAACCACCGCACGGACGATCACGGCGGCGGCATCGGGAACCGCGTGCGGCTCGCCGTCGATGTGCTGGAGGCGGTGGCGGGCGTGATGGGCGCGAACCGAGTCGGCATCCGCATTTCGCCGAACTTCACGGGATTCGATTTGCAGGACGACGAAGGCGAGGCGTCATCGCTCCATCTGGCGCGAGAGCTGAAGCGCATCGGGATCGCGTATCTGCATGTGGCCGAGGGAGACTGGGCGGGCGGCGCGCCGCTTTCCGATGGCTATCGCCGCGCGCTGCGCGAGGCTTACCACGGCGCGATCATCGTCTGCGGCGAGTACACGGCGGAGGAGGCGAATGCGCGCATCGAGCGCGGCGACGCCGATGCCGTGGCGTTCGGACGCGCGTATATCGCAAATCCGGATCTGGTCGAACGCTTCAGGGAGGACGCGCCGCTCAACGAGCCTGATGAGGCGACGTTCTACGGCGGCGGCGAAAAGGGCTACACGGACTATCCGACGCGCGACGAGACGAAACGCGACTAGCCGCTCAGCGCGCGGCGAACGCGTACCAGCCCGCGCTGCTCGCCGACAGGCGGCGCGGACGACGGCTCGTGTGCGCGGCGGCTTTCGGCTTCGGCGCGGGGGCGCGCAACTGCACCGGACGGCGCAACAGGGCGCGCAGCGACACGCGGCGCGATGCCGCACGCACGCGCAGATTGAAGAAGAAACCGCGGAACCACGACCGGATGCCGTCGACCGGATGCACGTTCTTCAACTGCTCGGTGAGCAACTGCGTGCGGGTGGAGTGATGGCGCAACGCGCGGATCATGCCGCGCCGGGCAGGACGCGCCGCGCGCGAGGCGACGCGCGTAAGGCCGATAGCGATTCGGTGGTTCATGTCAGCGGGGGAGGTCGATTGCGTGGAAGCAGACTCGACGATAGTCGTCTCAAAAATAGCGATCAAGAATTCGATTCAACTTCATTCGGCAAGTTGCACCGAATTGATGCGAATCAATGTACAGGACCTTTATTACCCGGGTAAGTACGCGTTTTCCCTGCCGATTTATGAAGCGGCTGCTGATAAAAACCACGCGATGCTATGCGGCGCGGGCCTTCCGGCGCGGCGGGATTTACAATCGCCGTATTCGCCCCAATTCCGGATATAGCGTCGACGGCATGTATCGAATCGAAAGCCGCTGGATGCAAGAACTGAAATGTCTGATCAAAACTTGCTGAAATCGAAAAAAGAACAGGTGCACGAGCTGCGCGAAAAGGGCTACGTGATCGTCAAAGGGCTCGTATCGAAAGAACGATGCGATGCCATGCGCGAAGTGGCGCGCCAGCAGTTGGCCGAAGCCGCCGCGCCCGTGGAGTTCGAGGCAGACCTGAAATATCCCGGCGCGCCGGATTCGAAGGACGCGCCCGGCGGGCACACCGTGCGCCGCCTGCTCGATGCCTACGTGCGGCATCGGCTCTTCGCGGAGTTCGCGACCTCGCCCGAAGTGCGCGGCTGGATGGAGCTGTATTTCGGCGAAACGCCATATCTATCGCGGGCGCATCACAACTGCATGATGACGAAGCACCCGGCGTACGGCAGCCTGACAGGCTGGCATCGCGATGTGCGCTACTGGGCGTTCGAGCGTGACGACCTCGTTTCGGCGTGGGTCGCGCTCGGCAATGAGACCATCGATAACGGCGCGCTGTGGTTCGTGCCGACCTCGCACAAGCTGCCGTTCACGTCGGACCGCTTCGACGACGCGAAATTCTTCCGCTCCGATCTGCCCGAAAACGCCGCGCTGATCCGCACGGCGGTGTCGCCCGAACTGGAACCGGGCGATGTCGTTTTCTTCCACTGCAACACGCTGCATTCGGCGGGCAAGAATCTCACCGATCAGGTGAAGTTCTCGCTCGTCTTCACGTATCGCGGCGCGAGTAACGTGGCGCTGCCCGGCACGCGCTCGGCGTCGAAGCCGGAAGTGCCGCTCGTCTGACGCTCAGCGCTTGGAGGGCATCGCGAGGCCGATCAGCCCCGCGAGCGAAGCGACGATCCCGCCCGCGATCAGCCAGATGGTCTTGTTCGTGGGCGAGCCGGTGAAGAAGCGCGAGACGTCGTTGGAGAGCGAATGGAACGACTGGCCGCCGAAATACAGCAGCACGACGCCGCCGATAAGCAGCGCAACGGAAATCGCTCGGGTCATATCGTGTTCTCGTCTCGAAAAGGCGCGTCAGGATAGTCGGTCTGCGCGAGCGCGTCCAGTCAGGCGGCCTGCGCTTCGCGCGTGAACGGCTGAATCTTGCGCAGCAGATCGGCCTGCACGTTCTGATGATCGCTTCTGCTCACCCATGCGCCGAGGTTGAACTTGACGCCGGTGTCGGTGTAATCGGTCACCGCGACCCACGGCGCGGACGGCCCGTCCTGCACGATGCGCGGATCTTCGCTCGTCAGCCTGCGCAACTCCGCGAGCACGTGTTCGACCTGAAGCCCGTGCTGCGCCTGAAAATTGATGACCACTTTCCGGCGCTCGTTCGCGCTGTAATTGGTGATGGCGTTCGCCCAGATCAAACTGTTCGGCACGTACATGATGATGCCGTCGACCTTCGTGAGGCGCGTCGTGAACAGTCCGATCTCGTTCACGGTGCCGGCCGTCGTGCCGACCCCTTCGATGTAATCGCCCACGCGAAACGGCCGCAACAGCAGCAGCATCAGGCCGGCGGCGATGTTCTGAAGCGTGCCCTGCAGCGCCAGTCCGATGGCGAGGCCTGCGGCGCCGAGCACGGTCAGGATGCTGGCCGCGGCGATGCCGAATTTGCCGAGCGCCGCCACGATCGCGACGACGCGGATCGCCCACATCGCGAGGCTGGCGAGCACCGGCGTGAGCGTCGCGTCGACGTTGGTGCGGCTGAGCGTGCGGCGCAGCGCGTTCGCGACGGCGTTCGAGATCCACCAGCCGACCGCGAGAATCAGAATCGCCAGCAGGAGGTCGATGCCATACGTCACGGCGATGGCGGCGAAAGAGTCGTAGGCGGGTCGGAGTTTGTCGATCGGGTCCATCATTCAGATTCCTTCGTGCGAAATCTGCATTGGTCCGCGTTCGCGCTCGTTCGTTCCCCTTACGGCCGTTCGGTCGATTCTGGATATCGGGACGGGGTGCGTGCCGCGCGGACTGTGCGGGCTATGCGCGCTTCGCCCCGATTGGCTACCATTGACGCCCTCGGCAGGCAGCGTGCCCATGCACGCCGTCTCGCCTGCCATAGTCACTCCCGCAGTTTGTTCAATTCGCAATCCCCAGAGGAAATCCGTCATGGCTTACGAAGCAGCGTCCGAGCGATACACGCAGATGCAATACCGCACCTGCGGCAAGAGCGGCTTGAAGCTACCGGCCTTGTCGCTGGGTTTGTGGCACAACTTCGGCGATACCACGCCGATCTCCACGCAACGCGACATCCTGCGCACCGCGTTCGATCTCGGCATCACTCATTTCGATCTGGCGAACAATTACGGCCCGCCGTATGGCAGCGCCGAGACGAATTTCGGCCGCATCTTCAAGGACGATTTCCGGCCCTATCGCGACGAATTGCTGATCTCGTCGAAAGCCGGCTGGGACATGTGGCCCGGCCCGTACGGCCAGGGCGGCGGCTCGCGCAAGTACGTGCTCGCGAGCCTCGACCAGAGCCTGAAGCGCATGGGCCTGGATTACGTCGACATTTTCTATTCGCATCGTTTCGACGCCGACACGCCGCTCGAGGAAACCGCCGGCGCGCTCGCGACAGCCGTGCATTCGGGCAAGGCGCTGTACGTGGGCATCTCCTCGTATTCGGCGGCCAAGACGCGCGAAATGGCAAAACTGCTCGCCGAGCACAAGGTGCCGCTTCTGATCCATCAGCCGTCGTACAACATGCTGAACCGCTGGATCGAGACGGACCTGCTCGACACGCTCGATGATGTCGGCGCGGGCAGCATCGCGTTCACGCCGCTTGCGCAGGGCCTTCTGACGAGCAAGTACCTGAACGGTGTGCCGCAGGACGCGCGCGTGAACAAACCCGGCGGCGGCTCGCTCAAGCAGGAGCATCTGAGCGATGCGAACCTCGCGCACGTGCGCAAGCTCAACGAACTCGCCCAGAAGCGCGGCCAGAGCCTCGCGCAGATGGCGCTCGCGTGGGCGTTGCGCGGCGGGCGCGTGACTTCGGTGCTGATCGGCGCGAGCCGGGCGGAACAGGTCGCGGAGAACGTCGGCGCGCTGAAGAACCTCGATTTCACGAAGGAAGAACTCGCGGAAATCGATCAGCACGCGCAGGAAGGCGGCATCAATCTGTGGGAAAAGCCGTCCACCGATCAGCGCATCTGACGCGCGCGAGCCCTACGCCAGAAGGGTATTTCGGGATAAGCGCGGCATCCGTTGCTATCATGCGGGCTCGGCGGCTTTTCGTTTCGCGATTTCGATCGCAGCCCGCCGGGAACGCACTTCTTCCGCACGCGCGTTCGCCCACGAGGCGGGCGTGCGCGCCTTCGCCGCTGTTTCGACGTGCGGACCGCGAAACGACTATCGGGTTAAAATACTCGATTGCGCCGGGTTGTCTTGCGACTGCCTTTTTTGCGGCGCGGAGTTCACGCAAGGCGCGGCGTGAAACGCTGCCTTCGAATCGCGGCTCTTCGATCACATCGGCGGCCGTCTTCGTTCGATCGTCCTGTTCGCGCAGCACAGCGCCCTCGTAGCGCGCAGTTTTTTCGGCGCCGGCCCGGCGTGGCATCGGCCGCAGTTCCGCCGTGAGCGTCAGAGCGTCACCGCTTTCGCACAGTTAGAGCACAGTTCAAGAAGCCATGAGCAACCTTAATTCTCAAACCGTTCTGAGCGTCCATCACTGGACCGACACGCTTTTCAGTTTCACCTGCACGCGCGACGCCTCGTTCCGCTTCGAAAACGGCCAGTTCACGATGGTGGGCCTCGAAGTCGACGGCAAGCCGCTCCTGCGCGCCTACAGCCTCGCGAGCGCGAACTACGAAGAGCATCTCGAATTCCTGAGCATCAAGGTTCCGGACGGCCCGCTCACGTCGCGCCTGCAGCACTTGAAGGTCGGCGATTCCGTGCTGATCGGCAAGAAGCCGACGGGCACGCTCGTCGCCGACAACCTGCTGCCCGGCAAGACGCTGTGGCTCCTCTCGACCGGCACGGGCCTCGCGCCTTTCATGTCGATCATCAAGGACCCGGAAGTGTACGACCGCTACGAGAAGATCGTGCTGACGCACACCTGCCGTTTCGTCGACGAGCTCGCGTACAAGGACTTCATCACGGAGCACCTGCCGGCGCACGAGCACCTCGGCGAAATCGTCTCCGAGAAACTCGTGTACTACCCGACCGTCACGCGCGAGGAATTCGCGAACCGCGGCCGCATCACCGATCTGATCGAGACGAAGAAGCTGTTCGCCGATTTGTCGGTCGAGCCGTTCTCGATCGAAAACGACCGCGTCATGCTCTGCGGCAGCCCGCACATGCTGCGCGACACCCGCGAACTGCTCGACTCGATGGGCTTCCAGGAAGGCAGCAACAACCATCCTGGCCACTATGTCGTGGAAAAGGCGTTCGTCGGCTGAGCCTGCAAGTCGTCGCGTTCGCAAAGACCGGAGCCGCGCGCTCCGGTTTTTTTTCGCCTTGCCGATACGTCGACGCGCGCGGCCTTGTTACAAATTGGGCAGCGCCAGTAGGTGTTTTTCCTACGAATTATGCGCAGCGAACTTGGCAAAGAACATGAAGTTCGTCCGTTCCGGCCTTGTCCGACATCGATTTATAATATTTTTGAGATATGATTCAGCCACGTTGAGGCGGTGACGAGACCGCGCGGTCCGTCACCGATGTTACAGAGTGTAAATTCAGTTACGCCGCTCGTGGGTGCGCCGAGGACGTAGCTCCAGTTGCGCTCAAAACGAGGACAGTGAATGAACCCGTCGGCCACGATCACGCTCGATGAGAGCCCGGTTCGCCGCGCCCCGCTGCGCGGGGTTCCGTCACCGGCGCCGGAATGCTCCGGCGCGTCGTTTGCCTCCCCCTATTCCGCGCTGATCGACGCCAAACTCAAGGGCGATCGGCAAATCCAGCGTCTCACTGCCCGCGTCCAGGAACTCGCGTCACTGCTCGCCGCCGCTGAAGAGCGCGCGCGCCAGGCGCTCGCGCAGGATCTCCACGACGAAACCGGCGCGGCGCTTACCGTCGCCAATCTCGCGCTCGCGCGCGCCGAGCACTGGCTCGCCGCCGACGCGCCCGCCGCGCTCGGCGATGCGCTGCATCAGGCGCGGTCCGCGCTCGCCGATGTCTGCGAGACGAGCCACCGGATCGTCGAGGGATGGCAGACGCCGACGTTCGACGCCAACCTCGCCGCCACGCTCGCCGACTGGATCGCGAGCTTCGGCGCGCGCACGGCGATCGCCGTCGATTTCGCCTGTCCGGGCGATGCGCGGCTGGACCGTCTGTCGCACGACATGTCGCTCGCGATCTTTCGCGTGATGCAGGAAGCGCTCGGCAACGTCGCGCGTCATGCGCGCGCCACGCGTGCGAGCGTGACGCTCTCGTTCGACGGACACGGCGTGATGCTGACCGTCGAAGACGATGGCGTTGGCATTAGCGCGGCGGCGCGCCGCAAGCGCGGGCGTTTCGGTTTGTCCGGCATGCGCGCGCGCTGCGAAGCGCTCGGCGGCAGTCTGCGCGTCGCGGGCGCGAAGCCCGACGGAACCTGCGTGCGCGCGCGTCTGCCGTGGACGGCGGCGCGTCCCGGACTCTTCGCGCTCAGCGTGGTCAACGCCTGAGGCCGCCCGCGATGCTCAAGATTCTGCTCGCCGACGATCACGCCATCGTGCGCCGGGGTGTCGCGCAATTGCTGCTGGAACGCGGCGTCGCGTCGGACGTATCGGAGGCCGAAACCGGCATGCAGGCGCTCGCGCTGGCCGCGCGCAGTTCGCTCGACGTCGCGATGCTCGATATCTCGCTGCCCGACGTCAACGGCATCGATCTGCTGAAGCGCATCAAGCGCGAGAACCCGCGCCTCCCCGTCCTGATGTTCTCGATGTATCGCGAGGATCAATACGCGGTGCGCGCGCTGAAGGCGGGCGCGTCGGGCTATCTGTCGAAGACGGCGGACCCGGCGCTGATGATCGGCGCGATTCAGCAGGTTGCCGCGGGCCGCAAGTACGTGAGCCCCGAAATGGCCGAAGCGCTCGCGACCTACGTCTCGCTCGACACCGACCGCATGCCGCACGAGAAGCTTTCGGATCGCGAATATCAGACGCTTTGCATGCTGGCGTCCGGCAAGCGCCTGACGGACATCGCCCATGCTTTATCTCTTTCAGTTAAAACCGTGAGTGTTTATCGCGCGCGGTTGTTGGAGAAGATGAAGCTCGCGAACAACGCCGAGCTGACGTTCTATGTAATGAGCAACCGTCTCGTGGATATGAACCCGGCAATCGCTGGCTAGATATTTATCTTGTACAAGATAAATAACGGGTGAAAAGTAATAATTCGCCGCAATAGTGCGCCGCGTGCCTGATTCATGGGCAATCTCTGAGTCTCCGATAAAATGCCGGGTTTTCCCGCAGCAGGGGTGCCCGCGCGCACCAGAAGGAGACTCATCGCAATGTCGTTGTTCCGTAAGAAAAACATCGAGCACATGCTGGCCGGCGCGCACAGCACGTCGCTCAAGAAGACGCTCGGCGCCCTCGATCTGACCTTTCTCGGCATCGGGGCCATCATCGGCACGGGGATTTTCGTGCTGACCGGAACCGGCGCCGTGCAGGCCGGCCCGGCGCTCATGGTTTCGTTCATCGTCGCGGCGATCGCGTGCTGCTTCGCCGCCCTCGCCTATGCCGAGTTCTCGTCGACGATTCCCGTCGCGGGCTCCATCTACACCTATTCGTACGCGACGCTCGGCGAGCTCGCCGCGTGGATCATCGGCTGGGACCTGATGCTCGAATACGGACTCGCGACGTCCGCGGTGTCGGTCGGATGGTCGGGGTATCTGCAATCGCTGCTGGCCGGCTTCGGCATCTCGCTGCCGACCGCGCTCACCGCCGCGCCCGGCGCCCTGCCCGGCCATGCCACCTTCTTCAACCTGCCCGCGTTCCTGGTGATGATGGCCATCACCGCGCTGCTGTCGGTCGGCATCAAGGAATCGACGCGCGTGAACAACATCATGGTCGCGATCAAGGTGACCGTCGTGGCGCTGGTGATCGCGGTCGGCGTGTTCCACGTCAAGCCGGCGAACTGGACGCCGTTCATGCCGAACGGCTGGTCCGGCGTGTTCGGCGCGGCGGCCGTGATGTTCTTCGCGTTCATCGGCTTCGATTCGGTGTCGTCGGCGGCGGAGGAAGTGAAGAACCCGAAGCGCGATCTGCCGATCGGCATCATCTCGTCGCTCGCGGTGTGCGCGGTGCTGTACGTGGCGGTCGCGGCGGTCGTGACGGGCATCGTGCCGTCGGCGCAGTTCGCGAACAATCCGCATCCGGTTTCGTTCGCGCTGCAGGTTGCGGGACAGAACTGGGTCGCGGGCTTCATCGATCTCGGCGCGGTGCTCGGCATGCTCACCGTGATCCTCGTGATGAGCTACGGCCAGACGCGCATCATCTACGCGATGTCGCGCGACGGCCTCTTGCCCGCGCGGCTCTCGAAGGTGCATCCGCGTTTCGCGACGCCCTTCTTCACGACCTGGCTCGTCGGCATCTTCTTCGGATTGATCGGCGCGCTCGTGCCGCTCAATGTGCTCGCTGAGCTCATCAACATCGGCACGCTGGCCGCGTTCTCGATGGTCTCCATCGCCGTGCTGATCCTGCGCCGCACGCATCCGGATCTGCCGCGCGCGTTCCGCTGCCCGGGCGTGCCGGTCGTGCCGGTTCTCGCGGTCGCGTCGTGTCTCTTCCTGATGGCCAATCTTCAGGCGATGACGTGGATCGCGTTCGCGGTGTGGCTCGTGATCGGGCTTGTGATCTACTTCTTGTATTCGCGCCGCAATTCGGTGCTCGGCCGCGCGCCTCTCGAAGCGCCGCGTGCCGTTGCATCGGCGGACAAGGCGAAGAAGCGCGAAACCGTGACGCACTGAGCGCCGTCGTCGTTCCGTCCAAAAGCGCCGCCCGAGAGGCGGCGCTTTGCATTTGCAGCCCCGGCTTAGTGAATTTGGGACGGACGTTCGAGCGGATAGCGACGCCCGCCGATTTGTGTTTTACTCGTCGCTAAATACTCATAACACCCATTCCGGCTGAACGCTCACGGCGGCAGTAGGCAGGTGCAACGGCGTGAAGCTGGTCCGTCCTTGCAAGGAGACAGTGAAATGGCGCTCAGCATCAGTCTGACGATCAACGGGAAACCCGTGACCGCCACCGTCGAACCGCATCTTCTGCTCGTCCAGTTTCTCCGCGAACAACTCAGGCTCACCGGTACGCACGTCGGCTGCGATACCGCGCAGTGCGGCGCATGCACCGTTCATCTCGACGGGCGCGCGATCAAGTCGTGCAACATCCTCGCCGTGCAGGCTGACGGCATGGACGTGACGACGATCGAAGGCATGGCGAAAGACGGCCAGCTTCATCCGATGCAGGCAGCCTTCAAGGAATGCCACGGCTTGCAATGCGGCTTCTGCACGCCGGGCATGGTGATGAGCGCGAGCGCGCTCGCCGCGCAATCGCCGAATCTTTCCGAAGAAGAAGTGCGCGAGCAGCTCGACGGCAACCTGTGCCGCTGCACGGGCTATCACAACATCGTCAAAGCGGTTCTCCAGGGCGCGCAGGCCATGAAAGCCGGCGCCTGACGCCACGCGAATCCTTCTCTCGACACGATGAATCGCGCCTACAAAGGAGACCGCGATGAATGCCCCTGAGCAACAGAAAATGATCGGCGCTGGCGTCAAGCGCAAGGAAGACTATCGCTTCCTGACGGGCGCGGGCCAGTACACCGACGACGTCGTCCTGCCGCAGCAAAGCTATGGCGTGTTCCTGCGTTCGCCGCACGCGCACGCGAAGATCAAGCGTGTGGATATCGAGGCGGCGATGAAGTCGCCCGGCGTGATCGGCATCTTTACCGGCAAGGATCTGGCGGGCGAGAACGTCGGCGGCCTGCCGTGCGGCTGGCTGATCCACAGCATCGACGGCTCGCCGATGCACGAGCCGCCGCATCCCGTCATCGCGCATGACAAGGTGCTGCATGTGGGCGATCAGGTCGCGCTGGTCGTCGCGGAATCGATCAAGGAAGCGAAGGACGCGCTCGAGCTGATCGAGGTCGATTACGACGAGCTGCCGCCCGTGGTCGCGACCGCGACCGCCGCCGATGCCGGCCAGCCGCTCGTGCACGACAGCGTGCCGAACAACGTCTGCTTCAACTGGGGTCACGGCGACAAGGCCAAGACCGATGCCGCGTTCGCGCAGGCCGCGCATGTGACGACGCTCGATATCGTGAACCAGCGCATGGTGCCGAACGCGATCGAGCCGCGCGCCGTGAACGCGAGCTACTCGAAGCACGACGAAAGCTATACGGTCTACGTCGCGAATCAGAATCCGCACGTCGAGCGTCTGCTGATGGCGGCGTTCGTGCTGTCGCTGCCGGAATCGAAGCTGCGCGTGATCGCGCCGGACGTGGGCGGCGGCTTCGGCTCGAAGATTTTCCTGTATCCCGAAGATGTCGCGCTGACTTGGGCATCGAAGAAAGTGGGGCGGCCGATCAAGTGGACGGCCGAGCGCTCCGAAGCGTTCCTCTCCGACGCGCACGGCCGCGATCACGTCACGAAGGCGGAACTCGCGCTGGATAAAGACGGCAAGTTCATCGGCATGCGCGTGCATACGACGGCGAACATGGGCGCGTATCTGTCGACGTTCGCATCGTCGATACCGACCGTGCTCTACGCGACGCTGCTCGCCGGCCAGTACACGACGCCCGCGATCTACGCGGAAGTCAAAGCCGTGTTCACGAACACGGTGCCCGTGGATGCGTATCGCGGCGCGGGCCGCCCGGAAGCGACGTATGTGGTCGAACGTCTCGTGGAGACGGCGGCACGCGAGATGAACATCGATCCGGTCGAATTGCGCCGGCGCAACTTCATTCGCGAATTTCCGTACGCGACGCCGGTCGGCCTGACATACGACGTCGGCGATTACGACACGATCCTGAATCGCGCGCTCGAACTCGCGGATGTCAAAGGCTTTGCCGCGCGCAGAGACGAATCGAAGAAGAGCGGCAAGCTGCGCGGCATCGGTTACTCGTGCTACATCGAGGCGTGCGGCCTCGCGCCGTCGAATGTCGCGGGGGCGCTGGGCGCGCGCGCCGGCTTGTTCGAAGCGGGCGAAGTGCGCGTGCATCCGACCGGCTCCGTCACGGTCTTCACCGGCTCGCACAGTCACGGGCAAGGTCACGAGACGACCTTCGCGCAGGTGGTCGCGGACCGGCTCGGCGTCGCGATCGAGAACGTCGAGATCATTCACGGCGATACCGGCCGCATTCCGTTCGGCATGGGCACGTACGGCTCGCGTTCGATTTCGGTCGGCGGCTCGGCGATCATGAAAGCGCTCGACAAAGTGGAAGCGAAGGCGAAGAAGATCGCCGCGCATCTGCTCGAAGCGGCAGTGGAAGATATCGAGTTCAAGAACGGCGTGTTCCGCGTCGCGGGCACGGACCGCACGAAAACCTTCGTCGATGTCTCGCTCGCCGCATATGTCCCGCACAACTTCCCGCTCGATCAGATGGAGCCGGGCCTCAACGAAAACGCGTTCTACGATCCGACCAACTTCACGTATCCGTCGGGCGCGTATGTGTGCGAAGTCGAAGTCGATCAGGACACGGGCGAGACGCGCATCCAGAAGTTCACCGCCGTCGATGACTTCGGCAACGTGATCAATCCGATGATCGTTGAAGGGCAGGTGCATGGCGGGCTCGGGCAGGGCATCGGCCAGGCGATGCTCGAACGCTGCGTCTACGACGACAGCACCGGCCAGCTGCTTTCCGGCTCGTACATGGACTACGCGATGCCGCATGCGATCGACCTGCCGAGCTTCAACGTCGAGACCGCGAAGGGCACGCCGTGCACGCACAATCCGCTCGGCGTGAAGGGCTGCGGCGAAGCAGGCGCGATCGGCTCGCCGCCGGCCGTCATCAACGCGATTCTCGATGCGCTGAGCTCCCTCGGCGTGAAGGACTTGCAGATGCCCGCGACGCCGCATCGGGTCTGGACCGCGATGCATAACGCCCAACACGCCTGAGCCCCGGAGACCGATATGTACTCATTCGACTATCAACGCCTGGGCGAAGCGAAGGCGGCCGTCGCCGCGCTGTCCGGCAACGACGACGCCAAATTTCTCGCGGGCGGCCAGAGCCTCTTGCCGACGATGCGCCTGCGGCTCGCGCAGCCATCGGTGCTGATCGACGTGACGCGCGTCGCATCGATGAAGAACATCACGCTCGATGGCGACAAGCTCACCATAGGCGGGGCGGTGTGCCATGCGCAGGTCGCATCGAACGCCGATGTGAAGAAGGCGCTGCCAGGACTCGCGGATCTCGCGGGCCGCATCGGCGACATGCAGGTGCGCGAGCGCGGCACGATTGGCGGCTCGCTCGCCAACGACGATCCCGCCGCGTGCTATCCGTCCGCCGTGCTCGCGCTGAACGCGACGGTCGTGACGGACAGAAGGCGCATCGCGGCGGACGATTTCTTCATCGACATGTATCAGACCGCGCTCGAACCCGATGAGCTGATCACCGCCGTCGAGTTTCCGCTCGCCGAGCGCGCGGGCTACGAGAAGTTTCGCAATCCGGCTTCGCACTTCGCGCTCGTCGGCGTGTTCGTCGCGAAGTTCAAGGATGGCGTGCGCGTCGGCGTGACGGGCGCGGCGTCTTCGGTGTTTCGTCCGGCCGAACTGGAAGCGGCGTTGTCGAAGGACTTTTCGGTGGCATCGGCGCGCAGCGTGAAGATTCTGCCCGACGAGCTGAACAACGACATGCACGCGAGCGCCGAATACCGCGCGCATCTGATTCCGGTGCTCGCGGGCCGCGCGATCGAGCGCGCGCTGTCGTTCCCGGCGTGATGCACGGCGAGCCCGCTTCCATCGACGAGACGCTCGCGCGCCTGCGCGAGCATCAGTACTTCGCGAACCGCGAGCTCGCGACGGCGCTCTTTCTCGCGCTCAGGATGCAGCGGCCGCTGTTTCTCGAAGGCGAGCCGGGCGTCGGCAAGACGGAGCTCGCGAAGGCGGCGGCGGGCTTGTGCGGCACCACGCTGCTGCGCCTGCAATGCTACGAAGGACTCGACACGGCGAGCGCGCTGTACGAGTGGGACTATCCGCGGCAGATCATGGCGCTGCGGCTCGCGGAGGCATCGGGCGAAACGCCGTCGAACGATTCGCTGTATCGCGGCGAGTTTCTGCTGAAGCGTCCGCTGCTTCAGGCGCTGCTGCCCGATCCCGTGAATCCTGACGCGCGCCGCGTGTTGCTGATCGACGAAATCGATCGCGCCGATGAGCCGTTCGAAGCGTTCCTGCTCGAACTGCTGTCGGATTTTCAGGTGTCGATTCCCGAGTACGGCACGGTGCGCGCCGCGCAGCCGCCGCTCGTCGTGATGACATCGAACCGCACGCGCGAAGTGCACGACGCATTGAAGCGCCGCTGTCTTTACCAGTGGATCGGCTATCCCGAGCGCGATGTCGAGCTCGCGATCGTCGCGGCGCGCGCGCCGGAAGCGGGGCAGGCGTTGCAAAAGCGCGCCGTCGCGTTCGTGCATGAACTGCGCACGCTGGATCTGTTCAAGGCGCCGGGCGTCGCGGAAACCATAGACTGGTGCCGCGCGCTCGCGGCGTTGTCGGTGTCGGAGCTCGATCCGCAATCGGTGCAGGACACGCTCGGCGTGCTGCTCAAGTATCAGGACGATCTCGCGCGCATGGACGCCGCCACGCTCGCACAATGCCTCTCCGCCAAGCAATGACGATGGAACCGTTCGCGCGCAACGTCGTGCATTTCGTCCGGCTCTTGCGAGGCGCGGGCCTCGGCATGTCGCCGGCGCATGCGGTCGATGCGCTCGACGCGCTGCGCTTCATCGATCTGAACCGCCGCGACGATGTGCGCGCGACGCTCGCATGCCTGCTCGTCCACGCGAGCGACGAGCGCGAGATCTTCGACGCCGCGTTCGATCTCTTCTGGCGCGATCCCGATTGGGAAGGCAAGCTGCGCGCGCTGCTTCTGCCGAAGGTGAAGAGCGGAATGCCGCCGCCGAAGCGCAACAACCGCCTCGCCGATGCATTGGCGACGCGCGCCGCGGCTTCATCGAAGGCGCCGGCGCCGGAATCGAAGCCCGAGGAAGCGCATGCGCGCATCACGTTCAGTTCGCAGGAACGGCTGAGCCATCGCGACTTCGACACGCTCACCGCCGACGAATGGCGCACGCTGCGGCATCAGATTCGCGCGCATCGGCTGCCGCTCGCGACCGAGCCGACGCGCAGGCTGAAGGCGGCATCGCGCGGCACGCACGCCGATCTGAAAGCGAGCGCGCGTCATGCCGTGCGTTCGGGCGGAGACTGGACCGTGTGGAAATATCGCGCGGCGGTGGAGCGCAGGCCGCCGCTCGTCTTGCTGCTCGATATTTCCGGCTCGATGAGCGCGTACTCGCGCGCCGTGCTCTATTTCTGCCACGCGCTGTTGCAGTCGCGCGAGCGCTTGCAGGTGTTTCTCTTCGGCACGCGTCTCACGAACGCGACGCGCGCATTGCGCGAACGCGATCCCGATGTCGCCATCGCGTCGCTTGGGGCATACGTCGCCGACTGGTCGGGCGGCACGCGCATCGGCGCCGCGCTCGCGGAGTTCAATCGACGCTGGGCGCGCCGCGTGCTTGCAGGACGTGCGACGGTGCTGCTCGTCACCGATGGCCTGGACCACGAAGCCATCGACGTGCTCGATGCCGAGATGCAAAGGCTCAGGCGCTTCGCGCATCGGCTGGTGTGGCTCAATCCGCTGTTGCGCTTCGCTGATTTCACACCGCGCGCGCGTGGCGTGCGCGCGATCTTGCCGCACGTCGATGCAATGCTCGCGGCGCATAACCTCGACAGCCTCGGCGCTGTCGGACGCGAACTCGCCGCTTTGTCGAAACACACGCCCATTGGAGGCACGCGATGGAACTGACCGAAACACACACGCTGCCGGTGCCGCAGGAGCGCGCGTGGGAAGCGCTCAACGACACATCGATTCTGAAAGTCTGCATCCCCGGATGCGATAGCATCGACGCCGACGGCGAGAATGCCTACAACGTCGCGATGACGGCGGCGGTCGGCCCGGTGAAGGCGCGCTTCAAGGGAAGAATGGAACTCACGAATATCGACGCGCCGCACACTTACACGATCGTGTTCGAAGGGCAGGGCGGCGCGGCCGGTTTCAGCAAGGGCACCGCGACGGTGAACCTCGAGCCCGGCGACGAAGCCGAGACGACGAAGCTCATTTACAGTGCGAACGCGCAGGTGGGCGGCAAGCTGGCGCAGATCGGCTCGCGGCTCGTCGACGGCGCGGCGCGCAAGATTGCGGGAGAATTCTTCAAGCGATTCAGCGCCCAGCTTCAGGGCGGGCAGGAATCACAGGATGCAGCCGCCGGCGACGAAAGCAATAACGGCGGCGATAACGGCGGCGATAACGGCGGCGAAGGGCAGCAGAAAGGAAAGAAATCATGGACAGCGTGGATCTCGAAGTCCTGAAGAACAGCGCGCGATGGCTCGAACAAGGGCATCGCGTATTGCTCGTGACGGTGGTGAAGACGTGGGGCTCGTCGCCGAGGCCGGAGGGCGCGATGCTCGCCGTGCGCGACGATGGCCACGTCGCCGGCTCGGTGTCGGGCGGTTGCATCGAGGACGATCTCATCGACCGCGTGCGGCAGCGCGGCATCGAGCAGACGAAGCCGGAAGCGGTGAAGTACGGCATCAGCGCGGAAGAGGCGCATCGGTTCGGCTTGCCGTGCGGCGGCACGATCCAGCTCGTGCTGGAGCCTTTGACGATGACGAGCGGCATCGCGGAACTGTGCGCGGCCGTGGAAAGCGGGCGGCTCGTTGCGCGCACGCTCGACATGGCGACGGGCGAAGCGCGCCTCGAACCCGCGCAAGCGACAGACGGCGTGCATTTCGACGACGAGCGGCTTCTCACGATTCACGGCCCGCGCTATCGGATGCTGGTGATCGGCGCGGGGCAGTTGTCGCGGTATCTGTGCAGCATCGCGGTCGGGCTCGACTATCAGGTGACCGTGTGCGATCCGCGCGAGGAATACACGGAAGAGTGGAATGTGCCGGGCACGACGATCGTGCGCACCATGCCCGACGACACCGTCATGGACATGAAGCTCGACGAGCGCTGCGCGGTGATCGCGCTCACGCACGATCCGAAGCTCGACGATCTCGCGCTGATGGAAGCGTTGAAGACGCCGGCGTTCTATGTCGGCGCGCTCGGTTCGCGGCGCAATAACGCGGCGCGTCGCGAGCGCCTGAAGGAATTCGATCTGAACGAGGCCGAGCTCGCGCGGCTGCATGGGCCGGTGGGCATCTATATCGGCAGCAGGACGCCGCCGGAGATTGCCGTGTCGATTCTCGCCGAAGTGACGGCGGCGAAGAACGGCGTTTCATTGCCCGAGTTGTTGCGGGTAGAAGGGGCGAAGGCGGCGAGAGAAATCGCCGGGAAAGGCGAAATCTGCGGCGTTTGAGCGCGCCGGACGCATTACAAAAGGATGACGAAGCGCGATCCGCGCCGAGCGTCTGGCTATATAATAATCGTTCTCATTTGCGCGGCCATTGCGGCTGACGCGAAGCCTTTCCCCTTCAGCTCAAAATCTCATCGAATGCCCGGCAAGTTTTTGACCGGCGATGACCGGCGCGCGGCTCCGCGCGCCGATGCATCGCCCGACTCGCGCTCGTCCGCGGACAAACGCCATATGAGCCAGCGCGCGCTGCGCGTGTGGTCGATCGTGCATCGCTGGACGAGCCTCGTCTGCACGGCGTTCATGTTGCTGCTTTGCCTGACGGGCTTGCCGCTCGTGTTCGGCCACGAGCTCGACATCCTCACCGGCGATGCGATCGAAGCGCCCGAACTGCCCGCGGCGCAGGCGAACGCGCGCGCGAGCTATGACGCGGTGTTGCAAGCTGCATTGAAGAACCACGCGGGCCATGTGCCGCAATACATGATCTGGGAGCCGGACGAACCGCTGCTGCCGATCATCGTGACCGCGCCGCACGCCGACACGCCGCCCGACGATACGCTCAGCACCACTGTCGACGCGCGCACCGCGCATCCGCTCGGCATGCCGCCCGGCAAAGGCTCGCTCAAATTCGTGCTGCTGAAGCTGCACGTCGACATGTTCGCTGGACTCTTCGGCAAGCTCTTTCTCGGCGCGATGGGCGTGATGTTTCTCGCGGCGATCGTGTCGGGCGTGGTCGTGTATCTGCCGTTCTGGCGCAAGGTCAGGCTCGGGCGCGTGCGCCTGAAAAAGAAGCGGCGAATCGTGTGGCTCGACTGGCACAACGCGCTCGGCATGTTGACGCTCGCGTGGGCGCTGCTCGTCGGCGCGACGGGGTCGATCAACACGCTCGCCGATCTGATGCTGGAAGCGTGGCGCAACGATCAGCTCGCGCAGATGGTCGCGCCGTATCGGGGGCAGCCGCCGGTGGCCGTGCGCGCCTCTGTCGACGATGCCGTGAGCACCGCGCACGGCGCGGCGCCCGGCATGATTCCGTCATTCGTCGCGTTTCCGGGGACACGCTTCGCGAGCCCGCACCACTATGCCGTTTGGATGCGCGGCGACGGTATCCTCACGACGCGGATCATGCG
Source organism: Caballeronia sp. 11_S32 (assembly GCF_056930355.1). Taxonomy (NCBI): domain Bacteria; kingdom Pseudomonadati; phylum Pseudomonadota; class Betaproteobacteria; order Burkholderiales; family Burkholderiaceae; genus Caballeronia; species Caballeronia sp. 11_S32. The sequence continues at coordinate 436,464 of NZ_JBXOWH010000003.1, forward strand.
GCCGGTACTCGTCGATGCATCGACGGGCGCGCTCACGGATTCGCGCGAATTACCCTGGTATCTGAAGGTTCTGCTCGGCTCGCAGCCGTTGCACTTCGGGGATTTTGGCGGGATGCCGCTCAAGATTTTCTGGGCGGCCTTCGATGTGCTGACGATCGTCGTGCTGGGGAGCGGGCTTTATCTCTGGCTCACGCGGCATAACCCGAGGAAGGGGAAGCGGGCCGCATGAGCGGCCGCCAGGCGCGTATTGCCCGGGAAATCAGATCAACCCGCAGACAATCGCCGCGATCAGCGACGCAGCCACGATCACCACGCCCGCCGTGCGCTTCTTGTTGAGCTCGGTCCACAGCAGCACGCCCGTCAGCGACAGCAGCACGATGCTGCCCGCGAACGTATCGATGAGCAGCACCCATCCCACGCTCAAACCGACGCCCTTGTGGAGATTGGTCATCATCGCGAGGAAGGTGTTTTCGGTGCGCTTCACCGACACGAAATTGTTGCCGACCCAGTACTCCGCCATCACGCCGCCGCCGGGCGACGCCACCATCACCGACCATTGTTCCGGCTGCATTGTGCTCTTGTCGCCCCAGCCGACCGGATGCGCCGGCTCTTTTCGCGCGCGACCGAGATTGCCCTCGATCTTCAGTTCCTTCTTGAGCCACAGGCCCATGTCGCGCGGCGTCTTGAAGCCTTCGGCCGGCAGCGGTATCTGCATTTGCGAAACCTGCGGCTCGCCCGTGGAAATGCGCAGCGGCGGCGCGCGGTGATTCAGCAGGAAGCCCGTCACACCGAAGAGGAGGCCGAGCAGCGCGCCCCACAAGCCGATCCACCCATGCACCTTGCGCAGCCACTTCAGGAACGTCGAGCGGCGCGAGCGGTTCTTGCGCACGAACTGCTCGGCGTCGTCGATGAGCCGACCATGCGGACGGTAATGCGTCGGGCCGCTCGTCGCGGGCGGCTGTGGATTGAGGGTGTCGGGCGCGTTCACGCGTCTCTCCAGAATCGGGCGTTGGCAGGCAAAGCCGCGCCCCGACCGGCTAGACGCGAACGGACGCGCGGCGATCGACGAAAGGCGGGCAAATGAGAATTGTTATCATTACACGCGGCAAAGCGCTTTTCAATGCTTTGCGATTGCCTGACAGTGCGTGAATGTGACGAAAAATTTCAGATGGGCCAGAGCGGGCCTTCCTGCATCGCGCCGACTTGCTCGCGCAATTCGAGGATGCGGTCTTCCCAGTAGCGCTGGGAGTTGAACCACGGAAACGCGGCGGGGAACGCGGGATCGTTCCAGCGGCGCGCGAGCCACGCCGAATAATGGATCAGCCGCAACGTGCGCAACGCTTCGATCAGGTACAGCTCGCGCGGATCGAACTCGCAAAAATCCTCGTAACCCGCGAGCAGGTCCGTCAGCGCGCGCGATGCGTCCGCGCGGCCGGCGGGCAGCAGCAGCCACAGATCCTGAATCGCCGGGCCCATGCGGCTGTCGTCGAAATCGACGAAATGCGGGCCCGCGTCGGTCCATAGCACGTTGCTCGGATGACAGTCGCCGTGCAGGCGCAGATGGCGCACGTCGCCGGCGCGCTCGAAGCATTGCGCGACGCCTTCGAGCGCCATCGAAACGACCGTTTCCCAGGCTTCGCGCACATCGGCGGGAATGAAGCCGTGCGTCAGCAGATAGTCGCGCGGCTCGTAGCCGAATGTATCGATGTCGAGCGTCGGCCGCTCGCGATACGGCTCGATCGCGCCCACCGCGTGAATCCGTCCGATGAAGCGCCCGAGCCATTCGAGCGTGTCGCTGCGGTCGAGATCGGGCGCGCGTCCGCCGCGCCGCTCGAAAATGGAAAAACGAAAGCCTTCGAATTCGTGCAGCGTTTTCCCTTCGTAAGCGCGCGCCGGAACCGCCGGAATCTCGCGCGCGGTGAGGCTCGCGACGAACGCGTGCTCTTCGAGAATCGCCGCATTCGACCAGCGTTTCGGCCGATAAAACTTCGCGACGACCGGTGCGCCGTCTTCGACGCCGACCTGATAAACGCGGTTCTCGTAGCTGTTGAGCGGCAGGAGGCGGCCGTCGGTGCGCTCGCCTGCGGGAAGCAACACGCTGTCGAGCGCGTCGAGCACGCGCTCGGGCGTGAGGCCGGAGAAGGGCGGCGCGTCGTCGGCGGGCGCGCCCTGGGAGTCGGGATGGATCGTGTTCATCCCGGCATTGTGCCGCGCCTTCGCGCGGACGGCATCAGCGCATCGATGCGGCGCGCTGCTTATCGCTGCTTTTCGCTGCTGCTCAATGTACGACCGTATTCGAAGGACGCACGACGTCGCCCGTATCGATCAGATCTTCGAGAAAGAAGGGCTCCGTATTGAGCAACTTAGTTACGCCGGGCTCGCCCGCGTACCAGGCGACCATCGCCATGTCGCCGAGAATGCGCATGACGATGCCGCGCGCGCCTTGAGGCACGGCAATATGCACGGAGCGGACAATCGAACCGATTTGCATGATGAATCCCCGTTTCAACGCCGGCTGAGGATGTGACGCCGGTCAAATATATTTCACCAAGCACAGGCTTTTCACGGCTCGTGCACCAGACTTTTCGCCGCATTTTTATTGCGGGAAGCGCGACATACGCGGCTTTCATGAACGATTGTGCTCTTACTTTAGCGCATCGCGGCGCGTCGGCGCGATGCCAATCGCCGAGTTATGTTGCCGATCGCCGACGCATGGCAGTAATTACTCGGCGATCGTCGTGCAAAAGCGCCTGTCGCATTAGGCAAAACCCTTAGGAACGGCGTATCGTTGAGGGTTTTTCAGCGGAGACTTCATTCGTGAACGCATCATCGGCGCCGCAGCCGCCGAACTCCGAAGGTAACGCAAACCGCGCCGCCGATGCCGCGCCGTATCTCGAACGCGGCTCGCGCGCTTACTGGCGCGCCTCGCTCGCGCTGCTGTTCGCCGGTTATGCGACCTTTTCGCTGCTGTATTGCGTGCAACCGCTGCTTCCCGAGTTCACGAAGGCATTCGGCGTCAGTCCGGCGGTCAGCGCGCTCACGGTGTCCGTGAGCACGGCGGCGCTTGCGATCGCCATTTTCATCGCCGGCTTCGTCTCGGAAAGCTGGAGCCGCCATCGGCTGATGACGATGTCGCTGCTCGCGTCTTCGGTGCTGACGGTCGTCGCCGCCGCGCTGCCGGACTGGCACGCGCTGCTCGTCGTACGCGCGCTCGAAGGTTTCGCGCTCGGCGGCGTGCCTGCCGTTGCGATGGCTTATCTCGCCGAAGAAGTGCATCCCGAAGGCCTCGGTCTCGCGATGGGTCTTTACGTCGGCGGTACGGCCATCGGCGGCATGGCGGGGCGCGTGATCAGCGGCATCCTCGCTGATCTGTTCGGCTGGCGCATCGCGATCGCCGGAATCGGATTGCTGGGCCTGCTCGCCACACTCGCGTTTCGCTCGCTACTGCCGCCGTCGCGGCGCTTCAAGCCTCGGCGCGGCGTCGGATTCGCGCATCATCGGCGCTCGCTCGGCGGGCATTTGCGGCATGGCGGCTTGCCGTTTCTGTTCCTCATCGGCTTCGTGTTGATGGGCAGTTTCGTCACGCTCTATAACTACGTCGGCTACCGGCTGCTCGGTGCTCCGTTCCGGCTGAACCAGACGCAGATCGGCGCGATTTTCACGGTGTATCTGACGGGCGTCGTCGCGTCGCCGTGGTCCGGCAAGATGGCCGATGCCTTCGGGCGCGGCCGAGTGCTCATAGCGAGCCTTGTCCTGATGATGCTCGGCATCGCGCTGACCCTGTCGAACTCGCTGGCGGTGATCATCGCGGGTATCGCGTGCCTGACTTTCGGCTTCTTCGCCGGGCATTCGGTCGCGAGCGGCTGGGTTGGACGGCTCGCCGCGCAGGCGAAAGGGCAGGCCGCCGCGCTTTATCTGCTCGCGTATTACATCGGGTCCAGCCTGATCGGGTCCTACGGCGGCCACTTCTGGACCGCGTTCGGATGGCCGGGCGTGGCGGGATTGATCGGCGCGCTGCTGCTCGTCGGACTGGCGGGCGCTGCGTGGCTCGATCGGCGTGAGCGCGCTGCGATCGCCTGATAATAGAAAGCGAATTGAAATACGACGAATCTAAGGGTTTTTACGTGCTCGCTTAATAGCGGGCGCGTCCAAGCCCTTGTTGCGCAACGATTTCGTACGTCGAGTCAGTCTCCCATCGCACGAAGATGCGCCGACGCCTCGCACCGAGCGGCCTATACTCGAATTGTCGATGCCGCGTTTCAGCGCACGACGATCGCAGCCAGAAGCAGGACGATGGGAGACGCACTATGACGTACTTCACGATCGGCGACTTCATTCTGATCATCCCGATGGCGCTTGCTGGCGCACTGTTTCTCGGGGCCATTCCCTGCGCAACGCACTTCAAGAACAACGTGCTGCGTGTATTCGGCGCGCTCCTGGGCGTGCTCGCCGCTTTCCTGCTCGTCGAAGGGCTGCCTGCATTGATATAGCGAGCGCGGCACTCGACGCGCGCTCGCCTGGCGGGTTCTTCTATTACAGATGCTCACCGAGGAAGGTCAGCGTTCGCCCGTGCGCGAGCGCCGATGCCTTCGCGTTGTACGACGCGCGATCGCCGCAGTTGAAGCCGTGATCGGCCTGAGCGTAGACGTATAGCTCGGCATTCTTGCGGCCCGAGAATTTCTGACGCACGGCATCGACCGCATCGGCGGGGATATGCGCGTCGAGTTCGCCGTAGTGGAACTGCATCGGCACCTTGACCTGGTCGGCCTTGTCGAGCGCGTTCTGAATGCCGCCGCCGTAGTAAGCCACCCCGACATCCACCGAACCTTGCGCCGCCGCGAGATACGCGAGCCGGCCGCCGAAGCAATACCCGATGGCAGCGACCTTGCCCGTCACCTCCGGCAGCGCGCGCAGCGCCTTGGCCGCCGCGCCGACATCCGCGACTGCGGCATCCAGTTGGGTCTTTTGCAGCAGCTCCATCGCCTTCTCGCGATCCGCGCCTTCGTATCCCAGCTCGACGCGCGGCTGCGTGCGCCAGAAGACGTCCGGCGCGAGCGCGACGTAGCCATCGGCGGCGTATTGATCGGCGACGCTGCGGATGTGGCCATTCACCCCGAAGATCTCCTGCAGGATGATCACGGCGGGCCCGGTTCCCGTCTTCGGCAACGCGAGATAGCCCTGGAAGCTGCCGCCATCGGCGGGAATGTCGATCCAGCGGGAAGTCACGGATACGGTCACGGCGAAACTCCTTGTGTTTGTGCGAAGGTTGGCCGGTGAGTGTGCCAGCTTTCCCTTTCAGTCGCCCTGAACGCCTGCACCTGGCGTGGCACGCCGTTTGACGCGCGGCGCGATTTTAGAGGCGCCAATCTAAACGCGAGCTAAAAACAGGCTTTAAAAAACAGGCTAATGATGCCGGAGGCAGAGATTATCGGCGCGTGTCCGTCAAACTTGAACGATGGCCAAACCTTTGCGCGCCGATGTCGCGCAAACCCGCATGTACAGGGCGTCTTCGGGGAACGCCACCACAAACGGCCGCGCGTCACAACTGGCCGTTAATTGGTAGTGACACCAGTATCTTAAAAAACTTCCCTAAATTAATTTGACAACCCTACACTTGCGCGCAGTGCGGACGGCGGCCGTCACAAATGGCCTGCCGGAAGGACTTGCCAAGTGCATGACGATGCATCCGGCGTGGTCGTCCACGGGACTGAGCGATCGTGATGAAAGACGGGGCACAGGGCGATTACGTTGTTTTTGGGACCGAAACTGGAGACTTACATGAACACCAAGCTTCACAAACTGTTGCCGATCAGCGCCGCAGCCGTGCTGTTCGCTACGTTGGCAACGACCGCAGCAGCCGACCAGGTCGTCAAGATCGGTCACGTCGCTCCGCTGACCGGCGGCATTGCTCACCTGGGCAAGGATAACGAAAACGGCGCGCGGCTCGCAGTCGAAGAGATCAACGCGAAGGGTCTCACGATCGGCGGCGAGAAGATCACGCTGCAACTGGACCCGCAAGACGACGCCGCTGACCCGCGTACCGCCACCCAGGTCGCGCAGAAGCTCGTCGACGACAAGGTCGTCGCGGTCGTCGGTCACCTGAACTCCGGCACGTCGATCCCGGCATCGAAGATCTACAGCGATGCAGGCATCGTTCAGATCTCCCCGTCGGCAACGAACCCGGCCTACACGCAGCAAGGCTTCAAGACGACGTACCGCGTCGTCGCGACCGATGCGCAGCAAGGCCCGGCGCTCGCCAACTACGCAGCGAAAAGCCTGAAGGTGAAGACCGTCGCCGTCGTCGACGACTCGACCGCTTACGGCCAGGGTCTCGCGAACGAGTTCGAGAAGACCGCCAAGGCGCTCGGCCTGAAGGTGATCTCGCATGACGCGACGAACGACAAGGCTGTCGATTTCCGCGCGATTCTGACGAAGATCAAGGGCGAAAACCCCGACGCCGTGATGTACGGCGGCATGGACGCAACGGGCGGCCCGTTCGCGAAGCAGGCGAAGCAGCTCGGCCTGCGCGCGAAGGTTCTCGCGGGTGACGGCGTTTGCACGGAAAAGCTGGCTGATCTCGCCGGCGACGCGACCGACAACGTCGTGTGCTCGGAAGCGGGCATGGCGCTCGAGAAGATGGAAGGCGGCGCGGCGTTCGGTGCCAAGTTCCAGAAGCGCTTCGGCCAGCCGATCCAGATCTACGCGCCGTTCACGTATGACGCGGTGTACATCATCGTCGACGCGATGAAGCGTGCGAACTCGGTCGATCCGGCCAAGATCCTCGCCGCGATGCCGAACACGGACTACAAGGGTGTGATCGGCCAGACCTCCTTCGATTCGAAGGGCGATCTGAAGCACGGCGTGATCTCGCTGTACGACTACAAGAAGGGCAAGAAGACCCTGCTCGACGTCGTGAAGATGTAATTTCCTTCGGACTTTCCGAAGTCCAGAAAAGCGCGCGGTTCCGAAAGGGCCGCGCGCTTTTTCATATCTTCAGGCGCCTGAGAATTTTCGGTCCGATGAGCGTGATGACTGCGCAGCACGCCGCCACGACGCACAGGCCGATCGGCAGATTGCTGATCTGCGCGACACCGCCGATCAGCACCGGCCCGAACAGCAAACCGAAGTACGCGAGCCCCGCAACCTGCGCGAGCCCTTCGGCCGCCGTCACGCCTTCGACGCGTGCCGCCGCCGCGAACAGCACCGGCATCATGTTCGCGAGGCCGAGGCCCATCAGCGTGAAGCCGGTCATCGTGACGATGGTGTTCGGCAGCACGAGCGCCATCACCATGCCGACGAACGCGAGCCCCGCGCTGCCGAAGATCAGCTGAGGCGCGCCAAAGCGCGCCCGCACCGCGTCGCCGCCGAAGCGCCCGGCTGCCATGCCGCCGGAGAAAGCCGCGTAGGCCGCGCTCGATACCGAAGGCGTGGCCTCCACGACATCGCGCATATAAACAGTCGCCCAGTCATACATGGCGCCTTCCGCGATCAGCGCGACGAGCGCGAGGCCGCCGAGCGCCCATAGCGCGCCCGAACGCCAGCGGTTCGACGACGATGCCTTCGCGTGCTCGTCGTGATGCGGCACGTGCGGCAATACCGAGGGCATCGAAACCAGAAGCACGAGCAGACTCACGCCCGAGGCGAGCGCGAGATGCGCGGCGGGCGCGAGCCCGTGCGCGAGCAGCGCGCCGCCTGCCGCCGCGCCCGCCATCCCGCCGATGCTGAACATGCCGTGCAGCGACGACATGATCGGCCGCGCCAACGCCTGCTCGACCGCGCTTGCCTCGGCGTTCATGGCGACATCGAGCGTTGCCATGCCGAAGCCGAAAATCGCGAGCACGATCAGCAGCAGCCAGTACGACGGCGTCACGAGAATCAGCGAGCCGCAGAGCATCATCGTGATGCCGCCCGCCATGCATGCGGTACGCGTGCCGGCGCGCGCGATCCACGAACCGGTGGTGAGCATGGCGAAGATCGAGCCGCCCGCGACCGCGAGCAGTGCGAATGAGAGCATGCCCGGGCTCAGGGCGAACTTGTCGCGCACGGTTGGCACGTGCACGCCCCACGACGCGTACATCATGCCCGCGATGAAGAACACGGCCATGGTCGCGTAACGGGCGCGGGCCCGCGTGGCGGGCGGAAGGCTGCGATGCAGCGCGAGCGTCGGATTGGACTCGCGGGCGGAGGGGGCGGTAGTCGAGTCGGACACGGAAGGGACGGTCGTTGATAAGTTGCGTGAAATGCGAGGAAACCGGAGATGATGCCATCGGGCGCGAAGGCTTTCGATTCTATCGAACGGCCAGGAGACACGCTCGGACACGCTGCATTACCATCGATCGATCATTCACGAACGCACGAGGCCCGGATGCACATTCCGTCGCAAGCGCCGCTTCATCTGCTGCATCGCGTGTCCGAAGGCACGCTCGCCACGCATTCGCGCGAGCCGCGCGGCTTTCCGTATCCGACAGCGTTGCCGTTCGCGCTCACCGCGCGCCATATGCCGATGCTGCTCATCAGCCATCTCGCCGAGCACACGCGCAATCTTCACGCCGATGCGCGGGCCGGTTTCCTGGTTTCGCATGCCACGGAGGGCGGCGTGCTGGAAGGACAGCGCCTGACGATGCTCGGCAGTTTCTTGCCGGCCACGCCGGACGAAAGCGGCGACCTCGCGCGGCGCTACTTGCGCTATCACCCGGACGCGGAGCGCTATCTGGAACTCGGCGATTTCTCTTTCTGGGTGATGTCGCTCGAACGCATGCGATATATAGGCGGTTTCGGGGCGATGGGCTGGCTTGCCGGCGCTGAGCTCGATTCGCTCGAGCCGCTTTCCGCCGCGGACGAGTCCGAGCTTTGCGAATATTCCGATGCTTATCTGGAGCGTCCCGAAAATCTCAGGTTATTGGGGATAGACCGTTACGGTTGCGATTTGATGCTTGGCGGCACCCGCAATCGTTTTACGTTCGATTACCCCAAACTGACGATCGAGGAATTGCGGGCCGCGCTTATCGATTGTTTTGAGCGGGAGGGCGGAATTTCCCCCCAATAGACCGCGGCTGTTACGGCCCGAATTCGCTTCCGGCGCGCGGATTGCGAATCGAACCCCGCGAAGTTGCCATCGGATGAAACTTTCCGGGCAAGGTTTATTGCGGTGTTTTCATCCCGTGCCATCGCGTTTTGGTGCAATCGATTGATCCGCGTCTTTATGTCCGCTCAGCGTCGACCGCAAACTTCGGAATATTCGGCAATTGTTACGAAGAAAGATGCGAAACTTTTATTGAGTGACTATTCGCACATGCCGCGATAATCCGATTTGTGTTAATCTGCGTGCCAGTCCGAGGCTATACTCATAACTGAAAGCGAGCGCATCGATTCGCAAGTCAGCAAACCACTTAGGGAATTGCCATGCCTTCATACAAGGAACTCCTCGCGCAGCGCGAGTCTCTCGAACGTCAGATCGAAGAAGCAAAGTCGCGCGAATACGCCGAAGTACTTAATGAGATCAAGCAGAAAATGTCGGATTATGGGATCACGCTTCAGGAACTGGCGGGTGGCCGGAGCGCGAAAGGCGCGAAGGCGTCGCGCAGCCGTTCTGGCGTAGCGCCGAAATATCGCGACCCGGAAAGCGGCAGCACCTGGTCGGGCCGTGGCAAGCCCCCGAAGTGGATTGCTGGGCAAGATCGGGACAATTTCCTGATCGGCAAGTAATTCCGAAAACATCTCGGGCATATTAAAAGGCCGCGTCGGTTCGACGCGGCTTTCTTCATTTGGGCGGGCATTTTGCAGGGCGCACGGCAGCGGCTCGCGCGGACTTATCGTCAGGCGCAAGTGCCTGATTCTTAAGAAATGCTTTCGGGCATCCGCAAATGTGCGGCAGCTTAACGGCTGATAAAATCTGGAAATGCCGGGCTCAAGTCAAATTACATGTCGCTTTCAACAGCACAGGCCGCCGAAAAGCAGGAAGTCGCGCGAAGAACCACCTGGACAAGCATTGCGCTAAATAGCGGACTTACCACGGCGCAACTGATCGTGGGCTTTGCCGCGCACTCACAGGCGTTGATTGCGGACGGCGTTCATTCGCTGGCCGACCTCGTCTCCGATTTTATCGTTCTGATTGCCAATCGACAGGCTGCCGCCGCACCCGATGTCGATCACAACTACGGCCATAGCCGTTATGAAACGGTCGCTTCCTTATTCCTCGGCGGATTGTTGATCGCGGTCGGCGCCGGAATGTTGTGGCGCGCAGGGGAGCGAATCGTCAACCTTCAGGATATTCCGCCGGTAAAAGTGGGCGCGCTCGCCGTCGCGATAATTGTCCTCGTTTCGAAGGAAGCGCTCTTTCGTTATATGCTGCGCGCAGCCGAACGAGTCCGTTCCGCCATGCTCGTCGCAAACGCATGGCATGCACGCTCGGACGCGGCATCGTCACTCGTGGTCACACTCGGAATTATCGGCAGTCTGGCTGGCTTCCGAATTCTGGATCCGATTGCCGCCGCGCTGGTCGGATTTTTGATCGGAAAGATGGGATGGACGTTCGCGTGGGACGCATTACAAGATCTTTCCGATCGCGCGCTCGATCAGGCGACAACGGACGATTTGCGCGGCATTTTGCTGAGCACGCCCGGAGTGCGCGAAGTTCACGAGTTGCGCACGCGGAAAATGGGAGATCTCGCCATCGTCGACGCGCATATTCTCGTCGACCCGCTCATTTCGGTTTCGGAAGGTCATTACATCGCCGAATCGGCGCGCGCGAACGTGCTGGCTGATACGCGCGTCATCGATGCGCTCATTCACGTCGATCCTGAAAGCGATGCGCTCAATCCGCTGCCGGGCAACTTCCCTTTGCGCTCGACCGTAAGCGACGCGGTGCGCGCCGCGTTCGCGCAACAGGGCTTGGCGGTCGACACGTTGAATCTCCATTACCTGAGCAGCGGTTTCAATGTCGATGTCGTGTTGCCCGCCGCGAGCGCAGCCGACTCCGCCGCCAGGCTGAAGGCGATCGATTTCGATGCGCTCAGGCAGCAGATTGGCGCGCGTCAGATTCACGTGACGCAGGAAATCGGCCTCGCGCCCTCTGCGGCATCGAGGCCCGTGATCGACACGCCCCGCTGAAAGCCGCTGTTCAGAGCGGCAATTGCGTATCGAACTTGATTTCGCGCAGCACGACGCTCGTTCTTACCTGCGCGACGGCAGGAATCTTGAAGATGCGGTCGTGCAGAAACGCGTCGTACGCCTTGATATCCGGCGCGACGATCTTGAGGATATAGTCCGATTCGCCCGTGGTGCTATAGCACTCGGTCACTTCAGGGCACGTGGCGATCTCGCGCTCGAACTGCTCGACGCCGCCTTCGGTATGCCGCGTCAGATGAATATGCGCGAGCGCGCAAACGTGAAGGCCGAGCTTTTCGCGGTCGAGCAGCGCGGTATAGCGCTGAATGACGCCCGATTGCTCCATGTCCTTGATGCGGCGCCAGCACGGCGTGCTCGACAAGCCGACCTGATCAGAGATTTCCTGAACGGAGCGCCGTGCGTCCAGTTGCAGAAGACGCAGGATTTTTTGTGAGAATGTATCGAGAGTCAACTGCGCCTCCGTTCGGTCGCGATTTGACTCTAATGGTAGAGGCGCCGAAAAAGAAAGGCAATGCAATGCGCCCCACACTGAGGGAGTTTCCCTAACTCACTGGCCTGGCTGCGCGGTTTTACCTTCAGTGTTGCCGTTCAGCTCGGCCGATGCCTGTGCCAGCGCGGCTTGCGAGGCGCGCAGCTCCGCGAGCATGTTGCAAAAGAGCGCGCCTTGCTCGATCGCGTCGTCGAGTGCGACATGCGTATGCGGGTGCTCGTCGAACCAGTGTTTCGGCAGACGCGGCTTGATCGCCTTGCGATACGGCAGGCCGGTCATCGCGAAGGCGAGCGTCTTGATGTCGAGCGCCGACCAGGAAAACGGGCAGCGCTCGGCGAAGCGCATCATGTACCAGAACATATAGGTGAAGTCGAAGCCCGCCGGATACGCGACGAAGACCGGCTTGCCAGGCAGTGCCTCGACCCATTCGACATAGGCCGGGAGCGCGATCTCCGGCTTCTGCAGATCTTTGCGGCACGCGGCCCAGGCGTCGGGTTGCGTCTTCCACCAGGCGGCCTGCACCGGATGCGGCGCCGCGCCTTCCAGCGTTTCGAGATTCGCGGAGAACGTGCCGATGAGCTGCTTGTCCGCCGTGTAAGCCGCCGACGCGAAGCTCAGCATCGAATGCGGGCCGGGGATCGGGCCATCGGCTTCGACGTCCGTGCTGACGTAGATTTCGGGAATCGCGTTCACGCTGCCACTCCGTCGCGTACGAACGGGTTGCTGCGCCGTTCTTCGCCAAAGGTCGACGCCGGGCCGTGGCCGGGGACGAACGTGACATCGTCGCCGAGCGGCCACAGCTTTTCGCGGATCGAGCGGATGAGCTCCGCGTGATTGCCGCGCGGAAAATCGGTGCGGCCGATCGAGCCGGCGAACAGCACGTCGCCGACGAACGCCAACTCGTGCTCGCGGCTGAAGAACACGACGTGACCCGGCGTGTGACCGGGGCAAAAGTAGACTTCCATCGATTCGTTGCCGAACTGCACGGTGTCGCCGTCGTCCAGCCAGCGCTCCGGCGTGAACGCTTCTGCGTTCGAGAAACCGAAGCGCTGGGTCTGTGCCGGCAACTGGTCGATCCAGAACGCGTCTTCGCGATGCGGTCCTTCTATTTGTATGCCGTAATGGTCGGCAAGCGCCCTGGCGCCGCCGCAGTGATCGAGATGACCATGCGTCAGGAGAATTTTTTCGACAGTCACGCCCTGACGCTCGGCCTCCGCGATGATGCGATCGATGTCGCCGCCCGGGTCGACGATGGCAGCGCGCATCGTCGCCTCGCAGATCACGATGGAGCAGCTCTGTTGAAAGGGCGTCACGGGAACGAGAATGACTTTCATATGACTGTCGTCGATGCAGCTGGGCCTGTAAAAACGTTCATTGTACCGGTGCCACAACACGGGCGACGGCAACCGCCGCATTGTCCGAAAAGCACGAAAACCCGGCAATTCTTACGGTCATAGCGAAAATCAATGACGATTCGTTGGGTCCGGCGAGCCAGACCACGGTTTTTTTGTATAATGGCACTACTTGTGCATGGGTCTAACCATGCCGTCAATAGGCGAATGCTGAAACGCTAGTGCGTTTTTACAATCGCCGTCAGTACGCTGTTGGGGGCCAAAAGCCTCGCAATTGCAACTCAAGCACCATCAGTAGGTGCACACGTCTTGTCCGGCCAGACGCCGCGCGTCTGTGAGATGGCCTTAGCTGCCGTCATGCCGGATGGGGCCTACGCCGCCGTTCCTGCGCTCACTTGGTTTTTACAGCGCACGAACGTGATGCCACGTTCGATGGCGGCATGTGGGGTCTGGTCAGGCTGCCGGGGACAGGTTGCGCCAGACGTGAACAATAACCGGGCGTTTGCGGCACGAGTACGCCGCGTCCGAGCACAGTTCGCCGTTCGCTTGACCGAGCGGCGTTCTGCTTTGCGCGGAAAAGCCTCGAGCAGCCTTGCGCGCGCCGACCAGCGCAGCGCGGCCGCTCCTTTATCGTTGAAACACGTCTATGAATGCTCGATTTATTCGACATGTCGGGAGCCTGCTAGCAGTTGGTGTGCTGGCCGGTTGCGCCGCGCCGGGTTCGGGCGATGTCGCATCCAATCCTCAGACGCCTGGCTCCCTCAGCACGAGCGGTGCCCGCTCGATGGCGCCGCTCGCCTTCGATTCGCACCTCTCCTCCGTGCCGGCCGACAAGCCGGCGCAGTCGCTCTCGGACGCCGAGCCGATCACGTCCGGTCCGAACGTCGGCGAGTTCGAACAGAAGGGCAAGGCGTCGTGGTACGGCCGCATGTTCCATGGCCGCAAGACCGCGAGCGGCGAGAAGTTCAACATGAACGCGATGACCGCCGCGCATCGCACGCTGCCGCTGGCGTCGTGGGTGCGCGTGACGAACGAGTCCAACCACAAGACGGTGGTCGTGAAGATCAACGACCGCGGTCCGTATGTGCGCGGCCGCGTGATCGACTTGTCGTACGCTGCCGCGGCGGCGCTCGGCATGCGCGGCGCCGGCACGCAGAAGGTGAAGATCGAAGGGCTCACGCAGCAGGAAGCGCGTGCGGCGCGTGAAGAGCAGGCTCAGTCGCTCGCCGATGACAACGTGAACTGATTGCGCCTCGCGCTTCGCAGCACCAAGACGGGCCGTCCTCGCGACGGCCCGTTTTTCATTCTTCTTCGCCTTCGTCCCGCTTGGCGAGCTTCAGCGCGCGCTCGTAGAGCGCGTTGCGCGACGCGCCCGTCAACGTCGCGGCGATGCGCGCCGCGCTCTTCACCGACAACTCTTCCAGCAGCGTCGAGAGCAGCGCGTCATGCGCATCCTCGGTGTCCTGTGTCTCGGGCGCGCCTTCCACCACCAGAACGAATTCGCCGCGCTGGCGATTCGCATCGCCTTCGAGCCACGTTGGCCCTTCGGCCAGGGTGCAGCGATGGAGGCTCTCATGTAACTTCGTCAACTCGCGGGCGATCAGCATTTGCCGGTCGCCGCCGAAAGCGTCGGCAAGCGCGCGCGCGGTGTCGACGATGCGATGCGGCGCTTCATAGAACACCAGCGCCATCGGATGATTCGCGAGCGTGCGCAGTTGCGCGGCGCGCTGTTTCGGCTTCGTCGGCAGGAAGCCGACGAACGAGAACCCGCTCACCCATGCGCCCGCCGCGCTCAGTGCTGTTGTGAGCGCGCTCGCGCCCGGCAGCGGAATGACGGGCAATCCTGCTTCGCGCACGGCATCGACGAGACGCGCGCCGGGATCTGAAATGCCGGGCGTGCCCGCATCCGATACACACGCGATGCGCTCGCCGTTTTTCAGATGCTCGATCACGCGCTCGGCGGCGCTGCGTTCGTTGTGCTCGTGCACCGCAATCGACGGCTTCGAGATGCCGTAGCGCGCGAGCAGTTGCGCGGTGTTGCGCGTGTCCTCGGCGGCGATGCGATCCGCGAGTTCGAGCACATGCAGCGCGCGCACGGTGATGTCGGCCGCATTGCCGATGGGCGTCGCGACCACATAGAGTGCGCCCGTCGGATAGTTCTGCCCGGCGGCGAGTTCGGAGATCTGAAGCATGAGCGCGGGCGTCGAAGGAAAGGACGTCATTTTGCCATGCGCGATCCTTGCTGCCAGTCGACAACTTTTATGGAGGAGTCTTGTCCAAAACGCTCGGCGATGCATTTGAGTCGCACGCGCTCGAGTTCCTGCAGCGGCAACGCATGCGCCTCGTTGCGCGTAACGTGACGTGTCGCGGCGGCGAGATCGATCTCGTCATGCTCGATGAACGCGGCGCGCTCGTGTTCGTCGAAGTGCGGGCGAGAAGAAGCGGGCGTTTCGCGAACGCCGCCGCGAGCGTCGATGCGAGAAAGCGCGCGCGCCTCGTGCACGCCGCGCAGCACTTTCTTGCGACATGGCGCGGCGCGCTGCCCGCGTGCCGCTTCGATATCGTCGCGTTCGATGCGGGTCGCATCCACTGGATGCCCGATGCGTTTCGCGCCGACGAAGCATGAGCGCGGTTCGCAGCATGATGCATGCGGTAAACTGCGCAACAACCGACGCTTCGGGCGTCATGCCATAGACCGCCGCGCGCCGCGGCCGATGATCGAGAGTCGATGTCAATCGAACGTATTCAACAGCAATTCCGCGACAGCGCGGCACTCAAACTCGACGCACTCGATGCGCTGGCGGTTCCGATCGCGGCCGCTGTCGATACGCTCTTCGGCGCACTCGCCAACGGCAACAAGATTCTCGTCTGCGGCAACGGCGGTTCGGCTGCCGACGCGCAACGGTTCGCGGCGCAACTGATCGGCCGCTTCGAGCGTGAGCGGCCGGGCTTGCCGGCCATCGCGCTCACGACAGATACATCGATTCTCACGGCTATCGGCAACGACTATGCATTCGAGCAGATCTTCTCGAATCAGGTCCGCGCGCTCGGCCAGTCGGGCGACGTGCTGCTTGCGATCAGCACGTCGGGGAACTCGGTCAACGTGCTCGCGGCGATTCAGGAAGCGCACGGCCGCGAGATGATCGTGATTGCGCTCTCGGGCAAGGGCGGCGGCGTGATGTCCGAAGTGCTCGCCGAAACCGACATTCATATCTGCGTGCCGTCCGACCGGACCGCGCGCATTCAGGAAGTCCATCTGCTGACCATTCACTGTCTGTGCGACGGCATCGATGCGATGCTGCTCGGAGACGACTGAAACTGAAAGGGGGAACGGAGTTGATGAACAAGACACGCGTCAAGGCGACGCTGGCCCAAGCCACGCTAGTGGTGAGCATGTTGTCGGGAGTCGCATTGACGTTGCAGGGCTGCGCGCTCGCGGTCGTCGGCGCGGCGGCCGGCGGCACTTTGATTGCCACGGATCGCCGCACGCTCGGCGCGCAGACCGAAGACCGCGAGATCCAGGTGAAGGCGCTTTCGCGGATCAACGAGAATCTGCCCGATACGGCGCATGTCAACGTGACTGTGTTTAACCGTCGCGTGCTGCTGACCGGTGAAGTCCCCGATGATGCGTCGAAGCAGAAGGCCGAGGCGGTGGCGCGCGATATCAACAACGTCGGCAGCATCGTCAACGAGCTGGCGGTTCAGGGCGCGAGCTCGATCTCGTCGCGCGCGAACGACTCGTATCTCGAAGGCCGTGTGAAGACCGCGATGGTCGGCGAGACGGACTTGCGCGCGAACTACTACAAGGTCGTGTGCGAACGGAGCGTCATCTATCTGATGGGGCTTGTCACGCAGGATGAAGGCGCGCATGGCGCGGATGTCGCCGCGCGCACCGCGGGCGTCGAGCAGGTTGTGAAGGTGTTCCAGTACATCAAGCCGGAAGAGGCGCAGGCGCTGGAAGCTGCGGCCGCATCCGATGCGAGCGCGGTGTCCGCTGCGAGCGCGCCGGCGCCGGCCGAAGCGACGGTCGGCACGGTGCCGGATTCGGGCGTGACATCGCGTCCGCTGGATATGCAGTCGCCCGCGCCCGTGAAGAGCTCGGATGTGCATCCGGGTAATCCGAGTCCGGCAAAGGCGGTGAAGTGAGCATGTTGCGTGTGATTTTCGGCGCGGTGCTCGTCGCCGCATCTTTGGCTGCGTCTGCTGCGGAGCAGCCCGTTTCCAACACGAGTGCAAATGCGATGGCGATCGCACGCGGCAATGCGTGCATGGGCTGTCACGCTATCGATCGGAAGCTGGTGGGGCCGTCGTTTCAGCAGGTCGCCGAGAAGTACAAGGGCCAGCCCCAGGCGAACGCGCAGCTCGAAAAGAAAGTGAAGAACGGCGGCGCGGGCGTCTGGGGCCCGATTCCGATGCCGTCGCATCCCAGGATGAGCGATGGGGATATAAAGACCGTCGTCGCGTGGATTTTGACGGGAGCGCCGCAGAAGTGAAAGCGGAGCGGAAGCGTCCGCTGGGGCTTGCCTGAGGGCGAATTTGCTGTGGTACAATTTTGATTCGTTGGGGGGGTAGCTCAGCTGGGAGAGCGTCGCGTTCGCAATGCGAAGGTCGGGAGTTCGATCCTCCTCCTCTCCACCACGAATTCGAAGGGCTTGGCCTGAACCCCAAGCCCTTTTTCATTCCCCCGCCCGCCAGCCTCTCCTCCCCATCGCGCTAAACTGACCCCCACATCGAACGTGAGAGGGCGACATGCACTTCAACATCCGCGAAATCGATCACGTTGTGATTCGTTGCGCCGATCTCGACAACATGGTGCATTTCTATCGCACCGTGCTTAACTGTCCGATCGAGAAGGAGCAGCGCGATCTCGGTCTCGTGCAGATGCGCGCCGGCAGCTCACTGATCGATTTACTGGCCGTCGGCGCGAAAATCGATCGGCCCGAGAGCGGCCAGCCGGGCGCGGGCCGCAACATGGATCATTTGTGCGTGCGCGTCGAGCCGTTCGATGCGCACGCGCTGCGCGCGCACCTGGAAAAGCATGGCGCGCGCATCGGCGAGGAAGCGCGGCGTTATGGCGCCGAAGGCTTCGGCCCGTCGCTTTATCTCTTCGACCCCGAAGGCAACATGATCGAACTCAAAGGGCCGCCCGAAGCGTGAATGTCAGGCCGCGCCGGCCTTGAGCACGTTCCAGCGGAGAGCAACAGGGTCGACAGTCTCGCTACCCAGCGATGCCTCATGGTCCTGCACCATCAACTGCAAACGCATCGTCCGTTCGGCCAGCTTGCCGAGCGCTTCGGCGACGCCATCCGCGAGCGACCAGACCGTCACGTTCTGCAGACGTTCGACTTTACCCTTCACGCCGTTCCACCAGATGTCCGCCGTCTTCCCCGCGTAAGCGATGACGATCACGCGCTCCGAACGGCCGCTCGCCTTCGCGATGCGGCGTTCGTCGGGCTGGCCGACTTCGATCCAGGTCTGAATCTGCCCGGTGAGATCCTTCTGCCAGAGATCGGGCTCGTCGGTGTCGGAAAGTCCCTTGCAGAACTCGAGACGCTCGTCGGCGAAGAGCCCGAACGCGGCGACGCGCACCATCATCCGTTCGTCGGTTTCCGAAGAATGACGTGCAATGGTCAGGGAGTGATCGCCGTAGTAGTGGCGATCCATGTCGGCGATCTGGAGGTCAGCCTTGTAGATCGTGGATTTGAGAGCCATTCAGCATGGGACGCCGGTTCGTCGGCCGGCGGAAAAGGATTGTCGATGTAGCGCGATCGATCGCGCGCGAAACCGACATTGTGCGGGGAATCGGTGCGGATGTGGAAGACGGCCAGACGCGCGCGATCGCTCGGCAAACGCGGCGAAGAAAAGATGGCGTGAATGCGCGTCCGGATTATGCCGACAATTAAATCGCGGATAACCCGAAGCGCCGGCGCGATTCAAAAAATCGCGCCGGAATGCCAGATGATTAAAAGTCCGGGAAGCGGATTATTGATCGATGAAGCGATCGGCGGTCCACATGCCTTGTGTATCGCTATTAGCGGCGTTGACGAATTCGACGTCATGCCCCACCACGCGAATTACGCGAAAATGCGAATCGACCGGCGTTGAAATGCATTCGAAGCCCTCGAAAAACTGCTGCATCTTCTGATGCTCGCCGGCTTTCGCGTGCTGGTCGGCCGAGTCGAACTTGTCTTTGGACAAGCAGCCATACGAGTTGGGCCGGAAAGTGAAGGTCTGCTGAGCCTGAATAACGCTGTCCTGGGCTTGCGCCGAGGATACGGCTGCAAACAAACCCATCATCGCGACAAGAGCAGTGGCGCGTTTCTTCATCTATATAGCCTCCAAACGAAACCGTTTCGAAATTAGCTATGTATTTAAAAGCGGCTGACCGCAAAAGTCATGCTAGTTGAGTGAGGGAAACTTGCAAGCACATGCTGTGTGCGATCGCAATACGTCAGAATGTCGCACTGCTTTTCGTGGACTCGCGATAAACGAGCTTTAAATGAAAATCGCCGAAATGGTGATCGGTAAGAAATGAAAACGCGCGTCTTGACCAGCGATACTGCGACAATTTGCCTCTGCGCCGACTTTGCTGCGCCGCATCAGATGCCCATGCGGGCAAGCCAACGCTTCCCGAGCGCGGCGCAACGCCGTCAAGCTGGCTGAACGGCCTATTGCCAGCGTCGCGCGTTCATGGATAAATCGACGCATCGAACTCAGGAGACCTAGCATGACCCTCGCTCAATGGCTGCCGTTCGCGATCGCGTCGGCAATTCTCGTCGCGATTCCCGGTCCGACCGTGCTGCTGGTCGTGTCCTACGCGCTCGGTCACGGCCGCAAGTACGCGTTCGCGACGACACTCGGCGTCGCGCTCGGCGATCTCACCGCGATGACCGCCTCGATGCTCGGGCTCGGCGTGCTGCTCGCGGCCTCCGCCGAGCTGTTCATGGTGGTGAAGTGGATCGGCGCAGCGTATCTCGTTTATCTCGGCATCAAGCTGTGGCGCGCCCCGGTCGTCGATACGGATGCCGTGCAGCCCACCGGCGAGCTGCGCACCGGCCGCATCATGGCGCACGCTTACGCGGTGACGACGCTGAACCCGAAGAGCATCATTTTCTTTGTCGCGTTCGTGCCGCAATTCGTCGATCCGCACGCGGCGAGCGTGTCGCAGATCGCGATTTTCGAAGCGACGTTCGTCGGGCTCGCAGCGGCCAACGCGTTCGCTTACGCGTTGCTCGCATCCGGTGCGCGCAAGGCCATCCGCAAGCCGTCCGTGCAACGCGCGGTGAATCGCACGGGCGGCGCGCTGCTCATGGGCGCGGGCATCTTTGCGGCGGCATGGAAGAAGGCAGCATGAGTCAGCCCGACGATTGGACCGCGAGCGCGCGGCGCGTGTACTTCGGCCTGCTCGAAGACTGGAACAGGCAGGACGCAGCGGCGATGGCGGCGCGCTTCACGGAGCGCGGCAGCCTGGTCGGCTTTGACGGCAGCGCCATCGACGGGCGTACGTGCATCGAGGCGCACCTTCTGCCGATCTTCGCCCAGCATCCGACGCCGCGTTTCGTGGCGAAGGTGCGCGAGGTAAGGCGCATGGCGAACGGGCAGACGCTGCTTGTGCGCGCCGTCGCGGGTATGTGGCCGCGTGGCGCGACGGAGCTAAACCCCGCCTTGAACGCGGTTCAGACAATGTTGCTTTCGCTGTGCGACGGCGCGTATCGGATCGAAATGTTCCAGAACACGCCGGCGGCGTTTCACGGACGGCCGGAGGAGAGCGAGAAGCTCAGTGCCGAATTGCGCGAGGTCGGCAAACCCGGGGGCGCATAGTCGTTTTCGCCGCTATTTGCCGATGCAAAAGCGGCTGAAAATCACGCCCAACAGATCATCGGATGTGAATTCGCCCGTGATCGCATTGAGATTGTCCTGCGCGAGCCGCAATTCCTCGGCGAACAGATCGAGCACCTGTGAGTGCTGATCGGCATGCCCGGCGGCGAGTGCCAGATGATCGCGCGCCTCGCGCAGCGCGATCAGATGGCGCTCGCGCGCGAGATAGACGCTCTCCGCGCCAGCCTGCCACCCTGCGATCTTCAAAAGCTCGTCGCGCAGCAGCGAGATGCCGTCGCCGGTCTTGGCCGACAGATTGACTTCGCGCGCGTGATCGCCGTCACGCGCGCCAGCCGATGCGCCCGCGAGATCCGTCTTGTTCATTACCCGCACGACCGGCACGCCTGCGGGAAATCGCGCCGCGATTGCCTGATCCTCCGGCGTCACGCCCTCGCGTGCATCCAGCAGATGCAACACGACGTCGGCGCGTTCGATCTCACCCCACGTGCGTTCGATGCCGATACGCTCCACTTCGTCCTGCGTCTCGCGCAGCCCGGCCGTATCGATGATATGCAGCGGAATGCCTTCGACCTGAATGGTCTGCGCGACCTTGTCGCGCGTGGTGCCGGCGATCGGCGTGACGATTGCGAGCTCCGCGCCCGCCAGCGCATTCAAGAGTGACGATTTGCCCACGTTCGGCTGTCCCGCGAGCACCACCGACAAACCTTCGCGCAAAAGCGCGCCCTGACGCGCGTCGGCGAGGACCTTGTCCAGCCGCTCGCGAATGCACGCAAGCTTGCCGCGTGCATCGGCCGCTTCGAGAAAGTCGATCTCTTCCTCGGGAAAGTCCAGCGTGGCCTCGACGAGCATCCGCAGGTTGATGACGTCTTCGACGAGCGCGTGGATCTCGCGCGAGAACGCGCCTTCCAGCGAGCGGCCTGCCGAGCGGGCCGCGGCTTCCGTGCTCGCTTCGATCAGATCCGCGACGGCTTCCGCCTGTGCGAGATCGAGCTTGTCGTTGAGAAAGGCGCGCCGCGTGAATTCGCCGGGCTCGGCGAGCCGCAGGCCGAACTCGCGGCCGGCTTCTATCGCGCGTTGCAGTACCAGCTGCAGCACGATCGGACCGCCATGGCCTTGCAGTTCCAGCACATGCTCGCCCGTATACGAGTACGGCGCGGGGAAATAGAGCGCGATGCCGCGATCGAGCGCTTCGCCGTTGCCATCGACGAACGGCACGTAGCTCGCATGGCGCGGCGCGAGCGCCTCACCGCACAGCGCCCGCATGGCTTTTTGCGCGGCGGCTTCGCCCGAGCGGCCGAACGACAGACGCACGACGCCGATCCCGCCACGTCCAGGCGCGGTGGCGATTGCGACGATCGGATCGGTGTCGTTGCTCAGCATGGCGATAGGGCGGCGGGATGATTTCAGAAAACGCGCATTGTATCGCGGCGGCGGAATCGAACGTTTCAGGTCGGCGTAGTGGGATCGCAGCCGTTATCTTTTTTGAGATACGGGGACATGTCGCGCGTTGAAGTCGATTTTTTGCGGTGCCGGCCTCCGAAACCCCGATGTGACGCGTCATTCGGCAGAACCATGCTGCCAAAAAGCAGGAAAATCCGATGCGTATATAAGATAAATACAGGCGACTTCGCGACAAATCTATCGCATACGGTTGACTCCCAACCAACGATTGCCTCGCACAATCCAGCCCATGCCTACACCACAAGAAAAGGCCGATTTCTCAGAACGGCTGAAATTCTCGATGACCCGCGCGCCCGAAAAGATGCGCGGCGCGACCGATCTCGCTTTGCATTTCAACTTGCGCTATCGCGGCGAACCGGTTTCGCCGCAGACCGCGCACAAGTGGCTGACCGCGCGCTCGATTCCGACGGCCGACAAGCTCCAGACGCTCTCCGAATGGTTCAAGGTCGACCAGCACTGGTTGCATTATGGGCCGCCGCCCAGCGGCAATCCGCAGGTGACGCCAAAACCGCTCGCGCGTGACGAACACTATCCGGCGACCGAAGAGACGCTTGAGCTGGCGACGAAGATCGAGGCGCTGTCGCCGCATCATCGGTATTTGCTCGAGGAACTGGTCGAGCAGTTTTATGGATCGATGAAGCGATGAGCGGCGCAGGACTGCTCGCGACGAAATTTTTCATTTAAACCAGATAGAAATATCGCCATCTATTGAAGATGCAACCCTCTGACGCTAGAGGGTTTTTTCCCGAAGTCTAATGATGAAGTTTGAACTCGCGCCCACGCAGTTTGAACTTGACCACGCCCGAGGCGTTCTGCCCGAGACTGCCACCATGGTTAGCGATCGTTACAAGAAAGCGTTTGGAATCCGGGTGACGCGTTTAGTCGCGGAGGCCGCTTCCCGCTTCGAGAAAAAATATCCGCGATTCAGGGATCGAGGTTTTCTGCCCACGGCGACCAACTTTCACTACGTGTGGGATATGGAGTCGCCCGAAGTGCCGGTTTCCAAGAACGCGATGCAAGCCTGGTTCGACGGAAGGGCTATCGCAAAAGGACCGCGTCGTCAGAAGCTGGCAGCCATTCTGGAGGTCTCCGTTGAATATTTGCTGGACGGGAAGCCGGCCGACAGTGATGTCGCTGTCGAAGCCATGCAAGCCTCGCCACAGTTCGGGACGCAAGAATCGGAGACGGCGCTTCTTCGTCGTTTTGGCGAACTGAAAACGGCGGCCAAACATCTCTCCGTCAAAATGGACGAGTTCGAGGACGAGCTCAAGCGACAAGCCCTTGCCTGAAGCTAGAAAAGAGCTCGAAAAAACAAAACGCCCGGCAAGCCGGGCGTTTTTACATTCAGATCAAACCAGAAGAAGCCTCAAGCCGCCTTCTTCCTGCTCTGTCCCATCATGCGCGTGATGTAGTACTGCTGGGCGATCGACAGCACGTTGTTCACCACGTAATACAGCACGAGACCGGCTGGGAAGAAGAAGAACATGACCGAGAACGCGATCGGCATGAACATCATCATCTTCGCCTGAACGGGGTCGGGCGGCGTCGGGTTCAGCTTGGTCTGCACGAACATCGAGACGGCCATCAGCACCGGCAGGATGAAGTACGGGTCTTGCTGCGACAAGTCATGAATCCAGCCGATCCACGGCGCACCGCGCATTTCCACCGACGACAGCAGCACCCAGTACAGCGAGATGAACACCGGAATCTGCACGACCACCGGCAGGCAGCCGCCGAACGGATTGACCTTCTCGGTCTTGTACAGCGACATCAGCTCGGCGTTCATCTTCTGCGGGTCGCTCTTGAAGCGCTCGCGAATCTGCTGCATGCGCGGCGTGATTTCCTTCATGCGCGCCATCGACTTGTAGCTCGCCGCCGACAGCGGGAAGAACACCGCCTTGATGAGCAGCGTCAGCAGCACGATCGCCCAGCCCCAGTTGCCCACGTAGCCGTGAATCTTTTCGAGCAGCCAGAAGAGCGGCTTGGCGATGATCGTCACCATGCCGTAGTCCTTCACGAGCTCCAGACCCGGCGCGATGCCTTCGAGCATGCGTTCTTCTTCCGGACCGGCGAAGAGGCGCGCATCGACATTCACGGTTTGTCCCGGTGCGATCGTCTGTGCCGGCAGCGTCACGCCGACGCGATACAGCTCCGGATCGATCTTCTGCACGTAGATGTCGCGCTTCACGCCCTGCTGCGGAATCCATGCCGACGCGAAGTAGTGCTGCACCATCGCGATCCAGCCGTTATCCGAGGACGGCTCGAACGATGCCTTGTTCTTGTCGATGTCGGAGAAGTCGATCTTCTGGAAGTGCTTCTGATCCGTGTAGACCGCCGGCCCAATGAACGTGTGCGAGAAGCGCGGCGTCTCGACCGGCGTGTTGTCGCGCACGAGTTCCATATAGAGCTTGGGCGTGACCGGCGCCGTGCCGACGTTCTCGATCTTCGTATCGACGTTGATCACATAGCTGCCGCGCGTGAACGTGTAGGTCTTGATGACCTTCACACCGCCCTTCACCGGCGATTCGAACGCGATCTTCAGCGTCTTTTCGTCGCCCGTCAGCGACGTCTGGCCGGGAACCGGCGTGAAGATGTCGTTGTGGTTCGGGAAATCGCCGCCGAGCAGGCCCGTGCGCGCGAGATACGTGTGGTTCGCGGTGTGATCGAAGAGCGTGATGTACAGGTCCGGCTGCTTGCCGTCGCCTTCCTTCATCAGCGAGAGCTTCGAAAGCGTGCCGCCGCGCGTGTCGATCTCACCGGAGTACACGTCGGTCGTGAACTTGACGAGCTGCGATTGCGCCGTGGCGGGCGGCGTCGCCGTGCCGGGCGCGGCCGTGCCCGCGGGCGCGTTCGGCAGTTCGGACGGCTGTGCGCCGGATGCAGCCGAGCCCGGTGCGGGGTTGCTGGCGGTCTTGGCCGGTTGCGTCGCGCTCGGGAAGAACATCGACGGGCGCCCATGGTCGCGTTGCCAGTTGTCGAACAGCAGGACAACTGACACGAAGAAGATGACCCATAGGACGGTGCGTTTGATATCCATGCGTTGTCTCAGTGTCGATCGGAAAGCGCTTGTGCGCCGTTTGGTGTTGAAAGCTTGTCTTGCCCGGAATCGTCGGACTTCGGGCGCGATTCGGACGCCTGTTCAGAGCCGGCATGTCCGCAGGGAGGCGGCACGAGATCGACGCCGCCAGCCGA
Organism: Caballeronia sp. 11_S32; assembly: GCF_056930355.1. Classification (NCBI taxonomy): domain Bacteria; kingdom Pseudomonadati; phylum Pseudomonadota; class Betaproteobacteria; order Burkholderiales; family Burkholderiaceae; genus Caballeronia; species Caballeronia sp. 11_S32. The sequence continues at coordinate 461,925 of NZ_JBXOWH010000003.1, forward strand.
AAAAGGATGGCAGCGGCAGAGCCGCTTCACGGCGAGATACGAGCCGCGCGCGGCGCCATGATACTGGATTGCTTCGCGCGCGTAGTCGGAACAGGAAGGATAAAAGCGGCACCGGTTGCCGAGCAGAGGGCTCACAGCAACCTTGTAGAAGCGCAACAACGCGATGAGTGCCGTTTGCATAAGCTTCGCGCCGCACGCCGGATTCACCAAGAGAGGCAAATTCGGCGCGATCCGCGCTTCATGACCCTGACGGGCCGGATGTTTCGTCGACGGCGGGCGCCGGAGGCGGCGCCGCCACGGTTTCGGCCTTGCGGCGCGCAGCTTCGCGCACGGCACGGTCGAACAATGTCTCCAGTTCGCTGCCGATGAGCGCCCGAAGCGGCGGGGAGCTCGCGCTCGGCATCGCCTTCCGGTCGATCTTCGCGTGCAGCCGAACGAGGATGTCGAATCCGTTCAACTGCTCGCGGCGCAGCCGGAACGCCTCGCGCGCAAGCCGTTTGATCAGATTGCGCGTGACGGCGCGCGGTGCCTGCTTCTTGCCGATCACCAGGCCGAGCCGCGCTTCCAGTCCGGACGGCTTGCCGTACAGGACAAAGTGCGGCGAGCGGCGCCAGGGGCGCAAACGAAAAACGGATGAGAACTCATCCGTTTTCAGTAGCCTTGCGGCCTTGGGGAACGCGGCCTGCGCCGGCAACTGAACGATGTCCTGTCTCAAGACTTCTGTGCGGCGCGTGAGCGGCTCGCCGTCGAGTGCAGCATCCAACCGCGAGCGAACACTCGGCAGACTCAGACTGCCAGGCGCTTGCGACCCTTCGCGCGGCGAGCGTTGATGACCTTGCGGCCGCCAGCGGTCTTCATGCGAACGCGGAAGCCATGGGTGCGCTTGCGACGGGTAACGGAAGGTTGGTAAGTACGTTTCATGGTGCTCTCACTTGAGTTGATCGACCGCGCGGGCTAAGGCTCCAGTGTGGTCACTGCAAGCGCGATGGCCGGAGGTTCAGGAATTCTGTTTTCGCGGAACCCGCTATTTAAACCGTTTTCCTATTGACCGTCAATAGTTTAGCGCCATAGAACATGGATCACGGCAGAATCGCGGCCCGTCCGACGTGCTGATTTGACCCTGTGGATAACTCGCGCGCCACCCTCGTTTGGCGTTAGAATCTCGCCTTACTCCCAAATATCCGCCCGCTGCTTCGGCCCGCCGTCCGCCCGCAAACCCTTGCGGCGTAAGCCTCCGAAGCACGCCTGCTCGGCTGTGCCGGGACTTGTCGGACGATTTCGACAAGCATGGCCCGCAGGTGCGGAGCAACCATAACGACCGCATTCGATGAACGATTTCTGGGAACACTGTTCCGCACTGCTCGCGCGCGAACTCACGCCGCAGCAGTACGTCACGTGGATCAAGCCGCTGACCCCGGTCGACTTCGATGCCGACGCGAACACCCTGCGCATCGCCGCTCCCAACCGCTTCAAGCTCGACTGGGTGAAAAGCCAGTTCTCGGGCCGTATCGCCGATGTCGCGCGCGATTTTTTCAGCGCGCCCATCGATGTTCAGTTCGTGCTCGATCCCAAAGCGACCGCGCGCAACGCGATCGGCGGCGGCCTGAATGCCGCGCCGCGTCCGACCGCGAGCGCGCCCGCCGCGCCCCGCGCTCCGGCGCCGTCTGCGGCCGCACCGCAGGCGCCGTCTGTCGTTGCACACGCGAACGCCACCGCGCACATCAACGCACTCGCAGCCGAAGCGGCGCAGCAGGCGCAAGCCACGCAGGAAGACCAGGCCGATCTCGACCTCCCGAGCCTCGACGCCAACGAAGCCGCCGCCGGGCGGCGCACGTGGCGTCCGGGCGGCGCGCCTTCGGCTTCCGGTGAAACCGATTCCGCTTACGAGCGTTCCAAGCTGAATCCGGTGCTGACGTTCGACAACTTCGTTACCGGTAAGGCGAACCAGCTCGCGCGCGCGGCGGCCATTCAGGTCGCCGACAACCCTGGCATTTCGTACAACCCGCTCTTCCTGTACGGCGGCGTGGGTCTCGGCAAGACGCACCTGATTCACGCCATCGGCAATCAGTTGCTGATGGACAAGGCGGGCGCGCGCATCCGCTACATTCACGCCGAGCAGTACGTGTCGGACGTGGTGAAGGCGTATCAGCGCAAGGCATTCGACGACTTCAAGCGCTACTACCACTCGCTCGATCTGCTGCTCATCGACGATATTCAGTTCTTCTCGGGCAAGTCGCGCACGCAGGAAGAGTTCTTCTACGCGTTCGAGGCGCTCGTCGCGAACAAGGCGCAGGTCATCATCACGAGCGACACGTATCCGAAGGAAATCTCCGGCATCGACGATCGCCTGATTTCACGCTTCGACTCCGGCCTGACCGTCGCGATCGAGCCGCCCGAGCTCGAAATGCGCGTCGCGATCCTGATGCGCAAGGCGCAGTCCGAAGGCGTGAGCCTGTCGGAAGATGTCGCGTTCTTTGTCGCGAAGCATCTGCGCTCGAACGTGCGCGAGCTCGAAGGCGCGCTGCGCAAGATCCTCGCGTACTCGAAGTTCCATGGCCGCGACATCACCATCGAGCTGACCAAGGAAGCGCTGAAAGACCTGTTGACGGTGCAGAACCGCCAGATCTCCGTCGAGAACATTCAAAAGACGGTGGCCGATTTTTACAACATCAAGGTCGCCGACATGTACTCGAAAAAGCGGCCGGCTAACATTGCGCGCCCGCGCCAGATCGCAATGTATCTGGCGAAGGAACTCACGCAAAAGAGCCTGCCCGAGATCGGCGAGCTGTTCGGCGGACGCGACCACACGACCGTGCTGCACGCGGTGCGCAAGATCGCGGCCGAGCGCGGCACCGATGCCCAGCTCAATCACGAACTGCACGTGCTCGAACAGACGCTGAAGGGCTGACGGCACCGGCCGGTGCGGCGCGGAGAACGCACACGCCATTTATTGCGCGCGCAGGGCTGTTTTTTGGCGAAAACGCCCCTATTTTTAGGGAGCGGTTCCGTTTTGAGGCACAATATAGGTTTAGCCGTCCAAGGCCTGGGCGGCGTAGCGCCAAGCTTTCGCGAGTGACCGGCGGGGGGCCGGCAACGCGTGTTACGAGGTTGTCCGTTGGGCAAATCGGGTGGCGAAACCGGCGGACAGGCCGTCACATCAACGAAGGAACTCTATGCAACTGGTCAAGACCGAACGAGATAATCTTCTAAGGCCGCTGCAAACCGTGAGCGGTATCGTAGAACGCCGCCATACGTTGCCGATCCTCGCGAATTTGCTCATCACCAAGAACGGCGGGGATGTGTCGTTCCTCTCGACCGACCTCGAACTCCAGATCACGACCCGCGCCGATTTCGGCGTCGGCAGCGACCAGGTCGCCACCACGGTCGCCGCGCGCAAGCTGCTCGACATCCTGCGCGCCATGCCCTCCGGCGAAGTCGTGCTCGATCTTTCGGACAAGCGCCTCACCGTGCGTTCCGGCAAGAGCCGTTTCGCGTTGCAGACGCTCGCCGCGGATGAGTTTCCCACGGTCAACCAGGCTACAGACTTCGGCGCGAGCCTTTCGGTTCCGCAGAAGACGTTCCGCCAGTTGCTCGGCATGGTGTACTTTGCGATGGCGCAGCAGGACATTCGCTACTACCTGAACGGCATGCTGCTCGTGGTGGATGGCGACGAACTGATGGCGGTCGCGACCGACGGCCACCGTCTCGCGTTCTCGTCGATGAAGATCGAAGGCTCGTTTGCGCGTCAGGAAGTCATCATCCCGCGCAAGACGATTCTCGAGCTCCAGCGTCTGCTGGAAGACATCGACGATTCGCTGAAGATCGACATCGCCGCGACGCAGGTGAAGTTCAGCTTCGGCCAGGTGGAACTCGTGTCGAAGCTCGTCGAGGGCAAGTTCCCCGACTTCCAGCGCGTGATTCCGAAGTCGCACAAGAACACGTTCGAAATCGGCCGTGAAGAGTTGCAACGCTCGCTGCAGCGCGCGGCCATTCTGACATCCGACAAGTTCAAGGGCGTGCGCTGCCTCGTCGAGCCGGGCCAGCTCAAGATCATGTCGACCAACGCCGATCAGGAAGAGGCGCAGGAAGAACTGGAAATCGCTTATCAGGGCGACACCGTCGATATCGGATTCAACGTCACGTATCTGCTCGACGTGCTCGCGAATCTGAAGGTCGACACGCTCAAGGTGAGCCTTGGCGACGCCAATTCCAGCGCGCTCATCACGATTCCCGAGAACGAGGAATTCAAGTACGTGGTGATGCCGATGCGCATCTGACGCGCTCAATACCAATAACTCTCCAAGGGGCGGCGCGCCCCTTTGGCGTTTTTAAGGTGTTTTGAAAAGTTCGAGCAGTAACCCAGGCAGTGACGCAGAACCGGAACATATCCATGACTGAAAACACAAATTCGCAACCCGACAACAAGCCCGACAACAGCTACGGCGCATCGTCCATTCAGATCCTCGAGGGTCTGGAGGCCGTGCGCAAGCGGCCGGGCATGTATATCGGCGACACGTCGGATGGCACCGGTTTGCATCACCTCGTTTTCGAAGTGCTGGACAACTCCATCGACGAAGCGCTCGCGGGCTATTGCGACGACATTCACGTCGTCATTCACGCGGACAACTCGATTTCCGTCACCGATAACGGCCGCGGCGTGCCGACTGGCCTCAAGCGCGACGACAAGCACGACCCGAAGCGCAGTGCCGCCGAAATCGTGATGACCGAATTGCACGCGGGCGGCAAGTTCGACCAGAACAGCTACAAGGTGTCGGGCGGTCTGCACGGCGTGGGCGTGTCGTGCGTGAACGCGCTGTCCGCATGGCTGCGCCTCACGGTGCGCCGCGACGGCAAGAAGCACTTCATGGAGTTCGCGCGCGGCGTGGTGCAGAACCGCGAGATCGTCGAGGAAGACGGCGTGCAGTATTCGCCGATGCCGGTTGTCGGCGATACGGAAAACCGCGGCACCGAAGTGCACTTCCTCGCGGATGCGACCATCTTCGGGAATGTCGAATTTCACTACGACATTCTGGCGAAGCGCATGCGCGAGCTTTCGTTCCTGAACAACGGCGTGCGTATCCGTTTGACGGACCAGCGCACCGGCAAGGAAGACGATTTCGCGTTCGCGGGCGGCGTGAAGGGCTTCGTCGAGTACATCAACAAGGCGAAGCAGGTGCTGCACCCGACCGTGTTCCACGCGATTGGCGAGCGCGACAACGTGACCGTCGAAGTGGCGATGCAGTGGAACGACAGCTTCAACGAAAGCGTGCTGTGCTTCACGAACAACATTCCTCAGCGCGACGGCGGCACGCACCTCACGGGTCTGCGCGCGGCGATGACGCGCGTCATCAACAAGTACATCACCGACAACGAGATCGCGAAGAAGGCGAAGGTCGAGACGACCGGCGACGATATGCGTGAAGGTCTGTCGTGCGTGCTGTCGGTGAAGGTGCCGGAGCCGAAGTTCAGCTCGCAGACGAAGGACAAGCTCGTGTCGTCCGAAGTGCGCGCGCCGGTGGAAGAGATCGTCGCGAAGGCGCTCGAAGACTATCTGCAGGAGACGCCGAACGACGCGAAGATCATCACGGGCAAGATCGTCGACGCGGCGCGTGCACGTGATGCCGCGCGCAAGGCGCGTGAGATGACGCGTCGCAAGGGCGTGCTCGATGGCATCGGCCTGCCGGGCAAGCTCGCGGATTGCCAGGAGAAGGATCCGGCGAAGTCGGAGATTTATATCGTCGAGGGTGACTCGGCGGGTGGATCCGCGAAGCAGGGGCGCGACCGCAAGTTCCAGGCGATTCTGCCGCTGCGCGGCAAGGTGCTCAACGTTGAGAAGGCGCGCTTCGACAAGCTGATTTCTTCGGAGCAGATCGTGACGCTGGTGACGGCGCTCGGCTGCGGTATCGGCAAGGATGATTACAACCTCGACAAGCTGCGTTATCACCGCATCATCATCATGACTGACGCGGACGTCGACGGCGCGCACATCCGCACGCTGCTGTTGACGTTCTTCTATCGGCAGATGCCGGAGATCGTCGAGCGCGGGTATATCTATATCGCGCAGCCGCCGCTTTACAAGATCAAGGCAGGCAAGGACGAGCGGTATATGAAGGACGCGCACGAGCTCAATCAGCATATGTTGAAGCTCGCGTTGCAAGGGTCCGAACTGATTGCAAGCGAAGGCGCTGATCCGATTTCGGGCGATGCATTGGGCGAGCTCGCGCGTGCGTATCTTCTGGCGCAGGCCGTGGTCGATCGTTTGAGCCGTATCTACGATGCCGCCGCGCTGGAAGCGGTGATGGATGGCGTGGTCATCGATCTGTCATCGCAGGAAGCGGCCGAGAGTTCGGCGAAGCGGCTGGAAGAGCGGCTGCGTGCTGATCCGCTGAAGCCCGAAGTGAGCGTCCAAGCGGCCTACGATCAGGTGCGTGAACTGCGCTCGCTGCATATCAAGCGGCGTCATCATGGCAACGTGAAGGTTTCCGTGTTTGACGAAGACCTTCAGTTGACCGCGGACTACAAGCAGCTCGTTTCCACCGCGGATACGTTCAAGGGGCTGATCGGTGAAGGCGCGCTGATCAAGCGCGGCGAGCGGTCGATGGCGGTGACCGACTTCAAGAGCGCGATGAAATGGTTGATCGCGGATGCGGAGCGTAACGTCAGCAAGCAGCGCTATAAGGGTCTCGGCGAGATGAACCCCGAGCAACTCTGGGAAACGACGATGGATCCGAACGTGCGGCGCTTGCTGCGCGTGCAGATCGAAGACGCGATTGCCGCCGATGGCATCTTCACCACGCTCATGGGGGATGACGTCGAGCCGCGCAGAGCGTTTATCGAGAACAATGCGTTGCGGGCGGGGAATATTGATGTTTGAGGTTTAAACGTCTTCGCGCCATCCAAACCCGTGTACGCACAGCGCGTCACGGGTTTTTCTTTGTCATCGATTGTTTGTTCGAAGTATGAACGCTTCCGACCTTACTGAAGTGCTCCAGCGTTTCGCCGATTTGAACATCTGGCAGCGCAACGGTGAACGCGCGCCTCATAAGCCTCTTCTCGTATTGCTGGCGCTCGGGTTGTTCACGCAAGGCATCAAAGACGTGCCCTTCCGTCAGTACGAGGGCAAGTTGAGCGAACTTCTGCGGGAGTTTGCTCCGCAACGTCGGACGCTTTATCCAGAGATGCCATTCATTCGTTTGAAAAACGACGACGTATGGGAGGTCACGGTCGACGGAGCACCCGATCCAATCGCCCGGCGAAACGATCTGAAAAAGACCGAACTGCGGGGCCTTAACGCAACGGGACATTTTTCGCGCGAGGTACAGCAACTTCTCCTGTGTGACCCCAAAGCGATCAACGCAATCGCTCGCCTGCTGCTCACTGCGCATTTTCCGGATAGCATTCACAACGATGTTCTCGATGCAGTCGGACTCGCACTCGACGACGAGACGGCATGCACGCTCGTCAGCGACACGTCGGTTACCCGTCGGCGGCGCGATCCTGAGTTTCGGAGCGCCGTGCTCACCGCGTATCAATATCGATGCGCGTTATGCGATCTGGATCTGCGCATCGGCAACATGACGATCGGCCTCGAAGCTGCGCACATCAAGTGGCATCAAGCGAGCGGCCCGGATGTCGTCGAGAACGGCATCGCGCTGTGCTGTCTGCATCACAAGCTCTTCGATATCGGCGCGTTCACGTTGGACGCTGATCGTCGCGTGCTCGTTTCGGAGAAAGCGCACGGAAGCCAGCGTTTCGACGAAATTTTGCTCAGGCACCACGGCGGACAATTGAACGCGCCCGTGCGAAAGGAACATCATCCGGCGCAGCCCTTCATCGATTGGCATCGCGACCAGGTGTTCAAAGGCGCCGCGCGGCCGATCTGACATCACACCGCTTCCCTCAACGGCAACCAGATTTCCGTCACCAGATCCGCCGGCGCGGTCTCCCTCGGATCGCTCACATAGACCTCGAACACGGGCGCCTCGCCCGTCTCGCGTCCGGACTTCGGCAGCCATTCCCCATAAAGCCACTGATACGCGAAGCAAAGCTGCGCATACGGCCCGACATGCGTAAGCACCGCAAACTCGCCACCCGCGACTTCCATACGCGACACCGGCGCCTCGAATTTCACCGCATCCGGCTCGAACAACTCACAACAGGCCATCGATCGCAGCTCATCTTCGGCCACAGCCGCCGGATCATCGAAATAAATTCCGAGCGATCGCGCCCGCGGATCGACAAGCCCGCGCGTCGCGAGCCAATGAAACAGCATCTCGAACGCCCGCCCGATGTTCATATACGAGCCGCGATGCTCCATTGCCGCGACAGTAAAGCCACGCTGAGTACGAATATCGACTTGATGCATTGCCGTATCTCCTGATCGAATCCCATCCAAAGGAATAAACATCGAAGCGCCGCCTTCGCTGCGAAACTGCGCCGGCGCCATTCGGTAACTCGCCTGAAACGCCCGCGAAAACGCCTGCACGCTGCTGTACCCGGCGCGCTCGGCAATCGAATCGATCGGCACGGAACCCTGCAATAGCGCATTCGCCGCCCGATGCAAGCGCAGCCTTCGCACGGTCGCCGCCGCCGTCTCGCCGTAAAACGCGTGATAAATCCGATGCCAGTGATACGGCGACAAACACGCCACCTCGGCGAGCCGATTGAGATCCAGCTCGTCGTCGAGATGATCGTGGATATGCGCGACCACGCGCGCGAGCCGTGTTTCGTAGAGCCTGCTGCTCATCGTCTGTCCCCCGACAATCTCGATGCAAGCAAAGTAGCACGAGCCGCTTTAGCATTTCTTGCTGACTTGCTCCGACCGCGCGGACACGAGACACGCGTACACTTTCGCCTTTGAGCGCACGATCGCGCCACGAAACCAGAGAAATACGAACATGTTCACCTGTCGAAATCAGTCCTGCGGCGCAGCGTGGGAGCTATCGGACGTCGTCATCAAAAACGAGGGCCAGGGCCTGCTGTTCCGCTGTCCGATGTGCGGCGCGCGCAACTACGTGACACGCCACCAGACAAAGGAAGGCGAAACCACGTACGAGCAGGTCACCGAAATCCCGCCCTACGGCAAGCGCTAACGCCATGACGACCGATACGAACTTCACCAGCCTGCCGCTCTCGCCGGCGATGCAGTCGAATCTGCAGCAACTCGGCTATCTGTCGATGACGCCGATCCAGGCCGCGAGCCTGCCGCCCGCGCTCGCGGGCCACGATCTCATCGCGCAGGCGAAAACCGGCAGCGGCAAGACCGCGGCGTTCACGCTGCCATTGCTCTCCAAACTCGACGCGAGCCGGTTCGCGGTGCAGGCGCTCGTGCTCTGCCCGACGCGTGAACTCGCCGATCAGGTCACGCAGGAAATCCGCCGCCTCGCGCGCGCGGAAGAAAACGTCAAAGTGCTGACGCTATGCGGCGGCACGCCGATGCGTCCGCAGGTCGCGAGCCTGGAGCACGGCGCGCACATCATCGTCGGGACGCCGGGGCGCATCATGGATCACCTTCAGCGCGAAACGCTCGCGCTCGACGCGGTCCGCACGCTCGTCCTCGATGAAGCCGACCGCATGCTCGACATGGGCTTCTTCGACGACATCGCGTCCGTGGCGCGCCAGTGCCCGAAGGACCGCCAGACCTTGCTGTTCTCGGCGACGTATCCCGAAGGCATCGCGAAACTCAGCCAGCAGTTCCTGCGCAATCCGCGCGAGATCAAGCTCACCGAGCAGCACAGCAACGCGAAGATCAAGCAGCGCTTCTATCAGGTCGAGGATGATGAGCGCCTGCACGCGGTCGGCTTGCTGCTCGATCACTATCGGCCGGTGAGCACCATCGCGTTCTGCAACACGAAGCAGCAATGCCGCGATCTGCTCGACGTGCTGCGTGCACAAGGCTTCGAAGCGCTGACCTTGCACGGCGAACTGGAGCAACGCGAGCGCGATCAGGTGCTCGTGCAGTTCGCGAATCGCAGCTGCTCGGTGCTCGTCGCGACCGATGTCGCCGCGCGCGGTCTCGATATCGCGCAACTCGAAGCGGTCATCAATGTCGATGTGACGCCGGACCCCGAAGTACACGTGCATCGAATCGGACGGACGGGGCGCGCGGGCGAGGAGGGCTGGGCGCTGTCGCTCGCGAGCATGGACGAGATGGGGCGCGTCGGCGCGATCGAAGAGTCGCTGCGCGCGGAAGTGGAATGGCATCCGCTGGCCGAGCTGACATCGGCGGAACCGGGCCATCTGAAGCCGCCGATGGCGACGCTGCAAATCCTCGGCGGCCGCAAGGACAAGATCCGTCCGGGCGACGTGCTCGGCGCGCTCACCGGCGAAGCGGGCTACGACGGCAAGCAGATCGGCAAGATCAACGTGATGGACATGGTCACGTACGTGGCCGTCGAACGGAATATCGCCGATGATGCCGTGCGCCGACTGGGCGCGGGCAAGCTGAAAGGCCGCAAAGTCAAAGTGCGGCGCATGTAAGGGTCAGGCTTTCCGCGATGGCTCGCCCGCGATTGCGTCGGGCGCGGCCTTCGACGGACTGCGCTTCACAAGCCGCAGGCCGCTCGCAATACTGCCCGCGCCCGCGAACGCCGCACCGATCGACAACGCGAGCGTCGGCCCATGCTTTCCGGCGATGCTGAAGCACAGCGCGACGAGCGCCGCGCCCGTCGCCTGCCCGATCAGGCGCGACGTCGCAATCGTGCCGCTCGCGCCGCCGCTGCGCTCGCGCGGCGCGCTCGACATGAACGCCTTCAGATTCGGCGACTGAAAGAAGCCGAAGCCCGCGCCGCAGATTGCCATGCGGATACAGATTTCCAGCACATGCGGCTCTGCTGGCAGCATCGCGAGCGATACCATCCCGACACACAGAATCGCCAGCCCGACGCCGCCGAGCAAGCCGGGCGCATGGCGGTCTGACAAGCGTCCCGCGATCGGCGCCATCAGCGCGACGAGCGCGGACCACGGCGTCATCAGAAATCCGGTTTCGACCTGGCTGCGGCCCAGCACGCTCTCGAAGAAAAACGGCAGCGACACGAACGCGAGCCCTTGCGCGGCGAACGAGCAGACGGCGGTCATCGTCGAAAGCGCGAACATCGGGCGGCGAAAGAGATCGACGGGCAGCATTGGCGCGGGATGGCCGCGTTCACGTCGCAGCAGCAGCGCACCCGCGATCAGCGCGACGCCGAACGACGCGAGCACGGTGTGCGTCGCGGCGCGCTGGGCCGCTTCGCCGAGCGCGAAGATCAGCGCAGCGAACGTGACGACGTTGAGCAGCGCGGCGATGCGGTCGAAGCCATGCTCGGCGCGCTTCGTCTGCGGCAGCGACGGCCACGCGATCATCAACGCGAACACGCCGACGGGCAGATTGACCGCGAAGAGCCACGGCCACGTGCCGAGCGAGAGGACGATCGACGCGACCGTCGGCCCCACCGCGAACGCGATGCCGACGACGAGCGCATTCAGCCCGACGCCGCGCCCCAGCCGATGCGGCGGAAAGATCGCGCTGATGAGCGCCGCGTTGACGCTCATGATCGCGCTCGCGCCGAGGCCTTGCAGCAGACGCGCGGCGACTAGCGTCGGCAGCGACCACGAGAGCGCGCACACCGCGGACGCGATCAGAAACACGACGAGGCCACCGAGATACACGCGACGATGCCCGAGGATCCCGCCGAGCGCCGCGAAGGGCAGCAGCGTCGCGACCATCGCGAGCTGATACGCGTTGATGATCCAGACCGACGCGGCGGGCGTCGTGTGCAGATCGGCAGCGATGGCCGGCAGCGCGGTGTTGGCGATGGCGGTATCGAGCGTCGCGAGCGAGACCGACAGCAGGATCGCGGCCATGCCGCGGCGCTCGAGCGGGGTCATCGGCGAGTCGGGATCGCGGGGCGGCGTGTGGCGGTGTTCTTCGGTGGGCACGGCGGGCTTTCGGATGTAAGCGGAAGGAGAATAATCCGAAACAATACGGGAAGATTTGAGTTTTCGCTGAGCGAGGTCGCGGGAGCTTTCAAAGCGATGTCAGCGGTTATGCTGTGCAGACGAGCCTTAGAGGAGACCGGTGGATGACTATTCGAATCGTGAGACTGGGGACGCCGCGCGCGAAGGATGAGGGGCTGCGTGTCGGGACGGTGCGGCGTCCGCCGCGCGGCGTGCCGAAGTCCGAATTCGCGACGCGCGATTTTTATGACGTGTGGTATCCGGTGCTTTCGCCGACGCAGGAGTTGGTGACCGAAGCTCTTCACGCCGAAAGCGATAAGGAGTGGGGCGCGTTCGTGAAGAAGTTCAAGGCGGAGATGGCTGAATCGGATGCGAGCAAGACGCTGGATTTACTGGCGGCGTTGTCGCATCAGACGAATTTTTCAGTCGGGTGCTATTGCGAGGATGAGGCGCGGTGTCATCGCTCGGTGCTGCGGGAGCTGTTGACGGCGCGCGGGGCGGAGGTGGTCTGAAGCAGAAATACGGCGGAAACGAAAAAGGGCTGCGCGATGCGCAGCCCTTCGAATCTGGTGGTGGGGCGTGAGTGACTCGAACACTCGACCTACGGATTAAGAGTCCTTGCGTTTTTGTGTTTCATGACGTTGCTTGAAGTTGTGTAGGCAGTAAAAATTCTTTAAAAAACATGGTGATAATGGGTATACCCACGGATTATCATGTTGCTCGATGTTGCCTGATTCGCCTAAAATTTGCCTACACCGTGCCTACACGGTTCGAGTCACAGGCGAATGATGGCAAAGACAAACCTCACGGCGGCGCGCGTGGCGTCGCTTCAATGCGATCCCGGAAAGAAGCAAACAATCGTCTTCGACGCGAAGACGCGCGGTTTCGGCCTTCGTGTAACGGCAGCAGGTGCGCGCTCCTACATTCTGGAGAGCCGCTTGCACGGGCGCACCGTGCGCTTGACGATTGGCGAGCCGAGCACATGGAAACTCGAAGACGCCCGCAAGCAAGCGGAAGCGTTTCGCGTTCTCCTCGACAAAGGTACAGACCCGCGCGAGCAGGAGGCGCAGAACCGCGCCGCCGCTGATGCGAAGCGCGATTTCGAACAACGGAAGGAAGCTACGGTTGGCGCAGCATGGGCGGCCTATCTGGAGTTCCAAGCGGGCCGCCAGCGGCGCGGCGTTGACAAAGCATGGGGCGCGCGCCACATGGACGACCATGTTCGTCTGGCGGCGAAGGGCGGCGAACCGAAGAAGCGCGGTAAGGGGCTTACTCAGGCGGGGCCGCTGGCCGAGTTGATGCCGCTTCGTCTCTCCGAGCTATCGAGCCAACGGATAGCGCAATGGCTCGATGCGCACCGTGCGGACCGTCCCACAATGTCCGCGCTCGCTTTTCGGCTGCTGCGCGCCTTCATTCGTTGGTGCGACGAGCACGACGATGAGAAGGGTCACGAACAAGCGGCGGCGAAGTATCGCGGACTGATCCCCGCAGAGGTATATAAGGCGCGTGTAGTGAAAGACGCGGTGGCAAGACCTAAAGCGAAGGATGGCGACTGCCTGCAACGCGAACAATTGCGCGTGTGGTTCGCGGGTGTGCGTCAGATCGGCAACCCGGTTATTTCGGCCTATTTGCAAACCTTGCTTTTGACTGGACCGCGCCGTGAGGAGTTGGCCGCGCTACGGTGGACCGACGTTGATTTTCAATGGGGTAGCTTGTCATTGAGTGACAAGGTGGAAAGCGAGGGGCGCGTAATTCCGCTTACGCCATACGTCGCGTCGCTGCTGGCCGCGCTGCCACGTCGTAACGGATGGGTTTTCAGTAGTCCATTATCCGAGGACGGCAAGCTGGCAGAGCCGCGCATTGCGCACGCCAAAATGCTGCGCGCCGCCGGTCTGCCGCATATCTCCTTGCATGGCCTACGCCGGTCGTTCGGGACGTTGTCGGAATGGTGCGAAGTGCCAGTTGGTGTGGTTGCGCAGATTCAAGGCCACAAGCCGAGCGCGATTGCCGAAAAGCACTACCGCCGCCGCCCGCTTGATCTACTGCGCATGTGGCATAACAAAATCGAAGCATGGATGCTCGGACAGGCTGCCGTGGACTTTGTAGCCAGTGAGACGAAATCGGCGCTGCATGCCGTGAAATAGTAAGCAGAAGCGGCGGCGCGCATCGCTCCCGCGATGCGTGACGCCTAACCAATGCCGCCTTGATGGAGGTTGCAGTGGCTGATCCCGATGATACTGCGCGCGCACCTATCGAATTGACGTTGTGTCTTCCTCCGGCGCAGTGTCTCATGAGTCTTTCGGAAACAACGGACGCGCTGACCGGTCCCAACTCGAACCTAGGCATGGTCTGGTTCCTCCGGATAATCAATGCCGTCAACGCTGGTCAGTTGCGCGTGAGATACGAAAGCGGTCTGACTGTTGAGGCCGGAACAATCGGCGTGGAATTGGGCATGGGAACGCATTTCCTTGCGTCGGACGTGGCCGCATGGTTGCGCACAGAAGGTTGGAATGTGACGTTCGCGGAAACAAAAGCGAAGCGAGAACGAGCCGTGCCGGTATCGCGTCAGAACGAGCGCGCGATTCTTCGAGAACTCGAAGACCTTGGTATTAATCCGCTCGCCCTGCCTACGCCGAAAAGCGGTAAGAGAGGCGTTAAGGCGAAGGTTAGGGAGCGGCTTTCACTTTCGGCGAGTGCGTTCGATCATGCATGGCAGCGGCTGCGCGACCAAGGCTCGATAGCCGATCAAAAGAAACACGGCTCTGCTTGAGGCTCCTCACCCAACTTAGGTGAAGGGTGACACCTTGTGGGAGTTGATACCTTCCGGCGTTAAATAAGCATCGTCAATCAACAGTCCGCGCTGTGCGGGTGGGAGAACGACGATGCTAACCGATAGATCAATACAGACGAACCATGCCGTGCTTATCGCGCGCGGCATCGAGCCCGGTCTGACAACTGCCGAGGCTGCGTCGGCGCTACGTCTTGCGCAACAGACGTTGCGGCGCTGGGCAGCATACGAAACCGGGCCGATTCGTCCGGTTCGCGTCGGTCGGCGGCTTGTATGGTCTGCCGCCGATATTCGCCGCCTGTTGGAAGGAGGCCAATCATGATCCTCCATCCATTTCTGGAACAACGGGTTTGCGTGAAAGACGGCCAGTACGCCGGGGCAAGGGGGAGCGTTGTTCGCATCCTCGACGACCACGGCGTGAACGGCTTTGTCGAATTGGCTTTCGAAAAACGTAAGGGCGAAGCGACGCCCAAGAATGACCTTGTGCCTGTGGCCTATCTGGATTTAGTCAGTTCGGACGGGCGCGCGCCTAAGCCGAAAAGCGAGCGAGTCGAACCGCTCCCCGCGTCCTCCCTGTTTTGACGGAGGTGGCATGGGCCAACGGCGACCGATTGAAGTGCAGAAGACGCGCCGCTTAGGGAGTGAGGCGTTGCGCGCATGGTTTGAGCGCCGGATTGCGCGGGAGTTGCAGCGCTGCGAGCAGTGCATGACCCCCGAGGAATGGCGCAACTATCGCGGTTGGGTCGAGGAGTACGCTCGCCGCAGTCTATGGGACGCACTCGAACAGCGCGCGTCACGGGGCGAGCTTCGAAAGCTGGAGGTGATATGCACAACGGCGACGGCCTAGCGCGCTACACGAACCTGCTCGATATTGACGATGCTCGACGCGACCAGATCGACGCTGCCAAGCAGCGCGTGACTAAGGCGGACGCAAGGCGCAGCGCGCACGCAACAACGTCCCAGAATAGCAAGCACGCGAGCACGACAGCGGCGCACGGCGTGATCCTTCAATGCGCTGCGGACGTGCGACCCGAGCCCATTTTGTGGCTGTGGCCGGATTGGCTCCCGGCGGGCAAGTTGACGATTCTCGCGGGCGCGGCGGGCACGGGAAAGACGACGCTGGCACTGACCTTTGCTGCCGTGGTCTCGTGCGGCGGTCGCTGGCCAGATGGAAGCGCGTGCGTCAACGGTGGCAACGTGCTGATATGGTCGGGCGAAGATGACCCGGCGGATACCATCGTCCCGCGCCTGATACTTGCCGATGCCGATTTGAACGATGTGCATTTCGTGCGCAACGTGGCAAGCACGGACGGCGAACTGATTGCGTTCGATCCGGGGCGCGACATGCCGATGCTGAACGAGCGCATTGCGGACATGGGCGGCGCGCGGCTGCTAGTCGTCGATCCGGTATTGAGCGCGGTAAGCGGCGATGCGCATCGCGCCAACGATGTTCGTCGCGATCTTCAACCGCTGGTCGATCTGGCGGCGGCGCACGGCTGTGCGGTCATCGGTATTTCGCACTTCTCGAAGGGCACGCAAGGCAGGACGCCTACGGAGCGCGTGATCGGCTCTCAAGCGTTCGGCGCGCTCGCGCGCATGGTGCTGGTCACGGCAAAAGACGAGGGCGCGGAACGCCGCATTCTGGCGCGCGCCAAGTCGAACATCGCGCCGGATGATGGCGGGTTCGCCTACACGCTCGAACGCGCCGAGGCGCAACCGGGCATTGTGTCGAATCGCGTCGTATGGGGTGGGCGAATCGAGGGAAGCGCTCGCACGATCCTAGGCGACATTGAGGGCGATCCTGACGACGAAAGAGAGCGCACCGAGCGCGACGACGCGGCGAGGTTTCTACGGTCGCTGCTTTCGGATGGCGCTGTCCGCGTGAAGCAAATTCAGGCCGACGCACGCGGAGCGGGTTATGCGTGGCGGACTATTGAGCGTGCAAAACGTGATCTTGGCGTCGAAGCTCGCAAGGCAGGGATGAATGACGGATGGATGTGGTCTCTTCCCTCCGAAGACCGCCACGGCGAAAGCGAAGACCGCTAAACACTTTGAGGTGGCGGTCTTCGAGTTAGGTGGCGGTCTTCGCTAACCGCGTGAGTTTGCGGGTTGGGAGGAGCGCCCGAACCAGACCTAAACCGCGAAGGCCGCCAAGGTCGACAGTGTGGCGGTCTGAAAAATGAAACGCTTCGCTTGCAAGAAGGCTGAACGCGGCGGCGCGTTGGGTCCTTCCGTCATATGGTGTCATTGCGGAGGAGTGAACCCGCGAAATCTGGCTAGCTACGAATGTTGAGAGGTGTTCGCATGACGCACAAGGTGAAACGGCGTGGCGTGTCAATGCGCGAGTTCGCACGGCGTGACGGCTGCTCGGAAACGCTGGTGCGGCGCGCGGTTAGGCAAGGACGCCTCATTCCCTACCCTGACGGCTCGCTTAACCCACGGTTTGCGGGAACCACGTGGCGTGCCCGCTTGGGCACGCTTAAACGCGCGAACGGTGTCGACGTTCGGCGGCGCGCTACTGAATTGCCGCACTTGAGTTACCACGACGCACTGACGGAGCAGGCAATTTGGCGAGCCGAACTCGCAAGGCTTGACTACGAAACCAAGGTCGCCGCGTACATTGAGCGTGACGTTGCGGAATCATTTCTCGACAATACTTGGTGTGCGTTCCGCGAGTCGTGGCTGGCGTGGCCGGACAGAATCGCGCCGTTGGTGGCGGCGCAGTTGGCTATCGGCGATGCAGACCGGTTGCGGGTGGTCCTATCCGCCTACGTGAAGCGGCAACTGGAGGAATTGCGCCAGCCGACAGACCTGCTTGATTCTCTGTAGTGTCGCATTACGGTTGCTGCTGTGGCGGCGTGTATCCGTCCGGGGTAACGCCGCTATCAACGAGTTCTTCGACTAGCCGCTGCTCGGCGGCATCCATCGGACGTAGGAAGGGACGTACTGATTGGAAAAGCCGCATGGACAATTTTGCGCTCACCAGTGTACCGGCCAAGCTGAGCTCAATGGCATTGAGCCGCGCCGCCTGTTCGTCGCAGAGCGTTCGCTTGTGATGCGCAATCGCTTCTTGCGCTCGTTTGATGGTTACGGCGATTTGGCTTAGCCGATGGTCGATTTTTACTGCACCCGTGGCCGTAAGGACTTCTCGATTGCCCAATGTCTCGCTCCTGTGCAATGCCCAGAACCGCCCCATTCAAAAGAAGGGGCGGGCGGGCACAGTGGCAGGGTTGACAGACCGGGACGTTACTACCATTACCGGCGAGCCTTTCGGCTCCCCCACCACGGCCCGCCCATAGGCGAACACAAGCGCCGCTACGCCGATGGTCAAGCGGCGAGCGGGGTACAGCATTGCGCGCCGCCTACATTGCGTAGGCGGTCACGGGTAGGAGAAACGTCGACAGGCTGTCAAACCTGTTCCAACGCACCACGCGCCGGACTCAACAGAATACGATACGGCCCCGCGCCGCCGATTCTAAAGCCGTGTCAAAGTTTGTCTTGGCGGCCAGCGAACCTTCTTCGAAAGGCAAACGCGAATCCAGAGCGCCCGACGTTGCCCGATTTTGCCTACACAGTGCCTACATGGAATCCAGAAAGCAAAAAGCCCGGTCGCAGTGACCGGGCTAAGTGCTTGAATTTGTTGGTGGGGCGTGAGTGACTCGAACACTCGACCTACGGATTAAGAGTCCGCTGCTCTACCAACTGAGCTAACGCCCCAACAGAAGCGAAATTATAGCGGGAGCTTTTGCAGCAGCGCAAGCCCCCGCGCGGAAAATTCTTAGATTTTTGACGAAACCTTCAAACGGGGCGCATCTCCGGTCACGCGGCAGCCCGGTATCATGGCGCATCCTTCGCGACCGCGACGCCCCCGACGCAAGAACAATCCCAGAAAGCACCATGGACGAAACCGCCATCCGCGCCTTGCTCGACAGCATCCTCGCCCCGTGGGTCAAGGAGCTGCGCCTCGCGCCCGAATCCATCGCCGAAAAGGCCGTCACGCTGCGCCTGCCGTACTCCGATCACCTGCGCCACGCGGGCGGCGTCATCTGCGGGCAAGTTTTCATGGCGGCAGCGGACACCGCAATGGTTGTCGCCATTTCTCACGTCCTCGGCGGCTTCCAGCCAATGACCACCGTCTCGCTGAACACCACATTCATGCGCCCGGTAAAGACAGGCGACGTGCTGATCACGGCGCACATCCAGCGTCGCGGCCGCAACCTCGTCTTCGGCGAAATCGACATGCACGACGACCAGGGCGAACTCGCCGCCCACGCGACAACCACCTACGCGCTCATCAATAAATAAATGTTCGACCAGGTCGTATTTGCCGGCGGCGGGAACCGCTGCTGGTGGCAAGCCGGTTTCTGGGACGTCATCCAGCCGGAACTGAATCTCCGGCCGCGCATCATCGCGGGCATATCGGCGGGCGCCGCGACGGCCTGCATGCTCTACACGAACGAGTCGCGCCGGGTCATGGACTACTACGCCCACGTCCTGCGCGACAACACCCGCAACGCCTACTGGGGCAACCTGCTGCGCGGCCAATCGGTGTTTCCGCACTACCGCATCTATCGTCAGGCGCTGCTCGACATCTTCGCGGAGCGCTTCCACGATCTCGCGAAAGCGCCTGAAATCCGCATCGGCGTGTCGCATCTGCCGCGCTGGCTCGGTGCCCGCAGCGCGGTGGCGGCGGGGCTCATCGCGTATAACATCGAAAAGTACGTGCGCAAGACGTTGCACCCGACGCTCGGCCAGGCGCTCGGTTTTCATCCGGAATTCGTGAAGGCGCAGGAATGCGAGACGATCGAAGATCTCGCCGATCTGATCCTGCAATCGTCGAGCACGCCGCCTTTCACGCCGATCCTCCGACGCAACGGCCGCCCGGTCCTCGACGGCGGCATGGTCGACAACGTGCCCGTCTCCGCACTCGATGCATCGCCCGGCCTCGTCCTCGTGATGGTCACGCGCCTCTATCCGCGCGAGCGCATGTTTGTCGTGCCGCACGCGGAGCAGCAGCGCATTTACATTCAGCCATCGCGCAAGGTGCCGATTTCGAGCTGGGACTATACGAGCCCCTCGCAAATGCAACATGCTTACGACCTGGGCCGCGCGGACGGCGAGGATTTTCTCGAGCGCCTTCCGCGTCTGATGGAGACCGCAGCGCATCTCGCTTGAGGAGCAGACCGTGGCGAAGAAGCACACGTATCAACTGACCGTCGACTGGACCGGCAATCTCGGCTCCGGCACCTCCGCCTACGATGCCTATTCGCGCGATCATCTCGTGCGCGTCGGCACGAAGGCCGCGATCGAAGCATCGAGCGATCCGGCTTTCCGCGGCGATCCCGCCCGTCACAATCCTGAAGAACTGTTCGTGGCATCGCTGTCGTCGTGCCACATGCTCTGGTATCTGCATCTGTGCGCGACGAACAAGATCGTCGTGACGGGCTATGTCGATGAAGCCATCGGCACGATGCAGGAAGAGTCGAAGGGAGACGGGCGCTTCGTCGATGTGCTGCTGCGCCCGCGCGTGACAATCGGCGCAGGCGGCGACGCCGGTCTCGCGACGCGCCTTCACGAAGAGGCGCACCGCTTCTGCTTCATCGCGAACTCGGTGAATTTTCCGGTGCGCTGCGAACCGTCGATCGAAATCTCGACGCTCTGACGCCGGCGAAACTCAACGGCGGCGCGCGTGCTGGAGCGCTTCTTCGTTGAAGACGCTCGACGTATCGCCCGCATCGAACGCGAGGATGTTTCTGAACGCCGCGCCGAAGTAGAGTTCGTAGCTTTCGCGCTCCACATAACCGATGTGCGGCGTGCAGATCACATTCTCGAGGCGCAGCAGGCCGTAGCCTTGCAGAATCGGCTCGCTTTCGAAGACATCGACCGCGACCATGCCCGGCCGGTTGTGATGCAGCGAGTTGAGCAGCGCATTCTCCTCCAGCAATTCCGCGCGGCTCGTGTTGACGAAGAGCGCGGTCGGCTTCATGCGCATCAGATCGTCCTGCTTGACGATGCCCGTGGTCTCATCGGTCAGGCGCAGATGCAGCGTGAGCACATCGCTTTGCTCGAAGAGCGCCTCGCGGCTTTCGGCGACGGCGAAGCCATCCTCGCGCGCCGCGCTCTGCGAGTGCTCGCGCCCGTAGACGAGCACGTTCATGCCGAACGCCTTGCCGTAGCCCGCCACCAGCTTGCCGATCTTGCCGTATCCCCAGATGCCGAGTGTCTGCCCGCGCAGCACTTGCCCGAGACCGAAGTTCGGCGGCAGCGCGGACGTCTTCAGCCCCGACTGCTGCCACGCGCCCTGCTTCAGATTCGCGACGTACTGCGGAATGCGCCGCTGCGCCGACATGATGAGCGCCCACGTCAGTTCGGCCGGCGCAACCGGCGAGCCCGTGCCCTCCAGCACCGCGATGCCGCGCTCCGTGCACGCATCGATATCGATGTGGCCGCCGCCTGCGCGTCCCGTCTGGCTGATCATGCGCAGCTTGGGGCATTTGTCTAGCAATTGCGAACTGATGCGGGTGCGTTCGCGGATCAGCACGAGGGCGTCGACTTCCGAAAGTCTGCTGGCCAACTGTCCGAGACCACGCACCGTGTTATTGAAGACTTTCACCTCATGGTCATCGAGCAAATGGAAGCAATCGAGCTTCCGGACGGCGTCCTGGTAGTCGTCGAGAATGGCGATTTTCATGGGCATTGATTGGCTTTTGTTAGGCATCAAACGTGCTGCGTTTTGATCGGGCGCGAGAATAGAGCACTTAACTTCGGGTAAATACCGATAAATTGCGCTCTTTTCCGAGTTATTGCGCTGCATCACATGGTTCAGGCGATGCGGTGTTATGCTTGACTCCCCATTTTTCGGGAGCCTCGTGTGTCCGCGCCAGAATAAAGAAATTCTGCGCAACTAGCGGAAAACACGGTAATCCGCGAGGAGACAGGCCACTTAGTATCTCTTTTTAACAGTTTGTTCCTTTGCGACGCAAGCCGCGAAAGGTACGGTTTGCTGTGTAAAGAATTCATGTCCGTGACGCCGCATTGGCTCGCGAACCGCTTTTCGTGCGATGAAAGAGCGCATCACAACTGCACGAAAGCGCCCGGCGGTTCGAGTCGCAAACGCCTCTCGCATGCAGCGTCGATGGGCGAAAGGTTTTTCATTGCAGAAGAACGGAGACAACTCGATGAACCAGCCCGCAGTAGTCGAAGACAACGATAAAAGCGCCGTCGAAATCGAAGCGCCGGCTTATGTCCGGCACCGACGACTCATCGAATGGGTGCAGCGTGTCGCGGCTCTGACCAAGCCGGACCGCATCGAATGGTGCGACGGTTCGCAGGAAGAATACGACCGGCTTTGCGCACAGATGGTCGAAGCCGGCACGATGAAGAAGCTCAATCCCGAGAAGCGCCCGAATTCCTTCCTGGCCTGCTCGGATCCCTCGGATGTGGCGCGCGTCGAAGACCGCACCTTCATCTGCTCGCAGCGCCGCGAAGACGCCGGCCCCACGAACAACTGGATCGATCCGCAGGAAATGCGCGTCACGCTCGACGGCCTGTTCGACGGCGCGATGCGCGGCCGCACGATGTACGTCGTGCCATTCTCGATGGGCCCGCTCGGTTCGCCGATCGCGCATATTGGCGTGGAGCTTTCGGATAGTCCGTATGTCGTGACGAACATGCGCATCATGACGCGCATGGGCCGCGCCGTGTACGACGTGCTCGGCGAAAACGGCGCGTTCGTACCGTGCGTGCATTCGGTGGGCGCGCCGCTCGCCGATGGCCGCAAGGACGTCGCGTGGCCGTGCAACGATACGAAGTACATCGTTCATTTCCCGGAATCGCGCGAGATCTGGAGCTTCGGCTCGGGCTACGGCGGCAACGCGCTCCTCGGCAAGAAGTGCTTCGCGCTGCGCATCGCGTCGACGATGGGGCGCGACGAAGGCTGGCTCGCCGAGCACATGCTGATTCTCGGCGTGACGTCGCCGCAGGGCCGCAAGTATCACGTCGCGGCGGCGTTCCCATCCGCGTGCGGCAAGACCAACTTCGCGATGCTGATTCCGCCGAGCGATCTCAACGGCTGGAAGGTCACGACCATCGGCGATGACATCGCGTGGATCAAGCCGGGCCGCGACGGCCGCCTGTACGCGATCAACCCGGAGGCGGGCTATTTCGGCGTCGCGCCGGGAACGAGCGAAAAGACCAACTTCAATGCGATGGCCACGTTGAAGGAAAACGTGATCTTCACGAACGTCGCGCTGACCGACGATGGCGATGTCTGGTGGGAGGGCATGACCGACACGCCGCCCGCGCATCTGATCGACTGGCAAGGCCGCGACTGGACGCCGGCGATCGCGAAGGAAACCGGCGCGAAGGCCGCGCATCCGAACGCGCGCTTCACGGCGCCGGCTTCGCAGTGCCCGTCGATCGATCCGGACTGGGAGAACCCGGCGGGCGTGCCGATCGACGCGTTCATCTTCGGCGGACGCCGCTCGAACACCGTGCCGCTCGTAACCGAAGCGCGCAACTGGAAGGAAGGCGTCTACATGGCGGCGACCATGGGCTCGGAAACCACCGCCGCCGCGGCCGGCCAGCAAGGTGTCGTGCGCCGCGATCCGTTCGCGATGCTGCCGTTCTGCGGCTACAACATGGCCGACTACTTCGGTCACTGGCTGAAGGTGGGCGAGCGTCTCGAATCCGCGAACGCGAGGGCGCCGAAGTTCTTCTGCGTCAACTGGTTCCGCAAGGGCGACGACGGCAAGTTCGTCTGGCCGGGATTCGGCGAGAACATGCGCGTGCTGAACTGGATGATCGGTCGTGTCGAAGGCACGGCGAAGGGCGAAGAGCACGCGTTCGGCATTTCGCCGCGCTACGAGGACATCGACTGGGGAGTCCTCGGCTTCACGCGCGAGCAGTTCGAGCAGGTCATCTCGGTGAACGACACGGCCTGGCGCGACGAATTGGCGCTGCACGCCGAACTCTTCGCAAAGCTGAAGCACGGCCTGCCGGAAGCCTTGCCCGAGGCGAAAGCGGGCATGGAGAAACGTCTTGCGGCGTGATGCCACAGCGGATTGATGACGAAAACTGAATCAATCCCGAAAAAAACGGGCCCGTGCGAACGGGCCCGTTTTTTCTTGCCTACACCGCCAAAATCATTGCCGCCAGTGCTTTTCGAAGTTTCGCCTATCGGCGTAGGCTGATCCTTGTGTTGTGTAAAACGCAACAATCGGTGATCTTTCATCGGCGTAAGCGGCCTAACTGCCAGATTTTTTTCGACTTTTTCGTGCCTAGCGGCAACTTCTGCATGATTGCCCCGGTCCTAGGATAATCCTGAATTGCTTTGCAGCAGAATTCGAGCCGTCTAGCGGCAGGAGTTGTCTTATGGATCATTTGCAGTCGATGAGAGTGTTTGTCCGCGTCGCCGATCTCGGGAGTTTCGCCCGGGCCGCGAGCGCGATGGACATCTCCAATGCGGTGGCGACGCGCCACGTCGCGGACCTGGAAGGCCGCCTCGGCACGCGCTTGCTCAACCGCACGACGCGCAGCCTTTCGCTCACGGAGTCCGGTCAGGTCTATCTGGAGCGGGCCCGTCAAATTCTCGACGAGCTTGAAGACGTCGAACAAATGGTGGTGGCGCGCAATCACGAACCGCTCGGTTCGCTCAGGATCGTCGCGCCCGTGGTATTCGGGCTGCACAATCTCGCGCCGGTCCTCCAGACCTACGCGCAACGTTATCCGAAGGTCGTCCCCGACGTGACGCTGGTCGACCGTCAGGTGGATCTCGTCGAGGAAGGTTTCGATGTCGGCATCGTTATCGCGCGTCAGGTGAAGAGCGCGAGCATCGTGACGCGGCGTCTGACGACCGGTTGCATGACCGTCTGCGCGACGCCCGCGTATCTGGAAAAGCACGGCACGCCGACGCGTCCCGAGCATCTGCTCGAGCATCCGTGCCTGAGCCTGCCGTCCGAATATTGGGGCGACGAGCGCGTGTTCACCGGTCCGGAGGGCGAGGTGCGCGTGCGGCCGCAGAACGTGATCATTGCGAACAACACGGAAATGCTGCGGCAGTTCGCGCTGCTCGGCATGGGCATCGCGATTCTGCCGAGCTATCTGATCGGCAACGACACGACGCGCGGCCAGCTCGTGCGCCTGCTCGGCGACTATCAGTTGCCGCAGGTCGAGATCAACGTCGCGTATCCGAGCCGCCGTCATTTGCCGGCGAAGGTGCGCACGTTCATCGATCACCTCGTCGAGCATTTCAGCCAGACGCCGAATCATCAGGTGAGCGAGCAGTGGATTCGCGATGGCCGCGGCAGGCCCGCGCCGGCTGCGCACGCCCACTACGAGCACGCCGATGAAGACGCGGCGCCCGCGCCGCGCTCGCGTCCTATCGACGGCGAACTGGCGCCGAAGCTTTCGAAACCGTCGCGAACGCGAGGGCGCATGCCGGCGGCATCGCCGTTTTGAAAGGCTCGCGCGAAGCGCAAATGAGCAAATGAAAAACCCCCGCGAATCGCTTCGCGGGGGTTTTTCTTTACGGCCTGGAAAAAAGGATCAGCTCGACTTCTTCGCCGCGGTCTTCTTCACCGCGGCCTTTTTCGCGGGCGCCTTCTTCGCCGCGGTCTTCGCGGACGTCGTCTTGGCGGCTACGGCGACATCGCTATCGCCGGCTTCATCGCCGCTGTCGGCTTGCGCCTCCGCTGCCGCGCCGCGCTTCGCCGCCGTTTTCGCCGCCGGCTTGCCTTCCTTCTTCTCGAACTCGAAGCCGATCTTGCCGTCCGGCTGCTTCACGAGAAACGCCTTGAAGTTGCGTCCGGTGCGCGACGACTTGAAGTTCGTCAGAAGATCAGTGCGGCCTTCGTTCAGCAGCTTTTCCATCTGCTCGCGCGCGATTTCCTGCTGGAGAATCACCTTGCCCGAGCGGAAATCGCAAGTCTTCGGGTTCGACACCGAGTTCTCGCACACGTAGCTCATGCCGTGCTCGAACACGCGCGACTGGCACTTCGGACATGCGCCGACGGGCGTCTGCTCCGAGAAGTCGGGCGGCTCGCCGTCTTCGCCGCCGCTGTCCTGGCCGAAGTCGAATTCGAGCTTGTAATTCTTGATCTCGTCGTCGAGGGCGAGCTTGAGAATGGCCGAGAACGGACGGCCCATCTTGCTGCGGAAGCCCGACAGCGGCCCGATGGTTTTCTCGCGCAGCAGTTCCTCGACTTCCGGAATCTCGAACTGGCGTCCGCCCGGAATCTTCGAAATGGAGAACTCGCACTTCGTGCACGCGAAGCGGCGATAGTTTTCCTTCACCTGCGCGCCGCAATTCGGGCACGGCGTTTCGAGCGTCGCGTAATCGCCGGGGATCGTGTCGGAGTCGTATTCCTTCGCGCGCTTGACGATGGTCTGCGTCATGCGCGCGATTTCCTGCATGAACGCATCGCGATGCAGGTTGCCGCGCTCCATCTGCGAAAGCTTGTGCTCCCATTGACCGGTCAGCTCGGGCGCGGTGAGTTCCTCGACGCCCAGGCCACGCAACAGCGTCATCAACTGGAACGCCTTCGCCGTCGGGATCAGTTCGCGGCCTTCGCGCACCATGTACTTTTCGCCGAGCAGACCTTCGATGATCGCCGCGCGCGTCGCCGGCGTGCCGAGGCCCTTCGCGGCCATCGCGTCACGCAATTCTTCGTCTTCCACGAGCTTGCCGGCGCCTTCCATCGCGGAAAGCAGCGACGCTTCGTTGTAGCGCGCGGGCGGCTTGGTCACGAGACCCTGCGCCGCGACCTTCTCGACATCGACCTTTTCGTCCTTCTGCACCGGCACGAGATTGCCGTCCTCGCCCGCGGCTTCGCGGCCGTAGATCTGCAGCCAGCCCGGCTCGACGAGCACCTTGCCTTCGGTCTTGAAGTGATGCCCCGAGACTTCGGTGATGCGCGTGGTCACGAGATATTCCGCAGCCGGGAAGAACACCGACAGGAAGCGCTTCACGACGAGGTCGTACAGCTTCTGCTCCGGCTCGGACAGCGATTTCGGCGCCTGCAAAGTGGGGATGATGGCGAAGTGATCGCTGATCTTCGAGTTGTCGAAGATGCGCTTGTTCGGCTTCACCCAGCCTTTGTCGAGCACCTGCTTGGCGAACGGCAGATAGTTGTTGCTCTCCTTGAGCATGGTCATCGTGTCCTTGACCGTATTCAAGTAGTCCTCGGGCAGCGCGCGCGCATCGGTACGCGGGTAGGTCAGGACCTTGTGCTTTTCATACAGTGCCTGCGCGAGGCCGAGCGTGTTCTTGGCCGAAAAGCCGAAGCGGCTGTTGGCTTCGCGCTGCAAGCTGGTCAGGTCGAACAGGAGCGGCGACATTTGCGTCGACGGCTTCGATTCCTCGGTGACGGTGCCGGTCTTGCCGCGGCACGCCGCCACGATCGACTCCGCTGCCGCGAGGCTCCAGAGGCGCGAATCGCGCTGCTCGGGGTCGTTTTCTACGCGCTTGAACTTCGGATCGAACCAGCGGCCCTCGTACAGCCCTTTCGCGGCGATGAACTCGGCACGCACTTCCCAATAGTCGCGCGGCACGAAGCGGCGGATTTTCTCCTCGCGTTCGACGACGATCGACAACGTTGGCGTCTGAACGCGGCCGACGGTCGTCAGGAAGAAACCGCCGCCCTTGCTGTTGAACGCGGTCATCGCGCGCGTGCCGTTGATGCCGACGAGCCAGTCGGCTTCCGAGCGGCAACGGGCGGCATCGGCGAGCGGCTGCATGTCGGCGTCGCTGCGCAGATTCGCGAAACCTTCGCGGATCGCGGCGGGCGTCATCGATTGCAGCCACAGGCGCTGGACCGGCTGCTTCGCCTTCGCGTGCTGCGCGATCAGGCGGAAGATCAGCTCGCCCTCGCGCCCCGCGTCACATGCGTTGATGAGGCGGTCGATGTCCTTGCGCTTCATCAGCTTCGTCAGGACTTTCAGGCGCGATTCGCTCTTCGCGATCGGGTTCAGGTCGAAATGCGGCGGAATGACCGGCAGGTTGGCGAAGCTCCATTTGCCGCGCTTGACGTCGTACTCTTCCGGCGCCGCGATCTCCAGCAGGTGGCCGACCGCGGAGGAGAGCACATAGTCGTCGCTCTCGTAGTACTCGTCATGCTTGGTGAAGCCGCCCAGCGCACGCGCGATGTCGTTCGCGACGGAGGGCTTCTCAGCGATGATCAGGGCTTTGGACATGACTCAATATAGTTGGGAACTGGCAGCGGCCCGGTTTGGACTGCTTTAACGTCCGCTTTATAGCACAGGCTTTGCGCGGTGGGCGCCGAAGCGCGAATCCGGGCGTTTCAATATGTGGTCGGCGACGCGCGCTTCGAACGGGGCCAAATGCGTGTTTCGCACGCGCCGCGATCAAGCCGCAGCAAGCGCCGGGCGCAGTTTCGGCGCACCGACCATGCCCGGCAGCGCGGTCAGATCCGTCAGCATCCGCTCGACGATGGACGCCTGCGGCAGCACCGTGCCGAAGAAGCGCGTGGTCACCGAATCCTCGATCAGGATGGTCGGAAAATTTTCCACGTCGAGGTCATCGAAGCGGTCGGCGTGATTCTCGATATCGATCCACGCAAAGCAGATATCCGGATGCGCGTCCGCGAGCTTGTCGAAGCCCTCGCGATATTCGCGGCAAGTCCCGCACCATTCGGCGCACAGGCAGGCGACGAACAGCGTGCCGGGCACGGCAATGCGCTCCGCGATGCGATCGGCATCGGTATCGAGATTCAACGCGGACATGGCGGTGCGGGATCCTTTTCGGTATCGACTGCGGGGACGGCTCATTTTTCCGCGAATGTAGCACGACGCAGCTTCATGAGCGCTCCACCGCCGTGTAGCGGCCGCCAGGAAGCACGGCCACATGCCCCGAAAGCTCGAGTTGCAGCAACGCGCCCTGGAGCGCCGCGCCGTCCAGATCGGTGCGCGCGGCGAGAATTTCAAGCGTGGCGGGCGCGTGACCGAGCGCATCGAGCACGCGGCCGGCATCGCCGCACATGGCGGAATCGGACAATGCCGCCGATGCCCATGACACGCCGGCCGGACGCGGCTCCGCACGTTTCCTGGCCGTCCCGGCCAATGTCGCGCTTCTGGCCGGGACACCGAACTCCTCGAGGACTTCCTCCGGCGTCTCGACGAGCTTCGCCCCCTGCTTGATCAACCGATGACAGCCCTGCGAAAGCGGCGCGTGAATCGAGCCGGGAATCGCGAAAACATCGCGCCCCATGTCGTTCGCGAGACGAGCGGTGATGAGCGAGCCGGAGCGCATGGCCGCCTCGACGATCAGCACGCCGCAGGACAGGCCCGCGATCAGGCGGTTGCGCTGCGGGAAGTTGGCCGAGCGCGCGGGCGTGCCGAGCGGCCATTCGGAGAGAATCGCGCCGTCGCGGGCGATTTCATGCGCGAGCGTGTGATGCGCCGCCGGATACACGAGATCCGCGCCCGTGCCGATCACCGAGAGCGTGCCGGCGGCACCCTCCAGCGCACCTCGATGCGCGGATGCGTCGATGCCGAGCGCGAGACCCGAAACGACGACGATGCCGGCATCCGACAGCACGCGAGCGAAGCGCCGCGCATCTTCGAGCCCTTGCGGCGTGGCGTGCCGGCTGCCGACGATCGCGACCGCGCGCATTTGCAGCAAGTCGAGCCGGCCTTTCGCGTAGAGCAGCGGCGGCGGGTCCGGCATGGTGAGCAGCGCCTGGGGATAGGCGGAATCGGCGAGGGTCAGAATGTGATTCCCGGGTTCCGACGCCCATATCAGAGCCGCTTCAATATAGTCGCCGAACGGGACGCTTTCGATATCGGGCGGCGGCGCGAGCACGGCCTCGGCGGCGCTGGCGTCCGCAGCCTCGGTGAGCGATGCAAAACTCTCCGTCAACACTTCGAGTGGCCCGCCGAACGCGCCGAGCAGCGTGCGCAGCGCGAGCGGCCGCAAGCCCTTGGCATGCGCGAGCCGCAGCCAGGCGCGCAGTTCTTCGGCATCGAGTGTGGAGGCGGCTTCCCCGGTCGGCAGTGCGGCGGTCGTCATGTTAAGATTTTTGATCCGGAACAGATAAAGAATCGTCGCCCGGCCTTGGTCCAAAGGCCCGAAGCGACGCCCAATGGCCGCTTGCCGGCGGCGTTGAATCCACTGGATTCGCCCGCATATCTTCGGCATGCCGCCAACCACCCGCAACCTGGCCAAATGGCCGATTCACACGCGTCACGGCGCGCGTAGACAATCCGAATCATGGCTCTGCTCAAGATACTCAACTACCCGGACAAGCGGCTGAACAAGGTGGCGAAGCCCGTCGCCGTGGTCGACGACCGCATCCGCAAGCTCGTCGCCGACATGGCGGAGACGATGTACGCCGCGCCCGGCGTCGGCCTCGCCGCGACGCAGGTGGACGTGCACGAGCGCGTGATCGTGATCGACGTCTCCGACGAGCACAACGAACTGATGGTCTTCATCAACCCGGAACTCGTCTGGACGAGCGCGGAAAAGAAGGAATGGGAAGAGGGCTGCCTGTCGGTGCCGGGCATCTACGATTTCGTCGAGCGCCCTGACAAGGTGCGCGTGAAGGCGCTGAACGAGAAGGGCGAGACCTTCGAACTCGATTGCGACGGCCTGCTCGCGGTGTGCATCCAGCATGAGATGGATCATCTGGCTGGGCATGTGTTCGTCGAATATCTGTCGCAGCTCAAGCAGACGCGCATTCGCGGCAAGATGAAGAAGCTGGAAAAGGCGCTGTAACCAATGACTCAATCGCTGCGCGTGGTGTTCGCCGGAACGCCCGAATTTGCTGCCGCCGCGCTCGCCGCCATTCAGGCGGCCGGTTTTTCCGTGCCGCTCGTTCTGACTCAGCCGGACCGGCCCGCCGGACGCGGCATGAAGCTGGCGGCGAGTCCGGTGAAGCGCTTCGCCGTCGAGCATGGCCTCCGGGTCGCGCAACCCACTTCGCTGCGTCGCGCGGGAAAGTATCCGCAGGAGGCGGCCGAAGCAATCGACCTGTTGAAGGCCACGCCGCACGACGTAATGGTCGTCGCGGCTTACGGTCTGATCCTGCCGCAGGAGGTGCTCGATATTCCGCCGCGCGGCGCGATCAACATTCACGCGTCGCTTCTGCCGCGCTGGCGAGGTGCCGCGCCGATCCATCGCGCGATCGAAGCGGGCGATGAAGAAACCGGCATCACGCTGATGCAGATGGACGCCGGCCTCGACACCGGCGCGATGATCCGCGAAGCGCGCACGCCGATTCTCGCCGACGACACCACCGCGACGCTGCATGACCGGCTCGCACAAATGGGCGCGGAACTGATCGTCGCTGGACTGCGCGATCTCGAACGCGACGGCGCGCTGCCGTCCACGCCGCAGCCGGATGAAGGCACGACCTACGCCGAGAAAATCGCGAAAAACGAAGCGGCGCTCGACTGGCGCCGTCCGGCGGAAGAACTCGCGCGCCAAGTCCGCGCGTTCGATCCGTTCCCGGGTGCGTCGGGCACGCTCGATGGCGCCGCCATCAAGATCTGGGCGGCGCAGGCCGTCGCTGGCGCGGGCGAGCCGGGCGTGATCGCGGAGGTATCGCCGGAAGGCATCGTCGTGATGTGCGGCCGCGGTGCGCTCAAGCTCACGATTCTCCAGAAACCGGGCGGCAAGCGTCTGCCCGTGCGCGAATTCCTCGCGGGTGCGCCACTCGCGAAAGGCCAGCGCTTCGCGCTGCAGTAACGGACGCCAGAGCAGGTGCGGCGCTAAAATAAATAGCTGTCAATACGCGCCTGTCTGTCTGGAGTTTCCGATGCTCGGCATTACCGGTTTCACCTTCTTCCTGATCGCCGTCTTTCTTCTCAACGTCACGCCCGGCCCCGATACGGCTTATATCGTCGGACGCAGCGTCGCGCAGGGGCGTGGCGCGGGCATCGTGTCGGCGCTCGGCATTTCGGCGGGCTGCATCGTTCATACGCTCGCGTGCGCGTTCGGCCTGACGGCGATTCTCGCCGCATCGGCGACGGCGTTCACCGTGATCAAGATCGCCGGCGCGATTTATCTGATTTATCTCGGCGTGCGCCTCATTTTCGCGAAGCACGACAACGC
Source organism: Caballeronia sp. 11_S32 (assembly GCF_056930355.1). Taxonomy (NCBI): domain Bacteria; kingdom Pseudomonadati; phylum Pseudomonadota; class Betaproteobacteria; order Burkholderiales; family Burkholderiaceae; genus Caballeronia; species Caballeronia sp. 11_S32. The sequence continues at coordinate 493,715 of NZ_JBXOWH010000003.1, forward strand.
CGACGCGACGCGTGAGAAGCAGGCGAGCGAGAAAGCCGCGCCGAAGTCGCTGCGCCAGCTCTTCGCGCAAGGTTTCGTCACGAACGTGCTCAACCCCAAGGTGGTGCTGTTCTTCGTGTCGTTCTTCCCGCAGTTCGTCGCCGCCGACAGCGAGCACAAGACGCTCGCGTTTCTCACGCTCGGCATCGTGTTCATCGCGATGAGCACGGTCTGGAACAGCTTCGTCGCGTGGATCGCGGGCAGCGTCACCGAGCGCTTCGCAGGCAAGTCGGGCGTGAAGAAGTGGCTGGACCGCGGCGTTGGCAGCGCGTTCGTCGGCCTGGGCATCAAGCTCGCGACGACGCATGGATAAATCGCTTCAAATTGCGTCGGCGCGGATTGAATTATTGATGGATGCCCCTATCTAACATTTTGCTTACAATTGTCGTCCCGGCCATGTCGGCCGGGGCCACCGCGCATTTCGCGCAGCGTATTCAAGGAGAGGAGCTCCGGACATGTTCAACTGGGTCAAAACCGCGATGCTGATGGCTGCGATCACGGCCCTCTTTGTCGTGATCGGCGGAATGATCGGCGGATCGAAGGGCATGATGCTCGCGCTGATCATCGCGCTCGGCATGAATTTCTTTTCGTACTGGTTCTCGGACAAGATGGTTCTGCGCATGTACAACGCGCAGGAAGTGGACGAGACCACCGCGCCGCAGTTCTATCGCATGGTGCGCGAGCTCGCCACGCGCGCTCAATTGCCGATGCCGCGCGTCTACCTCATCAACGAAGACGCGCCGAACGCGTTCGCCACGGGCCGCAACCCCGAGCACGCGGCGGTCGCGGCGACCACGGGCATTCTGCGCGTGCTGTCCGAGCGCGAGATGCGCGGCGTGATGGCGCACGAACTGGCGCACGTGAAGCACCGCGACATCCTGATCTCGACGATCTCCGCGACGATGGCCGGCGCGATCTCCGCGCTCGCGAACTTCGCGATGTTCTTCGGCGGGCGCGACGACGAGGGCCGTCCGTCCAATCCTATCGCGAGCATTCTCGTGGCGATCCTCGCGCCGATCGCGGGCGCGATGATCCAGATGGCGATTTCCCGCGCGCGCGAGTTCGAAGCCGACCGCGGCGGCGCGGAGATTTCGGGCGATCCGCAGGCGCTCGCGAGCGCGCTCGAGAAGATTCACGCCTACGCGACCGGCGTGCCGTTCCCGACGGCGGAAGCGCATCCGGCAACCGCGCAGATGATGATCATGAATCCGCTTTCGGGCGGCGGTATCGCGAATCTGTTCTCGACGCACCCGGCAACAGAGGAGCGCGTCGCGCGTCTGATGGAGATGGCGCGCACGGGCCGCTTCTGACGCGTTTCATGTCGTAATGAAGGCCGTTCCGGTTTCGCCGGAACGGCCTTTTTCTCGTTCCTCGGCCGCCCGTCCGGGCGCGCGATGCCCGCACGTTACAATCCCCGTTCACGCAAGCTGTCCGCTTGCTGCTCGACCGTTCCCGTTTCGCCATGACCGACAAGCCTTCCCGGCGGCACGCCGCCGCGCATACCCGTCTGAGCGCGCTGCGTCTCGCGCCCGATTCGCTCGCGTTCGCGCTCGACTGCGCGGCGCAAGCCGTGGGCGCGGTGCGCGCGGGTTCGGCGCTGCCGGCCGCGTTGCAGACGGTCGTCGCGTCGGGAAAGCAGGCCGCGGCGCGCGGCGCGGTGCAGGACATCGCGTATCGCGCGATGCGCCGTCTCGCGCTCGCCGATGCGCTGCTGCACAAACTCGTGAAGAAGGCGCCGCCGCCGCATGTGGCGAACGTGCTGGTCTGCGCGCTTACGCTCCTGACCGACGACGAAGCGCACGCGGCCTACGCGCCGTTCACCGTTGTCGATCAGGCGGTGAGCGCGATCGCCGCGCGGCGCGAATTCGCGTTCGCGAAGGGGCTGGTGAACGCGGTGCTGCGCAACTTTCTGCGCGAGCGCGATGCGCTCATCGGCGAGGCGCGCAAGCATCCCGTCGCGCGATGGAATTATCCGCAATGGTGGATCGACGCCGTGAAGCGCGGCCAGCCCGACGCATGGGAGCGCCTTCTCGATGCGGGCAACGCGCAAGGTCCGCTCACGTTGCGCGTGAATGCGCGCCACGCCAGCGTCGATGAATATCTCTCGCGCCTGCGCGACGCGCATATCGAAGCCGATGCAGCCGGCCCGCACGCGGTGCGCCTGAAAACGCCGATGCCCGTCGATCGCATTCCCGGCTTCGACGAAGGCGTCGTGTCGGTGCAGGACGCGGGCGCGCAACTCGCCGCGCAACTGCTCGACGTGAAAGACGGCATGCGCGTACTGGACGCGTGCGCCGCGCCGGGCGGCAAGACGGGCCATCTCCTCGAACTCGCGAACCTCGATCTGATCGCGCTCGAAAGCGATGCCGAGCGCTCGGGGCGCATCGGGCAGAATCTGTCGCGGCTGAAACTCGATGCGCAGATCAAGGTGGGCGACGCCGGCGATCCCGCGCAATGGTTCGATGGCGCGCCGTTCGATCGCATTCTCGCGGATGTGCCGTGTTCGGCGTCGGGCATCGTGCGGCGTCATCCGGACATTCGCTGGCTGCGGCGCGAATCGGATATCGGCGCGCTCGTCGAAGAGCAGCGGCGCATCCTGAACGCGCTGTGGCCGCTCGTCGCGAAGGGCGGCGAGCTGCTTTACGTGACATGTTCCATCTTTCCCGAGGAGGGCGAAGAGCAGGCTCGCTGGTTTGGAGCCGCGCATCAAGATGCGGTACGATTGGACGCGCCGGGGCAATTGTTGCCGACAGCGGCGCGTGCCAGCGCGGGCGCGGCGCAAGGTTCACCGGACGGTACAAATCTCGCGAGCCCGGACCGGGACGCGAAGCCCTTCGCGGACCACGACGGATTCTTCTACGCGCGCTTTCAGAAACGGTGACGATCAAACGCTCTTTTCCGCTTCGGCTCGCGGCCGTCATCTGGACTGCGCTGACGCTCTGGCTGACTTTCGCCGCAGCCGAACCCGCGTTTGCCGAGACGATTGCCGTGCAGCGCGCGTCGCTGCAAGCGGACAATGCCGGCTGGAGTCTCGATGCGCACTTCGACTTCGACCTCAACACCAGTCTCGAAGATGCCGTGAACCGCAGCGTGCCGCTCTATTTCACGATCGACTTCAATCTTTCGAGACCGCGCTGGTACTGGTTCGACGAAGAGCCGGTCAACGTGTCGCAGAGCATCCGACTTTCCTATCAACCGCTCACGAACGAATATCGTGTGTCGACGGGCGGCCTGCAATTGCGCTTCGCATCGCTCAATGAGGCGCTCGCGGTCATCAAGCATGTGACCTCGTGGCATGTCATCGACAGAAATCAGGTGCATGGCGGAGAAACCTATAACGCATCGGTGCGCATGCAGCTCGATATCGCATTGATGCCCAAGCCGTTCCAGATCGACGCGGTGAACAACCGCGACTGGAACCTTTCCTCGGACTGGAAGCGTTTTACTTTTACGGCGGCAGAACGTGCGAAATAGATTTCGACGCGGCCGCACGGACATGAAGAGTTTCGTCGTCCGGCTGCTGGTCTCCACGGTAGCGCTCACGGCGGTTCTGCTGCTCGTGATGCTCGCGCTCGCCAGCGCGAACACCGAGTTCTTCGACCGCTACTACGGCTGGCTCTATGCGGCGAACGTCGCGGTGGCGATCGTCTTCATGCTGATCGTCATCAGCCTCGTCGTCATTATCGTGTCGCGGGTGAGGCAGGGGCGCTTCGGCACGCGGTTGCTGGCGAAGCTCGCGCTTATCTTCGCGCTCGTCGGCGTGGTGCCGGGCGCGATCATCTACGTGGTTTCGTATCAGTTCGTGTCGCGCAGTATCGAATCGTGGTTCGACGTGAACGTCGAGACGGCGCTCACATCGGGCCTGACGCTCGGGCGCGGCATGCTCGAAACCTCGCTCGCCGATTTCAAGAACCGCGGCCGTCAGATGAGCGATCAGCTCGCGAGCGCCGATCCGTCTAGTCTCACGCTGTCGCTGCTGCGCCTGCGCGATCAATACGGCGTGCAGGATGCGGTCGTGTTCGAGCGTCCGCGCGATCAATACAACCGCGAGGATCTCGCGTCGAGCAGCGGCTCGCAGCGTGTGGCGGGCTTGCGCACGGTCGCGCAGGCTTCGGGCAATTACTACGCGCTGCTGCCGGCCAACGAGCCGACCAGCACGATGCTGAAGGAGGCGCAGGATCATCCGTACGGCGCGATCGAAGGCGAGATCGACGGCGATCCGAAATCGAACGGACCCAAGGGCGCGCTGCGGCTGCGCGTGGTCACGAAGATTCCCGATCCGACGACGACCACGGAATTCCAGCACGTCGACCGCTTCCTGCAGATCGAGCAGCCCGTGAGCCAGGAGCTCGCGCGCAACGCCGACGCCGTGCAGCGCGCGTATCGCGAGTATCAGGAGAAGCGGCTCGGGCGCACGGGCTTGCGCAAGATGTATATCGGCACGCTGACGCTCGCGCTCTTCCTCGCGACCTTCATCGCGATGATGCTCGCGCTCGCGCTTGGCAACCAGTTGGCGCGACCATTGTTCCTGCTCGCGCAGGGCACGAAGGAGGTGGCCGAAGGCGACTACACGCCCAAACGCGAGATCAATTCGCGCGACGAACTCGGCTTCCTTACGCAGTCCTTCAATGCGATGACGCGGCAGCTATCCGAGGCACGCGCGGCGGTCGAGAACAATCGCATCGCGCTGGAGCACTCGAAGGCGTATCTGGAAAGTATTCTCGCGAACCTCACGGCGGGCGTGTTCGTGTTCGATCGCCAGTTCCGCCTGACCACCGCGAATCGCGGCGCGGAGCGCATCTTCCGCCAGCCCTTCGGCGCGCTGCTCAATCACCCGCTCGATCGGATCGACGTGCTGGCCGAGTTCGGCGCGATGGTGAGGAAGGCGTTCGCCGAGCGCGATGCGGCGGCGGTCGGCAGCGGGCATCCGGTTGGCGACCGCGGACACTGGCAGCAGCAGGTCGCGGTCACCGTGCCGGGCGAGAACGATCCGCTGACGCTGCTCGTGCGCGGCACGCAGTTGCTGAGCGTGACGGAGAGCGAATCCGAGGATGCGGAGACGACCGGCTACGTCGTCGTGTTCGACGACATCTCCGACGTGATCTCCGCGCAGCGTTCCGTCGCGTGGGGCGAAGTCGCGCGGCGTCTCGCGCACGAGATCAAGAATCCGCTCACGCCCATTCAGCTCTCCGCCGAGCGCCTGCAAATGAAGCTCGCGGACAAACTCGCGCCGCCGGACGCGGACGTGCTCAAGCGTGCGTCGACGACTATCGTCAATCAGGTGCAGGCGATGAAGCAGATGGTCGATGACTTCCGCGAATACGCGCGCACGCCGCCCGCGGTGCTCGGCAATCTTCAACTGAACGATCTCGTCGCCGAAGTGCTGACGTTGTACGGCATCGAAGAAGGCAAGAGCCCGATCAAGGTCGACCTCGCGAAACTGCCGGTGATTCGCGGCGACGCGACGCAGATCCGCCAGGTGATCCACAACCTGCTGCAGAACGCGCAGGACGCCGTGGCCGAAGTCGCGGAGCCGCGCGTGCTGCTCGAAACGAGAACAGTAGAATATGGCGAGCCCGATGCATCGGGTCATGCGCGAGTCGCTGTTCGTCTGACGGTCTCGGATAATGGTTCGGGCTTCCCGGCGCGCATACTTTCGCGTGCTTTCGAGCCTTACGTGACAACGAAAGCGAAAGGCACGGGCCTGGGACTTGCAACGGTGAAGAAGATCGTCGACGAGCACGGCGCGCGCATCGACATACGCAACCGCTCGAAGGCAGCGGATGTGATCGAAGGGGCGCAGATATCGATTCTGTTTCTACAACTCGCGGACGATACCGCAGCGCCCGGCGCGACGCCTCCGGGGGCCGGTGCGGCGGCGAATCAGGGAACGACAAAAGCAACAGTGCAGACAAGGGCAGCGTAAATGGCAACCATCCTGGTGGTAGACGATGAAATGGGGATCCGGGAACTGCTCTCCGAGATCCTGAGCGACGAAGGCCATGTCGTGGATGTGGCGGAGAACGCGCAGGTCGCGCGCGACTACCGTCTGCAGCAGACGCCCGATCTCGTATTGCTCGACATCTGGATGCCCGACACCGATGGCGTGACCCTGCTCAAGGAGTGGGCCGCGCAGGGCAAGCTCACGATGCCGGTGATCATGATGTCGGGTCACGCGACCATCGACACCGCAGTCGAAGCGACGAAGATCGGCGCGCTCAACTTCCTCGAAAAGCCCATCGCGCTGCAAAAGCTGCTGAAGGCCGTCGAGCAGGGGCTTGCGCACGGCACCGCGGCGGCGCCGGTAGCGGCAGCCGCGAAGCCGCCGGCGAGCGCGAGCGCATCGGGCGTGCCGGTGGCGGCCGCATTGCCGACGGCATCGGCGTTGCATGCATCGAACGATGCTGCGGCGGGCGGCGCGGGGCAGAATCAGGCGGGACAGACTGCATCCATCTCGTTCGACATCCCGTTGCGTGACGCACGCGATGCGTTCGAGCGCGCGTACTTCGAGTATCACCTCGCGCGCGAGAACGGCAGCATGACGCGCGTCGCGGAAAAGACAGGGCTCGAGCGCACGCATTTGTATCGCAAGCTCAAGCAGTTGGGTGTCGATCTCGGGAAGAACAAGAACGAGGTTTGAGCGCCATGTTCGAAGTTTTTTAGAAAAATGCGCAGAGGGGCTTGAGGGGCGCGATAGTCTCTGCTATAGTTTCACCTCTTCGTTGGCCCGGTAGCTCAGTTGGTAGAGCAGCGGATTGAAAATCCGCGTGTCGGTGGTTCGATTCCGCCCCAGGCCACCAGAATGCAAGAAGCCCGAGAGTGTTATCACTCTCGGGCTTTTTCTTTTCTTGTTCTTTTCCGCACGTACAGATTCGAAAGCGGACAGTTCGTGGCAACGAACCGCCCGCTTTTTTTCACCTGGCCGATCCTTACTTCGGATTTGCCGCGACGAAGTTCTTGAACGCCGTGTACTGCGCCTTCTGCGTTATACCGTCGTTCTTCAGGAGACCGTACGCGCCTTCGCCGCCAACAGGGTCGTCATACAGCTCGTACGTCTGAATCGCCTGAATGTTGTACTTCGCCGCCACCGCGACGAACTCCGCCATCATCTTGTTGCCGACGAGATAGTCCGCGATCTGTTGATCCGTGCCGAGCCACGGACGCACGCCGAATTCGTTGAGCCAGATCGGTTTGCCCATCTGTTGCAGCGTCGCGAGGACGTCGTGGCAACCCGTGCCGCCGCACGCGTTGCTGATGTCGCCCATATCCGAGTACCAGTGCCACGCCGTGATGTCCCAATTCACGATGGGATGGCCAGTCGAGCCATCCGGCTGCGTGCCGTTGGCGAGCATCTGGTCGAAGCCGTAGTGCAACCACGTGCCACCGCCCATGATGATCTTGCCGTTCGGATCCACCGACTTCACACCCGCGATCATCCCGCGAATCACGCCCCGCGCGATCTGGAACCTGGTGTTGTCGAACTGCTGCGCATAGACGCCGTCCACGTTGCCGGCGAGCGCCTCCGCTTCCAGTTCGTTCGACACCTCGTAGTACGGGTATCGATACGCGGTGGCCGTCCACACGCCGAGCTGATAGCCGGCATTGTAGGCGTCGGTTTCACTGGTGAAGTCGATGCCCATCAGCATCACCGGATACACGGTCACGCCGCCCGCCGCCATTGTCTTCGCGATGCCCGCGAGCTTGTTCGCGCCCCACTGGCTGAACACCTCGTTGCGATACAGCTTCACGCCGAGATCCTGCAACTGCGAGAGCTGCAGCGCCGGGCTGGAGATGTCGTACGCGCCGCCTTCGTTGTTATGGCCGTTCGCACCGTAGAAGATGCTGCTCACCGCCGCAGTGTTCTTCACGACGACGCTCACGTTCTGCACCGAGCGCGTGCCGCCCGACGAGTCCGTGGCCGTGACCTGCCAGGTATGCGTGCCGTTGCTCTGAGCCGTCGTGTCGACGGTCGTCGAGAACGCGCCGTTCGAGGGCGTGGCGTCGCCCGCGACCTTCTTGCCCGTGGTCATGTCGACGACGGAGACTTTCGCCCACTTCGTTCCCGTCGTGCCCTTCACCGTCACGGTGCCGGAGACGGTGGCGTTCGCGGTCGGCGCAGTCACGGTGAACGCGGTTGCGCTGCGGCTCGCCGCATTCACGGTCGATGCCGTGTCGAAGGCGTCGTTGGCGCTGCCACCGCCGCAGGCTGCGAGCATCAGGCTGGTTGCGACCGCGGCGGCGATCAGGCTCGCCTTCGGTGCGGAAAGAACGTCGAGGGCGCAAACGGCGCGAAGATTGGTCTGTGTGAGTTTTTTCATTTTTAGTCTTACTGGTCGTGTGGTGGTGCGTCGGCGATGCCGGTGCCTTCTCCGGAGCGCCGCGAGGGAAGGGCGGATCGGAAACGGACCTGCGGTTCCGCGTGACCCAGCGGATGGGTTCTGAGCTAGAAAGCTATTTCGGACTGCGAAGTGCTGATCCCCGTGGCGTGGCGAGGCGCCCTGACGTCATCGGCGGATGTTGCCTCTGGCGGTCGGATGCGCTGCCAAACGATTGCGCGGTCGTCCGCGCGTCGAGCAATATTTACTCGTTCATGTTACGAATTGAAACAAGCATCGACCTGTATATCGACGTGGCGGCGAGGAGGTTTAGCGAGATTTCTAAAAATTGCGGGCTTTATTCGTTCGTGTTGCAGCAATAATTTCCACATGCCGGTGTCGATTCGCATATCGGCGACGGCGTTCTTTTCGCGGAAATGCAAAGCGGGCAGGCCGCTGGAACGAGAGTCCAGCCTGCCTGCCCGCTTTGCCGACCGAGTGAAGCGTCGGGCTCGAGAGGTCGTATCCGCAGCCTTCGTTGTTGTGGCCGTTCGAGCCGTAGAAGATGGGCGTCGCCGCCGGGGGCTCGCCGGTAGCGGTGACCGCGCTGCTGGCGGCGTCAGCGTTCGCCGCAGCGGTACAAAATGCCTTTAAGCGGCTCTGGCAGCGGCCGAATTTTCCCGGCCGACCTCGCTGGCACGTTCTTCGACGGAACGCGGGATAGCCGCGGCGCAATGGAAAGCCGCCCATACCGCGCCGAGCTCGGCGAACCATCGTGCTCCGTGCTAAAATTCGCGCCGAATTAAGGACTTGCCTCGTCCTCGGACCCGCAAGTCCTTTCCTTTTCGAAGCCCCAAAAACGCGTGCGCGACGCGCCGGAACGAATCCGCGGCGCTCGACCATCCCGCTTCTGTTCCGCTATCGGCGGCATAAATGGCGCGCGCGTCCGGGCGAAGGTCGCCGGCCTATACTGGACTCGCGGGCGTCGCCGCCCGCGCCGCGCATCGCGAAGTCCGGTCACTCCGACTGCCTGTGCGGCGTGCCACGCCAATCTCATTCACGGAGTACGGAGTTTTCACGGTGACTCGGATAGACGCTAAAGACAGCGCGCTCGTGCTGTTCTCCGGCGGCCAGGACTCGGCCACTTGCCTCGCCTGGGCGCTCGAACGTTACAAAACGGTCGAGACACTCGGTTTCGATTACGGACAGCGCCATCGCGTGGAACTGGAATGCCGCGACGGTTTTCGCGCGGCCATCATGCGCGCGTTCCCGCAATGGGCCGAGCGCCTTGGCGAAGATCACACGATCGATCTGTCGGTGCTCGGCGCGATCAGCGATACGGCGATGACCCGCGAAATCGAGATTCAGTCGACGGCGAGCGGCTTGCCGAACACGTTCGTGCCGGGCCGAAATCTGCTGTTCATGACGATTGCTGCAGCAGTGGCGTATCGGCGTGGATTGAAGGTGCTGGTCGGCGGCATGTGCGAGACCGATTTTTCCGGCTATCCGGATTGCCGCGACGACACGATGAAAGCGCTGCAAGTCGCGCTCAATCTCGGGATGGAGACGCGCTACGCACTGGAAACGCCGCTCATGTGGCTCGACAAGGCCGACACATGGCGGCTCGCGGAAACGCTCGGCGGCGAGACGCTCGTCGAGTTGATCCGCGTCGAAACGCACACCTGCTATGTCGGCGAGCGCGCCGAACTGCACGACTGGGGCTTCGGCTGCGGCCAATGCCCGGCATGCAAACTGCGCAAACGCGGCTACGAGGCGTATCGCGCGGGCGAACAGGTCACGACCGCGCCGGTCTGATTTTTACGAGGTTCACGAAGCAGTCATGACGTACGCGGTAAAGGAAATTTTCTACACGTTGCAGGGCGAAGGCGCCAATGCCGGGCGTCCGGCCGTGTTCTGCCGTTTCGCGGGCTGCAATCTGTGGTCGGGACGCGAGGAAGATCGCGCGGACGCCGTCTGCCAGTTCTGCGATACCGATTTCGTCGGCACCGATGGCGAGAACGGCGGCAAGTACAAGACGCCGGCGGAACTCGTCGCGAAGATCGCATCGCTGTGGCCGGAAGGCGCGGCGCACCGGTTCGTCGTGTGCACGGGCGGCGAGCCGATGCTGCAGATCGACCAGCCTTTCGTCGACGCGCTGCATGACGCGGGCTTCGAGATGGCCATCGAGACGAACGGCTCGCTGCCGGTGCTCGATAGCATCGACTGGATTTGCGTGAGCCCGAAGGCGGATGCGCCGCTCGTCGTCACGAAGGGCAACGAGCTGAAGGTCGTCGTGCCGCAGGACAACCAGCGCCTTGCGGAGTACGAGAAGCTCGACTTCGACTACTTCCTCGTGCAGCCGATGGACGGCCCGTCGCGCGACATCAACACGAAGCTCGCGATCGACTGGTGCAAGCGCCATCCGAAGTGGCGCCTGTCGATGCAGACGCACAAATATTTGAACATCCCCTGATTAAACGGTCAGCCGACGTGCAGACGATTACCCGAAAACTCGAATTCGACGCGGGCCACCGCATTCCCGATCACCGCAGCCAGTGCCGCAACCTGCACGGGCATCGCTATGTGCTCGAAATCACGCTGCAAGGCGATCTGGTGGACGTGGAAGGCGCGCCCGATCGCGGCATGGTGATGGATTTCGCCGACGTGAAAGCGCTGGCGATGGAGCATCTCGTCAACAAATGGGATCATGCGTTCATCGTCTATGAAGGCGATGTCAAAGTGCGCGAATTCCTGCAAACGCTGTCGGATCACAAGACCGTCGTGCTCGATCGCATTCCTACGGTCGAGAATCTCGCCGCGGTCGCTTTCGATATCCTCGCGGACGTCTACGACGCGCATTACGGCGTCAATCTGAAGCTCAAGCGCGTGCGTCTCTACGAAACGCCGAACTGCTGGGCCGACGTCGAACGCGGCTGATTGCCCGAGCGCGAGCCGCTCGGAGCACGTCCGGCGCGCGCGCTTCTGTCACGGTATGATCGTCCGATGAGTCGCCCACTATCCGAGGCGGCGAGACACGGAGCGCACGCATGCCGTCACTTCTTCTGTCGTTTTCCTTTTCGCGGCCGCGCGCGGTCATCCTTCAAATCCTCGAAGGAGCCGCGCGATGAGCACGTTCACCAATCCCCTCAAGCAGCGCTTCGCAGAACCGGGCACCGCGTTCGGCCTGTGGCTGTCGCTCGGCAGCGCCGATGCCGCCGAGGCGCTCGCGCACGCGGGCTTCGACTGGCTGTGCATCGACATGGAGCATTCGCCGAACGATAGCGCGGATGTCGTCGCGCAGCTGCGCGCGATCGCCGCCGCGCATCTGCCGAGCGAACCTATCGTGCGCGTGCCGTCCAGCGAGGGCTGGCTCGTGAAGCGCGCGCTCGACGCGGGCGCGCGCACGTTGATGTTCCCGAACGTGCAATCGGCGCAAGAGGCGGCGCGCATCGTAAGCCTCACGCAGTACCCGACCGAAGCGGCGCTGCATGGTCTGCGCGGCGTCGCGGGCATGGTGAGGGCCGCGGCATACGGTATGCGTCGCGATTACGCGACGAGCGCGAACGCGCAGATCGCGACGATCGTGCAGATCGAATCGGCGGCGGCGCTCGAAGCTGTCGACGAGATCGCCGCGACGCCGGGCGTCGATTGCCTGTTCATCGGCCCGGCGGACCTCGCCGCGAGCCTCGGCCATCTCGGCGACGGCAAGCATCCCGACGTGCAGGCGGCAATCACGAAAATCGTCGATGCGGCGAATCGCGCGGGCATCGCTAGCGGCATCTTCGCGCTCGACGCCGCGAGTGCGAAGCAGTACGCGCAGGCGGGCATCAAGCTCGTCGCTATCGGCGCGGATGTGATGTGGCTGTTGAAGGCGACGCGTCAGGCGTTGCAGGAGGCGAGATCATGAAAACCGCCATGGCGTCGGTGGCCGCGGCGCTGAGCCTGTCGATTTCGGGCGGCGCGGCGTACGCCGACAACGCGCCCAGGCCAACCGATATCGCGACGCAAAACGCCGTCGCCGATTACAACGCGGGCAATCTCGGCGCGGCGCGCTCGGAGTTTCGTCGCGCGGCGCAGCGGGGCAGCCGGCTCGCCGAATTCAACTACGCGATGATGCTGCTCAATGGCGAAGGCGGCCCGGTCGACGTGCCCGAAGGGAAGAAATGGCTGCGCCGCGCCGCAGACGCGAACATGACCCACGCACAATACGTGTACGGCAAGATGTACGACGACGGGCAGTTCGTGGACAAGGATCCGGCGGAGGCGCATCGCTGGTTCCTGCGCGCCGCGAATCAGGGCCACGTGCAGGCCGAACTGGCGCTCGCCAATCAGTTTCTCGACGGACGCGGCACCGCCCGCGACAACGTGCAGGCGTTCAACTGGTACAAGAAGGCGGCCGAAGGCGGCGACATGACCGCGCAGTACGTCGCGGGATCGTTCTACGAGCGCGGCGGCGATGGCGTCGAACGCAATCTGAACGTCGCGCGCGCGTATTACGCCGCGGCGGCCGCGCAGGGCGATCCGGCCGCCAAGCTCAAGTATTTGCAACTCAGCGCCGAACTCGGGCAGCAGAAGCCGCAGTGACGCGGCGAGAAAACAAAAAAGCCGCGGACGTATCCACGGCTTTGAGTTGGAATCGGGCCAAGAGACGCTCGCTAACTCTGCATCAGGCGCTTCTGCCGCGCGACGCTCATGATCAGCCCGACCGCGACGCCGAGCGTCGTCAACGCCGTGCCGCCATAGCTCATGAACGGCAGCGGCACGCCGACCACGGGCAGAATCCCGCTCACCATGCCGATATTCACGAACGCGTAGGTAAAGAACGCGAGCGTGAGCGATCCGGCCAATAATCGCCCGAAGAAGGTCGCGCCGTTCGCCGCGATATACAGCCCGCGCGCGATCAGCGCCATGTAGAGGAAGAGCAGCACGAGCCCGCCCGCGAGGCCGAACTCCTCGGCGAATACGGCGAAGATGAAGTCCGTGTGCTTCTCGGGGATGAATTCGAGGTGCGCCTGCGTGCCCTGCAGCCAGCCCTTGCCGAGCGTGCCGCCCGAGCCGATGGCGATCACCGCCTGAATCGTGTGGAAGCCCTTGCCGAGCGGATCGGAGGTCGGGTCGAGCAACGTGCAGATACGGTGCTTCTGGTAGTCGTGCATCATCGGCCAGACGACGTCCGGCTGACAGATCTTGTTCTGGAACACGGCGACGCCTGCCACCGCGATGACCGCCGCAATGAGCACCGGCACGATCAGCTTGAAGCTCAATCCGGCGAAGTAGATGACGAACATGCCCGCCGCGAACACGAGCACCGCCGTGCCGAGGTCAGGCTGCTTCGCGATGAGCCCGACCGGCAGCATCAGAATCAGAAAGCCGACGATGTAATCCCACCAGCGGATATTGCTCTCGCGCTTCTGGTAGTACCACGCGAGCATCAGCGGCATCGCGATCTTCATGATCTCCGACGGCTGGATCACCACGCCGACATTCAGCCAGCGCTTCGCGCCCTTGCGCGTCAGACCGAACGCGGCCACCGCGACCAGCAGCGCGACACCGACCGTATAGAGCGGCACGGCGAAGCGCATCAGCATTTGCGGCGGGATGTTGGCGAGCACCCACATCAGCCCGAACGTCAGCATGATGTTGCGCAGCTGGTCCTCGACGCGGCCGGGCATGTCGAGGCTCGCGCTGTAGAGCGTCACGATGCCGACGCACAACAGCAGGAACACGATGAGCGCGAGCGGTTTGTCGAAGCCCGCGAACATGCGCTTCGCGCGGTCGAACAGTTCGCGCTTGTCGAATTGCATGTGCAGTTGCATGGCGGTTTCCTTTACTCGTCGATGCCGCCGGACGGCGCAAGAACGCGCACGCCGTCCTTGTCATTGCCGCGCACCATGGAGGGCGTCGGCTCCGTCGGGCGCTTTTTCGGCGCGGGCGCGCGGTTGGACGCGGACGCGGGCAGCGCGGCTGCGGGTGTGGCGGGTGTCGTGGGCGTCGCCGATGCGGCGCGAGGCTTCGCGGCCTTCGGTGCGGATGCCGGAAGCGCAGGAGCGGACGCCGCCTTCGCGACATCTGGATTCGACGCCGCCTGAGGCGAAAACGCCGGCGACGAATTCGCGACCGATGCGGGCAACGCCACGGAGGCGGGCGGCTGCGTGCCGCCGATCATCGGCAGGCCGTCGTCGCCGGTGGCCGATGCCGCCGCCGCGACCGCCGCGGCTTCCGCGCCCGGCTTGAGACGGTCGACCAGATAGTAGTCGAGCACCTTGCGCGCGATCGGGCCCGCCGATTCCGCGCCCCAGCCGCCGTTTTCGACGATCAGCGCGAGCGCGATCTTCGGTTGCTCGGCCGGCGCGAACGCGATGAACAGCGCGTGGTCGCGCAGATGCTCGGCGGTCGCGTGTCCCTTGTAATTCGCGCCCTGCAGCGAATAGACCTGCGCCGTGCCGGTCTTGCCGGCGGCGAGATACGACGCGCCCGCGAACACCTTCGCCGCCGTGCCGTTCGTCACGACCCCTTCCATCGCATGTTTGATGACGTCGATGTCCTTCTGCTGCACCGGAATCTTGTCGCTCGGATCGCGCACCACGGCGCGCATGGCCTTCGAGATCGGATTTTCGATATCGCGCACGAGGTGCGGCTTCATCACGATGCCGTTGTTCGCGAGCGTGGCCGTCGCGTGCGCGAGTTGCAGGATCGTGAACGAGTTGTAGCCCTGGCCGATGCCGAGGCTGATCGTCTCGCCCTCATACCAGCGCTGCTGCTCGGGCTTGCGATACGCCTTGCGCTTCCATTCCGTCGACGGAAGGATGCCGCGCGCCTCGCCCGCGATATCGATGCCGGTGATCTGGCCGAAACCCCACGGCTTCATGAAGCCCGCCATCGCATTGACGCCGAGATCGCGCGCGAGCATGTAGAAGTAGGTGTCGTTCGACACGACGATCGCGCGGTTCATGTCGACCCAGCCCTGGCCCGAGCGGACGTCGTTGCGGAAGGTATGGCCGCCGAAAGTGAAGTAGCCCGGATCCTGGAAACCCCAGCCCGGCGTGCGCTTGTGCAGCGAGAGGGCGGCGAGCGCCATGAACGGCTTGTACGTGGAGCCCGGCGGATATGTGCCGTGCAACGGACGGTTCAGCAGCGGGTGATCCGCAGAGTTGTTGAGCGCGTCCCACGTTTGCTGATCGATGCCGTCGACGAACGAATTCGGGTCGAAGCTCGGCGCCGAAACGAACGCGAGAACGTCGCCGGTGGAAGGCTCGATCGCGACGAGCGCGCCGCGCTTGCCCGCGAACGCCTGCTCGGCGATCTGCTGCAAGCCGATATCGAGCGACAGCACGAGATTGTTGCCCGGCGTCGCCTGCGTGCGCGACATCGTGCGCACCGGGCGGCCGCCCGCCGTCACTTCCACTTCCTCGAAACCCGTCAGCCCGTGCAGCTCGGTTTCATAGCTCTGCTCGACGCCGATCTTGCCGACGTAATCCGTGCCCTTGTAGTTGTTGGCGTCGACACGCGGATCGTAGTGATCGGAGCTTTCGTCGTTGGCGTCGCTCGCGTCGTCGATGCGCTCCTGGTCGCGCTGCGAAATACGCCCGATGTAGCCGATCACGTGCGCGGCGGTCGTGCCGAGCGGATATTGGCGGAACAGACGCGCGCGCACTTCCACGCCCGGAAAACGGAAACGCTGCGCGGTGAACTTCGCGACTTCCTCGTCGGTGAGACGCGTGCGGATGGGCAGGCTTTCGAAATTCTTCGAGTCTTCGAGCAGCTTCTTGAAACGGCGGCGGTCGCGTGCGTCGATCGAAATGACTTGCGAGAGTTCGTCGATGGTTTCATCGAGCGTGCCGTTGATCTTCGAGCGCGTGATCTCCAGTGTGTACGCCGAATAGTTCTTCGCCAGCACGACGCCGTTGCGATCCGTGATGATGCCGCGGTTCGGCACGATCGGCGCAACGGAAATGCGATTCTCGTTCGCCTGCAACGAGTATTTGCTGAAATGCCAGACTTGCA
Source organism: Caballeronia sp. 11_S32 (assembly GCF_056930355.1). Taxonomy (NCBI): domain Bacteria; kingdom Pseudomonadati; phylum Pseudomonadota; class Betaproteobacteria; order Burkholderiales; family Burkholderiaceae; genus Caballeronia; species Caballeronia sp. 11_S32. Next base: position 510,073 of record NZ_JBXOWH010000003.1, read on the forward strand.
GATAGAGAAAGCGCAGCCCGATCAGCCCGAAGCAGACGAACACGAACAGTCCCGCCGCCGCGACGCGCAGGCGGAACTTCGACAACTGTTGCTCGGTGTTCTTTATTTCGGTCATGCAGCTTTCGCGGGTTTCTCGCGATCTTTCGCGATTCAAGTGTAGTTCGCGCGCGGGCGTTTATCCGGCGACGGCGCGCGCTGTCGCGCTCAGATCGGGCGCGTGTCGTCAGGATCGGCGGCGCGCCGTTGCGGCATCAGCAGGAGAAAGCTCGCGATCGGCCAGAGCAACGCTTCGACGAATCCGTTGATCAGATAGCTCCAGCCGGGAAACGCGGCGCCGGTCATCAGGCGGATCACGAACGGCACGAGATGCGCGCCCACGAGCAGCGGCGCGACGACGAACATCTGCACGGGCAGCGCCATCCACAGCACGCGGCGGTGAATTGTGATCGCGCCGTAGGACAGAAGCGTGTAGGCCAGCGCGTGCTCACCGAGCAAGTTCGCGTTATGGACGTCCATCAGGATGCCGAGCATGAACGCGATGCCCATGCCGACCTTGCGCGGCTGATGCACGTTCCAGAACAGCAGCACGAGCGCGACGAAATCCGGCACGCCGATGAGCCGTCCCCAGGGCATCAGGTTCAGCAGAAACGCAGCCGCGAGGCTGAACGTGATGAAGTACGGATTGACCGGCTGCAGAATGTATTGCGGACGATTCATCGCGCGGCTCCCGAGGAAGCGGGCTTGGCCGGTTGCGCCTTCTTCGACGGTTTCGCCGCCGCGCCCGATGCCGCCTTCGGCGCGGACGCCGGTGCCGGCTTTGCCGGGGCCGCCGCTGCGACAGGCGCTGAGCCCGGCGCCGGGCCCGACGCGGCCGCAGGCGCCGATGCGCCGCTTGCGCCGGCAGCAGGCGCCGCCTTCGGCGCGGCTTTCTTCTTGCCCTTGTTTTCCTTTGCTTCCTTGGCGGCCGCGGCCGCTTCGACTTCGATCGGATTCGGTGGCACGTTCACGTTGTAGTGCAGCACGAGCAACTGGCGCGCGCCGCGCACAGCCGCGATTGGCACGCAGACGACGCGCGCGAACGCCGTGTCCGCCTGCTTGTCGACGCGCAGCACCTTCGCGACCGGCAGGCCCGGCGGATAGATGCCGTCGAGGCCGCTCGTCACGAGTTCGTCGCCGGCTTGCACATCGGCGCTGATCGGCACGAAGCGAAGATCGAGCGTATCGCCCTTCGGCGTGCCGTAGATCACGCTGCGCAAGCCGGTGCGCGCGATCTGCACGGGCACCGCCTGATCCTTGTCGGTGAGCAGCGTGACTTCCGATTGCAGCGGAAACACGCGCGTGACCTGGCCGATCACGCCGTCTTCCGTGACGACCGGCGCGCCATCCTGGATATTCTGTTGCGAACCCTTGCCGATCACGACCTTCTGCGTGAACGGATCGCGCGTGTCGTACTGAATTTCGGCGGGTGTTTCTTCGGTGGTCGCGCGCGATTGCAAGTTCAGCAGCGCGCGCAGATGTGCATTCTCGATCGCGAGTTGCGCCGCATCGCCGGCCTTCACGGACAGTTCCAGGTTCTTGTCGGCGAGCTTCTGGTTCTGGCTGCGCAAAGTCGCGCTCGTCACGGCGAGGTCAGCGGCGCCCATGAAGATATCGCGCGGCACGAGCGCCGCGCGCTGCAACGGATATAACCCCGCGCCGAGCATGCCGCGCACGATTTCCAGCGTGCTGAAGCGCGCATCCGAGATGAGCAGCGCGATGGCGAGCACCACGAAGAAAATCAGGCGCGCGAGCGCGGAAGGGCCTTGCTTGAAAAGTGGCGGCGGACTGTATTCCATGGTCGGCGCCGAGGGCGTGAACGGATGGATCGATGCTGCAGGTGATTCGCCGGCGGCGAAACCTGCCCTACGCTGTTCCGACAACGGCCCGGACAATTGCCGGGCCGTGCGCGCGTCGCGTTACGCGGGTGCGTTTGCTTGTCGCGCCGAAGGGCATGACGCTCAAGGGAAGGTGAGCGAAAACCTTCGGCCGGGAGATCACTCGTACGAGAAGATGCTGCCGAGCTTGTCCATGCGCTCGAGCGCCATGCCCGAGCCACGCACCACGCAGGTCAGCGGGTCTTCGGCGACGAGCACCGGCAGGCCGGTTTCTTCCGCGAGCAGGCGATCGAGATCGCGCAGGAGCGCGCCGCCGCCCGTCAGCATCATGCCGCGCTCGGCGATGTCCGCACCGAGTTCCGGGGGCGTCTGTTCCAGCGCGATCTTCACCGACGACACGATCTGGTTCAGCGGGTCCGTCAGCGCTTCGAGAATTTCATTGCTCGAAATGGTGAAGCTGCGCGGAATGCCTTCGGACAGGTTGCGGCCCTTGACTTCCATTTCCTTCACTTCGGAGCCGGGGAAGGCCGAGCCGATTTCCTTCTTGATGGCTTCAGCGGTCTGCTCGCCGATCAGCATGCCGTAGTTGCGGCGGATGTAGTTGACGATTGCTTCGTCGAACTTGTCACCGCCGACGCGCACCGAGCCCTTGTACACGATGCCGCCGAGCGAGATGACGCCGACTTCCGTCGTGCCGCCGCCGATGTCGACGACCATGGAGCCCGTTGCTTCCGACACCGGCAGGCCCGCGCCGATCGCGGCGGCCATCGGCTCTTCGATCAGATAGACCTGCGACGCGCCCGCGCCGTGAGCCGCTTCCTTGATCGCGCGGCGCTCGACCTGCGTGGAACCGCACGGCACGCAGATGATGATGCGCGGCGACGGCGAGAACATGCGGGATTCGTGAGCGGTCTTGATGAACTGCTTGATCATCTGCTCCGTGACGGTGAAGTCGGCGATGACGCCGTCCTTCATCGGGCGGATCGCCTCGATGTTGCCCGGCACCTTGCCGAGCATCTGCTTGGCTTCCTTGCCTACCGCCTGAATGGTCTTCTTTCCGTTGGGGCCGCCTTCCTGGCGAATCGAAACGACCGATGGCTCGTCGAGGACGATGCCCTTGCCGCGCATGTAGATCAGCGTGTTGGCGGTGCCGAGGTCAATCGCCAGGTCGTTGGAGAAATAGCTGCGCAAAAAACCGAACATTCAAAAATCCTGTCTCGCTGGGTGGCCGTTCGTCGCGAGGGGCGCCGGGAACGGCAGCGGAAAAAATAACGGTTTGCCCGGGCGGCGAAGGCTCGCCGTGAAGTGCAAATCCGGGAAGAAATCTACCGCAGAATGGAACGCCATACGCAAACGTTTCTCGCAATTGACTGATTCAGGGAGAAAGCCGCTGACAGAGCGTTCCAGAGGTGAGTCGAACGTGTAATGATACCTTATAATTTGTGGGCATCTATAGGAAAAGGCTGGCAGTTTTTGCCATCGCCATACCTGCTTCCGAGGGCTCCTCCCGAGATCGTAACTAGCTGTCACAGCGAAAGTTTTCGAGATTGGGGCTGTCCACGCTTTCTCCGGTGATTCCATGTCTTTGACCCTGACCGACGTAAAACGCATCGCGCACCTGGCGCGGCTCGAATTGCCCGATAACGAGGCCGAACCCACGCTCGCGCGGCTCAACGATTTTTTCGGTCTCGTCGAGCAGATGCAGGCGGTCGACACGACCGGCATCGAGCCGCTCGCGCATCCGATCGAGCAGATCGAGGAAGTCGCGCTTCGTTTGCGTGACGACGCTGTCTCAGAGCGTGTCGAGCGCGAAGAGTTCCAGCGCTCCGCGCCCGCGGTGCAGGACGGGCTGTATCTCGTGCCGAAAGTCATCGAGTAACCGTCGAATATCCAGCGCAAAGCGCGTGGCACAAAGTGCCGCGCTCATCAGGGAACTGCAATGCATCAGAAAAGCTTGACCGAATTGCGCGCCGCGCTCGACTCGAAGGAGATCTCCGCGGTCGAACTGGCGCAGTCGTATCTGCAACGCATCGAGGCCGCGAAGGACCTGAACGCGTTCATCGGCATCGATCGCGAACTCACGCTCGAACAGGCGAAGGCCGCCGACGCGCTCATCGCGCAAGGCAACGCGGGCGCGCTCACCGGCGTGCCGGTCGCGCACAAGGACGTGTTCGTCACGCGCGGCTGGACGTCCACGGCCGGCTCGCACATGCTCGAAAACTACGCGAGCCCGTTCGATGCGACCGTCGTCGATCGTCTGAAAAACGCCGGCATGGTCACGCTCGGCAAGACCAACATGGACGAGTTCGCAATGGGCTCGTCCAACGAGAATTCGTACTTCGGCGCGGTGAAAAACCCGTGGGACCTGAAGGCGGTGCCGGGCGGCTCCTCCGGCGGCTCGGCCGCTGCCGTGGCCGCGCGTCTCGCGCCCGCCGCGACCGGCACGGACACCGGCGGCTCGATCCGCCAGCCCGCGTCGTTCACCGGCATCACCGGCATCAAGCCGACTTACGGCCGCGTTTCGCGTTACGGAATGATCGCGTTCGCGTCGTCGCTGGATCAGGGCGGGCCGATGGCGCAAAGCGCCGCCGACTGCGCGCTCCTGCTCAACGCGATGGGCGGCTTCGACGAGCGCGATTCCACGAGCCTGCAACGCGAGAATGAAGACTACACGCGCTATCTCGGCAAGACGTGGAATGGCGGCGATGCCGCGAAGCCGCTCGCGGGCCTGCGCATCGGCATGCCGAAGGAGTACTTCGGCGCCGGTCTCGCCGACGACGTGCGCGCTTCCATCGACACCGCGCTGAAACAATACGAAGCGCTCGGCGCGACGCTCGTCGAAGTGTCGCTGCCGAAGACGGAACTTTCGATTCCCGTGTACTACATCATCGCGCCGGCGGAGGCATCGTCGAATCTGTCGCGCTTCGATGGCGTGCGCTACGGGCATCGCGCTGCGCAGTACAAGGACTTGCTCGACATGTACAAGAAGTCGCGCGCCGAAGGCTTCGGGCCGGAAGTGAAGCGGCGGATTCTCGTCGGCACGTACGTGCTCTCGCACGGCTACTACGACGCGTACTACCTCCAGGCGCAGAAGATTCGCCGCATCATCGCGCGCGATTTCCAGGAAGCGTTCAAGCAGTGCGATGTCATCATGGGGCCGGTCGCGCCGTCGGTTGCGTGGAATCTCGGCGAGAAGGCCGACGATCCCGTGCAGATGTACCTCGCCGATATCTACACGCTCTCCGTGAGCCTCGCGGGTCTGCCGGGCATGAGCGTACCGTGCGGCTTCGGCGCGGGCGCGAATGCGAATCGGCCGGTCGGTCTGCAGATTATCGGCAACTATTTCAACGAAGCCCGGATGCTCCAGGTCGCCGACGCGTTCCAGCGCGCGACCGACTGGCACCGCAAGGCACCATCGGCATCGGGAGTGTGAACATGCAGTGGGAAGTCGTCATCGGTCTGGAAACGCACGCGCAGCTTTCCACCGTCTCCAAGATTTTCTCGGGCGCGCCCACTCAGTTCGGCGCGAGCCCGAACTCGCAGGCGAGTCCCGTCGATCTCGCGCTGCCCGGCGTGCTGCCCGTGATGAACAGGGGCGCCGTCGAGCGCGCGATCCGCTTCGGCCTTTCGATCGGCGCGCATATCGCGCCGCGCAGCATCTTCGCGCGCAAGAACTACTTCTATCCGGATCTTCCGAAGGGCTATCAGATCAGCCAGTACGAGATTCCGGTCGTGCAGGGCGGTCAGATCACGATCCAGGTTCCGGCCAATGAAAAGGCGGGCTGGCAAGCGTATTCGAAGACCGTCAACCTGACGCGCGCGCACCTCGAAGAGGACGCGGGCAAGTCGCTGCACGAGGACTTCGCGGGCATGACGGGCATCGACCTGAACCGCGCGGGCACGCCGCTGCTCGAGATCGTCACCGAGCCGGAAATGCGCAGCGCCGCGGAAGCGGTGGCGTATGCGAAGGCGCTGCACGGGCTTGTCGTGTGGCTCGGCATTTGCGACGGCAACATGCAGGAAGGCTCGTTCCGCTGCGACGCCAACGTGTCGGTGCGTCCGGTGGGCCAGAAGGAATTCGGCACGCGCGCCGAGATCAAGAACCTGAACTCGTTCCGCTTCCTCGAAGAGGCGATCCAGTACGAAGTGCGCCGCCAGATCGAGTTGATCGAGGACGGCGGCACCGTGGTTCAGGAAACGCGTCTCTACGATCCGGACAAGCGCGAAACGCGCTCGATGCGCAGCAAGGAAGACGCGCACGATTACCGCTATTTCCCGGATCCGGACCTGATGCCGCTCGTGATCGAATCGTCGTGGATCGAGCGCGTGAAGGGCGAAATGCCTGAGCTTCCGGCGGACATGCAGAAGCGCATCGTCGATACCTACGGCCTCACGCCGTATGACGCGGGCGTGCTGACTTCGTCGAAGGCGATGGCATCGTACTTCGAGGCGCTCGTGCAAAAGGCGGGCGCGGCGCAAGCGAAGATCGCCGCGAACTGGATGATGGGCGACGTCTCCGCGCAACTGAACCGCGAATCGCTCGAGATCAGCGAATCGCCGGTATCGGCGGCGCAGTTGGCGCTGATCGTGCAGCGCATCGCCGATGGCACCATCTCGAACAAGATCGCGAAGGACATCTTCCAGACGATCTGGGACGAAAAGGCGACGGACGAAGGCGCGGCGGATCGCATCATCGAGGCGAAGGGCCTGAAGCAGATTTCCGACACCGGCGCGCTCGAAGCGATCATCGACGAGGTGCTCGCGGCGAATCAGAAGTCGGTCGACGAATTCCGCGCGGGCAAGGAGAAGGCGTTCAACGCGCTGATCGGCCAGGCCATGAAGGCGACGAAGGGCAAGGCGAATCCGCAGCAGGTGAATGAATTGCTGAAGAAGAAGCTGTCCTGAGCGCACCTGTGCATCGTTGCTCCGCGCGTGCGGAGACGGACTTTGCCCTGAGCACGTTCGGGCGTTTCACGGTCCGAAAGATGTAATGATGAACGGGCTGTTGCCGGTCGAGCCAGGCAGCAGCCCGTTTTCATTGGCGAGAGGAAAAAAGACATGGCTAAGAAACCCGAACTCGACGACTTTCGCGTGCCTTTCTTCGACGGCGGCAAGAAGCTGAAGCCCTTCGATCTGAGCTCAGTCGATCCCTCCGCGAAACCGTTCTCGACCGGCATGAAGGACGCGGACCGCGAACGTCTCGCGGTGATCGGCGCACAGCTCGACGACCTTCAGGAGAAACTGCACGCGCAGCGCCGCCGCCGCGTGTTGTTGATCCTGCAAGGCACCGACACCAGCGGCAAGGACGGCACCGTGCGCGCGGTGTTCCAGAATGTCGATCCGCTCGGACTGCGCATCGTGCCGTTTCGCGCGCCCTCGGAGCGGGAGGCCGCGCACGATTTCCTGTGGCGCGTGCACGCGCAGGCGCCGATGGCCGGCGAACTGGCGATCTTCAATCGCAGCCACTACGAAGACGTGCTCGTGCCGCGCGTGCTGAAGACGATCGATGCCGACGAATGCGAGCGGCGCTATCGTCATATCCGCGAATTCGAGTCGCTGCTTGCGGATAGCGGCACGACCATCGTCAAATGCTTCCTGCATATTTCGAAGGACGAGCAGCGCGAGCGACTGCAGGCGCGCATCGACGATCCGACGAAGCACTGGAAGTTCGATGTCTCCGATCTCGACGCGCGCAAGCAATGGGACGACTATCAGGCGGCGTATGCGGACGCGCTCGGCGCGACCTCGACCGAATACGCGCCGTGGTACATCATCCCGGGCAATTCGAAGACGCATCGCAACGTGATGATCGCCGAGCTGCTGTTGCGCACGATGCAGGGCATGAAGCTCGAATTCCCGCCGGCGAAGGAATCGCTGAAAGGCGTGAAGGTCGAGTAATACGAACTCAAGAAAAAGGAAGCGTATGTTTCGCGTGATTACCGCCAATCTCAACGGCATCCGTTCGGCCGCCAAGAAAGGTTTCTTCGACTGGTTCGGCGAGCAGAAATCCGACGTCGTGTGCGTGCAGGAAATCAAATGCTCGCAGGATGATCTGACGCCGGAATTCCTCGCGCCGCACGGTTTCCAGGGCTACTTCCAGCATGCGGTGAAGAAGGGCTACAGCGGAGCGGGCCTCTATACGCGCCACGAGCCGGATGACGTGGTCATCGGCTTCGGCTCGGAGGAGTTCGACCCGGAAGGGCGCTATGTGGAAGCGCGCTTCGGCAAGCTGTCGGTGGTGTCTGTGTATGTGCCGTCGGGGTCGAGCGGCGACGAGCGTCAGCAGGCGAAATACCGCTTCATGGACGAGTTCATGCCGCATCTCCACGAGCTTTCGAAAGAGCGCGAAGTCATTCTGTGCGGCGACGTGAACATCGTGCACAAGGAAATCGACATCAAGAACTGGAAGAGCAACCAGAAAAATTCCGGCTGCCTGCCCGAGGAGCGCGAGTGGCTCACGAAGCTTTTCGACGACGTCGGTTATGTCGATGTGTTCCGCACGCTGGATCAGCGTCCCGAGCAGTACACGTGGTGGAGCAACCGCGGCCAGGCGTACGCGAAGAACGTCGGGTGGCGTATCGACTATCAGATCGCGACGAAAGAAGTCGCCGCGACCGCGAAGAAGACATCGATTTTCAGGGACATCAAGTTCAGCGACCACGCGCCGCTGACCATAGACTACGACTGGAAACTCGGCAAGAAGAAGTGACGCAGGCGCGGATCAGCGGCCGGTCTTCTTGAACCGGCCCATGCCCGCGTAATTCGGCAACTGGTCGATGGTCTTGCCGAGCGCCTTCGCATAGAGCGGCATCATGTCCGGCATGCGCTTGAGCAGATCCTGCCTGCGTTCCGGCCCATACGGATGCAGCCAGATGAAGCCGTCATCCGCGCGCCGCGTTCCCGAATCGATCTTGTTCCACAAAGTCACGGCCGCGCGCGGATCGTAACCCGCGCGCGAGGCGATCTCGCTGCCAATCACATCGGCTTCGGTTTCGTCGGCGGGCGAATACCGCATCGAAAGCAGTTCGTCGCCGATATCCGGCTGCTGCGACGAATAGTTCGAAAAGCCGAAAAGCTGCGGCATTCCGTTCGAGGAGAGTTGCGCCGCCTGCTGCCGCCCGAGGCGCTCACGCGCGTGCTCGCGCAACGCGTGCGCGATCTCGTGGCCGGTCATCATGCCGATCTCGTTATCGTTCAGACGCAGCTTGTCGACGAGCCCGCTATACACGACGATCTTCCCGCCCGGCAGGCAGACCATGCGCGTGTCCGGCGACTTGATGACGTTGATCTCCCACTTCCAGTTCTTCGCCCGATCGTTCCACTTGAGCGCGAACGGAATCTCGTGATTCGCGATATCGCGCACGCGTTTGACGAGCGGATTGTTATCGGGAAGCAGGGTTTTGTTGCGTTCGGCGTCGTGGATGACCTGCGCGTATTCCTCGGCGGACTGCGCCTCGAGCGTCGCGGGTGGAATCAGGTTGCGAAAGAGCGCCGTATTGCCGAAACGGATCTGACTGTTCGGCGCGGAGTACGGCGGCGGCGTCTTCGTTTCGTCCTGAGCATGCGCGGACAAGGGCGCGAGCGATGCCGCCAGTGTCCATGCGCAAACCGAGGCGCGAAGCTTGAAAGAAACCGTCATCGTTGAGTTCTCCAGGGCGCGATTTTCGGCAACAGTAACATGCCCGGTATCGACAGCACGACGCAGATCATGAAGTACGGAAACCAGCCCGTTTCATTCACGATATAGCCGCTGCCCGCCGCGGCGAAGGTGCGCGGCACGGCCGCGAGGCTCGTGAAGAGCGCGAATTGCGTCGCGGTGTAGCGCGGGTCCGTCGTGCTGGCGATGTACGCAGTGAAGGTGGCGAGCGTCAGACCGGTCGCGAAGGTTTCGAAGCCGTACAACACGCCCAGCGCCAGCGGCGACGGCCCGATCTTCGCGAGCCACGCGAAGCCGAGCGTCGCGATGATTTGCAGCGCGCCGAAGATCCACAGTCCGCGCGCGATGCCGATCTTCACCAGCGCGATGCCGCCGAGCAGGCCGCCCGCGATGCTTGCCCAGAACGCGACTGCCTTTGCGATCACGCCGATCTGCGCGAGCGAAAAGCCGATGTCGAGGAAGAACTTCGTGGCGAGCGCGGTCGCCATCGTGTCGCCGAGTTTGTAGAGGAAGATGAAGCCGAGCACGAGCAGCGCCGCGCGCCAGCCGTCGCGTGTGACGAACTCGTGAAACGGTTCGACGATCGCCTCGCGCAGATTCTTCGGCGGCGCGCCGTGGATCGCCGGTTCCTTGACGACGAGCGTCATGACGAGGCCCGGCAGCATGAACGCCGCGGTGATCAGGAACACGGTTTTCCACGGCAGAAAGGCCGCGAGGATCAGCGAGAGCGAGCCGGGCACGAGCCCCGCCACTTTGTACGCATTGACGTGCACCGCGTTGCCGAGCCCCTGCTCGGTATCGGCGAGCAGTTCGCGGCGGTAGGCATCGATGACGATATCCTGGCTCGCGCTGAAGAACGCGACGAGCGCGGCAATCGCCGCGACGGCCCACAGGTTCTGCTCAGGCGAGAAGAACCCGAAAGAGCCGATGGCAACCATCACGAGCACTTGGGTGAGGAACATCCAGCCGCGCCGTCTGCCGGGACTCCAGCCAGGGAAGCGTGGAATGAAGCGGTCCATCAGTGGCGACCACACGAACTTCCAGGTGTACGGAAGTCCGATGAGCGCGAAGAGGCCGATCTCCTTCACGTTGATGTGCGCGGTCGTGAGCCACGCCTGCAGCAGGCTGTAGAGCGTGAAGAGCGGCAATCCGGACGAAAAGCCGAGAAAGACGCAAATGAGGATGCGCGTGTTGAGAAACGCGCGCCATCCGGGATGATCTTCGTGTGCGGTTAGAGCGGGCGCCTCGTGTGGCGTGTCGGGCATGTCGAATCTGGAGAAGCGGTGTTGTCGATGCGCGATACGCCGGGACGAATCACCGGCGCTTCACGCGATAGACCGCAAGACTACCACGCCAGTTCGCGCCCCAACGGACCGACTGCCCGTCGTGCAGCACCACGCGGTCCAGAATCTCGATGCCGACTTCCGGCGCGAGCGCTTCGAAGTCCTTGATCGTGAGCACGCGCACGTTCGGCGTGTTGTGCCATTGATAAGGCAGCGACTTCGACACCGGCATGCGTCCCTGAATCACCGAGAGCCGATGCTGCCAGTACCCGAAATTCGGAAACGACACGATGCATTGGCGCCCAACGCGCACCGTCTCGCGCAGGATCGCGGCGGTTTGATGAATCGTCTGCAGCGTCTGCGAGAGAATCGCGAAATCGAAGCTGTCATCTTCGAAGAGACGCAATCCGTCTTCGAGATTCTGCTGGATCACGTTCACGCCTTTTTGCGCGCACGCGAGCACGCCGGCATCGTTGATTTCGATACCGTAACCCTTCACTTCGAGTTCTTCGCCAAGGAGCGAGAGCAGCGACCCGTCGCCGCAGCCGAGATCGAGCACCGTCGAGCGCGGCTCGACCCAGCGCGCGATGGCGCGAAAGTCCGAGCGCAGCGCGAGCGAATCAAGTGTGTGCTGGTTCATGCGCCGACCTCCGTGGCGATGCGTTCGTAGTAGGCGCGCATCAGGTTGTGATAGCGCGCGTCGTCGAGCAGGAAGGCGTCGTGGCCGTGCGGCGCGTCGATTTCCGCGTAGCTCACCGTGCGCTTGTGGTCGAGCAGCGCCTTCACGATCTCGCGCGAGCGCGCGGGCGCGAAACGCCAGTCCGTCGTGAAGCTGGTGATGAGATATTTCGCGCTCGTGTTGGCCAGCGCTTTCGTGAGATCGCCGTCGAAGGCTTTCGCGGGATCGAAATAATCGAGCGCGCGCGTGATGAGCAGATACGTGTTCGCGTCGAAGTATTCGGCGAACTTGTCGGCCTGATAGCGCAGATACGACTCCACCTCGAACTCGACATCGAAGCTGAAGTTGTATGCGTCGAGCGCGCCTTCGGCACGGCGCAGCGCGCGGCCGAATTTCACGGCCATGTCGTCGTCCGACAGATACGTGATGTGGCCGATCATGCGCGCGACGCGCAAGCCGCGGCGCGGCTTCACGCCATGCGCGTAATAATCGCCGCCGTGGAAATCGGGATCGGAGAGGATCGCGGAGCGCGCCGTTTCGTTGAACGCGATGTTCTGCGCGGACAGCTTGGGCGTTGACGCGACGACGATGCAATGCGCGAGCCGCTCCGGATACATCATGCTCCACGCGAGCGCCTGCATGCCGCCGAGGCTGCCGCCCATCACGGCCGCGAAGCGCTCGATGCCGAAGCGGTCGGCGAGACGCGCCTGCGCGTTCACCCAGTCTTCGACCGTGACGACGGGAAAGCTCGCGCCATAAGGCTTGCCGGTTGCGCGGTCGATGCTCATCGGCCCGGTCGAGCCGAAGCACGAGCCGAGATTGTTCACGCCGATCACGAAGAAGCGATTGGTATCGAGCGGCTTGCCGGGACCCACCATGTTGTCCCACCAGCCGACATTCTTCGGGTTATCGGCATGAATGCCCGCGACGTGGTGCGATGCGTTCAATGCATGGCACACGAGCACGGCGTTCGAGCGCGCGGCGTTGAGCTCGCCATACGTTTCGACGACGAGCTCGTAGTCGCCGAGCGACGACCCGTTCTGCATCGCGAGCGGCTCGGTGAAGCGCAGTGTTTGGGGAGTGACGATGCCGATCGATTCCATTCATTCCGCCTTTGACCAAGCGGCTAAACGGTGTCGGCGATGCGCGGAGATACAGCGATGGCGCGGCTGACGACCTCTTTAGCCGCATTTATAGTGAACCTTCAGCGATGAAGCACTGAGGCTCGCGCGCCCGCAATCGAGTCAGCAAATCGGCGCGTTGTTGATGTTCGAGAAACTCTCGTTAGCGGTGAAGTATAGCGGAAAACGTCATAACGCCGCGAATCGGCGCGCTGCCTGGATGCGGCCCGCTTTTATGCCTATATTGACTAATCGTCTCGATTTGCGGAGATGCGCAAATGAAACCGAGCCGGGTTAGACCGCTGAGTCATCTGAAGAGCCGCGCGGCGGAGATGATCCGCAACATCGTCGAGAGCCGCGAGCCGATGCTCATCACGCAGAACGGCGAAGGCAGGGTCGTCGTGCAGGACGTGCAGTCCTACGAGGATCTGCATCAGACGCTCGCGCTCCTGAAGATTCTGGCGATGGGGCAGAAGACTATCGAAGCCGGTCAGTGCACGAGCGCAGGCGATGTGTTCGCCGAAATCGACCGCATGGACCGCGAGGAAGGCGTCAAGTGAAGACCATCTTTCTCGATCCCGTTCGCGCGGACCTGCAGGATTTCCGCCGCTACGTCATCAACAAGTTCGGCGGCACCGCGTGGACCGCGACGCGCGACAAGATCGCGGACACCATCGCCGAAATCGAAGCCGCGCCACGCAATGGCTCGACGCCGCCCGAGCTCGTCGACTTCCGTATGTCGGGCTACTACGAAGTCCTGAGCGGCACGAACCGTATCATCTACAAGGTGGATGGCGACATCATCTACGTGCACCTCGTCGTCGATACGCGTTCGGACCTCGAGGACATACTCGCGCGGCGGCTGTTTCGGATGTAGAGGCAATCGGCGCAATTGCGTCAGATCGCGGCGCCGCGCATGGAGAGCGTCAGCGCGCGCAACGAGCGCACCGTTCGATCTACATAGTGCGGCCTGCCGACGCCCGGCTTGCGCATCGACAGCCCGCCGCTCGATGTCTTCGTGACCGGCAGATGCCCGACGATCCACACCGTGCGAATTCCCAATCGCCGATAGCGCTTCAGGTGCCCGCGCGTATCCTCGACGAGAATCGCATCCGAAAGGCGCACATGAGCGCGGCGCATCGCGCGGCGCAGCATCGGCGCATCGGGCTTCGCGCGCCAGTGCTCGCCCTCGCGCATGTCCTCGATCGCGATCACGCGCTCGAACAGGTTCGCGATGCCCAGTTCCGCGAGCACGGAGCGCGCATATAGCGTCGGCGCGTTGGTCAGCACGATCTTGCGGCCGGGCAGCGCGCGCAGCATGCGCCCGAGACCGCGCTCGGCACGCACCATCGAGGGCAGATCGGCGAAGGTATGAACCTCGCGGAGGAAATCGGCGGCATCGATGCCGTGATGCCGGGTGAGGCCGAGCAGCGTCGCGCCGTACCGCACCGTGTAGCCGACGCGCAGCCGGTTCGCCTCGTCGACATCGACGGAAAGGCGATCCATGATGTACTGCGTCATCCCGCGATTGATCGCCGGGAAAATGGCGTGCGACGCGTGGTGCAGCGTGTTGTCGAGATCGAAGAGCCAGACGGGGCCGCGCGTTTTGACGCGGCGTCGGCGGGAGGGGCAATGCGCGTTCATATGTGAAAACGCCCGCGCATGGGCGGGCGTTCGGGAAACGGAAAAAAGCTCAATGCGAGCGGATCATCGTGCCGAACGGCTGTTCGGTGAGAATCTCGAGCAGCACCGAATGCTCGATACGCCCGTCGATGATGTGCACCGAGCGCACGCCGCTCTTCGCCGCATCCAGCGCGGAGGAAATCTTCGGCAGCATGCCGCCGGAGATGGTGCCGTCGGCGAAGAGGGCGTCGATCTCGCGCGCGGACAGGTCGGTCAGCAGATTGCCTTCCTTGTCCATCACGCCGGGGATGTTCGTCATCATGACGAGCTTCTCGGCGTTCAGCACGACAGCCAGCTTGCCCGCGACGAGGTCCGCGTTGATGTTGTACGAGAGGCCGTCCTCGCCAAAGCCGATCGGCGAAATGACGGGAATGAACGCGTCGTCCTGCAAGGCCTTCACGACCGCCGGGTTGATCGCCTCGACTTCGCCCACCTGGCCGATGTCGATGAACTGGCCCGGATTATCGCGGTCCGGCATCAGCAGCTTGCGCGCGTGAATGAGGCCGCCGTCCTTGCCGGTCAGACCGACCGCGTGGCCGCCGAAGTGATTGATCAGCGTGACGATGTCCTGCTGCACCTCGCCGCCGAGCACCCATTCGACGACTTCCATGGTTTCTTCGTCGGTGACGCGCATGCCCTGGATGAAGGTGCCCTGCTTGCCGATCTTCTTGAGCGCCTGGTCGATCTGCGGGCCGCCGCCGTGCACGATCACCGGATTGATGCCGACGAGCTTCAGCAAGATGACGTCGCGCGCGAAGCCCTGCTTCAGGCGCTCTTCGGTCATGGCATTGCCGCCGTATTTGATCACGACCGTCTTGCCGTGATACTGGCGGATGTAAGGCAGCGCCTCGGCCAGGATTTCAGCCTTCAGGGTAGGCGCGATTTGCGTGAGGTCGGGAAGCTCGGACATGGCGGCAAATGAGGCGAAGGGCGTTTAAACACGCCGAATTGTACAGGACTGACGCAGCGCAGCAGGACGAATTGCCGCGCCGGCGCCACGTTTTCCGGCCGGGCGGCCGGCATGCGATCATCGTTCGAGCGGATTGATGACAAGATGATGAACGTACCCCCGGAATCGAACGCGCCGGAAGCACGAGGCGCGCAGGTTTGCGCACGCTGCGGCGCGCCGTTTCGCTGCGGCAAGCTCGCCGGCGACGCGGTCTGCTGGTGCGCCGGACTGCCCGCGCTGCCGGCCGATCGCCTGCTGCCCGGCATGCGTTGCCTGTGTCCGGCGTGTCTCGCGGCGGAAATCGAGCGCATCGTCCGTGCGGATTAGCAGTCGACGTGCCGTGTCGGCTGCGCGAGCCGAGGTGCGACAAATCGCGCCAGATGCCGCAGCAAGCCCGATGCAAGCGGGATAATGTCGCATGGAGCGCCAGGACGCGCTCAAGGCACGATCAGACACTCAATCAGATGCATCGCATAACCACCACCGGACGGGTCAATCTCGGTCATCTCTTCTGGCTTCGCTCGCTCGCGATCATCGGCCAGCTGACGACCATCGCCGTCGTGCAGATCTTCTTCGGCGCGAAGCTCCCGCTGCCCGCGATGCTGCTCGTGATCGCGCTGGAGATGATCTTCAACGGCCTCACGTTTTTGCGCGTCGCGCGGGCGCGGCCGGAGACCAATCTCGAACTGTTCGGCCAGATGTGGGTCGACCTCGGCGCGCTCTCGGCGCTGCTGTTCCTGTCCGGCGGCGCGACCAATCCGTTCGTCACGCTCTATCTGCCGTCGCTGGCCATTGCCGCCGCCGTGCTGCCGTGGACCATGATGGCCTGCCTCGCGCTCTTCGCCGTCGCCTGCTACGCGCTGCTGTCGTACAACTACGTGCCGCTCAACATCGAAAATCCGGCCAATCTCTTCGATTATTTCCGCACCGGCCTGTGGGTCAACTTCATGGTGAGCGTCGGGCTGATCGGCTGGTTCGTCGCGCGCATGTCGCGGGCGCTGCGCGTGCGCGACGCCGCGCTCGCCGAAGCCCAGCAGCGCCATCTGCGCGACGAGCGGGCGGTCGCGCTCGGCGTGCAGGCGGCGACCGTCGCGCACGAGATGGGCACGCCGCTCTCGACCATCGCCATGCTGTCCGAGGAATTGCGCGACTCCGCCGCGCACGACAAGAACCTCGCGCCCTACGCGGCGGACTTCGAACTGCTCGAGCAGCAGATGGCGCTCTGCACCTCGGCGCTCGCGCGCCTGCGCAGCCGCGCGGGCGGACCGTCGAGCCGCCAGGCGCTCGACGAATGGCTTCCGAGCTTCATCGAGCAATGGCGTCTGCGGCATCCGCAGGTGAAATTCGCGCGCATCGGCGAGACGCCCGAGCATGCGTCGATCGACGATGCCGTCGCCGTCGGCCAGATCTTGACGATCCTGCTCGACAACGCGGCGCGCGCAAGCAGCGAATCGGTGACGCTGCAGGCGTCGGCGGAGACCATCGACACAATGGATTACGTGCGCTTCGACGTGTGCGACCGCGGTCCGGGCATTCCGCCCGCGCTGCGCGCCACGTTGGGCGCGAGCCCGGTCGACAGCACGCAAGGCGGGCACGGCGTCGGGCTTTATCTGGCGTTCGCGGCGGCGGCGCGGCTTTCCGGATCGATCGAGCTCATCGACGGAAAACCGCGCGGCACGTGCGCGGTGTTGCGCCTGCCGAACCGCGGCGCGGTCGCGGCGCCGGCGCAGGCGGCAAGGACTGAACGCAGCGGCGCGGCCTGAACTCGAACTCGGGCGCGCGAAAGCGGCACTACGGAGAAAAAAGCATGAGCGATACGAACTTCCTGATCATCGACGACGACGAAGTCTTTTCGGGCATTCTCGCCCGCGGCCTCACGCGGCGCGGCTATACCACACATCAGGCGCACGACGCCGACGAAGCGTTGAAGCTCGCCAATCAGCACAAGTTCGGTCAGATCACGGTCGACCTGCATTTGGGCAACGATTCCGGCCTGCGGCTCGTGTCGCCGCTGCGCGACCTTCAGCCCGACGCGCGCATTCTCGTGCTGACCGGTTACGCGAGCATCGCAACGGCCGTGCAGGCGGTGAAGGACGGCGCCGACAACTATCTCGCGAAGCCGGCGAACGTCGAAACGATTCTCGCCGCGCTGCACGAGCAGGCAAGCGAGCAGACAGCCGAAGAAGCGATCGAGAACCCGACGCTCTTGTCCGTCGCGCGGCTCGAATGGGAGCATATCCAGCGGGCGCTGGCCGAGAACAACGGCAATATTTCAGCGACGGCGCGTGCGCTCAACATGCATCGGCGCACGCTGCAGCGCAAGCTCGCGAAGAAGCCGGTGCGTCAGTAGCCAGGAAAACGCGCGCATGAGCGGCATGTCGCTCTGCGCGCGAACGCGCCGGACGAATTCGGGAAAAGGCGGGGACTATTCGGGACCGGGACGGCGGACACAGGTGCAAAACCGTTCGCCCAAAAAAGAACCGCCCAAGCCGGGTGCCAAGGGCGGAAATCGGAGAGTTGCAACGACTACATGCGCATACATGGGAACACGCACGTAGAAAGCATACGTTGTGGAGTTGTATGCACAAATAAGAGAACTCTTAATTAAGAATCCGCCTAGATTGTCTGCTTTTGAGCAATTTTTTTCGGACAAACTTTCGCGGATCTTTCGTCGATATTCGCGCCTTCATCCACGAGGCGTTATCTCCTGCATACGCGCTCAAGAAAGTCGAAACGAGCGCCGTAAAGCCACTTTGAGCGCGAACCGGGGTTCGCGCCGCGCCGTCCGCGGGCGTCGTCTGCGGGGCGCTGGCTTATGCGTGAAAGCTGGAGCAGGGCGATCAGTCGCCTGCTTCGGCCGACGAGAGGAGACATCGATGAAATGGTTTGACCGGCTGTCCGTGCTCAGCAAGCTCTTGCTGTCTTTCGCGGTGGTGATTCTGTTCACCGCGTGCGTGGGCGCCACCGGCGTGGTTTCGCTCGCGAAGATGAACGGCCTGATCGACGAAATCGGCGACCGTCACATGGACGGTCTCTATTGGGTCGCGGAGGTCAACAAGAACAAGCTCAACACGGATCTCGCCGCCGCGAACCTCACCTTCGCCGACGATGCCGGCAAGGCAAAGCTGAAGGAAGGCATGTCGGGCTCGCTCGACAACATGCACCGTGCGTTCGAGCGCATGCGCCCGACGATCCGCTCCGCCGACGGTCTCGCGCTCTACGACGCCGCAAGCAAGTCCGTCGCGGCGTGGGAAGACATCGTGCTGATGCAGATGGGCAGGAAGCCGATGCCGGTCGACGTCGACCAGATGGGCCTCATCGCGCGCGCGATCGCCGCGAGCGAGAAGGCGCGCGATTCGCTGGAACGTCTCGCCGATTTCAAGCGCAAGCGCGCAACCGAGGCGCGCAATGACGCGGCCTCGGAATATGAAACGATGCGCGTCGTCATGCTCGCGCTGGTATTCGGCGCGATGATCGCGGGCGCGCTGCTCGCGGTGCTGATCGGCCGGCGTCTTTCCGCGCAGCTTGGCGGCGAGCCGGCGTACGCGGCCGACATTGCCGACCGCATCGCGCGCGGCGATCTGAGCACGCGCGTCGCCACGCGCCAGGGCG
Source organism: Caballeronia sp. 11_S32 (assembly GCF_056930355.1). NCBI lineage: Bacteria > Pseudomonadati > Pseudomonadota > Betaproteobacteria > Burkholderiales > Burkholderiaceae > Caballeronia > Caballeronia sp. 11_S32. The sequence continues at coordinate 528,931 of NZ_JBXOWH010000003.1, forward strand.
ACGACAGCAGCATGCTCGCGAGCCTCGGCAACATGAGCGCGAAGCTCGCGGAAATCGTCGGCGGGATTCGTCATTCGAGCGATTCGATCCTGCACGCGTCGCGCGAAATCGCGCAGGGCAACACCGATCTGTCGCAGCGCACGGAAGAGCAGGCGGCGTCGCTGGAGGAAACCGCGTCGAGCATGGAGCAGCTCACGCAGACCGTGCGCCAGAACGCGAGCAATGCGGACGAAGCGAGCGGGCTTGCGCGCGGCGCATCGGATGTGTCGGCGCGCGGCAGCGAGCTCGTCGGCGAGGTGGTCGACAACATGCGCGAGCTGGCGTCGGGCAGCAAGCGCATGACGGACATCATCGCGGTGATCGAAGGCATCGCGTTCCAGACGAACATCCTCGCGCTGAACGCCGCCGTGGAAGCGGCGCGCGCAGGCGAGGAAGGGCGCGGGTTCGCGGTGGTCGCGGGCGAAGTGCGCTCGCTCGCGCAGCGCAGCGCGACGTCGGCGAAGGAGATCAAGGAGCTGATCGAGGCATCGACGGCGCGCGTCGACAGCGGCGCGGCGCTCGCCGAGCGTGCCGGTGCGACGATGGCCGAAGTCACGCAGGCCGTGCAGCGCGTGACGGACATCATGGCGCAGATTTCGTCGGCGTCGCACGAGCAGAGCGCGGGTATCGAGCAGGTGAATCGCGCGGTCGCGCAGATGGATCAGGTGACGCAGCAGAACGCGGCGCTCGTCGAGCAGGCCGCCGCCGCCGCGGGCGCGATGGCCGATCAGGCGGAGCATCTGAAGAGCGCCGTCGCGGTGTTCGAGCTCGCGCGCGGCGCCTGAAACGCAGGGACGAAGATGACGCGTGGCGGGCGAACGACGGCCAAACGGTCGTAATATCGGCTCGCTTGCCACCCGAGAGCCCGCTCCGTACACTCGCGCCTGTTTTTCAGATCAAGCGCGCCGCACGGTCGGCGCCTCACCGCCGAGAAGGAGCCCCGCCGATGTCCGATTCCTATTTCCCGCGCTGGCCGGTTCAGCCGGATGCCCAGGAGGGGCGCATCGTCGCGCCTGACCAGCGTTTGCCCTGGCCGCAGATGATCGCGATGGGCATTCAGCACGTCGTCGCGATGTTCGGCTCGACCGTGCTCGCGCCGCTCCTGATGGGCTTCGATCCCAATCTGTGCATCTTCATGTCGGGCATCGGCACGTTGTTGTTTTTCGTGCTGGTCGGCGGGCGCGTGCCGAGCTATCTCGGTTCGAGCTTCGCGTTTATCGGTCTGGTGATCGCGATCACGGGTTATGGCGGTCAGGGACCGAACATGAACATTCCCGTGGCGCTTGGCGGGATCATCGCGTGCGGTGTGGCTTACGCGATCATCGGCGTGATCGTTGCGGCGGTCGGCACGAAGTGGATCGAAACGTTGATGCCGCCGGTTGTCACGGGCGCGATCGTCTGCGTGATCGGGCTCAATCTCGCGCCGATTGCCGTGAAGGGCGTGATGGGCAGCAGCTTCGAATCGTGGATGGCGCTCGTCACCGTGCTGTGCGTGGGCGGCGTCGCGGTGTTCGCGCGCGGCATGGCGCAGCGGTTGCTGATTCTGATCGGCCTCGCGATCGCGTATCTCATCTATGCCGCGCTGACCAACGGCATGGGCATGGGCAAGCCGATCGACTTTGCGATCGTGGCGAACGCCGCGTGGTTCGGCATGCCGCACTTCACCGCGCCCGTGTTCGAAGCCCCGGCGATGACGCTCATCGCGCCCGTCGCGATTATTCTCGTGGCGGAGAATCTCGGGCACATCAAGGCCGTCGGCGCGATGACGGGCAAGAGCCTCGACAAGTACATCGGGCGCGCGTTCATTGGCGATGGTCTGGCGACGATCGTTTCCGGGTTCGCGGGCGGGACCGGCGTGACGACGTATGCCGAGAATATCGGCGTGATGGCCGTCACCAAGATCTATTCGACGCTCGTGTTCGTGATCGCGGCGCTCTTTGCGATCGTGCTCGGGTTTTCGCCGAAGTTCGGCGCGTTGATTCAGACGATTCCAGGGCCGGTTTTGGGCGGGGTTTCGATCGTCGTGTTCGGACTCATCGCGGTGACGGGGGCGCGGATCTGGGTCGTCAATAAGGTGAATTTTTCGGATAACCGGAATTTGATCGTCGCGGCGGTGACGCTCGTGCTCGGCACTGGCGATTTCACACTTAAGCTCGGTGGGTTCGCCCTTGGCGGGATCGGGACGGCTACGTTTGGCGCGATCATCTTTTATGCGCTGTTGCGGCGGCGTCAGGCGGGCGTGATTTAAAGCTTTTGCCGTTGGGATGCGGTTGCTCGCTTTTGCTTTCGCCGGATCCCAATTTCGCGTCGGTTTATTCGCGTTGCCCCTATGCGGGGCGGCAGTCACTTTCTTTGCTGCTGCAAAGAAAGTAACCAAAGAAACAGCTATCCCCATCCAAAGTACTTCATGCCGGCCCCGGCACAGAAGATCGCACGTGGTCCGGCAGTAGCGAGTGCCCTCACAAAACTCACCGGGCTTGGATCGCGCACGGTCTGTCACATCGCACCGCTCAACTGACTGGTAAGGCGCCAAATAGCTCCAGCCCGCTTCGCGGCCGACCGGTCAATCGGGTCGGCGCGCGCCCTTTTGCTAACGCTTCTATCTCTCCGCATTCACCCACCGTTGGTTTCCCTTGCAAACCCAACGGCAGCGCGTAGCGCTGTGCCGGAGCTATTTGGTGCTGAACCAGCGCCCTCAATGTTCTAGCTTGTCAGACCGTGCGCGGTCCAAGCCCGGTTAGGCCTGTGAGGGCACTCGCTACTGCCGGACCACTTGCTATCTTCTGTGCCGGGGCCGGCATGAAGCACTTTGGATGGGACAAGCTGTTTCTTTGGTTACTTTCTTTGCAGCAGCAAAGAAAGTGACTGCCGCCCCGCACAGGGGCAGTGCTAATAAACCGACGCGAAATTGGGATCCGGCGAAAGAATGCACGGGCAAACCACCGCCGCCCCGCACAGGGGCAGTGCAAACAGACCAACGCGAAACCGGGATCCGGCGAAAGAAAGCACAGGCAAACCACCCCCGTCACCCAGCCCCTCCCCCCCGCTTCCGATTCACAATCGCGGTCTCCGAAAGATCAACCTCCCGCATCAACTTGTTCAACGTCTCATCATTGATGTCCTGAAGCGACCGCATCTTCAGCAATTCAGCACGTTCGGCCCGCAGCGCCGCCATCTTCAACCGCGTCTCGACCATCTCGCTTTTCTTCGCAGCAGCCCGCGGCGCCTCATCATCGCCGAGCGAGGCCAAACGCCGCCGATACATCCCCATCACACGCGCCGTCGAATCGGCGCAACGGGCCGACGCCGCTTCATCCATCTGCTCGATCAACTCATCATGCGTGTCGTCGATCGCGCGAATCGCCGCCTGCGCCGCGCGACGTCGCGCCATGCGTTCCTCCGCCGCGTGCGGATTCTTCTCGCGCTCGATGCCGCGCAGCATCAGCGGCAAGCCGACGACCGCGATCAGCAGCGACACCAGAATCACCGCCGACGCCACGAAGATCGCGACATCACGCCCCGCGAGCGTCACCGGCAGCGACAGCACGCCCGCGAGCGTCACGGCGCCGCGCACGCCGCCGATCGTCGTCAGCGCGAGCGTGCGAAAGCCGGGCGCGGCGCTGTCGATGCCCTGCTTCGCCGTCTTGCGCGCGGCGACCCAGCGCAGCGAATACACCCAGACGAAACGCAGCGCGTAAAGCGCGACCAGCGTCGCGAACACATAGCCGATCAGCAGGCCGACCTGCGCGTTGCCGTCGTGATGCGCCTCGATCAGCGCCTGCCCGATGATGTGCGGAAACTGCAGCCCGAGCAGGATGAACACCATGCCGTTGAAAACGAACTCGATCATCGTCCACGTGCTCGTCATGCGCACGCGCACCGCGCTCGGAATGCCTTCGCGCAGGCTTTGAATGTTCATCATCATGCCCGCCGACACCGCCGCCAGAATGCCCGAGCAACCCACGTGCTCGGCCATCACGTAGGACGCGAACGGAATCAGGATCGTCAGGATCACGCCCGCGGCCGGGTCGTCGTCCTCGGAGAATTTCAGCAGGCGCGACGGAATCTCGGTGACCGCCCAGCTGATCGCCGCGCCGATCGCGAGCCCGCCCGCCGCGATGATGAAAAAGCTGATCGTCGCGTCGCGCATCGAGAACACGCCCGTCAGCGCGGCCGCGATCGCAAACTTCAGCGCGACGAGGCCCGACGCGTCGTTCATCAGCGCCTCGCCTTCGAGTATGTGCATCAGGTTCGCCGGAATGCGGTTGCGACCGGCAATGCCCGTCAGCGCGACGGCATCGGTCGGCGAGAGCACGGCCGCGAGCGCGAACGCGACGGGCAGCGGCATCGTCGGAATCATCGCGTGAAGGAAGTAGCCGAGCACGCCGACGGTAATGAACACGAGCCCGAGCGCCAGCATCAGGATCGCGCGGCGCTGCATGTACAGCTCGCGCTTGGGAATGCGCCAGCCGTCCGCGAACAGCAGCGGCGGAATGAACAGCAGCATGAAGAGCTCGGGATCGAACGTGACGTGCAATCCGAAGCCGGGCCACGCGAGGCACGCGCCGATCGCGATCTGAATGAGCGGCAGCGGCAGCTTCACCGGAAGCAGGCTCAGGCCGAAGCCCGACAGCGCGACGGCCAGCAGAAGAATGAGGACGGTGAAAACGATTTCCATGTGTGCGATACAGCACGAGGACGCACGACGCACGCATGCGGCCGGCGCACTCGGCGTCTAGCATTTATTTCGATGAGCCGAAAGTTTAGCCCGTGCTCGCGATGCGGGCAGCGACCGAGTTCTTCGACTTCGCACCGAGACGGTGCGCGTGCACGTGAAATCGCCTGTCGACGGTGCATGCGGCGCGTGAAAGCCCGATGAAACACGGCACGCTCTGCGCATGGAGCTTGCTTGATCGTCGGCACGGGACACTGAGACTCCCGACGAGATCATCGAGGGCTGTTCTATGAAAATGGTTTGGACCGGATCCGGCGCGGATCCGCAGGGCATGAAGCAGCCGGGCGCGCATGGCCGGAACGTTCGGGCGGAGGCGTCGGCATGATGATCGCAAACCCCGAGAAGACGACGATATCCGCGCGCAGCTTCGAGCTTGGCGTGACATCGGGATTCGACCGCTATTCGGTCGAGCACGGCGACTTGACGCTATCGAGCGTCTTTCAGCCGGTGTTCAGCCTGTCGCACATGCGCGCGGTCGGCTACGAAGGCCTCTTGCGCGCGCACGATTCGCTCGATCGCCCGGTGTCGCCGCTCGACGTGTTCGGGCAGGCGTCGCGCGTCGGCGAAGCGCTGCAGATCGACCGGCTCGCGCAGGCGCTGCATCTCGAAAACTTCAAGATGCTCGGCGCGAGAGACGAATGGCTCTTTCTCAACGTGCATCCGGGCGCGCTGACCGAGCCGTATCACGCGGCGGCGCTGCTTGCGAATCTCAGGCGCCTCGATCTCGAGCCGCGCCGAGTCGTGCTCGAAGTGCTGGAGCAGAGCGCGGAAGATATCGAGCGGCTCGCGCTCGCGGTGCAGCAGTTCCGCGATCACGGCTTTCTCATCGCGCTCGACGATTTCGGCGCGGGGCATACCAACATCGAGCGGATCTGGCAGCTCGATCCGGATATCGTCAAGCTCGATCGCGTGATGCTTTCGCACGCCGGCCAGAACGTGCATGCGCCATTGTCGGCGCGCACGCTCAAGCAGCGGCAGAACATGGAGGCGGTGCTCTCGGGCATCGTGTCGCTGCTGCACGAGGCGGGCAAGCTCGTGCTGATCGAAGGCGTCGAAACCGAGCACGAAGCGCAACTCGCGCTCGCGAGCGGCGCGGACTTCGTGCAGGGCTTCTTCTTTGCGCGGCCGCATCCGGGTCTTGCGGACAGCGTGCACGCGAGAGACGTGATCGGCGAGCTGACCGAGCGCTACCGCATGCAGACCGAAGTGCGCGAGCGGCGCGTCGCGACGCGGCTTCAGCCGTATATCCGCGCGTTCGAGCGCGCGGCCGAGCGGCTCGCGGCGGGCGAGCCGCTCGACGAAGTGTGCTGGAACTTCCTCGCGCTCGACAACGCCGCGCGCTGCTTCCTGCTCGATCAGAACGGCAGGCAGGCAGGCCGCAATGTCGTGCTGCGCGCGGACCGCGCCGCGCACGAGGCGCGCTTTCTGCCGCTCATCGACGCGCAGGGCGCGAACTGGCTGCGCCGCCCGTACTTCCGCGCCGCGCTCGGCGATCCCGAGCGCGTGCATGTGACGAAGCCGTATCTTTCGATCAACGAGGCGATGCCGTGCGTCACGCTGTCGGTGGAGACGCGCTCGCAGGGCAAGCGCTGCGTGCTGTGCGGCGACATCGACTGGCTTCCCGATGACGATGTCGCCGACTGACCGCCCGCCTTATTTCGCGACGACCACCGGAATGCCCTTCAGCGACGACGCGCCCTTCATCGTATCGATGGCGGCGCGCACCGCGTCGCCCGTCGCCGCTTCGATGCCGATGCGCGCGGCGACGTCGCGTTCGCTGCGCTTGACCATCGCGACGTTCGCGAGCTTAACGTGACCGTAGCCGCGTACCTTCTCGAACAGCGCGGCGAGCGCTTTAACCTCGCCCGCATTGCCGGCGTCCAGCTTCGAAAGAGCGCGCGTCATCGTGATTTCGAAGTCGTCGGCGAGCCGGCGCTCCATGCGGCGTTCGAGCGTCTTGCCGAAGACATCGAGCGCGGTGCCGCGCAGCGCGCGGAACTTCGCGAGGCCGCCGAGCACCGGCCACATCCACTGGCCGAAGGTTTTCTTCTTCGGCGCGCCGCCATGTGAAAGAACCGGCGGCGCGAAGTTGAACTTCACGGTGTAGCTCTCGCCCGCGGTGCCTTCGAACTGCGCGCCGAGCGCGGCGCGGAACGCCGGGTCCGCGTGCAGGCGCGCGACTTCGTACTCGTCCTTCACGGCGAGCAACTTGTAGAACGAGATCGCGATGGCGCGCGCGATGGCTTCGTTGCCAGCCGCCGCGTTCACCAGCTTGCGATAACGCGCGACGTACTTCGAACCGCCATAGGCCAGCAACCGTTCCTCGCGATCGCGGATCAGTTCGGGCAAGGACATCTGCTCCATCGTGACGTGCTTCGCCAGCACTTGCGCCGTCAACGCTTCGAGCGCGGCCATGTCCGCAGCCGCGAGACGGCCGATCGAAAACGCGAGCTTGTTCGCCGCGATCGCCACGTTGTTCAGCTCGATCGCGCGCATCAACGCCGCGAGCGACAGCGGCACGAGGCCGAGCTGCCATGCGAAACCGAGCATCAGAATGTTCGCGCCGATGGTGTCGCCGAGAAAGCGCTGGGCGAGCGCCTGCGCGTCGCAACTGCGCATCGCGTCGTGCGCGCCGGGGCCTGCCGCGTGGCGCATCTTGTCGAGCAAGGCATCGGCGTGAAGGTTCGCTTCAGGGTTCTGCACGAAGCTCGCGTTCGGAATCGCGTGCGTGTTCACGACGATCTTCGTGCGATCGTGCCGCACCGTCTGCAGCGCTTCCGGGCTCGCGCCGACGACCATGTCGCACGCGAGCAGCAAGTCGGCCTGCTGCGTGTCGATGCGCACCTGGTTGAGCAGCGCGTCCGTCGCGGCGAAGCGCACGAACGACAGCACCGAGCCGCCTTTCTGTGCGAAGCCCATGAAATCGAGCACCGACGCGCTCTTGCCTTCCAGATGCGCCGCCATGCTGATGAGCGCGCCGACCGTCACGACGCCCGTGCCGCCGACACCCGTCACGAGAATGTCGTATGGCGCCGCGTCGAGCTGGCCTTGCGGCAGCGGCAGCGCATCGACGCGGAGCGCGAGTTCGGCGGGATCGAATGCGTGGCCTTCGGCCTTCTTGAGCTTCGCGCCTTCGACGGTGACGAAGCTCGGGCAGAAGCCGTTCACGCACGAATAGTCCTTGTTGCACGACGACTGATCGATGCGGCGCTTCCTTCCCAGTTCCGTTTCGACCGGCTCGACGGACAGGCAATTCGACTGCACGCCGCAATCGCCGCAGCCTTCGCAGACGGCTTCGTTGATGAAAAGGCGTTTGTCCGGATCGGGAAATTCGCCCTTCTTGCGGCGGCGGCGCTTTTCGGCGGCGCACGTCTGATCGTAGATGAGCACGGTGACGCCCGGCGTGTCGCGCAGACGGCGCTGCACGTCGTCGAGTTCGCCGCGATGATGAAACGTCGTGCCGCGCGGAAACTGATCTTCGTGGCCGATGTACTTCTCCGGCTCGTCGCTCACGACGACGAGCAGCGCAATGCCTTCCGCTTCCACCTGCCGCGCGATCTGCGGCACCGAAATGCTGCCGTCGACAGGCTGGCCGCCCGTCATCGCGACGGCGTCGTTATAGAGAATCTTGTAGGTGATGTTCGCCTTCGCGGCCACGGCCTGACGAATCGCGAGAATGCCCGAATGGAAGTACGTGCCGTCGCCGAGATTCTGGAAGACGTGCGGCGTTTTCGTGAACATCGAGTGCGATGCCCAGTCGACGCCTTCGCCGCCCATCTGAATCAGGCCGGTCGTGTCGCGCTCCATCCACGAAGCCATGAAGTGGCAGCCGATGCCCGCCTGCGCGACCGAGCCTTCCGGCACCTTCGTCGACGTGTTGTGCGGGCAGCCCGAGCAGAAGTAGGGCGTGCGCTTCACGGCATCGGCGATATTCGAGAGGATTTGCGGCGCGACGAGATCGACCACCTTGTCGCGGCGATCCAGCGCGGGCTTGTGGCGCGCGAGCCATTCTGCGAACACCGGCAGCACCCGCGACGGACGCAGCTCGCCGAGCGCGGACAGAAGCTGCGCGCCGTCGCGCGCATTCTTGCCGATCACGACCGGCCGCGCGCCATCGACGCGGTTGTACAGATGATCCTTGATCTGCTGCTCGATGACCGGCCCTTTCTCCTCGATCACCAGCACTTCGCTCAGACCTTCGACGAAGGTTTCCAGCCGCGTCGTTTCCAGCGGATACGACAGCCCGACCTTGTAGATGCGCACGCCGGCGGCATCGAGGTCATCGACGGTGAGATCGAGGCGGCGCAACGCTTCCATCAGATCGAGATGCGCCTTGCCGCACGTCACGATGCCCACGTTCGCGCGCGGGCTCGGCGCGATCCACTTGTCGATGCTGTTCGCCCGCGCGAAGTGGCGCACGGCGTCGATCTTCGCGGCGAGGCGCGCTTCGATCGTCAGGCTCGGCAGATCGGGCCAGCGGTTGTGCAGGCCGCCGGGCGGCGGCGTGAATCCTTCTGGGACGTTCCAGTCGGTGCGGATGGCGTCGAGATCGACGGTCGAGCCGGATTCCACGGTCTCCGAAATCGCCTTGAAGCCGACCCACGCGCCCGAGAAGCGCGACAGCGCCCAGCCGTAGACGCCGAACTCCAGCATGTCCGCGACGTTCGACGGGTTCACCACCGGCATGTGCCAGGAGATCATCGTCTGATCGCTCTGGTGCGGCATCGACGACGACACGCAGCCGTGGTCATCGCCCGCGACGACGAGCACGCCGCCATGCGGCGACGAGCCGTACGCGTTGCCGTGCTTGAGCGCATCGCCCGCGCGGTCGACGCCCGGGCCCTTGCCGTACCACATTGCGAACACGCCATCGACGGTGCGTTCCGCATCGGATTCCACGCGCTGCGTGCCGAGCACGGCGGTGCCGCCGAGTTCCTCGTTGATCGCGGGCAGAAAGCGCACGTCATGCGACGCGAGCAGTTTCTTCGCCTTCCACAACTGCTGATCGACCATGCCGAGCGGCGAGCCGCGATAGCCGCTGATGAAGCCTGCGGTGTTCAGATTCGCGGCGCGGTCGAGTTCGCGCTGCATCAGCACGAGACGCACGAGCGCCTGCGTGCCGGTCAGGAAAATGCGGCCTTTGGTGGCGCTCAGGTTGTCGCTCAGTTGATAGTCCGACAGCGCGGGAGGAAAGAAGGCATCGGCGGGGACGCGTGCGTTCAATTGAATCTCCAAATTTGTTATGTGAGGCAATGCGACATTCTTTGCCGACAAATGCGGAATGTTTTTGCGCACTCGTCGCGATTCGCCCCGCATCGAGAAATAACGCTGTCTTTTTCGAGATGAGTGAGAGGAATTTTCTCGATCGGCCGGAGCTCCGCGTAAACCCGAAGCGATCCGCCGCGCGATTCGCATGAATTTGGGACTAACCTGAATGCCTCGAAAGCCAACGAAAACGACGACGCCGATGAAGCTCTTCTACTGGCCGAAGACGCGCGCCTTTCGCGCGCTGTGGATGCTCGAGGAAATGCGCGTGCCGTATCAGCTCGAGTTCGTGAATATCCGCGCCGGGGCGCAGAACGATCCGAACTTCTGCCGCATCAATCCGATGTCGAAACTGCCCGCGCTGGAAGACGGCAGCGTGCGCGTGGCCGAATCGGGCGCGGTGCTGCTCTATCTCGCGGACCGGTATCCTGAAACCGCGCTCGGCGTGCCGATGCACGATCCGTCGCGCGGCCGATTTCTGCAATGGATGTTTTTCACCGGCTCGTGCCTCGAACCCGCGATGGCCGAGCGCATGGCCGGCGTGCAAGGCAACACCGTGAGCTTCGGATGGGGCGATCTCGGGCGCGTCGAGCACGCGATCGAAAACGCGCTGGAGGAAGGGCCGTGGCTGCTCGGCGACCAGTTCACCGCCGCCGATATTCTCGCGGCGAGCACGCTGCAGATCGCGTTCATCGCGAAGCTGATCGAGCCGCAGGGCGTGCTGTTCGATTACGTCGAGCGCTCGCTCGCGCGTGAAGGCTACGAGCGCGCGTCAGCGATCGATCATCGCGAGGCCGAGCGGCTCGGGATAGGACACCACGCGGGCATCGTGCACATCGCGGACGAGTCGTAGCCGAAGAACGAAGATCAGGGAAACGCGCGCGGCTTCGGAATGCCGGCGCCGGCTTCGATATCCGACACCGCCCGCTGATGCGCAAGCTCGACGGCCTCGGCCTTGTCGGCGAGACCGTCATCGCCGCCGACGGTCGTCCACGTCTGCACCGCCTTGTCGTGATGACGGATCTCGTACTCTGCGTCCCAGCGCGAGTCGGCGAGCTCCACCGGTCTCACGTGGATCGCGTAGACGCCGTAAAGAAAGATCTGCTCCGGCATGATGTTCTCCGATGCAGCGGGGAAGCGCCGCGAAGCGAGGTGAAGTGCGCCACGCGCCGCCGTGGCCGCCTGGCTACAGTTCGATTTCCCCGAGGATGCGATGTGCGAGCGCGCGCGCTTCGTTGAGCGCTTCCTCCTCGTTCTCCGATACGGCTTCCACTTCGTAGAGCGTCGCATCGGTATCCTCGCCGTCGTCGCGAGCGAGCGAGACGAGACCCTGATACTTGCCGCCGTCGATGGCGCGTATGCCGATCGTCGCGGTATAGATGCCTTTCGTGTAGGTGGTGTCTTCCATGTTGGATTCGCCTCCAGGCAAGGACGAACCCATGCTAGCACGCTGATATGTAACGCGTGCGACGGTCATTCGAGCAGCTCTTCGACCTCTTCCAGCGAAGGTGAATGCGCGCCCGAATGGCGGCACGCCGCCGCGCCCGCCGCGAGCGCGAACTTCAGATGATCGGGCCACTCGCCGTGACGCGCCATGAGGCTGTAGAGCAATCCGCCGATGGACGCATCGCCCGCGCCGACCGTATCCGCCACTTCGACGCTCGGCGGGCGCGCGCTGAATTGCTCGTCGCCTGCATAGAGCGTGGCTTGCGCCGATCCGCGCGTGACGAGAACGGTGGCTTGCGGGTTCATCGCGCGGACTTTGGAGAGCGCGTCCTGTTCGGGCATGCCCTTGAAGAGCATGTGCAGATCTTCGTCCGATACCTTGATGAGATCCGCGAGGCTCGCCATGTTGCGCAGGATCGGCTCGTAGCCGCGCTCCATCAGATTGCGATAGTTCGGGTCGAAGCTGATCTTCACGCCGTGCTCGCGCAACTGGCGGGCGAGCGCGGCGAGCGTTGCGCCGAGCGGCTGGCGCACAAGGCTGATGCAGCCGAAATGCGCCCACTTCACGCGCTCCATCCAGCCCTGCGGCAGCCGCGACGGATCGAACGCGAGATCCGCGCCGTTTTCGCCCATGAAGTAGTAGGTCGGTGGCTGCGTCTTGTGGACGATCGCGAGCAGCGGCGGGCGCTCGACGCGCTGCATGAAGCGCATGTCGAGGCCTGAGGCAACGCTCGCTTCCCACAGGTCGTCGGAAAAATTGTCCACGCCCAGGGAGCCGGCGCAGGCGGTCGGCAGGCCGAGGCGCGCGACCGCGCGCGCGACGTTCCAGCCCGCGCCGCCCGGACGCGAGAGCCAGCTCGACACGTCCGTGCGGATCATGTCGGTGAGGATGTCGCCGGCGGAGACGAATTGCGGGAAGGTGGTTTGCTCGCTTGCCATTCTTGTCACCGTTGAGATCATCGTTGAATCGGGGCCGGTCCGAGCGCGTTCAGCACTTCATAGCACGCGCCCATCGTGTGATAGTCGGTCTTGCCGGCGGGACTTTTCTCGTCGCCGTACTTGCGGTTGTCGCACGTAAGAATGCGATACCACGCGCCGTATTCGTGATCGACGAAGTGCTTCCAGCTATAGCGCCAAAGCTCGTCGTAGCAGTCCCAGAAGCGCTCGCGGCCCGTGCGTGCGCCGAGCAGCGCCGCCGCCGCGAAGCTTTCCGCCTGCACCCAGAAATACTTGTCGTGGTCGCAGATGGTGTCGTCGGGGCCGAAGCCGTAGTAGAGGCCGCCGTGACGGCTGTCCCACGCGCGGCTGAAGCCCGCATCGAACAGTTCGACGGCGCGCGGCGCGAGCCACGGCAACGCGCGATGCCGTTCGAGAATCAGCAGGAGCTTCGCCCATTCGGTCTGATGCCCCGGCTGGAAGCCCCACGGACGGAAGATGTTCGAACTGTCCGATTCGTTGTAATGCCAGTCCACCGACCAGTCGCGGTGAAAGTGCTCCCACACGAGCCCGTTCGACAGCTTCGCCTGCCGCAGCGTGATGTTGCCCGCGAGCATTGAAGCGCGATCCAGATAGATGACGTGGCCGGTCGCCTCGTACGCGGCGAGCAGCGCCTCGGTCGCGTGCATGTTCGCGTTCTGCCCGCGATAGTCCGAAAGCTGCCAGTCAGGCGAGGCTTCGTCGGCGTAGAGGCCGGCGCCGGCGTCCCAGAAACGCTTCTCCATCAGCGCGAAGGTCTCGTCGATCACCGGCTTCGCTTCGTCGATGCCCGCCATCGCCGCATGCGCGCACGCAAGCAGCACGAACGCCATGCCGTAGCAATGGCGCGTGCCGTCGAGCGTGCGCTTCTGTCCGTCGCGCCACTCGATTTCCCAGTCGTAGCCTTCGTTCGCGGCGTCCCAGTGCGCGTCGCGCAGGAACAGAAAAGCGTGGCGCGCGTCGTCTTGAAAACGAGCGTCGCCGAAATGCCGGTACGCCATCGCGTAATTGAAGACGAAGCGCGTGCTGCTGACGAGATGGCGCGTCGTGCGGTCGTAGACGCTGCCGTCGTCCTTGAAGAAATGAAAGAAGCCGCCGGAGGGATCGCGGGCGGTGGGCGCGTAGAACGCGAGCGTGTCGCGCACATGCGAGAGCAGAAAGTCGCGGCTGCGGAAATCGATCGCGCGTTCCGCTGACACTTCTTCCGCGATGGCAGGTGAGGCGTTCATGTTCATGGCGTGCTGATGTCCTGTTTCGTGCCCGAACTCGCGCGAGGAACGAAATTGACGGCGACGAGCGTGTCGGCCTGGCTCGGCGGGCTCGATTGATCTTCCAACAGCAACTCGACCCCGCGGCGCCCGAGCGCTTCCTTGTCGACGGTCACGGTCGAGAGCGGCGGCGTGCTTTGCGCGGCGGCCGGAATGTCGTCGAAACCGACGAACGCGATGTCGTCCGGCACGCGCAATCCGTGCGCGAGACAGACGCGCATCGCGGCGAGGGCCGCTGCATCGTTATAGGCGAAAACGGCGTCGGGCAGCGGACTGGATTGCGTGCGCGCGTCGGCGATCAGGCGCTCCATGGCGTCGGCGGCAGCGAGATCGGCGGGCAGGCCGGGCTGCGTGACGATTTCGAGTGTCGGGTCGAAGAGCAGGCCGGCGTCGAAATACGCCTTGCGATAGCCAAGCGCGCGCTGCGCGATGCTGTAATGCGCGAGCGAGCCGCCGATGAACGCGACGCGCCGCCGCCCTTGAGCGAACAGATGCTGCATCGCGAGCGACGCGCCTTTCACATTGTCGATATTCACCGAGCGGAAGCCCGGCGCGCGCAGGTCGATGAGCACGGTAGGCCGCGCGAGCGAATGCAGATGCGCGAGCAGTTCCGGCTCGACGAAGCCCGCGACCGCGATGGCATCGGGTGCGTGCAGACGCATTTGCTGCGCGAGATCGTGAGTCGGCCCGGCGGTGAGCACGGACGGCACGAGGCGCCGTTCGCGGCACGCTTCCTCGAAGCCGTTCAGCACGTGCGAAAAGAATGGGCTGACAGCGAAATTGTTGTGCTGCCGATGCAGCAGAAAGGTCACGCGACGAATGCGCGTACGCAACTGCCCGGAGTCGTAGCCGAGTTGCTGCGCGACTTCGACGACGCGCACGCGTGTTGCCTCGGACAAGCCCGGTTGATTCTTGAGCGCGCGCGACACCGTCCCGATCGAGACGCTTGCCGCACGCGCGACATCGCGAATGGTGGTGGCCATCGTGGTGTTCTCTGTCTCCGCCTGTTTCCGGCTGTTCGTCTGACGGGCGCCGTGTTTATTGCGCCTGCCGAGTTCGCTTGTTCGAGGCGATTGTATAGTAAAACAGCAGGAAAATTACCTGAAAAGGCTCAGAGAAAACCAGTAGATGCTTGTCTATTATGGGATTTTTTGCGATTAATATGTTTAGTAAAAATCGCAAAACACTACGCGGCAGCTTCGCGGTCGTGAATGGAACGCTTGTCCGGCGTCCACACGTCGAGGACCAGATCGTCGTCCCAGTAATGGCAAAGCACCGGCATGCTCATGCGGCCGCGCAGCTTCGCGTGAACTTCGTCGCCGTTTTGACCCCAGCCTTCGATCGGCCTGCGCCAATGACACGCGACGACCGCGCCGTCGCGCGAAAGAGTCTGATGTATGTGCTCGACGATATGCCATAGCTGCGGCTCGTCAAGGTAGTAACCAATTTCGCTGATCACGACGAGATCGAACTTGCCGCTCGGCCAGAGGTCTGGCAGCAGCATCTGTTGGACTTTCACGTTCGGACACTGAGCGACGCGCTGCCGCGTGAGCGCGACGGCGTCTTCGGCGATGTCCGTCGCGATGAGTTCGTCGCAGCGCGGCGCGAGCAGCGCGGTCAGCTCGCCGTTGCCGCAGCCGGGCTCGTAGGCGCGCGTGTAGCGCTCGTGCGGAAGCGACGCGAGCATGAGCGCGCGCTTACGCCGTTCATACCAGCGATGCCTGATTTTCCAGGGATCTTCATTTTCTCGATACAGATGATCGAAGTACTGCTGAGCATTTTTGTTGGTGTTGTTCATATGAGTACGACTTCGAAAGGCCGAGTCAGCCTGGCCAGCACATGTTCTGGCAGCACTGGCGCCTGGCCGGTCGCGGCGTCGGGTTCGAGTTGGCTTCGGAAAGCCTGCACGGCCCGGAGCTTCCGGGCATGCGTCGCGCCGTCGAGGATGATGCGGCGGGCGCGGCTCCACGGCACGCGCGTATCATCCGGCGAGGCCCAGTGCCATGTCCAGAGCGGCACTTCGACACATGGCAGCTCGAGTGCCTCTGCCGCGAAATGAACGGCGCGCCCGGCTGCCTCGTGATCGGGGTGCCCATCATAGCGCCAAGTCGTGAAGACGATATCTGCCTTCTCAAGATATCTGGATAGCAATCCTGATAGATTCGATTCGATGCGCCGTGGATCGCCGTCCTGCAGACCGAGCCTCACCACCTGCACCTGACGCAGATGCAAGCGCTGCAGCGCCGCGCGCGTTTCCTGCGGACGCACGTGTGCAAGGCGCTCCGGCGGCCATTCGGGAGAATGCGGGTGGCTCGCGGTGCCGTCCGTCACGGCGATGATGAGTATGTTCCGGCTGATCTCCGAGAGACGCGCGAGCAGTCCGCCGGTGCCGAGCACTTCGTCGTCGGGGTGTGGCGCAACTACGACAGCCCGCGCGCCGAATGGCACCAGTTCTCCGGGTTCGACCTCGGGCAGCGCGTTGAGGCGCGCCCATCCCTGCCACGCCGCTTCGGGTGTGCCTTCGCCCAGGATCGCGCGGTCGATGGCCGTTTGATCCGTCGGCCCTCGCGTGCTCACACTTGCCATGAAGTCCATTCCTCCTCGATGACGCGCTCGGCGAGCGCCGCTTCGTCGCGCTCCGCGTGGCTTTGTCGAATGAAAACCGGTAGATCGGCCATGAGTTGGGCGAAATGCGCGTCGCGGCACAGCGGGCCCGCGCCCAGCGCACGGCCCGCGCGCTCGACGACGAGGGCGGCAGCATGCTCCGCCGCGAGCCGTGCGCGCATGGCGGGCGCCATGGCGTCGGCGTGGGGCTCGCGATCGACGAACGCCGCCGTCTCGCGCAGCAATGCGGCCGTGGCGCACAGCGTCGTGTCCATGGCGCCGAGATGCGCGAGCTTGTGCGGGCCCGCGCGATGTCTCGCGTCTCGCGCGACGAACGTCGCGATGGCCGCCGCCGCGCCAAACCAGCATGCGGCGATTCCCGCGCCGCCCTGCCAGAAACCGGGACGCTCCAGATACCCGCGCGGCGGCCCGACCAGCCGCGCGGGCACGCGCTCGAAACGCACGTCGACGCTCGCGCTCGCATGCATGCCCACCGCGTGCCAGCCGGCATGGGTGATCTGCACGCCTTGCTGCTTCAGGCCGACGGCGGCGAGCACCGGTTCGTCATGTTCGTTCCATGCCGTCACCAGCGCATGCGTGACCGAGGCCGCGCCGGAGCACCACGCCTTCGTGCCGTGCAGCAGTGCGGTCTGCGTATCGGTGCCGCGCAGCGCCGAAAGCCGCGCGCTCGGCGGCTCGGCGGCCCACACGGCCCAGGCGCTGTTCTCTTCCGGCGGTTCGGCGCCAAGCTCGGCAAGGATCGCGAGGGCATCGGTATGGCCTTCGTACAGCTTGACGAGCGACAGGTCGAACCCGGCCACCGCGCCGAGCGCGCGCCAGCGCTCGGCGGTGTTGCCGCGGCCCGGCAAGGGCAGACGATCCAGACCCGCCGCGATCAGCGCCTGCAGCGCGTGCCCTGTGTCCGGCGCGCTGCCGCGCTGAAACCGCAGCTCGCCGAGAAAGCCGCGCAGGGCGGAAGCTGTCGCCTGTGGGTCGACGTGATTCATTTCTTCTTCCGCGATCGATGGCTGACGGGATGTGTCCGCATGGTTCGTCCTATGTCCGTTTCTGCACGGTTCTGAACGATAGTGTGGCAAGGCACATGCCCGGGCGCCATTCGGCCCAATGGCATAGGCCGAAGCGTCGGACGCACGGCAGCGTTCGTACGAAATTCGATGTGGAAAGTCAGATTTTCTGGCTTATGCCATTCGGCTGAGTCGACGCCGGCGCGCGGCTGGGATCAAATGACGAAAAGGCCGCGCATGGCGGCCTTCACTGGAAGAGGAAAAAGCGACGCTGAAGCAGCTGATGCCGCTTGCGAAAAAGCGTGAATCAGCGGCGCGCCGGAGCGCCGACGTTCTTGCCTTCGCGCGCGGGTTCGGGCGCGGTCTTGCGCGCGCCCCAGCGTTGTGCGAGTACGGCGCAGACCATGAGCTGGATCTGATGAAACAGCATGAGCGGCAGCACGACCGCGCCCACCGAGTGCGACGCGAAGATTACCTTCGCCATCGGAATGCCCGAGGCGAGACTCTTCTTCGAGCCGCAGAAGATGATCGTGATCTGGTCCGCGCGGGAAAAGCCCAGACGCTTCGCCGTGAACGCGGTGAGGAACAGTGCGGCCGCCAGCAGCAGGACATTGACCGCGAGCAGGCCGGCGAGCGTCGACAGCGAGATCGAATGCCAGATGCCTTCGTTCACGGCCTCGCTGAACGCGACGTACACGACGAGCAGAATCGAGCCCTGATCGACGAACTTGAGCATCGCGCGGTGCTTGTCGATCCATTTGCCGATAGCCGGCCGCAACAGTTGCCCGGCAATGAACGGCACGAGCAGTTGCAGCGTGATGTTGCCAACGGTATGCCACGGCGAGCCGGTCGTCGCGCCATGATTGCTCACGACGAGCCCGACGAGCGCCGGCGTGATGAAAATGCCGAGCAGGCTCGACGCGGACGCGCTGCACACGGCCGCCGGCACGTTGCCCTTCGCCATCGACGTGAACGCAATCGACGATTGCACCGTGGAGGGCAGCGTGCAGAGGAACAGGATGCCGGTGTAGAGCGCGGGCGTGACGAGCGGCGTGAGCACCGGTTTCAGAACGAGCCCGAGCAGCGGGAAGAGCGCGAACGTGCTCAAAAGGACGACGAGGTGCAGCCGCCAGTGTGTCGCCCCGGCAATGATCGCCTCGCGCGAAAGTTTTGCGCCATGCAGAAAGAACAGCAGGCCGATGGCAATATCGGTGATCCAGTTGAATGCCACCGCCACGCCGCCGCGGCAGGGCAGAAAGCTCGCGATGATGACGGTGCCGACGAGCGCAAGCGTGAAATTATCGGGAAGAAATTTGGGCCGTGCCATTCAGAGAGTCTCGAGCGTGGGCATGCCGGGCGCGGTGCCCGGCGTTTTCAGCGTCAAGTCAGGAAAACCATGATTTTCGCTTGCGCGCGATTGAATTGGCAAATTCATTTACACGATCAATTGATTACCATGGCGCATGAAAGCAACAGATTCGCTGAGAAACCGGCCCTCGCCACAGCAACATTCGGACCGTTCGCAGAACAATGTGGCCGCCCTTTGCGATAGTCTGCCCGGCCGGTTTTTTCGTCACATGATTGGTCGTCCGAAACGGTTGCGGGAGGCGAAAAACTCTGACGTAACATGGTGTTACAACCATCGAGCAGGCATAACACTTTTTGGCTCGACTGCCGCCGCGACGCGAAATAAATTGTTGGATACACCGGTTGGCGGGTTTTTGCATCAATTCGATGTCATGACCCGGATGTTCCGACTACGGCCGGTTGCCCGCATGGATCGTTAGCACGCGCTTTCGACGCCTCGGACGAGAATAGGGTCGGACGCAGGCAGTTTGGACATGGCGCTCACTGGCTTTCGCAAGACTACCCGGCTTTTCGCATCCGCTGCGCTCGGCGCGCTGGCGGTGGCGGGTTCGCTCGCGCTTGCGGGGCCCCGCGCCGAGTGGCTGTCGTCGGCGGTTTTCAGCGACTCCACCAGTAGCAGGCAATCGTTGCACTACACGCCGGTCGCCGCGAAAGACGGTTTGACGCCCGTGAGCGCCGAGGTTCGCCCGGTTCCGCGCGCCGAACAGGGCGTTCCCATGCGCGGTGCGGGCTCCATCCGTGCCGATATCACGCGCTACAACGAAGAGCGCAGTCTGCCGCGCCCGCCCGGGCGCCCGTCGGACGATGGCCGCGCGCCGGCCAACGGCAATTACCGCAACTGACCCTTCCGCCTCAAAAGCAACGGACGCCGTTCCGCGCGGAACGCAAAACGCTTGGCACGTCTAGTTCCGTTGTCACGATGACGTAATCTCGCCACAGTTACGCGTCGATTTTCTCTCGGACATTTCGCTCTTTTTTCCGCGCGCGGACAATGCGCCCTGCGCGGGTAAATGTCATTTTTCCTTTATTTCAAGTGCCTTTCGACGCTCGGAAAAGCGCGCCGATACTCGCTGCGCGTGGCGCCGGTCATCGAACTGGAAGGCGTGCGTGCGAAATAAAGCGGGCTGTTCTGTATTCGAGACCGGCCAGAAGTATTCGAACCGCTATACCCGCAATAACCAAAAACATTTTTGACCGGAAAAATGGTCCGTAAAGATGGTGCCGCTCCACATGCGATGCCTCTCTCGCCCACCTACCCATGCGGTCAGACGAGGCGAGTGCAACGCTCCTCGCCCGCCAAGCTTTCAATTTTCGACAAAGACAGGAGAGTTCATGAAGTCAACCGTCAACCGTGCGCCGAAGACTACGGTGAAAGCAACGGTAAAGGCCACCGCAGTTGCCGCAGCAATGCTGGGCCTCTTCGCCGCGGGGGCGGCACACGCGCAGTCGAGCGTTTCGCTTTACGGCCAGGTCGACGAATGGGTCGGCGCGCAGAAATTCCCGGGCGGTGATCGCGCATGGAACGTGAGCGGCGGCGGCATGTCGACGTCGTACTGGGGCATGAAGGGCGCCGAGGATCTGGGCGGCGGCTACAAGGCCATCTTCACGTTGGAAAGCTTCTTCCGCGCACAGAACGGCCAGTACGGACGCTTCCAGGGCGACACCTTCTTCGCGCGTAACGCGTACGTCGGCATTCAAGGTCCGATCGGCACGTTCACGGCCGGCCGCCTGACCACGCAACTCTTCGTCTCGACGATTCTCTTCAACCCCTTCGTCGATTCCTACGTCTTCTCGCCGATGGTCTACCACGTGTTCCTCGGCCAGGGCACGTTCCCGACGTACACGACCGATCAGGGCGTGGTCGGCGATTCGGGCTGGAACAACTCGGTGCAGTACACGTCGCCAGACTTCAACGGCCTGTCGGGCAGCGCGATGTATTCGTTCGGCAACAATGCAGGCGATGGCCGCTCGAAGAAGTGGAGCGCGCAGTTCCTGTACTTCCACGGCCCGTTCGCGGCGACCGGCGTTTATCAGTACGTGAACTACAACAACACGCCGGGCGACCTCACCAACTTCGTGCCGGGCTACAAGAGCCAGAGCGTCGCGCAACTGGGTGCATCGTACGACCTGAAGTACGTGAAGTTCTTCGCGCAGTACATGTACACGAAGAACGACATCGAGCCGACGTCGTTCCACGTCAACACCGGACAAGGCGGCGTGACCGTGCCGCTCGGCCCGGGCACGGTGATGGCCTCGTACGCGTACTCGCGCAGCAACGGCGGCCTCGACCAGACGCACAAGAGCTGGGCGGTCGGCTACGACTATCCGCTCTCGAAGCGCACCGACGTCTATGCCGCGTACCTGAACGACAAGTATACGAGCATGTCGACGGGCGATACCTTCGGCGTCGGCCTCCGCGCGAAGTTCTAAGCGCATCGAAGCATCAAGCAAAAACACCGCGCCAAGGCGCGGTGTTTTCGTTTCTGCCAGCGGGAAAAAATCAGCGGATCGCGAGCCGCGCCTTCGCGTCGTCGTACTCGCGCTTCAGGCGTTGCACCAGTTCGGCGACGCTCGGCACGTCCTCCATCAGCCCGACGCCTTGTCCCGCGCCCCAGATTTCCTTCCACGCCTTCGCCTTGCTCGTGCCTTCGGCGAAGTTCATCGCGTTCTTGTCGGAGACGGGCAGCGCATCGGGATCGAGCCCGGCTCTGACGATGCTCTCGCGGATGTAATTGCCGTGCACGCCCGTGAAGAGATTCGTGTAGATGATGTCGGCGGCGTTGGCATCGATGATCGCGCGCTTGTAGTCTTCGAGCGCGTGCGCTTCCTTCGTCGCGATGAAGCGCGTGCCCATGTAGGCGAGGTCCGCGCCCATGGCCTGCGCGGCGAGAATCGAGCCGCCGTTGGCGATCGCGCCGGACAGCACGATGGGGCCGTCGAAGATGCGCCGCACTTCGCCGACGAGCGCGAACGGCGAAGTCGTGCCCGCGTGTCCGCCCGCGCCCGCCGCGACGAGAATGAGGCCGTCGACGCCCGCTTCGAGCGCCTTCTGCGCGTGACGCAGATTGATGACGTCGTGCAGCACGATGCCGCCATACGAATGCACCGCGTCGATCATTTCTTTGACGGGCGCGCGCAGGCTCGTGATGAAAATCGGCACCTTGTGCTCGACGCACACGCGCACATCCTGTTCTAGCCGCGCATTGGACTGGTGCACGATCTGATTCACGGCGATCGGCCCGATGACCGCATCGGGGTTCGCCGCCTTGTGCTCCGCGAGCGATGCCTGAATCTGCGTGAGCCATTCGTCGAGCAATTCGGCGGGGCGCGCGTTGAGCGCCGGGAACGAGCCGACGATGCCCGCCTTGCATTGCGCGAGCACGAGCTCCGGATAACTGACGATGAACATCGGCGAACCGACGACAGGCAACGCGAGGTGCTGCAGGATGGCGGGCAGGGCCATGGCACGAATCTCCTGAATGTGTCCGGGCAGCGTGGAATGATTCTACGAGCGTCGCCGGCGAAACGGCATCTGCGAGCATTTTGCGGAAAGCGCGCGCGCCCGGCCAGCGAACGATCGTTCGATTATAGCCATGACACAGTTCGTGACACATCCGCCATTTCCCGAATAAGTCTTCGGTTTCCATGCTTGCAGGCCCGCGCGCGCATGAGCAAACGGGCGCCCGCGCCTACAATGGTCCGCAACGCCACGAACAAGAAAACACCATGTCTTTCGGAGACTACGAGCCGTTTCGCGTCGATGCGGCGGGTATCGAAATTGTCGGAATGAAAGGGGGAGACGGGCCGCCGCTCCTGCTCATGCACGGTCACCCGCAAACACACGAGATCTGGCACAAGTGCGCCGACGATCTCGCGCGGCACTTCACCGTGATCGCGACGGACCTGCGCGGCTACGGCGCATCGGCCAAGCCTGCGAGCGACGAGCGTCACACGCCGTATTCGAAGCGCGCGATGGCCGCGGATCAGGTGGCGGTGATGCGCCACTTCGGCTTCGATCGCTTTCTCGTCTGCGCGCACGATCGCGGCGCGCGCGTCGCGCATCGCATGGCGATGGACTTTCCCGATGCCGTCGACCGCCTGATGCTGCTCGATATCGCGCCGACGCTCGCGATGTACGAAGCGACCGACCGCGCATTCGCGACCGCGTACTTCCACTGGTTCTTCCTGATTCAGCCGACGCCGCTGCCCGAGTTGCTGATCGGCGGCAATCCGGACGCGTATATCGATCGCGTGATGGGCAATCGTCACGCGGGGCTCGCGCCGTTCGCGCCGCACGCGTTGCAGGCGTATCGCGACGCGCTGGCATCGCCCGGCGCGATCTTCGCGATGTGCGAGGACTACCGGACATCGGCGGGCATCGATCTGGAGCATGATCGCGCGGATCTCGAACGCGGGCTGAAAGTCGCGTGTCCGTTGCGCGTGTTGTGGGGGCAGGAAGGCGTGATCGAGCGATGTTTCGATGCGCTCGAAGAATGGCGGCGCGTCGCGCGCGATGTAAGCGGCCGCGCGCTGCCGTGCGGGCATTACATTCCCGAGGAACAGCCCGACATGCTGCTCGCGGAAATGCTCGCCTTCTTCGAGGCCGATGCGCCCTGAAACCCGCGCCCGCCGTGGGTCTTACGCCGGTTCAGGTAGCCGTTAAAATTTTGTAGGGAAAGCACCGATGCACGTGAAATAGCGTCGCGATACGATACTTCGGACGTTGATCACGTCCATATGATTCGCCGCTTGCCGTAGCTGACAAGCGGCTTTCTTTTTGTGCGCCCGGTTTGATCAGGCCGCAGACACGGTCGCGCCGCTCACCTGCACCGAGCCGCCGCGCGCCAGTTCCCCGACGATCTTTTCGATGAGCACCCGACGTTCGCCCGATGGCGCGAGCGCATCGGCGGCGGCGCGCATCGCGCGGGCTTGCGCGGTCATCGTGACGAGCGCATCGAGCGTCATCGCGCGCACTTCCATCAGCTTGAAGACGATCAGCACCTTGAGCGCGTTCTTTGCGTTGCGCGCGGGATCGGCACGCAGATAGTCGAGCCGCGATGAAGCGACGTCGAGCGCGCGCGCGACGTCCGTGAACGGCGCGCCGTGGCCGGGAATCACGACATCGACATCGAGCTTCGCAATCAGATCGAGCACGGCGCGCTCCTCCGCGAAGCCGCTTTCGCCCTCGAGCTCGGGAA
Source organism: Caballeronia sp. 11_S32 (assembly GCF_056930355.1). Classification (NCBI taxonomy): domain Bacteria; kingdom Pseudomonadati; phylum Pseudomonadota; class Betaproteobacteria; order Burkholderiales; family Burkholderiaceae; genus Caballeronia; species Caballeronia sp. 11_S32. The sequence goes on from NZ_JBXOWH010000003.1 coordinate 552,854, forward strand.
AGATCACGCCGAAGCCGTTTTCCCACAAGGCGTCCGCGCTGATGAGCACGCGCGTCTCGGGGCAGTGAAGCATCAGCGAATGCGGATCGTGGCCCGGCGCGCCGAGCACGTTCCAGTCGAAGCCGCCGAGCGTGAGCGTCGCGCCGTTCTCGATCGTGCCCGTGAAGCCGAAGCGATCGCAGCGCTGGCCGGTCGCGCGGAACGTGAGCGCTTCCTCGTCCCAGTCGCGCACGGCATGCGCTTCGCTCGCGGGAATCAGCGTGTCGGAGGCGTATGTCTGCTGAAGGAGGGCATTGCCGCCGCAATGATCCGAATGCAGATGCGTATTGACGATGAGATCGAGCTTGCGCGCGCCGAGCTTCTGCTTCACGAGCGCAAGCGTCTGCGGCGCGTGCGACGCGTAGCCCGTATCGACGATCGCCGTGCGTTCAGCGCTAACGAAGAGCACGTTGTTCGACGAGAGCCAGCCGCGCTCGAGCACCGTCATCGAATCACGAAGCGCTTGCGGCAACACGTTCACGTCGCGTTCTCCCTCGGCATCACGACGATGGTCGCCGTCGCCTTCATCACCGGCTCGCCGAGCTGATTGCTCGCGCCGCCTTCGAGCTTCACGAGATCGCCGTTGAGGCTCGCCTTCCATTTCGCTTCGATCACGCGCCAGCGCATCGTGAGCACGTCGTTCGCCTTCACCGCGCGCGTCAGCTTGATGCCGAACTCGAGGCCGAGCGGCTGCGCGTCTTTCGAGAAATGCGCGGCGAGCATCGCCATCAGATGCGCGGTCGGCTGCGTGCCCGATGCGATCAGCGTGCCGAAGCGGCTCGCGCGCGCGTAGGCGTCGTCGTGATGCAGCGGGTTGAGATCGTTGACGAGCGTCGCGAAATGCCTGATCGATTCGGGCGGCAGCGCGAGCGTCGCTTCGAACGATTCGCCTATCGTCACGACGCGCGCGCCCTGACGCCGGCTCTCGACGCGCGCGAGCACCGCGCGCTTCTCGTCATCGTCATAGGACGCCCACGCGGCGATTTCGTCGATGGTGCGAAAGCAGCCGTCGCAGAAACCGGTGTCCGGATTCATGCGGCAGACATCGACGCACGGTGACGCCACTTCCGTCATGACTCCGCGTTCTCGCGCAACGCGACATCGACGACCGGCGCGCCCGTCAGCTCGATCAATTCCTGCGGCGACAGGTTGAACACCGCGTGCGGATGACCCGCCGCGGCCCACAGGCTCTCGAGCGAGAGCAGGTCTTCGTCGATCAGCGTGACCGGTTCGACCGCGTGGCCGATCGGGCACACGCCGCCGATCGCGTAGCCGGTCTTTTCGCGCACGAACTTCGCATCCGCGCGCGCCAGGGCGCCGACGCGCGCGGCGACCTTCGCCTCATCGACGCGATTCGCGCCGCTCGCGATCACGAGCACGGGCGCGTCGTCCTCGCGGCGGCGAAAGAGAATCGACTTCGCGATCTGCGCGACCGAGCAGCCGAGCCCGGCCGCCGCTTCCGCCGATGTCTTGCCGGTCTCCGGCAGCATCACGACGGCATGCGGATGGCCGCGTTCCTTCAACAAGAGCGCGACCCGGCGCGCGGAATCGGGTAACTGATCGATCATCGTGTTCCTTGTTTGTTCAGGCGCAGGCCGTGACGCTGTCGCGCTTCTTGGTGAAGATCGCCTTGCCGGCGCGCGACGAACTGGGCTTGCCGATCGCGCGCGAAATGAAATCGCCGATATCGACGAGCTGATCGAGATCGACGCCCGTCTCGATGCCGAGCCCGTTCATCAGATAGACGACGTCTTCCGTCGCGACATTGCCCGTCGCGCCCTTCGCATACGGGCAGCCGCCGAGCCCCGCGACCGACGCGTGAAAGATCTCGATGCCTTCGAGCAGCGCCGCATAGATATTGCCGATGGCCTGGCCGTACGTGTCGTGGAAGTGCCCGGAAAGCCGCTCGCGCGGAAACACCTTCTGCACCGCCGCGAGCACTTCGCGCGTGCGTTTCGGCGTGCCCACGCCGATCGTATCGGCAATGTCGATTTCATCGCAGCCGAGCCCCTTCATGCGCTCGACGACATCCACCACCGATTCAATGCTCACTTCGCCCTGATACGGGCAGCCGAGCGTGCACGAGATGCTGCCGCGCAGCCGCATGCCCGCGTCCTTCGCGGCCTTCGCGACCGGCTCGAAGCGCGCGATGCTCTCCGCGATGCTGCAGTTGATGTTCTTCTGCGAGAACGCCTCGCTCGCCGCGCCGAAGATCACGATTTCATCGGCTCTTGCTTCGAGCGCGCCTTCGAAGCCGCGCATGTTCGGCGTGAGCACCGAGTAAATGGTGCCCGGACGGCGCTCGATGCCGGCCATCACGGCGGCGGCGTCGGACATCTGCGGCACCCATTTGGGCGACACGAACGATGTCGATTCCACATTCACGATGCCCGCGCGCGCGAGCCGGTTCACCAGCTCGATCTTGATTTCGGTGGACACGAACTCCTTCTCGTTCTGCAGGCCGTCGCGCGGCGCGACGTCGACGATTTTCACTTTGGCCGGAATCATGGCTGTCTCCCTTTATATGCGATGCGTTGCTGTTCAGTATCCGCGCTTGAAATCGACGATGCCGCTGATCGGCTCGCCGCGCGCGAGCGCCCGGATCTTGCCGGCGATCTGCACGATGCTTTCGTCGCGCAACGTCTCCGCCGAGATATGCGGCGTCACCGACACGCGCGGATGCGTCCAGAACGGATGATCCTTCGGCAGCGGCTCGGTGTGGAATACGTCGAGCGTCGCGGCGGCGATCTGGCCGCTGTCGAGCGCGGCGATGAGATCGGCATCGACGAGATGCGGGCCGCGCGCCACGTTCACGAGATACGCGCCGCGCGTGAGCCTGCCGAACGCCCGCGCGTTCAGAATGCCTTCGGTGTCCGGCGTGTGCGGCAACAGGTTGATGAGCACCTTCACGCCGTCGAGGAACGCGTCGAACTGACCGGGGCCGGCGTGAACCTGCACGCCTTCGATCGTCTTCGGCGAGCGGCTGTAGCCGCGCACGGGCACGCCGAGATTCAACAGTCCCTTCGCGACTTCTGCGCCCAGCACGCCCAACCCGAGCACGCCGACCGTGAACGATTCGCGCGCGTGCTGCGGCCGCTTTTCCCAGCGGCGCTCGCGCTGCAACGCTTCGTATTCGTCGAAGCGGCGCATGTAGCGCAGCACGGAGTACGTCGCATATTCGACCATCTGCTGCGCCATGCCCGTGTCTTCGAGACGCACGAGCTTCGCGTTCGGCGGCAGCGTGCCGGGTTCCTTGCGCTCGACATCGAGAATCGCGTCGACGCCCGCGCCGAGGTTGAACACCGCCTGCAGATCGGGACGATTCGCGAAGAGCTCGCGCGGCGCGCGCCAGACGATCGCGTAATCGGCGGGCGCGGTGTCGCCCGGCTCCCAGACGCGCAGGTCCGCATCGGGCAATTCGCGTCGCAGGCCGTCAAGCCATGCGTCGGTATCGGCGTGTTGTTCGTAGAAGATGATTTTCATGCCGCTTGATTCGGTGAGTTCATCGGACGTTCGGACATTCTACGGTGCGCGATGCGGCGGCAAACCGGCTCGCCCGCGCGGAGCGAGCCGGTTGGACGCGCGAGCGTCAGTTGGCGTGCTCGTGCCCGCAGCCGTGACCGCAGCCGCGCTCGCTTTCCCGCGCGCTCGTGTTCTGCGCCGTTTCCGCACGCATGCCGAGACGCTCGATCAGCTTGCGGTCCGCTTCCGCCTGCGGGTTGCTCGTCGTCAGAAGCTGGTCGCCGTAGAAGATCGAGTTCGCGCCCGCGGCGAAGCACAGCGCCTGCAGCGCTTCGTCCATCTGCTCGCGGCCGGCGGAGAGACGCACCATCGCCTTCGGCATGGTGATGCGCGCGACCGCGATCGTCCTCACGAACTCGAACGGGTCGAGTGCCTCGACGCCGGTGAGCGGCGTGCCCGCAACCTGCACGAGATTGTTGATCGGCACCGATTCCGGATACGGCTCCATGTTCGCGAGCTGCGAGATCAGCCCCGCGCGCTCGCGCCGCGATTCGCCCATGCCGACAATCCCGCCGCAGCACACGTTGATGCCCGCATCGCGCACGTGTTCGAGCGTGTCGAGACGGTCCTGATACGTGCGCGTCGAGATGATCTGGCCGTAGAACTCCGGCGACGTATCGAGATTGTGGTTGTAGTAGTCGAGACCGGCGTCGCGCAGACCTTGCGCCTGATGCGCTTCGAGCATGCCGAGCGTCACGCAGGTTTCGAGGCCCATCGCCTTCACGCCGCGGATCATGTCCTTGATCGGCTCCAGATGACGGTCCTTCGGATTGCGCCACGCCGCGCCCATGCAGAAGCGCGTCGCGCCGTTGGACTTCGCGACTTCGGCCGCCTTCAGGACTTCTTCGACGTCCATCAGCTTTTCGGCCTTGAGGCCGGTCTCGTGATGCACCGACTGCGGGCAGTACGCGCAATCCTCCTCGCAGCCGCCCGTCTTGATGGAGAGCAGCGTGGAAAGCTGCACCGCGTTCGGATCGAAGTTCTCGCGATGCACGGTCTGCGCGCGAAACAGCAGATCGTTGAACGGCAGTTCGTAGAGCGCGACGACATCGGCGACGCGCCAGCGCTGCATCGGCTGCGGCGTGATCTGGGAAGGTGTCTCAGCGGTGATTTGCTGTGTCATGAGTTCAATCCTTTTGATGAAGCGGGTCAGTCAGAATGCCGATGTCGAGATGATCGGCGGCGCGCGCTGCATCGGCCGGCGCGAGATGGGGAATTACGCCGATGAGCGGCGCATCGATGCGGTGTTTCAGTGAAGCGAGATTTTCGTCGGGATAAAGCATGGCGGGATCGACGCGATTCGCGACCCAGCCCGCGAGCTTCAGCCCGCGCGACGCGATGGCTTCGGCGGTGAGCAGCGCATGGCTGATGCAGCCGAGGCGCATGCCGACGACGAGCACCACGGGAAGACTCAGCGCGACGGCTAGATCGGCGGTGTCGAGTTTATCGGTGAGCGGCACGCGAAAGCCGCCGACGCCTTCCACGACGACGATATCGGCTTTCGACATCGCGATGCGATGCGCGTCGACGATCCGCGCGATATCGAGCGTGATGCCTTCGCGCGCGGCGGCGATATGCGGCGCGATCGGCTCGCGCATCATGAACGGCGTGCGGATGTCGTTCGGCAGCGCGACGTTCGCGGCGGCATCGAGCTGATCGGCGTCTTCGTTGTGCAGCACGCCGTCGCGCTCGACTGCGCCCGACGCGATCGGTTTCATCGCGGCGGCGCGCAGGCCCGCGCGCGCGAAGCCGTGCAGCAGCGCGGAAGAGACGAGCGTCTTGCCGATTTCCGTATCGGTCCCGGCGACGAAGAAAGATAAAGCGGTCATAGCGTAGTCAAAGCGTGATCGAGGCGCGCGAGATCGTCCTCGCTGTGCGCGGCGGAAAGCGAGACGCGCAGCCGCGACGTGCCCGCGGGCACCGTGGGCGGACGAATCGCGGGAACCCAGAGGCCGTGCTTGTCGAGCGCGGCGGCGATTTCCAGCGTTTCGTCGTTGCCGCCGATCACGAGCGGCTGCACGGCGGTATGCGAATCGACGGGCATCCAGCGCGTGCGTTTCAGCATTGCGCGCGTCGTTTCGATGAGCGAGGCGAGATGCGCGCGTCTTTGATCGCCTTCGTCGCCCGCAATGATTTCGATGCTTTTCGAAACCGCATGCGCCACCGCGGGCGCGGACGCCGTCGTGAAGATATACGGACGCGCGCGCTGAATCAGCCATTCGACGACGGTTTCATCTGCCGCGACGAACGCGCCCGCGACGCCCGCCGCCTTGCCGAGCGTGCCGACGTAGACGAGATGCGGCGAGCGCAGCGCGTAGTGCGCCAGCGCGCCGCGCCCTTGCGGACCGAGCACGCCGAAGCCATGCGCATCATCGACGATGAGCCACGCGCCGTACTTTTCCGCAAGCTCGACGAGACGCGCGAGCGGCGCGATATCGCCGTCCATGCTGAACACGGTGTCGGTGACGATCAGCTTGGTCGATGCATCGTCGCGCGAGGCGTCGAGCATGGCGTCGAGCGCGTCCATGTCCGCGTGCGGATAGATCTGCGTCTCTCCGCGCGAAAGACGAACGCCGTCGATCAGCGACGCGTGATTCAGCGCATCGGAGAACACGATCGTGCCGCGTCCGGCGAGCGCGGTCACGACCGCGAGATTCGCCATGTAGCCGGTGCTGAAGTACAGCGCGCGCGGGTTGTCGACGAAGCCGCCCGAGAACGCGGCGAGATCGTCTTCGAGTTGCGCGTGCGCGCGCGAGTGGCCGCCGAGCAGATGCGAACCGCCGCTGCCCGCGCCATACAGGTTCGCGCCTTCGGCCAGCGCCGCGCGGATCGCGTCGTGCGCGGCGAGGCCGAGATAATCGTTGCTCGCAAAGCCGATGATCTCGCGGCCATCGACGGTCATATGCGCGGAGCACGCGCCATCGATCGTCTTGCGGCGGCGGCGCAGGCCGCGCGCGTCGATATCTTTCAAGCCCTGTTCGAGCGTTTCGTACAGCGCTCTCGCTGTCGTGCTCATGCGGCGTCCTCCGCGAGCGTGGCATCGAGCGTCTCGCGCGTGCGTTGCGCGAGAAGCGTGAGTTCGTCATCGGAAAGGATGTAGGGCGGCATCATGTACACCGTCGTGCCGATGGGGCGCATCAGCAGTTCGCGCTTCAATGCGTTGGCGAAGAAGCGGCGCGAGAACGTGCGGTCGTCGATATCGACATCGAACGCGAAGATCGTGCCGCGATTGCGAAGGTTGCGCACGCGCTCGTGTTTCGCGAGCGGCTGAAGCGCTTCATGCAGCAACGCGGACTTGCGGCGGTTCTCGGCAAGCACGTTCGCGCTGTCGAACAGATCGAGCGTCGCCAGCGCGGCGCGGCATGCGAGCGGATTGCCCGTGTACGAATGCGAATGCAGGAAGCCGCGCGTGACGTCGTCGTGGTAGAAGGCGGCGTAGATCTCGTCGCGCGTGAGCACGATAGAAAGCGGCAGGTAACCGCCGCTGATGCCCTTCGACAGGCAAATGAAATCGGGCCAGATATTCGCCTGCTCGCACGCGAAAAAAGTGCCGGTGCGCCCGCAGCCGACAGCGATTTCATCGGCGATCAGATGCACGCCGTATTCGTCGCACAACGCGCGCAACTGCGTGAGATACGACGCGTCGTACATCGCCATGCCCGCCGCGCACTGCACGAGCGGCTCGACGATCACGGCCGCGAGCGTCGACGCGCGTTGCTCGAAAAGCGCGCGCATCGCGGCGATGGCTTCATCGACGCCAACTGCCGCAGGCGACGCCACCACATGCGCGTGACGGATCAGCGGATCGTAAGCGTCCTTGAAGATGGCGACATCGGTGACGCCGAGCGCGCCGATCGTTTCGCCGTGATAGCTGTTGGCGAGGCACGCGAACTCGCGCTTCTCGGCGTGGCCGCGATTGCGCCAGAAGTGAAAGCTCATCTTCAGCGCGATCTCCACCGCCGACGCGCCATCCGACGCGAAAAACGCATGACCGAGCGTGCGATCGGTGAGCGCGGAAAGGCGCTCGGCCAGCTCGACCGCCGGCGCGTGCGTGCAGCCCGCGAGCATTGCGTGCTCGAGCGTGTCGAGCTGATCCTTCAGCGCGCGGTTGATGTCGTCGTTCGCGTGGCCGAAGAGGTTGACCCACCACGAGCTGATCGCATCGAGATAGCGGTTGCCCTGCGGATCGTAGAGCCACGCGCCCTTGCCGCGCGCGATCGGCACGAGCGGCACGCGCTCGTGATGTTTCATCTGGGTGCACGGATGCCACACGGCTGCAAGCGAGCGGGCGACCCAGTCTTGATTGGCTTCTGTGTTCAAAAACGGCTCCCAGGCCCGCGCGCGCGGTGCGGGCCGGATGCTTCGGGCAAGCGCCGGGACGCTTGCGTTGCTGGAAAAACTGCGCGAGTCAATTATCCCTAAAAGACGCGCAGGTTTCCGTAATCGGAAGGTTTTTTGGGCATGCGTGCGCGCCCATCGGAAATGCGAAAACGCGCTAACGCCCGCAACTTCGTGCAACTGCACGCGTTGTCGGGCGATCGGCGGCTGAAGATGCAAAAACGCCGGCGCGAGAGCCGGCGTTCGAAGGGCGCGGGAAAGGGCGCGTTCAGCGCGATGCCGTCTGGGTTTGAGCCGCCTGATCGTTCCACACGACGCGATTGTTCACCGCGTAGAGCTTGCACGGATCGGCGCTCTGCTTCTGGCAGCTCGCGATGGCGACGGACATCGGATCGTCGCCGCCTTCGGCCCACGACCACGCGCCCGAATCGGACACGGCGAACGCGCGGCTCGAATACTGCGAGAGGAAGTTGCGATAGCCCGCGCGGCCGCTTTCATCGACGTACGGAACGGACTGGACCGAATCGAGATCCGCGAAATCGGTCGCCCTCGGCATGCGCGGCTCGGAAACCTGATATTGCACGGCGGTGGGCATGCCGATCTGCGCGAGGAACGTCTTCACGCGCGGCCACCAGATCTGCACGCCGTCGCGATCGCCGACGAGACGATGCGCGTCGTTCTTGTAGCTGCCGAAATCGACCATGTTCGCGCGCGCGCCGTGCGACGTGTACGCGGCGTACATCTGCGACGAGAGATCGCCTTGCCAGACCGAATCGTTTTCGCCGTAGAGCCACAGCGACGGCAGGCGCACGTGCTCGCCGTAGTTGCCGAACGCGTTGACGAGATTCTTCTGCCAGCCCGCGCATTCGTCCTGACGCAGGCCGCCCGAGAAGTTGATGAGACCGCGCACGCCCGGCGCGGCGACCACGTCGCGCGCGCCATAGGCCATGGTCGTCAGGCCGCCGTGCGACGTGCCCGCGACCACGATATGCGTCTTGTCGACATACGATTGCTGGCTCATGTAAGCGACGGTCGCGGCGACGTCCTGCGCCTGCGCGAAGCCGTTCGCTTCGACATTGCAGCCGTGGCCGGCGTAATCGCCGCCCGAGCCCGCGAAGCCGCGGCGATTCGGCACGACGACCACATAGCCGTGGCGTACGAATTCACGCGCGAGCGCGACCGGGCGATTGCGCGGCTGCGCGTGCGAGTCGCCGGGGAGCTTGCCGTGATTGAAGACGATCATCGGGAACGGGCCCGCGCCGTCCGGCTTGAACACCGTGGTTTCGAGCGAGATATCGGCTTCGGGAATCTGGATGACGGCTTCGTTCAGGCTACTCGCGACGACGGGCAGGCCGGAGTCGAGCGAATCGGGAACCCGGGAAAGCGTCTGGCCGAACGCGGGTGCCTGGAGCCCTTCGGATTGACGCACGCCGCCGATCGGTTCGGCGCGCACGGCGGACGTGACGAAGGACGTCGCGAGCGCGCCTATCATGCTGCATCCGATCAACCAGGTTCTGATCGCCATCCGTGAACTCCGACTGCGCTTCCAATAAGGCGTTGATACGGCGTGGCCCCAAACGTCTGATTGAAGTCACAAACCTATCGCGCTGCTCGTGAAGAGCAGTATTGGCTGCGGGTTCCGGGAGTCATGCCCGGAAAAGGCATGACAATTGGCTTCAAAACGGGGCTTCGCTGCGAGGTCCGGGCACGGGAATGACTGCGCCCTGACGTGAACAGAGATTAACCGTTCAAAATTGCACTGCACAATAAGTGCAACCCCGTAACTGTTTAATATGAAAGGAAATTCTTAGGAAATTAATACCGCCGTCATTACGCTATTTCTTAAATTCGTATTTACTTTTCCTTGACCTGGCCATCAATGTAAATCCATTTGCCTGCGCTGTTTCGCGTGAAGCGGCTGGCTTCGTGCAACCGATGCGCGCGCCCGCCCACCTTGTAGCGCGCGACGAATTCGACTTCCTCGTGATCGGCATCGATGTGAGTGTGGCGCCGGATCTGAAGCCCGAGCCACCGCGTTTCGGTATCGGAGGCGTCGAGATCGGGCGGGCAGGTCGATTCGGCCCAGGTCGCGCGCAGATACGCCGTGTCGCCGAGCACGTAAGCGGTGTAGCGCGAGCGCATCAGTTCCATCGCGTTCGCGGGCGCTTCGCCGCCGTCGATGAAACGCCCGCAGCACGCTTCATAGCGCGGCGCGCGCGCATTCGGGCGCTGATCGGGCGCCGCGCCGCCGCACGGACATTCCGTAGGCTTCATAGATCGACGCCCGGCATGCAGACGTGACGCGGCTGGCTGCGCACGCGTTCGAGCCACGCGCGGATCGCCGGATAGCGAGACAGATCGAGGTTCGCTTCATCCGCAACGTGCGTGTACGCGTAGAGCGCGATATCCGCGACGGTGTAGCGCTCGCCGACGAAAAACGTGCGTGTCGCGAGATGCTGCTCCATCACGTCGAATGCGCGATACGAGCCCGCGATCTTGTCGGGCAGGCGCGCATCGTCGGGATTTTTCAGAAATTGCAGGATGAAGCGCGCCACCGCGACATACGGCTCGTGGCTGTACTGCTCGAAGAACATCCATTGCAGCACTTGCGCGCGTTCGAGGCGGTCGTCCGGCATGAGCGGCGTGCCGTCGGCGAGATAGCAGAGGATCGCGTCGGATTCGGAGAGCGTCGTGGTTTCGTCGATGACGAGCACCGGCACCTTGCCGTTCGGGTTCAGCTTTCGGAACGCGTCGGTGCGGGTGGCGCCGTTCATCATGTCGACTTCATGCCACACGTAGGGCAGGCCGAGCTGTTCGAGGACGAGGCGCACCTTGTGGCAGTTGCCCGAGGCGGAAACACCGTGTACCTGATAAGTCACGTTCACTCCCTTTTCACCATTCGATCTTCGTGCCGTCGTACTGCACGAATGTTCCGTTGAATTCGTCGCGCATCGCGCCCGCCTCGGCGATGACCGCGCGCATGCCCGCGACGCTGTGCGCGACATCGATCGCCGCCGACGGGCCGCCCATCTCCGTGCGCACCCAGCCCGGATGCAGCGCGATGCATGCCGAATGGCGCGATTCCAGCGAAGCCACCTTGAGCGCCGCATTGAGCGCCGCCTTGCTCGCCCGATAGAGCCAGCCGGTCGTGCCGCTCGTCTCGGCGATGCTGCCCATCTTGCTCGACACGACCGCGAGCACGCCGCGCGCGGCGTCGGTGAGCGGCAGGAGCACGGGGATCAGTTGCATCGGGCCGCGCACGTTGGTGTGCATCACCTGATCGAAGTCACCGGCGCCGATGGTTTCGACGCCTTCGGTGCGCGGGCCGTACACGCCCGATACGACGATCGCCACATCCAGCTTTTCCTCGTCCAGTTGCCAGGCGAGCGCGGCGATCTGCTCCGGCTGCGTGACGTCGAGCGGGAAGGTTTGCGCGCCCATCGCGTCGAGCGCGGACAGCGATGCCTTGTCGCGTGCCGTGGCCAGCACGCGCCAGCCGTCGCGGCAATATTCGCGCGCGAACTCGTGGCCGAGGCCGCGCGACGCGCCGACGATCAATACCGTTTTCATGAGCGAAGTGTTCCGTCTGTTGGCGACCTTGCGACTATAGCGCGCGACCCGCTGTCGCGGATGGTGCGTCGGCCTTTCGGATATCGTTGTGCGCTTTCGAACCAGCAAGCCCAGAAAGATGATGCACACCGATGTCGTGATCGTCGGCGCGGGGCCGGCGGGCTTGTGTCTGGCGAACGCGCTGGGCGGCGCGGGGCTGTCGATCGCGCTCGTCGAGCAGCAAAGCCGCGAGGCGCTGTGTGAGCCTGCTTTCGATGGACGCGAGATCGCGCTCACGCAGAAGTCCGTCGCGTTTCTGAAGACGCTCGGCGTGTGGGCGCGCATCGATGCGCACGCGAAGTCGCAGCTCGCCGATGCGCGCATCTTCAACGGAACCTCGCCGTTCGCGCTGAAGATCGGTCATGCGCTTTCCGGTCATGCCGAGCTCGGCTGGCTCGCGTCGAATCATCTGATCCGGCGCGCGGCGTTCGAAGCGGTCGAGCATCTTCGCGCGTCGGGCGCGGATATTCGCGTGATGGCGTCGGAGCGCGTGATCGACGTCGATACCGACGCCACCGGCGCGCGCGTGCGCCTCGAAAGCGGCGAGACGCTCATGGCGCAACTCGTCGTGGCGGCGGACAGCCGTTACTCCGCGACGCGCCGCATGATGGGCATCGCCGCCGCGATGCACGACTTCGGCAAGTCGATGCTGGTGTGCTGCATGACGCACGACGGTCCGCACGATCACGCGGCGTGGGAATGGTTCGGGCATCGGCAGACGCTCGCGCTCCTGCCGATGAATCCGGATCCGGAGAGCGGCGCGTATCGGTCGTCGGTCGTCGTGACGCTTGCGGCGCGCGACATCGAGCGCCTGAGCCGGCTCGATGCCGATGCGTTCAATCGCGAGATCGAACGCCGCTTCGAGCAGCGGCTCGGCGGGATGGCGCTGCGCTCCACTCGGCATGTGTATCCGCTAGTGTCGGTTTATCCGAAGCGATTTGTCGCGAAGCGGTTCGCGACCGTGGGCGATGCGGCGGTCGGCATGCATCCGGTGACGGCGCATGGGTTCAACTTCGGATTGGACGGAATCGAGACGCTCGCGCGGGCGATTCTCGATGCACATGCGGCGCGGCTCGATATCGCAGGCGATGCGCTGCTGGCGCGCTATGAGCAGAAGCATCGGCAGGCAACGCGGCCGCTTTATATGATCACGCGGCTGATCACCGAGATTTATACGCGCGATTCGTTGCCGGCGCTGATCGTTCGCGATGCGATGTTGCGCATCGGCGAGCGGTTGACGCCGTTCAAGCGTGCGGTGGCGATGTCGTTGGCGGGGCGGTGATGCTTTCGTCCGAAACTGCCGGACTATGTCGTCTGGATGACTAGTTAGGGATGCTGACTCAGGTACAGTCGAGCTATTCGCAATTTCGACTCGGAGTGAGCATGTTGAAAATCATTCGATCCCCGTTGCCGCCAAACATCGACCCGGAATGGCTTCGGCAGGTTCAAGAGCGTGCCGCGCGGCGGCGCAAGATCGAGGCCGAAGTCCGCCGGCAGATGGGAGAGCCAGAAGATGATCCGAGAGGGTTCATCGAGCACGTCCTGAATTTTCCTGTCGACATCGACCTCGAGGCTTTGCTTCGCGAGGTAGGCAGAGGAGATTCAGATGTTTCTGGCTGACACGAACGTCATCAGCGAGATTTACAGGCGCGACCGGGGGAATCAGGGTGTCCGCAAGTTTTTTCGTCAGGCAGAGGATGACGAAAACGATGTTCACCTTTCCGTGGTAACGGTCGGAGAACTTCGGCACGGCGTAGAAAACCTTCGTCGTCGAGGCGACACGCCGCAAGCAGCGGGACTCGAAAGCTGGTTGGACGGTGTGCTCCGTCAATACGTGAGCCGAATTCTGCCTGTGGATAAGGAGATAAGCGAATTGTGGGGGCGGCTTCGCGCGACGAATTCGAAACCAGCCCTGGACACGCTTATCGCTGCGACGGCGTTGGTCTACGGCCTGACGGTCGTTACACGCAACGTCAAGGACTTCCATGGAGCAGGCGTCGACTTGTTCAATCCCTTCGAGTAGCAGCGAGACAGGCCCGGCGCGCTGACGCCCCGGGCCGATCCAACGCTCAAACCAGTTCCACCCCCATCGCCGTCGCTTCCCCTCCACCAATACACAAGCTCGCCACCCCGCGCTTCAACCCGCGCGACTTCAGCGCCCCGATCAACGTCACCAGAATCCGCGCCCCCGACGCCCCGATCGGATGCCCGAGCGCACACGCGCCGCCATTCACATTGACCTTGTCGTGCGGCAGATCGTGCTCGCGCATCGCGGCCATCGTCACCACGGCGAACGCTTCGTTGATCTCGTACAGATCGACATCGCCCGCGCGCCAGCCGTTCTTCTCGAAGAGCTTGCTGATCGCGCCGACAGGCGCCGTCGTGAAGAGCGCGGGCTGCTGCGCGAACGTGCTATGCCCGACGACCCGCGCAACCGGCTTCACGCCGAGCCGCTTGGCTGTCGATTCGCGCATCATCACGAGCGCCGCGGCGCCATCCGAAATCGATGACGAGTTCGCCGCCGTCACCGTTCCGTCCTTGGCAAAGGCCGGCTTGAGCGACGGAATCTTCTCGATGTTGGCCTTGAACGGCTGCTCGTCGCGCTCGACGACGGTATCGCCCTTCCTGCCCTGCACCGTCACCGGCGCGATCTCCCACTTGAACGAGCCGTCATCGTTCGCGCGTTGCGCGCGCCGCAGCGATTCGACCGCGAACGCATCCTGCGACTCGCGCGAAAACGCATACGACGAAGCGCATTGCTCCGCGAACGTGCCCATCAGGCGGCCCTTTTCGTACGCGTCCTCGAGTCCGTCGAGGAACATGTGATCGAGCACCTGACCGTGGCCCATGCGCATGCCGCCGCGCGCTTTCGGCAGCAGATACGGCGCGTTCGTCATGCTCTCCATGCCGCCCGCGACGATCACATCGGCCGAGCCCGCGAGCAGCATGTCGTGCGCGAACATCGCGGCGCGCATGCCGGAGCCGCACATCTTGTTGATCGTCGTGCAGCCGGTGGAAAGCGGCAAGCCGGCACCGAGCGCGGCCTGGCGCGCGGGCGCCTGGCCTTGTCCCGCGGGCAGCACACAGCCCATGATGGCTTCGTCGACCTGTTCCGGCGCGAGTCCCGCGCGCTCGACCGCCGCGCGAACCGCCGCCGCGCCGAGTTGTGGCGCCGTCAACGCGGCGAAATCGCCCTGGAACGCCGCCATCGGCGTGCGCGCCGCCGCAACGATGACGACCGGATCGTTCTGTGTCTCACTCATGTTTCAGCTCCTTGATGACGCCTTTGATGACTTCGGGAACATCGCCCATGCGAGCGGCAAGCGCCGCATCGGAGGCGAGGACATCGTTTTCGGCGGAATGGGCGCCGCTGCGGCTCATCGCGGCGATGCACGACTGATACACCGGATCGATCTCGTCCGATGCGCCGATCATCATGCCCATGTTGCGCAAGCGGCCGTCGTGCACGCCGTAGGTCCAGCCGTGCACGGTGAGTTCCTGTCCGCGCGCCCATGCGTCGTTGACGATGGTCGTGCGGCATACGTTGATCGTCTGCTCGATCGTGTTCAGTTCCACGAGCCGGCGATGCCGCGCGTCGCCGATCGGCCAGTCTTCGAGCAGCGCGGCGTGCTTCTCGCGCACGTCTTCGACATGGCGCAGCCAGTTATCGGCGAGGCCGACACGCCGCCCGACGAGCGCCGCGCCCACGCCCGAGCAGCCGTAATGGCCGACGACCATGATGTGCTTCACCTTCAACAGATCGACGGCGAACTGGATCACGGACAAACAGTTGAGATCCGAGTGCACGACCACGTTGGCGATGTTTCTGTGCACGAACACTTCGCCCGGCGGCAAGCCGATGATCTGGTTCGCCGGCACGCGCGAATCCGAGCAGCCAATCCACAGATATTCGGGCGCCTGCTGATGCGCGAGGCGCTGGAAGAACTCGGCGTCTTCGGCCAGCTTGCGCTCGACCCAGCTCTGGTTGTTCGCGAAGAGATGGGCGAGGGGATTGGCGGTTTCGTTGTTGTCGTCAGTGTGATTCATGATCGATGGTCAAAGCAGGACGCGCGCGCGTCAGGCGGCACGCGCATCCGGTCGGCCGGGCTTCGCGAACCGCTCCGGATAGCGGATGCAGAATCGGACGTCCCGGTCATAGGGAAAGAAATCGGCGAGTTCGCCGCGCAGCAGTTGTTCCTTGTGATGCTGCCAGAGCGCGGGATCGAAGAAGTCCGCGTGATGGCGCATGAACGCCTCGCGCACGCGCGGATCGCCGAGCAGAAATGTGCCGTACGTTTCAGGAAAGATATCGTGCGGCCCGACGGTATACCACGGTTCGCCCGACAACTCGTCTTCTTCGTAGCGCGGCGGCGGCACGCGGCGCACGTTGCAATCGGTCAGATACTCGATTTCATCGTAGTCGTAGAACACAACGCGACCGTGCCGCGTCACGCCGAAGTTCTTGTACAGCATGTCGCCGGGGAAGATGTTGGCCTGGATCAATTGTTTGATCGCATCGCCATATTCCTTGATGCCGCGATCGATTTCGTCGGCGCTCGCGTTCTGCAAGAAGAGATTGAGCGGCACCATGCGGCGCTCGATATACACGTGCTTGATGACGAGATTGTCGCCTTCGTACTCGATCATGGAAGGCGCTTCCTTTTCCAGCTCGCGGATGAGCGCGTCGTCGAGGCGCCCGACGGGCAGCGCGACGCTCGAATATTCGAGCGTATCGGCCATGCGGCCGAGCCGGTCGTGACGCTTCACGAGCAGATACTTGTCCTGGATCTTCTGCCGCGTGGTTTCCTTCGGCGGCGGGAACGCGTCCTTGATGAGCTTGAACACGTACGGAAACGAAGGCAGCGTGAAGACGATCATCACGAGCCCCTTGATTCCCGGCGCGACGATGAACTTGTCGCTCGAATGCGACAAATGGTGCAGCAGGTCGCGATAGAAATCGTTCTTGCCCTGCTTCTGCAGGCCGACCGACGTATAGATTTCCGCCTTCGGCTTGCGCGGCATGATGGTGCGAAGAAATTGCACGTACGCCGACGGCACTTCCATGTCGACCAGAAAATACGAGTGCGAGAAGCTGAAGATGATGAGCACTTGCTCGCGCGAGAGCAGCACGGTGTCGAGCGCGAGCAGGCGCGGCAACGTGTGCCGCACCGCGATGGCGAAGGGCAGCAGCGCGTCGCCGTTGATGATGCGCCCGACGATATACGCCGCCTTGTTCCGGAAGAACAGCGAAGAAAGCACGTGAATCTGGAAGTTCGGCGCGGGCGTGAGATCGCCGAAGGCATCGCGCAGCGACTCCATCACGCATTGCACGTCGCGCGGCAGGTCCTCGAACGGCGGCTCCAACTGAAAGTTCGTGACGATGCGCTCGAGCGTCGCGGCGAGACCGTCTCTCTCCGGGTAATACGCGCGATACGTGGGCTTCGCGGCGGGCTCGTCGTTCTCGATGTACTCGGTCGAGATGGCCGGCCGCACGAAGATGAAATCGTTGTTGAAGTACGAGCGATGCAGGATCTTGCAGCACACCGAGTTGAAGAACGTTTCGGCGCATTCCGGCTGCCGGTGCGTCGTCAGCAGGCCGATGTAATGCAGCTTGATCTGCTGCCACACGTCGTCGTCGATATTCTCGGCGTCGTATTCGTCTTCGAGCTGCGCCACGCATTCCGAGACGCGATCGTCATACGAAGCGATGCGGTCGCGCGCGAGCTGCTGCTGCGCGAGCCATTCGCCGCGCTCGAACAGATCCTTCGCCCTGATCGCGGCCTCGCGAAACACACGGTAATGATGCTCGAAGCCTTCGAGTATCGTCTTGGCGACGTCGAAGCCGATTTGCGACGAGAGCAGCTTGGGGAAATGATTCATGTCGGCCCTGCGCTTCGTGTGTGGACGTCACGTCATGCCGCTTTGGGTTTGCGCGCGCGCTTTTCCATTCCCGCCGAGAGCAGCGCCCGGCCCTGTTCCTCATACGCGGCGAGTTCGGCGAGCGTCGTGTCCAGATCTTCCCGTTGACGCTCGAGCACTTCGCGATGCGCGGCGATCGTATCGATGAAAGCCTGCAGTTGCGTGGCCGTGCCGGTGGGCGAATCATAGAGATCGAGCAGCGTGCGGATTTCCGACAGCGTAAAGCCGAGCCGCTTGCCGCGCAGCGTGAGCTTCAGCCGCGTGCGGTCGCGCGGCGAATACACGCGCCGCAGGCCGTTCGCGCCTTCGCGCTTCGGCGCGAGCAGGCCCTGGTCTTCGTAGAAGCGAATGGCGCGCGGCGTGATGTCGAACTCGCGCGCCAGTTCGGTGATCGTGTAATGCGTCGGTTGAGTCATCGCGGGCCGGCAGCGCAAATGCGCGCGCAACGTTAGAATGGACGTTTACGTTATCGTCAACTTCGCCAAATTGCAACGCGGCGCAAACCCGGAGGCAGGGACCGAATGAACGCACTCGAACACCAGCTCGACTATGTTTTCGCGGATGCATTGCCGGAATCGGGCGGCGTCAAGGAAGTGGCGCCGGGCGTCTTCTGGCTGCGCATGCCGTTGCCGTTTGCGCTCGATCACATCAATCTCTGGCTGCTGCGCGACGAAATCGACGGCGTGAAGGGCTGGAGCATCGTCGATTGCGGCATTTCGAGCGACACGATCCGCGCGAACTGGGAGCGCGTGTTCGATACCATGCTCGACGGCCTGCCGGTGCTGCGCGTGATCGTCACGCATTGCCACCCGGATCATCTGGGCCTGGCCGACTGGCTCTGCAAGGGCGGCGACAAGCACCGCTGGAACGTGCGCCTGTGGATTTCGCTCGGCGAATACGCGATGGGCCGCGTGATGGCCGCCGGCGACGGCTCCAATGCGGGCGGCGAGCGCGCGGCGGCGCATTTCGCGGCGCACGGCCTGACCGACGAAGCCTCGCTCGACGCGCTGCGCAAGCGCGACAGCTATTACCCGACGCTCGTGCCTTCGATTCCCGCCGAATATCGCCGTATCCGCAATGGGGATGTCGTCCGTATTGGCGGACGCGATTGGGAAGTGGTGTCGGGCTATGGCCATTCGCCGGAACATAGCGCGCTTTTCTGCGCCGCCGACAAGCTGCTCATCTCCGGCGACATGGTGTTGCCGCGCATCTCGACGAACGTATCCGTGTTCGCGGTCGAGCCGGAGGGCAATCCGCTCGCGTTGTATCTGGAATCGCTCGGCCGCTATGAGTCGATGCCCGCCGATACCCTCGCGTTCCCTTCGCACGGCAAGCCTTTTCGCGGCGTGCAGACGCGCATCGGGCAATTGCGGGAGCATCATCGCGCGCGGCTGGCGGAAGTGCGCGACGCATGCGCGCAAAAGCCATGCAGCGCCGCCGATATCGTGCCGATCATGTTCAAGCGCAAGCTCGACATCCATCAGATGACGTTCGCGCTCGGCGAAGCGCTCGCGCACCTGAATCTGCTTTGGCTCGATGGCACGTTGAAGCGTCAGACCGGCGATGACGGCGTGATCCGCTTCACGCCAGCCTGACTTGACTCACTGAACGGAAACAGCGCCGAAGTTCACGCGCCCGAACGGGCTCACGTTGTAACCGCTGACGTTCGCGCGCGTCAGCGCGGCGGCCGTCGGATACACGAGCGGAATCCACAGCGCCTGATCGTGGATGATCTTCTGCGCATCGACATACGCCTTCGTGCGTTTCGCGACATCGGCGGTCGATTTGCCATCGGCGATGAGCTTGTCGAGCTGGCTGTCGCAGTAGCGCGCGAAGTTGATGCCCGACTTCACCGCATTGCAGCTGAAGAGCGGCGACATGTAGTTGTCCGGGTCGCCGTTATCGCCGGCCCAGCCCATGAACAGCATGTCGTGCTGGCCTTGCTTGGCTGACCGGATCAGCTCGCCCCATTCGATCACTTTCACCTGCGCCTTCACGCCGATCTTCGCGAGGTCGGCCTGCAGCAACTCGGCGCCGGCCTTCGGATTGGGATTCAGCACACTGCCGTTCGGACGCACCCAGATCGTCGTGTCGAAGCCATTCGGGAAGCCCGCATCGGCGAGCAGCTTCTTCGCATCCGCCGATGAGTACTTGTAAGCCGCGATGTTCCTGTCATAGCTCCACGTATTCGGCGGATACGGATTCACGGCGGGCGTGCCGGTGTTGTCGAACACGGTCTTCATGTACGTCGTGCGATCGAACGCCATGTTGATCGCCTGACGCACCTTCGGATTGTCGAGCGGCTTCTTCTGCGTGTTGAGCGCGACGAACGCGGTCATGAACGCGGGCGCTTCGCTCACTTTCAGCGACTTGTCCTTCTTCGCGTCGAGCACGTCCTGCGGCTTCGGCGACAGCGCGATCTGGCATTCGCCCGCCTTGATCTTCTGCGCGCGCACGGAGGCGTCCGGCGTGATCGCATAAATCAGGCGATCGATTTTCGGCTTCGCGCCCCAGTACGACGGATTGACGTCGTAGCGGATCACCGAATCCTTCGTGTAGCTCTTCAGCACGAACGGACCGGTGCCAACCGGCTTGCTGTTCAGATCGGTTTGCTGGTTGGCTTTCAGCAGCTTGTCCGCGTATTCCGACGAATAGATAGACGCGAAGCCCATCGTGAGAATCGGCACGAAGGTCGCGTTCGGCTCGTTGAGCTCGAATTTCACGGTATGGTCATCGACTTTCGAGACGGCTTTGATGAGCTTCACGAGGCCCATCGACTGCGCGTGCGGAAAGCCGCTCGCGCCCGCGACCTTGTGCCACGGATTGCTGTCGTCGAGCATGCGCGAGAACGTGAACACGACGTCGTCGGCATTGAGCGGGCGCGTCGGCTTGAAGTAGTCGGTCGTCTGGAACTGAACGTTCGGACGCAGACGGAACGTGTAGGTGAGGCCATCGCCGCTCACGTCCCACTTTTCCGCGAGCGAGGGTGCGACCTTCTTCGCGGCCTCGTCGTAGGAGACGAGCGTGTTGAAGATCACGTCCGCGGACGCGTTCGTCGTCACGAGCGAATTGAACTGGACGACATCGAAGCCGTCCGGGCTCGATTCGGTGCAGACTGTGAGCGGCTTGGACATCGCGAGCGTCGGCGCGGCGAGCATTGCAGCTGCCGCAGCGGCGGCGAAGAATTTCAGGCGCATGAGATCTCCCGTGACCTTGCGGTCACACAGCGTTTGGTTCTTGTTTCGGTCTCGTCGGATCGCTTGGGCACGCGAAGCAAGCGGCGCGCCCGGCGCGGCTAGATTAGCGAATGCCTCTATCGCCGACAACGATTCGATCGGCATACGCTTATTCGCGGCTTGCTGAAACGGTGTGCATCAGGCTAAACTTGCGCCGTCTTTGGGGAGTAGCCTTCCTTCGCGTGCGAAGGAGAACGCGTCAACATCCTCGGCCCTGCTGCCGTGGCGCGTTCGACCGGAACGGTTTGGCGAGACCATCGATGCGTTATGTCGTTCTTGGTCGGACGGCGCGTGGCGCATCGTGGTTCGCTCGACGTCCGGCCGTGGAATCATCGTGTCCCCACAATCACAATATCCCCGTCGTTCGTGCACGCCTGCGCGCCTGCCGCATTCTTCGATGCGAGGTGCCGCATGACGATGCTCTTTGTCGAACTCGCGCTGATGCTCGCGATCATTCTGATCGCGTCGGAGCTATTCACGAACGCGCTCGAACACCTCGGCGAGCGGCTCGGCATCTCCGAGGGCGTGACCGGTTCGCTGTTCGCGGCGGTCGGCACCGCGTTGCCGGAAACGACGGTGCCGATCATCGCGTTGCTCGGCGGCACGTCTAGCCGTGCGGTCAACGAGGAGATCGGCGTCGGCGCGATTCTCGGCGCGCCGCTGATGCTCGCGACGCTGTCGACTTGCCTGATGACGGTCGCGATTCTCAAGTCGCGCGGCTTGCGCGGCCGGATCATGCCGGAGCACAGCGGGTTCGTGCGCGATCTCAACTTCTTTCTGTTCGCGTTCCTGATCGCGTGCGCGGCCATGTTCGTGCCGCATCATGCGTGGCCGGTGCGGGCCGTGTTCGCGGTGGGGCTCGTCGGACTCTATGTCGTCTATGTGATTTCGACGTTCAGGGCTTCGGCGGAGCTCGTCGAGAGCGGGCACGGGACGGAAGCGCCCGAGCCGTTGTTTGCTTCGCGTGTCGGTTTGCGGACTTCGCTCGGCTCCATCATGTTGCAGTTTCTCGTCGGCATCGTGCTGCTCGTCGGCGGGGCGAAGGGCTTCATTCACGGCGTCGAGGGCGTGTCGCATGCGCTCGGGATTTCTGCGTTGCTGCTGTCGCTCATCATCATCCCGATCGCGACTGAACTGCCCGAGAAGGTGAACAGCATTCTTTGGGCACGCCGGGGGAAGGACACGCTGGCGTTCGGCAATATCACTGGAGCGATGGTGTTTCAGGGGACGTTACTGCCGGCGATCGGCATCATGCTGACGCCCTGGGAACCGCGGATCGAGGTGCTGACCGGCGTGCTGATCACGCTCGCGGCGGCGGCGTGGTTGCGCTTGAATGCGAAGGCGAATGGCATCGTGCTTTGGGCGTTGCTCGGGAATGGCGTGTTGTACGTGACTTATCTCGTGCTGACGCTTGGACGGTGAGGCGGGCGCTGCAAATAAAAATGCCCGCCGGAAGGCGGGCATCGAAGAGCGAAGCAGCGCGCCGGCGAACCGGCGCGTCGTTCTTGTTGTTCTTGAGATTGTTATCGGCGTGAGAAGAAAAAACTTTAGAGCTGCGCCGCCTGATGATATCGGCTGACGGCCCTGGCGCCGTCCATCGAGCGGCGATAGGCCGCAGCAAGCGATGCCTGCGCGGCCGCCGAGCGTGCGGCCACGGCATCGATGCTCGCCTGAATCTTGCGGATGAGCGCGAGCGCATCGGCGGGCTGTTCCGCCTGCAACGCCATCACGAGCGGCGCGCGCGCTTCCGTGAGCTCGGCCGCACGCACCCAGTCTTCCTTGCCGACCGCTTCTTCGATTGCCTCGGTCAATGTCCAGGCGTTCTGAATCAGTTCAATCTGGTTCATGATGCGTCGATCCTTCGGCGATTACTTCTTGGCGTCAGACATCGCACCAGCGCTGTTCGAACCGCCGAAGAGCGCCGTCAGATAGCTGGATTGCTGCGTCATCGACGACATCAGCGTGTTCAGCGCCGTGAACTGCTGGTTATATGACGTCGTCAATTGCTGCGTATAAGCGGTGAGCTGCGTCTGCTGATCGGCGATGTTCTTCAGATCAGTGTTCAGCGCGGTGGTGCGCGTGTCGATGATGCCGCCTGTCTGCAGGAACGAAGTCAGACTCTTGTTCAACTGCGCGGCGACGCCGTTGGTCGAGTTGAAGAGCGATGCAATCGTGCCGCTCTTGTTCGTGAGCGCATCGGTGAGCGCGTCCTCGTCGGTCTTGAGCGAGCCGTCGGGCTGCAGCGCGATGCCGATGGAAGCGAGATTGACCTGATCCTTGCCCGTCCCGATCGCGCGGCTGATCGTGCTCGAGATGGTGTTCTTGATCGAGTTCATCATCGAGTCGCCGAGCAGCGCGCCGCCTTGCGAACCGGCTGCCTGAGTCGAGTCGAACGACGTCAGCGATGACGCCGTGCTGATGAAGTTGTTGTACGCGGTGACGAACGCTTCGATCGTCGTTTTCTGGCCGCTGACATCCTGGCCGATCGTGAGCGTCTGCGTCGTGCCGACCGAGTCCGACGCGAGCGTCATCGAGACGCCCGTGATCGCGTCCTTGATCGTATTGCTCGAGCTCGATACGGCCGTGCCCGCGACCGTCAGATTCGCGTCCTGGCCGGCCGTATTCTGGTTCCAGCCGCCCGTGCTGTCGATCGACGTGTGCGCGGGCGTCGTGATGGTCTTGGTCGGATCGTTGGGATCGGGGGCCGTGCTCGCGGCGACAGTCGTCGTCTTGACCGCGAGCTTGTTGAGCGGCGACGTGCTGTCGTCCGCATCGACCGTGATATTGATGCCGTTGGACAGGCCCGTCGACGAGGAGCGCAACACGAGGTGCGCGCCGTCCGTGCCGTTGACGATGGTCGCCGTGACGCCCGGATTGTCGGACGCCGAATTGATCGCCGAAGCGATGCCCGAGAGCGTGTTGTTGCTGCTGTCGATCTTGATCGTGCTGGACTTGCCGTTGACGTTGATCGTCATCGAGCCGGTGCCGAGCGTGTCGGTCGACTTGAACGCGCCCGATGTGATCGACTGCGACGTCGCGATGTTCTGCACGTTCACCGAATAGCTGCCCGCGACCGCGCCGCTGCCCGCGGTGGCCGTGAGACCCTTGCCGTCAGCGGCGGCGGTGAAGGCGGAAAGCGTGGTGCCGTTCGCGAGGTTGGTGATCGAGCTCTGCAGCAGCGAGAGCACCGACTTCAGCGTGCCGATCGCGGTGAGCTGCGTGTTGTCGGCCGTCTTCTTGTTGTTGAGCGCGTCGGTCTGTCCCGCGACCTTCGCGTTGACGATCGCGCTGACGAGCGAATTCACGTCCATCGTGGAGTTCGTGGAACCGCTGATGATCGACTGTGCGGCCTGCTGTACGGCGCTTGTCGGATCGACAGTGGAACCCGTTGTCGTGGAAACGGTGGTCATGAGTGCTCCGGTCGTATTGCTTCGCGATCGCTTGAAATTGAGCGGGAGTCGTCATCTCCCGAAAACGCGCACAGGGAGACGAGCTCCCGGTGCGCTGACTGCTTCGATGCTTTGTTACATCCGGCGCGCATTGTACTTGCCGATGCGCGCCGGCTACAGCTTAGGCGTTGTTGCTTAGCCGAGGAGCTTCAGAACTTGCTGCGGCATCGAGTTCGCTTGAGCCAGCACCGAGATGCCAGCTTGTTGCAGCACTTGAGCTTTCGACAGGTTCGCGGTTTCCTGCGCGAAGTTCGCGTCGGTGATTTGCGACTGTGCCGACGACAGGTTGGTCGACTGTTGCGTCTGCGTCGAAGCGATCGACGTGAAGCGGTTTTGCGCAGCGCCGAGGTTTGCTTGCAGCGAGTTGACCGTGTTCAGCGCGTTGTCGATCGAAAGGATCGCGGCGTTGGCGCCACCCGTCGAGCTGATGTCGATGTTCGCGAGGCTCGGAGCAGCGTTCAGCGTGCTGGCCGCGTCGACTGCGGTGTTGGCCGATACGTTCGCGGCCGACGTGAGCGAGAAAGTCGTCGGAGTCGTCGTTGCGCCTGCGGTCACCGTCAGGAACGACTTCGCAACCGAGCCGGCGGCAATGCCGTCACCGAGGCTCTTGCCGTCTTGGTCGAAGAACGTGACACCGCCTGCGCCGTCGGCCTTCGCCGTCACGGAGGTGATGAACGACGTCGTGGAAGAGGTTGCGTCCTTGCCCGTTGCCGCGTCGATGTTCAGGTTCGACACCGTGCCGATGACCGTGCCTGACTGCGCAGGAGCGCTCGGCGTATTCGCGGCGTTCGCCGTGCTCAGCGCTGCGAACTGGCTGCTCGGCGCGAGCGCGCCGCCGGCCTTGGCCGTGATCGTGCTCGGTGCGCCGGCCACGCTCGAAGTGACCGTGAACAGCGCGTCGCTGGCGGTCTTGTCGATGGCCTGGTTGTTCTGGTCCGTGAACGTGTAGCCGCCCTTGCCGTCAGCAAGGATGTTGATCGACGTGATGGCGGGCGTGGTGCCCGATCCCGCCACGGTGCCGTCGCTCTTCAGGCTGAGGCCGCTGACCGTGCCGAGCACCGAGCCCTTGCTTGCCGAGCCGCCGCCGAGCGAAGCCGCCGACACGCCCTGCGAGAAATCGACCGAGATCGATTGGCCGACGTTCGCGCCGATCTGGAAGCTCACCTTGCCGGCGGTGCCGTCGAGCACGTTCGAGCCGTTGTACGTGGTTTGCGAAGCGATACGGTTCACTTCAGCGATACGCTGGGCCACTTCCTTTTGCAGAGCAGCCTGGTCGGTCGAGGAGAGCGAGCCCGTCGCCGATTGCACCGCGAGCTGGCGGATACGCTGCAGGTTGTCGGAGATCTGGCTCAAACCGCTCGATGCGGTTTGCGTCATCGAGACCGCGTCGTTCGAGTTCGACACGCCTTGGTTCAAACCGTTGATCTGCGACGTCATGCGCGACGCGATTGCCTGACCAGCAGCATCGTCAGCAGCGCTGTTGATGCGCTTGCCCGACGACAGGCGGGTGATGGCCGAAGACAGCGCGCTCTGGGTGCTGTTGAGGTTCTGCTGTGCAACCAGCGAGTTGATGTTGCTATTGATACCGATCATTTGTTCTCTCCTGGGAGACTGTATCTGGCTTTGGCTTTGGCACCGAGTGTTGCCTTGGCGGTCCTGCGCTCGGTGATAGCCGGCCGCCTACTTGTGGTTATCGGGCCCCTCGAAAAAAACTTAAGCCCCGCGCAAACGATTTGCGTAACGAATTCCTTCGTAAGCCTCCAACGCGTCTCCCGGCAAGGCTCCCGTTTCGCGCGTATGCTTTTTCGTCCGTTCCCCCTCGCATCCGGAGCACTCAATGCAACAACGCATCGGCACATCGGACCTGCAAGTCGCACCGCTCGTCTTCGGCGGCAACGTCTTCGGCTGGACCGCCGACGAGCGCACGTCGTTCTCGATCCTCGACGCGTTCATCGATCACGGCCTGAATTTCATCGACACTGCCGACGTCTATTCCGCCTGGGCCGACGGACACCAGGGCGGCGAATCGGAGACGATCATCGGCAAGTGGTTCAGGGAAAGCGGCAAGCGTCATCAGGTGGTGCTCGCGACGAAAGTCGGCAAGCTAAGCACGCGCGCCGGCCTGAGCGCGGCGAACATCGCGGCGGCCGTGGACGACTCCCTGCGGCGGCTCAAGACCGATTACATCGACGTCTACTTCTCCCATTTCGACGATGACGAAACGCCGCTCGGCGAAACGCTCGACGCGTATCAGAAGCTCATCAAGGCGGGGAAGGTCCGAGTGATCGGCGCGTCGAACTACACGGGCGAGCGGCTCGAAGAGGCGTTGAAAGTCGCGAAGGATTCCGGCCTGCCCGCCTATCAGATCCTTCAGCCCGAATACAACCTCTACGACCGCGAAGGCTACGAAACCGGTCTCGAACCGGTGGCCGAACGGCACAAGATCGCGGTCGTGCCTTACTACGGGCTCGCGAGCGGGTTTCTGTCGGGGAAGTACCGGTCGAAGGCAGACACGCAGCACAAGGCGCGCGGCGCGCGCGTCGAAAAGTATCTGAATCCGCGCGGCTTCAGGATTCTCGACGCACTCGACGAAGTGGCGAAGCGCAACGAAACCACGCCCGCGACGGTCGCGCTCGCGTGGATGATCGCGCGGCCGAGCGTAACCGCGCCGATCGCGAGCGCGACATCGGTGAAGCAACTGGAAAGCCTCGCCGCCGCGACGCGTCTTAAGCTCGCCGGCGAAGACATCGCGCTGCTCGACGAAGCCGGTGCCTGGGAGAAGTGAAGGCAGAAATAAATCTGTTGCATCAATGGGTTGGGCCGCTCGAGGTGGTTGGCAGGGGCGCGGCGTTCTGGTAACATCGCGCCCGAATCGAGAAATGTGCCCGATTTCCTGCCTTCGCCGCTGAAAAAAGCAACGTCAATACAACGTTAATGAGCAGCGGCGAACGGCTCCGAAACGCGCCTTCGTGTGGTTCTTTCGAAAGCGCATGCCGCTTCCGCGGTTGAATCTCAACTCTCTCTTTTCCGGCCTCCGTGGCCGCTTTGCTCGTGTCCGCCGCCCATTTTCATGTCGGCGGACGATCGGAGTGCCGGGGCGCGGCGGCTTTTATCGTCGCGCGCTTAGAAATACGTTTAGCAAAACAGGATTTACATGACCACTATCGTCCTCAAAGAAAACGAGCCGTTCGATGTCGCGATTCGGCGTTTCCGCCGCACCATCGAGCGCAATGGCCTGATCGCCGAACTGCGCGAGCGCCAGTCGTACGAAAAGCCGACCACCGAGCGCAAGCGCAAGAAGGCAGCTGCCGTCGCGCGTCTGCGCAAGCGCCTGCGCAGCCAGATGCTGCCGAAGAAGATGCACTGAGCATCCTGTTCGGGCGAGGATCGAATCCTTGCCCTGAACGGCAAAACGGCGGTGCGACCCGTAAGGGCGCACCGCCGTTTCGTTTGCGGCTCCGGCTTAGAGCCTGCGCGCTCAGACGAACGCGTGACGCTTGCCGAGCGCCGCGAGCAGTTGCGGCCACTCTTCGACATCGGCGTAGTCGTGAACTTCCTCGAGCTCGATCAGCAGATCGACGATGCTCGGGTCGTACGCGTTCACGTTCGACGCGTAGAGCGCCTGCAATAGCTTGCCGTCCTGCGCATGCCGATAGTAGGAAATGCCGACGCCTTCGAGGTCCGGGTCGTACAGTTCGTCGCTCACGAGCGAGCCGATCGCGCACTTGCGGCCTTCGGGACTTCGCAGCCGGCACGAACCGTTGTCGTCTTCCGAGACCGCGCGCTGCGCCAGTAAATGCGTGCTGACGCGCTCGTAGATCTCTTTCGCGTTCAACATCGTGATAGGGCTCAACATCACAGCACCCGCAATATCAAGCAGCCGTTTTCAGAAGCTCGGCGGACAGCCCGAACTGACGCGCGATCGACGTGAGCCGCTCGCGCCATTCCCATTTGCCGAAGACGTCATGCACGTTCTGCAGACACGAGAGCAATTCGACGGTATTGGGATCGAACACGTTGATGCGCGAACGCAGAAGCGCGCGCCTGAGCGCCGCGACGCCGACATCCATGTAGGTTGGAATCTGCTCGGGCGGCTTCGCGATGTAGCGGATGGGCACGCCTTCCATCGCGCTGACATAGTCGCGCGGCTTGATGAAGCTGCCGACGGGGCAGCCGCCGCAGTATCCGCGATAGGCGCCGCCGCCGTGAGGCAGCAACGCCGCTTGCCCTTGCACGAAGAGATGCTGTACTGCGCTGTTGAAAATCTCCTGATGGGTCAGGAAGTTCAAGCTTTTCATGATCTTCTCCCCTGCGCCCCTGCGCAGCGGCCATGCGTTGGATATTCGAGAACCTGCACCTGCTGCACCGGAGCTGCGGCATCGTTGCGAATATGGCGCAACCTGAATCGACGCTTAGCCGCCCGGACACTGCTTCGAGCACGACGGATTTCCCGGCCTGGGCGTGCGGTTTCACAGCGCCCTGTATTGTGCTCGCGTCGGATTTCTACACTCAGTGAACGATCCGTACCCCGTCAGTTATAACGGTTCGGCCCGGTAAAAAGGTGCGCCAGCGCACGCGAAAACGCCATTTTTACACGGACCGCACGCTCGTGCAGTGCGGAAAACCCGGCCGAGAGCCTTGTCATACGCGGCTCCGGACGTGCTTCACTGCAAAAAAAGTGGCTTCTATCGGGATTTACCCTAGGTTTCCGGATTTGCGCTCAAGGATGTTGCCAAAAAGCAAAAATTCCCCCCATTTGGATGGCTTCAATGTGAGGATTTGGCCACGGTTTTGCGTTTTGTCTTAGCTTTTCCTCGCGACAGGCACGTGGCGGCGTGATCGTTGACCATGCCCGTCGCCTGCATGAAGGCGTAGCAAATGGTTGTGCCGACGAACTTGCAGCCGTACTTTTTGAGCGCCTTGCTCAGTGCGTCGGATTCGGGCGTGGACGCGGGCGTGGGATTTTTCGCGTCGCGTGGCGTATCGATGGGCGCATCGCCGACGAACGACCAGACGAAGTTCGCAAACGAGCCGTGCTCCTGCTGGATCTGCTGCACGGCGCGCGCATTGAGCACGGCGGACGCGACCTTCGCCCGGTTGCGGACGATTCGCGCGTCCAGCACGATCCGCTCGATATCCTTTTCGGTGAAGCGCGCCACTTTGCCGATGTCGAAGTCCGCGAAGAGTGCGCGATAGCCCTCGCGCTTGTTCAGGATCGTCGACCATGAGAGGCCGGCCTGCGCGCCCTCCAGCACGAGCATCTCGAACAGATGCTGGTCGTCGCGCGACGGCACGCCCCATTCATCGTCGTGGTACTGGATCATCGCTTCGGTGGTGGCCCACGCGCAGCGGGTTTGTTCGGTGTCTGCCATTGCGAGTCCTCATTATTCTGAATCGCGTCAGCATAGCGGAACGCCCGCGCCGTGCCATCTATGCCATTCGGCCAATTGGCGGGCGCCTCGGCCACCGGTAAGCTTGCGCCCATGAATACATTCTCCAACTCGGCATCTCAAGGCTTTCTGCTCGGCGTAGACGGCGGCGGAAGCGGCACGCGCGTGATTCTCGCGGACGCGCAGGGCATCGAACTCGCGCGCGCGAGCGGCGGACCATCGGGGCTCGGGCTCGGTGTCGAGCGCGCGTGGCAATCGATCGGCGACGCATGCCGGCGCGCATTCGAAGCCGCCGCGCTGCCTTTCGACTGGCGCAACTGCTCGCTCGGCTGCGGGCTCGCGGGCGTCAACAACGCAGGCTGGCTCTCGGCTTTTCTCTCGACGGCGCCTGAAGTGCGCGCGCTGAGCGTCGAGAGCGATGCCTACACAACGGTGCTCGGCGCGCACGGCGGCGAACCCGGCGTGATCGTCGCGCTGGGTACGGGCAGCATCGCGGCGTCGCTGGACGAGGCGGGCGTTTGCCGCATCGCGGGCGGCTACGGTTTCCCGAGCGGCGATGAAGCAAGCGGCGCGTGGCTCGGCTTGCGCGCCGTCGTTCATCTGCAGCGCGTGCTGGACGGCCGCGCGCCGGAAGATGGCTGGTCGCGGGCGCTGCTCGCGCAAACCGGCGCGACGGATCGCGACAGTCTCGTTGTGTGGCTCTGCGCCGCGAATCAGACTGCGTACGCGACGCTCGCGCCCACTGTGTTCGCGTTCCACGACCATCCGGTCGCCTCGCGCCTGCTCAAGCGCGCCGGGCTCGAAATAGAGCGGCTGGTCGCAGCGCTCGACTCCGCGGGCGCGTTGCCCATTGCGCTGTGCGGCGGCCTGGCGGCGTCTTACGAGCCGTTCGTACCGGCCGCGTTGCGCGAGCGCGTGCGGGCGCCGCGTGCCGATTCTGCAGCGGGCGCGCTGGAACTGGCGCGTCGCGCAGCGTGCGCGTCGAAGGCCAGCGGCGGCGCGGCGCGATAAAATACCGACCTTCGCGGCACCACAAAGGCAGTCATGTACTCGGTCATCGCCACTGATCTCGACGGTACGCTCCTCAACAGCGACCACCAGCTCGATCCCTTCACCGCCGAAACCGTGCGCACGCTGGCCGCGCGCGGCGTACCCATCATCATCGCGACGGGCCGGCATTATTGCGACGTCGCCGGCATCCGCGATCTGCTCGGCGTCGACGCCTATCTGATCACGTCGAACGGCGCGCGCGTCCATGCGCCCGGCGACGAGCGCATCTATTCGCGCGACCTCGATCCCGCCGCCGTGCGCCGCCTGGTGCAGCCGGATCTCGCGGGCAGCGAGCGCGTCATCGTCAATCTTTTCGCCGACGACGCCTGGCTCATCGATCGTCACGCGCCCGAACTGCTGGTCTTCCACCAGGATTCGGGCTTCAAGTACGAGGTGATGGATCTGCGCGAGCATGACGGCGAGAACATCGCAAAAGTGCTGTATATCGGTGAGCCGGCCGATCTGAAGGAAACCGCCGCGAATCTCGAGCGCGAGTTCGGCGACTCGCTTTACGTCACGTATTCGCTGCCGGACTGTCTGGAAGTGATGACGTCGGACGTCTCGAAGGGGCGGGCGCTGCGCTTCGTGCTGGAGCGGCTCGAGCTCGAAACCGCGCAATGCGTCGCGTTCGGCGACAACATGAACGACATCGACCTGCTTGAAACCGCCGGGCATCCGTTCATGATGAACAACGCCAATCCCGATCTCATCAAGCGTCTGCCGAATGTGCCGCATGTCGGGAACAACTTCGAGGCGGGCGTCGCACACCAGTTGCGCAAGCTGTTCGGCATTCGCGACGAACTGGCGTCGCCGGGACAGACGCCCGACTGAGCGTCCGTCGCGGCGTGCCGCCGGTGTTCGCTGGCGGCACGCGTCGCTTAGCCGCGATGCCCCCAGTTGTTGCCATAGCCGCCGTGGTTCCAGCCCGCGCGGTTCCAGCGGCCGTTGTCGTGGCCGTAGCCGCCGTGCCAGCGCGGCGCTTCGTGGCGATAGTACGGCGCGCCGTAGGCCGGCATCGCCGGGCGCACATACACCGGAGCCGGGGCCACGTAAGCAGGCGCGCCGACAGAAACGCCGATGTGCAGATCGCTGTGAGCCTGAGCCGCTCCCACGGCACCGATCACGAGGCCGGTCGCGACGAGCATTTGGGTGACGATGCGCTTCATTGTGTTTCTCCTTTAAGGCGACGTGTGTCGCATGAGTCCAATGTAAGCGGCCGCCGTCTTACACGCTTCGACGACTTGTTACGGTATGCAAGGGCGGCGTAAGGCATGGAGACAGCCCGTGCCGATTGGCGCGATCGCCGGAAGCCTTATCCGGCGGGCCTCACGCGCGATGCCGGTGTTCCGTCGAATCCGTCTCGCAACAATTCATAAGCATGCTGCGTAATTCGGCATTACATTTGTCGCGCCCTTTTAATCATTCGGATGCGAGGCGTTGCCCAAAAACAAAAACGGGCGCATGGCGCGCCCGTTTTGCTTACCGCTGATGCGTCCGCCGACGCTTACTTCTGACGCGTCAACGACGGATAAAGCAGGCCCGCGATAATCGCGCCGACGATCGGCGCAATCCAGAACAGCCACAGTTGATCGAGCGCCCAGCCGCCTACGAAGAACGCCTGGCTCGTCGAGCGCGCCGGATTCACCGACGTATTGGTGACCGGAATCGAGATCAGGTGGATGAGTGTCAGGCACAGGCCGATCGCGAGCGGGGCGAAGCCCTTCGGCGCGCGGTCATCGGTGGCGCCGAGAATCACGAACAGGAAGAAGAAGGTCATCGCGACTTCGCAGACCAGGCCCGCGATCATCGAGAAGTGACCCGGCGAATGTTCGCCGAAGCCGTTCGCGGCGAAACTGCTCGACGCGAAATCGAAGTTGGGGTTGCCCGTCGCGATCAGATAGATGATCCATGCGCCGAGCGTCGCGCCGATCACCTGAGCGGCGATATACGGCACGAGATCGCGGACCGGGAAGCGGCCAGCGGTCGCGAGACCGATGCTCACGGCCGGGTTGAGGTGGCAGCCGGAAACGTGACCGATGGCATAGGCCATGGTCAGCACGGTGAGACCGAACGCCAGCGACACACCGGCGAAGCCGATGCCGAGTTGAGGGAAGGCCGCGGCGAGCACGGCGCTTCCGCAGCCGCCCAGCACGAGCCAGAAAGTACCGAAAAGTTCAGCGCCGAGACGCTTCGACAAATGCATGATTCTGCCTTCGTGAAAGAGAGATAAACCGTTGATTCGAGACAAGAACGCGTGACGCGCTTGCGCAGCGGAGTTTAAGCGCGGTCCGTTCTGCGAACTGTCAAAAATGGTTGATCTGCTCTTGATTCACGGGCATCGGACTGAAGTTCGGATTGTCCTCAAACAAAAGCCTTAGCGTGCGGACAAAAAAAATGCCGCCCGATATTCGGGCGGCATCCGTACAGCTTGAATCCGGCGTTCGTGAGCGCGCTTTAGCCCACCGCGACTTGACGCAGCACCGGGCGCTTCGCGGCCTGGAGCATGGCGGCGTAGCTCTCGACGTAGTTCTGGGCCATCGTCCGCGAGCTGAAGCGGCGCTCGAACTGCGCGCGGATTTCCGTGCGCGACAGTTCATCCAGACGATGCAGCGCGCCCACCGCACCCTGCACGTCCTCGCAGATGAAGCCCGTCACGCCGTGGTCGATCACTTCCGGCACCGAGCCGCGGTTGAACGCGATCACCGGCGTGCCGCAGGCCATCGCTTCGATCATCACGAGGCCGAACGGCTCGTTCCAGTCGATCGGAAAGAGCAGCGCCTTCGCGCCCGACAGAAACTCGGGCTTCTGTGCCTCGTTGATCTCGCCGATGAATTCGACATGCGCCTGCGAGAGCAGAGGCTCGATCGTCGACTTGAAGTATTCCTGGTCGACCTTGTCCACCTTGGCGGCGATCTTCAGCGGCAGACCGCTTTGCGCAGCGATCTTGATGGCGAGATCGGCGCGCTTTTCCGGACAGATGCGGCCGAGGAAAGCCAGGTATTCCGGCTTCTTGTGCGGTTGCGGCGCGAGCAGCTCGTTCGGCAGGCCGTGATACACGGTGTTCAGCCAGTTCGCCTGCGGCAGCGGCCCGCGCTGGTTGTCCGAGATCGAGATGACGTTCGCCTTCGTGAACGTGTCGAAGATCGGCTGCAGTTCCGGCAGGTCGAGACGGCCGTGCAGCGTCGTCACGAACGGCGTGTCCATCTGCGTGAACAGCGGGAACGGCATGTAGTCGAGGTGGAAGTGCAGCACGTCGAACTCGTGCGCGCGCTGGCGGACGGTTTCGAGCAGCAGCATGTGCGGCGCGAGCGCATCGCGCACGGTGGGGTCGAGACGCAACGCGCGCGGCCACACCGCTTCGAGCGTCGCCTTGGTTTGCGAATCGCCGCTTGCGAACAAGGTTACATCGTGGCCGAGGTCGACGAGCGCGTCGGTGAGATACGACACCACGCGTTCAGTGCCGCCGTAAAACTTCGGAGGAACTGCTTCGTGCAACGGTGCAATTTGTGCGATTCGCATAACGTGACTCTCCTATGTCGATCGAAGCTGGCGCTTTCGCTCCTTGCTCGATCCCATGCCTGTCGAGGCGGAAGGTTGAGGCAGTGCAGTCACGCTCCGGTCGAGCGTTCAACATGCCATTCGGGCGGGCCGCGTAGTCGTGAGACGCCGCCCGAGATCGGCCCGGAGATGAAAAAACATCGCGACCGGGTTATCCCTTAATGCCCATTATCGGGATCGGTGGCGGC
The DNA here is from genome assembly GCF_056930355.1 of Caballeronia sp. 11_S32. Lineage (NCBI taxonomy): Bacteria > Pseudomonadati > Pseudomonadota > Betaproteobacteria > Burkholderiales > Burkholderiaceae > Caballeronia > Caballeronia sp. 11_S32. The sequence goes on from NZ_JBXOWH010000003.1 coordinate 587,152, forward strand.
ATTTCACTTCATTTTTCAATCGCTTATCGTTGTTACAGCGCGAAACATGTGCTGTTACGAAGTCAGAAATTGCACCGAAGAGGATGATGTAGACGGATTTAACGTATGGCAGCGGACCGCGAGACCCTCACAGCAATTTACGGACCCACGGCCGGATGCGGCGCTCACACCCGCAGCCGGGCGACGAAGGCCGAAAATATTCAGTAAGCCATTAAGTCAGATCAATAGCTGCCGATATCCAAGATTGCCGACCGGCAATCGAAGCGTGCCGGCGTGTAAGAAATATTCCTACATGAAGATTCGCGAAACTCCGTCGCTGCGTCGGAAGCTTTGTCCGACAGGCGCGGCCGCGGGCATCGGCGACAATCGAATCGAAACCAGACAACACGGGCGGGGCCGGATTCGCTGTCCTTTGCGAATTCGAGCAAACGTTCCCGCCGGGCCTGACCAGCCACGTATCGATTCGGGGAAACAGATGACGGCCAGCAATCCGAGCGCGCTCGCGGAAATCCGCGAGGTGAATCTTTCGTACTTGCTCCTCGCGCAGCGGCTCCTGCAGGAAGACCGCGTTTCGGCGATGTACCGCCTCGGACTTTCCGAGCAGGTTGCACAGGTGTTGGCCTCGCTGACGCTCGCGCAGGTGGTGAAAGTGGCGTCGTCGAGCCACTTGCTGTGCCGCTTTCGTTTCGACGACCACGCGATCCTTTCGTCGCTCGCCGACAAGGACAAGAGCGCAGCGCTCGCGCACGCCCACGCGGCGATCCTGCTGGCGGACAGTCCCGTCGAGCAGATCGGCTAAGGCACGTCCGTCACGCCAATGGCGACGAAAAGCGTAGTCGCGGAAGTCCGCGAGATCACCCTGGCGATCGAGCTGATCGAGCTCGGCGCACGCCTGCAACTGCTCGAAGCGGAGACGAGCCTGTCGCGCGACCGGCTCATCAAGCTCTACAAGGAGCTGAAGGGCGCGTCGCCGCCCAAGGGCATGTTGCCGTTCTCGACCGACTGGTTCATGACGTGGCAGCCGAACATCCATTCGTCGCTGTTTCACGGCATCTACCGTTTCATCGACGAGCACGGCGGCGCCCACGGCGCGCAAAGCACGATCCAGGCGATCGTGAAAAGCTACCGCCTCTATCTCGAGCACGCGGCGCTCCACGGCGACGAACCCGTGCTTTCCCTCACGCGCGCGTGGACGCTCGTGCGCTACTTCGAATCCGGCATGTTGCAGACGAACACGTGCACGCGCTGCGGCGGGCGCTTCGTCGCGCATGCGTATGACCTGCGCGCAGGCTACGTCTGCGGCTTGTGCCAGCCGCCGTCGCGCGCGGGCAAGACGCGCAAGGCGGCGCCTCGAAGCGCAACGGAGCGCGCCCCGCGCATCGCGGCCTGATGCCGCACCCCCGTCGCCACGCGGGGTTTACCGTTTGCCGCCCCGCGGAATCAACCTCAAAGTTTTTCAGCCGGTTGCCGTAAACCACTTAACGGCGGTCTTACCGCATTGAAACGTGAGGACTCGACTGTGCTGATTTTCGTTGGAACGCTCGTGACATTGCTGTCCGTCTTCGGCGGTTATGCGCTCGAAGGCGGCCATCTTGGCGCGCTCGTGCAGCCGGTCGAAATTCTGATGATCGCGGGTGCGGGCGTCGGTGCATTCATCCTCGGCAATAACGTCAAGACCATCAAGGCGACCGTTCTCGTCATTCCGACGCTCTTCAAGGGCGCGAAATACGACAAGGGCATGTACATGGAGCTGATGGGCCTGCTCTACGTGCTGCTCGCGAAGGCGCGCAAGGAAGGCACGCTCGCGCTCGAAGCGGATATCGAAGATCCCTCGAAGAGCCCGGTCTTCAGCCAGTATCCGAAGATTCTCGCGGACCACCATATCGTGGAATTCCTGACGGATTATCTGCGGCTCATGGTCAGCGGCAACATGAACGCGTTCGAGATCGAAAGCCTCATGGACGAGGAGATCGAGACGCATCACGTCGAAGGCGAGGCGCCCGCGCACGCGCTGTCGAAGGTCGGCGACGCGATGCCCGCGTTCGGCATCGTCGCGGCGGTGATGGGCGTCGTGCATACGATGGCTTCCGCCGATCAGCCGCCCGCGATTCTCGGCGAGATGATCGCGCAGGCGCTCGTCGGCACCTTCCTCGGCATTCTCCTTTCCTATGGCTTCATCGGGCCGCTCGCGAACGTCGCGGAGCAGCGCGTCGCGGAGCAGACCAAGATGTTCCAGTGCATCAAGGTGACGATCCTCGCGAGCCTGAACGGCTACGCGCCCGCGATCGCGGTGGAGTTCGGCCGCAAGGTGCTGTTCTCGACGGAGCGCCCGTCGTTCTCCGAACTGGAAGAACACGTGCGCCGGGTCAAGGCGAAGTGATTTCCGCACTGATCGAGACACAGCCATGAGCAACGAAAGCGGGCGCCCGATATTCATCAAGCGCGTCGTCGGGAAGGGCGCGAAGGGGCATCACGGCGGCGCGTGGAAGCTCGCCTACGCGGACTTCATGACCGCGATGATGGCGTTCTTCCTGCTGATGTGGCTGCTTTCGTCGACGTCGCCGGTGCAGCGGCGCGGCATCGCCGAGTACTTCAACATGCCGCTCAAGGCCGCGATGGTCGGCGGCAAGACCGTCGGCATGGACAACAGCATCATCACCGGCGGCGGGCGCGATATTTCCAGCAGCGAGGCGGGCGCCGCGCGCAGGACCAACGGCAGCACGCAGCTCGCGCAGCGCGCATCGTCGGACACCGACGAGGAGCTGCTCAAGTCCGCGCAAGGCGAGCTCGAGCGGCGCGAGCAGGTGCGCCTGCACGATCTTCAAGTCAAGCTGATGGCCGCGATCGAAGCCAATCCGACGCTGCGCCAGTTCAGGCAGCAGATTCGTATCGAATCGACGCAGCAGGGCTTGCGCATCGAGATCGTCGATACGCAGAAGCGCCCGATGTTCGCGCTGTCCAGCAACACCGTGCAGCCATACATGCGCGACATCCTGCGCGAGATCGGCAAGAGCCTGAACGACGTGCCGAACCGCATCGTCGTGCAGGGACACACCGACGCCGTGAAGTACGCGGGCGGCGAGAAGGGCTATAGCAACTGGGAACTGTCGGCGGACCGCGCGAACGCGTCACGGCGCGAGCTCGTCGCGGGTGGCATGGACGAAGCGAAGGTGCTGCGCGTGCTCGGCCTCGCGTCGACGCAAAACCTGAACAGGCAGGACCCGCTCGATCCGGAGAACCGGCGCATCAGCGTCATCGTGCTGAACCGGAAAGCGGAAATGTCGATGCTGCGCGACGATGGCTCGCCGGGCGCCACGCTCGACAACGGCACGGACGCGAACGGCGCGCCATCGGCGGCGCTCGGCCAGCTGATTCCCGGCATCGCGCCCAGGTCCGCCGCGCACTGAGCAGATTCCCCAAAAAACACGCTCAAGACCCGACACGTTTCGACCGTCATCACGGCAAGAGACAAACATGATCAAACACATTCTGGCAATCGACGATTCCGCCGCCATGCGGCAAATCCTCTCGGCGACGCTCACGACGGCGGGTTACGAAGTGACCGTCGCGTCGGACGGCGACGAAGGCCTGGAGTGGGCGCTCGCCGAGCGCTTCGATCTCGTTCTGACCGATCAGCACATGCCGGGCAGAAGCGGGCTCGATCTGATCGTGGCGCTGCGCGGGAACCCCGCATACAGGGCGACGCCGATTCTCGTGCTGACGACCGAAGACGGCGAGCCGTTCAAGGACGCGGCGCGCTCGGCGGGCGCGACGGGCTGGATCGAGAAGCCGCTCGATCCGGACCTGCTGACCGAGCTGGTCGCCGCGCTCTCGGAAGACACGCAGCACTGAAGCCACAAGCAAAAGACAACCCGCGCACGCACGCGCCGATGGTGACTCAAGCATGACACTCGACATTACCCAGTTCTATCAAACCTTCTTCGACGAAGCGGATGAACTGCTCGCGCAGATGGAGCAACTGCTGCTCGTTCTGGACATCGCGAATCCGGATCCGGAAGACCTCGCGGCGATCTTCCGCGCGGCGCACTCGATCAAGGGCGGCGCGGCGACGTTCGGCTTCACGGCGCTGACCGAAACGACGCACATCCTCGAATCGCTGCTGGATCGCGCGCGCAATAACGAGCTCGTCCTGCGCCGCGACATGATCGACACCTTCCTCGCGACGAAGGACGTGCTCTCCGACCAGCTCGCCGCGTATCGCGCGAGCACGGAGCCGGATTCGGCCGCCGCTAGCGCGATCTGCGCGAAGCTGGAGCGCCTGAAGAACGAGAACGCCGATGGCGCCGCTTCCGGCCAGATCGAGCCGCCCGCGCTGCCGGGCACGCAACACGATGCGGCGAACGTGAATGTCGCGCCGGCGTACGCAGGCCCGAACTCGCCGCCCGCGCACGTGCTCGCGCAGGCGATGGACGCCATCGAGGACGACGGCAACTGGGACGGCGCATTCGAACTCGCCGATGGAACGCATGCAGGAACCGCCGCCGATGCAACGCCGGGACACACCGGCGCGCCGGCGGCGGAAGTTGGACCCCACCTGAAAATTACGCTACGGGGGGTGGGCGAGAAGGACCTGGCGACTCTGATCGAGGAGCTGGGAAATCTGGGAAGCATCGTCGGAGAAAAGAAGACGGACGCCGAGTACGTGGTTTGGCTCGACTCGGACGTCCCGGCCGACGATATCGTCGCCGTGTGCTGCTTCGTGATCGATGAAACGCAGATCACGATCGGCCGTGGCGATGCAGCGGCGCAATCGGCGCAATCGGCGCAATCCATGCAGGCGCAGCCGGCGTTGGCGGTGCAACCCACGCTACACCAAGAGCCGAAGCAATCGCGGGCGAATGAAGCGCCCGCATCCGCGGCAGGCAACGACGCAGTAAAACAAGAAGCGGTGCCGGCGGCGGCGAGTTTACAAAACGCGCCCGCCGCCCAGCCGTCCAAAGCCGCATCGAGCGACGCCGACAAGAAAGCGCGCCCGCAGGCGGCGGCATCGGCGGAAGGCAGTTCGATTCGCGTCGGCGTGGAAAAGGTCGATCAGCTCATCAACCTGGTGGGCGAGCTCGTCATCACGCAGGCGATGCTCGCGGAAACCACGAGCACGTTCGATCCCGCATTGCACGACCGTCTTTTCAACGGCATGGCGCAGCTCGAGCGCAACGCGCGCGACCTGCAGGAAGCCGTCATGTCCATCCGCATGATGCCGATGGATTACGTATTCAGCCGCTTCCCGCGCCTCGTGCGCGACATTGCCGGCAAGCTCGGCAAGGACGTGGAGCTCGTCACGTTCGGTCAGGCGACCGAGCTCGACAAGAGCCTGATCGAGCGCATCATCGATCCGCTCACGCACCTCGTGCGCAACTCGCTCGATCACGGCATCGAAACCGTGGAAGCACGCCGCGCCGCGGGCAAGCCGACGACCGGCCAGCTCGTGCTGTCGGCGGCGCATCACGGCGGCAACATCGTGATCGAAGTGAGCGACGACGGCGCTGGCCTGCGCCGCGACAAGATTCTCGCCAAGGCGCAGAAGCAGGGCATGCAGGTTTCCGAATCGATGAGCGATGAAGAAGTCTGGCAGCTCATCTTCATGCCGGGCTTCTCGACCGCCGAGCAGGTCACCGATATCTCCGGCCGCGGCGTGGGCATGGACGTGGTGAAGCGCAACATCCAGTCGATGGGCGGCCACGTCGAAATCATGTCGCGTCAGGGCGCGGGCACGACGACGAAGATCGTGCTGCCGCTCACGCTCGCGATCCTCGACGGCATGTCGGTCAAGGTCGGCAACGAGATCTTCATTCTGCCGCTGAACTTCGTGATGGAGTCGCTGCAGCCGGTGGCCGAAGACATCTACACGGTCGCGAACGGCGAGCGCGTCGTGCGCGTGCGCGGCGAATATCTGCCGCTCGTCGCGCTGCACGGCGTGTTCGATGTCGAAGGCGCGCGCACCGATCCGACGCAGGGCATCGTCACGATCATGCAGACGGAAGGACGCCGCTTCGCCATGTTGATCGACGAGCTCGTCGGCCAGCAGCAGGTGGTCGTGAAGAACCTCGAAACGAATTACCGCAAGGTGCACGGCATTTCCGCCGCGACCATCCTGGGCGACGGCAGTGTCGCGCTGATCGTCGACGTGGCCGCGCTCAACCGCGAATCGCGCGCACAGCACGGCGCGCACTCTCACTGATACCGAAGGAGCCTTCATGGCAGACGTTCAATCGATTCATACCGCTGCGCCTTCGCGACGTGACGCGCAGCACGCGGAAGCTGCCGGACAGGAGTTTCTGGTGTTCACGCTCGGCGCCGAGGAGTACGGCATCGACATTCTGAAGGTGCAGGAAATTCGCGGCTACGACAACGTTACACGCATCGCGAACGCGCCTCTGTTCATCAAGGGCGTGATCAATCTGCGCGGCATCATCGTGCCGATCGTCGATATGCGCATCAAGTTCAATCTCGGCCGCGTCGAGTACGACAACCAGACGGTCGTGATCATCCTGAACGTCGCGCATCGCGTGGTCGGCATGGTGGTGGATGGCGTGTCGGACGTGCTCACGCTCACGCAGGAACAGGTGATGCCCGCGCCCGAATTTGGCGGCACGCTCGCGACCGAGTATCTGACGGGCCTCGGCACCGTGGACGGCCGCATGCTGATCCTGATGGACATCGAAAAGCTCATGACGAGCCGCGAGATGGAGTTGATCGACTCCGTCGCCGCATAAAGCAAACAAGCACTTGGAAATACACGCAGGAACGAAGCCATGCTGAAGAAGTTGTCGATCCGCACGACGCTCACGCTCGTCGGCCTGTTGTTCACCGGATGCGCGGCGCTGATCGGCGCGCTCGCGCTCGTCGGGCTCAACTCCGCCGGTGCGTCGCTTACCTCCCTCGCGCAGGAAGACATGGTCGCGATGCGCGCGCTTTCCGAAACGTCGTCGTATCTGCTGCGCGCGCGCGTGACGCTGGACAAGGTGCGCTCGCTCGCCGAATCGGGCAGCGAGGAGGACGCGAAGAAGGCGCTCGATCGCGGCCAGTATCTGCTCGACAAGAGCAACGAGAACTGGAAGGTCTATCTCGACACGCCGAAGCCGACGCTGCCGAAGGAAACGCTCGACGCGCTCGTCGCGCAACGCGAGTCGCTCCTGAAGACAGGCGTGGAGCCGGAGTTCGCCGCGATCCGCGCGAGCGACATGGCCGCGTATCACGCGATCGCCGACACGAAGATCAGCCCGATGTTCGTTTCGTTCGATCAGGCCGTGACCGCCGCTGTCGCGTCGCACCAGGAGCACGCGGAGAAATCGCGCGTGAATACGTCCTCGCATATCGCCGCGCTCAACATGACGATCGGCGCGGTGCTCGTGTTCGCGGTGCTGATGCTCATCGGCACGCGCATGGCGCTCGCGAGCCTGATCGTGAAGCCGATCAACGATGCCGTCGATCACTTCGACCGCATCTCGCGCGGCGATCTCACGCAGCGCGCGCACACCGACAAGTCCAACGAGATCGGCCGCCTTTTCGCGGGCATCGAGCGCATGCGCGGCAATCTGACCGCGATGGTCGGCGCGGTGCATCGCGGCGCGGAATCGATCGATGTCGGCGCGCATGAAATCGCGAGCGGCAACACGGATCTGTCGCAGCGCACGGAAGAGCAGGCGGCGTCGCTGCAGGAAACCGCGTCGAGCATGGAAGAGCTGACGAGCACGGTGAAGCAGAACGCCGACAACGCGCGCCAGGCGAGCCAGCTCGCGGTGAATGCGTCGGATATCGCGTCGCGCGGCGGTGAAGTCGTCGAGCAGGTCGTCGAGACGATGCACGCGATCGCGTCGAGCTCGAACAAGGTCGTCGACATCATCGGCGTGATCGAGGGCATCGCGTTTCAGACCAACATTCTCGCGTTGAACGCAGCCGTCGAAGCGGCGCGCGCCGGCGAGGAAGGCCGCGGTTTCGCGGTGGTCGCGGGCGAAGTGCGCTCGCTCGCGCAGCGCAGCGCGGCGGCGGCGAAGGAAATCAAGGCGCTGATCGGCGATTCGGCCGCGAAGGTCGACAGCGGCACGGAGCTCGTCGCGCGCGCCGGCCAGACGATGGGCGAGATCGTGCAGGCCGTGCGCCGCGTGACCGACATCATGGGCGAGATCAGCGCGGCGTCGGAAGAGCAGTCGGACGGCATCGAGCAGGTCAATCGCGCCGTCACGCAGATGGACAGCGTGACGCAGCAGAACGCCGCGCTCGTCGAGCAGGCGGCGGCCGCCGCGGCATCGCTCGAAGAGCAGACGCGTCAGCTGAAGGACGTGGTCGGGCAATGGTGCGTGGAAAGCGCGGCGGCGCCGGTGCGCACGAGCGCATCGGCGGCGGCGGCGCGTCTCGCTCCGGCGGCGCGCGTCGAGCCTTCGGCACCTGTCGTTGCGTCGAAAGCGAAGTCCGTCGAGACGCCAAAAGTTGCGCCGGAAGCGGCCGTTATCAAGGAAGCAGGCAACGAAGCGGTGAAGCCCGCAAGCAAGCCGGCGGCCAAGCCGGCGAGCGCCGCGAAGCCCGCGCCGCGCGCCAAGGCGACGACCGCCGACGACGGCGACTGGGAAACCTTTTAACCGGGTCTGAGACGAGACGGCCATGCAGGCATCGCGCTACACGATCGATAGCCGGCGTTTCATCGAAACGCACGGGACACGCGAGTCCGCATGGTCGAGCGCGAGGCATACGCCACATCGGGCGCCGACGAGCGCGCCAAGGAAGCACGAAACATCATGATGGCAACGCGCAACGCGCGCGTCGACTTGCCGGCCAATGTGCGCGGCCCGGAAGTCGAGCGCGATTTCGAATTCACGGCGGCGGACTTCGCCCGCATTCGCGAGCTGATTCATCGGCGCGCGGGCATCTCGCTGTCGGACCATAAACGCGACATGGCGTATAGCCGTCTCGCGCGGCGTCTGCGCGCCTGCGGCATCGATACGTTCAGGCAGTATCTCGACCGCCTCGAAACCAACGATGACAACGCCGAGTGGGAAGCGTTCGTCAACGCGCTCACCACGAATCTCACGGCGTTCTTCCGCGAGTCGCATCACTTTCCGATTCTCGCGGAGTTCGTGAAGCGCAGGCAGCAGCCGTTCTCGGTGTGGTGCTCGGCGGCTTCGACCGGCGAGGAGCCGTATTCCATCGCGATGACGCTCGTCGAGGCTTTGGGCGATCACGCGGCGCGCCAGTGCACCGTGTTCGCGAGCGACATCGACAGCCAGGTGCTCGCGAAGGCCGAAGCGGGCGTGTACTCGATCGATCAGGTGAAGGCGTTGCCGGTCGAGCGCCTGAAGCGCTTCTTCCTGAAGGGCACGGGCTCGCACGCGGGTCTCGTCAAAGTGCGCCCGGAACTGCGCGCGATGGTGAACTTCGGCCGCGTGAATCTCACCGATGCCCGCTACGACGTAAAAGGCCCGTTCGACGCGATCTTCTGCCGCAACGTGATGATCTACTTCGACAAGCCGACGCAGGCGCAAGTCCTCACGCGCTTCGAGCCGCTGATGAAGCCGGGCGCGCTCTTGTTCGCGGGGCATTCGGAGAACTTCACGTATGTGTCGCAGGCGTTCAGGCTGCGTGGGCAGACCGTGTATGAACTGAGTCGCGACACGAAGCCGGCGGCCACGCCGAAAGCGCCGCGCGCGCTCGCGGGAGAGACGGCATGAGCGGACTCCCGATGGCGTCGAACCTCTACTTCGACAACCATTTCCAGAAGCCGGGCGTGAAGCTCCTGCCGAACGAGTTCTACATGACAAGCGACGACATGGTGCTCGTCACCGTGCTCGGCTCGTGCGTCGCGGCGTGCATCCACGACCGCACGGCGGGCATCGGCGGGATGAATCATTTCATGCTGCCCGATGACGGCTCCGACGCATCGCACGCAACGTCCGATTCGATGCGCTACGGCGCGTACGCGATGGAAGTGCTCATCAACGAGCTCATCAAGCGCGGCGGACGGCGCGAGCGTTTCGAAGCAAAGGTGTTCGGCGGCGGCGCGGTGCTCGCGGGCATGACGACCATCAACATCGGCGACCGGAACTCGGAGTTCGTGCGGCGCTATCTCGCGCTGGAAAAGATTCGCATCGTCGCCGAGGACTTGCAGGGCATGCATCCGCGCAAGGTCGCGTTCATGCCGCGCTCGGGCCAGGCAATGGTCAAAAAGCTCAAGACGCAGCACGATCCGGTCGTGGTCGAGCGCGAGCAGGCGCTCGTGCAGCGCACGCCGGAAGAGCGCGCGGAGCGGCTCGCGAAGGCGCGTGCGCGCGTCGAGCTGTTCCAGTCGAACGCGGCGGGCGCCAAGCCGCGCGCCGAACTGTTCACCACGCAGGCGAAACCGCGCGTCGAGTTGTTCAGCAACGTGGCACGCACGTTGCGCGGCGCCAGAGCGGCGGAGGAAGCATGACACTCACTCACACGATCAACACGAAGGCGCAGGCCGCGTCGAAGATCAAGGTGCTGTGCGTCGACGATTCGGCGCTCGTGCGCAGCCTGATGACCGAGATCATCAACTCGCAGCCCGACATGCACGTGTGCGCGACCGCGCCCGATCCGCTTGTCGCGCGCGAACTGATCAAGCTGCATAACCCCGATGTGCTGACGCTCGACGTCGAAATGCCGCGCATGGACGGCCTCGACTTCCTCGAAAAGCTGATGCGCCTGCGGCCGATGCCGGTCGTGATGGTCTCGTCGCTGACGGAGCGCGGCAACGAAATCACGCTGCGGGCGCTGGAGCTCGGCGCGGTCGATTTCGTCACGAAGCCGAAGGTGGGCATTCGCGACGGCATGCTCGACTATGCGGAAAAGCTCGCCGACAAGGTGCGCGCCGCATCGCGGGCACGCGTGAAGCAAACGCCGCATGCAGCGAGCGCGGCCGTGAGCGCAGCGGCGCACAAGCCCGCGCCGCACTTCAACAACCCGCTGGTTTCGACGGAGAAGCTCGTGATCGTCGGCGCATCGACGGGCGGCACCGAAGCGATTCGCGAAGTGCTCACGCCGCTGCCGCCCGATGCGCCCGCGGTGCTGATCGCGCAGCACATGCCGCCGGGTTTCACGAAGTCGTTCGCGCAGCGCCTGAACGGGCTGTGCCGCATCACGGTGAAGGAAGCGGAGCACGGCGAACGCGTGTTGCCGGGTCATGCGTATATCGCGCCGGGCCACGCGCATCTGGTGCTCGCGAGGAGCGGCGCGAACTACGTCGCGCATCTGTCGGATGCGCCGCCGGTGAACCGGCACCGGCCTTCGGTCGACGTGCTGTTCCGCTCGGCGGCGCAGCACGCGGGCAAGAACGCGATCGGCGTGATCCTGACCGGCATGGGCCGCGACGGCGCCGCCGGTCTGCTGGAAATGCAGCAGGCGGGCGCGTACACGCTCGCGCAGGACGAAGCGAGTTGCGTGGTGTTCGGCATGCCGCGCGAAGCGATTGCAATGGGCGGTGCGAGCGAGATCGCGCCGCTCTCTGAAATGAGCCGGCGCGTGATGGCGCGGCTTGCCTCGATGGGCGAACGCGTGCAGCGCGTCTGAATCATCTGGATTGAATACGCGGCGCCGCCGCATTGAGAACTCAAGGGAGTAGTGATGGACAAGAACATGAAGATCCTCGTCGTCGACGATTTTCCGACGATGCGCCGTATCGTGCGTAACCTGCTCAAGGAACTGGGCTATGGCAACGTCGACGAAGCCGAAGACGGCGCGGCGGGTCTTGCGCGTCTGCGCGGCGGCGGTTTCGACTTCGTGATCACCGACTGGAACATGCCGAACCTCGACGGCCTCTCGATGCTGCAGCAGATCCGCGCGGACGCGGCGCTCTCGCATCTGCCGGTGCTGATGGTGACGGCGGAGTCGAAGAAGGAGAACATCATCGCGGCGGCGCAGGCGGGCGCGAACGGTTACGTGGTGAAGCCCTTCACGGCCGCCACGCTCGACGAGAAGCTCACCAAGATTCTCGAGAAGATGGCCAAAGCCGGGAGCTGATCGTGAACGATCTGACCACTGAATTCGCAGCCGCGGTTGCCGAGAGTGAAAGCAGCGAGGGCGGGCTGTCGAGCGACCGCATTCTCGCGCGCATCGGCCAGCTGACGCGCACGCTGCGCGACTCGATGCGCGAACTCGGCCTCGACAAGCAGCTCGAAGCCGCGGCGCAAGCCGTGCCTGATGCGCGCGACCGCCTGAAATATGTCGCGACGATGACCGAGCAGGCCGCCGAGCGCGCGCTCAACGCGATCGAGCTCGCGAAGCCCATGCAGGAAGCGATGCAGACCGAAGCGCAGGCGCTCGACGCGCGCTGGGCCAAATGGTACGACGCGCCGCTCGCTCAGGGCGAAGCGGGCGCGCTGCTAGGCGAAACGCGCACGTTTCTGAAAAGCGTGCCGGAACGGACTCAGGCGACCAACGCGCAACTGCTGGAAATCATGCTCGCGCAGGACTTCCAGGATCTGACCGGCCAGGTGATCAAGAAGATCACGGACGTCGTGTATCTGATCGAACAGCAATTGCTGGGCGTGCTGCTCGAAAACATCGCGCCCGAACGGCGCGAGCAGTTCGCGGCATCGGCGGCGGCGCTGATGTCATCGGCGAGCGGCAGTCCGGAGGGCTTGCTCAACGGGCCGCAGATCAATCCCGAAGGCCGCAGCGACGTCGTGCAGGATCAGTCGCAGGTGGACGATCTGCTCGCCAGCCTCGGCTTCTGAGGGAGCCCGAAGTAGTCGCCGATTCGACATATTCAGCGGTTAAAAACAACGCGAAGCGCATACCATTGCGCTTCGCGTTTTTTCTTGTGTGCGCTTGCGAACGTTAGGGCTATTCCTCGTGACTGGCATACTGATGGTATTCGCACTGAAGAAAAGGGCGCGAAGAGCGGTGGCGCATCTGTCACTCAATCGTCAAGGGCCGGCCGTGAGCAGAGGGCGCGCGGACGGCCGATAACCGATAGGAGGCCCAGTGAAGGCACCGAAGCAATCCCCTCATGGGCATCTCATAAGCGTGCTGGCGTTCGTCGCCGGCGCGCTCGGCGTGTGCGCGGCTGCGCCCGCCTACGCAGTGCTCGGCGGCGAGCCGATGACCGCGCCGCAAGGCGCCACGTCCGCGAAGGCCGTCGCGCGCTCGGCTGTCGCAAGCGGCGCGTCGGGCGCATCGGCGGCATCGGCATCGAATTACACCGTTCGCTCGACCACGCTCGCGAGCGGCACCGTCGTCAATGAATATCTTTCCGATGCGGGCGTCGTATTCGGGATCGCATGGCATGGCCCGCGCGTGCCCGATCTCGCAGGCCTGCTCGGCACCTACTTTCCGCAGTATCAGCAGGGCCTGAAGGCGCAGCGCGCCGCACGCGGCGGCCGTGGGCCGGTGAGCGTGCAGGATTCCGGGCTCGTCGTGGAATCGGGCGGCCACATGGGCGCGTTCGGGGGCAGCGCATATCTGCCGCAATCGTTGCCGGCCGGCGTGTCCGCCAGCGATATCCAGTAAGCGAGGGGAGAATCCAGTATGCATAGAACCACACACGGCCTTCCCGCCATCTCCTCCCTTCGACGCGGCGGCCTGGTCCGCTGGCTCGGCGTGCTTTGTCTTTCCGTCATGCTCGCTGCTTGCGGCGGCGGCGGCGACGACAGCTCCAGTTCCAGCGGCGGTTCGTCGGGCGGCGGCTCCGGCGGAGGCGGCTCGGGCGGCAGCTCGAACACCAGCACCGCGACCGCGCAGCCGATCGCGCCCAACGGCACGAACGCGGTGCCCATCAACGTGAACTCCGGCGTCGCGGGCTTCGTCAACATTCCGAACGTGTCGGTGACGGTGTGCGCGCCGGGCTCGTCGGCGTGTCAGACCATCGACAATATTCAGGTCGATACCGCTTCGTTCGGTCTGCGCATTCTCGGCTCGGCGGCGCAATCCGTGCTCGGCAGCCTGCCCGGCACGCGCGCGTCGAACGGCGGCCAGCTCGCCGAGTGCGCGGGCTTCGCCGACGGCTACACGTGGGGCACCGTGCGCACGGCCGACGTGAAGATGGGCACCCAGGTGGCGTCGGGCGTGCCGGTCCAGATCATCGGCGACCTGGACGCATCGGCGGCGCCGACCGGCTCCAACGGCTGCCCGTCCGGCAACGATGAGAACACGGTCGGCGACATCGGCGCGAACGGCATCCTCGGCATCGGCCCGCAGACGTACGACTGCGGCAGCGGATGCGTGAGCACGTCGCTCAACGCGATGTACTTCTCGTGCGTCAACGGCGCGAATTGCACGGGCGTCGCCGTGCCGCTCGCACAGCAGGTCGCCAATCCCGTCGCGAAGTTCGCGGCCAACAACAACGGCGTGATCGTGCAGTTGCCGCCGGTTCCCGACAACGGTGCGGCGAGCGCGACCGGCGTGCTGATATTCGGCATCGGCACGCAGAGCAATAACGGGCTTTCCGGCGTCACGAAATACGGCACGGACCCATACGGCGATCTGAGCGGCACCTACAAGGGCAAGAGCTACCAGACGTTCTTCGATTCCGGATCGAATGGCAACTTCTTCCAGGACAACTTCCCGTTGTGTTCGAGCACGAGCGCGTTCTATTGCCCGAGCTCGGAGCAGTCGTTGTCGGCGACGATCCGCGGCAGCGAAGGCAACAGCGCCGCCGTGCCGTTCCAGCTCGTCAGCGCGCGCACCCTGACGCAGGGCGGCGGCAAGTTCGCGTTCAACAGCCTGGGCGGCCAGTTGGGCATGACCAACTTCTTCGACTTCGGCTTGCCGTTCTTCTTCGGGCGGCACGTGTATGTCGGATTCGAGTTGCCGAACAGCCCGGCTTACGTGGCGTTCTGATATTCGCGTGACCGGGCACGTCCCGGTCACGCGGTTGCCAGATAAAAAAACCGGCTGCGCTTTCGCGCAGCCGGTTTTTTTTGTGTCACTCGCTTGCGCGTGGCTTGCGCGGCGCGCGTTCGAAGATCGCGTCGTAGAGCCAGCGCGGCAGCGCATGCATCAGCATGCCCGCGATGCGCATCTGCCATGGAAAGGTCGCATAGCGCACCTTGCGTTCGATGGCATCGGCGGTTTTCGCGGCGAAGCGGTCGGCGTCCATGAGGAACGGCATCCGATAGGGATTGTGCGCGGTCATCTCCGAGCGCACATAGCCCGGCGCGATCGTAACGACGGCCACGCCGAGCGGCCGCATCTCGACGCGCAACGCTTCCAGATACTTCGCCACCGCCGATTTCGACGCGCTGTACGCGCCGCCGCCCGGCAGCCCGCGCACGCCCGCGACGCTCGCGATGCCGACGAGCGTGCCGCGCCGCGCGGACGTCATCGACTGGACGAATGGTTCGAAGGTCGCAACCATGCCGAAGTAGTTGGTGTCCATCACGGCGCGGAAGGTGTCGAGATCGCC
The DNA here is from genome assembly GCF_056930355.1 of Caballeronia sp. 11_S32. Taxonomy (NCBI): domain Bacteria; kingdom Pseudomonadati; phylum Pseudomonadota; class Betaproteobacteria; order Burkholderiales; family Burkholderiaceae; genus Caballeronia; species Caballeronia sp. 11_S32. Next base: position 602,525 of record NZ_JBXOWH010000003.1, read on the forward strand.
GTGGCCCGTCAGCGCGCCACGGCTGATGCCCGCATTGGCGATGACGATATCCGCCGCGCCGTGCTCCGCGATGAAGCGGCGCGCGGCATCGGCGAGCGCGTCGGCGTCGCGCACGTCGGCGGGATAGATCGAAACGGAGCTTTGGGGATGGCGGGCCGCGAAGGCCACGAGGGAATCGACACGGCGGGCGACGAGGCCGAGGACGGCCCCGCGCTTCACGTATTCCTCGGCGAGTGCGAGGCCGATGCCGCTCGATGCGCCGGTGATGAAGACCTTCAGGCGAACTGCTTCCATGCCGGCGCGGGAGGTCTTACAGCTTCTTGTCGCGGACTTGCTGGACGAGGAAGTCCATCACCTGCGTCGTACCCGGCAGGCTGTTGGTCATCGCCGGGCCGGTTTCGTACTTGCCCTGCACGATGACAGTCGGCACGCCGTCGATCTTGTAGTCCTGCAGGAGCTTGGTGTCGCGCTGCACGGCGCTTTGCGTCGAGAACGAGTTATAGGCGTCCATGTACTTCTTCGGATCGACGCCCTGCGTCTTGAGGAAGTCCGCCTGCGCCTGCGGCGTCAGCAGATAGTTCTTCTTCACGTGGATCTCGTTGAAGACGGCCGGCGTGACCTTCTCGGCGACGCCGAGCGCGTCGAGCGCGTGGTACATCTTCGAGTGCGGAATGAAGTCGTCGCGGAACGCCACCGGCACGCGTTTGAACACGACGTCCGGCCCCTGCTTCTTCGCCCATGCCTCGAGGTACGGCTCGAACTCGTTGCAGTGCGGGCAGCCATACCAGAAAAATTCGATGACTTCGACTTTGCCAGCGGGCGCGGCGACCGGCTGCGCCGCCTGCAGCACGGTGTAGTCTTTGCCGGCGGTGGGCGCGGCCGTCGCCGAACCGGCGACGCTCAACGAAGCGGCTGCGATGCCAACGGAAAGAGCCAACGCGCTAAACAGTTTTTTCATGATTGGAGAGAGTACGCAATGGGTACGCAAGAACGACATAAGCAGGCCCGTTAGTGGGACATACGACGCTTAAGCCACGCTTAAATGCCTGGGCGTTTGCGCCTGCGCCGCCGTCTTGCGCAAGCGCGGGCGCGTCGACTTCGATTGCTGCCTTATTGCTTCGAGAAGCGGATCACGGCGGTATCGACGCCGGCGTCGGACAGACGCTGACGCGCGGTGTTCATCTCCTCGAACTTCGCGAACGGACCGATGCGCACGCGATAGTACGTCACGCCACCCGCATCGCGCTGCGTGACCCTCGACTCGAAGCCCTGGAAGCCGAGGCGCGCGCGCTGCTGTTCGGCATCCGCCTGCGTCTTGTACGCGCCCACTTGCAGGAAGTAGCCGGTGTTGGGCTCGCCCGGCGCGGGCGGCGTGGTCTTGGCGGTCGCGGGCGCCGAGCCGCCCTTCGGCGGCGTGGCGTTGGCGTTGCTCGTCGCGTTCGGTGCGGCCGGCGCGGTCTCGGGCTTCTTCGCGATGGACGGGCTGGCGGTCTTCGGCGCGGAAGCGGTCGCGCCCGAGGGCGGCACTTCGACGATCTGCGGTTCGTCGAGCATGCCCGACGACTGCGTCTGATTGTTGCTCTGACCCGGCGCGGTGTTCGGCGGCGTGGGCTGCGCGGCCTGCGGCACCGGCTGGCCCGGCGTCTTGCCTTGCAGCGGACGATTCGGATCGTAGGGTTGCGCGGCGGACGGCGCGGAGTTGGCTTCGGAAGGCGGCGGCGCGACCTTCGCCACGAACGGCGTGGGCGCGCGCGTGATGTATAGCGCGACGATCACGGCGATCGCGAGGCCGACGATCAGCCCCAGCACGATGCCGAGAAAGGTTCCCCCGGTTTGCTTCGACTGCTTCGATGTGCGGCGTGGTTTTGCCATCGTATGGATCACCTGCGAGAAAGTCTTCTGATTGGGCGACGATTATAGCCGTGGACCAAGACACACCTGCGCCACGCTCCCGTCCGCACGCGCCGGAATAATCCGATTTCGGTGCGCGTGCGGCGAGGGGCCGCCGACGATTACATCTTTTGGGGAGCGGATACGCCGATGGTCGCGAGACCGTTTGCGAGGACCTGACGTGTCGCGGCGAGCAGTGCGATGCGCGCGGTGCGCACTTTCTCTTCGTCCACGAGCACGCGCTCCGCATTGTAGAACGAGTGAAATTCGCCAGCGAGATCGCGCAGATAGAACGCGACCGCGTGCGGCGCGAGTTCCTCGGCGGCGTGCGCGAGCATCTCGGGGAACTCGGCGAGCTTGTTGAGCAGCGCCATCGCGCGGTCGCTCGACAAGGGCGAGAGATCGGCCTTCGCGGCTTGCGCGAGATCGCCGGCGTGGCGCTCCTTCCAGTCGCCCAAGATCGTGCAGATGCGTGCGTGAGCGTATTGCACGTAGTAGACCGGGTTCTCGTCGTTCTGCTTGAGCGCGAGGTCGATGTCGAACACGAACTCCGTATCGGCCTTGCGCGAGATGAGGAAGAAGCGCACGGCGTCGCGGCCGCGGCGGATGGTGTCTGGGTCGATCTGATCGGGCGCGGTCTCGTGGCCCGGCGCGAGGCCGCCCGACCATTCGATGAGATCGCGCACCGTCACGTAGCTGCCCGCGCGCTTGGAGATTTTCACTTCCTGGCCGTCGCGCATGACGGTCACCATCTTGTGCAGCACGTAGTCGGGATAGCCTTTCGGAATGCCGATGCCGAGTCCTTGCAGACCGGCGCGCACGCGCGCGATCGTGCCGTGATGGTCCGAGCCCTGGATGTTGATGACCTTGGTGAAGCCGCGCTCCCACTTCGTCACGTGATACGCGACGTCCGGCACGAAGTACGTGTACGTGCCGTCGGACTTCTTCATGACGCGGTCCTTGTCGTCGCCGTCGTCGGTGGTGCGCAGCCACAGCGCGCCGTCCTGCTCGTAAGTCTTGCCCGCATCGACGAGTTCAGCGACCGTCTTCTCGACGCGCCCTTCCTTGTACAGCGACGACTCCAGATAGAACTGGTCGAACTTCACGCCGAACGCGGTCAGGTCCATGTCCTGCTCGTGGCGCAGATAGGCGACGGCGAAATGACGGATGGCTTCGAGATCGTCGACGTCGCCCTTGCCCTTCACGGGCTCGCCATCTTTCGCCGCGACGGTTTCGCCCGCCATGTAGTCATGCGCGATATCGGCGATGTACTCGCCGTTGTACGCGGCTTCCGGCCATTGCGCATCGCCCGGCTTGAAGCCGCGCGCGCGAGCCTGAGTGGAGATCGCGAGGTTGTTGATCTGCACGCCCGCGTCGTTGTAGTAGAACTCGCGATGCACGTCGTAGCCCTGCGTTTCGAGCAGGTTCGAGAGCGCATCGCCGAGCGCGGCCTGACGGCCGTGGCCGACGTGCAGCGGACCCGTGGGATTCGCCGACACGAATTCGACGAGCACGTGCCTGCCCGCGTCGCGCGTCGAGCGGCCGAACGCGGCGCCTTCGCCCAGCACGGCCGGGATCACGTCTTGCTTCGCGGTGGCGGCAAGACGCAGATTGATGAAGCCGGGACCGGCCACTTCCGCGCTTTCGACGAGACCCTTCGCCGCCGGGAGAGCGAGCAGCGCATCGACGATTTGCTGCGCGAGCTGGCGCGGATTCGCGCGCAGCGGCTTGGCGAGTTGCATGGCGACATTCGATGCCACGTCGCCGTGCGCCGCCACCTTCGGCCGTTCGAGGACGATCGCGGGCGTGACGAAGGCGGCTTCGCTGGCGCCTTGAGTGGCTTGCGCGACCTGCTTGACCGCGTCGGTGAGGAGCGTTTCGAGAGTGTGTTTATGTGCGGGCAGCATGCTGAATGTGATCCAGTGGAGCGAGTCCGGAGCGTTGATGCCGGTATGGCGATGGATTGCGCTTGGCGCGCTTGCGGCGCGAAGGAAACGCCGCTCGCCATATCTGCGAGGCCTCGCAGATATATAACGGACTGAGGCCCGGTTATATACCTACAAAGTGGGGATTTTAGCAGGTGCTAATATGTCGAATCAGGGTGTCGTCATGTTGTCAGGGAGACCGGCTCGTCTGCGTGTTTCGCTTGCGTACCGCCAATAACCCAACATAAGCAAAAGGACCATGCCATGCTGATCACATTCAAAAGCCCCGCCGCGCCGGACGTCATCATGATGGAGGATCTCGCGGAGTACCTGCTCGGGATCGTCGGCAAACCGCTCACCGCGCGGGGCGTCATCACGCACGAAGACATCCCTTCGGCCATCCAGAAACTCGAAACCGCCGTCGCCACCGACAAGAAAGAGCGCGCCGAGCACGAGGGCCATTTTCACGAAGGCGAGGAAGGCCACCATCCGCATGAGCATGCAGTCGGACTCGCGCAGCGCGCCTTTCCGTTCATCGACATGCTGCGGCTCGCGCAAAAGCACAACGCGGATATTCTCTGGGGCGTCTGATTCGCCCGCCGTCCATGGCGTCGACAAAGAAAAACCCGCATCCGTGACGATGCGGGTTTTTTTCTTCCGATGAAACGTCTGACGGCTTCGGTCGCGCCTTTGGGCGTTACTTCGACTGGCCGCTTTCCGCACCTGCCGGTTGCGCGGGCGTGGGCGGTTTCTTCGGCTTCTTCGGTTTCTTCTTATGCTCCGACTGCGGCGGCGAATACGAGGACGCCTGAGTGCTGCTCGCCTGCGCGAACGCAGCGGAACTCGAAGCTGCGAGCAAAGCCGCGGCGATTGCTACGGTTACGGCGGACGTCATCTTCTTCATGCGACTTTCTCCGTTGACGAAAAGAGTGCGATGGCCGTCGTTGCCGGCGGCTCGTCGCGCTGACAAGTCTACGGAAACCAAAAACTTTCCGCCGGCTTCCTGCGCATTCCCGCTATACCGCGCGCGATATGTCGTGCTTTCGGGCCTTCAACGCTGCGGCGCGAGCGCGCGCTCCGCGTCCGACGTGGACATCGCCATGCGTTCGGCATAGCTCGCCAGTTGGTCGTCGCCGATCTTGCCCACCGAGAAGTACGTGCTGTCCGGATGCGCGATATAAAAGCCCGAGACGCTCGCGGCGGGCAGCATCGCGAGCGATTCGGTCACGCTCATGCCGATTTCATCCGCCTGAAGCACTTCGAACATGTCGCGCTTGACCAGATGATCCGGGCACGCCGGATAGCCCGGCGCCGGACGAATGCCGGCGTACTTCTCCGCGATCAGCGCGTCGTTGTCGAGTGTTTCGTTCGGCGCGTAGCCCCACAGCTCGCGACGCACGCGCGCGTGCAGCGCTTCGGCGAAGGCTTCGGCGAAGCGGTCGGCCAGGGCCTTGAGCATGATCGCGCTGTAGTCGTCGTTATCGGCCTCGAACTGTCGTTCCTTTTTATCGACGCCGAGACCCGCCGTCACCGCGAAGATGCCGATGTAGTCCTTCACGCCCGACTCCTTCGGCGCGATGAAATCCGCGAGCGAGCGGTTCGGGCGCATCACGCCGTCGACGACGGGACGCACGCTCTGCTGACGCAGATTGCGCCATGTCATCGCGACCTGCGAGCGCGATTCGTCCGTGTAGATCTCGATGTCGTCGTCGTTCACGGTGTTCGCGGGCAAGAGCATGATGACGCCGTTCGCCGTCAGCCAGCGGCCCTGAATGACGCGCGAGAGCATCGACTTGCCGTCGGAGAACACGCGCCGCGCCGATTCGCCGACGATCTCGTCATTGAGAATCGCGGGATAGGGACCGGCGAGATCCCACGTCTGGAAGAACGGACCCCAGTCGATGTAATTCGCCAGTTCCGCGAGATCGTAATTCTTGAACACGCGACGCCCGATGAAGCTCGGCTTCTTCGGCGTGTACGCGTTCCAGTCGATCTTCGTCTTGTTGGCGCGCGCCTCGCCGTAGGTGACCATCGGCAGCGCCTTCTTGTTGGCGTGCTGCGTGCGGATGCGGTCGTACTCGCTCTTGAGTTCGCCGAGATACTTCGCCGCGCCTTCGTCCGACAACAGGCTCGACGCCACCGACACCGAGCGCGACGCATCCGGCACATACACGACCGGCCCTTCGTAATGCGGCGCGATCTTCACGGCCGTGTGCACGCGCGAAGTCGTCGCGCCGCCAATCAGCAGCGGCGTCTGCTTGCCGCGGAAGTATTCGTCGCGCTGCATTTCGGAGGCGACGTAAGCCATTTCTTCGAGGCTCGGCGTAATCAGCCCCGACAAGCCGATGATGTCCGCGCCTTCTTCCTTCGCCTTTTGCAGAATGGTCGCGCAGGGCACCATCACGCCCATGTTGACCACTTCGAAGTTGTTGCACTGAAGCACGACCGACACGATGTTCTTGCCGATGTCGTGCACATCGCCCTTCACGGTCGCGATGACGATCTTGCCCTTCGGCCGCACGTCGGCGCCCGCATCGGCGAGACGCTTCTTCTCTTCCTCGATGAACGGGATCAGATGCGCGACCGCCTGCTTCATCACGCGCGCCGATTTCACCACTTGCGGCAGGAACATCTTGCCCGCGCCGAACAGGTCGCCGACGATGTTCATGCCGTCCATCAGCGGCCCTTCGATCACGTTGATCGGGCGGCCGCCGGCCTTTTCGATCTTCTGACGAACTTCCTCGGTATCCTCGACGATGAAGTTCGTGATGCCATGCACGAGCGCATGCGACAACCGCGCCTCGACCGGCTGGTTGCGCCACTCGAGGTTCTCTTCCTTCTTCGCGGCGCCGGTCTTGAACTTGTCGGCGATTTCGAGCAGGCGGTCCGTGGCGTCGTCGCGGCGATTGAGCACGACGTCTTCCACGTTGTCACGCAGCGCGGCGTCGAGATCGGCATACACGCCGAGCTGACCCGCGTTGACGATGCCCATGTCCATGCCCGCCTGAATCGCGTGATACAGGAACACGGTGTGAATGGCTTCGCGCACCGGGTCATTGCCGCGGAACGAGAACGACACGTTCGACACGCCGCCGCTCACCTTCGCGTGCGGCAGGTTCTGCTTGATCCAGCGCGTCGCTTCGATGAAATCGACCGCGTAATTGTTGTGCTCCTCGATGCCCGTCGCGATTGCGAAGATGTTCGGATCGAAGATGATGTCTTCCGGCTCGAAGCCCACTTCGTTCACGAGAATGTCGTAGGAGCGCTTGCAGATTTCCGTCTTGCGCTGGAAGGTATCGGCCTGGCCTTGCTCGTCGAACGCCATCACGACCGATGCCGCGCCGTAGCGGCGGATCAGCTTCGCGTGGTGTTTGAACGCGTCCTCGCCTTCCTTGAGCGAGATCGAGTTGACGATCGCCTTGCCCTGCACGCACTTCAGGCCGGCCTCGATCACCTCCCACTTCGACGAGTCGATCATGATCGGCACGCGCGCGATATCCGGCTCCGATGCGATCAGATTCAGAAAGCGCACCATCGCGGCTTTCGAATCCAGCATGGCTTCGTCCATGTTGATGTCGATGACCTGCGCGCCGTTCTCGACCTGCTGGCGCGCGACGGCGAGGGCTTCGTCGAACTGGCCGTTCAGGATCATGCGCGCGAAGGCCTTCGAGCCGGTCACGTTCGTGCGCTCGCCGACGTTGATGAAGAGCGAGCCGTCGGTGACGTTGAACGGCTCGAGGCCGGAGAGGCGCATCGTGTGATCGGTCATTTCTGTTATCTCTTTCTGATGTCAGGCTGCGTCGCGGTACTGCGACGGGAACGCGCGCGGCTTCACTTCGGCGAGCGCCTTCGCAATCTCCGCGATGTGCTCCGGCGTCGTGCCGCAGCACCCGCCCGCGAGGTTCACGAGACCCGCCGTCGCGAATTCCTTCAGCAATCCAGACGTTACATCCGGCGTCTCGTCGAAGCCGGTATCGCTCATCGGATTCGGCAGGCCCGCGTTCGGATAGCAGGACACGTAGGTGTCGCACAGCTTCGCCAGCTCGGCGATGTACGGACGCATCAGCGCCGCGCCCAGCGCGCAGTTCAGGCCGAAAGTCAGCGGCTTCGCGTGACGAAGCGAGTTCCAGAACGCCTCGACCGTTTGCCCCGACAGAATGCGGCCCGATGCATCGGTGACGGTGCCCGAGATCATGATCGGCACGAGCTCGCCGGTGTCGTCGAACAGTTGATCGAGCGCGAAGAGCGCCGCTTTCGCGTTCAGCGTGTCGAAGATCGTTTCGACGAGAAACAGATCGCAGCCCGCGTCGAGCAGCGCCTTCGCCTGCTCGTAGTACGCATCGCGAAGTTCGTCGAAGGTCACGTTGCGCGCGCCCGGATCGTTCACGTCCGGCGAGATGCTCGCGGTCTTCGGCGTCGGCCCGATCGCGCCCGCGACGAAGCGCGGCTTGCCCGGTGTCGAGTATTTGTCGCAGGCTTCGCGGGCGAGCTTCGCCGACTCGATGTTCATCTCGGCCGCGAGGTCTTCCATGCCGTAGTCGGCCTGCGCGACGCGCGTCGCACCGAACGTATTCGTCTCGATGATGTCCGCGCCCGCCGCCAGATATTGCTCGTGAATCTCGCGGATGACCTGCGGCTGCGTGATCGACAGCAGTTCGTTGTTGCCCTTGATGTCGCGGCCATAGTCCTTGAAGCGCTCGCCGCGATACGCGGCTTCGTCGAGCTTGTAGCGCTGGATCATCGTGCCCATCGCGCCATCGAGGATCAGGATGCGCTTTTGCAATAGCGCGGGCAACGCGGCGCCGCGCGTGTAGGCACGCGCGGAGGCTTTCGGAATGGCGTTCTGGGTCATGACGGACGAGGCCTGCACCAAATGTGAAATAGCCTGACATTGTAGCCGTAGCGCGGAGCGGTCGCTTCCGGCTGAAGAGGCGTGAAGCAGGGGCGTTCAGCGCAAAAAAGAACCCCGCCGGTTGCCGGGCGGGGTCTTTGGGAAAGTGGCGAGTGTCGCCTGGGCCGCGGATCCGTGCGGCGGCGGGCGCTGGACGGCGGCAGGCCGCCAGCGCAGTGGGCGCGTCAGTGAAGCACGACCGGCTGATTCATCAAGATATCGAACTGGCCGAGGAATTCATCGACATCCTCGAGCGACGGCTCTTCCGCGATCAGTTGCTGCACGTGCTCGCGAAACTTCGCGGCCAGTGCGCCGTCGATGAAGATCTCCCGTTGCGTGTTCTTGTCGACGATCTCGTAGCCGCCCGCCTTCATGGCGAGATGGTTGTCTTGCGGCGGAAATTCGACGACGCAATAGTTGGGGCTGTTGTAGATCATTTGCATGGCGACACTCCTTATTCCTTGTTTGCTCCTGGCAATCCTGAACCGTAGTTGGAGCGATTGGGTTGGAATTCAAGGGGTGGCCTCGAAGTGATGCCGGTAGTATCGAGGCTTTCTTTTTCAGCAAAAAACAGGACGAATCAAGCGGAATCGCGTAAGAAGTCCCCAAGTAACGCGCTGAAGCGCTGCGATTCCTCGACCGGTGACAGGTGCGCCGCGTTGAGTAGTTCGAATCTCGCGCCCGGAACCGTGTCCGCGATCACCTTTGAAGCAGCATGCGGTGTGCCAACGTCGTGCTCGCCCGCCACCACGAGTGTGCGTTTGTTCACAGAGGCGAGTTTGTCCCGCGCATCGAAACGGCTGACCGCTTCCGCCGCGCGCGCAAACCCCTCGGCGGGCGTGCGTGCGATCGTTTCCCCGATCTGCTCGACAACTTCGGGATGCGCCTTGCGAAAGTCAGGCGTGAGCCAGCGCTCGAGCGTTGGTTCCACGATACTCGCAGTCCCGTTTTCGCGCACGGCCGCTGCTCGTTGCGCGAAGGTCGGGCGTGCATCCTCGGGGATGAAGGCCGGCGCGCCGACGACAGTCAGCGATTCCACCTTGTCCGAATGGTTGATGGCGAACTTCTGCGCGACCATGCCGCCGATCGACAGCCCCACCACATGCGCGGAGGGCGCGCCGAGCTGGTCGAGCAACTGCGCGAGATCGTCGGCGAGATCGTCGATGGTGAAACTGGCCGGCGATACGGTCGTGTCGCCGTGTCCGCGCAGGTCGTAGCGCAGCACGGTGAAATCGTCGCGGAAATAGCCGGCCATCTGGTCCCAGACCGACAGATCACCCGCCAGCTGGTGAATGAAGACGAGCCAGGGTCCGCCGCCTTCGTTGTCGAGAACGTAACGTGTATCGATGCGATTGATCGTCAACTGCATATCGGCTCCGTGAAGAGTGCGGTTTGCGATGCTGTTTCCGATTGACTGCTCGCGATGCCATACGCTTCCCGCAATGCGAATGCCACGCAGTGTGACGGGTGCGTTACGGCCTGTCCGGCTCTGGCGCGGCCGGTGCGCTTTCATCAGACACATCCGGCGTGCCTGCGGTTCCGCTGGCGGTCGCCGCGGCGGACGGCGCGAGCTTGCCCGCCCAGAGCAGTTCGATTTGCATTCCGTTCGGCTCGGTTTGCAAAATCCGCACGGGCAGCCAGCCGATCGACGGCGCGAGCCAGATGTCGAGCCTGCGGCGGTCGCCTTCCTTGCGCGGCAGGCGGGTGAAGTGCCGCGCGGTCGTGAAGCCGCCGCGCGCCTGCACGTTTTCATCGCCGACGGTTTCGATCGGCCAGATTTCGTTGCTGTCGTTGTCCGCGACGCTGAATTGCCGCGTCACGCCCGGCTTGTACTTGTCCGGCGCGCCGCGCACGAGGCTCGCGAGCTGCATCACGACGCTGAAGCGGTCCTGCGCGCCGTCCGCGAGCGGCTGGGCTTGCGGCGTCTTCGTATAGACGATCTGTTTCGTTTCGCGATTGAAGATGGCGATATCGGCGGCGCGGCGGCCGCGCTGCTCGGAATATTGTTCCGGCGCGATGCCGAATCCGTCGATATGACCCTTGCTCGAATACACATACGGACCGACGAAAGGCAGCGGAATCGAGACGACCATTTCGTAATGCTGGCCGTCGTTGACCCAGTGAATCGTGCCGGTCTGGTTCATCATGCCGTTCACGAGCGTGTCATAACGTAGCTCGCCCGTGGGCGGAACGTCGAATTTGTCGCCCGATGCGGCCGCGGGTTGAGATGCGGGCGAAGGCGCTGCGGCTTGCGCGGAACCGGACGCGGGTCCGGCGGATGCCGCCGCCGGCGCGGATGCCGCCTCGCCCGATGCCGCGGCGGGCGCGTCCGGTTGCGGCGTCGCTGCGCTCAGTACGGGCGCGGCTGCCGGCTTCGGCGCGGGCGCGGCGGGCTTCGGCGGCGCGGGCGGCGTCGGCGCGGCCGGCTTGGGGGGCGCGATCGGCTTGGGCGTCAGCAATTGCACTTCGACGGGCGGATTTTCCGGCGGCGCGTTCGCCGGCAGCCTACTGCGCTCGATCCACCGCATCGCGCTCCAGTGCAAGCCGGCGACGATCAACGCGGCCATTACCCAGCGCACCCAGCGTCGCGGCGTGGGGGAGGCTGAGGCGGCATGGAGCGGCTCGCCCGACGCGGGGCGATGATGGCGAGATTCGAACAGTGACATCGTGCAGGAGGTAAAGACGGGTGTCGCAGGTAAGGCGAAACGCATAAGACACGCGCGGTGGAAACGATGTTCCTGACGCTTGCGCCAATCGCTGCGAGCCGTCGAGTCAGCGCTCGTCCGCCTTGTACCCCAGTTCGTACGACAATCCGCGCGCGCATTCGCGCAACGCGGAGTCGATTTCGCCGCCCCAGCGCGTGTCGAACGTGCCTTCGTGCCCGAGCGCGATCAGCCCCAGCGCGAGTTCGCCGGTGGAGTCGAAGACCGGCGTGCAGAACGCGTGAATCGTCGGCAGGAGCATGCCTTCGACGCGCGCCGCGCCGTGCTCGCGCACTTCGGCGAGATGCGGCTCGACATCGGCCATGGTCTGCTGCATCGCGGCGAGTTCGCGGTCGAGCATCGGCTGCGTCTTGCTACGCGGCAGATACGCCGCGAACAGCAGCCCGGTCGCGGACGTGAGCAGCGGCATCACATCGCCCAGCTTGAGCGATGCCTTCGCCGGATGACTCGACTCCATCCAGTGCACGACGGTCGGCCCCTGATTGCCCCACACCGCGATGCCGACAGTCTGGTCCAGCCGGTCGCGCAGTTCGGCGAGCGCGATGCGCGCAAGCCTCACGCCATCGACGCGCGCGAGCCGCGCGAGACCCATCTGCAATGCGAAGCCGCCGAGCTCATAGCGCCCGGAAACCGGATCCTGCGACGCAACGCCGAGCCGTAAAAAGCTCACGAGATAACGATGTGCCTTCGCCGGGCTCATGCCCGCGCGCTGCGCGAGGTCGCGCAGCATCATCGCGCGCGGCTCGTTGGTGAGCACGTCGAGCAGGCGGAAGCCAACTTCGATCGATTGAATGCCGGAGCGCGTTTTCTCTTCGGCGGCGTCGACGATGTCTTCGTCGTCGGTGAGGGAGGTGGATTGCATGTGCGAAAAGGCCTATGCCGTTCGGCCGAGTGCCGGCGAGGGATTCACCATCGTAAAATAGATTTCCCTTAACGTCACCTCAAGTCACCGGCACCCGCTCCATGAAACTCGCAACATTGAAGGACGGCACGCGCGACGGCCAGCTCGTGGTCGTATCGCGCGATCTGCGCACGGCCGCGATTGCCGATGGAATCGTGTCGACGCTGCAACGCGCGCTCGACGACTGGACCTTCTACGCGCCGCAACTCATGGAAGTCTATGAAGCGCTGAATCGCGGCCGCGCGCGCAACACGTTCGCGTTCGATCCGAAGGCCTGCATGGCGCCGCTGCCGCGCGCGTTCCAGTGGGCGGACGGCTCGTCATACGTGAATCACGTCGAGCTCGTGCGGCGTGCGCGCGGCGCCGAAATGCCGCCCGAATTCTGGACCGATCCGCTGATGTACCAGGGCGGCAGCGACGACTTCATCGGCCCGACGGACGACATCGTGTGCGCGACGGAATCGTATGGCATCGACTTCGAGGCCGAAGTCGCCGTCATCACGTCCGATGTCCACATGGCCGCGATGCCCGACGAAGCGCTGCGCGGCGTGCGCCTTCTGATGCTCGTGAACGATGTCTCGCTGCGCAATCTCATTCCCGCCGAGCTCGCGAAGGGCTTCGGCTTCTTCCAGAGCAAGCCCGCCACCGCATTCTCGCCGGTCGCCGTCACGCCCGACGAACTCGGCGGCGCATGGCGCGAAGGCCGCGTGCATCGTCCGATGATCGTGCACTGGAACGGCAAGAAGGTCGGGCAGCCGGATTGCGGCACGGACATGGTGTTCCACTTCGGCCAGCTGATCTCCCACGCCGCGAAGACGCGCAACCTGCGTGCGGGTTCCATCGTCGGCTCGGGCACGATCTCGAACAAGGACGCGAAGCGCGGTTACTGCTGCATCGCCGAGAAGCGGTGTCTCGAAACGATCGAGCACGGCGCGCCGCAAACGAGCTTCATGAAGTTCGGCGACAGCGTGAAGATCGAGATGTTCGACGAAGAGGGCAAGTCGATCTTCGGCGCGATCGATCAGGCGGTGGTGCAGCCGGAACACTGAAGCCGCGCCGGGTCTTCCGCTGCGCAACGGGTTTAGCCCGATGCGGTGCGCGTGAGGCACGCCTTACACTTTGCCGGGCTGCTTTCGTGCAGCAAAAACTATCAAAATAAGGAGACTTTCGATGGCGGCAGGCAAGTGGAAATTCCTGGCGGGCGCGGCGTTCGCGCTCGCCGCGACGACAGCGGCACTCGCGCAGCAGGCGCAGCACGTGAAGATCGGCCTCGTGCTCTCGCTCACGGGGCCGGCCGCGTCGCTCGGCATTCCGGCGCGCGATACCGTCGCGCTGTTGCCGAAGGAAATGGGCGGCAAGCCCGTCGATTACATCGTGCTCGACGACGCTTCCGACACCACGCAAGCCGTGCAGACGACGAAGAAGCTCATCAGCGAGGATCAGGTGGATGCGATCATCGGCTCGTCGATCACGCCGAACTCGCTCGCGATGATCGACGTCGTCGCGCAAGGGCAAACGCCGATGATCTCGCTGGCGTCGTCGTCGAAGATCATCGAGCCTGTCGACGACAAGCGCCGCTGGGTCTTCAAGACGCCTCAAACCGACGCGATGATGGCCTCCGCCATTGCCGAGCACGCGAGCAATCACGGCGTGAAGACGCTGGCGTACATCGGTCAGGCAGACGCGCTCGGCGAAACCTTCTATGCCGAAGTCGCGAAGTTCGCGCAGCTTCACAAGATCGAAGTGGTCGCCAATGAGCGCTTCAACCGCACCGATCCGAGCGTGACCGGGCAGATCCTGAAGATTCTCGCGGCGAAGCCGGATGCCGTGGTCGTCGGCGCGGCCGGCACGCCCGCCGCCTTGCCGCCGAAGACGCTCGCGCAGCGCGGCTACAAAGGCAAGGTCTATCACAATCATGGCGTGGGCAACCGCGACTTCCTGCGCGTGTGCGGCGCGGATTGCAATGGCACCTTCCTGCCCGCGAGCCCGGTGCTCGTCGCGGCGCAATTGCCCGACGATCATCCGGCCAAGCGGCTCGCGCTCGAATACATCAAACTGTATGAGGCGAAGCAGGGCGCGGGCACCGTGTCGGCGTTCGGCTCGTATGCGTGGGACGCGGGCATGCTGCTCAACCGCGCGGTGCCCATCGCGATGAAGGCGGGCGCGCCCGGCACGCCCGCGTTCCGCGCCGCGCTGCGCGATGCGCTCGAAGGCACGAAGAATTTCGCCGACACCAACGGGCAGGTGAACATGACGCCCAACGATCACATCGGCCTCGACCAGCGCGCGCGCGTGATGGTCGAGATCCGCGACGGCAAGTGGATCTATCAGCCGCGCTAACACTGAGTCTGAAGACATGAGCGATCTTTCCTTCTACGCGAACTACAAGTCGCTCGAGCTGCGCCGCCATCCGCACGGCGTGCTCGAAGTGGTGATGCCCGGCGCGGGCGCGAACAAAAGCGGCTTGGCCACCGCCGACGCCGGCATGCACCGCGAGCTCGCGGAGATCTGGCGCGACATCGATCGCGATCCGGAAACGCGCGTCGCGCTCATTCGCGGCGAAGGCAAGGGCTTTTCGGCGGGCGGCGATCTCGGCCTCGTTGAGGAGATGGCCAACGACTTCGACGTGCGCGCGCGCGTCTGGCGCGAGGCGCGCGATCTCGTCTATAACGTGATCAACTGCGGCAAGCCGATCGTCTCCGCGATGCACGGCCCGGCGGTCGGTGCGGGGCTCGTCGCGGGCCTGCTCGCCGATATCTCGATCGCGTCGAAGTCGGCGCGCATCATCGACGGGCACACGCGGCTCGGCGTCGCGGCGGGCGATCACGCGGCGATCGTCTGGCCGCTGCTGTGCGGCATGGCGAAGGCCAAGTACTATCTGCTGCTGTGCGAGCCGGTGAGCGGCGAGGAAGCGGAGCGCATCGGGCTGGTGTCGCTCGCGGTCGACGAGAACGAACTGATGCCGAAGGCGATCGAAATCGCGAACCGTCTCGCGCAGGGCTCGCAGACCGCGATCCGCTGGACGAAGTACGCGCTCAACAACTGGCTGCGCTCGGCGGGGCCGGCCTTCGATACGTCGCTCGCGCTGGAATTCATGGGCTTCGCGGGGCCGGACGTGCATGAAGGCGTGCGGTCTCTGCGCGAGCGGCGCGCGCCGGATTTTCCGGGCGGCGCGCCGTTCTGAGCGAAGCGAATCAACCCCAGAAAACAAGGAGAGTCGAATGACCGATAACGCTGGCGGTACGCCGCCCTACACGATTCCCGGTTTTTCCGGATTCGGCCAGGCCGACATGATGGGCAAGATGTGGGAGCTGATGCGCCTGAATCCGTTCGCCGCCGCGATGCCGGGCGGCGGGCAGGGCGTGGGTCCCTCTCTCTCGATGATGTCGGACATGCTTGCGCCGCTCACCAACATCGAAGAACTCGACAAGCGCGTGACGGACATGCGCGCCGTCGAGCAGTGGCTGAAGCTCAATCTCAACATGCTGCAATCGGCGATTCAGGCGCTCGAAGTGCAGCGCGCGACGCTGGCGACGCTGCGCTCGTTCGGCGCGTTCGCGCAGTCGTCGGTGGAAAGTGCGCAGAACGCGGCGGCGGAGAAGGCGAAGTCCGCGGCCTCCGGCTGGCCGATGGGCGGCGCGGCGAAGCAGGAGGCGAGCGCCCAGGCAAAGCCTGCTGAGGAACCCGCGGAAGGCGACGAAGCCGGCGCCAAAGCGTCCGCGCCGCCGCCGGGTTTCGATCCGACAGGCTGGTGGAACGTGCTGCAATCGCAATTCAACCAGCTTGCGCATCTCGCGATGCTCCAGCCCGGCATGACCGGCCCGCTCAACGCGATGGGCGGGGCGGGCGAGCAGCCGGCCGCCGGCGCTGGCGAAACGAACGCCGGGCAGCCCGCACACGGCGCCGAGGAAAAAACCGACGCCGCCGCGGCCGCGAAGAAGGCTGCCGCGCGCAAGACCGCGCCGCGCAAGAAGACTGTCTGAGTTTCCCGTCGTCGGGCTGCTTGCGCTGAACTCAGCGCACGGCGGGGCGCAACGCTCCGCCGTGCACGCCGAACCCTTCGATGCGAAATCGCATCGCACCGCGTCCCCGTCTTCGGCATTCGCTTGTCGCGCCATCATGTATGAACAAGCGCGCGGAAACGAATCTCACCAGCGTCGTATGTTTCGATTTTGTCTATGATGAAACATCGACGGCACGGAAATTTGTCCAGCACGAAAGTCGGGCATGCAACCTGCGTCGTAGTGACAGTCAACGTTTCCATCGATTTGTCCATGACAAACTCATCAGAACAAGACTTCGATTCGGAACCGGCCTCGGATGGCGGCGAACTTCCGGAGCCCGCGCCACGGCGCAATGCGGCATCGGGCGTGACGGGAATCGGCATTGGCGCGATCGCTCAGGAGATTGGTCTGACGAAGGACACGCTGCGCGTGTGGGAGCGCCGCTATGGCTTTCCGCAGCCGATGCGCTCGCCCGGCGGCGAAAGGCTGTACCCGCAGGAGCAGGTGACGAAGCTGAGGCTCGTCAAGCGCTTGCTCGACGCGGGGCATCGTCCGAGCAAGGTGCTCGCGCAACCGATCGACGTGTTGCAGCAACTCGCCGAGAGTTCCGGCGTCGGACAGGACGCGCCGGACGCCGAGCTCGACAACCTGATTTCTCTGCTGCGCGCGAGCGCCTTCGAGGAGTTCCGCTTCGGCCTGCTGAAACGGGCGACGCGCGACGGGCTCGAGCGCTTCGTGATTGACGTCGCGGCACCGTTGTCGGCGCGCGTCGGCAATGCCTGGGCGGCGGGCACGCTGCAGGTCTATCACGAGCATCTGTTCAGCGAGGCGATCCAGACGACGATGCGCTCGCTGATGCGTCCGCTCTCTGACGCGGTGCGCGGGCGCGGCGGCCGTCCGCGCTTGCTGCTCACGACGCTTTCGGGCGAAGGCCACGGCCTCGGGATTCTGATGGCCGAGGCGATGTTCACGCTCTCCGACTGCGAATGCATCCAGCTGGGGCTGCAGACGCCGCTGCACGATATCGTCGATGCGGTGACGGCGCATAAGGTCGATATCGTCGCGCTGTCGTTCACGGCGGTACTGCCCGCGCAGGCCATCGCGAACGGCCTCGCCGATCTGCGCAACCTGCTGCCGCCGCACGTGCTCATCTGGGTCGGCGGAAGCAGTCCGGCGCTGCGCCGCAAATTTCAGGACGGCGTGCATCACATCGCGGGACTGACTCCGATCGACGAAACTGTCGCGGATTGGCGTCAATCGGCCGTGCTATGATCAAAGACGCTCGCCGCGGCGAGCATGGGCGCTGAAGCGCGTGACTTGCGCATCGCAAGGCTGTCACACGAACACGCCATACTGCGCGCCGGCGCGGTTTCAGCGGCAGGCACGGCGCCACTTGAACATACCTCAGGCACAGGTTTCGCTCCTCACCCACGGTAGAACAAGACGCACAACACGTAACATCTGCACGGGAAGTGCAGTGTTTTTGCGGGACGCGAGGCGTTGCCGCAGCGCCATATTTGCGCGCTCGTTGTCGCTTTTCGTCTTTGGCCGACCGAATCCCGCGTAAAATTGAAAGCTTGGCTGCTCGCGCGCAAGCATTTCGGCGCGCGCGTGGGCCGAAAGTCTATAGATATAACGTCGCATAAGTGGCATCAGGGGTGGACTATGAACACCATGCTTTATCCGGAACTTTATAAATCGCTGGAATCCGTCCGATGGGATATGGAGAAGGACATTCCCTGGGACAAGTTCGATGCTTCCCTGCTCACCGACGAGCAGGCCAAGACCATCAAGATGAACGCGATCACCGAATGGTCCGCTCTTCCCGCAACCGAAATGTTCCTGCGTGACAACCACCATGACAGCGATTTCTCCGCTTTCATGAGCGTGTGGTTTTTCGAGGAGCAGAAGCATTCGCTCGTGCTGATGGAATACCTGCGGCGCTTCAAGCCCGACATGGTGCCGACCGAAGAGGAACTGCACGCGGTGCGCTTCGAGTTCGATCCGGCGCCGCCGCTCGAAACGCTGATGCTGCACTTCTGCGGCGAGATCCGCCTCAATCACTGGTATCGCCGCGCGGCCGAATGGCACACGGAGCCGGTCATCAAGCACATCTACGAAACCATCTCCCGCGACGAAGCCCGTCATGGCGGCGCGTATCTGCGCTACATGAAGAAGGCGCTCGCGACCGCGGGCGACACCGCGCGCGCCGCGTTCGCGAAGATCGGCGTGTTGATGGCATCTGCGCGCCGCACGGAAAAACCGCTGCATCCGACGAATCTGCACGTGAATCAGGCGCTCTTCCCGCGCGACACTGTGCAGTCGCGCCTGCCGGATCCGGAATGGCTCGAGCGCTGGCTGGACGATCAAATCCGCTTCGACGACAGCTGGGAGAAGAAGGTCGTCGAGCGCATCTTGCATAACCTGTCGATTCTGTTCGAGCGTTCGTTCGTGACCGCGCAGGAATTGAACCGCTATCGCAAGGAAGTGACGCAGCGTCTGCAAGCCGCGCCGGGCGGAGCGGCCGAGCAGCCGGCCTGAGCGCCCGCTCCTTGAGCCTTTGAAGACCAGACGGCCCGCCGGGTAGAACCGGCGGGCCGTTTTGCTTTTCGGTCCACATTGAAACGGGTTCGCGCCGGGCGGCGTGGCACAATGCGCGCTTTCAGACATTGGAGCGAGCGCCGCCATGCCCGCCATTTTCGAACGCAAGATGATTACGCGCGAAGCGCTCGCCGCGCGCCGTCCCACGCTCGCCGGTCCTGTGGTCTTCACGAACGGCGTCTTCGACATTCTGCATCGCGGCCACGTCACCTATCTCGCCGATGCGAAGGCGCTGGGCGCGACGCTCATCGTCGGCGTGAACAGCGATGCCTCCGTGCGCACGCTCGGCAAGGGCGACGATCGCCCGATCAATCGCGAGGACGATCGCATGGCGCTGCTCGCGGCGCTGGAAAGCGTCGATTGGGTCGTGAAATTCGAGGAATCGACGCCGCTTGAGCTGATCGAGGCCGTGCGCCCCGACGTGCTCGTGAAGGGCGGCGACTACGACATGGACAAGCTCGCCGAATCGGCGCTCGTGCGCGGATGGGGCGGCAAGGCGCTCGCGATCGCGTTCGAACACGACCGATCGACCACCGCGCTCCTCAAGAAGGTCCGCGCGCAGTCCTGAGCCCGCGTAGCCGCATCATTGGCCGAGCGGCACGGTCTGCACGTTGGCCGCGGGCGCCGGTCCGCCGACACGCGGCTGATCGAACGCTTCCTCGGGATGCAGCGGGCGCGTCGCGAGCGCCTCGGGATGAACCTGCTGCAACAGATGATGCGGCTCGCGCGCGCCGGCCGCGGGAAGCGGACCGAACAGGCCGCGCATGACCGCGAACATCAGCAGGTTGGCGAGAATCAGAAGGGCGATCAGCCAGCGCAGCATTCTTGGGCTCCGTCCGTCAATCAAATCAGCAAATCAGGATGAATGGCGCGCCGTCGCGTCGCGCGCGATGAGCGCGAGGCCGGACAGCACGAGGGAATCGTGTCGGGTATGCGGGACGTTGAGCGCGCCCGCGATTTCATTTGCCGCGCCGCCGCCGAGCACGAGGCGGACGTCGGCTTGCCAGTCCGCTTTCAGGTCGTGCCACGCGCGCTCGATCAGGCTCGCCTGCGCGAGCAGGCATCCGGCCGAAAGCGCGGCGGCGGTGTCGGTGGCGAAGAGGCTGCGCGTCTGATTCAGCGCCTCGCGTGCCGAGGAGGCATCGAGCGTCGGCAGTTGCGCGGTGTGGCTGCCGAGCGATTCCATCATCAGCGACCATCCCGGCGCGATCAGGCCGCCCGTGAAAACGCCGTCGGCGCGCAATGCTTCGAGCGTCGTCGCGGTGCCGAAGGTCGCGACGAGCAGATGCTCGCCGGGATAGGCCGCGCGCGCCGCGATCATGCCGGCCCAACGGTCGCTGCCAAGACGCGTCGGATCGGCATAACTATTGACGACGCCGCACTGCGCCGCACGGGCGCGCACGACGGTGCGTGGCAGCGTCGGCCAGCGCGCGTCGATCAGACGCTGGATGCGGTTCTGCACCGGCATCCCGGCAACATTCGAAATCCATGCGCTCTCCGGCGCGGGCAGGTCGACCCAGGTGTCGAGCGCGGCGTCGTCGGCGATCGTCGAGTGATGCGCGTGTTCGAACGCGCCGTTCACGAGCGACGCGCCGTCCTGATCGACGAGCGACCACTTGATGCGGCTGTTGCCCGCGTCGATGAGCAGATACGGCGCCTCGCTCGCGGATGCGTTCACGGACGCTCCTTCGTGAGGCGTAGCGTGAGTTCGCCGGTCGTGACCGCGCGCGGACCTTCGGGTGTGTCGATCAGCAACTGGCCGCTGTCATCGACGCCCGACGCGATGCCGCGCGTGACTTCCATGCCTTGATCGATCAGGGCGACTTCGCGCCCGGCCCACGCGTGCACGTCGAGCCAGCGTTGGCGGAACGGCCGGAAGCCTTCTGCTTCGAAGCGCGGCAGTGCCGTGTCGAGCGCGTTGAGGAGCGCGGCGAGGGTATCGGTGAGATTGGCGTCGGGCCATGCGCGCGCGAGCGCGGCGGGCGCGGTGCCCAGCACGGACGACGCGGCGAGGCGGCTCGCATCGTCGACTTGCGCGGCGAGCTGCTCCGCGCCGTGCAGGTTCATGCCGACGCCGATCACGACCGCCGTCGCATCCGGCGTACTCCAAGCGGTCTCGATGAGAATGCCGGCGAGCTTGCCGTCGTCGAGCAGGACATCGTTCGGCCATTTCAGCGCGGGGCGCGCGGATGGCGTGAGCGGCAGGCGCGCGAGCGCATCGAGCACGGCGGTGCCGATGGCGAGACTCAGGCCCGACAGCCCTTCGATCGGACGCTCGATCACGCAGCCGACCGACATCAGGAGCGCATTGCCCGGTTCCGCGAGCCACGCGCGGCCGCGCCGCCCGCGCCCGGCGGTTTGCGAATACGCGATGCGGACGATCGGCGCGGGCGCGCTGTCATGCCGCGAGGCGCGCATCTGCTCCATCAGGTCGGCGTTCGTGGAGCCCGTCTCGTCGACGATGTCGATGGTCCAGTCGCGAGCGGGCCGCTCGGCGAGCGCCGCGAGCCGGGTGCGGTCGATGCGCCAGGGCGCGTCGGGGGCGAAGGGGGGTGGGTTCATGGCGGGTATTGTAGCGGCGCGAGGGGGGATTTTTCGCGTCAAATGGCGGCGTCACCTACGTCCGCAAGGCGCTCAGACCAACGAAATCCGCAGGGTCTTACCGCACGCCGCCACATATTTGCGCAGTGTCGCCAGGGACGGCGAGTGTTTTTCACTAATGAGCGATGCCTCGAGTCGCGCAACCGCCGAAGCCGTCGTGCCCATGCGCTCCGCGATCTGCCTTTGCGTAAGACCTCCGTCCTTGCGGGCCCGAAGCAGCGCTTCCAGTTCCGCGTACCGGGGTTCGAGCGCGTCGTATGCCGCCTTCACTTTGGGATTGGAGAGCAGCCGGGCGGTGTCTTCCCTGGTATGGGGTACCGGGTCGTAGTGCCTTTCCATTTCTCGCTGCATCCGGGTCTTAGCCATTTTGTTGAACTTCCTTCAGGCGTTTGCGCGCAACGCGCAGGTCTTTGAGTGGTGTCCGCTGCGTCTTCTTGATGAACGCATGCAGCACGACGATTCGCTTTCCCTTGAGCGTGCAGTAAAGCACGCGGCCAGCGCCTTCCTTACCGCTTAGCCGCAACTCGAAGAGCTTATGGCTCATGGCTCTCGAATGCGGCATTCCCAAGTTCGCACCAAAGACTTCCATCATGTCGACCAGGCGCAGATAGTCGGAAAGAATGTCTTCAGGAAAGCGCTCGATGTCTCGGCGCAGAAGGTCGTCGTAGTAAGCAATGGTCCAGCCGCTGGATTGGGAGATTAGCATATTTGCTAAGTTGACAAAGTGATGTGCTGATCTCCAGTGTTCGCTGCGCGAGAGCCGCGGTGAATTCATCCGTTCGGCATAAGCTGCACCATCCCCCGCCCCCACCACGCACTTCGCTACAATGTCCTCTCCCCTTTAACCGCGTCTCATCGCGCCATCCATCCTTGGACTTCGACACGCCGCCACGCCTGAGAGTGGAAGCCGGTCAGCAGGGCAAGGTGGTCCGGCTCTCGGGCCAGTGGACCGCGCTGGCGCTCGCCCGCGATCGCGCGAAGAGCGGCGTC
This sequence comes from Caballeronia sp. 11_S32, assembly GCF_056930355.1. NCBI lineage: Bacteria > Pseudomonadati > Pseudomonadota > Betaproteobacteria > Burkholderiales > Burkholderiaceae > Caballeronia > Caballeronia sp. 11_S32. The sequence goes on from NZ_JBXOWH010000003.1 coordinate 625,051, forward strand.
ACGCGGCGGCTGCGCGCCATCGGGCGCGAGGCGATCGGCCAGTGGGATCTGCTTTCTGTGGAGCGGCTCGATCACGTGGGCGGGCAGGCGCTCTGGCGCGTCTGGGGCCGCAAGATGCCCGCGACCATCGCGCTTTCGGATACGCAGCGCGAAATCTTCGAGCGCGTCGCGCTGCTCGACGCCGAGCGCGAGGAGCCCGAACCCGTCGATCGCGTCGATCCCGTCACGCGGCTCGGCCAGCTCATCTTCGCTTTCTTCGATCACCTCCACGGCGGCCTTACGATGTTCGGCGGCTTCGTGCTCGATCTCGTCGGGCTCGTTCGGCGTCCGCAGCGAATTCCGTGGACCGAGATTTCCGCCAATATCTACAGCGCCGGCGCGCAGGCGCTCGCGATCACCGCGCTCGTCGCGTTCCTGATCGGCATCGTGCTGAGCTATCTGTCCGCGCAGCAATTGCAGGCGTTCGGCGCGAACCAGTACATCGTGAACATCCTCGGGCTTTCGGTGATCCGCGAGCTCGGGCCGGTGCTCTCGGCGATTCTCGTCGCCGGGCGCTCGGGCTCCGCGATCACCGCGCAGATCGGCGTGATGCGCGTCACCGAGGAGCTCGACGCGATGCAGGTCATGGGCATCCCGCACGGACTGCGGCTCGTGCTGCCGCGCGTGATCGCGCTCGGCATCGCGATGCCGCTGCTCGTCATGTGGACCAACATCATCGCGTTGACGGGCGGCGCGCTCGCGGCCAAGCTCGTGCTGTCCATCGACATCAACTTCTTCATCCGCTCGCTGCCGTCCGTCGTGCCGATCGCGAATCTGTGGATCGGGCTCGGCAAGGGCGTCGTGTTCGGCATGCTGATCGCGCTCGCCGCGTGTCACTTCGGCTTTCGCATCAAGGCGAATTCGCAGAGCCTCGGCGAAGGCACGACGACATCCGTGGTGACGTCGATCACCATCGTGATTCTCGCGGACGCCGTGTTCGCGATCCTGTTCCAGAACGTAGGACTGTAATGTCGACCACGCTCGCCACCGCCGTTCGCCATCAGCCGCCGCCCGTCATCGCGGAGCCGGTGATCGAAGTGCGCGACGTGACGAAGCGCTACGGACGCACGGTGATTCACGAGCATCTGAATCTCGACGTGCGGCGCGGCGAGATCGTCGCGTTGCTGGGCGGCTCCGGCTCGGGCAAGACCACGCTCGTGCGGCAGATTCTCGGGCTCGAATCGCCGACTTCGGGCACCATTCGCGTGCTCGGCGAGGAATGGGCGCGCATGGACGACGAAACCGCGAAGATGCTGCGCACGCGCTCCGGGATGATGTTCCAGCAGGGCGCGCTGTTCTCGTCGCTGACCGTGTATGACAACATCGCGCAGCCGTTTCGCGAGCTCGGCAAGATTCCCGAGGATCTGATCCGCGAGTTCGTGATGCTGAAGCTCGAAATGGTCGGCCTGTCGTGCAAGCACGCGAGCAAGATGCCGTCGGCGCTGTCGGGCGGGATGGTGAAGCGCGTGGGCATCGCGCGGGCGATCGCGCTCGAACCCGAGCTGCTCTTTCTCGACGAACCCACGGCCGGCCTCGATCCGAAGGCATCGGACGAGTTCGTCGATCTGATCGCCACGCTGCACCGCGCGCTCGGGCTGACTGTCGTGATGGTCACGCACGATCTCGATACGATGGTCGCGCTCTCCACGCGCGTCGCCGTGCTCGCGGACCGGCGCGTGCTCGTCGCGGCGCCGGTGGAAGAAGCGTGCGCGGTGGATCATCCGTTCATCCGCGAGTATTTTCTGGGGCGGCGCGGGCGCCGCGCGCTGCAGGCCTTGCCGCCCGAGCGCCGCGCGAAGCTGCCCCCGGCCGCGCTCGAGGACGCCCCGATTGCCGTCAACAAGTAGCCGCATGACGCGTCCGGAACAGGCCGACGCCGCCGGGAAGCCAAAGGAACCTGCCGATGGAAAACAAATCACATGCGTTCTGGACCGGGCTCTTCACGATCGTTCTCGTGCTGGCCATCGCGTTCGCCGTGTTCTTCTTCAATGTGGATCGCACGGTGCGCGTGCCGTACGACCTGATCGCGCGCACCAATGTCACCGGGCTTTTCACGGACGCGGCCGTGCGTTATCGCGGTCTCGGCGTCGGCAAGGTTCAATCGATCCGCTTCGACCGCGCGCATCCGGGGCAGATCCGCATCCGCATTCTCGTCGACAAGAACGCGCCGATGACACACTCCACGTTTGCGACGCTCGGATTTCAGGGCGTGACCGGCATCGCGTTCGTGCAGCTCGATGACACCGGCACCGATCCGACCGCGCTGGCTTCATCACCGCAGCACGTCGCCGAAGTGCCGATGCGCCCGGGCCTGTTCGAGCAGTTGCAGCAGCGCGGCGACGTGATCCTGAAGAAGTTCGAGCGCCTCGCGGATGACGCCGACAAGTTCCTCTCCGACGACGTGCGCAACCAGCTCATGGCCACGACGAAGAGCCTGCAAGGCGCGGCCGACGGCATCGCGACGCTCGCGAGCCAGGTCCAGCCCGCGACGGCGCAGTTGCCGCAAACCCTGAAGCAGGTCAACACCACGCTCGCCTCGACCAATCAGTTCGTGCAGAACCTGAATCGCCCGGATGGCCCATTCGTCACGAATCTGAACAAGGCGGGCAAGGCCGCGGAGGATGCGAGTGCGGCGCTCGCGGACATGAACGAGTCGCTGCGCTTCGTGACGGCGCGCGTCGGCTTCGAGGCGCTGCCGCGCCTTTACTCCTTCAGCGACGACGTGAGCGCGGCCGCACGCTCGGTCGATCGAGCCGCCGACGCGTTCAGCACCAATCCGCGCAGCGTGCTGTTCGGCGCGCCGCGGCAGGCGCCGGGGCCGGGCGAGCCCGGTTTCACGTGGCCTGCGCAGCCGGCTCATTGATCGACGAATAGATCGACGAATTGATCGAGACACGACATGTCAGATATCGACCTCAAAAGAGCGGCTGCGGCCTTTGCCCTTGCCTGCGTCGCGATGCTCGCGGGCTGCGGATCGACGTCGACCGCGATGCCCGAAGCGCGCTACGACCTCGGCGCGATAGCCACCGCGAACGCGGCGGCGAAGGCCGCGCCTATGCCGCCGGTGAAGGTGCTCGCCGTCAGCGCGCCGCGCAATCTGGAAACCGACGCGTTCGCGTATCGCCTGAGCTACGTCGATGCCCAGCGCACTGGCAACTATTCCACGAGCCACTGGACGATGCCGCCCGCGCAGCTTTTGACGCAGCGTCTGCGCGAGGCGCTCGCGGCGCGCGGCCCGATCCTGACGGGCGCCGATCCGGTGCGCGCCGTGCCGCTGCTCGAAGTCGAACTGACGGGCTTCGAGCAGGTCTTCGACGCGCCCGAGCAAAGCCGCGGCCTCGTCTCCGTGCGCGCGACGCTCACGCAGCAGGGCCGCGTGGTCAGCCAGCGCAGCTTCGCCGCGAGCGCGCCCGCATCGAGCGCCGATGCATCGGGCGGCGCGCGCGCGCTCGCGGCCGCATCGGACGATGTGATCGCCCAGATTTCCGCGTGGCTCGCCGCGCAACCCCTTTCCGCCTCACGATGACATTCGGCAGTTTCACCATCCGCCCAGCACGGAGGCGTCCGGGCGGCTCATGACCATCAAGCAATGGCAGCGCCGCCCGTCGGCGTTTTCCCGGCAGGCGCTCGCCGCATACGCGGCGCTCGTCGTCTATGGCTCGCTCTATCCGTTCTCCGGCTGGCGCTCGCTCGGTCTCGGGCCGCTCGCGTATCTCGCCGATCCGCTGCCGCAATATCTGACGGCCTTCGATGTCGTCACCAACGTGCTCGGCTACATGCCGCTCGGCGCGCTGATCGTGCTCGCGCTCTATCCGCGTGTTCGCGGCACGCTCGCCGTGGGCGCCGCGCTTCTCGGCGGCGCGTTCCTGTCCGGCACGATGGAGGCGATCCAGACGTACCTGCCAACGCGCGTCGCCTCGAATCTCGATCTCGCCGCGAATGCGTTCGGCGCGCTCGTCGGCGGCGTGCTGATCGCGCCCGCGACGAGCGCGCTGCTCGATCGCGGATTGCTCCGGCGCATCCGCTTCACGTGGTTCGAGCGCGACGCGGCGTACGTGATCGGCCTCACGGCATTGTGGCCGTTCGCGGCGATGTTCCCCGCGCCGTATCTCTTCGGCGGCGGCGACCTGCCGCGCGTGCTGTGGGACGAGCTCGACCCGGCGATGCAGGACGCCGTCCTCGCGTGGACGCCCGCCGCGTGGGACGTCGAAAGCTGGCCGGACCGGCTCGGCGCGCTTCTGCCCGACGATCTGTGGGAAGCGCTGATCACGTCGACGAGCCTGTTCGCCGCGCTCGTGCTCGCGACGCTGCTCACGCGCAAGCGCGCGCCGCGTATCCGGCTGATGCTCTTCCTGATCGCGATGACGCTCTTCGCGAAAGCCGGCGCGGCATTCCTGCAATCGCGCGCGGGCCTGACCTTCGACTGGGCGACGGACGGCGCGCTCGAAGGCATCGCCGTCGCGGCGATGGCGGGCGTGCTGTCGGTGTCGCTGCCGCGCGGCTTCAGGGCGGCGCTTGCGGGCGCCGCGCTCGTCGTCTCGCTCGCGCTCGTCAATCTGCTGCCGGTGAATCCGTACTTCGACATCGTGCTCGCGGACTGGCGGCAGGGGCGCTATCTGCATTTCAACGGGCTCGCGCACTGGCTCGCGTGGGTGTGGCCGTATGCGGCGCTCGGCTGGCTCGCATCGGCGGCGGAGCGCGCATGGCTCGCGCGGCGGCGCGCGCGGCGCGCCGCTTGAGAAGAGGGCGAGCGCCCGTGCGTCAGCTCCGGCCGACAGGGCGGGCATGAACATCGCTCGCTATAATCGACCGACACTCTCACCGCACCACGCTCATGGATTCCTTCTACAAGTACCACGTGTTCTTCTGCCTGAATCAGCGCGACGCCGACGCGCCGCGCCCGAGCTGCGCGAACTGCAACGCGCAGGCCATGCAGGAGCACGCGAAAAAACGCGTGAAGCAACTGGGCCTCGCGGGCGAAGGCAAGGTGCGCATCAACAAGGCGGGATGTCTCGACCGCTGCGAGCTCGGGCCGGTCGTCGTCGTGTATCCGGAAGGCACGTGGTACACGTATGTCGATGAAACCGATATCGATGAAATCGTGGATTCGCATCTCGTCAACGGCAAAATCGTCGAACGTCTTCTCATCGATCAACCGGCATGAACGCGCAAACAGAAAAATTCCTCATCGACGGGCCCGTCGGCAAGATCGAATGCGCGCTCGATAAAACCGATGCCGCGCCGCGCGGCATTGCGCTCGTCGCGCATCCGCATCCGCTATTCGGCGGGACGATGGACAACAAGGTTGCGCAGACGCTCGCGCGCACCATGGTCCAGCTCGGTTACGTGACTTACCGCTCGAACTTCCGCGGCGTCGGGCAGACGGGCGGCGAGCACGACAACGGCATTGGCGAGCAGGACGACTTGCTCGCGGTAATAGACCACATGCGCGCGCAGCCGGGCCAGGCCGACGTGCCGATCGTGCTCGCGGGCTTTTCGTTCGGCACCTTCGTGCTGTCGCATGTCGCGAAGCGCATGCTGGAAGCGGGCAAGGATATCGAGCGCATGGTGTTCGTCGGCACGGCGGCGAGCCGCTGGGAGGTCGCGCCCGTGCCCGACACGACGCTCGTGATCCACGGCGAAGTGGACGACACCGTGCCTATTCAATCCGTCTACGACTGGGCGCGGCCGCAGGAGCTGCCGGTCGTCGTGATTCCCGGCGGCGAGCACTTCTTCCACCGCAAGCTGCACATTCTCAAGCGCGTGATCGTCGACGCATGGCGTTGAGCGGTCACGTATGCGCGAACCGCGCAAGCTCTTTGAAGGGCTTCGCGCGCGCATCGTATCTTGATCGGTAAAAGCGGCTAAGCGCAGCCTGAAAAACGTTAAAACGAGCGGCAACCGCGCAGATTCGAAGGAAACCGGCTGCGGCCCGCGCGTATAATGGCGCAGAATTTTTTCGCTGTTTCCGGCCGCTTCTTTCGAAACCCCGGCTTCCGAGAACCGTTTTCGCGTCCGTCTGTCGAACGAGCGCTTCTTCGCCGCGGCGCCGCGCGCGCCGCTGTCATGGCGAGAAGCCCGACGGCAGCGACGGTCTGCCTGTTCAACCCGTGCTTCGCCGATCCTCCGATCCCCGATCGCCATCGTCGTAGCGTGTTTTTTCCGCCGATCGATCCTATGCGCTTTGTCCCTTCCGGCCTGTCTGTTTCTTCTGTTTCCATTTCCGTCAAAACCGCTTTCGTGTTGCCCGCCGTGCTGGCGGCAGCAAGCGCTTTCGCACAAGTTCCGCCGCCCGATGTGACCGCGCGCTCGTGGGTGCTCGTCGATGCCACCAGCAATCAGGTGCTCGCATCGGGCAATCCGGATGAACGCGTCGAGCCGGCGTCGCTCACGAAGCTGATGACCGCGTATCTCGTCTTCGACGCGCTGAAGTCGAAGAAGATCAACATGGATCAGACCGTCATGCCGAGCGAGGCCGTGCGCCGCGTGCGGACCGACGAGTCGCGCATGTTCATCGAGGCGAACAAGCCTGTCACCGTGCACGATCTCGTGTACGGCATGATCGTCCAGTCGGGCAACGACGCGGCCATCGCGCTCGCGGAGCTCGTCGGCGGCAGCGAAGGCAACTTCGTGACGCTGATGAACGCGGCGGCGAAGCGCATCGGCATGACGCACACGAATTTCGCCGATGTGAACGGCATGCCCGATCCGCAGCACTACACCACCGCGGGCGACCTCGCCGTGCTGTCCACGCGCCTGATCCGCGACTTCCCCGAGTACTACAGCATCTTCTCGGTGCGGGACTTCACGTACAACAAGATCAAGCAGCCGAACCGCAACCGCCTGCTGTGGCTCGATCCGACCGTCGATGGCCTCAAGACCGGCCACACGAAGGCCGCGGGCTATTGCCTGATCGCGACCTCGAAGCGTTCGCTGGTGGGCGTGCCCGACGCGAGCCGCCGGCTCGTCGCCGTCATGATGGGCGAGCCGAAAGAGCACAACCGCGTGCAGGACAGCCTGAAGATGCTGAACTACGGCTATACCGCGTACGACGCGCTGCGCCTCTACAAGGCGAATCAGGTGATCGAATCGCCGCGCGTGTACAAGGGCGCGACGGACAACGTGCAGGCCGGCGTCACGACCGACCAGTACATCACCGTGCCGAAGGGGCTGGGCGACAAGGTCAAGCCGGCGGTCTCGCGCAACGATCTGATCGTCGCGCCGATCAAGAAGGGCCAGCAGATCGGCACCGTCAAGATGATGGCGGACGGCAAGGAAGTCGCGCAGTTCCCGCTCGTCGCGCTGCAGGACGTGCCGGAGGCAGGCATCTTCGGCCGCCTGTGGGATTCGGCCCTGCTGTGGTGGCAAAGGCGTAAATAATCGATAGTCGAAAGAGGAGCGGTCCCGATGAGCCAGCCTGAAGTGTTCGATCCGACGGTCTATCTGAACGGCGAGTGGGGGCCGCTTTCCGAAGCGCGCATTCCCGTGCTCGACCGCGGGTTCATCTTCGGCGACGGCGTGTATGAAGTCGTGCCGCTCTACGCGCAAGCCGATGGCGCGCGTCTGCCTTTCCGGCTGAAGCAGCATCTCGCGCGGCTGAATCGCAGTCTCGGCAAGATCCGCATCGACAATCCGTTCGATGACGCCGGCTGGCGCGCGCTCATCGACCGCGTGATTCAGGAGAACGCCGGCAACGGCGATGCGCTCGTCTATATTCAGGTGACGCGCGGCGTCGCGAAGCGTCGCGGGCATGCGTTTCCGGCGGGCATCACGCCGACCGTGTTCATCATGCTCGGCCAGCTCGTTTTCCCGAGCATGGAGGATCGCGCGCGCGGCGCCGTGGCCGTGACCGCCGAAGACAAGCGCTGGCTGCATTGCGACATCAAGTCGATCTCGCTGCTCGGCAATGTGCTGATGGCGCAGCACGCCGCCGAAAACGACGCGCTCGAAACCATCCAGTTGCGCGATGGCTTGCTTACCGAAGGTTCGTCCTCAAATGTGTGGATCGTGAAGGGCGGCACGCTGCTGGGCGCGCCGCGCGGACCGCGCATACTCGAAGGCATCCGTTATGGGCTCATCGAGGAACTGGCGCGCGAGGCGGGCATCCCGTTCGAGGAGCGCGACATCACCGAAGCGGAATTGCGCTCGGCCGATGAAATCATGATCAGCTCCGCGACCAAGGAAGTCATGCCGATCACCACGCTCGACGAAAAGAGCGTCGGCGAGGGCCGCCCCGGTCCGGTCTATGCTGCACTCTACGATGCCTACCAGCGGGCCAAAGCGCGCGAATTCGCGGAAGAGGTGAAACGCGCGAAGTGAAGGAGAAAACCATGTCCGATTCCAAACCCGACTCGAAGCCCCAATCCGCCGATCCGACCGATTCCGCCGCGCACAGCGCCGACGAACTGTTCGACTTTCCCTGCGATTTCCCGATCAAAGTGATGGGCAAGACGCATCCGGAATTCCACGACACGATCGTCAATGTGCTCAAGGCGTTCGACAGCGAGTTCGATGCATCGCGCGTCGAGGCGCGGCCGTCTTCCGGCGGCAATTACACGGGCCTCACCTGCACCGTGCGCGCGCAGAATCGCGCCCATCTCGACGATATCTATCGCGCGCTCACCGGGCATCCGATGGTCAAGGTAGTGCTCTGATCTTGCCCGCGGGCGCATCGCACACCGCCGGCGTGCGCTCGTAGAGCAGCCTGAACTGCTCGGCTTCATCGAAAATCCATTCCCTGAATGCCTGCACGCGCTTCGTCTGAAGGAGCGCGGCCGGGCACACGAAGTAGTACTTCCACGGGCTCGGGCCGTCGACGTTGAAAAGCCGGACGAGCCGCCCCGCGATGATTTCCTGCATCGCCAGCGAGCGGCGCACGAGCGCGATTCCCTGCCCGTCGATGGCCGCCTGCAGCAGATTCGACGAATCTTCATATAAAACACCGCGTTTGGGCTCCGGAAGATCCGCGAGTCCGGCGGCGTCGAACCATGGACGCCACAGTTCCTCGTCCGAGCGCAGGAGCGTCATGGTCGCCAGATCGCGCGGCACGCGCGGCAACTCGCCGCCCCGGAAATTCGGCGAGCAGGCCGGAAAGAACACTTCGTCGAGCAATTCTTCGGTGTGCAGGCCCGCGTACTTGCCGTAGCCGAAGCGGATCGCGACGTCCACGTCGTCGCGATTGAAGTCGGTGAGCGCGTTCGTCGACAGCAATTCGAGGTCGACTTCCGGATGCTTCTCGATGAACCGCCCGACGCGCGGCGTCAGCCATCGCGCCGAGAACGACGACAGCATGGACACGATCAGCCGACGGTCCCGATCGCCCGAACGGATGCGGCGCGTGGCTTCCGCCAGCGAGACGAGCGCCGCGCGCACCTCGGCGGCGTACTGCCGGCCGCGATCGGTCAGGCGCACGCGCTTGCCGTCCCGCGCGAACAGCGACACGCCCAACTCCGCTTCCAGCGCGCGAATCTGATGACTGACCGCGCCGTGCGTGACGAAAAGTTCGTCGGCGGCGCGGGAGAAACTTTCGTGACGGGCGGCGGCCTCGAAGGCGCGCAACGCGTTCAGGGCGGGAAGCTGGCGGAGGTCCATGTGGATTGTCGGCGTTGTCGTTGTCAATACGGCTCACATAGCGGTGAAAATTGATCGTTTTGTCTGAGGCCTTGCCACGCCTAGGATTGTAGTCATCGAAACGTTCCCTTGGCGGAGTGGATCATGCGAGAAATATCAACAAGCGTCACCTTCGAAATCAAGCCCGGCGAAACCGTGCCGATGCGCATTGCGCGCGGCACGCGCCTCACGGTGCAGGGCAATCCCGTCTGGGCGACGCGCAGCAACGACATCGAGGATTACTGGCTCGCGCCCGGCGACAACCTCAAGCTGCGCGAACGTGAGCGGCTCTGGCTGTCCGTCGAGGGCGACCGTCCGGCGCATGTCGTCTTCACGATCCTGCCGCGTTGCGACGAACGCGCGATGCACTGGCTCTCGACCAGCATCGAGCGTCTTGCGCAGCGGTTCCGTTCGGGCTGGCGCACTGTCTGACATCAACTATTCAAAAATGCCATCGAAGGCATGCGAATTCACCATCGGCGGGCATGGGTCGATTTCGGTAAACTACCGGCACCATGTCCGCCACACCGCTCGCACTTCCACAAGAATTTCCCGACGCGTCCGACACCGTGCTCAGTTCCGGTGACTATTCGGCCGCGTTGCGCTGGCGTGGCGTCGAGCCGTACCAGCAAAGCTTCGATGCGATGCGCGCGTTCACCGACGCCCGCACGCCGGAAACCCAGGACGAAATCTGGCTCGTCGAGCATCCGCCGGTCTTCACGCTCGGCCTCGCGGGCGATCCGGCGCATCTTCTCCTCGCCGGGAGCGGCATTCCGCTCGTCAAGGTGGATCGCGGTGGACAGATCACGTATCACGGGCCGGGCCAGATCGTCGCTTATCTGCTGATCGATTTGCGCCGCCGCAAGCTGATGGTGCGCGAGCTGGTGCGGCGCATCGAAGAGGCCGTGATCGAAACCCTCGCGACGTATAATCTCGCCACAGACCGCAAGGCCGGCGCGCCAGGCATTTATGTCGCCGCGCCCTCCGTGGCGCAGGCGGATCGAGGTGCGAACGTTCGTTTGCATCGACTGCATGAAGGCGCGAAGATCGCCGCGCTCGGACTCAAGATTCGCAACGGCTGCAGCTATCACGGCGTGAGCCTGAATGTGCAGATGGACCTGCAGCCGTTCCTCGCCATCAACCCGTGCGGCTACGCGGGGCTCGAAACAGTCGACATGGCGACGCTCGGCGTCGCTGCCGGCTGGCGCGACGTAGCCTTCGTGCTCGCCGAACGGCTGGCACATCAAATCGGCGGCCACCCCGCAATTGCCGCTGCAACAACCGGATCGACCGAATGACTGACGCAACCGCAAACCTGGCTGGCGATACCGCCGCTTCTGCTTCGTCGCCCACCGCTTACGACGCCACTGCCAAGCAGAAGGCACAAGCGAAGACGTCGCGCATTCCGATCAAGGTCATCCCGATCGAAAAGCTGAAGAAGCCGGAGTGGATCCGCGTGCGTACCGCGACGGGCAATTCGCGCTTCAACGAGATCAAGAAGATTCTGCGCGAGCACAGCCTGCATACGGTGTGCGAAGAGGCGAGCTGCCCGAACATCGGCGAATGCTTCGGCAAGGGCACCGCGACCTTCATGATCATGGGCGACAAGTGCACGCGCCGTTGCCCGTTCTGCGACGTCGGCCATGGCCGTCCCGATCCGCTCGATCAGGACGAGCCGCTGAATCTCGCGCGCACGATCGGCGCGCTGAAGCTGAAATACGTGGTGATCACCTCCGTGGATCGCGACGATCTGCGCGATGGCGGCGCGGCGCACTTCGTCGAGTGCATCCGGCAGGTGCGCGAGCATTCGCCGGAAACGCGCATCGAGATTTTGACGCCGGACTTCCGCGGCCGGCTGGATCGCGCGATCAACATCCTGACCGCTGCTCCGCCCGATGTGATGAACCACAATCTCGAAACGGTGCCGCGTCTCTACAAGGAAGCGCGTCCGGGTTCGGACTATCACCATTCGCTGAAGCTGCTGAAGGACTTCAAGGCGCTGCATCCGGAAGTCGCGACGAAGTCGGGTCTGATGGTCGGCCTCGGCGAGACGGAAGAGGAGATTCTCCAGGTGATGCGCGATCTGCGCGCGCACGACGTGGACATGCTGACGATCGGTCAGTATTTGCAACCGTCGGAGCATCATTTGCCGGTGCGGGCTTACGTGCATCCGGATACGTTCAAGATGTACGAGGAAGAGGCGTACAAGATGGGCTTCACGCACGCGGCCGTCGGCGCGATGGTGCGGTCGAGCTATCACGCGGACGTGCAGGCGCACGGCGCGGGTGTGGTTTGAGGGCCCGCGGCTTGCGCTGCGAATGAGAAAACCCACGGGCGACCGTGGGTTTTTTTTCGAGCGTGCGTCGGTAATTTGAAGCGTCAGGGCGCCGGCGTCTTCCAGAACCCCGGACGCCCGGTTTTCGGATTTCCGGAAACTCGGATTCCGTTGAAATGATGCCGAACAAAAAACAATAAAAATCAAAGACTTAAAAAGATAAAAAACTGGCATCACCCTTGCAATATAAGCGCCACGGCCTTTGAGCCGCCCATAAAAGTCAAGGAGACAAGCCGATGACCCCTCTCGCATCCAAACGTCCCTGAATCCGTCGACGAAGCGGCTATCGCTTACGCGACTCGATTCGGCGTGCGCATCCCACAGATTCACCGTGCACGACAGAAACGCTTCCGCGCGTCACGCTCGCCGCTGGCTGACCTTTCCGCCAACTGCTTGTTATTGCCTGGAACCATCGTGAAAAAACCCATTTATAAAGTCCTGTACGTGCAGGTGATCGTTGCCATCATCATCGGCATCGCGCTCGGGCACTTCTATCCCACTCTCGCCACGGACATGAAGCCGCTCGGCGACGGGTTCATCAAACTCATCAAGATGGTGATCGGGCCGATCATCTTCTGTACCGTCGTGACCGGCATTGCCGGCATGGAGGACATGAAGAAGGTCGGGCGCGTCGGCGGCAAGGCGCTCCTGTACTTCGAAATCGTGTCGACGTTCGCGCTGATCCTCGGCCTCGCGGCGACGCACATCCTGAAGCCGGGCGTCGGCTTCAACGTCGATCCGGCCACGCTCGACCACAAGGCCGTCGACTCCTTCGCGACGAAGGCGCACGGCCAGAGCACGGTCGACTTCTTCATGCACCTGATCCCGGACACGCTGGTGTCGGCGTTCGCGCAGGGTGAAATCCTGCAGATCCTGCTGATCGCGCTCCTGTTCGGCGCGGTGCTGACGCACGTCGGCGAGCGCGGCAAGGTCGTGACGAACTTCATCGAAGGCCTGTCGAGCATCCTGTTCGGCATGGTTGGCATCATCACGAAGCTCGCGCCGATCGGTGCGTTCGGCGCGATGGCGTTCACTATCGGCAAGTACGGCATCGGCTCGCTCGTGCCGATGCTGAAGCTCATCGGCACGTTCTATCTGACGTCGATCATCTTCGTCGTCGTCGTGCTCGGCGCGATCGCGCGCATGGTCGGCTTCTCGGTGCTGAAGTTCGTCGCGTACATCAAGGAAGAAATGCTGATCGTGCTCGGCACGAGCTCGTCGGAAGCCGCGCTGCCGCAACTGATGCTCAAGCTCGAAAAGCTCGGCTGCTCGCGCTCGGTCGTGGGTCTCGTCGTGCCGACCGGCTACTCGTTCAACCTCGACGGCACCAACATCTACATGACGATGGCCGTGCTGTTCATCGCGCAGGCGACCAACACGGATCTCACGTGGGGCCAGCAATTGACGCTGCTCGCGGTGACGATGCTCACGTCGAAGGGCGCGAGCGGCGTGACCGGCGCGGGCTTCATCACACTGGCTGCGACGCTCGCCGTCGTGCCGACGATTCCGCTCGCGGGCATGGTGCTGATTCTCGGTATCGACCGCTTCATGTCGGAATGCCGCGCGCTGACGAACATCGTCGGTAACGGCGTGGCGACGGTCGTCGTGTCGGCATGGGAGAAAGAGCTCGACCGCAGCAAGCTGAAGGCGGCCCTGTCACGCGATGTTGACGTGACCGACACCGAAGAAGTGAAGTCCGTCTAAGCACGTTCGGCAACAACCTCGGACGACGCGATCATGCAAGCGGCGAAGCCTCAATCTGCGAGCGCTTCGCCGCAGTCGCATCCGGCGTCCGCCGGGCCTTATCCCGAAGGCGCGTATGCCACAATGACAGATCCTCAACCGCGAGAATCTGCTCACGTGACGCGCCGCATCCTCGTGTTCCTAGCGCTCTTCGCCGCGCTCGTGGCGTGTTGCGCGCTCACGTGGCATCTCGCGTGGCAAAGCGGTATCGACGAGCTCCGGCTCAACGCCGCCGCGCGTGTCGATCGCACGACGAACACGCTCAAGAGCACGCTCGATCGCTACGAATATCTGCCGTATCTGCTGTCGCGGCATCCGGTTGTGCAAAACGCGCTCGATCATCCGGATCAAGCGAACGTCGAACGCGCGAACCGCTATCTCGAAGATCTCAACGCGCGTGCGCACGCCACCGTCACCTATCTGATCCGCGCGAACGGCACCTGCGTCGCGGCGAGCAACTGGAACGGCGCGGATAGCTTCGTCGGCGTGGACTACAGCTTCCGGCCATATTTCATCGATGCCGTGAAAAGCGGCGTCGGCCGGTTCTTCGGCATCGGCACCATTTCGATCGAACCGGGGTATTACATCTCGCAGCCCGTCTACCGCGAGGGCACGAAAGAGATCATCGGCGTCGCGGTCGTGAAGCTCAATCTCGAATGGCTGCAAGGCGCCGACGCATCCGAGCCGCTCATCGTCACCGACGATCACGGCGTGATCTTTCTTTCGTCGGTGCCGGCGTGGAAATATCACACGGTGCGGCCGCTGCCGCAGAACATCGAAGCGTCCGTCTACGCGACGCGCCAGTACGCGCAGCAAGCCATCACGCCGCTGCCGATGACCATCGTGAAGACGCTCGAAGGCGGTGCGCAGATCGTGCGCGTCGGCGGCGGGATGAACGGACGCCGTGCGCCGGCGTATCTCGCGACGCATCGCTCGATCGGTGAGCCGGACTGGCAACTGATCACGATGGCGGCGCTCGATCCCGTCGAAAGCGCCGCGCAGACCGCGGTCGTCGTCACGGCGCTCGTGTTCGTGTCGCTCTGTTCGCTCGCGTTCTACTGGCGCATGCGGCGCGCGCGCGTGCGCGAGATGATCCGCAGCCGCGAGCTTCTGCAGACCGCCTATGCCGAACTGAATCAGCGCGTCGCGGAGCGCACGGCTGATCTCTCAGAAGCCAACGAGCAGCTCATGCGGGAAGTGAACGAGCGCACGCGCGCCGAACAGGATTTGCGCGCCGCGCATGACGAGCTCATTCAGGCGAGCAAGCTCGCCGCGCTCGGCCAGATGGCGGCCGGTATCACCCACGAACTGAATCAGCCGCTCGCCGCGTTGCGCAGCTTCTCCGACAACACGCGCGTTTTGATCGACCGCGGCGATCAGGCGGCGGCGCGCGAGAATCTCGAAGCGATCGCGTCGCTGACCGAGCGCATGGGCAACATCACGAACCAGCTGAAGCTCTTCGTCACGAAGGCGCGGCCGAAGAACGCGCGCGCGGACGTGGCGCGGGCGCTGCGCAATGTCTTCTCGATGCTCCGTCCGCGCATGAAGAACGTGGTCATCGATGTCGCGCCGGCGCTCGCGGAGGGTGCCGCGTCGGTCTTCGTGCGCTGCGAGGACTTGCGGCTGGAGCAGGTGTTCATCAACCTGATCGGCAATGCGCTCGATGCGGTCGCGTCGTGCGACAGGCCGCGCATCGTCGTCGAGCTGGACGCGCGCGAGGACGCGATCGAGATCATCGTGCGCGACAACGGGCCGGGCATTCCCGCCGACGCGCTGCCGCGTCTTTTCGAGCCGTTCTTCACGACGAAGGAAATGGGGCAGGGCTTAGGCCTCGGGCTCGCGATTTCATCGGCGATCGCGCGCGATTACGGCGGCACGCTCACCGCGCGAAATCGCGTCGCGCCGATCGTCGCGGACGGTCCCGAAGGCGGCACGCAGGCCGACGCGGACGGCTCCTACGGCGCAGAATTCGTACTGACGCTGCGACGCGCGTAACACTTTGCAGAGGCAAGACATGAGCACCGGTTTGCAGGTGATCTTCATCGAAGACGACGAACTCGTGCGGCGCGCGAGCGTCCAGAGCCTTCAGCTCGCGGGCTTCGACGTAACGGGCCACGGCAGCGTCGAATCGGCCGCGCGCGCCATCGACGCGAGTTTTCCGGGCGTGATCGTCAGCGATATTCGTTTGCCCGGCGCGAGCGGCCTCGATCTGCTCGCGCAATGCCGCGAGCGCGCGCCCGAAGTGCCGGTGATTCTCGTTACCGGCCACGGCGATATCTCGATGGCCGTGCAGGCCATGCGCGACGGCGCCTACGACTTCATCGAGAAGCCGTTCGCGTCCGAACGCCTGATCGAAGCGGTGCGCCGCGCGCTCGAGCGCAGGTCGCTGGTCCTCGAAAACCAGGCGCTGCGGCGCGAACTCGCGGGGGCGGGGCAGAGCCGCATCATCGGGCGCAGTCCGGCGATCGAGCAGGTGCGGCGGCTGATCTCGAACGTCGCGCCGACGGATGCCTCCGTGCTCATCAACGGCGATACCGGCGCCGGCAAGGAACTGATCGCGCGCAGCCTGCACGAGATGTCGCCGCGCCGCGACAAGCCGTTCATCGCGGTGAATTGCGGCGGGCTGCCGGAGCAGATGTTCGAATCGGAGATGTTCGGCTACGAGGCGGGCGCGTTCACCGGCGCGCAGAAGCGGCGCGTCGGCAAGCTGGAGCATGCGTCGGGCGGCACGCTCTTTCTCGATGAAATCGAGAGCATGCCGCTTTCGTTGCAGGTGAAGCTGCTGCGCGTCTTGCAGGACGGCGTGCTGGAGCGGCTCGGCTCGAATCAGCCGGTGCGCGCGAATCTGCGCGTTGTCGCGGCGGCGAAGGGCGACATGAACGAGCACGTCGCCGATGGCACGTTCCGGCGCGACCTGCTGTACAGGCTGAACGTGGTCACGATCACGCTGCCGCCGCTCAACGAGCGCCGCGAGGATATCGTGCCGCTCTTCGAGCACTTTCTGCTCGACGCCGCCGTGCGCTACGAGCGGCCCGCGCCGCTCATCACGGACCGTCAGCGCGCGGAGCTGATGCAGCGCGACTGGCCCGGCAACGTGCGCGAGCTGCGCAACGCGGCGGATCGCATGGTGCTCGGCATTCTCGACGATGGCGCCGCGGCATCGCTCGATACCTCGACGCAATCGCTCAAGGAGCGCACCGAGCAGTTCGAGCGGGCGGTGATCGCAGAAGCGCTGGAGCAGTGCGGCGGCGCGGTCGCGGTGGCGGCGGACCGGCTGCAGTTGGGCAAGGCGACGCTGTACGAGAAGATCAAGCGCTACGGCATCGTCGTGAAGGGCGATTCGTCGGAGCGATAAAAAAAAACCCGCTGGTTGTCGCCAGCGGGCTTTTCGTTTTTCGCTTGGTCGTTCGACAGCGCGTCAGGCCGCGCCGAGCGCCTTGTCGAGCAGTTGATCGAGCTCTGCGAACGTCGGCTCGCCGACATAGCGCTTCAGGATCTTGCCGTTCTTGTCGATGACGAAGGTCGTCGGCGTCAACTGCACGTTGCCGAACTGCTTCGCCGCGCTGCCGTCGTCCATCGCGACCTTGAACGGCAGGTTGCGCGTCTGCGCGTAGTTGCTCACGTACATTGGCGCGTCGTAGTTCATCGCGACCGCGACGAACTCCAGGCCGCGGCCCTTGAACTTGTTGTACGTGTCGATCATCTGCGGCATTTCCTTCATGCAGGTCTCGCAGCTCGTCGCCCAGAAGTTGACGAGATAGACCTTGCCCTTGAGATCGCCCGACGTCGAAATTTTCTGTCCCGAGAGCAGCGTGAACGTCGCGTCCGGCACCTTCTGCTG
Organism: Caballeronia sp. 11_S32; assembly: GCF_056930355.1. Lineage (NCBI taxonomy): Bacteria > Pseudomonadati > Pseudomonadota > Betaproteobacteria > Burkholderiales > Burkholderiaceae > Caballeronia > Caballeronia sp. 11_S32. The sequence goes on from NZ_JBXOWH010000003.1 coordinate 642,618, forward strand.
GCCGCCGAAGGCGAAATACCCGGTGCAGGCGATCACGCCCGCGACGAGCGCCATCACGATATAGCGCAGCGGGCTCTTGGCGCGCGTGGGTGTGTCTTGCGTGGCTTGGGACATGAGAAACCTCGAATTCCTCTCCGGCGAACGGGCGGACGCGGCCGCCATGGAGACTGCCGCATATTTTAGCGCCAATTTCGAGATGGGTTCGTGACGCGCCGATAAGCCCGGCATTGCAGCGTGATAATGATGGTTTTCACGCATCCACTCATCATGAAACGAGTTGTGTCTCTGAATTCTTCCCGTTTTCAGCGAGCTGTAGAACGCTTTCTTCCGAACATTTCCTCCGTGAACCGGCTGGTGTGCGCATCGATCGCATGCGGCGCGCTGCTCGCCTGTTCGCCCGCGTACGACTGGCGCACGGTCACCAACAACGACGACGGCTACGAAGTGACGCTGCCGGCGAAGCCGCGCGCGGATGAGCGCAAGATCGAGATCGCCGGCCAGCCGCTGACGATGCGCATGCAGACCGCCGAAGCGGGCGACGCGGTGTTCGCCGTCGGAACGGTCGTGCTGCCCAGCGACGACCCGGCCCTGCAGCGCGCGACGCTCGACTTCCTCCAGCAAGGCCTGGCGCGCAATGTGAACGCGAAGCCGGAGGCGCGCACGACGCAGATCGATCTGGCGGCGGGCGGCCGCGTGGCGGGCAGCGAGATCGAAGTGAAAGGGGAAAGCGGAGAGAAAAGAGAGTCGCGGACGATTCGCGCGCGGTTCGTCGCGCGCGGCGCGCATGTTTATCAACTTGCGATTGTGTCAGACAAATCGCCGCCCACGGAGCAGGCCGACCAGTTCTTTATGTCCTTCAAACTCTTTTAGAGGAACCCTTCGAATTCTGCGACTACTGACTTAAGAAGCGTCTTAGGCTCCCTCAGACAGCCAAAGTTCCTTCGTAAGTTTACGCGCTAATTCACGGATTTGTATGGACTTTTTCCGCTATCCACAATGTCTGTGGATAACTTTGTGGAAAACAATGTGCGGTAACGCGCAAAAGCCCAGTTCATGCGGTTTACGTTACTTTGCCTCCGTTCGCGGCAAGTTAAATAATTCAATAAAATCAAAGGTCTGCGAAATTGGTGTGAATCGGGGGTTTGATCGGATGAAACAATGGCCAGGATCGCTACAGTGTGCATAAGTCAAGTCTTGACAAGCATCTTTCCACTTAGCAGAGCTTGGGCCAACCCCTTCCGGCACTGGTTTCAGGCGACGGATAGCACCCGCCGATACTGCACCGCCTCCGCGACATGGGATGAGTCGGGCATTTCAGCGCCGGCGAGATCGGCGATCGTCCGCACGACCTTCAGCACCCGGTAGTGCGCGCGCGCCGACCAGCCGAAGCGCTCGCCCGCTGCGCGCAGCAGTGCCTCGCCGGCGGAATCGGGGCGGCAGACATCGTCGGCTTCGCGGCCGTCGAGTTCGCGATTGGTCTTGCCCTGACGACGCGACTGTATGACGCGGGCCGCCGCGACGCGTGCCGCGACCACTAAGCTCGATTCGCCGCGCTCGGAACCGCGCACCGACAGCTCCGCCGGCGAGAGCGCCGGCAGCTCGATCTGAATGTCGATGCGATCCATCAGCGGGCCCGACAACTTGCGCAGATAGCGCGTGGCGACATCGGGCGAGCAGCGGCATCGCCCGCTCGGGTCGCCGCGCCAGCCGCACGGGCACGGATTCATCGCGGCGACGAGCTGGCACGCGGCCGGAAAGTCCGCTTGCTGCGCGGCGCGCGATATCGTGATTTGCCCGACTTCGAGCGGCTCGCGCAGGGTTTCGAGCACTTTTCGGTCGAATTCGGGGAGCTCGTCGAGAAACAGGACGCCGAGATGCGCGAGCGTGATCTCGCCCGGCTGCGGCGGATTGCGCCCGCCGACCAGCGCCGCCGAACTCGAAGAATGATGCGGCGCGCGAAACGGCCGGCGGCGCCAATGCTCGGGCGCGAAACCGATCGAACTCGCCGAAAGGATCGCGGCGGAAGTGAGCGCTTCGTCGTCGCTCATCGGCGGCAGCAGGCCCGGCAGACGCGCGGCCAGCATCGATTTGCCCGCGCCTGGCGGCCCGACCATCAGCAGATGATGCCCGCCCGCCGCCGCCACTTCGAGCGCGCGGCGCGCGGCGGGATGGCCGATCACGTCGGCGAGATCGGCGCGAGGCGCGGTTGTCGGGGCAAGCGTGACGGCTTGCACCGGCCGCAGGCGTGCATCGGGCACGCCATTGAGGTGCGCGCAGAGCGTCGGCAGATCGGCGGCGCCGAAAACTTCGATGCCCGGCACGAGCGCCGCCTCCGCCGCGCTGGCCAGCGGCACATAGATCTCGGGGATGCGCGCACCGGCATCGCGCATGGATGTGTAATGGCGCGCCGCGCCGCAGACCATCGCGAAGGCGCCGCGCATCGGACGCAGCGCGCCGGTCAGCGACAACTCACCCGCGAACTCGCGATGCTCGAGCGATTCGGCCGGAATCTGCCCGCTCGCGGCGAGAATGCCGAGCGCGATGGGCAGATCGAAGCGGCCGGACTCTTTCGGGAGATCGGCGGGCGCAAGATTGACGGTGATGCGGCGAACGGGAAAGTCGAAGCCGCAGTTCTGGAGTGCGGCGCGCACGCGCTCGCGGCTTTCGCGGACTTCGAGATCGGGCAGGCCGACGATGGAAAACGACGGCAACCCGTTGGCGAGATGAACTTCGACGACGACTTCGGGCGCGCGCCCAGGGGCGGGCGCGCGGCTGCGTACCACGGCAAGCGACATGATTTCACCTGAAACGGCGCTTCGATCGCGCCGGCAACAAAACTAGAAACTCACGGCTCGCTAGCCGAGGTATGCGAACAAACGCTTCGGGCGCTTAGTCCTGTGCGCTGGTGCTGCCTCCCGCGAGGCGCTGCTCCAGTTGCGCGACGCGCTTTTCGAGTTCTTCCAGACGGGCGCGCGTGCGTACGAGCACCTGGGTCTGCGTGTCGAATTCCTCGCGCGTGACGAGATCGAGCTTCGAAAAGCCCTGCGACAACATCGCCTTCATGTTCCGTTCGACGTCTTTCGCGGGCGAGTTCTTGAAGAGGTCGCTCATCTTCTGCTGTAGATCGTTGAAAACGTCGTTGGGCTGCTTCATCGTTTCTCCCTTCTTGCACAAAAAAAGTGCATTCATTGTTAGGTCAGTGCCCCGATTTATCGAATGTTCGAAGTTGGTGCGCGCAGCCATGAATGCCTGCCCACCTCGAAGCACCTTTGAGGCGCCGCGATTTTAGCGCTGCCGCGCCCTCGCGTTTTCCGCCCATGCCCCTTTTTGCGGGACCTCGAGACCACTCTAGCAACGAACCCACCCCGGCGCCAGCACGCCCGGCGCACGTTGGCCGTTTGGCCGACCCCTCGGACGCGGGTTTCCCTAAATCGCGCAAACCCGCATGAATACTCGCATGGCACACGAGTTGCATAACTGGCGCGACCTTTTCTGCACGCGTCTCTGAGCGGCCCGGCAGGGCGGACGTGGCGGTAACACCCAGCGCATCCCGCTTCAGAAGGCATCGAAGGATCAGCACACCACAGTGAGGGATACATGAAGCTCATTACCGCAATCATCAAGCCGTTCAAGCTGGACGAAGCGCGCGAAGCGCTGTCGGCCATCGGCGTCTCGGGCATCACCGTGACCGAGGTGAAAGGCTTCGGCCGACAGAAGGGGCACACCGAGCTTTATCGGGGCGCGGAGTATGTCGTCGATTTCCTGCCGAAAGTGAAGATCGAGGCGGCCGTCTCGGACGACATCGTCGATCAGGCGATCGAAGCCGTCGAACGCGCCGCGCGCACGGGAAAGATCGGCGACGGAAAGATCTTCGTCACCGCGATCGAGCAGGTCATTCGCATCCGCACCGGCGAGACCGGCGCCGACGCGCTCTAACAAGAAACAGGCGATAAGAGGAACCAGAAGAATGCGTAACTTTTTGATGTCACTGTTGGTGGCGGGCGCGCTGATCGGCGCCAATGTCGGCACCGCTCTCGCCCAGGATGCGTCCGCGCCGGCCGCTGCCTCGGCACCCGCGTCGTCCGACACCGCCGCAAGTGCACCGGCTTCCGCCAACACGGCGACGGCGTCGTCGGCTGAAGCCGCGGCGGCGGCATCGGGCGCATCGGAGGCCGCGCCCGCCGCGCCGACCGAGCCGTTCATGGTCGATTCGTCGAAGATCGCCGCTGGCGACACCGCGTGGATGCTCACCTCCGTCGCGCTCGTGCTGTTCATGACGGTTCCCGGCCTCGCGCTTTTCTACGCGGGCATGGTTCGCAAGAAGAACGTGCTCGCCACGGCGATGCAGAGTTTCGCGATCTGCTGTCTCGTGACGATCCTGTGGACGGTGGTCGGCTACAGCATCTCGTTCACGCCGGGCAACTCGTTCATCGGCGGCTTCTCGCGCGTGTTCCTGCACGGCATGGCCTACATCAAGGGCGACAAGGCGACGACGCTCACCGTGAGCCACCTCGCCTCGACGATTCCGGAATCGGTCTACTTCGCGTTCCAGCTGACTTTCGCGATCATCACGCCGGCGCTCATTACCGGCGCGTTCGCGGACCGCATGAAGTTCTCGGCGATGCTCGTGTTCATGACGCTGTGGTCGCTGATCGTCTACTCGCCGGTCGCGCACATGGTCTGGGAACCGACCGGCTGGCTGGCATCGGCGGGCGTGCTCGACTTCGCGGGCGGCACGGTGGTTCACATCAACGCCGGTATCGCGGGCCTGATGTGCTGTCTCGTGCTCGGCAAGCGCGTCGGCTATGGCCGCGAAGTGATGGCGCCGCACAACCTCGTGCTCTCGCTGATCGGCGCCTCGATGCTGTGGGTGGGCTGGTTCGGCTTCAACGCGGGTTCGGCGGTGGCGGCTGACGGCCGCGCCGGCTTCGCGATGCTCACGACGCAGATCGCCACCGCGTTCGCCGCGTTCGGCTGGATGTTCGCGGAGTGGATCACGAAGGGCAAGCCGTCGGTCCTCGGCATCATTTCGGGCGCAGTGGCCGGTCTGGTGGCGGTGACGCCGGCTTCGGGCTTCGTCGGCGTGACGGGCGCGATCGTGATCGGCATCGTCGCGGGCGTGGTCTGCTTCTGGTCGGCGACGTGGCTCAAGCACAAGTTCAACTACGACGACTCGCTCGACGCGTTCGGCGTGCACGGCGTGGGCGGGATCATCGGCGCGCTCTTGACGGGCGTGTTCGCGGTGAAGGATATCGGCGGCTTCGACGGCAGCCTGCTCGTGCAGGCGAAAGGCGTGGCCGTCACGCTGATCTACAGCGGCGTGGTGAGCTTCATCCTGCTCAAGATCATCGACATGACCATGGGCCTGCGCGTCACGGAAGAACAGGAGCGCGAAGGTCTCGACGTCACGCTGCACGGCGAGCACGTCGAATAAGTTTCACGCCGCAGCCGGGGCGCCGCGAGAGGCGCTCCGGTTCGCGCGCGACAGAACGAGCGCAGCGACTTTGCCCGCCTTCGAGGCGGGCATTTTTTTGGCTGATGGATTGCCGTAGCGGTTTCGTTCAGCGCGGCGCGACATTTATCGGACCGATAGGGAGAAACTCGCGGAAAGGCCGTGCCGCAAGGCCGGGAAACCTTGTCAATTGGCGGTTCATACCCAATTAGGCAAAGCAATTGCTCTACAATCTTTCCTCTCCTGTTCGCGAGTAATACATGGTTCCGCACCTTGTTACGGCGTTAAGTGGCCCGCTGCTCGACCTCGAGCGGAAAATTCTCGAGGCCATGCCGTCCATCGAGCGGTGGTTCCGGCTTGAATGGCAAGAGCACACGCCACCGTTTTACTGTTCCGTCGATCTGCGCAACGCAGGGTTCAAGCTTGCGCCTGTCGATACCAATCTCTTCCCCGGCGGCTTCAACAATCTGCCGCAGGAAGTGCTGCCGCTCGCGGTGCAGGCCGCGATGGCGTCCATCGAGAAAATCTGTCCGGACGCGAAGAATCTGCTCGTCATTCCGGAGCGCCATACGCGCAACGCGTTCTATCTCGAGAACGTCGCGCGGCTCGCGCTGATCATGCGCCAGGCGGGGCTGAACATCCGCTTCGGCACGCTCGACGAGAACATCCACGGGCCGGTGACCATCGCGCTCGCGGATGGACAAAAGATCGTGCTGGAACCGCTCGAGCGCACGCCGCGGCGTCTCGGACTCAAGAATTTCGATCCCTGCTCGATCCTGCTCAACAACGATCTTTCCGCCGGCATTCCGCCCGTGCTGGAAAATCTGCACGAGCAGTATCTGCTGCCGCCGCTGCACGCGGGCTGGGCGGTGCGCCGCAAGTCGACGCACTTCTCCTGCTACGACGATGTCGCGAAGAAATTCTCGAAGCTCGTCGAGATCGATCCGTGGATGGTGAATCCGTACTTCGCGCATGTCGAAGGCGTCGACTATGAAGCCCGCACCGGCGAGGAAGCGCTCGCAGAAGCCATCGACGGCGTGCTCAAGAAGATCGCGAAGAAATATCGCGAGTACGGCATCAGCGAGCGCCCGTATGTCGTCATCAAGGCGGACGCCGGCACCTACGGCAAGGGCGTGATGACCGTGCACGACGCGAGCGAGGTCGCCGCGCTGACCAAGCGCGAGCGCACGAAGATGAACGACGCGAAGGAAGGCCTGCAAGTCCACGATGTCATCGTGCAGGAAGGCGTGCATACCTTCGAGCGCGTCGAGAATGCGGTCGCGGAGCCGGTGGTGTATATGATCGACCGGTACGTGGTCGGCGGTTTCTATCGCGTGCACGAGTCGCGCGAGCGCGATCAGAACCTCAACGCGCCCGGCATGCATTTCGTGCCGCTCGGCTTCGAGCACACCGCGCTGCCGGACACGCATGCGAAACCCGGCGCGGCGCCGCCGAACCGCTTCTACATGTATGGCGTGGTCGCGCGGCTCGGGCTGCTGGCCGCATCGGTCGAACTCGAAAAGACCGATCCGGAAGCCATTCAGGTGTGAACACGGTGAGAAGCAGCGGGTTGCGGTAAGCTCGCAGGCCGCGCACCGAACTAGCGAATTCTCATGAACATCCTCTTTATCGCCGACCCGCTCGATCGCTTCAAGATCTACAAGGACACGACCTACGCGATGATGGCGGAAGCCGCGCGGCGCGGTCACGTGCTCTACGCGAGCGAGCCGCATCATCTCGCGTGGACGGGCAGCAACGTCGAGGCGGGCGTGAGGCGCATCGCGATCGTCGGCGACGAGGCGAACAGCGATCGCTGGCCGTGGTACGCGGCCGAGCAGGCGGAGCATCTGCCGCTCACGCATTTCGATGCCGTGCTGATGCGCAAGGACCCGCCGTTCGATCTGGAGTATGTGAACGCCACCTGGCTGCTGGAGATCGCCGAGCGCAACGGCGCGCGCGTCTTCAACAAGCCGCAGGCGATTCGCGATCATTCGGAGAAGCTCGCCATCGCGGAATGGCCGCAGTTCGTCACGCCAACGCTCGTCACGCGCGACGCCGCGCGCCTGCGCGCGTTCCACGCCGAGCACGGCGACGTCATCCTCAAGCCGCTCGACGGCATGGGCGGCATGGGCGTGTTCCGCGTGAAGGAGGACGGCATGAACCTCGGCTCCATCGTCGAGATGCTTTCGGAAGACGGCGCGCGCACGGTGATGGCGCAGAAGTTCATCCCCGAGATCAAGGATGGCGACAAGCGCATTCTCGTGATCGGCGGCCAGCCCGTGCCGTATTCGCTCGCGCGCATTCCGCAGGGCAGCGAAGTGCGCGGCAACCTCGCGGCGGGCGGCCTCGGCCGCGCGCAGCCGCTGTCGGCGCGCGATCGTGAAATCGCCGAGACGCTCGGGCCGGTGCTGCAGGCGCGCGGTCTGTTGCTCGCCGGGCTGGATGCGATCGGCGACTATCTCACCGAAGTCAACGTCACGAGCCCCACCTGTTTCCGCGAAATCATGGATCAGACCGGCTTCGACGTCGCGGGCATGTTCATCGACGCCCTCGAGCGCGCGGTCCACTGAGTCTGCCGACGAACGGGGCGCGGCCGCGCATCCCGCCAAACTCACCTCGGCGGGACTGATAGAATTGATTTCCCAATGCCTGCGCATTTGGGGCGCAATCGCGTCTTAAAGCAGGGTTAAGCATCGGAGCGCAGGCTAGGGGTAATGGAGTTGGAAGGCGGTTGATTTCCGCCTGTCCGGCGCCCACCTTAGAGTGGGTTCCGCGCCGCTCGCGCGCTTTCGAGCGAACTCTAACGTTTTCGTCTGATTTTTGTCGCTAGGACAATATCCTGACATGGCTGGCATCCTGATCATCGCGCACGCACCTTTCGCCACCGCGCTACGCGAGTGCGTGGCTCATATCTACGGCGGTCTGCCGGCGCGCATCGGCGTCATCGACGTAATGCCCGACTGCGATCCGGTCGAAGTCCGCGCGTTCGCGCGCTCGGAAATCGATCGTCTGAAGGAAGAGAACGGCGCGATCGTTTTGACCGACGTGTTCGGCGCCACGCCCGCGAATATCGCGGCGAGCCTGCATGACACCGATGTGCGCGTGCTCGCGGGCTGCAATCTGCCGATGCTGGTGCGCGCCGTCTGTTACCGCGCGACGCCGCTCGACACGCTCACCGAAAAAATTCTGCAAGGCGGCTCGAAGGGCATCCAGGAACTGGATTCGTCCACGCCGCTCAACCCGTGCGCGCTCGCGACAAAAGCCGCCGGCTCGCCCGATCCGGCATGCTCGGCGAGCGCCGATCTCGTCAGCGCCAAGGCCGCGAGTCACTGACGCCGCTATCTCATTCAACTTGCGCTTCGGAGCATCATGCTGCAACAAGAAACAACAATCGTGAACAAGCTGGGGCTCCACGCACGCGCTTCGGCCAAGCTCACACAACTGGCGGGCAACTTTCAATGCGAGATCTGGATGAGCCGCAACGGCCGCCGGATCAACGCGAAAAGCATCATGGGGGTGATGATGCTGGCGGCGGGCATCGGCAGCACGGTGACGATCGAAACCGAAGGCGCCGACGAAACCGAAGCGATGCAGGCAATTCTCGCCCTGATCGCCGACAAATTCGGGGAAGGGCAGTAAGCGCTTCGCCGTTTCGGATTCACTGAAAAGCCGCGCATCGACGCGGCTTTTTCATATCCGCGCGGTGAAATGGCTTGATTCGGCGCAACCGTGCCGGCCCTTATGCCTCCGTGTGTTCAGGGACTTACCACGACATTCGAATTTATAATGGACGCGCGGTTTGCGCCCGCCGAGGGGGCTTGAGCGGCCGCGACAATCAAAATTAGAGGAGGTGCGCGTGTCTTTCACGCTGCATGGAATTCCCGTCTCACGCGGCATCGCCATTGGGCGCGCTTACCTGATCGCGCCGGCAGCGCTCGACGTAGACCATTATCTGATCGAACCCGATCAGATCGACGCGGAAATCGCCCGGTTTCACGCGGCGCAGGCGGGCGTCCTCGCCGAACTCGAAGCACTGCGGGACGACCTCGCCGCCGACGCGCCCAGCGAAATGGGCGCGTTCATCAATGTCCATACGATGATCCTGAACGATGCCATGCTCGTGCAGGAAACCATCGATCTCATCCGCACGCGCCGCTATAACGTCGAGTGGGCGCTTACCGAACAGCTGGAAATCCTCGGTGGCTATTTCGACGAGATCGAGGACGAATACCTGCGCGAGCGCAAGGCGGACGTCGAGCAGGTCGTCGAGCGTCTGCTGAAGGCGCTCGCGGGCGCGCCCACCGCCGCGTCGCTCGTCGTGCACACGGCCGCGAGCAACGGCCACAACGAGATGATCGTCGTGGCGCACGATATCGCGCCCGCCGACATGCTGCAGTTCAAGACGCAGGCCTTCAAGGGCTTCGTCACCGATCTCGGCGGGCGCACGTCGCACACGGCGATCGTCGCGCGCAGTCTCGGCATTCCGGCCTCGGTCGGCGTGCAGCAGGCGAGCGTGCTGATTCGCCAGAACGATCTCATCATCGTCGACGGCGATCATGGCATCGTGATCGTGGATCCGGCGCCGATCGTGCTCGAAGAGTATTCGTACCGGCAAAGCGAGAAAGTGCTGGAACAGCGCAAGCTCCAGCGCCTCAAGTTTTCGCCGACGCAAACGCTCTGCGGCACGAAGATCGAGCTGTGCGCGAACATCGAGCTGCCGGAAGACGCGCAAGTCGCGGTCGAAGCGGGCGCGATGGGCGTCGGCCTGTTCCGCACCGAATTCCTCTTCATGAATCACAAGGACCAGTTGCCGGAGGAAGAGGAGCAGTTCGAGGCGTACAAGCGCGCCGTCGAGCTGATGAACGGCAAGCCTGTGACGATCCGCACAATCGACGTAGGCGCCGACAAGCCGCTCGATTCGATGGGCGGCGGCGACGGCTACGAGACCGCGCCGAATCCCGCGCTCGGTCTGCGCGCGATCCGCTGGAGCCTGTCCGAGCCGCAGATGTTCATCACGCAGTTGCGCGCGATCCTGCGCGCGTCCGCGTTCGGCCCGACCAAGATCCTGATTCCGATGCTCGCGCATGCGCAGGAAATCGATCAGACGCTCGATCTGATCCGCGAGGCGAAGCGTCAGCTGGACGAGGAAGGCGTGGCGTACGACCGCCAGATTCAGGTCGGCGCGATGATCGAGATTCCCGCCGCGGCTATCGCAGTGCGGCTGTTCCTGAGCCGGCTCGACTTTCTCTCGATCGGCACGAACGACCTGATCCAGTACACGCTCGCGATCGATCGCGCGGATAACGCCGTCGCGCATCTGTACGATCCGCTGCATCCGGCGGTGCTGAACCTGATCGCGTTCACGCTGCGTGAGGCAAAGCGCGCGGGCGTGCCGGTTTCGGTGTGCGGGGAAATGGCGGGCGATCCTGCCGTCACGCGCCTGTTGCTCGGGCTCGGGCTCACCGAGTTCTCGATGCATCCGAGCCAGTTGCTCGTCGTGAAGCAGGAAATCCTGCGCTCGAATTTGAAGGCTTTCGAAAAGCCCGTCGCCGACGTGCTCGCCGCTTACGAGCCCGCCGAGTTGCAGGCCGCGCTCACGGCCTTGCAGAAGATCTGAGTCAGCTCACATGACGCGCGCCGCAGACCGGGCAATCCGGCTGCCGCGCGATCTTCATCGTGTTCCATTCCATGCGCAGCGAGTCGAGCATCATCAGGCGGCCCGCGAGCGTCTCGCCGAAGCCGCCGATCACGCGTAGCGCCTCCGCCGCCTGCATCGCCCCGATGATGCCGACGGTCGGCGCGAACACGCCCATCGTCGCGCACGCGACTTCCTCGAAGGGCTGATCCGGCGGAAACACGCACGCATAGCAGGGCGAGTCCGGCGCGCGGAAATCGAACGTGCTGATCTGGCCGTCGAAGCGCAAGGCCGCGCCGGACACGAGCGGCACACCATGCGCAACGCACGCCGCGTTGATCGCGTGGCGGGTCGCGAAGTTGTCGCTGCAATCGAGCACGACGGATTTTCCGGGCACGTTGGTGTCGAGCCATCCGGCATCGGCGCGCGTGTTCACGGCGATGATTTCGATATCCGGATTCAGCGCGTTCAACGTCTCACGCGCCGATTCCACCTTGAGCGCGCCGACCGATCTCGTCATGTGCACGATCTGCCGCTGGAGGTTCGTGAGATCGACGGTATCGGCGTCGACCAGCGTGATCTTTCCGACGCCCGCCGCCGCGAGATACATGGCGGCGGGCGCGCCGAGACCGCCCGCGCCGACGATGATCGCGTGGGCATCGAGAAAGCGCTGCTGCGCCTCGATGCCGATTTCATCGACGAGGATATGGCGGGAATAGCGAAGGAGTTGATCGTCGTTCATCGCGGAAAGAATCGGCTTGCTCGAACGAAGCATTCTAAGCGCGCAAAAGAGAAAAGGCTTCGCAGCGTTATGCTGCGAAGCCTTTGCAGGACTACATGGCGATTATTTGGATTGCTGCTGCGCGGTCGGCGACGAAGCCGGCTGCGCGCCCGACGCCGGCGACGAGCCCGGCGTGGCCGGCAGCGCCGGAGGTGCGACGACCGGAGCCGATGCCGAGCGCGGCGGCTTGTTCTGCGCGAGCTTGCGCTCGCTGTAGGACTTCGACTCGACGACCTGCTTGCCTTCGAGCTTGTTCAGACCCTGCTGGAGCATGAAGTCTTCCGAGCTGCCGAATTCGACAGGCTTGCGCTCGCGGTCCTTGCGGCGCTGCTCGGGCGTCTTCTTGTCGTTCTGCTCTTCCAGAATGCGCAGTTGCTCGAGGCGGTCCTGCTCGCGCTGCTCCTGTTCCTTCTTCTCGTTCGGATCCTGCGTGTTCGCGAGGTGGTTCGAGTAGTCCACTTCGCGCGTGACGAGCGCGTCGTCCGGATCGCCGTCCGCGTATTGATCGACCGGCACGTCCGGGCGCACGCCCTGGTTCTGGATCGATTTGCCGCTCGGCGTGTAGTAGTAGGCCGTCGTCAGGCGCAGCGCGGTGTCGGCGGTCATCGGGCGGACAGTTTGCACCGAGCCCTTGCCGAACGTGGTCTTGCCGACGATCAGCGCGCGATGATGATCCTGCAGCGCGCCCGCGACGATCTCCGAGGCGGAGGCCGAGTACGCGTTGGTCAGCACGACCATCGGCACCTTCTTGAAGATCTCCGGCACGCTCTTCAGCGGATCGGAATCGAAGGACGGCAGGCGGTAGTTGTCGTAGGTGTCGCGGAAAGTCTGCTTCGCGTCCGCGATCTGTCCGTTGGTCGACACGACGACCGCGTTATCCGGCAGGAACGCGCCCGCGACGCCGACCGCGCTCTGCAAGAGGCCGCCGCCGTTGTTGCGCAGGTCGAGCACGAGGCCCTTCAGGTTCGGCTGCTGGCGCGCGAGATCCTGAAGCTTCGCGGCGAGATCCGGCACCGTGCGCTCCTGGAAGCTCGTGATGCGGATGTAGCCGTAACCCGGCTCCGGCACTTTCATCTTCACCGACTGCACACGGATCACGGCGCGCGTGACGGTGAGCGGGAAGGTGCGGTCGTCGCTCTTGCGGAAGATCGTGAGCGTGACCTTCGTGCCCGGCTCGCCGCGCATCTGCTTCACGGCTTTATCGAGCGTCATGCCGCGCACCGGCTTGTCGTTGATGCGCGTGATGAGGTCGCCCGGACGAATGCCGGCGCGGAACGCGGGCGTGTCTTCGATCGGCGAGATGACCTTGATGAGCCCGTCTTCCGATGAAATTTCGATGCCGAGGCCCGCGAAACGGCCCTTGGTCTGTTCCTGCAGTTCTTCGTAATCGGTCTTGTCGAGGTAGGACGAGTGCGGATCGAGGCTCGACACCATGCCCTTGATGGCGGCGGTGAGGAGCTTTTTATCGTCGACCGGTTCGACGTATTCGTGCTTGATTTGCCCGAAGACTTCGGCGAACAGCCGCAATTGTTCCAGCGGCAGAGGCGTTGATGCGGCTTGCTGTGCGGATGCGGAAATCTGCAAGGTTGCCAGAGCGCCGGCAGTAACGCCGACGGCGATCAGGCCGAAGTTTTTCAGGTTCTTTCGCATAGAGGAGTGCGGTCGGAATCGAATGGGCTGCATCGTAGGTGACGGGCCAGTATACCTTCTCACCTTGATTGACGACTTAAACGCAACTTAAATGCCTGAGGTTTCAATCCCTCTGAGCGTAGGCTTGCGCACGTTTCAATGCGTTTCTGTCGATGCTGCCGGAGGGCCGTCAGCCGCGCGTCACATGCGGCGAGGGCGCCTCGTCCGGCGCCCTCGTCAGGCAAATCAACGCTTCGCGGACCGGATACCGCCCGGCCCGCGCGGGGACATCAGCCCGCCTTGCCCTGCTTGGCGACAGCGGCCTGAGCCGCCGCGATGGCTTCCGGATCGCCCAGATAGTAGTGCTTGATGGGCTTCAGGTTTTCATCGAGCTCGTACACGAGCGGCACGCCGTTCGGGATGTTCAGCCCGACGATGTCTTCATCGGAAATATTGTCCAGGTACTTCACGAGCGCGCGGATCGAATTGCCATGCGCGGAGATCACGACCTGCTTGCCCGACTTGATGGCCGGCGCGATCGATTCGTTCCAGACGGGCAGCACGCGCGCGACGGTGTCTTTCAGGCACTCGGTGAGCGGCAACTGCTCACGCGGCACCTTCGCGTAGCGCGGATCGTTGTACGACGCGCGCTCGTCGCCCGGCTCGAGCGCGGGCGGCGGCGTGTCGTAGCTGCGGCGCCAGACGAGCACCTGGTCGTCGCCGTACTTTTTCGCGGTCTCGGCCTTGTTCAGGCCCGCGAGCGCGCCGTAGTGACGCTCGTTCAGGCGCCACGAATGCACGACCGGGATATACATCTGGTCCATTTCGTCCTGCACGTGCCACAGCGTGCGGATCGCGCGCTTCAGCACCGACGTGTAGGCGATATCGAACTTGTAGCCGGCTTCCTTCAGCAACACGCCGGCCTGGCGCGCCTCGCGGTTGCCCTGTTCGGTCAGGTCGACATCGACCCAGCCGGTGAAGCGGTTTTCCTTGTTCCACGTCGATTCGCCGTGGCGGATGAGCACTAGCTTGTACATGATTTCGGTCGGTCAGTTGAAAAAGCGGGTGCGCCGATCGCGTCCCCGTCATCCTGCCTGCGCGCGCGGGGCGCCGCCATCGGCCGGACGGCGGAGGCCATCGCGGGAAACGGTTATTTTATAATGCCCCGATTGCCCTCATTTCCCTTTCTTCCTTTCCTTCTACATTTCGGCGGCCCTCGACGTGAAGTTTTTCACTGAATACCAGAACATCGCACTCATCGTCATCGCGCTCGTTTCCGGCGCGCTGCTCCTGTGGCCCGCCATCACGCGGCGCGGGCGCGGCGGAATTTCCGCTGCCGAGGCCACCACGCTCATCAACCGCCGCAACGCCGTGGTCGTGGATCTGCGGCCTGCCGCGGAATTCGCGAAGGGACATCTGCCGTCGGCGCGCAATGTCGAACTGACGGAGCTCCAAGCAAAAATTGGCCAGATCGCGAAGAATAAGAGCAATCCAGTCGTGCTGGTTTGCCAAACTGGTCAAGAATCGCAGCGTGCTAGCCGCACCGTGTCCGAGGCGGGTTATGCCGAGGTCCACGTTTTGCAAGGCGGAGTGGACGCCTGGCAAAAAGCCGGCATGCCGGTGGTGAAACAAGGAGCAGTCAAGTGAAGAAAGTCGTGATGTACAGCACCGTCGTGTGCCCGTATTGCCAGATGGCCGAACGTCTTTTAAAGTCCCGCGGGGTCGAAGCGATCGAGAAGATCCTGATCGACCGTGAACCGGGCCGGCGCGAGGAAATGATGACGCGCACGGGCCGGCGCACCGTGCCGCAGGTGTATATCGGCGATACGCATGTCGGCGGCTACGACGATCTGTCCGCACTCGACCGCAAGGGCGGCCTCGTGCCGCTGCTCGAAACCGCCTGAAGGCACACGCGCGGCGCGCGATTCAATCCGAATACGCGCGGCGCATATCGATTTACCTAGGGAATTACCATGTCCGACGAAAACAACCAGCCATTCTTCAACATCCAGCGCATCTACCTGAAGGACATGTCGCTCGAGCAGCCGAATTCGCCCGCCATCTTCCTCGAGCAGGACATGCCGTCGGTGGAAGTCGAAGTCGACGTGAAGGCCGACCGCCTCGCCGAAAGCGTCTTCGAAGTGCTGGTCACGGGCACCGTCACGGCGAAGGTCGCAAGCAAGGTCGCGTTCCTGATCGAAGCGAAGCAGGCTGGCATTTTCGATATCCGCAACATTCCGGCTGAGCAGATCGATCCGCTCGTCGGCATCGCGTGCCCGACCATCCTGTTCCCGTATCTGCGCTCGAACATCGCCGACGCGATCACGCGCGCCGGTTTCCCGCCGATCCACCTCGCGGAAATCAACTTCCAGGCGCTGTACGAGCAACGTGTGTCCCAGCTCGCGGGCGCGCAGGAAGGCGCGGGCAACGGCGCGACGCACTAACCTCTCTGACTCTGCCGACCGGAGCCGAGCATGAAAGCAGCCGTTCTCGGCGCCGGCGCGTGGGGCACCGCACTTGCGGGCCACCTCGCGACCCGGCACGACACGAAGCTCTGGGCGCGCGACGCCGCGCTCATCGAATCTCTTTCCCGCACGCACGAAAACACGCGCTATCTCGAAGGCGTGACCTTGCCGCATGCGCTTCAATTCGAGGCGGATTTCGACGCGGCGCTCGCGCACGCGGCGGCGGACGACGCGCTGTGTGTCGTGGCTACGCCCGTCGCCGGCTTGCGCGCGCTGTGCCGTTCGATGCGGCAGTCCGGCATCGTGCCGGCGCATATCGTCTGGCTTTGCAAGGGCTTCGAGGCCGACACGCAATGCCTGCCCAATGAAGTCGTCGCGGCCGAACTGCCCGAGCATCGCAGCAACGGCACGCTGTCCGGCCCGAGCTTCGCGCGCGAAGTGGGGCAGGGCTTGCCGGTCGCGCTGACGGTGGCGAGCGCGTCGGCGGAACTGGCCGCGCGCACGGTCGCCGCGTTCCATCACGGCGCGATGCGCATCTATACCGGCGACGACGTGATCGGCGTCGAAGTGGGCGGTGCGGTGAAAAACGTGCTCGCCATCGCGACAGGCATCTCCGACGGCCTCGGCCTCGGCCTGAACGCGCGTGCGGCGCTGATCACGCGGGGGCTCGCGGAGATGTCGCGTCTGGGCGTCGCGCTCGGCGGCCGCGCCGAGACGTTCACCGGCCTCACCGGTCTGGGCGACCTCATCCTTACCGCAACGGGCGATCTGTCGCGCAACCGCACCGTCGGCAAGCAGCTCGCGACGGGGCGCACGCTCGACGAGATTCTCGCGGCGCTCGGGCATGTCGCGGAGGGGGTGCGTTGCGCGCGCGCCGTGCTCGGCATCGCGCAAACGCACGGCATCGAGATGCCGATCACGCAGGCGGTATGCCGCGTGCTCTTCGATAACGTGGCGCCGCGCGATGCCGTGCACGCGCTGCTCAGCCGCGACTCGAAGGCCGAGTAGCCGCATCGTCGAATCCGCGTGGCCGAATCGGAGGTGTGCGATGGTTCAGCTCGAAGCTCAGGTCGTCGACATCACCACGCTGAACGTCGACGCTGTCGTCAATGCGGCGAACAAATCGCTGCTCGGCGGCGGTGGCGTCGACGGCGCGATCCATCGCAAGGCGGGCAAAGCACTGCTGCGCGAGTGCGAGGCGCTCGGCGGCTGCGAAACCGGCGATGCGAAGATCACCGGCGGCTACGGCCTTCCGGCGAAGCACGTGATTCACGCGGTCGGTCCGCGCTGGAGCGGCGGCACGAAGAACGAGCCTGAATTGCTCGCGAGTTGTTATCGGCGCTCGCTCGAACTCGCCGACGAAGCGCGCTGCGAGTCGATCGCGTTCCCCGCGATCAGTTGCGGCATCTATCACTTTCCGCCCGAGCAGGCCGTGCAGATCGCCGTGCGCACGGTCATCGAAACCTTGCCTTCCACGCCGGCCCTGAAGCACGTCATCTTTGCGTGCTTTCAGGACGACATGCTCGCGCTCTATCGCTCCGAGCTCGACGCGATCAAACCTTAAGCGCCGCCTTCGAAGCCGGTCTGCCGCCACGCCTCGAACGTCACGATCGCCACCGTATTGGACAGATTCAGGCTGCGATTGCCCGGCCGCATCGGCAGGCGCACGCGCTGTTCGGTCGGAAAGCGCTCCAGCAGTTCGGGCGCGAGGCCGCGCGTCTCGGCGCCGAACACGAACCAGTCGCCGGGTTTGAACGCGTGATCGAAGAAAGGCGTCGAGCCGCGCGTCGTGAAGGCGAACATCCGCGTGGTATCCGGCGCTTCCTTCGCGATGAAGGCATTCCAGTTCGCATGCACGTTCATTTCGGCGTACTCGTGATAGTCGAGGCCGGCGCGGCGCATCTTCGCATCGTCGAGCGGAAAGCCGAGCGGCTCGATCAGATGCAGCCGCGCGCCCGTGTTCGCGCAAAGGCGGATCACGTTGCCTGTGTTCGGCGGAATTTCGGGTTCGACGAGTACGACGTTGAACATGGATTGCTTGTAAAAAAGGGGATTAATCTTTCGGCGTACGCAGCGCCACGAAGTTGGTGACGCGGCGCGCGCCGGCAAGCTTGAGCGTGCGGGCGAGGGCGTCGAGGGTCGCGCCAGAGGTCATCACGTCATCGACGACGCCGATATGCCTGCCGCGCACATCGCCCGATACGGCGAAAGCGCTCGCGACGTTGCGGCGGCGCGTTTCCTGATCGAGCCGCGATTGCGCCGACGTATGCCGCACCCGCGCGACGATCGATGCATCGCTGCGCACACGCATCAGCCGCGCGAGCGGGCGCGCGATGACCCACGCCTGGTTGTAGCCGCGCGCGATAAGCCGCGCGCGAGAAAGCGGCACCGGCACGATCAGGTCGGGCGCGGGCAGATCGCTGTCCTCGAACAGCGCATGCAAATGCCGCGCGAATGCTTCGCCCGCCGCGAGCCGCGCGCGAAACTTCAGCTCGACGGCGAGCGCATCGAGCGGCGCGCGATAGTCGGCGAGCGCGAGTGTATCGTTGAAAGCGGGCGGCGATTCGAGGCAGCCGGCGCAGTGGGCGCGCGTGTCGTCGCGATCGCGTCTCAGGTACGACGCGGCCAGCGGCAGCGCGCACGTGGCGCAGCGCAGGCGCGGTTCGTTCCAGTACTGCGCATCGCAGCCGTCGCACAGCAGTCCTTGCGACAAATTGCCGCATAACGCGCACTGGCCCGGCAGCGCGGACGCGGCGAGGTGTTTTGCCGCCGCCGCGAATCCGCGAACGCGCGCGGCCACGGGTGTTCGGAACGGAAAACGAATGCTGTCGGCTTTCATGACGGCGGGATCGGGAAACTGACGGCTCGAAGCGCTAAACATACGCACTTGTTGCGCCTCACGACGCGTTTATGCCTCGTATCAGCACTTCGCATGGGTTGTTTTCAAGACGACCGAGTATACTTCGCACTCTTCGCAAAAAGATCGCCATGTCGCCGACATCCCCTAAAACTAGCCGTCCGGCCTATGATCCGCGCCGTTTGCGCGAGATCTTCGACGAACGCGCCGCCGCCTTCGACGAAGTCGCGTTCCTCCCGCGCGAAATCGCCGGGCGCATGCGCGAGCGGCTCGAATACATCAAGGTCGCGCCGGTGCGCGTCCTCGATGCGGCGTGCGGCGCCGGGGCCGACTTGGGCGGTCTGCGGGAGCGCTTTGCCGAGGCGTCGGTGACCGGCGTCGATATCTCGTCCGCGATGCTCGCGCGCGCCCGCGCCGCCGAATCCGCGGACGCTGACGGCGTGGGCTGGCGCCGTTTTCTTCCGTCGACGCTCGCGAAGGCGTTCGGCGCACGCGGCCCGCAACTCGCGCAGGCGGATTTTTCCGCGCTGCCGTTCGCATCGGGCGCGTTCGAATTGCTGTGGTCGAACCTCGCGTTGCACTGGCATGCGCGTCCCGACCTCGTTTTCCCTGAATGGCAGCGCGTGCTGAAAGGTAAACGGGCTTCTGATGTTCAGCACGTTCGGCCCCGATACCTTGCGCGAGCTCAGAGCCGCGTACCGCGAAGCCGAGCGCACGCTCGGGCTCGCGCCCGCGCCGCACGCGATCGATTTCGTCGACATGCACGATCTCGGCGACATGCTGGTGGAAAGCGGCTTCGAAATTCCGGTGATGGATCAGGAAGTTCTCACCATCACATACAAATCGCCCGAATCGCTGTTCGCCGACGTGACGCGCTGGGGCGCGTATCCGTTCGGGCGCGCGTTCGAGGCGGGCCGCGCGGACCAGAAAGCCTTGCGCAGCGCGGTGCACGGCGCGCTCGAAGCCTTGCGCCGCGAGGACGGCACGATTCCGCTGACGTTCGAAGTGATCTACGGCCACGCATGGAAGGCGGTGCCGCGCACCACGGCCGAAGGGCACGGCATCGTGCGGCTGGAAGATATCGGACGAGGCTCCAAACCGAAACGATGACGCGGTAAAGAGGGCGCCCGTTATGTCTGAAATTTGCGTGGAAAAAGCGCGCAAAAAGGTGCGTCAAAAAGGCGCAGAAGCTTGTGGCGCTTGGCTTTGCGAGGTTACGACCCTTGCTTGTGGATGCCGTTTAAGACGCCTATAATGCGTCAGTTTGTCGCCCGGACTGACACAAATTTGGGCGAAATCCGAGCAAATGTATGTGATTGCGTGCGGATTGATGGAGGCAGCGATGCAGGCCAGCCATACGCTGACGGAGTCCGAGCCGGTCATCAAGGACTGGCTGATGAAGCGAAACTGTTCGGTCTCGCCGCGTCAGTTCATGGGCTTCTATCTGTCGCTTGCGCTGTTTTCGCTGGCAATCGCAACGCCGCTGTTTCTGAACGGCGCCTGGCTGGTGCTGCCGTTCACCGGAGTCGAGTTGGCGGTCGTGGGCATCGCGTTCGTGATTTATGCGCGCCATGCCGTCGACTACGAACGAATCCGGCTGTATCAAAACCGGTTGTTGATCGAACAGATGAACGCCGAAGTGCTGACGCAGTTCGAATTCAACCCGCGCTGGGTGCGGGTCGAAGCGGGCGCGACGCCGAGAGAGCCGCTCACGATCGTATCGCGCGGTCAATCGGTGAAAATCGGACAACACCTTGCACAGCATCGCCGGGAGCAATTCGCAGCCGAGTTACAGGCGTCGCTGAGACGTCTTTGAGAGGAGCCGGCAGCCGCGCGATGTAACGGGGGGTCGAGGGTTTGAATGGAAAATTTGGGTAAGGATGCTATGAAAACAATCAAGCGAGCCCTCTCGGGCGTGCTGGCGGCAGGCGCACTGCTCAACGCCGGCGTAGCCCTGGCGGTCACCGACAGTCCTGGCGGTCCTCGTGTGAACGAGATCAACTTCCAGCAGCCTGTGACGAAGATCGCCGAGGAGCTCTACGGCCTCCATATCTTCATGCTCATCATCTGTACCGTCATTTTCATCGGCGTGTTCGGGGTGATGTTCTATTCGCTCTTCAAGCATCGCAAGTCGAAGGGCTTCAAGCCGGCCAACTTCCACGAAAGCACCACGGTCGAAATCATCTGGACGATCGTGCCGTTCATCATCGTCATTCTGATGGCGCTGCCGGCCACCAAGGCCGTCGTCGCGATGAAGGACACGTCCAACGCCGACCTCACCGTCAAGGTCACCGGCTATCAGTGGAAGTGGGGCTACGACTACGTGAAGGGGCCGGGCGAAGGCATCAGCTTCCTGTCGACGCTCTCCACGCCGCGTAGCGAAGTGAACGGCCAGAAGCCGATCTCCAACCTGTATCTCCAGGAAGTCGACAACCCGCTCGTCGTGCCCGTCGACAAGAAGATCCGCGTCATCACCACGGCGAACGACGTCGTGCACTCGTGGTACATCCCGGCGTTCGGCGTGAAGCAGGACGCGATTCCGGGCTTCGTGCGCGATACCTGGTTCAAGGCGGAGAAGGTCGGCACGTATCGCGGCTTCTGTACGGAACTGTGCGGCAAGGAGCACGCGTACATGCCGGTGGTCGTCGAAGTGCTGTCGGCTGACGACTACGCGAAGTGGGTCGACGCGCAAAAGAAGAAGATGGCCGCAGGCGCCGACGATCCCCTCAAGACATACACGAAGGACGAACTGATGGCGCGTGGCCAGCAGGTCTACACGTCGAACTGCGCGGTCTGCCACCAGCCGACCGGCAAGGGCGCGGGCCAGTTCCCGGCCATCGACGGCTCGAAGATCGCGAACGGCTCGATCGCCGAGCATCTGAACATCGTGCTGCACGGCAAGGGCGCGATGCCGCCGTGGCAGGGCGTGCTGAACGATGTCGAGGTCGCATCGGTCGTCACGTTCGAACGTAACAACTGGAGCAACCACACCGGCGACCTGCTGCAACCGAAGCAGGTGATCGACGCCAAAGCGGGCAAGATGCCCGAAGGCGGCGGCCAGAAGGCGGCGGCATCGGCGCCCGAGGCAGCGAGCGCCGCGCCCGGCGCAGCGGAAGCGAGCGCGCCGCAAGCGGCCGGCCTGCCCGCCAGCATCTATTTCGAGACGGGCAAGGACACGCTGCCCGCCGACGCGAAAACCGCGGTGGACGCAGCAGCGGCCTACGCGAAGGCGCATCCGGACGCGAAGCTCGCGCTGTCAGGCTTCACGGATGCGACCGGCGGCGCCGACCTGAACGCCGAGCTCGCCAAGAAGCGCGCGCAAGCGGTTCGCGACGCGTTGAAGGCCGCGGGCGTGTCGGAAGACCGCATCGTGTTGAAGAAACCGGAATCCATCACGGGCGGCGCCGACAACAAGGAAGCCCGCCGCGTTGAAATCAGTCCGGCTGCTTGACGTGCCTGGCGTGCGCTTTCCTTCGCCTCGATAGCAACGGAAAGCCACGCGTCATTGCCAAGTGCCCCGAGTATTCGCTTTAGGAGATGATTGTCATGTCTAGCATCGGACACGATGTAGGCGCAGGTCACGACCACGCGCACGACCATGCGCACGAGACGCCGCATGGCTGGCGCCGGTGGCTCTTCGCCACCAACCACAAGGACATCGGTACGCTGTACCTGTTGTTCTCCTTCATCATGTTCCTCTCCGGAGGCGTGATGGCGCTCGGCATCCGTGCCGAGCTGTTCGAGCCGGGCCTGCAGATCATGCGCCCCGAGTTCTTCAATCAGCTGACCACCATGCACGGCCTCATCATGGTGTTCGGCGCGATCATGCCGGCCTTCGTCGGTTTCGCGAACTGGATGGTGCCGCTGCAGATCGGCGCATCGGACATGGCGTTCGCGCGGATGAACAACTTCAGCTTCTGGCTACTGCCGGTCGCAGCTGTGCTGCTCGTCGGCTCGTTCTTCGTGCCGGGCGGCGCAACCGCCGCGGGCTGGACGCTCTACGCGCCGCTTTCCACGCAGATGGGCCCGGGCATGGACTTCGCGATCTTCGCGGTCCACATCATGGGTGCGTCGTCGATCATGGGCGGCATCAACATCGTCGTGACGATTCTGAACATGCGCGCGCCTGGCATGACGCTCATGAAGATGCCGATGTTCGCATGGACGTGGCTCATTACCGCGTACCTGCTGATCGCCGTGATGCCGGTTCTGGCGGGCGCGATCACGATGGTGCTGTTCGACCGTCACTTCGGCACGTCGTTCTTCAACGCGGCGGGCGGCGGCGATCCGGTCATGTACCAGCACATCTTCTGGTTCTTCGGTCACCCCGAGGTGTACATCATGATCTTGCCGGCGTTCGGGATCGTGTCGCAGGTGATTCCGGCGTTCTCGCGCAAGCCGCTGTTCGGCTATAGCTCGATGGTGTACGCAACCGCATCGATCGCGATTCTGTCCTTCATGGTGTGGGCGCACCACATGTTCGCGACCGGCATGCCGGTGACGGGCCAGCTGTTCTTCATGTACGCGACCATGCTGATCGCGGTGCCTACTGGCGTGAAGGTGTTCAACTGGGTGGCGACGATGTGGCGCGGCGCGCTGACGTTCGAAACCCCGATGCTCTTCGCGATCGGCTTCCTGTTCGTGTTCACGATGGGCGGCTTCACGGGCCTGATCCTCTCGATGGCGCCGCTCGACATCCAGATGCACGGCACGTACTACGTGGTGGCGCACTTCCACTACGTGCTGGTGGCGGGCTCGCTCTTCGCGCTGTTCGCGGGCTGGTACTACTGGTCGCCGAAGTGGACCGGCTGGATGTACAACGAAATGCGCGGGAAGATCCACTTCTGGGCGTCGATGATCACCTTCAACGTCACGTTCTTCCCGATGCACTTCCTGGGTCTCGCGGGCATGCCGCGCCGTTATGCGGACTACCCGGCGCAGTTCACCGACTTCAACCAGATCGCGACGATCGGCGCGTTCGGCTTCGGCCTCTCGCAGGTGTACTTCCTGTTCGCGGTCGCGCTGCCGGCCTATCGCGGCGGCGGCGAGCTCGAGAAGGCCGGCGACAAGCCGTGGGATGGCGCGGAAGGCCTCGAATGGACCGTGCCGAGCCCGGCGCCGTTCCATACGTTCGAAAATCCGCCGACGGTTGAGTAATTAGTTCGATGGCGCTGCGAGGCTTCGGAAGCCGAAGCCTCGCAGCCCCGCATCACAGACAAAGCATGGCCCCGAATCCACAAAAAAGACGCACGTCCGAGGAAATCCGCGCGGGCAACAAGCGGCTCGGAATCATCATGGTGTTGATTGCCGCCGTCTTCTTTCTGGGTATCGTCGTCAGGCAATACCTTTTGTCGCGAGGGTAGGAAAGACAAGTGTCCACTCAGCAGGAAAATTCGCATGTCGACCGGTCGTTCAACCGGTCGATGCTGGTGAAGCTCTTCGTCGTGGCCGCGCTTATGTTCGGCTTCGGCTTTGCGCTCGTGCCGATGTACCGTGCGATCTGCCAGATCACCGGCATCAACAACCTCGTGCAGCGCGATGTCGGCGCGCGCGAGGCGAAGAACACGCAGGTCGACATGAGCCGCACGATTTCGATCGAATTCGATGCGAACGCGCGCGGCCCGCTCCAGTTCAAGCCGGAGCAGAACACGCTGGATATTCACCCCGGCGAAGTGATGACGGTGATGTACGACGTGACCAACGAGCAGAATCGCACGGTGAACGCGCAGGCGATCCCGAGCTACGCGCCGAAGCAGGCCACCGAGTACTTCAAGAAGATCGAATGCTTCTGTTTTACCCAGCAGACGCTTGCGCCGAACGAAACCAAGCGCATGCCGGTGGTGTTCGTCGTCGACCCGAAGCTGCCGAAGGATGTGAAGACGATCACGCTGTCGTACACGTTCTTCGAATTGAACGCGCCGAAGTCGGTGGCGAAGGGATCATGACGGCCATGAACGCGGACACGTCGAACAAGGGCGGTTTCCTGAAGCTCCTGAAGGCGGTGTTCTGGTCGTTTTTCGGCGTGCGCCGCCGCGCGGACCTGGAAAGCGATGCGGCGCAGCTGAACCCGCTGCATCTGATCGCGGCGGGCGTCATCGGCGCGGTGCTGTTCATCGTGGTGTTGCTGCTGGTCGTGCGCGCGGTAGTGGGATAGACGGAAACGCCGGGCGAGTCGAGGGTCGAACGCGCGGCGTCAAAAGAAAATTCAAGCAACTGGATCGAAGTGGAGAATCAACAATGAGCGGTCAAAACGAGAGCCCGTACTATTTCGTGCCGCATCCGTCGCGGCATCCGGTGATGGCTGCAACCGGCCTGCTGGTCATGCTGGCTTCGCTGGCGTCGTGGGTGAACGGCCATAGCTTCGGGCCGGCCGGCACGTTCATCGGCCTCCTGTTCGTGCTGTTCGTGCTGTGGCACTGGTTCGGCGACGCGATCTCCGAATCCGAAGGCGGCATGTACGGCAAGCGCGTCGATGTGTCGTACCGCTGGAGCATGAGCTGGTTCATCTTCTCCGAAGTGATGTTCTTCGGTGCATTCTTCGGCGCGCTGTTTTACGCGCGCGCCATCGCCATGCACCAGCTCGGCAGCCTCGACTACAAGCTGATCTGGCCGGACTTCACCGCTGTTTGGCCGAACAACGGTCCCGCCGCGCTCGTGCCGCATTTCCGCGCGATGGTGCCGTGGCCCCTGCCGACCATCAACACGGCGCTGCTGCTCTCGTCCGGCGCGACGCTGACGGTGGCGCACCACGCGCTGCGTGAAGATCATCGCAAGAAGGCGATCATCTGGCTGGGCGCGACCGTGCTCCTCGGCATCATCTTCCTGTTCTGCCAGGGCTACGAGTATTTCCACGCGTACAACGAACTGAACCTCACCCTCGCTTCCGGCGTGTACGGCTCGACGTTCTTCCTGCTGACCGGCTTCCACGGCTTCCACGTGTTCCTGGGCGGCACGATGCTGGCCGTCGTGATGGTTCGCCTGATACGCGGGCACTTCACCGCGGATCACCACTTCGCGTTCGAGGGCGCCGCGTGGTACTGGCACTTCGTCGACGTGGTGTGGCTGGGTCTGTACGTCGTCGTCTACTGGCTGTAAGCAACAAACGCAAGCGGGCGGCCGAGGCGTCGTCCGCGATGCAAGACCGGCGGCGACGCCGGTCCGAGAGCAAAGAAGCAGTGATCAACACGCCGCCCTCGATGTTTCCAGGGGCGGCGTTGTCGTTTCGAGGGACGGTTTTCGAAGCTGCGGAAGTGCCGCGGCGCGACAATACGTCTCGTAGGGAAGAACCCGCGTCGCGGGTTATCGTCCGATAGGAATGCCCGTCGATTGAATCCAGCCCATCCAGTGCGCGAACAGGATGAAGAGGAACAGGGAAATGGACAGCCCGACGCGCGCGGCGAGCGACCACACCATCCGCTTCGTCCTGCCCCGGTCGGTCATCATGAAGTAGAGCGCCGAACCCAGGCTGCCGATGATAAGGATGAATGCGATAGCAACGATGATGTGCATGAAACCAGCCAGCGATTTTGCTCAGGTAACGCAGCGAGCAGTATGAAATTGGATCATCTCATTATCTCACCCGATCGATTGTGCCGTGCAGCGCCCAGGCGGATGCCGGCGTGGATACCGGCGATAAGGTTCGCAGCATGAAGATTCGTTTCTGGCCCGCGCTTCTGATTCTGATCGTCGTCGCCGTGACCGTGCGTCTCGGCTTCTGGCAGCGCGATCGCGCGCATCAGAAGGAATCGCTCAACGCGCGGATCGTCGCGTTCGAAAACGCGCCCGCGCAGCAGGTCGGCGTGGAGCCGTTGCCGCTCAAGTCCATCGAGTTTCATCGCGTCGAGGCGCGCGGGGAGTTCATGCCGGAGCGCGTCGTGTATCTGGACAATCGTCCGTATAACGACCAGCCAGGCTTTTATGTCGTGATGCCGCTTAAACTCGAGGGCGGCGGCTACGTGCTCGTGAATCGCGGATGGCTGCCGCGCAACCTGGCGGACCGCACGGGCATCGTGCCGTACGAGACGCCGAAGGGCGTCGTCGACGTGAAGGGCATCGCGCGCGCCAATGCGTCGCAGGCGTTCGAACTGGGGCAGGGCGGATCGGCGGCGCACAAGGAGATCCGGCAGAACCTCGATATCAACGCGTACGCGGCCGAAACCGGGCTCGCGTTCCAGCCGTTCGTGATCCAGCAGACGAGCGATACCGGCGACCGGCTCGTACGCGACTGGCCCGCGCCGACGCTCGGCGTCGAGCGCAACTACGGCTACATGCTCCAGTGGTGGGGCATGGCGGCCGCGGCGGTCGTCTTCGGCCTGTACGCCGCGCGGCGCGCCGCGAAGAAAATCGAAGCGCGCGACGATGAAGCAGAGAACCACGCCTGAAGCACCAAAACGCGCACGCCGCGCGTGATCGAACCGAACAGAGATACGTTTTTACCGATGCAACCACAACGCTCCAACACCGCCGACGCCGACAAGACGCGCACGCGGCAACGAACGGCCTCGAAAGGCTCCTGGATCAGCGGCCGCTGGATGCTGCTCCTGCTTGCGCTCGTGTGCGCCGCGCCCGTCATCGCATCGTATTTGATGTATTACGTGTTCAAGCCGGCGGGCGGCACGTCGAGCTATGGCAAGCTGATCGATCCGCAGCGGCCGATTCCGGCGCAACTCGTCGTCACCGATGAGAAAGGGCAGAGCCTGCCGTTCAAGTCGCTCGAAGGCAAGTGGCTGATGATCACGGTCAACGGCAGCGACTGCGACGAGCAATGCGCAACGCGGCTCTACTTCATGCGCCAGGTGCGCGTGCTGCAATCGGGCGAGCGCGATCGTGTCGTGAACGTCTGGCTGCGGACGGACGACAAGCCGGTTTCCGACGTCATCAAGACCGCGTATCCGCAGCCCGACACGCGCATGCTCGTCGCAAACGAGAAGGAGATCGCCGCGTGGTTGCCCGTCGATGACGCCACGAAGCTGACGGATCACATCTTTCTTGTCGATCCGAACGGGAACCTGATGATGCGCTTCCCGAAAAACCCCGATCCGAAGAAGATCAACGCGGATCTGGCGAAGCTGCTGAAGTGGTCGCGCATCGGCTAACGAGCCAGTCGAAGGTAAGAGAACATGTTTCTATTGCAGTTGGGTCTGATCGGCATCTGCATCGCGCTGCTGCCGCTCTCATATGTCTGGGTCAAGGCCGATGACAACAAGTTCAGGAAGCTCGTCTGGCTGACGACCTTCCTGACGCTCGACCTCATCATGTTCGGCGGCTTCACGCGCCTGACCGATTCCGGCCTCGGCTGCCCGGACTGGCCCGGTTGCTACGGCACGTCGTCGCCGTTCATCGCGCATGCGCAGATCGCGGCCGCCTATCAGGCGTTGCCCACCGGCCCCGTCAGCATGGTGAAGGCGTGGATCGAGATGCTGCACCGCTATTTCGCCATGGCGATCGGCGTGCTGATCATCGCGCAGGTGATCATCGCGTGGACGGCGCGCGTGAAGAAGCGCCCGTTGCACGTCTCGCCGTGGTGGCCGACGGGCATTCTGCTGCTCATCCTGGTGCAAGGCGCGTTCGGCGCATGGACGGTCACGCTGAAGCTGCAGCCGGTGATCGTCACCACGCACCTGCTGCTCGGGCTGGCGCTGCTCGGCGTGCTCGGCTGGCTCGCCGCGCGCATGACGCCGATTCCATCGCTCGATTCCGCCGCCGCGCGCTGGATGCCCGCCGCAGCATTCGGATTGCTGCTGCTCGTCGTGCAGATCGCGCTCGGGGGCTGGGTCAGCACGAACTACGCGGTGCTCGCGTGCACGGACTTTCCGCTGTGCAACGGCCAATGGGTCCCGCCGATGAACTTCGAGCACGGTTTTCACCTGTGGCGCGCGCTCGGCATGACCGGTGACGGCGACATGATCTCGCAGGACGCGCTCGTTGCGATCCACTGGACGCACCGCATGTTCGCGGTCGTTGTCGTGCTGTATCTGCTGTGGCTCGCCTCGCGGCTGCGACGTTTCGAATCTCTGCGAAAGCCGGCAAACGGGGTATTGTTGATGATCGTGATCCAGTTCCTGACGGGCATGTCGAACATCGTGCTGCAATGGCCGCTGCCGGTGGCGGTGGCGCACAACGGCGGTGCCGCGATCCTGTTGCTGCTGCTCGTTATGCTAAACTTTCGAATCTCTTCCAGCCGTCCCGGCCGCGCCGCAGTTCCCGCGCGCGACGTCGTTTCAGCGTGACTCCACATTCCCATGGATAGCACGACACTTCATTCCCCCCTTGGCAGCCGTGTCTCGCAATATCTTGCGTTGACGAAGCCGCGCGTCACGCAACTCGCCGTGTTCTGTGCGGTCATCGGCATGTTCCTTTCCACGCCCGGCATGGTGCCGTGGGACAAGCTGATCGGCGGCGCCGTCGGCATCTGGTTGCTGGCCGGCGCGGCTTTCGCCATCAACTGCCTCGTCGAGCAGAAAGTCGATGCGAAGATGCGCCGCACCGCGTGGCGTCCATCGGCGCGCGGGCAGATCACGCCGACGCAGATTTTGATCTTCTCGGCGGTGCTCGGCGGCATCGGCATGTGGACGCTCTACACGTTCACGAATCCGCTCACGATGTGGCTCACCATCGCCACGTTCGTCGGCTATGCGGTGGTCTACACGCTGCTGCTCAAGCCCTATACGCCTCAGAACATCGTGATCGGCGGCGCGTCCGGCGCGATGCCGCCCGCGCTCGGCTGGGCCGCCGTCACGGGCGCGGTTCCCGGCGACGCATGGATTCTCGTGCTGATCATCTTCGTGTGGACGCCGCCGCATTTCTGGGCGCTCGCGCTGTATCGCCGCAAGGACTACGAAAACGCCGGCCTGCCGATGCTGCCTATCACCCACGGCGAAAAGTACACGCTGCTCAACATCTTCCTGTACACGCTCGTTCTGTTCGCGGTCACGCTGATGCCGTACATCTCCGGCATGAGCGGCGTGGTGTATCTGGCCAGTGCGATCGCGCTCGGCGGCGGTTTCATCGGCTACGCGTGGAAGATGTATCGCGACTATTCCGATGCCCTCGCGCGCAAGACCTTCCGTTATTCGATCGTGTATCTCTCGCTGCTGTTCGGTGCGCTGCTCGTCGATCATTACGTGCGCACGGTGATCGGCGCATGATGGCCGTCCTTCGTCGCGTACTGGCGCTGCTGGCGCTTTTGTCCACCTGTGCGGCGCTGCTTTCGGCGTGCGAGAAGGCGCCCAATTTCAAGAATCTCGACATCACCGGCAACAAGCAGTTCGGCAGCGATTTCTCTTTGCCCGACACGCACGGCAAGACGCGCACGCTCGCGGACTTCAAGGGCAAGGCGGTCGTGCTGTTCTTCGGCTACACGCATTGCCCGGATGTCTGCCCGACGACGCTCGCCGAGCTCTCCCAGGCCATGCAGCAACTCGGCGACAAGTCGAAGGATGTTCAAGTGCTGATGGTGACTGTCGATCCCGCGCGCGACACGCCGGATCTGCTCGGTCAGTACGTGGCGGCATTCAACGCGTCGTATATCGGCTTGCGGCCGGCAAACGACGCGCAGCTCGCACAGCTCGCCAAGGACTTTCGCGTGTACTACGCGAAGTCGGCGGGCAAGACGCCCGACGATTACACGATGGATCACACGGCCGCGAGCTACGTGTTCGACAAGGACGGCAAGCTGCGCCTCTTCGCGCGCGACGGGCAGGGCGTCGAACCGTGGGTTCACGACCTGAAGTTGTTGATCGACTGATCGCGAAAGTGGCCCGGGCGGGCCACTTTTCATTTCAGCTATCCAGCGAAGGTTCGGGCAGATTCAAACCGGGCGCGAGCCGCGTCGCCTTGAACTCGATAATGTCGTAGTGCGCGAGTCCGTGCACGGCGAACGGATCTTCCGCGATGATCGCATCGAGCCGCTCGCGCTCGATGCCCGAGGCGAGGATGACACCGCCTTCGCGCGGAACTTTCGGTCCCGCGATCACGAAGACACCCGCCGCGAAATAGCGTTCGAGATAGACGCGATGCGCATCGAGCGCGTCATCGATCTCGGCGAGCGCGCCGGTATATCGCAGGTTGATCACGTACATGATGTTGCTTGCCTCCGCGGAAGTGTGTGTGACGTCGTGCAGCGATTCTATCCGCGCCATGCCGTGGTGATATGCACATGAGCATTCTGTATTTCCCTGCCGCACCAGAGCTGTGCGAAGATCGTCATCCCGGTTTGTATGATCGACCGGAAAGAATCAGGCAACTCCAGCAAGAACGCATCGAAACAGGAACACCATGCAGCGCAGAAATTTGCTCAAAGCCCTAACCGCCGTCGCGGCGTCCGCCGCATTCCTCACGAGCTTCGCCGCTCACGCCGATGACAAAGTGATCAAGGTCGGCACGATCAGCGGTCCCGACGCGCAGATCTGGCAGGTCGTGCAGAAGGTCGCGAAGCGCGAAGGCCTCAACGTGAAAGTGATCGAGTTCAACGATTACGTTCAGCCGAACGCGGCGCTCGACGCCGGCGATCTCGATGCGAACAGCTTTCAGCATCAACCGTATCTCGACAGCCAGATCAAGCAGCGCGGCTACAAGATCGTGAACGCCGGTCTGACCTATATCTCGCCGCTCGGCGTCTATTCGAAGAAGTTGAAGTCGCTGAAGGACCTGTCGCAAGGCGCGAAGGTCGCGGTGCCGAACGATCCTTCGAATGAGAATCGCGCGCTCCTGCTGCTGCAAGCCCAGGGCGTGATCAAGCTGAAGGCCGGCGCGGGCACGAACGGCAACAACGCGACGGCGCTCGATGTGGCTGAAAATCCGAAGAAGATCAAGCTGGTCGAGCTCGACGCCGCGCAACTGCCGCGCACGCTCGCCGACGTCGACGCCGCCGCGATCAACACGAACTTCGCGCTCGCGGCCGGACTGCAACCGACCAAGGACGCGATTGCGCTCGAGGACGTGCACAGCCCGTACGCGAACCTGATCGCGGTGCGCGCGAAGGACAAGGACCAGCCGTGGGTGAAGAAGCTGGTCGCGGCGTATCAGTCCGAAGACGTGCGCCAGTTCCTCAAGAGTGAGTTCAAAGGCTCGGTGGTGCCGTCGTTCTGAGAGCGATTGCTCGGGTATCCGAAACGGCGTCCTGCGGGACGCCGTTTTTTTCGCGCGCTCAATCTACGCAGATTTGTTCCAGCTCTCGCTGCCACACGATGCCCGTGCCATCTTGCACGGCCGTGAAACCGGTTCGCAGGAGAAGCGCGCAAAGGTCTTCCTGAGGCTCGCTCATGCGGCAGATGATCTGCTCGTAACGAGCGCCGTGAGCGAAGTTCACACAAGCCGAGACGAACTGCTCGCCCAGCCCGCGCCGGCGCGCGCCAGGCTCGACGAACAGCAGTTCGATACGGGCCTGACTTTGAGACTCCGAAGTAAGGATCGCCGCACCGACGCGTGTGGCCTGGCCTTGTTCCGCGATCCAGCAGGCGATGCGCGGCGTATTCGCTTGCATTGCGGCGAGGAAGCTCGAAATCATTTTCGCCGCGCACGCCTCGTTGAAAAGCTTGGGCTTGTCGCCCCCGCAAAGATGCGCCTGGCGCTCGATCATCCAGCCGAAGTCTCCACCGCGCGGCACGCGCAGCCGTGTTTCGCCCTCCGCGTATACCGGCGACAGCAGCCTCTCGACGTCTGCCATGGCCATGCATAGCTGATCGATCTCGGCGGTCGTCAGCCGTTTGAGCAGTATGGCGGTCTCGGCGGAAACGTGCAGGTCGATCTCATCGACTTGCGCTTTCGCCTCGGGCGTGATGCGCAACAGATGCGCGCGGCCATCCGACTCGTTCTTTCGTCGGACCACGAGGCCGAGTTTCTGGAAGTTGTTGATCAACCGGCTCAGATAACCGGTATCCAACCCGAGGTTGCGTGACAAGTCGGCGGCCGTGCTGGCGCGCTCCTGCGCCAGTTCGTGCAGGATCCGGACTTCGGTCAGGGAAAAGTGGCTCTTGTGAAGCCGCTCGTGCAGGGCGCCGGTATGGCGTGCATAGAAACGATTAAAGCGGCGCACCGCGGCAACGGCCCGGCTCGGATCAGGACAGTCCATCGTATCAGTCTCTCAGTTGGTCTTGTTGAAATTAATTGTGATTCCGAATTAATGGATGCATTGTGCCAAAGAAGAACGACCGTGCGAATACGCAAATGCCCGAAAAGTGATTTATTAGGCAAATAAAGAACCAATTCGGCAAGTGGACTGCAGATGCGGGTAAGTCCTGATGATCAAAATGTTTCAAATTACTTCATCAAATACCGTTTAAGCCATTGATTAGTATAAGAATTATTAAATTTCTTGTGGATCGATGGTTGTAATTGACTGGTATTATGTTGGTTATATAATGGGCTCTTCCATGTAGCTGAGACCCGTCTGACGGCGCATCGCCGGGCGAGATCTGACGCCCGACGCGCAGCGCTTTCTCGCTTGACGGGGTGCAGCGAAATGCTCGAACGAAAGTTGCAGGCAGCAAACCGCGGTTGCTCCGGCTACGTCGCGGACAAGCATCGATCAGCGCCGGCCCGGGCGCACCTGACGTAACAAAGCATCATCAGGGCAAACAAGAGAACAAGAGAACGAGAGGACCCAAGGAAGCCGTCCGCTTCTTTCGAAACGAAAGCCTGCTCGCAGCATGGCGCGGACGACACTGAACCTCAATCAGGCATCGCGTACTTCCAGAGACACTCATGCTGAAAGGAAACATACTCACGACCGAAGGCTGGATCCACGGTTCCGTTCGTTTCGAGAACGGCCGCGTGACGGCCCTCGAAGGCCATATCGCCGATCCGCTCGTCAACGACGCGCCGTATATCCTGCCCGGCTTCATCGATCTGCACGTGCATGGCGGCGGCGGGCGCGACATCATGGAAGGCGGCGACGCAGCGGACACCGTCGCGCGCCAGCACGCGCAGCACGGTACGACGAGCCTGCTCGCCACCACGATGACCGCGCCGCGCGATGAACTCATGCAGGTCGTCGCGGGCTTGGGCGAACAGGCGAGACGCCGCGCGGAAGACGGCGCGCGCATGCTCGGCGTGCATCTCGAAGGTCCGTACATCAATCCCGGCAAGCTCGGCGCGCAGCCCGACGCGGCCGCCGTCGCGGTGCGCGACGAAGTGCTGAAATACCTCGAACTCGCGCCGATCCGCGTCGTCACGATCGCGCCGGAAATCTCGGGGCATCTGGACATCATTTCCGAAATGGCGTCGCGCGGCGTGCGCGTGCAGCTCGGCCATTCGCTCGGCACCTACGACGACGCCGTCAATGCGCTCAAGCACGGCGCGCGCGGCTTCACGCATCTGTTCAACGCGATGTCGCCGCTGCATCACCGCGACCCCGGCATGGTCGGCGCCGCGCTCGCGCATGCCGAATACGCCGAGTTGATCCCCGATCTGCTGCACGTGCATCCGGGCGCCATTCGCGCCGCGATGCGCGCGATTCCGCGTCTCTACGTCGTGACCGACAGCACGTCGGCCGCCGGCATGCCCGACGGCGAATATCGCCTCGGCAGCCAGCACGTGACCAAATGCATGGGCGGCGTGCGTCTCGCGGACGGCACGCTCGCCGGAAGCACCCTGACGATGGATCAGGCGCTGCGCAATCTCGTCTCGCTGGGCATTCCGCTCGCGGACGTCTCGAATCGCCTGTCGCGTTTCCCCGCCGACTATCTCGGGCTCGAAGACCGCGGCCGCATCGCGCGCGGCGCATGGGCCGATCTCGTCGTGCTCGACCGGGAACACCAGCTGACCGCCACGTATGTCGAAGGAGAATCAATTGTCGAATATGCTTAATGAAGCGCTGGAGTCCGCGGATGTCGTCGCGGCCCAGCTTGCCGATACCTCGCGCATCGAAGCGCTCGCGGACAAGCTCAAGGAGCAGCCGCGCAATGTCGCACTGACGGTCGCGCGCGGCAGTTCCGACCACGCCGCCAGTTATTTCGCAAGCCTGACGATGAGCCGCATCGGCGTGCCGGTCGCGTCGCTGCCGATGTCCGTGGCCACGTTGCAGCAGGCGCCGCTGCGGGTCTCGGGCCAGCTCGCCGTCGCGTTCTCGCAGTCGGGCAAGAGCCCCGATCTCGTCGGCACGATGCAGGCGCTGCGCGATGCGGGCGCGTTCACGGTCGCGGCCGTCAACGTCACCGGGTCGCCGCTCGAAAGCGCGTGCGAATACTTCCTGCCGCTCCTCGCCGGTCCCGAGCTTTCGGTCGCCGCGACCAAGAGCTATATCGCGATGCTGTCGCTGTCGGCGATCGTGATCGCGCACGTTCAGCGCGACGTCGAACTGCTCAACGCGCTGAAGTCGCTGCCGGATGCGCTGCGCGCCGCGGGCAAGCTCGACTGGACGCGCGCCGTCGACGAACTAAAGGGCGTCGACCGCATGATCGTGATCGGCCGCGGCCTTGGCCTTGCCATCGCGCAGGAAGCCGCGCTCAAGCTGAAGGAAACCTCCGGCATCCAGGCCGAAGCGTTCTCCAGCGCGGAAGTGCGCCACGGCCCGATGGAAATCATCGACAAGGACTATCCGCTGCTCGTGTTCGCGCCGCGCGGGCCGGAGCAGGCGGGCCTCGTCCAGCTTGCCGCCGACATGCGCGCTCGCGGCGCGCGCGTGCTGCTCGCCGCGCCGTCCGACGTCGCACAAGCGGAGTTGCCGCTCGTCGCGACCGATCATCCGGCGCTCGATCCGATCGCCGCAATCCTTTCGTTCTATGTGATGGCCGCGAATCTGGCCGCCGCGCGCGGGCGCAATCCCGACGCGCCGCGTCACCTGAACAAGGTCACCGAAACCCATTGAGTGAGATAGCCGATGCGCCGTGCCGAGGAGTCCCTGTTGAACCAATCCACTGATAACCCGAACGACGTCGTGCTGCTCGCGCCGTTCACCGGCCCCGTCGTGCCGCTCGCCGACGTGCCCGATCCCGTGTTCGCCGAGGGCATGTTCGGCGACGGCATCGGCATCGATCCGCTCAATAACGTGCTCATCTCGCCTTGCGACGGCACCATCACGCATCTCGCGCGCACGCATCACGCCGTGACGCTGCGCACGAAGGAAGGCGCGGAGATTCTGGTGCATATCGGCATCGACACGGTCGAGCTGGGCGGCAAGGGCTTCACGCCGGCGGTTCAGCAAGGCGCGACGGTGCGCGCGGGCGAGCCGCTCATCGAATTCGACGCGGATTTCGTCGCGCAGAACGCGCCGAGCCTCGTTTCGGTGATCGCGGTCGCGAACGGCGATGCCTTCGACGTGGTCGATCGCGCCGGACGCGGCGTGTTGAAGGCGGGTTCGCGCATGCTGATTCTGCGCGCGAAGCAAGGCGAAAAGGCCGAGACCGCGCGCAACGGCGCGGTCGTGCTCGAGGAAGCGCGCCGCAAGCTCACGCTGGCGCATGCGGGCGGCTTGCATGCCCGTCCGGCGGCGCGGGCGCGCGAAGCGGCGCGCGGCTTCGACGCGAAGGTCGAAGTGCGCTACGAGGGC
Source organism: Caballeronia sp. 11_S32 (assembly GCF_056930355.1). Taxonomy (NCBI): domain Bacteria; kingdom Pseudomonadati; phylum Pseudomonadota; class Betaproteobacteria; order Burkholderiales; family Burkholderiaceae; genus Caballeronia; species Caballeronia sp. 11_S32. The sequence goes on from NZ_JBXOWH010000003.1 coordinate 678,925, forward strand.
AAGAAGGCGCCGGTGGAAAGCGTCGTCGGTCTGCTCGGCCTCGGCGCGGGCGACGGCGCAACCATCGAACTGGTCGGTATCGGCGCGCAGGCGCAACAGGCCGTCGATGCGGTCGCCGCCGAACTGCTGCGCGCGGCGCTGGGCGAAGTCGAGGAGACGCCGGCGCGCGCGAAGTCGCCCGCGCCGGTTGCGCAAGCCGTCCGATCGGGCGAGCCGCTTGCGCCAAACACGCTCGCGGGCGTGTGCGCGGCGCCGGGCATCGCGGTCGGAAAGCTCGTGCGCTGGGACGATCAGGACATCGTGCCGCCAGAACAGGCGAGCAGTTCGTCGGCGGCGGAAAGCCGTGCGCTCGACAAAGCCATCGCGCAGGTCGACACGGAGCTCGGCGAAACCGTGCGCACTGCGTCGCAGCGCGGCGCGGTTGGCGAAGCGGGCATCTTCGCGGTGCATCGCGTGCTGCTCGAAGACCCGACGCTCGTCGATGCCGCGCGCGATCTCATCAGCCTCGGCAAGAGCGCGGGCTTCGCGTGGCGCGAGGCGATCCGCGCGCAGATCGCGCTGCTTTCGAACGTGCAGGACGATCTGCTCGCCGAACGCGCGGCCGATCTGCGCGATATCGAAAAGCGCGTGCTGCGCGCGCTCGGTCTCAGCAACACGGCGGCGCGCGAGCTGCCGCAGGAAGCCGTGCTCGCGGCCACCGAATTCACGCCGTCCGATCTGTCGTCGATCGACCGCACGCGCGTCACCGCGCTCGTGATGGCGCGCGGCGGCGCGACCTCGCACGCGGCGATCATCGCGCGGCAGGTGGGCATTCCGGCGCTCGTCGCGATCGGCGATGCGCTGCACGCGATTCCCGAAGGCACGCAAGTGGTCGTCGACGCATCGGCGGGCCGTATCGAGCATGCGCCGACCGCGCTCGACGTCGAACGCGCGCGCAACGAACGCGACCGGCTCGCGGGTGTGCGCGAGGCGAATCGCAAGCTGTCGCAGGAGGCTGCATCGACGAAGGATGGCCGTCATATCGAAGTCGCCGCGAACATCGCGACGCTCGACGACGCGAAGGCCGCCGTCGAAAACGGCGCCGATGCGGTCGGCCTGCTGCGCACGGAACTGCTGTTCATCCATCGCCAGTCGGCGCCGACGGTCGCGGAGCACGCCGAAAGCTATCAGGGCATCGTCGATGCCTTGCAGGGCCGCACCGCGATCATCCGCACGCTCGATGTCGGCGCGGACAAGGAAGTGGACTATCTGACGCTGCCGCCCGAAGAAAACCCCGCGCTCGGCCTGCGCGGCATCCGTCTCGCGCAAGTGCGCCCGGACCTGCTCGACGACCAGTTGCGCGGCCTGCTCGCCGTGAAACCTCTCGGCGCGGTTCGAATCCTTCTGCCGATGGTCACCGATTCCGGCGAACTTCAACGCCTGCGCGCACGCATCGACGAACTTGCGCGCGAAGCCGGCCGCACCGAGCCGGTCGAAGTGGGCGTGATGATCGAAGTGCCTTCGGCGGCGCTGCTTGCCGATCAACTCGCGAAGCACGCCGATTTCCTCTCGATCGGCACCAACGATCTCACGCAGTACACGCTCGCGATGGACCGCTGCCAGCCCGATCTCGCCGCGCAGTCCGACGGTCTGCATCCGGCCGTGCTGCGTCTCATCAAGGCAGCGGTGCAGGGCGCTGAGAAGCACGGCAAGTGGGTTGGCGTGTGCGGCGCGCTCGGCGGCGATCCGGTCGCGGCGCCCTTGCTCGTCGGGCTCGGCGTGACCGAATTGTCGGTCGATCCGGTGTCCGTGCCCGGCATCAAGGCGCGCGTGCGCAATCTCGATTACCAACTGTGCCGTCAGCGCGCCGAGGATTGCCTCGCGCTCGAATCGGCACAGGCAGTAAGAGCGGCAAGCCGCGAAATCTGGCCGCAGGACTGACGTCCGTTCCGCACCCAGCGTCGGCAAGCTTTTTCAGCAATCCCCGAAGCAGTAACGACAAGACTTATATTTTTGGAGAACCCGATGGACGCCAACCCGTTTGCAAAAATGCAGCGACTAGGCCGCGCGCTGATGCTGCCGATCGCCGTGCTACCGGTGGCCGGCCTGCTATTGCGCCTCGGCCAGCCCGATGTTTTCAACATCAAAATGATCGCCGACGCCGGCGATGCGATCTTCACCAACCTGCCGCTCCTGTTCGCCATCGGCGTGGCGGTGGGTTTTGCGAAGGACAACAATGGCACGGCGGGTCTCGCCGGCGCGATCGGCTATCTCATCGAGGTGGCCGTGATGAAGGACATCAACGCCAAGCTCAACATGGGCGTGCTGTCGGGGATCATCGCCGGCATGCTCGCCGGTTATCTCTATAACAAGTACAAGGACATCAAGCTGCCCGAGTATCTCGCGTTCTTCGGCGGCAAGCGCTTCGTGCCGATCATCACGGGCGTCGCGTGTCTGATACTCGGCATCATCTTCGGCTACGTGTGGCAGCCGGTGCAGGCGGCCATCGACGGCGCGGGCAACTGGCTCACCACGGCCGGCGCGCTCGGCACCTTCGTGTTCGGCGTGCTGAACCGCATTCTGCTCGTCACGGGCCTGCATCACATCATCAACTCGCTCGCATGGTTCGTGTTCGGCTCGTTCACGCCGCCGGGCGGCGGCGCGGTGGTGCACGGCGACCTGCATCGCTTCTTCGCGGGCGATCCGACCGCGGGCGGCTTCATGACCGGCTTCTTCCCGATCATGATGTTCGGCCTGCCTGCCGCCTGCCTCGCGATGTTCCATGAGGCGCCGAAGGAGCGCCGCGCGGTCGTCGGCGGCCTGCTGTTCTCGATGGCGCTGACCGCGTTCCTGACGGGCGTGACCGAGCCGATCGAATACAGCTTCATGTTCCTGGCTCCCGTTCTGTACGCGATCCACGCGGTGCTGACGGGCCTGTCGCTCGCGATCTGCTCGGCGCTCGGTGTCCATCTCGGCTTCACGTTCTCGGCGGGCGCGATCGACTACGTGCTGAACTACGGTTTGTCGCAGCGCGGCTGGATGGCAATTCCGATCGGCATCGTGTACTTCATCATCTACTACGGCCTGTTCCGCTTCTTCATCCGCAAGTTCAACATGGCGACGCCGGGCCGCGAGCCCGCCACGACCGACGCCGAAACCGACGCGCAAACCACGGTCGATGGCGGCCTGATCCCGCCGGTGCCAGGTGCTGCAGCGGTGTCCGCATCGGGCACGCGCGCGGCGAAGTACATCGCGGCGCTGGGCGGTGCGTCCAACCTGACGCTCGTCGATGCCTGCACGACGCGTCTGCGTCTGTCGGTGGCCGACTCGGAAAAAGTGTCGGAAGCGCAGTTGAAGACCATCGGCGCGCGCGGCGTGCTGAAACGCGGTGCGACCAACGTGCAGGTGATCATCGGGCCCGAAGCGGACCTGATCGCCGATGAAATCCGCACCGAGCTGGAGCACTCGTCGACGCGCGGCGCGACGCCCGCATCGTCTACGTCGGCGCAACCGGCGGCGGCTGTCGCTAGCGCTGATCAGACGCCCGGCCCGCTCGATCCGGACCCGGCACGCTGGTTCGCGGTGTTCGGCGGCGCGACCAATGTCGTCTCGCTCGACGCGGTCGCTCAGACGCGCCTGCGCGTGGTCGTGCGCGATCCGTCGTCGGTGGATCGTCAGCGTTTGTCGTCGCTGGACGTGGCGTGGGTGTCGGCGGATACGTTCCACATCGTCGTGGGCGCGGCGGCGCAGCGTTATGCCGCACAACTGTCGACGCGCCTGTCGGGCAACGGCGGCGGCACGGCTCCGATGCCGGCGTGATGCGCTAGCCGATGCATGAAAGCAAACGGCACCTGCGGGTGCCGTTTGCTTTTCAGCGCACGATCAAAGAAAAAGCCCGCTGTCTCATCGACGGCGGGCTTCGCAATTTCTGCCAAAGCACAGTCAGGTATTACGCATAGTCGTGCAACGCCGAGCGCATTTTCTTCATCGCGCTCGCCTCGATCTGGCGAATGCGCTCCGCGGACACGCCGAACTCGTCGGCCAGCTCGTGCAGCGTCTTGCCGCCCGAGCCGTCGTCCTGCACGTCGAGCCAGCGCGCCTTGATGATGCGGCGGCTGCGCTCATCGAGCGATTCCAGCGCTTCGGCGAGGCCATCGCTTTGCAGCTTGTCGAACTGGCGCGCCGCGATGACATTGGTTGGCTCGTTGTGCGAGTCCGCCAGATAGGCGATGGGCGCGAACGCTTCCTCGCCGTCCTCGACCTGACCCTCGAGCGCGATATCGCCGCCCGACAGACGCGTTTCCATCTCCGCGACTTCCTCGCGCTTCACGTTCAGCTCGTTCGCGAGACCGTCGATCTCATCCGGCGTGAACGCCGAATGACTCGTCTTGTGGCTGCGCAGGTTGAAGAACAGCTTGCGCTGCGCCTTGGTCGTCGCGACCTTCACCGTGCGCCAGTTGCGCAGGATGTACTCGTGGATCTCGGCCTTGATCCAGTGCATCGCGTACGACACCAGGCGCACGTTTTGCTCCGGGTCGAAGCGCTTCACGGCCTTCATCAGACCGATGTTGCCTTCCTGGATCAGGTCCGCATGCGGCAAGCCGTAGCCCAGATAGTTGCGGGCGATCGACACGACGAGGCGCAGGTGCGAAAGCACGAGCTGCCGCGCCGCGTTCAGGTTGCCGTGTTCGCGGAATTCGGTGGCGTACTGACGTTCCTCTGCCGGCGACAGCATTGGAATGCGGTTCACTGCTTGTATGTATGAATCGATGTTGCCGATCTGGCCGGTCAGCATCGACGACTGTGCGTACGTCAGCGCGCCTGCCGATGCCTTGGCAGGTGCCGAGTTCAGTACATTCGGAAGGGTCATCGCATTGGTCACGCTCATAAGCTCCTTATCAACAATTCGCTCGCCGCTTAACACCAGCGACAAGTCAGACACGATATTAGCACTCCCGTTTGCCGAGTGCTAAGTGTTAGAGCAGGAAGGAATGTGGGAGTTCCCACAAAAACTATCGAATTTGCGGGATCAATAGGACAGTCCGTTGCGCGGCAAGTGGTATAGGTTACCGGGTAACACATCGATTTCGAATCGATTACCGGTCTTGTGCGCTGCGGCGAAAGAAAATTCAACAAAACGGCGCGAGCTGCTGTGATTCCTGCAAATGCTGTAGAACGTCATTAGAATCGCCAGACGGCTCCGTTGCAGAAAACACGCCCGTCATCCGAGCAAATGGGGTGCTAATGCATAAAAACAAGACTTCCCGGCATCGTTCGATGTGTCATCTCGCCGTCTGCGCCGCGCTCGGCTTCGCGTCGGCGGCGGCGCATGCGGACCGCTTCGGCGTGCAGGTCGCCGCCGGCCTGGCCGACCGAGACATCAAAAAGGCGGATCTCGGGCTGTCCTGGGATCCGGGCCTCACCTGGTGGGAGATCGGCGGGTTCCACTTCACGTTCGTCGGCGAAGGTCACGTGTCCTATTGGCATTCGAAGGAAGATAACGCGGTCAACCCGAACATCTGGGAATTCGGCATCACGCCGGTGGTGCGTTTCGTGAAGAGTTCGGGCTATTTCCGGCCGTTCATCGAGGCGGGCGTGGGCGTGCGGCTGCTCTCGCACGCGCGCATCACGCAGGATTTCACCGTGTCGACGGCGTTCCAGTTCGCGGACGTGATCGGCGTCGGGATGATCTTCGGTCAGAAACAAAGCTATCAGGCCGGCTTTCGCTTCCAGCATCTGTCGAACGCGGGTATCAAAGAGCCGAATCCTGGTATAAATTTCAGCCAGCTATATCTGCAATACAACTTCTGACGAGGCGCCGGCGCATCGGTTCCTCGACACAAGGGGAATCGACAGATGCCGGCAAAAACCATTGAGGCCATACGCGGCCTCGAGCGCGATCGCTTCCGTGCGATGGTCGAGGGCGACGGCCCGGCGCTGGACGCGCTGCTGGCCGAAAACGTCAGCTACGTCCACACGAACGGCAAGCGCGAAACGAAACGCCAGTTCATCGACGCCATCACCGCTGGACGCCGCCGCTATCGTCAGATCGAGATCCAGTCGCAGGACGTGCTTCCAGCCGGCCGCGACACCTGTCTCGTGTCGGGCCGCGCGCTGGTCGAAATGGAGTCGAAGAACGGCGCGCTGCTTTTTCCGATTGCCTATACCGCGGTTCACGTCCAGACGGAAGGGCAGTGGCAATTGCTCGCGCTGCAGGCGACGCGCGTCGCTCTCGAATAGAGCCGCGCGCCGCCTCGGCTGCGCGTTACGCCGCGGCCTCCATCGGCTCGTCCTGCAGGTCCTCCTGCGTGACGCCCTCCGAACGGTTCACCGCGCTCACGACCGCATCGGCGACCGCGAGCGCCGGGTTCGCATGCACCGCGACGCCGAAGCGCGTCTGGCCTTCGCCGACGCGGCAGCCGACGAACACGGCCGTGTCGCCGTTCGCTGTGACGGCCGTTTCGAACCAGTTCACGCTCGCATCCACGCCGAGCGCCGCGGCGACCGTCTGCGCGTGAGCGTCGTCGCTTGCGGCGCCTGCCGCCGGCGCCACCGCGACGCGCCGTCCGAACACCGACAGCGTCGACGCATCGACGCGAGAAACCGGGCCGCCCGCGTCGAAATATTCGCGCTTGAAGAGTTCGCAGATCGCGTCGCCGCTGATTTCGACGCCGGACGTATCGGTCACCTTCTGGACGGCGTGGCTGAATTCGATCTGCACGCGGCGCGGCGGTGTGAAGCCGAGACCGCGTTCGAGCAGATAGGTCGCGCCGCCCTTGCCGGACTGGCTGTTCACGCGGATGACGGCGTCGTAGCTGCGTCCGAGATCGGCCGGATCGATCGGCAAGTAGGGCACTTCCCACACGGTGCCCGGCACGCGCTGCGAGAAGCCCTTGCGGATCGCGTCCTGATGCGAACCCGAAAACGCGGTGAACACGAGATCGCCCGCATATGGATGGCGCGGATGCACCGGAATCTGGTTGCAGCGCTCGACCACGCGGCGCACGGCGTCGATGTCGGAGAAATCGAGGCTCGGATCGATGCCTTGCGTATAGAGATTCATCGCGAGCGTGACGAGATCGACATTGCCGGTCCGCTCGCCGTTGCCGAAGAGGCACCCTTCGATGCGATCCGCGCCCGCGAGCACCGCCATTTCCGCCGCCGCGACCGCCGTGCCGCGATCGTTATGCGGATGCACCGAGAGGACGATGCTGTCGCGAAAACCCATGTTGCGGTCCATCCACTCGACCTGATCCGCGAAGACGTTGGGCATCGCGGCCTCGACGGTCGCGGGCAGGTTCACGATCATCTTGTGGCCGGGCGTCGGACGCCAGGTCTGCGCAACCGCGTCGCACACTTCGCGCGCGAACGGGAGCTCCGTCATGCTGAAGGTCTCGGGCGAGTATTGGTAGACCCAGTGCGTGTCAGGCCGCGCCGCCGCGCATTCCTTGATGATGCGCGTGCCTTCCACGGCCAGCGCCTTCACTTCATCCTTCGACTGATTGAAGACGATCTTGCGGAACGACGGCGCGATCGCGTTGTAGAGATGCACGATCACCTTGCTCGCGCCTTCGACGGCTTCGAACGTGCGCTCGATCAGTTCGCGGCGCGACTGCACGAGCACTTCGATGGTCACGTCGTCCGGGATGCGCTTTTCGTCGATCAGTTTGCGCACGAAGTCGAAATCGGTTTGCGATGCCGACGGGAACCCCACCTCGATTTCCTTGAACCCGATTTTCACCAGCATCTCGAAGAACTCGAGCTTTGCCGCGATGCTCATCGGCTCGATGAGCGACTGGTTGCCATCGCGCAGATCGGTGCTCATCCAGATGGGCGCCTTCTCGATCGTGCGGTTCGGCCAGCGGCGGCCATTCAGACGGACTTGCGGAAACGGGCGGTATTTCTCGGCGGGGTTCGGCATCATGATCGTCGATCTCTCTTCGGACGGTTTGCGTAGCGCCTGCGAGAGAGGCTGTGTCCGGCGGCTGGCCGGGCTTGGCGGGATGCACGTAATACCGGACCGCGCGCGCGTGTCCCGGGATCACCAGTGACGGTGACGCCTGCGACCAACGTGAACGTGCGCGAAGCAGCGTGCATTTGACCCTCGCGTTTCCGTTTCGCGGGATGCGCGAACGAAAAGCTGACGACTACAGGTGGTAAGAAAAGGAACTACAGGGGACTTCTGGCAGGACCGCGCTTGCTCGGAAAACCCGGCGACGCGCGGCGCTACGTCTGGCGACTTACGCTAGACGTAGCGATAGGGGCCGCGCTAGGCGGCCCGAAATAATTCGGAGGGAGGAGGGCTGGGTGAAGCTCATGCGTTCGACTTTAAACCAGCGTTGAATACCGTGTCAAATCGGGGTTGCTACGGGTTCGCATGATTCGTGACGGGTTTGCGCACGACATCGGCGATGGCTTCGACCTGGCGCGCGACCGCGGACGGCACCGGCACATCGCCGCGCAGCACGCATTCGATCCAGCGCGCGGTGGTCGCGGCGTCGAGTGCTTCGGGCAGATCGACGTGCGGCGCATGCGGCTGCGAATGCTCCGGCGAGATCAGCGTTTCGACGTGGCCGTCGTGGAACCAGTCGACCTGCACCTGGCGGCGCGTATCCGCGACGGCTTCGCCTTCGGTGCCGCGCGCGAGCAGTGCGCCGCCCACTGCCGCGTCCGGATGCTCGGTGAAAAGCCCCGTCAAGCTCTCGCGATACTCCGGATGCGTGTAATTGACGAGCCTGAGCCCCGGCTCCGCGAACGGCTGAAGGATCTTCACGAGCGTATGCGTCGAATTGCGCACGCCCATGCGGCGCCGGAGCGCGAGCAGCCGCGCGAGCTTCGGCGCGAGCACGCTGATCGGCGCGAATGCGAGCCGGCGCGATGCGAGGCTGTCCTCGATTTCGTCGTGCGAAGCCGCGTGCGCGATGCCCAGTTCGGCGAAGATCTCGGCGCTCGTCACGCGGCCCGGATCCGCGGTGACGCCATGCACCAGCACGGGCACGCCTTCGCGTGCGAGCAGAAGCGATAGCAGCGGCACCAGGTTCGGCGTCTTGCGCGCGCCGTTGTAGCTCGGAATCGAGACAGGCCGCGCATGCTCGCGTCCATCCTGAACGTGCAGCGGCTCGAACGAGCGATGCGCGGCGGATAGCATCGCGGCAAGCTCGGCGGCGGATTCTCCCTTCACGCGGTAGGCGAGCAGCACCGCGCCGAGTTCGAGTTCGGAGACTCGGTTCTCGAGCATCGCTTCGTAGAGCGCGTAGGTATCGTCGCGAGACAGGGCGCGCGCGCCGTTCGGCCCGCGGCCGATTTCCTTGATGTAACGTGCGCAGGCGAAAGTAGGGGCAGCAGAGTCGGTCATCGGAAAGATACGCGGAGCGGGCGCTCTTTTTCGATACTGTGAGCGATGCCGTCGCGCGTTTCAAAGGTGCAGGAATGTTATTCAGTATCGCATTTAAAGCGCGCTGGCAAGCTGCGGCGGCCGAAGGTTTCGCGCGGATTTCGCTCCACGCGGCTTCGCGATGAACGTGCGGCGAGCTTCCCGAAGGCTCGTCGAAAGCTCGGAAACGCACGCCTGACAAGCTTCGCCACGATTTGCGCGCGCACGTTAAACTCCCTTTTCTCGCCGGCCGTTCGCGCCAGGCATTCGCCCATGAATCTGCACATCAAAAACAGCAACAGGAGAGCGGGATGAGTTACGTGTTTCCTCCGGCGCCGGCAGCAGCGGTGCCCGTCGACGGTTCGAACGAGCAGTTTCCGGTGCGCCGCATCTATTGCGTCGGTCGCAACTACGAAGCCCACGCGCGCGAAATGGGCCACGATCCGGACCGCGAGCCGCCGTTCTTCTTCAGCAAGCCCGCCGATGCCGTGCTGTACGTCGCGCCAGGTTCGACGGGCGAGTTTCCGTATCCGTCGCAGACGAAGAACCTGCACTTCGAGATGGAACTGGTCGCCGCGATCGGCAAGCAGGGCAAGGACATTCCCGCCGATAAAGGGCTCGATTATGTCTACGGCTACGCGCTCGGTCTCGACATGACGCGCCGCGATCTGCAGGCCGAAGCGAAGAAGCTCGGCCGTCCGTGGGACACCGCCAAGGGCTTCGACCGTTCCGCGCCGATCGGCCCGATCCATCCGGTCTCGAAGGCCGGGCATCTGGAGAAGAGCGCGATCTGGCTGACCGTCAACGGCGAGGAGAAGCAGCGCTCGGATATTTCGCAACTGATCTGGTCGGTGGGCGAGACGGTCGCGTACCTGTCGACGCTCTTCGAGCTCTTCCCCGGCGATCTCATTTTCACCGGCACGCCCGAAGGCGTCGGCGCAGTGGTGAAGGGCGATCTGCTCAAGGGCGGCGTGGATGGAATCGGCGAATTTTCGGTGCGCATCGTATGAAGCTCTATAGCTATTTCCGCAGCTCGGCGGCGTATCGCGTGCGCATCGCGCTGAATCTGAAAGGGCTCGACTATGAGTACGCCGGCGTGCATCTGCTGCGCGACGGCGGCGAGCAGCTCAAGCCCGAATATCGCGCGGTGAATCCGGACGGCATCGTGCCGTCGCTCGTCGATGGCGACGATGTGCTCACGCAGTCGCTCGCGATCATCGAGTATCTGGAGGAGACGCATCCGGAGCCGCCGCTCCTGCCGAAGAACCCGGCGGATCGCGCGTTCGTGCGTGCGGTCGCGATGCAGGTCGCGTGCGAGATTCATCCGCTCGACAATCTGCGCGTGCTCAAGTACCTGAAGCATCAGGTGAAAGTGCCGGATGAGGTGAAGGACGCGTGGTATAGGCATTGGGTCGAGACGGGTTTCGATTCGCTCGAAAAGCGCTTGGCGAACGACAAGCGCGTCGGCGCGCTGACCTTCGGCGACACGCCCACCGTCGCCGATCTGTGCCTCGTGCCGCAAGTGTTCAATGCGCGGCGCTTCGGCATCGACGTGAGTGTTTATCCGACGATCGAACGCATCGCCGACCACGCCGCCAGCATCGACGCGTTCGCTAAGGCCGCGCCGGCGCAACAGCCGGACGCCGAATGACGGCTGCGGTTTCTGCGGGAACGCTGTCGAGTTTTCTGTCGGGCGCGGGGCTGGGCGCGAGCCTGATCGTCGCGATCGGCGCGCAAAACGCGTTCGTGCTGCGGCAAGGGTTGAAGCGCAGGCACGTGGGCATCGTCGTGTCGATCTGCGCGTTCATCGACGTATTGTTGATTGCCCTCGGCGTCGGCGGAATGGGCGCGCTGATCGCGCGTGCGCCCTTTCTGCTCGACGTGATCCGCTGGGCCGGCGCTATCTTCGTGTTTCTGTACGGATTGCGCGCGTTCATCGCGGCATGGCGCGGGCCGGGGCATCTGAACGCGTCGGACGGCGAATCGCAGACGGCGATCGGCGCGGCATCCACCGTGCTCGCGCTGTCGCTGCTCAATCCGCACGTCTATCTCGATACGGTGGTGCTGCTCGGCGGCATCGGCGCGCGGCGCGGCTGGCCGGGCAGCGGCTGGTTCGCGGCGGGCGCGATGTGCGCGTCGATCATCTGGTTCACGGCGCTCGGCTACGGCGCGCGTTTGCTCGAGCCGTGGTTCGAGAAAGACATGTCGTGGCGCGTGCTCGATGTGATCGTCGGCTGCGTGATGTGGTGGATCGCGGCGTCTCTGGTCTTCGCGCGATGAAAAAAGGGCGTCCACGCGGACGCCCTTTTCATTTTCAGGCGAGCAGTGCGTCGGCGAATTCTTCGGCGCTGAACGGCTGCAAATCCTCGACCTTCTCGCCCACGCCGATGAAATACACCGGAACGGGCCGCTGGCGCGCGATCGCGGCGAGAATGCCGCCCTTCGCGGTGCCGTCGAGCTTCGTGACGACGAGACCGGTGAGGCCCAGCGCATCGTCGAACGCCTTCACCTGCGCGAGCGCGTTCTGACCCGTGTTCGCGTCGATCACGAGCAGCACTTCGTGCGGCGCGTCGGGCATCGCCTTCGCGATCACGCGGCGCACCTTGCGCAACTCGTCCATCAGATGCAGCTGCGTGGGCAGACGGCCGGCGGTATCGGCCATCATCACGTCGATCTTGCGCGCGCGTGCCGCGCCGACCGCGTCGTAGATCACGGCGGCGGCGTCGCCGCTTTCCTGCGCGATCACCATCACATTGTTGCGCTCGCCCCAGACGGTCAGCTGCTCGCGCGCGGCGGCGCGGAAGGTGTCGCCGGCGGCGAGCAGCACCGACTGGTTGAAGCGCTGCAAATGCTTCGCCAGCTTGCCGATGCTCGTCGTCTTGCCGACGCCGTTCACGCCCGCGATCATGATGACAAGCGGCTGCGCGCGGCCGAGCATCAGCGATTTTTCGAGCGGTTGCAGCAGATCGATCAGCAACTCGCGCAACGCGGCCTTCACTTGCGCCGCCTCGGTCAAACGCTCGGCGCGTACTTTCTCGCGCAGCGACTCGAGCAGGAACTCGGTCGCGTCGACACCGGCGTCGGACATCAGGAGCGCGGTTTCGAGCTCTTCGTACAGGTCTTCGTCGATCTTCGCGCTGACGAAAATGCCGGTCAGGTTGGAGCTGGTCTTCGAAAGTCCGTGACGCAGACGCGTCATCCAGGACCTTTTCGCGACGGGATCGGGTTCCGGCGGCGGCACCACCTCTTCGCTGGCCTGGTCGGTTTCCGGACCGCGCGACCATCGCGACTGCGTGCCGCCTTGCCAGTATTCCTTCGACTCCCCCGCGTGCGGCGCGGCAGGCGATGCGGAAGCGGCCGGAGCAACGGGTGCTGGCGCGACGGGCTCGGCTGGCCGCGTCGGTTCCTCGCTCACCTCCGGCTGCGCTTCCTCTGGCTGTGCCTCAGCGGCAAGCGCCTGCCGTTCCAGTTCGGCGTCGGAGATTTCCTCGTCCTCGGCCGCCTCGACGGATTCTTCCTGAGGTGCGTCGAGCGGCGCGTCTGCCGGCTTTTTGAATTTCTTGAAGAAGCTGAACATGGATGTGTGACGATGATGCGCGCATGCTTCGACGGCCTCGTGCGCGATTTCGAGTCGCTTCGCGCGAGGCCCGCGCAAAATGAGATAGAAGCCGCGTATTTTATCAGGCGCGGCCCTCCGCGCCCGTGCGGACTCCGGCACGACGCGCGCGTGTGGTAACGTTGACTTTCATTGCCCGCGCCGGCCGATCTTCAAACAAAAATGCCCCCGGCACGCCCGACTCCGACAATCTTTTTATGTCCCGCTCGTCCGCCACACGTTCCTCCTTGCCCAGCCACACGCCCTCGCGCGGAGGCAAACCCCACACGATCCGCATCATCGGCGGAGACTGGAAGCGCACGCCGCTGCCCGTGCTCGATCTCGACGGGCTCAGACCCACGCCGGATCGTGTGCGCGAGACGCTCTTCAACTGGCTCGGCCAGGATCTCACGGGACAGAATTGTCTCGATCTGTTCGCCGGCAGCGGCGCGCTCGGCTTCGAGGCGGCGTCGCGCGGCGCTGCGCGCGTGCTGATGGTCGAGAAAAGTGCGAAGGCCGCGGCGCAGATCCGGGCGAATCAGGCGAAACTCGGCGCACGCAACATCGAGATCGCGGAAGCCGATGCCTTGCGCCTCGCCGCGAGCCTCGCGCCCGGTTCGTTCGATGTGATCTTCCTCGATCCGCCGTTCGGCGATGACGCGCTGCTTACGCGCGCGCTGGAACTGACGGCACCGCTCGCCGCGCCCGATGGCGCGATCTACGTCGAATGCGGCGATCGTCTCGACACCGCGAGCATCGATGCGCTCGCCGGCTGGACGGTCGTGCGCGAGGGCAAGGCGGGCGCGGTCCGCTATCATTTGCTGCGCCGCGAAAATGAGGAATAATGCGCGTTCCCGATTTCGGTGCGCGCGAGGCGTAGACCCGACGCGCACTTCGGGCGCATCACGAGAAACCGAGGCGAACGGGTCGTCGCAGCCACGCGGCTCAATGTAAATAGAAGAGGAGAAAGCTCATGGTTGTCGCCGTGTATCCGGGTACGTTCGACCCGCTCACCCGCGGGCATGAAGACATCGTCCGGCGCGCATCGAGCATTTTCGATCAGCTCGTCGTCGGCGTCGCGGACAGCCGCGCGAAAAAGCCGTTTTTCTCGCTGCAGGAGCGGCTCGATATCGCGCATGATGTGCTCGGGCATTATCCCAACGTGCACGTGAGCAGCTTTACCGGGCTATTGAAGGATTTCGTGCGCACCAACAATGCGCGCGTGATCGTGCGCGGGCTGCGTGCCGTGTCAGATTTCGAGTATGAGTTCCAGATGGCCGGCATGAACCGCTATCTGCTGCCCGATGTCGAGACGATGTTCATGACGCCGTCCGATCAGTACCAGTTCATCTCCGGCACCATCGTGCGCGAGATCGCGCAACTCGGCGGCGACGTCAGCAAGTTCGTGTTCCCGTCGGTGGAAAAGCGGCTGATGGACAAAGTCGGTATGCTGTCGCAGAAGGATCCTGCGGCGCCGTGAGCGCCGGGCCCGCGCGCCGGAGCCTCATCTGATATCGCGCGCGGGCGTCATGCCGGCTTCGAAGCCGGCGCAAGAGAGTGAAGCATGTCTTTGATCATTACCGACGAGTGCATCAACTGCGACGTTTGCGAGCCCGAGTGCCCGAACGACGCCATTTCGATGGGTCCGGACATCTACGTGATCGACCCGAACAAATGCACGGAGTGCGTCGGCCATTTCGACGAGCCGCAGTGCCAGCAAGTGTGTCCCGTGGAATGCATTCCGCGCGATCCGGCGCACGTCGAAACGCCTGAGCAGTTGATGGCCAAATATCACGCGCTGATGGCCGCGAAGGGCCCGTGAGCCCTTCGCGTTCCGCGCTTCATTAGCCGATCAGTTCGGTCAAAGCCGCGACGAGCGCATCGCATTCATCGGGCGTGCCGATCGAAATGCGCAGGTGTTGATCGATGCGCGGCAACTTGAAGTGGCGCACGAAAATCTCTTTCGCCTTGAGCGCGGCGGCGAGCGTCGCCGCATCGTGCGCGGGATGCTTCGCGAACACGAAGTTCGCCGCGGACGGCACGACATCGAAACCCAGCGTCTGTAACTGCGCCGTCAGCCGGTCCCGGCTCGCCACCACCTTCGCGCAGCTTTCAGCGAACCACGCCTGATCTTCGTACGACGCGAGCGCCGCCGCTTGCGCGAGGCGATCGAGCGGATACGAGTTGAAGCTGTCCTTCACGCGCGTGAGCGCGTCGATCAATTCCGGATCGCCGAACGCGAAGCCCACGCGCATGCCCGCCAGCGAACGCGCTTTCGACGTCGTCTGCACGACGAGCAGGTTCGGATACGCATCGATCAGATTGACGGCCGATTCCGCGCCGAAATCGACATACGCTTCATCGATGATGACCGGTGCATTCGGATTCGCGTTCAGCAGCACTTCGATTTCCGACAGCGGCAGGGCGCGGCCCGTCGGCGCGTTCGGATTCGGCAGCAGCACGCCGCCGTTCGGTGCGCGGTAGTCGTCGACATCGATCGCGAAATCCGCGTTCAGCGGAATCGTCTCGTACTCGACGCCGTACAACTGCGCATAGACCGGATAGAAGCTGTACGTGATGTCGGGAAAGCGGATCGGCTTGTCGTGCTTGAGCAGCGCCTGGAATGCGTGCGCGAGCACCTCATCGGAGCCGTTGCCCGCAAACACCTGCTCGATGCGCAGACCGTGATGCTTCGCCACGGCCTCACGAAGCGCGCGCGCGGTCGGGTCGGGGTATTTGCGCAGCGACGCGCCATCCTCGCCGAGCTCGCGCCGAATCGCCTCGACGACGCGCGGCGACGGCGGATACGGGTTCTCGTTGGTGTTGAGCTTGACGGGATGCGTCAGCGCAGGTTGCTCGCCCGGCACATACGGCGTCAGACGATGGACGATATCGCTCCAGAAACGGCTCACGGTCGGCTCCAAATCAGGAATTGCGGTGCAGGTTCATCATTGCGCGCTCGGTTTCGCCCGCGACGACGAAGGGCATCACGGCAAGCGCGCGCTCGATCGACTGATCGATCTCATCCTGTTCCTCGCGGCGCGGCGGCTTGAGCACGAAATTCGCGACATCGGGCTTCGCGCCCGCGCGCGCGCCTTCGGGAATCAGATCGCGCGGATGCCCGATGCCGATGCGCAGCCGCCAGTATTGCTGCGACGAAAGATGCGCGGAAATGTCTTTCAGGCCGTTGTGTCCGCCGCTGCCGCCGCCAAGTTTCATTTTGACGGTGCCGGGCGGCAGATCGAGTTCGTCGTGCGCGACGAGAATCTCGTCCGGCAAGATCTTGAAGAACTGCGCGAGCGCGACCACCGATTGTCCCGAACGGTTCATGAACGTCTGCGGTTCGAGCAGATGCACTTCGTGGCCGTGCAGGCGTCCCTTGCCATAGAAGCCGTGGAAACGGCGTTCTTCGCGCAGCGTCGCGCCGGCGTCGCGTGCGAACTGGTCCACGAACCAGAAGCCCGCGTTATGCCGGGTCGCAGTGTATTCGGCGCCCGGATTGCCCAGGCCGACGATCAGCTTGATCATGTCGAATCTTGTAGAACGAAAAAAAACCCGCCGGGGCTTGCGCGCCGGCGGGTCACGTCGACCGTCCTTGCGAACGGATCGAGAGGATAGCGGTGTTCCGCGTGCTTACTCGGCCGCCGGCTTTTCGCCTTCAGCAGCTTCGCCAGCCGTATCCGACACGACTGCAGCCGGAACCGTCGCCGATGCGACCACCGGGTTTTCCGCCGCCACGGCAACCGTCAGGCTCACGCCCTTCGGCAGCGGGATGTCCTTTGCGTGCATCGTCTGACCGGCTTCGATCTTCGCCAGATCGATTTCCAGGAACTCAGGCAGGTCTGCCGGCAGGCATTCCACTTCCAGTTCCGTCACGACGTGCGAGATCACCGCGCCCGACAGCTTCACGGCCGGGTTGGTTTCCTGGTTCATGAAGTGCAGCGGCACCTTGGTGTGCAGCTTCTTCTTCGGGTCGACGCGCTGGAAGTCCACGTGCAGCACGAGCTGCTTGAACGGGTGGTATTGCACGTCGCGCAGCAGAACTTGTTGCGACTTGCCGGCCAGTTCCAGATCGAGAATCGACGAGTGGAAAACTTCTTTCTTCAGGGCGTGCCACAGGGCGTTGTGATCGAGTTCGACCAGTTCAACGTCCTTCTCACCACCGTACACGATACCCGGGGTCTTGCCCGAGTTGCGCAGGCGGCGGCTCGCACCCGTACCTTGCTTGCTACGCTCAAAAGCGACGACTTTCATGTTTGACTCCTATATCTGCCCGCGACCAGGCAGGGAAACCGGGATCATCGAAAATATGCGATCCCACAACAAGCGACGCGAACCTTCGTCCGTTCGCGCCGATCATGCAAAAACGCGAAGCGTGTGCTTCGCGTTCCTTGCTCAATTTTGTTTAACCTTCGGCGAAGAGCGACATCACCGAGTCGCCGCGCCGGATTCGGGAGAACGTCTCCGCGAGCAGACCCGCGCTCGACAGCGGACGGATCTTCGGGCACGCCAGCGATTCGGCGGACAGCGGAATGGTATCCGTGACGACGAGCTCATCCAGCTCCGACGCCGTGATGCGCTCAGCCGCGCCACCCGAAAGCACCGGGTGCGTGGCGTACGCGAACACCTGCTTCGCGCCGCGCGCCTTCAGAACTTGCGCGGCCTTGCACAGCGTGCCGGCGGTATCGACCATGTCGTCCATGATCACGCAAGTGCGGCCTTCCACTTCACCGATGATGTTCATCACCTCGGCGACATTCGCCTTCGGACGGCGCTTGTCGATAATCGCGAGGTCCGTGTTCAACTGCTTGGCGAGTGCACGCGCGCGCACCACGCCGCCGACGTCCGGCGACACGACCAGCAGATGGTCATGGTTCTGCTTGCGCAGGTCGCCGAGAAGAACCGGGGTAGCGTAGATATTGTCGACGGGGATGTCGAAGAAGCCTTGAATCTGGTCGGCGTGAAGGTCCATGGTGATCACGCGATCGACGCCGGCAATTTCCAGCATGTTCGCGACGACCTTCGCCGAGATGGCCACTCGCGCGGAACGCGGACGGCGGTCCTGGCGCGCATAGCCGAAGTAGGGGATGGCTGCGGTGATCCGGCCAGCGGATGCGCGCTTTAGCGCATCGACCATGATCATCAGTTCCATCAGGTTGTCGTTCGTGGGAGCGCAGGTGGACTGCAGAACGAATACGTCTTTGCCCCGAACGTTTTCCTGAATCTCGACCATGATCTCGCCGTCTGAGAAGCGGCTGACCATTGCTTTGCCGAGAGGGATTCCAAGGATTTTGACGACTTCCTGTGCAAGCGCGGGATTTGCGTTGCCAGTAAAAACCATCAGGCCGTCACTGCTCATCGTGCACCTGTCTGCGGCTGGGGGCGAGAAGATAACTGCTAGAAAGAATGGCAGGGGAGGAAGGACTCGAACCCTCGCATGCCGGAATCAAAATCCGGTGCCTTGACCAACTTGGCGACTCCCCTACACTAACTCTGAGTTTTGCCGGAAGCGTAGGACATACCGACAAAACAAAACTTTATGACGCGAAAGCAAAGAGAGGATGCGAATCCAGACTTGCCGTTACCACACTTTTCCAACTTGCCGGCAGCTTGGCTTGCGCCATTTCTGCTTCGGCCCGACTAGAAAAAGCGGCAAACACGCTTGCTCCAGATCCGGTCATTCGCGCCGGTGCGAGATTGGAAAACCACTCGAGCACCTTAGCAACTTCCGCGTACTTTCCTGCAACCACAGCTTGCATGTCGTTTCGACCGAAGCTGTCTGGCCAGTTAGTGTCTGACCTTTGCTGTGCAAGAAAGTCCATCATTGTGACGACTTTCGTATCCCGTGTCAAGCTTTTTTCGGAGAAAATCGCCGCGGTCGGAACGTGAACATTGGGCGTTACGACCAGGAAGAAACGTTTCGGCAGTTTGACTGCCTGGAGCGCTTCACCCACACCCTCTGCGAATGCATTTTGCCCGAAGACAAAAAACGGCACGTCCGCGCCGAGTTGCAGGCCGAGATTCTGCAGAATCTCACGCGAAAGATCAACACCCCAGAGACGATTTAACGCAAAAAGAGTTGTCGCAGCGTCGGAACTGCCTCCGCCGAGACCCGCGCCCATGGGCAGACGCTTGTCGATCTCGATCTCCACGCCGAACTTCGTGCCCGTGTGCCGCTGAAGCAAACGCGCGGCCCGCACGATGAGGTCATCGGCTTCGGCCACGCCCGGCACGTCCGTCTTGCGTGTGACGATGCCGTCGTCGCGACGCGTGAAGTGCAGCCGATCACCCCAGTCGAGCAACTGGAAGACGGTCTGCAGCGAGTGATAGCCATCCGGACGGCGGCCCGTGATGTGCAGGAAAAGGTTCAGCTTCGCGGGCGCGAGGCAGTCACGGAGCGAATCGTTGGATGCTGACATGCGTAATGCAACGGCGAAGTTATTGATCGAGCACGAGCTTGATGTCGAGCGGCGGTTCGTTGCGCACGAGATTCACGCGCTTCACGCCGACGGCGGGCGCGTCGGCATAGGCCAGATAGTCGATTGTCCATCCGTCCTGTTTGATTTCCTTCGGACGGCCATTGTTCGATTCGGGATCGAGCGTGGTCTGCGCGCGCGAAGTCGGTGCCGCCGACGGCTGCAGCCAATAACGCAGCCCTTCGACCGGCAGCGCGAAGCCGAGCGTGGTCTGCATGAGCTGGGACACGTTGTCGGCGCTCACCGGCTGGCGATTCGGCAACTCGAGCGTGGCGAGCGACGGCGATGAAGTCACGATCGCCATCGTCTGGCCGAGCGGATTGCGCAACTGCAGCGTGACCGTGTCGCCCGTTTCCTGCCAGTCGAAGTTGCCGTACGCGTTGCGTTGCACGCCGTTCTGGTCGTTGTACTGCACGGCGAAACGTCCGTGATACGCGCGGCTCGTCTGCGTCGCAAGCGATGTGGTTGCGTTCGTCGTCGTCGGTACGCGCGGCTGGACCGCGCAACCCGACAGCACCAGCGCGGCGGCTGCCGCAAGTCCGAGCGCGCCGCGTCGCAGATGCATGCGGGGCGCGCCGGCGATGAAATCGAATACCATCAAAGATCGTTTACCTGGAGTCGTTTTAGCGTTTTGACGAGCGTGTCGTTATCCGGTTCGAGCTTTTGCGCCTGACGCCACGTGGCGCGCGCCTGATCCTGCTGTCCCGATTTCCACTGGACTTCGCCAAGGTGGGCGCCGATTTCGGCATTCGGCTGAAGGTTGTAAGCGTTCTTGAGAATCTTCTCCGCTTCGGCCGAATTGCCCTGGCGGAAGCGCGCCCAGCCGAGACTGTCCATGATGAACGCGTCGTTCGGCGCGAGCGAGACCGCTTTTTCGATCAGCTTCACGGCTTCGTCGAGCCGCTGATTGCGATCGACGAGCGAATAGCCGAGCGCGTTGTACGCCTGCGGATTGTTCGGCTGCGTGCGCATCAGCGTGCGCAGCTGCGTCTCCATGACGTCGTAATGGCCGTTCTTTTCGGCGGCCATTGCGTAGTCGTAGACGAGATCGGGATCGTCGGGGAACGCCGCCACCGCTTTCGCGAGATTCGCTTCCGCTTCCTTGTAGCGATGCGCTTCGAAAAGAATGGCCGAGTCCGTGCGCGCGAGCAGCGCGAGATCGCGCGGATCGGAGCTTTGCAGGTTGCCGATGAGCGCCCGCGCGTCGTCGACCTTGCCTTGCTTCGCGAGCAGTTGCGCGCGCGTGATCTGCGCGGGCAGATATTGCTGGCTGGTGCGCGGAATCTTGTCGAGCCACTGGCTCGCGACGGCATCGTTCTTCTGTTCCAGCGCCAGTTGCGCGAGATAGATGTACGCCTGGCCCGGATCCGCGCCCGGCGTGCTCTCCGCGGTCTTCGCGTAGAGGTTCAGAAATTCCTGTGCCTTGTCGAACTGCTTCTTCTGGATGTTGATGAGCGCGAGCGCCATTAACGGCGTCAGGTCTTTCGGATCATTCTTGCGCATGATCTCGAACTGCTTCTGCGCATCGTCGAGCCTGTCCGCCGACAAATACAACTGCGCGAGCGCGAGCCGTGCATCATGCGATTTCGGATTCTTGTCGAGATATCTCTCGAACGAGGCGATGCCTTCCTTGCGCTCCTCCGGGCTCATGCGCGCGAGCGTCAGCGCGGCCGGCAGATAATCCGGCTTGAGTTGCAGCGCCTTTTCGAGCGAGGCTTTCGCGCCCGGCGGATCGTCGGCGACCAATTGCTGGCGTGCGAGCGCGAGGTGCGCCTCGGGCCGGTCCTGATCGTTTTTCGTCAGATCTTTGAGTACGTTGAGGCCGCCGATGCGGTTCGGTCCGCGCGCGAGCAAGCTCTGCAAGGAAAGGAGGGCCTCGCCGCGCTGCTCCGGCGCTACCTTCGCAAGCTCGCGCTCGAGCGTGGGCTTCGCGTCTTCCGGCTTGCCGGCGACGATCAAAAGCGATGCGCTCAACTGCGCCGCGCGATCCGAATGCGGCGCGAACTGCTGCCAGAGTTGCGCCGAGGTGAGCGCATCGTTCGGGCTTTGCGCCGCGATCGCGATTTCGGTGGCGCGCTGCGCAAAGCGCGGGTCGTGCGTGTCGCGGGCGAGGGCCAGATACGTCTGAAATGCAGGCGCGGGCTGGCCGCGCTGCAATGCGACTTCAGCCGCCAGAACCTGGAACACGATCTGGCTGGACATTGCCACGTTCGGCAAATCCTGCGATTCCGCGCCGCTCACCGGGGCTGTCAGCAGGTCCGCTGCGCTCTGCGCGTCCGATTGATCGTCGGCGCTTGGAACGGGCGTCGCGTTAGGCTGCTGAGCATGCGCGGGAGCAAACGTGAGCGCGGCCATCGCGAGCGCGACAGCGCCGGCGATTCGCGACATTGGCATGGCGAACGAATGCGCCGAGCAGGTCTGACGCTTCGCAAACAGCTTCATGACGAACGAGTTCATGGAAATCCAGACGATGTTTCAGTCGATTGTAACGCGGTCGCTAAAATACCGGCACACTGGCCTTAGCAAGTCTCTTTCCAGAAAAATGCCCGAACTGCCGGAAGTCGAAGTCACCCGCAGGGGAATCGAACCCTACGTCGCCGGACGGCGCGTCGAGCACGTCGACGTGCGCACGCCGGCGTTGCGCTGGCCCATCCCGCCGCATCTTCCGAAGACGCTCGGACATCTGAAGATCGAGAAAGTCGAGCGGCGCGGCAAGTATCTGCTGTTCGAAACGGCCGAGGGCTGGCTGATCGTTCATCTCGGCATGACGGGCACGCTGCGCGTGTTGCGGCACGTGCCGAGACCGCCCGAGGCGGCGAAGCACGATCACGTCGATATCGTGTTCGACGATTTCATCCTGCGCTTTCGCGATCCGCGCCGCTTCGGCGCGATCCTCTGGCATCCGCGCGCCGACGGCGACGTGCTCGACCATCCGCTGCTCGCGAGTCTCGGCGTCGAGCCGTTTTCGCCGGAGTTTTCCGGCGCACTGCTGTTTCGCGAGACGCGCGGGCGCAAGGTGTCGGTGAAGCAGGCGCTGCTCGCGGGCGGAATCGTCGTGGGTGTGGGGAACATCTATGCGTCGGAGAGTCTGTTTCGCGCGGGCATCCGGCCGACCACCGCGGCCGGGCGCATCTCGCTCGTGCGCTACGACCTGCTCGCGGACGCGGTGCGCGTAACGCTCGCCGCCGCCATCGACAAGGGCGGCAGCACGCTGCGGGATTTCGTCGGCAGCAACGGCGAGTCGGGCTACTTCCAGCTCGACTATTTCGTCTATGATCGCGCGGGCTTGCCGTGCCACGTCTGCGGGACGGCGATCAGGCAAATCGTTCAAGGGCAGCGCTCGACATACTTTTGTCCGCGCTGCCAACGCTAATTTCCGATGCTCGCTCTTACTGAATTTTCGTCGCGCCTCATCGCGTGGCAACGCATCCACGGCCGCCACGACCTGCCGTGGCAGAACACGCGCGATGCGTATCGCATCTGGCTGTCGGAGATCATGCTGCAGCAGACGCAGGTCTCGACCGTCATCCCGTACTACGCGCGCTTTCTCGAGCGCTTTCCGACCGTGACGTCACTCGCCGATGCACCCATCGACGACGTCATGGCGCTGTGGGCCGGGCTCGGCTACTACTCGCGCGCGCGCAATCTGCATCGCTGCGCGCAGGTTGTCGCGCATGAACACGGCGGCGCGTTTCCGCGGACGGTCGATGAACTCGCCGAGCTGCCGGGCATCGGACGCTCGACGGCGGCGGCGATCGCGTCGTTCGCGTTCGGCGCGCGCGCGACGATTCTCGACGGCAATGTGAAGCGCGTGCTCGCGCGCGTGTTCGGCATCGAGGGATTCCCGGGCGAGAAGCGCGTCGAGAACGCGATGTGGACGCTCGCGGAATCGCTGTTGCCCGATGCCGCGAACAAGGACGAAGTGACCGCGTACACGCAAGGTCTGATGGACCTCGGCGCGACGCTCTGCGTGCGCGGCAAGCCGGATTGCGCGCGCTGTCCGTTCGCATCGGATTGCGTGGCGAAGGTCGAGGGGCGCCAGCGCGAGTTCCCGGCGGCGCGCCCGAAGAAAGCCGTGCCGACGCGCAAGACATGGATGCTGGTGCTGAAACACGGCGATTCGATCCTGCTGCAGAAGCGTCCGTCGACCGGCATATGGGGCGGCCTGTGGAGCCTTCCCGAAGCGGCCGACGAAGCCGCGTTGGCGGAAGTCGCGCAAAGCCTGGGCGCCGGCGCGCAGCTTCAGCGTCTCGCGCCGCTATCGCACGCGTTCACGCACTTCAAGCTGGACATCGAACCGCGTCTGGGCGAAGCGCGCAATGCGCCGCGTGAGTTGATGGACGGCGAAACCGTCTGGGCGCCGCTCGCTCGCATCGATTCCTACGGCGTGCCCGCGCCCGTGCGCAAGCTGATCGACGCGTTGACCGGCTCGCTCATCTAAAGCAACTGATGGTGCTGCATGTAGTGATGCACCACGTCGATGCGCGCGCCGGCGTCCATCAGTTCCATGAGCTTCTGGCGGGCGCGCATCGGGATCGGCAGGATTTCGGCGAGGCGGTTGGACACCCAGGTGGGATCGTCGTAGAGAAACGGCTCGACGAACGGAAGGTTCTGCGGCTCGCGTTCCTTGATCGTATCGATGATGCGCTCGAGCACTTCGGCGCATGCGCCGAACTTCGCGAGCGCTTCGGTGCCCTGAAGCGGCCGATCCTCGCCCAGCAATTCCGCCGTCCCGACGAGCAGGTTGCTCGGCTCGACGCGGTGATCCGTCAGCCGGAAGCGCTCGGTGCCGCGTGCCTGAACGAGCAGGAGCCCGAAGGTATCGACATCGCATTCCGATATCTCGGCCAGACAGCCGATGTTCTCCGGCACCGACGGATCGCCCGGTGACGCGACCTCGTGTCCGCTCTTCAGCAGGCACACGCCGAACGGCGTTTGCTCACGCAGACATTCGCGCGCCATGTCCAGATAGCGCGCCTCGAATATCTTGAGCGGCAGCAGGCCGCCCGGAAACAGCACGGTGTGCAGCGGGAACAGCGGCAAGTCGGCCAAAACAGGATTCGCGGACATCGCGCTCCTCCAGAGTGGACCGCCGGCGCGGCGATCGGGTTCGCGTGTGGGTCGCGCTGTCACCCGGCGGGGATGGGCGCGTCACGATGCCGCACGATCACATTTGCCTTCTCGCAAAAGCGCGCGGCGAGCGCCTCCGCGATGAACACCGAGCGATGCTGGCCGCCCGTGCAGCCGATCGCGACGGTGAGATAGCTGCGGTTGTCGTCGCGAAAACGCGGCAGCCATTTGCCGACGAACGCGCCGATGTCGCCGATCATCTCGCCGACCAGCGGCTGCGCCGAGAGAAAGTCGATGATCGGCTGATCGAGACCGGTGAAGGGACGAAGCTCGCGGTCGTAATAGGGATTCGGCAACGCACGCACGTCGAACATGAGATCGGCGTCGAGCGGCACGCCGCGCTTGAAGCCGAACGATTCGAACATCAGCGTGAGGTCGGCTGCGTCCGTCTCGACGAAGCGCTTGACCCAGGCGCGCAGCACGTTCGCGCGAAGGTTGCTCGTGTCGATCTGATGGCCGTACTCGGCGAGCCCTGCAACGAGCTCGCGTTCGCGCTCGATCGCTTCGGCGAGCGAGTTCAGCACGCCGACATCGGCTTCGCGCATCGGCGGGCCGGAGAGCGGATGGCGCCGGCGGGTCTCGGAAAAGCGCTGGATGAGCGACTGCGTGCTCGCGTTGAGGAACAGCACGCGCAGGTCGTAATCGCTCGAGAGCTTGTTGATAATGCTCGGCACTTCATCGAGCGAGAGGCTCGAGCGCGCGTCGATCGCGACGGCGAGGCGCGCCTGGCCTTCCTTCGCGAGATAGGCGGCGAGCTCGGGGAGAAAACGCGGCGGCAGATTGTCGACGCAATAGTAGCCCACGTCTTCCAGGGCGTTCAGCGCGACGGACTTGCCGGAACCGGAGATGCCGGTGATCAGGATGATACGCATGGGTCTCGAGGGGGTCGCTTTCCCTAAGCTTAGCACCTGCGCCCGATTCGTTTCGGCACGCGCGACGTTGAAAAACGTGCGTTCAGATCAGCTTGCCGGGAAATTGGCTGTCGGGATCCTGCATGGCGAGCCGCTGACGATCCATGAAGTCGCGCAAGGTATCGATGCCGCGCAGTTGCAGAATCGTGTTGCGCACGGCGGCCTCGACCAGCACGGCGAGGTTTCGGCCGGCGGCCACTTGAATCGTCACCTTGCTGATTGGCAGGCCGAGGACATCGACGGTCTGGCTTTCGAGCGGCAGACGCTGGAATTCCCCGTCCGGCCGGCGCACGAGCTGCACGATCAGCTTGAGCTTCATCTTCCGGCGCACGGCGGTTTCGCCGAAGATCGTCTTGATGTCGAGCAGGCCCAGGCCGCGCACTTCGAGCAGGTTCTGCAGGAGCGGCGGGCAGCGGCCTTCGACGAAATCTGGACCGAGGCGCACGAAATCGACGGCGTCATCGGCTACCAGACCATGGCCGCGGCTGATGAGTTCCAGTCCGAGCTCGCTCTTGCCGAGACCGGAGTCGCCGGTGAGCAGCACGCCCATTCCGAGGATATCGATGAACACGCCGTGCAGCGTCGCGCGCGGTGCGAGGATGCGCGACATGTACGCGCGCAGGCTGTCGATCACCGCGGCCGCCGACATGCGCGTGGTAAAGAGCGGCGTCGATGAGCGCGTGCAGCGCAGAACCAGTTCCGGCGGCGCGCCGACTTCCCCCGCAACGACCAGAAACGGCGGCTCGAGCGCGATCAGCTCGGCCATGTGGCGCGAGCGGTCTTCGTCGGACTGGCGCTGGTAGTAGTTGATCTCGGCGTCGCCGAGCACCTGGATACGGTTCGGGTGAATCAGGTTCAGGTGGCCGACGAGATCGGCGCTCGATGTCGCATTCGCGACCGTCTCGCTCGAGAAACCGCGCTCCCAGCCTTCATGCCCGGTGAGCCAGCTGAGCTTCAAAGTGGCGGCGTTGTCGTCGAAAATGCTTTGGGCGTTGATGCTGGACGTATCCATGAGGCCGGAACTCCGTTGGAAGCCGGGAGCAGCCTTCGCGGAACGTCGAAACGGATCGCTTCGATACGCCGCATGGCGCTGCGTTTGACCGATTGTGCCCTAGAAGCTTCGCGTAAGCGAGGCGCCCCTGGGCGCGCGAGCGGCGCGGGGCGGGCTACAGACGCGATTCGCTATGTTTGCGCGGGTATTACGGTTGCCATTGCGTGAGCACTTGATAAAGCGCGTCACGATCTTCTTCCTTGTGCAGACGCTCGCGCGCCTCGCTGTCGGAGAGCAGTTGCGCGATCTCCGAGAGAATTTCCAGATGCTGTTGTGTTGCCTGCTCGGGCACGAGCAGGAAGATCAGCAGCGAGACCGGCTGGCCGTCGGGCGATTCGAACGCGACGGGTTCGGCGAGACGCACGAAAGCGGCGAGCGGTTGCTTCAGCCCCTTGATGCGGCCGTGCGGAATGGCGACGCCTTCGCCGAGGCCGGTCGAGCCGAGGCGCTCACGAGCGAAGAGATTGTCGGTGACGGTGCTGCGGGCGATGCCGTTCTGGTTCTCGAAGATCAGGCCCGCTTGCTCGAATACGCGTTTCTTGCTGGTAACGGACAGTCCGAGAACCACGTTCTCGATGGGAAGAAATTTGGCTAAACGATTCATGTTGGCAGGCTGATGCGTGGCCTGATAGCTCCTCATCGTGGCCGCTGTCTGAAAGCGCTCACGGCGATAATGAAACGAAAGTGCGCTGGCGGCGTTCCCTACAGCGTTCCTTGACGTGTTACCCGAAATTAACCGGACCATTATAGAACAGGCCACAGCCCGATGGTGCGCCGCGCCATGGCACTGCTTTCGATCCAAATGTGCAGGACAAAGCCCCGAAAATCAATGGCTTGTGACTCTCCACGGCGAAAATCCAACAAAAAAGCCGCCAGTCGGGGCGGCTTCGCTTCTGTGCATGCCCGGATCGATCGGTTCCGGATATTCGAGGACTTCCTCCAATCAAGCCCGCCGTCCTGTGGCGGCGGGATTCGCTGTCATCCGTGATCGGTGGCGGGCACGCGCGCGGTCGGCGTTCAGGGCGACGGCGCTTCCACTTCGTGCGGCTCACCGCGGTACTTCACGGACTCGTGGGCGTGGCCCTGAATCTTGTCCTTGTGCTTGATGACTTGACGGTCCAGTTTGTCGACCATCAGGTCGATGGCCGCGTACATATCAGCGTCACAACTCTCGATAAAAATGTCCTTGCCCTTGAGATGCAGGTTGATTTCTGCCTTCTGCCGCTTTTCCTTTTCCCTATGATTGTCGACCGAGAGGACAACGTTGCCGTCAATCACTTGATCGAAATGACGGAGCACCCTGTCCAGCTTCGTGATCACGTACTCGCGCAACGCAGGCGTCAATTCGAGGTGGTGTCCACTGATCTTCAGATTCATAGTTGCTCTCCAAGCTAATGGCCGTGAGATCACGTCGGCTCGTCCGATACCGGTCGGCTGTGCGTCCCGTCAGCGCGTCATCGTGGCGCGCTTGAAAGATGGATCGCATCGGCCGGCTCGTCCGCGCTTTCGCGATGCGGCCGGTAAACGCCCATCGCAACACGCGATGGACTACAGAGACGGGTCATAGAGACTTGCGCAGATTCACTGCGGGGATCTTGAGGGCTTCGCGGTATTTGGCTACTGTGCGCCGCGCGACCACGAATCCTTGTTCCGCCAGCAGTTCGGCGATGCGGCTGTCTGAAAGAGGAGTTTTGGGGTCTTCCGCTCCTATCAGTTGCTTGATGAGGGCCCGGATCGCCGTTGACGATGCCGCGCCTCCTGTGTCGGTCGAAACGTGCGATCCAAAGAAGTACTTAAATTCAAGCGTCCCGAATGGGGTGAGCATGTACTTGCCTGTGGTCACACGAGAAACCGTCGATTCGTGTAGCCCCAGCGTATCAGCAATCTCCCGCAAAACCAAGGGCCGCATGGCGATTTCGCCATGTGCAAAAAAGTTCTTCTGACGCTCGACGATCGCCTGTGCGACACGAAGAATCGTCTCAAACCTCTGCTGAATATTCTTGATGAGCCAGCGTGCTTCCTGAAGCTGCTGACGCAGTGAGCCGCTGCCCGGATCGCCGCGATTGTTGCGCAGGATGTTCGCGTACAAATGGTTGATGCGCAGCCGCGGCACGATCTCAGGATTCAACTCCGCCGTCCATCCGCTCGCGGTTTTCCTGACGAGGATGTCCGGCACCACATAGTCCGCTTCGCTCTTGCCGTACGCCGCGCCCGGGAAAGGCTCCAGCGACTTGATCAGCAGATGCGCGTCCCGGAGGGCGTCGTCACTTGCCTTGAGTTGCTTGCGCAGACGCGTGAAGTCGCGCGCCGCGAGCAGTTCCAGATGGTTCGTGACGATTTCGAGCGCGAGCGTGCGCGTAGGCGAGCCATCGAGCCGCAGCAGTTGCAGCTTCAGGCATTCCGACGCGGAGCGCCCGCCCACACCCGGCGGATCGAAACTCTGCAGCAAGGCGAGTGCGGCGCTCAGTTCCTCGATCTCGACTTCGAGCTCTTCCGGCAGATCGGTCTGGACTTCATCGAGCGATGAGGTCAGATACCCATCCTCGTCCAGCGATTCGATCAGAAACGTGACGAGCGCGCGATCGCGCTGATTTGCCGCGGTCATGCGCAACTGCGCGGTCAGATGGTCGCGCAGCGTCGTGGTCGATTCGTGGATTTGCAGCGGCGGGAGATCGTCGTCGTCGGACGCGTTGTTCGAGCGGCCATAGTCTTCCAGATTCCACGAACTGGAATCCGTGCTGCTGTCGGAACCTAGGCCGTTGTATTCATCGACGCCTTGCGGCTCGCTGCTTTCCGAACGTTCGGAACTGGAGGTGCCCGATGCCGAGCCGTTGTTCATCATTGGCTCGGACGGCGCGCTCGTCGCCGCCGGCGATGCGATCAGCGAGCCGTCCGCGGCGACGCGCAGCGGGCTCGCGATCCAGTCGTCCTCGTTCTCCAGTAACGGATTCTGGGCGATGGCCATCGCGACTTCCTGCTGCAGTTCGAGCGTCGACAACTGCAGCAGCCGGATCGACTGCTGAAGTTGCGGGGTCAGCGCAAGATGCTGCGAGAGGCGGAGTTGGAGGCTGGCTTTCATGGCAAAGTTTTAATCATTGTAGAGAGTTTGCCACGCGCGCGAAACCTCGCGGCGACTCCAAAAAAGCGCGTGCCGCCCAAGAGGGCGGCACGTAATTTTTGCGGCTCTGGCTTGTTGCGGCGCACTATTTGCGCCGTTCATGCGCCTGCCTGCCTCACATGCGGAAATGCTCGCCGAGATAGACGCGCCGCACGCTTTCATTCTCGATGATCTCGCTCGGAGCGCCCGCCGCGAGCACGGAGCCGTCGCTGATGATGTACGCGTGATCGCAGATGCCGAGCGTCTCGCGCACGTTGTGGTCGGTGATCAAGACGCCGATGTTGCGCTGCTTCAAAAACTTCACGATCTTCTGGATTTCCAGCACCGCGATCGGGTCGACGCCCGCGAACGGTTCGTCGAGCAGAATGAAGCTCGGATTGGTTGCGAGCGCGCGCGCGATCTCGACGCGACGGCGCTCGCCGCCCGACAGCGACAGCGCCGGATTCTCGCGCAGATGCGCGATCTGCAGTTCGTCGAGCAAGGCTTCCGCACGCTCGGTTATGGCGTCTTTGGACAGGCGCTTTCCCGATTCGTCCGTCTGCAATTCCAAAACCGCGCGGATGTTCTGCTCGACCGTGAGCTTGCGGAACACCGAGGCTTCCTGCGGCAGATACGACAAGCCGAGGTGCGCGCGCTGGTGGATTGGCAGAAGGCTGATCGAATTGCCGTCGAGATCGATCTCGCCGGCATCGAGCGGCACGAGGCCGACGATCATATAGAACGACGTGGTCTTGCCCGCGCCGTTCGGGCCGAGCAGGCCGACCACCTCGCCGCTCTTCACGTCGAGCGAGACGTCCTTCACCACGGTGCGCGACCCGTAACGCTTCTTCAGATTGCGGACGACGAGCGAACTCGACTGGCCTTCCGGCTTGCGGTGGGGCATGGCGGGCGAATTCACTGCGGCGGCGTTCCTTGAATGGTGTTCGACGGAGAAAGCGTGGCGGGCGACCCGTTCAGCGGCGCGGCGCCGCCCGAGCGCGGAGCGAGCATCGCGCGCACCCGGCCGCTCGGATTCCCGGGACCGGCCTGGTCCTTGCCGGCGCTCGCCGTGTAGAAGTCCTTCTGGCCGTCGTAGGTGATCACGCTGCCGTGCACTTCGTCCTGCACTTTTGTGAGGCCTTGCAGGCGGCGCACGACGGCGCGCGTCGTGAGTTTGGTGAAGTCGTTCTTGCCGTCGTAGTCGATGCGCACGGCGTTGCCGTCGATGTATTCGTCCACGCCATCGCGCTTCTGACGGAAGTACGAGAGGTTGTTGCCGCTCGACGTGCCCGTCGCGTACTGATAACCCTGCGGGTCCTGCGTCACTTCCACGCGGTCCGCCTTGATGACGATCGTGCCTTTGGTCGCGACCACGTGGCCGGTGAAGATGTTCTTCTGGTTGAGATCGTCGTAAGACATGTTGTCCGCTTCGATATTGAGCGGCTTGTCGCGGTCGGCCTTCTCGGCGTGCGCGGGCAGCGCGGCCAGCGCCACGGCGATGGTCAGGGCGGCAGCGAGCCCGGCCCGCGCGGCGTGCTTGGCGCGGCGCGCGGACGTTGCGCGCGCATGGCCGCCATCGGGACGAGGGAACCTTTCGTTCATGCAGTCACAATTTGGATGGGAGTGCCGGGATTACTTGGACGAGCCGCCGTTGATATCCGTGGCGGCGATCGCACCGCGCACGTTACCGAAGAGCTTCATTACCCGGGTCACGTTGTTGTAGTTCATGCCATCGGCCGTCATCACGGACGGGCCGCGCTGAAGTCTAACCGGTTTTTCCGTTTCGATGACATCGTCGTTCACCAGCACGCGAAAATGCTGGGAATCAGCCTGCATCTGCGGATCTCCGTAGCCGGCCGCGCGCAGGATGCGCGCGTCGTCGTAGAGATCGACGATCGAGACGTCGCCGTTGACCGTGCCGCGCTGGGCGGTGGCCGTGACGGTCGGCTTCTGCGGCTGGAACATGCGCATCGCGGGCAGCGTCAGATCGCTGATTTCGTCGTCTTCGTAATGCACCATCGACTTGGCCGTCAGACGATATTGTGTCGTGCCGGTGGCGTCGAGCTCGGAAACGGAAAAGCTGTTCGCGAAGTAATCGGGCGTGTGGCGCTTCTCCGGCTTCGGCGCCTGCTGGGCCGGAGGCAGCGTGGCCTGCAACAGCCAGTAGGTGCCGCCGGCGAGCGCCGCCACGGCGACGAGCGGCAACAGCGAGGCGAGCTTTCCGGGGCGCTGCATGGGTTCAGCCTCCGAGCGCCGCCGCGAGCAGTTCGTCGTAGCGATGCTGCGCGCGCAGGACTGCGTCGCAGACTTCGCGCACGGCGCCGTGACCGCCGCGGGCTTCCGCGACCCAATGCACGCGCTGGATCACTTCGGGATGCGCGTTCGCGGGCGCTGCCGCGAAGCCGCAGCGGCGCATCACCGCGAGGTCCGGCCAGTCGTCGCCCATGTAGCCGCATTCGTCGGCTGCAATGCCGGTCGCTTCGAGCAGCTCGGCGAGCGCGACGGTTTTGTCGGCGACGCCCTGATACAGATGCGTGATGCCCAGCTCGCGCGCGCGCGCCGCGACGATCCCGGATTGCCGCCCCGTGATGATCGCCGTCTGCACACCGACGGACTGCAGCATTTTCACGCCGTGGCCGTCGAGCGAGTTGAACGACTTCATCGTGTCGCCGTCGGCGGTGAAGTAGAGGCTGCCGTCGGTGAAAACGCCGTCGACGTCGAACACCATTAGTTTGATCCGGCTCGCGCGCTCGGCGGCGGTGGGAGGCTTCTGCGCCATCAGATCACCTTCTTCGAGAATAGGTCGTGCATGTTCAGTGCGCCGATCAACGTCGCATCGGCGTCCACGACCAGCATCTGATTGATGCGATGGCGCTCCATCAGTTCCACGGCTTCGACCGCGAGATGGTCCGGCGCGATCGTGCGCGGATTACGCGTCATGACATCGGCGATCTTGAGCGCGCGGAAATCGCCGTCGCGCTGCAGGATGCGGCGCAGGTCGCCGTCCGTGAAGATGCCGTGGACGTGACGGTTCTCGTCGATGACGGCCGTCATGCCCATGCGCTTGTCGGTGATCTGGAAGAGGGCGTCCGAAACGGTTGCGTCGAGCGACACGACCGGCACTTCGTCGCCCACGCGCATCACGTCGCGCACGTACGTGAGCAGGCGCCGGCCGAGCGCGCCGCCGGGATGCGAGCGCGCGAAGTCGTCGGGGCCGAAGCCGCGCGCATCGAGCACGGCGACGGCGAGCGCGTCGCCGAGCGCCATCGCGGCGGTCGTGCTGGCCGTGGGCGCGAGGTTCAGCGGGCACGCTTCCTTTTCGACGCGTGCGTTCAGGTGCATGTCCGCCAATTGCGCGAGACTGGATTCGGGACGGCCGGTGATTGCGATCAGCTTTGCCCCGAGCCGCTTGATGAGCGGCAAAATGGCAACGAGCTCCTCGGTTTCGCCCGAGTTGGACAGAGCGATGAAAATGTCGTCGGCGGTAACCATGCCGAGGTCGCCATGGCTCGCTTCGGCCGGATGCACGAAGAACGCGGGCGTGCCCGTGCTCGCGAGCGTCGCGGCGAACTTGCGCGCGACATGGCCCGATTTGCCGATGCCGGACACGACCACACGGCCGCGGCAGCCGAGCAGCGTTTCGACCGCGTTCGTGAAGTTTTCGTCGAGGAGTTCGGAAAGCCCGCGAACGGCGTCGGCTTCGATCTCAATTACGTTGCGAGCCAGCGCCAGCGCCCGGTCGCCATTGATTTTCGCTATCATTCGCGGAGTATAGCAAAGGCGATTCCGAGCCGCCCCGCCGGGGCTTGGCGCGCCGCCGCCTATCCGCCCCCGCAGGCCCTGTCGTCAGGGGCTTATTGAGATGCCGGAGCGCCCTGAAGCACGCGCCTCGGAACGCTGACGAACGAGGACGCTAGACGGATGACCTCTCCGCTCGAAATGACGCTGTTGCTGCTGCTCTGCTCCGTGGCAGGCGTCGTTGTATTTCGCTATTTCAATCTGCCGCCGATGCTCGGCTATCTGACGGTCGGCATCATCGTGGGGCCGCACGCAGCGGGCATCGCGTCGGATGCGGACCGCGCGCAGCATCTCGCCGAATTCGGCGTCGTTTTCCTGATGTTCTCCATCGGGCTCGAGTTCTCGCTGTCGAAGCTGCGCTCGATGCGGCGCATCGTGTTCGGTCTTGGCGCGAGCCAGGTCGGCGCGACCATCGCGCTCGCGCTGATCTTCGGCTGGATCGCCAGTTTCTGGATGCACATGTCGTGGCAGGCGAGCTTCGCGCTCGGCGGCGCGATGTCGATGTCCTCCACCGCCATCGTGAGCAAGCTGCTGGCCGAGCGTCTCGAACTCGAATCGGAGCACGGCCGCAACATCTTCGGCGTGCTGCTGTTCCAGGATCTGGCCGTCGTGCCGCTGCTCATCATCATCGCGGCCTTCGGCAACGGCCAATCGTCGCAGCTCGCGATGTGGCTCGGCATCGCGGCGGTGAAAATCGTCGTCGCGTTGACGGTGCTGCTGTTTATCGGCCAGAAATTCATGACGCGCTGGTTCGATCTCGTCGCGCGGCGCCGCTCGCAAGAGCTGTT
Source organism: Caballeronia sp. 11_S32 (assembly GCF_056930355.1). Classification (NCBI taxonomy): domain Bacteria; kingdom Pseudomonadati; phylum Pseudomonadota; class Betaproteobacteria; order Burkholderiales; family Burkholderiaceae; genus Caballeronia; species Caballeronia sp. 11_S32. The sequence goes on from NZ_JBXOWH010000003.1 coordinate 713,123, forward strand.
CATGCTGAACCTGCTGCTCGTGACGCTGGGCGCCGCGTTCATCACCGATAAATTCGGGCTGTCGCTCGCGCTCGGCGCGTTCATCGCGGGCATGTTGATTGCCGAGACGCCGTACCGGCATCAGGTGGAAGAGGACATCAAGCCGTTTCGCGACGTGCTGCTCGGTCTCTTCTTCGTGACCACCGGCATGCTGCTGAATCCGCGCGTGATCTGGGAGCATCCGTTTCTGGTGCTCGGCTTTTTCGTCGTGCCGATCCTGCTCAAGGCCGTGATGATCACCGGTCTCTCACGGCTTTTCGGCGCGACGCCGGGCGTCGCGATGCGCACGGGCCTCGGGCTCGCGCAGGCGGGCGAATTCGGCTTCGTGCTGCTGAACCTGATTCTGGATTCGCATCTGGTCGATCCGACCGTCCTGCAGGCGCTGCTCGCCGCGATGCTCCTTTCCATGCTCGCCGCGCCGTTCATCATCCAGAACGCGGACCGGATCGTGCTGCGGCTTTCGTCGACGGAATGGATGCTGCAATCGCTGCAGATGACGAAGATCGCGACGCAGAGCCTGAAGCAGAGCGGTCACGTGATCATCTGCGGCTACGGCCGCGCGGGGCAGAACCTCGCGCGCATGCTGGAGCAGGAAGGCATTTCCTACGTCGCGCTCGACCTGGACCCGGACCGCGTCGCGGCGGCGGCGGCGGCGGGCGAATCGGTCGTGTTCGGCGATGCCGGGCGGCGCGAGTCGCTGCTCGCGGCGGGCCTGCACCGCGCGGCGACGGTCGCGATCACCTACGCGAACACGCCTTCCGCGATGCGCGTGCTGCACAACATCCACGAGCTCGCGCCCACTTTGCCCGTGATCGTGCGCACCGTCGACGACGCCGATCTCGAAAAGCTCACCGCCGCGGGCGCGACGGAAGTGATTCCGGAGATCGTCGAGGGCAGCCTGATGCTCGCGTCGCACACGCTCGTGCTGATGGGCGTGCCCATGCGGCGCGTCGTGCGGCGCGTCGAGGAGATGCGCGATGCGCGCTACAGCCTGCTGCGCGGATACTTCCACGGCGCCGACGACGTCGACGACGACGATGGCCACGAGCAGGTGCGGCTACAATCCGTACCGATCGACGCGAACTCCGAGGCGGTCGGGCATTCGCTCGACGATCTCGGGCTCGTCGGCAATGGTGTCGAGGTGACCGCGATCCGGCGCCACGGCATCCGGGGCGTCGCACCCGACCCCGAAACCAAGCTGCGCGCGAACGACATCGTCGTGCTGCGCGGCCTGCCCGAAGTGCTGGCGCAAGCCGAGGAACGGCTCTCGCGCAATCGCCGGGCGGCGTAACCTACCTCTTTTGTCACCAAGGCGAACGCGCGGCCTCGCGGCGCGGACTCCGGAGAAGTCATGTCCATTACCCCATCGAACGCCCAGCTCGACGCCGCGCGTTTCATCAAGGAGCGCGTGCGCACCGTCGAAAACTGGCCGCAGCCCGGCGTGCAGTTCCGCGATATCACGACCATCCTGCAAGACCGCCGCGCGCTGCGCATGCTGATCGACCTGTTCGTGCAGCGCTATATCGACGAGAACGTCAACGTGATCGCCGGGATGGATGCGCGCGGTTTCATCATCGGGCCGATTCTGGCGTACGAGCTGAGCCTCGGCTTCGTGCCGATCCGCAAGAAGGGCAAGCTGCCGTACAAGACGCTCGAACAGTCGTACGAGCTGGAATACGGCCGCGCGACCGTCGAAATCCACGAGGACGCGTGCAAGCCGGGCGACCGCGTGGTGATCGTCGACGATCTGGTCGCCACCGGCGGCACGATGATGGCCGGCAAGATCCTGCTCGAGCGGCTCGGCGCGAAAGTGGTGGAGGCGGCGGCGATCATCGATCTGCCGGATCTCGGCGGCTCGAAGCTGCTGCGCGAAAACGGCGTGCCGCTCTATACCGTGTGCGAATTCTCCGGACATTGATATGCCCAATTTCCTGCTCTTTCTCGCTGCGTCCGTCGCGATCACCGTCGCGCCCGGTCCGGACAACCTTCAGGTGCTCGCGCGCGGCATCTCGCAAGGGCGGCTCGCGGGCGTCGTCGCGGCGCTCGGCTTCGCGTTCGGCGTGATCTTTCATACGACGCTCGCCGCGCTCGGCATCGCGGCGCTGCTGCGCTCGTCGCCGATGGCGTTTCAGGCGGTGAAGCTCGCGGGCGCGGCGTACCTCGTGTGGATCGGCATCAAGGCCTTGCGCAGCCACGGTCTCGCGACGGCGCACGCGCGTCCGAGCCAGCCGCTTTCGACCGTGTTCCGCCAGAGCGTGATCGGCAACATGCTGAATCCGAAGGTCACGCTGTTCTTCATCGTGTTCCTGCCGCAGTTCGTCGATCCGCACGGCGCGCAGAGCGTGATGCTGCAGATGTTCGAACTCGGCGGCCTGTTCATGCTGCAGACGGTCGTCGTGTTTTCGCTGTTCGGCATCGGCGCGGGGATGATCGGCGTATGGCTGAAGCGCCGTCCGCGCGTCGGCGTGTGGCTGGACAGGCTCGCGGGCGTGACGTTCATCGCGCTGGGCATTCGCGTCGCGTTGCGCGACTGAGGTTTTGCGCATGACTCTGCCCGCCATCCTTTCCGCGCGCCGCTTCGACGCCGCCGCGCACGCGCCGTTTTTTATCGGCGATGAACGCGTCGGCTGGATTCGCCGCACCGACGTGGACGCGCTGCGCCGCTGGCCGGACGTCTTCGACATCGACGCCGCATCGGTGCGCCTGAACGCCTCGCTCGCCGATGTGAACACGCGCAGCGCCGCGCTCGGCGCGGTCATCGGCGCGCTCTACGCCGAAGGCAAAATCCCCGGCTGGCGCGACGAAACCTATGCGATCCGCAACGACTTCGACGCGGCGCCGCTCGCGTTCATCGAGCGCGCGGCGTCGCGCTTCTTCGGCACGATGACCTACGCGGTGCATCTGAACGGCATCGTAAAATATCGGGATAAGGCGCCGCAGTTGTGGATTGCGCGCCGCAGCGACACCAAGGCGACCGATCCCGGCATGCTGGACAACATCGTCGCGGGCGGCATCGGCTGGGGCTTCGAGCTCATGCCGACGCTCGTCAAGGAATGCTGGGAAGAGGCGGGCATGAGCGCTGAGCTCGCGCGGACCGCCGAGCGCGGCCACACCTTCCATGTGCTGCAATCCTTGCCCGAAGGCACGCAGGCCGAGCAGATTTTCGTCTATGACGTCTTTCTGCCGCCCGACTTCGCGCCGCGCAATCAGGACGGCGAAGTCGGCGAGCATCGCCTCGCGCGCATCGAAGACGTGGCGCGCTGGATCGAGGAGGGCCGGCTCACCGTCGACGCCAGTCTCGCGACGCTCGATTGCATGCTGCGCCACCAGTGGATCGATGAGGACGCGTGCGAAGGCATCGCCGCGCTTTATGATCCGCCGCGGGTCTGAATATCAGGAATCAAACGAACGAGGAAAGGTCATGTCGACCGAACATAGTTTCTATTTGAAGTTGTCGTGCCCGGATCGCCCGGGAATCGTGCATGCCGTGTCGGGCTTCCTGTTCAACCTCGGCGCCAATATTCTCGACTCCGCGCAGTTCGGCGACAGCCGCACCGGCGAGTTTTTCATGCGCGTGCATTTTCAGGAGGTCGGCGGCGATCCCGGCATCGACGCATTGCGCAAGTCTTTCACCGATCTCGCCGATGACTTCGGCATGCGCTGGGAACTGCACGACGCTTCGGTGAAGCCGCGCGTCGTCATCATGGTGTCGAAGATCGGCCACTGCCTGAACGATCTCCTGTTCCGCTATCGCACCGGGCAATTGCAGATCGAGATTCCGGCGATCATCTCGAATCACAAGGATTTCTATCAGCTCGCCGCGAGCTACGACATTCCGTTCCATCATCTGCCGCTGCTCAAGGCCACGCCGGAAGCGAAGGCCGCGCAGGAAGCGCGCGTGATGGAAATCGTCGATCAGCACGACACCGATCTCGTCGTGCTCGCGCGCTACATGCAGATTCTGTCGCCGGAACTGTGCGCGAAGCTTTCCGGCCGCGCGATCAACATCCATCACTCGTTCCTGCCGAGCTTCAAGGGCGCGAAGCCGTACTATCAGGCGTTCGACCGCGGCGTGAAGCTGATCGGCGCGACGGCGCACTATGTGACGTCGGATCTCGACGAAGGCCCGATCATCGAGCAGGAAGTGGAGCGCGTCGACCACAACATGACGCCGGATCAGCTGACGGCGATCGGCCGCGACGTCGAGTGCGTGACGCTCGCGCGCGCCGTGAAATGGCATGCGGAGCATCGCATTCTGCTGAACGGGCACAAGACGGTGGTGTTCCGCTGAGCGTTCGCCAGACGCAAAAACGCCCGCAGATTTTTTGCGGGCGTTTTTGTTGGTGCCGGCGGAATCAGACCAGCCGCAGATAAATCAGCTCGCGTTTGATATACGCATAGAAAATCGGCGCGGCGATCACGCCCGGAATGCCGAACGCGGCTTCCATCGCGAGCATCGCGAGGAGCAGTTCCCACGCGCGCGCCTCGATCTGCCCGCCGATGATGCGCGCGTTCAGGAAGTATTCGAGCTTGTGGATGATGATCAGGAACGCAAGCGACGCGACCGCCGTGCCGAACGACACCGACAGCGAAATCCCGACGATGATCGTGTTCGAGATCAGATTCCCGATCACCGGCATCAATCCGACGATGAACGTGACGAGCACGAGCGTCTTCGAGAGCGGCAGCTTTTCGTGGAAGAGCGGCAGCGCGACGAGCAGATAAAGCGCCGTGAAGACGGCGTTGATCGCGGAAATCTTGATCTGCGCGAACACGATGCGGCGAAACGCGTCCGAGAAGCGCGACACGCGCGCGATGAGCGCCGTGGAGAGCGGCAGGCGGTGATGCGTCTGCTTGGGCGCGCTGACCGCGATGATCGCGCCGATGACCATGCCGATCACGATATGCCCGAAGCCGCGCGCCATCTCCTTGCCGCCTTGCTGAAGCATCTCGGCGTGCTTGTGCATCAGTTCGGTGGCTTTGTCCTTCATCTGGCCGGCATCGACCGGCAGATAGTTCGCGATCCAGTCCGGCACGCGCAGACGCGCGCTCGACGTGATGCTCATCAGCTGGTCGAGCAGCTTTTGCACGCTCGGGACATCGTGCTCGAAATGCTCGATCGTGGCGACGGTCGCGCCGGTGAGCCCGCCGATGATGATCGCGGAGATCAGCCCGACCGCGATCAGCCGCGCGCCTTTGCTCACGACATGGCGCTCGATGGCCGGGGAAATCATGTGCACGAGCTGGAACACCAGCATGCCGGCGAGCAGCCCGCCGAGCAGTTTCAGTTCGAGCACCAGCCACATCGCGAAGAACGCGAGGAGGTAGCTGCCGATTTCCACCGCCGACAGCTTCGGCAAGCTCATGTCGCTCGTCAGCCTGACGTGGCGGGTGGGCAAGTCCCGTACACGCCCCTCCTCGTTGGCCGCTTCGTTGCGCTTCGCCATGACTGCGTTCCTTTTCCCCAACTGCGTACGACGATTATTCGTGCCGCGGCGCACGCCGCGCATTCGATCGGCCCGGCTGGCGGCGCCCGGCGGCGAGGCCCGGCGCCGTGGCTCAGGCCGCCGATTTGGCCCGTTGCAGCAAGGGTGCCAGATATCTGCCGGTAAAACTCGCCTTCGATTTCGCAACCTGCTCCGGCGTCCCCTGGGCGATGATCTGCCCGCCGCCCGCGCCGCCTTCCGGACCGAGGTCGATGACCCAGTCGGCGGTTTTGATTACGTCGAGATTATGCTCGATGATTACGACAGTATTACCCTGATCTCGCAATCGATGGATCACTTCGAGCAAAAGCGCGATGTCGTGGAAGTGCAGACCGGTCGTCGGCTCGTCGAGGATATACAGCGTCCGACCGGTATCGCGCTTGCTCAGTTCCAGCGAAAGCTTGACGCGCTGGGCTTCGCCGCCCGATAGCGTGGTCGCGGACTGGCCGAGGCGAATATAGCCGAGACCGACGTCGAGGAGCGTTTTCAGCTTGCGCGCGACCACCGGCACCGCCTTGAAGAACTCGTGCGCGGCTTCGACGGTGAGATCCAGCACCTCGCTGATGTTCTTGCCCTTGTACTGGACTTCGAGCGTTTCGCGGTTGTAGCGCTTGCCGTGGCACACGTCGCAAGGCACGTAGACGTCGGGCAGGAAGTGCATTTCCACTTTCAGCACGCCGTCGCCCTGGCACGCTTCGCAGCGTCCGCCCTTCACGTTGAACGAGAATCGGCCGGGATCGTAGCCGCGCTCCTTCGCCGCCGGGACGCCCGCGAAAAGCTCGCGGATCGGCGTGAAGAGGCCGGTGTAGGTGGCCGGATTCGAGCGCGGCGTGCGGCCGATCGGGGATTGATCGACGGCGATCACCTTGTCGAAGTGCTCCAGACCTTCTATCGACTCGTACGGCGCGGGCTCCGTCGCCGAGCCGTACAGATGTTGCGCGACCGCATGCTGCAGCGTGTCGTTGATGAGCGTCGACTTGCCCGAACCGGAGACGCCCGTCACGCAGGTCAACAGTCCGACGGGCAGATCCAGCGTCACGCGCTTCAGATTGTTGCCGTGCGCCTCGACGATGCGCAGCATGCGCTCGTCCGGCGCGGTGCGCTCGGCGGGATAGCTGATCGTCCGCTTGCCGGACAGATACTGGCCGGTGATCGAGTTCGTGTCTTTCTGCACCTGGACCGGCGTGCCTTGCGCGACGATCACGCCGCCGTGCTCGCCCGCGCCCGGCCCCATGTCGACGACGTAATCCGCCATACGGATCATGTCCTCGTCGTGCTCGACGACGATCACCGAGTTGCCGATATCGCGCAGATGCTTGAGCGTGTTGATGAGCCGGTCGTTGTCGCGCTGATGCAACCCGATGGACGGCTCGTCGAGCACGTACATCACGCCGGTCAGCCCGGAGCCGATCTGCGATGCGAGCCGGATGCGCTGCGCCTCGCCGCCGGAGAGCGTTTCCGCGCTGCGTTCCAGCGAAAGATAGTCCAGCCCGACGTTATTCAGGAACGACAGCCGCGCGACGATTTCCTTGATCACCTTGTCGGCAATTTCGCCTTTCGCGCCTTCGAGGCGCAGCGTCTGGAAATAGCCGAGCGCGTCGCGCAGCGGCCAGCCGCTGATTTCGTAGATGCCGCGCGCCTGATCTTCCGCGCCGACCTTCACGAAGCGCGCCTCGCGCCGCAGACGCGTGCCGTCGCACGCCGGGCACGGTTGATTGTTCTGGTATTTCGCGAGCTCTTCGCGCACGGCGGCGGAATCCGTCTCGCGATAGCGCCGCTCCAGATTCGGAATGATCCCTTCGAACGCATGCTCGCGCACCGACGCGCGCCCGCGCTCGTTGATGTACGAGAAAGGAATTGCCTGCTTGCCGGAGCCGTACAGCAGGATCTTGCGCACTTTCTCGGGCAGGTCTTCGAACGGCGCGTCGATTTCGAACTCGTAGAACGCCGCGAGACTCTGCAGCATCTGGAAATAAAACTGGTTGCGCCGGTCCCAGCCTTTCACCGCGCCCGCCGCGAGCGACAGCGACGGATGCGCGACCACGCGCTTCGGATCGAAGAACGTGATCTGGCCGAGGCCGTCGCACTCGGGGCACGCGCCCATCGGATTGTTGAACGAGAAGAGGCGCGGCTCCAGTTCCGGCAGCGAATACGAGCAGATCGGGCACGCGAACTTCGAGCTGAAGAGCTTTTCCTTCTCCGTATCCATTTCCAGCGCGATCGCGCGGCCGTCAGCCAGACGCAGCGCCGTTTCGAACGATTCGGCGAGGCGCTGCTTCACGTCCGGCCGCACTTTCAGACGGTCGATGACGACGTCGATCGTGTGCTTGTCGTTCTTTTTCAGCTTGGGCAGCGAATCGACTTCATAGATTTTCGCGACGCCTTCGTTCGCCGTTCCGCCGCCCGAGCGGATGCGAAAGCGTATGAAACCCTGCGCCTGCATTTCCTCGAATAATTCGACATGTTCGCCCTTGCGATCCGCGACGACGGGCGCGAGGATCATCAGCTTGGTTTCCTCGGGCAGCGCGAGCGCGGCGTCGACCATTTGCGAGACGCTTTGCGCCTCGAGCGGAATCAGGTGATCCGGGCAATACGGCGTGCCGACGCGTGCGTACAAAAGACGCAAATAGTCGTGGATTTCCGTGACGGTTCCGACGGTCGAGCGCGGGTTATGCGAAGTGGCCTTTTGCTCGATGGAAATGGCGGGCGACAAACCCTCGATCAAATCGACGTCCGGCTTTTCCATCAACTGCAAAAATTGCCGCGCATACGCCGAAAGGCTTTCCACGTAACGCCGCTGCCCTTCGGCATAAAGCGTGTCGAAGGCGAGCGACGACTTGCCCGACCCGGACAGCCCCGTGATCACGATCAGCTTGTGGCGCGGCAAGTCGAGATTGACGTTCTTCAGATTGTGGGTGCGAGCCCCACGAATGCGAATTTCTTCCACGAGTTGGTTCCGGCGAGTTTGTTCCGGGATTTTCGGATGTTTTCAGCGGCGCTTTCATCTGCTCCGACGGGCCATGTTGCCTGCGCCGGGCGGAAAGAGAGGGGGCCAAACCTGCTACTATAGCGACTTTTAAAGGGCGCAGCGCCCGGGCCCGAAGGGCCGGATGCGCGTCGATCGGCCGGCGCGGGGGCTTGCTGGCCTTGGGCGGGGGCGCGCTGGCCGGACGAGCGGCGCGTTCATGCCGTGCGTTCCATATAGTGCCGTTTCGAGCAAGAACAAGGCGGCCGCGCCTGGCTGCGCCGCGCGCCAGGCCGGACGCGACCCTCATCCTTTTCCCGTTTCTGATGTCCAATCCGTCTGCCACGTCCACACGTCTCTCCGCGCCGGAGCTGCGCGCGACCGTGTCGCTCGCCGCCATCTTCGCGCTGCGCATGCTCGGGCTCTTCATGATCATGCCGGTGTTCTCCATCTACGCGAAAACCATCCCCGGCGGCGACAACGTTCTGCTGGTCGGCATCGCGCTCGGCGCCTACGGCGTCACGCAGTCGATGCTCTATATCTTCTACGGATGGATCTCCGACAAGTTCGGCCGCAAACCGGTCATCGCGTTCGGCCTGCTCGTGTTCGCGCTCGGCAGCTTCGTCGCGGCCGTCGGACACTCGATGGCGTGGATCATCGCCGGGCGTGTGATTCAGGGTATGGGCGCGGTGTCGTCGGCGGTGATCGCGTTCATCGCGGACCTGACGCGCGAGGAAAACCGTACCAAGGCGATGGCGATGGTCGGCGGCAGCATCGGCGTGTCGTTCGCGGTGGCGATCGTCGGCGCGCCGATCGTGTTTCACTGGGTCGGCATGAGCGGGCTTTTCACGGTGATCGGCGTGCTGTCGATTCTCGCGGTCGGCGTCGTATTCTGGATCGTGCCCGATCCGCCCGCGCATCCGGTCCACGTCAAGGCGCCGTTCGCCGAAGTCCTGCACAACGTCGAGTTGCTGCGCTTGAACTTCGGCGTGCTCGTGCTGCATGCCACGCAAACGGCGCTGTTTCTCGTCGTGCCGCGCATTCTGGAGGCGGGCGGGCTGCCGGTCGCATCGCACTGGAAGATTTACCTGCCCGTGATGGCGCTGGCGTTCGTCATGATGGTTCCGGCCATCATCGCCGCCGAGAAACGTGGAAAAATGAAGAGCGTCATGCTGAGTGCGATCGGGCTTATCCTGATCGGCCAGTTGTTATTGGGCGCCGCTCCCCATACGCTGTGGTCCGTGGCCGCCATTCTGTTCGTGTACTTTCTCGGCTTCAACGTGCTGGAGGCGTCGCAGCCGTCCCTGGTGTCGAAGCTCGCGCCGGGCACGAGAAAGGGCGCGGCGGCGGGCGTGTACAACACGACGCAGTCAATCGGCCTTGCGCTCGGCGGGGTGATCGGCGGCTGGCTGCTGAAGCTCGACGGGCCGAGCGCGGTCTTCTTCGCGTGTTCGGCGCTGGTGCTTGCCTGGCTCGTCGTCGCCGCCGGAATGAAACCGCCGCCGCGCAGAAGCGGGCACGCGGCCTGAGAAACTTTTTGAATCATCGAATCGAGCCGGCACGGTACGACTCAATCCGCGTCTGAAAGACGGGATTATCGAAGTCGCCCCGTGCGGCTGTCAGCTAGCAAGGAATCTACCGGAGAAATCATGGCATCAGTCAACAAGGTCATTCTCGTGGGCAATCTGGGCGCCGACCCGGAAACCCGCTATCTCCCGAGCGGCGACGCCGTGGCCAACATCCGTCTCGCAACGACGGACCGTTATAAGGACAAGGCTTCCGGCGAATTCAAGGAACTCACGGAGTGGCATCGCGTGGCATTCTTCGGACGGCTCGCGGAGATCGTCAACGAATATCTGAAGAAGGGCTCGTCGGTCTATATCGAAGGGCGGATCCGCACGCGTAAATGGACCGATCAATCGGGCCAGGAGCGTTATTCGACGGAAATCGTCGCCGATCAAATGCAGATGCTCGGTGGCCGCAGCGGCCCGGGCGGCGGCGGGGATGACGGCGGCTACAGCCGCAGCGCTCCGATGGAACGTTCCGGCGGCGGTGGACGCGCGCCAGCGGCGGGCGGACGCGCGAGCGGCGGTGGCGCGGGCGGCGGTTCGAGCCGTCCGAGTGCGCCGGCGGGCGGCGGTTTCGACGACATGGACGACGATATCCCGTTCTGAGATTTCGCAACCTTAGAATGTTTAGATCAACCCCGCCTTTGTGCGGGGTTTTTTATCTGTAAGGGTCTGCGGGGAAGTTGACAGTCTGCAGCGTTGAATGAAGGGGGGGCTGCGGCGCAACCTCTTTGTCGCAGCAAGCACCCTGGCGTTCGAGTCGATGTCGTCGCGAAGTGCATCATGCGGCACCTGGGGTGCGTGATCTCAGCGTTACCGGTCGATTCGCCTGAGATCACGGACATCCCCTCGAGACTGGCCCTCACGCAGCGTCGTTTTGCCACGCTCCCTCAAGCAGGGCGACCGCCCGCCGAGCATGCAGCGCCGTCATCGGTTCAACAACTGGAAAGGCTTGTCCGACTGCCTCACGAATCGCTACAGCGAGCGCAAGGAAGCACATCCGGAGCAGACGAGCTCTCGGCGTCAAAGGTCTGCAGCAGTGGCTCAGCCTCGAGCTTCAGAAAGCAACTGTATGACGTCGGGCGCAGCGAACCGTACAACAACAAGATCCGGGGTGCGTGCGTGGAGACCGATGGGGGCTGCAGCTTCTCGCTGTCGGGAATGTCGACCTGAACAGCGCTGAAATTGGGGAGATTCGGAGGATCCCGCAACAAATTCGCACATCGCGCGATGGGCCTCCGGCTATGATAGCCCGAAGCCCTTCTTTTGTTCCGGCAAGGCGCTTTCTGAATTATGGCGCGCGCCAACCCTTTTTTCACGGGCGCATATTAATCTCTTGGATCGCAAGGATGATCCGCTCCGCTTCGATTCGAGGAAAGACCCCTCTAAAACCAATCGGATTTTTCTTATGGTCTGCTAAGTATTAGCATTCTACTTTCTACGTAATCATTCAAGATAATAAAAGGCAGTATTCATTTGCTTGATGTCAATAAGGTGGCATTTTCCCCGGCGAATTGGCTCCTGGATTCTCGGTAGCAAAAATTCGGGAAGGTAACTCGCTTTCGAACGTCGACCAGGATTAATTCGTCGAGCGCCCTTGATCTTCAAACAAATTCAACAAGACAAAACAATATAACTGGGAGTCCTCGTGAAGCTTAGAATAGTACTGGCCGACGATCATCCCTTCGTTCTACTTGGAATGAAGGCGCTCTTTGCGGCTGACGACGGAATGGAAGTCGTCGGCGAGGCGAATAACGCTAGCGCCTTGTTGGCCGAGCTCGCCATCAAGCCTTGCGATATCCTCGTAACGGACTTCGCCATGCCCGAGCCGGGCATCGATGCGAATGACGGGCTCCGTCTCATCCGCAAGGTACGTCAGGAGTTCTCTGATATCAGCATCGTCGTGCTCACCAGCGTGAGCAACGTCGCGATCCTGCGCTCGATTCTGAACGCCGGCGCAATGAGCCTCGTCAACAAGGCAGAGCCGATCGAACTGGTGGGTACAGCCGTGCGTCATGCAAGTGTCGGCCGGCGCTTCGTGAGTGCGTCGTTTCTCGCCGCGCTCGCCGAAGCAGGCACCGAGGCGGATTTCTCCGCAGAAGAGCCACGCCTCTCTCCCCGGGAAATCGAAGTCGTCCGATTGTTTGCCAAGGGTCATTCGATCACGGAGATCGCGAGGGAACTCGACCGAGACGTCCGCACGATCAGCCGCCAGAAGCGCGATGCAATGAATAAGCTCGGTGTGAAGAACGATCCTGGGCTGTTCGCATTTGTGCGCGCCCGCGGACTAGGTTGACTAATTCAGCTTTGCTATTTCATTTCGGATGCATCTTATGTATCTCGGTGTTTCGGTATCCGATGCTTGTGAATCATTTTTTGGGTGCGGATTCAGGTCCGCTAGACGTGAAGGGGTTTGAGTCAATGGAGTTCGGGAACGGGAGCCAAGTGTTCTCGCACGCAAAGCGCATAAGGCTGGGGATAGCGGATGATCATCCCCTCGTCATCCTCGCGATCGAGAGGCTTGCGGGGAATTTTCCCAATGTCGAGGTGGTGAGTCGAAGCGCGAATTCGACGCAACTTGAGGAGTCGCTCGCGAGGGACGAGTGCGACGTCGCGATCATCGATTTCTTCATGCCGGGCGGGCGCTACGGCGACGGCATCGAGTTGATCCAGCATCTGGCAACCCATTATCCCCATGTCCGCATCGTCGTCCTGACCCGCAGCGGCGACGCGTTACTCGTCAAGCAGGCGTTGGAAGCGGGAGCGCACGCGTTTCTCAGCAAAGAGGACCGTCTCGATCTGATCTACGTGGCCATTGTCTCGGTGATCGCGAACGAGACCTACCTCGGGCCTGCAATACGGCGCACGCTGGCACTCGCGGACGCCGAAAGTCACGTGCGGTTCATTCGCCAGAGACTCACGAGCCGCGAACTCGACGTCATCGAGCGCTTTGCACGAGGCGCAAACGTCACGGAGATCGCAAAGGGGCTGCAGCGTAGCGTGAAAACAATCAGCGCGCAAAAGTGCGCCGCCATGCGAAAGCTGGATCTGTCGACCGATGCCGACTTGTACCGATTCATCGCGGATAGCGGCCTGATCTAGATGTCATAAAAAGCCCGGCGCGGGGACAGCGCTCAGTCGACCTGCGACTGAAGCGTCGGGGAAATCTCAACAAAACACATAAGAAGAATGAGAATAAAAACGCCGTTACGAGCGATCGTCGCGGACGACCATCCAGTCGTCGTCAAAGGAGTTAAAAGCTTTCTGGAGCGCGACGGGTCCATGCGAGTCGTCGCGACAGCGCGGAATACATTGGAACTCGCCGAGGCGGTCGATGCCACGCCGTGCGATTTCGTCTTTTCGGACATCGGCATGCGCGGCATCGATGGCGAGAGCAGTTCGATCGCATTTCTAAAGCGCCTGTCCTGGCAGGAGCGCCGGCCAAAAGTCATCGTGCTCACGATGATCTCTCAGACGCGCATGCTCGCCGGTCTCGTCCAACTCGGCGTGGAAGGCGTGATCGACAAGCGCGACGGGCTCGAATACCTGAGCAACGCGATATCCGTGGCTGAAGCGGGCGGCTGCTTTCTTTCGCCGTCAGTCGAGGAGGCGGTCAGTCATCTGCCCGCTACCTCGCCCGCCCGCGCTGGCGTGCTGAGCCCGCGCGAATGGGAAGTGTTCCAGCTCTATGCCAGGGGTCTTCTCGTTCAGGAGATTGCGGATCACTTCGGGCGCAGTCGCAAGACGATCGCCACGCAAAAGCGCAGCGGGATGCGCAAGCTGGGACTCGAAAGCGAATCGGAGCTGGTTGCTTATCTGCAGCAGGTCGGATTGATCTGAACCAGCGTGGCCCGTTAGCCCTGCCTAATTTCAGAGCAATTTGGGAGCGCTCCGATTCGATTCCGAAGCGTTGCGGATCAGACTCAACACATTTGCTCGACAGGCAAGCATGAAGCGCAGGACGTCCAGCCGTCACGAGCGGTAATTCGGCGTCCTCGCGGCCTTGCTTAGCCGGCGATGCAACTGTCGTTGCAAGCGTCGGCCCGCATCCGAGGGCTTCGAATTGAGATCACTGTTCGCGCGTTGGCTGATTCTTCTATGCCTGATCGCGCCACCGCTCAGCCAGGCGGCCGAGCCGGACATTCACTCCGGCGCTCCGCATTCAACCGCTAACGTCCACGCCGATACGAACGACGCAGCAGCCGCATTCAAGCTCGATGAATCGGAGCGCAGTTACCTGCGCACGTTGAAGCCGATCGTGGTAGGCGTGCTCCGCGCGTCCGGCGATGCCTCGCTGGAGCCGCCGGAAGTGGCGTTTGCGAGAATCGAGAGGTCGCTCGGTGTCACGTTCGTACCCAAGCGCTTCAACGATTGGGCGAGGGCGGCTGCGGCGTTTCAGCGTGGCGAGATCGACATGATCGTGGCCCCGAGCGCGCCGGGACGACTGAATTACGATATGCACGCCGAACTCCAGCCGCTCGATCTGCTGATCCGGCGGGCGGTCGCGCAAGCGGGGGAGGCTCGGTCGCCCGTTACTCCAGCCTGGAACGTCACTCCGTTGCGCCTGCTGCCGGTGCTCATCGGCATTGCCGCTGTGTTGTTCGTGACGATTCGTGCATTTATACGATTGCAACAGGAGATGACGCGTCGAATGGAGACGGAGCAGCGCCTTGGCACTCAGCTCAGTTTTCAGCAGACGATGATGGAAGTGGTGCCGTACCCGCTCGTCGCAAAGGACATGGAAAACCGTTATATCGCGGTGAACCGTGCTTTCGAGGACGCGCTCGGCGTTCGACGCGACGACATTCTTGGCCATACGAGTCTCGAAGTGGCGGCGTGGGGCGTGGAGCGCAGCCGCGTGCTCCACGACCTGGCAAGCGCGACCCTGAGCACCGGCGAGCGGCAGGAGGTCGAAGCGGAATTCCTCGACAACCAGAATCGCTCGCGCCACGGCCTTTTCTGGACGGGCGCGTTCACGGCGTCGAATGGCGAGCGGGCGGGCGTGGTCGGCACGATGATCGACATCACCGATATTCGCGATGCCGAAACTCGCGCGCGACAGACCGAGCGCCGCCTTCACGACGTCACGCGCTCGCTGCCGGCGGTCGTGTTCCAGCTGCGCCGCGCGAACGACGGCACATACAGTCTTCCCTATATCGATGGCGATACTCGACAGTTGCTCGGTCTGGATGTAGTCGCGCTGGCTGACCATCCGATTCATGCACTGACGCACGTCCACGCCGAGGACAGCCCTCGTCTGCTCGTGGAGATCGAGACGTCGGCGCGCACGCTCGAGCCGTTGCATACGGAGTTCCGCTCGACCATCGAAGGCGTGACTCGCTGGATTCGTGCGGATCTCGTCGCGCACCGCGAACACGACGGCGCCGTGGTTTGGAGCGGCTACTGGGCCGACGCCAGCGTGGAGCATGCCCGCGCGGAAGAGCTTGCCCGTGCGCGCGATACCGCCGAGGCCGCGTCGCGTGCGAAAGACAACTTCCTGGCAATGATGAGCCACGAAATCCGCACGCCGATGAACGGCGTCCTGGGGCTCGTCGAAGTGCTCGAGAACACGCCGCTCAATCCCGATCAATCGCAGATGCTCGGCATGATTCAGGACTCCGCGGGCGCGCTTCTGCAGATTCTCGATGATCTCCTCGACTATTCGAAGATCGAAGCCGGCCGGTTGGCGATCGAGAATACATCGATCGAGCTTCGCGAACTCGTGGATAGCGCCGTCGGCCTGCTCGCCGGACGCGCGCATGAAAAGGGCCTGCGCGTGCGCGTCGACGTGGCGCCGGAAGTGGCGGCGATCGTCAGAGGCGACAGCGTGCGCCTCAGGCAGATTCTCTTCAACCTGATGAGCAACGCGATCAAGTTCACAATCAAGGGCGAGGTCATGCTGCATGTGCGCGCGGTCGAGCAACGCAAGTCGGTGCAGGTGATCGAACTGTGCGTGGAGGATACCGGCATCGGCATCGCGCCCGAGGCTCAGCAGAGTTTGTTCGAGCCGTTCGTGCAAGCGGAGACGTCGACGACGCGCCGCTTCGGCGGCACGGGGCTCGGGTTGACGATCTGCAATCGCCTGGTCGAATTGATGGGCGGCTCGATGAGTCTCAGGAGCGCGATCGGCGTCGGAACGGCCATGACCGTGCGCCTGACGATGCCCGTCGAGACATTCCACTATCAGATCGAGGGGCTGCGAGGCAAGCGAGGCATCGTCGCAATCGACGACGACCGTGTGGCGGCGGCGCTCATGCACTATGGCGAAGCGCTTGGTCTCGAATTACAGCGCTTTGCGCCCGACGAACTTACGCAGTCGGCGCCAGAAATGCTGGAGGATATCGACATCGTCTTCCTGAGCGATGCGCACAAGCGCGCCTTGCCGGCGGGCTCGTGTGTGATCCATCTGACCGAGAAGCCCAAGCCGACCGGATACCGCATTCTGGAAGACGACATCCGCGTGAGCGTCAATCCGATCTCATGGCACGGACTCATGGCGGCGTGCGTTGCTGCACTGACCGGCATGCCGCAGATCGCATCGGGCGTCGCGCTGCCGCACGAGACGAAGATGGCGGCGCCGGACCGCGAAGACGCGCTGCGCAGCGGCAATCTCGTGCTCGTGGCGGAAGATCATCCGGTCAACCAGGAGCTGATCCGTCATCAGCTTTCGCTGCTCGGATTCGCCTGCGACGTCGTGCACGATGGCGCCGAGGCGCTCGCGGCGCTCGCGGATACACGATACGGCTTCCTGATCACCGACTGCCACATGCCGCACGTCACCGGGTACGAGCTCGCCCGCCGTATACGGGCCGACGAAGCCGGCACGGCGCGTCGTCTGCCGATTCTCGGCATCACGGCCAGCACCGCCCCCGACGAGTTGCGCAAGTGCCGCGAGGCGGGCATGGACGACTGTCTCGTGAAACCCACCCGGCTAGCCATGTTGCGCGAGCATCTGAACCGCTGGTGGGTGGACGCTAACGCGGTATCCGATCTCGACGCGCATTCGCAGCAAGTCATCGCCGCGCAGCCACGCGACGATGATGAACTCGATCTGAACGCCATGGCGCAACTGTGGGGCAACGAAGCCACCGTGAAGGCGCTGCTGGATGCGTTCGTATCGTCGTTTCGCGAGGATCTCGTGGCGCTTAGGCGTTTGCTCGATCGCGGCACCGTCGATGATCTGCGGGAATGGCATCATCGTGTCGTCGGAGCCGCGAGCGTGTTGCAGTATCGACCGCTGCTCACCGTGCTTGAGCAGTTCCGACGCGACCTGCATGTCAAGACCCGGGAAGCGCGCCGCCGCGAAGGGCTTGCGCTGATCGAGCGCTGCGAGCGGCTTGTCGAGCGCATCGACGCGCAAGGCGCCACGCTTGTTTGATTAACGCGGCGCGGCCGCGTTTATTCGGGCAATACTGCGAGGTTCGCGTCGACGAGCTCGCGTTCACGGAAATAGGCCAGCGCGAAATCCACGAAGGAGCGCGTCTTGGCCGAGACGTGTCGGCGTCCGGGGTACACGATCGACACTTCCTTGTCGGCGTCCTTCAGCGTATATCCCGGCAGCAAGCGCACCAGTGATCCGGAATCGATGTCCTGCGCCACGTAGCTCAGCGGCAGCACCGCGATTCCCATTCCGGAAAGAACCGCCTGCCGCAGCATGTGCGAGCTGTTCACGCTGTATGCGGGATCGAGGGCGACACTTTCCAGCACGCCAGAAGGCCCGATGAAGGACCACGTCGATCCGTGTATGTCCGCGGACGGCGCGAGAAATTCATGTGCTGTCAGGGAGGCGGGGCGAGCCGGCGTGCCGCGCCGCGAGACATACGAGGGCGATGCGACGAGCACCGGCTCGACCCTGACCAGCGGTCGGTTGATCAGCATGCCGCTGTTGACGAGATGCGGCACGACGATGCCGACGTCGAAGCCTTCCGCGACGAGATCGACCGGACGATGCAGCAGCGTGAGGCGCAGCTTCACGTTCGGATAGCGAGTGCGAAACGCGCACAGCATCGGCGTGAGTCCGAGCAATGAAAACGACGCCGATGCCACGAGCTTGAGCGTGCCCGACGGATCCACCGAACTGTTCACCACCGATGCTTCGATGGTCTCGACTTGCTCGATGACCGCGCGGCAGCCTTCGGCATAGGCGCGTCCGGCTTCAGTCAGTGAGACGCTGCGCGTCGTCCGGTTCAATAGGCGCGTGTTGAGATGCGCCTCCAGCAACGAGACGTATCGCGTCACCACGGCGTTGGAGAGATCGAGCGCGGCGGCGGCACGGCCGAACGAGCCGGTTTCCGCCACCTTCAGGAAGACGCGCATCGCCTGGAGTTGATTCATGGATAGAGCGATGTGAGAAGCGCTCGTTGAACGCTCCGTGTATACGAATCGGCGCGAGCGGCTGGAGCGCCGTCTCGCGTGCGCGATCTTAGAACGCGAGACGGCGCTCAGGAATAAGAGCGTTCTGATCCAGGGCGGATGTCTCAATGTGACCACTGTCGCATGCGCGCAACTCTAGTGTTTCGACTCGGTTGGCCAGCGTGAACAAGGTGCTCTGTAAGTCCACGCTGGCTAAGCGTTTACGCATATTGAAATTCCATTTTTTGAATTATTCGAAAAGGTTTTTGTGGTTTCCTTTTCCGTTTCTCAAAAAGACCGGGCCATAAACTTCGACATGCCGAATATCGGTGCCGAGCCAAGCGAGCAAAGAGGAAAGTCTGCGCTTGACGGACGTTCGGCCTGAAGCAACCCATCGAGTCTGATGACTCTAAAAGGAATACGCATGAAAAAGAATCTGATCGTAACGGCCATCGCAGCTTTGGCCGCATCGTTCGCAACCGCTGCGAGCGCACAGAGCAGCGTCACGCTGTATGGCTTGGTCGACGCAGGCCTGACGTACGTCAACAACGTACAGAACCATACCGGTGACGGTGAGAAGGCAAGCTCGTGGGGCGTGACGGGCGGCAACGTAAACATGAGCCGTTGGGGCCTGCGCGGTGCTGAAGACCTCGGCGGCGGCATGAAGACGATCTTCACGTTGGAGAACGGCTTCAACGTGGCAAACGGCCAGTCGCTGACCGGTTCGGGCTTTGGTCGCCAGGCTTTCGTCGGTCTCTCGACCGCTGGCGGCACCGTGACCCTCGGCCGTCAGACCGATTCCGTGACCGATTACCTCGGCCCGCTGAGCGCCACCGGCACGTGGGGCGGCCGCGCGTTCGCACACCCGGGTGATATCGACAACCTCGACGGCAACGATTTCCGTATCAACAACTCGATCAAGTTCCAGAGCGCCAACTACGCCGGCTTCTCGTTCAGCGGTCTGTATGGCTTCTCGAATGCGGCAGGCAGCTTCGCAGCTAACCGCGCATACAGCATCGGCGCAGGTTACACGAACGCTGGCCTGAAACTCGGCGCCGCATACATGCAAGGCAACGGCGTCGGCAGCAACAACGTTGGCGCGATCACGGACTTCGCGTACACCGGCATCAACGACAACGTCCTCACGGACGTCCGTCAGCGTACGTTCGGTGCAGGCGCGAGCTACGCGGTCGGCGCTGCAACGTTCGGCGCACTGTGGACGCAGACCCGTCTGGACCGTAACACGGTCGGCGGTTCGCTCATCACCAACAACTACGAAGTCAATGGTCGTTACGCTATGACGCCGGCTCTGTCGCTGGGTGCTGCGTACACGTTCACGAACGCGAAGGTCAGCGGCAACGATACGCCGCGCGTCCGCTACCACCAGTTCGGCCTGCAGGCTGACTACGCTCTGTCGAAGCGCACGGACTTCTACGCTGAAGGCGTTGTGCAAATCGCCAGCGGCGGCGCGGAAGGTGAATACCCGGTTGCTGGCATCAACGGCGCGGGCGACGTGTCGTCGAGCAGCCGTCAGGTCCTCCTGACGACGGGTATCCGTCACCGCTTCTAAAGCGGCCTGAGCAGTACCAGGCTGTCGTAGCTAGCTAGAAAAGGGCGCCGCAAGGCGCCCTTTTCGCATTGGCGCTCGACTTTGGCGAAGCAAAATGCGGCCCGCATTCCGATGCTCTACCATGGCGATGCGGCCGTCGCCTCGAAGAGCGCTGTCCGCCAAACAGGAGAGCAACGATGATCTCGACATGCAGACCACATGTCCGCTGGATGACTGTTCTGACGCTCACGCTTCTCGCATCGGTGGCAGCGCACGCCGATACCGTCGCGCTGAAGGCGAACCTCCAGCCTTCGAGCGAAGTGCCGCCGCGCGTGAGCAAGGGCCACGGCACACTCGACGCGACCTTCGACACCGACACCAAAATCTTCAGCTGGACCGCCTCCTACGATGAGTTGTCCGGCCCGGTAACGATGGCTCATTTCCATGGTCCCGCGCCGGTCGGTCAGAACGGGAAGGTGCAACTGCCTGTCGACAAGAAAGCGCTCGCGAGCCCGATCAAAGGACAAGCGACGCTGACCGATCAGCAGGTGACCGACCTCATGGCAGGGCAGTGGTATTTCAACATCCACACGCAGGAGAATCCGACCGGCGAAATACGCGGTCAGGTGATGCCGGCGAATTGAGACGGGCGACGAGATCGATCGGCGATGAGCTGGCAAAGTGCTCTGGCGTGCTGGGCCGTGCGCAAGCGCGTGCGTCCGCACTCCGCGAAGCCCGAACTCGATGTCGCGTTGGCGCGCGCCTATACGTCTCGCCGTATCTGGTCGCCGGGCGTGCCGAGAGGCTGGCGACTCGATGTACTCGATTCGGGTGACGAATGGCTCGCGCCCGACACCGCGCCGCGCGCGACCATCCTCTATCTTCATGGCGGCGGCTATTACTTCTGTTCGCCGCGCAGTCATCGGGCGATCACGTTCGGGCTGGCCACTCGAGCGCACGCGCGCGTTTTCTCGCTCGACTACCGTCTGGCGCCGGAACATCGGTTTCCGGCGGCGCTGGAGGATAGCGTCGCGGCATACCGGCGGCTTCTCGAGAACGGCGTACCCGCGCAATCGATCGTCATCGCGGGCGATTCATCCGGCGGCGGCCTCGCGCTCGCGACGCTTCTCGCATTACGCGACGCCGGCGATCCGCTGCCCGCCGCCGCAGTCCTGTTCTCGCCATGGAGCGATCTGACCTGCAGCGGCGACTCGATGCGAACCAACGACGGCCGCGATCCGATGTATCACGCGTCGGTATTTCCTCGCGTGGCCGCGCAGTACCTCGGCGCAGCGGATGCGCGCAATCCGGGCGCGTCGCCGCTATTCGGCAAGTTCGAAGGCTTGCCGCCGCTTCTGATCCAGGTCGGCGACACGGAACTGCTGCTCGACGATTCGACTCGCGTGGCGACGAAGGCGCGCGCGGCGGGCGTTCGCGTCGAACTGGAGATCTGGCGCAACGTGCCGCACATCTTCCAGGTCTGGGCGCCGTTCATGCCCGAAGCGCGCCAGGCGCTCGCGCGCGCCGCGGCGTTCGTCGAAGTGTCGACATCCGCGGCGCGGACTCACCTTCCGCCCATCACCTCGATCGTCTGATAAGCGCGCTCAACCGCCGACGCGCCATAGCGCCGTTCGAGCCTGCGCACGGTGAAATGGCCGTGCGCCATCTGCTGAAAGTGATCGATGAACACCGTGTTGACCATCGCGCCGAGCACCGCGCCGATCGCGGGAATCGACTTCGCGGCCACTTGCTCGCTGACCTGCACCGAGAACCGCGAAGCGATGGTCTGCAAGAACTTGAGCAGCGCCGCCGATCCATGACTGCCCAGCCCTTTCGCGGCAATGTCGTGGGTTGCGCGCGAAACCGACTGCGCGAGCGCGCCGCGCACGATGAAGTAGCCGAGATCGGCGTTGTCGTCGCTGGCATTGGTGCCGCCCATGCCGAGCACCATCATGCATTGCAACTGCGTCTCCACGCGATGCACGTCCTCGCCCTCGCTGCGTGCGATGTCGCAGATCGAGCGGAACATCAGTGTCGTCGTGACGGGCAATTCCACCGGCAACGCGAAAAGTCCGAACGCGCCGCCCGCCGCGCCGGTCGTCGCGACGGCGAGCTTGTGCATCAGGTTGTGCGGCTTGTCGGGCGGCGGCGCGAGCAGCGAATCAGAAGGCGCGCTCTTGCCGAGCGTGCGCAGCGCGACCTGGAGGCATTTCTTCAGCGCGAGTTGCGTCGCCTCGTCGACTTTCTCTTGAGCTGCGGCCGGCATGCGGTTCATCAGCTTCTCGATGGGCGCGCCGACGACGCTCGCGAGCTTCATCGTCAGTGACGGACTCTCCAGCGCTTCCTTCGCGCGGGCGAGGGCCGCGAAATCTTCGGTTGTGAGCGGCGAGGTGATGATCGGCGTCGGTTCCATGCGATGTTTTCAGTCCGGGAAAAGGGTGAGTTGCCACGCAGATTAGAGTGTGCGACCGTGCTATGATTCCATTTCCGTTGACTAGTCAATCATTGCGCTTACAAAAGATGGCCGTTCACACAGCCGCGCACCATTCCAGCGGACAGGTTCTGCCTTTCCGCGAATCCCTCATGGCGATGCTGGGCGTCTCGTTCGTGACGATGCTCGTCGCGCTCGATCAGACCGTGGTTGGCACCGCTCTGCCGACGATCGTCGCCGAACTCAAGGGCTTCGACCTCTACGCCTGGGTCGCCACTTCGTATCTTCTGACTTCGGTTATCACCGTGCCGATTTTCGGGCGGCTCGGCGATTACTACGGACGCAAGCCATTCGTGATCGCGTCGATCGTCGTGTTCACGGTCGCCTCCGTGCTGTGCGGGCTCGCCAACAGCATGATGTTCCTCGTGCTCGCGCGCGGGTTGCAGGGCATTGGCGGCGGGATGCTCGTCGGCACCGCGTTCGCGTGCATCGCCGACCTCTTTCCGGATAACGTCGTGCGCCTGCGCTGGCAAGTGCTGATGAGCTCCGCGTTCGGCATCGCCAATGCGGTCGGGCCGTCGCTCGGGGGCTTTCTCACGCAATACTACGGCTGGCGCTCGGTGTTCTACGTCAACTTGCCGGTGGGCATCGTCTCGCTCTTCTTCGTCTGGCGCTTTCTGCCGCACCTGCGCCATGTCGCGCACGAAGGCAAGATGCGTCTCGACTGGCCCGGCGCCGCGCTGATCGCTGTCGCGCTCGGGGCGCTGCAATTGTTCGTCGAAATGCTGCCGAAGCACGGCGTCAGCGTCGAAAACGCCGCGCTGCTCGCGATGAGCGTCGCCGCCGGCTTCGCGCTGTGGAAGTGGGAAAAGCGCTGCGATTACGCGATCCTGCCCGTCGACATGTTCCGCAACAAGGCGCTCGCCGCGCTCTTCACGCTGGCGATTCGCGGCGGCTTCACGATGTTCTCGCTGCTCTTCTACGCGCCGCTGCTGTTCCAGGGCGGCTTCGGCATGTCGCCGAAGGACGCGGGCATGATGATCACGCCGCTCGTCGTGTTCATCACGATCGGGAGTATCGTGAACGGGCGTATCGTGACGCGGTTGAAGAATGCCAATCTGATGCTGTATGTCGGCTTCGCGCTGCTCGCGGTGTCGTGCCTGGGCGTCGTCGTCGCCACGCACAACATGCCGCGCGCGCTGCTGCTCGTGGTCATGCTGCTCGGCGGACTCGGCCTCGGCTTCGTCATGCCGAACCTCACCGTGTTCGCGCAGCAGACGGCGGGACGCGCGCATCTGGGCATCGCGACCGCGTTGCTGCAATCGCTGCGCATGATCGGCGGGATGATCGGCACGGCGCTCACCGGCACGCTCGTGAGCCACCTGTACGCGAGCGGCGTGAATCTGGCGCTCGAAAAGGATCACGCAATGCATTGGTCCGGCGATCTCTCCGATCCGCAAATCCTCATCAACCGTGAAGGACAGCAGGCGCTGCTCTCGCAACTGACGGCCGCGGGCCACGACGGTGCGATGCTGCTCGAAGCGGCGCGCGAGGCGCTCGTCGCCGCGATTCATATCGGCCTTGCGCTGGCGGCGTTGGTCGCGGTGGTGTCGTTGTGGCAGTCGCGCCGTGTGCCGCCCGTGCGGCTCAAAGGACCGCAAGAGCCGGTCGTCCTCGCCGAATGATTACGGGAATCGAAAGCATGAATGAACAGGACCGTATCGCCGTCGTGCAGCAGTTCGGGCGCACGTATCGCGCGTTCATGTCGGCGTTCGAGACGGCCGTCGGACAGCCGATGCCGCGCTGGCGCATCCTGCTCGCGTTGCACGAGCATGCGGGCGTGCTGTCGCAGAAGAAGCTCGTCGAACGTTTGAAGGTCGATCCGGGCGCGCTGACGCGGCAATTGAAGACGCTGGAAGGTCTCGGCTGGATCGTGCGCAGCGTCGATGCGCGCGACAACCGCGTATCGAATGTCGCGCTGACGGCGCAAGGGCGCGCCATGGCCGAAGACGGCCTGCCGCGGCGCAATGCGTTCTTGCACGACACGATGGCCTCGCTGCCCGACGAGGCCATCGAAGCCTTGTCGAGCGCGCTTCACATGTTCGAGGGACGCATTCAGGAAGTCGCGGCCGCCAATGCCGCGCAAGCGGCCGCCATCGAAGAAAAGGCTTAGAAGAACGTTTCGATCACTTCGGTGACGCGATACTTCGGATCGACGACGAGAATCTGACGCCACTTGTCGAACGTGAGACAAGGGTGCGAAATGTCGAACGCGATCATGTCGCCGACCTTCACGTCGTCACCTGGCTTGATGCGCAGATACGCGTGCTGATCCATCAGGCCGAAAATCTCCCAGCCTTCGTCCGGCGAGACATCGCGCGGCGCTTCGTTGCCCGGACGATAATGCTTCGCCGGCTCCGGCATGCCCGCATCGAATGCGGAATCGCGCTTGCCGAGCCCGATGATCGCGCGGTCTGGTTCCGGAATGGACTGCACGTACGCCCACAATTGCAGCGCCGGCTTCAGGCCCTGGCCCATCTTCTTCGCGATCGGATTGCGCGCGAAGATCTCGTTCTGCGCCTTCTTGTAGATGCCCACGTCATGCGTCAGATAGCAGCCCGGACGCAGCACGACTTCGATCGCGTCGCTGTTGGCCTTCGCGAATTCATCGGCGACGACGTCATACCACGCCGATCCCGCGCCGGAGAGAATCGCCGGCTTGCGCGCGATCTTGCCTTCGGCGATCAGCTTCCGCGTAATATCCACCGCGCTCTGCAGGAACGCACGAACCTTCGTTTCGTCCTGCAGCACGCCTTCGTACAGTTCGATGCCGGCAAGCTCGATCGTGCCCTGCCAGCGCGCGATCGCGGCGAGCACGGCGTCGCGCTGCGCGTCGTCGCGCACGCCGGTGCGTCCGCCCGGAACGCCCAGTTCGATCAGCACATTCAGCTTCTTGCGAACCGAGCTGAAAAACTCGCCGAGCTGATCGACGCCATCGGCTGAATCCACCAGGCAGAAGAACTCGAAGTTCGGATCAGTGAGCAGTTCGGCGATCATGCCCATGTTGCGTTTGCCGACGAGCTGATTGGCCATCAGGATCCGATGCACGCCGCCGCGATACGCCGCGCGCACCTGATGCGCGGTCGCGAGCGTGATGCCCCACGCGCCGGTGTCGAGCTGACGGCGAAAGAGTTGCGGCGCCATGGTCGTTTTGCCGTGCGGCGCGAGCTTCACGCCGTATTCGCCGACGAACGCTTGCATCCACTTCAGATTGTGTTCGATGCGATCGGAATAGAGCACGGCGGCGGGCAGGCTCACGTCCTCTTCGAGCAGATTCCATTGCAGGCGCGAAGCGTCGTTCAACTGGATGCTCGTGCCCGGCACCATGCCGAGACCCTTGCCGAACGGGTCGATCGTCGCGTTCTGATAGTTTGTAACTTTCATGTGCTGCTACTCCATCGTCCGTTTAAATAAACCCCGTGCACGATCCGATGCGCATCAAGGTTGACGGTGCTATGTTAACCAAAGTAGCATCCGTGATGGAAATGTTATTTAGTAACACAGGCATCTCGTAAACCCGCACATCGACCATGAACGGCCACGCCGACTCGCTCAGCTTCGACATCGTCGCGCGCATCGCGGAGCGCGCGCCGGAATTGCGCAGCGCCGAACGCAAGGTTGCCGCGCTCATTCTCGACGACCTGACGGGCGCGTCGCGCGCGAGCATCGGCGCGCTCGCGGAAAAGGCAGACGTGAGTGTCGCCACCGTCACGCGTTTCGCGAAAGCGGTCGGCTGCGAGGACGTGCGTGAACTGAAGCTGCGGCTCGCTCAGGCGGCGGCTGTCGGGCAGCGTTTTCTGACGCGCCGTCCGGACGATGGCGACGCGGCGCCCGATTCGCTCGCCGCGCGCATCTTCGACGAAGTGCAGACCACGCTCGCGCAGAATCAGGGCGCGCTCGCCGCCGCGCCGATCGCCGAGGCCGCCGATGCGCTCGCCGCCGCGTCGATGATCTACGTGTTCGGCATGGGCGGCGGCTCGACCGCGCTCGCCGATGAAATGCGCTTTCGCCTCGTGCGGCTCGGCCGGCCCGTCGCGTCGTATCAGGACGGGCTGTTGCAGCGCATGGTGGCTTCGACGTTGTCGAAGGAGCAGGTCGTTGTCGCGCTGTCGGTGACAGGGCAGACGCCCGAGATCGTCGAGAGCTGCCGGATCGCGAGGCAGTATGGCGCGCGCGTGATCGCGCTGACCGCACCGGCATCGCCGCTCGGCGCGCTCGCGGACTGGCTGATTCCGGTCATCGCGATCGAAACGGACTTTATCTACAAACCGTCGTCGTCGCGCTACGCGATGATGATGGCGCTCGATTTGCTCGTCACCGAACTGGCCGTCAAGCAGGCCGATCACAGCCGCGAACTGTTGCGCCGCATGAAGCACGCGCTCGATTCGCATCGCGGCGGCGGCGAGCGTCAACCCCTGGGAGACTGAACATGGAAAAAGCCGACACCCTGATCATCGGCGCGCGCGTGATCGATGGCACGGGTGCGCCCGCCGTCGAGCGTGATGTCGCGGTGCGGGACGGGCGCATCGTCGCGATCGTCGCGCCCGGCGGTCTCGCTGACTGGACCGCCGACGACGTGTTCGAAGCGCAAGGGAAAGTGCTCGCGCCCGGTTTCATCGATGTCCACACGCACGACGACACTCACGTGATCCGCTCGCCGCAGATGATGCCGAAGATCACGCAAGGCGTGACGACGGTGATCGTCGGCAATTGCGGGATCAGCGCGTCGCCGGTGACACTCAAGGGCGATCCGCCCGACCCGATGAACCTGCTCGGCGACGCCGCCGCGTTCAAATATCCGACCTTCGCCGCTTATGTCGATGCGGTGAACGAGGCGCGGCCGACGGTGAATGTCGGCGCGCTGATCGGCCATACGGCGTTGCGCAACAATCACATGGATCGGCTCGACCGTGCCGCTTCCGGCGATGAAGTCGCCGCCATGCGCGCGCAGCTCGAAGAAGCGCTGGATAACGGCGCGCTTGGGCTTTCGAGCGGGCTCGCGTACGGATCGGCGTTCAACGCGCCGCCGGAAGAAGTGCAGGCGCTCGCCGAGCCGCTCGCGAAAGCGGGCGCGCTCTACACGACGCACATGCGCACCGAGTTCGACGCGATCCTCGACGCGATGGACGAGGCGTATCGCGTCGGCCGGCACGCGCGTGTGCCGGTGGTGATTTCGCATCTGAAGTGCGCGGGGCCGTCGAACTGGGGGCGCAGCACGGAAGTGCTGAAGTCGATCGAAGCAACGCGCGATGGCCAGCCGGTCGGATGCGATTGCTACCCGTACAACCGCAGCTCGTCGACGCTGGACTTGAAGCAGGTGACGGGCGATATCGACATCACGATCACCTGGTCGACGCCGCATCCGGAAATGGCGGGCAAGCTGATCCGCGAAGTCGCCGACGAATGGAAAGTGACGCAGCAGGAAGCGGCGAAGCGCCTGCAGCCGGCGGGCGCGGTGTATCACAACATGTCGGAAGACGACGTGCGGCGCATCCTGTCGCATCCCGCGACGATGGTCGGCTCCGATGGCTTGCCGAACGATCCGCTGCCGCATCCGCGCTTGTGGGGCGCGTTTCCGCGCGTGCTCGGCCACTATGCGCGCGACACGGCGCTGATCCCGCTCGAAGAAGCGGTGCGCAAGATGACGAGCCTGTCGGCGCGGCGCTTCGGGCTGACGGAGCGCGGCGAGGTGAAGGTGGGCTATCACGCGGATCTGGTCGTGTTCGATCCGGAGCGCGTGCGCGATGCCGCGACGTTCGCTCAGCCGCAGCAAGCGGCGGACGGCATCGACGCGGTGTGGGTGAATGGCGTTTTGACGTATCGCGAGCAGGCCGTGACCGGCGCGCGCGCGGGACGTTTCGTGGCGCGCGGGTCTGCATCGAAGCTCGATGCGCAGGGCGCGTTTTGAGAACCGATTTGTTTGACGGAAAAGGAGTCGAAAAGATGAAGCGTTATGGCGTGGAAGGTGGCAAGGGGCAGGGCGGCGCGCATATGCCGTTCGCACGCGCGGTCGAGGCCGATGGCTGGCTGTTCGTGTCTGGCCAGACGCCGATGGAAGACGGCGAGGTGATCAACGGCGGTATCGTCGAGCAAACGCACAAGGCGATTCAGAACGTGATCGCGATTTTGAAGGAAGCGGGCTACGGCACGGAACACGTCGTGCGCTGCGGCGTGTGGCTGGACGATCCGCGCGATTTTGCTTCGTTCAACAAGGTGTTCAAGGAGTACTTCGGCGCGAATCCGCCGGCGCGCGCGTGTGTCGTGTCGTCGATGGTGATCGACTGCAAGGTCGAGGTGGATTGCGTGGCGTATAAGAAGCCTTCCGCCTGATGATGCTCGCGGCTTCGCTTGCCCGAAGCGAAGCCGCATCGTGATTCACTGCCGCGCCAGCCTTGCGTTATCCGGCATCGGCAGATTGAAGTTCGTGCGGAACGGGTTGATATCGAGCCCGCCGCGCCGCGTATACCGCGCATACACCGCGAGCCGCTCCGGTTTGCACTCCCGCATGATGTCCATGAAGATGCGTTCGACGCATTGCTCATGAAATCCGGTATGTCCGCGAAAGCTCACGATATACCGCAGCAACCCCGCGTGATCGATCTGCCCGCCGTAATAGCGGATCTGCACGCTGCCCCAGTCCGGCTGGCCCGTCACCGGGCAATTCGACTTCAACAGATTCGAGAACAGCGTCTCATCGACAGGCGCTTCGTCGTGCGTCGCCTTCAATAACGAAGGATCGGGCGAGAACACCTCGCAGTCGAGATCGAGGCGGTCCAGAGAAAGCCCGTCGAATTCTTCCATCTGAAGCTTCTGGAAATCCACGGGCGCGGCCAACTGCACCGAAACCGTCGCGCCGCAAACCGCCGACACATCGCGCTTGATCGCGGCGCGCACATCGTCGATCGAATCGAACTGCGTCTGCGCGAACGAGCCGAGATACAGCTTGAACGACTTCGATTCGACGATGTTCGGCGAATCCGCCGGCACGAAGAACGTCGCGACCGCAATCTGCGGCTTGCCGCGCCGGTTCAGCCATGAAAGCTCGTAGGCGTTCCAGATATCGGTGCCGAAGAACGGCAGCCGCGCGGGCACGGCGATCGCGTCGCGCGCGCGCTTGCGGTCGATCGGGAACAGCAGCGATGCATCGTACTGTTCGGTGTAGTGGACGGGCTTGCCGAGCGGAGATTGATCGGGTGTCATGATGCGTAGTTCGCTATGCCGCTGAGAACGTGCCCCGTCGGGCTGATGCCGCGAGCCGATTCGCAGTGGCGAATTTGATCGTCGAAGAAAAAATCGGGCTCGAATTCGCGGAGGAATTCGCCCTTGTCGAGGCCGCCGAGGAACATCGCTTCGTCGATTTCGATGTCCCACGCCATCAGCGTCCGGATCGCGCGCTCGTGCGCGGGCGCGGAGCGCGCGGTGACGAGCGCGGTGCGGATATGCATCGGCTTGTTGTCGTGGTCGTCCGCGATGCGTTGCAGTTTGTTGAGCGCGGCCAGCAGCGGCTTCAAGGGACCGCCGGGAAGCGGCTCTTCGCGCTTGTCGGTTTCGTGGCCGACGAACGCGGAAAGTCCATCGCTCTGAAACACGCGCTCGGCTTCGTCGGAGAAGAGCACGGCGTCGCCATCGAACGCGATGCGGATCTCGTCAGCATACCGGCTCGCGGCGCGCGGCGTTTCCGGCAGCACGCGCGCGGCGGGAAAGCCGGCGGCGAGCGCGGCGCGCACATCGTCCGGATTCGCGGACAAAAACAGCGACGCGTGCAGCGGTTTCAGGTACGCGAAGGGCGAGCGGCCGCGCGTGAACACGCCGCGCTCGATCGCGAGGCCGTGCTCGCGGCACGAATGGAACGCGCGCAGGCCGCTGATCGGATCGCTGCGCGACAGGATCACCACTTCGACGCGCTGCTCGCCCGCATTCAACGCGAGCAGCTTGCGGATCAGCCCGAACGCGACGCCCGGCTTCGCGGGCTGGTCGAGCCGCGAGCGTTGCAGCGCTTCGTATTGCGCGAGGTCGCCGGTCTCGAAGACGCGATTTTCTTCCTCGAAGTCGAAGAGCGCGCGCGACGAAATCGCGACGACGAGCTTGTCTTCGAGCGTGAACTTCGGCATCTAGACCACTCAGGCGAGGAACAGCTTGTAGACCGGATTCGCGCCTTCGTCCCACCACGGATAGCCGAGCGTCGCGAGGAAGCGCTCGAATTCCGCGTTGTCCGACTGCGGCACCTGAATGCCGACGAGAATCGAGCTGTAGTCCGCGCCCTGATTCCGATAGTGGAACAGGCTGATATTCCATTCCGGCGCCATCGACGAGAGGAACTTCATGAGTGCGCCCGGGCGCTCCGGGAACTCGAAGCGCAACAGACGCTCGTCCCGCGCGAGCGGCGAATGGCCGCCGACCATATAACGGATGTGCTGCTTCGAAAGTTCATCGTGCGAGAGATCGACCGTCGCGAAACCATGCTCGATGAACGCCGACATCATCTGCGCCGTTTCCTTGCGCGACTTGATCTGCACGCCGACGAAGATATGCGCGGCCTTTTCATCCGCGATGCGATAGTTGAACTCGGTCACGCTGCGTGTGCCGACCAATTCGCAGAAGCGCCTGAAGCTGCCGCGCTCTTCCGGAATCGTCACGGCGAACACGGCCTCGCGCGCCTCGCCGACTTCCGCGCGCTCCGCGACGAAGCGCATGCGGTCGAAGTTCATGTTCGCGCCCGACGTTACCGCGATCAGCGTCTTGCCTTCGATGCCCTCACGCTCCGCGTAAAGCTTCGCGCCCGCGACGGCCAGCGAGCCGGCGGGTTCGAGCACCGAACGCGTGTCCTGAAACACGTCCTTGATCGCGGCGCAGAGCGCGTCGGTATCGACGGTGACGACTTCATCGAGCAATTCGTTGCACAGCCGGAACGTCTCTTCGCCGACGAGCTTCACCGCCGTGCCGTCCGAGAACAGACCGACTTCGCTCAAGGTCACGCGCTCGCCCGCCTTGATCGATTGCGCCATCGCGCAGGAATCCTCGGTCTGCACGCCGATCACCTTGATCTCCGGCCGAACCGCCTTGATGTACGCCGCGACGCCCGCCGCGAGCCCGCCGCCGCCGATCGGGCAGAAGATCGCGTGAATCGGGCCCTGATGCTGGCGCAGGATTTCCATCGCGACCGTGCCCTGGCCCGCGATCACGTCGGGATCGTCGAACGGATGGACGAAGGTCAGGCCGCGCTCTTCCTGAAGCTGCACGGCGCGCGCGTAGGCGTCGCTGTACGACTCGCCCGCGAGCACCACTTCGACCGTCGGGCCGCCGTGCGCGCGGATCGCGTCGATCTTCACTTGCGGCGTCGTCGTCGGCACCGCGATGACCGCGCGGCAGCCGAGCCGCGCCGCCGACAGCGCCACGCCCTGCGCGTGATTCCCCGCCGACGCCGTGATCACGCCGCGCGCGAGCACGTCGGCGGGCAGGTTCGCCATCTTGTTGTAGGCGCCCCGAATCTTGAACGAGAAAACCGGCTGGTTGTCCTCGCGCTTGAGGAACACGGAGTTGCGCAGGCGCGCCGACAGGTTGCGCGCGGGTTCGAGCTCGCTTTCGCGCGCGACGTCATACACGCGCGCGGTCAGCACTTTTTTCAGGTAGTCGGGATGTGTCATGCGAGGAATCGTCACGCGTCGACGGTGCGCGCGGGTTTTGAGGGCGAAAGCATCAATGATAGCGCCATCCGCGCGTCATCCGGGCGCGCCATGTGCTTCTACCGTCCGGACGGTCGTGCAAAACAGCGTCGAAAATGCCGAAAACGTGTCGCGAATATGCACGCAAAAGCCCCTTCTGCCTGCTAGCGCACGCGAACGCGGGCCACCGCGATGGGTTAGAATTTCCTTTTACGAATCAGCAATCAGGATCGGCAGATGCACCGGCAGCTTCGGATCGATTTTCTGGCGCATGTCTCCCGCGAGTCGCATCCCGCGGCGGAAAAGCATGCGCGCCACGCGCGATCGTGGCGTTGATCCCGGGCACACCGAAGGCGTCGTGATGATTTCCGCCTCGCAGAGTTTCGCGCAGAGCGGTCCGGCGGCCTTCGCCAAGATAAGTCTCATTCGAAAATTTGCGCCCCCACGCGCATCGTCGGCGTTTCCGCTTTCATAGCGCACCCGCCGGCACACCGAACCGTCGAACATGAACGCACCTCAAGCCTTCGATCCGAACGGCGCCCATGCCGCCTTGGCGCTCGATACCGAGCCCCGTCTGCGCGAAATTCCCTATAACTACACGTCGTTCTCCGATCGTGAAATCGTCATGCGGCTCCTTGGCGACGAAGCCTGGGCCGTGCTCGACGAACTGCGCAACGAGCGCCGCACCGGCCGCTCGGCGCGCATGCTGTATGAAGTGCTCGGCGATATCTGGGTCGTGCGCCGCAATCCGTATCTGCAGGACGACCTGCTCGACAATCCGAAGCGCCGCGCGCTTCTGGTGGAAGCGCTGAATCACCGTCTCACGGAAATCGAAAAACGCCGCAGCGCCGATCTCTCCGCGCACAGCGCCGAAGCCGGCAGCCGTGAGCGCGCCGAGCGCGTGCAACTGCTGATCACCGCCGCGCGCCGCGCCGTCGATGATTTCGCCGCCGAGTTCGGCCGCATGGCCGACCTGCGCCGCCGCGCATCGCGCGTGCTCGGCAAAGAGACGCAGAAGGACAACATCAAGTTCGACGGCCTGTCGCGCGTTTCGCACGTCACCGACGCGACCGACTGGCGCGTCGAATATCCGTTCGTCGTGCTGACGCCGGATAGCGAAGCCGAGATCGCCGGCCTGATCAAGGCGTGCTTCGAACTCGGCCTCACCGTGATTCCGCGCGGAGGCGGCACCGGCTATACCGGCGGCGCCATTCCGCTCACGCCGTTCTCCGCCGTCATCAATACGGAAAAGCTGGAGCAGCTCGGCCCGGTCGAGATGACGGATCTGCCGGGCGTCGATCATAAAGTCGCGACGATCTTCTCCGGAGCGGGCGTTGTCACGCGGCGCGTGACCGAAGCGGCGGAACAGGCGGGCTTCGTCTTCGCCGTCGATCCGACTTCGCTCGACGCATCGTGCGTCGGCGGCAATGTCGCGATGAACGCGGGCGGCAAGAAAGCGGTGTTGTGGGGCACGGCGCTCGACAATCTCGCGTGGTGGCGCATGGTCGATCCCGAAGGCAACTGGCTCGAAGTCACGCGTCTCGATCACAACTGCGGCAAGATTCACGATGTCGAAGTGGCGCGTTTCCGCCTCGACTGGTTCGACGGCAACCGCGCGCCCGGCGAAAAGCTGATCCGCTCGGAAAACCTCGACATCACCGGCCGCACGTTCCGCAAGGAAGGGCTCGGCAAGGACGTCACCGATAAATTCCTCGCCGGCCTGCCCGGCGTGCAGAAGGAAGGCTGCGACGGTCTCATCACGTCGGCGCGCTGGATTCTGCACAAGATGCCCGCGCACACGCGCACCGTCTGCCTCGAATTCTTCGGCCAGGCGCGCGACGCGATTCCGAGCATCGTCGAGATCAAGGACTATCTGTTCGAAACGTCGAAGCAGGGCGGCGCGATTCTCGCCGGCCTCGAACATCTCGATGAACGTTATCTGCGCGCGGTCGGCTACGCGACCAAGAGCAAGCGCAACGCGTTCCCGAAGATGGTGCTGATCGGCGATATCGTCGGCAATGACGCCGATGCCGTCGCTTCCGCCGCATCCGAAGTCGTGCGCATGGCGAACGGCAAGAGCGGCGAAGGCTTCGTCGCGGTGAACGCCGAGGCGCGCAAGCGCTTCTGGCTCGACCGCTCGCGCACCGCAGCGATCGCGAAGCACACGAACGCGTTCAAGATCAACGAAGACGTCGTGATTCCGCTCAATCGCATGGGCGAGTACACGGACGGCATCGAGCGCATCAACATCGAGCTTTCGATCAAGAACAAGCTGCAACTCGTCGATGCGCTCGAAGCGTTCTTCCGCACCGGCAAGCTGCCGCTCGGAAAGACCGACGACGCCAACGAAATCCCCAGCGCCGAGCTGCTCGAAGATCGCGTGCAGCAGGCGCTCGATCTGTTGAAACGCGTGCGCGAGCGCTGGACCTTCGTCGGCGACAAGCTCGACATGTCCTTGCGCGAGGCGCAGCACTATCTCGTCAATCTCGGCTACGAAGCGCTTGCGGAGAAGTTCGCGGATCGCGTCGACATTCAGCCGGACGCCAACGTGTTCCACGTCGCGCAAGACCGCACGGTGCGTATTTCGTGGAAGCAGGAGATTCGCGCGGAACTGCGCCAGATCTTCAACGGCGGCGAGTTCAAGCCGATCCTCGACGAAGCGCAGGCGATCCACAAGCAAGTGCTGCGCGGGCGCGTGTTCGTCGCGCTGCACATGCACGCGGGCGATGGCAACGTGCACACGAACATCCCCGTCAACTCCGATAACTACGAGATGCTGCAGGACGCGCATCACGCCGTCGCGCGCATCATGAAGCTCGCGCGTTCGCTCGATGGCGTGATCTCGGGCGAGCATGGCATCGGCATTACGAAGCTGGAGTTCCTGACCGAAGACGAAATCGGCGATTTCCGCGCGTACAAGCAGCGCGTCGATCCGCACGGGCGCTTCAACAAGGGCAAGCTGTTCGAAGGCGCCGACCTGCGCAATGCGTACACGCCGTCGTTCGGGCTGATGGGTTACGAGTCGATCATCATGCAGCAGTCGGATATCGGCGCGATTTCCGATTCCATCAAGGACTGCCTGCGCTGCGGCAAGTGCAAGCCGGTCTGCGCGACGCACGTGCCGCGCGCGAACCTGCTGTACAGCCCGCGCAACAAGATTCTGGCCACGTCGCTTCTGGTCGAAGCGTTCCTGTACGAAGAGCAGACGCGCCGCGGCGTGTCGATCAAGCACTGGGACGAATTCAACGATGTCGCCGATCACTGCACCGTCTGTCACAAGTGCGTGACGCCGTGCCCGGTGAAGATCGATTTCGGCGATGTGTCGATGAACATGCGCAACCTCCTGCGCAAGATGGGCAAGAAGAAGTTCAACGCGGGCAATGCGGCGGGCATGTTCTTCCTGAACGCGACGAATCCGCAGACGATCAATCTCGCGCGCAACGTGATGATGGACTTCGGCTACAAGGCCCAGCGTTTCGGCAACGATATGCTGAAGAAAATCGTCAAGAAGCAGACGGCCCAGCCGCCCGCGACGGTCGGCAAGCCGCCGGTCGTGACGCAGGTGATCCACTTCGTCAACAAGAAGATGCCGGGTAATCTGCCGAAGAAGACGGCGCGCGCGCTGCTGGACATCGAGGACAACAAGATCGTTCCGATCATCCGCAATCCGGCGACGACCACCGTCGATTCGGAAGCGGTGTTCTACTTCCCCGGCTGCGGCTCCGAGCGCCTGTTCTCGCAGGTTGGACTCGCGACGCAAGCCATGCTTTGGGAAGCGGGCGTGCAGACCGTGCTGCCGCCGGGCTATCTGTGCTGCGGCTATCCGCAGCGCGGCTCCGGCCAGTATGACAAGGCCGAGCAGATCGTCACGGACAATCGCGTGCTGTTCCATCGCGTCGCGAATACGCTGAACTATCTCGATATCAAGACCGTGGTCGTGTCGTGCGGCACCTGCTACGACCAGCTCGCGGGCTATGAATTCGAGAAGATCTTCCCGGGCTGCCGGATCATCGACATTCACGAGTTCCTGCTCGAGAAGAACATCAGGCTCGACGGCGTGAAGGGCACGCGCTACATGTATCACGACCCTTGCCACTCGCCGATCAAGACGATGGACCCGGTCAAGCTCGTCAACGAGCTGATGGGTTCGGAACGCGACGGCTACAAGATCGAAAAGAACGATCGATGCTGCGGCGAATCGGGCACGCTCGCGGTCACGCGTCCGGACATCTCCACGCAGGTGCGTTTCCGCAAGGAAGAGGAAATCCGCAAGGGTGCGGCAAAGCTGCGCGGCATTCCGCTCGTCGCGGAAGCGGGCGCGAACGCCATCAACATGGCGAACGCGGCGGCCGGCGCGGCGGGCGCGCAGCCCGGCTCGGTGCTCAAGGCCGGCGACGGTCCTCAGCCCAATGGCGCGGACGTGAAGATCCTCACGAGCTGCCCGTCCTGCCTGCAAGGCCTTTCGCGCTACAACGAGGACGCCAACATCGAGGCGGACTATATCGTCGTGGAAATCGCGCGCAAGGTGCTCGGCGAAAACTGGATGGAACAGTACGTCGAACGCGCGAACAATGGCGGTATCGAGCGCGTGCTGGTGTAATAGCGAAATCGAGGTTTGATTCGCTAGAGGTATGAGATGGACTGTGTGTTTTGCCGTGAAGACGGCGGCGATGTGCTGTGGTCGGACGACGCGTTGCGCGTCGTCCTCGCCGATGAGCCCGACTGGCCGGGTCTGTGCCGTGTGGTCTGGGGCGCGCACGTCGCCGAAATGTCCGATTTGTCGGACGGCGACCGCGCGCGCGTGATGACCGCCGTCAACGGCGTCGAGCGCGCGATGCGCCGCGTGCTCGTGCCCGAGAAGATCAATCTGGCGAGCCTCGGCAATCAGGTGCCGCACGTGCATTGGCACATCATTCCACGCTTTTCCAACGACTCCCGCTTTCCGCTGCCGATCTGGGCGCCGCGCCAGCGCACGGTCTCCGAATCGCAGCTTTCCAAGCGCCGCGCGCAGGCGACGCTCCTGCGCGAACAAGTGCGCAACGAGTTGAACCAGGCGTTCGGCCATCAATAAGACGACATCATGAGCGGACTCACATCAACGACGCCGATTCCCACCGGCGTCGTCGTGCATTCGAAATCCCGCGTGCTCGAACTGCAATACGGCGACACGTCGTATCGCGTGCCGTTCGAGTTACTGCGCGTGTATTCGCCTTCCGCCGAAGTGCAGGGGCACGGGCCGGGGCAGGAAACGCTGCAGACCGGCAAGCGCGAGGTGACGATCATCGGGATCGAACCGGTCGGACATTACGCGCTGCAACTGAATTTTTCGGACGGCCACAATACCGGCATCTACTCGTGGGACATCCTGCACGACCTGGCGACGCGTCAGGACGAGCTGTGGCGCGAGTATCTGGGGAAACTGCAAGCGGCGGGCGTGGACCGCGATACGCCGATGGCGGCCAAACCCTCCGGGGGCGGGCACTGCCATTGAGGCCGCCGAGCAATACGGATGCGGCATAACGCCGCATATCCGGCGCGACAATTGCGCGGACATAGAACGAACAACAGGCGAGGAAAGAGCGCGATGAGCAAGACCCACTTCGGATACGAAACGGTCGAAGAGCAGGACAAGGCGAAGAAGGTGGCGGGCGTGTTCCACTCCGTCGCAAGCAACTACGACTTGATGAACGACCTGATGTCCGGCGGACTGCATCGGATCTGGAAGCATTTCACGATC
The DNA here is from genome assembly GCF_056930355.1 of Caballeronia sp. 11_S32. Taxonomy (NCBI): domain Bacteria; kingdom Pseudomonadati; phylum Pseudomonadota; class Betaproteobacteria; order Burkholderiales; family Burkholderiaceae; genus Caballeronia; species Caballeronia sp. 11_S32. The sequence continues at coordinate 750,972 of NZ_JBXOWH010000003.1, forward strand.
GGGCAGGCCAAGGTGCGGGCGGGCTACAAGGTGCTGGACATCGCGGGCGGCACGGGCGATCTCGCGATGGCGTTCGCCAAGCAGGCAGGCGAGACGGGCGAGGTCTGGCACACGGACATCAACGAATCGATGCTGCGCGTCGGCCGCGACAGGCTGATCGACAAGGGCGTGCTGACACCCACGCTGCTTTGCGATGCAGAGAAGATCCCGTTCCCGGACAATTATTTCAATGTGGTTACGGTGGCTTTCGGTTTGCGTAATATGACGCATAAAGACCGTGCGCTGGCCGAAATGCAGCGCGTGATCAAGCCGGGCGGTCGCTTGCTCGTGCTGGAATTCTCGAAAGTGTGGGAACCGCTGAAGAAGCCGTACGATATCTACAGTTTCAAGATTTTGCCGTGGCTTGGCGAAAAAGTGGCCAAAGATGCGGAGAGCTACCGGTACCTGGCCGAGTCCATCCGCATGCACCCGGACCAGGAAACACTGAAAACAATGATGGAACAAGCGGGCCTGGATCGAGTCGAATATTACAATTTGTCAGGTGGCGTGGTAGCGTTACACGTCGGGACCAAATTTTAGTGTTCCACTCTCTTAAGGATTCGATATGTTCGATTCGCGCACACCCCAATCCCGGGGTTTCCTGAACCTCTTCTTCAGGAAGGCCGGAATCTTGGCGCTGGCTGGCGTTATTGCGGCTGGCGCGATCTTCGCGGAAACGGCGGAAGCCAAGCGCATGGGCGGCGGCCGCAGCATGGGCCGTCAGTCGGCCACGGCGACGCAGCAGCATCAGGCCACGCCGCCGTCGCAATCGCAATCGATGCAGCAGGGCCAGCAGCCGGGGCAGGCCGCTCAGGCGAACCGCGCGCAGCCCGCGCCGGCCACGCCGCCCGCGGCGCAACCCGCGCGCAACCGCTGGCTCGGGCCGATCGCCGGTTTGGCGGCGGGTCTGGGCATCGCGGCGCTGCTGTCGCACTTCGGGCTGGGTGAAGCGTTCGCCGGCGCGATGGCCAACATGATCATGATCGCGTTGATCGTGCTGGCGGCCGTCATGCTGTTCCGCTTCATCATGCGCAAGCGTCAGGGCAACAACACGCCCGCGTACGCCGGCGCGGGCTCGGCTTCGGGCTCGCCGTACGGCGCGAGCGCGCGCACGAGCCTGAACCAGGACCCGCCGCAAGTGCCGCAGCAGCCGACCGGCTTCGGCGCGAACTACATCGAGTCTCCGGCGACGCAACAGGCCGTGCAGGCGAACGTGCCGGCGGGCTTCGATACCGAAGCGTTCGTGCGTAACGCGAAGGTCTACTTCGTGCGTCTGCAGGACGCGTGGGACCGCGGCAACGTCAACGACATCCGCGAATTCACGACGCCCGAGATGTTCGCCGAAGTGAAGCTCGATGTCGACGCGCGCGGCAGCGCGCCGAATCGCACGGACGTGGTGCAGCTCAACGCCGATGTCCTCGGCGTCGAGGACCGCCCGACCGAATATCTGGCGAGCGTGCGTTTCCACGGCCTCATCCGCGAGTCGGAAGGCGCGGCGGCGGAGCCGTTCGTCGAGGTGTGGAATCTGTCGAAGCAGAAGGCGGGCAACGAAGGCTGGCTGCTGGCAGGAATTCAGCAGGTCAGTTGAGCGTGACGGTGCCGGGGCGCGACGCCTTGGCGCCTTCGCGTGCGAGAGAAGCGCGGCGCAGTACCGGAAAGCCGCGCGAACGTCTCGCACGGATTTAACCCGTAGAATAGAACCCGCGTGAGCTACCGCTCGCGCGGGTTTTTTTATCTCACACTCGATGACGAACGCAGACGAATCCGCCCGTCCCGCAGCAAATCCCGCCTTGAAGACCGCGTCCAGTGGGTTCGCGGCCGCCGTGAATCATCTGCTCGTGCGTGAGCCCTGGGCTCGCGAGCGCGTGAAGCCCTACGCCGGCAAGCGCGTGAAGCTGTCGTGCACGCCGGTTTCGATCGCACTGGTGGTGCAACCGGACGGTCTCTTCGCGGCAACCACCGAGGCGGAGGCCGGCGCGTTCGACGTAACGATCGCCGTGCCGCTCGATGCATTGCCGGCATTTCTGCAAGGCGGCCAGGCGGCGGTGATGAAGCACGTGCGCATCGAAGGCGACGCGGAATTCGCGACGACGCTCGCCAAGCTCGCGGAGCATCTGCGCTGGGATCCGGAAGAGGATCTCGCACGCGTGATCGGCGATGCGCCGGCGCATCGCGCCGGGCTCATCGCGCGGGCGGTGCATGAACAGGCGCAGCGCACCGGACGGAATCTGCTGGACACCTTCACCGAATATTTCCTCGACGAACGCCCGCAGCTCGTCCGCAAGAGCGCGCTCGACGCGTTCAACGCCGAGCTTTCGAAGACGCGCGATGCGCTCGCGCGCGTCGAGAAGCGCATTGAAAGAATCGAACGCCAAAGCGATCAACGACACCCGGCTAGCGGCGCTTCAACGCGAACCGGCGGCGAGTCCGTGCGCGACTCGCGCGAATAACGAGCTGAAGCGAAACTGAACCATGCGTTTTCTGCGTTTCCTCAAGATTTTTTTCACGATCGTCCGCTTCGGGCTCGATGAACTCGTTATGAGCGGCATCGACGATCGTCGTGTGCGCTATCTCATGCGCATCACGACCTTTGGCCGCCGGTTCAACATCGAGCGGGGCATCCGGCTGCGGCTCGCGCTGGAAAGCCTCGGACCCATCTTCGTGAAGTTCGGCCAGGTGCTGTCGACGCGGCGCGACCTGTTGCCCGTCGATATCGCCGACGAGCTCGCGAAGCTTCAGGACCGCGTGCCGCCGTTCGATTCGGCGGTGGCGGTGTCGATCATCGAGAAGTCGCTCGGCGCGCCGATCGACCAATTGTTCGACGATTTCGAGCGCGTGCCGGTGGCGAGCGCGTCGATCGCGCAGGTGCACTTCGCCAAGATCAGGAACGGCGAGCACGCGGGCAAGGCCGTCGCGGTGAAGGTGTTGCGCCCGGGCATGTTGCCCGTGATCGACTCCGATCTCGCGCTCCTGCGCGACATCGCGACATGGGCCGAGCGCCTGTGGGCGGACGGCCGGCGCCTGAAGCCGCGCGAAGTGGTGGCCGAATTCGATAAATATCTGCACGACGAGCTCGACCTGATGCGCGAGGCCGCCAACGGCAGCCAGTTGCGCCGCAACTTCCAGGGGCTCGATCTGCTGCTCGTGCCGGAGATGTACTGGGATCTGTCCGCGCCGACGGTGCTCGTCATGGAGCGCATGGTCGGTGTGCCGATCAGCCAGGTCGATACCCTGCGCGCGGCGGGCGTCGATATTCCGAAGCTGGCGCGCGAAGGCGTCGAGATTTTCTTCACGCAGGTGTTCCGCGACGGCTTCTTCCACGCCGACATGCATCCCGGCAATATTCAGGTGAGCCTCGATCCGGCTACCTTCGGGCGTTATATCGCGCTGGATTTCGGCATCGTCGGGGCGCTGTCGGACTTCGACAAGAACTACCTCGCGCAGAACTTCCTGGCATTCTTCAAGCGCGACTATCATCGCGTCGCCACGCTGCACCTCGAATCCGGCTGGGTGCCGCCGAGCACGCGCGTCGAGGAGCTGGAAAGCTCCATTCGCGCCGTCTGCGAGCCGTATTTCGATCGCGCGCTGAAGGACATTTCGCTCGGTCAGGTGCTGATGCGCCTCTTTTCGACGTCGCGCCGTTTCAACGTCGAGATCCAGCCGCAGCTCGTGCTGCTGCAAAAGACGATGCTCAACGTGGAAGGCCTCGGACGCTCGCTCGATCCCGAGCTCGATCTGTGGAAGACGGCCAAGCCGTATCTCGAGCGCTGGATGAACGAGCAGATCGGCTGGCGCGGCTGGTACGAACGCCTGCAGATGGAAGCGCCGCAGTGGAGCAAGACCATTCCGCAATTGCCGCGGCTGATTCACCATATTCTGGCGGAGCACCACGACGCCCCGAAGAGCGGCAGCGATGAAATCATGCGGATGCTTCTCGCCGAGCAGAAGCGCACGAACCGCCTGCTGGTGACGCTGCTCGTCGCCGGTCTGATCGTGACGGCGGGCGCGGGCGTGGTGATCGCGAAACTGTGGCTCGGCCATCCCTGAAGGCGACGACATGAGCGATCCGACGAATCCAGACGTTCCCAATTTCGAAAATCGCGACCCGAATTCGCCCGGTTTCTGGGACGAGCGCTTCGGCCAGCATTACACGCCGTGGGATCAGGCGGGCGTGCCGGAGATGTTCAAGCGCTTCGTCGCGTCGCGGCAAGCGCAGAACGTTCTGATTCCCGGCTGCGGCAGCGCGTACGAGGCGCTCTATCTCGCGGAACGCGGCTGGCCGGTGCGGGCGATCGATTTCGCGCCGGGCGCCGTCGAGGCTGCGCGCGCGCAACTGGGCGCGCATGCGGGGCTCGTCGAAGAGGCAGATTTTTTCGCTTACGAGCCGCCTTTTTCGCCCGGATGGGTGTACGAGCGCGCCTTTCTCTGCGCGCTGCCTAAGGACCGCTGGCAGGACTACGCCGACCGGATGGCCGCGCTGCTCGAACCGGGCGCGGTGCTGGCAGGCTTCTTTTTCATCGGATCGACGCCGAAAGGGCCGCCGTTCGGCATCGAGCGCGGCGAGCTGGACGCGCTGTTGTCCGCGCGCTTCGAATTGATCGAAGACCGCGAGGTGGCCGACTCGATTCCCGTCTTCGCCGGCCGCGAACGCTGGATGACCTGGCGGCGCGTGTGAGCCGGCAGGCTTGAAATCTGTCGACGGCGCCCTGAAATATTGCCCGGTTAATCTTGTGCCGGCGATCCCGAAAATCACGGGTCAATATTCGTTTGCGGCTATAATTCAAGGCTTTGCAAGCGTCGACAGATAATTGTAGGAAGAGTGCCATGCCGATTTACGCGTACCGCTGCGCAGACTGCGGCCACGAAAAAGACGTGCTTCAGAAACTGAGCGATGCGCCGCTCACGCAATGTCCTGCCTGCGGAAAGGACGCTTTTTCGAAGCAAGTGACCGCCGCCGGCTTCCAGTTGAAAGGCTCCGGCTGGTATGTCACCGATTTCCGTGGCGGCAATACCGGTTCGAACAGCGGCGCGCCGAGCGCGCCAGCGGCGAAAGCGGATGACGCATCCGGCAGTTCGGGCAGCTCGAATTCCAGCGATGGCGCGAGCGCCGCAACGGTGTCGTCGTCCGATACTGCCAAGCCCGCTGCGGATTCCTCCGCTTCGTCGAGCGCCGCCTGAAGCGCAAGACGGCACAGCCGGGCGCCCGGCGCGCCCCGCAGATGATCTCGCCGACCGCGCTCAACCGGGCGCGGCCCGCCTGCCAAGCCGAATCTCCAACGTTTATGGGAGCCGGCGCAGCCTTCGCCCCGTGTAAATGACGACGAAAAAGACTACGCTGAAAACCGTGTTCCTCACCGGCCTGCTCGTGCTGGTGCCGCTCGCCATCACCCTGTGGGTGCTGGGGCTCGTGATCGGAACCATGGACCAGACGTTGCTCCTGCTGCCGCAGTCGTGGCAGCCCGAGCGCGTCGTGGGCTTTCACCTGCCGGGCGTGGGCGCGGTGCTGACGCTCGCGTTCATCTTCATCGTCGGCTTGCTGACGCAGAACTTCGTCGGCCAGAAGCTCGTCGGATGGTGGGACGCGATCCTGCGCCATATTCCGGTGGTCGGTCCGCTCTACACGAGCGTGAAGCAGGTGTCGGACACGCTGCTCTCGTCGAGTGGCAACGCGTTCCGCAAGGCGCTTCTGATCGAATATCCGCGCAAGGGCTCGTACACCATCGGCTTTCTGACGGGCATTCCGGGCGGCGACGTGCTGAATCACCTGGACGAAGACCACGTGAGCGTCTACGTGCCGACGACGCCGAACCCGACGTCCGGCTTCTTCCTGATGATGCCGAAAAGCGAAGTCGTCGAACTGGATATGACCGTCGACGCCGCACTGAAGTACATCGTCTCGATGGGCGTGGTGGCCCCAGCGCCGAGCGCGCCGGCACCGGTCGCGCCAGCCCGCCGCCCCACCGAGCCGCCGATGTAATGCCGGCGCGCGCCGCGAGAGTCAGCCGAGAGAAGAGCATGACCCGGAGCGCGAGCCGTTGATCAACGAACAACGAAAGACACAACATCATGTCGATGCGATCTGAATACTGCGGTCTGGTGACCGAGGCCCGACTGGGCCAAACCGTCTCGCTGTGCGGCTGGGTGCATCGCCGCCGCGATCACGGTGGCGTTATCTTCATTGACCTGCGCGATCGTGAAGGCCTGGTTCAGGTCGTCTGCGACCCGGACCGCGCCGAGATGTTCAAGGTGGCCGAAGGCGTTCGCAACGAGTTCTGCGTGCAGGTCAAAGGCGTCGTGCGCAACCGTCCCGAAGGCACGGTCAACGCGAACCTCACGAGCGGCAAGATCGAAGTGCTGTGCCACGAGCTGACCGTGCTGAACGCGTCCGTCACGCCGCCGTTCCAGCTCGACGACGACAACCTCTCCGAAACCACGCGCCTCACGCACCGCGTGCTCGACCTGCGCCGCCCGCAGATGCAGAAGAATCTGCGCCTGCGCTATCGCGTCGCGATGGAAGTGCGCAAGTATCTCGACGCGCAAGGCTTCATCGACATCGAAACGCCGATGCTGACGAAGAGCACGCCCGAAGGGGCGCGCGATTACCTCGTGCCGTCGCGCGTGAACGCGGGCCAGTTCTTCGCGCTGCCGCAATCGCCGCAGCTCTTCAAGCAGCTGTTGATGGTCGCGAACTTCGACCGTTACTACCAGATCACGAAGTGCTTCCGCGACGAAGACCTGCGCGCCGACCGTCAGCCGGAATTCACGCAGATCGACTGCGAAACCTCGTTCCTGAACGAGCAGGAAATCCGCGATCTGTTCGAAGAGATGATCCGCCACGTCTTCAAGGAGACGATGGACGTCGCGCTGCCCGGGAAATTCCCGGTCATGCTGTACTCGGAAGCGATGCGCCGCTTCGGTTCGGACAAGCCCGACCTGCGCGTGAAGCTCGAATTCGCGGATCTCACCGACGCGGTGAAGGACGTCGACTTCAAGGTGTTCAGCATGCCGGCGAACTCGAAGGATGGCCGCGTTGCGGCGCTGCGCGTGCCGAAGGGCGGCGAGTTGTCGCGCGGCGATATCGACGGCTACACGGAATTCGTGCGCATCTACGGCGCGAAGGGTCTCGCGTGGATCAAGATCAACGACAAGACCAAGGGCCGCGACGGCCTGCAAAGCCCGATCGTGAAGAATCTGCATGACGCGGCGATCGCGGCGATCCTCGAGCGCACGGCGGCGGAAGACGGCGACATCATCTTCTTCGCGGCGGATCGCGCGAAGGTCGTGAACGACAGCCTCGGCGCGCTGCGCCTGAAGATCGGCCATTCGGAATTCGGCAAGGCGAACGGCCTGCTCGAAACCGGCTGGAAGCCGCTGTGGGTCACCGACTTCCCGATGTTCGAGTACGACGAGGAAGAAAACCGCTACGTGGCCGCGCATCACCCGTTCACGAGCCCGAAGGACGAGCACCTCGAATACCTCGAAACCGATCCGGGCCGATGCCTCGCCAAGGCGTATGACATGGTGCTGAACGGCTGGGAAATCGGCGGCGGTTCGGTGCGTATCTTCCAGGAAGACGTGCAGAGCAAGGTGTTCCGCGCGCTGAAGATCGGCGCGGAAGAAGCTCGCCTGAAGTTCGGCTTCCTGCTCGACGCGCTCCAGTACGGCGCGCCGCCGCACGGTGGCATCGCATTCGGTCTGGACCGCATCGTTACGCTGATGTCCGGCGCGGATTCGATTCGCGACACGATCGCGTTCCCGAAGACGCAGCGCGCGCAAGACCTGCTCACGCAGGCGCCGAGCGAAGTGGACGAGCGCCAGTTGCGCGAGTTGCACATCCGCTTGCGTCAGCCGGAACAGAAGACGCATTGAGATTCCAGTTGTCGTTGTAACGAAAAAGGCGCCGAGTGCGCCTTTTTCGTTTTTTGCGTTACAGTCTTTTTCCAGAAGACAGACAATGAAACGTGCGTTCACAACGTCATGCTCAAGCCGCCGAAGATTCCCGAATCAGTCCTGGTCGTCATTCACACGCCGGAGCTCGATGTGCTCATCATCGAACGCGCGGACCACAAGGGCTTCTGGCAGTCGGTGACGGGCTCGAAGGATCACATCGACGAGCCGCTCTGCGAAACCGCCGCGCGCGAAGTGCAGGAAGAGACGGGCATCGTGATCGGCAGCGCGCTCGTGCCGCCGAACGCGCTGCTCGACTGGCATCACAGCATTCAATACGAGATCTATCCGCAGTGGCGGCATCGCTATGCGGAAGGCGTCATGCGCAACACGGAGCATCAGTTCAGCCTGCTCGTGCCGCATTGCCTCGAAGTCACGCTCGCGCCGCGCGAGCACACCGCGCATCTGTGGCTGCCGTTTCGCGAAGCCGCCGACCGATGCTTCTCGTGGTCGAACCGGGAAGCGATCCTGCAATTGCCCGAGCGCCTCGCGGCGCATAACCGATGATCGGTATGCGCCCGCGGCGCAGTTTCAAGCGGCTGCGGCAGGCGCTGTTCTCCGGCCGTCGCCCGCCGCGCCTTTGCTTCACATCCGGCAATGAGGTTCGGCTCTTCAAGAGCGGCGTGCAGTTCTTCCCGGCGTTGATCGAGCGGATCGACAATGCGCACAAGTCGGTGTCGCTCGAAACCTACATCTTCGCCAACGACGACATCGGCCGCGCGGTCTCCGACGCGCTCGTTCGCGCCGCCGAGCGCGGCGTCGAGGTGCGCGTGATCACGGATGGCATCGGCACGCAAAGCAATCTGCCGATGTTCAAGCTCTGGCAGGAACGCGGCGTCGAGCATCGCATCTACAACCCGCATCTTTTGTTCGGACCGCAAGGCTGGTCGCGCACGCATCGCAAGCTTGCGATGATCGACGAGACGTACGCGTTTTGCGGCGGTATCAATATCGTCGACGACTACGATCAGAACGGCACGCGCCTCGAGCGGCCGCGCTGGGATTTCGCGATGGAGGCACAAGGGCCCGTCGTGAAGGACGTGCGCGAAGCGTTCGACCTGCAATGGCAGCGCATCCGCCTCGGCGTGAAGCCGCGTCAGCCGTCGCAGCCGGGCTGCGAACCGCAAGAGAGCGACAGGCTCCCCGGCCGATGGAACGCCCGCCGCGCGATGCTCGCCCGCAGGCGCGCGCGGCTTGGTGAGATTCACGCGGTGGATCGGCCGTGCGTCGCGTTCGTCGCGCGCGACAACCTGCTCAATCGCCGCGCGATCGAAAAGGCGTATCTGCGCGCAATTGCTCACGCCGAGCGTGAAGTGCTGCTCGCGAATCCCTACTTCATGCCGGGGCGCAAGCTGCGGCGCGCGCTCGTCAACGCGGCGGAGCGCGGGGTGCGCGTGTCGCTCGTCATCGGTCGCAAGGAGTTCGTCGCGCTGGATTACGCGACGCCGTTCCTCTACGGCAATCTGCTCAAGCATGGCGTGAGGATCTCGGAGTACGAGAAGACGATGCTCCACGGCAAGGTGGCGGTCGTGGATGCGGACTGGGCGACGATCGGCTCATCGAATCTGGACGCGCTCTCGCTCGTGCTCAATAACGAGGCCAACATGGTGCTCGTGAATCATCCCGAAATTGCCGGGTTGCACGACGCTCTGCTTCAGGCGTTCGACGAAGGCCGCCCAATCGACGAAAAACATTATGCGTCGCGGCCAATTACGGAGCGGGCGCTTAATTGGCTCGCATACAACACATATCGTCTGATGATGAAAATGATCACAATCGGTCAGTACGATTAACATGCCATTCGGCAACTAATGAGTAAAAATATTAGACAGTGAGCAAGCACGAATAAAACCTCCCACCAACTGGGAACTCGGGCAGTCACTTACAGGCAGTCCGTATATAAAACGCGACAATGGGCGCGGACATTGTTGAGATTTATCCTATAGACAAGGTCCTTGCGTTTTAGAAACGCGTTTCTAAAAAATTGCTTGTATCACCAGCGTTCGGCCACAATAATAGAACGGCCGTTCGATTTTACGGGTCACATAAGAACGGTAGGGACATCATGCGAAAAGGCGAACAGACGCGGGCCGCGATTCTCGACGCAGCGCTGGAGTTGGCAAGTCGGGACGGGCTGGAAGGGCTGACGATCGGCCTGCTGGCCGAGCGGATGCAGATGAGCAAAAGCGGTGTGTTTGCGCATTTCGGATCGCGCGAGGACTTGCAGGTGGAAGTGGTGCGCGAGTACCACCGGCGCTTCGAAGATGAAGTGTTCTTTCCGAGCCTGCGCGAAGCACGCGGCTTGCCGCGATTGCGCGCGATGATGAATCGCTGGATGGAGAAGCGCATCCAGGAAGTGACCACGGGTTGTATCTATATCAGCGGAGCGGTCGAGTATGACGACCGTGCCGCGAGCGCGGTGCGCGAGCAGTTGGTGCACAGCGTGAGCATGTGGCGCGAGGCGCTGTTGCGCGCGATCCGCCAGTCGAAGGACGAAGGGCATCTGAAGGCGGAGACGGACCCGCATCTGATGCTTTTCGAGCTGTACAGCTTCACGCTCGGCCTGCATCACGACGCGCGCTTCCTGCATCTGCCGGAAGCGGTGCAACTGACGCGGGACGCGCTGGAGAAGACGATCGTGTCGTATCAGACGTCGAATGCGGGCGCCGCCAACGGGAGCGCCCCTCAACCGGCTCCGAGCGCGACCGCGAATCTGACTTCGCAACATACCGACAGCCGTTAGCGGCGCCGTTCGAATCGCAAGGTGGTTCGGCGGCGCGCAACCAGACGTTTGAAGAAACTGGAGAGACTCATGGGACAGTACGCCGCCCCCCTTCGCGACATGCAGTTCGTGCTGCACGAAGTGCTGAAGGTTGAAGCTGAATTGAAGAGCATGCCGAAGCATGCCGACCTCGACGCCGACACCATCAATCAGGTGCTCGAGGAAGCCGGCAAGTTCTGCTCCGAAGTCGTGTTCCCGCTCAACCAGAGCGGCGACCGCGAAGGCTGCACTTACGAGGGCGACGGTGTCGTGAAGACGCCGGCCGGTTTCAAGGAGGCTTACCGCCAGTACATCGATGCGGGCTGGCCCGCGCTCGGCTGCGATCCCGAGTACGGCGGGCAGGGTTTGCCCGCGTTCGTGAACAACGCCGTCTACGAAATGCTCAACTCGGCGAATCAGGCCTGGACGATGTATCCGGGCCTGTCACACGGCGCCTACGAATGCCTGCACGCGCACGGCACGCCGGAGCAGAAATCCACGTATCTGCCGAAGCTCGTCTCGGGCGAGTGGACCGGCACGATGTGCCTCACGGAACCGCATTGCGGAACGGACCTCGGCATTTTGCGCACGAAGGCCGAACCGAACCCCGACGGCTCCTACGCGCTGACCGGCACGAAGATCTTCATTTCGAGCGGCGAGCACGACATGGCGGAGAACATCATCCACCTGGTGCTCGCGCGTCTGCCGGGCGCGCCGATCGGAACGAAAGGCATTTCGCTCTTCATCGTGCCGAAGTTCGTGCCCGGCGCAAGCGGCGCAATCGGCGCGCGCAACGACATCAAGTGCGGTTCGATCGAGCACAAGATGGGCATCCACGGCAATGCGACCTGCGTGATGAATCTCGATGGCGCGAAGGGCTGGCTCGTCGGTGAAGCGAACAAGGGCTTGAACGCCATGTTCGTGATGATGAACGCGGCGCGTCTGGGCGTTGGCATGCAGGGTCTCGGCCTCACGGAAGCCGCGTATCAGAACTCGCTCGTGTATGCGAAAGAGCGTTTGCAGATGCGCTCGCTTACCGGTCCGAAAGCGCCGGAGAAGCCCGCCGATCCGATCATCGTGCATCCGGACGTGCGCCGCATGCTGCTCACGCAGAAGGCGTATGCCGAAGCGGGCCGCGCGTTCACGTACTGGGCCGCTTTGAATATCGACAAGGAGTTGTCGCACGCGGATGAAGCCGTGCGCGCCGAGGCCGCCGATTTCGTCGCGCTGCTCACGCCGGTTATCAAGGCCTTCCTGACGGACAACGCGTTCGAAGGCACCAACATGGGGATGCAGATCTACGGCGGCCACGGCTTCATCTCCGAATGGGGCATGGAGCAGTACGTCCGCGATGCGCGCATCAACATGATCTACGAGGGCACGAACTCCATTCAGGCGCTCGATCTGCTGGGCCGCAAGATCATCGGCGACATGGGCGCAAAGCTGAAGCGCTTCGGCAAGCTCGTGACGGATTTCGTCGAGGAAGAGGGCGTGAAGCCGGAGATGCAGGAGTTCATCAACCCGCTCGCGGATATCGGCGAGAAGGTGCAGAAGCTCACGATGGAGATTGGCATGAAGGCCATGCAGAATCCCGATGAGGTCGGCGCTGCGGCCGTGCCTTATTTGCGGACTGTCGGGCATCTCGTGTTTTCTTATTTCTGGGCGCGGATGGCGCGGGTTGCCCTGGATAACGCCGCTTCGGGCGATGCCTTCTACAAGGCCAAGCTCGGCACCGCCCGCTTCTATTTCGCCAAGCTTCTGCCGGAGACCGCTTCGACTATTCGGGCCGCTCGCGCCGGTGCCAAGCCAATGATGGATTTCGACGAAGCGTTGTTCTAAGGATTGCTTTTGGGGCTTCGCTTTCGCCGGATCCCGGTTTCGTGCCGGTCTATTAGCGTCGCCCCTATGCGGGGCGGCAGTCACTTTCTTTGCTGCTGCAAAGAAAGTAACCAAAGAAACAGCTTGTCCCATCCAAAGTGCTTCAAGCCGGCCCCGGCACAGAACTTCGCACGTGGTCCGGCAATAGCGAGTGCCCTCACAAAACTCACCGGGCTTGGATCGCGCACGGTCTGACTAGCTAGCAATTTAAGGGCGCTGGTTCAGCACCAAATAGCTCCGGCACAGCGCTACGCGCTGCCGTTGGGTATGCAAAGGAAACCAACGAACCGCAGATGCAGTGAGGTGGCGGCGTCGGCAAGGAAGCACACGCAGACCGGATCAACCGGTCGGCCGCGAAGCGGGCCGGAGCTATTTCGCGCCTTACCAGTCAGTTGAGCGGCGCGATGTGGCAGACCGTGCGCGATCCAAGCCCGGTTAGGCTTGTGAGGGCACTCGCTATTGCCGGACCACGAGACTTCTTCTGTGCCGGGGCCGGCATGAAGTACTTTGGATGGGGATAGCTGTTTCTTTGGTTACTTTCTTTGCAGCAGCAAAGAAAGTGACTGCCGCCCCGCATAGGGGCAGAGCAAACAGACCGACGCGAACACAGGATTCCATAGAAGCCCAAGCAAACAAACCAAACCCGAACCACAGCAACAAACGGAGGCTTAACCCGTGAGCACCCTGAAAATCCGCAAAGTCGCCGTGCTCGGCGCAGGCGTGATGGGCGCGCAGATCGCCGCGCACCTGATCAACGCCCGCGTGCCCGTCCTGCTCTTCGACCTTCCCGCGAAGGAAGGCCCGAAGAACGGCATTGCGCTGAAGGCCATCGAGAATCTGAAGAAGCTGTCGCCCGCACCGTTCGGCGTCAAGGACGACGCGCAATACATCGAGCCCGCGAACTACGAAGACGACATCGAGCAACTGAAAGATTGCGATCTCGTGATCGAGGCCATCGCCGAGCGCATGGACTGGAAGCACGATCTCTACAAGAAGGTGTCGCCGCATATCGCGCCGCATGCGATCTTCGCGAGCAACACATCGGGTCTGTCGATCACGGTACTGTCGAACGGCTTTTCCGATGAACTCAAATCGCGCTTCTGCGGCGTGCACTTCTTCAATCCGCCGCGCTACATGCATCTGGTGGAGCTGATTCCGACCGCAGCGACGAAGCCCGAAATTCTCGATCAACTCGAGACCTTCCTGACGAGCGTGATCGGCAAGGGCGTCGTGCGCGCGAAGGACACGCCGAACTTCATCGCGAACCGCGTGGGCATATTCTCGATTCTCGCGGTGATCGCGGAAGCGGAGAAATTCGGCCTGCGCTTCGACGAAGTCGACGATCTCACCGGCTCGCGCCTCGGCCGCGCGAAGTCCGCGACCTTCCGCACGGCAGATGTCGTCGGTCTCGACACGATGGCCCACGTCATCAAGACGATGCAGGACAACCTGTCCGACGATCCGTTTTTCTCCGTCTACAAGACGCCGCCGGTGCTCGAAGCGCTGGTGAAGAGCGGCGCGCTGGGCCAGAAGACAGGCGCCGGTTTTTATCGCAAGGAAGGCCGTGCGATCAAGGTCCTCGATGCGAAGACCGCGCAGTACGTCGATGGCGGCGCGAAGGCCGACGAGCTCATCGGCCGCATTCTGAAGCGCCCGCCCGCCGAGCGCTTCAAGCTCTTGCGCGAAACGGACAACAAGCAGGCGCAGTTCCTCTGGGCCATTTTCCGCGACGTGTTCCACTACATCGCGGTGCATCTCGAATCGATCGCGGACAACGCGCGCGATGTCGATCTCGCCATCCGCTGGGGCTTCGGCTGGAATCAGGGGCCGTTCGAAAGCTGGCAGGCCGCGGGCTGGCAGCAGGTCGCGACGTGGGTGCAGGAAGATATCGATGCAGGCAAGGCGCTCTCGAACGCGCCGCTGCCCGCGTGGGTGTTCGACGGTCCCGTCGCCGAGAAAGGCGTGCACACGAACGAAGGCTCGTGGTCGCCGAAGTCGAAGCGCTTCGAGCCGCGTTCGACACTTCCGGTGTACGAGAAGCAGGTGTTCCGCGCGCCGCTCGTCGGTGAGACGGGCGCCGATCCGAAAACCTACGGCAAGACGCTCTTCGAAACCGAGAACGTGCGCGCCTGGCTCGACGCCGAGCAGAGCGATGTCGTGATCGTCTCGTTCAAGACGAAGATGAACACCATCGGCCCGGGCGTGATCGACGGCCTCACGCAAGCCATCGAACTCGCCGAGAAAGAATATCGCGGTGTCGTGATCTGGCAGCCCACTTCGCTGCAGCTCGGCGCGCCGGGCGGCCCGTTCTCGGCGGGCGCGAACCTCGAAGAAGCAATGCCCGCGTTCATGATGGGCGGCGCGAAAGGTATAGAGCCGTTCGTGAAGAAATTCCAGCAGGGCATGATGCGCGTGAAGTACGCGAACGTGCCGGTGGTGTCGGCGGTGTCGGGCATTGCACTCGGCGGCGGCTGCGAACTGCTGTTGCATTCGGCAAAGCGCGTCGCGCATGTCGAGAGTTATATCGGTCTCGTCGAAGTGGGCGTCGGGCTCGTGCCGGCGGGCGGCGGTCTGAAGGAAGCGGCGTTGCGCGCGGCGGAAGCGGCAGGTGCGGTGAACGCGACCAGCGATCTGCTCAAGTTCCTGCAAAAGCCCTTCGAAAACGCGGCGATGGCGAAGGTCTCGTCGTCCGCGTTCGATGCCCGCGCGATGGGCTATCTGAAGCCTTCAGACACGATCGTCTTCAACGTACACGAACTGCTCGACATCGCGAAGCAGGAAGTGCGCGCGTTGAGCGCATCGGGTTATCGGCCGCCGTTGCGCGTGAAGCAGATGCCGGTCGCGGGGCGCTCGGCGATCTCGACGATCAAGGCGTCGCTCGTGAACATGCGCGACGGGCGCTTCATCAGCGATCACGATTTCCTGATCGCGAGCCGCATCGCGGAAGCGGTGTGCGGCGGCGATGTCGAAGCGGGCAGTCTCGTCGACGAGGAATGGTTGCTGGCGCTCGAGCGCCGCGCGTTCGTCGAACTGCTCGGCACGCAGAAAACGCAGGAACGGATCATGGGCATGCTGCAAACGGGCAAACCGGTGCGCAACTGAGGGAGCTTCAAATGACAAAGCAATTGCAGGACGCATACATCGTCGCCGCGAGCCGCACGCCGATCGGCAAGGCACCGCGCGGCGTGTTCAGAAACACGCGCCCGGACGAACTGCTCGTCCACGCTATCAAGTCGGCCGTCGCGCAGGTGCCGGGGCTCGACACGAGCGTGATCGAGGACGCGATCGTCGGCTGCGCGATTCCCGAAGCCGAGCAAGGGCTGAACGTCGCGCGCATGGGCGCGCTGCTGTCGGGCTTGCCGAACACGGTCGGCGGCGTGACAGTGAACCGCTTCTGCGCGTCGGGCCTCACGGCGCTTGCGATGGCGGCGGACCGCATCCGCGTCGGTGAAGCCGATGCGATGATCGCGGGCGGCTGCGAATCGATGAGCATGGTGCCGATGATGGGCAACAAGCCGTCGCTGTCGCCGCATATCTTCGATCGCAACGAAGACGTCGGCATCGCGTATGGCATGGGTCTGACGGCGGAGAAGGTCGCGGAACGCTGGAAGGTGAGCCGCGAGGCGCAGGACGCGTTCGCGGTGGAGTCACATCGCAAGGCGCTGGCGGCGCAGCAGGCAGGCGAGTTCGCCGATGAAATCGCTGCCTACACGCTCAACGAGCGCTTCCCCGATCTCGCATCCGGCGAAGTGCGCGTGAACGCGCGCGAGATCGCGCTGGACGAAGGCCCGCGTGCCGATACGTCCGTCGAAGGTCTGGGAAAACTGCGTCCCGTGTTCGCGAACAAGGGCTCGGTCACGGCCGGCAACAGCTCGCAGACGTCGGACGGCGCGGGCGCGCTGATCGTCGTCTCGGAAAAGATGCTGAAGCAATTCAACCTGACGCCGCTCGCGCGCTTCGTGAGCTTCGCGGTGCGCGGCGTGCCGCCCGAGATCATGGGCATCGGGCCGAAGGAAGCGATTCCGGCCGCGCTGAAGGCAGCGGGCCTCAGGCAGGACGACATCGACTGGATCGAACTCAACGAAGCTTTCGCGGCGCAGGCGCTCGCGGTGATAGGCGACCTCGGTCTCGATGCTTCGAAGGTCAATCCGCTCGGCGGCGCGATCGCGCTCGGCCATCCGCTCGGCGCGACGGGCGCGATCCGCGCATCGACGGTCGTGCACGGCCTGCGCCGGCGCAACCTGAAGTACGGCATGGTGACGATGTGCGTCGGCACTGGCATGGGCGCGGCGGGCATCATCGAGCGGCTGTGACGCATACCGGTCCACGCGCCGGCGGGCGCGTGGACCGGGAAACAAGGAGACAGCGCATGGAAATTCAGATCGAACGTGCGGACGGCGTGCTGAGCATCGTGCTCAATCGTCCGGAGAAGAAGAACGCGATCACCGCGTCGATGTATCAGGAAATGGCCGATGGCCTCTACGAAGCCGAGATGGACCCGACCGTGCGCGCGGTGCTGATTCGCGGCAACGGCAGCACGTTCAGCGCGGGCAACGATCTCGACGACTTCCTGAACGATCCGCCCAAGGGCCTCGACGCGCCCGTGTTCCAGTTTTTGCGGCGCCTCTCCGGCTTTCCGAAGCCGATCGTCGCGGCGGTGGCGGGCACGGCGGTGGGCATCGGCACGACGATGCTCCTGCATTGCGACATCGTCTACGCCAGCCCGAACGCGAAGTTTTCGCTGCCGTTTTCGCAGCTGGGTCTATGCCCGGAAGCGGCATCGAGTCTGCTGCTACCGCGCACGGCGGGCTATCAGCGCGCGGCGGAAAAGCTCTTGCTGGGCGAAGCGTTCGACGTGAACGAAGCGATCGGCATGGGCTTCGTGAACGGCGCCATCGAGGCGGGTGAACTCGACGCCTACGCGTTCGACAAGGCGAAACGGCTGGCGCTGCTGCCGGCGTCGTCGCTGCGCGTGACGAAGTCGCTGATGAAGGGCGCGCAGGCGCATGAAATGACCGCGCGCATGGAGGACGAAGCCGCGCACTTCGCGCGGATGCTGGTCGCGCCCGAAGCGCGCGAGGCGTTTCAGGCGTTCTTCGAGAAGCGCAAGCCGGACTTCAGCAAGTTCGAATAAGCCGCTTCGGCTTCATTCCACGTCGTATTCGACGAAGCTGTTTTCGCGCGCGAAGCTGACGAGCCGCAAGCCCGCCTGCTTCGCGATCGCGATGGCGAGCGAGGTCGGCGCGGATATCGTCGCGACCATCGGCACGCCGACGCGCGCCGACTTGCGCACGAGCTCGTAGCTCGCGCGGCTCGACAGGAACACGAAGCCTTGCGTCGTGTCCTCGCGCTTCAGGATCAACTGGCCGATGAGCTTGTCGAGCGCGTTATGCCGCCCGACGTCTTCGAAGGCATGACGTATCGCGCCGGTTTCATCGCACCAGGCGGCGGCGTGCAGGCCGCCGGTCAGCTTCGTCAATTGCTGATGCGCGGGCAGCTCGCGCGCGGCGCGCTCGATCGCATCGGGCGCGAGCCGCGCGAGAAAGCCGGTGTCGGGCACCTGCTCGGCCTGGAGATCGAGCAGCTCGATGCTTTCGATGCCGCACACGCCGCAACCTGTGCGCCCGGCGAGTGCGCGGCGCTTGTCTTTCAGCGATACGAACGCCTGCTGCACGACTTGCAGATGCACTTCGGCATGCGGCAATACGACGCCGTCGTCGCGAAAATAAACCTCGATATCGTGGATGTCGCTGCCGCGTTCGACGATGCCCTCGGTGAGCGAGAAGCCCACGGCGAACGCTTCGAGATCACGCGGCGTGCACATCATCACCGCGTGCGAGATACCGTTGAACACGAGCGCGACGGGCCATTCCTGGCTGACGTTATCCGCCGCGACCGCGCTGTCGTTTCTGCGATGCCTGCGCACCTGGCGCTCGACGAAGCCGGGTTGGTCGTCGGTTTCGGGTTGATTCACTTCACTGCTCCTGACCGCGCACTTCGAGTAAAGTCGGGTATGTGACTTGCTGCCTATCGTTGCTGTTCGCACGCACCGCGATGCGCACAGCGGCTAGATTGCAATGGTTCCAGCCAGATCCAAGGCCCTACAATAACTTAAGCGGGCGATGCGCGTCGCGCACCCCGCTCAATCCAACGAGGCTTCGCCATGGGACTTTACGACGCCGCTCGTCTCTTCGGATTCGAAGTCGAATCCTCTGACAATCTTCGCTTCATTCCGCTTGCCGTGCGCTTCAATCTGGACCGCTTCGGCATGCGCATCTCGCTCGATCAGTGGCAGCAGTTGCCCTACGAAGACCGCGCACTGCTCGCGCGCTTCCCGATCGAAGAAGAGGCCGAGCTCGAAAAGAACTTCGATCTCGCGCTCGAAGAGATGATGAAGACGCACGCGAACGCCGCGCCCGAGAAGATCGAGCGCGACCCCGATCCCGTGTGGATGCACGCCGATGCCGTGCCCGAAACCGTGATCCGGCAGAGCAGCCTCTCCGGCGTAAGCGCGCCGAGCCTCGATCGCTGGGGACAGCTCGACCGCTTCCAGCGCTATGCGCTCGCGAAACTTTCGCGCAACACCGACAAGGTCAATCACGACTTCCTGCCCGCGATGAAAGAATTCGGGCTCGCGGAGTGACGGCGAAGCCCGCAAACGTTAAGCAGGCGCTTTAGTCGGATTATTTAAAGCACGGCCCTAAACTACGGGCCGTCGCTGCCGTTATTGGGCGTTATCCATTAAGCGGGCGTGGAGCCGTTCCACGCCGCGCACTGTTTTCGATGCGTGTTTAACTCGCATCAAAGGGATAAGCCCGCTGCTCATGACTCGATTCCTCTCCCGAGGTTTGCTCGTCAACATTGCCGTGGTCCTGGCCGCGCTCGGCGCGAATGCGTTCGTCGCCTGCGAGCGGATCGGCGGACTGCGCGAAAGCGACGCGCGCACGCTGCGCTCGATGAGCCTCATGCGCGATCTCGCGGCCTGGCGCGGCACGCTCGGCGAATCGCTCACGCAACTGAGCCGCTTCGAAGCCACCGGCATCGCCGAAACCGACGCGCGCCATCAGGAACGCGAGGCGCATCTCGATGCGCTCGAAAGCGGCCTGCGAGCGCAGATCACGACCGAGCCCGGCATGACGGGCGCTTTCGATGCGCTGGCCGCGCGCGCCGCCGTGATGCGCCGCGACGCCAATTTCGCGTTCGAGCGCGCGAAGAACGCCGACCCCGGAGAATCCCGCGCCTGGGCCGATGCGGCGTTTGTCACGCTCGGCGAAGATCAGCAAGCCGTCGACGAGGAACTCGCCTTCGTGCGCTCGCGCATCGACTCCGCGACCATCGCCGCGCTCGATCAATCCGCGCAGGCCTCGAGCGGGGCAATGCTGCTGCTCGTCTTCACGATGCTCGCCGGCAGCGGCGTGCTGATCTACCTGTTCGCGAGCCACGAGCGCCAGTCCCGCGAGAAGCTCGGCGTCGTGCGCGCGAGACAGCGCAGCAACGAGCGCTTTCGCGGCATGTTCGAGGCGCATCCCGTGCCGATGTGGATCGTCGATCGCGAGACGATGCGCTTCGTCGCCGTGAATCAGGCCGCGATCGAGCACTTCGGCTTCGACGAGCCGGAGTTCATGACCATGACGCTGCGCGACCTGCATCACGCCGACGACTTCGATAGCTTCGCCGCGCGGCTCGCGCGCAGCGGCGGCGAAGCGGGCGATCGGTCGACGTCGGGTCAGGGCTCGGCGGGCGTGTGGCGCTATCGATGCAAGGACGGATCGATCGTCAGCGCGGATGTTTCGCATCACACGCTCGCGTATTCGAACCGGCCGGGCATCTTCATGCTGGCGAACGACGTGACCGACCGCATCAACGCGGAAGCCGAGGCGCGGCGGTCGAACGAGATGCTCGAAGCGGTCATCGACAACATTCCGCAGCGCGTGTTCTGGAAAGACCGCGAGCTTCGTTATCTCGGCTGCAACAACGCGTTCGCGCATGACGCAGGGCTTGCGTACAACGAGCAGGTCATCGGCAAGACGGATTACGACCTGCCGTGGAGCACAGTCGCGGATATCGTGCGCGCGGACGACGCGGAAGTCATCGTCACGACGGTGCCGAAGATGCATTACGAGCGCGATATCGTGATGGGCGAGCAACTGCGCACCGTGGTCACGAGCAAGCTGCCGCTGCTCGACGGCGAAGGGCAGACAATCGGCGTGCTCGGTTCGTATCACGACGTCACCGATCGCAAGCGCGCCGAACTCGCGTTGCGTCTGCAAAGCCGCGCGCTCGATGCGAGCGTGAACGCGATTCTGATCACGGGCGTGGTCGACGGCGCGAACGTCATCGAGTATGCGAATCCGGCGTTCAAGCGCATCACGGGCTACGACCCGAGCGAGGTGATCGGCCAGGACTGCCGCTTCCTGCACGGCCCCGACGGCGACCAGGAAGGACTCGTCGCGATCCGCCGCGCGCTCGCCGCGAACATGGAAGCGAGCGTCGTGGTGCGCAACTATCGCAAGGACGGCGCGCTCTTCCTGAACCAGCTTTTCGTCGCGCCGGTGCCGAATGCGCAGGGCATGACGACGCATCACATCGGCATCATCAACGACGTGACCGATCTGATGCGCTATCAGGAAGAGCTCGAATATCAGGCCAACTACGACACGCTCACGCGCCTGCCGAACCGCAATCTGCTGCGCGACCGGCTCCAACATGCGATCGAGCAGGCGCGGCGGCGCGAGACGAAGATCGCCGTGGTGTTCATGGATCTCGACGGCTTCAAGAACGTCAACGATAGTCTGGGCCATAGCGTCGGCGACCGGCTGCTCGCGGTGATCGCGGAACGGCTCGCGCGTTCGGCGCGTTCGAGCGATACGGTCGCGCGTCATGGCGGCGACGAGTTCGTGATCGTGCTGCCCGATCTCACCGACGAAGCCGGCCTGATCACGTGGATGGAACGCACGCGCGCGGCGATCTCGGAGCCGGTGTGGCTCGACGATACGGAGTTGTACGTCGGCTGCAGCATGGGCGCGAGCCTCTATCCGCAGGACGGCGACGACGCCGAAACCGTCATGAAGAAGGCCGATCTCGCGATGTACCGCGCGAAGGACATGGGCCGCAACACGTATCAGTTCTATCAGCCGGAGATGAACGCGAGCGTCGGCGCGCGCATGAATCTCGAACGCCGCTTGCGGCGCGCGCTGCGCGACGGCGAATTCCTGCTGCACTATCAGCCGCAAGTCGATATGACGACGCGCGCGATCGTCGGCATCGAGGCGCTCGTGCGCTGGCACGATCCGGAACAAGGGCTCGTGTCGCCGGCGTCGTTCATCCCGGTCGCGGAAGAGAGCGGGCTGATCGGGCCGCTGTCGGAGTGGGTGTTGCGCGAAGCGTGCCGGCAGAACAAGGCGTGGCAGGATGCGGGGCTGCCGCCGGCGCGCGTGTCGGTGAATCTGTCGGCGCGGCATTTCCAGCAGCGCGATATCGCGCGGCTCGTGACGTCCGTGCTCGAAGAAACCGGGCTGGAGCCGCGCTATCTCGAACTCGAACTCACCGAGAGCGCGATCATGCGCAACGCCGAGGAAGCTGTGATGATGCTCTCGGAGCTATCGGCGCTGGGCATCGGCATTGCGATCGATGACTTCGGCACCGGCTATTCGAGCTTGTCGTATCTCAAGCGCTTTCCGGTGCATCGGCTGAAGATCGATCGCTCGTTCGTTGCGGATATCGGCTCGTCGGGCGACGATGAAACCATTACTTCGGCGATCATCGCGCTCGCGCATTCGCTGGAATTGCAGGTGATCGCGGAGGGCGTGGAAACGCACGCGCAGCACGACTTCCTGCGCGAGCGCGATTGCGACGAGATGCAGGGCTATCTGTTCTCGCGCCCGATGCCGCACGATGCGATTCCGGGCCTCCTGCAGCAGGGCGTGCTGCCCCACTGATACCGCTTTTTCAGTCGATCGACGGCAGCACGCGCGGACGGCGATCGCGGTCGGTCGCGACATAGGTGAGCGTCGCTTCCGTCACCTTGACGACCTCTTCCGCGAGGTTCATGCGCTGCGCCCATACCTCGACCGACACCGTGACCGAGGTATTGCCCGTCTTGACGATATCGGCGTAGAAGCTCAGCAGATCGCCGACGAACACCGGATGCTTGAACAGGAACGAATTCACCGCGACGGTCGCGACGCGGCCATTGGCGCGGCGGCTCGCCGGAATGGAGCCGGCGATATCGACCTGCGCCATGATCCATCCGCCGAAGACGTCGCCGTGGACGTTGGCGTCGGCGGGCTGCGGCACGACGCGCAGCGCGACATGCTTTTCGGGAAGGCTGGGATGGTCGGTCATGGAAGCTGTTCCGGTTTGCAAGGCGGCTGAAGGCTGGCCGGCGCGAGCGGCCCCTTGAACCTTCTGCGACAATGCATATTTATGAATGAGCCCTTCCGCGCGAGGCCGCGACCTCGATTCCGCCGGGGGCGTGCAGTAAATTGTACGGGAAAGCATGCGCGAGACGTGCTCCCGCTTCGACGATAAAAGCGTCCCCGGCGCCGCGCCCGAGCGCGGCGCGCTTGCACAATACGACTCATGCGCCGCTATTCCAACAGCGAGCCCGGGCCCGCGCCTCTGGGCCCGCGCAACGACTGGCAGACGATCCGCTCGCTGCTGCCTTACCTCACCACGTACAAATGGCGCGTCGCGTTCGCGCTGACTTGCCTGATCGGCGCGAAGGTCGCGAACCTGGGCGTGCCGATCGTGATGAAGCGCATCGTCGATGGTCTCGCGTCGGTGCAGCATCTCACCGCGCTTGGACGCGCGAGCGACTCGCCGGGCATCGTGCTGATCGGCGGCATCGGGCTACTGGTCGTCGCGTATGCGGCCGCTCGCCTGTCCACGTCGCTCTTCACCGAATTGCGCGAGCTGCTCTTCGCGAAGGTCACCGAAAGCGCCGTGCGGCAACTCGCGCTCAAGGTGTTCCGCCATCTGCATTCGCTGTCGCTGCGGTTTCATCTGGAGCGGCAGACGGGCGGCATGTCGCGGGACATCGAACGCGGCACGCGCGGCATCCAGCAGCTCGTTTCCTATTCGCTCTACAGCATTCTGCCGACGCTCGTCGAGGTCGGGCTCGTGCTCGCGTTCTTCGTGGCGAAATACGAGGCGTATTACGCGATCGTCACGGGCATCGCGCTTCTCACGTATATCGTGTTCACGGTGAAGGTGACCGAGTGGCGCACGCATTTCCGCCGCACCATGAACGATCTCGATTCGAAGGCGAACTCGCGCGCCATCGATTCGCTGCTCAACTACGAGACCGTGAAGTACTTCGGCAACGAAGAGTGGGAAACGCGTCGTTACGATGAAAATCTGCAGCGCTATCGCGCGGCGGCGATCAAGTCGCAGCGCTCGCTGTCGATGCTGAACTTCGGGCAGCAGACGATCATCGGCGTCGGGCTCGTGTTCATTCTGTGGCGCGCGACGCAAGGCGTGATGGCGGGGCGCCTCACGCTCGGCGATCTCGTGCTCATCAACACGTTCATGCTGCAGCTTTATATTCCGCTGAACTTCCTTGGCGTGGTGTATCGCGAGCTGAAGCAGGCGCTGACCGACATGGACCGCATGTTCACGCTGCTCGCCGCGGGCCGCGAGGTGCCCGATGCGCCGAACGCGCAGCCGCTCGCCGTGCGCGGCGGGGAAGTGCGTTTCGAGAACGTGAGCTTTGCGTACGAGAAGGCGCGGCAGATTCTGCATGGCGTCGATTTCGCGATTCCCGCGGGCACGACGACAGCAGTGGTCGGCCACAGCGGCTCGGGCAAGTCGACGCTCGGGCGGCTGCTGTTCCGCTTCTATGACCTCGACCGCACGCAGGGCGGAGGCATCAGCATCGACGGGCAGGACATCCGCGACGTGACGCAGGATTCATTGCGCGCGGCGATCGGCATCGTGCCGCAGGACACCGTGCTCTTCAACGATTCGATCTACTACAACATCGCATATGGGCGGCCTTCGGCGAGCCGCGAGGAAGTGATCGCGGCGGCGCGTGCGGCGCATATCCACGAGTTCATCGAGGCATTGCCGGCGGGATATGACACGGCCGTCGGCGAGCGCGGGCTGAAGCTGTCGGGCGGCGAGAAGCAGCGCGTCGCGATCGCGCGGACGTTGCTCAAGAACCCGCCGATCCTTATTTTCGATGAAGCCACGTCCGCGCTCGATTCGAAGTCGGAACGCGCGATTCAGCGCGAGCTCGATTCGATCGCGCGGGAGCGGACGACGCTCATCATCGCGCATCGGCTGTCGACGGTCGTGCATGCGCAGCAGATCATCGTGATGGATCACGGACGCATCGTGGAGCGCGGCACGCACGCAGAATTGCTGCGCGCGGGTGGGCTGTTCGCGCAGATGTGGGCGTTGCAGCAGCAGCGGGCGGAAGAAGCGGCGGAGAATCAGCGCGATACATCGACGATCGGCGAATAGGGCGGCGCGGGAAACGCCGCCCGGCCGCGCGTCATTCCATCGCGTGCGCGCCGCCCATCGCGACACCCTCGCGCCCTTGCGAAGCCGTCGACGACCAGCTCAGCCACTGTCCGCGCAGCAGGAACAGCGCGCCGAACGCGCAGGTCGCGAGCACGCCGAAGGTCGCGAAGCCCATCTGATAGCTGCCCGTGCTTTCCTTCGCGATGCCCATGACCACCGGCAGATAAAAGCCGCCGATACCGCCTGCCGCGCCCACGATCCCCGACAGCAATCCGGTTTTGCCCTTCCAGCGATGCGGCACGAGCTGGAACGTCGAGCCGTTGCCGAGACCGAATGCGATATACAGGCAGATCAGGATCGCGAGACCGCCGGCGACGGGCGGCATCCAGATCGCGAACGCGAAATCGCCGACTGCAATGGCCGCAAGCAGCACGAGCAGCGCGCGCACGCCGGTCACGCGATCGGCGACATAGCCGCCGAACGGCCGCACGATCGCGCCGAGGAACGCGAGCAGCGACATGAAGAGGCCGGCTTCGAGCTTCGGCATCTGATAGAGCGACGTGAGCAGCAGCGTCACATACGACGACATGCCGACGAACCCGCCGAACGTGATGCTGTAGATCAGCATGATGACCCACGTGTCGCGCTCGCCGAGCACCGAGCGATAACGGCCCGGCAGCACCGCAATCGCGATGAGCGCGCCGATCACCGGCAGGAGCAGCACGCCCGCCTTGCCGCCGCCGAACACGCCCGCATTCACCGCGAGCACGAGCACGATCAGGCTGACCAGCGTCACGAGGAAGCTGGAGAGCGCGCGCATCGTGCTGCCGGTCTTCTCGCCCGCATCCGATGCCCACGCGAAGAGCGCGACCGCCGTGATCGCGAGCAGCGGCAGCGCGGCCGCCGTCGACATCTGCCAGCCGAAGGCATCGGCGAGATGGGGGAACAGAAAACCGTCGAGCACCGCGCCGATGTTGCCCGCGGCGGCCAATCCCAGCACGAGCCCCTGCACCTTCGGCGGATAGTTGCTGCCGGCCATCGGCAGCGCGACGGCGAAGCTCGCGCCGCCCATGCCGAGAAACACGCCGAGCACGAGCAGCAGCGCATACGAAGGCACGCCGGGCAAGAGCGGCAGCACGATCGACGGAATCGACGAGAGCACGACGCCCATCAGCGCGACGCGGCGTCCATCGGTCGACTGATAGAGGTTGCCGAGCGTCACGCGCAGAATGGCCGCGGCCAGCACCGGCACCGCGACGAGAAAGCCCTGCTGCGCGGCGGACATCGTCACGTCGCGGCCGATGAACGGCGCGAGCGGCCCGTACAGCACCCAGACGGTGAATCCCGTGTCGAAGTAAAGGAAGCAGGCGAGGAGCGAGCGCCAGTTGCCGCTCTTGAGCGATGCGATCAGATTGGACATTGCGGGGTTCCGTGTATGCGCGTGCTACTGGACGAGCACACGCCGACCGGGAAAACTGCAAGCATCATGCCAATGGAATGCCTGTTTGATCGGCGCATCGCGCCGAGCGAGTGCCGGCGCGGATTTCGGGTGCGTGCACGTGCGCCTTTGACGTTCGAATCCAGGGCACCGCGTCCGTGCGCGGCCGCATGCGATTGGTGCGCCGCGCCTTCGCGCGGTTCATGCGCCCGCTAGAATGCGTTCTTTGCTGAACAAGCGCCCCGGCGCCCCCGACACGCATGGAACTGAAATGGCTGGAAGACTTCGTCTCGCTCGCGGAGACGCGCAGCTTCAGTCGCTCCGCTGAACTGAGACACATCACGCAGCCCGCGTTTTCGCGGCGCATCCAGGCGCTCGAAGCGTGGCTCGGCACCGAGCTCATCGACCGGTCCGTGTATCCGACGCGCCTCACGCAGGCCGGCAACGTGTTCTACGAACAGGCGCTCGCGATGCTCTCGCAGTTCCACGAGGCGCGCACGCTTTTGCGCGGGCAGGGCGGCGTGCCCTCGGCGACCATCGAATTCGCGGTGCCGCACACGCTTTCGCTCACGTATTTTCCGCGCTGGCTGGAACATATCGAGGCGCGGCTCGGGCGCATTCGCACGCGGCTGCGCGCGCTCAACGTGCACGACGCGGTGCTCTCGCTCGTCGAAGGCGGCTGCGATCTTGTGATGGGCTATCACCATCCGAGTCATCCGGTCGCGCTCGATCCCGCGCGCTACGACATGCTCACGCTCGGCGTCGAGCCGATCAGCCCGTTCTCCGCCGTCACGAAAGGCGGACGCGCGCGCTTCACGCTGCCCGCGACGGCCGAGTCGCCAGTGCCTTATCTGTCGTACACGCCGAACGCGTACCTCGGGCGCATGACGGAAGTGATCATCGCGACCGCGCCCGCGCGGCTCTATCTCGACAAGGTCTATGAAACCGACATGGCCGAGGGCCTGAAAGCGATGGCGATCGCCGGCCACGGCGTCGCGTTCCTGCCGCACAGCGCCGTCGAGGATGCGGTTGAGGAAGGCCGGCTCATTCGCCTCGACCGGGGAACGCGCGGCACGCCCGCGGGTCAGTTCACGCTGACGATGGAAATCCGCCTCTATCGCGACAAGCTCGCGGCGCAAGGTGAGGAGCCGCGTCAGGCCTTGATGCGCGCGCTCTGGGACGCAGTGGGTGAAGAATTGTTGAAAGTATCGCCGGGAAAGCCCGCCGCGTAAGGCGCCGCGACGTTATGCAGGAATTGCATGACGGGATAAGGAAACGGCATTGGATTTGGAAACGCGGTTTTTCGACAATGGGCGCATTCCTTCACCGCTGGAGCATCAATGTCTGCCTCGAAGCAACCTGTGCAAGCGCCGGACGCAAAACACGCTATCCCGTCGTATCTCCACGCCGACGATCTCGGCCCTTGGGGAAACTATCTGCAGCAGGTCGATCGCGTTGCGCCGTATCTCGGTCCTCTCTCGCGCTGGCTCGAAACCCTCAAGCGCCCGAAGCGCATTCTCGTCGTCGACTGCCCGATCGAACTCGATAACGGCACCGTCGCGCACTTCGAAGGCTATCGCGTACAGCACAACACGTCGCGCGGTCCCGGCAAGGGTGGCGTGCGTTACCACCAGGATGTAACGCTCTCCGAAGTGATGGCGCTCTCCGCGTGGATGTCGGTGAAGAACGCGGCGGTGAACGTACCGTACGGCGGCGCGAAGGGCGGCATTCGTGTCGATCCGCGCACGCTGTCGCGCGGCGAGCTCGAGCGCGTGACGCGTCGCTATACCAGCGAGATCGGCATCATCATCGGGCCGAACACGGATATCCCCGCGCCGGACGTGAACACCAACGAGCAGATCATGGCGTGGATGATGGACACCTACTCCATGAACCAGGGGCAGACGGCGACGGGCGTGGTGACCGGCAAGCCGATCTCGCTCGGCGGCTCGCTCGGCCGCAAGGAAGCGACCGGCCGCGGCGTGTTCGTCGTCGCGACGGAAGCGGCGCGGCGCATCGGCATGGAGATCGAAGGCGCGCGCATCGCGGTGCAGGGCTTCGGCAACGTGGGCGGCATCGCGGCCAAGCTGTTCCAGGAAGCGGGCGCGCGCGTGATCGCCGTGCAGGATCACACGGGCACGATTCATAACTCCAAAGGCATCGATACCGCCGCGCTGCTCGATCACGTCGCAAAGAACGGCGGCGTTGGCGGCTTCACGGGCGCGGACCCGGTGCAGCCGGAAGAGTTCTGGATGATCGAAAGCGACATCCTGATCCCGGCCGCGCTGGAAAACCAGATCACCGAGAAGAACGCGTCGAAGATTCGCACGAAGATCATCGTCGAAGGCGCGAACGGCCCGACCACGACCGCGGCGGACGACATCCTGAACGACAAGGGCATCCTCGTGATCCCGGACGTGATCGCGAACGCGGGCGGCGTGACCGTCTCGTACTTCGAATGGGTGCAGGACTTCTCGAGCTTCTTCTGGACCGAGGACGAGATCAACCAGCGCCTCGAACGCGTGATGCGCGAAGCGTTCGCCGGCGTGTGGCAGGTTGCGAGCGAGCACAAGGTATCGGTGCGCACGGCGGCGTTCATCGTCGCGTGTACGCGGATCCTGCAGGCGCGTGAAATGCGCGGCCTGTATCCCTGATCCGATGCGTTTGCGCGTTCGTTGGAACGGGCATCGGGCGGGCGGCTCGCGAAAGGCGGGCCGCGTCTTCGCCCATTGAACGATGCGGGCGGCATTCCTCGGAATGCCGCCCGCATTTGCATTAAAACTACAAGTCAGCGAACTAGATGAATTCCGTCAAGCATCAGTGCTAAAACGTCAGTAATATGCGCGGTCGCACCAGGTTGCACCTCACCGTGCATCGCCGTCTCACAAATAAGACGGCGTGGGTTAACAATCATTCTTTCAGAATAATTACCCTGCTAAACTTGCCCCGTTTTTCGCCACAGGAGATCGAACAAATGAAGGTTAAAAAGGCTGCGCTGCTCGTCGCCGCGCTCGGGCTCATCGCAACGAGCGCTTACGCTCAGGACGCCGGCACGCTCAAGAAAATCAAGGACACGGGTGTGATCTCGCTGGGGCATCGCGAATCCTCCATCCCGTTTTCCTACTATGACGACAAGCAGAATGTCGTCGGCTACTCGCACGAGTTC
The DNA here is from genome assembly GCF_056930355.1 of Caballeronia sp. 11_S32. Lineage (NCBI taxonomy): Bacteria > Pseudomonadati > Pseudomonadota > Betaproteobacteria > Burkholderiales > Burkholderiaceae > Caballeronia > Caballeronia sp. 11_S32. The sequence goes on from NZ_JBXOWH010000003.1 coordinate 780,666, forward strand.
GCGCTGAAGGTCGTCGAGGCCGTCAAGCAGAAGCTGGGCATGCAGGATCTGAAGGTGAAGCTCACGCCGATCACCTCGCAGAACCGCATTCCGCTCGTGCAGAACGGCACCGTGGATATCGAGTGCGGCTCGACCACGAACAACGCCGAGCGTCAGCAGCAGGTTTCCTTCTCGAACACGATCTTCGTGATCGGCACGCGCCTCATGACCAAGAAGGATTCGGGCGTGAAGGACTGGGCCGACCTGAAGGGCAAGACCGTCGTGACGACCGCCGGCACCACGTCCGAGCGCCTGCTTCGCAAGATGAATCAGGACAAGAACATGGGCATGAACATCATCAGCGCGAAGGACCACGGCGAGTCGTTCCTGACGCTGTCGACGGGCCGCGCCGTCGCGTTCATGATGGACGACGCGCTGCTCGCCGGCGAGCGCGCGAAGTCGAACAACCCGAACGATTTCGTGATCGTCGGCGCGCCGCAATCGCATGAAGCGTACGGCTGCATGATCCGCAAGAACGATCCGGAGTTCAAGAAGGTCGTCGACGATGCGATCGCCAAGGTCGAAACGTCGGGCGAAGCGGCGAAAATCTACAAGAAGTGGTTCGAAAGCCCGATCCCGCCGAAGGGTCTCAACCTCAACTTCCCTGAAAGTGATGACATGAAGGCTCTCTACAAGAGCCCGAATGACAAGGCAATCGACTAACCGGTTCGGATAATCGAACAGACGAAACGGAAGGAGCTTGCTTCTTCCGTTTCTTTTTGGAGTGAGTCCATGTCTTATCACTGGAACTGGGGCATATTGCTGAGTCCGGTTTCGACCGGCGAGCCCACCACCTATCTCGGCTGGCTGATCTCCGGCTTCTGGGTGACGATCACCGTGTCGCTCGCGGCCTGGGTGATCGCGCTCGTGGTCGGCTCGTTGTTCGGCATCTTGCGCACGGTCCCGAATCGCACGCTGGCGGGCATTGGCACCGTCTATGTCGCGATCTTCCGCAACATTCCGCTGATCGTGCAGTTCTTCGTCTGGTATCTCGTGATACCGGAGCTGCTGCCGCCTTCCATCGGCAACTGGTTCAAGCAACTGCCGCCCACGGCGCAGTTCTTCTCGTCGTCGATCATCTGTCTCGGGCTCTTTACCGGTGCGCGCGTGTGCGAGCAGGTGCGCTCGGGCATCAACGCGCTGCCGCGCGGACAGCGCAACGCGGGTCTCGCAATGGGCTTCACGCAATGGCAGACGTATCGTTACGTGCTGATGCCGGTCGCGTACCGCATCATCGTGCCGCCGCTCACGTCGGAGTTCCTCAACGTGTTCAAGAACTCGGCGGTCGCATCGACCATCGGCCTGCTGGATCTGTCCGCGCAGGCTCGCCAGCTCGTCGACTACACGGCGCAGACGTATGAATCGTTCATCGCGGTGACGCTCGCGTACATGCTCATCAACCTCGTCGTGATGTTGTTGATGCGCTGGCTCGAGGCGAAAACCCGGCTGCCTGGCTACATCGGAGGCAAGTGATGCATCAGTTCAACTGGAGTGACGTTCTTACGCAGTGGCCCACGCTGCTGGTCGGCGCCAAGATCACGCTGCAGATCACCTTGCTCGCCATCGTGGTCGGCATCGTCTGGGGTACGGTGCTCGCGCTGTTCCGCCTTTCGGGCGTGAAGCCGCTGCAATGGTTCGCGGGCGCGTACGTCACGCTGTTCCGCTCGATCCCGCTCGTGATGGTGCTCCTGTGGTTCTTCCTGATCGTGCCGCAGGTGTTGCAGAACGTGCTCGGGCTTTCGGCGGACATCGACATTCGTCTCGCCTCGGCGATGGTCGCGTTCTCGCTGTTCGAAGCCGCGTACTATTCGGAAATCATCCGCGCCGGCATTCAGGCGGTGCCGCGCGGGCAGGTGAACGCGGCGTTCGCGCTCGGCATGACCTACGGCCAGGCGATGAAGCTCGTCGTGCTCCCGCAGGCGTTCCGCGCGATGGTGCCGCTCTTGCTCACGCAGGCCATCGTCCTGTTTCAGGATACGTCGCTCGTCTACGTCATCAGTCTCGCGGACTTCTTCCGCACGGCGACGAATATCGGCGACCGCGACGGCACGTCCGTCGAAATGGTCCTGTTCGCGGGCGCGTGCTATTTCGTGATCTGCGTGGTGGCGTCGGCCCTCGTCAAAAGTCTTCAGAAAAAGGTCGCAAGATGATCTCTATCAAGAATGTTTCCAAGTGGTACGGGCAGTTCCAGGTGTTGACGGACTGCACGACCGAAGTGAAGAAGGGTGAGGTCGTCGTGGTGTGCGGCCCGTCGGGCTCCGGCAAGTCGACGCTCATCAAGACCGTCAACGGCCTCGAGCCGTTCCAGAAAGGTGAGATCAGCATCAACGGCCAGTCGCTGACCGACAAGAAGACGAATCTGTCGAAGCTGCGCTCCAAGGTCGGCATGGTGTTCCAGCACTTCGAGCTATTCCCGCATCTGACGATCACGCAGAACCTGACGCTCGCGCAGATCAAGGTGCTCGGCCGCTCGAACGACGAAGCGACGCAGAAGGGCATGAAGCTGCTGGACCGCGTCGGCCTGCGCGCGCACGCGGACAAGTTTCCGGGCCAGCTTTCGGGCGGTCAGCAGCAGCGCGTGGCGATCGCGCGCGCGTTGTCGATGGACCCGATCGCGATGCTCTTCGACGAACCGACGTCCGCGCTCGACCCCGAGATGATCAACGAAGTGCTCGACGTGATGGTCGAGCTCGCGCAGGAAGGCATGACCATGATGTGCGTGACGCACGAAATGGGCTTTGCCAAGAAGGTGGCGAACCGCGTGATCTTCATGGATCGCGGGCTCATCGTGGAGGACGATCAGAAGGAAGCGTTCTTTGCGAATCCGAAGTCGGATCGCGCGAAGGATTTTCTGGCGAAGATCCTGCACTGATCCCTGCCTGACAAGAAAAACGGCGCTTCCGAAAAGAAGCGCCGTTTTTTTATTCGATGCCCAGTTCGCTTGCCACTGCGGCCGTCGTGCGAATCTCTTCCACTTTCAGCGCCGACCCGACGCACGCCTTCGCGAGCGGCTCGGCCGCCTTCTTCGCGATTTCCTCCGGCACCGGAATATTCACCGTGCGCGCGAGATCGCCCTTCTGGAACATCGCGAGATCGCCGGGCGCGAAGCGCGTCCAGATTTCGTTGTCGGTGAGCGGCGAGGTCGCGATGACGGCCACGCGGTCTTCCGGCGTCGTGTACTTGGCGAAATCGATCGACATGTCCGCGTCGATCAGATGCGCCGTCGAGAACGGCCAGCTGCGCACCAGGTAGTACAAATGCGTCGAGCAGTGCGAGAAGAGCGCTTGCCCGTTCGACATGAGGAAATTGAAGACGCCGTATTGCGTGATGTCGCGGGTAAGCACGGCGAGCGCGTCGAAGAGTTCGTCGAGCGGCGGCTGCGAGCACGGAAACGCGCGGCGCAGGCCTTGCAACAGCGCACAGAATGCGAGTTCGCTGTCGGTGGTGCCGACCGGCTGATACACGCCGGTCATCTCGGGCGCGTGACCCTTCAGATCGCCGTTGTGCGCGAAAATCCAGTGTCGGCCCCACAGCTCGCGCATGAACGGGTGGCAGTTCTCGAGCAGGATGTGCCCCTGCGTCGCCTTGCGGATATGCGCGATCGTGTTCTTCGACTTGATCGGATAACGCTTCACCATGTCCGCGAGCGGCGAGCTGGCGGACGACTGATGGTCGATGAAGAGCCGGCAGGCCTTGTCTTCGAAGAACGCGATGCCCCAGCCGTCGCCGTGATGATCGGTGACGCCGCCGCGCGCCGCGAAGCCGGTGAACGAGAACGTCACGTCGGTCGGTTCGGCGCAATTCATTCCAAGAAGTTGGCACATGATGCTGGGGCGGCGGCCTGTGGCCTCGTTGTTACAATACGTCCGACAAGCATATCACCGAGGTCGGGCCGAAAAAATCGCGCGACTGCTCGCCAGCGCGCACGTTGTGGAATTTCCACGACGAATTTTTCCTGCCTCGCGTGGACTTGCGCCATTCCAACGTTCCCCGTCATCACGCCATGTCCGCTACCTCATCCTCGCCCAACTCGCTCACGATCGCGCGCCCCGACGACTGGCATCTGCACGTGCGCGACGGCGCGACGCTCGCCGCCATCATGCCGCACACGGCGCGGCAGTTCGGCCGCGCAATCATCATGCCGAACCTGAAGCCGCCCGTTACGACGACAGAGATGGCCGGCGCATACCGCGAGCGCATCCTGGCCGCGCTGCCGAAAGAGGGCGCCAGTGCGCGCTTCGAGCCGCTGATGACGCTGTATTTGACCGACAACATGCCGCCCGACGAGATCCGCCGCGCAAAAGACAGCGGCTTCGTGCATGGCGTGAAGCTGTATCCGGCGGGCGCCACGACCAATTCCGACGCGGGCGTGACCGATCTCGCGAAATGCGCGAAGACGCTGGAAGCGATGCAGGAAACGGGCATGCCGCTGCTGGTCCACGGCGAAGTCACCGACGGCGACATCGACGTGTTCGACCGCGAAAAGGTGTTCATCGACCGCGTGATGACGCCGCTGCGCCGCGATTTTCCCGCGCTGAAGGTGGTGTTCGAGCACATCACGACAAAGGACGCCGCCGATTACGTGCGCGAAGCCGACGGCCCCATCGGTGCGACGATCACCGCACATCATCTGCTCTTCAACCGCAACATCATGCTGGTCGGCGGCATGCGGCCGCACTATTACTGCCTGCCTGTGTTGAAGCGCGAGACGCATCGCGTGGCGCTCGTCGAAGCGGCCACGTCGGGCAATCCGCGCTATTTCCTCGGCACGGACAGCGCGCCGCATCCGAAGGGCCTGAAGGAACACGCCTGCGGCTGCGCGGGCTGCTACACGGCGCTGCATGCGCTCGAGCTCTATGCCGAGACCTTCGACAAGGCCGGCGCGCTCGACAAGCTCGAAGGTTTCGCGAGCTTTTACGGCGCGGACTTCTACGGCCTGCCGCGCAGCACGGAAACAGTGACGCTGGAGCGCGCATCGTGGACCTTGCCCGCCGAATTCACCGCCGGCGACGCGACGATCGTGCCGCTGCGCGGCGGCGAATCGATCGGCTGGCGTTTCTCGGACGCGCATTGACATCGCGGACGTGAGCGCGGGCTTCGCCGATATCGACTGGTCGCGGCCCTGGCTTGCCTCGATCGAGGCGCGCGGAAGGCGCTGGCAGGCGGCGGCGCTCGCCGGTTACGCGGAGTATCTCGCGGTCTTGAACGAAGACGCGGCGTCGGCTGCGCTTTCCACCGGCCGTGGCGAGCTGCTCGCGTTCATCGCGCAGGATGAACTGCCGGCGGGGGCTTCCTACGAAGGCCACATCGCGCTGACGGGCTGCGTGCCGACACGCCACAATCTCCACGATTTTTTCAACGGCTCGATGTGGTTTGCGTATCCGCGCATCAAGGCGGCGCTCAACGCGCGCCAGGCGCAGCAGATCGATGCGCTCGGCATCGGCCCGACGCGCGGCGGCGTGCGCGACGCGCTCACGCTCTTCGACGAAAACGCGGTGCTCTTCGCCTGCGCCGATGCATCGCTCGCCGATGCGCTGCGCGGCTTCGGCTGGCGCGCGCTGTTCGTTGGGGAGCGCGCGGCGTGGGGCATGCGCTGCGAGGCGCGCATCTTCGGGCATGCGCTGCTGGAAAAGCTCGTCGCGCCGTACAAGGCGTGCACGGGGCACGCGTGGATCGTCGATGTTCCCGCTGACTATTTCTCCCTCGACGATGCCGCCCGCCGCGACCTCATCGACGAACGTGTCGCGCAGCGCCTGAACGCGGAACCGCTCGATAGCCGCGCGTTCGCGCCGCTGCCGGTGCTCGGCGTGCCGGGCTGGTGGGACGCGAACACATCGCCCGATTTCTACGACGATGTTTCCGTGTTTCGCCCGGGCCGCCGAGCTCGCGGATGCTAAAATCGATAGCTGCAAAGCAGGCTAGGCAATCGCGGCTTCGAAGGTTTCGGCCGGAGAAGGCGAGGAAAGTCCGGACTCCACAGGGCAGGGTGATGGCTAACGGCCATCCGTGGCGACACGCGGAACAGGGCAACAGAAAGCAAACCGCCGATGGCTCCGGGCGCAAGTCCGGAGATCAGGTAAGGGTGAAACGGTGCGGTAAGAGCGCACCGCGGACGTCGCGAGACGCTCCGGCACGGTAACCTCCACCCGGAGCAATTCCAAATAGGCAGGCGCGCATCTTCGCGATGCAGGACGGGGCCCCCGTTTCGTCTGCGGGTAGGAAGCTTGAGCGCGTCAGCAATGGCGCGTCTAGAGGAATGATTGCCACGCGCGGCCAGCTTTAGCCGGACGCGTGCACAAAATCCGGCTTATCGGCCTGCTTTGTCGTCGTTCAAAAGAGAAGAGCCGGCGTCTCGCGACGTCGGCTCTTTTCATTTCGGCGCACGGCCTGAATTTACGCTTCGACGATCTCGAAGGAATGCGTGAGCTCCGCCGACTTCGCGAGCATGATCGACGCCGAGCAATATTTGTCGTGCGACAGGTTGATCGCGCGCTCGACCGTCGCCGGGTTGAGGTTCTTGCCCGTCACCGTGAAGTGGAAATGGATTTTCGTGAAGACCTTCGGGTCTTCGCTCGCGCGATCCGCCTTGAGGGTGACCGAGCAGCCCTGGATTTCCTGGCGGCTCTTCTTCAGGATCATCACGACGTCGTAGGCGGTGCAGCCGCCGGTGCCGAGCAGCACCATTTCCATGGGGCGCGGCGCGAGGTTGCGGCCACCGCCTTCCGGCGCGCCGTCCATATTGACGAGATGGCCGCTTCCCGTTTCCGCGGCGAAGGCCATGCCGTCTTGTCCCATCCAGCTAACTTTGCATTCCATGCTCAGGCTCCAGCTGCTCAACGCGTCGTTTACAGAGGCTTCATTGTAACGGTTCGTGGAATTTCGATCGGTCGGGCCTTACGCGCTTCCACTGGTTGACGCCGCAAAAAACGACGAGACAGTTCCGTCGCTGAAGATGCGTGATCGATTGGAGTCAGCCCTCTAGATGCCACAGTCAAGGCAAATGCGCCAACGGTTCGTTTTTAAGTTATTGATAATAAGGTAAAAAGTATGGTTTCGCGCAAGCCGGTCTAAATTTCAAATTATGAAATTCACTTTCACTATGCAAATTCTCTTGCCTTGCAGCATGACCGTGCCTATACTCGTTCCTGTCTCCTCCACCTCCTCCTTGGTGGATTAAGCCCGAGCCTCAGTTGCTCGGGCTTTTTTTCGTCCCGTGCGGCCCGCGAACCAAAGCTTTTGACGCGGTGGCCAAATTCCCTTTATAATTCAAAGTTCTCTTCGCTCTACGCCCGCGAAGGGAGGCTTGTGAGAGCCTGCACGCGCCGTGGATGACACGAGCGCACTCATATAAGCAGGGCCGAGCAAGGCATGTTCAAAGGGCAGATTAAATTTTTGGATCGATCATGAAGACGTTTTCCGCAAAAGCCGAAGAGGTGACGCGCGAATGGTACGTGATTGACGCGACGGATAAGGTTCTCGGCCGTGTCGCCAGCGAAGTGGCACGCCGTCTTCGCGGCAAGCACAAGCCTGAATTCACTCCGCACGTCGACACCGGTGATTTCATCATCGTCGTCAATGCCGGCAAGCTTAAGGTCACCGGCAACAAGACCACGGACAAGAAGTACTATCGTCACTCGGGCTACCCGGGCGGCATTTACGAAACGACGTTCGGCAAGATGCAAGAGCGTTTCCCGGGCCGCGCGCTCGAGAAGGCTGTCAAGGGCATGCTTCCGAAGGGTCCGCTCGGCTACGCGATGATCAAGAAGCTGAAGGTCTACGCCGAAGCAACGCATCCGCACACGGCTCAACAGCCTAAAGCGCTCGAGATCTAAGGGGAGCCCACATGATCGGTAACTGGAACTACGGTACGGGCCGCCGCAAGAGCGCCGTCGCTCGTGTCTTTATCAAGTCGGGCAAGGGCGACATCGTCGTCAACGGCAAGCCCATCGCCGACTACTTCTCGCGCGAAACGTCGCTGATGATCGTGCGCCAGCCGCTGGAACTCACGAACCACGGCACCACGTTCGACATCAAGGTCAACGTGTCGGGCGGCGGTGAAACGGGTCAGGCCGGTGCGGTTCGCCACGGCATCACCCGCGCGCTGATGGACTACGACGCAACGCTCAAGTCGCAACTGTCGAACGCAGGCTTCGTCACCCGCGACGCGCGTGAAGTGGAACGTAAGAAGGTCGGTTTCCACAAGGCACGCCGCCGGAAGCAGTTCTCGAAGCGTTAAGCGCTTTGGCGTTTCGCCGGCCCGGGTCTCCCGGCTCACCGGCGAAGCTGCTGCAAAAACCGCCCGCACTCCGTGTGCCGGCGGTTTTTTCGTTTTGGCGCGTTCAGGCAGAAGCGTGTCGAATTTGCATATAGCCTCTTGATTTCATGGACATTCGGCACGATTTCGAGATCGGCCCTACAATATCGCTTAGAAGCTTAATTGGAGAATTCGAATGAGCGCTGTCAGCGACACCCCCACGACCGAAATGCCGATGCCGTTCGTCTTCACCGACGCGGCTGCGGACAAAGTCAAGCAATTGATCGACGAAGAAGGCAATCCGGATCTGAAGCTGCGCGTGTTCGTGCAAGGCGGCGGATGCTCGGGTTTCCAGTACGGCTTCACGTTCGACGAGGAAATCAACGAAGACGACACCGTGATGGACAAGGCGGGCGTGCAGCTGCTCGTCGACTCGATGAGCTATCAGTATCTCGTCGGCGCGGAGATCGACTATAAGGACGATATCAACGGCGCCCAGTTCGTCATCAAGAACCCGAACGCCACGACCACGTGCGGTTGCGGTTCGTCGTTCTCGGTTTAAGCGCGCATTTCCGGCGTTGTGAGAAAACGGAGCCTTCGTGGCTCCGTTTTTTCGTTAACGCGGATAGATCGCGCCCAGTACGCGATCGCCCGCCGCGCCCGTCACGGCCGGCAGATTGCCCGGTTCACGCGCGACGCAGCGCATCGCAAGCCATGCGAAGGCCAGCGCTTCCACTTGCTGCGGCGGCACGCCGAGCGCTTCGGTCGTCATGACGGGCACGCCCGCGACACCGCTGTCTTCGAGCGCCTGTTGCAGCATCGACAACAGCACCGGATTGCGCGCGCCGCCGCCGCACACGTACACGGCGCGCGTATCGGACGCGTGGCGGACGATCTCACGTGCGACGGTCATCGCGGTGAGTGCGGTGAGCGTCGCCTGGACATCGGCGGGGGCGAGGCTCGCGAACGCGGCGAGCTTCGCATCCATCCACACCGGATTGAACAGGTCGCGGCCGGTGCTCTTCGGCGGCGCCAACTCGAAGAAAGGCTCGTCGAGAAACGCGTTGAGCAGCGGCTGATGCACCTCGCCTTGCGCCGCGAATTTCCCGCCATCATCGTAGGGTCTTTGCAGATGGCGCAACGCCCACTCGTCGATCAACGCGTTGGCCGGGCCGCAATCGAAGCCGCGCACCTCGCCGTTCGCCGACAGAATCGTGATATTGCTGATGCCGCCGAGATTGCACACCACCCGCGTCTCGTTTTTCGCGCCGAACACCGTCGCGTGAAAAGCCGGCACGAGCGGCGCGCCTTGACCGCTGGCGGCGACGTCGCGGCTGCGGAAATCGGCGACGACGTCGATGTTGGTCATCTCCGCGAGCAGCGCCGGATTGTTGATCTGCCGCGTGTAGCCCCTTTCGGGCCGATGCCGCACCGTTTGCCCGTGCACGCCGATCGCGCGCACCTTCGTCGCCGAATAGCCGCTCATGCTCTGCAGCTCGTGGCAGCAGACGGCATAGCGCGTCGCGAGCGCGTTGGCCGCGAGCGCCTCGCGCTCGAGCTCGTTTTCGCCAGGCGCTTGCAGTTCGAAGAGCGCATCGCGCAAGCCCTTCGAAAAGGAAACGTGCGCCTCGCCGAGCACGACGGGCGGTTTGCCGGTCGCGAACTGCACCGCGACGCCGTCAACGCCGTCCATGCTGGTGCCAGACATCAAACCGAAGTACACGCCGTCTGCCTTGCCGGTTTCGATTGCTTCGGTTTTCTTTCCCACGCCGCTCTCCTCTTCGATGCCGTATTGCCGCGTTGCCGCGTCGCTTGCCAAGCGGCGATTATCCGCGTTACGGACCGAATCGTTAAGATGCGTCTAATGCGTGTCAGCATCACACGGCGCATTCCGAAGCTCGGAAAGGCGCGCAAAACGGCCCGAAACGACACGAAAAGGCGCGAACGACCGCGTCATCGCGTAAAATCCTGAGCCTGAACAAGCAATTGCGCGCGATTTTCATCATTTTCCGCGCGCGCCGCTTTCAACGAAGCGGCGTCTTTTCCGGCCGCGCCGCCGGATCGCAGCGACAGCGTCGAGGCACCATCTTGCCGCCGCGTCGCCAGCCATCGAACCCTTTTGACTTCACAAGCCGCAAGCATGACCACTGATTCCAACGCTTCTTCCGCGCCCGGCGCGCAGAGCTTCCCGATCACCGACGAAGTGAAGAGCGCGCTCGCCATCGCGAAGCGTGGCTGCGACGAACTGCTGATCGAAGACGAATTCGCGCAAAAGCTCGCGAGGAGCGCCGCGACGGGCAAGCCGTTGCGCATCAAGCTCGGTCTCGATCCGACCGCACCCGACATTCACATTGGCCATACGGTCGTGCTGAACAAGATGCGCCAGTTGCAGGATCTCGGCCATCACGTCATTTTTCTGATCGGCGATTTCACGTCGCTGATCGGCGATCCGTCCGGCCGCAACGCGACGCGCCCGCCGCTCACGCGCGAGCAGATCGAAATGAACGCGAAGACGTACTTCGAGCAGGCGTCGCTCGTGCTCGATCGCGAGAAAACGGAGATCCGCTACAACAGCGAATGGTCGATGCCGCTCGGCGCCGACGGCATGATCAAGCTCGCGTCGCGTTACACGGTCGCGCGCATTCTCGAGCGCGAAGACTTCACGAAGCGCTTCCAAAGCGGCGTGCCGATCTCGATCCATGAATTCCTGTACCCGCTGATGCAGGGCTACGACTCCGTCGCGCTGAATTCGGATCTCGAACTCGGCGGCACGGATCAGAAATTCAACCTGCTCGTCGGCCGCGAATTGCAGAAGCAGTATGGTCAGGAGCAGCAATGCATTCTGACGATGCCGCTGCTCGAAGGTCTCGACGGCATCGAGAAGATGTCGAAGTCGAAGAACAACTACGTCGGCATCAGCGAGAAGCCCACCGAGATGTTCGGCAAGCTGATGAGCATTTCGGACGTGCTCATGTGGCGTTACTTCGAACTGCTGTCGTTCCGCAGCATCGAGGAGATCGCGCGCTTGAGGAGGGAAGCCGAAGGCGGGCGTAATCCGCGCGACTTCAAGGTGATGCTCGCGCAGGAAATCGTCGCGCGCTTCCATTCGTCGGCGGATGCCGAGCGCGCGCTCGACGACTTCAACCATCGCGCGAAGGGCGGCGTGCCGGACGATATTCCGTCGGTGACGCTCGCGGGCGCGCCGCTCGCGATCGGCCAATTGCTGAAGCAGGCGGGACTCGTGCCGTCGACGAGCGAAGCGCTGCGCAACATCGAGCAGGGCGGCGTGAAGATCGACGGTGCGACCGTTTCGGACAAGGCGTTGAAGGTCGAGGCGGGCGAGTTCGTCGTGCAGGTCGGCAAGCGGCGCTTTGCTCGCGTGACGCTCTCGGCATGATCGCTCTGATACAGCGTGTCAAACGCGCCGACGTGCGCGTGGGCGAGCGCGTGACCGGCGCGATCGACGCGGGCCTGCTCGCGCTGGTCTGCGCCGAGCGCGGCGACAACGAAGCCGCCGCCGACAAGCTCCTCGCGAAGATGCTCGCCTACCGCGTGTTCAGCGATGCCGCCGGCAAGATGAACCTGTCCGTCTCCAACATGGACGGCGCGGGACAAGCGGGCGGCGTCCTGCTGGTGTCGCAATTCACGCTCGCCGCCGATACGTCGAGCGGCCTGCGCCCGAGCTTCACGCCCGCCGCGCCGCCCGACGAAGGCAAGCGGCTCTTCGATTACTTCGTCGAGCGGGCGCGCGCGACTCATCCTATCGTCGAGACGGGCGAGTTCGGCGCGGAAATGCAGGTCTCGCTCGTGAACGACGGGCCGGTAACGTTCTGGCTGCAAGTGCGGCCCTGATCTCGAAAAGCCTATGACGACCCAGATCCTTTTCATTCGACACGGCGAAACCGACTGGAATCGCATCAAGCGCATCCAGGGGCATGTGGACATCCCCTTGTCCGAACACGGTTTCCTGCAAGCGGAACAACTCGGTCAGCGGCTCGCGCGCGAAGGGCGGATGGATGCCGTCTATTCGAGCGATCTGCAACGCGCGCAGCAGACGGCGCGTCCTTTCGCAGATGCGCTCGGGCTCGAATTGCGGTTGTCAGAGGGGCTGCGCGAGCGTTTCTACGGCGCGTTCCAGGGCCACGACAGCGACGAGATCAACGACAAGTTTCCCGCCGAATACGTGGAATGGCAGACGCGCGACCCCGGTTTCGCACCGCCCGGCGACGGCGAATCGCAACGCGTGTTCTATCACCGCGTCGTGCATGCCATGGAGCCGATCGTCGCGGCGCACCCGGGCGGGCGCGTCGCGGTGGTCGCGCATGGCGGGGTGCTCGATTGCATTTACCGGTTCGCGATGAAGCTCTCGCTGCAGGAGCCGCGCAACTGGCCGCTGCTCAATTGCAGCGTGAACGTGGTGGACTATGCGGACGGCGGTGCGACGGTCGTCTCGTGGGGCGATATCAGCCATCTTTCCACCGATACCGACGACGATAGTCTGCGCAAGCGCGCTTAGCCGTTGTTCGTATCCCAGAGATCGCGGATCGGCCCCGCATCCGGCGCCGCGAGGCCGAAGTGGCGATACGTGAGCATCGTCGCGACACGGCCGCGCGGCGTGCGCTGCAAAAAGCCCTGCTGAATCAGATACGGTTCGAGCACGTCTTCGATGGTATCGCGCTCTTCACCGATGGCCGCAGCGAGATTGTCCACGCCGACCGGCCCGCCATCGAACTTGTGCAGGATCGCTTCGAGCAGCTTGCGGTCCATCAGGTCGAAGCCAACAGGATCGACATCGAGCATCTTGAGCGCCTTGTCGGCGACGTCGGCGGTGATCATGCCATTCGCTTTCACTTCGGCGTAGTCACGCACGCGCCGCAGCAGGCGGTTGGCGATACGCGGCGTGCCGCGCGAGCGCTTCGCGATTTCCAGCGCGCCTTCGGGCACGATTTCCGCCTTCAGCAGCGACGCCGATCGCGACACGATGCGCGCCAGTTCGCTCGCGTTATAAAACTCCAGCCGCGACACGATCCCGAAGCGGTCGCGCAGCGGATTCGTCAGCATGCCCGCGCGCGTGGTCGCGCCGACGAGCGTGAACGGCTGAAGATCCAGCTTCACGCTGCGCGCGGCCGGCCCTTCGCCGATCATGATGTCGATCTGATAATCCTCGAGCGCCGGATACAGGATTTCCTCGACGACCGGTGACAGCCGGTGAATCTCGTCGATGAACAGCACGTCGTTCGCTTCGAGATTGGTGAGCAGCGCGGCGAGATCGCCTGCGCGCTCCAGCACCGGCCCCGACGTCTGCCGCAGATTCACGCCCATTTCGCGCGCGATGATATGCGCGAGCGTCGTCTTGCCGAGGCCCGGCGGGCCGAACAGCAGCACGTGATCGAGCGCCTCCGAACGGCGCTTGGCCGCTTCGATGAAGATTTCGAGCTGGCCGCGCGCCTTTTCCTGCCCGATGTATTCATCGAGCTTGTGCGGGCGCAGCGCGCGCTCGAACGCTTCCTCGTTCGGCGAGACGGGCGAGGCCGAGATGACGCGTTCGGCGGCGAGTTTGTCGGTTTCGATCATGGGTCGATTGTACAGCGAGCTTTTTTGCGGCGAAGCTGGCCGAATGGCCTAGGCAATTACGCCTTCGACAGCGATTTCAGCGCCAGTTTGATCCCCTCCGACACGCCGGTTCCCGCCGGCACGTTCTTGATCGCGGTGAGCGCTTCCTTCTCCGAATAGCCGAGCGCGAGCAGGGCGTTGAGAATGTCGGATGCGTGATCCGACGCCGAAACAGCCGCCGCCGCCGAACCGAGATCCGCGCCAAGCTTGCCCTTTAGTTCGAGCAGCAAGCGCTCCGCCGTCTTCTTGCCGATGCCGGGCACGCGCGTGAGACGCGCCGCGTCCTGCGTCGTGACGGTCTGCGACAGTTCCTGCACGCTCATGCCCGACAGCACCGCCAACGCCATGCGCGCACCGATACCGCTGATTTTCAGAAGCTCGCGGAACGTCGAGCGCTCCTGCGCGGTGAGAAAGCCATACAGCAGATGCGCGTCCTCGCGCACGATCAACTGCGTGAGCAGCACCACCTTCTCGCCGGTATTCGGCAGGTTGTAGAACGTGCTCATCGGCACGTCGATTTCGTAGCCGACGCCGTTGCAGTCGACGAGCAAATGCGGCGGATTTTTTTCCAGCAGAACGCCGGCGATGCGACCGATCATGTTTTGGTATTCGTAGAAGAGATTTAGCCGATGAGCCTGCCGCGCCGCACGCGCAAGCCCTTCTTCGCGAGCCCCGGCGCGATGCCGCCCAAAGTCGCGAGACCCGTGCCGCCGTGCGCGTGGCAGATGGCCATGCCGAGCGCGTCGGCGGCGTCCGTGCTGGGCACGCCGGAGAGGCTCAGAAGCCGCACGACCATCTGCTGCATCTGTTCCTTCGTCGCGCGTCCATAGCCGACGACGGCCTGCTTCAGTTGCAGCGCCGTGTATTCGGCCACCGGCACGCCGCTCGCGACGAGCCCGCAAATGGCCGCGCCGCGCGCCTGGCCGAGCAAGAGCGTCGATTGCGGATTGACGTTGACGAAGACCTTTTCGATCGCCGCCTGATCCGGATTGTGCTGCGCGATGAGCGTCGAGATGCCGCTGAAGATCGTGTTGAGACGCGAAGGCAGATCCGCCTCGGCCGTCTTGATGACGCCGCTCGTCACGTAATTGAGCGTGTGCCCCGTCTTGTCGATGATGCCGAAGCCCGTCACGCGCAGGCCGGGGTCGATGCCTAGGATTCTCATTCGTTCGCGTTACGCGTTGTCAAAAAGGCGTCGTCAAAATCAAAATGGCCTGTTTGCGCCTTCCAGAGCGCAAACAGGCCAATCTTAAATGAAGCCGTGATGCTTAATGACGGAAATGACGCGTGCCGGTGAAGATCATCGCGACACTGTGCTCGTCGGCCGCGGCGATCACTTCGTCGTCGCGCATCGAGCCGCCCGGCTGGATCACGCAGGTCGCGCCCGCGTTCACGACGACGTCGAGGCCGTCACGGAACGGGAAGAACGCATCCGACGCCACCGCCGAGCCGTTCAGCGTCAAACCGGCGTTCTGCGCCTTGATGCCCGCGATGCGCGCCGAATCCACGCGGCTCATCTGGCCCGCGCCGACGCCGAGCGTCATGCCGCCGCTGCAGAAGACGATAGCGTTCGACTTCACGTACTTCGCAACGCGCCACGCGAACATCAGATCGTCCATTTCCTTCGGCGTCGGATGGCGCTTCGTCACGACGCGCAGTTCGTGCGGCTGCACGTTCTTCGCATCGAGCGATTGCACGAGCAGGCCGCCGCCCACGCGCTTCAGGTCGAACTTGTTGTGTCCATCGCCGAGCGCGATTTGCAGCAGACGCACGTTCTGCTTCGCCGCGAACACGGCGCGCGCCGCCTCGCTGAACGAAGGCGCGATCAGCACTTCGACGAACTGCTTCGCGACAGCCTGCGCCGCGGCTTCGTCGACTTCGCGATTGAACGCGATGATGCCGCCGAACGCGGAAGTCGGATCGGTCTGGAACGCCTTCGAGTACGCTTCGGCGGCGTTCGCGCCGAGCGCCACGCCGCACGGATTCGCGTGCTTGATGATGACGCAGGCCGGCGCGTCGAACGTCTTCACGCATTCCCACGCGGCGTCCGAATCCGCGATGTTGTTGTACGACAGCTCCTTGCCCTGCAGCTGCTCGTAGTTCGCGAGCGCGCCCGCCGGCACCGACAGATCGCGGTAGAACGCCGCGCTCTGATGCGGATTCTCGCCGTAGCGCAGGTCCTGCACCTTGTCGAACGCGAGGTTGAACGTGGCCGGATACGTGTTGCGATCCGAGTGCTGCAGCGCTTCGGTCAGGCTCGTCAGATAGTTCGTGATCGCGCCGTCATACTGCGCGGTGTGCGCGAACACCTTGGTCGCGAGACGGAAGTTCGTCTTGTAGCCGACGGAATTATTGTTCGCGCGCATTTCGTCGAGCACGGCGGAGTAGTCGGCCGGATCGACGATCACCGTCACGTCGCGATGATTCTTCGCCGCCGAGCGCAGCATCGTCGGGCCGCCGATATCGATATTCTCGATCGCGTCTTCCAGCGAGCATTCTTCCTTCGACACTGTTTGCACGAACGGATAAAGGTTCACGACCAGCAGATCGATGGTCGGAATGTCGTGCTTTTCCAGCGCGGCCATGTGCTCGGGCAGGTCGCGGCGCGCGAGGATGCCGCCGTGAACTTTCGGATGCAGCGTCTTCACGCGCCCGTCGAGCATTTCCGGGAAGCCGGTGTAATCGGCGACCTCGGTCACGGGCAGGCCGGCGTCGGCGAGCAGTTTCGCCGTGCCGCCGGTCGAGAGGAGCTTGACGCCGAGTTCCGACAGCGATTTGGCGAAATCGACGATGCCGGATTTGTCGGAGACGGAGATGAGCGCTTGCTTGATCATGATGAACACTGAAACCGAGAAGGGAAAACAGGCCGGACCAAGGCGCGCGCCCCAGTCCGATGAATCAAATCAATCCGTGCTGCTGAAGCTTCTTGCGCAACGTGTTGCGGTTGATGCCGAGATACTCGGCCGCGAGCGACTGGTTTCCGCCCGCCTGCTCGAGCACCACCTCGAGCATCGGTTTTTCCACGCACGAAATCACCATGTCGTATACGTCGTGCGGGTTGGATCCGTCCAGGTCCTGAAAATAGTTGTCGAGGCTCTGGCGGACGCATTGTTCGATGTTATGTCTGCTCATGCGGCAATCAATCGGTCTGTCGTGTTGTCGAGCCCGCCGCACGATTCTTCGCCGTCAGCGTCATCGGCGTCACCGGCCTCGTCCACATAGACGAGACGGTCCGACAACGCCTTTTGAGCGTCGAAGAATTCATTAACAGCGAGCAATTGTTCTTTGGTCGTGTCCAGCGTATTCATCCGGTGCCGGAAGGTGTTGGCGCCGGAAAGGCCGCGAGTGTACCAGCCGATGTGCTTGCGCGCAGTCCGAACGCCCGTGAATTCCCCATAAAAGGCGTAGTGATCTTCGAGGTGCTCGTTCATCACCTGCTGGATCTCGTCGATGCGCGGCGGCGGCAGGCGCTCGCCCGTCTTCAGAAAATGTTCGATCTCGCGAAACAGCCACGGACGCCCCTGCGCCGCGCGGCCGATCATGATGGCGTCGGCGCCGGTCGCGGCGAGCACGTCACGCGCTTTTTCCGGCGTGGTGATGTCGCCGTTCGCGACCACCGGAATCTTGACCGATGCCTTCACCGCCGCGATGGTTTCGTATTCCGCGTCGCCCTTGTAGAGATCGGCGCGCGTGCGGCCGTGGACGGTGAGCATCGAAATGCCCGCGTCCTGCGCGATCCTCGCGATGGTCAGCGCGTTCTTGTTCTCGCGATTCCACCCCGTGCGGATCTTGAGCGTGACGGGCACGGCGTCCGGCCCCACGCCAACCGCCTGCACCACGGCTTCCACGATGCGCGCGACGAGCGGCTCGTTCTGCAAGAGCGCCGACCCGGCCGCCACGTTGCAGACCTTCTTCGCCGGGCAGCCCATGTTGATGTCGATGATCTGCGCGCCGTTCGCGACATTGTGCCGTGCGGCTTCGGCGAGCATCTGCGGATCGGCGCCGGCAATCTGCACGGAGATCGGCTCGACCTCGCCCGCGTGGTTGGCGCGGCGCATGGTCTTCTCGCTTTTCCACAATTGCGCGTTCGACGCGACCATTTCCGACACCGCGTAGCCCGCGCCCATGCGCTTGCAGAGCTGCCGGAACGGGCGGTCGGTGACGCCTGCCATCGGAGCGACGAACAGGTTATTGCGCAGAACGTGTGAACCGATGGTGGGCATGAAGGCTAAAGGATCCGCGCTGGCGAAAGCGGTCCGGAAAGATTCGGAGCCGCGTCAGGCGGATGCAACGTTGCTGAAGGGGAAACGCGTATTTTAACGCGAAGCGGGTGCTGAAATTAAGAGCAATCGCATGCAAGTCTTTAAATCTTCTATGAAAGCACGGGCGTTCATAGAGGATAAGTGCTTCGGATTGGCCTAGACGATTGCCTATTTCCGTGCCTGATCAACGCCTCTGGCCGAACATCATCTGGCGGGCGAGCGCGGTTTTGAGCGGCGGCAGGAACTCGAGCGCGGTGAGGGCGAGGCCGCGCATCGCGGCGAGCGGCGGAAAATCCACCGTGAAGATGCGCGCGAGCGTATCCGTCGCGCCGATAGTCAGGCGCCGGTCCAGCGCGCGGCGCTGCGCGAAATGGGCAAGCGCGAGCGGGCGCGGGCCGTCGGCGGAAAGGGCGTCGGTGAGCGCGAGCGCGTCGCGCAGGCCGAGGTTCAGCCCCTGGCCCGCGACCGGATGAAGCGTCTGGGCGGCATTGCCGATGGCGACGGTGCGCCGGTCGACGAGCACGTCGAGCGCGGTCAGCCCGAGCGGGAAGGCGGCGCGGCCCGCGATGCGCGTGAAGCGGCCCATGCGCGTGCCGAATGCGGCGCCGAGCTCGGCGAGGAAGGTGTCGTCGTCGAGCTGCATGCGGCGCGCGGCTTCGTCGGGTGTGCAGCACCAGACGAGCGAGTAGTCCGCGTGCCGCTGGCCGCCGCAGGGCAGAAGCGCGATCGGACCTTCGCTCGTGAAGCGCTCCCAAGCGACATTTGCGCGCGGATCGGACACGCTCACCGTGCCGACGATGGCCGTCTGACCGTAATCGCGCGCTCGCCGCTCGCCGGGCGCGGTGACGTCGCTCTTCTGATAGAGCCCGCCTTCGGCATTCACGAGCACTTTCACGCGGATCGTGCGCTCGCCGCTCGCCGATTGCAGCGGCAGCGTGACGCTGTCGTGGTCCTGCAGCGGGGCGAGCGCGGAGGTATCGGTGAGCCAGTCGACCTTGGTCGCACGCACCGCATCTGCGAGCGCCCCGACGAGCGAGCCGTAGCGCACCACGTAGCCGAGCTCGGGCAACTCGTGCTCGTCGTGCTCGATCAGGGTCCGGCCGAAATGCCCGCGCTGCGAAACGTGAATGCGGCGAATGGGCGTGGCGTCGGCGGGAAAGCCGAGTGGCTGGAGCATCACGCGGCTGCCGTGCGAAAGCGCGAGCGCGCGCGGATCGTGCGCGGCGGCTTCGGGCGTGCGCGCGTCGATCAGCGCGATGGAAAGCCGCGAGGTCGCGCTGCGGCGCGCGAGCCAGCCCGCCAGCGCGAGCCCGACCGGCCCCGCGCCGACGATGGCGATGTCGTAGTCGAAATGCGGTTCGGTGCCTTGAACGTCGCTCATGGTCAGTTTGCGTTTGATTCGCGCATCAGCGCTTCGATTTCGTCGGCGGCGACGGGCACTTCGCGCGTGAGCAGCTCGCAGCCGTTCTCGGTGATGACAGCGTCGTCCTCGATGCGGATGCCGATGTTCCAGTATTGCTCGGGCACGTCGTCGGCGGGGCGCACGTAGAGACCCGGCTCGACGGTGAGCGCCATGCCGGGCGCGAGCATGCGCCACGGACGCGCGCCCTGCTCGTCGAGCGGACCGTCCGCTTCGCGATACTCGCCCGCGTCGTGCACGTCCATGCCGATCCAGTGTCCGGTGCGATGCATGTAGAAGCGCGCGTAGGCGCGTTGCGCGAGGACATCGTCGACGCTGCCGAATTTCGATTTGTCGAGAATGCCCGTGTCGAGCAGGCCTTGCGACAGCACGCTCAACGCGGCCTGATGCGGCGCGTCGAAGCTGACGCCGGGACGCGTCGCAGCGACGGCGGCGGCCTGCGCCGCAAGCACGATGTCGTAGAGCTCGCGCTGTGCGGGCGTGAAGCGGCCGCTCGCGGGAAACGTGCGCGTGATGTCGGACGCGTAGCCGTCGAGTTCGCAGGCGGCGTCGATGAGAATCAGGTCGCCGTCGCGCGCGATCGCGTTGCCCGCCGGATAGTGCAGCACGCAGGCGTTCGCGCCCGCCGCGACGATCGATCCGTACGCTGGCGCCTGCGCGCCGTGGCGGCGGAACGTGTACAGGAGTTCGGCTTCGATTTCGTATTCGCGCATGCCGGGGCGGCACGCGCGCATGGCGCGGCGGTGCGCTTCGGCGGAGATCGATGCGGCGCGGCGCATGATCGCGATTTCATGCGCGTCTTTGATGAGGCGCATCTCGTCGAGAAGCGGCAGCAGGTGCGCAGCCTTCGCAGGCGCCCGCACGCCGCTGCGGCTCTGTGCGCGCACGGCAGCGAGCCAGCCGCGCACTTGCGCGTCCAGTTCCGCCGATGTCCCGAGCGCGTAGTGCAGCGCGGGTTTATCGGCGATGAGACGCGGCATTTCCTGTTCGAGCGCGCCGATGGGAAACGCGGCATCGAAACCGAAGACGTCGCGCGCGGCCTCGGGGCCGAAGCGGAAGCCTTCCCACGTTTCGCGCTCGGCGTTCTTCTCGCGGCAGAAGAGCATGGACGCGGGCTCGCCCTCTTTCGCGCTCGCGTTCAGCACGAGCGTGGCCTCGGGTTCGTTGAAGCCCGTCAGATAGTAAAAGTAGCTGTCGTGACGGAAAGGGTAGTCCGTGTCGCGGTTGCGCATGACTTCCGGCGCGGTCGGCACGATGGCGACGCCGCCGCCTTGCGCACGCAGCGCGGCGAGCACGCGCTCGCGACGTGCGCGGTAAATTTCGACGGCGATGGGACTGGCGAGTTCGGTCGGTGAGTTCATGCGCCGATTGTAGCGCCGGCCCGGCGATGCCGGCACTCGGCCATTCGGCATAGGCCGTTCGGTCTCATGGCGCGCGGCACTCGCGCGCCGGATACTCATTCACCGGCGGGACGGTTGCGCACGCTGCCCGCGATCAGATCGAAGCGGAACAGGCGGCATTCGAGCGCGCCGTTGAAAAGCGGCGTTTTCGTCGATTCACGCAGCCGCATCAGGCCTGGCAGCTTGCGGTCGGACGTGAGCACGTAAGCGCGCCAGCCGGGAAAGCGCTGCTTGAGGGCGT
Source organism: Caballeronia sp. 11_S32 (assembly GCF_056930355.1). Lineage (NCBI taxonomy): Bacteria > Pseudomonadati > Pseudomonadota > Betaproteobacteria > Burkholderiales > Burkholderiaceae > Caballeronia > Caballeronia sp. 11_S32. Next base: position 801,895 of record NZ_JBXOWH010000003.1, read on the forward strand.
TGCCGAAGGAGACGAAGAACTCCGTGTCGGCGGGGTCGGGCTGCGCGCGCGCGAATGCGTCGTCTTCTTCGCGGCGGGAGCGCGCGGTCTCGCGGATCTCGCCGCGCGGACCGCGGCCGCGCACTTCGATACGCTCGCCGTACGGCGGATTCGCGATGAGAATGCCGGGCGTGTCGGTCGGCGGCACCATGTTGCGGGCGTCGACCTGCTTGAGCGACAAATCGGTGATGCCGGCACGGCTCAGGTTCGCGCGCGCCTTTTCGAGCATGTCGCCGGAGATGTCGCTGCCGAAGATGCGCAGCTCGGCCTGTGATGCGCGCGCGGCGCGGCGTTGTTCGAGCGCGGCTGTCTTGAGCTTTTGCCACATGCCCGGATGGAACGGCTTGAGCTTTTCGAAGCCGAAGCGCCGATCGCTGCCCGGCGCGATGTTGAGCGCGGTCTGCGCCGCTTCGGCGAGGAAGGTGCCGCTGCCGCACATCGGATCGAAGAGCGGCGTGCCGGGCGTCCAGCCGGTGAGACGCAGGATGCCCGCCGCGAGATTCTCGCGCAGCGGCGCCGCGCCTTTGTCGAGGCGCCAGCCGCGCTTGAAGAGCGGTTCGCCGGAGGTGTCGAGGTAGAGCGTGCACTCGTTCACCGTGAGGAACGCGAACACGCGCACGTCGGGCTGCGCGGTGTCGATGCTCGGGCGCGCGCCGGCGACGTCGCGCAGACGGTCGCAGACGGCGTCCTTCACGCGCAGCGTCGTGAATTCGAGGCTCTTGACCGGCGATTTGATCGCGGTGAGGTCCACGCGCATGGTCTGGCTGGGCGTGAACCATTGCTCCCAGCGCTGGCGATGCGTGAGTTCGTAGATATCGTGTTCGTTGCGATACGGGCCTTGCGCGACCTTCAGGAGCACGCGGCTCGCGATGCGCGAATGCAGGTTCGCCGCCATGCCCGCGACCCAGCCGCCCCGGAAATGCACGCCGCCGGGCACCTGGGCACCGACGATCAGTGATCCGCCGCCCGACAGCGGGGCGCTCGCTACATGCCGCTCTCCGATCTCCGTGAGCTCGGCGGCGAGCGGCGCTTCGAGACCGCGCGGGCAGGGGACAAACCAGTCGAAGAGGGGGGAGGACATGAGGTGGTTTTGCTGATGTTCAAAGGCGGTATTGTACGCGGGGGAGCGACCTCGAACCTGAACTAGAAATTCGGATGTAACGTCTTGTCCTTGCGCGCTAACTTGGGCATCGTCTGAACTCCGAACAATTAGTAGGCAGATCGCCGTATGACCCGAGAAGTAGAAAGAATCATAAAGATGCTCTGTGCGATGGAGCCTTTCAACGCTTCGAATCTCAAAACTTCATTTCATGCCAGGTCAGAGCGCATCGTGCGCCGAATACTTTTAGCCAGTGCGATTTTACTTCTGATTCCGGCGGCGGTCATGTTTTGGAAAAAGTATATTGGGCCAACGCCGCAGCTGATTCAGATCGGCGCCGGAGTTCTAGCGATCGCGTGTATTTTATGCGTCTCAATTGCGCTTCTTATATCAATGCTATTCGACATTCCCGTAGTCTGGAATTTTCAACGGTTCGAGGCGAAGCGCTTCAGGGCGGAATTTAGACATGACATGCTCTACGTCACAAAATTAGCACGTTACGACTTCTCAGCTCTGAAGGAGGCGGATGGCCATATAAAACGGGTTGGCAAGCGCAGAAAGACCTACGTCTCGATCTTCATAGGTTCGATAGGTTCGGTCACGCTTTATTGGCTAGTCTCAAGGGGCTCGGATATCATCGAGCAATTTCAGCATGCGCATTTCGATATGAGCATTTCTTGGCAGACACTGTTTCAACTTGGAGGCGCTCTGCTTGTGGGTCTCTGTTTTGGTGCTTTTCAAATGAAATTTGTCTTGAGTCGATATACTTATTTGCGTGAATTGCTGGCGTTAGCGTTGAAACATAAAGCGAGCCGGCAAACGTCTCTATAGTGAAAAGGAGTACGCCATCCCGGTCGCGTAGGTATCCGAGATGGCGTCCGCTGCTCGCTAGCCGTTACTCCACCGCCTTCATCATCTCCTCAACCACCTTCTTCGCGTCCCCGAACACCATCATCGTCTTGTCCATATAGAACAGTTCGTTGTCGAGACCGGCATACCCCGCGGCCATCGACCGCTTGTTCACGATGATCGTCCGCGCCTTATACGCCTCGAGAATCGGCATGCCCGCGATCGGCGATTTCGGATCGGTCTTCGCGGCGGGGTTCACCACGTCGTTCGCCCCGAGCACCAGCACCACGTCCGTTTGACCGAACTCGCTGTTGATGTCCTCCATCTCCTGCACCATCTCGTAAGGCACTTCGGCTTCGGCCAGCAGCACGTTCATGTGCCCCGGCATCCGCCCTGCGACGGGGTGAATCGCGTAGCGCACGTCGATGCCTTTTTCCACGAGCTTGTCCGTGAGTTCCTTCAGCGCATGCTGTGCGCGCGCCACGGCCAGACCATAACCCGGCACGATCACCACGCTTTCCGCATTGCCGAGCATGAACGCGGCGTCATCGGCGGAACCGGATTTGACCGGACGCTGCTCCGTCGAGCCGCCCGCAACCGCACCGCCCGCCTCGCCACCGAAGCCGCCGAGAATCACGTTGAAGAACGACCGGTTCATCGCCTTGCACATGATGTACGACAGAATCGCACCCGACGAGCCCACCAGCGAACCCGCGATGATCAGCATCGGATTGTTCAGCGAGAAGCCGATGCCCGCCGCCGCCCAGCCCGAGTACGAGTTCAGCATCGACACGACCACCGGCATGTCCGCGCCGCCGATCGGAATGATGATCAGCACGCCCAGCGCGAACGCGATGATCGTCATGATGATGAACGGCAGCCACGATTCGGTGAGCATGAAGATCACGCCGAAGCCGACCATCGCGACGGCCAGCAGCAGGTTGATCAGATGCTGTCCCGAATACACGACCGGCGCGCCCTGAAACAGCCGGAACTTGTACTTGCCCGACAGTTTCCCGAACGCGATGACCGAACCCGAGAACGTGATCGCGCCGACGAACGTGCCGATGAACAACTCGACGCGATTGCCGTACGGAATCGGCTCGCCGAGCGGCGCGAGACCGAACGCGGCCGGTTCTGCAACCACGCCATACGCGATGCAGACAGCGGCAAGACCGATCAGCGAGTGCATCGCCGCGACGAGCTCGGGCATCTTCGTCATCTCGACTTTCGCCGCGATGTACGCGCCCGCGCCGCCGCCGACAATCAGCGCCACGAACAGCAGCGAAAGCCCGAGCGCCAGATTCGCTTCGAGATAAGCCGCCTGCTTCACGATCAGCGCGAGCGTGGTGAGAATGGCGATCGCCATGCCCGCCATGCCGAACGTATTGCCGATGCGCGCGGTCTTCGGATTGGACAAGCCCTTCAACGCCTGGATGAAGCACACCGAGGCGACGAGGTACAGGAGAGTAACGACGTTCAGGCTCATTTACGCACCCTCCTTGCTCGCGATCTTCTTCGGTTCTTTCTTCTTGAACATCTCGAGCATTCGCCGTGTGACGAGAAAGCCGCCGAACACGTTCACCGCCGCGAGCAGCACGGCGAGCGTGCCGAAGAACTTTCCGGCGCCGCCGACGGTCAACCCAGTGGCAAGCATCGCGCCGACGATGACGATCGCCGAAATCGCGTTGGTCACCGCCATCAGCGGCGTATGCAATGCAGGCGTGACGTTCCACACCACGTGGTAGCCGACGTAAATGGCCAGCACGAAGATGATGAGGTTGATCACCGTGTGATTGATGACATCCATGTGCGTCTCCGTGTTATGCCGTGGCGCGCGCCACTTGACCATCGCGGCACTGGAGCGTGGCCGCGACGATGTCGTCCGCGAGGTCGATGTTGAGCGTGCCTTCCTTGGTGAGGATCAGCTTCAGGAAGTCCAGAAGATTGCGGGCATAGAGCGCGGAGGCATCGGCGCCGACCATCGAAGCGAGATTCGTGTGACCGACGATATGCACGCCGTGCTTCATCACCACCGTATCGACTTCGGTGAGCGGGCAGTTGCCGCCCTTTTTGCCCTCGAACTCGGGACCGCGCCCGGCGGCGAGATCGACAATCACGGAACCCGGCTTCATGTGCTTGACCGTTTCGACGGAGATCAGCGTCGGCGCGGGACGGCCAGGAATCAGCGCCGTCGAGATGACGATGTCCGCCGCCTTCGCACGCTCGTGCACTTGCGCCGACTGCCGCGCGAGCCAGCTCGGCGGCATCGGGCGCGCGTAGCCGCCGACGCCTTCGGCCGCCTCGCGTTCTTCATCGGTTTCGAAGGGCACGTCGACGAACTTCGCGCCGAGCGACTCGATCTGCTCCTTCACCGCCGGCCGCACGTCGGACGCTTCGACGACCGCGCCGAGACGCTTGGCCGTCGCAATCGCCTGCAAGCCGGCCACGCCCGCGCCGAGCACCAGCACGCGCGCCGCTTTCACGGTGCCCGCGGCGGTCATCAGCATCGGCATGAAGCGCTGGTAGTACTGGCAGGCCATCAGCACCGCCTTGTATCCGGCGATGTTGGCCTGCGACGAAAGCACGTCGAGGCTCTGAGCGCGTGTCGTGCGCGGCGCGGCTTCGAGCGCGAACGCGGTGACGTTCGCGGACGCGAGCCGCGCCGTGTTCTCGGTGTTGAAGGGATCGAGCATGCCGACGAGCACGGCGCCCGGTTTGAGCATCGCCAGCTCGCTTTCGCTCGGCGATTGCACTTTAAGGACGATCTCGGCGGAAAAGGCCGTGGCCGCATCGACGATATCCGCGCCCGCCTGAGCGAACGCATCGTCGATATAACTTGCCGGCAAGCCCGCGCCGCTCTGGACAGAAACGCGATGTCCTTGCGTGACGAGCTTTTTGACCGTTTCGGGCGTAGCGGCGACGCGCGCCTCGTTCGCCCGCGTTTCAGCAGGCACTCCGATGTGCATCTTCCAATCCTCCTGTCTTTGTTGCCACCGTCGCCTGGGAAGGCTTAGGAAGGCTTAAGGCTGAGTTTTATTTCAAATGCTGGAACTTACGGCTATCGCAACTGTAACCGAAGATTGCGTGCGTAAGAATCCGATCCGGCACTCGTTCCGTTTTGCCCACACTCGGCGCTTACCCTTAGGGCGGGTGCGCGGGATCTGTGCGGGGACGGTAAAATATCTCACCATGAAATCAGACACTTGGGCCCCCCACGTTACGGTGGCTGCCATCGTCGAGCGCGAAGGGCGCTTTCTCGTCATCGAGGAGCACACGTCGGCAGGGCTGCGAATCAACCAACCGGCCGGTCATCTGGAAGCGGGCGAGACGCTCGTCGAAGCGGTGATCCGCGAGACGCTCGAGGAAACGGCGCATCGCTTCGAGCCCGAGGCGCTCGTCGGCGCGTACATGACGCACTTCGCGCGGCCGGGGCGCGATGTCACGTATCTGCGCTTCACGTTCTGCGGCAAGTCGGCGGGCGAAGAGGCCGGTCGTTCGCTCGATGAAGGCATCGTGCGCGCGATGTGGCTCACCGCCGACGAGCTGCGGGCGTCCGCGCAAAGGCATCGGACGCCGCTCGTGATGAAGTGTGTCGACGATTATTTATCCGGGCGGCGCGTGCCGCTCGATTTCATTCATACGCATTCGGTCGCGCCGGTGGTGCGGGCCTGAGGCTCTGGGCTTTGATCGGCCTTCAGCAAACGCGGTATTCCTATGAGCAAGCGAAGAGTGGTGGTGGGCATGTCGGGCGGCGTCGATTCGTCGGTCACGGCATGGCTTCTGAAGGAGCAAGGCTACGATGTGGTCGGCCTCTTCATGAAGAATTGGGAAGATGACGACGACGGCGAATACTGTTCGACGCGCCAGGACTGGATCGACGTGGTGTCGGTCGCGGATCTGCTCGGCATCGACGTCGAGGCGGTCAACTTCGCCGCTGAATACAAGGACCGCGTGTTCGCCGAGTTCCTGCGCGAATACTCGGCGGGCCGCACGCCCAATCCGGACGTGCTCTGCAACGCCGAGATCAAGTTCAAGGCGTTTCTCGATCACGCTATGTCGCTCGGCGCGGAAACCATCGCCACGGGTCATTACGCGCGCGTGCGCGAGCACGACGGGCTCTTTCAACTGCTCAAGGCCACCGATTCGACCAAGGATCAGTCGTACTTCCTGCATCGGCTGAATCAGGCGCAACTGTCGAAGACGCTGTTCCCGCTCGGCGAGATCCCGAAGACGAAAGTGCGCGAAATCGCCGCGCAAATCGGTCTGCCGAACGCGAAGAAGAAGGATTCGACCGGCATCTGCTTCATCGGCGAACGGCCGTTCCGCGAATTTCTGAACCGCTATCTGCCGACCAAACCCGGCCCGATGAAAACGGCCGACGGCAAGATCGTCGGCGAGCATATCGGGCTCGCGTTTTACACGTTCGGGCAGCGAAAAGGCATCGGCATCGGCGGCGCGAAGGACGGCAGCGGCGAGCCGTGGTTCGTCGCCGGCAAGGACATGGCGAGCAACACGTTGTATGTCGTACAGGGGCACGATCATCCGTGGCTGCTGTCGCCGACGCTCGTCGCGGGCAATACGAGCTGGGTCGCGGGATTCGCGCCGCAAGAGGGCGCGGCATGCGGAGCCAAGACGCGCTATCGGCAGCAGGACGCCGCGTGCCGCTTCGCCCGCGCGGAAGACGGCCGCTTCGCGCTGCATTTCGACGACGCGCAATGGGCCGTGACGCCGGGCCAATCCGCCGTGCTGTATCAGGGCGATGTTTGCCTGGGCGGCGGCATCATCGAGCAGGCAGCGGCGGGGCAGGATACGCCGCAGACCGCGGCGCTTGCCGCCGCGCGCTGATCCCGGCGACGGCAATCGAGCGATGAGCCCTGGTTTCGACCAGGGCTTTTTCTTTCCCGCTGCGTCCAGGCGATCCCTATCGGTCCGATAAAAACTTTTTTGATACAAGCGCTTGACTGTCTATCTAGTGATAGATAAATTACGCACATCGAATGCAGGGACATAGACGGAAATGGACAGAAACACGGTACGCGAAGCGCTGCTGGACCATGCTCAGACGCTCCTGATGACGCGCGGCTACAACGGTTTCAGCTACCGCGACCTGTCCGATCTGGTTGGCGTGAAGACGTCCAGCATTCACTATTACTTTCCGACCAAGGAAGACCTCGCGCTCGAGGCAGTGAACGCGTACAGCGCGGACGTGATGTCGTCGATCTACGCGATCGACAGTTCGGCCCCGGCCGACAAGAAGCTCGATCGCTACACAAAGCTGTTCGGGCGAATCATCGGCGGGGGCAACCAGATTTGCCTGTGCGGCATGCTCGCGGCGGACATCGAATCGCTGCCGGAGAGGGTCCGGCACGCGGTGCAGTCGTTCTACAAGGCCAACGAGAACTGGCTGGCGAAGGTGCTCGCCGAAGGCGAAGCACAGGACACGCTCGATGCGGGTGGAAGTCCGGAAGCGGCGGCGCGCACGCTGTACGCGGCGTTTCAGGGAAGCCTGCTCGCATGCCGCCTGTTCCAGACACGGGCTCGGCTGGACGAAGTCGCGAACGCTTTCCGCCGGTAGATAACCCTGTGGATAACCGTGTGAAAAGTGCTTTTTTCATCGCCGTGTTGTCTATCTTTGCATAGATAGATTTTGGCGGAAAAAAGCATGGATTTGGTCCGCGTCGCCAATCCATCCGTTGATATGGCCATACGACGCAGTGGCATCGAAGAAAAGTTGGTCGTACCGCGCCTCATATAGCTGTGTCGTAGCTGGTTATCTATCTAGCAGTAGATAAATTTGTTAAACCCGTCTCGCTGCGTTTTCACATCGCCTGATCGAATCGAAAGAAGGAGTGCCTCATGAAGAAGCTCAAAGCCGCTGTCCTCGCCACCGCAGCTGCAAGCGCCGTTCTGGCGCAGCCCGCCGCGCATGCGCAATCCGCCGCGCCCGTCCTCGAACCCGCGACGCAGCGGTTCATCGACACCCTTGCGGCGACCAACGCGCCGCCGATCTACACGCTCTCGCCCGCCGACGCGCGCAACGTGCTCGCCGGGGCGCAGGCTCAGCCGGTCAGGAAGCAGGCGGCGAAGATCGAAGATCTCGTGATCGAAGCCGGCCCGACTGGCAAGATCGCGCTGCGCATCGTGCGGCCCGAGCGCGCGGTCGGCGCGCTGCCGGTCATCATGTATTTCCACGGCGGCGGCTGGGTGCTCGGCGACAAGAACACGCACGACCGTCTCGTACGCGAGATCGCCAATGGCGCGCAGGCGGAAGTTGTGTTCGTCGACTACGACCGCTCGCCCGAGGCGAAGTATCCGGTGCCGATCGAGCAGGCGTACGCGGCAACGCGCTATGTCGCGGATCACGCACGCGAATTCAACGTCGATGCGTCGCGCATGGCGGTCGCGGGCGACAGCGTCGGCGGCAACATGGCGGCCGCGGTCACACTGCTCGCGAAGGAGCGCGGCGGGCCGAAACTGCGCGCGCAAGTGCTGTTCTATCCGGTGACCGACGCGAATTTCGACGACGCCTCGTACACGCAGTTCGCGAACGGCCCGTGGCTGACCCGCGACGCGATGAAGTGGTTCTGGGACGCCTACGCGCCGAACGCCGCGGATCGCGCGAAGATCACCGCGTCGCCGCTGCGCGCGAGCATCGAAGATTTGAAGGGATTGCCGCCGGCGCTCGTCATCACCGATGAAAACGACGTGTTGCGCGACGAAGGCGAGGCTTATGCGCGCAAGCTGACGCAAGCGGGCGTGCCGGTCACGTCCACGCGCTACAACGGCACGATCCACGACTTCGTGATGCTCAACGCGCTGGCCGATACGCCCGCGACGCGCGCGGCTATCGCACAGGCGAACGCAACGCTCAAAGGCGCATTGAAGAAGTAAAGGAAGGACGCTCCCGCCACGCGCGGGAGCGTTTTCGCGCGCGAATCAGACCGGCGCGGTATCGACGAACGACTGGCGCTGCGAGAGGCGCGCGAAGTATTTGTCGAGGTTCGGATGCGCTTCGCGCCAGTTCAGATCGGGCATGCGGAAGTCGAGATAGCCGAGCGCGCAGCCGCACGCGATATCCGCGAGCGTGAAGCGGTTCGCCGAGCACCACTGCTTCGAGCCGAGCCCGCGCGCCATCGCGCGCAAGCCGTTTTCCACTTTCTGACGCTGGCGCGCGATCCACTTCTCGCTGCGATTCGCTTCCTCGCGCACCACGCCCTCGAGACGGATCAGCACGGCGGCGTCGAGCATGCCGTCGGCGAGCGCTTCCCAGCAACGCACTTCCGTGCGCTCGCGCCGCTCCTGCGGCAACAGCTTGCCGACGGGCGTCAGCGTGTCCACGTACTCGCAGATGACGCGCGAATCGAACACCGCTTCGCCGTCGTCCAGGATGAGGCAGGGCACCTTGCCGAGCGGGTTGTAGTCATGGATCTTCGAATCGGATGCCCAGACGTCCTCGAGCACCAGTTCGCAGTCGATCTTCTTTTCCGCCATAACGATCCGCACTTTGCGGACGAATGGGCTGGGGTGCGAACCGATCAGTTTCATCATCTATTTTTCGCGTTTATTCGGAATGCAGGCGACGACGATCTTAACCGGGCGCGCACGGCCATCGGCAAAATCGAGATGGCGGCGCGCGACAATGTCGCCTGCGGACAACATGAAGCACGCCCGGCGCGATGCCGGGCGCGGCCTGGATCAGTGGATCATTGCGCGTTGGCAGACGTCGCCGCGCTCGCGGAGGGGCACGGCAAGATTGGCGCGGAAGCGGGCTTCGTGGCCGCGCCGCTCTTGCCCTTCGCGGCCGCGACAGGCGCGTTCGCCGTCACGCGCGGCAGCGAACCGAGGCTGCGCACGCCGGCCGAGATCGCGGTGGCGAGTTCGCCGACCGCCTTGCGATGGCCGTCGACGAGCGCGTCGTAACCCGTGCCCACGCGTTCCTCCGCGACCGTCCGGCACGTCAGCACGGTGTCCGAACCGGCGGCGTGCACGCTCCACACGGCGTCGATTAGCGCCTGTGAGCCCGGCCACGATTCGAAGCGCTTCACGTTCACCTTGACGCGATACACCGGCACCGATTCCGGATGCGGCGTGCCGTAGACATCGATCGCGCCCAACTGCTGCGTGAGATCGGCGGACAGCGCGCGCCGCACTTCGTCGCCGGGCAGCGATGCCCAGCGCTCCTCTTCGAGCACGCGCACCTGCGCGGGACTCGTCTGCACGACCAACTGATTCTTCGCGACCTGCTGCGGCATGTCGACGGGCGCGAGCTCGAAATAGAACGAAGCGGGCGTGGAGGACACGGGGCGCGCGTCGCCGCCGCCGAGCGTGTAGAAACGGCTCGTCGGCGAAGCGCAGGCGGCGAGCATCGCGGCCGCGCCCAGAATCGATATCAACGAGCCGAACTTCATGGTTTGTCTCCCGATTTTCCGCGCAAGAGCGATTCCGGATGGCGTTCCAGATAGTCCGCGAGCGAGTTGAGCGATTGAAGCGTGCGCGTGAGCTCCTGCAGCGCCTGATGCACGTCCGACTGAAGCGGCGAGTCCGACTGCAGCGTCGATTGCGCCTGGCCGAAAGTCTTCCGCGCCTCTGTGAGCGTGTCGCGCATTTCCGGCATGACTTCCTTGTCGAGCCGGCCGAAGAGCGCGTTCGCGTTCTTGAGCGAGCCGTTCAGGTTGTCGCCGATCTGGTCGAACGGAATCTTGTCGATCTTGCGCGCGATATCCGCGATCTGCAGTTGGAGTTCGTCGAGCGTGTTCGGCACGGTCGGCAGTTCGAGCGGGTCGCTGTTGAAGTTGACCTTCGCGGGCGCGGCCTTCGGGAAGAAGTCGAGCGCGATATACAACTGGCTCGTCAGCAGGTTGCCGGTGCGCAGTTGTCCGCGCAGGCCGCGCGTCACGAGCAGTTGCAGCATGTCCTGGCTGGCCGGCGACCCTTGCTCGGGCAACACCTGCTTCGCGCGGCGGCCGAGGCGGTCGGGATAGAGATCGACCGTGACCGGCATCATGAAGGCATGCGACTTCTGATCGTATTGCACGCCAATGCCCGTGACCTGGCCGAGCACGATGCCGCGGAAATCGACCGGCGCGCCGACCGACAGCCCGCGCAGCGACTGATTGAAGTTCATCACGACGCGCACGGCCTGCCCGTCCGGATCGCGCATGGCGTCGGCCTGATCGGCGGCGAGGGCGAACGTCGCGCTGTTCTGCGCCTGCGGCCCGGCTTGCTGGTTCGGCGGCGTCTGGAACGCGATGCCGCCCAGCACGACCGTCGCGAGCGATTGCGTGTTGAGCGTGAAGCCGCTCGAATCGAGCCGCAGATCGACGCCGCTCGCATGCCACCAGCGCGAGTTGGTGCCGACATACTGGTCGTAAGGCGCGTTGACGAACACCTGCAGCGTGACGCCGGTGCCGTCCTTGTCGAGCGAAAACGCGACGACCTGCCCGACCTGCACGCGCCGGTAATAGACCGGCGAGCCGATATCGAGCGAGCCGAGCGATTCGCCGTGCAGCGTGAAGGTGTGGCCCTTCTGATCGCCGGTGACGGCGGGTGGCGTTTCCATTCCGACGAAGTAAGTCTCGTCCTCGGTCGACTTGCCCGCATCGACACCGATATACGCGCCGGACAGAAGCGTAGAAAGCCCGGTCACGCCGCTCGCCGCGACGCGCGGACGCACGACCCAGAAGCGCGTGTCCTTCACCGCGAAATCGGTGGCTTCCTTGGTGAGCAGCACGTCGACGAGCACGCGCGAATGGTCCTTCGACAGCGTGATGGTCTTGACCGTGCCGATATCGACGTCCTTGAACTTCACCTTCGTCTTGCCGGGCTCGAGGCCTTCCGCGGAGACGAAGCTGATGGTCACGGTCGGCCCGCGGCTCGACACCGTCTTCACGACGAGAATCACGCCGATCAGCGCCGCGACGAGCGGAATCACCCACACGAGCGACGGCAGCCAGCGGCTGCGCGGCTCGATCACGGGTTCGGGGAGATTCGGCGGCAGGCCGCCGCCTTTGCCATTGCCTTCGCTATTGCTGCTGCCGGCGGATGGCGGTGCCGGCTGCTTCGGGTCGTTCGGACCTTGGGCACTAGTCATAAGTCTTCCCTGACGGTTCGATGTTGTCCCACATGAGGCGCGGGTCGAATTGCATGGACGCGATCATCGTCAGCACGACGACCGACGCGAACGCGAGCGCGCCCGGCCCCGGCGTGATGACGGCGAGCGATTTGAAGCGCACGAGCGCGATGGTCAGCGTGATCACGAAGACGTCGAGCATCGACCAGCGGCCGATGCCCTCGACGATGCGAAAGAGCGTCGTGCGCTGGCGCGGCCGCCACGTCGAGCGCCGCTGCACGCTGATGGTGAGAAAGGCGAGCGTGACGAGCTTGAGCATCGGCACGAGAATGCTGGCAATGAAGATCACTGCGGCGAGCGGATAGTCGCCGTCGTTCCAGAAGAGCGCGACGCCGCTCATGATGGTGTCGTCCTCGGAGCCGAGAATCGACGACGTGTGCATGATCGGAAAGAGATTCGCGGGAATATAGAGAATCGCCGCGCTGATGAGCAACGCCCACGTGCGCGCGATGCTGTCCGGATGGCGCCGGTGCACGACCGCGTTGCAGCGTGTGCAGCGCTGTTTCTCGACGGTGTGCGCAAGCGGTTGCACGAGGCCGCATGCGTGACAGGACACGACGTTCGCGCGCGATGCCGTGGTGTACTGCGCCGTGCTCGCGCGCTCGCCCGCGGCCGGATCGATGATTTCGCTCACGATTTCTGCCTCGCTTCAGAGGGGATGCGTTCGCGGCCGTTCGCCTGCTTCGTCTCGCCGCGCGGGCCGAGTCGGCTCGCGATATCCCACAGCGCGCGCGGATCGAAGCTCACGACGACCGCGAACATCAAGGTCAGCGCGCCGAACGCGAAGAGCGCCGCTTCGGGAATCACGCGCGCGATGCTCACCATCTTCACGAGCGTGACGAGCACGCCGAGCATGAAGACTTCGATCATTCCCCACGGGCGCACGAACTGGATGCCGCGCAGCAGCGCGTTGAAGCCCGGCGGCACATAGCCCGAGCGCAGCGGAATCAGCACGTAAAGCAGCGCGAGCAATTCGCACAACGGAAAGAGAATGGTGGAGCAGAAGACGAGCACGGCCATGAGCTCCATCTGCTCGTTCCACAATGCGACGATCGCGCCGATGAGCGTCGTCTGCGACGTGAGGCCGTTGGCGTCCAGTTCGACGATAGGAAACCCCTGCGCAATCACGAACGTGACGAGCGCGGCGAGCGTCATTGCGCAGATTTTGTCGAGATTCGATGAGATGCTGCGATAGAGCAGCGATCCGCAGCGTGGGCACTTCGCCGAAGTGCGCCGGGGCAGCACGCATTTATGGAAGAGCGCGTCGCATTCGTGACAAGCGATCAGATCGTCCGGTTCGTTCGCGTTCATGTATCGAGGCCCGAAGGGTGTCGAGCGTATTTGTCGGGGCCGCGAGGACCGGCTCCGACGGAGGTGAGCAAGCAGCGGGCCAGCGCGAATGGTAACAAATGCTGCATTTCGGCGAACTGCCGGCGGATTGGAGGGGCGTGTCGAGCGCGTGCGGAATGAAATCGCTCGTCCGCTCGTTAATACCTTTGATGCCGCAATCCGTTGCGGTTCGCGCCGCTACGTCGCGTCTGGATCGACCGTTGCAGGCGTGGAATAGTTCGTTGCATGCGCGGCATGCAAAGACGCGGCATGATGGCCGAAAAGCCCGCAAAGCCGCGCCGGCTCTGGCTGCGCGCGCTGCCGGCGAGCCATTTTGCGGGCGCTGGCAATTCGTTAGCGTTGAGGTAGCATGGCGGCCTTGGATATCTGCCGCCGGCAGGCCGGAACATCGAACACATTGGGTGAAAGCATGATGGAAAGCAGCGCACGCATCGCGGCGACCTCGCCGGCGCAACGATACAGTGCCACGGCGATCGGCCTGCACTGGCTGATCGCGTTGTTGATCGTGTGCGGCTTCTGGCTCGGCTGGATCATGACCGACATTCCGGGCATCACGCCGACGAAGCTCAAATACTTCTCGTGGCACAAGTGGATCGGCGTGACGGTGTTCGCGCTCGCGCTCGTGCGCCTCATCTGGCGCGCGACGCACCCGACGCCGCCGATGCCCGACGGCATGCCGCGCTGGCAGCAAAGCGCGGCCAATCTCACGCACTTCCTGCTGTACCTTCTGATGCTCGTCATTCCCGCGTCAGGTTATCTGTACAGCTCGGCGGCGGGCATTCAGGTGGTGTATCTCGGCGTGCTGCCGCTGCCGACGATCATCGGCCCGGACAAGGCCCTGAAGGCGACGCTGCGCATCGTGCATGTCGCGTTGAACTACACGCTGCTGTTCTTTGTCGTGATGCACGTGCTCGCTGCTCTGAAGCATCATTTCATCGATCGCGATGGCTTGCTCGGGCGCATGCTGCCGTTTCTCAGATAAGCGCATCGCATTGTTTCCTCGCCGTTGGCAGGCCGTTTCCCGGCGGCTGATTGTTCTCGCGTTCTTTTGATTTCCAATACCGGTTTGCTTTTTCGAACCGTTTGAATAGGGCACACATGAAAGTGAAACTCAATCGTTGGATGCTGGCTGCGGCAGCATCGCTCGCCTTGGTCGCCGGCGCGCATGCGCAGGTGGACATGAGCAAGAGCACGGTGATCGCCACCTCGAAGCAGATGAACGTGCCCACCGACGGCAAGTTCAACAAGTTCACCGCGCAGATCGCGTTCGATCCGGCGAAGCCGACGGCAGGCACGGCGAGCATCACCATCGACACCGGCAGCTACGATCTCGGCGACGACGAGTACAACAAGCAGGTGCGCGGCGCGGAATGGTTCGACGCGGCCAAGTATCCGACCGCGACCTTCGCCTCCAGCGCGATCGCACCGGCGGGCGGCAACAAATACAACGTGACGGGCAAGATCACGATCAAGGGCAAGTCGCAGACGGTCACGGTGCCCGTGACGGTCACGCAACAGGGCGCGACGGAAACCTTCGACGGCGCGCTGCCGATCAAGCGTACCCAGTTCGATGTCGGAACGGGCGAATGGAAAGACACGTCGATCGTTGCGGACGACGTCGTCATCAAGTTTCACATCGTCGCCGCGAAGAAGTAAGCGGCGCTTCAGTCACACACGACGCATATTCAGCGTATCTGGTTAGTCAGGAGAAGAACTTGAAAAAGCTTTCGATCATCGCAGCGGGCGCGCTCGCACTGGGTCTGTCGGCGGGCGCGATGGCCGCCGACACGTATCAGCTCGACCCGAACCACACCTATCCGAGCTTCGAGGCCGATCACTTCGGTGGCGTGTCGACGTGGCGCGGCAAGTTCAACAAGAGCAGCGGCACGGTGGTGCTCGATCGCGCGGCGAAGACCGGCACGGTCGACGTGACGATCGACGTGGCGTCGGTCAACACGGGCAATGTGAAGCTGGACGAGCATCTGCAAAAGGCCGAATTCTTCGATGTCGCGAAGTACCCGACGGCGGTGTACAAGGGCACGTCGATCAAGTTCGACGGCGACAAGCCTTCGGAAGTGATCGGCATGCTGACGATGCACGGCGTGACGAAGCCGATCAACCTGAAGGTCGAGAGCTTCAAGTGCTTCGTGAACCCGATGATGAAGAAGGAAGTGTGCGGCGTGGAAGCGACGACGACCTTCGATCGCGGCGACTTCGGGATGGACTACGGCAAGGCGTATGGTTTCAGCCTGAAGACGGTGCTGCATATCCAGGCTGAGGGCGTGAAGCAGTAAGTCGGGCGCCCCAAAACAAAGCGGCCGGTCTGTGAAGACCGGCCGCTTTTTTTACGCCCTGACGAAACGCGTGAGACTCAAACCTGCGCCCCCGCATTCGGATCGTTCGGATCGAACTTGTCCTTCTTGTCCTTCACGAGATCCTCGCGCTTCACGCCGAACCACATCGCGAGCGCCGCCGCGACGAACACCGACGAATAGATACCGAAAAGAATACCGACGGTAAGCGCCAGCGCGAAGTAGTGCAGCGTCGGGCCGCCGAAGAAGAACATCGACAGCACCATCATTTCCGTACAGCCGTGGGTGATGATCGTGCGCGACATCGTGCTCGTGATCGCGTGGTCGATCACTTCCTTCACGGTCATCTTGCGCTGCTTGCGGAAGGTCTCGCGAATCCGGTCGAAGATAACCACCGATTCGTTCACCGAGTAGCCGAGCACCGCGAGAATCGCCGCCAGCACCGACAGCGAGAACTCCCACTGGAAGAACGCGAAGAAGCCGAGGATGATCACCACGTCGTGCAGGTTCGCGATGATGCCCGCCACCGCGTACTTCCATTCGAAGCGGAACGACAGATAGATCACGATGCCGATCACCACGCACGCGAGCGCGAGCAGGCCGTTCGTGACGAGCTCCTTGCCGACCTGCGGACCGACGAACTCGACGCGCTGCAGCTTCACCTGGGCGTTGTCGGCCTTGAGCGCGTTCATCACCTGATCGCTCTGCTGGGCGGACGTCAGACCCTGCTTGAGCGGCAGACGGATCAGCACGTCCTGCGACGTGCCGAAGTTCTGCACCTGCGCATCGGCATAGCCGAGCTTCGCCATGGCCGCGCGCACGGGCTCGGGCGACGCGGCTTGCGGATACTGCACCTCGACGACCGTGCCGCCGGTGAACTCCACCGACAGATGCAGGCCGCGGTGCATGAGGAAGAACACAGCCACGAGGAACGTCACGAGCGAGATCACGTTGAAGATCAACGCGCGCTCCATGAACGGCAAATCGCGGCGAATGCGGAAGAATTCCATTGTCTATTTCTCCGGACTCAGCGGAATCAGCGGGACTCGCCCGGTTTCTGTTGATCGACGCCCGGGCCCGAGCGGCGGCGCACCGTCGGCTTGCCGGAGCGTGCTTGCGCCTGGCCAGTCGCGCGCGGCGCGGCCACCGCGGTCTTGGTCTTGCCCTTCGCGGTCTTCACGATTTCATCGACCGGCGATTCGTCGCCGCGCTGCGCAGCGAGATAAGCCGCCGCGGCCGCTTCGGCGTTCGTGCCTTCCGGCCGCCACACCTGGCCGATCGCGAGCGTCTTCAGCTTCTTCTTGCCGCCGTACCACAGGTTCACGAGGCCGCGCGAGAAGAACACCGCCGAGAACATCGACGTGAGAATGCCGATACAGTGCACGACCGCGAAGCCGCGCACCGGACCCGAGCCGAACGCGAGCAGCGCGAGACCGGCGATCAGCGTGGTGACGTTGGAGTCGAGAATGGTGGCCCACGCGTGCTTGAAGCCTTCCTGGATCGCGGTCTGCGGCGGCGCGCCGTTGCGCAGTTCCTCGCGGATACGCTCGTTGATCAGCACGTTCGCGTCGATTGCCATACCGAGCGCGAGCGCGATAGCCGCGATGCCCGGCAAGGTCAGCGTCGCTTGCAGCAGCGAGAGGATCGCGACCAGCAGGAGCAGGTTGACCGACAGCGCCAGCATGGAGAACACGCCGAACAGCAGGTAGTACGCGATCATGAAAATGGCGATCGCGGCGAAACCGTACTGCACCGAATCGAAGCCCTTCTTGATGTTGTCCGCGCCGAGGCTCGGGCCGACCGTGCGTTCCTCGATGATATCCATCGGCGCCGCGAGCGAGCCCGCGCGCAGCAGCAGCGCGAGATCGGCGGCGGCTTGCGGCGTCGGCTGGCCGGTGATCTGGAAGCGGTCGCCGAGTTCCGACTGGATGGTCGCGACCGTCAGCACTTCGCCCTTGCCCTTTTCGAACAGGACCATCGCCATCGGCTTGCCGATGTTGTCGCGCGACACCGCCGACACCGCGCGGCCGCCGGCGGAATCGAGACGGATGTTCACGGACGGACGCTGATGATCGTCGAAGCCCGCCGACGCATCCACGATGCGGTCGCCGGTGAAGATCACCTGCTTGCGCAGCAGCACGGTGCGGTCGCCCTGCTTGAACGCTTCGTCGCCGGCCGGCACCGCTTCGTTCGGGCCGATGTAGGTGTTGACCGGATCGGCGAGGCGCGCTTCGAGCGTCGCCGTGCGGCCGATGATGTCCTTCGCCTTCGCCGTGTCCTGCACGCCCGGCAGCTCGACCACGATGCGGTCCGAGCCCTGCTGCTGGATGACTGGCTCCGCGACGCCCAGTTCGTTCACGCGGTTATGCAGCGTCGTGATGTTCTGCTTGAGCGCGCCGTCTTCGACCACCTTCTGCGCATCCGGCGAGAACGTGCCGACCACCTGGAAGCCGTCACCGCCCTGGCGCGTGCTCCATTGCAGTTCGGACACGCCGGTCTGGAGCAGGGTGCGCGCGTTGTCCGCGGTCGCCTGCTCGGAGAAGTTCACGACGACCGACTGCCCGACGCGGTTCACGCCGCCATCGCGGATATTGCGGTCGCGCAGATACGTGCGCGCATCGGCGGCGTCGGAGTCGAGCTTCTTGTTGAGCGCGCCGGCCATGTCCACTTGCAGCAGGAAGTGCACGCCGCCGCGCAGGTCGAGACCGAGGTACATCGGGAGCGCGTGCAGGGCCGTCAGCCAGCGCGGCGAGGCGCTCTGCAGGTTCAGCGCGACGATGTACTGCGGATCGGTCGGATCGGAGTTCAGCGACTTGCTGAGCAGGTCCTTCACGCGCAATTGCGTGTCGGTGTCCTTCAGGCGCACGCGGATGTTCGCATTCAGCTGCGAGTTGTCGAACGTGACTTCGTCAGCCTTGATGCTGTTCGCGGCGAGCGCGGCTTCGACATTCGAAAGCGTCGCCGAATCGAGCTTGACGGTCGCCTTGCCGCTCGATACCTGAACTGCGGGCGCCTCGCCGAAGAAATTGGGCAGCGTGTACACGAGGCCGATGACGAGCGCCACCAGCATCACGACATACTTCCAGAGGGGATAACGATTCATGGGGATGGGCCGACCGTAAAGTTGGCTTCGGAGGAGAGGGCGTCCGGCGATATGCGCGACGAGCCGGTCGGATGACTCGGATGGCTCGGTGAGCGAGGCCGCGCCGGACGCGGAAGAACGAGTGGCCTTACAGCGACTTGATCGTGCCCTTCGGGAGAATGGTCGTCACGGCCGCCTTCTGGATGGTGATTTCGGTGCCTTCGGCGATTTCCACGCCCACATATGCATCCGACACCTTCGTGATCTTGCCGACGATGCCGCCGTTCGTCACCACTTCGTCGCCCTTGGCCATGGCGGAGAGCATGTTGCGATGCTCCTTCTGACGCTTCATCTGCGGACGGATCATGATGAAGTACAGCACCGCGAACATCAGGATGAGCGGCAGGAAGCTCATCAGCTGGGATTCCGCGCCACCACCGGTTGCGCCTTGTGCGAAGGCATTGGAAATGAACGACACGTTGGTCTCTCCGTTGTTACATCGAAATAATTGACTGGAAGTCAGCCCGGCATTCTACCACCCGCACCTGTCCTTAAATGCCCGAATGCGCTTTGTCATCAAGCCGTTACGGGCGGTTCGCGGGATTTTCCGCAAGCGGTAGAAAGCAGATTGTAAAGCTTGGCGAAACGAAGCCGCGCGTTTTCAGTCCACGCCGCGCGCGCGGTTCTCCGCGAACGTCTTGCGAAACGCCTCGAACGTGTGATTTTCGATCGATTCCCGCACTTCGCCAATGAGTTGAAGGTAATAGTGCAGGTTGTGAATCGTGTTCAATTGCGCGCCCAAAATCTCGCCGACGCGATGCAAATGATGCAGATACCCGCGCGTGAAGTTCCGGCACGTATAGCAGGCGCAGCTTTCGTCGAGCGGCTTCATCGAGTTCTTGTGCGTCGCGTTCTTGATCTTGAGATCGCCGAAGCGCGTGAAGAGCCAGCCGTTGCGCGCGTTGCGCGTGGGCATCACGCAGTCGAACATGTCGACGCCCGCCGCGACGCCCGCGACGAGGTCCTCCGGCGTGCCGACGCCCATCAGGTAATGCGGCTTGTCGGCCGGCAGCTTCGGGCCGATGTGGTTCAAGACGCGCATCATGTCGTCCTTCGGCTCGCCGACAGACAGGCCGCCGATCGCGAAGCCGTGGAAACCGATGTCCGACAGACCCGCCAGCGATTCGTCGCGCAGATCCTCGAACATGCCGCCCTGCACGATGCCGAAGAGCGCGTTCGGATTGCCGAGCCGGTCGAACTCGTCGATTGAGCGCTTCGCCCAGCGCATCGACATGCGCATGGAATCGGCGGCGTCCTTGTGCGAGGTCGGGATGCCGTTGGTCGCGTAGGGTGTGCATTCGTCGAACTGCATGACGATGTCGGAGTTCAGCACCTTCTGGATCTGCATCGACACTTCGGGCGAGAGGAAGAGCTTGTCGCCGTTGATCGGCGAAGCGAACGTCACGCCATCTTCGGTGATCTTGCGCAGATCGCCGAGCGAAAAGACCTGAAAGCCGCCGGAGTCGGTGAGAATCGGCCGGTTCCAGCCCATGAACTTGTGCAGGCCGCCGTGCGCGCCGATGACTTCCAGCCCGGGACGCAGCCACAGGTGGAACGTGTTGCCGAGGATGATTTGCGCGCGAATTTCTTCGAGCTCGCGCGGCTGGATCGCCTTGACGGTGCCGTAGGTGCCGACCGGCATGAAGATCGGCGTCTCGACGACGCCGTGATTCAGCGTGAGACGGCCGCGGCGCGCCTGGCCGTCGGTCGTCAGCAATTCGAACTTGAGCCCGTTTTCGGGCGGGGTAAATTGACCAGCGGTCATCAATGAAGCTCCAATGCAACCGGAAAACAGTCCGGCGCAAATGTTGTTGAAGAAACTTAGCTTTGGCGAGTCAGCAGCATCGCGTCGCCGTAGCTGAAAAAGCGGTAACGCTCGTCGATCGCGTGACGGTACGCATCGCGGATCGTCTCCATGCCCGCGAACGCGGAAACGAGCATCAGCAGCGTGGACTTCGGCAGATGGAAATTCGTCACGAGCCGGTCGACCACGCGGAATTCGTAGCCCGGCGTGATGAAGATATCGGTTTCGGCCTGTGTCGCGGCGAGCGGGCGGCCCGCCACTGCCGCGTCGCGCGCGGCGGCTTCCAGCGCGCGCATGGACGTGGTGCCGACCGCGATCACCTTATTGCCGCGCGCCTTCACCGCCGCGATACGGTCGACGAGCGACTGCGGCAGGTCGTACCACTCGCTGTGCATCTTGTGCTCGGCGATGTTTTCCACGCGCACCGGCTGGAACGTGCCGGCGCCGACGTGCAGCGTGAGCGTCGCGCGCTCGACGCCGCGCGCATCGAGTTCGGCGAAGAGCGCGTCGTCGAAATGCAGGCCGGCGGTCGGCGCGGCCACCGCGCCCGGATTCGCCGCATAAACCGTCTGATAGCGCGTTTCGTCGTAGGCGTCGGCGTCGTGCTCGATATACGGCGGCAGCGGCAGGCGACCGTACTGCTCGATGAGCGTCAGGCATTCGGCCGGAAAATGCAGCGTGTAGAACGGCTCGACGCGCTCGCCGACGGTCACGTCGAATGCATCGGCGAGGCGGATCGTGCTGCCTTGCACCGGGCTCTTGCTCGCGCGGATCTGCGCGAGCGCCGTGGTCGCGCCGGTCAGACGCTCGACGAGTACTTCCACGCGCCCGCCGCTGGCCTTCTGGCCGAGAAAGCGCGCCTTGAGGACTTTGGTATCGTTGAAGACGAGCAGATCGCCGGACTCGATCAGATTCGGCAGTTCGGAGAAACGACGGTCGACGAGCGTGGCCGGACTCGTGCGGTTGTCGACTTCGAGCAGACGGCTCGCGCTGCGCTCGGCGAGCGCACTCTGCGCGATCAGCTCGGGCGGCAGATTAAAATCGAAATCGGAAAGCGTGAACATGGCGTGAATGAAGCGCGAACAGGACGCGAACACAGCGCAAACGCGCCGAACAAACCTCATATTGTACTTTGCGAAGAGAGTCGATGCCCTTGTCCGACCGCCGCCCGGCTTCCCAGACCGATCCGCTGACCGTGGAGGAAAGCGAAGCGCCGCGCGCCGCCGCACCGGCGCGCAAGAAGGCGAAAGCGGAGGAAAAGCCCAAGCCCGTCGTGAAGACGGCGGACAAGCTCGCCAAGCTCGGCCTGAAATCCGACATCGATCTCGTCCTGCATCTGCCGATGCGCTACGAGGACGAAACCTCGCTCACGCCCATCGGTGAGCTGATTCCCGGCGATATCGCGCAGACCGAAGGCGTCGTGTTCGACAACGAGATCGCGTATCGGCCGCGCCGGCAGTTGCTCGTCAAGATTCATGACGACGCCGGCGACGAACTTACGCTGCGTTTTCTCAACTTCTACGGCTCGCAGGTCAAGCAGATGGCTGTCGGCGTGCGTTTGCGCGTGCGCGGCGACGTGCGCGGCGGCTTCTTCGGCCTGGAGATGGTGCATCCGGCGGTGCGCCCGGTCGATGACGGCACGCCGCTGCCGCAGGCGCTCACGCCCGTTTATCCGTCGACGGCGGGCATCTCGCAGGCGTACTTGCGCAAGGCGATCGACAACGCGATCACGCGCGTCGATCTGCCGGAACTGCTGCCGGAGCCGATCGCGCGCGCGCATCTCGCGCCGCTGAACGTCCCCGGCCTGCTCGATGCCGTTAGGACGCTGCATCATCCGCGCGCGGATTCGGACGAAACCGCGCTCATCGACGGCACGCATCCGGCGTGGACGCGCATCAAGTTCGAGGAATTGCTCGCGCAGCAACTGTCGCTCAAGCGCGCGCACGAGGAGCGGCGCACGCGCGCCGCGCCCGCCATGCCGCGCCGCCTTCCCGACGACGACGGCTCGCTCGTCGTGCGCCTGCTGCGCGCGCTGCCGTTCGCGCTGACCGGCGCGCAGCAGCGCGTGGTCGCGGAAATCGCGGGCGAACTGACGCTCGCGCATCCGATGCAGCGTCTCCTGCAGGGTGATGTCGGCAGCGGCAAGACGATCGTCGCGGCGCTCGCGGCGGCGCAGGCCATCGACGCGGGTTATCAGGCCGCGCTCATGGCGCCGACCGAAATTCTCGCGGAGCAGCACGCGCGCAAGCTGCGCGGCTGGCTGGAGCCGCTCGGTGTCACGGTCGCGTGGCTCGCGGGCAGTCTCAAGGCCAAGGAAAAGCGCGCCGCGCTCGAAGCGGCAGCGCTCGGCACGGCGCAACTGATCATCGGCACGCACGCGATCATTCAGGACGCGGTGGAGTTCGCGCGCCTCGGGCTCGTGATCGTCGACGAACAGCATCGCTTCGGCGTCGCGCAGCGGCTTGCATTGCGCGCGAAGGCGCTCAACGCGGCGGACGGCCGTGCCGACTTCCAGCCGCATCAGCTGATGATGTCCGCCACGCCGATCCCGCGCACGCTCGCGATGACCTACTACGCGGACCTCGACGTCTCGACCATCGACGAATTGCCGCCCGGCCGCACGCCGATTCTGACCAAAGTGGTCTCGGACGGCAGGCGCGATGAAATCATCGGCCGCGTGCGCGAGGCGGCGCTGACCGGGCGACAGGTCTATTGGGTGTGTCCGCTGATCGAGGAAAGCGAGACGCTGCAGCTTCAAACTGCCGTCGAGACGTACGAAACGCTCGTCGCCGCGCTGCCGGAATTGCGCGTCGGGCTGGTTCACGGACGCCTCGCGCCCGCCGAAAAAGCCGCGGTGATGGACGCGTTTTCGCGCAACGAAGTGCAACTGCTCGTCGCGACGACGGTGATCGAAGTCGGCGTCGACGTGCCGAACGCGTCGCTGATGGTGATCGAGCACGCGGAGCGCTTCGGGCTCGCGCAGTTGCATCAGTTGCGCGGGCGCGTGGGGCGGGGCAGCGCGGCGTCCGTCTGCGTGCTCATGTACTCGAATCCGCTTTCGCAGACCGCCCGCGCGCGTCTGCAAACCATGCGCGAAACCACCGACGGCTTCGAGATCGCGCGGCGCGATCTGGAAATTCGCGGCCCCGGCGAGTTTCTCGGCGCGCGGCAATCGGGCGAGGCGATGCTGCGTTTCGCGAGCCTCGAAAACGACGGCTGGCTGATCGAGCCCGCGCGCGAAGCCGCCGACCAGATGCTCAGGTCGTTCCCCGACGCCGTAACGCGCCATCTCGCGCGCTGGCTCGGCGCGCGGGAGCATTATTTAAAGGCCTGATGGCTGAACTTGCGCGTATCTCGTCGGTCCCTATTTGGGCCATGCGGCCTGCAGTTGTCTAGTACGGGCGGCGGGTGTATAAGTCAAACCTATCGAATCAATGTATTTCATTGGCCTCCAATGACGCTCACTGAACTGAAGTACATCGTCGCGGTGGCGCGCGAACGGCATTTCGGCCGCGCGGCCGAGGCGTGCTTCGTGAGCCAGCCGACGCTGTCGGTGGCAATCAAGAAGCTCGAAGACGAACTGAACGTGCAGATCTTCGAGCGCGGCACGAGCGAAGTCAGCGTGACGCCGATCGGCGAGCAGATCGTCACGCAGGCGCAGCGCGTGCTCGAGCAGACGCTCGCCATCAAGGAAATCGCCAAGCAGGGCAAGGATCCGCTCGTCGGCCCGCTGCGTCTCGGCGTCATCTACACGATCGGGCCGTATCTGCTGCCAACGCTCGTCAAGCAGATGATCAAGGCGGTCCCGCAGATGCCGCTGATGCTCCAGGAAAACTACACGCTCAAGCTGATCGAGCTCCTGAAGCAGGGCGAGATCGATGTGGCGATCATGGCGCTACCGTTCCCCGAAACCGGCCTCATGGTGCGCGCGCTGTACGACGAGCCGTTCGTCGTCGCGATGCCGTCCGGCCACGCGTGGGAAAACCGCCCGAAGATCGATCCCGACGATCTCAAGCAGGAGACCATGCTGCTGCTCGGCAGCGGCCATTGCTTCCGCGATCACGTGCTCGGCGTGTGCCCGGAGCTCATGCGCTTCTCGCAGAACGCGGACGGCATCCAGAAGACGTTCGAAGGCTCGTCGCTGGAGACGATTCGTCATATGGTCGCGAGCGGCGTCGGCATCACGGTGCTGCCGCGCATGTCGGTGAGCGAGGTGAAGCCGCATGCGCCGGGCATCGATTCCGGCCTGCTCAGCTACGTGCCGTTCGACGAGCCGGTGCCGGACCGCCGCGTCGTGCTCGCGTGGCGCAAGAGCTTCACGCGCCTGCCCGCCATCGACGCCATCTGCGAGGCGATCGCCAATTGCGATCTGCCGGGTGTCAAAAAGCTCGATATGCCCGTCGCGGTGAACTGAGTTTTTCTCTTCCAGACGCGCGCGGCCCCCGGCTCCCGGGCGCCGCGCGTTTTCATTTCTGGCGCGAAACGCTGCCTATCGAATAGATAAAATTTATTGAATTAAAAATATCGATAGTTTTGTTAAGATTCCTTCCATCGGTCGACGAGACCAGGACGCCTCGGCGCGTTCCCATCCGCATTCATCTCAAGCCATACCTCAAAAACAGGAGCATCACGATGACGACCCAACGACTCACGACCGCAGCCGGCGCACCCGTCGGTGACAACCAGAACTCGCAGACCGCGGGCCCGCGCGGCCCGGTCACGCTGCAGGACTTCTGGCTCGTGGAAAAGCTCGCGCATTTCGACCGCGAAGTGATTCCGGAGCGCCGCGTCCACGCGAAGGGCTCGGGCGCGTTCGGCACGTTCCGCGTGACGCATGACATCACGCGCTACACGAAGGCGAAGCTCTTCGCCGAAATTGGCAAGGAAACGCCAATCTTCATGCGCTTTTCGACCGTCGCGGGCGAGCGCGGCGCGGCCGATGCCGAGCGCGACGTGCGCGGCTTCTCGATCAAGTTCTACACGGAAGAGGGCAACTGGGATGTCGTCGGCAACAACACGCCGGTGTTCTTCATCCGCGATCCGTTGAAGTTTCCCGACTTCATCCACACGCAAAAACGCGATCCGTACACGAATCTGCGCAGCAACGTCGCGGCGTGGGACTTCTGGTCGCGTCATCCGGAATCGCTGCATCAGGTGACGATTCTCATGAGCGATCGCGGCATTCCGAAGAATTATCGGCAGATGCATGGCTTCGGCTCGCACACCTTCTCGTTCATCAACGAGGACGGCGAGCGCTTCTACGTGAAGTTCCACTTCAAGTCGCAGCAGCCGCTCGAGAATTACACCGATGCCGAAGCGGCCGCCGTGATAGCGAATGACCGCGAAAGCGCGCAGCGCGATCTGGTCGGGAACATCGACGAGGGCAATTTCCCACGATGGAATTTCCGCATCCAGGTGATGACCGAAGAGCAGGCCGCGAATTTGAAGGTCAATCCGTTCGATATCACGAAAGTGTGGCCGCACAAGGACTTTCCGCTCATCGATGTCGGTGTGATCGAGCTGAATCGCAATGCGCAGAATTACTTCGCGGACGTGGAGCAGGCCGCGTTCACGCCGGCGAACGTGGTGCCGGGCATCGGCTTCTCGCCGGATCGGCTGCTGCAGGGGCGTCTGTTTTCGTATGGCGACACGCAGCGGTATCGCCTCGGCATCAACCATCACCAGATTCCGGTGAATGCGCCGCGTGCGCCGACTGCGAATCCATTTCACCGCGATGGCGCGATGCGCACCGACGGCAATCTCGGCGGCCGCGTGAACTACGAGCCGAACCGTTACGGCGAATTCGCGCAGGACGTGAACGCGAACGAACCGCCGCTCGCGGGCGGCACGGTGCATCGCTATGACCATCGCGAGGACGACGATTACTACAGCCAGCCGGCCGCGCTCTTCAGGCTTTTCGACGATGCGCAACGCGAGCGCTTCTTCGGCAATATCGCGCGTCATATTCACGGCGTGCCGAATGAGATCGTCGCGCGGCAGATCGCGCACTTCCGACGCATCGATCCGGCTTACGCGGAGGGCGTCATCGATGCGCTCGCGCAGCTCGGCCAGCAAGTCGACGAGCAAAGCATAGCCGCTGTCTGACAGCGGCCCTTCGAAACACAGGGAGAAAACATCATGTCTCAGGCGTTGAACCACATTGCAGAGGCCGTCGAGCATATCGAAGCGAGGAGCCGTCAGGCTTCGCGCGGCGTGCGTGTCGCGATTGCGTTCGGGATCGTCGCGGCCGGGTATGGGCTCGTCGTCGCGAGCGGTGTCGTCGGCGCCTGAGCGTGAACCGGCGGCGCACGGAGTGCGTCATCAAGGCGCAGCGGCGAGCGCCCGGAAGCCCTGCGCCGCGGTGAATCGTCCCTGTTTCTACGATAAACTGTCGAGCGCTCGAAACGCCCGCGGCAACACCATGCGCGCGGCGTTCGCAACCGTTCGAATCACTCTCTCACGGAGTCATCATGGCGAAGAAAGGCACTGCACCTGCCGTCAATATCGGCATCAGCGACAAGGACCGCAAGAAGATCGCCGAGGGCCTGTCCCGGCTGCTGGCCGACACGTACACGCTGTATCTGAAGACCCATAACTTCCACTGGAACGTCACCGGCCCGATGTTCAACACGCTGCATCTGATGTTCGAGACGCAGTATACCGAGCTCGCGCTCGCCGTCGATTCGATCGCGGAACGTATCCGCGCGCTGGGCGTGCATGCGCCGGGCAGCTACAAGGAATTCGCGAAGCTCTCGTCGATTCCCGAAGCGGACGGCGTGCCGGCCGCCGAAGACATGATCCGCCAGTTGGTGGAAGGCCAGGAAGCGGTGGTGCGCACGGCGCGCGAAATCTTCCCGGCGACGGAAGCCGCGAACGACGAGCCGACCGCCGACCTGCTCACGCAACGCATGCAGACGCACGAGAAGACCGCGTGGATGCTGCGCGCGATGCTGGCCTGAGCATTCGTTCGAACCGAAGAAGCCCCGCTCTGAAGCGGGGCTTTTGCTTTTCATGGCGTACGCGCGCGCTGTTCTAAAATACCCGCATCGTGTTTTTCCGCCTGCCTGCCTCCATGTTCGCCCGACTCCCGCTCTTCATGCGCCTCGTGCGCCTCGACAAGCCCATCGGCAGCCTGCTGCTTCTATGGCCGACGCTCAACGCGTTATGGATCGCATCGGACGGCCGTCCTTCGCCAATGCTGCTCGTCATCTTCATCGTCGGCACGATCTTCATGCGCTCGGCGGGCTGCGCGATCAACGACTACGCCGACCGCGACTTCGACCGCCATGTGAAGCGCACCGCCGAGCGGCCGATCACATCGGGCAAGATCAAGGCGTGGGAAGCCGTGGCGCTGGCCGCCGCGCTCGCGCTCGTCGCGTTCCTGCTGATCCTGCCGCTCAACACGCTCACGAAGGAACTGTCGGTGTTCGCGCTCTTCGTCGCAGGCACGTATCCGTTCACCAAGCGCTTCTTCGCGATTCCGCAGGCGTATCTCGGCATCGCGTTCGGCTTCGGCATTCCTATGGCCTTCGCCGCCGTGCAGAACCAGGTGCCGATGCTCGCGTGGATCATGCTCGCCGCGAACGTGTTCTGGTCGGTCGCGTACGACACCGAATACGCGATGGTCGATCGCGACGACGACATCAAGATCGGCATCCGCACGTCGGCGCTCACTTTCGGCCGCTACGACGTGTTCGCCGTGATGCTGTGCTATGCGGTGACGCTCGCGGTCTACGTGGGCATCGGCATCGCGCTCGGCTTCGGCTGGCTGTACTGGCTCGGCTGGCTCGCGGCGGCGGCCTGCGCGGTGTATCACTACGGGCTGATCCGCAACCGCGAGCGGATGGCGTGCTTCGCCGCGTTCAAACACAACAACTGGCTCGGCGGGATGCTGTTCGCGGGCATCGCGCTGCATTACGCGGTCCACTGAACGTTAACGCCTGAAAAGACAAACGGCAGTTCGCAATGAACTGCCGTTTTTTCGTGGCGAGGCGGTTCGCGCGTCAGGCCGCGCCCAGCTCATCCCCCATCTCCTTCGCACGCGCCTGTGCCGCCAGCGCGCCGCGCACGATCGCGTCCTTCACGCCTTGCGCGTCGAACGCGGCGAGCGCCGCTGCCGTCGTGCCGCCCTTCGACGTCACGCGCTCGCGCAGCACGCTCGCCGGCTCGCCCGATTGCGCCGCCAGTTGCGCGGCGCCCGTGAACGTCGCGACGGCGAGCGCGCGACCTTGCTCTTCATCCATGCCGAGCTGGCGCGCCGCTTCCTGCATCGCTTCGATGAAATAGAACACATAGGCCGGGCCGCTGCCGGAGATCGCGGTGACGGCGTCGAGCTTCGCTTCGTCGTCGAACCAGACTGCCGTGCCGACCGCTTCCAGCACTTGCGATGCGAGTGCCTTCGCGGCATCGGTGACGCCGGGCAGCGCGGCGAGGCCCGTCACGCCCATGCCGATCAGCGCGGGCGTATTCGGCATCGTGCGCACGATCTGCGTGTAGCCGTTCAGCCAGCGCGAGAGATCGGTCGCGCGGATGCCCGCCGCGATGCTGATGACCGTCTGCTTCGACAGATGCGGCGCGAGCGCTTCGGCCACGCCTTTGAGCACTTGCGGCTTCACGGCGAGCACGATGGCGTCGTAGCCGGCGAGCGTCGCGTCGACGGCCGCGCCCGTCGCGATGCCGAACTGCTGCGCGGTGCGCTCGCGCGCTTCGTCGTTGATGTCGACAGCATAAATGTCGGCGGGCGCCGTGCCGCGCTTGATGAGACCGCCGATGAGCGCCGCAGCCATGTTGCCGCCGCCGATGAATGCAATTTTCATGATGAAGGTAAGGTCAGGTGGTGTAATTGCGCGCGCCGAAAATCGCGGTGCCGATGCGCACCATCGTCGCGCCTTCGAGCACGGCGGCTTCGAGATCGGCGGACATGCCCATCGAGAGCGTGTCGAGATCGAGGCCATCCGCGCGCAAGGTGTTCATCAATTCGCGCAGTCGCGCATGCGGCGCGCGTTGCGCATCGAGCGTTTCGGCGGGTTCGGGAATCGCCATCAAACCGCGCAACGCCAAGCCGGGCAGGGCGGCGACCGCATGCGCGAGCGCGACGGCTTCATCCGGCTCGACGCCGCTCTTCGATGCCTCGCCGCTCACGTTCACCTGCACGCAAACATTGAGCGCGGGCGCGCCTTCGGGACGCTGCGCGGAGAGACGCTCGGCGATCTTCAGGCGATCGATGGAATGCACCCAGTCGAACTGCTCGGCGACGACCTTCGTCTTGTTCGATTGCAGCGGCCCGATGAAATGCCATTCGATTTCGCTGCGCAGGTCCGCCAGTTCCGCGATCTTCGCGATGCCTTCCTGCACGTAGTTCTCGCCGAACGCGCGCTGGCCGGCGTCGAAGGCGGCGCGCACGTCGCTGGCGGGGAATGTCTTCGACACGGCGAGCAGCTTCACGGACGACGCATCGCGCGATGCGTCGTGCGCGGCACGCGCGATGCGCTGCCGGACTTCTTCGAGATGTTGGGCGATAGACATGCGTAAGCTTCAAGGGCGATCGAGCCACTCATTATACGAAGCGGCTTCACCCGTACAGGAGATGCTCCAGAAGTTGGATCCAGTGCGTGACGGGCGTCGACGTGCCGCTTTGCAGATGCGCGATGCAGCCGACATTCGCCGAGACGATCACCTGCGGCTCCAGCTTCTCCAGCCGGTCGAGCTTCTGGTTGCGCAGCGTGTACGAGAGCTTCGGCTGCAGGACGGAATACGTGCCCGCCGAGCCGCAGCAGAGATGGCTGTCGGCGGGCAGGCGCACTTCGAGGCCGAGCGCGGTCAGCAGATGCTCGACGCGTCCGCGGATCTGCTGCCCGTGCTGCAACGTGCACGGCGGATGAAACGCGACCGTATGCACGCCGCGCCGCCGCGCGAGCCCGACGAGCTCTTCCTCGTACATCGGCAGGATTTCGGCGAGATCGCGCGTCAGATCGACGATCTTCTGCGCCTTCTCCGAGTACGCCGGATCGTTGCGCATCAGGTGTGCGTACTCTTTCACGGTTGCGCCGCAGCCCGACGCGTTCATCACGATCGCCTCGACGCCGCTTTCCACATACGGCCACCAGGCGTCGATGTTGTTGCGCACGTCATCGAGCGCGTCGTCGTTGTAGCCGAGATGCAGGCGGATCGCGCCGCAGCAGCCCGCGCTCGGCGCCGTGACGATCTCGATACCGAGCGCATCGAACACGCGCGCCGTTGCCGTGTTGACGTTCGGCATCATCGCGGGCTGCACGCAGCCGGCGAGCATCAGCATCTTGCGTTCGTGCTTGTTCGTCGGCGCGACGAGCGGCCGCTCGGGCACCGGAATCTTCGCGCGCAGCTTGCGCGGAAGAATGCCGCGAAACTGCTGGCCGAGCTTCATCGCGGGCGTGAAGAGCGTGCTGTTCGGCAGGAAGCTCGCGAGAAAGCGGCGCTGCAGCCGATGCCGCATCGGCCGCTCGACTTTCTCCTCGACGACCTTGCGCCCGATCTCGACGAGCCGCCCATATTGCACGCCCGACGGGCACGTGGTTTCGCAATTGCGGCAGGTGAGGCAGCGGTCCAGATGCAGTTGCGTGCTGCGCGAGACGGGCGCGCCTTCGAGCATCTGCTTCATCAGATAGATGCGTCCGCGCGGCCCGTCGAGCTCGTCGCCGAGCAACTGATACGTCGGGCAGGTCGCCGTGCAGAAGCCGCAGTGCACGCACTTGCGCAGGATGGCGTCGGCTTCGTCGCCATCGGCTGTGCCGCGGATGAATTCGGCGAGATTGGTTTGCATCGAAGCGCCTAAAAGTCGGGATACAAACGTGCGCGGTTGAAGATGCGCGCCGGATCGAATGCGGCTTTCAATCCACGATGAATCTTCATCAGCGGCGCGGGTAGCGGCGTGAACACGCCCGCATTGCGATCATAGGCGGAGCCTGCGCGGAAGATCGTCGCGTGGCCGCCGGCCTGCTTCGCGCTGATGCGCACGGTTTGCGGATCGGTGTCGGTGATCCACCAGCGTTGCGCGCCGCCCCATTCCATCAGTTGCGCGCCCGGCAGATGCAGCGGCTCCGCGATCGACGGCAACGCGAGCCGCCAGAGCGCCGAGCGTGGCTCGATCACCGCGAAGAACGGGTCGGTCTGTTCGCGCATGCCGATCCAGAAGCGGTCGGCTTCGACGGCATCGACCACTTCGCCGCCGAGCGTGTTGCGCGCGGTCTTCACGGCGGCTTCCGCGCCCGCGAGACGCAACGCGAGCGTGCCGTCGCGCCACGCGCTGCCGCAGATCGGCAACGGATGACCGCCCCATTCGTTGAGCTTGCGCACGCCGTCGGTGGCGTGCATGTCGAATTTAAGCGTGGCTTCCGCGACGGGGCGCGGCAGCACCTTGATCGACAGTTCGAGAATCAGGCCGAGCGTGCCGAGCGAACCGGCGAGAAGGCGCGACACGTCGTAGCCCGCGACGTTCTTCACGACTTGCCCGCCGAAATGCAGCACTTGCCCGTGCCCGTTCATCACGACCGCGCCGAGCACGAAATCGCGCGGCGCGCCGGTCCAGGCGCGGCGCGGCCCGGCGAGCCCCGCCGCGATGCAGCCGCCGAGCGTGGCGTTGCGCCCGAAGTGCGGCGGCTCGAACGGCAGCATCTGGTCGTGCTCCCGCAGCGCCGCTTCGATTTCGGCAAGCGGCGTTCCGGCGCGCGCGGTGATGACCAGCTCGGCCGGATCGTAGGCGATGATGCCGCGATACGCGCGCGTGTCGAGTATTTCTCCCTGGAGCGTCTGACCGTACCAGTCCTTCGTGCCGCCGCCGCGGATGCGCAGCAGCGTGCCGGTTTCGGTGGCCCGGGCGATCCTCTCCGACCAGCCGGCGACGATGTCGTCCTGTTCCATTCGTGTCCCGCTCGTATTTCGATTTCTGGTGGACTACCCGGTCGATTGTACCGGCCGCTTAAGGGCGCAATACTCGGTGAAACGTGGATAGCGGAACGCGATCCCTCGCTCAGAAGCGCGGCAGTTCGGGATGCGGCAACAGCCCGCCCCGGATATGCATCTTGCCGTACTCGGCGCAGCGCGCGCGCGTCGGGATGCCCTTGTCGGGGTTGAGCAGACCGGGCGGATCGAACGCGCGCTTCACGGCAAAGAATGCGTCACGCTCTTCCGGCGAGAACTGCACGCACATCGAGTTGATCTTTTCGATGCCCACGCCATGTTCGCCCGTCACCGTGCCCCCCAGCTCGACGCAACATTCCAGGATGTCGCAGCCGAACGCCTCCGCGCGATGCCATTCGTCGAGATCGTTGCCGTTGAAGAGAATCAGCGGATGCATGTTGCCGTCGCCGGCATGGAACACGTTGATGCAGCGCAGCGCGTACTTCTTCTCCATCTCTTCGATGCGCGCGAGCAGCGGCCCGATCGAGCGGCGCGGCACGGTGCCGTCCATGCAGTAGTAATCGGGCGAGATGCGGCCCGCCGCCGGAAACGCGTTCTTGCGGCCCGACCAGAACTTCAGCCGCTCGGATTCGGAGCGCGAGATCTGGATGCGCGATGCGCCGTGCTCGCGCAGGACGGCTGTCATGCGGACGATTTCCTCGGCCACTTCGTCGTGCGTGCCGTCGGATTCGCAGAGCAGGATCGCGGCGGCGTCGAGGTCGTAGCCCGCGTTGACGAATTCCTCGACGGCGCGCGTCGCCGGCTTGTCCATCATTTCGAGGCCGGCCGGGATGATGCCCGCCGCGATGATCGCCGCGACCGCGTTGCCGCCTTTCACGACATCGTCGAAGCTCGCCATGATCACTTGCGCCGTCTGCGGCTTCGGGATCAGCTTGACGGTGATTTCGGTGACGATCGCGAACATGCCTTCGCTGCCGATCAGCACCGCGAGCAGATCGAGACCGGGCGCGTCGGGGCCGAGCGAGCCGAACTCGACGACATCGCCGTCCATCGTCACCGCGCGCACGCGCAGGACGTTGTGCACGGTGAGGCCGTATTTCAGGCAGTGCACGCCGCCCGAGTTCTCGGACACATTGCCGCCGATGGTGCAAGCGATCTGCGACGACGGATCGGGCGCGTAGTAGAGACCATAAGGCGCGGCGGCTTCCGAAATGGAGATGTTGCGCACGCCGGGCTGCACGGTCGCGGTCCGCGCGTAGGGATCGACTTCGATGATCTTGCGAAAGCGCGCGAGCGACAGCACGATGCCGTGGCGAATCGGCATCGCGCCGCCGGAGAGGCCGGTGCCCGCGCCGCGCGGCACGATAGGAATGGCGAGGCGCGCGCAGATCTGCACGACACGCTGCACCTGCGCTTCGGTTTCCGGCAGCGCGACCGCGAGCGGCAGACGGCGATACGCCGCGAGGCCGTCGCACTCATAGGCGGCCGTGTCTTCCTCGCGAAAGAGCAGGCAATGCGTCGGCAGCACGGCCATCAATGCCTGCACGACTTCACGCTGACGCGCGGCGAGTTGCTCTTCGCTCAGCTCGGGTGCCTCTTCGTGCGGCAGATTGGGCGACCGTTGCTCGGATTTGAGCTCGTCGGGTGCGTTCATGTCTCCTCCTTTTGATGCCTGCGCTGTCCGTGGCGCTTATTTCCTGCGTGCATCTTGCGCGACTTCGTCAGCCTTCGAAAGTGAAGATTTTCCCCGGGTTCATGAGGTTCTTCGGATCGAGCGCGTGCTTGATCGCGCGCATCGTGGCGACGGCGTCCTCGCCGTGCTCGTCGATCAGAAAACCCATCTTGTGCAGCCCGATGCCGTGCTCGCCCGTGCAGGTGCCGCCCATCTTCAGCGCGCGCCCGACGATGAGCCGGTTGATGCGCTCGGCTTCTTCCAGCTCTTCGGGCTTGGCCGGATCGAGCAGCATCGCGACGTGGAAGTTGCCATCGCCGACGTGGCCGACGATCGGGCTCGGCAAGTACGAGCCTTGCAAGTCCTTCTCCGTTTCCTCGACGCATTCGGCGAGGCGCGAGATCGGCACGCAGACATCGGTCGTGACGGCGCGGCAGCCGGGCTTCAGTTGCAGCATTGCGAAGTAGGCCGAATGGCGCGCGTTCCAGAGACGGCTGCGGTCTTCGGGGCGCGTCGCCCATTCGAAGTCTTCGCCCTTGTTCTCCGCGACGATGTCCTGCACGGTCTGCGCCTGTTCCTTGACGCCGGATTCGGTGCCGTGGAATTCGAAGAACAGCATCGGCGATTCGCGCAGCGTCAGATTCGAGTGACGGTTGATGGCGCGCACGGCGAGCTTGTCGACGAATTCGACGCGCGCGATCGGCACGCCCATCTGGATCGTTTCGATGACGGCGCGCACGGCGTCGCCCATGGACGGGAATGCGCACACGGCGGCCGAGATCGCTTCGGGCTGCGGATAGAGGCGCACGGTGATTTCGGTGATGACGCCGAGCGTGCCTTCTGAGCCGACGAAAAGACGCGTGAGGTCATAGCCCGCCGACGACTTGCGCGCGCGCGTGCCGGTTTTGATGACGCGGCCATTGGCGGTGACGACCGTGAGGCCGAGGACGTTTTCGCGCATTGTGCCGTAGCGCACGGCGTTGGTGCCGGAGGCGCGCGTCGCGGACATGCCGCCGATGCTGGCGTCCGCGCCGGGGTCGATCGGGAAGAAGAGGCCGGTGTCTTTCAGCGCTTCGTTGAGCTGCTTGCGAGAGATGCCGGGCTGCACCGTCACCGTGAGGTCTTCGGCGTTGATCGAGACGACCTGGTTCATCTCGGACAAGTCGATGGAGATGCCGCCTTGAACCGCGAGCAGGTGGCCTTCGAGCGACGAGCCGTTGCCGTAGGGGATGATCGGGACATCGTGTTCGGCGCAGAGCTTGACGATGGTCTGGACTTCCTCGGTGCTGCGCGCGAAGACGACGGCATCGGGAAGTTGCGGGTCGAACGGGGATTCATCGCGCCCGTGGTGTTCGCGGACGGCCTGCGATGTCGTTGCGCGGTCGCCGAATGCTTTTTTCAGCGCTTCGAAAAGGGGCGCGGGGAAGGGGCGTTTTTGGAGCGCCTGGTGTTCGGTGGGGTGGTTCACGTGCGTGTCTCCGGGCGGTGCGGCTTTGTGTTGTCGGCTTTCGCGCTTGGTATGGGCGTTGCGGGTTTCGCTTACGGTCTCGCTCGTTTTGCCGATCGTTCTGCCGATCGTTCTGCCGATTTGCGATTCGTGCGAAATCCGTACGGTGTTCATCTCATTTTACGCCGTCAGGGCGATGGCAGGCGGGGCCTGGGTTTTGGGCCTGGGGGCGTGCCTATAATGGGTCGGACTATGGTTGGTATATCAGGGAGTCAGCGATGGGAAACCGCTTGAGCAAAATCGCCACGCGTACAGGGGATGATGGGACGACCGGGCTTGGTGATGGCAGCCGTGTATCGAAGGACGATGCGCGCATCGCCGCGATCGGGGATGTGGATGAGTTGAATTCGTGTATCGGCGTTTTGCTTTGTGAGCCGATGCCTTCTGATGTGCGCGATGCGTTGACGCAGATTCAGAATGATTTGTTTGATCTGGGTGGGGAGCTGTCGATTCCGGGGCATTCGATGATTCAGAATTCTCATCTTGCGCAACTGGATGCGTGGCTGGAAGAGTACAACGCGACGCTGCCGCCTTTGAAGGAGTTTATTTTGCCGGGTGGCTCGAGGGCGGCGGCTCTCGCTCATGTTGCGCGCACCGTCTGTAGGCGCGCGGAAAGGGCGATTGTGGCGCTTGGGCATCTTCAAATTGCCGAAGTAAATGAGGCACCGCGAAGGTATGTAAATCGACTGTCGGATTTGATGTTTGTGTTGGCGCGGGTACTGAATAGGGCGGATGGAGGGCACGACGTCTTATGGAATCGCTCCGATTCACGACCCTGAGGCGGCGACTGGGAAATTGAAACATTTTGGGGTATTTATTGCATCGAGTTTGTTGATGCACTAGCTTCCTCGTTCAGACGGACGGTCGGCGTTTGAAATGAAAAATCGAGGAAGCAATACTTGGCGAAATTGAAGAAGGACCAACTCTCGTTCCTGAAAAGACACCAAATTCCGGAGTCCTTGCTCTTTGACGCATCGGGACTATCCAAAAGGCCTCGTGAACTAGCAATGGAAGCCCTAAACAAAAAGTTCTTTTACGGCGGCTCGGTATGTACGAAGGGAGGGCACTCGCTTCGGACCAAGGTGGGGCATTGCATTCAATGCGGCACTTCGAAGATTGCGTTCCAGCTCAGAAGCTCCGAGTCTGGATTTGTGTACCTTTGCCATTCAAAATACACTGGTTATGTGAAAGTTGGCTTTAACAAAGATCACCCCAAGACAGGATGGAGAAGCTTTGCGAGCAAGGCTACGGTGGCGCGCGCGACTGGGATTTAAAGGCGTTCGTATGGCTTGACCGAAATGCCGGGAGGCATGAGTTCGCGATTCACGAACGGCTTTCGAAGTATCAGAAGTTGGTCGATTACGAAAAGGACCCTGGCTATATTGTTCAGTGTCGAGAAATATTTGATTGTTCGTTAGACCGTGCTAAAGAAGCCTTTTGTCATAATAAAGCGCTAAGAGATTAAATTAAGCTACGTGGATGTGCTGATTTTTTGAAGGAAGAGAAATGTCGGATTTAATTTTCTTGGACTTGGCCGTTTATCGTCTCGATGAGCGTCGCTATTACAACGGGCGAAATGACTATGTCGAGCGCACGCTTTTTCCGCGGGGTAGCAAAGATAGCGAGAAGCGACGGGAGAATGAAAAGGTGAGCCCCGAACGTCTTTTTCATCTCAGAAATCGCCTGGAACATTCGTATGGAGGCATTTGGCGCTACAACGAGATCATTGGCTTCATTCGACTCCATTTCTTAGGTTCGCAAGTCAGAGGAGAATATTTCGGTGTAGATCGTCGACGGGTGGTGAAAACTAGGAAAAAGCGATTTGAGTTTAAGACTTGGAAACTTGCTCCAGAGAGAAGTATTGACCCGGACGCCACCGACGATGAGATTTATACAACGATTAAGGAGTACGTTGACGCCTGCCGCACAGAACTCGACGGACGCTATATAGACGATAGCGAGCTTCTCGTCCTCGGACCTTATATTAAGTGGCGTTCCCTTTATGAATTCTCGATTTCGCGCCGCCCCGTGTAGTTTTCTACACAAGGGCGCACGGTGTCTTAAAGAGGTCTTCTTACGCTGATCGATCAGTTGCCGCCGCCCCGCGCGACTCGCCGCTGTTTGACGGATTCCGCCAATCCCTCAAGAACTTTGACGCTTTCGTCCCAACCAATGCACGCATCGGTAATGCTTTGGCCGTAAGTCAGTTCGCATCCCTCCTTCAAATCCTGCCGCCCAGCAACAAGATGCGACTCCACCATCACACCAACAATCCGCTCATCCCCCGAAGCGAGTTGACGCCCAATATCCTCACAAACAGGAATCTGATTCTCATGCTTCTTCGAGCTATTCGCATGGCTCGCATCGATCATCAGACGCGCAGCAAGTCCAGCCTTCCCGATATCGCTACAAGCAGCATTAACTGAGTCGGCATCGTAATTCGGCGTCTTACCACCGCGCAGAATGATGTGGCAATCCTCATTGCCCGCAGTCGAAACGATCGCCGAATGCCCGCCCTTGGTGACGGACAAGAAATGATGCGGCTGCGAAGCCGCCTTGATCGCATCGACAGCGATCTTCACATTCCCATCCGTACCATTCTTGAACCCGACAGGGCAAGACAGCCCCGACGCAAGCTCCCGATGCACTTGGGATTCAGTAGTCCGCGCCCCAATCGCCCCCCACGAAATCAGATCCGCAATGTATTGCGGGCTAATCATGTCGAGGTACTCGGTCCCGGCAGGCAAACCAAGCTCGTTGATATGCATGAGCAGTTCACGCGCGGCTCTCAACCCATCATTGATCTTGAAGCTGTTATCCATATACGGATCATTGATGAGCCCTTTCCACCCGACCGTCGTCCGCGGCTTCTCGAAGTACACGCGCATCACGATCTCCAACTCGCCCGCGAATCGGCGACGCTGCTCGATCAAGCGCCCCGCATACTCCATAGCGGCCTTGGGATCATGAATCGAGCAAGGCCCGATGATGACGATCAACCGGTCATCCATCCCATGAAGAATGCGATGCATCGACTGGCGCGCATTGAAGATCAGCTCGGAAACAGGCTCGGCGCAAGGAAACTCACGGATCAGGTGCGCGGGCGGGGTCAGCTCTTTCAGCTCACGGATACGGACGTCATCGGTATTGTGCGGGGGCATTTCTGTTCTCCTACAGCGGCGTGTGATTCGAACCAAGAAAGATGGAAGGCGAAAAAAAACCGCCAGACTCGCTGGCGGTTTTTTCGGGAATTCGGTCTGTTCAACCTGTGTACGACTCACCCCTCTCGATCCGCCAGCGGCTTGAGATGCCAAAAGAAATAAAAATAAAACTTGGCGGACGTCATGGTTTGGACGGGATCGAAGGTGTGTCGAAAAAAGTTGTGACTGCTTTTATAACCTCAAACGTGCGGCGCTGACAAGCCTGCAACCGCAAAAACGCGGACAATCCGCATCGCAACGGACAAAGACGCTAGATCCGAGCCCGAGCGATGCGGAAAACCCGCATGAAAAATCAAACCGTCCCGCCCACCGTCATCTTCTCGATGCGCAACGTCGGCTGCCCGACGCCCACCGGCACGCTCTGGCCTTCCTTCCCACACACGCCCACGCCACTGTCCAGCGACATATCGTTGCCGATCATCGTCACGTACTTGAGCGACTCCGGCCCGCTGCCGATCAGCGTCGCGCCCTTCACCGGATACGTGATCTTGCCGTTCTCGATCATGTACGCCTCGGACGCCGAGAACACGAACTTGCCGTTGGTGATATCGACCTGACCGCCGCCGAAGTTCACCGCGTACAAGCCGTTCTTCACGGAAGCCAGAATCTCCTGCGGATCCTTGTCGCCGTTGAGCATGTATGTGTTGGTCATGCGCGGCATCGGCAGCGCGGCGTACGATTCGCGGCGCGCGTTGCCCGTCACCGGCATCTTCATCAGACGCGCGTTGAGCGAATCCTGGATGTAGCCCTTCAGGATGCCGTCCTCGATCAGCGTCGTGCACTGCGTCGGGTTGCCTTCGTCGTCGATGTTGAGCGAGCCGCGCCGGTTCGGCAGCGTGCCGTCATCGACGACCGTGACGCCCTTCGCCGCCACCTGCTCGCCGATGAGTCCCGCGAACGCCGACGATCCCTTGCGGTTGAAATCGCCCTCCAGCCCGTGTCCGACCGCCTCGTGCAGCAGCACGCCCGGCCAGCCCGGCCCGAGCACGACGGTCATCGCGCCGGCCGGAGCGGGGCGCGCTTCGAGATTGACGAGCGCTGCGTGCACGGCGTCATCGACGTACTTTTGCAGGATCGCATCGGTGAAATAGGCGTAGTCGTAGCGCCCGCCGCCACCGCCCGTGCCGATCTCGCGCCGGCCGTTCTGCTCGGCGATCACCGTCACCGAGACGCGCACGAGCGGACGCACGTCCGCCGCGAGCGCGCCGTCGCTGCGCGCGACGAGCACGACATCGTATTCACCGGCCATGCCCGCCATGACCTGCGTGATGCGCGGATCTTTCGCGCGCGCCATCTGCTCGACGCGCTCCAGCAGCTTCACCTTGGCCGTGGCATCGAGCGAATGGAGCGGATCGGCGGCGAGATACAGATCGCGGCCCGAAATGCCCGTGAGCGTGCTCGCCGGCTTGATCTTGTGCTTGCCGCCGCCGGCCTTGGCGATCGCGCGCGTGGCGATCGCGGCCTGGCGGATGGATTCGGGCGACAGGTCATCCGAATAGGCGAACGCCGTGCGCTCGCCGGACACGGCGCGCACGCCGACGCCCTGATCGATGCTGAAGCTGCCCGATTTGACGATGCCTTCCTCGAGACTCCACGCCTCGCTGCGCGTGGACTGGAAATAGAGGTCGGCGTAATCGACGCGATGCGTGAAGATCTCCGCGAGCGTGCGCGTGATCAGCCCTTCGTCGAGGCCGTACGGCGTGAGCAAAACGTCCTTCGCCGTGACCAGGTTGCGAATGCCGGGTTCGATGATGTTCATGCGGTGCCTATTGCGTGTGCTGTGACGTGTTCGGTGATATTTTCAGACGAATTTCAGACGATTCTAAGGTCTGTTTCAGTCCGATGATGTGCGGGGAGAAACCCGCGTTTTCAAATCGAGTGTTCCAGCCAACGAACGCGCGATCACTCGATCACGCGATGCCGGTAAGCCGGCAAGCTCTGCCGCACGGCCGCGATGCGTTCCAGATCGATGCCGCCCGCCACGACGCCCATGCCTTCATCCTTCACGGCGACGATCTCGCCCCACGGGTCCACCAGCATGCTGTGCCCCCACGTGCGCCTGCCATTCTCGTGCCTGCCGCCTTGCGCCGCCGCCAGCACATAGCATTGATTCTCGACCGCGCGCGCCTTCAGCAATGTTTCCCAATGCGCGTTGCCGGTCGTGTAGGTGAACGCGGACGGCACGACCATCAGCGCGCAATCGCCGAGCTTGCGATACAGCTCCGGAAAGCGCAGGTCATAGCACACCGACAAGCCCACGCGCCCGAAGGGCGCTTCGAACGCGCGCACTTCGCTGCCTGGGCAAATGGTGCGCGCTTCGTCGAACTTGTCCTCGCCCTTTTCGAAATTGAACAGATGAATCTTGTCGTAGCGCGCGACCTGCTTGCCCGCCGGATCGAAGACGAGCGTCGTGTTCAGCACTCGATCCGGTTCCGGCGATTGCAGCGGCAGCGTCCCGCCGATGATCCATACGCGATGCTCGCGCGCCGCATCGGAGAGAAACTGCTGGATCGGGCCCGAACCCGGCGTTTCGCGGATCGCGAGCTTGTCGGTGTCCTTGAAGCCCATGTAGCAGAAATATTCAGGCAGGAGCACCAGTTGCGCGCCGCCGCGCGCGGCCTCGGCGATGAGGCGTCCGGCATCGGCCAGATTGCGTTCGCGGTCCGGCGTGCTGACCATCTGCAGCGCGGCGACCTGAAACGGGGCCGCGCTTTCGCTCGATCTTTCGCTCATGTCTCGATTGCGCTGGTAGAAATTGGGGACGAAAACGGCGTTGCCGACGCCAGCGCGAGCGCCCGTTCTCAGCGGGCAGCCGACGGAACCACGGCGGCGGCGGGTGTTTCGATCTTACCCTGATCGCCACCCAGGCGCTGGATGACGGGTTTGCTCCACGATCCGGTGATCGAATAGTCGAGCTCGAAGGCTTTCTGGATCGATGCCGACAGCGCGAGATCCGCCGCGAGCGCGCCGAGGCCGAGCAGCGGATTGATCACCGCCGCGCCCAGCGCGACCGCGCCCGCGCCGACAGTCGGAATCACTTTCACGCGGAGGTCTTGCGTCTGCTTCGGCATGTCGACGCTGCCCTGCATCTGCACGCGCGCGGGCGACGTCACCATGAGGAAGTCGTCCGTGTGGCTGATGCCATCGACGATCTTCGCATTGCCCGTGATCTTCTCGAACGGCAGCCCCTTGCCGACGACATCCTCGAAATGCAGCGTCAGCAGGCTCGCGAGGCTGCGCAGGCTGAAGATGCCGAGCCACTTCGCGGCGCCCGGCGCGCGCAGGATCTGC
This sequence comes from Caballeronia sp. 11_S32, assembly GCF_056930355.1. Lineage (NCBI taxonomy): Bacteria > Pseudomonadati > Pseudomonadota > Betaproteobacteria > Burkholderiales > Burkholderiaceae > Caballeronia > Caballeronia sp. 11_S32. The sequence continues at coordinate 844,208 of NZ_JBXOWH010000003.1, forward strand.
CCGTGACGCAGATCCACGGCGACGTTGCCATCGAGCGTGTTCACATCGACGGCAGTCGGGCCGCCGTTCCAGCCCGCGTGACCCGAGATCGTGCCGCTGCCCGCGTTCACGACATGCGGCGCGCCGAAGCGGTCGATCAGCTGGCCGCCGTTCTTCACGTCGAGCTTGAAATCGAGCGACGTGCGGCGCGCAATGCCGTCGTCGGCGGCGTCGCGCGGGGTGTCCGGTTGCGCGCTCTTCACGGCGCCGCCCGGCAGCGAGCGCCACGTTGCGTTCGCGAGGAGCGTCGCGTCCGGGTTGGCGAGCTCGAGCTTGTCGAGCGTCCAGATCGGTTCGTCGCCGATGACTTCGTTGTGCGCGTCGACTTCGAGCCGCCCGAGGCTGTGTCCGCGATACACGAGATCGTCGATGGCGAGATCGATCGTCGGCATGTTGCGCGGCGGCTTGCTGATCATCTTCGCGGCAGGACCGCTCTCCGTCTTCTCCGGAATCACGACCCGCGCGAAACGCGCCTGCAACGCGCCGGGGCTGTCCTTCGTCGCGCCCTGCGTCCACGCGACATCGCCGGAAATCTGATTCGACACGATGTTCGCCTGCCACTTCCGATCCGTCCCGTTCGCGTCGATGGCGACATTGTCCCAGCGCCGGTCGAGCAGCTTGAGCGTCGTGAAGCGGAGGGCGGCGCGCGTCGGGATGAACTGTTTGACGTTCTCGCTCATCGGCGGGCGCGGCGCGTTCGCGGCTTCGGAACCGGGCGTGCCGGCCGCGCTGAGATCGGTGAAGGTCTTGCGCCAGGCATCGGCGTCGAGCTCGTCGAGATTGGCGGTGGCGCTCACGCCTTCGGCGGGCAAGTCCGCGGGCTTGTTCACGCTGATCGCGCCGCGCACGACTTTGAGCTGCGCGCGCATGTTCATCGGCTCGGCGGCGTTTTGCGGATCGATCTTGACCTGCGCCTTCCCGATCTGCTGCAGCACGTAATGCGCTGCCACGGGCCCGAAGCTCAGCTTCGCGTCATGCAGGTCCGACGCGCCGCCCGGCGTGGGCTGGAAGCTGAACGAGAGGGGCATAGGCGTGCCCTGAGCCTTGCCGAACGGCGCGGGCAGATCGATGCCGAGGCCCGTCAGATCCGAGCTCGCCTGCACGTTCGGCAGCGCGTTCCTCGCGCCGTGCACGTGCAGCTCATACGGCGCGGTGCCGTCGATGCGCTTCATGAACTGCACGGCCTGCGGACTCATGCGCGCGTTGAGCCGCTGGGCCGCGTCCGCGCCGATGCGTCCGTTCACGTCGATCGCGTAGCTGCCGTCAGGCTGCACGCCGCCCTTGGCGCGCACATCGCCGCCGAGCAGTTGCGCGGAGAGGCCGTCGAGCGTGACGGTCTTCGCGGCGAAGTCGGCGCGGCCGCGCAGATGCGTGAGCGGCGGCAGATTGCCGTACGCGACCACGTTGTCGGCGAACGTGACCGAGCCTTTGTATTCGGGCTTGATCGGCGGCAGGGGCGCGGGCGGACGGTAGCGTGGAATGCCGAGCGTGAGCGCGAGCACGGCGTCGCCCTTCGCGTCGATCTTGCGCGTGGCGTGCTTCGCCATCAGGCCGAGCGAGCTGTCGTCGACATAGCGCAGCATGTCGGCGAGCGGACCGCGCGCACGGCCGTCGATCCAGAGCTTCGTCTCGCGATTGCCTGTATCGTCGATGCGCCCGACGACCTTCGATACCTTCACGCCGCGGTAATGCCCCTTGTCGATATCGAAGCCGAGCTTGTTCTGCGCGAGCGTGAACGTGCCGTCGATGCCCTCGAACGCCGGCCAGAAGTTCGGCATTCCGTTGGCCATCTTGCGCGGCGGGAACGGCGTCGGATCGAACTTGCCGTCGGTGAAGGGCGCGTTGATGCGGAAGATGCCCGCGTCGGGGAACTTCGCGTACGGAAAGCGCGTGAGATCGCCGTGCACTTCGATCGTGCCGTTTCTCGATACGCCCGCCTGCAGCGCATGGCCGAGATAGACGCGCACGCGCTCGTTAAGGCTCGTCGGCAGATAGCGCACGAGGCTCGTCACCTTGAGATGCGCGACCTTCGCCTTCAGGTCGAGATTGCCGCGTCCGTGGCCCTGGTTCCAGTAGTCGGCGGTGACTTCGCCTTCGGCGTCGGCGTTCTTCACGCGCAGTGTTTCCAGATGAATCGTGAACGCGCGGCGCAGCTCGCCCGGCGCGATGGCATCGGCGACCGTCCAGCGCGCACGGCCATTCAGCGAATCGAAGGTGAGGCGCGGATCGTCGAATGCGCCGGGAATGATGACGGCCGCGTTCTTCGTGTCGATGGTGATCCTGCCTTCCTTCTCGTTCGCGTCGACGCGGCCCCACAGATTGTCGATGCCCGGAATGCCCGCGCGCGGATGGTTGTTGATCGTGAGGCCGGGCGGTGGCTCCTGCGCCTGAATGCTCAGCCCTTCGAGGTCGCCCTTGAAGGCGTAGCGCAAAAGAGGCTCGTCGCCTTTCTTGCGTTGCTGCTCGGCTTCTTCTTCGGTTTTCGGCGCGCCGCGCTCGGTGAAAATCATGTAGTTCGACACCTGGCCGCGCGGATTGAAGCGCACGAGTTCGTTGAGCACCTTCGCCGGCACCGGCAGCGCGCGCACGAATTCCGCGAGGATGCCGATATCGACGGTATCGCCCGTCAGCCGCACCAGTTGCCCCTTGCCGACACTCGGCGCCCGATACGTGCCCGTAAGCGTGCGCGACACGAGCAGGCGCGTGACCGGCGTGCCGTCCTCGAGCGGCGGCTGGCCGAGCTCCGCGTGCAGGTTCGTGAGGTTCAGCGTGTATTCAGTGTCCTTCTTGTCGATGCTCCAGCCGAAGCGCGCGATCGGCAGGTCGAGACGCGGCTGTGTCGCGCGCACGCGCAGCGCGACGTTCGCGCCGGTCAACTCGCCGGCCGCGCTCTGCAGCTCGCCGCCCGCGAAGTTCAGCCAGATCTGGTTGTTGATGCGGCCGCTGTACATCTGGAACGGCAGCTTCACGTAGCGCGAGAGCGTCGGCAGATCGACCGGGCCCGTCGACATGAAGAGCCGGCCGCTCCAGTTCGCGGGCGCGCCCATTGCGGAAAACGGCTGGTGACGGAAGTCCGCGCGGAGATCGAGCGGGCCGTGCAGCACGTCGCCGTCGGCGGGGGCCTTGAGCGCGAGCCGATGGCGCGTGCCGTCGTTGACGATCGCGAGATGCAGCCGCTTGAACGCGATTTCCGGCGCGGTGCGTTGCGCGTCGCGCCAGCGCAGCGTGCCGTCGCGCAGAAGGATGTGGTCCTGGCCGAGCAGCCATGTCGTGAACGCGTTCGAGCCGGTGCGATGCGTGGGAAGCGGCACGCCCGCGACCGAGAGCGCGCCTTCGGCATTGCGCGCGATGATCACGTCGGGGCCGTCTACGGTGAGGTCAGCGAGCTTCGGCTGAAGATGGAGCAGCGAAGCCCACGCGATGCTCGCGCTCGCGTGCGGCACGGCGAGGCCGGGCGAGCCGTCGGCGGCGTCGATGCGCAGGTTGTCGATATCGAGTGTGGGCGAGAGCCCCGACCATCGCGCGGAAATCCTGCCGATATGAAGCTGCGCGTGGATCTTCGACGAGACGAGTTCTTCGATGCGCGGCCGGAACGAATCGACCTGCGGCATGACGAGATAGCGCAGGCCGACATACACGCCCGCCACCGCGAAATACGCGATGGCCGCAATGACGAGAACGGTTTTGAAGACGCGCGAAAGCACGCGCTCGGCGTTGCCGCTGGGCTTGGCTTGTCCAACTTCGGTCGGGTCGACGGATCGTCTGCTGTCGGACATGCTGCGGCTGTTCGGCGATATGGTAGTTTTGCGTGTTTGACGCTGAAATGTAACACGGGCATAGCGGGGACGGCCGCGGCCTGCGCACTCGTGGATGCTCGCAAAGCCGCGCCCGGCAAGACTCGCGGCGCGATGCCCGACGCGCTATGTCTTTCCGGAAGCAACGAGCGAACCCAATCTTTCATGACCGACGCCACTCTTCTCAGTTCCGACTATTCCAACTATGCGGCGCGCGCGTATGCGGCGCGACCCGAACTGGCGTCGAATGTTGCGCAGTGGGCGCAGTCGCGTATCACGCGCGGCTGGATCGAAGCACGCCTCGACGCGCACTGTGCGCCATGCATCGCAAACGGCGTGCTCGACGAAGCCGCGCTCAAGACCGCGCTGCGGCGTCTGCGCACCGACGTGTTCTGCACGGTGATGGAGCGCGACCTCGCGGGCCACGCGGATGTCGCCGAAGTCACCGGCGCGATGACCGATCTTGCCGAAGTCACCGTGCAGCGCGCGCTCGCGGTGCTCTCGGCGGATCTCGAAGCGCTCTTCGGCGAGCCGCGCGGGCCGGACGGCGAGCGGCTGACGCTCGGTGTCGTCGGCATGGGCAAGCTGGGCGGGCGTGAGCTTAACGCATCTTCGGACATCGATCTGATCTTCGTTTATGAAGAAGATGGCGAAACCTCCGGCGGCACGCGCTCGCCGCTCACGACGCAGGAATTCTTCACACGGCTCGGCAAGCGGCTGATCGGCGCGCTCGCGGAGATCACGCAGGACGGCTATGTGTTTCGCGTCGACATGCGGCTGCGGCCCAACGGCGATTCGGGTCCGCTCGTGTGCAGCCTCGGCATGCTCGAGGAATATTTCTACGTGCAGGGCCGCGAATGGGAGCGCTACGCGTGGATCAAGGGGCGGCTCGTCTCGGAGACGCAAAGCGAGTCCGCGAAGCGCCTTGTGAAGCAGCTCGAAGCGATCGCCACGCCGTTCATCTACCGGCGCTATCTCGACTACGGCGTGATCGCGGCGATCCGCTCGCTGCATCAGCAGATCCGGCAGGAAGCGCGGCGGCGCGCGTCGATGCGCCCCGACAAAGCCGACGACATCAAGCTCGGTCGCGGCGGCATCCGCGAGATCGAGTTCAGTGCGCAGGTATTTCAGTTGATTCGCGGCGGACAGGCAGCGGATTTTCGCATCCGGCCGACGCTCGCCGTGCTCGAGCGCGCTGCGGCGCACGGCTTGCTCGCGCCCAATGTGTGCAAGGCGCTGTCCGATGCGTATCTGTTTTTGCGCACGGTGGAACATCGGCTGCAGTATCGCAACGATGCGCAGACGCACGCGATGCCCGTCGCCGATGACGAACGCGCGCGGCTCGCGGCATCGCTCGGCTTCGCGGACTACGCCGCGCTGATGGAGAAGCTCGACGCGCATCGCGAACTCGTCGAGCAGCAGTTCGACGCGATCTTCGCCGACAAGGTGAGCGGGCAGGGCGGCTGCGGCGTCGCGGAGGATTCGGCGGCGTCGTGGATCTGGAGCAGCGCGCTCGCCGACGACTCCGCGCAGGAAGAGCTCGCCGCGCGCCTGTCGGAACTCGGCTTCGCGGACCCCGCGCCGGTGCTTTCGCGCCTGACCGGCGTATGGAATTCGGCACGCTATGCGGGCTTGCCGTCGCAGAGCCGGGAGCGCTTCGATATCGTCGCGCAGCGCGGGCTCGAAGCGGTGCAGTCGATCGATGCGGCGCGGCGCGGCGACACCATCACGCGTCTCTTCGATCTGCTCGAAGCCATTGGCAGGCGCGGCGCGTATCTCGCGCTGCTGACGGAATATCCGGCGGCGCTGGAGCGCGTGCTGTCGGTGCTGTCCGGCTCGCGCTGGGCGGCGGGCTATCTGATCCGCCATCCGCAATTGCTCGACGAACTGCTCGACGACGAAGCCATCGCGAGCCCGTTCGACTGGACCGCGTTCAAGCGCTCGCTGATCAAGCGGCTCGATGCCGCCGAGGACGCGGAACATCAGATGGATCTGCTGCGTCACGCGCATCAGGCCGAAGTGTTCCGCATTCTGCTGATCGACCTCGCGGGACACTTAAGCGTCGAGCACGTGAGCGACCGTCTCTCCGAACTCGCCGACGCTGTGCTCGACGTGACGGTGCAAACCGTGTGGAAGCAGTTTCCGAAGCGGCATCGCGAGACGCCGCGCTTTTCCGTTATCGCGTACGGGAAGCTCGGCGGCAAGGAGCTGGGTTACGCGTCGGATCTCGATCTCATCTTTCTCTACGACGATCCGCACGAATCCGCCTCGGATCTCTACGCGATGTTCACGCGCCGCCTCATTACCTGGCTCACGGCGGCGACGGGTGCGGGCACGCTCTTCGATGTCGACTTGCGCCTGCGTCCGAACGGCGAATCCGGCCTGCTCGTGACCGACCTCGATTCCTTCCGCCGTTATCAGATCCGCGAAGGCGATGCCGCGAACACCGCGTGGGTCTGGGAACATCAGGCGCTTTCGCGTGCGCGTTTCAGCGCGGGCGATGCCGAGATCGGCGCAGAGTTCGAGAAGATCCGCGCGGACGTGCTCGTCATGGAACGCGACGCCGCCGCGCTCGCCCGCGAGATCGTGTCGATGCGCCAGCGCGTCGCCGAGGGACATCCGAATCGCAGCGACCTGTTCGATCTGAAGCACGATCGCGGCGGCATGGTGGATATCGAGTTCATCGTGCAGTACTGGGTGCTGCTGCATGCGCGCGAGCATCGCGAGTTTCTGCGCAATGCGGGCAATATCACGCTCCTGAAGATCGCGGCGAAAAGCGGACTGATCGCCGAAGAGGAAGCGGATGTGATCGGCGCGGCATACCGGCATTACCGCAAACTCCAGCACACGCTGCGGCTCGACGGCATGGAGAAGGCGCGCGTCGATCCGGCCGAGGTTCAGGGCGAACGCGACGCGGTGACGGCGCTGTGGGAGCGCGTGTTCGCGGTAGCGGCCGGCTGACGCTCAGGCGGCCAGCATTTCCTTCGCGTGCTTGCGCGTGGTCGCGGTGATTTCGAGACCGCCCAGCATGCGCGCGACTTCCTCGATGCGCCTGCTCTTGTCGAGCGGCGTCACCGTGCTGACGGTGCCGCCGGCATCGTCCGACGATTTCGCGACCTGGAAATGCTGGTCGCCGCGCGCCGCCACTTGCGGCAAGTGCGTGACGCAGAGCACCTGACGGTCGCGCCCGAGCTGATGCAGTAGACGCCCGACCACTTCCGCGACACCGCCGCCGATGCCCGTGTCCACTTCGTCGAAGATGAGCGTGGGCGTCGGGCTCGCGGTGCTCGCGATCACGGCCAGCGCTAGGCTGATGCGCGCAAGCTCGCCGCCCGACGCGACTTTCGCGAGCGGCCTCAATGCGACGCCCGCGTGACCGGCGACGCGGAATTCGATCTGCTCCAGCCCGTTCGCGCCGCCCTCGGCGAGCGGCACGAGCGCGACTTCGAAGCTGCCGCCAGCCATCGACAATTCCTGCATGCCTTCGGTGACTGCTTTCGACAAGCTCCTGGCCGCTTTGGCGCGCGCTTTCGACAGCACTTTGGCCTGCGCGAGATAGTCGCTCTTCGCCTTGTCGGCGATGGCGTTGAGCGCGTCGAGATCGGCGGCGGCATCGAGTTCGGCGAGTTGACGGCGGCGCGCGTCGTGTTCCTCCGGCAGCGTTTCGGGCTGAAGACGGAATTTGCGCGCCGTCGAGTGCAACTGGTCCATGCGCTTTTCGACCTGGGCGAGCCGGTCCGGATCGAGCTCCAGCCGCTGCGCGTAGTGCGACAGCGAGTACGAGGCCTCCTGCAACTGAATCTCGGCGGGTTCGAGCGACGCGAGCACGTCGTTCAGCGCCGGATCGATGTCGGCGAGGCCGCGCAGCTTCGAGATGATCGCGCCGAGCTGCGAGATCATCGCTTCGTCGGATTCGGAGAGCGCGCCGAGCGCGCCCTGCACGCCGTCGATGAGACTCGCCGAATGCGACAGCCGATGATGCTCCGCGCTCACTTCCTCCCACTCGCCCGGCTGCGGCGCGAGCTTGTCGAATTCGCTCAGTTGCCAGGCGAGGCGCTCGCGTTCGAGTTGCAGCTCACGGTCTCGGCTTTGCGCGGTCTCGACGGCCTGCTGCGCGTCACGCCACGCGCGCCAAGCGCGATTCACCGCTGTCGCGGCGTCGAGCAACTGCGCGTGGGTGTCGAAGAGTTCGCGCTGCGCATCCGGCCGCATCAACAGTTGATGCGCGTGCTGTCCGTGAATATCGACGAGCATTTCGCCCACTTCGCGCAGTTGCGCGAGCGTCGCGGGCGTGCCGTTGATGAACGCGCGCGAGCGGCCGCCCGAATCGATGACCCGGCGCAACATCACCGAATCGCCGTCTTGCGACAACGCGTGCTCGTCCAGCCATTGCACGACGAGCGGATGCGTCGAAAATTCAGCGGTGATGTCCGCGCGCGCCTGGCCCGCGCGCACAACGCTCGCGTCGCCGCGTGAGCCCAGCGTGAGCGCGAGGGCGTCGATCAAAATCGATTTGCCCGCGCCGGTTTCACCGGAAAAGACCGTGAAGCCTGGATCGAAATCGATATCCAGCGTGGCGACGATGACGAAATCTCGAATGGAAAGATGACGGAGCATGGACGCTTCGGAAGAGGAATTCGGGATTCGCGCGGTTCAGAGAGCGGACGAGTCCTGCGACGGATGCTCGTTCCAGTGCAGCTTCTTGCGCAGCGTCGCGTAGGTGCTGTAGCCGACCGGATGCAGCACCGGCACCGTGTGCTTGGAGCGCCGCACTTCGATCGCGTCATTCAGCTCGACGGCGGTGAACGACTGCATGTCGAAGTTCACGTTGACGTCCCGCCCGCCGATGATCTGAATGGTCACCTTCGAATCGTCGGCCAGCACGATCGGTCGGTTCGACAGCGAATGCGGCGCGATAGGCACGAGCACGAAGCCTTGCAACTGCGGATGCAGGATCGGCCCCGCCGAGGACAGCGCGTACGCGGTCGAGCCGGTAGGCGTCGCGACGATCAGGCCGTCCGAGCGCTGGTTGTACATGAAGTGGCCATCCACCGACACGCGCAGCTCCGCCATGCCGGAGAAGCCGCTGCGGTTCACCACGACGTCGTTGAACGCGAGCGCGTGGTAGATCGGCTTGTCTTCCCGCACGATGCGCGCTTCGAGCAGGCTGCGGTCTTCGCGCTCGAACTGGCCCGCGAGCATCTGCGGCACGAGTTCGCGCATCGCCTTGAGCGGAATGTCCGTGATAAAGCCAAGCCGCCCGTGATTCACGCCGATGAGCGGCGTCTTGTACGGCGCGAGCTGCCGGCCGATGCCGAGCATGGTGCCGTCGCCGCCGATCACGATCGCGACGTCCGCGCGCGCGCCCATCTCGGCGATGGAGAGCGCCGGAAATTCCGTCACGCCGACATCCTTCGCGGTGCCCGCCTCGAACACGACCTCGAAGCCCTGCTGCGAGAGGAGATCGGCGAGCGATTTCAGCGGCGCCTCGATGCCCGGCGTGTTGGTGCGCCCCACGAGCGCGACGGTCTTGAATTGGCCAATTTCCATGCCGGCATTACACCATAGTCAGAGAACGAAAAGAACCGTGGCCGATGCCGTGAAGCCTGACGCGAAGCATGTTCCAGGCAGGGCGATCGTTTCTCGCTAGAATGGAGCGGACGTTGAACGCAGCCCAGGCGGCGCGGTTCGCCGCTACCCGACACGTTGAGCTAAAATTTCCCCATGCTAGACCCACGTGCACAAACCCTCCTCAAAACGTTGATCGAGCGCTACATCGCCGAAGGTCAGCCGGTCGGTTCGCGCACGTTATCACGTCATTCCGGTCTCGAACTGAGCCCCGCGACGATCCGCAATGTCATGTCGGACCTCGAGGAGCTCGGTCTGGTCGCGAGCCCGCATACCTCGGCGGGTCGCATCCCGACGCCGCGCGGCTACCGGCTCTTCGTCGACACGATGCTGACTGTAGAAGCGCCGCAAGACGAAGCCATGACCACTGCGGTCAAGACCCGCCTGCAAGGCGAGGAGCCGCAGAAGATTGTCGCGGCGGCGGCGAGCGTGCTCTCCAATCTGTCTTCGTTCGCGGGCGTGGTGCTGACTCCGCGACGCAGCCACATGTTCAGACAGATCGAGTTCATGCGGCTGTCGGACAAGCGCATCTTGCTCATCATCGTGACGCCGGAAGGCGACGTCCAGAACCGCATGATGGCGACGCAGCGCGACTACTCGCCCTCGCAACTCACGGAAGCCTCCAACTACATCAACGCGCATTTCGCGGGCCTGTCCTTCGACGAGGTGCGCCGGCGCCTGCGCGAGGAAATCGACCAGTTGCGCGGCGACATGACCGCGCTCATGCAGGCGGCCGTGGTTGCGAGCACCGCCGAGACGGACCCCACGGACACCGTGCTCATATCCGGCGAGCGCAACCTGCTCGAAGTGGCGGACCTTTCCTCCGACATGGCGCGGCTGCGCAAGCTTTTCGACTTGTTCGACCAAAAGACGAGCCTCCTGCAATTGCTGGATGTATCGAGTCACGCACAGGGCGTGCAGATTTTCATCGGCGGCGAGTCGAATCTCGTGCCGATCGAGGAAATGAGCGTCGTGACGGCGCCGTACGAAGTGAACGGGAAGATCGTCGGCACGCTCGGCGTGATCGGCCCGACACGCATGGCGTACAACCGCGTGATTCCGATCGTGGACATCACCGCGCGCCTCCTCTCGATGTCGCTCAGCCATCAGTAACGCTGTTTTCACGTCCATCTTGGCGCGCCGACGAAGGCCGCGCCACTAGGCCATTCGGCCAATGATGCGCCCGAAAACGCGCCGCTATAATGAACTTCACCTTTTCGACGGCTCTTCCGGCCCGCTTGCCCTATGCGTTTCGACCTCGAGTTGCCCTCGCAGCCTAGCGCTTCGCATCGCGTCGCGGTGCTGCTGATCAATCTCGGCACGCCGGACGCGCCCACGCCGAGGGCGGTGCGCAAGTATCTGGCGCAATTCCTGTCGGACCCGCGTGTCGTCGAAATTCCGTCGTTCGTCTGGCAAGTCATTCTGCGCGGCCTGATTCTTCCATTGCGTGGACGCGCGTCGGCGAAGAAGTACGCACAGGTGTGGATGCCCGAAGGCTCGCCGTTGCGCGTGCATACGGAAAAGCAGGTCGACGGTTTGCGGCGCCTGTTCGCGGCGAACGACTATCACGTGATCGTCGACTACGCCATGCGTTACGGCACGCCCGGCATCGGCGTGATGTTGAATCAGTTGAAGCTCGAAGGCGCCGATCGCATCCTGCTTCTGCCGATGTACCCGCAATACTCGTCGTCCACGACAGCCACCGCCTTCGACGATGCCTTCGCCGCGCTCAGGCGCGTGCGCAACCAGCCGGAGATTCGCACCATCCGCCATTACGCGGATCATCCGGCGTACATCGCGGCGCTCGCGGAGCAGGTGCGCGACTACTGGCGGCATCACGGCCAGCCGGATTTCGCCGCCGGCGACAAGCTGGTCTTGAGTTTCCACGGCGTGCCCAAACGTACGATGGACCTGGGCGACCCGTATCACGACCAGTGCCAGCTAACCGGCTCGCTGCTCACGGCAGCGCTCGGGCTCACGCCGGTGGAATGCCGCGTGACGTTCCAGTCGCGCTTCGGCAAGGCCGAATGGCTTCAGCCCTATACGGCGCCCACGGTCGCGGAACTGGGCGCGGGCGGCGTCGCGCGCGTGGACGTTTTCTGTCCCGGCTTCACGGCGGATTGCCTCGAGACGATCGAGGAAATCGGCATCGAGGTACGCGACGAATTTCTGAAGGCCGGCGGCAAGCAGTTTCACCGCATTGCCTGTCTGAACTCGGCGCCCGCGTGGATCAAGGCGCTGGGCGAAATTGCCGCGCAACATCTGCAGGGATGGCCCGTGCAGACCGTGCAGCCGCTCACCGCAGTGGCCTGAGCGCGGCTTTATCAAGCATTCACTGATGAACTACAAGATTTCCACGGAACCCGGCGCGCGTTTGCGCATCGATAAATGGTTGTGGGCGGCGCGTTTCTTCAAGACGCGTTCGCTCGCGAGCGACGCGGTGGAAAAAGGCCGCGTGAAGATCGGCGGCGCGAACGTGAAGCCGTCGAAGGACGTGCGCGTGGGCGATATCGTCGAAATCGATATCGAGCGGCTCGTCTGGCAAGTCGAGGTGCTGGGCCTGTGCGAGGTGCGCGGACCCGCGACGGTCGCGCAGACGCTCTATGCCGAAACCGAGGAAGGGCGCACAAAGCGCATGGCCGAAGCCGAGCGCCGCAAGACCTTCCGCGAGCCCGCGGCCAGCATGCAGGGCAGGCCGACGAAGCGCGACCGGCGTGTCATCGACAAATTTTCAGGTTCTGACTAAGGAGTTCGTCCAGGGTCGCGTGGACGCCGCCGTACTCGGTGGTACGGTCGGTCACGGCGCCGGACATGCAGATGGTGGTCGTTCCCGCGACGAGTACCAGGGCGACCACCGCGATAGCAAAGGTCAGTTTCATGGTACCCCCGAAGAGCGGGTTTGCCCGGTCAGGCAACGGCCGGGTCAGGAAACGGGCATGGGCTGAAAGCGGATTGTAGCATTCGTAGGATTAGGGTTAACGTGCGTCCTGCGGTGCTTGTTCGAAGTGTAGGCGAGGCAGTGATTTCCCTCAATCTGAAAATTGCGCGATGCGGCGAAGCTCGCGTTACCGCTCGTTTCACGGTTCGCTGCATCGTTGCCAAGCATGCAAAAACGTCAGAAAAAATCGCCCGCGAAGGCTTGAAAACACCTTCGATGCCCCAATTTTCGCCGCTAGTGCGAAAAATGCGTGCTCGATGTGAGGGGCCGCTTTCGCATCCGATTCAACTCACAGCAATACACATTCAGCGACATGGAAAACACGCAAGAGAATTCAGCGAGCCAGAACCCGACGCCCGCCGACGATAACGCGCGCCAGGCCGCCGACACGACCAATGCCGCCGCGCAGGCGCCTCAGGCCGCTTCGGCGGACGGCGCCGCCGCGCCGCAAGCGGCGACGAACGAGGCCGAAGCCGCGCTGGCCGAGGCGCAGGCCACGATCGTGGCGCTCAAGGAAGACTTCCTGCGCGCCAAGGCCGAAACGGAAAACGTGCGCCGCCGCAGCCAGGAAGATGTCGCGAAGGCGCATAAATTCGCCATCGAAAACTTCGCGGAAAACCTGTTGCCCGTGCTCGACAGCCTCGAAGCGGCGCTTGCCGACCAGTCTTCGGATCTCGTCAAGGTGCGTGAAGGCGTCGAGCTGACGCTGCGCCAGCTCACCGGCGCGCTGGAGAAGGGCCGCGTCGTCGCGGTGAATCCGGTCGGCGAGAAATTCGATCCGCATCGCCATCAGGCTATCTCGATGGTCCCGGCCGATCAGGATCCGAATACCGTGGTCACCGTGCTGCAGAAGGGCTACGTGATCGCCGACCGCGTGCTGCGTCCGGCGCTCGTGACCGTCGCCGCGCCGAAGTAACGCGTCCGAAGCGACCATGGCCAGCGTGCCCGTCGACTCGACCGCCTTCGCGGTCTTCGAGATGCGCGAGCTCGACGAAGCCGGCTTCGACGCCGGCCTCGCATCGGCGGGCGACCAACTGGCCGTGGTGTTTTTCTGGGGCCTCGACTGCTTCAACTGCGAGATCGCCAAGAAAGCGATGCTCGCGAAACCCGATGAAATCCGCGCGCTCGGCCTGACGTGGTTTCACAGCAATGTGTACGCGCAGCGCGGGCTGGGCCGCCGCTTCATGCTGCACGGCGTGCCGACGTGGTTCTTTTTTCATCGGGGCAAGCGGCTCGGCCGGGCGACCGGCTGGCATGGCCTCGCGCACTTCGAAGCGGCAGTGGAGGCGGCGCGCGAAAAGATCGGCGCCAGCGCGGGCGACCGCGAAAAAAAGTTATAGACCGCATCGATTGCAGGGTCTTGAAATCGAAACCTGCGCTCTTATCTTGCGTACAGGTATGAATTTTGGGCGTTCGGCCCGGTAAATCGGCACAAGCCGGCGTCAGGCAAGACACACCGCCGCCGCAACGCCACTGCAATCAAAGCTAGGAGAGTGATAAAAAATGGGCAAAATCATCGGTATCGACCTCGGCACCACGAACTCGTGCGTGGCGCTGATGGAAGGCAATCAGGTCAAGGTCATCGAGAACTCGGAAGGCGCGCGCACCACGCCGTCGATCATCGCGTACATGGATGACAACGAGATCCTCGTCGGCGCGCCCGCAAAGCGCCAGTCGGTCACCAATCCGAGAAACACGCTGTACGCGGTCAAGCGCCTGATCGGCCGCCGCTTCGAAGAGAAGGAAGTGCAGAAGGACATCGGTCTGATGCCCTATAAGATCGTCAAGCACGACAACGGCGACGCATGGGTCGAGGCGCACGGCAAGAACCTCGCGCCGTCGCAGGTTTCGGCCGAAGTGCTCCGCAAGATGAAGAAGACCGCTGAAGATTACCTCGGCGAGCCGGTGACGGAAGCCGTCATCACGGTTCCGGCGTACTTCAACGACAGCCAGCGTCAGGCAACCAAGGACGCGGGCCGTATCGCCGGTCTGGAAGTGAAGCGCATCATCAACGAGCCGACGGCAGCCGCGCTCGCGTTCGGTCTGGACAAAGCCGAAAAGGGCGACCGCAAGATCGCGGTGTTCGACCTGGGCGGCGGCACGTTCGATATCTCGATCATCGAAATCGCGGACGTCGACGGCGAAATGCAGTTCGAAGTGCTCTCCACCAACGGCGACACGTTCCTCGGCGGTGAAGACTTCGACCAGCGCATCATCGATTACATCATCGGCGAGTTCAAGAAGGAGCAGGGCGTCGACCTGTCGAAGGACGTGCTCGCGCTGCAGCGCCTGAAGGAAGCCGCTGAAAAGGCGAAGATCGAACTGTCGTCCACGCAGCAGACCGAAATCAACCTGCCGTACATCACGGCGGATGCCTCCGGTCCGAAGCACCTGAACCTCAAGATCACCCGCGCGAAGCTCGAAGCGCTCGTGGAAGACCTGATCGAGCGCACGATCGAACCGTGCCGCATCGCGATCAAGGACGCGGGCGTGAAGGTGGGCGAAATCGACGACGTGATCCTCGTCGGCGGTATGACCCGCATGCCGAAGGTGCAGGAAAAGGTGAAGGAGTTCTTCGGCAAGGACCCGCGCCGTGACGTGAACCCGGACGAAGCCGTCGCCGTTGGCGCCGCGATTCAAGGCCAGGTTCTGTCGGGCGACCGCAAGGACGTTCTCCTGCTCGACGTTACTCCGCTTTCGCTCGGCATCGAGACGCTCGGCGGCGTGATGACGAAGATGATCAACAAGAACACGACGATCCCGACGAAGCACGCGCAAGTGTATTCGACGGCGGACGACAACCAGGGCGCCGTGACGATCAAGGTGTTCCAGGGCGAGCGCGAAATGGCCGTGGGCAACAAGCTGCTCGGCGAGTTCAACCTCGAAGGCATTCCGCCCGCACCGCGCGGCGTGCCGCAGATCGAAGTGACCTTCGACATCGACGCGAACGGCATTCTGCACGTGGGCGCGAAGGACAAGGCGACGGGCAAGGAAAACAAGATCACCATCAAGGCGAACTCGGGTCTGACGGACGCCGAAATCGACAAGATGGTGAAGGACGCCGAAGCCAACGCCGAGGAAGATCACAAGCTGCGTGAGCTGGCCGACGCGCGCAATCAGGGCGATGCCCTGGTTCACAGCACGAAGAAGGCCGTCGCCGAGTATGGCGACAAGGTCGACGCTTCGGAGAAGGAGAAGATCGAAGCGGCGCTGAAGGACCTCGAAGACACGCTGAAGAGCAGCGCGAGCGACAAGGCCACGATCGAAGCGAAGGTCGAGGCGCTGGCTCAGGCGTCGCAGAAGCTCGGCGAGAAGATGTACGCCGACATGCAGGCGCAGCAAGGCGCGGCGGGTGCGGCTGCCGGTGCGGCGGGCGCGGGTGCATCGGCGGATGCGGGCGCGAGCCAGCATCACGACGATGTCGTCGACGCCGACTTCAAGGAAGTGAAGAAGGACTAACGCCGGATTCGGGCGCGTGAGTGGCGACATTCACGCGCCTTTTCGGTGGGATCACCGGGACGCGTTGGCGTCTTACGTGGAACGCGCCTGGCGAGCTTTTTCGGCTCTCCGGGCACGTTGTTTTTAGAGGCGCGTTGCTTCAGGCGAGGCGCAAAAGGTTTACGCGCGGGTTTGCAGCACGAAACCCGCAGCATCTGACAGGAACCGTCGCGGGCAAGCGCGGCGGCATTGAACCGACATGGCGAAACGGGACTACTACGACGTTCTGGGCGTCGCGAAAAACGCGAGCGACGACGAGATCAAGAAGGCGTATCGCAAGCTCGCGATGAAGTATCACCCTGACCGCAATCCGGACAACAAGAAGGCGGAAGAGAATTTCAAGGAGGCGAAGGAAGCCTACGAAATGCTCTCCGACCAGCAGAAGCGGGCTGCGTACGATCAGTACGGCCACGCGGGCGTCGATCCGAACATGGCGGGCGCGGGCGCGCAGGGCTTCGGCGGTTTCGCCGATGCCTTCGGCGATATTTTCGGCGACATCTTCGGACAGGCGGCGGCTGGCGGCGCTCGCGGGCGCGGCGGTCCGCAAGTCTATCGCGGCGCGGACCTGCGCTACAGCATGGAGATCACGCTGGAGCAGGCGGCGCACGGCTACGACACGCAAATCCGCGTGCCGAGCTGGGTGAACTGCAATGTCTGTCACGGCTCGGGCGCGAAGCCGGGCACCAAGCCGGAAACCTGCCCGACCTGTCACGGTCAGGGCCAGGTGCGCATGTCGCAGGGCTTTTTCAGCATCCAGCAGACGTGCCCGAAGTGTCACGGCAGCGGCAGCTACATTCCCGATCCGTGCGCGAACTGCCACGGCGCGGGCAAGGTGAAGGAAACGAAGACGCTGGAAGTGAAGATTCCGGCGGGCATCGACGACGGCATGCGTATCCGCTCGGCGGGCAACGGCGAGCCGGGCATCAACGGCGGGCCGAACGGCGACCTGTATGTGGAAATCCACATCAAGCAGCATTCGGTGTTCGAGCGCGACGGCGACGACCTGCATTGCCAGATGCCGATTCCGTTCACGACGGCGGCGCTGGGCGGCGAAATCGAAGTGCCCACGCTGGCCGGCCGCGCGAGCTTCACGGTGCCGGAAGGCACCCAATCGGGCAAGACGTTCCGTCTGCGCGGCAAGGGCATCAAGGGCTTGCGTTCGAGCATCGCTGGCGATTTGTACGTGCATGTGCAAGTCGAAACGCCGGTGAAGCTCACGGAGCAGCAGCGCGATCTGCTGAAGCAGTTCGAGAAGTCGCTGGAGCAGGGCGGCGCGCGGCATAGTCCGCAAAGCAAGAGCTGGTTCGACCGCGTGAAGAGCTTCTTCGACTGATGCGGTCGAGTGCATGGTACGTCGTGCGGGCATGACGATGAAAACCGAAGAGCGCGGCGCGATATTCGCGCTGCTCGACGATTGCGATGCGACCGCCGAAAGGCGGTCGAGTCGTTTGTACACGGACTTTGCGCACGAACGCGTGTGCGTGGACGGTCATGCGCTCGAAGCAGTGTGCGGCGACATCGAGCGTGATCTGCGAAGCGGCTTGCATGCGGTCGTCGTCGCGGATTACGAGTTCGGCCGCAACCTCCAGTTCGGCACGGTCGGGCGCGGTGACGATCACGCTTTGCGCGTGCTGATGTTCCGCGAGTGCGCGCATCTGTCGCGCGATGAAGTCGATGCGTGGCTCGCGTCCCAAGGCGATGACATGACCGCAGGCGTCGCGGGCATCGAGCCGAGCGTCACGCGCGGTGAATTCGATGCCGCCATCGCCGCCGTGCAGGATGCCTTGCGAGAAGGCGAGTCGTATCAGATCAACTACACCTATCGGCTGAACTTCGATGTGTTCGGCGGGCCGCTCGCGCTCTATCGGCGCTTGCGCGAGCGTCAGGCGGTGCATTACGGCGCGTTCATCGCGCTGCCGGATGGGCGCTCGGTCGTGTCGTGCTCGCCGGAACTGTTCGTCGAGAAGCGCGGCGACCTGCTGCGCGCGCGGCCGATGAAAGGCACCGCGCCGCGCGACGCCGATCCCGAAGCGCTTCGCAATGACCCGAAGAATCGCGCGGAAAACGTGATGATCGTCGACTTGCTGCGCAACGACATGTCGCGCGTGGCCGTCACGGGTTCGGTGAATGTGCCGGCGCTCTTTTCGGTCGAGCCGTACGCGTCGGTGTGGCAGATGACCTCGACCATCGAGGCGCGCGTGATTCCCGGCACGCCGTTCGCCGGCATCGTCCGCGCGTTGTTTCCGTGCGGCTCGATCACCGGTGCGCCGAAATATCGGACGATGCAGCTGATCGACGAGATCGAAAGCACGCCGCGCGGTCTGTATACCGGCGCGATCGGCTGGCTCGATGCGACTGGCGACTTCTGCATGTCGGTGGCGATACGCACGCTCGTCGTCGATGCGGCGCGCGAGCGCGGCGTGCTCGGCATCGGCGCGGGCATCGTGCTCGATAGCGTCGCCGCCGACGAATACGAGGAGTGTCTGTTGAAAGCGCGCTTTCTGACCGGTGCCGATCCGGGCTTCGAGCTCTTCGAGACGACCTACGCGACGCGCGAAGTAGGCGTTCGCCATTACGCGCGGCACGTCGCGCGGTTGAAGACAAGCGCGGCGTATCTCGGCTTCGCTTTCGACGAGCGCGCGCTTTCGACGCAAGTCGAAGAACACTGCGCGACGTTCGAAGCGGGCAAGCCGTATCGTCTGCGCATCGCGCTGGACAAGGGCGGGCGCATCGCGATCACGAGCGCGCAACTGGCACCGTTGTCATCGGATACGGTGGATGTCCTGCTCGCGTGCGATCGAGGCTTCGCGCCGCAATCGTCCGGCGATCCGCTGCTTCGGCACAAGACGACGCGCCGCGCCGACTACGATCGCGCATGGAAAGCCGCCGAAGCCCAAGGCGCGTTCGACATGCTGTTTTTCAACGAACGCGGCGAGCTCACCGAAGGCGGCCGATCGAGCGTCTTCGCGCAACTCGACGGCAAGTGGTGGACGCCGCCCATCGACGCCGGCGTGCTGCCCGGCGTGATGCGCGCGGTGCTGATGGAAGAACTCGGGGCGGCGGAGCGCACACTCACGATGGACGACCTGCAGAAAGCCGAGAACCTGCTCATCAGCAACGCGCTGCGCGGCGCGGTGAAAGCGCGTCTGAGACGCTGACGCCGCGCGGCGGTCAAACGGAAATCACCACTCGGCCACGCTTCCATCCGCGTGACGCCACACCGGATTGCGCCAGCGATGGCCCACCTTCGCCATCTCGCGCACCTTCTCCTCGTTCACTTCGATGCCAAGGCCCGGCCCTTGCGGAATTGTCACCATGCCGTCTTCGTACTTGAAGACTTCCGGATTCCTGATGTAGTCGAGCAGGTCATTGCCCTTGTTGTAGTGAATCCCGAGGCTCTGCTCCTGAATGAACGCGTTGTAGCTCACCGCATCGATCTGCAGGCAGGTCGCGAGCGCGATCGGCCCGAGCGGGCAATGCAGCGCGAGCGCGACATCGTAGGCTTCGGCCATCGTCGCGATCTTGCGGCATTCGGTGAGCCCGCCCGCATGCGACGCGTCCGGCTGAATGATATCGACGTAACCGCCCGCGAGAATGTGCTTGAAGTCCCAGCGTGAGTAGAGCCGCTCGCCGAGCGCGATCGGCGTGCTCGTCTGGCTGACGATATCGCGCAGCGCCTCGACGTTCTCCGAGAGCACCGGCTCCTCGATGAACATCAGCTTGAACGGATCGAGTTCCTTTGCGAGCACCTTCGCCATCGGCTTGTGCACGCGCCCATGAAAGTCCACGCCGATGCCCACGTTCGGGCCGACCGCCTCGCGCACCGCGCGCACATTGTCGATGACGCCCTGAACCTTGTCGAAGGTATCGATGATCTGCAGCTCTTCCGAGCCGTTCATCTTCACCGCCTTGAAGCCGCGCTCGACAACCGCGCGCGCGTTGTTCGCGACATCGCTCGGACGGTCGCCGCCGATCCACGAATACACCTTGATCTTGTCGCGCACCTGGCCGCCGAGCAGCGCGTGAACCGGCACGCCGTGATGCTTGCCGAGAATGTCCCACAGCGCCTGATCGACGCCGGCGATCGCGCTCATGCCGATCGGGCCGCCGCGATAGAAGCCGGAGCGATACATCACCTGCCACAGGTCTTCGATATGACGCGGATCCTTCCCGATCAGATAGTCGGCGAGTTCATCGACGGCGGCAGCGACGGTATGCGCGCGGCCTTCGACGACCGGCTCACCCCAGCCGGTGATGCCTTCGTCGGTTTCGATCTTGAGGAAGCACCAGCGCGGCGGAACGATGAAGGTCTCGAGTTTCGTGATTTTCATGAAGCGTCTCCCGATAAGGATTCACATGGTAGCAAAAACTCGCGATGTGGGCATATTAATAGTATTATTGAAAGGTAAATTGGGACTTACGAAACATCGGATGAATACCGGATAATCGTGAGGAAATCGAGAAGGAGACCATCATTCACAGGGACCTGCATGGCCGTGTAGCCCATGAACTGGGCACGGCGATTCTGCGAGGCGACTTCCAGCCTGGCTTTCCCTTGCCGCGCGAAGCGGAATTGATGGAGCGCTTCGGCGTGAGCCGCACGGTGCTTCGCGAGGCGTTGCGCACGCTTACGTCGAAAGGGCTGATCGAGTCGCGGCCGAAAGTCGGTACGCGTGTGCGCGCGAAGGCTGCGTGGAACCTGCTCGACGCCGACATGCTCGACTGGTATTCGCGCGTCGCACCGCCGCTGCAGTTCGCGCTCAAGCTTCAGGAAATGCGCGAGATGATCGAGCCGTACGCCGCCGCGCTCGCCGCCGACAACCACGAGGAAGGCGCGCGCGAGCGTCTCACGCGCGCGCATCGGGCGATGGCCGACGCGCAGAACGTCGATGAATGGGTGCGCGCCGATCTCGACTTCCATCTCAGCGTGCTCGCCGCGTGCAGCAACGAATTGCTGATCCCGCTCGGCGCGTTGATCGAACGCACGCTCGAAGGCCAGTTGCGCTTGAACGCGAAGCGCGCGGACATTTACAACGCGTCGCTCGCGGAGCATACGGCGGTGTTCGATGCGATCATCGGCCGCGATGCGAACGGTGCGCGCCGCGCGATGGCCGATCTGCTCGGCGTGACGCGCGGCAGAATCGAAGCTTAGAGCGCGTTGAGCGGAATCTTCAGATAGGTCGTGCCGTTGCCTGCGGCCTCGGGAAACTGGCCCGCGCGGATGTTGACCTGGATCGCGGGCAGGATGAGCGTCGGCATGCCGAGCGTCGCGTCGCGGGCTTCGCGCATCGCGACGAATTCGTCTTCGGTCTTGCCGCCGCCAACGTGAACATTGTGTTCCCGCTGATCGCGCACGGTGGTCTGCCACTGCGGCGCGCGCGTGTTTGGCGGATAGTCGTGGCAGACGAAGAGACGCGTATCGGGATCGAGCGCGAGCAGGCGGTGAATCGAGCGATACAGCGTGCGCGCGCTGCCGCCCGGAAAGTCGCAGCGCGCGGTGCCGACGTCCGGCATGAAAAGCGTATCGCCGACGAACACCGCATCGCCGACCCGGTAAGCCATGTCGGCGGGCGTATGGCCCGGCACGAAGAGCGCACAGGCCTCGATCGCGCCGATCATGAAGCGCTCGCCGTCCGTGAAGAGGTGATCGAACTGCGAGCCGTCGAGCAGGAACTCCGGCTCGAGATCGAAGATCTTCTTGAACACGCCCTGCACCGTGCGGATCGATTCGCCGATACCGATCTTTCCGCCGAGCTCGCGCTTCAGATACGGCGCCGCCGAGAGATGGTCCGCGTGCGCGTGCGTCTCCAGAATCCACTCGATGGAGAGGCGCTCTTCGCGCACGAACGCGATGACCGCATCGGCGGAACGCGTCGACGTGCGGGCGGCTTTCGGGTCGTAGTCGAGAACCGGGTCGACGATCGCTGCGGTTGAACCGGCCGCCTCATAGACGACGTACGTCATCGTGCCGGTGTTGATATCGAAGAAAGGCTGGATGATCGGTTGCACGCTGATTCCCCCGGCTGCGGCGCGTTGCCTCGCGCTGGTCTCTGCTCTTGTCGTCCGGTAAGCAGGGACGCGTTCGGCAGGGTCGCGATACAGTGTAACGCTTTGCGCACCGCGCGGCAGTTGCTACCGCAGTACTGCTACGCGCGTCGCGCCGGCCGGTTCACGAGCGCGATGCCCGCGAGCACCATCACCGCGGCGATCATGAAACGCGTGGTGAAATGCTCGCCGAGCAGGACCACGCCGAAGGTGACGCCGAAAATCGGCGTGAGAAACGAGAACACCGAAAGCCGTGACGCCATATAGCGCGTGAGCAGCCAGAACCACGTCAGATAGCTGATGAATGCGACGACGATCGCCTGATAGGCGAGGCTCGCGATCACGAGCGGCGGCACGGCTTCGACATGCGTCTGCCCGATGCCCGCGGCGAGCACGAGCAGCAGCACCGCCGATACCGCCAGCTGATAGAACAACGTCTTGCTCGCGCTCGCCTGCGCGAGCGTGGACGCGCGCACCACGACGGTCGTCGCGGCCCAGAAGAGGCCGGCCATGATGCCGAGCACATCCCCCGCGATGCCTTGCAGCGTCGGCGTGCCGTTCGGATCGCCATGCAGGAAGCCGTCGGCGAACGCGAGCGCGATGCCGCAGAACGCGAGCACGATGCCGCTCCACTGCGTGCGCGACAGCCGCTCGCCCGCGACGAAAAAGTGCAGGCCGAGCGCGGTGAAGCAGGGCGCGGTGTAGAGGAACACGGCCATGCGCGTCGCCGTGGTCAGGCTCAGGCCGAAGAAAATGCAGACGAACTCGCCGCCGAAGAGCAGTCCCGCGAGCAGGCCGGCCGGCAGCGTGTCGTCGCGTTGAAAGAGCGGCACGCCGCGCGTGCGCGTCCAGATCCACACGAGCAGGGTCGCGATCAGCGAGCGGATGCCAGCTTGCAGCATCGGCGGAATCGATGCGTTCGCTTCCTTGATCGCGACCTGCTGGAATCCCCATGCGCTGCACAACGCGATCATCACGATGATGGCGGTGGCGTCCGGGGCGCGGCGCAGGGCGAGGGAAGACGTGCTCATCGGCGGGCTCTGTCAGGCGTGACGGGACAGGGCCGACGTGAAGCGCACATCGGCCATGCACTGATATGGAGCGTCGATTGTGCCAGCGAACGGCCGGCGAGAGGGAAAGGTCGGGTCGAGCCCGTGGGAATGCGGGGAGTGCGCGCCGCATCGAGCGTGCGGCGCGCGAGATGCATCAGGAATGCTTTTCGATCAGCTCGACCTTGTAGCCGTCCGGATCTTCGACGAACGCGATCACCGTCGTGCCGCCCTTCACGGGGCCGGCCTCGCGCGTGACCTTGCCGCCCGCCTGACGAATGCGCTCGCACGCGTCGGCGGCGCTGTCGACTTCGAGCGCGATATGGCCGTAAGCCGTGCCCAGGTCGTACTTGTCGGTGCCCCAGTTGTAGGTCAGTTCGAGCACGCTGTTCTCGCTTTCGGGACCGTAGCCCACGAACGCGAGCGTGTACTTGTACTCGGTGTTTTCGCTTTGACGCAACACGTGCATGCCGAGAATGCGCGTGTAGAAATCGATGGAACGCTGCAGGTCGCCGACGCGCAGCATCGTATGGAGGAGTCGCATGATGGGGTTTCCTGTTTTGTATTTGCGAGGGACAGGAAAGAAATTGTACCGTCGGCGCTTTTTGCGTGCTGACGACGCATCAAAGCGCCGGCAGCAAGTCTGGCGGATGATGCTTCAGCGTATGCCGCGCTTCGCGGAACTCGGGGAAGATCGATTCGACCGTCCGCCAGAAGCGCGGGCTGTGGTTCATTTCGCGCAGATGCGCGAGCTCGTGCGCGACCACGTAATCGATGATCGACATCGGAAAATGAATGAGCCGCCAGTTGAGGCGGATCTTGCCGTCGCTGGAGCAACTGCCCCAGCGCGTCGCCGCCGACGACAGCGCATACGCGCGATACTCGACGCCGAGCTTCGCCGCATACACTGCGAGCCGCTCGCCGAAGATGCGCTTCGCTTCCGATTGCAGCCAGCCCTGCACGCGATCCTTGATCTGCTGCGTATCGGCGAGCGCCGGCATCGCGAGGGAGAGCACGTTGGTTTCATCGTCGAAAGACAGCACGCTCGCGCTCGATCCGAGCGACACGCTGATGGTCTTGCCGAGATACGGAAACTGCGCGCCGTCCTTCCATTCGATGCGCGGCAGCGCGCGCTGCTCGACGCGCGTCTGCCATTCGGTGAGCTTCTTGACGATCCAGTTCTGCTTGTCGAGGATCGCGCTTTCGATGTCGGCGACCGTCACCCAGCGCGGCGCGGTGATGGCGAGCCCGGTGCCGTCGATGCAAAAACCGATCGTGCGCCGCGACGAGCGCTTCAGCCGGTATTCGAGCGCACCTGCCTTCAGCACGATGCGGCGCAGGCGCACGCCATCGGGAAGCGGAGCCGCCGGCGTTGCGGGCGTGAGTGCGGGAACGGGATCGGCGCTCGGAACGTCGCCACGCAGCGGAGCCGGACCGCTCGCGGGCGGTGCGCCGGAGTAAGCCGGCGCATGCTCGAACGGCAGATCGAGTTGCAGGGTATCGAGCGCGACGGCGGGGCGCTGTCGCGATGGGGCTTTCTGCATTGGCTCGGCTTTGCGCTCACGGCGCAGGAATGACGAGAAGAACGAGTAAGGCACGCCGCGGCTCGATATGAATGCGAGAGCCGCTTCAGCGGCCCGCGCCCGCGGCGCCGGCTTCACCCGGCTGCGCGTTCGGCGCGGCGTAAGCGTGCGGATCGATGCGGCGCATTTCCGTTTCGATCCAGCTTTCGACACGCGTGTTCACTTCCTCGGGTGTGAGGCCTGCCGTATCGATCGGCTTGCCGATCGACACCGTGACTATACCCGGATATTTGATGAACGAATTACGTGGCCACACGTGCCCCGCGTTGTGCGCGATCGGCACGACGGGTGCGCCGGTCGCGACAGCGAAGCGCGCGCCGCCCGTCTTGTACTTGCCCTGACTGCCCGTTTTCGTGCGCGTGCCTTCCGGAAACATGATGACCCACGCGCCTTCGTCCATGCGCGCGCGGCCCTGGCGCGTGACGGACACGAACGCGTCGCGGCCTTGCTTGCGGTCGATATGCACCATCTTCAGGAGTCCGAGCGCCCAGCCGAAGAACGGCACATAGAGCAGCTCGCGCTTGAACACGTAGCAGAGCGGACGTGGCATCAGCGCGGGGAACGCGAGCGTTTCCCATGCGGACTGATGCTTCGAAAGCAGCACGGCGGGGCCATTCGGCAGGTTCTCCATGCCCTCGATCGTGTAGCGGATGCCAATCAGATGCCGCAGCACGACGATCGTCGACTTGCACCAGCCGGCTGCCATCCAGTAGCGCTTGTCGGCACGCATGAACGGAAACGCGATGAAGCAGGCGATCGCGTACGGCACCGTGTACACGATGAAGTAAAGCATCAACAGCAGCGAACGGATGAAGCGCATGGAGTATCGGTGTTACTGGGCCGCGGAGCGGTCCTGATGCCGCGCGAGGAAGTCGAGCGCGAACGCGCGCAAATCCTTGTGAACGACGGTGCCTTCGGGCAACTGGCCTTCCTTGAGCGTCTTTTCGCCCTTGCCGGTGAGCACGAGATGCACCGGAAAGCCGAGCGCCGCGCCCGCCTGCAGATCGCGCAGCGAGTCGCCGACGACCGGCGTGTCTTCCGGATCGATCTCGAAGCGGTCGATGATCTGCTGCAACATGCCCGGCCGCGGCTTTCTGCAATCGCACTGGTCTTCGGCCGTGTGCGGGCAGAAGAACACCGCGTCGATGCGCCCGCCGACAGCCGCCGCCGCGCGATTCATCTTCTCATGCATCGCGTTCAGCGCGGCCATGTCGAACAAACCGCGCCCGATGCCCGACTGATTCGATGCGATCGCCACGCGATAGCCCGCCTGATTCAGGCGCGCGATCGCTTCGAGGCTGCCGGGAATGGCGACCCATTCGTCCGGCGACTTGATGAAGGCATCGGAATCGACGTTGATGACGCCATCGCGATCGAGGATGACCAGTTTTCGGTTCATGACCATGGCGGCGTTTTATGCGGCGAGCTTCGAAATGTCGGCGACGCAGTTCATCTGCTGATGCAATGCATTGAGCAGCGCGAGGCGATTGTTGCGCAGTGAAACGTCTTCCGCGTTCACCATTACGTCGTTGAAGAACGTGTCGACGCTCTCGCGCAACGCGGCGAGCGCGGTCAGCGCTTCCGTGTAGTTGCGCGCGGCGAGCTGGCTCTGCACGCGCGGCGTCACTTGTTCGATCTGCGCGTACAGGCTCTTTTCCGCCGCTTCGACGAGCAGTTCCTTGTTCACCGACGACGGCGCACCCTGTTCCGACTTCTTCAGGATGTTCGAGATGCGCTTGTTAGCGGCGGCAAGCGCAGCGGCTTCCGGCAGCGCGGCGAACTCGCGGACCGCATCGAGGCGCGCGACGATGTCGTCGAGACGCGTCGGATTCAGGCTCAGCACGGCTTCGATGTCGTTGGCCTCGAAGCCGCGTTCGCGCAACAGGCCACGCAGGCGGTCGATGAAGAACGCGTACACCGCTTCCTGCGAATCCGCGACTTGCGGTACGTTGACGAACTGACGCTGCGCGGCGGCGACGAGATCGCGC
Organism: Caballeronia sp. 11_S32; assembly: GCF_056930355.1. Classification (NCBI taxonomy): domain Bacteria; kingdom Pseudomonadati; phylum Pseudomonadota; class Betaproteobacteria; order Burkholderiales; family Burkholderiaceae; genus Caballeronia; species Caballeronia sp. 11_S32. Next base: position 870,770 of record NZ_JBXOWH010000003.1, read on the forward strand.
AAGTCGATCGGCAGCTTCTTTTCCAGCAGGATGCGCAAGACGCCCAACGCGTGACGGCGCAGCGCGAACGGATCTTTCTCGCCGGTCGGCGCGAGACCGATACCCCAGATGCCGACGATCGTTTCCAGCTTGTCCGCGAGCGCGACCGCCGCGCCGACGCCTGTGGACGGCGTTTCGTCGCCCGAGAAGCGCGGCTGATAATGCTCCGAGCACGCGAGCGCGACTTCTTCCGGCTCGCCGTCGTGACGCGCGTAGTACGTGCCCATCGTGCCTTGCAGCTCGGGGAATTCGCCGACCATGTCCGTCAGCAGATCCGCCTTCGCGAGACGCGCGGCGCGGCGCGCCAATGCGGCATCGACGCCGACCATCGGCGCGATTTCGCCCGCCAGCGCTTCGAGGCGCTCGACGCGTTGCAGCGTCGAACCGAGCTTGTTGTGATAGACCACGTTCGCGAGCAGCGGCACGCGGTCTTCGAGACGCTTCTTCTTGTCCTGCGTGAAGAAAAATTTCGCATCGGCGAGGCGCGGGCGCACGACGCGCTCATTGCCTTCGACGATCTCGCCCGGCGTCTTCGTATCGATGTTCGACACGATCAGGAAACGCGAGCGCAGCTTGCCGTGCTGGTCGGTGAGCGCGAAGTACTTCTGGTTCGTCTGCATCGTGAGGATCAGACATTCCTGCGGCACTTGCAGGAACTCCTCGTCGAAGCGGCATTCGTAGACAACCGGCCATTCGACGAGCGCGTTCACCTCATCCAGCAGCGCTTCGGGCATCACGACGCTGTCTTCGCCCGCGAACGCCTGCAACTGCGTGCGGATCGATTCACGGCGATCGTCGAAGTTCGCGACCACCTGGCCTCGGCCGCGCAGCGTCGTGGCGTACTCGTCGGCATGCGGAATCGCGACGAAGCCTTCCGACATGAAGCGATGGCCGACGGTCGTATCGCCCGAGTCGACGCCGAGCGCGCTGACCGGCACGACCTTGCGGCCATGCATCGCGATCAGGCGCTGCACCGGCCGCACGAACTGCACGCTGGTGCCGTCCGGGCGCTGATAGGTCATGACTTTCGGAATGGGCAGCTTGCCGAGCGTTTCGTCGAGCGCGGCCTGCAGGCCATCGGCGAGCGTCGCGCCCGGCGCGGCATAGCGCAGGAAGAACGCTTCGGCCTTGCCGTCCTGCGCGCGTTCGAGTTCGGCGATGGGGAAATCGGGGAAGCCGAGCGCCGCGAGCTTCTTCGCGAGCGGCGGCGTGGGGTTGCCTTCCTTGTCGAGCGCGACCGTCACCGGCAGCACTTTCTCGCGCACCTGCCTTTCCGGCGCGACATCGCGCACGTTCCTGATGAGCACGGCGAGACGGCGCGGCGTCGCGAATTTTTCGAACGAAGGCGCGCCGTCGATCAGATCGCGCGCGGCCAGGCGCTCGACGATGCCATCGGCAAACGCGGTGCCGAGACGCGCGAGCGCCTTCGGCGGCAGTTCTTCAGTCAGCAGCTCGACGAGCAGCGAAGCGTTGTTGGATTGCGTCATTGTTCTGTCGAGCCTCGTCAAACCTGTTCGTTATTGCCCGTGGGCGAGCTTTCCACCTTCAGCGGCGGCGCCCATGCGGGGCGCTGCGCTTCCTGCTCGTCGGTGATGAGATCGCGATCGCCCTTGACCGGATTGCCGAGCATCGGAAAGCCGAGCGCTTCGCGCGAGTCGTAGTAGGCCTGCGCCACGAGACGCGACAACGCGCGGATGCGGCCGATATACGCCGCGCGCTCCGTCACGGAAATGGCGCCGCGCGCATCGAGCAGATTAAACGTGTGACCTGCCTTCAGCACGAGTTCGTAGGCAGGCAGCGCGAGCTTCGCGTCGATCATCTTCTTCGCTTCTTCTTCGTAGCTCTTGAAGAACGTGAAAAGCAGATCGACGTTCGCGTGTTCGAAGTTATACGTGGACTGTTCCACTTCGTTCTGGTGGTAGACGTCGCCGTAGGTCAGCTGACGCAGCACGCGGCCGTTCGGGCCATCTTCTTCCCACTCGGTCCAGATGAGGTCGTACACGTTCTCGACCTTCTGCAGATACATGGCGAGGCGTTCGAGACCGTAGGTGATTTCGCCGAGCACCGGCTTGCAGTCGATGCCGCCCGCCTGCTGGAAGTACGTGAACTGCGTCACTTCCATGCCATTCAGCCACACTTCCCAGCCGAGGCCCCACGCGCCGAGCGTGGGATTTTCCCAGTCGTCTTCGACAAAGCGCACGTCGTTCTGCTTCAGGTCGAAGCCGAGCGCTTCGAGCGAGCCGAGGTACAGATCGAGGATGTTCTCAGGCGCGGGCTTCAGCACGACCTGATACTGATAGTAGTGCTGCAGGCGGTTCGGGTTTTCGCCGTAGCGGCCGTCTTTCGGGCGGCGCGACGGTTGGACATAGGCGGCGCGCCACGGCTCGGGGCCGATCGCGCGCAGGAACGTGTGGACGTGCGAGGTGCCCGCGCCGACTTCCATGTCGATCGGCTGGAGCAGTGCGCAGCCCTTCTCGTTCCAGTAGGACTGCAGCGTCAGAATGATTTGCTGGAAAGTGAGCATGATTGCCTTATGCGGGGCGCGGCCATCGTCGTGACGACGCGACTCGGAGGCTCGGCCGAAGTGCTAAAACGTTGAATTTTAGCCGAATGGAAGGGTGGGTGCGGCTTTTTGGGAAGCCGGGCACCCGGAAAGCGCGGATGCGCGAGCCGGGCCGCATCGCGCGGCGCGGCTTTGTTTCAATCGATATTCAACGCGTGCCCGAGCGTTTTCGGTTCGGCGCGAACGCAAACCCGAACGCCAGCAGAACCAGCGACACCACGATCACCGTCATATTCCCGCTCGTCACGTAAGGCGTGGTTCCCGCCGTGCCTTGCACGCGCGCTTCGAGCACGCCTGTCGTGAAGGTGGGCAGCTTCGACACGACATCGCCGTTCGCCGCGATCACCGCCGTCATGCCGGTATTGGTCGCGCGCAGCATCGGCCGGCCGGTTTCGATCGATCGCATGCGCGCGATCTGAAGATGCTGATCGAGCGCGATCGTGTTGCCGAACCACGCGAGGTTCGTCGAATTGACGAGAATGCCCGCGGGCGTTTCCTGCTCGCGGATCGTGCGCGCGATCTCTTCGCCGAAGATGTCCTCGTAGCAGATATCGACAGCGACCGGCTGGTTGTGCACGAGGAACGCCTTCTGCGCGACCGGTCCGCGCGCGAGGTCGCCGAGCGGAATGCCCATCATCCGCACGAACCAGTGAAAGCCGAGCGGCACGAATTCGCCGAACGGCACGAGATGATGCTTGTCGTAGCGGTAGACGCCGTTCACGTGCGGCGTGACGCCGAAGAGGCTGTTGGTGAAATCGGTCGCGCGGCCGTCGGGGAGGATCGTGACGCCCACCACGCCAAAGAGGATCGACGAGTTCGTGTCGTCCGCGAAGTTGCGGATGGCCAGAGCGAAGTCCTGCGGAATCTGCACCGACAGCACCGGCAACGCGGTCTCCGGCGTGACGATCAGATCGGCGGGTTTCTCTGTGATGAGCCGCTTGTAGAGCGCGAGGGATTCATCGATGCCTGCCTGCTCGAACTTCATCTCCTGCTTCACGTTGCCTTGCAGGAGGCGAACGTCGAGCGGCGCGTTGGCGGGCGTCGTCCATTGCACGAGCGACAACAGCGTACCCGCGACGATCAGCGCAATCGCGACGATGCCCGGCGCGAAGCGCGCTCCGAAACTCTGCGCGCGACGCAGGTTATAGAGCGTCTGCACGATCAACGCGGCGACGAGCGCGAGCACCCAGCCGACGCCATACACGCCCACGATCGCGCCGAAGCCCTTGAGCGGTCCGTCGACCTGCGCATAGCCGCTCGCGAGCCACGGGAAGCCGGTGAACACGAGGCCGCGCAACCATTCGCCGAGCGCCCATGCGCTCGCGAAGGCGAACGCGCCGTGCCACGTCGGCGCATGGCGGGGCGAGGCTTCGATGTCGCGCGCGGTCGCGGCGTCTTCATCGCCGAAACGGGCGCGGCCCGCGACGAACGACCAGGCCACGCTCGACAACGCCGGATAGATCGCGAGATACAGCGAGAACAACGCGACGGCGGCCGCGGCAAGCGCCGGAGCCATGCCGCCATAGACGTGCATGCTGACATAGAGCCACCACACGCCCGTCACGAAGTTGCCGAAGCCGAAGGCCCAGCCGGTGGCGGCGGCGCTCTTCCAGCCGCTCGTGCGCGACAGCCACGCGAAGAACAGCGCGAAGATGACGAGCTCGATCCAGCCGCCGTGCGGCGTCGGCGCGAAGGAGAGCGTGTTGACGGCGCCGAGCACCGCGGCGACGAGGTAATGCCAGAAGGGCAGCGCGCGCGGTGTCGTGGCGATCACCGAGGTGTCGCGTTGACGGGAGAGAAAGGGAAACGATGAATCGGCCATTGACGACGGTCGAGTTGGAACGGAAGCGGGCAAGGAATGAAGACGGGCGTCGGTCGATGCCGACGCCCGCGAAGCGCTCAATCGCGCAGTTCGTCTTCGTCGTCGCCCGCGTGATGATGTTGCTGGGCGAGATTCGGCACGCGCCGCACGAGGAGGACGTGAATCTGGCGGGCGTCGCCGCGCAGGATCTCGAACACGAAATCGTCGATGCGCACCTTCTCGCCGCGATGCGGCACGCGCCCGAAGCGATGCGTGACGAGACCGCCGATGGTATCGACTTCGTCGTCGGAGAAATCGGTGCCGAATTCCTCGTTGAACTGTTCGATGCCGGTGAGCGCGCGCACCCGGAACTTGCCGTCGGGCGTCGCGATGATATTGCCGGCTTCCTCGTCGAAATCGTATTCGTCCTCGATGTCGCCGACGATCTGCTCCAGCACGTCCTCGATCGTGATGAGGCCGGCGACGCCGCCGTATTCATCGACGACGAGCGCGATGTGGTTGCGGTTCACGCGAAAGTCGTGCAGCAGCACATTTAGGCGCTTCGATTCGGGGATGAAGACGGCGGGGCGCAGCATGCCGCGCACGTCGAATTCCTCTTCGGCGTAATAGCGCAGCAGGTCTTTCGCGAGCAGCACGCCGATGACGTTGTCGCGATTGCCTTCGTAGACGGGATAGCGCGAGTGTGCTTTTTCGAGCACGAAGGGGATGAACTCGGCAGGCGTGTCCGCGATGTTGATGGCGTCCATCTGCGCGCGCGGAATCATGATGTCGCGTGCGCAGAGATCGGACACCTGGAAGACGCCTTCGATCATCGAGAGCGAATCGGCGTCGAGCAGGTTGCGCTCGTGCGCGTCCTGGAGCACTTCGAGAAGTTCGTCGCGCGATTCAGGCTCGTGCGAGATGAAATCGGTCAGGCGTTCGAGAAGCGAGCGCTTTTCCTGCGGTTTGTCGGTATGGCGTCGACTGGGATAGGGTTCGTTCATAGCGGAGCGCCCGGGAGTTCCCGGGCGCGGGTTAGCGGAGAGTTAAGCATACACCAAGGCAAAACGCGGGCAGCGTGGCGCGGCGCGCATGTCATGAGCCATGCTAGCCGATAAATATGCGAGAAGTATGTCGGCCCGTGATCCTTGGCCGAACGGACGATGGCCGACGCAAAAAATCATACGGAACGAAGCGCCGCGCGCGTCATTTGCCCGCCTTCGCCTGACAGCGCTTCAACAGCGCTTCGAGCGCGCGATCCGGCATGCCGCTTTCGCGCAAAGCTTCGACCGTCCGGCTGACGTATTCGAGCGTCGTGCCGTAGCGGCCGCTCGCGCAGCCGAGCACGGTGCGCACGATCGGATCGGCGAGCTTGCCGGTATAGGACGTGGCCTCGCGGCGCATGACGAACGCGAGCGCGTCGACGCGCCGTCCGTCCGCGAGCGTGCAGGGCAGCCACGCGGGCCGGTACGACGCCATCGCCATTTCGCGACGCCACAGCACGTCGAGATGTTCGAGGGCATCGGCGCCGGCGAGCCGGAACGCCATGCCGGTGCACGAGCCGCCGCGATCCAGCGCGAGCACGAGGCCCGGCTGCTCCGGCGTGCCGCGATTCACGCGCGACCACAGATACAGCCCGCGATGATAGCCGTGCACCTTGCCGCGCACCGCCTCGAGCGTGGGCAGACCGGGGTTCCAGATCAGCGAGCCGTAACCGAAGAGCCACAGGTCCGACTTGCGGTCCCACTTCACGAGCGCCGCCTCGCGCGAGGCGGCGAGCTCCTCGTCGGTGAGGAGCGCCGATTCGCCGAGCGCGGGCGGATAGTCCGGGCAGGGCGCGGGCGTCTGTTCGGCGGGAAGCGTTGCGGGTTGCGCGGGTTCGGGCGTCTTGTCGTTCACGGCGTTCTGAACATCGGACCGGATTCAGGTCGAGGTCACGTCAAAGGCACATAAGGATCGGAGAATCCCAGAGACTGCATGATATCCGTCTCGATGGATTCCATCTCTTGCGCCTCGCTTTCGACTTCGTGATCGTAGCCCTGCGCATGCAGCGTGCCGTGGACGATCAGGTGCGCGTAGTGCGCGGCGAGCGGCTTGCCCTGCTCGGCGGCCTCGCGCTCGACGACCGGGCAGCACAGGATCAGATCGCCCGCGACGGGATCCTCCTCCGATTCCGCGTAGGCGAACGTGAGCACGTTGGTGGCGTAATCCTTCTGCCGATACGTCCGGTTGAGCATGCGGCCTTCGTCCTCGTCGACGAAGCGCACGGTCAGCTCGGCGTCCGCGAAAAGCGATGCCTTGATCCAGCGCACGACGGTCGCGCGCGGCAGGATCGCCTTGTGCGAAGGGAACGCCTTCGCGGCGGGGAACTGCAACGTCAAAGTGAGGCGCGGCTTCATTCGGGCTTTTGGGCCTGCTGTGCTGCACGCGCGGCTTCGGCGAGCGCGGCGTCCTTCTGCGCCTGCGCGTCGTAAGCCTCGACGATGCGCGCCACGAGCGGATGCCGCACCACGTCCGCCGACGTGAAGTGCGTAATGGCGATGCCGCGCACTTCCGACAGCACGTGCTGCGCCTCGATCAGCCCGCTCTTCTGGCCGCGCGGCAAGTCGACCTGAGTCGTATCGCCGGTGACGACCGCCTTCGAGCCGAAGCCGATACGCGTGAGGAACATCTTCATCTGCTCGGGCGTGGTGTTCTGCGCCTCGTCGAGAATGATGAACGCGTGGTTCAGCGTGCGCCCGCGCATGTACGCGAGCGGCGCGATTTCGATCATCTGGCGCTCGAACATCTTCGCGGTCTTGTCGAAGCCGAGCAGATCGTAGAGCGCATCGTAGAGCGGACGCAGATACGGATCGACCTTCTGCGCGAGATCGCCCGGCAGGAAGCCGAGCCGCTCGCCCGCCTCGACGGCCGGGCGCGTGAGCACGATGCGCTTCACCTGATCGCGCTCGAGCGCATCGACCGCGCACGCGACCGCGAGATACGTCTTGCCCGTGCCCGCCGGCCCAATGCCGAAGGTCACGTCATGCTGGAGGATCTGCTTCAGATACTCGCGCTGCGCGGGCGTGCGGCCGCGCAGGTCGGCGCGGCGCGTGTAGAGCTTCGGCCCGTGGTCCTCGTCCTCGCCGAGATCGATCGTCGCGCTGGGTTCATCGAAGGGATGATCCAGGTCGCCGCGAAAACGCGGATCGGCCTCGGCCTCTTCGCCGTTGGCCTCGCGCGCGTCCTTCGCGCGGCGCGTCGCATGGCTGGCTTCGACAAGCGCGAGCTGGATGTCATCGACGGAAATCGGATCGCGCGCGCGGTTGTAGAAGTTTTCGAGCGCCGCGAGCGCGACTTTCGCGCCACGGCCACGGATCGAAATCTTGTGGCCGCGCCGGGAGAGCGTCACGTCGAGCGCCTGCTCGATCTGCCGCAGGTTTTCGTCGAGCGGGCCGCAGAGGTTGGCGAGCCGCGCGTTGTCCTCGCGCGGTGCGGTGAATTCCAGATGCTGCGTAGGAGCGTTCTTCAAAGTGACTTTGAATTCCTGTCTTTAATGCGTCAGCTCGGGCGCCATCACGAGCTCGCCGCGCAGCGAGTGCGGATACGCGTGCACGATCTTCACGTCGATCATCTGGCCGATCAGGCGCGCGTGCGATGCCACCGGCGCGGGGAAGTTGACGACACGGTTGTTCTGCGTGCGTCCGGCGAGCTCGTTCGGGTCCTTGCGCGCCGGGCGCTCCACCAGAATGCGCTCGACCTTGCCGACCATCGACTCGCTGATGCGCTGCACGTTCTGCTCGATCGTCGCCTGCAAGTGTTGCAGACGTTCGAGCTTCACTTCGCGCGGCGTGTCGTCGTGCAGGTTCGCGGCGGGCGTGCCGGGGCGCGGGCTGTAGATGAACGAGAAGCTCGTGTCGTAGCTCATCTCGTCGATGAGCGTCATCATCTTGTTGAAATCGTCCTCGGTTTCGCCAGGGAAGCCCACGATGAAGTCGGTCGACAGCGACAAGTCCGGACGGATCGCGCGCAATTTGCGGATGACCGATTTGTATTCGAGCACGGTGTAGCCGCGCTTCATCGCCATCAGGATGCGGTCCGAGCCGTGCTGCACCGGCAAATGCAGATGCGAGACGAGCTTCGGCACCTTCGCGTAGGTGTCGATGAGGCGCTGCGTGAATTCCTTCGGATGCGACGTGGTGTAGCGAATGCGCTCGATGCCCGGCACGTCCGCGACATACTCGATGAGCGTCGCGAAATCCGCGATTTCGCTCGAACCGAGCGTCAGCGCGCCACGATACGCATTCACGTTCTGGCCGAGCAGCGTGACTTCGCGCACGCCCTGATCGGCGAGGCCGGCGATTTCCGTGAGCACGTCATCCAGCGGGCGCGACACTTCTTCGCCGCGCGTGTAGGGCACGACGCAATAGCTGCAATATTTCGAGCAGCCTTCCATGATCGACACGAACGCGCTCGGGCCTTCGACGCGCGCGGGCGGCAGGTGATCGAACTTCTCGATTTCCGGGAACGTGATGTCCACCTGCGCGCGGCCGGTGGCGCGGCGTTGATCGATCATCGCGGGCAGGCGATGCAGCGTCTGCGGGCCGAACACGAGATCGACATACGGCGCGCGCGCGACGATCGACGCGCCTTCCTGGCTCGCGACGCAACCGCCGACGCCGATCAGCAGATTCGGGTTCGCTTCCTTGAGCTCACGCACGCGGCCGAGATCGGAGAACACTTTCTCCTGGGCCTTTTCGCGCACCGAGCACGTGTTGAACAGAATGACGTCCGCGTCTTCGGGCGTGTCCGTCTTGACGAGTCCTTCCGCGGCGCCGAGCACGTCGACCATCTTGTCGGAGTCGTACTCGTTCATCTGGCAGCCGAAGGTCTTTACATAAACTTTCTTGGTCATGAATCGTCGCCGGTCGCAGTGGTTAACCTGGGGGCGCTATAAAAGAGATTGAACGGGAGTTTCGCGGACTTCTACAGTGATCTGCCCGCTTTTTACTGTAATTTAGCCCGATATTATAGCTCCGGCGGCAATTCCTGACGCCGTGGCCTGCGATCCGGCGGATAGGCGAGATCGCCGAGCAGTTCGTCGGCCGTTTTCTCGAAGCGCTCGACCAGGAAGTCCAGCAGCACGCGCACGCGCGGCGCCATGTAGCGGTTCGCATGAAAAAGCGCGTGCACGGCGGCCTCGTGCGTGCACCAGTCGGGCAGCACCATCCGCAGCGTGCCGGCGCGCACGTCGGCGGCAATGTCCCAGATCGATTTATGCGCGATGCCGTGGCCCGCTAGCGCCCACTCGCGCAACAGCGCGCCGTCGTTGGTTTCCCATGCGTCCGCGAGCGGGATCGTATAGGCGTAGCGCTCGTCGCCGCGCACGAAACTCAACTCGTTGAGCGGCCCGTTCGCCGTGACCACGATAACGAAATCGTGCCCCACCAGATCCGCGGGCGTCTTCGGAACGCCTTTCTTCGCGAGATATTCCGGCGACGCGCACAGCACCCGGCGATTCGGCGCAAGCGCGCGCGCGGCGAGTCCGCTTTCGGGCGGCGCGCCAAAGCGAATCGCGAGATCGATTTCCTCAAGCAGCAGATTCGACACCGAGTCTGACAGCGTGAGCGCGAAGCGCACGTCCGGATGCAGCGCGCTGAATTCATCGAGCCAGCCGCGCAGCAGCGAGCGCCCGAAATTCGACGTCGCCGAAATGCGCACCTTGCCGCGCACGACGTTCTGGCCGGCTTGCAGCGCGGCCTCGGCGTCGTCGATCGCCTGCAATGCGACGCGGCAATGCTGCAGATACATGCGGCCTTCGTCCGTGACGCGCAGTTGACGCGTCGTGCGCTCGAAGAGCCGCGTGCGCAACGCCTTTTCCAGCTTGATGAGCCGCGCGCTCGCCGCCGCCGGCGACAGTCCGAGCTTGCGTCCCGCCGCCGACAGGCTGCCCGCAGCCGCTGCTTCCACGAAAAGGCGCATGTCGCCCAGCCGGTCCATCGTCATTTTCAAATCCGGTTTGATAATGATTCAAAGCGTAGACCAATTCTCAAAACAGTGCCCGCCTCGCAAAATGCGACCCAAGCGTAAACCCTTGCGGGGCACCCACGTATGCAACTGGACCACGTCACGATCGTCGCGCCCGACTGCGATGCGCTCATGCGCTTTTTCGTCGATATCGCCGGCATGCGGGTCGGGCCGAGGCCGCCTTTCGGCGTCGGCGGCTACTGGCTCTATCTCGGCGCGCGGCCGGCGGTGCATCTGATCGCATCGGGCGCGTCGTCGGCGTCGGCATCGGCGGAGCGGCAAGGCGTGACGCGCATCGACCATCTGGCGCTGCGCATAGGCGACGAAGCCGAATGGCGCGCATTGCTCGAACGTCTCGATTGCCACGGCTACGCGTATCAGCTCGCCGAAGTGCCGCTCGCGCGCGAGTTGCAGCTTTTCGTGCGGCTGGCGCCGGGCGTCGTCGTCGAATTCGTGGCTGCTCAACCCCGCGCTCAATCCTGATCTGGAGTCACCATGCCTCTTCCGCTTCTCGCGCTGGCGATCAGCGCCTTTGCCATCGGCACGACGGAGTTCGTGATCATGGGCTTGCTGCCCAACGTCGCGCGCGATCTTTCCGTGTCGATCCCGTCGGCGGGTCTCCTCGTCACCGGCTACGCGCTCGGCGTCGCGGTCGGCGCGCCGCTGCTCGCCGTGCTGACGAGCAAGCTGCCGCGCAAGCTCGCGCTGCAATTGCTGATGCTCGTGTTCATCGTCGGCAACGTGCTGTGCGCGGTCGCGCCGGGCTACGGCCTGCTGATGATCGCGCGCGTCGTGACCTCGTTCGCGCACGGCTCGTTCTTCGGCATCGGCGCAGTGGTGGCCGCGTCGCTCGTGCCGGCGGAAAAGCGCGCGAGCGCCATTGCGCTGATGTTCACCGGCCTCACGCTCGCGAACGTGCTGGGCGTGCCGTTCGGCACCTTCATCGGCCAGGAGCTCGGCTGGCGCGCGACGTTCTGGATCGTCGCGGGTCTAGGCGTGCTCTCCGCGCTCGGCGTGACGGCGCTCGTGCCGAATCGTCACGATGTCGCGCAAAGCCGCCTCGGCCAGGAAGTGCGCGTGCTGCGCGACGGCCAGGTCTGGCTCGCGCTCACGATGACCGTGCTGGGCTTCGGCGGCGTGTTCGTCGTGTTCACGTACATCGCGCCGATTCTCGAACAGGTGGGCGGTTTCTCGCCGCGCGCGGTCACGCTGATTCTGGTGCTGTTCGGCATCGGCCTCACGATCGGCAATACGATTGGCGGCAAGCTCGCCGACCGCGCGCTGATGCCGTCGCTGATGGGCATTCTGTTCGCGCTCGCGATTGTCATGGCGGTGTTCGCGAAGACGAGCCACAGTCAGACCGGTGCGATCGTCACGATTTTCGTGTGGGGCATCGCGGCGTTCGCGACGGTGCCGCCGTTGCAGACGCGCGTCGTCGAGAAGGCGAAAGATGCGCCGAATCTCGCGTCGACGCTGAATATCGGGGCGTTCAACGTCGGCAATGCGGGCGGCGCGTGGCTCGGCGGCGCGGTGCTGACGCACGGGCACGGGCTCGACGCGCTGCCGTGGGCCGCCGCCGCGGTGGCGCTCGCCGCGCTGGCCGTGACGTGGTTCGCCGCGCGACTGGACGCGCCGCGGGTTACATCGGAAGTAAATGCGGCCGACGCTTGCTGAGCGCTTATCATGTTGGCTCAACGTAATCCGAGGCAACATGATCGATCATCTCATCTGCGATTGCGACGGCGTGCTCGTCGACAGCGAAGTCATCGCGGATCGCGTCATGCTGGACGTTCTCTCAGAGACGTTTCCCGGCATCGACTTCAAACCGGCCGTCAAGACGGCTTTCGGACAGCAGACCTCGCGCTTTCTGGCCCATCTGGAGACGAAGTTCGGCATTCTGATGCCGCCGAACTTCGTCGATACGATCGAGGCGCGCGTCTCGGTGGAGCTCGCGCGCTCGGTCGGACCGATCGCCGGCGTGCGCGCCGCGCTGGAAGGTTGCGGCCTGCCTGTCGCGGTGGTGTCGAACAGCCGCATGGAGCGCGTGCGTGCGTCGGTGCGGCGCGCTGGGCTCGACGAGATCGTCGGCGCGCGCGTGTTCAGCGCGCAGCAGGTTGAGCGGCCGAAGCCTTATCCGGACGTCTATCTGCTTGCGGCGCGCACGCTGGAAATCGATCCGGCGCGTTGCCTCGTCGTGGAAGACAGCGTCGCCGGGCTCACGGCGGCGCGCGCGGCGGGGATGAAGACCATCGCGTTCGTCGGGGCGAGCCATATTCCGTCCGGCTACGCGCAGGTGCTACGCGAAACCGGCATCACCCGGATCATGGAGCACATGGACGAATTGCCCGCGCTCGTCGCTGCCGGCGTGCGCGGGGATTTCGGCGACGTGCTGTCCTGAAGGCGCTTCCGGTTTAGGCCGCTTCCTCGACGGCTTCGCGCGCGGCTGCCAGCGCCGCGCGGAATTCGACCAGTTCCGCGATGGTGAGCATCGGCAGCTCGTGTTCCTTCGCGAAGCGCTCGACCTGCGCGCCGCGGGTCATCGTGCCGTCGGCGTTCATCAGTTCGCACAACACGCCCGCCGGCCTGAGGCCCGCGAGAATCGCCAGATCGACCGTGCCTTCGGTGTGGCCGCGCCGCGCGAGCACGCCGCCCGGCATCGCGCGCAGCGGGAACACGTGGCCGGGCCGCACGATGTCGCCCGGCTTCGCATGATCGGCGATGGCCGCGCGGATCGTCGTCACGCGATCGGCGGCCGACACGCCCGTGGTCACGCCTTCCCGCGCCTCGATCGACACCGTGAACGCCGTGCCGTAGCGGCTGCCGTTCGCGGCGGCCATCGGCGGGAGTTCGAGCGCGCGCACTTTTTCGTCCGGCAGGCACAGGCACACGATGCCGCTGCATTCGCGGATCAAAAGCGCCATCGTGGCGTCGGTGAGCTTTTCGGCGGCGACAATCAGATCGGCTTCGTTTTCGCGATCGTCGTCGTCCTGCAGAACGACGGGGCGGCCTGCGCGCATGGCGTCGAGCGCGGCGGCGATGCGCGGGGGAATTTCGAACGAAGCGAGTTGCGGAAGATCGGCAGTGGCGTCATCGGCGATGACGGCGGGTGCGGCGAACGACAGGCTGCTGGTGAACTGAATCTGGGACATGTGAAACGCTCTCGCGGAAAAATTGGGCGAAAAACGTTTCAGGGCATTGCAAACAGACAGAACGGCACCCCGCGGCGACGCGCCGGAAGGCGCGGCGTCGTCCGGTTCGGCGCGATGCGTGAATCGCCAAGGGGAACGGACATGACCATCTGCACATCTTCTCTCATCCGGACTGTGACCGTCGGCTCTGGCTTCTCACCAGATCTGCTGACCCCGCGCATGAATTGATCGCGCGGGCGCTCGCGGGCTCGTGGTCCGGCCTCGAAGCCTCGCCACATACCGCCGGTGGGGAATTACACCCCGCCCTGAAGACGTACTGAACGCCGGCAAGCTCGAAAGCTCGACGGCTTTTTTAGGATACCGCACGCGATCGTTTTTTGCACTGCCGCAAGCGTCGCGGCTTTTCCAGAAAGCGACATGGGCGGTCCGCACGTTCCTAGCTGTCCGCCCAGGCTTTTGCCGCGTCGATCGCGCGCCGCCATCCGGCGAGACACGATTCGATCTCGGGCGCGGGCATCGATGGCGTGAAACGCCGTTCGAGTTGCCATTGCGCCTTGAGCTCGCCGACATCCTTCCAGTAGCCGACTGCGAGCCCCGCCAGATAGGCCGCGCCTAGCGCCGTCGTTTCCGCGATGCGCGGGCGCGCGACATCGACGCCGAGTATGTCCGCCTGGAACTGCATCAGGAGATCATTCGCGCAGGCGCCGCCATCCACCCGCAATTCGCCTATGCGCATGCCCAAATCCGCTTCCATTGCCTTCAGCACATCGAGCGATTGATACGCGATGGAGTCGAGCGCCGCGCGCGCGATATGCCCCGACGTCGTGCCGCGCGTCACGCCGAAGAGCGTGCCGCGTGCGCGCGCGTTCCAGTGCGGCGCGCCGAGACCGGCGAATGCCGGCACGAGATAGACGCCGTCGCTGTGCGGCACGCCGCGCGCGAGCGTTTCGACCTCGCTCGCGCGGTGGATGAGCCCGAGCCCGTCGCGCAGCCATTGCACGACCGCGCCCGCGATGAAGATGCTGCCTTCGAGCGCGTAATTGACCTGATCGCCGATTTGCCAGGCGATCGTCGTCACGAGGTTGTTGCGCGATTCGATAGGTTTGCCGCCCGTGTTCATGACGAGAAAACAGCCGGTGCCGTAGGTGTTCTTCACCATGCCGGAGTCCGTGCACATCTGTCCGAAGAGCGCGGCGTGCTGATCGCCGGCGAGCGATGCGAGCGGGATGTCCGCGGCGAACACGGTGCCTTGCGTCGTGCCGTACACCTCCGACGACGTGCGCACTTCTGGCAGCATGCTGCGTGGAATGTCGAGCGCGTCGAGCAACTCGTCGTCCCAGCGCCGCTCGTGGATGTTGAAGAGCATTGTGCGCGAGGCGTTCGTGATGTCGGTGACATGCATGCCGTGCCGCGTGAAGTTCCACATGAGCCAGCTGTCGACGGTGCCGAACGCGAGCCGTCCTTGCTTGGCCTTGCCGCGCGCGCCTTCGACGTTATCGAGGATCCAGCGGATTTTCGTCGCGGAAAAATACGCGTCGATGGGCAGGCCGGTTTTCGCGCGCACCATCGATTCGAGTCCGCGCGATTTCAGTTCGTCGCAAAACGCAGCGGTGCGGCGGTCCTGCCAGACGATCGCGTTATAGACCGGTTTGCCCGTCTCGCGGTCCCAGACGATCGTGGTTTCGCGCTGATTCGTGATGCCGACCGCCGCGATCGACGAGGCGCTCGCGCCTGCGCGCGTGACCGCTTCCGCGGCGACGCCTGCCTGCGTCGACCAGATCTCCTGCGGATCGTGCTCGACCCAGCCCGCTTCCGGATAAATCTGCTGGAACTCCTTCTGCGCCACGGACACGACGTTGCCTTTCCTGTCGAAAAGCATGGCGCGCGAGCTGGTGGTGCCCTGGTCGAGCGCGAGAACGTACTGATCCTGCATGGTCTTCTCCGGGTCTGGGCGGACGTAGATGTCCGCCGATGTTCGTTCGGGCAAATCTATCGGACCGCGCTGCTGCGGACAACTCGGCCGAACGGCATAAGCCGATTAACACCTTTTGCGTCGAGTGCAAATCGCCTATGCCATTCGGCCGAGTGGCGCGGCCGTTGCGTTCGTCCGATACTGGCGGCACGAATTCGAACGAGGGGACTGCGATGCGAATCCTGATGGCTTCAGGCGTGCTGGGAGCGGCGATTCTGGCGGGCTGCGTGGGCACGCCGAACCTGGATGGCACGAGGGGCGCGCCATCGTTCAGTGCGCTGCAAGAGATGTGTGGAACGTCCCCGGTCGATTACGGCGCGGATGCGCAATCGGTCTACTCGGCCTTTTTCGACGCCTATGTGGCCCAGCGGCGCGGCGGGCTGTCGAAGGAGCGCTTCTGCGCGTTCCAGGCGGCGATCGCCGAGCGCTATCGCGCCTATCGCGCGAACCCCAGCCCCGAAGCGCAAAGCGCATGGGCGAATTTCTTCCTGGATCAGCGAGCGCAGGCGCTGAGCTGGCGCGCAGCGGTCGATCCGACGCTGCGCGCCGGATGAAGCGGCTTGATCAGAGATGCGAAGGAGGGTGAGACGGACGCGGCCGCAGGCCGCGCCCTGAGTCCTGCCGGGCGCTACGAGTAACGCTTGAAAGCCTTGACGGTGGAATCACCGGTGGCGGTGAGGCGCCATTGCTGGCGTCCTGATGCGAGATTTTCTAGTTGAACGAGCTGGCGTTCGAGCAGGGCGTCGAGCTCCTCGCGTTCCATGTCGACCTGATTGGGCGCTTCCTGAACCAATAGCAGCGTGGCAAATTCGTGCGGACTCAGCATTGTGTTCTCCATGACGACCGAACGGCATAAGCAGCCGGCTTTGTAAGCCGGATCTTTTTGCATCGAAACGTTGTGCGGGGAAAACTGAAAAGCCGGGCAAGCGCGTTGATTTTGTGCTGCGGTTGCCGGGAATTGGGATTGTAGGCAAGCGTCTGACAAGTGCCAAATTCGAAACGAAAATTTTGCCTTTGACTTTTTGCCACGGTGGAGGCGGTCCATCGCGGCCGGAAATTCGAAGAATCGACTTGAGCTTCGTGCCGCAGTGCACACAAGCATGGCGCATCGCTGAAACGCTTTGAGCATCACGAACGGCGCGGGCGATCCATGCGCACCATTCATTAATTTATACGATAAATGAATTTGTTTTGGATTAAGCGGACAATGCAATATTCGTCTTTTGCCCGGCCCGCTTTCAAAATCGCCCGGGTGGTTCTGCCCGCTGGTATTTCGGACTTCATTCAATGACTCGCTTCAACTGGCAAAACCCCTATCCCACGCCGCGCCTGCCGGTGTTCGCCCGCAACATCGTTTCGACCTCACATCCACTCGCCGCGCAAGCGGGCCTGCGCATGCTCTGGAAAGGCGGCAATGCCGTAGATGCAGCCATTGCCGCCGCAGCGGCCATCACCGTGGTCGAGCCGGTGTCGTGCGGCCTGGGCGGCGACGCCTTCGCGCTCGTCTGGGACGGCAAGAAGCTTCACGGTTTGAACGCGTCGGGCGTGTCGCCCGCGGCCTGGAACGTCGATTATTTCCGCCGCAAATACGGCGAGGAAAACGGCCTCGCGCGCCAGCCCAAGCGCGGCTGGGATGCGGTGACCGTGCCGGGCGTCATCGCGGGATGGGAGGCGCTGCACACGAAGTTCGGCTCGCTGCCGTTCGCGGACCTGATGGAGCCGGCCATCGAGATCGCCGAGCGCGGTCACGCGGTGGCGAGCATCGTCGCGTACAAGTGGGCGGCGGCGGTGCCCGAGCTGAAGGATCAGCCGGGTTTCGCGGATGTCTTCATGCCGCACGGCCGCGCTCCTGAAGTAAGCGAGCTCGTGCGCTTTCCGGGCCACGCGAAGACGCTGCGGCTGCTCGCGCAGCACGGTCCGCGCGCCTTCTACGAAGGCGAGATCGCGGAGCGCATTGCCGCGTTCGCGCGAGAGGGCGGCGCCGCGTTGACCATGAACGACCTGCGCGGCTATCGCGCGGACTGGGTCGAGCCCATCAGCAAGGACTATCGCGGCTACACGGTGCACGAAATTCCGCCGAACGGGCAGGGTATCGCCGCGCTGATCGCGCTCGGCATTCTCGACAAGTTCGATGTCAGCGCGCTGTCGGTGGACCGCATCGAGTCCCAGCACTTGCAGATCGAGGCGATGAAGCTCGCCTTCGCGGACGTCTATCGCTACGTCGCCGATCCTCGCTCCATGGAAGTGACGCCCGAGCAGATGCTCGACGACGCCTATTTGACGGAGCGCGCGAAACTCATCAATCCCGCCAAGGCCACGCACTTCGATTTCGGCATGCCGAAGGCGGGCGGCACCATCTACATGTCCGTGGCCGACGAGCGCGGCATGATGGTGAGCTTCATCCAGTCGAACTACATGGGCTTCGGCTCGGGCGTGGTCGTGCCGGAAACGGGCATCGCGTTGCAGAACCGTGGCTGCGGCTTCTCGATGGACCCGAAGTCCGCGAACGTGGTCGAGGGCGGCAAGCGTCCGTTCCATACGATCATTCCGGCGTTCCTGACGCAAGAAGTCGACGGCGCCCGCGAAGCCGTGATGAGCTTCGGCGTGATGGGCGGCGACATGCAGCCGCAAGGCCATCTGCAATCGATCGTGCGCATGCTCGACTACGGCCAGCAGCCGCAGGCCGCGTGCGACGCGCCGCGCTGGAAGGTGAACCGCGACTTCACGATCGACATCGAAGCCACGCTTGATCTCGACACCGCGCGTGGGCTCGAAGGGCTCGGCCACACGATCAAGTCCATCGACGATCCGTACATGGACTTCGGCTCCGGCCAGTACATCTGGAAGCTGGATCGCAACGATCCCGAGCGTGGCTACGTCGCGGCCAGCGACAGCCGCCGCGACGGACTCGCTGCCGGGTTCTAACTCCACCGTCGGAGGCCGTGTCATGTGACCGGTCTCCATCCAACGAGACATAGCGTCCATTCGCCGCTCACGGGCAGCGAAGGGGACCGCGCGCGCCCGCGTCGGGCGACAAGAGAGGGGACATCATGAACGAACAGGTGTATGAAGCGCCGAATGCTCGAGGCGCCTCGGCGGCGAATAGCGAAACGTTCACACAGAAAGCGCCGCCGTCGAAGGCGATGATTCGGCGCATCGTGTTTTCATCGTCGGTCGGCAACGCGCTCGAGTGGTTCGACTTTCTCGTCTACGGCTACTTCGCGACGGTCATTGCGAAGGCGTTCTTTCCGTCGAACGACGAGTGGCTCTCGACCATGCTGGCCATCGGCACGTTCGGCATTTCGTTCCTGATGCGCCCACTCGGCGCGATCGTGCTCGGCGTCTACGGCGACCGCAAAGGCCGTAAAGCCGCGCTCACGCTCGCCATTTTGCTGATGATGGTCGGCACCCTGACGATGGCGGTGATGCCGTCGTATCAGCACATCGGCGTCGCGGCACCGCTGTTGATCCTGCTCGCGCGTCTCGTGCAAGGCTTCGCGGTCGGCGGGGAATTCGGCAGCGCGACCGCGTTCATGGTCGAGCACAGCGAGGCGCGGCGCGGCTATTACGCAAGCTGGCAGTTCGCGAGTCAGGGCCTTGCCGCGATCATGGCTGCGTCGTTCGGCTCGGTTCTGAGCGCGTGGCTGCCGCAGCCGCAACTCGAAAGCTGGGGCTGGCGCATTCCCTTCGTTTTCGGGCTGCTCGTCGGGCCGGTCGGCTACTACATTCGCTCGCATCTGGACGAAACGCCGGAATTTCTCGCGACGCGTCCCGCGAAAATGACGAGCTCGCCGGGCGTCTCGTTCTCGAATCAGTGGCTGAATCTGTTGCTCTCCGTCGGCATCGTCGCGCAATCGACAGTCGGCGTGTATGTCCTGCAGCTTTACATGCCGATGTATGCCGTGAAGCAACTGCACCTGCCGGCCACGGCGTCGTTCGCCGTCGTGGTGCTCAACGGCGGACTACAGTTCATTTTCTCCCCGCTGATGGGCGCGCTGTCCGACCGGCTCGGACGCATCCGCATCATGCTCGGCACATCGATCTTCATGGGCGTGACGATTTATCCGATGTTTGCGTGGCTGCAGGCGCATCCGACGGTCGCGTCGCTCGTGGTGCTGCAAGCGGTCGCCGGCATTCTCAAGGCAGCGTATTCCGGCCCGATGCCCGCGCTCATGTCTGAAATCTTTCCGACGCGTGTTCGTTCCACGGGCCTCTCGATCGGCTATGCGCTCGGCGTCACGCTGTTCGGCGGATTCGCGCCGACGATCGTCGAAGCGTTCATTCACGCCACCGGCGACAAGCTCGCGCCGAGTTACTACGTGCTGTTCGCCGCGGTATTGTCGGGCGTGTCGCTCGCGATCGTCGCTTGGCGCATGCGCACGGCGCGGCGCGCGAGCTGACGCCACACGGCTGGTATCCCTCATTCGAATCAAACGAGGCGGCTTCGGCCGCCTTCGTGCTTTTGCGCTCTTCAAACTTCCCGTCGATGCATAACCGGCATGTTTCATGCTGCGCTGCATCGATAGCCCTCGCTCCGAGTCGTAAGAATTTGCCATGGAAGGAACCGGCACGCCGCGCGCGAGTCTGTCCCCATGCCTGCAAACTCGTTGCAGGGCGGCTAAGATGGAAAAAACAAGCCGTCAAGACTTGAAGTTGAGGACGCTGCGACCGAACCGTTCACGGCGTCGCCTGACCTCGGCCGTCTCTTGTTGGCCGATGGCGCGTTCAGTTCAGCCTGGGAGCGCGATATATGCACACAGAAAGTAGCCACGTGATGCCGTGGCGCATTGAAGACATCGATCTCGCACGAATCGATCGTCAGAAGGCGGTATCCAACGAACATCTTCTCTTGTTGCTGTGCGCCTGCTCATTTATCGAGAGCGGCACCGATCTCTACACGAGCAATCTCAGCAAGTATTTTCACGACGACCCCGAGATCTCGGCGTGGCTCAACAATGAATGGGAGCCCGAAGAGATGCAGCACGGCCGGGCACTCAAGACATATATCAATCACGTGTGGCCCGAGTTCGACTGGGACACGGCGTTCAGGAATTTCTTCGACGAATACTCGCTCACCTGCTCTTATGAGGAATTCGAGAAGAAGCGCGCGCTCGAAATGGTGGCGCGGTGTGTCGTCGAGACGGGAACGGCCACGCTCTATCGCGCGATTGGCGAATGCTCGGATGAACCGGTGCTCAAGGAAATCACCGATAACATCCGCACCGACGAAGTGCGGCACTACAAGCACTTTTTCCATTTCTTCAAGAAGTGGAACAAGATCGAAGGCAATGGCCGCATGGCCGTGCTCGGCGCCCTCGTGCGGCGCGTGATGGAACTGAAAAGCGAGGATTCCGAGATCGCACTGCGGCATGTCTTCGCCATTCGTTATCCTGAGCGTGCGCAGGACGCGGAGTACAACCGCGAGCTTTCGGCGCGCGTGAACGCGCTCGTGCGGCGCAATCTGTCGGCGGATCAGGCCATCAAGATGCTGCTCAAGCCGCTCGACTTGCCCGCGCGCATTCAGCCCGGCGTGCATTATCCGCTCTCGAAGATGACGCAACTGTTCTTCCGATAAACCTTGCTCGACGCGATGCTGGCCCAAAACCGGCATCTTCCTATGACCGATTCCAACGCGACAGAACCGCTTTCATCGCACTCCGTCTTCGACGAATGGCCGCCCGAGTTGCGCGCGCTTTTCGACGGCACGCTCGCCATTGCGGATCGCGGTTTCACCGCATCGCTGTGCGCGGCCGATCACGCGCATCGGGTGCGCACAGCGCTTTTGAGCGCAGGCGAACTGCTCGCCTCCGATGCGCGCACGCTCGCATTCGCGCTGTGGCCATCGTCGCGGACCGCGCAGGCCGTTGCCGCCACCGGACGCGCAACGCTCGCCTTCGTGTTCGATGAGGCGTTCTATCAGGTGCATTTCGATGCGCGCCGCGTGCCGCTCAACGACGTGCCGCTCGCGTGCTTTGTCGGCACGATCGAGAGCGGAGAAATTCAGCGGGTGGGATATGCGCGACTCACGAGCGGAATCGCGTTCGAATTGACTGAAGCGCAACCGGCGCTCGCGCGCTGGCGCGAGCAGCTCGAATGGCTGAAGCGGGCGGCGAGCGCCGCCGCCTGAAGCATCGACGCGGTGCGTTCGCGCCGCATCGAATCACATCGAATGGCTCAACGGCCGCGATCGCCCGAGCGCAACGCGTCGCGCCGGCCGCCCAGCAGGGCGCCGGGATTGGCCGCCGGCTTACGCGCATTGGCGACATGGCCCGCCTGCGCCGGTTCCGCGCGCCGTGGCGCCGAGCCCGCGCCCACGTTCGGCTTGTTCTGATTGCGCGGCTCGCGTGAAGGCTGCGCGCCGGACTTGCCGCTATTGCTTCCGTTCGACGGCCGTGCGCCGCGTGCCTCGCCATTCGGACGGCCGCCGTCGCGGCGCGGCTCGCCATTGCCATTGCCATTGCGCCGCGTTTCGCCGTTGCGTCGCGCTTCGCCGTTCGCACGCGCTTCCGCATTCGGGCGCGCCTCGCCGTTGCGCTGACCTTGACGCCCTTGGCCGCCTTGACCCTGACCGCGCCCCTGGCTGCGACGCTGGATCGGCTCCGGCTTCGCGTTCGGATCCGGCTCGAAGCCGGCGATCACTTCGCGCGGAATCGGCCGCTTGATGAGGCGTTCGATGTCCTTCAGCAATTGATGCTCGTCCACGCACACGAGCGACACCGCTTCGCCTTCCGCGCCCGCGCGCCCCGTACGGCCGATCCGATGCACATAGTCTTCCGGCACGTTCGGCAGATCGAAGTTGACGACATGCGGCAGTTGATCGATGTCGATGCCGCGCGCGGCGATATCGGTCGCGACCAGCACCTGCAGCGTCTCGGCCTTGAACTCGGCGAGCGCGCGCGTGCGCGCCGACTGGCTCTTGTTGCCGTGGATCGCGAGCGCGCTGATGCCGTCCTTCGTCAATTGCTCGG
This sequence comes from Caballeronia sp. 11_S32, assembly GCF_056930355.1. NCBI lineage: Bacteria > Pseudomonadati > Pseudomonadota > Betaproteobacteria > Burkholderiales > Burkholderiaceae > Caballeronia > Caballeronia sp. 11_S32. Next base: position 893,268 of record NZ_JBXOWH010000003.1, read on the forward strand.
CGAGGCGGTTCGCGCCATGCTTCGTGCGCGTGAAGACGAGCACCTGGAACCAGTTGTTGCCGCGGATGAGATGCGTGAGCAACTCACGCTTGCGCTCGCGATCGACCGGATGGATTTTCTGGTCGACCGTCTCCGCCGTGGTATTGCGGCGCGCGACTTCGATGAGCGCGGGCGAATCGAGCAGGCTGTCGGCGAGCGCCTTGATCTCGTCGGAGAAAGTGGCCGAGAACAGCAGGTTCTGGCGCTTCGCGGGCAGGCGCGCGAGCACGCGTTTGATGTCGTGGATGAAGCCCATGTCGAGCATGCGATCGGCTTCGTCGAGCACGAGAATTTCGAGCTGCGAAACGTCGATCGTCTTTTGTTGCATATGATCGAGCAGACGTCCGGGCGTTGCCACGACGATATCCACGCCACGGCGCAGCGCGTCGATCTGCGGATTGATGCCGACGCCGCCGAACATCACCGTCGACTTGAGCTTCAGGTATTTGCCGTACGCGCGCACGCTTTCCTCGACTTGCGCCGCGAGCTCGCGCGTCGGCGTGAGGATCAGCGCGCGCACCGGGCGCTTCGCGCCGCCCGTGGCGGGCGCGAGTTGCGACAGGCGTTGGAGGATCGGCAGCGTGAAGCCGGCGGTCTTGCCCGTGCCGGTCTGCGCGCCCGCGAGCAGATCGCCGCCTTTCAGAACGGCGGGAATCGCCTGAAGCTGGATCGGGGTGGGACTGGAATAGCCGAGTTCGTTGACGGCGCGAAGCAAAGGTTCAGACAGACCAAGTGAATCAAAAGACATAAATTGGTGTTCGTTATGTCGAACGGTGCGCATGCGAATCGAGGCTGCGGCGAATCATGGTTCGGCCGGCAGAGCGCATGTGCGACGCTCGGGAATGAATCGGGCGGCGGGCCAGTCGGCGATCAGCGATCGCCCGGCGTTGCCGCGAGGTTCGACGTGCTATCAAGACACGTCATCTGGCGCTAAGTTGCATCGATGACACTGCGACGCGAGCGGCGCCCGTTTCTGTCCGGCGCTCACGCGACATAGCGCGCGACGCTCACGAACTGGCACAGGCTGCCTGCGAGCACGAACAGATGCCAGATTCCGTGTCCGTGCCGGATGCGCTCGTCGTTGATGAAAAAATAAATGCCGGCGCTGTAAATCACGCCGCCCGCCACCAGCCACGCGGTCCCCGCGGGCGGCAGCGCCGTCACGAGCGGATGAATGGCAACGAGCGCGAGCCATCCCATCAGCACGTACAGCATCATCGATACGCTGCGGGTTCGGCGCCCGAGCGTGAGCTCCTGCGTGATGCCGAGCACGGCAAGCCCCCAGCTCACACCGAAGAGCGACCAGCCCCAGGGACCACGCAAGGTCACTAGTGTATACGGCGTGTAGCTGCCGGCGATCAACAAGTAGATGGCCGAGTGATCGCACTTCTGCAGCACCGCTTTCATGCGCGGCGTACGCGCGCAGTGATACAGCGTGGAGATGATGTAGAGCACGCAGAGCATTGCGCCATACACCGAAAAGCTGACGACCTTGTACGCGTCGCCATCGAGCGCGCCCATGATCACGAGCGCGGTCAGTCCCGCCACCGAGAGCAGCGCGCCGATCAAATGGCTGATGCTGTTGAAACGCTCACCTGCATGCATGACACCCCATCCGCAAAAACGAATGCGCAAAAAAGCGAAGGGCGCGGCCCCAACTACGAAGGCTGCGCCCCAGAGCGTATTGTACGCTGTCGATGCGATGAACGTCGGCGGTGGCCGGTGGACCTCAGTCGAGCGGCGCCGAACGCAGGTTGCTCACCTGCTGCGGCGACACCGGCGTGCCATGGTTGCCCCACGACATCCGGATGTACGTCACGACCGCGGCGACATCCGTATCCGACAGCGACTGCGCGAAAGGCGGCATGCCGTGCGGCATGGGGTTGCCTTCCGTACTCGGCGGATAACCGCCGTTCAGCGTCATGCGGATCGGATTGACGGCCGATTGCATCTGGATCGACTGATTGTTCGCGAGCGGCGGGTAAGCAGGCGGCTTGCCGAGACCGTTCTCCGCGTGGCACTTCGCGCAGTTCTCGGTGTACACCTTCTTGCCCAGCGTGAGCAGTTCACCGCCGAACTTGTCGGAGGTCTCGAGCTGCATGACTTCCGGCGCTTCCTTCTTCTGCGGGATCGACTTGAGATACGTCGACATCGCGTTGATGTCCGCGTCGGTCATGTATTGCAGGCTGTTGTGAACGACTTCGGCCATCGGGCCGAACACCGCGCCGCGCTGCGACACGCCGGTCTTGAGCAGATCGTTGATGTCCTTGATGTCCCAGTCGCCGAGGCCCGCTTCCTTGTTCGACGTGAGCGACGGCGCATACCAGTTCTGCAGCGGGATCAGGCCGCCGGCGAAGGCCGCCGAGTTGACCGGGCCGCCCATCGCGTTGATCGACGTGTGGCACATGCCGCAGTGGCCGAGGCCTTCCACGAGATACGCGCCGCGGTTCCATTCGACCGACTTGGTCGGATCCGGCTTGTACTCGCCTTCGCTGAAGAACAGCGTGCGCCAGCCGATCAGCAGGTTGCGGTTGTTGAACGGGAAGCGCAGTTCATGCGGACGGCTCGGCTCGGAAACCGGCGGGACCGAGCGCAGGTAGGCGTAGATCGCGTCGGAGTCGGCGCGCGTGACCTTCGTGTAGCTCGTGAACGGGAAGCCCGGATACAGCAGCGAACCGTCCTTCGAGCGGCCGGTGTGCATCGCGCGATAGAAGTCGTCGGAGGTCCACTTGCCGATGCCGTATTGATCGTCCGGCGTGATATTCGGCGTGAACATGGTGCCGAACGGCGTGGCCATCGGCAGGCCGCCCGCGAACTGCTTGCCGCCGCGCACCGTGTGGCAGGCGATACAGTCGCCGGCGCGCGCGAGGTATTCACCTTGCTTGATGAGCGCGGCTTTGTCGGCCGGCGTCGCCGCGATGGCGCCGCCCGAATGCAGATTGTCGCCGCCCGACCAGAGGACGGCGCCGGCTGCGACGGCTGCCACCACGACAGCCGAGGAAAGTGCGAACAGGGACTTGCGTTTCATTATGTTGTCGCTCCAGACGCCTTATTGCGGTTCGCTGCCGCACTTGAGCGGCATCTTCAACGAGCCAGCGGGCGCGGGCACCGGGTTGGCGGGTGCTTGTTGCGTGGACAGCCAGGCGGCGACGGCGGTCACGTCGTCGTCCGTCAGGCGCGAGGCGATCTGCTGCATGCAGTCGGGCGCCTTCGCGTGACGCGTGCCCGACTTCCATGCGCCGACTTGCGCGCTGATGTAGTCCGAATGCAGGCCGACGAGACCCGGGATGGCCGGCTGCATGCCGGTCAGGCCCTTGCCGTGGCAGGCCGCGCACGCGGGAATGTTCTTCGAGCTATCGCCGTTCAGCACGATCTGCTGGCCGCGCGCGAGCGCCGTGGCCGAGACGTTCGACTTGGCCGGCTGCGGATACGGCGGACGCTGGTTCGAGAAGTACGTCGCGATCTGATGAAGGTAATCGTCCGAGAGATACGTGACGAGGTAGTTCATCGGCGGGTACTTGCGCCGGCCTTCGCGGAAGTTCTGGAGCTGGTTGTACAGATAGTCGGCAGGTTTGCCGGCAAGACGCGGGAAGTAGTCGTTGTCCGTGCCTTCACCGTGAACGCCGTGGCACGCCGTGCAGCCTTGCACGCGGGCGGCCATCGTGTCCGGTGCGATTGGCTGGTTTTGCGCCTGCGCGGCGGAGCTGAAAACGCCAGCGCTGCCTACCAGAGCCGAGGCAAAAGCCATAGCGAGCAGCGGACGAAAAATGCGTCTTGAAAACACGCGACACTCCATGAAATTCGGGGACCTGCCGAGCTTCGTGCGGCTCGGTGCGAAGGTGGCGAACCACGGCCACGCAGGGGGCGGTGGGTGGCGGACCACGGCCACAGCGGCTCGACGAGCCTCTGATGCGACGCGGCATTCTATCATCGATGCATGATGATGACTATTTGACACAATCTCGCTCTAAGTCCCACTGCAGCGCATTCGCGACAATATGCCGCGCGGCTATTGACCGCCCGCGACGAACCTCGGAGGCAGGCGCGCTTCATTGCGTTTCGACAAATATTCGACCTGAATGAGCACCGCCATCCCGATGTGCTTCATGCAGTTTCGGAAGCGTCCGGCAAAAATTCAAGGCGTTTCGCGCGCGTTCGATGTTGTGCTGCACCGTGGACGTTCGTTTAGACTCCGCAAATTCTCTTCGATGACCTCCGCTTCGGCGACCGGCATTCACGCCGCGACCCGTTCCGCATGATGAACGACGATCCTCTCTGGTTGGCTCAAACCGCGTTCGCGGCGCTCGCCGACATCGCCTTTGCAACTGCGCTCGGCGCGTTGCTCCTGAACGCGTGGCTGTCCCGCGAACAGGCGTTCGCTCCGGTCTCGCCCGCGCAGCGCGGCTGGCGGCGCGCGGCGCGAGGCGGCCTGGCCGCCGCGGCCGCTCTGGTGCTGTGCAACTTCGTCTCGCTGTGGCTGCAGTCGGCGGCGATGAGCGGTGCGCCGCTCGCCGAGGCGGGCGCGTCGCTGTGGCTCGTCGCGACGGGCACGCATGCGGGCATCGGCTGGTCCGTCGCGCTGGCGGGTAGCGTGCTGTTGTCGTTCGCGGCGGCGGGCGGCGGTTCGCTATCGGCTTCGCGGATCGGATGGGTGGGACTCGCCGCGCTGATCGTCGCGGCGGGCAAGTCGGCGATCGGCCATGCCGCAGATGCGGGCGCGTTCTCCGTTGCCGAAGCGGTCCAGACGCTTCATCTGCTCGCAACGGGCGTGTGGGGCGGCATCGTGATCGCGGGGGCGTTCGTGCTGCCGGCGCTCGATACGTCGGTGGCGCGCGCGTTCCTGATCCGCACGGTCGCGCGGATGTCGCGCGCGGCGGCGATCGCCGTGGCATTCGTCGTCCTGACGGGCGTCTTCAATGCGTGGCGGGGCGTTGGTGGCTCGCCCTCGGTGCTGATCGCGAGCACCTGGGGTCACGCGCTGATCGTGAAAATCGTGCTGATCGCGGCGGCGCTCGCGTTCGGCGCGCTCAATCGCTGGTCCGCGCTGCCGCGCCTGCAACGCTCGGCATCGACGATGGACGCGCACACGGTCATCAACGTGATGCGGATCGAGGCGGTGATGATGGCGGGTGTTTTCGTGGCAGCGGCGTTGCTGTCGCACAGCGTGCCGGGCTCGGCGCTTATGAATTGATGCGTGCGCCGCCGGGCTGATCTGGACGGCGAAACAAGTTGCGAGCGCGCCTATTCGTATCCGAGTCGGTGACTGACGATCGGCGCGCAAAAAAGCGCCACCGCGCAACCGATGATCTTGCCCTGCAACTCGACGAACGCCGTATGCGAATCGGCGATGAAGATCACTTCGAGCAATTGCGGCAGGCAGAACACGACCGCCGCGCCGATGAACCAGCGCGTCACCGCCGAGATGCGCCAGCCGTGCTGAGCGCCGACGCCGGCGGCCACCACGCGCGCAACGCCCAGCGCGACGAGCGAGCCGACCGCAAGCTGCGCTCGGACGTATTCATCGGGGAGGGTGTGCCACATGATCGTTCTCGCTTTTGTCGGTGACTATTGGCAAGCATATGCGCAAGAAGCTCGCCAGTATGTACGAGAAAACGCAGATCGTGGGCGCAGACATCGAGGGGCGCGCCCGGCGCCCCTTCAGCACGCTCAGAATGTGTGCTCGGGACCGGGGAAGCTGCCTTCCTTCACTGCGCGCACATACGCTTCGACGGCCGCGAAGATGCTCGGCTGGCCCTGCATGAAATCCTTGACGAACCGCGGCCGCTTGCCGTGGAAGATGCCGAGCATGTCGTGCAGCACGAGCACTTGCCCGGAACAGTCGATGCCCGCGCCGATGCCGATGGTCGGAATCGCGAGCGCTTGCGTGACTTCGCGTGCGAGCAATGTCGGCACGGCTTCGATCACGAGCAGTTGCGCGCCCGCTTCCTGCAGCGCGATGGCGTCGCGCTTCATCTGCTCGGCGGCCGCTTCGGACTTGCCCTGCACCTTGAAGCCGCCGAACGCATGCACCGATTGCGGCGTGAGCCCCACGTGGCCGCACACCGGAATCGAGCGCTCGACCAGAAAGCGCACCGTTTCCGCGAGCCATTCGCCGCCTTCGATCTTCACCATCTGCGCGCCCGCGCGCATCAGCGCAACGGCGTTCGCATAGGCGTCTTCCTTCGAGCCGATGGTGCCGAACGGCATGTCCGCGACGATGAGCGCGCTCCGGTTGCCGCGCGCGACCGACGCCGTGTGATACGCGATGTCGTGGATCGTGACGGGCAGCGTCGTGCCATGACCTTGCAGCACGTTGCCGAGCGAGTCGCCGATCAGCATGACATCGACGCCCGCGCGCTCGAGCAGCGCGGCGAAGCTCGCGTCGTAGCATGTGAGCATCACGATGCGTTCGCCTGCCTCGCGCATGGCCTGGAGCTTGGGGACGGTGATCGTCGAGCGATTCGTTTCCTGCAGATACGTCATGATCGTTTCACTAGAGAGAGTAGCCGGGAGACGAGATCAGACCGATACGCCTTTGACAAAGAATTCCTTGCGTCCGCGCATGGTCTCGATGCGCTCGACCAGGAGCGCGAGATCTTCATCCGATGCAAGCGGGTTCAGGTGCTCGGCGTTCACCGTGAGCAACGGCGTTGCGTCGTAGTGGTAGAAGAACTCGTTATAAGCATCGCAGAGCGCGCGCAGATACGAATCCGAAATCTGCAATTCCATGGGCAGCGCGCGTTTCTGAATGCGCGAGAACAGCACTTCCGGGCTCGCCTGCAGATAGATGACGAGATCGGGCGCGGGCCCGCTCGAACGAATGTGCGAGGCGACGTCCCTGTACAACTGGAACTCGTCGTCCGGCAGCGTGAGGCGCGCGAAAAGCTCGCTCTTTTGCGTGAGGAAGTCCGTCATCAACGTGGCGCCGCTCGTGACGATATCGGCGGCTTCCTTCGTCTGCGATGCGCGCTGCAACGCGAAGCACAACTGCGTGGCGAGCGCGTGACGCGTGGTGTCGCGATAAAAGCGCTCGAGAAACGGATTGTCCTGCGCTCGCTCGAAGAGCGTGCGCATCGACCAGCGTTCGGCGAGCAGCGTCGCGAGCGTGGTCTTGCCGACGCCGATCGGCCCTTCGATGGCGATATAGCGGTGCGGCGGCCGCAACTGCGGCGCGGTGACGGTGAGTGGCGGAACGCTCATCGGCAGTCTGTCTTGTTGGATGGGGCGGAAGTCGGGTTCGCGTCGGCGTTCGTGTCGCGCGCCTGCGTACCGACCATGCACTGGCACGTGGCAACCTTCTCGATGCGCTGATCGGCAACGCCTGCGATGAAGGCATCCGCGCGGCCGCGTTGCGGAAGGATGAGATCGGGCTCGAGCTCGACGAGCGGCACGAGCACGAAGGCGCGCTCGGTCATGCGCGGATGCGGCACGACGAGATCCGCTTCGTCGATGCTCGATGCGCCGTACAGCAGGATATCGAGATCGAGTGTGCGCGGCGCGTTGCGATAGGGCCGCTCGCGCCCGAACTGCAACTCGATGTGATGACACAGGCGCAGCAAAGATCGCGCGGGCAGGCTCGTCTCGAGCTTGACGACGCAATTGAAGTAATCGTCGCCCGATGCATCGATCGGCGCGGTGCGATAGAGGCTCGATTTCGCGAGCACGGTGATCGTGTGCTGCTGGGCGAGACACACGACTGCGTCTTTCAGGGTCTGGCGCGCATCGCCGAGATTCGCTCCCAGGCCCAGATAAGCAATCGTCATGGCAGAAGTCCTACGCGTGGGTCACAGCGAAAAGCGGGAAAGCGAAATTGCTCTTCGCTACTGTAACCAAAACCGGCGTTATTCGTTGTCGGCGCCTTCGCGCTTGTTCGCCGCACTGGATACCGAGTCGCCTTCGTCTGCTTGCGCGGTCTGCTCCGCCGGCTCGCCCGAGCGGCGCTTCGCATTGCTGCGACGGCGCCGCTTCTTTGGCGCGCTGCGGTCCTTGCCGCCTTGCGACAACATCGCTTCGCGCGCGGCGTGATCGCCGTCGATGAAATCGCCCCACCATTGACCGATGGCCGCATCGAGCTCGCCCGATTCGCAACGCAGTAGCAGGAAATCATACCCCGCTCTGAATCTTTGGTGTTCCAGCAGCTTCAGCGCGCTGCGGCCACGCTTTTCCAGCCGATGCTGAAGACCCCAGATCTCGCGCATATCCGACGAGTAGCGCTTGTGGATCGCGAGCTTTTCGGTCTGCATGTCGAGCACGTCATCCATCGCGCGATGCAGCGCGGGCACCGGATACTCGCCGTTCGCCGTGAATTGCTGCCAGCGCGTCTGCACGTCGTGCCACAGCAGCGTGGCGAACAGGAAGCCCGGCGATACCGGCTTGTTCGCGCGCACGCGTTCATCGGTGCTGGTGAGCGCGAGCGTGACGAACTTCTCGCCGTGCGGCTGCTCGAGCACGACATCGAGCAAGGGCAGCACGCCGTGATGCAGACCTTCCTGACGCAGACGCGTGAGGCACGCGAGCGCGTGGCCGGAGAGCAAAAGCTTCAGCATCTCGTCGAAGAGACGCGCGGCCGGCACGTTGTTCATCAGGTCGGCGAGATCCTGGATCGGCGCGCGCGTGGCCTCGTCGATCTCGAAGCCGAGCTTCGCCGCGAAGCGCACGACACGCAGCATGCGCACAGGATCTTCGCGATAGCGCGTGGCGGGGTCGCCGATCATGCGCAAGAGGCGCGCGCGGATGTCGGCCATGCCGTCGTGATAGTCCAGCACGGTTTGCGTGGCCGGATCGTAGTACATCGCGTTGATGGTGAAATCGCGGCGCGTGGCGTCTTCGTGCTGTTCGCCCCACACGTTGTCGCGCAGGACGCGTCCGCTCGCGTCGACGGCATGCGTGCGGCCGTCGAGCTCGCCGCGCTTGAGCCGTCGCGGCGGTTCAGCCGACGGTTCCGGAGGGACATCCATCAGCGCGCGGAACGTGGAAGTCTCGATGATCTCCTGCCCGAACTGCACGTGCACGATCTGAAAGCGCCGCCCGATGATGCGCGCGCGGCGAAAGAGCTTCTGCACCTGGTCGGGCGTGGCGTCGGTGGCGACATCGAAATCCTTCGGCGCGACGCCGAGCAGGAGATCGCGCACGGCGCCGCCGACGATGAACGCGCGGTGCCCGGCCTGCTGCAGCCCTTCGGTCACGCGAATCGCGTTCTTCGAGATCAGCGACGGATCGATGCCATGAATGTCCGACGACAGGATGACCGGCACGTTCGGGTCGCGCCTCACGGGCGCGGCGGCTTTCTTGCGCGGGCTTTTGCGGGCGGGTTTGGCTTCGGAGGAAGCAGTCGGATCGTCGTTGGCCGCGCCTTCGATCGAATCGGCGCTGTCTTGCCCGAACAGCTTGCGGATGAGTTTTTTAATCACGTGTGTCGAAGAGATTCAGGATGCGCCAGCCTTTGGCTCGCGCATGCGCGCGCAGGGTGTCGTCGGGATTGGTCGCGACGGGATCGGTGACGCGCTCGAGCAGCGGAATGTCGTTGTGCGAGTCGCTGTAGAAATAGCTGTGCTTGAAGTCGCCGAGCTTCTTGCCGAGCGTTGCGAGCCATGCTTCGACGCGCACGATCTTGCCTTCGCGATAGCTCGGCGTGCCGCTCGGCCGGCCGGTGAGCGCGCCTTGCGGATGATCGTCGACGGTTTCCACTTCGCACGCGATCAGGGTCTCGATGCCGAAGGCTTCCGCGATCGGCGCGGTGATGAACGCGTTCGTCGCGGTGACGAGGCAGCAGAGATCGCCGTTGTCCTGATGCTCGCGCACGAGCGTGACGGCAGCCGGGACGATGCGCGGATTGATCACCTCGCGCATGAACTGCGCGTGCCAGTCGGTGAGCTGCTCGCGCGAGTATTTCGCGAGCGGCGCGAGCATCGCGTGCAGGTACGCGTTGATGTCGAGCACGCCCGCCTTGTAATCGGCGTAGAAGGCGTCGTTCTGACGCGCGAAGGATTCCCCCTCGACAATGCCGAGTTTCACCATGAAGCGGCCCCATTCGTGGTCGCTGTCGGTGGGAATGAGCGTGTGATCGAGATCAAAGAGGGCGAGGTTCATGGGTGCGCATTTTACTTGAAGCGGGTCGGAGCGTTGTCCGGCGTGGCCGGGCTGGAATCGGGGCCGAGCGGATCGCCGAGCAGATCGGTCGGTGCATCGGTGGCTGCATCGGTCGGTGCATCGCTTGCGAGCTCCTGGGAGGTCACGGGAACGAGCGGCGTCGCGCGGCCGGTCTGCTGCAGCATCGCGCGCAGGAGCGGGCGCGTCACGGCGCGCTTTTGCTCGAGCGAGAAGCGGTCTAGCTCGTCGAGCAGGGCCATCAGGCTCGGCATGTCGCGGCGGAAATGCGTGAGCAGATAGCCCGGCACGTCTTCGGCGAGCACGATGCCGCGCTCGCGCGCCGCGTGCTTCAGCACCGACGCCTTCGCGTCGTCCGAAAGCGGCTGCAGATGAAACACGAGACCCCAGCCGAGCCGGGTGCGCAGGTCCTCGCGCACGGTCAGCGCGAGCGGCGCGTCGTTGCCGGTCGCGACGAGCGCGCTCGCCGGATACGCGCGGACTTCGTTGAAGAGGTTGAAAAGCGCGATCTGCTGCGCCGGCGACAGGCGGTCGCAATCGTCGACGGCGTAGAGCGTCACGCGCGGATCGAAGCCGAACGCGTTGAGCGCGCTTTGCGGGCTCAGATAGCGCGCGTGGCCGTTCGCCTCGTGCGTGAGCGCCTGCAGCAAGTGGCTGCGGCCGCTGCCCGGCTCGCCCCACACGTAGAACGTGCGGTCCGCGACCGGCCCGGCCGCGAGCGCGCCTTCGAGCTCGCGCAGGCGCGCGACCAGTTCATGATTGCCGGCGGCAAAAAAATTGTCGAAGGTGGCGGGCGGCGGCGTGCCCAGATCGAGCGTCAGTTGGCGTTGCACGGGAGATCGATGTCGTCGGGGCTTCGAGCCGGGTAATATCTTGAAAATGAACGGACCAGCCGGGCCGTGGCGCGCGAAGCTGCCTTTGGCCGCTCCTTGCCCTCGTCGCGCGGGCGGCCGCTCGATCCGTCTTTATCCTGAAAAGGGCGCCTTCGCGGTGTTTCCCGCGCGCGGGAAATCCGGTTGGCCGGTCATCATCGGGTAAAATCGCATTTTACCGACCTTCGAGCACTCCCCTCCATGAATCAACCGAAATCCGCCTCTGACGCCCAAGGTTTGTCGTATCGCGACGCGGGCGTGGACATCGACGCGGGCGACGCGCTCGTCGATCGCATCAAGCCGTTTGCCAAGAAGACGTTGCGCGACGGCGTGCTGGGCGGCATCGGCGGATTCGGCGCGCTCTTCGAGGTGCCGAAGAAGTACAAGGAACCGGTGCTCGTGTCGGGCACGGACGGCGTCGGCACGAAGCTGCGTCTGGCGTTCACGCTGAACCGGCATGACACCGTCGGCCAGGATCTCGTCGCGATGAGCGTGAACGATATCCTCGTGCAGGGCGCCGAGCCGCTCTTCTTCCTGGATTATTTCGCGTGCGGCAAGCTGGATGTCGACACGGCGGCGGACGTCGTGAAGGGCATCGCAACGGGTTGCGAGCTGGCCGGGTGCGCGCTGATCGGCGGTGAAACGGCGGAAATGCCGGGTATGTACCCGGATGGCGAGTACGATCTTGCGGGCTTCGCGGTCGGCGCGGTGGAAAAGAGCAAGATCATCGACGGCAGCACGATCAAGCCGGGCGATGTCGTGCTCGGCCTTGCGTCGAGCGGCATTCATTCGAACGGTTATTCGCTCGTGCGCAAGATCATCGAGCGCGCGAACCCGGATCTGAACGCCGATTTCGACGGCCGCACGCTGGCGGACGCGCTGATGGCGCCCACGCGCATCTACGTGAAGTCGCTGCTCTCGGCGATGCAGAGCGTGACGGTGAAGGGCATGGCGCACATCACGGGCGGCGGTCTGGTCGAAAACATTCCGCGCGTGCTGCGCGAAGGGCTGACCGCTGAGCTGGATCATCGCGCGTGGCCGCTGCCGCCGCTTTTTGCGTGGCTGCAGAAGCACGGCGGTGTCGCGGACGCGGAGATGCACCGCGTGTTCAACTGCGGCATCGGGATGGCGGTGATCGTCGCGGCGGAAGATGCCGATGCGGCTATCGGTTTGTTGTCGGGCGCAGGCGAGCAGGTGTGGAAGATCGGCGTCGTGCGCGAGAGCAAGGAAGGCGAAGCGCAGACGGTGGTGGTCTGACATCGCCGTGTCGTAGAGCAAAAACCGTCGCCGAGTGCGAGGGTTTTTTGTTTTGGAGGCTATGTGCGCGTTATCCGCTCCACCGCCTCTACCGCCCGCTGCGTCGCATCCCCCGCGCAGCAATCCACCACGATCCTTTCCGGCATCGCCCGCAACCACGTCAGCTGCCGCTTGCACAACTGCCGCGTCGCGAACACGCCCTTGTCGCGCATGTCGTCGTAGCTCGTCGCGCCGTCGAGGTATTCCCACGCTTGCCGATAGCCCACGCAACGCATCGACGGCATCGACAGGTTCAGATCGCCGCGAGCACGCAACGCGCGAACTTCGTCGATGAAACCGTGCGCGAGCATCGCATCGAAGCGCGCGGCGATGCGCGCATGCAGCACCGCGCGATCCGAAGGCTCCAGCGCGACCGGCACGAAGCGATACGGCGCATCCGCGTCCTGGGAACGTGGCGCGGCGAGCAGCGCGGACATCGGCTGCCCGCTGAGCATGAAGATTTCGAGCGCGCGCTGGATGCGCTGCGAATCGTTCGGCGCGAGACGCGCCGCCGTTGCCGGATCGACCGCCGCGAGCCGCGCGTGCAGCGCGGGCCAGCCGTCGCGGGCGGCGTCGGCGTCGAGCGCGGCGCGCACGTCGGCATCGGCGCCGGGGAGGTCGTTCAGCCCTTGCGTGAGCGCCTTGTAGTACAGCATCGTGCCGCCGACGAGCAAGGGCACATTCCCGCGCGCGACGATCTCGCCGACGAGCCGCAGCGCATCCGCGCGAAACTGCGCGGCGGAATACGTATCGGCCGGATCGATGATGTCGATCAGATGATGCGGCGCCGCCGCGCGTTCCCCGGCGCTCGGCTTGGCCGTGCCGATATCCATCTCGCGATAGACGAGCGCCGAATCCACACTGACGATCTCGACCGGATGCCGCGCCGCGAACGCGAGCGCCGCCGCTGTCTTTCCCGATGCGGTCGGCCCGAGGAGACAGGCCACAGTCAAAGCGGAGTCGCTCATTGTCCGCGCATGAAAAGGCGGTCCAGATCGGCGAGCGTGAGCTGATACCACGTCGGACGGCCATGATTGCACTGATCGGCGCGCTCGGTCGCTTCCATCTGGCGCAAAAGCGCGTTCATCTCGTCGAGCGTGAGCCGGCGGTTCGCGCGCACCGCGTTGTGGCAGGCGAGCGTGCCGAGCAGTTCGTGCTGACGCTCGGTGAGCACGCGCGAGCCGCCGTACGCGTGCAGATCGGCCAGCACGGCGCGCGCGAGCGATTGCAGGTCGGCGTCCTTCAGGAGCGCGGGCACGGCGCGGATCGCGATGGAGGTCGGCGAGAGCACGGCGAGATCGAAGCCGAGCGCATCGAGCGTGTCGCGCTCTTCCTCGACGATGCCGATCTCGACCGGTTCGGCCGTCATCGACACGGGAATCAGAAGCGGCTGCACGGCGATCGCGCGATCGGCGAGCGCGTGCTTGAACTGCTCGTAGAGAATGCGCTCGTGCGCGGCGTGCATGTCGACGATCACGAGCCCGCGCGCGTTCTGCGCCAGCACATAGATGCCGTGAATCTGGCCGACGGCGAAGCCGAGCGGTTGCTCATCGGCGTGATCGAGCGCGCTGTCGTTCGCCACGAGCGGCGCAGATGGCCGTTCGTCTAACGTCGGATAAGGCGTGTCGACGGTTGTCGTCGCGCTCTGCGTGCCCGCGCCGATATCCTTGCGGCCGAAGAGCGCGTCATACAGCGCGAGCGGCTGCGCGACCGGCAGCGTGCCTTGCGTCATGCGCGACTGGCGCATCCACGAGGTGCCGTTCTCACTCTTCAGATTGAGCGTGTCCGGCGTGCCGACGAAGGGCTTCGCACTGAACGACGCCGGCCCGGTGGGCTGCAGTTGCGCCGCGTGCCCGCCCGATGTCGTCTCCGGCGAAGCGCCCGCGTGCCGCGCGAGCGCGCGCTGCACCGCGTGGAAGACGTATTGATGAATCGAGCGAGAATCGCGAAAACGCACTTCGATCTTCGACGGATGCACGTTCACATCGACCGACTCGGGCGGCAGATCGAGAAACAGCACGTAGGCCGGATAGCGGTTGCCGTGCAGCACGTCTTCATACGCGGCGCGCACGGCGTGCGTGAGCAGCTTGTCGCGCACGAAGCGGCCGTTCACGAAGAAATACTGCTGGTCGGCGCGGCCCCGGCTCGCGGTCGGCAAGCCCGCGCAGCCGTACACGGCGAGCGGCCTGGCGCGCTCGTCGAGCGGCAGATGCGAGGTTTCGAAAACTTCGCCGAGAATCTTCGCGACGCGCGTTTGCGGATCGCTCGCGTTCCAGTGCTCGACCGCCTTGCCGTTGTGCATCACCGAAATCGCGACGTCCGGCCGTGAGAGCGCCGCGCGGCGAATCACCTCGAGGCAATGCCCGAGCTCGGTCTGCTCGCTTTTCAGGAACTTGCGGCGTGCGGGCGTGTTGAAGTACAGCTCGCGCACTTCCATCGTCGTGCCGACCGTGCCCGCAGCGGGCGAGATCGCGCCCGTCTGCGCGTCGATGCGCGTCGCGTGCGGGCAGCTTTCGGTGCGGCTCGTGATGAACAGCTCGGCCACCGAGGCGATCGAGGCGATCGCCTCGCCGCGAAATCCCAGCGTGGCGACGGCTTCGAGCTCGGCGAGGGAGCGGATCTTGCTGGTCGCATGGCGCATCAGCGCGAGCGGGAGTTCGTTCGGCGGGATGCCGCAGCCGTCGTCGGCCACCACGATGCGCTTCACGCCGCCTTCGTCGAGCGTGATGCGCAGCGTCGTCGCGCCCGCGTCGAGCGCGTTTTCCAGCAGTTCCTTGACGACCGATGCCGGCCGCTCCACCACTTCGCCCGCGGCGATCTGGCTGATGAGCTGGTCGGGCAGCGGGGCAATGACGCGCGAACGGCGCGCGCCGTCGGCTGTCAAAGCGCCGGCGGAGGGTTCGTTGAGATCGGCCATGGCGAAATTATAGCGATTCGCAAGCTGCCGCCCGTCGCGCGCCCGGGCATCCGTTCATGTCCGCCAACGCGCTGCGGGATGGCGCCTGGATGCGGGTTTTTAACCGACGCGACGCGTCACTTCGGTATCATGGCGCGACTCCCATATTCATTGCCGCGCGCCGGTTTTTTTCCGGCGCCGGCGCAATTTTATTCGAGGAAAGCTTTTTGGACACGCTGCTGCAATTCCTGGGACTCATCCTTCACATCGACAAGTCGCTCGGTGTCTTCATCCAGAATTACGGCGCCTGGGTCTACGCGGTGTTGTTCCTGATCGTGTTCTGCGAAACCGGGCTCGTCGTGTTTCCGTTTTTGCCGGGCGATTCGCTGCTCTTCATCGGCGGCGCGTTCGCCGCGTCGCATGAGATGGATCTGTTCGCGCTGATCGCGCTGCTGCTCATCGCGGCGATATCCGGCAACACGGTGAATTACTGGATCGGCCGCGCGATCGGGCCGAAGGTATTCGACACGAACATTCCCGTGCTCGAACGCTTTCTCGACCGCGCGGCGCTGCAAAAGACGCATAACTTCTACGAGAAGCATGGCGGCAAGACCATCGTGATTGCGCGTTTCGTGCCGGTGGTACGCACTTTTGCGCCGTTCGTCGCGGGGGTGTCGTCGATGAGTCACACGCGCTTTCAGCTCTTCAACATCATGGGCGCGCTGATCTGGGTGCTGCTGCTGGTGCTGCTCGGCTATTTCTTCGGCAACATTCCGTTCATCAAGCAGTATCTGAACGTGATCGTGCTGGTGGGGATCGGCGCGGCGGTCGTGCCGATCGCGATCGGCGCATTGTGGAAGATGAGCCGTCGCAATTCGAAGGCTTGAGGTGAGCCGATGCCCGCGCGGTCGCCGTGCGGCGCCGCGCGGGCGTCCTGAAGCCGCTTCAGCCGCGGCGGAACAGGCGAATGATGAATAGCAGCACCACCGCGCCGATCACGGCGGTGATCAGCGTGCCGAGAATGCCGCCGCCGAACGAGATGCCGAGCGTGCCGAAGATCCATCCGCCGATCACCCCGCCGACGATGCCGACGATGATGTCGACGATCACGCCGAAGCCGCTGCCGTTCATGATGAGGCCGGCGAGCCAGCCTGCTACGCCGCCGATGATCAGGCTGAGGATGATGCCGTGTTGCATGAGGTGCATACGCTTAAACTCCTGTGAGATGTGAGTTGCGGGATGCAGGCGGAACCTGCATCCGGGCGCGGGGAATGTAGCGGAAATGACCGGCGGGCGGGCACGGCAACTGTCAAGGATTGTCGATGCCGCGAGGCATTCGTCCGTCGCGCCACAGGCGGCGCATGGGCCCCGCGGTATACGTCAAAAATTTAGAATGCCAAACGGTTTCGTCGGCAGTGTCCGAAGTGTGTCGTTTAGGTCACTGGGACGAATTTGCGTCTGTAATGTTTTATGCTGGCGGGGTTGTGTTTTCTCAGAAATTAGGTGTTTCGCAGGACGAGCGGAGACGCCGCGCGGGACGTGGCCGACAGATTGAAAAGTTCAAGACGACAAGCATGAGAGAGCGGGTGGTGATGCACAAGAAAGGTTTCGGATCCAAGGGGGCGGTCGCCTGCGCGGCGATGGTGGCGGGGGTGGTCGCGGGATTGGCGGGATGTACATCGACGCCGCGCACGCCGGCGCCGATCGTCGAGAACTCACTGAATACGCCGCCGGTCGCGCAGGTCACGCCGCCGAACGTCACGCCAGCGCCGCTGATTGCGCCCGGCCCGACGGCCGCCGCGCCTGCCGAGCCGGGGTTTTATCGTGTGAAACCGGGAGATACGCTCTACGGCATCGCGCGCACCTTCAAGCAGAAACCCGCCGATCTCGCCAAGTGGAACAATCTGCCTGAAAGCAGGCAGGTGAACATCGGACAGACGTTGCGCGTCGTGCCGCCGGGGGCGTCGGCGGCGAGTACCACGGCCGCGGCACCCGCGACATCGAAGATGGCGCAGCCGCCACTGCTGCCAACGCCGGAGAAATCGGCGGCGCAGAAACCCGCGGCGGAGAAGCCTGCGGCCGAGAAGCCCGCGGTGGCCGAAGAGCGTCAACCCGCGGTTGCCGCCACCGCGCCCAAGGGCACCTTCGTCTGGCCCGCGCACGGCGAAGTCGTGCGCAAGTTCGGCGCGAGCGGCAACAAGGGCATCGATATCGAGGGCAAGGTCGGACAGCCGGTCAAGGCTTCGGCGTCGGGCAAGGTGGTGTACGCGGGCAGCGGCTTGCGTTCCTACGGGCGCATGATCATCGTCAGGCACAGCAACGACTATCTGACCGCCTACGCGTACAACGAAAAACTGCTCGTGAAGGAAGGCGACACCGTCAAGCAGGGCGCGACGATCGCGGAAATCGGCACCGGGCCGAGCGGCACGCCGGCGCTGCATTTCGAAGTGAGAAAATCCGGCGCGGCCGTCGATCCGGTGCCGCTGCTCGGCGCGGCGGGCGGATGATTCGCACGCCGGCAAGAAGGGAGTTGAAGGTGAGGAAGATCGTGTTCGCCGCGCTGGCCGCGGCGTCGCTGGCGCTGCCGTTGACCGGCTGCGATCAGCAGCAGAGCGAGGAAGCGTTGAACAAGCTCAAGGCATTTTTCAATGCGGTGAAGCCGGACAACCTGCTGCTCAAGAATCTGCAGCCGGGCGTGACGACCGAGGCGCAGATCCGCGAACAGATGGGCGAGCCGGAAACGGAGCGCAAGTTCACGGACGGATCGAAGCGCCTCGAATATCCGCGCGGCCCGGCCGGAACGAACACCTACATGGTCGATATCGACTCCGACGGTCTCTTCGTCTCCGTGACGCAAGTGCTCACCGCCGAGAATTTCGCGAAGGTGCGGCCCGGCATGACGATGGACGAAGCCCGCCGCCTGCTCGGCAAGCCGACCGAGATCGCGGAATATCGCCTGAAGAAGGAGCGCGTCTGGAGCTGGCATTGGCTGGAGGACGGCGTGAATCAGGACGCGATGTTCAACGCGCACTTCGGTCCCGACGGGACGGTCGTGACCACATCGCGGTCCGAAGCGATCCGCGGCGGCCAGCGCTGATCCACCATCTCACGAACCATGAGCGATTCCGTTATCTGCGATACGCGCCTCCGTCTGATGGACGAAGCAGCGCGTTATCGCGAGCAGGCATTCGAGGATTCCGACGAGCATCTGTTGATGCGCTGGGAGTGCGGCCGCGGTCATAGCTGGGACAAAACGCTCGATGTCGATCGGAACGTGCGCTGCATGAACTGTACGGCGGAGCGGCGCGAAAGAGAGACGAGGCGCCTGCGCGACCTGGCGGGGGAGCGCGGCGGCGCGCTGCTTTCGCGCCGCTACGTGGACGCCGCGACGCCGCTCACCTGGCGATGCGCGTACGGCCATGAGTGGGACGCTCGTCCCGGCGCGGTATCGCGTCACTGGTGCGCGCAATGCGCGCGCACGTTGTTCGCCGGTATCCGCTGATCCGGTTCAGGCGCCGTTCAGCGCTGCGGCCAGTGCCTCCGTCGAATCGTGCATCGCGCACCGACGCGGCAAAAGAAAAAGCCGGCGAATGCCGGCTTTTGAGTTTCGTTGTCGGGACGCCGGCTTCCTTCGCCTGCGACTCGCCGCGCCGTTGGCAAAAGCTCGCGCTTTGTTTTTATTG
This sequence comes from Caballeronia sp. 11_S32, assembly GCF_056930355.1. NCBI lineage: Bacteria > Pseudomonadati > Pseudomonadota > Betaproteobacteria > Burkholderiales > Burkholderiaceae > Caballeronia > Caballeronia sp. 11_S32. The sequence continues at coordinate 912,161 of NZ_JBXOWH010000003.1, forward strand.
TTGCGCTCTACTTTTACCCACGACCCGGCCGAGTGCCGCCCATCCTGTTTTTCGGTCTCTCAGCGCGTTTTGCTGCTTCCCCCCGTGCGCTGGAATAAGTATTGCGAACGTCGATTCCTCGGAATGTACGCTCGCAAACACATTCGCAGAATGATAAGCGCATTAGGGGAAAGCCCTGATCTCAGGCGTGGCTTTTAGCCGACGGACGACACCGCTTGCGCGCGCCCGACGCCCGAGCGCATGTTCGCCGCGACGAGCGATTGCGTGACCATGCGCGCTTCCGCCTGGGCGATGTGTTCGAGCGTCGCGTCTTCCAGTTGCGCCGCGAAGACGGCGAGCGCCGTGCAGAGCCGCGCATGCTCGCCGGAGTCGAGCGTCCAGACGCCTTCGGCCGAGTGACGTGCATCCAGCTCGACGAGCGCTTCGTGCGCGAGCGTGATGTCGTTCTCGTCATCCGGCGCGTGACCGAGCTGGCACAACTCCTCCGCGACCAGCATGTGACGGCACAGCGTCATGAAGAGCGGATGCGAGCCGTGTCCGCGGTGAAACGCGTCGAGCGCCACGTAGCATCGCAGCAGCATCGCGTCGATCATCGGTTCGCGCGCCGTGCGGCTGTACGTCAGCGCGCGCAGCAGCGGCGACATCGCGGGACGGGGGGATTTCATGTTCGTCGATTTCTTCTTCACGACAGTGCTCCCAAAGAAGGTTCTCGCGCCGGCAGGGGCACAGCGCCGCGCCGCCGGATGCGTGTTGATGCGTTTGACGTCGAAAGCATCATCGCAGCCGAAAATTAGCGGTGAATTAAGGCGCTTACGCGGGCGTCAGCGTCTCGCCGGACACGCGCACCTTCTGGCCGACCGCCACGCCGGGCGCGGCCTCGTAGTTGAAGTTGCGCACGCTGCCGTCGTTCATGCGGACCTGCACCTGATAGGTCGTCGCCTTGTGAACCACGTGTTCGATCTGATTGCCCGCGAGCCCGCCGCCGATCGCACCGATGATCGTCGCCGCCGTGCGTCCGCGGCCATTGCCGATCTGCGTGCCCGCGAGTCCACCCACCACCGCGCCGCCGATCGCGCCGAGGCCGGTCGTCGGCTGCGCGGTCTGCACGGCGTTGACGGCGGTCACTTCACCGGCATAGGGGTCGTAGGCGGGCGCGGCGGGCGGCGTGTAGGAAGCGTTTTCCTGAACGGGCGCGGGTCTGCGCGCCGGCGTCGGATGATGTCCCCGCACGGCGCGCGGCAAGGACGCGGCCGGTTGCGTGGCGGCCGCGGGCTGCGATGCCTGCGAGACGGGTTGCGACGTTTGCGTCACGGCTTGCGTCTTCACGACCTGCGCGTCGACGAGCGGCGAAGCCGTGACCGTCGTGGCCGTCGCCTTCGATGATGGCAGCAGACCCGTCATGGCCGCGACGCCAGTGCCGCACGCGAGGATGACCGATACGGCGGCGGCCGCGACGAGCGGGTGAATGCGGGACGGCTTCGTTTGAATCTCGGGAACGGCGTTCATGGCAGCGACTCCTGTAGGTGCCTGCTAGCTATAACGCCGCGCGGCGTGCGCGGTGGACGCGGTTGCTGTGACATTTGTAAGCAAAAATCGCAGAGCAACCGGCTTAGGGTGAATACATATGTTGCGTTAATTTTGTCAGTGGCAACATATGTATCATTCCACACGAAAAGAGGAAGTCATGTCATTCAAGCCGCTCGCATCCACTCTGGCGCTTGCCGCGCTTTCGCTCGTCACGGGGGCGAGCTATGGCCAGGACGGCCAGTCGACGCTCGCGAAGATCCAGAACGTGAATCTGATCGCGATTGGCCATCGCGAGACGTCGGTGCCGTTCTCGTATGTCGATGCGAGCAACAACGTCGTCGGCTTTTCGCAGGACTTGTGCAACAAGGTGATCGATGCGGTCAAGGCGAAGACGAAGCATCCTGATTTACGCGTGCGCTTCATTCCGGTGACGTCGCAGAACCGCATTTCGCTCGTGCAGAACGGCACGGTCGATCTCGAATGCGGTGTGACGACCAATCTCGCGTCGCGGCAGAATCAGGTTGCGTTCTCCGATACCTTCTTCGTCGCGACGACGCGCCTGCTCACGAAGAAGGATTCCGGCATCAAGGACTTTCCCGATCTCGCGGGCAAGACCGTCGTGACGAATCAGGGCACGACGTCGGAACGCATTCTGCGCAAGATGAACGAAGACAAGAAGATGAACATGAGCATCATCAGCGCGAAGGACTACGGCGAAGGGCGCGCGACGCTCGAAACCGGCCGCGCGGTGGCCTACATGATGGACGACGTGCTGCTCGCGGGCACGCGCTCGCTGACGGCCAAGCCTTCGGACTGGGTGCTCGTCGGCACGCCGCAATCCTCGGAGGCATATGGCTTCATGATGAGAAAGGACGATCCGGCGTTCAAGAAGCTCGTCGACGACGCGATGAGCCAGGTGATGAAGAGTCCCGAGATCAACACGATGTACGACAAGTGGTTCATGAAACCCGTGCCGCCGAAGAACATCAACTTCGATTTCCCGATGAGCGACACGATGAAGAAGCTCTACGCGGAACCGAACGACAAGGCGTTCGAATGATGACCGGGCCGGACGCGAAGCTGCGCCCGGCCTCTTTTTTTATTCCGCGAAAGGCAGGTCCGTTTGGCCTTCGGCGCGCATGCCGAAGGTATTGAGCGTCATCGCGACGAGCGCGTAATAGCCCAGCAGTCCGACGAGATTCACCACGACCGTATGACCGAAGCGCGCAACGGCGGCGTCGTAGGTTGCATCGCTCACGCGCTTGGTTTCGTAGAGTTCGGTCGCGAAATCGAAGATGAGCTTGTCGTCGGCGTCGGCGAAAGTCGGCGTCTTGTTCGTACGCAGCGCTTCGGCGACATCGGCGGGCAGGCCCGCATCGAGTGCGATCGGATGATGAATATGCCATTCCGCCTGGGAGCGCCAGCGCGCCGCCGTCACGAGAATCGCGAGTTCGGAAAGGCGCAGCGGCAGGCCCGTCTTGTAGCGGCAGAACGCGCCGAGCTGCTGCGCGTTCTGTGCGAGCTCCGGACTGAAGATCCAGCCGAGGAACGGGCCGTTGAGATTGCCGCGCGGCCCGCTCAGGATGTCTTGCAGCACGGCTTTCTGTTCGTCGGAAGCGGTGGCGATCTGAAAATCGGGAAGTCTCTTGCTCATGTTTCGATCGATGTTGGTGGGTTCAGACGCGTGACGATCAGGCCGTCTTTGCGCCGATAGCCGAAAGCGCGCCGCCGATGGCATCGGAAAGCCGCTCGACGATCGTTTCGATCTGCTCGCTCGTCGTGATGAACGGCGGCGCGATGAGCACGTGATCGCCGACCCTGCCATCGACGGTGCCGCCCATCGGATAGACCATGAGGCCGCGCTTCATCGCCTCGCTCTTGATGACCGCGTGCAGCTTGTGCTTCGGATCGAACGGCGCCTTGCTCGCGCGATCCTGCACGAGTTCGACGCCGGTGAAGAGACCGCGCCCGCGCACATCGCCGATGAAAGGATGATTCGCGTGCCGCTCGCGCAACAAGGCACGCAACTGCTCGCCGCGCGCCTTCACGTTGTCGAGCAGCCTGTCTTCGGCGATAACCTTCTGCACTTCGAGCGCGGCCGCGCACGCCGTCGCGTGACCGATGTACGTATGACCGTGCTGGAAAAACCCCGAGCCGCCGACGATCGTATCGAAGATGTCGTTGCTGACGAGCGTCGCGCCGATCGGCTGATAGCCCGCGCCGAGTCCCTTCGCGATCGCGAGAATATCGGGCGATACGCCGTCTTCCTCGCACGCGAAAAGGTAACCCGTACGCCCCATGCCCGACATCACTTCGTCGAGGATCAGCAGCACGCCGTATTTGTCGCAGACCGAGCGGATCTTGCGGAAGTATTCGCGCACGGGCGGCACCGCGCCCGCCGTCGCGCCGACGACCGTCTCCGCGACGAATGCCGCGACCGACTCCGGACCGAGTTCGAGGATCTTCGCTTCGAGTTCATCGGCGAGACGCTGCGCGAAGGCTTCGTCGGTTTCGCCCGCTTGCTGCTCGCGATACGCGAAGCAGGGCGACACGTGATGCGCTTCGATCAGGATAGGCAGGAACGGCTCGCGACGCCACGCGTTGCCGCCGATCGCGAGCGCGCCGAGCGTGTTGCCGTGATAGCTCTGCCGCCGCGCGATGAAATGCCGGCGCTCGGGCTGGCCTTTTTCGACGAAATACTGGCGCGCGAGTTTGAGCGCGGCTTCCATTGCCTCGGAGCCGCCCGACACGAAGTACACGTGGCCGAGGTTCTTCGGCGCGGCTTCGACGAGCAGGTCCGCGAGCGCCTCGGCCGGTTCTGTCGTGAAGAAGGACGTGTGTGCGTAGGGCAATTGCTGCACCTGGCGCTGAATGGCTTCGATCACGCGCGGATGGCTGTGACCGAGGCACGACACGGCCGCGCCGCCGCACGCGTCCATATAGCGCTTGCCGTTCGAATCGATGATTTCGATGCCGTCGCCGCGCACGGCGACGGGAAGCGTGGCGCGCGGCGCGCGATGAAATACCGTGGTCATGGTGCCTGCCCTTTTAAGTGCGTGCGCAACACGCGATGTATTATTCTAACCCGTCAACAACATATGTTGTCAATGGGCAGTGCACGTGGACGCGGCGACGGCGGCTGGCGTCGCGTGCGGGGCTGCTCAGCTCGCCGCGTAGGCGCCTTGTGAATGCAGGGCGGCCTCGGCCTGCTCGAGATTGGCGATGGCATCCTTGCCTTCGAGCGCGAGCAGTTGCGCGACGAGCATTTCCGCCAGCGCCGACGCCGCGACGAGCGACGGAAAGAACGACGGCGATTCGTGCGAAAAGATGAGCGTGTGATCCGCGTTCAACGCGATGGGCGACACGGCGCTGTCCGTGAGCGCGATGAGCTTTGCGCCGCGCTCGATCGTCGCCTGCGCGACGCGCACGGCTTCGACGGAATACGGCGCGAAGCTGACGACGACCGTCGCATGCCGCTTCTCGATGCCGCGCAATTGCATTTCGAGCGTGCCGGCTTCGCCCGAGATCAGACTCACGGATGGGCGAAACAGCCGATAGCCGTAGAGCAGGCCGAACGCGACGGGATAGCACGAGCGGAACCCCGCGACATGCACGTGCGGCGCCTTCTTCAGCGTCTTCGCCGCTTCGATGACGCTCTCGGCGTTTTGCGCGAGCGTGAGTTCGAGGTTGTGCGATTGCGCTTGCGCGAGATCGCGGCTCAGGTGATTGTCGGCGCCGCCTTTCACGAGCGAGCGCGCGCGGGACGTCAGTGGTTCGGGGCGCGTGCGCACGCGGCTCACGAAGATCTCGCGCAGCTCGTTCCATCCGGGGAAGCCGAGTTGCTGGGAGAGACGGACCATCGCGGCGGGCTGGACCTTCGCGCGTTCGGCGACCTTGCGCATGGAGAGGACGGCGACTTCGTCGGGATAGTCGAGAAGGAAAGCGGCGCCCGCCTGAAACTGCGGGCTCAAGTCGGGGAAGCGGTCGCGGATCGTGGCGGCGAGTTGGTCGAAGGTGGGCACGTTGAGGTCGAGATGAGGCGGACGTGCTATTTAAGCATGAGCGCGACGGGGATCGCGTGCGCGGCGGAGAAAGCAAAAAGCCGCTGTCCTTGCGGAACAGCGGCTTTTTGTTGAAGCTGGTGGCGAATCAGGGACTCGGGACGGCTACTTTCAGAGTCCCATCCAGCTTGAATTTCCGGCTGTTACACCTCCACAGCATAGCAGCTGGGGGTAACAGGAGAAAGCATGAGGTGTTGATGCCAGTCGGGGCGCAGAGGAAAGCATAGCTGCGTCAGATATGTAAGCAAATTTTTAAATGCACTGATGATTGGCCCTAGCGTGCTAGGGCCAGGTCGGTGAATCAGCGGTTTAGCGCAGAGCCGATGGCATTAAGGTGCGCATCCAACCTATTAAACGCGTCGTCTTGTCTCAGATGCGCATAGGCTCGGAGGACCGTTTCCAACTTGTCATGTAGGAGTTGAGCAACGGTTAAGAAGTCGTTTGGGTGTTTGCGAAGATAGTCAGTGGCCACCAAGTGCCTTACCGCATGTGGCCCGAATCCCGGCGTCTGAGGAATGAGTTGACGTGTCACCTTCCTCAACTGGTTTCCCATCGTCTTAAACTGCATTCCCGCTTTCGTGGGGAACAACAGCGAGCATGTAGGATGGTCTTTCACGAGTTGCGGCCGAAACTCCATCACATACTCCTCGATTCGCGGTGAGAGAAAGGACGGAAGCGGAGCATCATAGTCCCTCTGCGCAGAATTTCGACTCGTCTTGAAGTCGTCGGCGTCGAAACGCAGTCGCCACTGCCCGTCCTCGCGCCTATGCAGGTTTCCGTTTCCTGCAGGGCTCCAGTTCATGAGGATGTAGTTACGGGAGCGCAGCGGATTAGCCATGAGCATACTCAACAGAAGCGCGTCGCGTTTGTGAAGGGCCTCCTCAATGCTACCAGACGGCGTTTGCGCTGCGAGATAATCCAGCGATTTAACGGCTTGGAAAAGCGGCGCGAGTGGCTCAGACATAATGAGCAGACCCTGAATAGGCTCATTGGGCTTGCGCGACAAGTCTTTCGCTTCTGATTTCCATTGCGAGTAGAGGCGATGGGCTCGAGCACAGCTACTCGCCCATTCTCCATTTATAGTTTGAGCGGGCAACTTCGTTGCAAATTCTGGCTGCTGAGTAAGGAAGCCGGTTTTTGGGTGAGTCAAGCTGGCGCCGATTCCGCAGAATCCTGCATGGCCATTATGGATAGCTCCGTCGCCGCGTTCGGTCAAGAAGTTCAGGTAGCCGTCAATCGCGCGGGGTATTGCGAACCAAGCCAGCGACTGAGCTTGCTCTTTCGGAAGCCCGAGCCCTCCTTCCCGCTTGGGGAGCGTGAGATAACCAAAGAATGAGCGCAGCCGCTTCATCACGATATCGGCCGTAACGCAACCGCGATTGTCGCAACGCGCATAGGAGGGCACTTCATACGCTATTTTCGCGAAAGGCAGCAAACGCCATTTGCCCCTGCTGGCCCGCTCAAGTGCGGGACTATGGCATGTTTTGTAGTGAAAGAGACTCGCCCATTCGTCGGCAATGAACGATGACATCTCCTCTTCTCGCATCCAGTACTGCTTCTGCACGTTTCTTTTGTGCCGTTCACGAAAATCAATGGCGGTTGCCGTCTTTGATATGTCACGCGCGACCTTTGGGATTAGATGCACTAGCGCGTCGCGCTCTAGACCCAGAGCTTCTTCAATGCGTCGTACCGAGGGAAAGGCCCGACTGTTTGGGTAGGCACCTTTGAGCCATCGAGCAATTGCCGAGGTCGAAGCTCCAGCGTTCCGCGCCAACGTTTTCGGCGCACTCCCGGCGTTTGCGAGGGCCTGGCGCAGCAATTGATGGAAGCTGCTTTCTGACTTTGATTCAATTGGTTGCACGCAGTTGGCAAGCATTTCTTCCACGGCTTTTTGCCAACCGCGGAGATGGCTGCGTCTATCGCTTACTGTTCTCTCCGACAACGATGAAGGCAATGATTCGAGATAGGAGTCACGCTTTTCAACGTGGGCCGTGGTCATTTCGCGGCCGACGGTCGAGTCATCCGTTTTTCCGCAAAACGCCAAAAACGAATGTAGGGTGGACAGATTGTTCCGGAAGACTTGCGTGTCTGCCGCGTCACAAGCGTCTGTGTTCGTGTTGAGTTCGCGCTTACGATGCGCGATAAGTTCTTTATAGGTGATGTGCAACTCTGGCTCACTTGGATTATCGGTGAGCTGCCAGGCGTCGCTGCTGTCCTCGTTATGACACAGCTTAACGAAATAACGGAAAGTCTTTACCCGATTGATTTCATTGCGCTTTTTCATATGTCCTCTGAGCATGTGCTTGGAAGGCATACGCTCGACCGTCCGTTACGACCCCTGCAGCACCATCGGTGGTTGTTGATGGTGCTGCGTATAGGCAGCTCATTTAAATTGATGAGCCGCAATGCTCTATCGACGACCGGCTTTTCTAGTGCGGAATGTAACGATTTCGCCCGCGTATCGGAGCGGTAACGCGCGCGAGCTGCGAGGGATGACTGCAGAGCCACTGCGAAGAGTGCTCGCGCCGCGTCTCCTGTTGCGGACGGCGCCTCCGGCTTCGCACGGCAGCAGCGAAAAATAGGGCGCTCTCGCCGCGCTCGTCGGCGTTCGAGCAGCTAAAAGTTTTTCTGATGCGCGTTTGACGTACATCAACGGCTTGATTCTGTCCCGCCCTTTGTGCCTTCAGTGTGCGCGAGCAAATCCAGGGCGTCGACCCCGAGAACCTTAGCCAGTGCCGCTAGGTTGTCCAACGTTGGGTTTGCCACCATCCTTTCGACCTTGCTGACATAGGTGCGATGGGCGCCGGTAGCAGCACCTAAATCTTCCTGCGAAATTTTCTTAATGCCTCGTAGCCGCTTGACGTTCTCCGAAAGTCGCCTTCGGAGCGCCCGCTGCTCGGCAGAAAAGTCTTGTTCGTTCATGGGGCGCAAGCATGAACGAATGTAGCCCTGTAATCTACAGCCAAAAAGGCTACCGCTCATATGGCTACTGCTTTAAAAGCTACTTTTAAAATGGCTACTGTGTTTACGGCTACTTCTTTTAGAGCTACACTGTGAACATTGCTACACCTGCCGCTAAATTCCGGTCGACTCAGATGTGGCGATAACTCCTTGGAGAGCCTCGCTCTAAAGGTCAGGCCTTTGGGAGTAGTAAGCCCAATGCTGAGCGGAAGTGGAAGACGATACCCGGTGGTGTCTTTGCACGTGACGAATCAAAATTTGCGGCTTTTACGGGCAGCGGAGCTCTTGCGCGACTGTAATGCGGAAGGCACCTCACCCTAGACCCGCATCGCCGCCGTCTTTGATGCCACGTATCTGGGGTGCGTCGAAAGCGCCGGACCCCAAGATTGCCCCGGTAGCGAAGGAAAAGCTTGGGCTGTCAGCGCCGCAAGTCGATTTAATTTTGAGATTGATGCAGTGGAGCATCTGTGCATTCTGCGTCGATGCTCCTTGTGCACCTGAGGACGCTGTCGCGCTCGCAAATGATGACGTCACGCGAGCACATCAGCTGCAGCAGAACATCGAAGCCAAGGCTAGGCAGCATCGCTAACCGGCCCTTGAAGGTCAAAACGGTCGAACCTTAGAGAGCCGAATTCTTTATCTCGATTAGAAGACCCCATCAGGGACGTATCTGACGGAGAGTTGATGGGACCAGTACATATGAGTTACGCGCCGGCCACGACGAGGGCGATGATGGCCCGGGTCGGCGCATACGTCTCGCTTGACATAGAAGGCGAACGATATCGCCTTTCTCCCCATGAGATGCCAGGCGAGTTGGAGTGGCGGATTGATTTCATTAGATGGCTCATCCTGCGCACATCTCTTCAGCTAGCAGTGCTACCGGCGACATCGCGAGTCAAGAAGCTCGTGGAACTTGAGCTCGAGTTGTTGCGAAAGACGAATCTTCATCCATACGAGTCGCAGGCGGTAGCCGAAGGCGCATTGCACGCACTCGACGAATACAGCGAAGAGGAATTTGCCGACATGCGTGCACGGCGCTCCTACTTCGACTCTCAGGTGGAAAGCCAGGGCGCGGTTTTGATTACCCGATACCTCGAGCTGGTTAAGCGTTACGGCAGAAAGAAAGACGAGATGGGTCTAGACCGGAATTCGAAGGCGTTACCAACGGATTGGAACTGGGGGCAGTTCCTAGATTGGTGACGAACTCGGGCCTCGCATCAGGGAGGCGTCTGCAGCCAGCCAGCGATGGAGCCGAACGAATCATGAGAATTCAGGTTGCGTCTGACCTGCATCTTGAGTTGCTCGCAGATGCGTTTCCCGGCGAGACCATCATTCGACCCGCTCATCAAGCGGACGTCCTCGTCCTTGCCTGGAGACATCGCTCATGCAGGCAACGTCGTAGATATGTTTGGAGACTGGCCCGTGCCTGAAAAACACGTCCGGGTCCAAAGGCACTACGTAGGCGGCCATAGGGAGATGCTCCGTGAAGGTCTCAAGTTTGATTGCAAAGTTGAGCGCGCTCGACCCCAATGCAGAGGTGCTGCTGATATCGGGCTGTGCCGACATATCCGAAGCCGAAGAGTTGAGACGTGTTGAGCTGCAAGATGAATGGCGCTGCGAGGTGCACTTTCGTGACGACGGTCTTTGCCAGTCCCTTCATGCGCCTTCTGGCTTTGGCGCCACCATCAACTACGACGCTCAGTACGATAGGACGGTCAACGAGAAGGTTGTCCTTCTTGCTGCGAGCAGTGCAAATCTGGACCACATGTTTGTGGGCGATTTCGCGCCTGAAGGTCCTAAGCTGGGTAAAGACTGGATTGAGAATGAAGTGCTGCAAAGTCGGCGAGGCATGCTCGAAGACGGGACGCTCATTTCACGTGAATTGCTCCTTCGCTTGCTGTCTATAACGGACGAGCAGCTTAAAGTGCTCGTAGAGCAAGGCCGCGTCTTTGGCATCTGCGTTGATGGAGTCACGTGTTATCCGAGCATCTTTGCAAACCCTCGAATCAACCCAGAGCGCCTGCAGTCAGTTTGCCGCTTACTTCAACCTGTCTCTGAGACCAGCCGACTCGACTTCCTGCTTTCAGCTTGGGGCCACCTAGGTGACCGCCGGCCCGTAGAAATGCTGGATGACGCTAAGGACTACAAGCTGGTTCGTCATGCTGCGATGGTGCGAGCTGAAGAATCGATGCGAACTTCGGTCAGGTTTTTCGAGGGACAACACGTGGCAGCACCCGCGACAGCAGAGCCGCTCTACACGGTGTCAGCCGAGCTTAACCCTCGGATGCCCATTTGGCGCCGAGCTCGCGCGACATTGAGCGAATTCGGCTTCGAATATCCGTTCGCGCCGTATCCGCACACCAGCGTCTTCACTGCGTTTATCGAGAAATCGTTCGAAGGTGAATCGGGCAGCGTCTTAGAAGGTTTCGTTTGCGTCCATCGCGTAGCAGGGGAGTGGCAAATATCCGCTGCGCAGCCCCTTGCCAGCACGACGAAGATGAATGCAACGCTACGATGCGAAGAGCATGACATTGTATCTGTTGCCACGGCTGCATTCGAATACCTCAAACGCCTGAGTGCGGACGAAGCTCGATAGCAAGGAGGCCCTGTGTTTACGAGAGTTATGAGTGAGCCCGTCGAATTCGCTAGCGCTTCTACGAATCACCGGCTGCCGCCAAGATTGGCTGTCATTGCACGAAATTGCCCTGCTCACCAGGCGTAAGCATGTTGCTCGATGCAGCCGGTCTGACACCCTCGGCGGTTCTGGATTGCGGCTTCCCGGTACTTCGCTCGTTCGCGCGCTGTGGACAGTGACATGCTGACAGGACTTCCCGGACGCGCTTTCCACGTTCCGCCGCCGAAGTATTGCGGAGGGTGCATCCTTTACGTCGATTTTGACGGATGTCTGCACCCCAGCGAGGTCTACACAAAGCGCGGCGTCGGCCCGTTCTTGTTGAACTGCCCGGGGCATAAGCTCTTCGAGCAAGCGCCGCTGCTCGACCGATTATTAGCAAGGTATCCCGACGTAAAAATCGTTCTCAGCACGTCTTGGGTCAGCAGGTACCGTGGACGAATTCCTCGACTCTCATCGAATCTGCCGACGGGTCTTCGTGACCGCGTTGTTGGAGCGACATACCACAGCGAGATGGACCGCGACCTTTTCTTGACCTCGTCGAGAGGCATGCAAGTTTGGTCGGACGTGTTGCGACGCCGGCCAGCACGCTGGCTTGCAATCGACGACGACGCGGAAGGATGGCCCGATTGGTGCCGTGACCAGCTTGTGAAAACAGATGAGACGTTCGGCATCGGTGAGCCATCAGTACGCGCTGAACTTGAGTCCAAGCTCAAAGCTACATTTGGGACGACGGCATGACTGGCGCAGAGCATCTTCTCGTGTTCGTCCATCTTGATGGCAAGTGGACACATTGCGGCAGGCTCGTCATGGCCGAGGAGACCGACGGCCACGTATCGTCGACGTTCGAATATGACGAAGGGTATAACGCGCTGCCGAATCGGGTCGGGCTGGACCCGGTGAGCTTTTCGTTCCCTGAACAATTACTCACGCCGGGCGAACTGCGAGTGCCGAAGAATCACTTGCCGCTGTTCGGCGCATTCCGCGACGCGACACCCGATGCGTTCGGCCGCCGTGTAATTGAGCGCAAGCTCGGTGCTCCTTTGAATGGACTCGAGGAGGCCGAGTATTTGCTGCACGCAGGGCCGCATCGGGCCGGCGCGCTTGACTTCCGGTTGGAGTCGTCCACGGAATTATGGCCGGTAATCGATGAGTCGCTCGACTTAGAGGAACTTGCAGAGGCTGCCACTCGCATCGACGACGGACTTTCGCTGCCGTCGGAACTGCAAGCAATTTTCACCCGGGGCGCAGGACTCGGTGGAGCTCGGCCGAAAGCCTCGTTTCGCGACGAGAACGGGGTATCCTGGGTGGCGAAATTCCCAACGATGAGCGACTCGTTCGACGTCTCGAGTGTCGAATGCGCAACGCTGACATTGGCGGCAAAGACTGGTGTCCATGTACCCCTGGTCAAGACAGTCGCGATAGGCGACCGCCGAGTCTTCCTGTCCCAGCGATTCGACCGTTTTTGGGCTCCTTCGGGCGGTTCGGAATCGCACCCGTTAGGTCAAGGGCAATTCTCCGAACCGGGACACGGAACGGTCGAGCATCGCGCGTTATACGTGAGCGCACTGTCGATGACGGGCCGCAATGAGTCCGATTCTCGCTTCGCGTCGTACGCCGATATCGCGGCTGCCGGGCTGGAGCATAGCCGCACCATTGTGGGCTTTGACGATGCCGCACAGCTTTACAAGCGCATGCTCGTCGACATCCTTGTGAGCAATGACGACGGGCATCTTCGCAACACCGGCTACATTTACAACAGCGCGTTTCGAACGTGGCAACTGAGTCCTTGTTTCGACGTCGTCCCGAGACCAAGCTTCGCATTTGACCGGTTCTTGCATCTTCAAGTCGGAGAGTATGGAAGAGCGGCGACGCTCGACAACGCTCTCTCTTGGCATCAAAAGTTCTGGCTCTCTGAAGAACTCGCCTGCCAGTACATCGCTGAGGCGTGGAACACAGTTCGCGATTGGCGACAGCACTTCGAACATTCCGGAGTGGGCCCCATTGACATCGAACAGGTCGCTTCTGCCTTCAGGAGTATTGATGACATAGCGAGTCCCGAACTTCGCCGAAAGCTTCCATGACTGTCGCATGGCTCGGCGGAGCTTTTGAGAGCGAAGACGACGATAGCGCCGAGCGCGGCTCGGCACTCGATACTCTACTTACGAGAAGGGGTGAGTCGATGACGCTGCTATCAGTGCCGGAAGTAGCCGCGCTGCTCAATGTTTCGCGCGCGTACGTCGTGCAGATTATGCGCACTCACACTTTGCGGCCAGTCTTCATGCTCCACGGTCGTCGATACGTGTTGCGAGCAACTGCGCAGAGGTATCGGCGCGTGCAGCAAATCCGACAGCTGCGCGCATTGCGAGAGCTCGGGCGGATTTCACAGAAAACGGGGTTGTATGACAACTGAAGTACGTGTCCACGCGGGCTCATTTCTCGCACACGACCTTACTGACGCTATGCCCCTTGTCGCCACAGGAAGGTACACGCCCATCCCGGGAGAAGACCTCTGGGAGCGCGCAGTTCGCGCTCTGCTGACAGTCAAGCCCTCAGGACCATACCCGCAGGCTGACGCACTAACAGTCTTCGTGCTCGACGACGGTAGGCTCACGATGCGCTTCGATATTGAAATCCACAACGGAGCAGCAAGAGCGACATTCGTGCGCGAGGGGATGCCCTTCGCAAACCACTCGCCAATTCCTATTGATGCGGACGACGATGTCGTCGCTGTAGCACGCAAATTGTTCGCAGCGGGTTTGCCGCGATGAACAATATCGCCCCAACTCCAGCGAGCGCCTCCGAATGCAGTCATGAGCGGCCCCAAGCCGCCCCGGATGCACTGATGTCTCGCTCGTTGGCGGCATCTCGAGACGCATGCGAGTTCGCACGCGCTGAATTGCGCTCAAGTTTCTAGCAGTATTGCCGTTACCGCAATTAAGCGGTATATGGACGCGGCCGACGCGACTCGTTTGTTCGGGGCCTGGCTGACTGGGCGCATATGCCAAGTCACGACGCTCCATGTTAGCGAGCGTAAAGAATGTTCGAAGAAATATGCTAGACGAAAGCTTATCCAAAGGCCTCGCGACTCGGTTCTTCCAAGAGCACGCTGAGGTCTGCAGCGCCGCCAACGACAATGTCCAACGACACGCCGCGACCGCGCGCAAGTTCGCTCACCATCCCGAAAAATGGCGCCAATGGCTTTCTGGCATCGAGGACGCACTCGGCAAAACCATGCTGTCAAAGGTCGAGAACGGAGGCAAACGGAAGTTCTTGACGGTGTTCCATTTCCTTGGCGCGCCCGATTCGAATCCGGTGACCGAGTGGAACGAGCCCGTTGTGCCGATAATGTTTCGTTCTTATGTCTATCCTGCCGCGCAGGTCGCACATCGACTCCCCGACCGGTGTTACGTAAGTAAGCACGCTTTCGCCCGCCTGATACAGCGGCTCGGACTAGGTGAAGGCGCGAAAAAGGGAACGTACGACTTCTACATGCTCAACGAAGAGCTATCCCCGCTGGTGGTCGACGGTTTGGATGATGTGCCTGAAAGATGTCGTGCACCTGCCGCAGTTGCCGAAGGAACTGCTTGCATTGCCTATTCCCTCTCCCAACGGCATGTTTTTCGCGACCCTCAACATGTCTAGACCGCTGCTGAACATTCGGACATGGGTCCACGACCGACAACTGTCGACTCAGCAACTCAGACTGAAGTCACGACTCATGGGGGCCATAGAAGCGTCGGAGGCGGACCTCATCTCATGCATGTCGGAAGGGATGTGGGCTCCGGGTTGCGGCTTTACCGTGCGAGCCGTCTGCAGTCGTCTCTCCAGCTTCTCGCACGAGTGGTTTGAGGCGGCGTTTGAGCAGCTGAGCGATACCGCAGAAAAAGTCGAGCTTCAGGCACTCATCCGGAAAACCGTGGAGGCATTCAAGCTTTCCTCTGACGCTCTTGCGGCCTATCAGACGCTCAGTCGAGAGACGCTCCTTGCCGCGCTTCGCCGACCCGATGGCGAGAAGCATCTCATCATGCTGCTCGAAAAAGCAGTAAGCGACAATCCAAGTCTTGCGCAAGCGTTTGCGCACGAGTAGAGAGAAGTTGCAGTCGGCGACTTGTTGCAAGCAGTAGTGGGGAACAAGTCGACTGCGGGCCACGCCGCTCGGACGGCCGTCTTGGCAAAAGCCCAAAAAGCCGGGATTTTCCGTTGTTGTTTGGCTAATATGCCTCCTGCTGCCAGAAGGAAAATAAAAGTAACCAAGAGAGAGAGCAGGAAACGGGGCCAGATGGATACTGTAATAATTGAGCCGGCTGTTCAGCCGGAAGAGCCGTGCTGCGTCGAAATCAAGACGACGCTTGCCACCAAGGTCAACCTCGCCGACTTCCAGAACGCCGTTCCGGTGATTCGTGAGTTGTCGTTGGTCAACGACACGAAGAGCGACTACAAATCGCTGCGACTGACGGTCAGTTCGGAACCGCCGTTCTTGAAGCCGAAGACCTGGCACATCGACCATCTGGCGTCCGGGCAGACTGTTCGGCTCACAGACATCGACCTCGGACTCGATGGTCCGCTGCTTGGACGACTGACGGAGTCCGAGAAGGCCGTTGTCACGTTCCGCCTTGCATACGGCAACGAAGAGCCAGCAGATTTGGCCTCGGCCGAGTCAATCGTTGACTTGCTCCCTCGAAATCAATGGAGCGGTTTGTCATCGCTTCCCGATATCGTGGCTGCGTTCGTCCAACCGAACGAACCAGCAGTCGAGCGAGTTCTCAAGCAAGCGGCGGAAGTCCTGCGTAGCGCCGGGAAGTCTGGCGCCATCAATGGCTACCTAGAGGGACCTCGGCGAGCGTGGGAGTTGGCGTCGGCCATCTGGAATGCCATTGGTGCCATGGGCATCGACTACGCGTTGCCCCCTGCGAGCTTTGAGCAAAACGGCCAAAAGGTCCGCGCGCCCAGTCACATCGCAGAATCGAAGCTCGGCACCTGTCTCGACCTAGCGCTTTTCGCCTGTGCTGCGCTTGAGCAAGCTGGCCTCAATCCGCTGGTTATCTTCCAAGAAGGACACGCGTTCCCAGGCGTCTGGCTGAAACCGGAGGAGTTCTCCACGACGGTCGTCGACGACATCACGGCTCTCAGGAAGCGCGTGAAGCTCAGAGAGATGGTTCTATTTGAGTCCACGTTTCTTACGCAGCGGCCTCTGCCGAAGTTTAGCTTCGCAGCGGAGAAGGGCGAGGAGCACATCTCGGAAGAGGCTGAAGGCAAATTCGAACTTGCGGTGGATATCCATCGCGCGCGCCTCCAGCGCATCAAGCCGCTGGCAAGCGAGCAGGCAGTCCTGCGCGGTAGCTCAGATGAGGACTCTGGCGTCAATTGCGCGCCCATCTGGGAGGAGGCTCCTGACCTTCCGACGAGTTTCGGAGACACTGATTTCGAGGGCGACCTCGAGCGTCCTGAAGACCGGCTGACCCGTTGGCAGCGCAAGCTACTCGACCTGTCCCTGCGGAACAACTTGTTGAGCTTTAAGGCTGGAAAGAAGTCGGTAAAGCTTGATGCTCCGGAACCGGGCCTGCTTGAAGACATTCTCGCGGAGGGTCAAGCGCTCAAGCTTCTGACCCGCCCGGACTTGATGGACGGTGCCGACCCGCGAAGCCAGGCGATTCATGAAGCTCGCGAGCGGGAACACATTCGACGTCGGCACGCGCTCGATGCTCTCAAGCGGAAGGAAGTCTTCATCGGTCTCTCGCAGGAAGAGATGGATGACCGCTTGCTCGAGCTATTCCGCAGTTCTCGGACGACGCTCCAAGAAGGCGGCTCGAACACGCTTTATCTCGCCTTGGGTTTTCTCTCGTGGACCCGCGACGACAAAGACGACAAAAAGTATCGAGCGCCTCTCATCCTGGTGCCTGTCACGCTCGAGCGACGCAGCGCCCGTTCCGGCTTTGGTCTCAAGCTACACGACGATGAGCCGCGGTTCAATCCGACGCTCATCGAGATGCTCCGCCAGGATTTCGAGCTGGAACTCGGCATCCGTGACACGGAGTTGCCAAAAGATGATTCTGGTCTCGATGTAGCCGGCATTTGGAAGACCGTCTCGAACGCAATCAAGGACATCAAGGGATGGGAGGTCGTAGAGGACGTCGTTCTCGCGTCGTTCTCTTTTGCGAAATACTTGATGTGGCGGGACCTTACCGAGCGAACCGAGCAACTCAAGCACAATGCGGTCGTTCGTCATCTCATCGACACTCCGCGGGATTCATATCAGACGAGCGTCGAATTTCCGGACGTGCGGCGGTTGGACCGAGAGCTTCCGGTCAAGGAAACCTTCTGTCCGCTTCCTGCTGATTCGTCTCAGTTGTCTGCGGTGGTTGCCGGAAGCAAGGGCAAAGACTTTGTCCTAATTGGACCTCCCGGGACCGGCAAGAGCCAGACAATCTCCAACCTCATCGCTCAGTTCCTCGCCGAGAAGAAGCGGGTACTGTTCGTCTCCGAGAAAATGGCTGCGCTCGATGTCGTCTATCGGCGTCTCGCGGATGTCGGTCTTGGAAACTTCTGTCTCGAACTCCATTCGAGCAAGGCTCGTAAGACCGAGGTGCTCGAGCAACTCCGTACGTCCTGGGATGCAACATCGGCGCTCGCTCCCGAACAGTGGCACGCGGAGGCCGAGCGCCTAGAAGCAATTCGTTCGCAACTGAACGGCTATGTCGAGCGACTCCACAACCGTCACGAAAACGGCCTGAGTGTCTATGAAGCAATCGGCCGAGTGGTCGGCGGGCACGACCTGCCGGCACTGCGGTTGTCGTGGCCGTCTTCAAAGGCGCATAACCTTGATGGCATGCGCGCACTTCGTGAGACAGCGGAACTGCTCGACGTCAATGCGAAGGCATTCGGCGAGGGCCAGCTCAATGCGACGCCTCTTGCTCACGTCGCACAAACCGAATGGTCGCCGCTGTGGCAATCCGCATTTCTCGACGTGGCCGAGGCGGTGCCGGACGTTGTTTCCCGGTTCGAAAAAGCCGCAGATGACTTGCGTGCAACCATCGGGCTGCCATCCCTTCCGCTTGACGCTCGAGTCCGCGAGGGTTTTCGCATGCTCGCGGCGACGCTTCCGTTAGCCTCGGGTTATGACTGGCGTTTCGCCCTGCGCCCAGATGCAAAGGCCATCGCTGACGCGCTCCGCCAAGCAGTGCCGATGCTTGAGCGTTATCGTGAATTACTCGCAGGTCTGTCGACGCCGAAAGGCAATCAGACGCTCGAAGACCTTCGACTTGGCATCACTCATGTACAGCGCGACGCGGAACTGCGGGCTGCGTTGTCCCAGCCGTGGAATGAGACGCTGAGAAACCGTTTGGCTAATGGTATCGAGCTGCTACGCAGTCGTCTCGACACTGTGGGTCAACTCTCCCTGCCTTACAACGCGAGCATTCCGACGAAAACGGTCGCTGAGTTGCAGTCGGACCATCGCGAGCTGAAGGATTCGAGTTGGCCGATGAGCATGATGCGTAAGCGCTCGCTCACCAAGAAGCTCAAGGAGCTCGCCACAGGCGGCAGCGAGCCCGACATCGATGGCGACATCGAGCGCTTGTCCAAAATCGACACGCTCAACGAGCAAATCAAGGCGCTCGATGACCTTTCGTTGCCGACGTCGAACGCTTGGGCCGGATTGAAGACGGACCTCGATGTCGTTCGTGCACTTCTAGCGTTCCAGACCGCATTGGTTCAGGTTCGTGCTCGCAACGACTGGGAAGATGTCGGTCTCGACCCGGTCAATCGAGGCCAGTGTGGTGACGCGGCTCGTGACGACCTTCAGCGCATGCGTGAATTGCGCCAGATTGAGCAGGTCGTCAGGCGCCTCGCGCCGCTTCAGGCAGAAATGGATGGAATCTGGAGCGCTTTCCAAACCGACGTCGGCGTAGCAAAGGTTTATTTGACCTTCCAAGGTGCACTGGCGGCTGCACGAGCGGAGAGCCACTGGCTCGACGACGGATTCTCGGCAATGGAGTCCGGACGTGCCGGAGCAATCGCTGCCGCAGACCTCAAGAAAATGCGCGAGTTGGTGACGCTTCATACGCGCCTTCAAGAATATTCCGACCTTTCGGCGAAAACCTCAGGTCTCTGGAGCGGCCTGAAGACAAAAACCGAGGGGGTCGAACCAGCGCTGACATTCTTTGAGTCGCTGGCGGCGGCCCTCGCGAATCTCGCTGGAACTCCCGAACTCCTCGCAGCCGTGAAATCGCCGGTTGCTCTGTTGCTTGGTGACAGCAATGTGTTGCTCGAGCCATCAGGCATTGTTGCTGGCACAGGCCGAATTTATGCCGAGGCGCTCAAGGCTTTCGACGAAGCAGTCACGAAGTTCGCGTCGGCAAGCGGTCTTGCTCTACCCGAGCATACGAGCTTCGCGGCCCTGCTGCCGACAGAAATCACAGAGCGTGCCCGAAACGTATCTAAGCATGCGAACCGTTTAAACGCGTGGTGTGCCTGGCGCAAGGTGCGTCAGCACGCGTTTTCGCTCGGCTTGGCGCCGCTGGTGGCAGGCGTGGAGCAGGGCATCATTGCGCGCGGTCGCGTCAAGGAAGTATTTGAGACTGACTATTGCCGCTGGTGGCTGAACGCAGTGGTCGATGCGGATGAAGTGCTGCGCACCTTCGTGTCCGCGGAGCACGAGAAGCGCATTCAAGACTTCCGCGAGCTCGATGAGCAGTTCATCGCGCTGACGCAGTCTTGGGTCAGAGCACAGCTGTCGGCAGGTCTACCTTCCCCGGCCAGGGTGTCGCATGGCTCCGAGTGGGGGCTTCTGCGCTATGAAATGCAGAAGAAGACCCGTCACCTGCCATTGCGGGAGTTGATGACGAAGGCCTCGACCGCCATTTTGCGCCTTACGCCTTGCTTGTTGATGAGCCCGTTGTCGATTGCACAGTATCTCCCCGCAGAAACGTCTGACTTCGATGTGGTCGTCTTCGACGAAGCGTCTCAAATTCCCGTATGGGACGCAATTGGCGCCATGGCGCGCGGCCGCCAAGTCATCATGGTCGGCGACCCGAAGCAGCTTCCGCCGACAAGCTTCTTCGACCGCGCGGAATCTGATGTTGACGACACGGACGTCGAAACTGAGCTCGAAAGCATCCTGGAAGAGTGTATCGGTGCGAACCTGCCGACGATGAAGTTGTCGTGGCACTACCGCAGCCGTCATGAAAGCCTCATTGCTTTCTCGAACTATCGCTACTATGGCGGTGACCTCGTGACGTTCCCGAGCCCGGTGACTGATGACCGAGCGGTGAGCTTCCATTTGGCATCGGGTGGCCAGTATGAGCGCGGAGCGTCGCGTACGAACAAGCCTGAGGCGAAGGCCCTCGTTGCGGACCTCGTAGGTCGTCTCAAGTCGTCCGGATTCGCCGAAAGCGGGCAGACGGTTGGGGTCGTCACCTTCAATGCCGAACAGCAGCGACTCATTGAGGACTTGCTGGACGCAGAGCGCCGCAAGGACCCATCCATCGAGCAGCACTTTGCGGATACTGCCCTTGAGCCGGTGTTTGTGAAGAATCTCGAGAGCGTGCAGGGTGACGAACGCGACATCATGTACTTCTCCATCACGTACGGTCCGGGTCTGGATGGCACGATGCCGATGAACTTCGGTCCGATGAACCAGCAGGGTGGTGAGCGTCGCCTCAACGTTGCAATTACTCGCGCTCGGCAGGAGCTGCGCGTTTTCGGCAGCTTCAGGCCGGAGAAGATGGACTTGTCTCGAACCCAGGCGCTGGGAGTTCGAGACCTCAAGCACTTCCTCGAGTTCGCAGAGCGTGGTGCGAGAGCGCTCGGTGAAGCAGTCGCCGGCAGCATCGGTGACTTTGATAGCCCGTTCGAGAAAGCTGTCTGCGTGGCGCTTGCCGAACGCGGCTGGACTGTCCACCCACAAGTGGGCGTTTCTGCGTTCCGCATCGATTTGGGCGTCGTTGACCCGGATGCTCCCGGGCGCTACCTTGCCGGCGTTGAGTGCGACGGTGCGACTTACCACCGGTCCGCGACGGCGCGCGACCGCGACAAGTTGCGAGAGCAGGTCCTTCGCGGTCTTGGATGGGAGATTGTCCGCATCTGGTCGACCGACTGGTGGATTGATATGCCCGGAACGCTAGAGAAGGTCGACGCACAGTTGCAGGCTCTTCTTTCAAGCCAGCGTCAGCAGCGGGTCGTCGACGAGTCTGAAGCTGCCGCGTTGGCGGAAGAAGTGATTGCAGCAGCGAAATCAGGCGTTGATGTAGAGAAAGACGCCATCGACTCGGCAGACAGCGACCCAGAAGACGGGACATCGAACGCGGAAGCAAATGTGGTCGAGGTGAGCGCGCCCGCAATGTATGCACGAGCAGTGTCTTCTGTCGCTCGTCGCGAGGAAACTCACGACGTCTTCGTTGAGGTCGACCTGGCGACGACTGAACATACTATGGAGCCGGATTTATTCTTTAGCCGAAGCTACGACGCTCGCCTGCTTGCAATGATTACCACCGTCGTAGAGAGGGAAGGGCCCGTGCGCGATGAAGTTCTCGCCCGTCGCATTGCCCGAGCACACGGTTGGACACGCACTGGTTCCCGAATTGTGGACCGGGTCATGGACCTCGCAAAGGTTCATTTCAAGACCGAACACGAAGCCGTCGGCGCGTTCGTGTGGCCGAGGCGCGACGATACCAGAGCAATCAACTTTCGTCGGCCTGCGGCAGGCACGGCTCGTTCCGTCGACGAAATCTCGCTTGCGGAACTGACCGCGCTTGCGACTCAACTGAAACGCCTCGGCTACGACATGGAATCTGGTGTCAGTGCTATGAGCCGTGACATCGGACTGCAACGAGTCCGGGCCACTAGCCGTGAACGGCTTGAGCAAGCGTGGACAAGTGCGGTTGCGTAAGCAGAAGTCCGTGGAGTTGAAGGAGGGAAGGCGCCGCCGCGCCTAGCCGAAGGGCCTTGGCATCACGTTGGCGTTCCTATCGAAGAATAGAAAAAAATGGGCTGGAGTTTTAGGAAGAGCATAAAGATTGTACCAGGCATCCGCGTGAACCTGAGCAAGAGCGGCGTAAGCACGTCTATTGGCGGCAAGGGCTTGACCTATAACACGCGAGGTCGAGTGACCGCCAGCATTCCCGGGACGGGAATCCGTTTCACCCAAAACCTGAAATCGCGAGAGTCCTCTCGTTTCAGCAGGTCAGACCAAGCGGGCGTCCGAGTAGTCACCAGTCAAAACGGGGA
Organism: Caballeronia sp. 11_S32; assembly: GCF_056930355.1. Taxonomy (NCBI): domain Bacteria; kingdom Pseudomonadati; phylum Pseudomonadota; class Betaproteobacteria; order Burkholderiales; family Burkholderiaceae; genus Caballeronia; species Caballeronia sp. 11_S32. The sequence goes on from NZ_JBXOWH010000003.1 coordinate 934,568, forward strand.
GCCAATGTCAAAACGTGAGCAGGCAGCGCAGGAGTTCGTCTGGCAGGTGAACTCGCGAACGCGAGCCGCCCTTGTCAACTATTTTGTCTCCCATGGGGTGTGGGTCGAAGACCATGAGCTTGAGACCGCATTGAAACTTGAAGCGCATCGCCCATTTCTCAACACACTTGCAAAAGACCTAGATATCACCGCGAAGGCCACGAGACTGGCTTCAGATATCGGGTCAATCTCGCTGGCGGAGAAAGAGAAGGCGATGAAATCGGTGTACGAGGTGGAGGAGATGTGCAGGGAAGGCGCGGGAGACCGCGGCGCGTTGCATGCGCAAGCCGCGTCTCTTTATGGTTTGGTCAACGCGTGGCCGGCGACGCCTGCGCTTGGTGCCGCCTTCGCTCTCGGGATTTTGGGCTGTTTCCTTATTTTCGTGAATCTGTTCGAGCCTGGCGCGCTAGCGATTGTGGTCGCGGCCGGTTACGTACTGTTTAAAATCATGTCGTTCGAGCGTCGGAAGGAGACCCTCGCTGAACAAATTGCGAACGCGAACGCACAGTTTGAGGCGTTGCTTTTGCTCGAAGTGACGCAGCGTCCTAACACTCCTCATGGAAAGGACTGGACCCGACTGAAGGCGTACTCGATTGCCGGGATAGTCGTTCTGGCATCGATTGCAAGTTTTGTTCTCCGTCAAGGAAGTTCGCACGGTCAGTCCGAGGTCGCGCAAGCCTCTGCGGCAACGCCGTCTACGATTTCTCAGGATGCGCAAGCTTCGGTGCCTGAACCAGCATCTAAACCGGAGCAACGCCGCTTTGCTTGGTTAGTGGGTAAGTATCCGTCGGAGGTCTTGAACGATAAGCGAGTTCGTGCCGCATTCAATCATGTTCCGCAGCATGCTTGGAAGAAAATTTTGGAGCGCCTCGCAGTGACCAATGACGCTATCCATATGAAGGACGGCTTTCTCGTGGCCGAAGGGTGTATGTCTCATCAGTGCAGGTCTGACCAGGCCGCCTTTGTCATCAACGAAATGACGGGCAAGGGCGCCATCGCGTATCGCGATAGCAGCATCGCCGACCAAGATGCGGGTACGACCAAGGTGTTCGCATGGCGCGAAATGCCTCTTTCTGGGACGCCGCTCGAGGACTGGGTCCGGCCGGCCGGTGCCTCGGTCTCTACCGCGACTGCATCGGTTAGTGAGTCGACATCGTCAAGCATGTACAAGACCAGCTTCGACTGCGCAAAGGCCCACTCCGAGGCGGAGCGTCTTGTTTGCGGTGATGCAGAATTGGCTGCAGACGATGTTCAATTGGCGACTGTGTACGCGCAGGCGAAGGCCGCCGCCACGGACCAGAACGCATTCCGGGAGCGAACGCGCGCTCAGTGGAACTATCGCGAGCAGAATTGCCACGACAAGGTCTGTCTGCAACGATGGTATGCCGACCAGAAAATTGCGCTGGCACAGATAGCGCAGACTGGACACATCGACGAACAGTAATATCTTGACCGTCTCGTACCGAAGAAGCGCTATGAAAGACAAATGTGAAAGATGTGGCTGCACACCACACTCTCCACGCCGTCGCTGCCCAAAGTGCCAGAAGCTTGTTTGCGTCAGTAGGTGCTGGTCGAAAAGAAAGCAAGAATGCGCAACTTGCACACCTGCTTCTGATTCAGCCGTCAAGCCTACCGTACAAGAGCGCGATACGGCGCGCCGGTGCCAATTCTGTTCGAAAGTTCTTACGTCCGTCGATAACGCTCGTTGCTCAGGGTGCTTCGGAATAGTCTACTAGCCGGCTGTTCGGGGCGTCGTAACATGATGGGAAGAATTCACGCGCATTGGGACCGCGTTTCGCGCGGCAAAACACAGTTCGCAATCTAAGCCCAAGCGCTGCCCTAGACGAAGTCGAGGCCCATTGACGGGAGAGTTGCAAGTGCCGAGCAACCACAGGGTGCTCGGCGTCTGGAGAGCACGGGCACCCTTGTCACCGGGTAGTCTGTATGTCGCTTTCCTTTTTCGTCTTCTCGCGATTGGCCCAAGCCGCACGAACGCGCAGACGCCACGGGTGCCCTCGAGATGAGAAAAGGCGGCGCTCTGCCTCGGCCGCGTTCTCAAGTGAAAGCAGGACCGCAAGTTCATCCAGCAAGCAGCAGTAGAACTCGTAGTGGACCGCGTTGAAATCATCGTGCAGCGTTGTTCCTTCTGAATTTCCCAATTTGGGGAAGGCACTATATGGATGAAAACGCCCACGGTTCCAATTTCGCTCGTTTAACAAATGGAATGACTTCGATGTCCACTGGTCCGCAATATGCGCAGCCTGCCCTCCCAGGAATCGGATGAGCTTTGTGAAGTAAGAAGCGCGCAGCCCCTTCAACTCACCGCTGCACTGCGCTTCATGAAACCTCATGAACGCCTCTTTCCGCGTCAGTTCTGGCAGCGCATCGATGATAGGCATAAGCACCTCCCTGCAACTCCAAGCAAGTCGAGCGTGTTTAGGCCTCTGCCGACCCCAAGCCATGACCGCAATCCATTTGACATCGTTAGGAAGCGTCAGATGTACTTTCAAAAGCGCATCGAGCTTGGAGCTCGACAGGCGGTGCGCAAGAGCTGGGCAGCTCTTCATATGCTCCCGCACACGCTTTGCGAGTTCACGGTCGACTTTCTCGGCCAACTCCAACGCTGCCCCGCCTTTATATTGAGAGGGAGGAGCGAATCCCTTCAACTCCCGAATCAGCTCCGCATTCCATTCAAACAAGACGAACGGTTGTTGCCGTGGGGCAGTACCGAGTGGAATAGATTCAACGCTTCGTTGAAGCGAAAAACTGACAATATGACCGTCGGTTTGCGGTTGCGAAGGCTCGTCGACGGATGAGGGCGTGTTTGGTATTGAGAAGTCAGCCGCAGAAACGGAAAAAGCCATCAATTTCTCCAAAAAATGATGGCTTTCATGACGGTGACAGTTGCCGGCCGATTTGCCATCGAACAAAGTTCACTTCCCCATCATGGGAAGCACTACTTTGTCGAAAGCCTATACATCCATGGCACCTAGCCTTGCGCTGGGCTGACCCTTAGGTCCTCGCATCTCGCTTGATGCTGCCTGGAATAATCGGCCGAACAGTTGTCTGCTGCGCGGCGTCGTTGCATGCTTGCTCTAGACGGAGCGGAGACTACCGGAAATGCTCCGCTCTGTCAAATCGGCGTCAGCGCACGTCATCGAATCGATTGGACAGTCGCAGCCTTAGTACAGTTCTCAGCATTAGGTCACGCAGGTAATTGCAGTCGCAGGAGATTCAGCGCACGAGCGAGTCGATGATGACCAAGAGAAACGGTTTCCCGCGTGCAATTTCGGCGGACTCGCTGGTCAACCGTAAATCGCTTGCAGACGACGTCGTGTTTCAGCGAGCTTGGGCAAATCCAACTTCACCTTGTGGACACCGCTGTCGAGGTACTGGCGTAGGCACGCTGATGCCGAGAATATCCAAACCGATTCGAAGGCACCCGGTAGGCCGGCAGTGAAACGCCGTCGCGACCTCGTTCAAGCCCGGGCAGTTCAACGACTGCTCGATGAGCAGATGCTCGCGCCTGCTTAGGCGGCTCATCGAGCGCAAGCCATTCGGCCGCAACGTTGCCGTAATCTTGCGGCCAACAGCTTACGAGCGTTTCCAGTCCCGCCCGACGTCATCCCCCGGTTCGCGCTCTTGGCTATGCACATCGTCGGTAGCCTCAGCGGGAAAATCACCGCGCAGGGCTTCGGCGATGCTCTGTGCGCAAACTAAGCGGCCGAGCGACCGAGGAAGTCGTTTTGAACCGCTCCAGTCGAAACATTGGACAAATAGGCGCGACGGCTAACGCTGGAAATCTCCGCGCGGACCTTCTATAACCATCTCTATGCTTTCCACGCGCTTTCGATTGGCTTCCAAAAACATACAGCGTCAAGGCACGCAGGAAGCAGGTCCACCTGAGTTCGAAGGGGTCAACAACACGAGGTGCCACGAATGAAAAAAGTCTCATTTAAAGGCAAGGACATTCTTGTTCTTTCCTCAATCGTCTTATTCTCGATGCCAGTGATATCGGCAGAAAACCTGCCAAAGCAAGGGGCGATTGACGCGACTTACACAGCTGCCGGGTCCGACGTTCGGGAGCTTGGCGTTAGCGGTGATGACATGGTGTATCTGTTCGAATCCACGTTGCTGATGACAAGCAACAACAAAACGCCCCTCATGCACAACATAACGGCGCACTGCGTCGAGGCGGGCTTCACTGCGGGGGCGGGAAACGGCTATTGCGTCTACACCGACAAAGATGGCGACAAGTTCGTTGAAGCCTTTAACCACCCAAAAGGGTCGACCTCGGGAAAAGGGACACTCGGCTCGGGCACAGGCAAATACAAGGGTATCGAAGGCCAATTTGATTGGCAGGTCGTGCAGGAGTTGCCAGCGGAAAAAGGCGCCTATCACTACGTGGGTAAAAAAACCGGCAGCTACCGAATCCCGTAGAGCGTGATACACCGGCCCCGGCTTCAATGCCTTTGGCTCTTGCTCGGGAGTGAGTCTGCGCCGATGAATGCGTCCAGGGCGTTTGATACTAGGTTCTCGAAGCGGCTAAACACGGAACCTGCGGCCCATCCGTCGCGGTGTCCGACGCAGGTCCGAGAAGCAGATGCGAATAAGCCCGCACGAAGCGGGCTTCTTGCCAACACGAGGCGCGGGCCTTAGGCAGCTGCGTCCTTCAACTTCTTAAGAGCACGTACCTTCAGCTTGACCGTCGCCGGCTTGGCATCAAACCAGCGCTCCTGACCCGTGAACGGGTCCTTCCCAAAGCGGCGCTTCTTTGCTTCCACCTTCTGCACGTTGATTTTTAGCAGGCCGGACAGCGTGAACTCGCCGAGGCCCTTCTTGTGAACAGCACCCAGAATCGTGTCTTCGAGCGCTGCCAGCACGGCCTTCGCTTGCTTTGGCTCGACACCAGCTTGCATAGCCACATGAGTAACGAGCGACGCCTTGGTGAACGTGTCTTTCACCGGCTTGAGCGTTGCGTCGGCCGCAGCTGCTTTCCTTGCCGGTGCTGCTTTCTTCGCTGCCGGTTTGGTCGCAGCAGCCTTCTTGGCTGCAGGTTTCGCGGTCTTCGTTGCCATGTGCGCGTCCTTGTCGTCATAGATTGATAGACGCTTAAGACGAAGCACCCCGGCGTCGAGCGGTCGGCACATGCGTCGTCGTAAGCCGTCGGTTAGCGTAGCAACGCGCACGACAATGTGCAATCAGAATAGACCTTAAAACAAGGCATTTTTCACATTTTTCTCTAAAAAACAACCTCAAGACTTCAGTTCTCTTGGCCGGATGACCTCAGGCTGCGGGCACCCTCGATTCATAGCGGCGCTCGTCGAGCACAAACCACTCGACCGCTTCGAAGTCGTAGTCTTGAGGCCAACTGGTTGCGAGCGTTTCCATTGCCCGCGCGACGTCGTCACCTGATTCGAGCTTGTAGCTGTGCCCATCGTCGGTAGCAGCAATAGCAAATTCAGCGCGTAGGGCTTCAGTGACGCGCTGGGCACAGACTAAGCGGTCGACCGACCGACGAAGTCGTTCGCGCATCTCGTCTCGCAATCCAAGCTCTCTTGCGACGACTTCAATATCGTTCATCGTGTCGGCGAGCAATAGGTCGAGAAGCTGGCCGACCTTCGAGGTCATCGCGCGTGGGCATCGGCAACTGCGATTCGGGTGATTGTTGAATTGGTTCATGCATCCCTGTAAGCATCACCGTTTATGCGCCGGACCGTCCCGTCACGCGCTGATGTCCGATTTTGCGAACTGAAGAAGGCGATTAGCCTTTCAAGCGTCCGGCAGTATTTCGCTCAAGCTTGCGCGGCATCCAACCGTTGGCTTACGCGCGCTGTTCTATGCTGCGGCTCCTCTTTAAGCAAGGGTGCCCGGCGCGGCGTAGCATTTGCGGGACGCGTCGCTCGGTGCCGGCAAGCGAAATTGCAGACAGAACACATGGAACGAATCGAAAAACGAGATGAAGAGGCTGCAGCCGTCGCGCGTATCGCCGACGCCGCTCGCGAAGTCCAGCTCGCCTCAGCCGTGCTTGAGGGGCACTTCCACGATACCGGCGGTGCGGCACCAACGTTGATGCTCGCAAGGCTGACAGCAGCGATGTCGGAGTTGCAAGCTGCGCGGGACGCGTTCGACGCACTACTTGCTGCCAAACTCTCGGCAGAGTGAGTCGCTCGCCGTCTTCGTGGGCGCTCGATGCAGTTCACTTGCCCGTTAGAGCGTTACCTCCAGCGCTAGAAAGAACCTCAAACGAGCGCCGTCGACAACCTCGGCAGCTCAGGCTTCGTGCCGAAGTAGATTACAGCCTGACCGTTTCGGGAGGTAGCTGCCTGAAGTATGTCTGCAGGGCCTTTACTGCGGCTCGCACTTTGGCCGGTTCACTGTCCCGACGAGGAGAAACGACAGTTACCGGGAGAGAGGGAAGGTTCCAGGTAGGCAGGACCCTCACGAGTTGATGACGTTCGATTGGAACATGAGCGTCAATATGAGCAACGCGGGCGATGCCTAATCCTTGCTCGCAAATCTGCTGAAGGGTGGTTTGCGTTGTCGTGGCAATCCGGACGTTCATGGTTACCTTCTCAGCTCTGCCTCCCTTTCCGCTCAAAGCCAGCGTAATGGTCGATGAACCAGTGTCACGGGCCTTTGTGCCCTCTGGCTGACAGGCTGGACCAATGTTTTCTCTCGTTGCTTCAGCTTGTATCGCTTGCAAGGCTGGGGCGCGATGACGGCCAGTGGGCAGCGTGTCCTGAGCAGTAAAGGCTCCGGTACGACGCGACATCGCAATGGATTCCTCGAGGGAATTCTTGGTCAAGAGGGTAAGCGGAGAAGCGGGGGAGGCAAGAAGTCATGCTGGAGGTTGTGAGTGCCTTTGGCGAATATAAGTGACGTCGCTAAAGATGTCTTTAACTCTTCTGTCTTACCTGACTTCTTCTTACATCAAAGCCATTAGATGGAAGGTAGTCTTTTTCGCGACCGTCACCCCATGCGGGGTTGACGGCCGCACTTCAGCGGCCCCGCACACTCGACGGGACGGGACTTCGTACCAGAGAATGTTGCGCGACCGGTGGCTTAAAGAGCCTCAATTCTTTCAAAGATGGGTACGCCTTGACGCGCCGTTCCCGGACCGAAGCGTTCCGCGAACTCATGCGCGAGCGGCCGTTCATCATTACGCAGCCAGAGACGGAGGAGATGGCGCTTCTTGTCGTCCTCTTCGAAATCTTCGAAGTGGGTCCGGGAGTGGACGATAACGTGATTGTTCAGCAGTTGCATGTCGCCCGGTTCGAACTGCATCTCGAAGCACAGCTCAGCTGAGTCGGCGAGCTTGTCGAACAGGTTCAGCGCTTCTTCCTGCAAATCCGTCTTCGGCTCACCACTCTTTGCAAACGCAGGTTCGATGGCGTTACGCACATATCTGCAGCTCAGATAGCCCTCGTGGTCGCTGAGGACCGGAATCTTGTGGTCGCTCAGTTCACCTGCGCCGGGCCGTCCTTCGCCCTTGAGGTCGTAATAAAAACCCTCGAAAAGGGGCGCGAGCAAATCCGGACGTTCGGCCAACATACGATTGAAAATCGTCGTCGAACTGGTGAAACGGCTCAGACCGCCGCTCTTCGGCGTGCGCAGGCATAGCAGGCCGACGATGTCGCAATTATCGGTGTGGAAGTTCAGCTTCGCGTTGGTGTTGTACCCACGCGTTTTCTGGCTATAAGTCACGCCCTCGTCCTTCACATGCCCTAGCAGGTGGGCGCGCGAGTTCTGAGTCACCGGCGTGCCCAAGTGCAATCCCACGCCCCAATAAATCCTCGAAGCGTCCTCCTTGGAATAGCGCTCGACCTGCAGACCTCGCAGGACGACGAGCCCGTGCCCATGATGGATTTCGTGCGACGCCTCCATCAGCGATTCAGCGAGACCGTCGAGCGAGAAGTCCGCCTTGGTGATGTCCGTAATGGGCAAATGGCGCACGCGCTGCAAAGCAGCGTCCAACTGCGCCAGTTCATCGCCGCTGAAATGCCGAATCCAGCCTGCCTCTGCCTTCAGGCTGTCAGCGGTCCATGCGGTTTTGTCGGTCACGGGGGTCGTACGCGTCGCCATGTCTGTCTCCTAAATCATCAGTTGAATCAACGGGGTTGGCAAGCGGATTCGCGTCGCCAAGGGTGTTTCGAGTCACCGTGAAAAAAATCATAACGCCGTTATGATTTGCTTGCAACATTTTCATAATGGCGTTATAAAATCAACATGCGCCGCTCGGAGGACGCGTTTTTCCGAAGACAACAAGACGCTTACATTCGAGACAATCCAACTAGGAGGACCCCATGGAGACACCCGCGCACCGCGCTGAGCTAGCGCGTTCGACTTTTCGCAAAATGGCTTGGCGTGTGATGCCTCTACTGATGCTGGCCTACCTGGCTTGCTATGTGGACCGCGCGAACATTTCGATTGCGGCGCTGAGCATGAACACCGCTATCGGCATCAGCAAATCGACCTACGGTGTGGCCGCCGGAATCTTCTTTCTTGGCTACCTGCTGTTCGAAGTGCCTTCGAGCCTTGCTTGCCATCGTTATGGCCCCCGTATGTGGATGGCTCGAATCATGGTCACCTGGGGCCTGCTGTCGGCACTCACGGCGTTCGTATGGGACGGCACCAGCTTCGTGTCCCTGCGATTCTTGCTCGGTGTAGCCCAGGCCGGCTTCGTACCGGCGGCCGTGCTCTATGTTGCGAGAGCATTTCCCGAGGCCTATCGCGGCCGCGTGACGGGGTTGTTTCTCATGATGGTTCCGCTGTCGAGTGTCATCAGTGCTCCGGCGTCTGCGTGGCTCGTCAGCCTTCACGGCGTCGCCGGTCTGCAGGGCTGGCAGGTGATGTTCATCGTCGAGGCGATTCCTTCGGTGCTCCTCGCACTGGTCGTGATGCGCCTGATGAGCGATAAGCCCACGGAAGCCAAGTGGCTGAGCACGGAGGAGCAGGAATATCTTCGCAGCGTCATGAGCGCCGAGAGCAAGACCAAACATGAGCACAACTTGCGCGAGGCATTGTTCGACAAGAAGGTGCTGGCGCTCGGTATGGTGAACTTCGGCGTTTTGATTACCCATCAGACTGTTGGGCTCTGGCTGCCGCAAATCATGGCCGAGTTCGGTTGGCCGAAGGGTGAAATCGGATGGTCGATGGCAGGTATCTATGCGCTTTCCGCCGGGGCCATGGCTTTTTGGGGGCGCCATTCGGATAAGAAGCGCGAGCGCAAGTATCACCTCCTTGCAGCCCTAGCCATTGCTTCCGCAGGTCTTGTCCTGTCGACGCTCATGCCGAGTCCCCTGGCAAAGTTCCTCACCCTGACCGTGTCGCTGGTGTGCAGCTTCGCATCGATGTCAGTGATTCTCGCTATTCCGACTCAGTTCCTGAAGGACCGCGCTGCGGCCGGTGGGGTCGCGATGGTGATGGCAATTGGGAGCTTGTCCGGTTTCCTCGGCAGTTCGCTCGTCGGCGCGCTCAGGGAATGGACCGGCTCTTTCACGACCCCGATTATCGTTATCGCCGCCTTTGGGGCGGTTGCATGTGCAACGCTCGCTCGAATCAAGATTGGGCGCCCCGGAGAGGCGAACAACGACTCGTCGGAATCCGCCCCCTTTCACACTGCGGTGATGGCCGGCCATCACAAGGACTAATGCCATGACCACCGGATTTCGCATCCTTTCCTGCGAGCGACGCGTCTCGCCCAATCTCATCGAGCGCTTTCGCGCGCTGCCCGTGGCCAATGTCAGCGATGCCGCTCAACGTCTCAATGGTGCTGGCGCCGCTATGCGACCAATGCACGACGGCACGAAGTTGGCCGGTACGGCCATTACGGTGCGGTGTCGCCCCGGCGACAACCTCATGGTGCACAAGGCGCTCGACCTGGCACAGCCCGGCGACATTGTGGTCGTTGACGCGGGCGGCGACCTCACCAACGCCATCATCGGTGGACTGATGTCCGCTCATGCCGAACATCGTGGACTGGCCGGCATTGTCATCAACGGCGCCATCCGGGATGCAGCTGAGCTTCGCCGAGCATCCTTTCCCGTGTTTGCATGCGGCGTCACTCATCGCGGCCCCTACAAGGATGGTCCGGGCGAGATAAACGTTCCTATCTCTATCGGCGGCATGGTCGTGTGGCCCGGCGACATCGTGCTGGGCGATGATGACGGCGTCATCGCGGTGGCATTCGACGATGCCGAGGAACTTCTCGCCAAAGCGGAGACCAAGTTCCGCCAGGAAGCGGAGCAGCTCATAGCTATCCGCGAAGGACGCAATTCGAGAGAGTGGGTGGACGAGACACTCCGTCGACTTGGATGCGTCGTACCGGCTTGACTTTGTAGGAACCAGACAGTGGGTGTGGACGGAGCAATCGTGCAAACATACATTGGCAACAAATCAACTCGACGCGAGGAATCGGCCAGCGGAGATGGACTCCCACGTCGGAGTCGCAATCTCGCGATGGTCACCATTGCAATCAGCTTGACGCTCGCTCTGCTTGACGGCTCGGTTGCAAACGTCGCGTTGCCGATGATTGCTGTTGACCTGCACGCGGGTGCGTCCACGGCCATCTGGGTCGTGAATGGCTATCAGTTGGCGCTTGCGGTCTGCCTCCTCCCGTTCGCGGCGCTTGGCGAGCGGTACGGGTATCGGACGGTGTACAAGCGTGGCTTGATTCTCTTTACGTTGGCCTCGGTGGCGTGCGCTGTGTCGCCATCAATGACGGCGCTCACGCTGTCACGAATCCTTCAGGGCGTTGGCGCTGCAGGGATTCTGGCAGTGAACACAGCGCTCATCCGCTACATCGTTCCGCATGACAAGCTTGGCAGTGCGCTCGGAATCAACTCACTGGTCGCAGCGACTGCTGCAACGCTCGGCCCGAGCGTATCGGGCGCGATATTGTCCGTAGCCTCTTGGCCGTGGTTATTTGCAATCAATCTGCCGCTGGGTGCGGTTGCAATCACGTTGGCCCATCGGAACTTGCCCGACAGCGACCGCAGCAACCAGCCGTTCGATACCCGAAGCGCTGTGCTCGGAGCGCTGATGGTCGGCATGCTCATCACGAGCGTCGAGAGCTTGGGGCATGGTCTGCCTTGGGCTGCTGTGCTCGCCCAAGTCGCCGCATGTGTCATGGCTGGAGTGTTGCTTTTGAAACGTGAAGCCAAGCTCGAGCTTCCGATGTTTCCTCTGGACCTGCTGCGTATCCCGGTGTTCTCTCTGTCCCTCGGGACATCCATCGGCGCGTTTGCAGCCCAGATGATGTGCTTCGTGGCGCTTCCTTTTCTGCTGCATAGCGGATTAGGGTATCCGCCCGCCATGGTCGGATTACTGATGACGCCATGGCCTCTCATGGTCGCGTTCGTCTCACCGTTCGCGGGAAGGCTGTCTGACCGGGTTTCACCGGGCTTGCTTGGCGGGATTGGACTAGCTTTGCTGGGCGTCGGACTGCTGAGCTTCGCGTTCCTGCCAACGCATGCACAGCCTTTCAGCATCATCTGGCGAATGATTGTGAGTGGCGTGGGTTTCGGGTTGTTCCAGTCCCCGAACAATCGGACCTTGGTTGGCGCCGCGCCAAGGGCGCGAAGTGGAGCAGCTAGCGGGCTGCTCGGTACTGCGCGACTTATTGGACAATCGACGGGCACGGCGATGGTGGCGCTTATGCTGGCCGTATTTCAAGTCAACGGAGCAAAGTTTTCGATTATCAGCGGTGCTGTGCTGGCAAGCATTGCTTGCGTCGTGAGCTTGCTGCGAATCCGTCACTTCAGCGCGCCTAATACCAATGGCACGAGCTCAGAAGGCTCGATAGTCGACGTCGCAGAAATTTGAGCAGATATATGTGCAGGCACTGCCGGAAAGCTCGACAGTGCCTCTTTTATTGTTCCGGGAAGTTTGCGCCGAGTAGTTTGCTCGCGGACACTGCCTCGTCGAACAGGAGCGTGCGCAAGCGCTCGCTGCCCACATCGAAATGACCGTTCACACCTGCCAGTGTGAGCGTGCCCAGACAAACATCGCCTGGCCCAAACAACGGCATCGCCATCGACGCCAGCAATGGGTCGCCTATGCCAGCAGTCGAAGCGATAACGTCAGGAGTCAGCGGGCCCGCTTCTGCGAGCGTTTTCCCGAAGAATTGGGAAAGAATGAGACTGGTCGCTGTCCCGTTCATCGGAAGGCGGGTACCGACGCGGGTAGCAACACGCACTGCCCGATTGGGCTCGGCGCGGAGCAGGCAGATTCGCCACTCTCCGTCTTTGATGTAGACCGAGGCGCTTTCGTTCGTTGCGTGCATTAGCCGGTCGAGCACCGGTTGCATCGTCGCCGACATGTCAAAGCTGTTCTCGAACGCCTTGCCAAGCTGAAAAGCCTTCGGTCCAAGCCAATACTGGCCTCGTTCATCTTTGCGAACGAAGCCTCGAGCTTCGAACGAAATCATGTAGCGCAGGATGAGGCTTTTGAACAGGCCGGTTCGCTCCTCCAACTCGATGAGAGACCTAGGACCAATGTCCCCCAAGAACGCTTCCAAGATGAGCAACGCTCTTTCAGCGGCAGCGACCGAGCGGTCGACTGCAGCTTTGTCGCTTTCCATATGCCCTCGCATGTATCCAGTAGAGGTCGAGATTATCAGACTCGAAGATGTTCCTACAACACCGTTCGACTATGAGGAGAAGCCCGACGCACTGTCGCGGATTGCCACTCAAGCAGGCATTGGAATGGGCGGTACCAATCCATCCGGGAAAAGCTGAATGTCGTCGGAGTTGAATGTCAGGCGCGCTGGGTACAACGACCACGCACCGGAAGCAAAAATCCGGGTAGGCGTCGCGGCGAAATCGACGCTTGGACAGTTTCAGTCGGACGACACCATCCCATCGCTGCTCAAATCGCCTCGATGTGACTTTTTAGAACGTCTGTGTGAGCGATGGGAAGTATTCAACGCTGACTACACGAAGCAAACTCGAAGCACACATCCAAGGTCTGGAGAGCAGGTTAGTCGTCGAGACCGGAAGAGCGATAACAGCCCAACAGGAGACACGGTGTCACACATCCTATCGAGCGAGCAGGCGAGGGAAGCTTCAAGTCGAGCGCACCTGCGCAGTCGCATCGCCGGCTGCATCGGGCATGCCAAACCCGCTACGGGCGCAAGACTGCTCTCGCTCAACTAATTGCGGCGTTCAAGGAGAAAGTGCTCGCCTGCGTTATCTCTTCGTCTTTGAGCAGGAGCCGCCAACCAAGGCCTCACCGCTTTGGGAAATGCCGAATGTGACTGTCATGCCACACAGCAGATTACGCCGGCGGCCACTACATGGGTTTCGGACGCACTGGCTCGGCAATCGCGGACGCTGGTGGCAGGCGAATCATTACTGACCGAGGCGCCATCGCATAAAGCGGCCTAGGCGCTTTTTGCTACTTACATACTAATAGACCCTCGCCAAAGCGAGATGGAGACAAGAGCCATGAGCCCCAGCTTTCAAGCCAGGGTGCCGACCGGCACTGGAAGCCGCATTGTCCACGAAGAACAAGAGCGCGCGATTTATCGAAAAATCGCCTGGCGCATCCTACCTCTCCTCGTGTTCTGCTACATCCTAAACTATCTCGACCGCGTCAACATCGGCATCGCTCAGTTGCAGTTCAAGGCTGACCTTGGCTTCAGCGACGCGGCTTATGGCTTGGGCGCAAGTTTGCTATTCGTTGGGTATGTGCTCTTTGAAATTCCGAGCAACTTGCTGCTTGACCGGGTCGGCGTGCGCAAGACACTGTTGCGCATCATGGTTGCATGGGGTCTTCTTTCAGCAATGACGATGTTTGTGAAGACCCCTACGGAGTTTTATATTGTGCGATTTCTTATCGGAGTCGCAGAGGCAGGATTCATTCCGGGCATCCTTCTCTATCTGAGCTACTGGTTTCCGACGCATCGACGCGCGCGCATCACTTCCATTTTCTTCCTTGGAATCCCGGTTTCGGCAATCGTTGGTGCGCCGTTGTCCGGTTGGATTATGCATGCCTTCGCTGGCGCCTTTGGTCTGAAGGGCTGGCAATGGCTCTTCCTACTCGAAGGTCTGCCGTCTGTAGTTTTTGGTGTCGTCGCGTATTGTGCGCTCAGCGACCGGCCGCAATCAGCTAAATGGCTGACCAATGCAGAGCGCGAGTTCGTGGTGAGCCAGCTTGCAGAGGAAGACGCAAAAAAGCAACAGAAGGGCGATGCTACCACTCATGGGCTTCCGTCATTGTTGCGCGTGGTGCGCGACCCTCGAGTACTCGCTGCGGGTTTCACCTTCGCCTGTAGTTATTCCCTCGGAAATACTCTTGCCTTTTGGGCACCTGTCGTGATTAAAAACTCGGGCGTCGCAAACATTGCGAACGTCGGGTTGCTTGCGGGTATTCCGCCGCTTGTCGGTATCGTCGTGATGCTTTTGGTTGGACGCCATTCGGACCGGACGCTGGAACGACGTTGGCACGCAGCCCTACCGCTGTTCACGGCAGCTTGTTCTCTCATCCTCTTGCCGCTGTTTCGTGGCGATACATCCCTTGCACTCGCATTGCTTGCGGTTGCTTCGGCGGGTCACTACTCGTGCCTCTCGGTGTTTTGGTCAATTCCGCCCGGATATCTCAAGAGTCAAAACGCTGCCGCGGGTATCGCGCTCATTAACGTGATTGGTGCCCTCGGCGGTGCAGTCAGCACAACCGCTCTCGGCGCGGTAAGTAAGGGAGCGCAGGGCTTTGGCGTGGGGCTTTCGATGGTCGGCGCAGTGGTTGCTTGCGGGGCAGTCCTTTTGCTCATTGCGTTTCCGGCTCGAGCACTCGCGGCCAATATGGCGGCACGGGAATAAGACGCACAGCAGAGCATCATCTCGAGGGACATTCAAGCAGTGGAGTGGAAGGCAAGCAAGGACCAGTCGCTACTCGACGGCGCACCAGAGGTGGAGCGCGCTCTTACGAATTTTCGCAAACAGCAGCCTGATAACCGTTAGACAGCTGAATCAGTATTGGAGATTTCTATGAACAAACATGTCGAATTCACAGTTCCTTCCATGCGTGAGCAATGCTCGGAGCCGGAATGGCAAACGCGTGTAGACCTCGCTGCATGCTACCGCCTCATGGACCTGTACGGCATGTCGGATATGGTGGCCAACCACATCTCGGCACGTGTACCTGGTGAAGAAGCATTCCTCATCAACGCCTATGGGATGCTTTATGAAGAGATAACCGCGTCGAGCCTCATCAAAATCGACAACGATGGAAATATCCTAGCCAAGCCCGCATTCACCGGAGCCGACTATGGCATCAACCGGGCGGGTTACGTGATTCATGGGGCGATTCACGATGCCAAGCCGGAGCTCAGCTGCGTCATCCATACGCACACCTGGGCGGGGATGGCGCTGTCGTCACTCAGATGCGGATTGATTCCGATGACTCAAACCGGCATGCGGTTCTTGAACATTGGATATCACGATTTTTGCGGTGTAGTTCTCGACATGTCCGAACGGGAGTCGTTGATAAACGACCTGGGCGATGGCAACGCAATGATATTGCGCAATCATGGTTTGCTGACAGTCGGCAAAACCATTCCAGAGGCTTTCAACGCCATGCATCGACTCGAACTGGCTTCGAAGGCGCAACTCGCAGCGATGGCATGTGGCAGGGAACTCGTCGAAGTACCGCAAAAGGTCCTTGAAGAGACTTGGTCGAATTACCAGCCCGAAGTTCGTCGTGCCTTTGGACTCATGGAATGGCCGGCGCTCCTTCGTAAGCTTGACAGGATTGACCCGTCTTATCGCGACTGAGGAAGCGAATGCTCACAACGTTGAGAGCCGATGATGGTTGTCTGACGCGGAGCCACGTGAGCAGACTGTATTTCTAGAAGAAGAGAAAAGGACCTTGTCTACGGCATTTGAGCGTCGGCTGACGCCGAGAGCCCAGAGGCCTGGACTAGCTGAGCGGCCGCCGGGTATTGCAGCATCTATTTTGGAAACGAACGACTCTTATGACGAGACCTTGTCTTGGGCCGCTTCCGGCGGCCACAACCCCTGCATCCCAGGTTCCGGCACGCGCTTGCGATTGCCATGTGCACACGTTCGGCCCATATTCGCGCTTTCCGCTATCTGACGAAAGAAGTTATACACCTCCCGAAAACCCAGAGGACCGTTTGATTGCGCATCTCGACGGGCTCGGATTCGAGCGCGGAGTAGTGGTGACGGCGAGCGCCTACGGAACCGACAACGCTTCGCTAGTCGAGGCTCTGACACGATATCCCATGCGGCTTCGCGGCGTCGCCGTGCTTGGGTCCAGTACGTCGGAGAGCGAACTCGACCGTTTGTCCGAACTAGGGGTCCGGGGCGCCCGATTCAACCTCTACCGACACAACGGCGTTCCCGTGTATCGCAACGGCTCGGGACTTGATGCGCTAAACGTGCTTGCTCCGAAGTTGGCAGCACGAGGATGGCACGCGCAAATCTGGATTCATGCGCCGGACCTTCCCGAGCTGGAACCGCTTCTGCGTTCGCTCTCGATTCCACTGGTTGTCGACCACATGGGACGAATAAGTCCAGAGCGTGGCGTCAACGACCCTGGATTCAAGCGGCTTCTTAAGATGCTCGCTGATGGCGTTGCGTGGGCCAAGGTGTCAGGCGCAGACCGGGCGAGCACGGCGGGCGCGCCCTATGAGGACGTCGTACCGCTGATGGCTGCGATAGTCGGCGCGAATCCGGAACGCGTCGTCTGGGGGAGCGACTGGCCGCACGTGAACATATTCGATTCCGCAAGCATGCCTGATGACAGTGCGTTGCTAAAGCGCTTTCTGGATGCGGTGCCGAACAGCGCACTGCGAAACACAATTCTCGTCGAGAATCCGGCGCGTCTCTACGGCTTTGCCAAGTAGTACTCCTGCCCGCAGTCATCGATTCGATGCCTATCACGACGAAAGCACATGGTGCGACGCCGCGTGTGAGGGATTGCGCTCCTAAGGAATGGAGACTAGACACAAGCAGGCGCCGGACATCGATGACGCAAAGGGTCTGCGCCATTGTGCTCGGGGCGCCTGCGGCCGAGGACCGTAACGAACCTATACCCAACCGTTGGAGACTCCATGTCGTTAAAGAAAGTAAATGATAAGAATGAAGCTAGTACTACTTTCAAAGTAAAGGCAATCGCTGTTGCCGGTCTGGCATTCGCTTCAATCGCCGCGCACGCGCAAAGTAGCGTAACGCTGTACGGAATCGCGGACGTCGGCATCGAGCACATCAACAACACCACCGCCGGCGGTGCTCAGACCCGGGAGGTCTCTGGGAATCTCTCCGGCTCCCGTTGGGGCTTGAAGGGAGTCGAAGACCTCGGCGGCGGCCTGAAGGCAATCTTCGTTCTGGAAAGCGGATTCAACATTAACGACGGCACGACCGCGCAATCGACGAAAGGTCTGGGCACGAATGCAGCCACGACATCTCGGCTCTTCGGCCGCCAGGCATGGGTTGGCCTTTCGTACAAGGGTCAGCAGTTGACCTTCGGACGACAGAACGCGCTGATATATGACCAGGCGGTTATCTTCGACCCGATGGGCGTTTCATCCAGATACTCGGCACTTTCAGTCGACTATGCGCTGGCTGCCCGTATCGACAACTCCGCGAAATACGTAGGCAATTTCGGCCCGCTCACCGCGCAGGCCATGTACAGCACGCGTTACGACACGGGTTATGGCTCGGAAGTGCCGGGCGCGCAGCTCACCGGGCGCTTTTTCAGCGGCGCGCTGACCTACGCGACGGGGCCGTTCGCTGCGACCGCCGTTTATGAACAACGCAACAGCAACACCGTCGACACTAATACCAGCACCGAGCGTCGCGCGATGGCCGCCGCGACTTATGTATTTGGGCCGGTCAAGGGGTTCGCCGGCTACCGATACCTTCGCGCGTCCAACGCGTTTCTGCCTGTCAACCCCATCGCGGTGGCCAACGGCTCGCAAGCCAACGCCGCCAACCTGTACTGGGCAGGCGCGACTTATCAAATTACGCCCGCGTTTCAGCTCACCGCCACAGGTTACTACCAGGACGTGCATTCGACCGGCGCAGACCCGTGGCTCGCCGTGCTTGGCGCGGACTACTTCCTGTCTAAACGGACCGACTTGTACGCGACCGTCGGCTTCGCTCGCAACAAGGACAACTCCGCGCTCGGCGTGAACGGATACGGCACTGTTGCGCCCGGTCATAACCAGACCGGCGTCACCATTGGCATGCGTCAAAAATTCTGACGCGGAGAACTGTGCAAATCGCCAGGCACCAACTTGCGGCCACGTGGAGTCAAGGTGATTGCAATTGACTCGCACATTCCGAGTCATGACAGAAGGTCGAGCCATGGCGCCACTCGCATTACTTGCCTGGCGGTGGGCGAGGGAGACATCTACGTCCCCATCATCAAGCGTTCTCGAAACAAGTTGAGGCGGCAACAGGCGCTGGGGTCCGATGAGGCGCCGCCTCCCTGTAGGGACACCATTGCGTGCTGTTGCCGTCTGGCCGCTGTGATTTTTTGGAACACCAGCGTGACCGATAGGAAGTGTTCAACCCTAGCGGCACGAAGCAAACTCTAAGCACATATCCGAGGTCTTGAGACCAGACTGGCCGCCAAGACCGGAAGAGCGATAACAGCCCAACAGGAGACACCGTGTCACACATCCTATCCAGCGTGCAGCCGAGGGAGGCTTCAACTCGAGCGTATCTGCGCAGTCGCGTCGCCGGCTGTATCGGACACGCCATCGAGTGGTTCGACTTCTCGATATACGCCAATCTCGCCATTTTCTTCGGTTCACAACTGTTTCCGGCCGATAGCCAGAGCTCCGCGCTGCTCGCCGCATTCGGTGTGTACGCGCTTGGCTTTGTGATGCGGCCGGCGGGCGGTTGGTTGCTCGGTATCGTCGCCGACCGTTACGGGCGAAAGACGGCTCTCACTGTGTCAGTGACAACGATGGCAATCGGGTCGCTCATGATTGCCGTCGTTCCGACGTATGCTGCGATTGGTCTCGCAGCACCCATCATCGCGACTATCGCGCGCTTGCTGCAGGGCTTGTCGGTCGGAGGCGAGTTCGCCGCGGCTTGTTCTTTCCTGGCTGAGACAGCGCCACCGAATAAGCGGGGCTTTCACGGCAGTTTCCTGTTCTTCGGCACTGGCATCGGGCTAATCTTGGCATCAGGCATCACGTGGGCACTCACGCAGACGCTGAGCCATGACCAGATGTTGAGTTTCGGATGGCGCGTACCGTTCGTTATCGGCGCATTCGGCGGGCTGTTCGGATATTGGTTGCGTACCCGAGTCAGCGAGACGGAAGCGTTCACGGAGGCCGCAGCACACGGAACCCGGCGGACAAGCGGCTCGGTTCGCTCCCTCCTGTCGCTCCATCGACGCCAGATTTTGACGCTGATTGGTGCCAGTGTTCTTGGTGCCTTCGCCTTTTACCTGTTCATCGTCTACGTTCCGGTGTATGCGATTCACAAGTCGGGTGCTACGCCCGCCACCGCCTACGCGGCCAGCACTTGGAGTCTTATCGTGTTCACCGTCGTTCAGCCACTATTCGGCGCTCTTTCCGACCGGTTCGGCCGTCGCCCGCAGCTGATTTTCATGGCGGCGGTATACACGGTGTTTCTCTACCCGGTCGTTCTCTCGGTCGGCGACACCTTCTGGTCTATCTTCCGAGTTGAAATGTTCGGGATGATTCTTTACGCGCTCTACACGTCCATCGCACCGGCAGTGATGGCAGAGATGTTCGACACCGACGTTCGAGCTTTGGGTATCGGCCTGCCGTTCAATCTGGTGGTCGCTGTGCTCGGTGGGACGACACCGTATCTGATGACATGGCTCCAAGGTCGTCATCAGGAGCAGTTCTTCCTCATCTACGTGTGTGTTGGGTCCGCTATAAGTCTGGTCACGTACCTTGTTATGGCCGAGACCAAAGCCAAGAGTATCGAGCACTCCTCGGTGGAATCATGATTGCGACGACTTTTGAACGGCTCTCAGGGGCGGCAAAGCAGCATGCCGTCGCGCAAGGGAATCTGAGCTACCTAGACCTTGGTAGCGGCCAACCGGTCGTCTTTATCCATGGCGGGCATGGCGGTTGGTACCACTGGATAGCGAACATCGAGTCGCTCGCCGAAAGGCGACGGGTCATCGCGCCCGACCTTCCAGGGTTTGGCGCATCATCGCCCCCTACAGAAACCTTCTCGCTCGAAGTCGCCGCGCAGAGCGTCTTCGATTTGCTAGATGAATTAGGCGTCGGGCGGTTCGACCTCGCGGCATTCTCCTTCGGCAGTTGCGTTGCGGGATACATAGCAGCGAGTCGGCCCGACCGAGTCCGCACGCTCACGCTTGTCAATCCCGCGGGCATGGGCCCGGTGTCGGCCTCCCTTACCGGGATTCAAGATGAGGCGTCTGAAGTTGCCCGCCATGATGGGATGGAGGGCGGCGTTGAGGTCTCGTTGAAGCAAATCATGCTGTCGGACCACTCACTGGTGACGTCCGAGCTCACGGCTCTCGCGGCGCAGCACGTTCGGGCTACCCGCGTTCTCACTCGCCCCATCGCCCGAACAAACCCAACCCGGGCGTTAATCGCCAAGGTTCAGGCGCCGGTTTGGTTGGTACTCGGGTCGAAGGACCCTCATCAAGCTCATGAAATCGACGCGCGCGAGTACTGGATTCGGAGTCTTTCCTCGAAGAACCGTTCGTCAGTGCAACCGGCTGCTCATTGGCTACAGTACGAGCGCGCCGATTGGTTCAACAAACATATCAGCGAGTTCATCTCCTAGCGCCAGGTCACTGTCATCAGGCGTATGTCGACGTTGCTCACTTAAAAATGGCGGCCATGATACTGGAATCATTTGCGAAGTACGTTGGACGGCAGGCGACATCGCCGTTGACCCCGAGCTCGCTTCACGCATCCAAGCGCGTGCTGATTGATTGGTTTTCAGCCTTGTTGCCGGGCACTCAGGTAGCCCCAGGCATCCAACTGCTAAAAGCGCATCGCGCGGAACTCGGGCATGGCCGGTCGAGTCTTCCCGGCAACGAGACGACAGCATTCGCTCCTACAGCCGCATGGCTCAACGGGAGCATCTCGCATGCCGTGGAATTCGACGACATCTTCCGCGATGCGGTCTACCACCCGGGTTGCCCGACAATCGCTGCCGCGCTTGCACTCGCCGAGGAAACAGAAGCTTCCGGACTCATGCTTTTGA
Organism: Caballeronia sp. 11_S32; assembly: GCF_056930355.1. Classification (NCBI taxonomy): domain Bacteria; kingdom Pseudomonadati; phylum Pseudomonadota; class Betaproteobacteria; order Burkholderiales; family Burkholderiaceae; genus Caballeronia; species Caballeronia sp. 11_S32. Next base: position 955,804 of record NZ_JBXOWH010000003.1, read on the forward strand.
AGGCCATCGTAGCCGGCTACGAAGTATCGACCCGCATCGGAGCGGCAATCCAGCCCGCGCACTATCGATTTTTCCATACCACTGGAACGGTCGGATGCTTCGGTGCGGCGGCCGCAGGCGTCCTTCTGACGTCGCCTGGCGACTGCAACGCTGCGATGCATGCGATGGCTACGTCCGCGACTTTCGCGTCGGGTCTCCAGCAGGCCTTCAGGTCTGATGCGATGACAAAGGCTCTTCATGCCGGTCATGCGGCCTGGGTCGGCGTTACATCGGCGCAAGGTGCTACTGCGGGCATCACCGGCGTCGCAGACATTCTTGAGGGGAGTGCCGGCTTTGGTGCCGCACTTTGCGATTCGCCTGATTGGAGCTCGGTAACGGAGGGGCTGGGCGAAATCTTCAACATCGAACGTATCACCCAGAAAAACCATGGGTGCTGCGGCCACACCTTTGCGGCTATCGACGCGTTGCTCGATGCCATGGAAGCAAACGGCCTACGCTGGGAGCAAATCTCCCGAATCGTTGTCCGGACATACGCTCCGGCGCTCGAAGTCGCTGGAATTCCAGAGCCGAAATCTGCGTTCGAAGCTCGCTTCAGCCTGCCGTACGTCCTGGCCCACGCAGCCGTGCATGGTTCCGTCCGCCTAGAGGCTTTTTCGGAAGAACGTCTTCGCGATAGTCAGGTGCGGGAACTCATGAAGAAGGTCGAGCTGGTCGCGGACCCGGAGCTCACGCGGAACTTCCCCAAGATGCGCTCCGCCCGAGTCGAGTTGAACTCGCTTGACGGCAAGACTGTTGAAGTGTTCGCGCCTCATCGGCGCGGTGACCCGGAGGCCCCGCTCAGCGACGAAGAAATAAACGGCAAATTCCTGGAACTCGCCGGGCCTGTGATTGGCGCGCAAGCCGCGGACGTCCTTTTGCAAAGACTGTGGCACATGGATGAACTCAACGTGTCGGACTTGAGCCTGTCGCACCTGCTGTCCAACAATTCGAAGTGAAACTGCTGTCCCGGGAGGGGCTTGTCATCGCGAGACAACTGGCACGCGGACAAGCTAGCGCAACTACCGCTAGCTTGTCATTGTTTGTATCTCGGACCGAAGCCAGACTCTGAACGCTTCGACTTTCCGCGAATGCCTTCGATTATCTGGGACTAGAAGGTAGTAGGCGAGCTCACGCGTCACCGGCCGGTCGAAGGGCCGCACCAGGACGCCAGCGGCGATATCGTTGGCCAGGAGTCGCGTCTGGCCAATTACAACACCCATCCCCTCGATTGCTGCTTGGTATGCAAGCAGCGAATTCTGAAACCCTCCGCGTTGACGGCTGACCAGTCCCTCCAGGTCGCCGCGGCCAACCGCGCGCAGCCAATCGAACCAATCGTTCCGACGGTACCTCGACTGAAGCAACCGATGATTCGCAAGGTCATCGATGCTTTCCAAGGGCGGACCGTTCTTCAACACCTGCGGGCTGCATACCGGTTCGATGACATCGTCGAAAAGACGCTCGCAGTTGATACCGGGCCAGTTGCCGTCGCCGAACTGAATGGCCGCATCTACCTGAACTTCGCTGAAGTTTATCTTCGCGACAGTTGTGCTCAATTCTACGGGGATGTTCGGATGAGCTTGCTCGAAGCGATGAAGCCGGTGCATGAGCCATTTCGCTGCGAACGTCGTGTACACCGACAAGCGCAGTGGTTCACCTTCCATCCGTCCGACAATAGTCTCGGTGGCGCTCACAATCGAAGCGAACGCGGGCCCAATCTGCTTGTAATAAGTTGCGCCAACCTTGGTGAGCTTCACACCTCTGGGTACTCGGTCGAACAGACTCACGCCGAGGTAATTTTCCAGCGTAGCGAGTTGCCTGCTCACCGCTGAATGCGTAACGCACATCTCGGCCGCTGCGCTCGTGAGGCTCCCCAATCGAGCAACGGCTTCGAAGACATGAAGAGGGTTCAGAGGCGGGACCGTGCGTGGCATGCGATGTTCCAAAAAGTCACATTAACGTACCGTATGTGAAGTAGTGTGTCAAACGACCGGCTGGAATAATCAATTCCATAGCAGTCCCACGGTCAGAGAGGAAAAGATGGATTTCGCATTTAATGAGGAGCAGACCGCGTTCGCCGATGCAGTGCAGCGATTCGCGCGAGATACGTTGGCAGAAGGCGCGCTCAAACGCGCCCACCACGCTGGTTACGACTTCGACGTCGCGCGGCAACTTGCAGAGCAAGGCCTGCTCGGTATCACCATGAAGGAAGAAGATGGTGGTCAGGGGGGCACCCTCATGGACGCGGTTATCGCGATTCAGGAAATCGCGTTGGTCTGCCCGAAAAGTGCGGACATCGTACAGGCCGGGAACTTTGGACCCATCCGTACCTTCGTCGAGTACGCGACGCCCGAGCAGAAGAAGCGGTATCTGGCGGATTTGCTCGGCGGTCGAAAAGTGATTTCGCTTGGGATGACGGAGCCCGGTGCCGGCTCGGCTGTCACGCAGCTCAAGACATCCGCGCGCCGCGAGGGAGATGAGTACGTCATCAATGGCACGAAAATCTTCTCGACCCACAGCCCCGATGCCAACCTGTTCCTAATCTATTGTCGATTCGGTCCGGGTGTGGAAAACATCGGCTCTGTTCTGATTGAGAAGGGCACCCCCGGCTTCACCGTCGGACAACCCTCAAGCTTCATGAGCGGCGAGGAATGGTCTCAGCTCTATATCGAAGAGTGCCGCATCCCTGCGGAAAACGTTCTTTTGGGACCGGGCGGATTCAAAAAGCAAATCTCTGGCTTCAACGTCGAGCGCGTCGGCAATGCATCGCGTGCCTTGGCACTCGGACGCTATGCCTTCAATACGGCACGCGAGCACGCTCTGATGCGCGAACAGTTCGGTCGCCTGCTCTGCGAGTTCCAAGGGATTCAGTGGAAGTTTGCGGACATGGCATTGAAGCTGGAAGCTTCCCAGCTGCTGCTGTATCGCGCGGCGAACGTTCCGAACGGTGAGCTGCCGTCGGCATACGACACCGCCATCGCAAAGGCGCATTGCAACATGACCGGCTTCGATGTTTCAAACGAAGCGCTGCAAGTGATGGGCGGCATGGGTTATAGCCAGGAGTCGCTCGTCGAATACTGTGTCCGCCGCACGCGTGGCTGGATGATTGCTGGCGGTTCGATTGAGGTTCTGAAGAACCGCATCGCTGAGAACGTGTTCCAACGCCGCTTCGACCAGCGCAAGTAAGGGGTAGCGTCTAACATGGAAAACAGCATCATGCCCAAGGGCGAATCGCAGCGCAGGTCGCTTGCAGACGTGCTCCTTTCGCCGCGAAGCGTTGCGCTCGTCGGTGCATCGGACGACCCCTCGAAAACAGCAGCGCGTCCGCTCCGGTTTATCCGCCAAGCGGGGTTTGATGGTGATGTGTATCCCATCAATCCGAATCGCGACACCGTGCTCGGCGAGAAGGCGTGGCCCAGCCTTCGAGACCTGCCTGTCGTCCCTGAGCACGCGTTTATCCTCACGCCGACTGACGCAGCAATCGACGCGCTACAGGAGTGTGCCGACCTCGGTGTTCCGGTCGCTACCATCCTCGCTGCCGGGTTCTCGGAAAGCGGTCCGGAGGGCGAGGCGCGCGAGGAGCGGGTTCGCAAAATCGTTGAGCAAACCGGAATTCGCGTTCTGGGTCCAAGCGGTCTCGGAATGGTGAACGTGCGTCGCAAGCTCGCGCTGACCGCAAACGCGGCGTTCGCGGAGCCTGACCTGCCGGTGGGTGGAATCTTCGTCGCATCGCATAGCGGCAGCATGATTGGCGCCCTCGTATCGCGCGGTAAGGCTCGCGGGGTTGGCTTTGCCGGGCTGGTCTCAGTCGGCAATGAGGTTGACCTCAGCGTCGGTGAGATTTGCGCGGCTACGCTGGACGACCCCGAAGTCACGGGCTACATGCTTTTCCTCGAGACACTGCGACACTCGGACAAGCTTCGCCAATTCGCCATTCAAGCTGCAGCGAAAGGCAAACCCGTCGTTGCATACAAACTCGGCCGCTCGAGTGCGGCGGCAGAGTTGGCTGTGTCCCATACCGGAGCCCTCGCCGGCGAGGACGACGTTGCCGATGCATTCCTGAGAGACTGCGGCATCGCACGAGTCGAAACACTGGATGCTTTCCTCGAGTGTTCGCCTCTGTTGGCGCGTGTTCCTGTTGCCAAGGCTGCCCTGTCGAGCAAGCCGCGCGTCGCGGTGGTAACAACCACGGGCGGCGGTGCCGCGATGGTTGTTGACCAGCTCGGCGTTCGGAACATCGATGTGCAGCATCCAAGCAAGCAGACGTATGAGCGTCTGGCTGCTGCAGGCGTGAAGGTGAACAGTGGGCGAATCGTCGACTTGACGCTTGCCGGAACTCGGTACGACGTGATGAGCGCTGCACTCGGCGTGCTTCGGTCGGCGCCGGAATTCGACTTGGTTGTCGCCGTGGCCGGTTCCTCCGCGCGATTCTCGCCCGAGCTTGCTGTACGTCCGATTATCGACAGCGCATCCCAGTCTCCTGAACTGCTCCCGCTCGCAGCGTTTGTCGTACCGGACGCACCCGAGGCACTGCTCCGCCTGACAGCGAGCGGCGTGCCGTGCTTCCGTACGCCCGAGTCCTGCGCAGACTCCATCGCTTCAGCTTATGCGCGACGCATGCCCTCGGCGATTGTTGTGCCAACGGAAGCCAAGGTTGGAGGAGCGGCCGAACTTCTCGACGAGATGGCGGCGTACGAACTGTTGACGAAAGTGGGCGTCGTCCATGCTCCGGCCGTGGCGATTGACGTGACAGGCGGAGACCGACTTCCGCAAGACTTGCCGTATCCGCTTGCAGTGAAGGTGTTGTCGGCCGACGTGCCGCACAAGACTGACGTTGGCGGAGTTGAGCTCGGCATTCGCGACGCCGACCAGCTCGGGACGGCCATCGAAAAAATCCGTGCGAATGTGGCTCGCAACATTCAAGGGTTCGAACTCCAGCGCGTGCTTGTGCAGCAAATGACCAAGGGGCTCGGCGAAGTTCTCATCGGCTTCCGTCACGACGCGCAAGTTGGTCCGATTGTGATGCTGGCCGCAGGCGGGGTCCTCACGGAAATCTATCGTGACCGCGCGCTTCGCCTCGCGCCGGTGACGCGGGAATCTGCGCTCGAGATGATTTCAGAAGTCAAGGCGATGCGTGCGCTCGACGGATATCGCGGAAAGGCGCGCGGTGACATGGAAGCACTGGCGGACGCCATCGTCGCAGTTTCGAAGCTGGCTACGCTGCCTGGCGCTCCGGTTCTGGAGGCAGAGGTCAATCCCGTGATGGTGCTGGAGGAAGGTAAAGGCGTTCTGGCCGTCGATGCCCTTGTGAAAATCGGAGGCTAGTATGGACGCACTTTCAAGCGCGGTGCCAGAAGTAACGGTTCAGGCTGTGCGCCAGGAGAAGCGTGGAAACATCGGTTTCCTCGTCATCGACAATCCCCCGGTGAACGCAAGTTCGGTGGAGGTGCGCCGCGGACTGCTCGATGGTGTTCATTTCTTCGGCGGCGACCCGACGCTTCGCGGCATCGTCATCATTGGCGACGGGAACACCTTCGTCGCCGGCTCGGATATACGTGAGTTCGATGTTCTCATTAAGTCACCGTCCTTGCCCGAGGTGATTCTCGCGATTGAGAAGGCACCGGTTCCCGTCGTCGCCGCGATACACGGCAACGCCTTGGGCGGCGGCTTTGAACTGGCACTCGGTTGCGACGGGCGAATTGCTGTATCTGGGTCGATGGTGGGGTTGCCAGAGGTCAGTCTCGGCATGATTCCCGGCGCCGGTGGCACTCAGCGCGTCGCTTACGTCACGGGGAAAGCCAAGGCTATCGAGATTGTCACGTCGTCTCGACGCCTGACGGCCGCCGAAGCATTCAAGGTCGGTCTGATTGACCAGGTGGTCGAGGACGACTTGGCAGATGCGGCTGCAAAGTTCGCGGAGTCGCTCGATGGAAAGAAACGGCGGATTCGTGACCGAGCAGTCCCAGTTGCAACTGACGAGGAAATTGAGGCTGCAACACGGGCCGCCTTGCGACTACGCAAGCAACTGCCTCATATTCAGCAGGCCGTGGACGCGGTGAACATGGCCGGTGACGTTCCGTTCGATGATGCGCTGTCGCGTGAGCGTGCGGTTTTCAACGTGCTGCGGACGAGCATTGCTGCACGGGCATTCCGTCACTTGTTTTTCTCAGAGCGAGAGTGCCTTCGTTCGCGCCACGGCGGCCGTCCGAACACAGCAAACATTCGCCGCGTGGGCGTGGTCGGCGCTGGCACCATGGGCGTGGGTATCGCTGGTTCCTTTGCCGATGCGGGTTATGACGTTGTTCTTTTCGACACCAACGAAGCAGCGCTCGCGGCGGTGACGGAAAAGCTCGGACAGACCTACAACGCACTCTTGAAAAAGGGAAAACTCGAAGAACGCGAGATTCGAGAACGCCTTGCTCGAGTTCGTACGGTCGGCGACCTGCAGCAGTTGAGCAACGTCGACCTTGCTATCGAGGCCGTTTTCGAAGACTTCGATGTCAAGCGCGACATCATGGCAAAGCTGCATGAGGTCTTGCCGGCAGAAGCCATCCTCGCCTCGAACACGTCGTATCTTGACCTCAACCGGCTGGCGGCAGAGGCAGGTCGCCCGGAACGCACGATTGGCCTGCACTTCTTCAGTCCGGCGCAGGCCATGCGGCTCCTTGAGATTGTCGAAACGGAATACGTGAGCGCGGAGATTGTCGACGCCGCCATCGCAATCGCAAAACGCCTTGCAAAAGTACCGGTTGTCGCTCGGGTATCTGAAGGCTTCATCGGAAATCGTATCTTCGCGGCCTACCGAAGACAGTGCGAGTACATGATGGAAGAAGGCGCGATGCCTGAGCAAATCGATGGGGCTCTTGAAGAGTTCGGCTTCGCGATGGGCCCCTTCGCGGTGGCAGACCTTTCTGGCTTAGACATCGCCTGGAGAATGCGCCAGCGACTGAACGCGGGGAGCAAGCCTGCGCGTTACGTGACGATTCCGGATGCATTATGCGAGGCGGGCCGATTTGGCCGCAAGACCGGCGCCGGATATTACAAGTACGAGCCAGGCGGTCGGCGCGGCGTTGCTGACCCCGACGTACACGCAATCATCGCGAGAGAGCAGCAAAAGAAAGGTGTTGTCGCGCGTACGTTGAGCAAGGAAGAAATCGTTGAACGCGCTCTGGCCGCAATCGTGAACGAAGCGGCCAAGGTGATGGGAGAAGGCGTCGCCTCTCGCACGAGTGACATAGACGTCGCTCTCGTTCACGGCTACGGATTTCCGCGGCATTTGGGGGGACCGATTTTCTGGGCGCAGCAGCGCGGTGCCGACAAGACCTACGAAATGATGAAGCGCTTGCGCGTAGCGTCCGGCCCTGACTTTGTCGCTGGTGACGTTGCCACGATTCTCTCGAAATAACGAAAGGGCGGGACTTTGTCTCGCTCCGAACGGCCGGATAGCGGAGGCAATTCAGTGAAGATTGTCGTAGGAGTGAAGCGTGTCGTCGATGCGAACGTGAAAGTCACAGTCGCCTCGGACAACAGCAAGGTGGACCTGAACAACCTGAAGATGGCAATGAATCCGTTCGATGAAATCGCCATCGAAGAGGCGGTCCGCCTGAAGGAAAAAGGCGTGGCGAGCGAAGTGGTCGCAGTGTCGGCAGGCGTCGCACAATGCCAGGAAACGCTGCGCACAGCGCTGGCAATGGGCGCAGACCGAGCGATTCTCGTTGAGACCAACGTCGAGTTGCAACCGCTTGCTGTTGCCAAGGTGCTGAAGGCGCTCATCGACAGGGAACAGCCGCAACTCGTCGTTCTTGGCAAGCAAGCCATCGACGACGATGCAAACCAAACCGGCCAGATGGTGGCAGCACTCGCGGGTTTCGCACAAGCGACCTTCGCATCGAAGGTGACTGTGGAGGATGGTCGAGCCGTCGTGTCCCGCGAAGTTGATGGTGGCATCGAGACGCTCTCATTGCGACTGCCGGCGGTCGTCACGACCGACCTCCGGTTGAACGAACCGCGCTATGTCACCCTCCCGAGCATCATGAAGGCAAAGAAGAAGCCCTTGGAGTCTTTGAGGCCAGAGGACTTGGGTGTTGATGTTTCGCCTCGCCTAAAAACGCTGAGAGTCAACGAACCTCCCAAGCGTGCCGGGGGCATGAGGGTCGCCGATGTGACGGCTCTGGTCGACAAGCTCAAGACCGAAGCCAAGGTGCTTTGAACCGTCGGGTAACGGAGAGAAAGAATGACGATTCTGGTGATTGCCGAACATGACGGCACTCAACTGAAGGCCGCGACATTGAACACCGTGTCGGCGGCGCAGAAGATTGGCGGTGACGTACACGTTGTCGTTGCAGGCAACGATATTCAGCGCGTAGCGAGCGTCGCGGCGGAGGTCGAGGGCGTTTCAATCGTCCTCGTGGCAGACGCACCGCATCTCGCCGATGGTCTGGCAGAAAACCTCGAGGCAACTGTACTGACCATCGCGAAGAAGTATTCGCACATCCTCGCGCCGGCAACGGCGTACGGCAAGAACATCGCTCCGCGTATCGCTGCAAAGTTGGACGTCGTGCAGATTAGCGACATCATCGCCGTTCACTCGGCTGACACGTTCGAGCGACCCATCTACGCGGGCAATGCGATTGCAACGGTGCAATCGTCGGACCCAATCAAGGTGGTCACGGTCCGGGCTACTGCGTTTGATGCCGTTCCCCCTGAGGGCGGCGCCGCATCAATCGAGAGTGTGGATGTGCCACCCGATGCGGGTCTGTCGCAGTTTGTCAGTCGCGAAGTGACCAAACTCGACCGCCCGGAGCTGACGAGCGCGAATATCATCGTTTCGGGCGGCCGGGGTCTGGGCAGCGGAGAGAACTACACGAAGGTGCTCGAGCCCCTTGCCGACAAGCTCAACGCTGCGCTTGGGGCATCGCGAGCGGCCGTGGACGCGGGATTCGCTCCGAATGATTTTCAGGTGGGGCAAACCGGCAAGATTGTCGCACCGCAACTGTATGTGGCGGTCGGCATATCCGGCGCCATCCAGCATCTGGCTGGCATGAAGGACTCGAAGGTCATCGTTGCTATCAACAAGGACGCTGAAGCGCCGATTTTCAGCGTCGCTGATTATGGGCTCGTCGGTGACCTGTTCTCGGTGGTTCCAGAGTTGGTCGCCGCGGTCTAATTCGCGCGCGACAGGACGCCCGCCAACCAAACTACATTCATCCGAATGTCGGACCAAATATGGTCACGGCAGGAGGAGCTTCACCCCTACACTGGAGACGTAACATGTCCGAGGCTTTCCTTTGCGATGCTATTCGCACACCAATAGGCCGTTATGGTGGTTCGCTCTCGTCGGTCCGCGCGGACGATTTGGGCGCTGTGCCGCTTAAGGCGCTGATGGAGCGTAACGAGGAAGTCGATTGGGGCGCAGTCGAAGACGTGGTCTTCGGATGCGCCAATCAAGCCGGAGAGGACAATCGAAACGTCGCTCGCATGTCGTTGTTATTGGCGGGCTTGCCGAAAGAAGTCCCAGGCTCGACGGTGAACAGGCTGTGCGGCTCTGGCATGGATGCGGTTGGCATTGCAGCGCGGGCAATCAAGTCAGGCGAAGCCGGCTTGATGATTGCCGGCGGCGTCGAGAGCATGAGTCGCGCGCCGTTCGTGATGGGCAAGGCGCCGACTGCGTTCTCGCGTAATGCCGAGATTCACGACACTACGATTGGGTGGCGCTTCATCAACCCGCTGATGAAGAAGCTGTACGGTGTGGATTCCATGCCGGAGACGGCGGAGAACGTGGCGATTGACCACAAGATTAGCCGCGCGGACCAAGATGTTTTCGCGCTGCGAAGCCAGCAGAAGGCGGCCCGCGCGCAGCAGGACTGCACGCTCGCGGCCGAAATCGTTCCGGTCTCAATCGCGCAGAAAAAGGGCGACCCCATCCTCATCTCGAAAGACGAGCATCCGCGTGAGACAAGTCTCGATACGCTCGCCAAGCTGAAAGGTGTCGTCGGTCCGGACGGCACCGTAACGGCGGGAAACGCGTCTGGCGTCAATGATGGCGCCGCCGCCTTGTTGCTCGCAAACGAGGAGACTGCAAAGCGCTTCGGCCTCACGCCGCGTGCGCGCGTGCTTGGCGTTGCAACTGCGGGTGTCGCCCCGCGAGTGATGGGAATCGGCCCTGCGCCCGCTACCCAAACCCTGCTCGCACGGCTTGGGATGAAGATTGACCAGTTCGACGTCATCGAGTTGAATGAGGCCTTCGCTTCCCAAGGTCTGGCGGTTCTGCGCGCCCTCGGCGTGGCGGACGATGACCCTCGCGTCAATCCCAACGGCGGAGCAATCGCCCTCGGCCATCCGCTTGGGATGAGCGGTGCACGTCTCGTCACCACGGCGATGTACCAGTTGCAGCGCACACAGGGACGGTTCGCGCTTTGCACGATGTGCATCGGCGTTGGGCAAGGCATCGCCGTTGTCATTGAGCGAGTTTGACGTTTCTCGAATCGCGACGCGAGGTGCTCATGAACGCAATGACGGGCTTTGAGATGCGCAGGATGGCTGCCGCCGCATCGGCAAATCAGGAGGATGCGCAACTGTGGCGGATGTTCTCGCAGCTCTACGAGGACCGACGTATTCGATGGTGTAACTCAGCCGACGGATGGCTTGTATCAATCGACCATCGGCACGTCGCAACTGAGGCGAACTTCGACCAGGCCATCCGCCGAGCTATCTCATGCCTTCAGGGCGCCTCAAGCAACTCAGGTATCTAGCCGCCCATGGCGTTGACGTTCTCCGAGTACGCCGCGCCATAGAACTGGCCAGAGGTAAGCGCCGCTTTGTTCCTCCAATGCAGCGAATCGGAATCCTCATACAAGCAAAAAGGTACAGACAGAAGCGACCATTCGTCGCGTAACGGCCAGCACGTCCAGCGCGACAATACGTGGATGGCGCAAGAAGCGTTGCGGAGGATAGTGGCGGGCTCTGGCCCTGCAACTGCCGCCAACGCCGCAACAGCGTCAAACTCATCTGCTAGCCTGATTCCAACTGCGCTCCTCGCTTAGCGAAGTAGAGGAAAAGGAGCACCGGTCCGCTGAAAGACTGACTATCGAATGGAGCTCATCAATGTCGACATGTTTCGCTGTACTCCATCCAGAAGACGACCAAATGCTGCAGTCTTCTGAACACAGCATCTTGCAAGCAATTGCCGATGAAGCCAGGCTCCAGTTTGAGCCTGGGTTCGCGGGACGGAGCTACCTTGAAGTTCCGGGAAACGATGATGTAAAGCACGCAGTGGAAGCGCGCTTGGAACAGAATCACATGTCCTTCCGCGTCTTGACCCGTATTGCGTAGAGCGCTTAGGCGCTCGCTCGATACGGGAGCACTCCTGCCAGCGACAACCAGACGGGCATCGTGGTGCGCATGAGGCAGAAGTTCTAATCGCTCATACGCAAGCGAGGTTGTGCGAAGCACTCGACACATGCGTCGTCTTAAGCTGTCGGCAAGCGTAGCAATCGTTATCGCAATGCGCAATGGGAAGAGGTCTTAAACAAGGTGCTTTTCACGTTCTTCTCTCAAAAAGCCACCCGTATCTCAGTTCTTGCGGGAAAGCGGTCGAGTGACTGGGTGTAAGAGGGTTCATCTCTCGGATGCGGGCGGCAAAGATGGCCTGAAACTCGCGGACACCGCGATTCAATAGCGGCGCTCGTCGAGCACGAGCCATTCGACGGCGTCGGCGCTGTAGTCTTTGGGCCATTCGCGAGCGAGCGTGTCCATTGCTTGCAGTACGCTCTCCCTCGGGTTGACCTCGTCGTGGCCGCCGTCGTCGGATGCATTCACAGCAAATCCACGGCGCAAGGCCTCCGCTACGCTCTGTGCGCAAACTAAGCGTTCGCGCGAACGCCGAAGTCGGTCGCGCATCTCATCGTGCAAGTGCAGTTCTCGTGCGACAACCTCGATATCGTTCATTGTGTCGGCGAGCAAAAAGTCGAGAAGCTGGCCGACCTTCGACGTCAAGGCGCTGGGGTGTCGGCGGGACCGCCTGGTCTGGTTGTCAGAATGGTTCATAGGTTCTGGTAGACAGAACCGTTTAAACGATGGTACCTCCAGTCACGGACCTGTGCCCGGTGATTCGAAGGGCATTGGATACGCTCAGCTTCGCGGCGCAGGAACTTCAACATGTTGAAAGTGAGGTCCATAGGATGCCCCGAGCCAAAGTTGGAACCGCTTCCCGTGTGTTGACGCGGTCAGTCATAGTCTTTAGCCGACCATCTCGAACGAGAAATCTGGGACGACCATCTCTGTGCGGCAGCACACCACCGCACATGACCATCGCTGGTTATGCTTCCCGCTTTCACCCTCGTACCGCATCCGACTTGGCGTAGCATTGTCCTTGGCAGCTGCGCGTCGAGCGTCGCTCGGAATTTTGTGGACAAGATGATGGGGCAAACCGAGAAGAGCGCAGACGAAGCCGCGGCAGTTGCACGTGTCGCGGAAGCCGCCAGGGAAGTTCAAACCGCATCAAGCGCATTGGAAGAGCATTTCAAAGCAGAAAGGGCGGAGGCTCCGACGCTGCAGCTGGCGCGGCTTGCGGCTGCGATGACTGACCTTCAGAAAGCGCGAGATGAATTTGATGCACTTCTTGCAACCAAGCGCTCGCAGTGAAGGAATCGATGCCTCGCTTGTCAATGATGCGTGGTCGCATCCAAGCCCGCCGCTGCGATGAATGCAGCCACTACAGCGGCGGTTCAGTCTGCGAAACGCATCGTTTCACCGTACCGCTTGAGTCTATCGGAAAAGAGCGTCTATATTTTGCAGGCGCCTTGCATGGGCGCGTTCATCTTGGCCCGTCGTTCGCGACGGGTCTCTTTTCGACAACGGCCTTCATTCAACGGACTTGCGGCGCAAAAGGATTGATAGGTCGCACGCTGCCCCGGTCTTTCACGCGTTCGAGCATCTGTACCTTCTCCCAGTCGGAGACCATAGCCTCCAGCCCGCGCACGACATCTGCTTCCATTGCCTGCCATGCAGCGTCGCCTCGAAAGCTTGCTCTGAACACAGTATTCCACCGGTACTGAAAATGTCTGGAGACTTCTTGAATCCGCTCGGGCGTCCCAGCGTCCGCGAAGACAACGGATTGAGGAGAGAAGACGTCATAGTAGATGACATGTGCTTGGTCGGTTTGCACAGCGACGCTTGGCCCTTCGCTGACTAGCAGCGACGCCACAAGCTGTATCGAGCCTTTCATACCTCTGGGCGTTTTGAAGACCCATACCCGCTTCGGCAGGCGATGTGACAGCTCGACAATCTTCGTGCTACTGGACCCTATCAAACCGACGGAGCCGCCTTTGACGTTCTGCTCGAAACTCTGCGAGTGATAGAAGATATCCATTCGCTACTCAATACCTCGTTGGTTGTTGTTTGCAGTCATGCGACGGGGCTATGTTATCAATTTCGTCTTCTAGGCTCCTCAACGCTAGGTCGAATTTTCGAGCAGAGCTACCAATTCGACCAACTTGGTCTTTCCCCCCGGCTTCGGCGAACGCCGTTTGCCGTCCGTCGCAGAGGCGGTGTAGACCAGTTCATGGTACTAGGCCACGCACTGACCCATCGGCGTGTCTTAGACAACGGCGCAACATCGAGACGCTCTTACACTTTTGCTCTCGTGGCAGGAAACTGCGGCACGTCCATTGCGGCACAGTAGTTCCCTGTGTTCGCTCGCCCGCCCGGCGCAGGGTGTGCGAAAGCAGCCCTTGGTTAAGAGGGAAGAGAGCGGGTCAGAATTGGGAGGCGACAATCATGACGACAAGCAATTTGACGGGTACCGGTGCCGCGGAAGGCGGTGCCAAGATTGTGGGCGGCGGCGTGGGCGACGGGCCGGGACCTGATGTAATGGCGGCATCCACACTCGACAGCGCCACCGTTATTACATCGGATGGGGAGGACGTCGGGAAAATCAAAGACATCATGCTGGACGTGCGTAGCGGACGCGTCGCGTACGCCGTTCTTTCGAGTGGAGGCTTTCTTGGCATGGGTGACACCCTAAGGGCGATACCCTGGAATGCGCTGACGCTTGACACGGACCAAAAGGTGTTTAGGGTCGACATAACCGCTGACCGCATCAAGAGTGAGCCTGGATTCGACAAGGACAACTGGCCGTCGATGGCGGACGTCAGTTGGGGAACGTCTATGCATCGATACTATAATCGTCGACCATATTGGTCGAGCGCATCAGACCCGCTGACTGGTAGCAGCGACCCGCTGACAGGAACGAATCCGGTGACCGGTAGCCGCGACCCGCTTGTGTGAGTTATCCTTTAACCAACCGGGCGCCGTATGTCGACCGGTCCGCCCGGTTTGAATCATGTTTTTCCGTTTCCTGCCCAACATTACCGGCGGCTCTGCCTCGTCCAATCTATCTGGGCCGCATCAACGGCGCTTTCCGCCAACCAGCCTAAACGGCGGCGTCAATGAGCCCGTCCCATCTACGATTGCATTCAAGCACAGGTCTTCGCAACTTCATTGAGCGGTTTACTCAGAGGGGCAGACGACATGCCGTCGAGTTCAATGTGCGCAGCTTGAGTAACAGTTGAATCGTCCAGGCGAACTTACAAGCATCGCAGCGGTCCTCCCTTCGAGCGTCTCGCTCATGGAGTGCGGCGAACGGCTGACGGTTTGCACTGTAAAATCAGCATCAACTCGAGGGCCGTGGAAAGGGGCAGCAGGAATGGGTGTTCGACGCTCTAAGGACATTGCGAAAGCGCACACAGAAATTGAGTATCTGCATGCATTGTTTGCACTTCGACACGGACCCGACGGAACCCTGCAAGGCGCAGGTACAGAAGCGTTAGCGCTTTATGAGCTAATGCACCAACTGACGCAACGAAATTCGCTGACGCTCGAGAATCGGCGCATTCCGTTCGTTCCATTCCCGCCCAAACCTGAGCCGTCACGCAGCGACGTCTTTAGATGGGGTGTCTGGAGCGCCGCGCTGCAGCGTCACAGCGAAGAGCTGCGCGACTGGACGTGGTCTGGATACCGGTATCTTCAGAGCCTATACCCGAAGTACCGACTTGAAACAACGACACGAGGTGCGTCTGTCGTCTACTTCCACAGAGAAAGCGGCACCGCAATTACGGCGGGCGCAATTGAAGTCGGTCCAATGCTTGAGATGGTCGTGCGCGACGAAATCGCTCAGATGGTGTTAGTTCTCGGCGTTGGGACTTGGCGAGTAGATGAATCCGGGCCGCCGCGGCGACCTTTGGTTGACGTCGCGGTGCTTACGTTTGACGTGAGGGCGCACGCCGCTCTCGAAGCGTTCTTCGAAAAACGGGACCAGGCGGTTCGGGCGGCGGAGCGCGGATAACGTGTAGGTGCCTCCGCAACCCAGACGGACACGTGCAATCGGCAGCGGCCGTGTTTTCAAATAGCGCGCGCCAGCGTCGCTCGACCGGTGAGCGGGCTCCGACGCTTCCGTTGAAGCGGAGAAGAGCCGTGTTGCAGACCCGCGTTACCGCCGATGCTACGCATATGAAGCTTACCGTTAATGGTTCATGCCGGCGCTGGAAGTGCGCTACCGGCACCTTGGCGCGAGCACCCGTCGGTCGGTTCTCGGGTCGAAGATTGAGCGACCGCATGGGGAGTAAAGCGGAATAAAACGGAATGAACGGCGAAAGCGACGAGGCACGAGCCATCGCGCGAATGGCAGACGCAGCTCGACGTCGGCTGTTTCGTAAGACGACGATGGTGTGCCGGAGGTCGGCTTGTAGTACGAAGAATGCTCCGCTCGCTCTCTGCGGCTCCGGATACTCAATCCACCTTTTTGGAATGCCGGGTTTCGTTGAGAAATTCAAAGGCCTTCGATATGCTCGAGATGCCCTTAGAGCGCCAGTTCGACGAAGGTGAAAGCATGCGCGGTCCGACTTTTCTGGAGCAAAGCACCGATGACCAGCTGAACGTTCTTGCTCCCCGATTCGTGTTCAGACTTTCGACGCTCGAGGAAAATTTCCAGTGGATTCACCCAACTGACGACCTTGGAAGTTGTTGGCCCCGCATCGACCAGCATGTTAACGAGTATCCAGACTTGTTTCCCGGGAGTTCTGAGTATGATGCTGAAGGAATAGAAGTCTGCAGAGATGCAGAGGGCAACTTCGCTATCCCCGGCTGTTCCGGCGAAGCGTTGCCTAAAATCCGGCAGGTGCTGGAATATCTGATAAGTCGCATGGCCGTAGATGGTCATGCAGACGTCTTTCCTATCTCGAAATGAGAGGCCGCAAGGGTTACACCGCCGGGTAGCGCCTTGGCATATCGATTGCTGACGAGCCACACGTACCTGCGCTACTTCTTCCAACAGCATCATGCCAAATACTGTCTCTCGAAAAGCCAAGCTTGTTCTTTTTCTCGGCAAACCCATGCGTGAGGCAAAGGCAGGGCAAAGCGAGGAAGATTACATGATTTATGCATCGTACCGCACGCACGTTGGAAGCTTTTTTGGAACGTTGAAGGTCGTCCGGCAAACCGATGGTCGGCTGCTCTATCCGTTCGACGGGTCGAACGACATCGGGCCGTTTCCGTCAAGAGACGCTGCGAAGGCGGCGGCAGTGCAACTCGGCGGCGAGATTGTCGAGGCCGACTTGCAAAACCCTGAGCTTTAATCAGCGACCAGCTCTCAGGCGGAATACAAGATTGATTCAACGGTCCTCTTTGAGGTTACGTGCGTAGAGGACAAACATTCCCCTTCCAACAAGAAACGGCACTGGCGCATCACAGGTTGAATTCGGCGCCACGCACTCCCTAGCACGCCGAGTTGCAAGGCACCGGTCTCGCGGAAAATGATGCCGGATTGATGTCAATCAGCGTTCGATGGAAACGAAGGCCCGTTCCGCGTGGCCGACGCGCGACGGTCTATCCTTAAGTAAATCCAGCTTCTCTCGGTCCCAAAGGCGACTTCTCGGAAAGTCATGCGCCCCAGGCGAACTGTGCTGATTTCGCTTTCGACATGAACGCGGACAACAACCAGGCCTGGATGAGGCTACTGTGACGATGACCGTTCGTCGATATGCCGGAGCAGTCGTCGAAGCCGGTCTCGCTGCGCTGGTATCAAGCCCGGTGTCTCCAGCGCTTGCATCACTCGTTCGCGCCAATAGGTTTGTGCGAATGTTGAATGCGCGCCTTCACCCGCAAGAATGCGCTCTAAGTGTTCGATTTCTCCATCGAGGCTGAGTGCATGACATGCCCATAGGCCTCGAATCTGGCTCGACCCTCTTCTCATTGGCTCCCCCTGCATGCCGACGACTGGCCCGTGCAAACGTCGTTCTCGAAGCCGCATAAATAGGTATTTAGTTTACATATTTTTGGACAAGTACGGCGGCAGATTTATAGGGGTTTTTCCGGCTTGGAGAGCCGCTTCGTCGAGGAGTTGCCACGGTCACAAGAGCGTCTGTCTGCGCCGCCTATGAGTGAGGACCTTCCTCCAGCCGAGGCCAACGAGAGTCCAAGCAATCGTCTGTCGAGGACGACTGCGAGCGATAGCCAAGAACCTTCGTTGAAGAATCGGTGAGCAGACTAAGCGTACGAGTCGAATCGTAGAGAGACTCAAGCCAAAAGCGAATGCAGGTCAAAGGCTCTTCTGACGAAAACGCTGTATGCCTTTCATTCCACCAGTCCTCTGTTCTCTTTGTCCCTTGATATTAGGTGGGCCTGCTTTGGTGTCTTAGACATTGTCCGTCGATGTCGATGGCTGACGTTAGCTGGGGAGCGTCGATGCATCAGTACTACAACCGCCAACCGTATTGGTCGACCGCGTCCGATACGCTTACCGGAAGCGCTGACCCATTGCCGGGAACGAGCTCGGCTACGGGCAGCCGCGACCCGCTTCTCTAAACCCGTGCGTCGCAGACCGGCCCGCCTCATCGTGAAGCCGCCCGGTTAAAAATCCGATGGTTCGGCTTTTGCTTGCAACTGTCGTGAAATCATCCTCGTTGAGGATGGAGCGCGCTGCCGCGACGACGTTTTTGAAGGCAACCGTATTGGAAAACAAAGGGAAAGAACCCTGTGCCGACATCCGAAGGACGGCCCGGGACACCCACGTCGGTAGCTAGAATTCGAGATATCGAATGCCAGCGGAGGACGCCATGCTTGAACTTTCCGGTAACGCAGAGCTGCTAATCGTCGATGTGGAAACCCAACAGGAGGAACGCCTCGTATTGACGGAGAAAGACTTCCATCAAGAGAAGCGTTCCATGCTTGACGATGATGTTCTGAGCGAAGACGAAGAAGGCGAATTCGTGGCGGAGGCAAGTGCGCTGGGCTACGACTTCCGCGTAATCGCTACGCCACCGAACAATCTCGACATCGAGGACGACCCCGAAGAAATCCGGGTGGAGGTCGTTGAGAACAATTTCGAGTTCGTTGAACCGTCCGATGACCAAGACGAAATCGAAGACTTGTGATGCCTTCCGGCAGGCTCGTGATGGCGGCATCGAAAACTGGTCGTGCACGCCCCTGCATTCCTCGCAGGTCGCGGCAGGGCGAAAGGAGGCGCCGCCTACCTGCCGGTGAGAGGAACGGCCCTTCGTCCGCCGAGTCGAACCGAGGAGGAGTTTCAGTCTGAAAACGCCGCGCGTTCAAGCTCATCAAAGGGGATATGGCGCACGTCGCGACCCTTGACGACAAACACAAGGAATTCAGCGATGTTCTTAGCGTGGTCTCCAATGCGCTCAAGCGCTTTGGCTATGAATAAACATTCAAGCGCGACCGGAATGGTTCTGGGCGCCGCATTCATTTGTATAGCAAGCCTTCGAGACAAAGCACGGAACGCTTCGTCAATGGCCTTGTCGTCGCTTACAATCCGCGCCGCACTGACCGTATCCATGCGGGCAAATGCATCAAGCGCGTCATGCAAAATAGAGTAGGCCATCTCGCCGCATCTCCGTAGCTCGACGCCGTGGCACGTCGCCGCACGACCACTCTCTGAAATGCGACGCATGCATTTAGAAATCTTTCGTGCCTCATCACCGGCGCGCTCGAGGTTCGTCACACATTTTGACATCGCCATGAGCAACCGAAGGTCAGAAGCAGCGGGCTGTCGTCGGGCGATGACGTGTTGTATCTCTTGGTCAATTGCAATCTCGAGCGCATTGAGATGTCTCTCACTGGCGCGAATATCCGCGACGAGCGTGCAGTCATACCTGTTCAACAGTTGCAGGCAGCGCTCGATTTGTCTTTCGACGATACCGCCCATCTCGAGGAGATGCGTCGAGAGCGCATTGAGCGAGGCATCGAATGCGCTTGAGAGATGTTTGTCAGGCATGCCGGTTCCCCAGTTCGCGCCCCCGTGATGGGTGCCGCGGCCGTGCGGCGTCTAAGCACGCAGCCTATCTTATCGCATCGAAAAAACGGTATATATCGTTTCGTGGTATTTCCACGACTATATATGGCGAATCACTTCCGGTGCCCGGAATTGCGCTAGGAGGTTTCGGCAAGGCGAGCGCGACGTCCGCATCTCGTTCTTCTCGGACATAAAAACTTCCGATTTTATGTGCCCGAGTTTCCTCGTAGCTTAGTCGTTTTACCGACCGTTTCGGACAGTGCGCACTGGCAAATCTTGCAGCGCTTCCTGCTGAAGATGTCCAGCACAGGTACCGGGCTCAAATGATGAAGCCGCTCTATGAGAAATCACTGTCTATCAAGGCCCAGAATTGCTTCATCCGGGCGGCGAGTAATTCGGGTGCGGCGATGGACCGTATCACATTGTCCAGGAACAACTATCGGTCGAGCTCGGAAAAGTCGCTACGGCAGTGTGCAAGTGAGAGAGAAACTATCTGCGCTTCAGATTTATTTCGACCGCCCAGCTGCAGAGGCGGTTATAAGACTCATTGAAGCGACAATCGGGCGAAGCCGCGTCACGTGTGAGTTCTGGGGCGCGCCAGGTAGACCCCGCCGGTACCGCGAGAGGAGGCTGACAACCCTGTGCGATGCGCAGCACAGGCGCAGGCGTGACGCACGATTGCATGCCGACATCCGGCGCTGGAGAGGAAACTCCGCAAGCCGCGCGCCTCACGAGTGGCCCAAAATCGGTGGAAAACGCGCCCTGAGTGGCGACCCTGGTGCGCGGAACGTCAATTGCTGCCTGTCGTCTGAACAACTACGCGGAGGCAAAAATGGCTGGCGACACTGCATACAAACCCGGCGAAATCGTGAAAGTCAGCGGCATTTACTCCGTCGTCCACGACGACGGAAAAGACACGTTCGAAGTGACGTGTGTCGAGGGCGAGCACTTCCCGCCGACGCGAAGCGGGAAGGGAGCGCACTTCGAACTGAAGTACTCCGCGATGCACTCGCACGAGCATGAGAAGTTGAAGGGCACAGAGGCGCGCAGCTGACGTCGTAGTGTGCCGGATGGCGCAGGGGACGCTGAATCTGGTCGGCTGCGCCTGTCTTCCACGTGGGTGGCAACCTTGCCCGCACGGTTGCCACCGAGAGCCTAGGCAACCTGTATATAGTCTGGAGCTTCCATGTCCGAACACGTGTACGAACTTCTTGAAGTCACCGGCTCTTCGCCGGTTTCATCTGATAACGCGGTGCAGATAGGAGTTGAGCGGGCCTCTGCCACCGTGCGGAACCTCGAGTGGTTTGAGGTCAAGGAGGTTCGAGGTCACGTTGAGGGCGCCAAAATCATCCACTGGCAGGTGACGCTGAAGGTGGGTTTTCGCATCGAAGACTGAGCGCCCACTTCAGAGAAAAGCGAACTGAATAAAGGAAGCGACGAGGCCGACGCCATTGCGCGGGTTGCAGACGCAGCTCGACAGGTATTGTCAGCCTCGGAGGCGTTGGAGCAGTTTGTCAGAACGTCGCACGATGAAAGCGCGCGGACGCTTTATCTGGCCCGTCTGACCGCTGCTGTCAATGAATTGCATGCAGCGCGTGTAGCGCTCGCTGAGCTGCTGGAACGGAACTGAATCGACTGAGCGAATTTGCCGAGGCTACGTCATTGCTGGGCTGCGGCGTCGCTTATGGCAGACGCTTGATTGCCACGGACAGCGAGTGACCGGAAGTCCAGAACTCCGACCAAGGGTCGCTCGACTGGAAGCTCAGGTACTCGCGAGCGGTCTGCACATTCCACTGAGCTCCGCTTTTGAGGTCGTGAAGCTGTTCCCACGCGACTGGCATCGATACACCCATCCCTGGTCGAGCTCGAGCAGAGAACGCTGCAGCAGTGGTCTGTGCCTTCCCATTGCGCAGATAGTCAACATAAACCTTGCCGACTCTATTCGACGGGCCGGATACTGCAGAGAAGCGTTGTGGAATTGTCTTCGCGAGGTGTCGGACGAATGATTGAGAAAAAGATTTGACCGTCGCGTAGCCCAGCCGGGGCGTGAGCGGGACGACGACATGCAGACCTTTGCCGCCACTCGTCTTCAGCCAAGCTTTCAGGTCCAGTTCCGAGAGCAATGTTCGAACGAGTTGAGCGGCTTCTTGTACGTGTGCCCATTTCACGCCGTCCCCCGGGTCCAGGTCGAAGACGACTCTGTCAGGCTTGTCGAGGCGGGAGACTACGGAATTCCAGGTGTGAAATTCAATAGAGTTCATTTGAGCAGCCGCAAGCAGGGCGTCCGCAGAATCGACGGTCAATAGTGGCGGATGCCCAGGCCAGAGGTCACGGTCGTGAGCTAGGAGGCCAGGCATCGCTGTCCTCTCCGCATGCTTCTGAAAGAAAAGTTGCCCGGCCACGCCTTCGGGCGCACGAACTAAAGCGACAGGGCGGTCTTTCAGATGTGGCAGCATCCACTCAGCGACGCTCGCGTAGTATCGGACGAGGTCGCCTTTCGTGATTCCCGCGGCAGCGTCAATCACTCGCTCGGCATGAGTGATTTTCATCTCCGGAATAGGTGCAGGGACCTCCGTCTTTCCTCCTTCTCGAACGACGCTGCCGGCGGGCTTATCGAGCCGCAAGCCTCTGAATGAAGCCTGTCGAACCACACCTTCTGCAGTCCACTCCGCAAACTCAACCTCTGCAACCAATGTCGGCTTCACCCACACTTCGCTTCCGACCGCTCGTCTCGACCAACTGCCCGGTTTTCTGACGGGTGTAACGAATGGCGCCGCGTTGACTTGTAGCGGCGCGAGTTGCTTCCATAGGTCACGCGCAGTTTTGGAATTCCAGCCAGTGCCGACGCTTCCGGCGTCGTGCAACTCCTTGCCAGAGTAGTAACCAAGCAATAGGCTGCCGACTTCCCCGGAATTGCCGCCGCGTGCGGTCATGCCGACGATGACGAATTCTTGCCGCAGGCGTGCTTTCGCCTTCAACCACGATTCGGTCCGGCCCGATTGGTACGGCGCATCGCGCCGCTTCAGCACAAGACCCTCAAGGCCAAGCTCGGCGGCAGCTGCAAATATCTGAGCAGGCGGCGCGTCGAAATTTTGACTGAACATCAGATGTTCGCCGGCATCCGCAAGAATAGTCGCGAGCTGTGCACGCCTTGCCCACAACGGTACTTTTCTAAAGTCGTCCCCATCGAGATACATCAGGTCGAACATGAAAAAGACGATGTCTTGATTAGCGGGTCCGTCAATCGCATCTTGAAGAGCAGAGAAGCTCGGGACGCCGTCTTCTAGAACAACGATTTCACCGTCGAGCCAGGCACTCGCAAAAGGAAGCTTTTGAATCTCTCCTTGAAGCGTCGGAAATTTCTTCGTCCAGTCGTGGCCATTCCGCGTGAGCAACTTGACTCGCCCCTTGTCAACACGGGCCAAGAGGCGGTACCCATCCAGTTTT
The DNA here is from genome assembly GCF_056930355.1 of Caballeronia sp. 11_S32. Classification (NCBI taxonomy): domain Bacteria; kingdom Pseudomonadati; phylum Pseudomonadota; class Betaproteobacteria; order Burkholderiales; family Burkholderiaceae; genus Caballeronia; species Caballeronia sp. 11_S32. Next base: position 978,593 of record NZ_JBXOWH010000003.1, read on the forward strand.
GCCTCGGTAATCCAGTCTCCGCCCTTGGGGAGAGAACTCGCGAGTGTCGCCAGTTGTGGTTCGAGCTTTGCGGGCATGCAAGCGGGTGCCGCTGCAGACAGGTCTATCTGCCGCTCCTTGCTCTGTGAGCCGCCAACACTCCTTGGCTCTCGTTCTTCGATAAGTCCAAGCGGACGGGCGATGACGCTGTCGGGAAGCGCTTTGATGACATCATATTCGTCGAGGGGACGCGCCCACTCGTCCCGCTTCTTAAAAAACATCCAGGAATCCTGCTTGTCGTCCGGCTTTGAGATGCGGACCAATTCCCAAAGCCCGGCCAGTTTTTCTCCGTGCAACCGGAAGACGAGCTTCCCGGCAGTCATCCCTTTGGTCGCATCGCCGACCGGCTCCCATGTTCCGCGGTCCCAGACAATGACCCTACCGGCTCCGTATTGTTTCGGCGGAATGGTTCCTTCGAACGCAGCATAGGAAACTGGATGGTCTTCGACGTGCACCGCCATCTGCTTTCGTGCGGGGTCGTAGCAAGGACCCTTGGGAACAGCCCACGACAGCAGCACCCCATTCAGTTCGAGCCGGAAGTCGTAATGCAGGCGGCTCGCCCAGTGCTTTTGCACGACAAAGCTTTGACCGTTGCTAACAGTCGTGCCAATGGTAGCTTCCAACGGTTCTGGAGTGATAGTAAAGTCCCGCTTAGTTCGGTAGCGGGCCAGTGGCGGAGACGTCGTGTCGCGAGTCGAGGTCATGGTCACAGTCGGTTATTGCGGCAGCCAGCGGGGAACTACTTCTTGCCATGCGTCGAGACAACCGTACGCGTAAGCGCACAGCAACACCGGCGACGTGGTTGGCGCATTCCATTCCCCCGAGTTGCCTCTTTGCATTGACGCGCCGTCGGGTGTTAAAAAGGTGCATCTGCGTTCTTACGACACGGCGACCCCTAGGGCCCGGCCGACACCAAACGTGAATGCGGCAGCGACAAGGCCAATGAGTATCTGTCGGACGGCCGAGAAGCCCGCGCTGCGTCCGTTGAAAAGCGACGTGAAAACGCCAATTGCCGCGAGTGCAAGCACGCTGAAAGCGATGCACTGGACGATAGCAGGTATCCCCGATGACCACAAAAACGGCATGGCGGGAAAGATTGCGCCAACCGCGAACAGGCAAAACGATACACCGGCGGCCGACCACGGATTGCCTCCGAGCTCAGCTGGGTCGAGGCCTAGCTCTTCGCGAACAAGCGCATCTAGAGCTTTGTCCTTGTCCTGCATCAGTTGCGAGGCTACTCGCTTCGCTTCGTCAGCGCTCAATCCCTTGGCCTTGTAGATAAGCGCCAGTTCATGCTCTTCCGACTCTGGGCTGTGCTCAAGTTCGTTCGCTTCCTTCGAGACCTGCGCCTGCGCGAGCTCCCGTGCGTTGGTCACAGACAACCATTCGCCGAGCGCCATCGAGCACGCGCCGGCAATGAGGCCAGCGAGCGCTGTCAGCAGAATGGCTTTGTTGCCGGTGCCAGCGCCCGCTACGCCCATAATCAGACAGAAGTTGGAGACCAGACCGTCGTTGGCACCAAGCACCGCCGCGCGCAAGTCGTTGCCTGAGGCGACGCCGCGATGCCACGATTCCGCCTGAGCGATGTCCGCGCCCTGCGCGGCGGCCGGCTTCCCGGAGTTGGCCATGGCCTGAACAACATTCGCATGTTGGTGCTCGTCCTCCGACATGCGAGCGGTATCCGGATTGCCAGCGTACTTGTTCCGGTCTGCAAACTCGGCCGCCGCGAGAGACGGCAGGACGAAGCGTGGCCCTAGCAAATGCACGAGGCCCTTCATCAAATAGGTCTTGGCACTGACGTTAGTCGGCACCTTTCTTCCATTTGCTTTCAACTTGTCTGCCCACACCCGGGCGTGCGTGCGTTCGGACGCAGCGAGTTCTCTAAAGACCTGCTTGCGAGAATCGTCTCGCTCAACGCGTGATAGCGTCTCGTAGATTGCTGCGCTGTGAAGTTCGTCGGCGAGGTTTGCTCGAAATTTTCTGAGCTCTTGTGCGGAAGCCATTTAATCACCCATTGCAGTGGCGGGACGACATGAGGTCTTCGACTCACCGCTAAAAATATAAACGGCCCAAAGCCCAAATGAGAATAAAAACACTTCTAAATCTTCTTGTGTTAGCGTTTATGCGGAGCGCAGGTGCGCAAATCGGGCGGCCGGTCAATTGACCGGTCGCCCGAATTCAGAACCCGGGTTGCACAACTGCCGAGCCCTTCGGCCCACGTGCTTCGATTGTGCCCTTTGAATCTCAATCAGAGCATTCGTCGAAGCACCGAGTCACGAAATACAAACCGGTGGAACAAGGCGGCAGCGATATGCAAAGCAATTACCGCAAACAACACCCATGCGAGCACGCTGTGAACGTCGCCCAGCGCCATTCCAACGGACGAACCTTTCGCCGTAAGCGCCGGAAAGAGAAGCACGCCGAATAGGTTCACCATCCAACCACGTGCCGACGCATTTGCCCATCCCGCAAGTGGGACAGCAAGAAGCAAGCCGTAGAGAAGTAGGTGAGTCGCTTTGGATGCGAACGTCAGTAGGGGCGAGAGCTTAGCCGGTTCCGGCGCATGTGTGACGCGCCAGATGATTCGAAGTACCATGACTGCGACAATCGCTGCACCCACGCTCAAGTGCCAGGCTATCTCGCCAGTCGGCAACGTGTCGTGATGCACGTCCGGCATCGTCCACCCGATGATGAACTGAGCCAAGATGAGACCTGCGATAAGCCAGTGCAGAACACGGGCGACCGGACTGTACACGTAACTCTGCGAATGATTCTCAACCACTTTGAGTCAAACTCCTATAGAGGCGAGGACGTCGATGTTAGCGCGGCCGACCTGAGGACAACCTTGACGGCCTGTACTACGTAGAGCGAATAGCCCCTTGGACTACCGACGGAAACGTTGGTTGCAGACCTGGTAGAACGAGCACGTGCCCTAATTGACAGCAGCCTTGAAAGGGCTGCGCAATGCAATTTCGCGGTCGGTTCGGCTAAGAATGGACAGCACGTCAACTTGCCCTTTCGACCTGACTACGACATGGCTGAGTCAATATGCGCGTTCCAAGTAAAGACAAGCAGTGAGCATATGCGAGGATAGTCAGAGGAAGGATGCCGCCGCCGAGGGACGCTTGCAAGGTGAACGTGCCACCGATGTAGTCTGCCCTTCGCCGAACTAGAGCGAGTTGAGGGTCGACGCGACTCCCTGCGCGACATGTGACGGTAGCCCATTGTCTCGGGCACGCAAAAAAACCTCTTCGCCGTCGCGTCGCCGCCTAGATACTTCGCGCGAGGAAGAGTGTAAATCAATGACCGCCTGGCTCCTTAAGTCTTTCGATGCGTACATATCTTCTCGCAGGCTTAAGGGGAGACGTTCAGCGCCTTTTCGGTCTCTCAATCGCAAACCGCGTCGGCGATACTGCTTGAGCAGTCTGCTCGATGACAGTTGAGACGGAGTGCTTGTACACAATCTGAGTGGCCGCGGGCGACTGAATGGATATGACATGTTGGTCAAACGACGCGATGACCCCGGATAGTTTGATTCCGTTTTTGAGGAATACCCAGACGGGCGTTCGGCTTGAAACTAATGCGCTGAGAAAGTCCGACTGCAAATCGGCTCTGCTTGGTTCCACGGCGGCCTCCCTCTGGGGCGGGATTTCGAATGAGCATTGAGTGCAATAAAAATTCGCTCTCGGTTCCTCGCAACTATTGGACCGGCGTTCGCTACGTAGTTCCTACCGAGGGAAGCAAAAGAGGGTAGGAGCGACGGACATTGGCGCCGTTACCGCGGAGCCCTTCGTCGTCGAGGAACCGATGCGAAAAGAGGGCGGAGCGTGGTGCTCGTCGCTTTTCAGTGCTTCTACAGAGTCACCCATCGCTTGCGCGATTGAAAAGAGGTCGCGTCGTATAGGTCTTCACCCAACGGTTGGTCAAGCCAGTAAGCCCGTATAACCTGCTGCAGACAAGGGGCGCTCCGTTTATCTAGTCCATGTCTAACCGCCGAAACAACCGTTGGAGTCGTTCTCGCTGTGCCTGTAACAACCCTGGGGTCGAGAGCGTTTGCGCTACTCGGTCTCGCCAGTAATTTCTCGCGAAAAGGTACCGGCTGGTAGGCCCGTTGAGGACGCGCTCTAGATGTTCGATTTCACCATCGACCCGGAGGAGGTGGACATGCATCTCTTGGGTCTTCTTTCGCCCTGCTCTCAGTTTCGTCATTTCCCCGCGCGCTTAGTGTAAGTGGAATATTGGGCTATGCACTTCCCGAAGTAAAAGATTACCTGGTCCTGCAGCTCGGAAAACGTGGAAATGCGGTGGACCCAACTATCCTTATCCTCACACGGAATGCGGTTACTTCTATTGAGAATCATTCAGTCAGCACGCTGCGATTTCTGCTTGTTTTGCTGGCTTCCGATATCGGCAAGGTTCCGTAGTCGTTTGCGTGTATGTCCCGGGCCCACTCAAGCGAGCAACAGTCGTCCGTTCCGAATAAGCGGGTTTCGTACGGTAACTTAGCCAGAGTAACGGCTTGCGACACGATTTTGAGAAGGCATACTTGGACCTGCGCCGTCGCATGGCGCGGTTTGGAAGCAAAGTCCCTTCGCCCGCCTTACGGCGGGCGTTTTCTTGAGTCCGGGCTTAAACGGACGCTCCGGCGCCGCTGACGAGGAATGAAACGTGAGAGTCCTGCAGTTCACGGTAAACGCGGCTAGCCAGGTCCATCCTCCGGGATGAGGCTGCGAAGCGAATTGCACACCATAACTACGGGACACGGTCGGGATTTCAAACCTCGCGTGCAGCTGACGCGACTGAAGGTCCACGTCTGTAGTGTAGGTCTGCGCTCGCGCATGCCACATATAAACCAATATCTCTATTTTGTTAAAAAGAGTTCATCTCCTGACACAAGGCTCCTTAAAAACAAAGAAAAGCCTTTTAGAGAAGCCGTCTTCAAGCGTGACCTTTGGTCGCTCTTTATTCTGGACTCGCAGAACCGTGACCGCTCAAAATGGACACCTGAATGTGGCGTAGGGGGCGTCGCAATTTGCGCACCTCTTGATAGTAGCGCCGCGCTCGATGTTTGGGATTTATACGCGAGCCGCCAAAAGGGACTGCTGAGACGTCTTAAGTGGCTCCGGTGCTTCGGGCCCATCAGTGCGTGTAGCTGCTAACGCCCGACACGACAGGTGGCCGGCCTTTCGTACAGGGTGCCATCGGTCAAGGGTATGTGCTTTGCATGAAACATGCACATCATCACTTCTTTTCCATTCGCGCTATCGCTATCACCACATCTCGATGAGCAAAGTTAGTCTTGTTTCAGACAAAAACGGTCGTCGCGACGAAGCCGGCTGAGACCGAAGACGACTATGCGATTCACGCCTCGTGCCGTCCGGGTGTTGGCAACACATTTATCGGCACGTTGAAAGCTGTCAGACTAACTGATTCTAGGCCCCTCTATCCATTCGATAGCTGTGGTGAGATTGGCTCTTGCCTACGAAGGATGCAGCAAGGCAAGCAGCGGCCCAGCACGGGAACGGAATAGTGCACGCTGACCTTCAAAATCGAGAGCTTTAGTGCGGGCGCCAAGGAAAGGGGAGCGGTGGCGAAATACGCTGGGAATCAGAAGGTTTTCATGATGACCCGAGAAGGTGTAGACGACGCGAAAGTCATTGTGCGCGAGCGAGGAGGCGGGACGCGGCAAGTGGAGTCTCCTGCGAGGCAAAGAGTTTGCAGAATGATAGTAGGTGACCAATGCCGAGCAGTCACATTGGCTCGCCCAAGTTCGGATTCTGCTCGCGGACGAGACCGGCGCTAGTGTCTAATGCGAATCGGCTCAGCGCACACGATATCGATGTCCAGAGCAAGCATCTGAGGACGCTGTCTCAGCCAGGTAGAGCCTCCCGCGTAAAGCTCGTGAGCAGGCTCGAGAGTGCGTCGAGCATCAACCCCTTCTGGCAGTACCCGTCGAAGTCCATGTGAGATGAACTCTGCTTCACAAAACTTTCGTCATGTGCAGTGAGAGCGACTATCACCGCAGCCGCAGTGCGTAGGTTGCTTCTGAGGGCCCGGGCGACGGCAAAACCATCTATGCGAGGCATGGAAATATCGAGCAGAACGACGTCCGGTTTCCAGACGCACGCAGCAGCAATTGCCGCCGCGCCCCCATAAACCGCGGTCACCTTATGCTTACTCATTTCCAGGTACGCCGCGAGTGCATCGGCGCCACAGCTATTGTCGTCGACGACGAGGACCCGCGGCGAGCGCCCTCGCGCAAGAAAAGTCCTTGATGTCCATCGCCGAGCTGTCTGGGCCGGTCGTATCATTTTCATGAAGCGCAGTGGTCTTAGGAGAATAATAAGCGAACACTGCGGAATGTGATGCTTTTATTTAAAACACAGCCTTCTAATCTCGGTTGACCGCGGCATGTTGCATCGTTTTTACCAGCGGTTGACATTTTTAGTGAAACAGCTCGCGCGAAAGGAACCCTTCTCTTCGACGCCGGCCATCAGTTGCGAGAATCAAGTGCAAGGCGGACCGCCTTGGCTAGCTCGTCGAGGCTGTATGGTTTGGACAGCAGCGTCACGCCCTCGTCGAGCCGGCCCTCATGAGAGATGATGTCGCGCGTGTAACCGGAGGCGAACACGACCGCCGCTCGATGCGGGGGAGCGCTCGCAATGGCTGCAAGTTCGCTGCTTCGCACAGTCCCCGGCATCACGACGTCTGTGAACAGTAAATCGATGGGCGGACCTTTTTGCAACACAGCTAGCGCGGAATCACCGTCATGCGCAGACAGGACTTTGTAGCCAAGCTGGGCAAGCATATCGATTGCCGCAAGGCGAACATCGGAATCGTCTTCTGCGACTAGAATGGTTTCTTGGCCGTGAAGCGCATGTGGACTTGAAACGTGCTCATCAGTGCTTTCATCTTCATCGCATACTGGGAAATAGAGTGAGACTGTCGTGCCTTTTCCGAGCTCAGTCTCGACGTCGATGAACCCCGAGCTTTGCGTGACGAAGCCGAACACCATACTGAGCCCCAATCCAGTGCCGTGCCCTTCGGGCTTAGTCGAGTAAAACGGTTCGAACATGCGCGCTCGAACAGTCTCGGACATGCCCTTCCCGTCATCGGTGACCGATAGTTTCACATATTCACCGGGTGATGTCCCTGGACCGCTGGGCACCTGATTATGCCCAGAGGAGTTGCGAACATCGACCAGAATGCGTCCGGCCTTGTCAATTGCGTCTCGTGAGTTAAGCACAAGATTGAGAAGGGCGTTCGCAAGCTGATTCCGGTCGACATTGATGTTGCGGACCTCCGGAGCGACTGTGACAGTCAATGCTATCGATTCGGGAAGTGCTCGTAACATCAGCTCCGACATTGTCCCCAGTAACTTCGTCAGGTTCGTCGACCTCGGGTTAAGCGGCTGCCTGCGCGCGAACGCGAGCATTTGCGAGGCGAGCTTACTTCCGCGACTTATAGCCGACGACATCGCATCAAAACGCGCTTCGAGCTTTGAGTTGTCCCGCGTCGCCAATCTAACGAGTTCGACGTTCGACGATAGTATCTGCAGCACGTTGTTGAAATCGTGGGCGACTCCGCCAGTCAGATTTCCTATCGCTTCCAGTTTCTGAACTTGGCGGAAACGCTCCTCGGCCGCGACACGCGCTGTGACCGCTTCAGCGACGCGCTCTTCAAGCGTTTGGGTAAGTCGCAGCAGTTTTTCTTCAGCGACCCGTCGTTCTCGCTCAGCGAGCACTTTTTCGGTGGTCTCAAAGACGACCGCAATGACGCCTGCCGGCCTCCCGTCGTCGTCCGCAACTGGAGAATAGTGCAAGTCCATCCAGACCTGTTCAGGAACGCCGCTTCTGAGAAGGGTGAGCTCCTTGTCTTTATACGAGAGCGTTCCTCCGGCGAGGCAAGTGTCGACGACGTTGCGATTGAACGGTGCAATCTCCGGCCATCCTTCCTCCACTGGTTTTCCGAGCAAGAAAGGATGCCGCCCGCCTGCAAAGACAGCGTAGGAGTCGTTGTATATCATCGTCCCTTGCTTGCCCCAAAGCATGACTAAGGGGAGGGGAGACCCTAATACGAATCTAACCGCTGATTGCAAGCTGTTCGGCCATTTTCCTATCGGACCCATCTCAGTGTGGCTCCAGTCGAAAGCGGCGATGCGTTTCGACATCTCACCGTGCCAGCCGGAGCAACCGTGAGTCTCCGCAGGCCATTTCGCACCCGTGCTCATTTTTCTTAACGTTCTATCAACGATGTCTAACTTCCGTCTAGCGAATCGCGTGGACGGACCTCTCTACGACAAATATACATCCTACGCACTGCAATTAGGTGACCCCCTCGCGCTGGGGCGCCGTGCGATAAAAGAGCCGACGTTCAGGCGAGGCGACTCCATACGCGACTCGCAACAGTTTTCAGGGCTAAAAAGTCAAAGTATTATCTAATTGGTCGCTGCGCTTTTTGTTATAACCGCTCGTCATCGAGTGCTTACAAGCGGAGCGATAAGGAAGCGATTCTCATTCGCAGAGAGTGTCGGCCAGAGGTTGCGAGCCTTAGGATTGTCGCAACTTTCATCAGTGCGATGCCGCGTGAATTCGCTTCACGGCAAGCCAATCTTTCGTGCCCTTTTCGAGGGCCACAACCTATCGGTCGACCAACGCGATGTCAACGATTACTCGGCCGCCTATCGTGCTTCTCATCGACGACGAGGACGATACTCGAAGCGTTTGGTGCATGGTGCTCGAGTTGGAGGGGATGACAGCAATCTCGGCGGCGAACGGCGAGGAAGGACTCTCAAAGGCAATCCTGCATCGCCCGGATTTGATAATCACCGACTTTATGATGCCGGGCATTGACGGCCTCGAAGTGTGCCGCAGGGTCCGAGCTGACGGACGTCTCGGCGACGTGCGCTTGATTCTGTGGTCGGCCGCGAGAGGAATCGACGCGAAAGGTCTTGCGGATTTAGTTGTCGAGAAGCCGGTTCAAATCGAAGTGCTGCTCCGCCACGTGCAGTGTTTGGTACGGGGCGCCGACCGCGAGTGAACTCGCTATGTAGGAAGGCGAGGATAGCCGAGGTGTCCAGCCACAATCGAAACAGACGCATTCGCCAATCACGTACCCGAAGGGAGGTCGGGACGTTAGTGGCAACGGAGCGATTCGAAGCGCCCAGGCGCTGCCTGGACAAACGGTGGAACACTCAAGCATGTCAAGCGACGGACCTCTCGCCTACCGCAGCAGGACCAATGTTCAACGAAACGCCCATCTATCGTAGACGCCTCAAGTTATTGCCTCGTCGACGCGTTAGCCCTTGCTGCTATTCGTGCTGCCAGGCGCACTCGCTGCAGTTGACTCGCTCGCAGCTTTGCTTTTCTTCGTCGCTTCGTGGTGACCGATTGCACAGCCAGCGGCGGCGCCCGCAACGCCATGTTTGCCTGCGACGTGACCGGCAACACCGCCGACGGCTGCTCCCTTCAGGCAGCCTTCGGCGCTCGCATCGTATGTGATTGTAGCGATGATGAGAGCGGCGCCCAGGGTGAGAAGTTTAGTCATGTGACATCTCCAAAAATTGATTTTCCGCCGCCGCCGCAATGCGCTGTCTGTTGCGATTTGCAGCGGGCTCGTTCGAGCTACTAAAGTAGTGACGAGGCGGCTTGTAGAAAAGGAGGCAGCCGATGTCGGCTGCCCAGTACGGCGAACAGCGCGACGCCGACTACCTGGTCGTTTTAAGGGAATCCTTCGCTGACTCCTTGATGTCACCCATCGCTCTCTGTGTTTTGCCCGCCACCTGCTGCGCTTCGCCCTTTAGTTCTTGAGCTCTATCGCCGGTTGCTTTGCCGACCCTTTCATTGACCCTACCTTTTACTTGTTCGGCAACGCCCTTCCATTGGTCCTTGTTCATCACGTCCTCCAGTGAACCGTGTTGATACGGCAGGCGGATTGAGCACATCTCATTCCAGCGACGTGCATGACCCCTTTCGGGAGTTGGCCGCGAGCAGGCGCCGACCCGCGGCCGACAACTAGACGACGACACGGTACTCCGGGGCTAGAGAGCTCGCGGAGCGATGTCAATTAAATGACGATGTGTTGCGTTAGGCCAGTTCGAACCGAGCGAGGAGGGCATCAATAGATAAGACGGGCGCGGAGAGGCCGGCGTGCGCGCACGTCAGTTGAAGCGTAGGCTGCGACGACTCGCGAAACGAGCGATATCTTTCGGCATGGGCGTTGCTTTGGATGTGGGCAAACTGCGAGCAACCATGGCCACCGTTCTCTTGCTTGACGACAACGAAGCAAACCTGCCGAGCTTGCAGTTAGCGCTCGAGCATGCCGGGCATCGCGTTCTCGCTGGTGACAGTGGCGCGAGAGGGCTCGAAATAATAGCCGCGCATTGTCCGCACGTGGTCGTCACTGACTGGCAGATGCCTAGTATGGACGGGGTGGAGTTCTGTTCCGAACTGCGCAAACGCGTCATCTTCCGGCGGGTGCCTGTCATCCTTCTTTCCGGCGAGCAGGAGCCCGCGTATGCGAGCCCGCCGTGGACAAGGTTCTACAGGAAACCAGTGTCAGTCGTCGTTTTGGTTAGCGCAGTCGAATCGTTTGCAACGCCCAGTCAGTTTATAGACCCTACCGGGCGGGATGGTGGACTACATGCCTCCCGCTGGGCAGCTGTCCACCCTAAATTGTGGCCATGATTGCAGTGTCATCGGAAAGCGGTCAGAATTTCGTGCGAAGCAAGCCTTGACCCCACGAACGGTAGAATTGCGACATGATTCCCATACATCTCGCACCCGAGGTCGTCTGGTCCCGCTACGCCGGTGCCAACGTCAGCGCAGAGTTAGACACACGACCGACTCGACAGCCGGACCTCGCAAAAGAAATTGCTGTTCTGAAAAGGCTCACTGACGCGCTGGCTCGAGGCGAGAGTGCGACGCTTTCCATTCTCACCCAGGACGCACTCGAGCTGTGCCGTGCAGATAGCGCTGGCGTTAGCGTGTTGGAGGTGCAGCCAGACGGGTCGGCTGTGGTCAGGTGGATAGCGGTTGTCGGCAATTGCGGCGAAACAGTGAGCGGAAGCTCCCCGGTCGACAAAAGCATCTGCGGAGTTACGCTCGGATTAGGCGGGCCTCAGTTGTTTCGCCATTCGCAGCGGTGCTTGTCCGGCCCAAACGACGTGTGCGCGCCTGACATCGAAACTCTAGTGGTTCCGATTCCTGGCGTCATGGGTCCGCTGGGTACGCTCGCGGTTTCGTCGCAGCGCGCTATGCCTCATCTTGACGCCGAGCACCGTCGGATATTGGCAAGTCTCGCGAGTATGGTCGGCCCGGCGCTCAGGGTAGAACGCACGCGCGACGAGTTAGGGTCGCGTGCCGAGTCTGCGGAGGAGCAAGTCTCGCTAGCCCAGGAGGCTGAGACGAGGACAGACAGCTTCATTGCAATGCTCAGTCACGAGCTGCGTAATCCGCTTGCACCTATTGATGCTGCGCTCCGGACCATCGAGCGGGTGTCGACGAACAACGCCGCCGCGCTCGCCGCAACGGCGGTAGCGCAGCGCCAGATGAGACGGCTGTCACGGCTCATAGACGACCTGCTGGATACCACCCGAATTCGACACGGGAAGCTCGCGGTCAACAAGGATTACGCGAACCTTGAGGAGATTGTTGGAGATGCGGTCGCGTCGGTCCGTGCCGACGCCACACGTCTTGGTCAACAACTTGTTGTGGAGCAGCCCGAAGTACCAGTGACGGTCTTCGCGGACGCCTCGAGGCTCACGCAGGTCGTTGCCAACCTTCTGTCCAACTCGGTGCGGTATACGCCTGCGGGACGCAAGATAACGCTGACCGTAGAAGCGATATCGAGCACTGGCGGCCCCTCGACGCCTTCCGCGCCCGATAGCGTCGACATCACGGTCGTAGACGAAGGCGTTGGAATCGGTCCTGAGGCGCTGTCGCACGTGTTCGACCTCTTCAGACAGTCCGACCCCGAACATCGACAGGCCGACGGCGGTCTAGGCATTGGCCTCGCCGTTGTCAAACACCTTGTGGAGCGTCACGACGGTTCAGTGACTATCCACAGCGCCGGCGCTGGTCGTGGGACGACGGTTCGCGTCAGTCTTCCCATTGTGCGGTCGGAGGTGACGGCCTCCACGCTGATTCCGCAGAAGGTGGCTCCGCCAACGCAAATCTTGTTGGTCGACGACGACGCGGATTCCGCCCAAGCGCTTGCAATGTTACTCGAACTCGACGGGCACGAAGTACGAACTGCGTTCAGTGGTCCAGCGGCGCTTCAGGTAGTTGACACGTTTCGGCCTGCGGTCGCGTTCATCGACCTCGGCATGCCTGGAATGACGGGAATCGAGTTGCTTCAACGTCTCCGAAGCCGCGCAAGCCTCAATGCGACAAGAATGGTTGCACTTACTGGCGCGTCTGGACCTGATACGCAGGCGAACCTCATCGCTGCGGGCTTCGCCGAATGTTGTATAAAGCCGCTGTCGCCTGAGAGGCTCTATGAAATCATTGATGAGCGAAGTGGGTCTTAAGGCACAATCTTGCTTCGATTGAGAATCCGAACAGGATTAAGCTAAGAGCCGCCCGTGGTCAGTTAGCGCTGACGCGGCTTAAGTATGAGGCTCACCTGCCCATTTCGCTCGAGGATGGCGGCTTTCACGTCATCAAGCTCGGTGGTGTGTAGCTCTTGTCTCGCCGTCTCTAAGACATCGGTCTTTGTGATTAGAGCCGCCGACATTTGCTTGTCGTCAAAGATGCCGTCGGCGAAGACCTCTCTTTCGGCGCCGACAATGATTCTCTCCAGTTTGGGCGAGTGAACACATGCCCAGGCGAGGACACGATGTACGACAACGATTACGAGCGATGCAGCGACGGTCGGGATGGCAGGGGAGGCACCGACGATGACGCGGCTCAGCGTGGCCCCGAGAAGAATCGCGACCACGTAGTCGAAAGGCGAACGCTGTCCGAACGAGCGACGGCCGGCGATGCGAATAAAGACCAATGCACCGAAGAAGACTGCGAGCGCGCGCGCGGCCATCTGATACGCGCCGAGGTCCCGTCCTTCACCGAAAATGCTTAGCATCAGACTCATTGGTTCCTCCCACTGAAAAACGTCGCCATGGGCCGGCCGACGCCGCGCTTGCTATTTCAGTCATCTGGTCCAAGGTAACCCGGCAGCCCCATGGCAGCGGGGCTTTTCGCGAGCTCCATGGCCTTCTTAACAAGCGCGTGGAAATCCCCGTCACTGGTCGGCGAAGGAAGCGAACGCCGGAAAAAGTCGGCCCATCGGAACTCCTCCAGCGGAACGGGAGTCTTCTCGTACCCTCCAGCGTCGCGGACGAAAGCGGACAGGCTCCGGAATTCGTCGTCCTCGAGTTCCCAGATGTGTTTGCGCATTTCAGAGAATGACGCCCGTTCTCCTTTCGCGTTATACGGGTACGCCCATCGATTGTTTTCAAGCGTAAGCCAAAACTCCGACTGCTTAAGGCCTGATAGGTCTCTGACCAGGACGAAGGGAACGCTCTCCGCTTTTATTCGCCACAGGGCGGCGGCAACGTGGTGATGGTCGATTGCGTACGGCATGTTTCCAGGGCCGTAGACGATAGGAATCGGCTTTTCGGCGATGGCCATGTCCAGGTCATGCCCTTCGAGCTTCGCGTAGGCCTCTGCTTTTTGGCGGACTTCCCGCAGTCCATGCGTGAGCTGAGTCGGTCGGAGCTTCTCGATTTTTATCATTTTCATTGCGTCCTCCAAATCGCGTACGTGCCGCCCGACCGAAGTCCAAACAGCAAAAGACTTAACGAACGAAGTAAAGCAACTCTCGCGCCTATCTGAAACCGCGCGACGCTTGAGCCGACTGGTGCGATGCGAATGTTGTTAGGAGGCTCGCCAATGGCTCACGGAATAAGGACGCCGCCTTGATTAAAACCGCGAGTACAAACGCCGGCCGTACCGGAAGGTCTTGCTTTGTAATTGACTCGACTGTAGGCGCCAACGCAGCGTTCATCGTAAAGGCGTAATGAGTACCGACCACGGAAGCCGGCAGAATAACGAGAGCGTCATCCGCGAGGGGTCTCTTCTCAACGCGATGCAGCACGAATCGCTTCGAGCAATCTCAGCGGGTCAAATGGGTTTCTGACGAATGTAAGCCCCCGCTGGTCTGGTAGTTCACTGACTAACGCGGTTCCCCGACATGAAGACGAACGGGACCGAACATAAAGATGACTGCGCCCGAAGCTTTCCATCGAGTCCCGGCCCGTTCAGGTTGGGCATCATCCAATCTGAGACAACGATGTCCGGCTTCTGCGCCAGCGCAATGAATATTGCCTCGGTGCCATTGCCTGCCGTGGCTGCGTAAAAGCCGTGCGCGGCGAACACCGCGCACAGAGACATCCGAATTTCCGGTTCATTGTCGACCACGAGGACGATTCGCACATATTCCTCGACCGTTCGCAATGGAATACGGACGGGAGCACCTACCATTCTTCTGACGCCTCAGGCTTATAACGTCGTGCCAGACACCCAACCGCCAAGACGCCGCTTTCGGTTCTATCGGCCCAAGGGTACGACGGCGAGGCGCGGGTATGCTTGCAATGCTGCGTTGCACAATTATTGCTACGATGTCCAAGTACGCGCGGCCTGCTGATACGGCCCTGTTCCGTAGACTGATGATTTGGAGGCAAAGATGGTGCATGACGCCGATGTAGCGGCGACGTTGCTGAACCGATGGCAGGCAAAGTCTGGCCCGTTGGAGGGTACCGCCTCTTCGTACGACCTCCTTCGCGAGGGAGGGCTTGAGTTCACATTGGTCCGCGGGCTCCTCGGCCACGGCGATGATTCGTGCGACGGGATGGAGGTTGAATGTCTTTCTTTCAAAGATGGCTCGCGCGCGCTGAGGCTCGTTCGCACCCGACCGGCTCACGACCTGACTCGATGGGCCGCTCTGGGGCCGCTAGGGAAGCTCACCGGCAGTCTACTGGGGAAGTGAACGCCGTCGTTCGTGACAGCCCGGGGCCGGTCGGTCAATTCGACCGTAAGGCAATTAAAAGCCCCACGCGCAAGGCCTGGGATGTATTGCGGTCGACTTTGCGAGTAAGTAATATCCCTCGCAGGTAAACACCTAATGTGACCCATCATGCCTGTTGCTGCACTGGCCCCTCAACGGCGAACCGAGTCCGTTCGACAGTACGCCAAGGTGGTCGCAAAGCCGATTGTCATCATTTCGATTGGATATTGTGTACTGTCGAGTGCTTGCTTCCAACTGTCTGCAGATGGCGCCCTCGACATCCGTGGGGCGCAGCAAGCTGGACTGGTTACCGAAGACTATGCGCTCCGGCATACGACGGACGCCGTACTCTTCAAGCAGGTGGGTCCAAGAATGTTCGAGTTCCGCGTGAAGCGTCCGATATTGGGCTACGCTGGCATCCCGTGGCTCATCTCTCACCGCACAGACATAGACCTTGTGCATCAGTGCGAGAAGCTGGCAAACGACGGTTGCACACTGCGAGCTGATTAGTGGCCGCGCCGCTTCAGTTTCGAAGGACATCGCCATCAGACATTGTCAGCCAATGGTCGACGGAACGGCTCGACTTGCAACACCTGTATCAAGTCCTCTAACGCCGGTGGCTTGACGAGGAAACAGTCGAATACTCCGTCTTGGGACGGTGCGGCGTCTCCGGTAAGGGCGACGAGTCGAGTCATGGAACATTGGGGAAGCTGCCTGAGCACACCGGCGAGCGTCGGGCCGTCCATGCCAGGCATATGGACGTCAATCAATGCTACGTCTGGCGTGAATGTCTCGACCAGAGCCAGCGCCTCCGCGCCGCTTTGTGCGCGGCGTACGTCATGTCCGTCGAGTGCGAGCAACATCGAGAGCGCCTCGGTCGCATCGCAGCTATCGTCTACTAACAAGATTCGAGCGGGGGGGATGCCGTGAGTGGTCGGAGCGGAATGGCCGATGCCGCTCTTGCATACGATGGGCAATCGCATTGTGACGCAGGTTCCCTTGCCTTCACCATCGCTTGCGACAGAAACGGTGCCGTGATGTGCGTGGACGAGAGACTTTACGACCGAAAGTCCTAGGCCCAGTCCCCCATCAGCACGCGTCCCCAAGTAGGGCGATTGCGCGTACAGCTCGAAGACACGCGGCAATAGGTCCGGTTCGATGCCGATGCCATTGTCGGTTACCGAGATGACGGCATCACCCCTGTATTGCTCATCACGTGCAACTGCATCTGCGTCGGGCGCCTCGACGAGAAGCGTGATTTCGCCGCCTGGAGGCGTGTACTTCACCGCATTCGACAGGACGTTGCAGATAACCTGCGTCAGGCGAGCCGAATCGGCATAGACCGTCACGGGGTAAGGCGGCAAGGTTGCACGCAACTGATGTCTGCGCCTCCTCGCATCTTCGCCGACGGCCGCCATGGCGTCTTTGACAATGTCACCAATCAAACAGTACCCGAGGTTGACAGAGAGCTTGCCATGCCTGACCCGAGAGGCATCGAGCAAGTCGCTCACCAGACGTTTCATCTGCTGAACCTGGCGGTGTGCGAGGGCGAGAGCCGAGAGCACGGCGGGGCTTTCGGCCGCAAGTTTCTGTGCTACCTCAAGCGCTGCATCTATGGGCGCCAGTGGACAACGTAGCTCATGGGCCAAAGTCGCGATGAAGTTGTCCTTGTTGACCTCGACCTGCAGCAGCGATTTTCTAGCCGCCTCGGCTTCCGCGGCGCGCGCTTCAGCGTCGGCTCTGGCATCCGCGACATTCAATGCCGCGAATGTGAAGTCGGCAAGGCTCGTCAGGATGCGACGATGCTCGCCGTCAAACTGCACCCCGGCGTCGTGAGAAACGACCCACAGCGCCCCTCGAGGACCGGGCCTGCCGGGGACCGGTACGACAAGTTCTTCAGTGATGTCTGGCTCAATGACCGACAGACACGGGAAATGCCGCTTTGGAAATGCTATGAGTTGAGGTGCGCCCAGCCGAAGCGCGATGCTGGCGGGGCTTTCGTCTTCCGGGATGACATGGCCAACAAGTTGAGCGCAGCGACCCGACACGGCAATCCAACGGAAGGTTTCCGGCTGACCTGGCAGGTGCTCGCGAAGACTGATGCCGGCGCTGTCAGCGCGACATAGGGCGAGCGCTGTGTCGGCTAACGTCTGGAGCATCGCGCTTTCAGATGTAGTAAACGCTTTAGCCAGCGCATGCAGCGCCGCGCTCTCCGCGGCGTAGTCGGGCGAGCGTCGGCAGCGTGCGTCAAGTTCCCGAGTGATAAGCGAACCCGCGCGCTGAATGCGCTCGACGATGGAAAGTTCAGACGGCCCCTGCATGTTTAGCTCTTGTCAGGCTGAAAGCAGTACGCGTGCTTTTATTCTAGGCGTTGCGCCGTCATTGTGCGGCGCCGGGCGCCGTAGATAAGTCGACCAATTTCGACGTACTGACCCGCTCGGGCGCCATCCTGCCGTTCAAGGCAGCGCCGACTAGGCGTTCACAGGTCTTGAGCTCCGAAAATGCGCCTCGTGCCCTGAGCGAATCAAAAATGACACTCACAACAACAGCACGCGTCCCGTGCTAGCGTCAGCCCTCGGAGTAGCGCGCAGCTCAGAAATTATGACAGTAGGTATCCTGAGTAAATTATTTGTGTTTATCTATGAGGCTTTATCAGCTGGCGGTTGCGGAACCACGAACTTGCGAAGGCCGCAGCATAGTGCGGCCACGCTAAAGTACCTCGTTGCTCTTGGCAAAAAGTCCCGGTATGTACCGGAGTTATTCAGCCCGATGGCCACTTGAAGCTCAAGGAATATATCGCAGTTGTCCGGCAGGCTTGTCGGCACTGTCATGCTCTTGACGACCAGGTTTCCCTTTCACTTTAGCTATGCGTTCCTCCAATAACGTCTTCCAACGGGTTTTCGCGCCCGCGAGCGCAGATGGTCACGCGCTAGATACACGCGTGAAGCCTAACGGCCGGTCTTTAACGGACTGAGTTATCGCGTTACCCACTGCACATCTGCGATGCCACGACCGCCGCCCGTCTAGTCGGCCGGCGGTGTCGCGACATCACTGCTTCTGCGAAGTCGAATTTAGTAAAGCGTCAATCACGAGTCAATAAACGGGCACGAATAATCGGCGTGGTCGGATATAAATCCGCTCTTATGTCACTGTAGCGGCGGGATGGCGCCGAACTTCTCCGCGAGCATTCTTTCGTACACGCCGAAGTGTAAGTCGACCTCGTCCTGTGACACGGTCTGCACGAAGATGTTGACTTTCTCAGGTATCAATCCCATGACCGCCGCGACGGCAGCTTCGAGTTGCGGCGCGCAGATGCGGTCTTCCGGCAAGGTCGAACCTACAGTAATGTCGTAGGATTTGTCTTCGCTAAATACGATGTCGACGATGCGCGCCCGTGCGCTCATGTTGTTGTCAACGGCTAGTCGCGTCACATCTGCCAGTTGGTGCATGACTTCCGTCGGGAACCCTTTGACCGAACGAAGCCGAATGCGATGTTTGCCAAGCGTGCGCCAATCAGTGTCGAATTCCATGACTGTTCTCCACGTAGTCCAGGTGCGCGGATGATATGGGCCGCAGACCGCTTTTCAAGACCTAAAAATTTGATGGAATGGGCCCTTGAAATGCCTCAGCCAGCTCCTATATTTCGCGTTGCACGGCAGTCGCGCATACGCGGCGTGCTTCAACTTAATTGGTCGCGGGCACGAGGGCCTGCTGGAAATGTAGCAGCCCGTCATGCCGCGAGAGGAGAGCGAAAATGAGTGATGCCTTCATTGGACCCGACCTCTTCAGTGAACTGGACCGGCTACAGCGCCAAATGTCCAGTCTGTTCGGCGGGTTCCCCACCAGTCTTCGTTCGACAAGAGCCGGGATGTTTCCGCAAATCAACGTCGGGTCGACTGAGAACACGGTCGAAATCGTTGCGTTCGCGCCCGGTCTGGACACGAGCAAACTGGACGTGTCTGTCGACAAGGGACTACTCACCATTGCGGGTGAACGAAAGACGGGCTATGAACAACCGCAGGAGGGTTCCCGACAGTATGCCCAAGAGCGCTTCTCCGGGGTTTTCCGCCGGGTTATCGAGCTTCCTCAACAAGCAGACCCGGACAATGTTCACGCGAGGTATGTCGACGGGTGTCTCCTCATCTCAGTCGGCAAGCGAGAGATGTCCAAGCCACGTTCGGTTACTGTTCAATGAGGTGACGTCATGAGCGACAACACAGAAATCACCGAACGCGACCAAAGCGGCATTGCTCGTCGAGACGCCGCGGACGCGCGCCGGCGCCAAACATCGACGCCCGCTGTTGACATTATCGAAGATGGCCACGGGGTGACCCTCTGGGCCGACCTCCCAGGCGTCTCGAGAGAGAAGCTGGAAGTGAAGGTTCATGACGGAAGCCTGACCATCGATGCAGAATCGGTGGTCCCGGTGCCGGCGAACCTACAGCTTGCCCACACCGAAATACGCGCGCCTTATTTTTCTCGCACCTTCACGGTCAGCGAGGATTTCGATACGTCGAAAGTTAAAGCGTCGTTAAAGGACGGCGTGCTGACGCTGACGATTCCCCGACGCGAAGAAGCGAAGCCGCGAAGGATTGAGGTGTCGGCAGGCTAATCAAAGGGCGCGGCGGTGAGGCGAGTGCTTTGCCGCCGGCGCTGGTAGGAGGAACGCTTGTCAGGCCGAAACGCCCCCTTTGCACCTGCTATGGGCAGTAAGTGCGGGACTTCAGGCGTGGCGTTGGTCGCCCGTTAGGGCATCGTGGCATGGGCCGCACGACTCGTTCGCGATGGCCTACCTAACGATAATCGCTGGGTCGCACCGCAAGACACCTGGGGGGCGAGCGCCGAATGGACCGTCGAGAGAACCTGACGTACCGATGGCCGGACTCGAGCATATGGACCTCAAGTGAATTGAACGGTTAGAGAAGAGCGCCGTAACGGTTTCTACGTTCTTCGTCCAACTGAGGGGCGTCAGCATTGCACTTTGCAGGCGAAACTGGTCGGGTTTGCTTAAGGGCTTCCTCGATTCGCGCCATCCGTCGTTATCACCGCCAGAAGCTCGACCCAGAAACAAACTTTGAACGGGCGCTGTCGATGGTCATTAGCGTGCGGTTGACGGCATTCGACCGTGACGCCTGCTTGCATAATCTGGTCTTCCCATGTGGACTGGTGAGGGGACGCGATGGTAACCGAAAGGGGAAACTGGACGCACCGTCGAGTCGAGGTTTTAGAGCGGGTGCTCATTGTCGACGACTACCGAGGGGCGGCCGTCGCCACTGCCGAATGTCTATCGTTAGAGGGGCTGCGAACAAGAGTAGCAGGGGGGTGCGCTGAGGCTCTTGAAATAATTCGACGTTGGTCGCCAGACGTGGTTTTGCTTGACTTGATGATGCCGCAGCGAGACGGCTTTGCGACTGCGCGTGCCATCCGCGGATATCCCAATTCGACCGAGACGTTCATTTGCGCGTACACAGCGAAAGACGCGGAGTTCGTCGCGCGAAGCAGCGAAGGGGCGCTCTTCAACGGATATTTCAGAAAGGGCGCGTCGCCCGACCGGCTTCTATCGTACCTACGCGATTTGTGCGTCTCCCCCGAAATCTCAAAGAGTGGCGGTCGCCATAACAACATGCCTAGCCTGCAGCCGAATCCTCACGTATCCGCCAATCGTTCTAAGCTCCGTTGAGCGGCCGCCCGACCGCTGACACCGGCGACGGTATGTAGGAGACTCAGGAGGTCGCTCTGCTAGCGCATGCGAGCAACGCGTATCGGTCGACCGATGGTCAGGGTTCGACGAAAAGCAGCGAGTGTGAAAGTGAGGGCGCCGGGCGAGAAGGCGCACGATTCCCGCTCAGGCAAAAAGCCCGACGCACAAAAACCGGTCTTCCGACAGGCGCTGTTTGGCGATAGCGCATCCATAGGCGAGAACCGCCGCACGCGCCAGCGAGAACGACCGTCAGGAACGGAAATTGCACTGCTATCTGGCTGCTTTCCGATGCCGGACGGTGACGATTCAATTCCCGGCGAGTTTATGTTTCCGAACGCGGACGCCGCGATGCCGAACAAAAGACTAGCACGAGACACCGCGGCCCCTCATGACCAGATTGCGGCGGAACGCATGACGTTCGCCTTGCTCGTGGATGCAGTGGTCGACTACGCGATTTTTAGCCTGGACGAAGCCGGCATCGTTACGAGCTGGAATACGGGAGCCGAACGTCTGAAGGGCTACGCTGCCGAGGAGATTATCGGTAAGCATTTTTCAGTCTTTTATCCGGACGACAAAGTCCAACAGGGTGTTCCGGAAGCGAACCTTAAGCGAGCGCGCGCCTCGGGCCATTGCCTGGAAGAAGGGTGGAGGGTTCGCAAAGATGGTTCAGTCTTTTGGGCTAGCGTGGTAATTTCGGTGGTAAAGGATGGGACGGGCAAGATAATTGGCTTCGCTAAGGTAACTCGTGACATGACAGAGCGGCATAAGCTCGAAGAACTCGAGGCATCGCGCCACCGAATGTACGAGTTTCTTGCGCTGTTAGGCCATGAGCTTCGCAATCCGCTCGCGCCGATTCAGAACATCGTGAACTTGCTCGAGCGCTTTGACTCCCCTCCGAGAGAAATCTTTGAATACGCGAAGGGCGTGCTCGGACCACAGGTTTCGCATCTGACCAGGCTGGTCGACGACTTGCTCGACGTCGCTCGCCTAACAACCGGGAAAGTTCGAGTGTATTTGCAACCGCTTGACATGAGAGCCGTTGTAGAGCGTGCTGCTGAGAACGTCCTGCCCAAGATTGATGGAAAAAGGCAGTCCTTGGTGGTCGACTTAGCAAGCGCACCGCTGAGGGTATCAGGAGACTTGGTACGACTGACGCAAGCGGTCTTTAATGTATTGGACAACGCGAGCAAATTTTCGCCAGTCGGTTCGAGAATAAATCTGACTCTGACGCATGAGCGCCAGTCGTGCGCGCTTTCGGTCGAAGACCCGGGACGCGGCATTGCGAAAGACAACCTTGAGTCGGTCTTCGCTCTCTTCTTCCAAGAGCACAAACCCGGAACGATACAGGACGACAGCGGTCTCGGCATCGGATTGACAATCGCTCGCTCTATCGTGGAGTTGCACGGGGGCAGCATCACGGCAGAGAGTGACGGGCCTGGGCGAGGAGCGGTTTTCAGAATCCACCTCCCGCTCTCGGCGAAATCTGAAGCTTCGCTGTCGAAGCCTCGTCGTTCTCGACCACAAGAGCAGACGCGTACATTGAGAGTTCTCGTTGTTGACGATAACCGCGAGTCAGCGCAGAGCATGGCAGCGCTGCTTGAGGTGGACGGACATGCAGTGCGTACCGCATTCGATGGACATAACGCGGTCCAAACAGCCGCAGCTTTTCAGCCCGACCTCGTTCTCCTAGACCTTTCAATGCCCACGATGTCAGGATATGAAGCCATTCGTTTAATGCGCGAGACACTGAACAATCGCGATATGACCATCGTGGCAGTGACCGGGCTCGGACTTGAGGAAGATAAGCAACGCACTGCGGACGCGGGTTTTGACGCTCATCTGACCAAGCCGGTCCCGGCGTCAGCTCTCAGCGAGGTGATTGAACTGGCGTCTCAAAAGATTGCACGAGGCCAAAAATGACCGCCATGTTAGGAAGTCCTTCGGTATCGACGGCAGAGGCCTCGCCAGCGGGCGTCATGTCCATGAGGTTCGAACACCCAAAGACGCTGTCATAAGAATGATTCTCGAGCATGAGAACGAACACGTACTGTATAACAGCCGTAGGTCACGTTGGCTCCGTTCTTCGCAAGCGGCTCTTTTGTGAGGCGGCGAGCCGGACATAGAAGAGAAGCGTGAGAACCTTTGAGCCTATTGTCGAGCAGTCAGTCGTTGCGCCACTTGCCAGCGTGGCTACAAAGGATGAATGTTTCCCGCCTGCTTACCTTTGGGTCCCTGCTTTACCTCGAAGCTGACTTTTTGGTTCTCTGATAACGTCTTAAATCCCTCGATTCTAATCTCCGAAAAGTGAGCGAAAAGGTCATCTCCGCCGTCATCAGGCGTGATGAAACCATATCCCTTGGCGTCGTTGAACCACTTTACTGTCCCTGTCTCCATACTTCGCTCCAAGTTAAATTTCGATGTCTTCTATCATCTTCCGGAATCGATACCGAGCCGAGCGTGGTTCTATATATTAGGAATGCTACGCGAAAATATAAAAGAAAACACGCGCAGTGCAAAGAAAACATGCGGTTCGCGTCAGGCGGAGCTCGCTGCAATGAGAAGTTAAGGTAAAGTTCTCTTATCAAAACGATAGGTGCATTTTTTGTCCAAGTGGGCGTGAGTGTCAAGCAGTTAAATACCTCATTGCGACGCTCATCTTTCTGATGCGGTCGTTTCTACCTTTTCAACCTCTATGTCGGTCTTTAATACATAAGACAAAATGGGTTCTCGTACCTTACCCAAGACTAGAATCATCAACGGTTTCAAGCAGTATTCCTCGCGCATTGGATTGATTCTCATGACGCGGGGGCCCGTCTCACCCTCGCGCGAGGCTGCGTCAACGAGAAGCGAAGCGTCACGAAAACAACTTGGACGGGAAGGTACTCTCGGCTTCGAGCGGCCTTGGCCGTACTCGTTCTTGATTTGTTGAGTAGGGCCAGGTGAGTCGTCGAAAATCGTTTGCGGCTCGGACGCGACTTGCTATGAAAACCAACGCGACGGAGCGGGCGCGGCCAAGGCATAAGTCGCTGATGCTTTGCGGGTTCATTTTGCTCGGCCATTTCGCATCAAAGCTACGCGTCTGAAATTCATCAAGGCCATTAGACTCTCTTCGAGAGCTGCCAACAAAGCTCGCGAATCTGGGTAGTCAACTGTTCGGCCGCTCGCAACGCGCTCTCGCTGCTTGGCAATCAAAGTCCTTGTCTCGAAAATGTGGGCGTCGAGCGTCGAGCGTCGAGCGTCGAGCGTCGAGCGTCGCGCGCCACCGTCGTTGCGCTTCAGGGTCATAGCGGGACGCGTAAGAGGTCTTTGTCGTATCTTGATTCTGCCGTCGTTTCGGTTGGATAGAAAATCGTGTACGAAAAGGTGCCCTTGCCGTTTCCGTTCACCGCCTGCGAGGAGAAGTCTGCAGTACCTCGGGGCAGCTGTTGCGACCACCGCGCACAGGAGATAGCTCGCGTCTCCCGAGAGGCAACCTCGAGCAGTCAGAGAAGGGGTTATTTTCCGCTTTAGTATTGCGATAGTCGCTTACACGTTTTCCGATGGTAACCGCTCCTGTCGGCCGACGGAGTTTGACTTTTTACGACCAAGCCCACCATCGGTCGGTCACCATGGTTAGTTATCTCTGGCTCGGTCGAACGCCGCGCGATTCGACGTCACGAATTGTTCAACAGTCTGCGGCGCCGTTCCAGTTATCTGCTGGATAACGGTATCCGTTCCTTCGAACACACCGTTCTGGTAATCGACCGCGACCTGGATGAAGTGCTGAATCATGAAGTCCGGCAGGTCGTAGTGGCTCAGATGCTCGTGGTACCCATCAAGAGTCGTCGGGTTATAGACGATTTTCCGCTTGAGCACATCACTCATGACGCCGGCGATTTCAGCTTGCGTCATTTGAGTCGGACCGCATAGCTCATACGACTTCCCGATGTGACCACTGGGATTCGAGAGCACAGTGGCGATGAAGCGCGCCTGGTCTTCGGCGGTGATGGGCGCGTGCTTGCCACCACCGAAGGGTAGCGCAATCTCTCCGTTGCGCACAATCGTGTCCCGTACCCAAGGAAACACGAGCCACTCGGAAAAGAACGTTGGCCTGACATGCACGGTGGGCACCCCTGACCAGTCGAGCACGCGCTCCGCAATCCAATGGTCTCGAGCGGCGTTGCTTTTAGCGTCTTCTCGCGCTGAAATCTGCGACATATTCACGACCACGTCGAGTCCCGCACGACGCGCGGCGTCGGCGAAGTAAGCGGTCACTTGAATGAATCCTGGACGAACGGGGAAACACAGGTATGCGCCGTCAGTGCCTTCTGCCGCCCGTATGGCATCGTCATGCGAAAGCAAATCTCCAGTAATGACGTGTGCGCCGGCGCGACGAAGCGCATCACTACGCTCATCTTCGCTGCGGACAAGGGCGCGGACTGCATGGCCACTGTCGAGGAGGTTCCGAACGACATGAACACCCGTCTTTCCGGCTGCCGCCGTTACCAAAATCTTGCGTTGCTTCATCATGCTTCTCCTTACCCTTCAGAGGTCAAGTTCGGACGTTTTCCGTTGTCGTCCACTACCGGACGACCCATTTCGTGCGTGCATATGCACATATATGGACGCGGGCCTTCAAGGCTCAACGTCGACGTCAGTGTCGTCACCAGCAGACTTATCAGGATTATAGATATAATCCTGATGTCGAGGGCGTAGCACGCCGCAAGTCACAATTGTCGAACGTGCATCAATGGCGACCCGACCGAGAACCACCGCTAAACGAGACATAAGGGAACAATATGGGGCACTCGCAAACCGAAAAACTAGCGACGCATCAGCGAGTCGTCGATATCGCGGCGAAGCGGTTTCGCGAACGAGGAATCGATGGCGTCAGCATCGCTGACGTGATGAAAGAGGCTGGTCTTACAGTCGGCGGCTTTTACAAGCATTTCTCCTCGCGCGACGAACTTGTCGTGGAGGCATTCAAGAACGCATTAAAAGACATCGAGTCATGGGAATCGACCATTCCCGTCTCGGCCTCCCAAGCGATGCGCTCCTACTTGTCGGAATCGCACAGCGACAACCTCGTTAAGGGATGTCCCATATCGGCGCTAGTCAATGACGTGGGTCGTAGCCCTAGTGGAGTGAGGGAGGTCGTGTCAACGGAGGTACGCAAGATTGTTGACTTGATTTCGCAAGCGTCACTCGCTCACGAGACTGCTTCGACGCGCAGCGACGCACTTCTTGTGTTGAGTGCTTGTGTTGGGGCGGTCGCGTTGTCGCGAGCTGTCTCAGACCGAGGGCTTTCGAGGGAAATTCTCGGCGGGACATTGACGGGGGTTCTCAAAATATTGTCGCCAAGTCGACGGGCCGATGAGTAGCTGTGTGGAATTCCCGTGTCGGCGGGGGGCAACGTTTATAAAATAGATTTTTGTGCCTCTGTATCGTGCAGGTGGACGGATGCACTCGGTAACGGCGGCCCAGGTCGCAAAATCCACGCATGACCGTTCGTAGACTTGTGAACACGAGTACCAAATCTCACCTCGGCTACGTCGATTGATTTTTTGGGCTAGAGCGAATGTTCCGACGGTTGGGCTGGACCACGAGGTCTACCTAATTGCGGGACTCACGTTATGCAATAGCGCTTGAAGGTCATCAATGTTGAACGGCTTGGACAGAATCGTTACGCCAGCGTTTTTCGCTCGCTCAAATTCATCTGCATAACCGGTCATCAGCGCGATAGCTTGCTTCGGCCACCTCCGTCGCACTTTCTCCGCGACGTCAATTCCGTTGTTCATTCCAGGCATTTGTATGTCGGAGAGGATGAGGTCGAAAGTTGCTCCGTCTTCCAACAATCCTAACGCTGCATCTCCCGTGAGCTCGTGCCGAGATTCCCAGCCGAAGACCTCAAGTACGGCCGAGAGTCCAGCAGCTACTTCCTCGTTATCCTCAACCAGCAAAACGGAACCTTTGATTGCTTCCGCGACGGAAGATGCTTGTGCGGGTGCTACTGTCGCCTTAGCGTCGGCCTCTCCCAATGCGCGCGGAAGAATGAGAGAAACGGTGGTCCCTTCGCCTTCCGCGCTCACGATACGGGCGGTCCCTCCAGCCTGCTCACACATTGTCATGACCTGTGCTAGGCCGAGGCCCGTACCTGCACTGGCAGCTTTCGTCGTGAACAGTGGCTCGAATGCGCGTTGCGCGACGGCGGAAGGCATGCCTACGCCAGAATCGGAACAAGCGATAACAACATACTCTCCTGGCTTCAGACTTCGTTTCGCGTGGTCGAGCGTGACGTTCTCACAGCGAATAGTGAAGTCACCGCCGTTCGGCATGGCATCCTTGGCATTAACGGCGAGGTTTATCAATGCTGATTGCAATTCGGTCGGGTCAACGTACGTCGACCAGATTTCCGCTGGAGATGTGATTCGCAAGCGGACGCGGTCGCTGAGCGACGTCTGAATCAGCGATGCTTCTTGCTCAATCCAATCTCGGACGTCAATCAGTTCCTGGCGTAGCGGCTGCTTGCGCGCGACACTGAGCAGCCGCCTTGCCAAGACCTCGGCCGTAGCCGATGCTCGCTCGACCGCGACAACCTCCCTCTCTAGGTCATTGAAGTTTTTTCGGCGTGCCAGCTCCATATTGGCTTTGACGACCATAAGGAGATTGTTGAAGTCGTGCGCTACGTTTGCGACCAGATTACCAAGTGCACCCATGCGCCGCATTTGTCGGCTCGTGGTTTCTGCGGAGACGCGCATTCCAAATTCGGCTTTCCAGCGCTCCCACGCAGTCCGTTCTCGCTTCAGACGGTGCAAACTGAACAAGACCAGAATCCAAATACCGACGCACGGGACCAACGTTGCAATTGCGATGAAACCGTCGTGTCTCAACCATCTGTAGGTCACCGTCGAGACAGGGATACCGGCGGTCACATAAAGCGGATAGCCACCAACCCGCCGGTAGACCAAGAGCTTCTCGACCCCGTCGAGAACCGAGAAAATCTTGAGCCGTCCACCTTCACGATTGAACCGCATGGCGTCCAGCAGAGGTTGATTTCTCGTCGGCGCTCGTCGCGCGCTAGGGGCAGGGATACGAACGAGAGTGGTGCCGTCGCTTCGAAACAGGCCGACAGTCAATGCCCTGTCGTGCGTGGTGAGCCGCTCGTAAAACGACTGGAAGTACTCGCGCCGAAGCGAGACTACCAGGACGCCAAGTAAATGTCCGCTCGTGTCGTATCGGGGCAGCGATATGTTGAAAACATTCGCTAAGGGGTCGGAGATTTGCTCCTGCTCGGAAATGGTCGCGCTCGTTTCATCGTCATGATGTGCGAACAATAGAACTGGGGACGCGCCGAGCGACTGAAACCCAGCGGGGTAGACACTACTACTCGCCAGTAGGGTTCCCGTGCGTCCGAAAATTGCGATGGCGGCAACGGAAGGCAGGCGCCGCACGATGTCTGCCAGGAAATTATGGAGCGCCAACTGTCGCTTGCGAATTTCCGTGTCTCCGTCTTGCGCGAGCTGCGCCGTTACGCGTAGCGACATCTCACTCGTGACATCGAGGACTTTAACCGCCTGTTCCTCTGCAACTCGCGACAAACGGTCTATTCCTTCAGACGAATCGGAGACGCGGTTCTGATAGCCGAAGATTCCGTACGCGGCTAAGAAAAGTAGGGGCGTAACGATTGAGGCTAAGAGCGCCGCAATGAGCATGCGTCGAGTCGACCCAAAGTCGCGTGGCGGCACGGGAATGTCCAGCGCCAAGCTTTCTGATGCGGAAACTTCGGGAGTGTTAATCATGGGACCTGCGTTGCGATGCGCGAAGGCGAAGTCTATTC
The DNA here is from genome assembly GCF_056930355.1 of Caballeronia sp. 11_S32. Lineage (NCBI taxonomy): Bacteria > Pseudomonadati > Pseudomonadota > Betaproteobacteria > Burkholderiales > Burkholderiaceae > Caballeronia > Caballeronia sp. 11_S32. The sequence continues at coordinate 1,007,152 of NZ_JBXOWH010000003.1, forward strand.
ATATGTATGTTCGGCGTCAAACCAACGTGGCCAGAACCTAACCGACGCCTGGTTCGAAGCCATATGGGGACGAAAACGACTCGCGGGCAATGAACTGAAAAGCCGCGCAATGGGGCAGCGCCCGCTCCACCGCACGAGCAATGACGTTTGGCTGGCTCATATGGGGCGTTCGCTTCTAGCTGTCGCAGCCAGCGCCTGCCGTGTCAGCTTTCATCGGACTGGCTTGGGTGTGGACCATTTTCACCATCGCGATGTACGCATGCCGATTACCCTGTAAAAATGGGCGGATGCGCTCAGGATGCGCGCCGCTATAAAGGCGCGACCTGACTACTAGCATCCGTTGGTGACCACTTTCGTATTGAGGGATATGAATAGCAAAACTCAGCTCAGCGACCTTCTAACCTTGGACGAGGTGCAATCTCTTTCGGATGTGAAGACATTTGCTCGCGGGCGTGCGTACTTCCATGATGGAGCCGTATCTCGACTCGACGAGCGCGAAGGGGTTTTGCGTGCAAACGTCAACGGCACAAACCGCTACAGCGTCGAACTGAAGGTCGGCCTCGACGAAGAGCTTGCCTACACTTGCGATTGTCCGGTTGGGCAGTCAGGCGCATTCTGCAAGCATCTCGTCGCAGTTGCTCTCTCCTGGCTCGAGAACTCCGGCGCAGAGGTTTTTCATGCTGACGATTCTGCCCCTGCGAAGCACCGAAAGAAGCGCAAGACGTCTGAGGAACTTATCAGTGAGTACGTCGCGACCTTGAGCGACGACGCTATGCGCGAACTGCTGCTCGATGCGGTTGAACGCGACATGGTGTTGCGCGACAAACTCCTTTTCGCTGCCCGAGCAGCCAGCGCTAACGACTTGCCCAGCATGAAAGCGGCCGTGAGGGATGCGACGAGAATCGGCCGGCCACTCGATTGGCGTGAGTCTGGTGCATACGGCGACGGACTATTTTCGCTCGCCGACGCGCTTCGCCAACGACTCCAAGGTCCAGCAGCTTCTCAAGTAGTTGAGCTCGCCGAGTTAGCCGTCGCAGGTGCGGAGAAAAGTCTCGAGCAGATTGACGACCGCAACGGCGATGTGATGCCAGGTATCCTCGAGTTGGCAGCAGTTCATCTCGAAGCGTGCGAGCAGACATCTCCCGACCCGGTGAAGCTCGCGGACCGCTTGTTCCGATATCAATCTGAGGGAGCGTGGGACACGTTCTACGACGTTTTACCCAAGTACGCCGAACCGTTGGGCGAACAAGGAATGCGGCGCTATCGAGCGCTTGTAGAAGAGGCGTGGCGCCAGGTTCCGAGCCTTTCGCCGAAAGATGGTGTTCGCCGGTCGTTTGACGGCAATCGAACTCGGCTCGAACAGGCAGCCATTAGCCTCGCCGAGTTCGACGGCGACGTGGACGAACAGATTGCAATTCGACAGAAGGACCTCTCGGCACCGTATCGATATCTGCTTGTTGCAGAGATTTGCGCCCAGAATGGACGATACGATGAAGGCCTTGACTGGGCTCGGCAAGGGCTCGCTGCTTTTAAAGACGGGGACCGGCGCCTCCTTGATTTTTGCGTGCAGGAGTACTTGCGTCGTGGTGACTCGGTCGAAGCGAATTTGTACGCCTGGGTGCGCTTCGAGCAGCGACTAGATGCAGAAGGATTCGCGGCCCTGATGGAGGTAGCGCGAGCCACGCACAGCGTCGACCAAGCGCGCGAGCGAGCATTCGCCCTTCTTTGGGCGCTTGTAAAGAAGGAGGCTTCGGCTGCCGTCAATAAGTCGGCCTGGTATCACCCGAGGTCGCGCACGGCTATCGTCGAAATCCACCTCGCATCGAAGGAGCACGACAAGGCGTGGGAAGCTTTCGCCGGCGGACCGGTCGCGACGAATTTGTGGGCAACGATGGCGTCAATCCGAGCGAAGACCCATCCGCGGGACGCCATCGCTCTCTATCACCGCCTGCTGCCAATTGCCGCGGAGCAGGGCACTCGAAAGGCTCGTTACGATGAGGCATTCGCAATCGTGCGCAAGATACAGAGTCTGAGAAGAGAACTCGGCGAGCACGTTGAATTTGCGAAAGAGCTCGATGTCATTCGAGACGCGTATGGCGCCAAGAGAAATTTCATGAAGTTGCTCGCTATTTTGTCATGATGCAACGCGATAAAGCGATGGTATTGAGGCAACTGCTTCATTGGTTTCCGCTAGTCGATACCGTTGCAATGAATGCCCGCGATTCGACTTTTTCCATCATTAGAGCATCGCTCTAGGCGCTAACGCTCGCATTTCTTACTGCGAATATGGCATAGTGCGTCGACTACAACCGTGAACAGGAAAGTCATGGCCACCCTTCAAAGCCTTCAGGCGAAGATTGCCAAATTGCAGTCGCAAGCTGAGGCAATCGTCAAGAAACAATCGGCGAAGGTCGTTGCCGACATTCATGCTCTCATGGCAGACCACGGAATAACGATGGACGACCTTGGCTCTGCGTTTGGTGGCAAGAAGCGTGGCACCAAGATGGCGGCCAAGTCAGCTTCGGACAAGGCAATGTCGAGTGCGAAGTACCGGGACCCAAATTCCGGAGCCACATGGAGTGGACACGGCCGCGCGCCAGGCTGGATTGCGAGTGCAAAGAATCGCGACCGCTTTTTGATTGATGGCAGCTCGCCGGGCACGGGAGGGGCCGCCAAGGACACTGCGAAGCCGGGAAATTACGTTCGTGGTCCGCAGCCTGCGCTGTATCGTGACCCGAAGTCGGGGGCGACGTGGAGTGGTCGTGGCAGAGCTCCGTCATGGATAGTGAGTGCGAAAACTCGAGACAGGTTTCTAATCGATGGCAGTGCAACGACTACGCTTAATACCGACAAAGCTTCGGCGAAGCCTGCCGGCAACTACCCGCGCGGTCCTCAGCCTGCGAAATATCGCGACCCGAAGTCAGGGGCGACATGGAGCGGTCGTGGGAAAGCGCCGGCTTGGCTTGCGGGAGCCAGAGACAGGACCAAGTTTCTGATTGACGGCGCTCCGGCCGACGCGCTTGATGCCAAGGAAAGCGCGCCCAAGACTGCGACCGCAAAGAAAGCGGCCGCGAAGAAGGCGACTTCGACGGTGTCAGCAAAGAAGGGCGCGGCAAAGAAAGCTTCAGCGACGTCCGGGAAGAAATCTGCCAGCAAGAGCGCTGCTGCGAAGAAGTCGATGACCGCGACGAAGAAAGGACCGCCGGTTGGGAGCAAGAAAGCTGCTGCGAAAAAGGTCGCGGCGACGGGGGCTGTTCGGGCAGCGACAGCAGAGAAAGCCGCAGACTCGACGCGTCTGCCGCCTGCGACGAGTACAAGCGAAGTCGACGCCGTTGCGTGAAGGCAGAAGGCTCGATGGCTTCCGCTACCGCAACTGCGCACGGTAGGCAGAAGCCGTCGGCGGCTCTTCACCCATTCACATCGACGGGCGGTGATGGCTGGCTGCAACGAGGGTTAGCTAAAATCAGTTGCGTCGTTATCGAGCCAGACAATATCTTCTTTCCACTGTTCGCTACCGACGAACCGTTTTAGTTTCTGTCGAAGCATCGCCATCCAATCGGTTGCAAACCTTGACAGCGAGTTTTCACGCAGGGTAGTTATTGCGACCGTCGACCGTATGGACGGCCGCGTAATTGCTTCCGCAACCAGCTCGCCACTTGCCAACTCGTCACGAATCGCGATTGACGTGAGAATCGAATACCCAACGCCCGTTTTGACGAGTTTTTTCGTAAGCGCAACACTGTCGACTTCGAGCTCCACGCGAAGACGAATGCCGTTCTGCACCGCGGCGTGTTCAATGACTCGCCGATTACTGTGCGGCATCCCGGGAAGAATGAGAGGTAGGCTGGCGAGGTCCCTTATCTGGAACCCGTCCTTTGGAACCGGCGTCCCTGGCGGAGCAATTAGAATCATTGGCTCGCTAAAAAGCGGCCGAACCTGAAAGGCGTCCAAGGGCGGCTGGTTATAGACCACCGCTAAGTCGACACGGCGGTCGGCCACCCACTCTTGTAACGAACTACTTTGCCCCTCACGGACGTGAAGCGCGACACGCGGATACACTTCGCGAAAATCGCGCACGAGTTCAGCGCCAATGAGGGCTCCCATCGTGGGCGGCAGTCCGACGGCTAGGTAGCCACGCTCCTCGTCGGCAGTCGCGCGGACGTGCTCACCGGTTTCACTCACCATGTTGGAAATCATTTCGGCTCGTTCGAGCAGGCGAGCGCCGGCCGCCGTGAGCCGGACGCCTCGGCCGTGACGCGCCAGCAATTCGACCCCAATTTCCTCTTCTAGCTTCGCTATTTGCCTGCTCAACGCAGGCTGGGCGATGTACAACTCAGCTGCCGCACGGCTGAAACTGCCCGCGCGAGCAACATGGATGAAACTGCGCAGTTCCCGAATGTCCATGCTCATGTCCTATGCCATCCGGGCATAGCTTGGTATCAAAACTCGGCCTTTGTCAAGCAATCGCGCCTCACCTATGCTCTGGATTAACGAACAGAACTAGAAAAATTGAACGGAGACGCGAGGGTAACTCCCTCACCGGCGTGGCGACGTTGCTCTGTAGGCAACTTAACCCGAACCGGCGTAGTTCGCGATGCGGCCGTATCGCCGGGTCTGTCACGGACTAGAACTTCTCCGCTTCTCCCACTTTCAGGACAAAACTTCGGTGTAGGTCCCAGGACAGATGACGCGGTAACGGGTCACCTCAAGGGACATTGGATTCGAACTTAGGAGACGAGATGAGTCGGTTAAAACAACTACATGTGCAAGTACTTATCGGCTTGACTTGCGCAATCGTGTTAGGGATAGCAAAGCCTGACTGGGCCGTGGCAATGAAGCCTCTCGGAGTAGGGTTCATTGCCTTGCTCAAGATGATGCTGGCGCCCATCATTTTCTGCACGCTGGTTCAGGGCATCGCACACGTCAAAGACCTCCGTATGCTCGGACGGATGGGCGTCAAATCCCTCGTTTATTTCGAGGTGGTCAGCACTGTCGCAATGATTCTCGGATTTGTGATGGTGAACGTGTTCCAGCCGGGTGCAGGCCTCCATGCAACGAACATCGCCGAGAGCCAGGCCGCCGTCAAGGCAACGGCGAGCGCTGGGGGAATCTCGGCCGTCGACTATCTGCTAAGCCTGATTCCCCATACTCTTGTCGACGCGTTCGCAAAGGGCGACATCGTCCAAGTTCTAATCATTTCGCTCCTGGCAGGTCTCGCACTCAACATGTCGGTCGGCCCGGATTCGGTCCTTCTTCGAGGTATCGACGAAGCGCAATCGGTTCTCTTTCGCATGCTCGCTTTCATCATGAGACTCGCGCCGGTGGGAGCTTTTGGTGCAATGGCAGCAGCGATTGGTAGCTACGGTAGTGTGACGCTTATGTACCTTCTGAAGGTAATCGTGCTGTACTACGCCGCCTCTCTCTTGTTCGTATTCGGTGTGCTCGGCAGCATTAGCTGGATGATTGGCCTTCCTTTCTTTAGCATCCTGCGGCTCATTCGCGACGAACTGCTGCTGATTTTTGGGACGGCGTCCAGCGAAGTAGCACTGCCTCGACTCATCGAGAAATTGCAGCGCTCTGGTTGCGACGAGGCGGTGGTTGGCTTCGTTCTCCCGGCCGGCTACAGCTTCAACCTCGACGGCACGTCGATTTACATGGCGATTGCAATCGGATTTATCGCTCAAGCGACCGATACACCTTTTTCCCTGTGGCAGCAGCTTGGATTGCTGGCGATTCTGAGCCTCACCTCGAAGGGCGGTACGACCGTCGCAGGCGGTGCCTTCGTGAAGCTTGCAGCAACGCTCCAATCGGTCCGAACGCTTCCTCTGAGCGGCCTGGGTCTTTTGTTCGGCATCGACCGCGTAATGGCCACGGCTACTGCGCTCGTCAATGTGGTTGGAAACACGCTCGCGGTATTCACCATTGCCCGCTGGGAAGGTGCATTCGACGCCAAGGCTTTCGAACAGGAGACTGGCGCAAGGCCCCGTCGGTTCTGCCTCCAGCAAGACAAGAGCGCTGCAACCACTGCGACTGCCCAGTCTCACTGAACTACTGAGAATCGACCCAAATGACACGTCTTTCACCCATCGACCCGGCGCAACTCGACCCTGAGCAGCGCGCCGTCTACGACGCAATCGCAAATGGTCCACGAAAGGGCGTCAGAGGCCCGCTCGCAATTTGGCTGCATCGGCCGCAACTTGCCGACCGCTCCCAAGCCTTGGGCCGCTATTGTCGGTATGACAGCAGCCTCCCGGCCCGTCTCTCGGAACTTGCCATCATGTTCATGGGCCGGTACTGGCTCGCGGAATACGAATGGGCCGCGCACAAGCCTTTCGCTCTCGAGGCCGGCGTTTCGCACGAGGTCATCGACGCAATCCGTGATGGAAAGGCGCCTCCCTTCGCGAAACGGGATGAGGAACTGATGTTCGCCTTTCTCACCGAACTGCATGAACAGCGCAAAGTTCCCGACACTCTCTACCAAGAGCTCGTGAACGAAATCGGCAAGGATGGCGTAGTCGACCTGGTTGGCATTGCCGGCTACTACACGTTGATTTCGATGACCATCAAAGTGTTCGAAGTGCCGCCGCCAGAAGGCGCAACACCGGAACTCCCCCAAGAATCGAACTGAGGAACTTCAAGTGGAAACTTCGCAAAATCTCGTGAATGGCGTGAATTCAGGACGCCTTAATGGAAAAGTCGCCATTGTCACCGGCGCGGGCTGCGTCGGCACTGGATGGGGAAACGGCCGCGCGGTTGCGGTGCTCTTCGCCCAAGCAGGCGCCCGCATCTTCGCTGTCGACAAAAACCCGGACGCGATGGAAGAAACCGTGCGGCGCGTGCGCGAAGTCGGTGGCGACATCACGGCTTACGGTTGCGACGTCACGGACTCGGACGCAGTTCGGGCGATGGTCGAGGCATGTCGCGAGAAGTACGGTAGCGTCGACGTTCTGGTGAACAACGTTGGCGGCTCGGCGGCCGGCGGACCCGTTGCACTCTCCGAAGAGGCGTGGGACGCTCAGGTTGCCTTCAATCTGAAAAGTGTCTACCTCACTTGCAAGCACGTCCTTCCCGTAATGGAAGCGCAAGGCAGCGGTTCAATCGTCAACACCGCATCGACCTCCGGTATCCGCTGGACGGGCTCGGCGCAAGTCGCCTATGCAGCCTGCAAAGCTGGCGTGATTCAACTGGGCAAGGTGGTCGCGGTCGAGTACGCAAAGAAGGGCATCCGTGTGAACACCGTGGTCCCGGGCCAACTGCACACGCCGATGGTGGAAGCTCGGCTGGCGGGTCAGCGAACGGGCGGCGACGTAGACAAGTTGTTGGAGACCCGGGTCGCGCGCATTCCGTTGGGCTTCATGGGTGACGGCCGCGATACGGCAAACGCCGCGTTGTTCCTTGCTTCCGACGAGGCTCGCTTTGTCACTGGCACGGAAATCGTCGTAGATGGCGGCATGACGGCACGGTGCGACTGATGGACAGCCTCCACGTGAACGGTGGCCGGTGGGATTGCCACACGCATATCTATGGACCGTGGGACGATTTCCCGCTTCCAGAAAGCGCAGTGTATCGGCCCGCAGCCGCACCGATGGCTGCACTTCTCGAAATGCATCGAAAGTTGGGCATTTCCCACGGTGTCTTGGTTCAAGCAGCCTGCTACGGGACAGACCATTCCGCGCTACTCGACGCGATTGCCGTCACTGGGGGCCGATATAAAGGCGTAGCGCTGCTCAACGGCTCGGAAAGCGACAGTCAGTTGGAGGCGCTCCACGCCGGAGGGGTTCGTGGTGTCCGATTCAATTTCATGGGGCACCTCGCCGAAGGGCAGAACATAAGCGAACTCAAGGCGCTGGCGGAGCGTGTGGGCTCAAGAGGTTGGCACGTCCTGCTTCACGGCAAGCTCGGGCAGATTCTGCCCATTCTCGACAGTTGGCGGAGTTTGCGTACCACGTTGGTAATTGACCATATGTCACGTCCCGACCCTGCTCTCGAGATGGACAGAGATGGGCTTGTGGCTCTGCGCAGATACCTTGATAACGAGCGCCGTTGGATAAAGCTCTCCGGTATCGACCGCATGATGAGTGGGTCGAACGAGCCGTGGTCCCGAGCGCTTCCTCACGTTCGGGGGTTGCTCGCGGCAGCGCCGGAGCGGGCAATCTGGGGCAGTGACTGGCCGCATCCGAACATTCAAGGCGACGTGCCGGATGATTCAAAGCTCCTCGCCTTTGTCGAAGAGGTCTGCGGCGACCCCGAGGCGGCGGATGCGGTGCTTGTTAACAATCCGCGACGACTTTACCTGTAAGCAACATCATGCGCACAACGACAATTACTCAGGAGACAGCGCGCAGCGTCGAGCAGGTTGCCTGCAGGAAGGCAGCTTTGCGAATCGTTCCCCTGCTGGCGTTTGCCTACTTCATCAACTACCTGGACAGGACGAACGTCGGCTTCGCCGCGTTAGCGATGAATCGCGACCTCGGGTTGACGGCGTCCCAGTTCGGATTAGCTGCCGGTATCTTCTACGTCGGTTACTGCTTCTTCGAAGTCCCCAGCAATCTCGCGCTCTACCGGTTCGGTGCGCGGAGATGGCTGGCTCGAATCATGATTACGTGGGGCTTGTTCGCAGCTGCAACCAGCTTTGCGACCGGTGCGGTGAGTTACTCCCTGCTTCGCCTGCTCGCAGGCATCGGCGAGGCAGGATTCTTTCCCGGTGTCATCTTCTTCCTGACTCTGTGGTTTCCGGCGAGCTATCGCACGCAGATGATGGCGTGGTTCCTGGCAGCAGTGCCGCTGTCGTCGGTATTCAGCGGCCCGTTGTCCGTTTCGATGTTAAAGCTTGAGGGGTGGCTCGGACTGCATGGCTGGCAGTGGCTATTCATCCTCCAGGGTCTTCCGGCGTGCGTGCTGGGCATCCTTTGCCTGAAAGTCTTGAGTGACTCGCCGGACAAGGCGAAGTGGCTGACACCTGAAGAGCGTTTGGCTTTGCAGACCGCTGTCGAGCGAGAACGCCCGGCGAACGCAGAGAAGCACTTCATGCGCTCGCTGCTGGATTGGCGCGTGTGGCTGCTCACTGCCATCCTTTTCAGCTACATCATCGGAATTCTCGGCATTGGCGTATGGTTGCCGACGATTTTGAAGACACACCATCTCAGTGACACGCAAATCGGGTTGTTGACCGCACTTCCCTATGTTGTCGGGAGCGTGGGGATGCTTCTCTGGGGGAGGGCCTTGGCGCGCTCGCAACGCTACGTCAAGCATCTCGCCCTGACCTGCGGACTGGCTGCAATTGGCTTCTTCTGTTCAGTGGTCTCCGATGAACTGGTGCCTGCGATGGTCGGCTTGACCATCGCACTGATTGGCCTTTCATCCGTGCGCACGTGCTTCTACAGCATTCCGGCGACGTTTCTAGGAAAAGAAGCAGCTGCCGGAGGCCTGGCGTTCATCAATTCGGTCGGTAGCCTTGGCGGCCTGGTCGGCCCCTACATGGTCGGCTGGCTGAAGGACACCACGGGCTCTTTCAAGGCTGGTCTCATCGGAATGGGCGCGATGCTTGTCCTGGCGACCTTTCTGACTGTTGTTCTGCTGGTGATTATGAAGAGGAAGGACGCAAGATGAATACGTGGCAGCCAAGTTTGAGGACCCCCGACCCAGCAGTTCGCATCCTGGACAAGCGATTCGAACCTTACCGCCTGGCGCATGCAAAGGTTGAGCGCCTGTGGACGGGGTGCCGCTGGGCAGAGGGACCCGTGTGGTTTGGTGACGCTGGCGTGCTCTACTGGACCGACCTGCCAAATGACCGAATCCTGAAGTGGGACGCCGCCACGGAAATGGTTTCGACGTGGCGGGCCCCGTCAAGCAAAGCGAACGGCATGACTCGCGACCGTCAAGGCCGACTCGTCGTATGTGAACATGGGACAAGGCGCGTCACTCGCACTGAATACGACGGCCGCGTCACCGTGCTCGCCGATACGTTCGAAGGGAAGCAGCTCAACTCGCCAAACGATGTCGTTGTCGCCAGTGACGGAGCTGTTTGGTTCACGGACCCGCCGTTTGGCCTGGTCAGCGACTACATGGGGCAGGTCGGCACGCCCGAGTTGCCAGCATGTGTCTATCGCATTGATGCGCAGAGTGAGCAGATTGAGTGCGTGGCCGATGACATTGAGGGGCCGAATGGGCTCGCCTTTTCGCCTGACGAGCGAACGCTGTATGTCGTCGCATCGCGAGCGCGGCCTCGAGCAATCATGGCGTTCGATGTTCTCGACAATCGCAAGCTCCAAAACGGCCGGGTGCTCATCGACGCAAAGGACGGCACTCCGGATGGCTTCAGAGTCGACGTCGACGGCAACCTCTGGTGCGGATGGGGTACGGGCAGCGATGAGCTTGACGGTGTACGAGTATTCGCGCCTAACGGTACGGCCATCGGACACATTGCGCTGCCTGAGCGCTGCGCAAATCTATGCTTCGGCGGCAAAGACAACAATCGCCTGTTCATGGCTTCGACGACCTCGGTATACGCACTGTTCGTGAATACGCGTGGCGCCGTCTGAGCAGTATTGAATCGAAAATCCACAAGGTAAGGAGACAAGCAATGGCAATCGAAACAAAAAAATGGGCTATCCGTGCATCAATGCTGGCTCTGGCTTGCGCGGCCGCGTTGAGCGGTCCAGCGCACGCTGAGGATATTCACGTGCTTGCAACGGGCGCACTTTCGGCCGCGTTCAAGCAACTTGTACCCGCATTCGAACGCGAAACTGGCAATCACCTTCTTCTTTCCTGGGGGCCGTCCTATGGAACCTCGCCGGACGCGTTGCCCATGAGAATCAAGAGCGGCGAGCCGATGGATGTCTGCTTCATGATTGGCGCCGCGCTCGACGAGCAAATCAAACAGGGAGCGTTCGTTCCGGACACGAAAACTGATATTGCCGAATCAGCAGTCGGGGTCGCTGTACGTGCCGGCATTCCAAAGCCGGACGTATCGACGCCGGAGAAGCTGAAGCAGGCTCTGCTGTCGGCCAAGTCTGTCGCCTTTTCTGAGGGTGCGAGTGGAACCTACATTACGGGAACGCTCTTTCCAAAGCTCGGTATCGCGGAGCAGATGAAGCAGAAGAGTGTACTTATCAAAGGGCGCGAACTTGTTGGGGCAGCGCTTCAGCGAGGAGATGCCGACCTGGGACTTCAGCAAATCAGCGAACTGAAAGCATTCAAGGAGATTCAGTTCGTCGGCCCTCTCCCGCGCGAAGTTCAGAAGGTCAGTGTCATTTCTGCCGCAATTGCGAAGAACGCCCAACAGGCTGAAGCCGCAAAAGCCTTCATCGGATATTTGAAGTCGAAGAATGCGGTGGCAATCTTCGACAGCACCGGACTTGAGCAACCACAGTCGCAAGCACAGGCAACGGCGAACTAGAGAGGCAGAGCAACCAGCCGATAGCAATCCACGTAACAATATAAGTACAACTACTAGAAATAGGAGATAACCTGATGAATGTAACGGGGCGTTTCATTGCTCTTGCGTGTACGTGTCTTGCCTTCGGGTGCGCTTCTCACTTGTCGTCGAGCTCTCCACCCGAACACCTGGTCACTACACACGGCACCGTAACAATTGAGACTATCCGTCAAGGTAAGGGGCCGGTAATTGTCCTTCTCCCGTCCCTTGGAAGGGGAGCGGCAGACTTTGATGAAGTCGCTGCATACCTCGAGCGTGACGGCTTTACGGTGCTGAGGCCTCAGCCGAGAGGTATCGGCGCGAGCGTAGGTCCTCTCACTGACCTCAATATGCACGACTTTGCTGCCGACGTCGCCTCGGTCCTGGATGAGCAAAAGACGGGCTCAGTCGTCGTCGTCGGGCATGCGTGGGGAAGTCAACCAGCACGCATGTTGGCCGTGGACCGTCCGGACCTCGTTCGGGGATTGGTCATGGCGGCCGCGTCGGCTGGAAAACTACCTCCCGGTTCAAATGAGAAACCGTACGGAAGGCTTCGGGACGCGATTGACGGGTCCGGGAATCTCTCACTACCGGAGGCGCAGCGGCTGAAATATCTGCAGCAAGCGTTCTTCGCGCCGGGGCATGACGCGCGGCCTTGGTTGAGCGGTTGGTACCCGGCAACTCACGAAGCCGAAGCGCATGCGAGAAATGTCACGCCGGTCGATGCGTATTTCGCAGGCGGGACGGTTCCCATTCTTGACCTCCAAGGTCAATACGACGCTGTTGTCGTCCCCAATATTTTCAAGCCGATGTTGGGGGACCGGGTGACCGTGGAGGTCGTTTCGAATGCAGGCCATGCGATGGCCCCTGAGCAACCGCAGGCTATGAGCGACGCCATCGCGCGGTTTGCACACCGGATGTACAGGCAGTAGGCGGCAGCTGATGCTAACGAATCAGCTTTGTGAAATAGGTCAAGGAATTGCTCTCATGAAATTCTCGAAAACTGGTCTCGCAGCAATCATTCTCTCTGTGTCGGTAAGCGCCTTTGCGGCAGCCGGCGGTGCAAAAGTCACTGACGATGTTGTTAAGCATGGAAATGTTCAGATTGAGGTTCTGAGCCAAGGCAATGGACCGACCATCGTTATGCTTCCGTCCCTGGGCCGCTCGGTGCGCGACTACGACCAGGTGGCGCAATATCTCGTCGCGGATGGGTTCCGTGTACTGCGCCCGGAGCCTCGCGGTGTCGGCAAGAGCAAAGGACCGATGGAAAACCTCAGCGTTCACGATTTTGCGTCTGATGTCGCGATGGTCATCGACGAAAAGAAGGCTGGCCCGGTCGTCGTGGTCGGGCACGCGTGGGGTAATTTCGCCGCACGTCAATTGGCTGCCGACCGCCCAGACCTTGTGAAGGGGGTCGTGGTGGCGGCCGCCTCGGCAGGAAAAGTTCCGCCTGGTTCGACAGAAAAGCCTATCAACGCGGAAATGCGCAAGGCGATTGATGGTGCTGGAGACCTCAAGCTTCCCGAAGCACAACGGCTGCAGTATCTGAAGGAAGCGTTCTTCGCACCCGGGAACGACCCTAGCGTGTGGCTCGGCGGTTGGCATCCCGAAACCCACGAAGCTGAGGGACATGCACGCAACACTACTCCCGTCGACGACTACTTCGCAGCCGGCACTGCACCGATTCTCGACCTGCAGGGCGAGAACGATGCGGTGGCACCTCGCCGGTTTTCGCAAGTGCTCAAGAACATGCTCGGAGACCGAGTGACTGTTGTGGTGTTACCCAACGCAGGTCACGCCATGGCACCGGAGCAGCCGAAAGCGATGGCCGACGCCATTTCGACTTTCGCGAAGCGAGTCAATCAGTAACTGATTCCAGATGTTCGGGCGGCGGAGCGCGCAGCGCGTCCGCTCCGTCCGCAAGCGCAGTCAACATTTTCAACGGTACAGACATGGATTCCAAGGTTTCAACGGCTGGTGATGGGTTTGATGCGCGGCGTCGGGCGCTCGCATTAGCTGTGGCTGCTGGTGGCCTGGTCAGTTGGTTGCGGACGACCCCTGCTCGGGCCGCAGAGAACGCTTCATTCTCGAATTCAAGCGGCAGCGAGAATGCTTCATTGAAAGCGCCAGCAATGGCATGCGACGCGCATATTCACATCTACGACGATAGATTTCCAATCGTTAATGCGAACGCCACGCTTCCACGCAAGGCGACGGTTGAGGATTACCGGAAGATTCAAAGCCGACTCGGCACGACGCGCACCGTAATCGTTCAGCCTGCAAACTACGGAACCGACAACCGCATCACCTTGGACGCGATTTCAAAACTCGGGGTGGACAAGGCACGTGGTATTGCCGTAGTGTCTTCCGACATTTCGGACGAGGAACTTCGTGCGTTACATCAGGGCGGAATTCGCGGTGTTCGATTTTCCCTTTTTGAGCCCACGACCGCTGTCACTCGGGCGGACATGATTGAACCAGTCGCGAGAAGAATCCACGACCTGGGTTGGCATATACAGCTCCAAATGCGCTCGGACCTCATTGTCGGAAACGGCGAAATGTTGAAACGGTTGCCGTGTCCGGTAGTCTTTGACCACATGGCGCGGTTGCCGCAAACTGAGTCAGGGCGCGATGCATCCAACGTCATCCGTGGGATGCTCGACAAAGGGCGCACGTGGGTGAAGGTGTCCGCCGCTTACCTGAATACAAAGGTTGGACCGCCGAGCTATGAAGACGCGACGAAGATGGCTCGTTCATATATTGCGGCGGCTCCCGAGCGGGTCGTTTGGGGCAGCGATTGGCCGCATCCAACCGAGAAGGTGAGCAAACCGGACGATGCACAACTCCTCGATTTGCTGGCTGCATCCGCTCCGGATACCGCGACTCAACATCGCATTCTCGTCGACAATCCGGCGGCTTTGTACGGGTTCTGAGCACGGTTTGCTACGACGGACGCAACGCGCGCCAACGGTAAAGCGCTGGTTAAGTTGCCGGTCCAATGGTAATGCGCGGGCAGGCGCGACGACTCGCGCCGCGTCTGCCATTAGTCGCATACCAATGCGACCGTCGCTGTTTCAGGCGTCGGCACGGTCGGGGCCGTCGTGGCCGTGGTTTTGCGCGAAGTGGTTTTGCGAGCAGAGTGCTTCTTTGCAACTGCGGTTGCGTTTGCTGAGCCCATCGTCGCGGTCGTTTTGACGCCCGCAGACTTCTTGGATGCCACCACCTTCTTGGCGCCAATCTTCCTGCTCGCAGCGCGAACCTTCGATACGGCCTTCGACGTGCTCAACTTGCGAGTCGGCGACGCGTTCGATGTGGCGGCAGGGGCGTCTTCAATCAGGAACTCGGTTCGGTCCTTTGCGGAAGCCAGCCATTTGGGAGCCGGGCCGCGGCCACTCCACGTTGCCCCGGACTTTGGGTCTTGATATTTTGCGGGCTGAGCGCCCTTTGATTGCACTTTCCGGACCGAAGCCTTTCCTCTGGACGCGGTGACCTTGTTTGCGAGGGAGGTGGTAGCGGCACCAACAATGAGAAACTTCGTGCGGTCCTTCACGTCTTTAATCCAAGCGGGCGGTCGCGCATGCCCACTCCACGTCTCACCGGTCTTCGGATTGAGATACTTTGCCGGCAATTTGCCCTTGCCGGCGTTTGACGCCTTGGCGCCTCGACTGGCGAGAGCTCGACTGCTTACCTTTGCATCCCTTCGCGCTTTGGCTTTGGCTTCGATGTCCGCGGTAGTAAGTCCGTGTTTCAGCATCAATTCGCGAATCTGGTCCACAGCGGCTTGCGCGCTTTTGGCGACAATGGCCTCCGCTTGTGCTTGCAGCTTCTTCACCCGCGCCTGGATTTGCTCTAGTGTCGTCATGTTCGCCTCCGTGGGGTCATTCGGCGAACCATGACACACCCTTTATTGAATTAGTATCGCAAGTGCCCGTTTCGACACGCAAATTCAGTCAAAAGGTCCTCGAAAGCGAGCGCGAGTCGTCGAAAAGTGCAACGAGTACAAAGCATTGCCTTCAAGACGGCTTCCGCCGGCGCGGTGCTATCAAGCGTCTGCTGTGAATCTCGGCGCGGCGAAGAAGGCTGGCCCAGCTCAACGGCGAACGAAGTCAGCCGCTATCAGACCCGCCTTCTCCGGCTTGTGGGTTATTTGCTGGCATCAGCCTCGCACTTTTTCATGAACGATGTCTTCGCAGCACCGGAGAGCGGCTTTCCATCTTTCCCTACCGCTTTGCTCGCGCACGAAGCGGATACATTGGTCTTGTTGCCGGCTTCACACTTCTTGACGAATGAGTTTTTGGCCGCGCCGGCCAGCGGCTTTCCGTTCTTATCGATGGCTTGAGCTTCACAATTCGACGCTGCTGCGGTGGGCGCAGGTTTGGCGGTTGTTGCGGCCGGGGCGGACGTTTGGGCGCACGCGATTCCGACCGAGAAGAATGCTGCCATAGCGACTGCAAGAAACTTGTTCATGACTATTCTCCGGGGATGTAAGGCTGAGCGCCTTGATTGCATTAACGCCCAGAGAGCTGTGACGTTGACGCTAGCCACGAAGAATCGTTGGTGCAGCGCCGTATCGGCCGCGCCGTCGCTGCTGCTTCGCTCACATAGCCTCAACCGACCGGTGAACCCGATGGGCGTATAACTCAAACGTGCGGGAACGAGAGCGGGGCGACGATAGGTAGGGTTTCTCGCTAGCAGCCACGAGCGGCCTTATGAGAATGGCAGGACGGCGCAGTACACGCAGGAATAGAATCGTTCCATGTTCGCTATGGCAATTGCCGTTCAGCTGGTGGGGAGCAACCCGCGCTTGCCAAGGAAAGGGAGGAGACCATGGTTGTGACTACGGCAAACCGGGAGTTCATTTGGATTTGTCTGACTGTCTTTTTATCTGCGTGTAGCGTTGCGCCTGTCGTTGCGACAAAGAAACCAACCGAGGGAAGCGCGAGGGTTCGGGCAGCAATAGAAGCTGCGGTCGCGTCATCAGACTCGGAGCTGACGAAGGACAGTTCGGCCTCCGCCGGGCGCCGGCAAACAACCGTTCAGTGCGACGCGGTTGGTAGCATGTTTGTTTGCACGGATGGTCAGGCGATATGTTGGTGGAATCGTCGCACCGGCTACGGCTGCAACTGAAGGCAGTTTGCCTCGAGAGGGGTCCTGCGAACACGTCGAGATGAACGTCGGTCGTCTTTGCGGACGACTCTCGCCTTCAAACGCTTATGCGAGCGGCTCCGGGAAGCAGCCATCGCGAGTGCGTCCAACGCTTTTGCCAGAGCTGCGCGCGTCAATACCCGCGTCTCTCGTCGCCGTCTCGATGATTATGGTGCCAGTCAGGCCTTGGTCCGCCATCTTCGCGGTCACGGTCCCAGCGTCCGTGATGTTCGTTGTAATGGTCCCGTGCATCGTGCCACTCCCGGTCGCGATGTCGCTCTTCCCATTCCCGGCGCTCCCAATAGCGATGCCCGTCGTAATACCTTTCGCCGTACCAACCTGGACTGATGACAATAGGAGGGGGAGGTTCGGCATATACCGGCGGCGCAGCATAAACCGGCTCAGGCGCATATGTCGCGCCGGGAATACTGATGTCGAATCCGACGTCGACATGCGCGAGTGCGACGGACGACACACCAATTCCAAGGCTGGCGACTAGCGTCATCGCGAACCGACGGCTGCGTAAAATGGCCATGATGTCTGTAATGTGGAGTGTAGGGTTGAACAATCGAATGTCCGCGAATAGATGCAATCAATAACGGTGGTAATAGCCACCGCCTGCAGGGACATCGATGCAGCCGCCCAACTCGCCTCCGAGAGATATGGCCAAAAGCATCAGCGCAGGAATTCGTTTCATGACGTGCCTCACTGGTCAGTTGTGAACGCACTATATTTAGACGGCAGATTACTGGTGTTTTTGTGTGTAACGAGGCGTGTAATTTGAAACATGGGCGCCTTCACGTGCGACGCTCCCAACTGCAGCAAGCGCGAAATATTCCGTTTCATAACTCACAGATGCTGCGTCAACAAGGCGGGCAAGGAAAGCGTTGAGGCAGGGAACGGCAGGAAGCCGTCACATCGACTCGACAGGAGGTAACCCATGAGAAAGCTTACTCAGAAGTTCGCCGCAATCGCTGCATTGTCGATTGTCTTCGCAGGCACGGCGTCGGCAGCCACAACCTGGGATGCATCGCATGCGCGTCGCGCCGAGGTTAATCAGCGGCTGTCCAATCAGGACCGCCGAATCCAGCAGGAAGTCCGAGAAGGCGAATTGTCCCGCGGCGAGGCAATGCGCTTGCATCGTGACGACCACCAAGTGCGAACGGAGGAACGTCTGATGGCAAGCCAGAACGGCGGCCACATCACCCGCCAGGAAGACCGCGCGCTCAACCGGCAGGAAAACCACGTAAGCAGGCAAATTGGGCAGTGAAGCTGTCACTCGGAACGCCGGACAGACCCTTGATTCCCGACGGGTCGACTGTATGTACATGGACAAGGGGCGGAGTTCGCCCCTTCAACGAACACGAGAGTCAAGCGATGAAGAAGATGATTTTGGTGGCGCTAGGAAGCGCCTTGCTTGCATCCGCCGGCGCCGCGAGTGCCGAGGGTTGCCTGAAAGGCGCTGTAGTGGGCGGTGTCGCCGGTCACTACGCTGGGCATCACGCCGTGGTCGGCGCCGTTGGTGGCTGCGTTGTCGGCCGGCATCTCGCTAAGGAGAAGCACAAGCAAGCTGACGCTCAGGCGCAAGCTCAACAGCAGGCGCAGGTGCAACCGACAGTCGCGCGTTGAACGACGGCGTCGCCACGTGCTGACCGCAGGAAGCAATTGATTTGGCTTGCAGGTATGAACATCGAGCGGTGCGTCGGGCGCACGCTCATCCATGAGCGACCACGTCAGGCGAGTGATTCCTGAAAGCGTTCCTCAGGAAGCGCTCGTTTATGTGTCTGTCCAGAGCAGGTTGTCGGCTTGGTACCCGGCTCGGTGCGATGGAAGATGCTGCCGAGTCGGACGGTGCGCTATTGCTTGCGCGGTAACACGAAGCGCTCAAAGACCGCGGTGGTCTGCTTCTCCGCATCGTTGTGAAGCGCCGCTAGCTACATCCCGACGAGCTTTCGCCTGGCGACCTATCCGAAACTTATGGATTCGGCACTCGAGGCGGGCGAATTCGTCGCAGACACGAGCGCTTTGGGCTACGACTTCCGCGTGGTCGCTACGCCGCCGAACAACCTCGACATCGAGGACGATGCTGAGGAAATCCGAGTTGAGATTCTTGAGAACAACTTTGAGTGCGTCGAACCGTCCGACGAGGAGGAGGATGGGGAAGACTGAGAAGCTTCGGGGCCGAGGACGATGTGGTCTCGAAGTCGTGGCGGCGGGCCCTAAGACTGGTGCTTGCGCGGCAGCATGAAGCGTTCGAGTAATGCGGCCGTCTCCTGCGCTGCCCTCTCTCGAAGCGGCGTCGGGTACCGGACGACTCGCGCGTGCTTGGTGGCCTTTCCGAAACAAATAGGAGCGTGGTTCGATGCCTCGACACTAGCGAAGCGCGCCATGATGCCTTCTTCCAGTAAACTCACTCTGTCGAGGGCGGTTTTAAGGCGGATGCTGAAGCACACGACGAGCGTGAAGCCTGTGAACAGGGCACCACGCGCTAGACACGTGAAACCAAAGGAACCCCACGCGACAGTATCGGCGCCGGCGGTCCAAAGTAAGGCAGAGGCCAAGACTCCGACACCGGACCCGAAGGCCACGCCTGCCAACGCTACGCCTACGGCGCGAGTCTCACCGAGAAGTGCCTGAACATTCGCTGTTCGGAAATCGATGTTTGGAGATGGCGCGGACACGTCTTTCTGACCTTCCGCTTGTGTTGAAGGATTTTCACGATGCGCTTTAGGGTAGGGGCATGACGAGTGCGCGTCCGTCCGCTAGGGAACGTTGGCTTCTTTTGAAGCGGTGGTCCCCGGAACGGTAACGCAGAGCCGCTCGGGGCGGCGGCTAGCTGTGGAGCGGGGATTGCTGCACCGGCTGATTTGGGCAGCACGGCGATGGTCGCCGTCTTGAACGCAGTATGCCTCTGCAATGACCAGTCAAGTGCGGTCAGGTACGAGAAACCGATGGAAGAAAAAAGGCGTGCTGCCGCACGCCCTCAGAGTTCGCCAGTCAGCGAGTCGACGTTATTCACTGCCCCCTCGGACCTTCGCGCCTTATGCAAATGCTTTCTATCCTCTCGCGGCACGGGGCCGAAATCAGTAGCCAGTCCGTGCGCAACTAATCCGTAGACAGATTAACGACTCGGAAAGCCCGAACTTTAGCTCGCTGTGTAGCGCTGTGAGCTCCAGACGCGCTGCCACCTTTAACATATGAATGGTCAACCCGGCGGCTACAGCGCGTTCCTATGCTCAATCCAGTATTTCGCAGTCGTCGCTCGCTTAAGCAAGGTGTTCCCAGGATTCTTCTCTGCAAATCCCTGCCGAATTTCGAGCGCCCATTTAATCTGCCGAGGTGTACCCGAAAGAAGCGGGAGGCCCTTTTCGATATTTGCATCCTGAAGCTTCTGAAGTGCGTCAGCGGTGGCGCGTGCCTTCTCGGCAGCTGCTTCGCAATACCGACACGCGTCGACGGGTTCTGACAATCGACCGACGAGGTCATCCACGGACCGAGTCGAAATCTCGTCGAAATGTCCACAGGGCTTTGTTCGCTTGACCGTCAAGCACTTCAGTTGGAATTGCTCGTCGACGTCAAGCGCGATGACCGCGAGTAATTCGCCCTCGCCGGCAAGCTCGTCTACTTCAGACTGGACCTGAGGGTGCAACTCGGCGCGACGTTTTGACTTCTTTCGCCCATGTTCGACTTTCGCAAAGTTCTGGGGACTCATCGCGCGCAACCGTTCCGCAAGCTCGTGCCGGTCAAGCTTGACGAGGGCGTTGCCCGACACCTCGAAATATATTTCGGGGCCCTCGCCCCGGTTGGACTCAGCGTATCCGTATGCTCGATAGACTCCGTCACCGGCGAGAGCGTAGTTGACAGACCCGCTTCGCTTAGAGCCGCTGCGGTCGTCGTACAGAGAAAGCCGACTCGTTTGTAGCTCACCGCGGTCCGAAATTCCTGTGACTTTTTCGCAAATTCCGGGTCCGTATTTGCCACCTCCCGAAACGTAGCCGTAGAAATAGTCAAGGTCCGCACTGGATTTGCCGAAGTTCAGTTGATGCATCTTGCCTGCTGTATAAGTTGGGATTACAGCGACGAGCTTTCGATTTCCGCATACGGCTCCGCTGCCTCTCGGGACCGTTTCGTTTCCGCGACCAGGAGGCGTCAGAGACGCTGATGCGGATAGACACTTGCGAGCTCGTCATATCGCATCAGCGTCCTATGCATATAGCGAGGCAACTTAAATGCTGACGGAGCAATCTTTTTAGATTTGAGATTTTTCCATGCGACTGGTTGTCGGCCACGTTATTTGGTTGTCTCGGAGCCACGTCGGGCCTGACGTTCCTTCTCGACGGTTCGACCATGTCTACCCATGCGAGCCAATCATCTCAAGTGTCTGGTTCACTCATATATCCCTGCGCAGCAAGCGTGGAATGTATCTCTCCCGTGAAATGGCGATTGATGTCGATGTGCCACCTGACATGTCCTTGTACATGTCTAAGGATGATGGCACCTCTTCCCTGTAAGGAGACTCTTTTTTATTGGTTTTCAGAGAACTCTCTCAAGTTCGAAGAAACTCTTTTTAAAACCTTTAGCGAGCCGGTTTATACGAAATCGTGCGCTCGTCCGTAGTAGTACCGGCCACATGAGCGGCCGGCCTTCGCAAACAACGAACGGACATTGTTGTGCTTAGTTATGGGCAGGTATTACGCTCGACCTGCATAAGGCAGGTGTCCGAGTTGCAGGTTCGGGAAGTCGAGTCGTTCCATCGCCGGCGGGAGCAGTTCGAAAGGCAGGCGCTTGACCCCGGCTTCCTTACGCCCGTAGCGGCTGTCAGGGGCATGCCCGATAAGTTCTTCGATGACCTGAGCGCTGATGCCGGAAAGCTCGCCAAACGTCTGGAACGTGTGGCGGAAGCTGTGAAACACCAACGCGGGGTCCATTATACCGACGGTTGTCCGGAGGTACTCATTGAACCAGTTCGAAAACACCGCGCCGCGCTTGTCGTACTGATTGACGGAAAGGTCAGGGAAGAGCCACGTGGCGCTGCCGGCCGCGCGGCGACTGTCAACGTAGTCGAGCCAGCCGAGTTCGAGCAGATTGCGGTGAATTGGGACATAGCGCATCACGCTACGCGTGCCGGTCCGGCTCTCGCGCTTACTGTCATGCAGGTGAAAGCACCATACGTCATCCCGTTGCACGATATCAGCAGCGGTGAGCCGGCACACGTCCTCGACGCGTGCGCCAGCATGCAGCCCAATCAAGGGAACCCAGTAGGCGGCATCGCCGCCGCCTTTTTTGGGGCGGTGTCCGCGCGTGTAGACCGGTGAGCTGAAAATCTTCTGAAGCTCGTCCACGGTGAACGCTGTGCGCACGGTTTTCCGGTGCGCCTGCACGACCTTGTCGGCGTATTTCATCCCCTTGAAGGGATTCACCACCAGCGCAGTCAGCTTCTTGGCAATGGCGTGACTGACAAGCGGGGAGAGCAGCGACAGAATCGTGTTGATGCGGCTGTGCTCCAGCTTGTCGTTCGTCAGGCAGCGCATCTTGAAGTTCTCAATATGGTCGGCGGTCAGGACAGACAAGGGTACGTCGCCCACATGAACTTTGAAGCGCTCAATTTGTCGTTCGACGTCGTCGACGGTTTTCTGCGCCGGTTGCCGAGCAGCCCTCCAGCCGAACAGTGCGGCTTCCCAGGTGTCGTCTAGGTCGACGAGTGGAATGAGCTGCGGCGTAGGCTTGACCACGCCCTCAAGACGCCGAAGTTCTTCTTCGACGACTGCGAGTTGCGCGTCGGCAATCGCCATCAGCAGTTCGGTGAAGACGGGAGACTCGGCCGGCGCCCATGCCCGTTCCCACGTGAGGTGCTCCTCGACCGATTCGCGCACCGACGACAGGTCGTTGGCCGCCCGGGCACGCCGCAGTTGTTTGCGCGCCGCTTGCAGCATAGTCTCATGGGCCTCGTCGTCATAGCGGGTCCCATCGTGTTCAACGGCGGGTGCATCGTCAAACAGCGTCGGGCGGAACTCATCGTCGTTGCCCAACGCATTCGCTTTGTAGCGCTCAACCAGACGCGGAATGTGCAACGCGACGAGGCGGGTCGTGCCAGGCGGCTGGATAGTCGGGTGGTACGGATGCGGCTCGTCTTCGGTGGCAGCGCGCAGGCCAGGCGGCAGCCAAGCCTGTTCTTCCGTAGCCGCTGCGGCAGACGTACGCGCCGGCGCCACCAAGCGTTCGTATTCAAGCGCCGCTGTCGCGAGTCTGGAAACGGCCAGTTCCTTGACAGGCGTGTCCAGGCTTAGCCAGATTTCGCTTCGATGCAATTGAGCGCGCAGCGGAACGGGAACCTTGCGACGGAAGTAATAGTTCGACGAATCGGCGCGGGTGGTGAGGTAGGGGTGCTTCATTGGGTGTGCTCCACTTGAGAAGGTAACAGTGGCGTGTAGCACCCGACTTGCGAAAACCGGCCGCATCTAAAATTTAGGCGCGTAACGCCCCATTTCGGGCGCATTCCCGGCATTCGACGACAAAAAAGCCGCTGTCCTTTTGGAACAGCGGCTTTTTGTTGAAGCTGGTGGCGAATCAGGGACTCGAACCCCGGACCTGCGGATTATGATTCCGTCGCTCTAACCGACTGAGCTAATTCGCCGAAAGAAGACGAGATTATGGCGAGCGTTGAAACACCTGTCAACCCCTTCCACGCAATTTCTTAAGAACCGCGTGGAAGGTCCACCGAGCAAGCATCAATCCTCGTGATAGACATTCGACTTGCGCGTGTCCTTCACGAACAGCATGCCGATCACGAAGGTGATCAACGCGATCACGATCGGATACCACAAGCCCGAGTAGATATCGCCCTTGGCCGCGACGATCGCGAACGCGGTCGCCGGCAGGAAGCCGCCGAACCAGCCATTGCCGATGTGATACGGCAGCGACATCGACGTATAGCGGATCCGCGCCGGGAACATCTCCACGAGCATCGCCGCGATCGGACCATAAACCATCGTCACGAAGATCACGAGGATCGTCAGGATCACGATCGCCATCGGCCAGTTGATCAGCGCCGGATCGGCCTTCGCCGGATAGCCCGCGCTCTTCAGCGTGCCGGCGAGCGTCTTGTCGAACGCAGCGCCTTGTGCCTTCGCATCCGCGGCCTTGCCGTCGTACGTGTTCACCACCGTCTCGCCGACCTTGATCTGCGCGAGCGTCCCCGCCGGCGCCGCCACGTTCTCATAGTTGAGACCAGCCTTCGACAACGCGCTCTTCGCGATATCGCACGAGGTCGTGAACTTCGACGTGCCCACAGGATTGAACTGGAACGAGCACTCGTCCGGATTGGCGATCACGACGATCGGCGACTTCTGCGTCGCGGCTTCGAGCGTCGGGTTCGTGTAGTGCGCAAGCGCCTTGAAGAGCGGGAAGAAGGAGAGCGCGGCGATGAGACACCCCGCCATGATGATCGGCTTGCGCCCGATGCGATCCGACAGCGATCCGAAGAACACGAAGAACGGCGTGCCGATCAGGAGCGCCACGGCGACCATGATGTTCGCGCTGGTCCCATCGACCTTCAGCGTCTGCGTGAGGAAGAAGAGCGAGTAGAACTGGCCCGTGTACCACACGACCGCCTGGCCCGCCGTCAGGCCGAAGAGCGCGAGCAGCACGATCTTCAGGTTTTTCCATTCGCCGAACGCTTCCGTGAGCGGCGCCTTCGAGGTCTTGCCTTCAGCCTTGATGCGTTCGAACACCGGCGATTCGTGCAGCTTCATCCGGATCCACACGGAGATGGCGAGCAGCAGGATCGACACGAGGAACGGAATGCGCCAGCCCCACGCGCCGAACTGCTCTTCGCCCATGGCCGTGCGCACCACGAGAATCACGATCAGCGAGATGAAGAGGCCGAGCGTCGCCGTGGTCTGGATCCACGCCGTCCACGCGCCGCGCTTGTTCGAAGGCGCGTGTTCGGCGACATACGTCGCAGCGCCGCCGTATTCGCCGCCGAGCGCGAGGCCTTGCAGCAAACGCATCGCGATGAAGATGACCGGCGCCGCGATGCCTATGGTCGCGTAGCCGGGCAAAAAGCCGATCAGGAACGTCGACAGACCCATGATGACGATGGTCACGAGAAACGTGTACTTGCGCCCGACCATGTCGCCGAGCCGCCCGAACACGATCGCGCCGAACGGACGCACCGCGAAGCCCGCCGCGAAGCCCAGCAGGGTGAAGATGAAGCCGGCCGTCGGATTGACGCCGGAGAAGAACGTCTTGCTGATGTAGACGGCGAGCGAACCCGCCAGATAGAAGTCATACCATTCGAACACCGTGCCGAGCGATGAGGCGAAGATGACTTTCTTCTCCTCCGACGTCATCGGTGCGTGTGACACGCGCCCCTCAACCGTAGCCATGGTTCGTCTCCTGATTTGATTTTCGAATACGTCGGTCCGCGACAAGGCGGCTCCGGTGCAAGGATTATTGGAACGAAAACTTACGGCGTTCTGACGCGGCGCCGGCCAGCCCCGCTGCGTGGCGAAATCGCGAAATGCGTCGAATTCTCAAGCATCCCATTCGAACGATCGTTTAAATTCTTCTAATATCGTTCTTCTCGCGCGTATTTGAAGTCTCCGCGACGCTTACGCTCAGGGTTTGTCCCGGGCAGGAAAAACCCGCTGCAGGCTGACACGGACGAGGGTTCCGGCGAGACGCGGGTTCTCCTGATACACATGATCCTCGATCGCGAGCGCGCCGCCGTGCATCGCGGCGATCTCCTTGACGATGGCGAGCCCGAGACCGCTGCCGTCGCCTTCGCGCCCGAGAATGCGATAGAAGCGCTCGACGACGCGTTCGCGCTCCGCCGGCGGAATGCCCAGTCCCGTGTCCTCGACTTCGAGATGCACGAGATCGAGATCGTCGTCATCGGTCCGCACGCGCACGGTGATGCGCCCGCCCGCGGGCGTGTAGCGGATCGCATTGTCGATGAGATTCGACAGCATCTCGCGCAGCATCACGACGTTGCCTTCCACTTCGACCGGATAGGGCGGCTCTTCGTAGCCGAGGTCCATGCGCTTCGCGAGCGCGGCCTGCACCCAGTCGCGCACCGCGAGCCGCGCGAGGTCCGTGAGCACGATGCGCGTGAAGATCTGCCCCGTCGCGCGATTCTCGGCGCGCGCGAGCGCGAGCAATTGCGTGACGAGGCGCGCCGCGTGCTCGGAACTGGTCGCGATCTGTTCGAGCGAGCGCTGCACTTCCGTCGATACATCCTGGCGCATCGCCAGTTCCGCCTGCATGCGCAGGCCCGCGAGCGGCGTCTTCATCTGATGCGCGGCATCGGCGATAAAGCGCTTCTGGAAATCCATGTTCTGCTCGAGGCGCGTGAGCAGATCGTTGAACGATGCGACGAGCGGCGCGATCTCCGGCGGCGCGCTGCCCGCCTGAAGCGGCGAGAGATCGTCGGGGCGGCGCGCGCGGATGTTCGACTGCAGCGCATGCAGCGGCGCGAGCCCGCGCGAGAGCCCGAACCATACGAGGATGATCGCGAGCGGCAGGATCACGAACTGCGGCAGGATCACGCCCTTGATGATGTCGTTGGCGAGCTGGCTGCGCTTGTCGAGGGTCTCGGCCACCTGCACGAGCACGGGCTGCGCGCTGTCGGGATCGCGTCCGGGCGAGAGGCCGGGCAGATCGACCGTCGTATACGCGACGCGGATGTCGTTGCCACGGAGCACATCGTCGCGAAACTCGACGATGCCCGGCTGCGGGCGGTCGTCGTCGTGCGGCAGGGGCATGTCGCGATCGCCGCCGACGAGTTCGCCGCGCGTGCCGAGCACCTGGAAGAACACGCTGTCGACGTTGTCGGCGCGCAGGAAATCGCGCGTCGCGTCGGGAAGCCGCAATTCGGCGACGCCGTTGACCGGCTGGATCTGGCGCGCGAGCACGTAGGCGTCGGCTTCGAGCGCGCGGTCGAACGGCCCGTTGGCGATCGACTTCGCGACGAGATACGTCACCGCGATGCTCATCGGCCAGAGCAAGAGGAGTGGCGCGAGCATCCAGTCGAGAATCTCGCCGAAGAGCGAGCGCGGATGCGCCTCGCCGTCGGGCTCGAGTTCATCGGGCGGCGCGAACGGGTTCGCGTAGCGCGCGTCGCGCTGGGCGTCGGAATCGTCGGCGGCGGTGCCCGCTTCGGCGTGGTTCTTCGACTCGCGCGATTCGGTGGAAGCGGGCGACGCCATGCGGCCTACTTATAGTGATGGCTGGCGGTTTCGCCGGATGGTTGCGGGCTCGCGCTGCTTGCGCCATTCCCGCCGTTCGCCGTGGCGCCCGCCTTCTCCAGCGTGTAACCCAGACCGCGTACCGTGATGATCTTCGCGCCGCTCGGCTCGATCTTCTTGCGCAGCCGGTGTACGTAGACCTCGATCGCGTTGTTGCTGACTTCCTCGCCCCACTCGCACAGATGGTTGACGAGCTGTTCCTTCGATACGAGCCGGCCGGTTCTTTGCAGCAGCACTTCGAGCACGCCGAGCTCGCGCGCGGAGAGATCGATGACCTGATCGCCGATGGTCGCGATCCGCCCGACCTGGTCGAAGGAAAGCGAGCCGTGCTTCACGACGGTCGGGCCGCCGCCCGCGCCGCGCCTCGTCAGCGCGCGCACGCGTGCTTCGAGCTCGTTGAGCGCGAACGGCTTGGCCATATAGTCATCGGCGCCGAGATCGAGTCCCTTGACGCGTTCGTCCACGCTGTCGGCGGCGGTGAGGATCAGCACCGGCATCTGCGAATTGCGCGCGCGCAGGCGCCGCAGCACTTCCAGACCGGGCATGAGCGGCAGGCCGAGATCGAGGATCAGCAGGTCGAAAGGCTGCAGCGAAAGCGCGGTATCCGCCTCGACACCATGCTTCACATGGTCAACGGCGTATCCCGATTGGCGGAGTGATCGGACGAGGCCGTCCGCGAGTATGCTGTCGTCTTCGGCAATGAGGATTCGCATCGTTGTGTGCGCCTTTGTACGCCATGCATGCGCGATGAAGCGCATCGGCATTGCCGGCACCGTTTGTCGCCCGGCGCGGCGGTCTCCAGGTGTTCCGTGGTTTTTGCGCGGCTCGCGCGGCGTGGAAAAAAAGCAGCACCACGCCCGTACATGCTTGCAAAAACTACTGTTTTTTTATACAGTGTCTGCGTGAGTGCCGAAGGTGGGTTTCATATGCGTATATGCAGGTGAAAAGCCCCGTGAGCACTGCCTCAGACGCCGTTCATCATAGCAAAGGACGATTCATGGAAGAAAGCAAGAAAGGCCCGGCTGGAATGACTGCGGAGAAAAGCAAGGCGTTGGCCGCCGCGCTCTCGCAGATCGAAAAGCAATTCGGCAAAGGGTCGATCATGCGGCTCGGCGCAGGTGAGGCGGTCGAAGACATCCAGGTGGTCTCCACCGGTTCGCTCGGGCTGGACATCGCGCTCGGCGTCGGCGGTTTGCCGCGCGGCCGTGTCGTGGAAATCTACGGTCCCGAGTCATCGGGCAAGACCACGCTCACGCTGCAGGTGATCGCGGAGATGCAGAAGCTCGGCGGCACGGCGGCGTTCATCGACGCGGAACACGCGCTCGACGTTCAATACGCGGGCAAGCTCGGCGTGAACGTGCCGGAACTGCTGATCTCGCAGCCGGACACGGGCGAGCAGGCGCTCGAAATCGCGGACGCGCTGGTGCGCTCCGGCTCCATCGACATGATCGTCATCGACTCGGTCGCGGCGCTCGTGCCGAAGGCGGAAATCGAAGGCGAAATGGGCGACTCGCTGCCCGGCCTGCAGGCGCGTCTGATGTCGCAGGCGCTGCGCAAGCTCACCGGCACCATCAAGCGCACGAACTGCCTCGTCATCTTCATCAACCAGATCCGCATGAAGATCGGCGTGATGTTCGGCAACCCGGAAACCACCACGGGCGGTAACGCGCTGAAGTTCTACTCGTCGGTGCGTCTGGATATCCGCCGCATCGGTTCGATCAAGAAGAACGACGAAGTCATCGGCAACGAGACGCGCGTGAAGGTCGTGAAGAACAAGGTGTCGCCGCCGTTCCGCGAAGCCATCTTCGACATCCTCTATGGCGAAGGCATCTCGCGTCAGGGCGAAATCATCGATCTGGGCGTGCAGGCCAAGCTGATCGACAAGGCGGGCGCCTGGTACAGCTATCAAGGCGATCGCATCGGTCAGGGCAAGGACAACGCGCGCGAATTCCTGCGCGAGAATCCGGATATCGCACGCGAGATCGAGAACAAGATCCGCGAATCGCTGGGTGTGGCCGCGTTGGGTGAAGCTGTCGCCGCGGGCGCCGCAACGGCCGACGACGAGTAAGCATCAGGCCTGAAGCGCAATGCAGAAGCGCCGGTTCGGATCGAAGGCTGACACGGCGGATGAAGGAACCGAAGGCGGCTCCGAATCCGTCGATCGCTACGAGCGAAGCAGTGAGCGGCGCGGTGCACCGTCGAAGCCGGGCGGATTCAGACGCGGTAACAAGGAACGCGCCGACGCGAAGCCATTCGCGTCGGCGCGTCGCGTTTCCGGACCCCTCAATGACGATGGCAGCGGCGTTGAGGGCGGCACACACCCCGGAAATCGCGCTGCTCGTCTGGAGCAAGCCCGGGCCTTGCTGAAGCAGGCAACCGAGCAACCCAAAGCGCTGCGCGCGGAATGTGCGCCAAGTTCGCCGGCGCCTGAAAGCGCAATCTCCAAAGCAGACCACGGATCTTTCGCAGACCCGTTCGAAGACGCCGATCCTTTCGAGCCGTTCGAACAATGCGCGCCTTTGGAGGAGCCACGTACCGCATCAGACGCATCGAGCGAATCGGCCTACAGCCGCTCGAGCCAGCGCACCCGCAAGACTTCGGTAGCCGAAGCCAACAACCCAAAACGCCCGCAACGCTCACTCAAGGGGCGCGCGCTCGCGTTTCTGTCGCGTCGCGAATACAGCAGGGCGGAGTTGTCGCGCAAGCTGCGCCCGTACGTCGAGGAAGCCGATTCGCTCGAGTCCCTGCTCGACAGTCTCGAGCGCGACGGCTGGCTTTCGAACGAGCGCTTCGTCGAGAGCGTCGTGCATCGCCGCGCGTCGCGCATGGGCGGCAGCAGGATCATCAGCGAACTGAAGCGCCATGCCGTCGGCGACGCGCTCATCAGCGAGACCGCCGACAAGCTCGCGCAGACCGAGGCCGCGCGTGCTCAGGCGGTCTGGGAAAAGAAGTACGGCGTCTTGCCGCAGACGCCCGCCGAACGGGCCAAGCAGGCGCGCTTCCTGGCTGCGCGCGGCTTTTCGGGCGGCACGATCGGCAAGATTCTCAAGGGCGGCGACGAAGACTGGAGCGAAGAGATCGTCGACGACTGAGACCGGGCCTCGCGCCATCTACACCCAATCCCGCACGCACGTTCCTTTCGCGATGCGCATCCCCCGGCCCGGAATACCCAATATGCTAAAATTGCACGGTTTTCCCCGTACCGGCTCACGTCCAGCATGCCTCTTTCACCTCCCGCTCCCCGACAATTGCGCCATCGCCGCGCGATTCGGCTGGAAGCCTTCGAGCGTGACGACGGCCTGTGGGATATCGAAGCCTGTCTAACCGATGAGAAGCCGCGCGACTTTCGCCTCGCGACGGGCGTCCGGCCACACGGCCTGCCGATCCATGAACTCTGGCTGCGCATCACCATCGACCGCAAGCTCACCATCGTCGACGTCGAAGCGTCGTCCGACTGGTCGCCCTATGGCGGTCTGTGCGCCGAGTCCAATCCGGTCTATCGCAAGCTCATCGGGCTCAATCTGCTCCAAAGTTTCCGCCGCGAAGCCAACAAGGTGCTGCGCGGCACAGCCGGCTGCACGCATCTCACCGAGTTGTGCGGCGTCCTGCCTACAGCCGCGGTCCAGGCGTTCGCCGGCGATGTCTGGAAGATCGAGGACGGCAATCCGTTCAAGCACTCCGACGAATCGAATCCAAACGCTGCCGCGCCGCAGGACGAGCCGCCGTTTCAGCTCGGCCGCTGCCATGCGCTGCGTTTCGACGGCCCCGCGGTCAAGGAGCATTACCCGCGCTGGTTCGGCTACACGCCCGGCGAAAAAGCGGAAGCCGGAACAACGGCACAAGACAAGCCGGAGACTTAGTCCGCCTCGTCGCGCGCAGGCGGTGCCTGCGTGATGCACGGAATTCAAAGAAGAATCGAAGAATCAGCGGTTCAAGCAAATAGAAGTTCACTCCAACTCTCAGACTGAAGGAATCACGCATGAAGATTCACGAGTACCAGGGTAAGGAAATCCTGCGGAAATTCGGCGTCGCGGTCCCGCGCGGCAAACCCGTGTTCTCGGTGGATGATGCGGTCAAGGCCGCGGAAGAGCTGGGCGGCCCGGTTTGGGTCGTCAAGGCGCAGATTCACGCCGGCGGCCGCGGTAAGGGCGGCGGCGTGAAGGTCGCGAAGTCGATCGAGCAAGTTCGTGAATACGCGAACCAGATCCTCGGCATGCAGCTCGTCACGCACCAGACCGGCCCGGAAGGCCAGAAGGTGAACCGCCTGCTGATCGAAGAAGGCGCGGACATCAAGAAGGAACTGTACGTCGGCCTCGTGCTGGATCGCGTTTCGCAGAAGATCGTCGTGATGGCGTCGAGCGAAGGCGGCATGGACATCGAAGAAGTCGCGGAAAAGACGCCGGAACTGCTGCACAAGTTCGCCGTCGAGCCGTCGACGGGTCTGCAAGACGCGGACGCCGATGATCTCGCCCGCAAGATCGGCATTCCCGACGCATCGATCCCGCAAGCGCGCGCGATCCTCCAAGGCCTGTACAAGGCGTTCTTCGAAACCGACGCATCGCTCGCGGAAATCAACCCGCTGATCGTGACCGGCGAAGGCAAGGTCATCGCGCTCGACGCCAAGTTCAACTTCGATTCGAACGCGCTCTTCCGTCATCCGGAAATCGTCGCGTACCGCGATCTGGACGAAGAAGATCCGGCTGAAGTCGAAGCGTCGAAGTTCGACCTCGCGTACATCTCGCTCGACGGCAACATCGGCTGTCTGGTGAACGGCGCGGGCCTCGCGATGGCGACGATGGACACGATCAAGCTGTTCGGCGGCGAGCCGGCGAACTTCCTCGACGTCGGCGGTGGCGCGACGACCGAGAAGGTGACCGAAGCATTCAAGCTGATGCTGAAGAACCCGAACCTGAAGGCCATTCTGGTGAACATCTTCGGCGGCATCATGCGCTGCGACGTGATCGCGGAAGGCGTGATCGCGGCATCGAAGGCCGTGCATCTGCAAGTGCCGCTCGTCGTGCGCATGAAGGGCACGAACGAAGACCTCGGCAAGAAGATGCTGGCGGATTCGGGCCTGCCGATCATCTCGGCGGACAGCATGGAAGAAGCCGCGCAGAAGGTCGTCGCGGCAGCCGAAGGCAAGTAAGCGCGTTCGCTTACCCGCCTGAGAGAGCGTTCCACCAGATACGAATGGCGGCGCCGGCGCGAGCTTGAGCGCCGCCAAACGAACAGAGGTCACTACATGTCGATTCTGATCAACAAAGACACGAAGGTCATCACGCAGGGCATTACCGGCAAGACCGGCCAGTTCCACACGCGCGCGTGCCGCGAATACGCGAACGGCCGCGAAGCATACGTTGCGGGTGTGAACCCGAAGCGCGCGGGCGAAGACTTCGAAGGCATTCCCATCTACGCGTCCGTCAAGGAAGCGAAGGCTGAAACCGGCGCGACCGTTTCGGTCATCTACGTGCCGCCCGCGGGCGCTGCCGCCGCGATCTGGGAAGCCGTCGAGGCCGATCTCGATCTCGCGATCTGCATCACGGAAGGCATTCCGGTTCGCGACATGCTGGAAATCAAGGACCGCATGCGCCGCGAAAACCGCAAGACGCTGCTGCTCGGACCGAACTGCCCCGGCACGATCACGCCGGACGAGCTGAAGATCGGCATCATGCCGGGCCACATCCACAAGAAGGGCCGCATCGGCGTGGTGTCGCGCTCGGGCACGCTGACGTATGAAGCAGTCGGCCAGTTGTCGGCGCTGGGCCTCGGCCAGTCGTCGGCGGTCGGTATCGGCGGCGATCCGATCAACGGTCTGAAGCACATCGACGTGATGAAGATGTTCAACGACGATCCGAACACGGACGCCGTCATCATGATCGGCGAGATCGGCGGTCCGGACGAAGCGAACGCCGCTTACTGGATCAAGGACAACATGAAGAAGCCGGTCGTCGGCTTCATCGCGGGCGTGACGGCGCCTCCGGGCAAGCGCATGGGCCACGCAGGCGCGCTGATCTCGGGCGGTGCGGACACGGCTGACGCCAAGCTGGAAATCATGGACGCGTGCGGCATCAAGGTCACGAAGAACCCGTCGGAGATGGGCCGTCTGCTGAAGTCGGTGCTGTAAGTGCATTCGGCAAAATACGCGAGGGTTTGGTACTCTTACTGATTCCTTTCGTACAAACCGATGAAAAGCGAGGGAGCATTGCTTCCTCGCTTTTTTGTTTTCTGCCACATGCTCGAATTTTTCTCGACGCTCCATTGGGGCGCGGTCGTTCAGATCATCGTCATCGACATTCTGCTCGGCGGCGATAACGCCGTGGTGATCGCGCTCGCATGCCGCAATCTGCCCGACCGGCAGCGCACGCGCGGCATTGTGCTCGGCACGCTCGGCGCGATCATCCTGCGCGTCGTGCTGATCGCCTTCGCGGTGATGCTGCTCGATGTCCCGTTCCTCAAGTTTCTGGGCGGCGTGCTGCTCTTGTGGATCGGCGTGAAGCTGATGCAGCCGGATCATGACGATCACCACATCGACGCATCGGACCGGCTGTGGGCGGCGGTGAAAACCATCATCATCGCGGATGCCGTGATGAGCCTCGACAACGTGATCGCGATCGCAGGCGCGGCCGAGGCCGCCGATCCGCAGCATCGGCTCGCGCTGGTGATCTTCGGCCTGATCGTGAGCATTCCGCTCATCGTGTGGGGCAGCACGCTGGTGCTGAAGCTGCTCGACCGCTTTCCGGTGGTCGTGCTGCTCGGCGCGGGGCTGCTCGGATGGATCGCGGGCGGACTCATCATCGACGATCCCTTCATCGACCGCTGGCCCGCGCTCAATACCGAGCTCGTGGGTTATGCGGCGCGCATCGGCGGCGCGGTGTTCGTCGTCGCCGTGGGCTGGCTGCTGAAGCGCCGCACGCTCGCCGGCAACAGTCGTGCGGCGGGCTGAATTCTCCTAGGCCGTTTGGCCGACTGCCGCTCGTTCCTCTCCCTCAATACGATCGAAGCGTCCTGACCGCATCGCGCGGAAGGGCGCTTTTCGTACTTATGGGAGCAGCAATGACGACGATGGTTTGTGGTTCGAACGCGCCGCGCGCGCGGAGCGTGTTGTTCTGGATGGGCCGCGCCAGAGAGGTGGCGGCGCGAGGTTTCACTCTGATCGAACTGATGATCGTGCTCGCGATCGTCGGCGTGGTCGCGGCCTACGCGATCCCCGCGTATCAGGACTATCTGGCGCGAAGCCGGGTGGGCGAAGGCATGGCGCTCGCAGCGTCTGCCCGGCTCGCGGTGGCGGAGAACGCGGCGAGCGGGGCGGATCTCGCGGGTGGCTATGCGTCGCCGCCGGGCACGCGCAATGTCGAGTCGATACATGTCGACAGCGACACGGGGCAGATCACGATCGCGTACTCGACGCGCGTCGCGCCCGCGGGTTCGAACACGCTCGTGCTCGTGCCGTCGACGCCCGATAACGCCGATACGCCTACCGCGCGCATCGCGCTCAGTCGCGGCGCGGTGCAGGCGGGATCGGTGACGTGGGAGTGCTTCGCGGGCGCGAAGGCGGCTTCATCGCTTCCCGCACCGGGCGCCGGTCCAATGCCCGCGCAAGCGCCGACATTGCCGGCCAATCTCGCCCCGCCGGAGTGCCGCGCGTAAGCCGTGCGAAAGACCGGAAGGAATCGGCGAGGCGCGGCGGCAGGATTTACGGCGCCGCCGCGCCTTCGTGGCGTCGGTTTTGCATGAAAGTCAGCGATTTCGTAGCAAAACCGGCTGTTCGCCGGACAGCCGGGGCAAAGTTTTGTATAGTGCGCCGGTTGCCGACGTTCCCAGTCCCTCATGCCTTCCCAATACGCGCGTTTTCTCTGCTTTGCCGTTCTGTGTCTTGCGTTGACGATTCCTTTCGCCGTCGTCAACCACACGTATCCGATTCCGACTTTCTACGCCGAATACAGCGCGCTCGCACTTTACCTGGCGCTCGGCGCGACGGTCGCGCTGCTCGTGCGGGTCTCGGAGCCGAGTGTGCCGTTCGCGTCGCCGGTCGTCGCGCTGATGCCGCTCGCCTTCGGCGTGCTGCTCGTCGCGCAGACGGTTTTATTGCCCGTCGCGCAGCCATCGATGAACTGGCTGGGCGGCGCGTATCTGCTTGCGTCGTTTATCGCGGTGCATACGGGTTTCGGGCTCGTGCGCGCGGGGCTCGCGGAGAAGGCGCTGCGTATCGGTGCGGCTGCGCTGATGGTCGGCGGCCTGTTCGCGGTCTTCTGCCAGATCGTGCAACTGCTGCATCTCGAAGTGAAGTTCACGCCGTTCGTGGTCGCGTACAACGTGGCGATCGAGCGGCGCCCGTTCGGCAACATGGCGCAGGCGAATCACCTCGCGACCGTCATCGCGTTCGCGCTGGCGGGCGCGCTGTATTTCGTGCAGACGCGGCGGCTCCCGGTTGTGTTGTGGCTGATCCTGTCGGCGGTCTATTCGCTCGGGCTTGCGCTCACGGTCTCGCGCGGGCCGTGGCTGCAGACAGCGGTGATCGTCGTTGCCGGTTTCTGGATGGCATTCGTACTCGGGCGGCCGGTCGCGTCCGAAGGCTTCGACGGCCCGGGCCGGCGCGATGCGCGCGCGTGGATCGTGCCGGTTCTGCTCGCGATCGTATTCTTCGCCGTGAACGCGGCGGTGCGCTGGGCGAACGTGCGCTACGACTTCGGTCTCGCGCAATCGGCGGCGGAGCGCATGCAGGACGCCAATCAGATCGCGCCGCGCCTCGCGCTCTGGAAATACGGCTGGACGATGTTCCAGACGCATCCGTTGCTGGGCGTTGGCTGGGGCGAGTTTCCGCGCTATCAGTTCGATCTCGTGCGTGATCTCGGCGGCGTCGAGATCGCGAACAACGCACACGATATCTTCGTCGATCTGCTCGCGAAAACCGGCGCGCTCGGCATGGCTATTCTGGTCGCGGGAATCGTGTTCTGGCTGATTCGCGTGCTGCGCGCGCCGCAGACGCCGGCGCGCATTTTCGCGCTGTCGCTGCTCGGCGTGCTGATGATGCACGCGCTCGTCGAGTATCCGCAGCAGTACATGTTCTTCCTGATGCCGGCGATGCTCGTCATCGGCCTTCTGGAGACGCGGCCGTTGCGGCTCGTTGCGCGGCCGCTGTCGTATGGCGTGTATGTCGTGCTCGTGGCCGGCGGCCTTGCGGCGCTGTATCCGACGCTGCGTGACTACAACCGCGCCGAAGTGCTCTACTACGGTTCGCGGCCGGCGGAGCAGTATCGCGATGACCCGTCGTTCCTGTTCACGGCGTGGGGCGAGTATGGCGCGGCGACGCTGTTGCCGATCAACGCGCAGAACGTCGAGGAGAAGCTCGCCGCGCATCGGAAGGCGATCGCGCTGTTGCCGGGCGAAACCGTGTTGCGACGATATGCGGTGCTTCAGGCGCTCGCCGGGCAGCGCGCGGAAGCGCTCGATACGATGGCGCGTCTGAAGATCTTCGCGACGCAGCTGCACGACTGGCCGAAGCAGCTTGCGGCCGTCTATCAACTTGTCGATGAGGCAGGCAAGCCGCTGGCGTCGTTCAGGGCGGATCTGGTCAGGCTATATGGGATGCCGGCGGAGAGTCAGGCGCCTTCAACGGACGATGACGACGAGGAGGAGTAAGGGTCGACGTATCAGGGTGTCGGCGGCGCATGATCTTCCGCCACCCAATCCCCCGACTTCCCCCCATGCTTCTCCATGACCTTCACATTGTTGATGGTCATCCCCCGATCCACCGCCTTGCACATATCGTAGATAGTCAGCAACCCGACCTGCACGGCGGTCAGCGCTTCCATCTCCACGCCGGTACGTCCGACCGTTTCCACGCGCACTTCGCAATGCACGCCCGGCAACGTTTCGTCGATGGTGAAATCCACCGCGACGCGCGTCAACGCCAACGGATGACACAACGGAATCAGATCGGCGGTGCGTTTCGCGCCCTGAATCGCGGCGATGCGCGCGACGCCGAGCACGTCGCCCTTCTTCGCGCGGCCTTCGCGGATCAGCGCGAGCGTGCCTTCGAGCATCGCGATCGAGCCGCGCGCCACGGCGATGCGCCGCGTTTCGTTCTTCGCGCCGACATCGACCATGTGCGCCTCACCGGCGGCATCGAAATGAGTGAGTCCGGACATAGTGTCTCCTTCGAATGGGCGCCTATCATACCAGCGTGAATTCACGCATTTTTCCCAGGACGTCGCGGTGCGGCACAGCCCGCAGCCGCCACCCGCCGCCGCAACGGGACGCCCCACGCGCAACACTTGATACGATAAGCTCGTTTTAATTTTCGAGCCGACCATCGGCGCCGCGCCCGATTCGCGCCATGCATTCGACACGTCCGAGCCGCGTGCTCATCTCCCTGCTGTGCGTCGCCCTCGCCATGCCGCCCGCGGCGCTGGCGCAGGCGGGGGCGTCCGCCGCCGGCGGATCGAACGCCGCCGGTGCGACCGGCACGCTCGCGGCGTCGCAGTTGCGCTCATCGCAGGAAATTGGCGGAAACGGCGTGCCCGGCAACGTCGCCGAAGGCGTCTTCGGCGTCTACGGCGGCGCCGAAAGCCGCTTCGCGAACCGTCCCGGCACGATGTCCGGCCTGCGCGCGCCGCTCGCGTCGGTGCAGCTTCCCGATCTCGGCGACGGCTCCGGCGGCTCGCTCACGCCGCAAGCCGAGCGCAAGATCGGCGAGCGGATGATGCGCGAAGTGCGCGCCGACCCCGACTATCTCGACGACTGGCTCCTGCGCGACTATCTCGACTCGATCTCGTCGAAGCTCTCCGCCG
The DNA here is from genome assembly GCF_056930355.1 of Caballeronia sp. 11_S32. Classification (NCBI taxonomy): domain Bacteria; kingdom Pseudomonadati; phylum Pseudomonadota; class Betaproteobacteria; order Burkholderiales; family Burkholderiaceae; genus Caballeronia; species Caballeronia sp. 11_S32. The sequence continues at coordinate 1,044,750 of NZ_JBXOWH010000003.1, forward strand.
CGGCCTCCACGCAGTATCTCGGCGGCTACCAGCCCGATTTCGACCTCTTCGCCGTGCGCGATCCGCAGATCAACGCGTTCTCGATGCCGGGCGGTTTCATCGGCGTGAACACGGGGCTCATCGCGGCGTCGCAGACCGAGTCCGAGCTCGCATCGGTCATCGGCCACGAAATGGGGCACGTGCTTCAGCGCCATATCGCGCGGATGCTCGGCACGCGGGAAAAAAGCACCTACGCCGCGCTCGCCGGCATGCTCGCCGGTTTGCTCGCGGGCCTGCTGGCGCATAGCGGCGATCTGGGCATGGGCATCGCGATGGGCGGCCAGGCGTTCGCCGTCGACACGCAGTTGCGCTTCTCGCGCGCGGCCGAGCACGAGGCCGATCGCGTCGGCTTCCAGATGCTCACCGCCGCCGGCTACGATCCTTACGCGATGGCCGCGTTCTTCGAGCGTCTCGACCGCTCGACGATGGCCGATAACGGCGTGCCGCCCTACGTCCGCACGCACCCGCTCACGACCGATCGCATCGCCGACATGGAAGGGCGCGCGCGCCGCGTGCCGTACCGGCAGCCGCGCCAGTCGGCGGAATATGCGTTCGTGCGGGCGCGCGCGCGCGTGCTGCAGGTGAATTACACGAGCGATTATCGCGAAGTCGCGAGCCGGCTCAAATCGGAGATAGAGGATCAGACGGCGCTCAATCCGGCGTCGAACTGGTATGGCATCGCGCTCGCGCAATCGTTGATGGGCGATTACGGCGCCGCCAACGATGCGCTCGCGAAAGCGCGGCGGCTCTTCGAAGGCGAGGAGGCGAGTTCTGCGGCCGCATCGGCGCAGGTTCAGCAGGAGGATCGCGCGCGGACATCGGTACCGAAAGCGGCATCGGCATCGAAGGAAGTGGCGACGGCGCCGCCATCGCCGCCTGCGCCCGCGCGCAAGAACGCGGAGCAATCGCTGCGCAACGCCGATGCTTCGATGATCGCAACGCCGCTCAACAGCGCACGCGCCACGCTCAATCTCGGCAACATCGCACAGCCGGAATCGACACCCGCCAGTCCGGCGCGCGCGGGCAGCGAGATCGAGCTCCCGCCGGTCCGCGTGCAGGCCAGGCCGCTCCCGTCACCGAAACCGCAGCCCGCGCCGCAAGTCCAGCGCAGCACGCCGAGCCTCGACGTGCTCGCCGCCGACATCGCGCGCCGCGCGGGCCGCAACGACGACGCGATCCGTCTCGCCGACATCGCCCAGAAGCGCTGGCCGGAGTCGCACGCGGCCATCGACGTACATCTGCAGGCGCTGCTGTCCGCGCGCCGTTACACCGAAGCGCAGGCGCTCGCGCGCCAGGAAACGCGCGCCGAGCCGACGCGCCCCGACTGGTGGCTCTATCTGGCACAGGCGAGCGCCGGTCTCAACGATCCGCTGCGTCAGCATCAGGCGATGGCCGAGAAATTCGCGCTCGACGGCGCGTGGGCGTCCGCGATTCGTCAGTTGAAGGAAGCGCGCGACGCGAAGAACGTGAGCTTTTACGATTTGTCAGCGATTTCCGCGCGCCTGCGCGATTTCGAGACGCGCTACAAGGAAGAGCGCGAGCTCGAGAAGAACGGCTGATCAGCTTGTCGACGCGGCGCGCGCGGCGGGGCTTGCGATGAAGCCGAAGCGCGCTGCGACATCGGCGCGGGCGATCGGCTGTACAGGAAGATCGACGTCCGCGCGCCAATGGAAGACGCCGCCCTTGCCCGCGTCGTCGAGCGATGCGTGATTCGCGAACAGTTCGAGATCGTGGTCGTGCAGCGCGGCCACCCGCGCGGGCGATGCGGCATCGGAGAAGAGGATGCCGCCTTCGTCGTCGATCCACGCCTGCGCGGGCTCGAACGCCGCGCCCGCCTGATCGGTCAGGCGCAACGCGCCATCGGTCGCGTGCAGGCGCACGATCCACGGCGTGTACACCAGTTCCACATACACGCGCTGCGGCCCGTTCTGGAAGAACCACTGGCCGTCGGCATCGCATTCGTAGTTGCGGTTGATGAAGCCCAGAAGCGCTTCATGCCGGATCGGCGTGCCCAGTTCGCCCGCCGCTTGCGCGGCCTCGTCGCGCATGCGCCACTGGCCGCGCCGGTCGAGCAGCAGCCAGCCCGTGCAATGCGGAACGTCGGGCCATTTGGCGAGCGCCTGCCTGACGATGTCATCCATGATCGTTCACGAAACGAAGTTCTCCAGATAACCGAACACGCGCAGCGAGAGCCAGTCGATGCGGCCCGGGAACGGCCCCGTCATGAAGCCGACGTGCCCGCCGTGGTTCGGCTGATCGAGCGTGACGCGCTCCGATACCTCGGCGAGCGAGGGCAGCGCGAACTCGGGCAGGAAGGGATCGTTGCGGGCGTTCAACAGCAGCGCCGGCACTTCGATGTGCTTCAGATGCGCGCGCGTGGTCGCGGTCGACCAGTAATGATCCGTATCGCGAAAGCCATGCAAGGGCGCGGTGACCACATTGTCGAATTCGTACAGCGTGCGCGCCGCGAGCACGGCGTCACGGTCGTAGAGGCCGGGATACTGGCCGAGCTTCGCAAGCGCCTTCTTCTTCAGCGACTTCAGGAAGCTGCGCGTATAGACCATGCCGAAGCCCTGCGAGATCGCGAGGCCGCCCGCGTGCACATCGAGCGGCGCGGAGATCGCCGCGGCCGCGCTGACGATCGATGCATCCTTGCCGCGTTCGCACAGCCAGCGCAGGAGCACGTTGCCGCCGAGCGATACGCCCGCCGCGACGATCGGCCCGCGATGCGATTGCGCGAGCCGCCGCAGGATCCAGTCGGCTTCGGCGCTGTCCGCAAGATGGTAGAAGCGCGGCAGCAGATTGAGCGGCCCGCTGCAGCTGCGAAAGTGCGGCACGACGCCGTGCCAGCCGCGCGCTTTCGCGGCGGCCATCATCGTGCGGGCGTAGTGCGAGTCGGAGTTGCCTTCGAGGCCGTGAAAGAGCACGAAGAGCGGGGCGCTCGGGGCGGGTTCGTCGTCCGGGGCGTGCGCGAGGAAGTCGAGGTCGATGAAATCGCCATCGGGCGTGTTCCAGCGTTCGCGCCGGTACGACACGACGGGCTTGCGGCCGAAGAGCGCGGGAACGATGGTCTGCGCGTGGCTCGTCGGCAGCCAGCGCGGCGCGCTGTAGAGCCATTCCGGCCGCGGCTGTCCGAGCCCGTGCGTGTGCGCGTTCAGTACCACGGCGGGCGCCTTGTCCACGAACGACGAATCGTGTTTCAACAACGGATCGCGCTTCATGGCCCCTCCCCGACGAACGTCTTTCTAATGCTTCAAATCTTCAGTGCAGCGGTCCCTGACCGTGACGCAGCTTGGCCGCGAACTGGCCCGCCGTTTCCAGCGGCATCTCGCTCGCGTGGATGTGCGCAATGCGCCATTCGCCGCGCTCGTGAACCATCACGTAGGTTGTATAGATCATGCGCGGCGTGCCCGCCGGATCAGCCGGCTGATGCGCCTCGGCGATCGCGTAGACGACCGTGCCCAGGCTGTCGTACACGCGGATATCGAGCGGCTCGATGGTCACCTGCTGCGTTTCGAACTGCTTGCCGAAACCGGCGCGGATGCTCTCCAGCCCGTGCAGATGCGTTCCGTCCGCGCAGACGCAGGTGGCGAATTCCTCGTCGATCCAGAGCGACATCACGCTGTCGATGCTGCTGTCCGCGACTGCCTGATAGTAAGCGTTGAGAGTATCGGCGGCGGCTTCGAAGAGGCGGGCGAAACGTGGCATGGCTCGTGGGTCTCTGGCATTCGGTGCAGACGCCGCTCGTTGCTGCTTCCTGCCGTTGATGGCGGCAGGGCAAGGGACGGCGCGCTGCATCGGTCATTGGTCAAAGCATGCCCCCGTTCGGAGACATTCGCGTGTCCGCGTCCGCACACACGGCTGGAAACCGCTGCGCCGGACGCGCGTTTCGACGCGCGAACGCAACATCAACGATGCGCGAGCAGCATGCCGCGCAAATCGCCGAAGACCTGTTCGGCCGAGAGTTCGCGAAGGCAGTTCAGATGGCCGAGCGGACACTCGCGGGCAAAGCACGGACTGCATTCAAGATGCAGCCATTGTACCTTTGCGAGATCGGACAAGGGCGGCGTGTGGCGCGGATCGGTCGAGCCGTAGACCGCGACGAGCGGCCGGCGCGACGCGGCCGCGACGTGCATCAGGCCGGAATCGTTGGTGACCACCGCGCTTGCCCGCGAAATGAGCGCGCATGCTTCGCCGAGCGAGGTCTGGCCGCACAGGTTGCGCACGTTCGGCGCGCGCTCCGCGATGGCCTGCGCAATCGGCGCGTCCTTGTTCGAACCGAGCGCGATGATGCGCGCATACGGGAACGACTGCGCGATGAACTGCGCGAGCGACGCGAAATGCTCCGGCGGCCAGCGCTTGGCCGGGCCGTACTCCGCGCCAGGGCAGAACACGACGAGCGGCGTGCGCGTGTCGAGGTTGAAGCGCGCCGAGACGCGCGCGGCTTCGTTCGGATCGGATTCGAGACGCGGCACGGGAAGCGTCTGCGCGTCGGGCTGCGCGGCGGCTTCGGGTTGCGCGAATTTGTCGACGAACGGCAGCTTCGCGCCCGGCGCGTACGCCAGCGCCGCGTAGTGCGCGGTCATCGGCGGGCGCTCGGTCTTCGGCGGATTCGCATGGCGCACGTTCAAGAGCCCATAGCGGCTCTCGCCCTTGTAGCCGATGCGCAGGTTGATGCCCGCCATCCACGGAATCAGCGCGGATTTCACGGAGTTGGGCAGCACGTAGGCGGCGTCATAGCCGACATCACGCAAATCGCTCGCGAGCTGCCAGCGGCGTAGCAGTTGCAGCTTGCCGTGGGCGAGATCCGTCGCGTAGACGTCGCGGATCTCGGGCATGCGCTCGAGCACGGGCGCGACCCAGGTGGGCGCGACGGCATCGATCGCGATGCGCGGATGGAGCTTGCGCAAGAGCGTGAAGAGCGGCTGCGCCATCAATGCGTCACCGATCCAGTTCGGTGCTATAACCAGCGCGCGGCGCATCTGTCTTTGTCCGATCTCAAAAAAGAAACGCGGCCCGCCGTCTTGGGGCGAGTCGTCGATTGGTGTGGGTCTGGTTTGCGCCCGCTGGCGAACGATGCTTTCACGGCGCGAGCGGATGCGGCAATCCGGCGGCGGGGCGGCGCCGCGTCGATGCCGGGCGCCGCGCGGGCGCCCGATGCATCTTCAGTGGCCGCCCTTGAGCACTTCGCCGTCTTTCAGCTTGTAGCGCGTGCCGCAGTAAGGGCAGCGCGCCTCGCCGTGGGTTACGTCGATGAAGACGCGCGGGTGCGTGCTCCAGCGCTGCATCTTCGGGTTCGGGCAGAAAGCGGGCAGATCCTTCGCCGACAGTTCCACCAGCGGCATTTCCTTCAAGTCACTCATTGCTATCTCTTATCAGGTGTCCGGCATGCGGCGGGCGAACGGGCCGCCGCCATTGCATGAGATCGATTAAACCTTCGCGAGCCAGCTCGCGTACTTCTCGTTCTTGCCGCCAACGACGTCGAAGAACGCGCTTTGCAGCTTTTCCGTGATCGGGCCGCGCTTGCCCGAGCCGATCGTGCGATTGTCGAGCTCGCGGATCGGCGTGACTTCGGCGGCGGTGCCGGTGAAGAACGCTTCGTCGCAGGTGTAGACCTCGTCGCGGGTGATGCGCTTTTCGATGACCGGGATGCCGAAGTCGCGCGCGAGCGTGATGACCGTGTCGCGCGTGATGCCGTCGAGGCACGAAGCCAGATCGGGCGTGTAGATCTTGCCGTTGTTCACGAGGAAGAAGTTCTCGCCGGAGCCTTCGGACACATAGCCGTCGACGTCCAGCAGCAGGGCTTCGTCGTAGCCGTCGGTGACGGCTTCCTGGTTCGCGAGAATCGAGTTCACGTACCAGCCGGACGCTTTCGCGCGCACCATCGACACATTCACGTGATGGCGCGTGAACGACGACGTCTTCACGCGGATGCCTTTCGCGAGGCCGTCTTCGCCGAGATAGGCGCCCCACGGCCATGCGGCGATGGCCACGTGGATGGTGTTGCCCTTGGCCGAGACGCCGAGCTTCTCCGAGCCGACCCAGATGATCGGGCGGATGTAGCACGACTCCAGATTGTTCGCCTTCACCACTTCGAGCTGCGCGGCTTCGAGCGTCGCGGCGTCGAACGGAACGTCCATCTGGAAGATCTTCGCCGAGTTCAGCAGGCGCTTCGTGTGCTCCTTCAGGCGGAAGATGGCCGTGCCCTGCGCGGTCTTGTACGCGCGCACGCCTTCGAAAACGCCCATGCCGTAGTGCAACGTGTGGGTCAGAACGTGGATCTTGGCGTCGCGCCATTCGATGAGCTTGCCATCCATCCAGATCTTGCCGTCGCGGTCGGCCATTGACATACGGTTCTCCTAGCTGTCTCGTTCAGTGAGTTCGGGGCAAGCCGCCCGATCGACCGGGGCGGCGGCGCTCGTGCGCGGTGTCGTGCGCGTTCGTGCGTCGATGACCGCCGGGGAACGCGCGCTTCAAGGGCGCAAAGGGGCGAAAGACCGTCATTTTAGCGTCTTTTCGCGACGAAACCGATCGGGAAGCGCCTTTCGCGACGCTATAATTTGCCTTTCGCCGCGCGCTCGAAATGGCGAAGCGAAACGACAAAGCTCACTGTTCCCGATTTTCCCGGTATTTCCGAATCCGTCGCGCATCGATCGAGGCCGTGCGATGGCATCACGGGTTGTCCCACTCGCCTCGCATTCGCTCATGCTCGACCGGCTGTCCGACACGAATCGCCGCGCATTTTTCGAGGGCGTGCGCACCTTCTCTCCCGCCGTCCTCGCGACGTTCTCGTGGGGCCTCGTCACCGGCGTCGCGATGACGAAATCCGTGCTCACCGTGCCGCAGGCGCTCGGCATGTCGTTCGCGGTCTACGCGGGCTCGTCGCAACTCGCGGTGCTGCCGCTCTTCGCCGCGAAGCTGCCGCTCTGGACCGTGCTGCTGACCGCCGCGATGGTCAATCTGCGCTTCGTGATTTTCAGCGCGGGGCTCGCGCCACATTTCTCCTATCTGTCGCTGCGGCGGCGTCTGCTGCTCGGTTATTTCAACGGCGACATCATCTATCTGATGTTTTCGAAGCGGAATTTCCCGACCGGCTGGCAGCCCGGCAAGGAAGCGTTCTTCTGGGGGCTCGCGGCATCGAGCTGGTTCTCGTGGCAGATTTCATCGGTGATCGGGATTCTGCTCGCGAGCCTGATTCCCGATTACTGGGGGCTCGAGCTTGCCGGCACGCTCGCGCTGATTCCGCTCATCGTTTCGGCCATCGCGACGCGCTCGACGCTCGCGGCCGTCGCGGTGGCGTGCGTCGTCGCGCTCTTGACCTTCGATCTGCCGTACCGCTTCGGCTTGCCGCTTTCGGTGTTCGCGGCGCTCATCGCGGGCACGCTCGCGGATGTCATCGCCGAGCGCGGGCATCCGAAGCCCGCCGCCGGCGACAAAAAGGACGACAAGCCCGCCACCACGAGGACCGTCCGATGAGCACGCTGCAAATCTGGCTCGCGATCCTCGGCATGGGTCTCGTCACCGCCGTGACGCGCGCGCTCTTTCTGGCCGGCGGCGAGCGCATGGTGCTGCCGCCGCGCGTGCAGCGCGTGCTGCGCTACGCGCCGGCGGCGGCGCTCGCGGGCGTCGTCGTGCCGGATCTGCTCGTGACGCCCGCGGGCATTTCGCTCGCACTGTCGAATCATGCGCTGTGGGCATCGGCGGCCGGGCTTGCGTATTACCTGTGGCGGCGCGGCATGATGGGCACCATCGCCATCGGCATGCTGGTGTTCACGCTGCTGCGGCTCGCGGCGTGAGCGCATGCGTGCCGCAGCAAATACGCGTCATCAACGATTGCCCGCTAAAAGCGGTCAGGGTGATCGGTTAAAATGAGGGTCTTTCCCGAGTGAGCGAGGTCGAAAGTGTGTCCGGCAGTCACCGCGCTACGGTTGTCCAACTCGCCGTTCCCGGCTGCATCGCCGCGCCCGGGCGCAGTTGGCGCGCATCTCCGGATTCATCTGTCCGATCCCTTTCTCCCGCTTCCCGCACGCGCGTTCGGCTTCAACGCGCGGCCTTCGCCTCCCGCTTGATCCGCGCGCGAGCCGTCCTGCCCGGCGGCCCGCGCGCGGCGACTCCCCGAACCGGCCAAGCCCCGCGGCCGTTCCCGCCCGAACCGCTTCTCTATCTACGTTGACTCCCATGACGAAAGTACTGCGTTTCACCGATCTGATCGCCGAAGGCAAAGTCTCCGGCAAGCGTGTGTTCATCCGCGCGGATCTCAACGTGCCGCAAGACGATGACGGCAACATCACCGAAGACACGCGCGTGCGCGCTTCGGTCCCGGCGATCAAGGCCGCGCTCGACGCGGGCGCCGCCGTGATGGTCACGTCCCACCTGGGCCGCCCGACCGAAGGCCAGTTCAAGCCGGAAGACTCGCTCGCGCCGGTCGCGAAGCGTCTTTCCGAGCTGCTCGGCCGCGACGTGCCGCTCGTCGCCGACTGGGTCGATGGCGTTCAGGTCCAGCCGGGCAATGTCGTGCTGCTGGAAAACTGCCGCTGCAACAAGGGCGAAAAGAAGAACGACGATGCCCTCGCGCAGAAGATGGCGAAGCTCTGCGATGTCTACGTGAACGACGCATTCGGCACCGCGCACCGCGCGGAAGCCACCACGCACGGCATCGCGAAGTACGCGGGCGTCGCGTGCGCGGGCCCGCTGCTCGCCGCTGAGCTCGACGCGCTCGGCAAGGCGCTCGGCAACCCGAAGCGTCCGCTCGTCGCTATCGTCGCGGGCTCGAAGGTGTCGACCAAGCTCACCATCCTCAAGTCGCTGGCCGAAAAGGTCGATCAGCTGATCGTCGGCGGCGGCATCGCCAATACGTTCATGCTGGCGTCGGGGCTCAAGATCGGCAAGTCGCTCGCCGAAGCCGATCTCGTCAGCGAAGCGAAGGAAATCATCGAGCAGGCGCGCACGCGCGGCGCGTCGGTGCCGATTCCGAGCGATGTCGTCACCGCGAAGGAATTCGCCGCGACCGCGAAGGCGGAAACCAAGCCCGTCGCCGATGTCGCCGACGACGACCTGATCCTCGACATCGGCCCGGACACGGCCAAGGCGCTCGCCGCGCAACTCGAAACCGCCGGCACGATCGTCTGGAACGGCCCGGTCGGCGTGTTCGAGTTCGACCAGTTCGGCAACGGCACGAAGACGCTCGCGCAGGCCATCGCCAATTCGTCGGCGTTCTCGATCGCCGGCGGCGGCGACACGCTCGCGGCCATCGCGAAGTACGACATCGCCGACAAGGTGAGCTACATCTCCACCGGCGGCGGCGCGTTCCTGGAATTCCTGGAAGGCAAGAAGCTGCCCGCGGTCGAGGTGCTCGAATCCCGCGCAGGGGCTTGAGGCCTTGGCGGCCCGAGGCAATCCGGCGAAAGCAGGCAAGAAGGGCGCGCAAGCAGCCGGCGGCGCGCAAGACGAAGTAACGCAGGACATGATCGACAGCGGCGCGACCGATGCCGCCGCTGAAGCAGCGCTGGTGATCGCGGAAGCGGCTCGTCCAGATCACGCATCACCCGAAGGCGAAACGGCATATCCGGAAACGGAGACGCCTCCGGTCATCATCGGCGGCGTGCCCGCCCATGCCTTGAAAGAAATCGACAAAGCGACGCCGGCACGAACCGGCGCGCGCGCGCAACCGGTGAGCAACACCTCACTGCAAGCGCAACGTGCTCGCAGCGTAGTTACGGGCGATCCTACTGAGACGAGGAATTCCATGCATCGCGCTACAAAGATTGTTGCCACCATCGGCCCGGCTTCCACGAGCCCGGACATCCTGCTGCAAATGCTGCAGGCGGGTCTCGACGTCGTACGCTTCAACTTCTCGCACGGCACCGCCGACGATCACCGCCAGCGCGCCGAAATCGTCCGCGAGGCGGCGCGCCAGGTGGGCCGTGAAGTCGCGATCATGGCGGACCTGCAAGGCCCGAAGATCCGCGTCGGCAAGTTCGAGAACAACAAGACGATGCTCGTCGCGGGCAACACGTTCATCCTCGACGCCAACTGCGCGCTCGGCAACAACGATCGCGTCGGCCTCGACTACAAGGATCTGCCGCGCGATCTGCGCGCGGGCGACGTGCTGCTGCTCAACGATGGCCTCATCGTGCTCGACGTCACGCGCGTGATCGGCGAGGAAATTCACACGGTCGTGAAGGTCGGCGGCGAGCTGTCCAATAACAAGGGCATCAATCGCCAGGGCGGCGGCCTCACCGCGCCCGCGCTGACCGAGAAGGACATGGAGGACATCAAGACGGCGATGTCCCTCGGCGCGGATTTCGTCGCGGTGTCGTTCCCGAAGAACGCGACCGACATGGAAATGGCGCGCCAGCTCGCGAACATCGCGGGCGCGCCGTACGGCATCAAGCCGAAGATGATCGCGAAGATCGAGCGCGCCGAGGCCATTCCCGCGCTGCAGGGCATTCTCGACGCATCGGACGGCATCATGGTCGCGCGTGGCGATCTCGCGGTGGAAGTCGGCAACGCGGCGGTTCCGGCGCTGCAAAAGCGCATGATCCGCATGGCGCGCGAGTCGAACAAGCTCGTGATCACCGCCACGCAGATGATGGAATCGATGATCCACGCGCCCGTGCCGACGCGCGCGGAAGTGTCGGACGTGGCGAACGCCGTGCTCGATGGCACCGACGCCGTGATGCTCTCCGCCGAAACGGCAGCGGGCAAGTACCCGGTGACGACCATCGAAACGATGGCCGCCGTCTGCGTGGAAGCGGAGAAGTCGGAAGAGTCGCAGCTCGACCGCGATTTCCTCGACCGCACGTTCACGCGCATCGATCAGTCCATCGCGATGGGCGCGCTCTTCACCGCGTATCACCTCGGCGCGAAGGCCGTGGTCGCGTTGACGGAATCCGGCTCGACCGCGCTGTGGATGTCGCGTCACTGGACCCACGTGCCGATCTTCGCGCTGACGCCGCGCGTGTCGAGCGAGCGCACGATGTCGCTGTATCGCAATGTGACGCCGCTGCACGTCGACACCAACATGGATCGCGACGCCGCGCTGAATCAGGCGCTGGAAGTGGTGGTGTCGAAGGGCTATGCGGCGCGCGGCGACATGGTCGTGCTGACGGTCGGCGAACCGATGGGTCAGGCGGGCGGCACCAACACGCTGAAGATCGTGCGCGTGGGCGATCACTTCTAGGCATTGAACAGCAGGACGCGCTCATCACGGTGAGCGCAAGCGCGCAGGACACGCGGGCAAGCCGATGCTTGCCCGCGTCAGTCATGGCGATGGAAAAAGCCGAAAACCGCCCGAGAGCGGAATCGAGCGCGCTGCAAAATTCGTTTCACATCATGGAGTTTCACCACAATGCCTCTCGTATCAATGCGTCAACTGCTGGATCACGCAGCCGAACACGGCTATGGTCTCCCGGCATTCAACGTCAACAATCTGGAACAGGTGCAGGCGATCATGTCGGCCGCGAACGAAGTGAACGCGCCCGTCATCATGCAGGCGTCCGCCGGCGCGCGTAAGTACGCGGGCGAAGCGTTCCTGCGCCATCTGATCGAAGCGGCTGTCGAGTCGTATCCGCATATTCCGGTCGTGATGCACCAGGATCACGGCCAGTCGCCGGCCGTGTGCATGGCCGCGATCCGGTCCGGTTTCACCAGCGTGATGATGGACGGCTCGCTCGAAGCGGACGGCAAGACCGTCGCGTCGTACGAGTACAACGTCGCGGTGTCGAAGCAGGTCGTGGAGTTCTCGCATTCGATCGGCGTCACGGTCGAGGCGGAGCTGGGCGTGCTCGGCTCGCTCGAAACGATGAAGGGCGACAAGGAAGACGGCCACGGCGCCGAAGGCACGATGACGCGCGAGCAACTGCTCACCGATGTCGAGCAGGCCGCCGACTTCGTCAAGCAGACGCAATGTGACGCGCTCGCCATTGCCATTGGCACGTCGCACGGCGCGTACAAGTTTTCGAAGAAGCCCACGGGCGACATCCTCGCCATCGATCGCATCAGGGAAATCCACCAGCGCATCCCGAACACGCACCTCGTGATGCACGGTTCTTCGTCGGTGCCGCAGGAATTGCTGGCCGAAATCCGCGAATTCGGCGGCGACATGAAGGAAACCTACGGCGTGCCGGTCGAAGAGATTCAGGAAGGCATCAAGCACGGCGTGCGCAAGGTGAACATCGACACGGATTTGCGTCTCGCGATCACCGGCGCGATCCGCCGCTATCTGTTCGAAAACCCGTCGAAGTTCGATCCGCGCGACTACCTGAAGCCCGCGCGCGAGGCGGCGAAGGAAATCTGCCGTCAGCGCTACATGCAGTTCGGCTGCGAGGGCATGGCCGGCAAGATCAAGCCGGTTTCCCTCGACAAGATCGCCGAGAAGTACAAGTCCGGCGCGCTCGCGCAGATCGTGAAATAACGCTGCCGCAAAGCAAGCTCGATTTGTAAAGTAAAATCAACGGGTTCCGGGTTCGGAACCCGTTCGCGTTTTTTTCCCCGCGTCTGACGCTCCCGGCGCGGGGCTCATCATTTCAGTCCTTCTTCGGTACATGACGATGTCCACGTTATACGAATCCACGATCAAATCGCTGCCGCTGCTCGGCCGCGGCAAGGTCCGCGACAACTACGCAGTCGGTCAGGACAAGCTCCTGATCGTGACGACCGACCGCCTTTCCGCATTCGATGTCGTCATGGGCGAGCCGATTCCGAACAAGGGCCGCGTGCTGAACACGATGGCCGATTTCTGGTTCGAGAAACTCGGCCATATCGTGCCGAACCACAATACGGGTATCGATCCGGCGTCCGTCGTCGCGGCGGACGAAGTCGAGCAGGTGAAGGGCCGCGCGGTCGTCGTGAAGCGCCTCGAGCCGATTCTCGTCGAAGCGGTCGTGCGCGGCTATCTCGCGGGCAGCGGCTGGAAGGACTATCAGGCGACGGGCGCGGTGTGCGGCATCGAGTTGCCGCCGGGCCTGCAGAACGCGCAGAAGCTGCCCGAGCCGATTTTCACGCCGGCAGCGAAGGCGGAAATGGGCCATCACGACGAAAACATCACCTACGATGACATGGAGCGCCGCATCGGCACCGAGCTTTCCGCGACGATCAAGCGCATTTCCATCCAGCTGTACAAGGAAGCGGCCGAGTACGCGGCGACGCGCGGCATCATCATCGCGGATACGAAGTTCGAGTTCGGTCTCGACAACAAGGGCGATCTGTATCTGATGGACGAAGTGCTGACCGCCGATTCGTCGCGCTTCTGGCCCGCCGATGGCTATCAGGTCGGCACGAATCCGCCGTCGTTCGACAAGCAGTTCGTGCGCGACTGGCTCGAAACGCAGCCGTGGAAGAAGGAGCCGCCCGCGCCGAAGCTGCCGGACGACGTGATCGCCAAGACGTCGGAGAAGTATCAGGAAGCGCTGCAGCGTTTGACCGGCAAGACGCTTTCTTAAGGTTCGACACGCGCGCCGCTCATGAAGAAGCGGCGTGCGCAATTCAAGGGAACAGGAATGAGCGAAGTACAGACCGCGGCGCATACGCACGAAGCGCCGCTCGTCGGCGTGTTGATGGGCTCCAGCTCCGACTGGGACGTGATGAAGAACGCGGTGGCGATTCTTCAGGAATTCGGCGTGCCGTACGAGGCGAAAGTCGTGTCGGCGCATCGCATGCCGGACGAGATGTTCGCCTACGCCGAAAGCGCGCGTGAGCGCGGCGTGCGCGCGATCATCGCCGGTGCGGGCGGCGCGGCGCATCTGCCGGGCATGCTGGCCGCGAAGACCACGGTGCCGGTGCTCGGCGTGCCGGTGGCGAGCAAGTATCTGAAGGGCGTCGATTCGCTGCACTCGATCGTGCAGATGCCCAAGGGCGTGCCGGTCGCGACCTTTGCCATCGGCGAGGCGGGCGCGGCGAACGCGGCGCTGTTCGCGGTATCGATTCTGAGCGTGACGGACGCGCGCTACGCCGATGCGCTCGCCGCTTTCCGCGTGAAGCAGAACCAGGCGGCGCGGGACATGGCATTGCCGCCGCTTTGATGGTGCCTTGATCCCACTTTGGCCCGCATAGAGCATTGAGAGCGGCGCGCGCCGCTCGCCGTTCGCAACGTAGCGCCCACGTTCAGCCACGATGAACCCACAAAACTCCCCGATTTCTCCCATCCTGCCGGGCGCCTGGCTCGGCATGGTCGGCGGCGGCCAGCTCGGCCGCATGTTCTGCTTCGCCGCGCAGTCGATGGGCTATCGCGTCGCCGTCCTCGATCCGGACGAGACGAGCCCCGCGGGCGCCGTCGCGGACCGCCACATCCGCGCGCCCTATGACGACCGTGCCGCGCTCACCGAGCTCGGCCGCCTGTGCGCGGCGGTATCGACCGAATTCGAGAACGTGCCGTCCGCGAGCCTCGACTTTCTCGCGTCGTGCACGTTCGTGAGTCCGGCGGGCAGTTGCGTGGCGATCGCGCAGGATCGCGTCGCGGAGAAGCGCTTCATCGCGGAGTCGGGCGTGCCGGTCGCGCCGCACGTGGTGATCGAATCGATGGACGCGCTCGCCGCGCTGCCCGACGAGAAGATCGCCGCCGTGCTGCCGGGCATTCTGAAGACCGCGCGTCTCGGCTATGACGGCAAGGGGCAGGTCAGCGTGCGCAACGTCGCGGAATTGCGCAACGCGTATGCGTCGTTGTCGGGCGTGCCGTGCGTGCTGGAGAAGCGCATGCCGCTCAAGTACGAAGTGTCGGTGCTGATCGCGCGCGGCGGCGACGGCAAGTCGGCCGTGTTCCCGCTCGCGCAGAACGTGCACGTGAACGGCATTCTCGCGAAGACGGTCGTGCCCGCGCCCGACGCCTCCGATGCGCTCGTCGCTCAGGCGCAGGACGCGGCGCTGACCATTGCCGCGAAGCTGGGTTATGTCGGCGTGCTGTGCGTCGAGTTCTTCGTGCTGGAGGACGGCTCGCTGATCGCGAATGAAATGGCGCCGCGCCCGCACAATTCCGGCCACTACACGGTCGATGCCTGCGCGACGAGCCAGTTCGAGCAGCAGGTTCGCGCGATGACCGGCATGCCGCTCGGCGACACGCGCCAGCATTCGCCCGCCGCGATGCTGAATCTGCTCGGCGATATCTGGTTCGATGGCGACAAGGCGCGTGCCCCCGGGTGGCCGGAAGTCGCCGCGATGCCGTCCGCGCGGTTGCATCTGTATGGCAAGGAAGAGGCGCGCCGGGGCCGCAAGATGGGCCACATCAACTTCACGGCGGCGACGCTCGAGGAAGCGCGCACGGCGGCGCGCGACTGCGCGCGCATGCTGCATATTTCGCTCGATTGAGACTTACCGAAGCACCAGGCAATGACCATCCATTTTCCGAGCGCCGCGCAGATCGACGAAGCCGCGGCCCTGCTCGACGCGGGCGAACTCGTCGCGTTTCCGACCGAGACGGTCTATGGGCTCGGCGGTGACGCCGAGAATCCGGACGCCATCGCGCGCATCTATGCGGCGAAGGGGCGGCCTGCGAATCATCCGGTGATCGTGCATCTCGCGCCCGAGGCTGATCCGGGCTACTGGGTGCGCGAGTTGCCCGTCGATGCGCGCAAGCTCATCGATGCGTTCTGGCCCGGCCCTTTGACGCTGATTCTGAAGCGCGCGGCGCATATTCCGGCGGCGGTGAGCGGCGGACAGGATTCGGTGGGCGTGCGGTGTCCGTCGCATCCGGTCGCGCAGCAGTTGTTGTCGGCGTTTCACGCGCGGCGTCTTCGTACGGGCAAGCAAGGCGGGGTGGCGGGGCCGTCCGCCAATCGCTTCGGCCATGTGAGTCCGACGACCGCGCAGCACGTGCGCGAGGAATTCGGCAACGCGGTGCACGTGCTCGATGGCGGCGCGGCGGATGTCGGCATCGAATCGACCATTCTCGATTTGTCGCGTGGCTTTCCGGCGCTGTTGCGGCCGGGGCATGTGAGTCCGCAACAGATCGCGGATGTGATCGGTACTGCGCCGCGTTTGCCCGATGGCTCGGATGCGACGGCGCCGCGGGCTTCGGGTACGTTGAAGGCGCATTACGCACCGCGCACGCCGCTTGCCTTGCTGCCGTTTGCATTGATCGAGCCGCTACTTGCCAGTCAGGATCGGGCGAGCGGGAAGAAGATCGCGCTGGTCGCGCGCAGTTCGAGTGCGGGGGAGTGGGCGCACGCGGCGAATGTTCACTTCGTTGCCGCGCCGGAAGATCCGCAGAGCTATGCGCGGGACCTTTATGGCTTGCTGCGCGCGCTGGATCGGGCGAATGTCGAGCGGATTCTCATCGAGAAGTTGCCGGAGACGGTCGAGTGGATCGCGGTGAATGATCGGCTGGGAAGGGCGGCGGCGGCGTTCGAGGCGGATGCGTGATCGCTGGGTCAAAAACAAGAAAAAACCGCCCGGCGATTCCTCGGTCGGGCGGTTTTTAACTACTCACTAATCCAACCGCTTACTTCCCCAATCCCGACTTCGCCACCGTCTGCTCCGCCGCCTGCGCATAAAGCGCACCGAGATGCGTCGTCGGATGCACGGTGTCCGCGTACATATACGTCTGATCCGCGCCGGCAACCGTCAAAGTCTCCGGCGAACAGAACAGCGAAGTAGCGAAAGCCTGAGGATTCGGCTCGCCGAACTTCTGCGCCGCGGCCGCCATCGCCTGAAGATTGCAGGCGGTTCCCGTGTTCGACACAGCGAAGCCGAATTGCTGGAAGTTGGCCGTGACATTGGCGAGCACCGGCACGATGTCGAGATAGATCACCTTCGACATCAGCCCCGTCTGCGTCAGCGCGCCCGCGAGCGCCTTGTTGAACCCGACCGATGCCTGCGTGAGCAACGCGCGATTGGCCGCCGAGCTCATCAGGCCCTGCGGCGTCGCGCCGACGTCCGGCACGTTCGAGACCAGCACGTGCGTCGCGCCGCTCTGCAAGATTTTCCCGATCACGCCCGCGAGGTCGAGCGCCGCCTTGCCGATCGCCGCGCTCGCCTGATCCGGCGTGATCGCGCCCGCGACGGCGCGCTGGAAGTTATAGAGGATGTCGTTGCCGCCGCCATTGACGATCACGAGCTGATTCGCGTTGAAACTGCCATGCGCCGCGAGATAGTTCGAGACCTGCTGCACGACCGGCACCGTGAGCGCGCCCTGATAATTCGCCGGATCGTTCGACACATGGTTGATGCCGATCGGATTCGTCACCAGCGCGCCACCTTGCGCATAGCCCAATCCCGACTGCGTCTGCGGCGGCACGCCGAAGCCGCCCGTCATCGCCGGCGTCAGCGTGTCGCCGTAATACTGCGCGACGTTCTGCACCCAGACCTGTCCCGGATTCGTCGTGAAGCGCCCGCCGCCGAAGTTCGCCGCCGCAACGGGCGCATACGTGCCGACATCGGAAAGGCTGTCGCCGAACGACACCACCTGCAGCTTGACGCCGCCCGGTGGCGTGGAATTGTTGTCGTCACCGCCGCCGCACGCGGCGAGCAGGGCGAAGGCCGCGCTGGCCGTCGCGACTTGGGCAAAGCGCGCCAGGGCGGCGCGCGTCGAGCGTTGCTTCTTCATGGACCTCGTCTCCGTTCTTCGGTGTTTTCTAGTTCGATTGCGGCGCTTGACCGTCTGCGGTCTTCACGCCGCGTCCTGCGATATTAAGCGATGCCGCACGCCCACCGTGTCGCGCAATGCACCCGGCCGTGCGCCGTGCCCGACAGCGTACACGGCGGGCGTGCCTTCCCGGGCCTCACTTCGTAGAAGAAATCTTCGGTCACGTCCGGCTCGCATGCCCGCGAGCGACGCGTCTCAGTCCGCCGCGCCCGGGCGGCGCGCACCCTCGTAGACCCATTCGAGCAGCGCATCGTGCGCGGCGCGCGCGGCCTCGGCGCGCGGATTGTTGATGAAGCTCACGACGACATAGCTCTCGCCATTCGCCGCGCCGACATAGCCGGCGATCGCGCGCACGTCGCGCAGCGTGCCGGTCTTGATGTGCGCATTGCCGAGGGCGCCCGCGTTGGTGAGGCGGTTGCGCATGGTGCCGTCGACGCCCGCGACCGGCAGGGATTCGACGAACACCTGCGCGACCGGGCTCGCGTTCGCCGCCATCAGCAGATCGGCGAGCGAGGCCGCGGAAATGGTTTCGTCGCGCGAGAGGCCGGAGCCGTTGTCGAGCGCGAGGCCGTTCATCGGCAGGGCACTGCGTTTCAGGAACGCCTGGATCGCCGCAGCCGATTTCGCCGTCGTCGCGGGCGGTTTCGATTGCGCCGCGCCGATCGTGAGGAACAGGTTGCGCGCCATCACGTTGTTGCTGAACTTGTTGATGTCGCGAACGACATCCGACAGCACCGGGCTGCGATGCGTGCCGACGAGCCGCGCGTTCGAAGGCGTCGGGCCTTCGCGCGTCGCGCCCTGGAACGTGCCGCCCGTCTGCTTCCACAGCGCGAGAAAGCCGCCCGCAAAGAAGGTCGAATGATCGAGCGCGGCGACGTTGACCGTGCGCGAGCCGCAGCGCAGCGGATAGTCGCCGATGAACGACGCCTGCACGAAGCCGCCCTGCGTCTGCGCGACCGAAGGCGACGCGGCCTGCAGCGACCCCGTGCACGCGCCGCGCGTGACGCGCAGTTCGTTGTCTATCTGCAGTTGCGCGAGCTGCGGCAGCACGTCGATAGACACCTGTCCGTCCTCGCCCGGCGTCAACGTGAAGGACAGCGACTTGAACGCGTAGAGCAGCGGGTCCGGGCCGACGTTGTAGGGCGCGGTGTCGTCGTTGTCGAACGCGGGGAGATCGCGCGTGGAGGCGTCGAAGTAGCGCTTGTCGAGCACGAGCGCGCCGTCGATCCCCGTGATGCCGTTCTTGCGGATCTGGTTGACGAGATCGATCAGCTCTTCCGGCACGAGCTTCGGATCGCCCGTGCCCTGAATGTACAGATTGCCGTGCAGGACGCCTTGCGCATCGAGATCGCCGTCGGCATAGGCGGTGGTCTTCCAGCGGTAGTCCGGCCCGAGCATCGAGAGGCCCGCGTAGGTGGTGACGAGCTTCATCGTCGAGGCGGGCAGCATCGGCTCGTTCGCGTTGATCGAAACGAGCGGCACGGGCGCGCCGACGCGTTGCACGACGACGCTCATCGACGAGAGCGGCACATGCGCGCGCGCGAGCGCCGTCATCACCGAAGCGGGCAGCGGACCGGCGGGCACTCTGGCCTTCGCCTCGTGCTTCGCTTCGTTCTTCGCGGCGCGCTTCGATTTCGCGCCGCCCTTCGCCGCATGTTCCGGCCGCTGCGCCTGCGATTCGGCTTTGGTGCCGCCGCGCGCTTTCGCATCGGGCATGTGGCCGAGCGCCGCGCAGGCAAGAGCAGCGGCGAGCGCAAACGAAGAAAGACGGCTGGACACGGAACGAGAAGCGAGCGGCATGGACGAGCGTTGTTCTTGGACTGGATGATGGGCGGCGGCGCGGGATGAGCGCGCGTCGCGCCGCGTGGGAAGCGGCTATTGTAGACAAGCTGGCTTGCGGAAATCGTACGCGTGGCAAATCTTCATCACGCGATGCTGACGCGGCCGGCATGCATCGCGCCGTTGCCCTCTGAAAGTGGACGGTCCGCGCGGTTAAGTCCCGTTTAAGCCTGTGGCGGGCAGGCGCCGCTACAATGGGTCGCGGCCCGAAAGCTGCCTTATGTAACCACGAACAGATATGTGCCATGCGAATCCTGCTTGTCGAAGATGACCGGATGATCGCCGAGGGCGTGCGCAAGGCGCTGCGCGCGGACGGCTTCGCAGTCGACTGGGTGCAGGACGGCGAGGCCGCGCTCACGGCGGTCGGCGGCGAGCCCTACGACCTGATGCTGCTCGATCTCGGCCTGCCCAAGCGCGACGGCCTCGACGTGCTGAAGACGCTGCGCGCGCGCGCCAACGCCGTGCCGGTGCTGATCGTCACGGCGCGCGACGCCATCGCGGATCGCGTGAAGGGGCTCGACGCCGGCGCCGACGATTATCTCGTCAAGCCCTTCGATCTCGACGAGCTCGGCGCGCGCATGCGTGCGCTCATCCGCCGTCACGCGGGGCGTGGCGAATCGCTCGTGCGGCACGGCGAACTCACGCTCGATCCGGTCGGCCATCAGGTGACGCTCGCGGGCGCGCCCGTAGCGCTGTCGGCGCGCGAGTTCGCGCTGCTCGAAGCGTTGATGGCGCGGCCCGGCGCGGTGCTTTCGAAGAGCCAGCTCGAGGAGAAGATCTACGGCTGGGGCGAGGAAATCGGCAGCAACACCGTCGAGGTCTACATCCATTCGCTGAGAAAGAAGCTCGGCGCCGATCTCATCCGCAACGTTCGCGGCCTCGGGTATATGGTCGCGAAGGACGCCTGATGCAGTCGATCCGGCGGCAATTGGTGATCTGGCTGCTCGCGCTCGTGATCGTCGGCGTGGGGTTCGCGGGCTGGCTCATCTATCGCCAGGCGCTCGCCGAAGCCAACGAACTCTTCGATTACCAGCTTCAGCAGATCGCGGCGGCGCTGCCTTCGGAGCCGTTTTCGTCGGTGCTGAGCTCGCGCAGCGAGAGCGATGAAGGCGTCGTCATCCAGATCTGGAATCGCAACGGCGTGCTGATGTACTACTCGCATCCGCGCGTGCCGCTGGCGCCTCACGCCGAACTCGGCTTCTCCACCGAAATGACGCCGCGCGGCGAATGGCGCGTGTATAGCGCGATCGTCGGCGACAACGTCGTGCAGCTTGCGCAGCCGCTGTCGATCCGCAATCGCGTCGCGGCGGGCGTCGCGTGGCGCACGCTGTGGCCGCTCGTGCTGCTGCTGCCGCTGCTCGGGCTCGCGATCTGGGTGATCGTCGGGCGCGGTCTCGCGCCTTTGCAGCGCGTGACGCGCGCGCTCGACACGCGCCATCCCGAGGCGCTCGATCCGCTTTCCGATCAACGTCTGCCGCAGGAAGTGCGGCCCGTCGTGCGCGCATTGAATGCGCTGCTTTCGCGTTTGTCGGCGGCGCTCGATACGCAGAAGGCCTTCGTGGCCGATGCCGCGCACGAGTTGCGCACGCCGCTCGCCGCCGTGCAGATCCAGGCGCAGCTCGTCGCGCGCGCGCAGGATGATGTTACGCGACGCGAGGCGCTTCACGACCTGCACGAAGGCATCGCGCGCGCGACGCGTCTTGCCGAACAGTTGCTCGCGCTCGCGCGATCGGAGCCGGATGGCAAGACAGTCGAAGCCCGCATCGATCTGGGCGAGTTGCTGGAAGGGTGCGTGCGCGGGTATGTGCTCGTGGCGCAGGAGCGTGAAGTCGATCTCGGTATCGAGGCGAGCGAGCCCGCGATCGTCAACGGCGATCCGGATTCGCTGCGCGTGATGTTCAACAATCTCATCGACAACGCGACAAAATACACGCCGCCCGGCGGGCGTGTGGATGTCTGTCTGAAGGTCGAGGACGGGCATGCGGTCGTCGATATCGACGACACCGGGCCGGGCATTCCCGCCGAGGAACGCGAGCGCGTGTTCGACCGTTTTTATCGCGTAGGAGAAGGCGCCAACCGGGCGCGCACCGATGTGGCGGGCAGCGGGCTCGGACTCGCGATCGTGCGGCGGATCGCGGCTCAGCATGGCGCTGCGGTCGCGCTCGGGGAATCGCCGGCAGGCGGGTTGAAAGTGACTGTGCGGTTTTGAATTTGGCGGCGGAAATGCTGCTTTGTCGTGGAACAGATTGATCGAAGTCGGCGAGGAAGTTTTTTTGGTGGACCGATGTTTGTTTGTTTTTTTATAAGGCAAGTAATTGATTTGACTGATTTTGTTTTTTAGGAAACCTCGCCTACATTTGAATAGGATTGTTGATTAATCTCCGCAGCTCTTTATCTTCCGGATGATTGATCATGAATGGCTTGAGCGGTGGACGTTGGCTCACTCTACGGTCGGTGCTCGCGAAGCGAGGGTGGCTCGTAGTGGCGGTCGGGTTGATGGCGGGAAGTTCCGGCGCGTGGGCTGACCCGCAGTTGACGATTTGTGGCGGCAATGGGATTGGGCAGGGTCTGGTTCCGATGAGCCTTACTCTCCTTCCCGGATGCACTGCCAATACTGCGACACTTACCACCGATAGTTCAAACCCAGCAGCCGATCAAATTCAGCTAGGCGGCGGCGTGGTCGGCATCACCGCGGGCACCAGCATCGAGATGCACCAGTACGTCGACATGCTTAGCAACAAGATCAGCGGCCTCGCCCCCGGCGAGATCTCGGCAACGAGTTCCGACGCGATCAACGGCTCGCAGCTTTACACCGCTGTCAACGACCTCACGACCAACATCAACAACGGCACCATCGGCCTCGTGCAGCAGGACCCGACGTCGCGCGCCATCACCGTCGCGAAGGACACGGACGGCACGATCGTGGACGTGACGGGCACGGCAGGTGCACGCCAGGTCACCGGCGTGGCGGACGGCGAGCTCAGCGTGACCAGCACGGACGCGGTCAACGGTTCGCAGTTGTACGCGACGAACCAGCAGGTCGATGCGCTGAACCAGCGCGTGGCGAACATCACGATCGGCGGGGCGACGTTCATCGATTCACAGGCGAACGATGCACCCGCCGCGGCGACGGGCGCGAACTCGACCGCCATCGGTAACGGCGCGCAGGCGAGCGGGGCGAATTCGGTGGCGCTGGGCGACCGTTCCGTCGCATCGGAAGACAACACCGTGTCGGTCGGCTCGGCGGGCAACGAGCGCCGCGTGACGAACGTCGCGCCGGGCATCAATGGCACGGACGCAGCGAACATGAACCAGTTGAACGCGGTGCAAAGCAGCGTCAACACGGTCGCGCGCGAAGCGTTCGCCGGCGTTGCCGCGGCGATGGCCATGCCGAACCTCACGCCGCGTGAGCCGGGCAAGACGGTGGTGGCCGCGGGCGTGGCGAACTATAAGGGCTATACGGCAATGGGCGTCGGTGGCACCTATCGTTCGCAAGACAGCCGTTGGCTGGTGAACGGTGCGCTGTCGCTGACGGGGCATGGCGACGCAGGCGTCCGCGCGCAAGTCGGCTACGAGTTCTAAGCTCGCAGCGAAGCGGCGCCGGCAGCAAGGCGCCCGGTACAAGGGGCGGCCATCCGTGAGGGTAGCCGCCTCTTTTGCATTCGCGCGCGTCCTTCTGGCCTTTTAAGAGAGATTTAAGCGACGAACCGTAATCTTCCTTCATCCGCAAAGCGCATCCACGCAGCGCATCCCGTTATCAGGAGCACACGATGAAAGCGAAGATCCTCACCCGCAGCGCCGTCGCGGCAGCCGTTGCCGTTGCCTTGTCGGCGGGCTACGTGGCCGGACATAACAACGTGCCTGCGCCCCAGGTCATCGCGCCCGCGCAAGCGGCGTTGATGCCCGCCGAAGCCGCGGCCAAGACAGGCATTCCGGATTTCTCCGGTCTCGTCGAGACCTACGGCCCCGCGGTGGTGAACATCAGCGCGAAGCATGTCGTCAAGCAAACGTCGAACCGGCGCGGCCCGAATCAGTTGCCGATGGACCCGGACGATCCCTTCTACCAGTTCTTCAAGCGCTTCGGCGGCATGCCCGGCTTCGGCGGCGGCGATGGCGGCCCCGGCGCGGATCGTCCGAGCGAAGGCCTCGGCTCCGGCTTCATCGTGAGCAGCGACGGCTACATTCTGACGAACGCGCACGTCGTCGATAACGCCAATGTCGTCACCGTGAAGCTCACCGACAAGCGCGAGTACCGCGCGAAGGTGATTGGCGCGGACAAGCAGTCGGACGTCGCCGTGCTCAAGATCGACGCGAAGAACCTGCCTACCGTGAAGATCGGCGATCCCAACGGCAGCAAGGTGGGCCAGTGGGTGGTCGCGATCGGCTCGCCCTACGGCTTCGACAACACCGTGACGTCGGGCATCATCAGCGCGAAATCGCGCGCGCTGCCCAACGAGAACTACACGCCGTTCATCCAGACCGACGTGCCGGTGAACCCCGGCAACTCGGGCGGGCCGCTCTTCAATCTGCAAGGCGAAGTGATCGGCATCAACTCGATGATCTACTCGCAGACAGGCGGCTTCCAGGGGCTTTCGTTCGCCATCCCGATCAACGAGGCGATCAAGGTCAAGGACGCGATCATCAAGACGGGCCATGTAGATCGCGGCCGTCTCGGCGTGACGGTGCAGGGCATGAACCAGACGCTCGCCAACTCATTCGGCATGAAGTCGCCTCAAGGCGCCCTCGTGAGCTCGGTCGAGCCGGGCGGACCGGCGGCGAAGGCGGGACTTCAGCCCGGCGACGTGATCACCGCGCTGAACGGCGTGCCGGTGACGGATTCGACCTCGCTGCCTTCGCAGGTCGCGAGCCTTTCGCCCGGCACGTCGGCGAAGGTGACGGTATGGCGCGACAAGGGCGCGAAGGATCTCAGCGTGACCATCGGCGCGCTCAAGGACGCGAAGACCGCGAGCGCAAATACCGGAGGCGACGAAGGCGCGTCGGCGCAGGACGCGCGGCTCGGCGTCGCGGTGCGGCCGCTCACGCCGGAAGAGAGGCAGAACGATTCGCTCTCGCGCGGCCTGCTCGTGCAGCAGTCGAACGGCGCTGCGGCGACCGCGGGCATCCAGCCGGGCGATGTGATTCTCGCGGTCAACGGCCAGCCGGTCACAACCGTGCAGCAGTTGAAGTCGATGGTCCAGCGCGCGGGCGACAGCATCGCGCTCCTGATCCAGCGCGACGACGCGCAGATCTTCGTGCCGGTCGATCTCGGCTGAACGGCGCCCGTTGCGTCGCGCGATGCGGGCACGAACCATGCTCCGTGGTTCCCTGGTGCCCCATCGCGCGAAACCGGCGCATCGGGCGTGACGCCGCGGGCGCCTGACGGGCCGGCGGCATCGGACAAAGGAGCACGAACATGACGAGCAGAACCACGGGCAAGCTGGCGGCCGCAGTCCTCGTTGCGGCGGCGAGCGCGGGC
The DNA here is from genome assembly GCF_056930355.1 of Caballeronia sp. 11_S32. NCBI lineage: Bacteria > Pseudomonadati > Pseudomonadota > Betaproteobacteria > Burkholderiales > Burkholderiaceae > Caballeronia > Caballeronia sp. 11_S32. The sequence goes on from NZ_JBXOWH010000003.1 coordinate 1,069,679, forward strand.
ATGGCAGGCGGCGCCTGGGCGCAGGCATCGGGCGGCACGGCCACCGACATGTCCAGCGCCGGCAACACCAATGGCGGCGGCCTGCCGCAGATCCAGCAGCAAGGCGACGTTTCCTACACATCGGGCGGCGTGGGGCTCGACGAATCGCGCGCATTGTTGCGCGAACAGGCGCAGTGGCCGTTGTCGCTGCGCTTCACGGGGCCGACCGCCGACTATCTTTCGGGCGTGCATGTGCGGATCGTCGGCGGCAAGGGCGGCGAAGTGCTGTCGACCGAATCGATGGGACCTTACATGCTCGTCAAGTTGCCGCCGGGCAGCTATACGGTCTACGCGAAGTACAAGGATCAGGAAAAGAAACAGGCGGTGACGGTGGCGGGCCCCGGCAAGGCGAAGGCGGCGTTTCACTGGAACATTCAGTAGCCGCGGGCGTCGAAGAGGTTAACGCCAGAGGCAGCGAAAGCGCTCACCCGACATCGGAATCTTGTCTCATAATTAAGCCACGGGTATCTCGGTGACTCGTGGCTTTTTCATGTGATGTCGGTTCGCACGCGGGAGGCGCATCAGGATGGGCACGGAACTCAACGACGGGCACGAAGCGGCGCAACGCATCGAGATCACGCCGAACGGCCGGCGCTGTCGCGTCATCCATCAGGGCGTCACCTACGCGGATACGCACGCGTCCATGACGCTCCTCGAAACGGGCGCGGATAAAGTGCACTACTTCCCGCGCGCCGACGTGAACATGGCGCGCCTGGAACGCTCGATCCACACCACGCATTGCCCGGTGAAAGGCCAGGCCACGCATTATCATCTGCTGACCGAGGACGGTCCGGTCGAGAACGCTGCCTGGAGCTACGAGGCGCCGCTCGACGCCGCCGCGAAGATCAAGGGCTACCTCGCGTTCTACCGCTCGCGCGTCGATCGTATCGACGAAACTTCCTAGGCGCGCATCCGAACAGACACCGCCCCACCCGTTGAGCCATAACGAACGCATGCGATCCTTGTCCCGGAGGCTCGAATGGAAGTCACCGATGCGTTGCGCGTTCCGCTCGACCCGGCGCACGTCCGGGAGGCGCTCGGCGATCTCGCGCTCTTGCGCGCGAGTCTCGACAATTGCGAATCGTTCATCCGGACGCCAGGCGGCGAGTATGTTCTCACGCTGACCGTGCCGCTCGGCGCGCTGCGTGCGCGCTACGAAATCCGCGCGCATGCGGCGGGCCGCACGCGTCAGGCGGCGCATGCCGAGGGCGACAGCGAGGAATCTGCAGATGCCGTCTACGCCCGCACGCTGAGCTTCAAGGCGCGCGGCGAGGGCGTCGGCTCGTTGCGCGGCCAGATCGCCGTCGCGCTGAATCCGGACGACGACGGCGACGCGACCTGGATCGAATACACCGTCTGGGCCACGGTATCGGGCCCGCTCGCCGGCTTGCCGTCACGGCAGATCGAAAACGCGCTGCGCGAGGGCGCCGACGAGTTCTTCGCCGAGTTCTGCGAAGTGGTGCGCGCGAAGCACGGCCTGCCGTCGATGCGCGCGGCGGGCGAAAGCGCGGCGCGGCGGCACGTGTTCCTTCGGCCGAGCGTGGTGTCGGCGGCATTTTCGCGTCGCGCGGGCGCGATGCGCGCACCCTCCGCCGATGCCCATGCGAGCGGCGTGCTGCGGCATCGTCTGCACGGGCACGGCTTCGCGCATCACGACCCCGATCATTCCCACGATTCGCATCCGCTCGGTCTGCCCGGCTGGGCCTGGGCGGCGATGCTCGTGTGCGTCGCGCTGTTCGCGTACCTCGCCGAGCACATCGGCTTGCCGTGACGCGTCACACGCCGCGAAACGCCCGCCGATAAGCCGATGGCGACGTCTTCAGCGTCTGCGCGAATTGCTGGCGCAGCGTCGCGCCGGTGCGCAAGCCGCTCTTCTCCGCGATGCGGTCGATGGGCAGATCCGTGTCCTCGAGCAGACGTTGCGCGAACGCGACCCGTTGCCCGATGAGCCACGCGCCGACGGTCGTGCCCGTCGTTTCCCGAAAGCGCCGCGTAAAGTTGCGGCGGCTCATCGCCATGCGCGCGGCGAGCGCATCGAGTGAATGGTCCGTTTGCAGATTGGCGCGCATCCAGTCGAGCAGCCCGGCGAGCCGTTCGCCGTTCGCGCGCCCGGGCAGCGGCTCGTCGATGAACTGCGCCTGCGAGCCTTGCCGGTGCGGCGGCACCACGAGCCGCCGCGCGACCTGATTCGCCGCGTGCGATCCGGCCAGCTTGCGCAGCACGTGCAGGCAGCAGTCGAGTCCGGCCGCGGTGCCGGCGGACGTCGTGATGTTTCCATCGTCGATATAGAGCACGTTCGGATCGAGCCGCACGCGCGGATAGCGGCGCGCGAAATCGCCGGCCCAGGCCCAGTGCGTCGTGGCCGCGCGGCCGTCGAGCAGGCCCGCCGCCGCGAGCACGTACGAGCCGAGGCACAGGCCGACGACCTGCGCGCCGCGTGCGTGCGCCGCGCGCAACGCGTCGAGCAGGGCATCGGGCGGCGTCTCGCCGGGATCGCGCCACGAAGGCACGATGACCACGTCGGCGGCGGTGAGCACATCGAGCGAATGCTGCGCCGCGATCGTGAATCCCGCCGATGTCGCGAGCGCGTCCGGCTCCGCCGCGCAGACCCGAAAGTCGAACGGCGGCACGCCGATTTCACCGCGATCCTCGCCGAACACGATGCACGGCACCGCCAGATGAAACGGGCTGATGCGGTCGAACGCGACGACGGCGATCGAATGGCGATTCATGGGCGGCTCCGGGGAAACATCCAATGCGCGTATTTTGGCCCGATTCCCGCGAAAAATGGCAATCGGGCCACTTTTGGGCGTCGCGCGGGCGCGGCGACAATGCGCTCAACCATCCACAAGGAGCTGACCATGCCGCGCCGCGCCCTGATCGTCATCGACGTGCAGAACGAATACGTCACCGGCAATCTGCCGATCGAATATCCCGATGTGAACGTGTCGCTCGCCAATATCGGCCGGGCGATGGATGCCGCCGAAAAGCACGGCGTGCCGGTCGTCGTCGTGCAGAATTTCGCGCCGGCGGCCGCGCCGATCTTCGCGCGCGGCTCGGCGCTGGCGGAGCTGCATGAGACGGTGACGTCGCGGCCGCGTGCGCATTACGTCGAGAAGTCGCTGCCGAGCGCGTTCGCGGGCACGGACCTCGGCGACTGGCTCACCACGCACGATATCGACACGATCGTGATCGCGGGCTACATGACCCACAATTGCGACGATTCCACGGTGAAGCACGCGGTGCACGCGGGGCTTTCGGTCGAATTTCTGATCGACGCGACGGGCGCCGTGCCCTACGAAAACCGCGCGGGCAAGGCGAGCGCCGAGGAAATCCATCGCGTGTTCACGGTGGTGATGCAGTCGCGCTTCGCCGCCGTGCTCAGCACGGACGAGTGGATCGCCGCGCTGGAATCCGGCGAGCCGCCCGCGCGCGACAACATCTACGCGTCGAACCAGCGGGCGCGGGGCGTGAATTCAGCCGCTGGCCGGTGACAGAAGGGCGGCGCTGCAACGCAGGGCGTCGAAGCATGCGTCGATCAGCGCTTCGGCGTCCCGCTCCGGATGGACGAGGTCCGGCAGCATCAGCGAATCGTGCAGGATGCCGGTGAACAGGCAATGCAGCATGGTCGTCGCACGGTTCGTATCGAGCGTTTCCGGAAGCTGTTTTTTCTCGACGGCGTTGCGCAGCGCGCGCTCGATGCGCTCCATGCCGTCGCGCATGTTGTTCTGATGCCGCTCGCGCACCGGCCCCATCTCCTCCACGAACTCGCATTTCATGAAGAGAATGTCGAACACGCGTCGACGCTGCTCGTCGGTGGTGATATTGCGCATGCACCAGACGAACAGCTCGCGCAGGCGCGCCAGCGGATCCTCTTCCTTGCCGTCGAGCGTGGCTGCCACGAGTTCGTCGAGCGGCAGCAGGCTGCGGTCGAACATCGCGTTGAAAAGATCGCCCTTGTTGGCGAAATGCCAGTAGATCGCGCCGCGCGTCACGCCCGCGGCCTGGGCGATGTCCGCGAGCGTCGTGCGCGATACCCCTTTCTCATAGAAGACGCGCTCGGCTGCGTCGAGTACCCGGTTGCGCGTCGCCTGCGCTTCTTCCTTGGTTCGTCTGACCATATCGTGCGGCCTGTGGCCGTCTGCTCCTGCTGCTGCCGTTGAAAGGACGCGCTGCATGCGTCCTTGTCGAAGATCCGTCGAACGTAATCGATTCCCGGAGCGGTTTTTTTCTCGCCACCAATGGGGAGAAACGCGTACGGTTTTTTACATTCATTCGTGAATGTATATACAATACCACCCGTTAACAAATTTCGACAAATTGAGTCGGCGAGCAGACTTCACGTAAGCTTTCAATCCGATTGCCCGTTCTGGCCGTCCTCTGGTCAAGCGCCGGCGCTTCTGAGCGCCTCGCACGGGCATGCAACGTCGGCCTTCGGCTGGCGGTAATGGTCACTCGTCGAACAGTCGGTTTGTCGGTCAGCGTCTTAACGACGCTCGTGCGCGGCATGGCCCGGGGAAGGCCGCCGCGCACCCACTTCACTCTCAGTCTTAGACAGAGGTCGCTCCATGCGCGTCGAACGGGTTCCACTCCGCTTAATCACCGCCGCGACGGCTGCCGTTTTCGTGGCAGCGTGCGGGCAAAAACAATCAGCACCTCCGCCGCAAACGCCCGAAGTGGGCATCGTCACCGTGCAGCCCACGAGCGTGCCGGTGGTTGTCGATTTGCCGGGCCGCACCAATGCCTATCTCGTTGCGCAGGTCCGCGCGCGGGTGGACGGCATCGTGCTGCGCCGTGAATTCACCGAAGGCTCCGAGGTCAAGGTCGGTCAGCGGCTCTACAAGATCGATCCGGCGCCGTACATCGCCGCGCTGAACAACGCGAAGGCGTCGCTCGCGAAGGCGCAGGCGAACGTCGCGTCGCAGAACGCGCTCGTGTCGCGCTACAAGATCCTCGTCGCGGCCAACGCGGTGTCGAAGCAGGACTACGACAACGCCGTGGCCGCGCAAGGCCAGGCCGTGGCGGACGTCGCCGCGGGCAAGGCATCGGTCGATACCGCGCAGATCAACCTCGGCTACACCGACGTCGTCTCGCCGATCACCGGCCGCACGGGCCTGTCGCAGGTCACGCCGGGCGCCTACGTGCAGGCGAGCGCCGCGACGCTGCTCACGACGGTTCAGCAGCTCGATCCGATCTACGTCGATCTCACGCAGTCGAGCGTCGAGGGCCTGAAGCTGCGCAGGCAGATCCAGGAAGGCCGCCTGCAGACCGAAGGCATCCACGCCGCGAAGGTCTCGCTCGTGCTCGAAGACGGCCGCACCTACACCGAGCAGGGCAAGCTGCAGTTCTCCGACGTGAGCGTCGATCAGAGCACCGGTTCCGTGACCGTGCGCGCGATCTTCCAGAACAAGGACCGCGTGCTTCTGCCGGGCATGTTCGTGCGCGCGCGCATCCAGGAAGGCGTGAACGATCACGCGCTCGTCGTGCCGCAGATCGGCATTACGCACGATCAGAAGGGCCAGCCGACGGCGCTCGTCGTCAACAAGGACGACAAGGTCGAATTGCGCCAGCTCGTCACGGGCGGCACCTTCGGCAACAACTGGGTGGTCGACGGCGGCCTGAACGCAGGCGATCGCGTGATCGTGAACGGTGTCGACAAGGCGAAGCCCGGCATGCAGGTCAAGCCGGTGGCCGCGAAATTCCCGTATCCCGCCTCGGACGCACAGGCGGCGGGCGCTGCATCGGGCGCACCCGCCGCAGCCGCTCCGGCGAACGCGAGCGGTGCCCAGCCGGCATCGGCCGCGTCGGGCGCGTAATAAAAGGGAGCCTGTTACATGGCAAAGTTTTTTATCGATCGACCGATCTTCGCGTGGGTGATCGCGATCATCCTGATGCTGGCGGGGATGGCGTCGATCTTCACGCTGCCGGTCGCGCAGTATCCGACGATCGCGCCGCCCGCGATCCAGATCAGCGCGACCTATCCGGGCGCATCGGCGAGCACTGTCGAAAACACGGTGACGCAGGTGATCGAGCAGCAGATGAGCGGTCTCGACCACTTGCTGTATCTCTCGTCCACTTCGGATGACTCGGGCACGGCCACCATCACGCTGACGTTCGCGGCGGGCACGAACCCGGACATCGCGCAGGTTCAGGTGCAAAACAAGCTGCAGCTCGCCACGCCGCTTCTGCCGCAGGTCGTGCAGCAGCTCGGCACGAAGGTCACGAAGTCGAGCTCGAGCTTCCTGCTCGTGCTCGCGTTCGTGTCCGAAGACGGCAGCATGAGCAAGTACGACCTCGCGAACTACGTGGCGTCGAAGGTGCAGGATCCGCTCTCGCGTATCGACGGCGTCGGCACGGTGACGCTGTTCGGCTCGCAGTACGCAATGCGCATCTGGCTCGACGCGACCAAGCTCACGAACTACGCGCTCACGCCCGTCGACGTGAAGAACGCCATCACCGCGCAGAACGTGCAGGTGGCGGCGGGCTCGCTCGGCGGTACGCCGGCGGTGGCGGGGCAGATGCTCCAGGCGACCATCACCGAGGCGACGCTCCTGCAGACGCCCGAGCAGTTCGGCAACATTCTGCTGAAGGTGAATCAGGACGGCTCGCAGGTGCGCCTGAAGGATGTCGCGAAGATCGAGCTCGGCGGCGAAAACTACAACTTCGACACGAAGTACAACGGCCAGCCGACCGCCGGCTTCGGTATCCAGCTCGCGACCGGCGCGAACGCGCTGAACACCGCGAAGCTCGTGCGCCAGAAGATCGACGAGCTGTCTAAGTACTTCCCGAACGGACTCGTGGTGAAGTATCCGTACGACACGACGCCGTTCGTGCGCCTGTCGATCGAGGAAGTGGTCAAGACGCTGATCGAAGGTATCGTGCTCGTGTTCCTCGTGATGTATCTGTTCCTGCAGAACCTGCGGGCAACGATCATCCCGACGATCGCGGTGCCGGTCGTTCTGCTCGGCACGTTCGCGATCATGTCGGCGGTGGGCTTTTCGATCAACGTGTTGTCGATGTTCGGGCTCGTGCTCGCGATCGGTCTGCTCGTCGACGACGCGATCGTGGTCGTGGAGAACGTCGAGCGCGTGATGACCGAGGAGCATCTGTCACCGCGCGACGCGACACGCAAGGCGATGGGCCAGATCACCGGCGCGCTGGTCGGCGTGGCGCTGGTGCTGTCGGCGGTGTTCGTGCCGGTGGCGTTCTCGGGCGGCTCGGTCGGCGCGATCTATCGGCAGTTCTCGCTGACGATCGTCGCGGCGATGGTGCTGTCCGTGCTGGTCGCGCTGATTCTGACGCCGGCCTTGTGCGCGACCATCCTGAAGCCGCATCCGGAAGGACACGAGCCTGAGAAGAAGGGCTTCTTCGGCTGGTTCAACCGCACCTTCAACAAGAGCCAGGCGAAGTATCACAGCGGCGTGCAGCACGTGATTCGCCGCTCCGGGCGCTGGCTCATCATCTACATCGTCGTGATCGTCGCGGTGGGCATGCTGTTCCTGCGTCTGCCGAAGTCGTTCCTGCCGAACGAAGACCAGGGCACGATGTTCGTGCTCGTGCAGGCGCCGCCCGGCTCCACGCAGGAGTACACGGCGCACGTGCTCAAGGACGTGCAGGAGTATCTGCTCAACGACGAGAAGAGCATGGTCGAATCGGTGTTCACGGTGAACGGCTTCTCGTTCGCGGGCCGCGGCCAGAACTCCGGTCTCGTGTTCGTGCGGATGAAGGACTATGCGCAGCGCCAGGCGAGCAACGAGAAGGTGCAGGCGCTCGTCGGCCGGATGTTCATGCACTTCGCGCCTTACAAGGACGCGATGATCTTCCCGGTCAATCCGCCGTCGATTCCGGAGCTCGGCACGGCCGCGGGCTTCGACTTCGAGCTGCAGGACCGCGCGGGCGTGGGTCACGCGAAGCTGATGGAAGCGCGCAACATGCTGCTCGGCATGGCCGCGAAGGACCCGACGCTGGCTCAGGTGCGCCCGAACGGTCTCAACGACACGCCGCAGTTCAAGGTGAACATCGACCGCGAGAAGGCGAACGCGCTCGGCGTCGCGATTTCGGACATCGACCAGACGTTCTCGATCGCGTGGGCGTCGCAGTACGTGAACAACTTCCTCGACGTCGACAACCGGATCAAGAAGGTCTACGTGCAGGGCGACGGTCCGTTCCGCATGAGTCCGGAAGACCTGAACAAGTGGTATGTGCGCAATGGCGCCGGAACGATGGTGCCGTTCGGCGCGTTCGCGACGGGCAACTGGATCTACGGTTCGCCGAAGCTCGAGCGCTACAACGGCATCTCGGCGGTGGAAATCCAGGGCGCGGCCGCACCGGGCAAGTCGACCGGCCAGGCCATGACGGCGATGGAAGCGATCGCGGCGAAGCTGCCCGCGGGTATCGGCTACGAGTGGACGGGCCTTTCGTATCAGGAACGCCAGTCGGGTTCGCAGGCGCCGATCCTGTATGGCATCTCGATTCTCGTCGTGTTCCTGTGTCTCGCCGCGCTGTATGAAAGCTGGTCGATCCCGTTCTCGGTGATCATGGTCGTGCCGCTCGGCGTGCTCGGCGCGCTGCTCGCCGCGACACTGCGCGGTCTGGAAAACGACGTGTTCTTCCAGGTCGGCCTCTTGACGACGGTGGGTCTGTCGGCGAAGAACGCGATTCTGATCGTGGAATTCGCGCGTGAGCTGCGCATCCAGGGCATGTCGACGGTCGAAGCGGCAATGGAAGCGGCGCGCCTGCGGTTGCGCCCGATCCTGATGACCTCGCTCGCCTTCATTCTCGGCGTGCTGCCGCTCGCGATCAGTAACGGCGCGGGCTCGGCGAGCCAGCACGCGATCGGCACCGGCGTGATCGGCGGCATGTTGACCGCGACCTTCCTGGCCATCTTCATGATCCCGATGTTCTTCGTCGTGATCTCGAAGTTCAGCAAGGCCAAGGATGTGCCGGCGGCAGGCTCGGGCGACTTCGGCGGTACCGGCGGTACGCACGGCTCGCCGTCTTCGGACAAGGAAGGACATTGAGATGCTTAAACATTCGTTGATCGCGGCCGCCGTGGCCCTGCTCGCCACCGGCTGCACGCTGCAGCCGAAATACGAGCAGCCGGCGGCGCCCGTCGCGCAGACGTTTCCGGAAGGCGACGCGTACGCGCACCAGCCGGATGCGTCGTCGACGGCGAGCAATGGCCGCAGCGCGAACGGGCAGAACGCGCCGGACATCGGCTGGCGTGATTTCTTCTTCGACGCGCGCCTGCAGAAGATCGTCGAGCTCGCGCTGAAGAACAACCGCGACCTGCGCGTCTCGGTGCTCAACGTCGAGGCGGCGCGCGCGCAGTATCAGATCGTGCGCGCGGGCCTGTTCCCGACGCTCGACGCCAGCGCGTCGCAGAGCAAGCAGCGCACGCCGAAGAACCTGTCGTTCCTCGGCAACACGATCTCGAACGAGTATTCGGTCGGCCTGAACGCCTCGTGGGAAATCGACTTCTTCGGGCGCATCAGAAGCCTGAAGGATCAGGCGCTCGCGCAGTATCTGTCGACGGCTCAATCGCGCAAGGCGGCGGAGATCGCGCTGGTGTCGTCGGTGGCGGATCAATATCTGACGATGCTCGCCTTCGACGACGCGCTCATCGTCACGCAGAACACGCTGACGACCGCGCTGGAGTCGTATCGCATCACGAAGCTGCAATACGACAACGGCACGGGCACGGAGCTGGATCTGCGTCAGTCGGAGGGCGTGGTCGAAGAGGCGCGGGCGAATCTGCAACAGCAGGCGCGTCTGCGCGCGCAGGCGGAGAACGGGCTCGTGCTGCTGGTCGGCGAGCCGCTGCCGGCGGATCTGCCGACCGGCATGCCGCTCGACACTCAGAACATTCTCTCGGACATTCCGGCGGGCCTGCCGTCCGACCTGCTGACGCGCCGTCCCGACATCGCGGCGGCGGAGCAGTCGCTGCTCGCGGCCAACGCGAACATCGGCGCGGCGCGCGCGGCGTTCTTCCCGCGCGTCTCGCTGACGGGCAGCTTCGGCACGCTTTCGCCGACGCTCGGCGGTCTGTTCAAGCCGGGTTCGGCGGCGTGGTCGTTCGCGCCGCAGATCACGGTGCCGATTTTCGAGGGCGGCCAGAACAAGGCCAATCTCGATCTGGCGAACGTGCAAAAGCGCATCGAGATCGCCAACTACGAGAAGGCGATCCAGACCGCGTTCCGCGAAGTCGCCGACGGCCTCGCCGCGCGCGGCACGTTCGACGAGCAGATCAAGTCGCTCGAGCGCTTCGTGAACTCGCAGAGCCGTCGTCTGGAGTTGTCGGACCTGCGCTATCGCAACGGCGTGGACAGCTACCTGGCCGTGCTGACCGCGCAGACGGCGCTCTACGCGTCGCAGCAGCAGCTCATCACGGCGCGGCTGAATCGCCTGACGAACCTCGTCGACCTGTATCAGTTCATGGGCGGCGGGTGGATCGAGCATTCGGGCGACGCGCCGCGTCCCGCGGATGCGCCGGTCGACTACGGCTCGCAAGGCGCGCCAAAGCCGGCTTCGACCGCCACGGCGGGTTGATCCGCCTAGAAGTGATGCAAACGAAGCCCGGCCGCGCGCCGGGCTTTTTTTCGCGCTTTCGAACGCGCTTCGCATCGAGGCAGAAGCAAGCCGCATGACGCGCGGCGTTGCACGATATTTCAGTCTCGGCGCCGGTTCGCCATATTTGTTTTAATCCTCGTCAAATTGTCACACAACTGCCTGTTGTTTAGGCTTCCTCACCGCGCGCGATATCTATAATCGGCTGCTTGTCGCAGTCGTGCGGGCGCGAACCGTTGCGCCGATCGGTTCACCCGAGCGCCAAACGCACTTAGTTATCCCAAAAAATGGCCGTGCTTTCGTGAAAGCGGCCAACCTCATCCGAAGCGCGGGCGGGCCGGACGCCCCGCGCGCCGCGATCCGCGACTTTCGCATCGCACGACAGCACGTCGCGCGGCCCGCCATGAACGCGAGGACGCGCGCCTTTCATCTTGAGTAACCACAGAGGTCCGCGTTCCATGCGTCTCAAACGGATTCCATACCGTCTCATTGGTGTCACGACGGCCGCCCTGCTGGCAGCCGGCTGCGGGGACAAGCATCCCGCGATGGCGCCGCACACGCCGGAAGTCGGCGTCGTCACGCTCGAATCGGCTTCGGTGCCGGTCACCACGGAACTCCCGGGCCGCACGAGCGCCTTCCTCGACGCGCAGGTGCGCGCGCGTGTCGACGGCATCGTGCTGCGCCGTGAATTCACCGAGGGCAGTCTCGTCAAGGCGGGGCAGCGGCTTTACAAGATCGACCCGGCGCCGTACATCGCGCAACTGAACAACGCGAAGGCGCAGTTTGCGAAGGCGCAGGCGAACCTCGTATCGACGAGCGCGCAGGCCGAGCGCTACAAGGTGCTCGTCGCGGCGAACGCGGTCAGCAAGCAGGACTACGACAACGCGGTCGCGGCGCACGGGCAGGCGCAAGCCGAAGTCGCGTCGGCCAAGGCCGCGATCGACGCGGCGCAAATCAACCTCGGCTACACGGATGTCAGGGCGCCGGTTTCGGGGCAGGCCGGCATCTCGCAGGTCACGCCGGGCGCCTATGTGCAGGGCGCGCAGGCCACGTTGATGGTCACCGTCCAGCAGCTCGATCCGATGTACGTGGATCTCACGCAATCGAGCCTCGACGGTCTCAAGCTGCGCCGTCAGATCCAGGAAGGGCGTCTTTCGGCCAGCGGACCGGACGCCGCGAAGGTCACGCTGATCCTCGAGGACGGCCGCGTCTATCCGGAGCAGGGCAAGCTGCAGTTCAGCGATGTGACCGTCGACCCGTCCACCGGATCGGTGACGGTGCGCGCGGTCTTCATGAACAAGGACCGCGTGCTGCTGCCGGGCATGTTCGTGCGCGCGCGCATCGAGGAAGGCGTGAATCCGAATGCGCTCGTCGTGCCGGTGCAGGGCGTGTCGCACGACCAGAAAGGCACCGCGGTCGCGATGATCGTCGGCAAGGACAGCAAGGTCGCGATGCGTCCGCTCGTGACGTCGCGCACGCACGGCCAGAGCTGGGTGGTCGACAGCGGCCTGAATCCGGGTGACCGCGTGATCGTCGAGGGCATCGACAAGGTGCGTCCGGGCATGGAAGTGAAGGCGGTGCCCGCGCATCTGCCCGCAACGCCCGCCGATGCCGCTGCCGCCGCCGCTTCCGGCGCCGCCGGCGCGTAGGACGGGAGGCACGCTTCATGGCCAAGTTCTTTATCGATCGCCCGATCTTCGCGTGGGTGATCGCCATCATTCTGATGCTGGCGGGCGTCGCGTCGCTTTCGACGTTGCCCGTCGCGCAATATCCGACCATCGCGCCGCCGTCGATCCAGGTCAGCGCGTCGTATCCGGGCGCATCGGCGCAGACCGTGGAAAACACCGTCACACAGGTGATCGAGCAGCAGATGAGCGGCCTCGATCATCTGCTGTACATGTCCTCGGCCTCCGACGACAGCGGCACCGCCACCGTCACGCTGACGTTCGCGGCGGGCACGAACGCCGATATCGCGCAGGTGCAGGTGCAGAACAAGCTGCAGCTCGCCACGCCCAACCTGCCGCAGGTGGTGCAGCAACTGGGCACGCGCGTCTCGAAGTCGAGCAGCAGCTTCCTGCTCGTGCTCGCGTTCGTGTCGGAAGACGGCAGCATGACCCGCGACGACCTCGCGAACTACGTGGCGTCCAACGTGCAGGACTCGATCAGCCGCCTGAACGGCGTCGGCACGGTTACGTTGTTCGGCTCGCAATACGCGATGCGCATCTGGCTCGATCCGAACAAGCTCGCCAAGTTCAACCTCACGCCGGTCGACGTGCAAGGCGCGCTGCAAGTGCAGAACGTGCAGGTCGCGGGCGGCCAGCTCGGCGGCACGCCGGCCGTGCCGGGCCAGTCGATGCAGGCGACCATCACGGAAGCCACGCTCCTGCGCACGCCCGAGCAGTTCGGCAATGTGCTCCTGAAGATGAATCAGGACGGCTCGCAAGTGCGCCTGAAGGACGTCGCGCGCATCGCGCTCGGCGGCGAGAACTACAGCTTCGAGACGCAGTACAACGGACGTCCGGCCGCGGGCTTCGGCATCCAGCTCGCGACGGGCGCGAATGCGCTCGCCACCGCCAACGCGGTGCGCGCGAAGATCGATGAACTGTCGAAGTACTTCCCGCCGGGCCTCGTCGTCCAGTATCCGTACGACACGACGCCGTTCGTCAGGCAGTCCATCACGGACGTGGTGACGACGCTGCTCGAGGCCATCGTGCTGGTGTTCCTCGTGATGTACCTGTTCCTGCAGAACCTGCGCGCCACGCTCATTCCGACGCTCGCGGTGCCGGTCGTGCTGCTCGGCACGTTCGCGATCATGGGCGCGGTCGGCTTCTCCATCAACACGCTGTCGATGTTCGGGCTCGTGCTCGCGATCGGCCTTCTGGTCGACGATGCGATCGTGGTCGTCGAGAACGTCGAGCGCGTGATGGCGGAGGAGGGCTTGCCGCCGAAGGAAGCCACGAAGAAGGCGATGAGCCAGATCACCGGCGCGCTCGTCGGCGTGGCGCTCGTGCTCGCGGCCGTGTTCGTGCCGGTGGCGTTCTCGGGCGGCTCGGTCGGCGCGATCTATCGGCAGTTCTCGCTGACGATCGTCTCCGCGATGGGCCTTTCCGTCCTCACCGCGCTCGTTTTCACGCCGGCGCTGTGCGCGACCATTCTTAAGCCGCTGCCGCAGGGTCACGAAGAGAAGAACACGGGCTTCTTCGGCTGGTTCAACCGCACGTTCAGGAAGAGCCAGCAGAAGTACCACAGCGGCGTGTCGCACGTCATCAGGCGTTCGGGACGGTTCCTCATCCTGTATCTCGTGATCATCGCAGCCGTCGCGCTGATGTTCACGCGTCTGCCGAAGGCGTTCCTGCCCGATGAAGATCAGGGCACGATGTTCGTGCTCGTCGCGACGCCCGCCGGCTCGACGCAGGAAATGACGCAGCGCGCGCTCGACGACGTCGCCGGCTATCTGCTGAAGGACGAAAGCGCCGTCGTCGAATCGGTGTTCACGGTGAACGGCTTCAGCTTCGCGGGACGCGGGCAGAACTCGGGCCTCGTCTTCGTGCGCATGAAGGACTTCGCCAAGCGCAAGGGCGCGAACGAGAAGATTCAGGCGCTCGTCGGCCGTACGTTCGGCCGCTTCGCGGGCTACCGGAGCGCGCTCGTGTTCCCGGTGAATCCGCCGTCGATCCCCGAGCTCGGCACGGCCGCGGGCTTCGACTTCGAGTTGCAGGACCGCGCCGGCCTCGGCCACGAGAAGCTGATGGAAGCGCGCGGGATGCTGCTCGGCATGGCCGCGAAAGATCCGTCGCTCGCGCAGGTGCGTCCGAACGGGCTGAACGACACGCCGCAGTTCAAGGTGAACATCGACCGGGAGAAGGCGCTCGCGCAGGGCGTCGATCCGTCCGTGATCGACCAGACGTTCTCGATCGTGTGGGCATCCAAGTATGTGAACAACTTCCTCGATACGGACAGCCGCATCAAGAAAGTCTATATGCAGGGCGATGCGCCGTTCCGCATGTCGCCCGAGGACGTCGAGAAGTGGTACGTGCGCAATGCCTCGGGCGCGATGGTGCCGTTCTCGACGTTCGCGACGGGCGAATGGAGCTACGGCTCGCCGAAGCTCGAGCGCTACAACGGACTTTCGTCGATCGAGATTCAAGGCGTGGCCGCGCCCGGCAAATCCACCGGCCAGGCGATGGCCGCGATGGAGGCGCTCGCCGCGAAGCTGCCCGCGGGCATCGGCTACGAATGGACGGGCCTCTCGTATCAGCAGATCCAGTCGGGCTCGCAGGCGCCGATTCTCTACGGCATCTCCATTCTCGTCGTGTTCCTGTGTCTCGCGGCGCTGTACGAGAGCTGGTCGATTCCGTTCTCCGTGATCATGGTCGTGCCGCTCGGCGTGATCGGCGCGTTGCTCGCGGTGACGCTGCGCGGCCTCGAAAACGATGTGTTCTTCCAGGTGGGTTTGCTGACGACCGTGGGCCTGTCGGCGAAGAACGCGATTCTGATCGTCGAGTTCGCGCGCGATCTCCAGCTCTCGCAAAAGATGGGGCCGATCGAAGCGGCGATGGAAGCCGCGCGCCTGCGCCTGCGCCCGATCCTGATGACGTCGCTCGCGTTCATTCTCGGCACGTTGCCGCTCGCGATCAGCAACGGCGCGGGCTCGGGCAGCCAGCACGCGATCGGCACGGGCGTGATCGGCGGCATGCTGACCGCGACCTTCCTCGCGATCTTCATGGTGCCGATGTTCTTCGTCGTCGTGCGGGCGCATTTCGGCGGCGACAAGGAAGACGTGGATGCTGCGCTCGCGCGCTATGACGCGCATCACCGCGCGCAACAAGGCAAGGAAGGGCACTGAACATGCGTAGATTCACTCTCACGGTAATGGCCGCCGCCGCGCTGGCGAGCGGCTGCACGATGGCGCCGAAGTACGAGCGCCCCGCACAGCCGGTCCCGGCGAACTACCGGACGGACGGCGTGTACGGCGCGCAGCCCGCCGCGGCTGCGGGCGAGCGCAGCGCGAACGGCGTGGCCGCGGCCGACATCGGCTGGCGTGACTTCTTCGTCGATGCGCGGCTGCAGAAGCTCGTCGACATCGCGTTGCAGAACAACCGCGACCTGCGCGTGGCGGTCCTCAACGTGCAGGCGGCGCAGGCGCAATACCGCATCGTGCGCTCGGAGCTGCTTCCCACTATCGGCGCGCAGGCGAGCCAGTCGAAGCAGCGCACGCCGGCGGATCTGTCGTTCTTCAATCAGACCATCTCGAATCAGTACAGCGTGGGTCTGAACGGATCGTGGGAAATCGATCTCTTCGGCCGCGTGCAGAGTCTGAAGGATCAGGCGCTCGCGCAGTACTTCGCCACGGCGTATGCGCGCAAGGCGGCGGAGATCTCGCTGGTGTCGCAGGTCGCGACGCAGTATTTCCAGGTTCTCGAAGCGGACGATCTCCTCAAGGTGACCGTGCAGACGCTGAAGACCGCGCGGGATTCGTACAACCTGATCAAGCTGCAGTTCGACAACGGCACGGCGTCCGCGCTCGATCTGAGCCAGTCGCAAACCGTGGTCGAAACGGCGGCGGCGAATCTGCAGGCGCAACAGCGCGCGCGGGCGCAGGCGGTCAACGCGCTCGTGCTGCTGCTCGGCGAGCCGATGCCCGACGACCTGCCGGGCGGCGCGGCGCTCAACGGTCAGGATCTGCTGACGGACATTCCGGCCGGTCTGCCTTCGGATCTGCTGACGCGCCGGCCCGACATCATGGAGGCGGAGCAGAATCTGCTGGCGTCGAACGCGAACATCGGTGCGGCGCGCGCGGCGTTCTTCCCGAGCATCTCGCTGACGGGCAGCTTCGGCACGTTGAGCCCGTCGCTCGGCGGACTCTTCAAGCCGGGTTCGGTCGCGTGGAGCTTCGCGCCGACTATCACGCTGCCGATCTTCCAGGGTGGGCAGAATCTCGCGAATCTCGATCTTGCGACCACCCAGAAGACCATTCAGGTGGCGCAGTACGAGAAGTCGATTCAGTCGGCGTTCCGTGAAGTCGCGGACGGCCTGGCAGCGCGCGGCACATTCGATCAACAAATCGCGGCGCTCGAACGCGATACGGCCGCGCAGCAGCGGCGGCTGGATCTGTCGACGTTGCGATATAAGCAGGGCGTCGACAGTTATCTCGGTGTGCTGACCGCGCAGCAGGATCTTTATGCTGCGCAGCAGACGCTGATCAGCGCGCGCACGCGGCGGCTCGCGAATCTCGTGACCTTGTATCAGGCGCTGGGAGGCGGGTGGATCGAGAAGACGGGAGATACGCCGCGCGCGGCGGATGCGGCGGCGAGCGCAACGTAAATCCATTCGCGTCATGCAGTGAAACGGCACCCCGGGCCCGATGCATCGCGTCCGGGGTCTCTGCTTTTTGGGAGGCGCCGATCCGCCCGTCTTGCGCCGATCGAGGAGCGCGAGAACAGCAGTTTTGTTCAATACTCGCCGGGCCGCTCTGCCTATTCTTTTCGCTCGTCATACACAGGAAGGAAAGCAAATGGGCAATCTTCTCTCGATGTGCGGCTTCGCATTGGCGGCATCGATTTCCCCCGGCCCCGTCAATCTGGTTGCACTGAGCAGCAGCATCCAGCATGGATTCGACGTCAGCATGCGGCACGTCACGGGCGCCACGTTCGGGTTCACGCTTCTGCTGCTTCTGACCGGGCTCGGCGTTCATGAGCTGTTGACCTGGCTGCCGAGCCTGATCTCGTTCGTCAAATGGGCAGGCGTGGGGTTCTTGCTTTACATGGCCTTCAGACTCGCGGTCGATAACGGCGAACTGGGCATCGGCAAGGCCGCGCGTGCGCCATCGTTTCTATCCGGGGCCACGATGCAATGGCTCAATCCGAAGGCATGGCTCGCATCGCTGGCGGGCATGGGTGCCTTCGCCGGAAAGGAAATGGATCTCGTCTGGGTGTTCGTCGGCATCTACTTCGTGATCTGCTATGCATCGCTTTCCTGCTGGGCGGCGGTCGGCGTGCTTCTGCGTCGATATGTCGATAACCCGAGACGCATCAGGTTATTCAACCGGGCGATCGCGATGCTGGTCTTCGCCAGCGCGATCTATCTGGTCGTCGAATGAGCGATCGGCGATCATCGGCGCAGATATTGCCCCGGCGTCGCGGCAACGAATCGTTTGAATGTGCGCTGCATATGCGCCTGATCCGCGAAACCGGCATCCACGGCGATGTGCGCGATGGCCCGGCCGCGTCTCAATTCCTGGCGGCAATACTCGATGCGCGAGTTCATCTGATAGGCGTGCGGCGTCATGCCATATCGATTCTTGAACGCGCGGATGAGATGGGACGCAGACAAGCCCGACACAGCGCATAAATCCTCGACGCGAAGCGGCCGCGTGCAGTTCACCCGGATGTATTCGGCGACCGGCTCGAGCTTCGGGCTGGCGATGCGCCTTGCGTCCGATCCCGGCTCCAGACGGTGATGCACGTCCGAGAAGAACATCAGCGCGCCGCACTCCTTTTCGAGGTGGCTGGTTTCGTCATCGAACAAGGTTTGGTAAAGCCGGTTCAGCCCTCCATACAGCGCCGCGTCTTGCGTCGCCGCGATGGAATAGGCGTGCGTGCCCGATTCACCTTGCAAGGAGCCGAGCCAAAGCGCGTCCACATACAGCATCCGATAGGACCACGGCTTCTCGTCGATGGGATTGCATGCGTGGACATCGCCGGGATTCATGACGACGACCGAACCGGCTCCGACGCGTTCGGACCGTCTTCCGTTCGTGTAGGTGCTGATGCCGCCGTTGATTGCGCCGACGGAAAAGGTCTCGTGCGAATGAGGCGCATAGCAGACGTTGCGTCCGTCGAGGATTTCGCGCGCCTCGATGTAGGGAAGGGCGGCGCTGCGCCAGAAACGGGGTGTCGGATTCGAGGAACGAGGATGGAGCATGGTCACCGGCCGGGTCGGGTGAATGCCTCGAGAATAACCGATTCCATCGTGGCGGGACGCGCGCATCACGGCATTGGCGATCCACCAAAAAAAACGCCGCGGCTCCCACCGCGGCGCATAACGCAAGACAGCCAGCAAGCACTTCCAGGGTTACGACTTCCTTAGTGCGCGTCACCCGCATGAGCCGCGCCTTCGAACTCGTGCGCGGCTTCACGCGCATCGCGGCGCGCATCGCGTTCCTTGCGCACGCCGTTGAACACGATATTCAGCACCACCGCCGACACCGACGCCAGCAGGATGCCGCTGTGAAGAATCGGCTCGAGCGCATGCGGCAGTTGGGTGAAGAACTTTGGCGCGACGACCGGCACCATGCCCATGCCCACGCTCACCGCGACGATGAACAGGTTGTGATGGTTCTTCGAGAAGTCCACGCGGGACAGCGTCTTGATGCCGTTCGCCGCGACCATGCCGAACATCACGATGCCCGCGCCGCCGAGCACGAACGGCGGCACCGACGCCACGACCTGCGCCATCTTCGGGAAGAGGCCGAGCACGACCAGGATCACGCCGCCCGTCGCGCAGACGAAGCGGCTCTTCACGCCCGTCACGCCGATCAGACCGACGTTCTGCGAGAACGACGTATGCGGGAACGAGTTGAAGATGCCGCCGATCAGCGTGCCGAGTCCGTCGACACGCAGGCCGCGCACGAGCGCCTTCTGATCGACAGGACGATCGACGAGATCGCCGACCGCGAGGAACATGCCCGTCGATTCGATGAAGGTGACGAACATGACGATAACCATCGTCGCGACGGAGAGCGCGTCGAAGTGCGGAAGGCCGAAGTGGAACGGCATCACCACGCCGACCCACGGCGCATGCGCGACGCCATCCATGTTCACGCGGCCGAGCATCGCGGCGATGATGAAGCCCACGACGATGCCGAGCAGCACCGAAATATTCGCGATGAACCCGCGCATGAACTTGTTGATGAGCAGGATCAGCGAGAGCACGACGAACGACAGCAGCAGATACACCGGATTGCCGTAATCGGGATTGCCAACGCCGCCCGCGGCCCAGTTGATGCCGACGCCCATCAGCGAGAGGCCGATCACCGCGATCACCGTGCCGACCACGACCGGCGGGAAAAAGCGCAGCAGCTTGCCGATCATCGGCGCGAGCACGATGCCGATCACGCCCGCCGCGATGGTCGAGCCGAATACGTCGAGAATGCCGAGCGAGGGATTGGTGCCGATCGCGACCATCGGGCCGACGGCGGCGAACGTGCAGCCCATGATGACGGGCAGGCGGATACCGAAGATCCACAACCCGAGCGTCTGGATCAGCGTGGCGATGCCGCACGAGAACAGATCCGCGCTGATGAGGAACGCGACCTGATCTTTCGGCAGGCCCATCGCCGCGCCGAGAATCAGCGGCACCGCAACGGCGCCCGCGTACATCACGAGCACGTGCTGAATGCCGAGCGTCAGCAGTTGACCGGCGGGCAGCCGTTCGTCGCACGGGTGCACGGACGGTTTCACCGAACTTGAAGCCATGTCTCTCTCCTTTATCGCCTTCCATTTGAATGGCCTCCAAGTTAAGTGCATTAAAAGGCGCGAACAAGACCGCGCGCCGCTATACATCGCGTTCGCGCGCCGATATGGTTTTCGGGCGCCATTCCTCGCGCAAACGTGCGCAGGCCTTTGCCACAAGGGGTTTGACGCATATCGCGGGAAATTTGTCGTGCGGCGCAAGGCCGCGTTCTTCGGATGCTCGTTATGATGCGGATCACGCCGCTCATATAGTCCGTTTTTCGCGTTCGCCGCGCGATGGCGGGGTATACCCGGGTTTTACGCGTTTTCCCTAACGTCATTTTCAGACTCGAATCCCATGCGTTTTTTAGGCATCGATCTCGGCACGGGCTCCCTGAAACTCGCCATCGTCGATGAAGACGGGCGCGAAATCGCATCGTCGAGCGCCGCCTACGCGGTGACGAGCGCGCAGCCCGGCTGGGCCGAAACCACGGTCGATGCGTGGTATTCGGCGCTCGTCGATGCGGCCTCGCGCCTGCCCGCGAACGAGCGCGAAGCGGTGAGCGCGATCGGCTTCTCCGGGCAGATGCACGGCGTCGTGCCGGCCGCCGCCGATGGCCGTGCCTTGCGCGCCGCGATGCTCTGGCCCGACACGCGCGCGCGCGATCTGCTCGACGCGTGGCCCGAGCCGCAAGCGAATCCGGTCGCGCCCGGCATGGCGGGGCCGTTGCTGCGCTGGCTCGCGTCTCACGAGCCTGAAGTCGCGGCCGACACGCGCTGGGCCTTGCAGCCGAAGGACTGGCTGCGCGCGAAGCTCGGCGGGACCGCTGTTGCCAACTTCGTCACCGATGCATCAGACGCCTGCGCGACCGCGCTCGCTTTGCCGTCCGGCGACTGGGACGATGCGCTCATCGACCGGCTTGGCTTGCCGCGCAAGTGGTTCGCGCCGCTCGCGGCATCGCATGAAACCAGCGGCGCGCTATCGAACGCAGCGGCGGCGCAGCTCGGCTTGCGCGCGGGCATTCCGATGGCCGTCGGCGCGGGCGATACGCCGTGCGCCGCGCTCGGCAGCGGTCTCTCGTCCGATGGCGACGCGCTGCTCACCACGGGCACCGGCGGCCAGATCGTCGTCATGTGCGCCAATGCGCCCGCGCCCGTGCATGGCCTGCACACGTACCGCGCGGCGACGGGCGCGTGGTATCGCATGGCGGCGATGCAGAACGTCGGCGTTGCGCTGGAGGCGGTGCGCGGCTGGCTCGGCTATGCATCGTGGCCCGAAGCCTACGACGATGCGTTCGCCGCGAAATCCAGCGCGTCGGTAAGCTTTCTGCCGTACCTGAGTGGCGAGCGTTCGCCGTGGATGAACCCGAATGCGCGCGGCGGCTGGCTCGGCCTCGGCCTCGTCGACACGCGCGGCACGATGATGCGCGCCGCGTTCGAAGGCGTGGCATTCGCATTGCGTGCAGGACTGGACGCGATCCGCGCGAATGGCACCACGCTCGATTCGATGCTGCTCGCGGGCGGCGGCTCCGTTGATCCGCGCTGGCGCCAGTTGCTCGCCGATGCCTTGCGCGTCGAGTTGCATGCCGTCGATTGCCCCAACGCGGCGACGCGCGGCGCGGCGATTCTCGGCGGCATCGCGGCGGGCCACTGGCGCGTGGACGATCTCGCATCGCTCGCGCCGACATCGACGCTCGCCGCGGCACCGCGCGCGAATGCATCGCTCGATGAACGGCTCGCGCGCTTCGTCGATCTGTACAGGCGCACCGAAGACTGGTTCACGCCGCCGCGCGAGAGCGCTTAAACTTTCGTACCTTCGATTCCGTTGCAATGCGCATCCGGAACCATGAAGCGGCGCTTCATATGAGGCTCGCTTCATCACGACACTATCGAATTCAGCCATGTCCGCATCCGAACTGTCCAGGCCCGCGTCGCTTCCCGAGTTCCGCTCACGTGCGTTTCTGCTCGATCACGCGTTGCGCACGATGACGTTCTATCACCCGCACTGCATGGACCCGGCGGGCGGCTTCTATCACTTCTACAAGAACGACGGCACGATTTACGACCGCACCTCGCGTCATCTCGTGTCGAGCACGCGCTTCGTCTTCAACTACGCGATGGCATACAAGCACTTCGGGCTCGATGAATATCGCGGCGGCGTGGCGCACGGCATCGAATATCTGCGCGAGTTTCATCGCAATCCTGAGACGGGCGGCTATGCGTGGACGCTGAATGGCCGCGCTGTCACCGATGCGACCAACCATTGCTACGGCCTTGCGTTCGTCGTGCTGGCGTATGCGAAGGCGGTCGAAGCGGGATTCGACGAAGCGCGCGCGTATCTCGACGAAACCTGGAACCTGATGGAAGCGCGCTTCTGGGACGCGCGGCACGGTCTCTACAAGGATGAGGCGAGCGCGGACTGGCAGGTGTCGGACTATCGCGGCCAGAACGCGAACATGCATACGTGCGAGGCGCTGCTGGCCGCCTTCGAAGCGACGGGCGAAGCGCGCTATCTCGAGCGCGCGGCCTTGCTTGCGGACAACATGGTGAACCGTCAGGCGAAGCTCGCGGGCGGTCTCGTGTGGGAGCACTACAAGCCGGACTGGTCGATCGACTGGGATTACAACAAGGGCGACCGCAGCAACATCTTCAGGCCGTGGGGTTTTCAGCCGGGGCATCAGACGGAGTGGGCGAAGTTGCTGCTGATTCTCGACCGGCACAAGCCCGAGGCGTGGCATGTCACGCGTGCCCGCGAGCTGTTCGATCGCGCGCTGGAACTGTCGTGGGATCACGAGCATGGCGGCATGGTCTACGGCTTCGATCCCGAAGGCAAGTTCTACGACGAAGACAAGTACTTCTGGGTTCAGGCCGAATCGCTCGCGGCGGCGGCGCTGCTGGCGGACCGTGCGCAACGCGATGGCGACGCCGCGCTCGCCGCGCGTTACTGGAACGATTACGACCGCCTGTGGGCCTATAGCTGGGCGCATTTCGTCGATCACAAGTGGGGTGCGTGGTATCGCATCCTCACGCGCGACAATCGCCAGTACAGCGACGAGAAAAGCCCTGCCGGCAAGACCGACTATCACACGATGGGCGCATGCTACGAAATCCTGAACGTCGTGCGCTGAAACAAATCCGCATTATCGAAACGCATTTTCCAAGATCAAGGAGCTGAACGATGAAGACGAAAGCAGCAATTGCATGGGAAGCGGGCAAGCCATTGACGATCGAGGAAGTCGATCTCGAAGGCCCGCGCGCGGGTGAAGTGCTGATCGAAGTGAAGGCGACGGGCATCTGCCACACCGATTACTACACGCTGTCCGGCGCCGATCCGGAAGGCATCTTCCCGGCGATTCTCGGGCATGAAGGCGCGGGCGTTATCGTCGATGTCGGGCCGGGCGTCGGCACATTGAAGAAGGGCGATCACGTCATTCCGCTTTACACGCCGGAATGCCGCCAGTGCAAATTCTGCCTGTCGCGCAAGACGAATCTTTGTCAGGCGATTCGCGCGACGCAGGGCAAGGGTTTGATGCCCGATGCGACGTCGCGCTTTTCGCTCGATGGCAAGCCGCTCTTTCACTACATGGGCACATCGACGTTTTCGAATTACATTGTCGTGCCTGAGATAGCGGTTGCGAAAGTGCGTGAGGACGCGCCGTTCGACAAGATCTGCTACATCGGCTGCGGCGTGACGACGGGCGTCGGTGCCGTCGTGTATTCGGCGAAGGTGGAAGCGGGGGCGAATGTCGTCGTGTTCGGTCTCGGCGGCATCGGGTTGAACGTGATTCAAGGCGCGAAGATGGTCGGCGCGGATAAGATCATTGGCGTCGATATCAATCCGGGGCGTGTCGAGCTCGCGAAGAAATTCGGCATGACGCACTTCATCAACCCGAAGGAAGTGGAGAACGTTGTCGACCATATCGTGCAGTTGACCGATGGCGGCGCGGACTATTCGTTCGAATGCGTCGGCAATGTGAAACTGATGCGTCAGGCGCTCGAATGCACGCACAAGGGCTGGGGGCAGTCGTTCATCATTGGCGTGGCGGCGGCGGGCGAAGAGATCAGCACGCGTCCGTTCCAGCTCGTCACGGGCCGTGAATGGAAAGGCTCGGCATTCGGCGGCGCGCGTGGCCGCACGGACGTGCCGAAGATCGTCGACTGGTACATGGAAGGCAAGATCAATATCGACGATCTGATCACGCATCATCTCAAGCTGGAGCAGATCAACGACGGCTTCGACCTCATGAAGAAGGGCGAGTCGATCCGTTCCGTCGTCATCTATTGAGCGAGGAGAAGTCCATGCTGGAACTCGTGGAAGAACATCGTTGCTTCGATGGCGTGCAGCGCATCTATCGTCATGATTCGCGGACGATCGGCCTGCCGATGCGTTTCTCCGTCTTTCTGCCTGCGCAAGCGTCTTCGGCAAAAGTGCCTGGTCTGTTCTATCTCGCCGGGCTCACCTGCACCGAAGAGACGTTTCCGATCAAGGCGGGCGCGCAGCGTTACGCGGCCGAGCACGGTATTGCGCTGATCGCGCCGGATACGAGCCCGCGCGGCGCGGATATTCCCGGTGAGAAAGATGCGTGGGATTTTGGCGTCGGCGCGGGTTTTTATGTCGATGCGACGCGCGAGCCTTGGGCGGGGCGTTATCGCATGTATTCGTATGTGACGCAGGAGTTGCGCGAGACGGTCATCGCGGAGTTGCCGGTGCGCGAGGAGCGCATTGGTATCTTCGGGCATTCGATGGGCGGGCATGGCGCGCTCGTGCTCGCGTTGCGCAATCCGGACTTGTATCGGTCGGTGTCGGCGTTTGCGCCGATCGCGGCGCCTTCGCAGTGTCCGTGGGGTGTGAAGGCGTTTTCGGGATATCTCGGGGATGATCGCGAAGCGTGGAAGCAATACGATGCCAGCGAGCTTATCAAGGGTAATGCGGCTTCGCGGTTTGAAGGCGGTGTTCTGATCGATCAGGGGCTGGCGGATCAGTTTCTTGCCGAGCAGCTGCATCCCGATGTGTTTGAGCGCAACGCGCGGGAGGCGGGGCACGAGGTGACCGTGCGGCGTCATGATGGGTACGACCACGGGTACTTCTTTATCTCGACTTTCGTCGGGGAGCATGTCGCGCATCATGCGCGGGTTTTGTGTCGCTGACTGGGAATTGAGGGGTCCGGTTTTTTTTTTCGCCGGATCCCGTTGTGGCTTTGGTTTATTAGCGTTGCCCCTATGCGGGGCGGCAGTCACTTTCTTTGCTGCTGCAAAGAAAGTAACCAAAGAAACAGCTATCCCCATCCAAAGTACTTCAAGCCGGCCCCGGCACAGAAGAAGTCTCGTGGTCCGGCAGTAGCGAGTGCCCTCACAAAACTCACCGGGCTTGGATCGCGCACGGTCTGCCACATCGCGCCGCTTAACGAACTGGTAAGGCGCCAACTAGCTCCGGCCCGCTTCGCGGCCGACCGGTCCATCGGGTCCGCGCGTGCTTCTTTGCTGATGCTTCCATCTCACTGCATTCGCGTTAGGTTGGTTTCCCTTGCAGACCCAGCGGCAGCGCGTAGCGCTGTGCCGGAGCTATTTGGCGCTGAACCAGGGCCCTTAAATTGCTAGCTTGTCAGACCGTGCGCGGTCCAAGCCCGATTAGGCCTGTGAGGGCACTCGCTACTGCCGGACCACTTGCTATCTTCTGTGCCGGGGCCGGCTTGAAGCACTTTGGATGGGACAAGCTGTTTCTTTGGTTACTTTCTTTGCAGCAGCAAAGAAAGTGACTGCCGCCCCGCATAGGGGCAGAGCTAATAGACCGACGCGAATACAAGTTCCACGACAGACTAAGCACCCCCACCCCAACCCCACCCCCCTTCAATGCCCCCTCCGCCCCAGCAAACTCGCCCCATACACAACGGCGGCAAGCATCGTGATCCAGAAGCTCGTAGGCCAGTCGGAGTAGTAAGCAAGCGTCAACCCGACCCACGCCTGCCCGAGGGCGAACAGCGCCGCGAACACCAACCCCGACGACAATCGCGTCGTCACGTTCTGCGCCGCGGCCGCAGGCCCGACCATCAACGCGAACACGAGCAGCACCCCGACGATCTGCGTGCACGCCGCCACCGCGAGCGCGGTGATCGCGAGAAACAGCACCGAAACGAGCCGCAGCGACACGCCCTTGGCTTCCGCGAGTTCCGGCTGCAACGACGCGAACAGCAGCGGCCGCATGATGAAGGCGAGCGCCGCGAGGCTCACGACCGCGAGACCCAGCAGCACGACGAGCGTCTCATGACTCACGCCGAGCACGTTGCCAAAGAGAAGCGCCGTGGCCTGCGTGGCATACGCGGTGAAGAAGTGCAGAAACAACAAGCCAAACCCGAGCGATAGCGAAAGAATCACGCCGATCGCCACATCGCGGCCGGAGAGGCGCTCGCCGAGCGCGCCCATGCCGACGCCCGCCGCGAGCGTGAATCCCACCATCCCCCAGAGCGGCGGCATGCCGAGCAACACCGCGCCCGTGGCGCCCGTGAAGCCGACGTGCGACAGCGCGTGACCCGCGAAGGTCTGTCCGCGCAACACGAGAAAGTACCCGACGATCCCCGACAGCACCGCGACGATCCCCGAGGCCGCGAATGCATTCACCATGAAGTCGTATTCAAACATTGTGCGTGTGCTGTCCCTTCTTGCCGTGACCGTGACCGCGCTCATGACCATGATCGTGGTCATGTTCGTGCTCGTGCGTGTGCTCGTCGCCTTCTTCATGCGCGTGATCGAGCTTGTCGATCTCTACATCGCCGGACATCACGAAGATGCGCCCGTTCACGCGCATCACGTCGATGGGCGAACCGTAGAGACGCGACAGCACCGGCTTCGAGATGACTTCATCGACTGTGCCGAGCGCCGCGCGCCCGCTGCCGAGATAAAGCACGCGGTCGAGCGAATTCAGCAGCGGATTGAGTTCATGTGCCGAGAAGAGCACGGTGATGTTCAGCTCACGCTGCACGCGCCGCACGAGCTCGACCACGCCCGTCTGATGACGCGGATCGAGACTGATGAGCGGTTCGTCGAGCAGCAAAAGACGCGGATTGCCGAGCAGGCATTGCGCGAGCAAAAGACGCTGACGCTCGCCGCCCGACAACTCCGACAACGGACGCGAAGCCAGCTGATGCGCGCCGACGAGCTCGAGCACGCGCTCGACATCCGCGCGAATGCGCGCGTTGCGATGCGGCAGGCCCCAGTGATGCCCGTCCGCTGCCATCGCGACGAAATCGCGGCCCAGCACGCGGCGGTTCGCGAGCCCCGTGCGGATCTGCGGCATATAGCCGATCGACGGATTGCCGCGCACAACGGCCTCGCCGTTCACGCGGATGGTCCCGCTTTTCACAGGCACGAGCCCGAGCAGGGCGCGCATCAGCGTGGTCTTGCCCGCGCCGTTCGGCCCGAGCACGCCGATGAACTCGCCGTTGTGAACGGTGAAGCTCGTGTCGTTGAGAATCTCGCGCCCGCCGAGCGCGAGCGTCACGCGATCGACTTCGAGCGCGGCTTGCGCGGCGTTCATCGTTGCCATCCTTGCAGGGCGCCCGCGAGCGTGTCGAGCTGCGACTGCATCCATTGCTGATAGGTCTGCTTCGCGGGCATGGTTTCCGTCACGCTGACGCTTGGCACGTGCGCGTCCTTCGCGACGTTGAGCAGGCGCTTCGTGAGCGCGCCCGTCGCCTGGCTGTTGTAGATGAGCACATGCACGCGGCGCTCGCGCAGGTCCTTCTCGAACGCGGCGATATCGGTGGCGCTCGGCTCGGTCTCGTTCATCTCGGCCATCTGGAAACGCTGGTTGCGCATCTCGAAGCCGATCGCATCGGACATGTAGCCGAACACCGGCTCGGTCGCCGTGACCGGCACGCCCTTGTAGCGAGACTTGAGTTGCGCGACGCTCGCATCGATCGGCTTCATCGAATCCAGAAAGGTGGTGAGGCGCGCGTCGTAGTCGCTCTTGTGCGAAGGGTCTGCGGCGACGAGATACGCGCTCACCGCCTTCGCGACGGCGGGCATCGTCGCCGGGTCGTACCAGAGGTGCGGATTGTCGCCGGCCTTCTTGCCGACGAGCTTCGCCGCGACGATCACCGTGCGCTTGTCATTGCTCTTCGATGCCGCGAGCAGCTTGTCCATCCACGGATCGTAGTCCGCGCCGTTATAGACGACGAGCGCCGCGTGCTGCAACGCGCGCGCGGTCTTCGGGCTCGCTTCGAAGAGATGCGGGTCTTCGTCCGGATTGTTGAGAATGCTCGTCACCTGCACGCGATCGCCGCCGAGCTGGCGAATGACGTCGCCGTAAAAGTTCTCCGCCGCGACCACCGGCACGCGCGCGGTCTGTGCCGATGCCGCGCTGCAGAAGCCGAGCGCGATGGCGAAGCAGGTCAGGACGTGCGCGAGTTTCATCGAAATCCTTTGTGGATGAGTTGTTCTCGAGAAGGCGCGCGTCAGGCGCCGCGATGTTTCTTCTGGCAATCGCTGCACAGGCCGCTCAGCTCGACGACCTGGTGATGCACCTGAAAACCGTGCGCGGGCGGGCTTTTGGACAGCGACGAAGCAAGTTCGCGGCCCTGGATCTCGAGCGTTGCACCGCATTCGTCGCAGATGAGGAACTGGCTCTCGTGCGGCTTGCCCGCATCGCAGCAAGCGACGAACGCGTTCTTCGATTCGATGCGATGCACGAAGCCGTTTTCGACCAGAAAATCCAGCGCGCGATACACGGTGGTCGGCGGCACGCGCGCGCCGCGCTGCGGCTCCATGGCGTCGATGAGGTCGTAGGCGCCGATCGGCTTGTGCGCCTTCAGCACGAGTTCATACACCTGGCGGCGCAGCGGCGTAAGGGCGACGCCGCGCTCGCCGGCGAGGGCTTCGGCGCGTGCGAGCATGATTTCGACGGATGCGGTCATGTCGGATTGGCCACGCGGGGCGTGACGCTTGGTGTTGACTGGAGACGTGCCTCCACCGGCCTCGGAAGCTAGTGTCGGACGATTGACGAGATGATATAACGTATCACATCAAACGGTGAACAATTTTTTGCGTTCGGTCAGGACATGATCAGGACCCGACTTGAAGTCTTTGCCGCTGGAAGTCGCCGGAAATGGCCGCCAAAAGAAGAGAAACGCGCTTCGAAGATGGCGACCGTCTCTTCATCGTCGATCGCGTGCCGCACTCCGAACCAGAAGCACCGACAGTGCGAAGCCCGCACTGTGGAAATCGACGGAGCCGTCCGTGAAGTTGAAGTAGTAGAACGTGCCGGGCATGGCCGCAGTCGATGTCCAGAAATTCGCGCCTTCGCCGAAATCAGACAGTCCTATGCCCGGAAACGCCTTGGCATCGATCTTGGGTCCCTTGCACGCGTTTCGACGTAGCGTGTCCATTTCGCGGCCCGTGGGAATGCGCCAGCCGGGTCCCGCGCGTTGTGCAGCCTGCCGTGCGTCGTCCTGGCTCAAACCCGTTGGCCGGCCGGTGCATCGTTGCCCGTGTTTGTCCCATTCCCTTCCGACTGCACATCTCTTCCAGACCAGACCGGCATTCCGGTCGATTGCCAGGCCGTCTTGCAGCGACAGGTTTCTATCGAAGCCTCGATCGCAGGCCGCCATACTGGAAGAGGATGTCAGCAAGGCCAAAAGAAATGCCAAAAGGGACACCGGAGGAGAACGCCATTTCATATCCGCAATTTCCATGGAGCTGCGATTTTTTCATCCGAAACGGTCTCAATGACCGAACCGGTGTGTGCCCGACATATCCGAGGTCGATGTGATCTTGTCTGCTTTACCTGGAGCCCGTCGCGATAGGTTCGTTCTTCACGGGCACACGCAAGCGTCCGGCGCGCGCGTCGTGCATGATCGTGTAGATCAGCGGATCGTTCGTGACGCGAATGCGGCCCGTCTGCACGAGCTTTCCTCCGACAAAGGTCGCGCCGCGTACGAACTGACAGTGGTCAAAGCAACTCAACGTTCCGCTGCTCGCGCCATCCTGATAGCGGATGACAGGTTCCTGGTCCTTGTTCGCGCCCAGGTACCAGACCAGCACCGTGTTCTGCGCTTCGGCCGGGCCGCCGGGGATCTTGGCGTACTCGAACGCATCGCCTCTCCTTCCGACGTAGTAGTGGTCGGGTACCGACGATGAGGACGCGCCGTCCGCGGAGGACAGATCGGCAGCCGAGCTGCCAAAGGCCAACGGCGCCAAGAACGGCGCCGGAAGCAGAACGAGTGGGAAGGTGAGAACTCGAAGAAGCCGGCCCATGTCTCGAACCATTACATGCGAGATTGTTGCTGGCGCGAATGACCCGCGAGACTTCTGGCGTCGAGGTCGATGTTTTCGGCCCGGGTGAATTGCTCCATGGTCTGCCACTTCACGAGGCCGTTCGGCAAACCGTACGCGAGCTCGTTGTCCTTCGGCGCATCGTAGGTATCGGGTGCGGTCGGGAAGCGCGTCTTTCGCCATGCCAGCGCCGCGAGTTGCTTCTTGCCCCCTGGCATAACGTTGAATACGCGAATCCATGCCGGATGCTCGCCTAGCTGGGACGGATCCGAAGCTTCGTCGTCCATGTCGGATGTGCGTGCCCAACCGACCACGATGAGCCTGACCGTTCTGCCGGCCTGATCCAGTTGTTCCTGACGTTGAACCTGTTTGCCGAGCAACTGAAAGCGAGACACCGGTATGTGCGAGCCAGCCCGGAAGTATTCCGCGATGACCCAGTCTCCGCCCGAAGAAACGATGGGAACGTCCCGGCGGCGATCGTAACCATAAATGCCCGACAGGTGCGACAGCACCGATCGCGGAACGTGAGAATTGGGAAAGGTGTATCGG
Organism: Caballeronia sp. 11_S32; assembly: GCF_056930355.1. Taxonomy (NCBI): domain Bacteria; kingdom Pseudomonadati; phylum Pseudomonadota; class Betaproteobacteria; order Burkholderiales; family Burkholderiaceae; genus Caballeronia; species Caballeronia sp. 11_S32. Next base: position 1,100,551 of record NZ_JBXOWH010000003.1, read on the forward strand.
GCGGGCTTGAAGTCGTCACCGGCTTCGGATTTGATCGAGTTGACAACATTCATATCGAGCTTTAACACCTGGGGCTGCAAGCTGATCGAGATGAGCCGCTCATTCGCTACGCCGGCGACGTAGGGCGGATGTGAAGACTGAACCGTTCTGATCGGAGGCGTGGCGGACGTGGCCGAGGTTGCGCCGGCAGTTTCCCCTATGAGGATGAAGGCCGCCGCTAGCGACAGTCCGATGGCGAAAAATTTCATGCTTCGAGTTCCTCAGTGTTTGGCAGAAGGCGGATGAGAATCCGGTTCATCGGCGGAAGAGCAGTGAGTTCCCATCGCATACTTCACTTCCTCGATGCCGCTGTCGCCTGCCCGGCAAAGCCATTTCGCAGCTTCCCGGCAATTCGCGGGCGTGCCGGTTCCGGTGGCATAAAGGTAAGCGACGATCATCGCGGCCTCCACGTCGCCTTGTTCTGCGGCGCTCAGAAACCAGGCGAACGCCCGATTCGAATCTTTTCGGGCGTTCTTGCCGGTCAGGTATGCGGCGCCCATATCGAACCGCCTCTGGTTCGATATGGGGTGGTCCGCGGGCTCATTGCCTGGACCGGGCTGCGCATTGGTGATCGGCGGTTCTTCGCCGAAGCGAAATGCGATCGCGTTTTCGACGTCCGCCCGGGTGACGACGCTTTGCGCCGCGCACGATACCAGTTGGGCTGAGGCCTGCCGGTACGCGAACAGGAGCATCGAGACGAGCGCTGCCTGAATCAGTGCACGCGAGATCAACGTGAAAGTTGCCGCAAGCGGGCGGGTCATCTCTTATCCGCTACGAGCAGCATCTTATGCATGTGCCGGGCAGCCGGAAGGCATGACCTCAGCTCTTCGATCATGTTGCGCGCGATGATACGTTTGGTGTGCGCGAAAGCCTGGGGCGAATAGTCGGCAAGGCGCTGCGCCCAGTGCAGCGCGGTGGACATTAGATCCTGGTCACGGACAGCCGAATTGATCAGGTTGTATTCCATGGCGGTGATCGCGCCGATTTCCCGGCAACCGTACACCATCTCGGTGGCCACGCCGTACGAGACGAAGTGGCGAAGGATAGTCGCGCCCACAGCGCACCCCACGCCATGCGTGAGTTCCGGCTCGGCGAACTTCGCGCCGTATGCGGCGATCCGAACATCGCAGAGCAGCGCGAGCTGCAGGCCTTGTCCCTTTGCCTCTCCCTGGATAGCCGCGACGACGGGCTTCGGGCAATTCAGCGGGGCCAGGTAGAGTGCGATGATACTGTCCAGCCAGCCGTCGACATCGGCTTCCTCGTGGATCTTGCTGACTTCGCGGATATCTCCGCCGCCACAAAAAGACGCACCGGAAGGGCCCGACAGGATCAAGGACGCGATGGCCGGGTCGCGGCCCGCCGCTTCGATCGCGCGCACGGCTCTGAGGCGCGCGTCCGTGTCCAGGAAATTGCTTGGGGTTGAGCCGTCCAGCGTCAATTGGACGACCTTCGAGGAAGGATGCTCAACGCGTATGAGATTCTCCGTGGTGCTTATTGTATCCATCCTCTCCTCCAAACTGACGAGCTTCGCGGACGCATCTGTTCAGGCCGCATGTGCCGCATTGTTACATGCGAAGAGCTCTAATATGATTAGCATAACAAAATAATGCAGCGCCGCATCCACGACGGGATGAAACGCTGCTGACGGAAGTCAGATGGCTGAATGAGCCGGGGCAGCCACGCGGCTAGCCGAGCGCGACGTCGCGAACCGGACCGCGCGTGGCCGTCTCCGCCGTCTGTCCGCGCCAGAGGACGCGCTCGATGGCAGTATCGTTGAACTCTTCGCGCTCGTGAATGCTTCGGCGGTTGTCGGTGATCAGCAGATCACCCTCTTTCCAATAGTGCGTGTAGGTATAACGCGGCAACTTGAAGAAGCTCGACAGTTCGGCGAAGTATTTTTGAGTCTCATAGGGCGAGAAGCCGACGATTCGCGGCTCCCAGCTCGCCGGTTGGCCCTCATCGAAAGGGAAGTAGATCAACATCTTTCTGACCCAACCGAGATCAGTGAAGACCGGCACCTTGAACCAGCCTTCCGGCGATACATCCACATAGTAGCCGCGTTCAGTGACACGAACTTCGAACGTTTCGTGTTCGAGCACGTCGCGCAGATGGCTTGGCATCTCGTTCAGAGCGAGAACGTGATCGGTCACGAGCGTCGCGCCGCGGTACTTCATGTTCCTGATGCGTGCGCCATAGAGGAAGACCAGGTCGACCTGGCTCAGCAGCAGGCCGCCGTCCGCATGGTAGGGCAGTTGCCCGCGACCCGTGACGATCTTCTTCTTGTCGCCGTCGAGTTCGAGTGTATCCCGATAGCCGTAGCCGACCTTCTCGCGCTCATTCACGTACGCGACGATGTTCCCGTAAGCCGAATACAGTTTCAGGAAATCTTTCTTTTCAAAATCGAGGCCCCTGATCAGCGCGAATCCCTTTTGCTTCAGGATCTCCTTGATTTCCTCGGGATCGGCACCGAGAAAAGCGTCCCGGTTCATCAATGCCCCGAATCCCGAAGGCAGCAGCGATTCCTTCTCGTAAAGACGTACACGTGTATCCATTTGCTTCTCCTTTTTTCAGGTGGGAACGCGTTCCCAGGGTTTGCGTCGAGCGCGGGCGGCGCGCCGTTGCTCCCGGCGGAATGGTGAATCGAAGCTACGTGGTGTAGTGGCTGTTCAACTCGACATACGTGGGTGACAGATCGCATCCCAGCACCTCGGCCTGTCCGCTGCCGACTGCGAGATCCACGTGGATATCGAGATGGCGCGAAGTGCGCATCGAATCGCGCACTGCGACGACGCTTTCTTCGTCCGACGACGGGTAGACGCGAATGCCGCAGATCGAGATGCGCGTGCGCTCAGGTTCGATGCGATATGAGCGATCACACTTGCCGATGGCCATCGCGACTCTGCCCCAGTTCGGATCGTTGCCGTGAATGGCGGTCTTCACGAGCGGGGAGTTGGCGATCGACTTGGCGACTGTTTTGGCGATCGCATCGGATTCCGCGTGCTCGACGATGACCTTGAAGACCTTCGTCACGCCCTCACCGTCGCCCATTATCATTGTGGCGAGCTGCGACGCCGCGTCGAGCAGTGCATGCGCGAAGTCGTCAGCGTCGACCGGACCGGCAAGTCCGTTCGCGAAGATCGCGCAACTGTCGCTCGTCGACGTATCCGAATCGACTGTTATGCAGTTGAACGTTTCGTCGACGACCGAAGCGAGCATTGACTGCAAGACTGGCTGGGCGATCCGTGCGTCGGTGAAGAAGTACACGAGAAGGGTCGCCATGTCCGGTTCTATCATGCCGACGCCCTTGGCAACGCCCACCAGTACGCTCTTTCCGACCGGGATGCACACCGCCTTGGCGGTCGTGTCGGTGGTCATGATCGTTTCCGCGAAAGCACGGAAATTCGCCGGCGCGGTCAACTGGTCTCGATCGAAGGGCAAGACCTGAGCGATCTTGTCGACGGGCAGCCGCCTCCCGATGACGCCCGTCGCCGCGCTTTGCACTTCCTCCGGTCCAATGGCGAGTTGCGTGGACAAGCGGCGAATGAGCGTGTCCAGATCGGCTACGCCCTGCGAGCCCGTCGCGACGTTCGCGTTCTTGGAAACAACGAGTAACGCTCGCGCCGATCCATGGGTCAGTTGCCTGCGCGACGCTTGCACTGCCGGACTGGCGAAGTGGCTGCGCGTGTAGACGCCGGCCACCGCGCACGGGACGTCGCTGAACATCACGGCTACGTCACGGAGGGCGTTCTTGATCCCCGCCGAGGCGACGAACGTTCTGAAGCCGCGCGGTGCCGGCGATATGTCGCTCAACGGCACCGAAACGAAATCACGGTTTTTCATCGGGAATTCCCGCTCGCTTCGGTTTGTCCTAGCACTCGTGCGAAATGCGCGTGCGGGCTGCGTGCCGAAAAGGCGGCTTTGTGAACCCGCTTCGATGAGTTGGCCGATTGCAGCAGTACCTCGCGCATGCTTTCCACGATGGTCCGCTTGGTCGCGCGATAGGGCACCTGCGGATAGTCCGCCAACTCTTGCGCCCGGGCGATCGCATCGCGAAGCACGTCTTCCGGCGTCGACAGGCGATTGACGATGCCATACGCCATGGCCTTGTCCGCTTTGATCGACTCACATGCGAAGACGATCTCCTGCATGGTCGCGTAACCGATGGCGTGCCGTAGAATCGCCGCACCCACCGAACATCCGATACCGTGCCGCAATTCCGGCATGCGGAACTCTGCCGATGTGGCGGCTTGCCGCCAGTCGAACATCAACGCGAACTGAAAGCCCATCCCGATGGCGTAGCCATCGATGGCCGCGACGGTGGGTTTGTCGACCATCAGCACGCTGGAATAAAGATCGGTAATCCGGTCGATCCAACGGTCGACCTCCTCGCCGCCCTTCATGAGCCCTACTTCGTTGAAGTCACCGCCCGCGCTGAACGAGCGGTTGCTCCCACCCGTCACGACGACGGCGGTGACGGCCGGGTCCTCGTCAGCTCGCGCCAGTGCCGCTTTGATGCTGTTTTCCAGTTCCGTGCTGAAAGGATTCATACGGCTCGGATGATTCAACGTAACGACGCGGACGCCCTGAACATCGGTTTCTACGACTTGCGACATCGACCTTCTCCTTGAAATGCGGTTAATGTGTGCGCGCTTCCGCGTCGGGCAGCGTTTCTTCACCGGACAGATACGCCCGATACTTCCGATAGGTGTATTGGGTCTTTGCGGCGTAGTCGGCGGTCGCGACGCCGATATGGGCCGCGAAGATGCTGTTCACGGACGAACCTTCGTGGATGCCGATCTTGCGTCGCCAGACGATCTCGTCAGGGAGCAGCGCGTTCTCGGCGGCACACTCGCGAAGCATCACCTTGACCTCGTCGGCCGAGACTTTCATTTCCGGCGCGAGGCTCAGGGCGAATGTCATGAGACGCGTCGTCCAGAACGGGTGATGTACTTCGAGACCGTAGCGATTCGCGCCGAACTGGGAAAACTCGCCGGTCCAGCGTGTCCGATAGACCTGTCTCCATAGTTCGGCATTTGCGTCATTGGGGGCGGCACCGGCCTTGAGGACGCCACCAAACAGCAGATCCGAGCCGTAGCCCGTTACGATTCGGCCGCCCGTACCCTCCAGCGATCGGTACAGGCAAAGGAGACTGGCCTGAATTTCGGCCGACAAGCCGTCGAAAATCTCGTTGTAGTAGATGGCTTCGTGGGCTCCCCGAAGGATGGCATCGTCGTCAAAGGTCAATTCGCGATGTGTGGTGTCGACATGCCGGGCGACTGTCTGCGCAAACTGGAATTCGTTGCTCGTTCCGGTGCCGATGGCGAACGTGTGGATGTCCGGCCGATGTCGTGCGGCAATGGCCGTCACCATGCTCGAGTCCAGACCTCCCGACAGCGGAACCGAAACCGGGCCAGCCGCACCGGTGATGCTTTTCACGGAAGCCGACAGCAATGAATAGGTCAGCTCCCGCGCGTGCTTGCGTTCGAGGCGCTGGGGCGTCGCGAGTCTCAGCGTCAGATACTGGCGCGCGTTGATCATGGAATGACCACGTCCGTCGAAGCTGAATGAACAGATCGATCCCGGCCGGATGCGCTCGGCATTACGAATGGGCAGAAACGTGTCCGCCCGGTCGTCATGCGCGATGACCTCATTCTCGGGCAGGAAGTCGAATTCGCCGGGTCCGCACAGCCCGACATTCTTGAGTTCAGACGTCACCCATAATGCACGGCCGTGCACTACGTGAACGGGCTGCAGACCGAGGGCGTCCGTAGCGACCGTCAGCCTGCCTCGCGGCCCGAAGGTCAAAAAGCTGAAGGGTCCCTCGACGAGCGAAAGGATGCCGTCGCCGTAGGCTTCGCGCAGGATGACAAGGATCTGAGCGATATTTGCCGACAGCGCTTCTGCCGTTGCCACGGTCGCAAGAGAACGCAATTCCTCGGTGTTGGTCGGACAGCCGATCAGGACGTGAGTCTGGTTATTCTCGACATGCATAATCTCCGACTGATGCGTACCGCCCCATTTTTTTAACCAGAATTGCCAGCCAGAGATTTCGAGAAGCTCTCCCCGGCTCCGTAAATCGGCCAGAGAAGCCGTGAGAGGCCGGGCTGCATTCGGAGTAGCAACGAATGAAAATGTCATGGCATATATCAGTTGGGTTGAGCGCATTCGCGCTGGAAATGCTTTTGTCTAATCGCCGTGAATAATATTTGATGCATTGTTGACTTGATATATATTCGTAACGGACTTCTCTAGTCCCGTACAGCAACGTTGCCGAAATGAAAGCGAAAACGGTTAATGACTGCCGTTATTCATTCTTCTGTGCGCAGTCACTACATCGGTAACCTCTGCGACTATTTCGACATGCGAGTCATGGATCATGTTGACCGTTGAGCAAGCTGCGCTCGTTGCAACGAGCTCCGGGTGTTCAGTCGAGGGTCAGGCGTGTAGAGCGCCGCGACGCGACGTGGATCAAATCAATGCAAGTCGCGTCTGAACCAGCCATGGCCCGGGCGGTGAGCGGCTAATGGCTCAGAAGCCGCAGCCGTTCTTTCGCGCAATCACTTCTGCGATGGACTGACGTTGTTCGATTTTTCCCAAAATGGAATCTCTCATTTTTATCCTCAGACGCCCGTTAAGGAAATTCTGAATGTCATGTCAGCGAAGGAGCTTCGCTGCATGTTTTAATGTGAGCAATTAAAGCATAGTTATTCGTCTCTGATAATTGATCTGGTATGCAAAATTTTGTGTCGCGTTTGTGACGTTCATTTTCTTTGATTTGATTATTTTCGGGAGGGCGAATATTCGCTTTTCCTGATTTTAAACAGCAGTGTTCATATTTGATTCATATTTATCGCGAACGAGAAATTAAATTAAATCAGGCGAAAGAAAATGATCGATCGGTAGAACTGGCCGGAATGTCTCCGCGGCACGCCACTTGCTCCTCCTTAACGCCAAGACGGGTTTTCCCGAGGCTTTTAGACGTTTGCGCGCCGCAACATCGAAACCTGTGCCGATGCCTTGACACGATCACGCGCAACGCCGATCATTCGACCAAACACAGAGCAATTGTTCAGTCGCGGAGCGTTCGCTCACATCGGCGGATGCACCCGACGCGGTTCGAACGAAGCGAAAGAATCGGAGACATCGGTGAGACTGAGAGACAAGGTCGCGATCATCACAGGCGCCGCGAGCGGCATCGGCTGCGCGGTCGCGCGGCGCTATCTGGAGGAAGGCGCGCAGGTCGTCGTCGTCGACGTGAAAGACGAGCACGACATGGCGCAGCGCTTTGCGGACGTCTCGGCGAGCGTGCTCGCGCTCAAGGCGGACGTCACCCAACGAGAAGACATCGAGCGCATCGTGACGCGCACCGTCGAGCGATTCGGCGGCATCGACATTCTCTTCAACAACGCGGCGCTCTTCGATATGCGCCCGATCCTCGACGAATCCTGGGACGTCTATGACCGCCTCTTCGCGGTCAACGTCAAGGGCATGTTCTTTCTGATGCAGGCGGTCGCAAAGCGCATGGTCGAGCAGGGGCGCGGCGGCAAGATCATCAATATGTCATCGCAGGCCGGGCGGCGCGGCGAAGCGCTCGTGTCGCATTACTGCGCGACCAAGGCGGCGGTGATCAGCTATACGCAATCGGCGGCGCTCGCGCTCGCGAAAGAGCGCATCAACGTGAACGGCATCGCGCCGGGCGTCGTCGATACCCCGATGTGGAAGGAAGTCGACGCGCTCTTCGCGCGCTACGAGAACCGTCCGCTCGGCGAGAAGAAGCGGCTCGTCGGCGAGGAAGTGCCGCTCGGGCGCATGGGCCTGCCTGCCGATCTGACGGGCGCGGCGCTCTTCCTCGCTTCATCGGACTCGGATTACATCACCGCCCAGACGATCAATGTCGACGGCGGCAACTGGATGAGTTGATGAACCGCATTCGCGCGGCTTGAAGCGCGGGAAGCACCGTCTATAGTGAAACGGCGTCGCGGCGATCCTCACGCGGCGCGAGGTCGGAGACGAAGGCGCTACAGCGGCGAAGGCAGGCGCGGCACACGAGTTGTGCGAAGTGCGGCAACAAGGCTAAACCCGGCAACCACGCGATCCAGGATCGCGCACCCTCAAAAGCAGGCAGCGGCATACACGGCACGCGCGGTCATGCAACGAGACCCTGCGCTGTGCCCGTGCCAACAAAAAGGAGACGAACCAAGATGAAACGCACTCAACGCATTGTTGGAGCACAACCGCGCGGGCGTCGCGCTCCGTTCGTGACCGGGGCGCTCTCGGCCGCGCTGGCCGCCGCCGCGCTCGTGCCGCTGTCGGCGCATGCCGCGACGACCATCACCATCGCCACGCTCAACAATCCGGACATGATCGAGTTGAAGAAGCTCGCGCCGGCGTTCGAGAAGGCCAATCCTGACATTCAGCTGAAGTGGGTGATTCTCGAGGAAAACGTCCTGCGCCAGCGCGCCACGACCGATATCACCACCAATAGCGGCCAGTTCGACGTGATCACCATCGGCACGTATGAGGCGCCGCAATGGGGCAAGCGCGGCTGGCTCTCGCCGATGACCGGCCTGCCCGCCAACTACGATCTCGAAGACGTCGTGAAGACGGCCCGCGACGGCCTCTCCTACAACGGTCAGCTCTACGCGGTGCCGTTCTACGTCGAAAGCTCGATGACGTACTACCGCAAGGATCTGTTCCAGGCCGCGGGCCTCAAGATGCCCGACCAGCCGACCTACGACCAGATCAAGCAGTTCGCCGACAAGCTCACCGACAAGTCCAAAGGCCAGTACGGCATCTGCCTGCGCGGCAAGGCGGGCTGGGGCGAGAACATGGCGTACGTGTCGACGGTCGTGAATACCTTCGGCGGCGAGTGGTTCAACGAGAAGTGGCAGGCGCAGCTCGACACGCCCGAATGGAAGAAAGCGGTTGGCTTCTACGTGGATCTCCTGAAGAACGACGGCCCGCCGGGAGCGAGCTCGAACGGCTTCAACGAGAACCTCACGCTGATGTCCTCCGGCAAATGCGCGATGTGGATCGACGCGACAGTCGCCGCGGGCATTCTCTATAACAAGGCGCAGTCGCAGGTGTCGGACAAGATCGGCTTCGCGGCCGCGCCCGTCGCCGTGACGCCGAAGGGCTCGCACTGGCTGTGGTCGTGGTCGCTCGCGGTGCCGAAGACGTCGAAGCAGCAGGACGCCGCGAAGAAGTTCGCCGCGTGGGCGACCTCGAAGGAATACATCGAGATGGTCGGCAAGGACGAAGGCTGGGCCTCGGTGCCGCCGGGCACGCGCAAGTCGACCTATGCGCGCCCCGAGTACAAGCAGGCCGCGCCGTTCGGCGACTTCGTGCTGAAGGCTATCGAGACCGCGGACCCGAACGACGCGACGCTGAAGAAGGTGCCGTATAGCGGCGTCCAGTTCGTCGGCATTCCGGAGTTCCAGTCGTTCGGCACGGTGGTTGGACAGTCGATCGCGGGTGTCGTTGCGGGGCAGACGAGCGTCGACCAGGCGTTGAAGGCGGCGAACGCGGCCGCCGATCGCGCGGTGAAGCAGGCCGGCTATCAGAAGTAAATCTTCCGCAGCACACGGGCCGCGTCGCCTGATGCGGCCCGCGAAGCATCATCGAGAGGTGAAACGATGGCTCAACTGAATCCCCCCATCACGGATCATCATCTGGAGGAGTCCGCCGCCGAACGCGACAAGCGGCGCGCGAAATCGGTGCGATGGCTGATCTCGCCATCCACCGGACTGCTCTTCCTGTGGATGGCCATTCCGCTCGCGATGACGATCTGGTTCTCGTTCTCGCGCTACAACTTGCTGAACCCCGATGTCAAAGGCTTCGCGGGCTTGGACAACTTCGAGTTCCTCGTCACGGATCCGGCGTTCGGGCCGTCCATCGGGCACACGCTGACGCTGATCATCTCGGTGCTCGTGATCACGGTTGTCGGCGGCGTTTTGCTCGCCGTGCTGTTCGATCGCAAGTTCTTCGGGCAGGGCATCGCGCGGCTGCTCGTGATCGCGCCGTTCTTCGTGATGCCCACGGTCTCCGCGCTCATCTGGAAGAACATGATCCTGCATCCGGTGTATGGCCTGATCGCGGGGCTCATGCGCTCGATGGGCATGCAGCCGATCGACTGGTTCGCCGACTATCCGCTTTTCGCGGTGATCGTGATTGTCGCGTGGCAATGGCTGCCGTTCGCGTTCCTGATTCTTTTCACGGCGATTCAATCGCTCGACCAGGAGCAGAAGGAAGCGGCGCGCATCGACGGCGCGGGTCCGTTCGCGATGTTCTTCTTCATCACGCTGCCGCACCTGAGGCGCGCGGTCGCCGTGGTCGTGATGATGGAAACCATCTTCCTGCTGTCGATCTTCGCGGAAATCTATACGACGACGGGCGGCGGCCCCGGCACCGCGACGACCAATCTGTCGTACCTGATCTACGCGCTCGGCCTGCAGCAGTTCGACGTCGGTCTCGCATCGGCGGGCGGCATTCTCGCGGTCATTCTCGCCAACATCGTCGCGTTCTTCCTCGTGAGAATGCTCGCGAAGAACCTGAAAGGGGAGTACGAAGCATGAGCACTCATCCGGTAACCGCAAGCACGTCGATGCCCGTGCTGGATCACGTGAAGCGCGTCGTGCCCGGCATCGTCGCGTGGATCTTTTCCATCCTGCTGTTCTTCCCGATCTTCTGGATGACGATCACCGCGTTCAAGACCGAGCAGCAGGCCTATTCGTCGTCGCTGTTCTTCACGCCGACGCTGGAAAGCTTCAGGGAAGTGTTCGCGCGCAGCAATTACTTCGGCTTCGCGTGGAATTCGGTGCTGATCTCGGTGGGCGTCACATTGCTCTGCCTGATTCTCGCCGTGCCGTGCGCGTACGCGATGGCCTTCTTCCCCACGAAGAAAACGCAGTCGGTCCTGCTGTGGATGCTGTCCACGAAGATGATGCCGTCGGTCGGCGTGCTCGTGCCGATCTATCTGCTGTGGAAGAACACGGGCCTGCTCGATACCGTGTCCGGCCTCGTCATCGTGTACACGCTGATCAACTTGCCGATCGCGGTGTGGATGGCCTTCACGTACTTCAACGAAGTGCCGAAGGACATTCTCGAAGCCGGCCGCATCGACGGCGCGACGACGTGGCAGGAGATCGTCTATCTGCTGATGCCGATGGCGCTGCCTGGGCTTGCATCGACGGGCCTGCTGCTCATCATCCTTTCGTGGAACGAGGCGTTCTGGAGCATCAACCTGTCGAGCTCGAATGCGGCGCCGCTGACCGTGTTCATCGCGTCGTACTCGAGTCCGGAGGGCCTCTTCTGGGCGAAGCTCTCGGCGGCCTCGCTGCTCGCGGTCGCGCCGATCCTGATCGTCGGCTGGGTCTCGCAGAAGCAGCTCGTGCGCGGTCTCACGTTTGGCGCGGTGAAGTGAGGGTGCGAGCGTGAACCTCACTCCATCCCGAGAGGCCAACCTCGAAGATCGCCTGCTGATCTGCGATTGCGACGGCGTGCTCATCGACAGCGAAGCGGTGGCGGCGCGCATGCTCGTCAGCGAGCTGGAAGCGCTGTGGCCGGGCGTCGATGTCGAGCCGGTCGTGATGCCGCTGCTCGGCCTGCGCATCGAGGCGGTGCTCGCGAGCGCCGCCGACACGGTGAACCGTACGCTGACGCATGACCAGGTCATCGCGATCCGGCGCGCTGTCGAAGCCTCGGCGATGCAGGCGCCGGCCGTGCCGGGCATCGCCGAGGCGCTCGCGTCCGTGCCCTTTCAGAAGGCGTGCGCGAGCAACAGCTTCTCGACCTATGTCGATACCGTGCTGCAACGCACCGGTCTCGTGCGCTTCTTCGGCGAGCGGCGTTTCTGCGCCGACATGGTCGAGAACCCGAAGCCCGCGCCCGACGTGTATCTCGCGGCGGCGCGCGCGATGCGCATCGCGCCGCTGCGCTGCCTCGTCGTCGAGGACAGCGTGACGGGCGTGACGGCGGCGAAGGCGGCGGGCATGCCGGTGCTCGGTTTCATCGGCGGCGGGCACGCGACCGAAGGACAGATCGGCGCGCTCGAGAAAGCGGGCGCGCAGGTGGTATTCGACGACATGACGCGATTGCCGGCGCTCGTCGAGCAATGGCTGCAGAACGCGACGTTCGAAATCAGATAGCGGTGGCGTTCATCGCCTCGCTAATGAAGACTGGAGACACAACCATGGCTAGCCTGACACTGCGCAACATCAGCAAGCGTTATGAAGAAACCGAGGTGATGCGCAACATCAACCTCGATATCAACGACGGCGAGTTCGTCGTGTTCGTGGGCCCGTCGGGCTGCGGCAAGTCGACGTTGATGCGCATGATCGCGGGTCTGGAAGAGATCAGCGGCGGCGATCTGATGATCGACAGCGCGCGCGTGAACGAACTGCCGCCCGCGAAGCGCGGTATCGCGATGGTGTTCCAGTCGTACGCGCTGTATCCGCACATGACGCTCTACGACAACATGGCGTTCGGCCTCAAGCTCGCGGGCGAGAAGAAGCCCGCGATCGACGCCGCCGTGAAGAACGCCGCGAAGATCCTGCACATCGACCATCTGCTCGACCGCAAGCCGAAGCAGCTCTCGGGCGGCCAGCGTCAGCGCGTGGCGATCGGCCGCGCGATCACGCGCAAGCCGAAGGTCTTTCTCTTCGACGAGCCGCTCTCGAACCTCGACGCCGCGCTGCGCGTGAAGATGCGCCTCGAATTCGCGCGCCTGCACGACGACCTCAAGACGACGATGATCTACGTGACGCACGATCAGGTCGAAGCGATGACGCTCGCGGACAAGATCGTCGTGCTGTCGGCGGGGAACATCGAGCAGGTCGGCACGCCGAACGCGCTGTATCACGCGCCGGCGAACCGTTTCGTCGCGGGCTTCATCGGCTCGCCGAAGATGAATTTTCTGTCGGGCACGATCGCGCAGGTTCAGAGCGACGGCGTGCTCGTGAAGTACGCGACGGGCGAGACGCAGCTCGTCGGCGTGCTGCCGGGCAATGCGAAACCGGGCGACGCGGTGACGGTCGGCGTTCGTCCCGAGCACCTGCAGCCGAATTCATCGGAAGCGGGCGATTTCGGCCTCTCCGCGACGGCGATGACGGTCGAAACGCTCGGCGATGCCGCGTATCTCTACGCGGAAACGGAAGTCGCGCCGGATGGATTGATCTCGCGCATTCCGCCGCTGGAAAAGCACGCGCGCGGTGAAAAGCTCAAGCTCGGCGCGGCGCCGGATCATTGCCATCTGTTCAATGCGGAAGGGCAGGCGTTCACGCGCAAGGTGGTGGATTCGTGGATGCGGCAGCACGCGACGGCGGCGTGAGGCGCTGAATCCCCGCAAGAACGGCGCCATTCGAAAGAATGGCGCCGTTGTTTTTTGCAGCAGGCGGCTGTGCGCCATAATTCGGGCTTCGACCGGCCGCACCCGATGGCCGGCGCCGTTCCCACACGATATCGCCATGCCCGTTCTGAACGAACTCTTCGTCTATCCGATCAAGTCCTGCGCGGGCATTTCCCTGCGCCGCGCGATGCTTCTCGACACGGGTCTCGAATACGACCGTCACTGGATGGTGACCGATCCGGCGGGCGGCATGTTCACGCAGCGCGCGCATCCGCGCATGGCGCTGATCAAAACCGCTTTCGATGGCGACGATCTCGTCATCGACGCGCCCGGCATGCCGGCGCTGCGTACGCCTTTGAATGCCGAGGCGCTCGCGGATGCGCAGGCGCTGCGCGCGACCGTCTGGAGCGACACCGTCGATGCGCTCGACACCGGCGAGCACAGCGCGCAATGGTTCAGCGAGTTTCTCGGCATGCCCGCGCGCCTCGCGCGTTTCACGCCGTCCGCGCGCCGCGATGTCAGTGACAAATGGACCGCGCCGCTTGCCGTGCACACGCGCTTCGCGGATCAGTTTCCGTTGCTGGTGGTCGGCCAGGCCTCGCTCGACGATCTCAACGCGCGCTTGTCGGGCAAGGGCGCGCCGGGCATCGCGGCCAATCGCTTCCGGCCGAATCTCGTGATCGGCGGACTCGATGCGTACGAGGAGGATTACGTCGGCGACATGCGGATAGGCGCTGCGGGTCTGCGGCTCGTGAAGCTGTGCACGCGCTGCCCGATTCCGTCGATCGATCAGGACACGGGCGCACCGAACCCGTCGTGGCCGCACGAGCCGCTCGACACGATGAGCGCGTACCGCGGAAGCGTCCAGTTCGACGGCGCGCTGACCTTCGGCAAGAACGCGATCATCGTGAAAGGAGAGGGCGTGGTGCTGGAAGTCGGTCAGGAAGTGGAAGCCGACATCGACTTCTGACGCTTCAGGCGTCGAGCGCGGCCTTCGCGCAAAGCTCGTCGGTCACGAGCCCCGACAGCCATTGCCCCTTCAAAGCGGCGATCAACGCCTCGCGCTTGCGCTGCCCGCCCGCGAAGCCGATCGTCGGGCGCTTGGGCGGCGCATCGAGCTTGAGGCTCGTCACGCGCGCGCCGGTTTTCGAGCGCACGCGCTTGCCTTCGGCGTCGATCGGCAGGCCGAGCCATTCGGCCACGGCGCCCGCGTTCATGAGTTCGTCGACTTCCGCGCGCGTGATGAAGCCGTCTTCATGCAGCGGGCAGTTCACGCCCACGTTGCCGATGCCGACGAACGCGACATCGGCGCGTTGCGCGAGTTCATCGACGATGCGATACAGCCGGTGATTGACCCATTGCGCGCGCTCGGCTTCGCTGTCGGCCATGAGCGGCGCGGGCAGCATGAAGTGCTTGCCGCCGGTTTTCTCCGATAGCTGCTGGGCGACGTCGTAGCGGTTGGAGGAGCCATCCTGCGCGATTGCGCCGACCATCGAGACGAAACGATGCTGCGGGCGGTCGATCTGGCCGATCTGCGCGACGCAGGCCTTCAACGTGCGCCCGCTGCCGATGGACACGACGAGCGGCTTTTCTTCGAGCAGATAGCGCTCCATCACTTGCGCGCCCGCGACGGCGAGCTTGCGGTCGACCTGCTCGGGGGCATCGCCGTCGATGGGCACGACTTCGCACATCGCGAGGCCGTAGCGGTCGCTGAGCGCTTTGGCGAGCGACAGACAATCGGCGATGCGGTGATCGACCCGCACGCGGATCAGGTTCTTCTCGACCGCGAACGCGACGAGGCGCTGCGCCACCGGGCGCGAGATTTGCAGCTTTTCGGCGATCTCGTTCTGGGTGTTGCCGGCAACGTAGTAGAGCCACGCTGCGCGTGTGGCGAGATCGAGTTTTTCGGTGGATTTGGGCACTGTGGTTCTTTTTTGGTTTTGCTGACGCGGTCGGGGCGGTCTGAGTGTTTTGTCGTTGAACTTGTATTCGCGTCGGTCTATTGGCGTTGCCCCTATGCGGGGCGGCAGTCACTTTCTTTGCTGCTGCAAAGAAAGTAACCAAAGAAACAGCTATCCCCATCCTAAGCACTTCACGCCGGCCGCGGCACAGAACTGCGCAAGTGGTCCGGCAGTAGCGAGTGCCCTCACAGGCCTAACCGGGCTTGGATCGCGCACGGTCTGCCACATCGCACCGCTTCACTTACTGGTTCAGCACGAAATAGCTCCGGCTCGCTGCGCGGCCGACCGGTCCATCGGGTCTGCCTGCACTTCCTTGCTAACGCTTCCATCTCACCGCATTCGCCGCAGGCTGGTTTCCTTTGCATACCCAACGGCAGCGCGTAGCGCTGTGCCGGAGCTATTTTGTGCTGAACCAGCGCGCCAAAACAACTAGCTAGTCAGACCGTGCGCGGTCCACGCCCGGTTAGGCCTCTGAGGGCGCTCGCTACTGCCGGACCACGTGCCATCTTCTGTGCCGGGGCCGGCCTGAAGCACTTTGGATGGGACAAGCTGTTTCTTTGGTTACTTTCTTTGCAGCAGCAAAGAAAGTGACTGCCGCCCCGCATAGGGGCAACGCCAATAGACCGCCACGAATCCAAGTTCCATAGAAGCCCAAGCCAACCACAAAATCAAGCCAACCACAAAATCAAGCCAACCGCGGCCGCGCCGGATCAAACAACGGTCTCACATGCTGATAAAGCTCCCTGAACCCTTTCAACCGCTGCCGCAAGAGCTCATGCCGCGCCGCATTCGGCGTGAACTCCTGCTTGATTTCGGGCTTGGCGAGCACGGTCGCCGGATCGCCCCCCGCCGCGAGCCACCCGAGCCGCGCTGCGCCCAACGCCGCACCCGTCTCCCCGCCGCCGTGCGTGCGCGTCGGCGTATCGAAAGCATCGGCGAACATCTGCGCCCAGTACGCGCTGCGGGCGCCCCCGCCCAGCATCGACAATGCACGCGCCTGAGTGCCGGCAGATTCGAGCGCATCGAGACCATCGGTGAGCGAGAGCGTCACGCCTTCGAGCACCGAGTAACCGAGCAATGCGCGATCGGTCGCGTGCGTCATGCCGAAGAACACGCCTTGCGCATACGGATCGTTGTGCGGCGTGCGCTCGCCGGAGAGATATGGCAGGAACAGCGGCGCGGAAGGGAGCAAATCAGGCGATAGCGCTTCGATCTCCGCGAGCAGAGTCGGCTCGTCCGTCGACGTCAGCTTGCACACCCAGCGCAAACAGCTCGCCGCCGACAGCACCACGCTCATCTGATGCCAGCGATCCGGAATCGCGTGGCAGAACGCATGCACCGCCGATGCCGGATTCGGCCGGTAGCGGTCGCCGATCACGCACAGCACGCCCGAGGTGCCGAGGGACAGGAAACCGTCGCCCGGATCGGTCGCGCCGATGCCCACCGCGCTCGCGGCATTGTCGCCGCCGCCCGCCGCGACGACTACACCCTCGCGCAAGCCGAGTTCACGCGCGAGCGCGGGCCGCAACGTGCCCGAAGGCTCGCTGCCCTCGGCAAGCGACGGCATCTGCTGACGCGACATGCCGCACGCGGCGAGCAACTCGTCGGACCAGTCGCGACGCGCGACATCGAGCCAGAGCGTGCCCGCGGCATCCGATGGATCGGACACCTTCGTGCCCGTCAGATGCATGCGCAGATAATCCTTCGGCAAGAGCACGCACGCGGTCTGCCTGAATATGTCGGGCTCGTTGTGCGCGACCCACAGGAGCTTAGGCGCGGTGAAGCCGGGCATCGCCAGATTGCCGGCGATTTCGTGCAGGTTCGGCGCGCGCTCGTAGAGCTCGGCGCACTCCTTGTCGCTGCGCATATCGTTCCAGAGGATCGCCGGGCGCAGCACGTTGTCCTGCGAATCGAGCAGCACCGCGCCGTGCATCTGGCCCGAGAGGCCGATGCCGCGCACCTGCCCGAACTCGTCGGGGAATTTCTCGCGCAGCTTGAAGAGCGCGGCGCGCGTGCCTTCCCACCAGTCGAGCGGATTCTGCTCCGACCAGCGCGGCTTCGGACGCGATACCGTGAACGGCGTGCCCGCCGTGCCGATCACGCCGCCGTCGGAGGCGAGCAGCAGAACTTTCACTTCGGAGGTGCCGAGGTCGATGCCTAAGTACATGAACGGACCCTTTGTCGTTGCCGGGATCGAAGCCGGCGCAAAACGAGGCGTGATGCCAATGCGGCGGAGGCGCTAATTTAACGCCACGCCGTGCGCCGCGCCATGGGCACATTACCCGAGCGGCGCGGCGCGCGCTTCACGGTGGCGATTAACGTGGCGATAACGTCGCCGTTATGGACGATTCGCGAGCCACGCATCGACCTTCGCGATGGCCTTGCGCATCACGCGCTCGAGTCCTTCGGTCTGCGCCATGCTGCCCCACAGAAGCTTGTCGCCGGTGAACGCCTTGACCGGATCGGGCGACGTGAAAAAGCCGTGCGCGACGGCCGGGTCCATCACGCCGTCCTGATACGTATAGGGCAGCTTGCCTTCGTGCCAGCGTTCGAGGAAGCGGAAGAAGAGCGCGGGCAGGATCGCGGTCGAATCGGGATCGACGTTGCGCGCGAAGCATTCGGACAGCGTTGGCGCGATGAAGCCCGGCAGCTTCGAGAAGCCATCGGCCGCGACGCGCTGGTTCGTGTCCTTGATATACGGATTGCTGAAGCGGTCGAGCACGACATCGCGATACTTCGCGAGATCGATCGGGCTTGGCGTGAGGCAGGGAATCACGTCGTCGGTAATGTAGGCGTCCGCGAGCGCGCGGATCTCCATGTCCTGCGTGCCTTCGTGAATGTATTGCAGGCCGACGAGCGTGCCCGCCCACGCGATGCAGCTATGGCTCGCGTTGAGCACGCGGATCTTCGCTTCCTCGTACGCGTGCACCGAATCGACCATCTCCGCGCCGACCTTCTCCCACGCGGGCCGCCCGGCGATGAACCGGTCCTCGATCACCCACTGGATGAACTTCTCGCCCATCACCGGCGCCTTGTCGTCGAAGCCGGTCGCGGCCTTCACGCGCTCGGCCACGTCGGGCGTCGGCCGCGGCGTGATGCGGTCGACCATCGCGTTGGGGCACGACGTGTTCGCGTTGAACCAGTCGCGCAACGCCGTTGCGCCGCGCAGTTCCAGGAATTGCAGCATGCCTTTCTTGAAGCGGTCGCCGTTGCTGCGCAGGTTGTCGCAGTTTTGCAGCGAGACCTTGCCCGCGTTGTTCTTCATGCGCGCATCGAGGATCGCGGCGATCGCGCCGTAGATCGTCGTCTTGCCGCCTTTCAGATCGGCGGCGAGATCAGGATTCGCGGTGTCGAGCTTGTCGTGCTCGTCGAGGTAATAGCCGCCTTCAGTGACCGTGAACGACACGATCTTGCAGGCCGGATCGGCGCCCGTCGCGATGAGTTCGCTCAGGTCGGCGGACCACGGCACGACCTTTTTGATCGCGCGGATGGTCTCGTACTCACGCTCGCCCTTCGGCGTGACGGTTTCGAGCGTGTACGCGCCGTTTTGCGCGGCGAGCGCATCGAGCACCGCGTTCATGTCGCCGCGGATATTGCCGACCGCGAGCGACCAGCTTTTGTCGCCCGTCTCGTTCAGCCGATGCAGATACCACGCCTGATGCGCGCGATGAAACGACCCGGCGCCGATGTGCAGGATCACGTTGGCTTCGCTAGTCATGTTGTCTCTTCCTCTGATGGGCGGTGCGCCCGTTCTTCGCGGACGGCTGTTCGCAGTGACGCCCGATGGCGACCAAAGCGGCTATGCGAGCATTTGCTCGTTTGATGATCTAATGATCGTATTCGCTCGGGCGAAAGTCAAGGCGCGGTATTTCCCGCGACGCCGCGCAATTTGCGCGCCGCGTGGCATCGTGATGCGCCGTCGGCGCGTGCGCCGGGAGCGCATTGCGGCGCACAAACGTTGTCCTTCGGCGTGGATCGGGAATAACCCGGATAGGCAATGTGGCGGCCATTGAACGAAGGTGCGTGAGCCAAATGCCCTTTGACGCCTTTAACGATAGGCGGAAAAACAGAACGCGGGAGACAGACATGGATTACGTGATCGGCATCGACATCGGCACGCAGAGCACGAAGGCGCTGCTCGTCGATACCAGCGGCGCGATCGTCGCGCAGCATTCGAGCGCCTACCATCCCGATACGCCCAAGCCGCTTTGGGCGGAGCAATGGGCGTCCGTATGGTTCGATGCCGTGACCGAATGTATCGCGGGCGTCGTTACGAAGGCGCGGGAGAAGGGCGTCGCGGCGAGCGACGTGAAGTCGCTCTGCGTGAGCAGCCTGTACGGCGGATCGGGCATTCCCGTTGATGACAACATGGAACCGCTCTATCCGTGCCTCATCTGGATGGACCGGCGCGCGACGGCGGAGGTCGACTGGGTGCGCGAGCACGTCGACATGAAGCGGCTGGCAGCGATCACCGGCAATGGCGTGGACAGTTACTACGGCTTCACGAAGATGCTCTGGCTGCGCAACCACAAGCCGGACGTGTGGAAGAAGACGCGTTATTTCCTGCCGCCCAATGCGTTCGTGATTCAACGGTTGACGGGCGAACTGGCTGTCGATCACAGTTCGGCGGGCAATCTCGGCGGCGTGTACGACGTTGCTGCGCGTGCATGGTCGACGGAGGCACTCGACATGCTCGGCATTCCCGCATCGATGATGCCGGAGCGGCTCGTCGAATCGTCGGAGGTGGTGGGCGGGCTCTTGCCGCAGTGGGCCGACAAGCTCGGTCTTGCGGCGGGCACGCCGGTCGTGGCCGGCGGCGTCGATGCCGCGGTGGCGACCTTCGCGGCGGGCGTCACGAAAGCGGGTCATCACGTCGCGATGATCGGCACGAGCATGTGCTGGGGCTACATCAACCAGACCGTCGATGCGAGCCATGGGCTCGTGTCGATGCCGCATGTCTACAACGGCAAGCATGATCTATATGTATTCGGCGGCGCGAGCACGGCGGGGCAGTGCGTCGCGTGGTATCGCGATCAGTTCTGCCAGGGCGAGATCGCCGCGGCGAAGGCGATGCCGCATGGCGATCCGCATGTGCTGCTGGAGGAGGCGGCTTCGAAGGTCGCGGCGGGTTCGGATGGCGTCGTGTTCCTGCCGTATCTGATGGGCGAACGCAGCCCGGTCTGGGACGCGCGCGCGAGCGGCAGCTTCGTCGGGCTCAATTTGTTTCATACGCGCGCGACGCTTTATCGCGCGGTGCTGGAAGGTGTCGCGTTCGCGTTGAAGCACAACATGGAGGCGGGGCGGCGCGGCGCGCAATCGCTCGATGACAGGCTGATCGTCGTCGGGGGCGCGGCGCATTCGGATCTGTGGATGCAGATCATCGCGGATGTCACCGGGTATCCGGTGCTGTCGATCGAACAGGATGTCGAAGCGGCGATGGGGGCGGCTTTGCTCGCCGCGCTGGGCGTGGGACTGATTTCGCGCGAAACGGCGGAAGGCGGGTGGGTAACGCTCGTTGAGCGGGCTCGGCCGGATGGCGCGCGGCAGCGCGTGTATGCGGAACGTTTCGGCGTTTATCTCGAGCTTTATCCGGTTTTGAAGCCGTTGATGCATCGGTTGAGGGGGGGTGAGTGAGGTCGCAGGATCCTGATTTCGCGTCGGTCTATTAGCGTTGCCCCTGTGCGGGGCGGCAGTCACTTTCTTTGCTGCTGCAAAGAAAGTAACCAAAGAAACAGCTTGTCCCATCCAAAGTGCTTCATGCCGGCCCCGGCACAGAAGATGGTATGTGGTCCGGCAATAGCGAGTGCCCTCAGAGGTCTAACCGGGCGTGGACCGCGCACGGTCTGACAAGCTAGTTGTTTTGGCGCGCTGGTTCAGCACAAATAGTTCCGGCACAGCGCTACGCGCTGCCGCTGGGTCTACAAGGGAAACCAACGGTCGGCAAATGCAGTGAGATGGAAGCGTTAGCAAAGAAGCACGCGCAGACCCGATGGACCGGTCGGCCGCGAAGCGGGCCGGAGCTTGTTGGCGCTTTACCAGTCCGTTATGCGGCGCGATGTGGCAGACCGTGCGCGATCCAAGCTCGGTGAGTTTTGTGAGGGCACTCGCTACTGCCGGACCACTTGCGCAGTTCTGTGCCGGGGCCGGCCTGAAGTACTTTGGATGGGGATAGCTGTTTCTTTGGTTACTTTCTTTGCAGCAGCAAAGAAAGTGACTGCCGCCCCGCACAGGGGCAGAGCCAATAGACCACCAAGAAAACGGGATCCGGCAAAAGCACTGGCAAACCCAACGACAACCGCAGAAACCCCTTACCGCCCATGAACAGAATAGTGTTTGAGCGCGCTGGTTCGGCACCAAATAGCTCCGGCACAGCGCTACGCGCTGCCGCTGGGTATGCATGAGAAACCAACGGTGGGCGAATGCAGTGAGATCGAAGCATTAGCAAAGAAGCGCGCGCGGACCCGATGAACCGGTCGGCCGCGCAGCGGGCCGGAGCTAGTTGGCGCCTTACCAATCAGTTAAGTGGTGCGATGTGACAGACCGTGCGCGATCCAAGCCCGGTATGGCCTGTGAGGGCACTCGCTACTGCCGGACCACATACCATCTTCTGTGCCGGGGCCGGCCTGAAGTACTTTGGATGGGGATAGCTGTTTCTTTGGTTACTTTCTTTGCAGCAGCAAAGAAAGTGACTGCCGCCCCGCACAGGGGCAACGCTAATAGACCACCAAGAAAACGGGATCAGCCGAAAGCACTGGCGAACCCGACGACAACCGCAGAAACCCCTTACCGCCCATGCACAGGATGTGCATCAAACACCGGCCCCTGCACGAAATGCACATCGAACTGCTGCAACGCGTTGAACATCGCTTCATCGGAGACATTAGAAAAGATGAGCGGAATCTTCAACCGATGCGCATAAGCCACGAGATGCTTCACCACGGAATCACGCAAAGCCGCGCCCGCATCCATCTTGATGAAGTCGAGCCGCGCCATATCCGACACTGACATGATCTGCCCGGCATTGGGCAAATTCCCGGCGACCTTGAACCCGTAATGCTGATAGCTCTTGGTGAGATACCCGAGAAAGGTCTTGTGCGCGACCGCTGCCGCGGGCAGTTCGATCACCACGCGCGACGGGCTCATGCCGAACTCCATCAGCACGGAAGAGAAGTGCAGCCCGTGGTCATACTTCACGCTCTTCAGAAGCCGCTCGTGCACGCGCAGGAACAACAGCCCCGGCCGATGCGGCCCGAAGAAATTGAACGCATGCAGCGCCCGCGATAACCGGTCGAGCGCGACCAGCTCGCGATCGTCTTCCAGCTGACCGAACGGATCGCGCGGCGCATCGCCCTGGATCAGCGTCAAGGCCTGCACGCCGAGTTCATCGCCGAAACGCTCGGCGCTCTCCGGCGATGCACTCAATGTCTGCGGAAAGCTGTGCGTGCCGACATCGAAGATCGGCTCGTACGCGCTCGAGATGCAAAGGTCGCCGTAGTGCGCGATCGCCTGTCCCGCATGTTCGCTCTCTCCGAGCACGACATGCGCGCCAAGAAACGGATGCCGCGCGGCGCGGGCGACGAGTTCAGGCAAGGACGGGGCGATCATGGATGGAGCGTTCGAGTTCGTGAGGCATGCCGTACCGGGCGATTTTCATTCGAATGGTCGATGGTATCAGCGCGCAACACCGCGTCCAGCACCAAATTGACATATTGATATGCCGGCAAGAGCGCGTCGATTAAGGGTTTACGATGAATTTCACTAATCGTAATTGGTTTTACTATGCGTAAAACGCAGCGACGGAACGCCGCACAGTTTCCGTCGCCTGCATTGCCGATCACCCGCCGAGGATTTCGACCATGCCAACGTTCGAGACGCACACGGACGCAAACCAGCACTACCAGTCCGGTTTCGCCAATGATTTCGCCACGGAGGCGCTGCCGGGCGCGCTGCCGATCGGCCGCAACTCGCCGCAGCGCGCGGCTTACGGCCTATACGCCGAGCAGCTTTCGGGCACGGCGTTCACCGCGCCGCGCTCGCACAACCGCCGCTCGTGGCTGTATCGCATCCGGCCGGGCGCGGTGCACAAGCCGTTCACGCGCATTCCCGCCGACATGCTGCGCGCGAAGCTCGTCGCCAATTTCGCCGAGGTTCCCGCGACGCCGCCGAACCAGCTCCGTTGGGATCCGCTGCCGATGCCCGCCGCGCCGACCGATTTCATCGACGGCTGGGTGACGATGGCCGGCAACGGCGCCGCCGAATCGATGACGGGCTGCGCGATTCATCTCTACGCGGCGAACCGCTCGATGCAGGACCGCTTCTTCTATAACTCCGACGGCGAACTGCTGATCGTGCCGCAGCAAGGCCGACTCGCGATCTGGACGGAGCTCGGAAAGGTGGATGTCGAGCCATACGAGATCGCGGTGATCCCGCGCGGTGTGCGCTTTTCGGTTGCGCTGCCGGACGGCGAAGCACGCGGCTATATCTGCGAGAACTTCGGCGCGCTCTTGCAGCTGCCGGACCTCGGGCCGATCGGCTCGAACGGACTCGCGAATCCGCGCGACTTCCTCACGCCGAACGCCGCGTATGAAGACCGCGAAGGCAAGTTCGAGCTGGTCACGAAGATGAACGGCGTGCTGTGGCGCGCGGATATCGGTCATTCGCCGCTCGATGTCGTTGCGTGGCACGGCAACTATGCGCCGTACAAGTACGACTTGCGCCACTTCAATACCATCGGCTCGATCAGCTATGACCATCCGGATCCGTCCATCTTCCTCGTGCTGCAGTCGCCGAGCGACACGCCGGGCGTCGATACGATCGACTTCGTGATCTTTCCGCCGCGCTGGCTCGCCGCCGAGGATACGTTCCGTCCGCCCTGGTTCCACCGTAATGTCGCGAGCGAGTTCATGGGCCTCGTGCACGGCGTCTATGACGCGAAGGCCGAAGGCTTCGTGCCGGGCGGCGCGAGCCTGCATAACTGCATGTCGGGGCACGGGCCGGATGCGGAGACGTTCGAGAAGGCATCGAATATCGATACGACGAAGCCCGCGAAAGTCGACGCCACGATGGCCTTCATGTTCGAGACGCGCAATCTCATCAAGCCGACGCAGTTCGCGCTCGAAACCGCGCAACTGCAGGCGAATTACTACGAGTGCTGGCAAGGCCTCACGAAACACTTCAACCCGGAGCAACGATGAACGACGCGCTCAAAGCCACACTCGCGCCCACTCTGAAGAGCTGGATCGAATCCGCGAACGATCCCGCGAGCGACTTCCCGATCCAGAACCTGCCGTTCGGCATTTTCAGCGACGCGGTGAATGTCGCGCCGCGCGCGGGCGTCGCGATCGGCGAGTGGATCGCTGATCTCGCGGTGCTCGAACGGGCGGGTCTCCTCGATGCGCAAGGCACGTTCGACAAGCCGCGCCTGAACGATTTCATCGCGCTCGGACGCGAGAAGTCGCGTGAAGTGCGCATCGCGCTTTCGGCCTTGCTCGCACAGGGCAACGCGACCTTGCGCGACGATGAAGCACTGCGCCGCCGCGCGCTCGTGCCGCGCTCCGACGCGACGATGCATCTGCCGGTCGAGATTCCGGGCTACACGGATTTCTATTCGTCGAAGGAGCACGCGACCAATGTCGGTTCGATGTTCCGCGATCCGAAGAACGCGCTGTTGCCGAACTGGTCGGAGTTGCCGGTGGGTTATAACGGGCGCGCGTCGTCGGTGGTGGTGAGCGGCACGCCGGTGCGCCGCCCGAACGGCCAGATCAAGCTGCCGAACGAAGACCGGCCGGTTTTCAGCGCGTGCCGCAAGCTGGATATCGAACTGGAAACGGGCTTCATCATCGGCCGCGGCAATACGCTCGGCGAGCCGATCGCGTGCGAGGACGCCGAGGCGCATATCTTCGGCATGGTGCTGCTCAACGACTGGAGCGCGCGCGATATCCAGCAGTGGGAATACGTGCCGCTCGGGCCGTTCAATTCGAAGGGTTTCGCGACGACCATCTCGCCGTGGATCGTCACGCTCGATGCGCTCGAGCCGTTCCGCACCGCGACGCCCGCGCAGGAGCCGCAGCCGCTCGCGTATCTGCGTCACGAAGGCGATCACGCGTTCGATATCGAACTGCAAGTGACGCTGCGCCCCGAAGGCGTGCAGACGCCGACGACCATTTCGCGCACTAACTTCAAGCTGATGTACTGGTCGATGGCGCAGCAGCTCGCGCATCACACGGTGGGCGGCTGCAATACGCGCGTCGGCGATCTGATGGGCTCCGGCACGATCAGCGGCCCGACGCCGGAATCGTGCGGCAGCCTGCTCGAAAGCACATGGAACGGGCAGCGGCCCTTGACGCTGGAAGAGGGCGGCGAGCGCGTGTTTCTGCAGGACGGCGATGAAGTCACCTTGCGCGGATGGTGTCAGGGGGAGGGGTATCGCGTGGGGTTTGGGGAGTGTGTGGGGGAGATTCTGGCGGCGCGGGGGTAAGGAGAGAAAGCGACTTGATGCATGCCTCGCGTCCGAGGAAACAGACGCGGGGCATTCAATATTTATTACGCATATCGAAGTATTTATCGAATAGGGTTCTCTGCATGTAAATCTCACGAACGCGGGCTACGCTCGACGAGGCGGATGTTCAAGAACACCACTGTCCTGTCCATATCGGGACGCATATATCAATACTTTCAGCGAAGCCTGACCATGACGAAAAATCGCTGGGATGACAAGACATATGTGATCTGCGAGTCTTTCTTCTTTAAAGCGCAACTGGACCCGTTTGAAGTGCACGCCGCGAAAGTCGAGGCGGATACCATCAACTTTCTCGAATGCGTTGGTCGCACCCCCGACTATATCGATCCGCGCATCGAGCTCGAAGACGTGCGGCAACTTCTGGGCGATCGTATCGTGAGCGGAAGCGAATGGCACGGCCCGGTTGGAGAGCACTTTCCGGACGATCAACTGATTCCAGCGTTTGTGCGCGAGCTGGAGCGTCGTAAGCTGATCGCGATCGAGTATGAGTGGCCACACACATCCCCGATCGCGTCCGCCGAGGCGATCAGCCAGCGACAGAAGCTTCGACCGGAAGAAGTCAGGAGTTCGGCGCACGCTTCGCTGGACGGGAAACCCTTCGAATACACGGAAGAAGGCGTTGGCACCGACTCCGAGCTAGTCGCCGGAATGCCATTCAACGGTGCGCCAGGAGCGTGGGCCTCCAGCATGCCAGGCAAGATGCCGCAATTGCGGCAGTACGGCGCGGACGGGCGACCACAGACCGACTTCGATCTGGAGGCGCATCATCGCAATCCGAATCCCCATGCGCATAATTGGAGCAACGGAACGCGCGATGAAGGCGCGCCCGTCTCCTTGCTCCCTTGGTGACTCGCCATGTCGATCACACTGCTAGACGAATGGAACAACTTCCACGATTGGTATCTGGACAGCATCACCATCGGTCCGAACTCGGAGCCGAGGCGAATCGCGCTCGGTTTGCATCGGCAAGAGGCGCGCGTGCTGATCGATTTCAGCGGTGTGACGTGCGTCGTACTGGACGGACTGGGGCTGTTGAACATCGTCTACTCGATCAAGGCGATCGAGCCGACGAACGAGAATTACGCACGAGTCAGAGCCGCTCTGGAAAAGGGAGAGCGCCTCTCTGACAGAAGCGGAGAGCATACGGTCTTCATGTACTCGACCTTGGGCGCCGAACTCGCAATCGAATTCGACGCGCTTTCGATCGAGCCCATTGGGTAGCCGGAAGACGCTGATCGATTCCAGTCCCAAACGCAAGGCGCCCAATTCTGCGTTTGCACACGGCGGCGGCCGGCTCGCGGGCGAATGCCGAAGACCTAACCAGAAGAACGCGCCGCGGACATGCGCCCTTCCCACCACGCCGCCACCACGAACGCCACCGCCGCGACCGTCAACACGCCGATCAACGCATCCGCGCCGATACGCTGCATCAACGTCCCCGCGACGATCGGCCCGCCAAAACTCGCCACACTCCACGACGCCCCGACGATCGCCGTCGCCGACACCAGCGTCGGGCCGCGAAAGCGCTCGCCGCACGCGACGATCGACAGCGTATAGACGCTGCCCGCCGCCGCGCCGATCACGAAGAGCAGCGGCCAGCAAATCCACGGATACGCGACCGCCCACGGCAAGAGCGGCAGCAGCAGCGCCACGACGATACCCGCGCCCGCATGCACCTTCGCGCGCCCGATGCGATCGGCGAGCCAGCCGATCGGGAATTGCATCGTGGTATCGCCGAAGAGAATCGCGGACGCGAACAGCACGCCGATATCCTCGCCGATCCCATGCGACATCGCGAAGAGCGGCATCAGCGAAAGCGCGAGCGTATCGAAGAGCGCGAAGAAGCCCGTGCCGATCACGAGCGCCGGCATGCGCGGCAGCACCTGCCGCCAGTCGCCGTGCTCGCCTTCCCCGGACGCCAGCGCGTGCGGCGTGCCGCGAATGGAGGCGAGCACGGGCAGCGCCAGCAGAAAGATCGCGCCGCAGATCGCAAAGCGCATCGACGGCAGGCCGCCTATCGCGGTGATGAGCACCGGGCCCGTCATCTGGAAGAGGGTGAAGTTGGTCGCGTAGATCGCCACGACGCGCCCGCGCGTGGAATCGTCGGCGAGCTGCGTGACCCACGCCTCGCCGATGGTGAAGAGCAGCATCAGCGCCGCGCCGCACAGAAAGCGCAGCACGGCCCAGAGCCACAGGTTCGCCGTGAACTGCATCGCAATGGTGGACAGCGCCGCGACGACCACCGTGCCGACGATCGTCTCGCGCGCCCCCACACGCGCGGCGACGCGGCTCGCGAACGGCGCGACGGCGAGGCCGCCGCCCGCCTGCATTGCCGTCATCAGGCCGACGATATCGGTGCCGTGGCCCGCTTGCGTGAGCGCGAGCGCGGTCAGCGGCAGCGTCGCGCCGAGGCCTAAGCCGACTACCGCCACGCTCAGGATCAGCGCGAGAAAGTCACGCGAGAGAATGCCCTTCATTCACCGTGCCGACCGCCGGAAATCAGGCGGCTTGTCCGATCGAAAGACGGCGCGCGCGCTTGTCGAGCGTCGCCGAGAGCAGCGTGAGGCCGAACGCGCTCGCCGCCATCAGAATGCCGACCCAAGGCAGCGACGTGAGCGGCGCGCCCGCGCTGATCACGCAGCCGCCGAGCCACGCGCCCGTCGCGTTGCCGAGGTTGAACGCGCCCTGATTCAACGTCGACGCGAGATTCGGCGCATCGCTCGCGCGGTTCACGATCAGCATTTGCAAAGGCGGCACGATCGCGAACGCGAGCACGCCCCAGAAGAAGATCGTGATCATCGCCGAGACGGGCTCGTGCATCGTGCCCGCGAAGATCGTCAGGATCACGACGATCGCCAGCAGGAACGACAGCAGCGAGCGCAGCAGCTTCCAGTCCGCGAGCTTGCCGCCGAGCGTGCTGCCCACCGTGAGCCCGAGGCCGAACAGCAGCAGCACGTACGTGACCGCGTGCGGCGAAAAGCCCGTCACGTCCTCGAGGATAGGCGTGATATACGTGAACACTGAGAAAAGACTGGCCGATGCGAGCACGCTGATGCCGAGCACCATCAGCACTTGCGGGTTCTTGAGCACGTCGAATTCGCGCAGGATGCTGGTCTCGCGCATCTCGATGTGCTTCGGCAGGCACACGGCGAGCGCGCCCGCCGCCGCGATGCCGATCAGCGTGACGACCCAGAAGGTCGAGCGCCAGCCCGCCGCCTGGCCGAGCGCGGTGCCGAGCGGCACGCCGAGCACGTTCGCGAGCGTGAGGCCGGTGAACATCAGCGCGATGGCCTGCGCGCGGCGGTTCGGCGCGACGAGATCGGCGGCGACCACCGAGCCTATGCCGAAGAACGCGCCGTGGCAAAACGCGGTGACGATGCGCGCGCCCATCAGCACCCAGTAGTTCGGCGCGAGCGCGCACAGCAGATTGCCGACGATGAACACGCCGATCAGGTTCATCAACGCCTTCTTGCGCGGCATCTTCGCGGTGACGACGGCGAGGATCGGCGCGCCCACCGTGACGCCGAGCGCATAGCCGGACACGAGCATGCCCGCCGCCGGGATCGACACCGCGAGATCGCGCGCGACGTTGGGCAAGAGGCCCATGATGACGAATTCGGTCGTGCCGATGCCGAACGCGGCAATGGCGAGAGCGAAAAGAGGCAGAGGCATGGCGGAGGGCGGCGCAAGTGTCACGCTTTCAGCGCGCATCGTCGGATTGAGCGATGCAGGCGCCGAGGCGGAGTGGAAGGCTCGAATTGTACCGAAAGGGGTTTTTTGATGCTGGTATAAACCCTGATGCCTCTCGGCCCGAGCCATGCTTTGGCCTGAACGGATATTCTTACGGACGCAGTCCCGGCGCATGAGTCTTGCAGGCAGCGCGCCGCCATGCGTCAGATGTTCCCGGTAACACACGCGCGGGCGCGCATTCGTTGCGCGCGGCGCTCGCCCGTGAGTGTTGGAAAAACGCAGCAACTACTCGATGAAGATGTCACCTATCAAAGCCCTTATCCGCACCGCCATCGCATCCGCGATGCTGCTCGCCACGCTCGCGCACGCCCAGAGCGACGCCGCCGGCCCCATCGCCACGAAGGCGGGCGCGCTGAATTTCCTGCGCGACGAATCCGGCATGGCCGCGCTCATCGACACGCAAGTGTTCGATCGCTTCGACGCGAAGCGCATCGCGCACTTCGACGAAACGTCCGGCACGAGCGACTCCGTCACGCGCATGCTCGTGCAGTCGGACACCGGCCCGGTGCTCTACGACTTCCGCCGCAATCCGCCGCTCGTGCAGCGCGTGAATCAGCGCATGACGGTCAAGCGCGTGTTCTGGCAAGGCGAGGAAGTGGTGATGCAGTCGAATCTCGGCTGGTACGGCTTCCAGCGCGGCAAGCTCACGAAGCTGCAATCGTCGACCTCGGTCTACCACTGAGCGGAAATACGCGTTCGCCGGCGATCACGTAGACCGCTTCGCCGCGTGCGTCGGCGTTCACTTCGAAGCCGCCCGTGAACGCGCCGAACGCGGGCAGCACGCCCGCGCGCGCGCCGAAGCGAAAGCACGGCAGACGCGCGCTGTCGATGCGCGTCGCGAGCCGATACACCGGATGCTCGTGACCGGCGAGCGCATAGGCGTCACCGACCGTCCGCGGATGATGGCAAAGCGCCCACGGCCCGAGCACGTACGGCTCCTTCACGACCTCGACGCCAAACAGGGCGGGCAGCGCGCCCGCGTGTTTGTCGTGATTGCCTTCAACGAGCACGAGCGTCAACTCGCGATGCCTCGCGCGCCACGCGGCGAGCGCGTCGAGCGTTTCTTCGGCGTGGGACTCGCGTGCGTGCAGCAAGTCGCCGAGAAAGACGATCGCTTCCGGATGATGCGCCGCGACGAGCGCATCGAGCCGCGCGAGACTTTCTCCCGTCGTGCCGATGGGCACCGGAATGCCGCGCGCGCGAAACACTGCATCCTTGCCGAAATGCGCATCGGCGATGAAGAGCGTCATCCGGTGCGGATCGAAGGCCGCGCGGTCCGCGGAGAGCAGAAGCGCATGGCCGTTCACATCGATAGTCAAAGCCTCGGTCGTCATTTATGCCTTCGCCGCCTTCTCCAGATCCGCGAGCATGCGCTCGACGCGATCCGACAGCTTCTCCGTGCTCACCTTCTCCCGCAAGCGCGCGACGATCAGCGGAAACGCGAAAGGCGTCGGCTTCTTCGGATGCGTCAGGGCGAGCCGGCTTTCGCTCATGCGCTGCAACGCCGCGCGGATGCGGCCGAGCTCGAGCTCCTGCAGCATCACTTCCTGATCCGCCTGCGCGAGCAGCAGATTGGCGCTGTCGTGCTTGCGGAAGACTTCGTAGAAAAGGCCGCTCGACGCCTGCAGTTGCCGCGCGCTCTTCTGCTGCCCCGGATGTCCTTGATAGATGAGCCCCGACACGCGCGCGATCTCGCGAAAGCGCCGCGCCGAAAGCTCCGATGCGTTCAGGCTCGCGAGAATGTCGTGCTCCAGATTCTCCGGTGAAAACAGACCTTCCGCGATGAGCGTCTCCCAATCGAACGGCTGTGCCGACAGCAGTTCGAAGCCGTAGTCGTTCATGGAAATGGAGAACGTGCCCGGCCGGTCGCGTGATGCGCGCCAGCCGAGCAGCGATCCGAGCCCGATATGCGCCATGCGTCCCGCGAACGGATAGCAGAAGAAGTGATGTCCTTCGCGCGAGCGCACCAGCTCGACGACCAGCACGCCCGGCCCCGGCAGCGCCGACCACTTCGCCTGCAAGTCGAGCAGCGGCTTGACGGCGCGCATCTCGGGCTCGTCGTAGATGCCATCGTTGGCGCGCGCGAGCATCACGAGCGCGGCGTCGGCCAGCTCGGACGAGAGCGGCATCTTGCTGCCGGCCCATTGCGGCATCGCGCCGCGCGACGAGGTCGCGCGCTTCACGTAGGCGGTCATGTCGCGCACGCGCACGAGTTCGAGCGCGCGCCCGCCGAAGGTGAAGACATCGCCGGGCTTGAGACGCGAGATGAACGATTCCTCCATTGCGCCGATGCGTCCGCCCGTCATATACGCAACGCTGATGGTTGCGTTCGCAACTATCGTCCCGACGTTATTGCGGTGCCTGCGCGCGAGATCCTCGCGCGGCACGCGATACACGCCGTCATCGCCTTTCACGACGCGATGAAAATCCGGATACGCCGCGAGCGACGCGCCGCCGCGCTCGACGAACGCGAGCGCCCAGTCGAACTCGGCTTGCGTCAGATCGCGATACGCGTAGGCGGTGCGCACTTCGTCCAGCATGTCATCGGGCGTGAAGCCGCCGCCGATCGCGACCGTCACGAGATGCTGCACGAGCACGTCGAGCGGCTTCAACGGCATGTCGCGCCCTTCGATGCGATGCTCGCCGATCGCCCAGCGCGCCGCGGCCGCTTCGACGAGCTCGAGCGCGTGCGTCGGCACGATCGACACGCGCGACACGCGGCCCGGTGCGTGGCCCGATCGCCCGGCGCGCTGCATCAGGCGCGCGACGCCCTTCGGCGAGCCGATCTGAAACACGCGATCGACCGGCAGAAAATCCACGCCGAGATCGAGACTCGATGTGCACACGACCGCCTTCAGTTGTCCGTTCTTGAGCCCGAGCTCGACCCAGTCGCGCACTTCCTTGTCGAGCGAGCCGTGATGCAGCGCGAGCAGGCCCGCCCATTCGGGCCGCAATTCGAGCAGCGCGCGATACCAGATCTCCGATTGCGAGCGCGTGTTGGTGAAGACGAGCGAGCTTTGCGCGCGATCGATCTCATCGGCGACGGGACCGACTTGCCGCACGCCGAGATGTCCGCCCCACGGAAAACGCTCGATGGTCTCGGGAATCAGCGTATCGACGATGAGCGTCTTCGGCTGCGCGCCGCGCACGACGACGCGCGGCGTCTTCACGGGATGGAGCAGCGCGTCGTGCGCCAGAGCGAGATTGCCGAGCGTTGCTGACAGTCCCCAGATTTGCAGATGGGGCCGCCAGCGCGCGAGGCGGGCGATCGCGAGTTGCGTCTGCGTGCCGCGCTTGTTGCCGAGCAGCTCGTGCCATTCGTCGACGACGATCATGCGCAGATGCTTCAGCTCGTCGCGAGCGTTGGTGCGCGTCAGCATCAGCGTGAGGCTTTCGGGCGTCGTCACGAGCGCCGACGGCATGCGGCGGTTCTGACGCGCGCGTTCGGTCGACGACGTATCGCCGGTGCGCAGCCCGATCGTCCACGGCACGGACAGCGCGCTGACGGCGGCCTGCAGCGCGCGGGCCGTGTCGGCGGCGAGCGCGCGCATCGGCGTGATCCAGAGCACGGTCAGCGGCGCGGGCAGGGCGTTCGGCTTCGGCGGCTTGTCCGCATACGCGGCGAGCGCGCCGAGCCACACGGCCCAAGTTTTGCCGGCGCCGGTCGTCGCGTGAAGCAGGCCGCTCGCGCCGCGTCCTATCTCGCGCCACGCCTCGCGCTGGAATTCGAACGGCTGCCAGCCGCGCTCGTCGAACCAGCGCGCGATGCGTTCATCGACAGGCTTCGCGGCCTCGTTTTCGTCGTAGGCGAAAGGCGCGGGCGTGAAAAGCTCGGCGGCGGCATCGAGTTTTGCTTGGGCGGCGCGCGTGCGAGGCACGCGGCGCGGCCGTGGAGCGCGACGCTTGCGCTCGTCCGCCGATTCGGGCGCGCTCATGCCACCGCCTCGTGCAGAAAGCCCTTGAGGATGTCGAGCGTATCGGCGTCTTCGATTTTCTTGTCGGTGCGCCAGCGCAGCATGCGCGGAAAGCGCACCGCGATGCCCGACTTGTGGCGCGGGCTCGCCTGTATCCCTTCGAAGCCGATCTCGAAGACGAGCGTCGGCGTGACGCTTCTCACCGGCCCGAACTTTTCGATGGTCGTCTTGCGCACGATCGCATCGACCTGGCGCATTTCCTCGTCGGTCAGTCCGGAATACGCTTTCGCGAAGGGCACGAGCGTGCGCACGCCGTCGGCTTCGTCCCAGACGGCGAACGTGAAATCCGTGTAGAGGCTCGCGCGCCGTCCGTGGCCACGTTGGGCATAGAGCAGCACGGCGTCGATGGAATACGGATCGATCTTCCACTTCCACCATGTGCCCGATGCCTTCGTGCGCCCGACGCCGTACATCGACGCGCGCTCCTTCAGCATCAGGCCTTCGACGCCGCGCGCGCGGCTCTCGTCGCGCAACGCGGAAAGCGCCGGCCAGTCCGGTGCGGCGACCATCGGCGAAACGCGCAGCAAGTCCATCGCGAGCGATGTGGAGAGTGCATGCGCGAGCGCGTCGAGCTGCGCGCGCCGCGCGTGGAGCGGCTCGGTGCGCAGATCGCGGCCATTCGCTTCGAGCAGATCGTAGGCGAGCAGCGCGGCGGGCGAATCGGCGAGCACTTTCTTCGTGAGCGACTTGCGCGTGATGCGCGGCTGCAGACGGGCGAACGGCAACGGCGCGCTCGCGCCCGGCTCCCACGCGAGAATTTCGCCATCGATCACCGTGCCATCGGGGAGCGCCGCGCCAAGCGACGCGAGTTCCGGAAAGCGTTCGGTGACGAGATCCTCGCCGCGCGACCAGATCCACACGCGCCCCGCGCGCTTCACGAGCTGCGCGCGTATGCCGTCCCACTTCCATTCGGCGATCCAGTCGTCGGGCGAGCCGAGCGTCGCAGGATCGGCCTGCAGCGGATGCGCGAGAAAGAACGGATAGGGCAGGCCGATATCGCTTTCGTGCGGCGTATCGATGTCGTCGCCCGCGGCTGCCGGTGCGACGAGCCGCAAATAGCGCGCCGCGCTCGGCGCCTGCCGCGAATCGGTCCAGCCGACCATGCGCTGCGCGACGCGCTTGTGATCGACGCCCGCGACTTCGGCCAGCGCGCGCACGACGAGCTGCCGCGCGACGCCCACGCGAAAGCCGCCGCCGATCAGCTTCGTCAGCAGAAAGCGCTCGCTCCAGTCGAGTTCATCCCAATAGCTCAACAGGCGTTCACGCAATTCCGAAGGATTCGCGCCGCGCAACGTGAGCACGCGCTCCTCGATCCATTGCGCGAGCCCGAGCGACGATTCGCCCGACGCGGGCGGCAGCACATGCGCGATGGTCTCGGCGAGATCGCCGACTGCCTGATACGACTCCTCGAAGAGCCATTCCGGCAGGCCCGCGCGCTCGCGCGCGAACTCGGTGAGCAGGCGCGTCGGCACCGACTGGCGCGGCTTGCCGCCCGCGAGAAAGTACGATGCCCATGCGGCGTCTTCAGGCTCCGCCGCCGAGAAATACGCGATCAGCGCTTCGAGCTTCTCGTTGGTCGATGTCGTCGCGTCGAGCGCGGCATAGAGCGTCGCGAAGCGTTTCATGTCGCGGCGCTCTCGGGCTGCGCGGTATCGGCTTCGATCGCGTCGTCGCCGTATTCGGTCTTGAACGCGCCCGCATCGAGCCCCTGCTCGCAGAGCCAGCGCACCATCGGCTCGATCTGGCCGTGCGTGACGATCACACGCTGGGCGCCCGTCGCGCCGATCGCGAGTTGCAGGCCGGGCCAGTCGGCGTGATCGGAGAGCACGAAGCCGCGATCGACGCCCTTGCGTCTTCGCGTGCCGCGCAGACGCATCCAGCCGGACGCGAAGGCGTCGCTGTAGTCGCCGAAGCGGCGCATCCACGTGCTGCCTTGCGCGGACGGCGGCGCGACGATCAGCGCGCCTTTGAACGCGGCCTTGTCCTTCGCCGCGATCTCGCTGACGAGGCGCGTTTGCGGCAACGCGATGCCTGCGTCGCGATAGGCGCGATTGAGCGGCTCGACTGCGCCGTGACAGAAGATCGGGCCGATGGCGGCATCGACGCCCGCGAGAATGCGCTGCGCCTTGCCGAACGAATAGCTGAAGAGCACCGACACGCGTCCTTGCGCGGCGTTGTGCCGCCACCAGGCATCGATGCCGTCGAAGACATCGCGCGAGCTGTCCCATCGATAGATCGGCAGGCCGAACGTCGATTCGGTGATGAACGTATCGCAGCGCACGGGCTCGAAGGGCGCGCAGGTCGGATCGGGCTCCACCTTGTAATCGCCGGATGCGACCCAGACGCGTCCCTTGTGCTCGACGCGCACCTGCGCCGAGCCGAGCACGTGCCCAGCGGGATGCAGCGACACGCGCACACCGTTTACGACGATTGCTTCTCCATAGGCGAGCCCTTGCACATCGATGCCTGGAAGCCGCGACAGCAGCACGCCGACGCCCGGCTCGGCGGCGAGGTAATGCGCGTGACCGAAGCGTGCGTGGTCCGCATGCGCATGCGTGATGACGGCACGTTCGACGGGCCGCCACGGATCGATATGAAAGTTGCCCGGCACGCAGAAAAGTCCCTCGGGCCGCGCCACGATGAGGTCGGAAGAAGTGTCCACTGACGGTTGAGCGATGCGCGTTTGATGCATGCAGGGCAGCCGGGCGACATGCGTGCCGCCATGCCATTCGGGAGTGTTCGATTCTGGCAACAAAAGCACGCCACGTGCCCGTCATGGCGCTTTCATGAATCGCGTCTAGGGTGTAAAAGTTTATCTGGTTCGAGCGACTGTTTAGCGACGTTCGTTCGAGCCGTTGTCAGCGAGGCACGCGCGCACGGGGCGCGCTCCACAGTCTTCTTCTTATTGCCGAACATGGACACGATGGTTGCGCCGACCGCCGCAGAAGCGGTCTGGATCGTCAGGCTCCAGAGCCATCCGCAGTATGACTTCGTGCGCCTGAAACGGGTTTTCAGCGAGTACGGTTCGCGCCATCAGGTCGTGCTCGTCGACGTGAGAAAACTTCTCGAATGCGCCGACCGCGACGACACCGACTACGTGCTCAAGGCCGTCGACGACTGGCACGCGGGCAAGGTGCGCGGCATCCGCGAGTTTCTCGACCCGGATAATCCCCGCGTGCCGGAAATGCCTTACGTGACCATCAGCGTGCGCCGCTCGCCGGGTCTGCTCGGGCTTCTCGGCGTGCACAGGGATGGCGTCGTCGCGTTCCGCAACGGGCAGCATCGGGCGCGCTACATGGCCTATGCCGGCGCGCTCTGCATGCCGGTCGAAGTGCATGAGCGCGAGGCGCCCTTGCTGCGCGCGATGTGCGCGGCGCCGGATGCATCGAGTTCGGAGTACGGGGAATTTTGAGCGTTGCGCGCGCCGCGCGCTATCGCGCGGTGTTCGTCATCGACGCGGGCCGGACGGCGGAGTGGCCGTGCCGGCACGCGCGGGTCTTCAGTTGGCGGTGGCCGATGCGTTGCGCATCGTTTGCAGGGGCATGATCGACGAAAGGGGCGACCGGACCACTTCGTCGGGGCGGCCGCTGTTGGCGGCGAACTCGCGACTCAGATAGTCCAGTGCATAGTCGATGAAAAAACGCGTCTTGACAGGCAGATATTGCCGCCCCGGATAGACGATCGACACCTTCATGTCCGGGTCGTCGATGGTGTATTCGGGCAGCATGCGAACGAGCGTGCCGTCTTCCAGATCCGCGTGCACGATGCCTTCGGGCAGAATCGAGAGGCCCATGCCCCGCAGGGTGGCGAGGCGGACCATCAATCCGTTGTTGACCGTGTACACCGGCGCGAGCGTCACCTGGTCCGCCGCGCCGAGGCGGTGGCGGAAGTGCCAGGTCTGGCTGCGCATTTCGTTCGGCAGTCCGACGGATGGCAACGTTTGCAGATCGGTGGGCGAAGCGGGCATGCCATGCTCGGCGATGAACGCGGGCGTAGCGACCGGGACGAGCGCGTTGGTGCCGACGGGCCGTTCGATGAGCGCCGTGCTCGACACCATGAACGCCGTCACGATGCCGACGTCATAGCCGTCCTCGACAAGATCGACGTGGCGCTCGGCGAGCGTCAGGCGAACATTGACCTTCGGATAGAGGTGACGGAAGCCGTCGATGAGCGGCGTCAGCGTGAGAAGCGAGAGCGCGCTGGACGCAACGACGCGCAACGTGCCGCTCGGTTCGCCTTCGGTATGCGTGACAGTGGATTCCAGATGGTCCAACTCTTCGAGCAGCGCGCGGCAACCCTCCAGATAACGGGTGCCGGCTTCAGTAAGAGACAGATTGCGGGTGGTGCGATTGATGAGACGGGTTCGGAGGTGCGCTTCGAGCATCGCGATTGCCCGCGTTACAAGCGCATTCGAGACATCGAGTTGTTGAGCCGCGCGGCGAAAACTTTCCGTATCCGCCACACGCACGAAGACGCGCATTGCATGGATCTGGTTCATCTTGATGCCCTCGGTTGTGCCACGGTGTTTGGACACATCGGTGGTGTCAGATGTGTCCGGTTATTGACCGATCTGTGAATCGATAATATTGACGTGCGGAAAATATTGCAATAACTAAATATCGAAAGTGATGCGTTAGCCCGGACGATTATCCCAATGGCCTTGTATTGCGCGGCGCCCCGGCGTGCGGGCGAGCGTCATTCCTAACGGGAGCGGCCGCATCCGCATTAACCCCCGCCATATAAGTTTTGCGGCGCGAAAACGATCTGGTCGCCACTGAGTTTCGTATGAGACATGGGGGTAAATACTTAATAAGTCGCATTTTCTGTCACGAAGATGACAACACCGGGGGTCATATATCACCAAATGCGATTAAAGATTTTATTTATTGATTTGAAGTTCCGATAACTATTTTTGTGATCGGTTCGAAGATATCGACGGGATTATTGAGATTGAATGCCCGGATCGCCGGCGGGTCAATAAGAATGGTCGACACCGCATTATGGAATCTGATTGGAGCAGCCTTGGATTCCCCTCTTTTGACTCGCAAACGGCTATTTCATTGGCTCGACCAGAAACGGTCCGTTTTGGACCGGCGGCATTTGCGGCGCGCTGATTCTCCCTTAAAGCGCCGCGCGCGTTTTGCCCGCCATGAAGGACATCGCAACGGCGTTTTTCATCTTCGCGCTGTTTTCACTGGTCCGCAATATTTCGCGAACATCGGGCGCGGCTGGCGGTGACGATCGCGCCCGTCATCGTTTTAGGCGGCGTCCCGGATGTCTATGTCAAACGGGCCGGCGTGATGCGCCGCGCGCGGCGCCCGCCGATACGCACGGTGTCTTCGTCGCGCCCGGGCCTCTCCTCTCCGGCACGGATCCCGCGCTGTCCGGCACGCAATTGCAACTGCTCTCGCTGCCGGAACCCTTGGCGGGCTGGCTGGTGCGAAACGATGGTGTGCTCCTTGCGCCATAATCGCCGGACACACAAGGAGGCTCTTTCATGGCGCAATCCAATCCGACGACCGTCACGCTCCCCGCCGGCGAAGCCATCCCGAAGCTCGGCCAGGGCACCTGGGAAATGGGCGAGCGGCCGAACGCGCGCAAGAGCGAAATCGCGGCGTTGCGCGAAGGCGTGGAGCTTGGCATGACGCTCATCGATACCGCCGAGATGTACGGCGACGGCGAAAGCGAAAAGCTCATCGCGGAGGCGCTCGGCGACCGGCGCGACGCGTTGTTCATCGTCAGCAAGGTCTATCCGCACAACGGCAGCGAGCGCGGCGTGCAGGCCGCGTGCGAGCGCAGCCTCAAGCGCCTGAAGACCGACCGCATCGATCTGTACCTGCTGCACTGGCGCGGCGGCGAAGATCTGGAAGGCGTGGTCGCCGGGTTCGACAAGCTGAAGCGCGACGGCAAGATTCGCCACTGGGGCGTCTCCAACTTCGACACCGACGACATGGAAGAGCTCTTCGCGCTCGATGGCGGCGACGCCTGCGCGACCGATCAGATTCTCTTCAACGTCGCGCGGCGCGGGCCGGAGTTCGATCTCCTGCCGTGGCTGCGCGAGCGCCGCATGCCCGCGATGGCCTATAGCCCCGTCGATCATGCGCGCCTGCCGCGCGGCGGCGCGCTGGAAAGGATCGCGGCGGCGCGCGGCGTGTCGGCATTTCAGGTCGCGCTCGCGTGGGTGTTGCAGCAGCCCCAGGTGTTCGCGATACCGAAAGCGGCCGACGTCGCCCACGTGCGCGAGAACCGCGCGGCGCTCGACCTTCAGTTGTCCGCCGACGAACTCGCGGACATCGATTCGCAGTTCAAACCGCCGAAGGCGAAGCGCTCGCTCGAAATGCTTTGATGTTGCTGCGGATCACGTGCATGCGTGATGCGCATGCACCGAACCGAGCACGGCGACTTCGGCGGGCGTGCGCTTCAG
The DNA here is from genome assembly GCF_056930355.1 of Caballeronia sp. 11_S32. Lineage (NCBI taxonomy): Bacteria > Pseudomonadati > Pseudomonadota > Betaproteobacteria > Burkholderiales > Burkholderiaceae > Caballeronia > Caballeronia sp. 11_S32. The sequence continues at coordinate 1,140,563 of NZ_JBXOWH010000003.1, forward strand.
ATCGGCTTCGTTGACCTGCTTCGCGTCGGCGAGGAAGTCGTCGACGATCGACGAGACCTTCGTGTCCGTCAGGCACAGCGACACGCGCTTCGTCTCGGTATCGGGCAGCGATGCGCGCTGCGACAGGAACAGCACGCCGTACTGATAGCCGCGCACGATGCCGCGCACCGCGCCCACGCATTGCCCTTGCGCCGTGTTGTCGGACTTCGTGGCGCATTGCTGCGCGAGCGCGTAGGCGGAGAAGGTGGGATCAGTAGCGCCGGGCGCCGGGGCTTGCGGCGCGGTCTGCGCCTGCGCGGCCATCGCGGCGCCGAAGGTGAGTGCACAGAGCGCAACGGAAAGGGCGGGTTTCATCGATTGAATCCTCGTTGTTTTGGACATGAACCGATGAGAGACGCGCGGCAGCGCTTTGGTTCCGATGAAACGCCGCTTCGCCTTGCGCGAGGTCAGCTTTGCCGCCGCTGGAGCGTGCGCAGTTCGTCGATGGGAATGTGGCAGTGAATCGCGTGGCCGTCGCCGGCGTCGCGGCACGGCGGCGTCTGGGTTTCGCAGATCTCGCCGACCTTGCGCGGGCAGCGCGTATGAAACACGCATCCCGAAGGCGGATTCGCCGCGCTCGGCAATTCGCCCGAGAGCCGGATGCGCTTCGCATGCGTTCCATCGATCGACGGCACCGACGACAGCAGCGCTTCCGTGTACGGATGCTGCGGGCCGTCGAAGACCGCGGCCGCGCGCCCGATCTCCATGATGCGGCCGAGGTACAGCACCGCGATGCGATCCGACAGATAGCGCACCACATGCAGATCGTGCGAGATGAACACGTAGCTCACGCGCCGTTCGCGCTGCAAGTCCGCGAGCAGGTTGAGGATCGCGGCCTGCACGGAGACATCGAGCGCTGAAGTAGGCTCGTCGCAAACGACGACGCGCGGATCGCCCGCGAACGCGCGCGCAATTGCGACGCGCTGCTTCAATCCGCCCGACAGTTGCCGCGTGCGCGCGCCGAGATAGCGCTCCGGCAGGCGCACGGCTTCGGTCAGCGCATGCAGGCGTTCCTCCTTCGCCTCGCCGCGCAGCGCCGCGAGCTTCGACAGGGAACGCGCGATCAGACGCCGCACCGAATGCGCGCGGTTCAGCGCGGAATCGGGATTCTGGAACACGATCTGCAGCGACTTCACCTGTTCTTCGCTGCGCCGGGTCACGCGCTCGGGCAGGGTCGCGCCGTCGAGCTCGAGCGACGCGCCCTTGTCGGGCGACACGAGGCCGAGCAGCAGCTTCGCGAGCGTCGTCTTGCCGCTGCCCGATTCGCCGACGAGACCGAGCGTTTCGCCTTGCTCCAGATCGAGCGAGACATCGTGGACGGCGCGCACGTCTTCATCGCCGACGCGGAAGGTCTTCGACAGATTGCGCGCCGATAACGCGAGCGGCTGATCGTCGCCAGGGGGTATCGGCACGGGCGCTTCGTCGGCCGAGCGCGGCAGCGTTTCCGCGCGCTCGTGATAGTGACAGCGCGCCATCTGGCCGCCGTGCGCCGACGCGACGCGATACGGCGGCGGCGCGTCCTTCAGGCAGCGCTCGTCGGCGAGCTTGCAGCGCGGCGCGAAGATGCAGCCCTGCGCGATCGAGCCGGGCAGCGGCAGCGAGCCGGGAATCGTGTCGAGACGCCCCGTCTCCTTGCCGCGGCCTTCGCGCGGCAGGCAGCGCAGCAGGCCGACCGTGTACGGATGGCGCGGCTTCGCGAACACGTCGGCGGTCGCGCCTTCCTCGACGAGCTTGCCCGCGTACAGCACGCCGACGCGGTCGCACATGCGTCCGATCACCGCGAGGTTGTGGCTGATGAAGAGCACGGCCGTGCCGAGCTCCGCACGCAATTGCGCGATGAGATCGAGCACTTCGGCTTCGACGGTGGCGTCGAGGCCGGTGGTCGGCTCGTCGAGAATCAGCAGTTCGGGATTGCACGCGAGCGCCATCGCGATGACGACGCGCTGCTGCATCCCGCCCGAAAGCTGATGCGGATAACTCTCCATCACGCGCTCTGGCGAGGCGATGCGCACGCGCCTCAGCATCTCGGCGGTGCGGGACAGCGCTTCGTCGGCGGAGGCGCCCGTGACCTCGAACGCTTCGGACACTTGCCGCGCGATCGTGAGCGACGGATTCAGCGCGCGCCCCGGGTCCTGATAGACCATCGACACGGCATTGGCGCGCATGCCGCGCAGCGCGTCGGCGTCGAGCGATGCGACGTCGCGCCCCGCGATCGCGATGCGGCCTGCCTTCACGCGCCCGTTGCGCGGCAGGTAGCGCAGCACCGCGAGCGCCGCGGTCGACTTGCCGCAACCCGACTCGCCGACGAGCCCGTACGCCTCGCCGCGCTTCACGCGCAGCGTCACGTCCTGCAGCACGTCGCGCTCGCGTCCGCGCGAGCGGTACGCGACGGTGAGCCCGATGACCGTGAGCGCGTCGGCCTGATCGCCTTTCGCGGCGCCGAACGTGGGGAAGGCCGATGGCGGCGGTCCGTTCATCGGTCGAGCACTCCCTGCACGGCATCCGCGACGAGATTCACCGCGACGACGAGCGAAGCGATCGCGGCGGCATCGAAGACGACGGTCCACCACGCGCCGCCCGCCATCAGCGTGTAGCTTTCGGAGAGCGCGAGCCCCCAGTCGGCGGACGGCGGCTGGATGCCGAAGCCGAGGAACGACAGCGTCGCGACGGCGAAGATCGCGTAGCCGAGCCGCACGGTCGCCTCCACGATGATCGGCGGCAGCACGTTCGGCAGGATCTCCGCGAACATGATGTAGAGCGCGTTCTCGCCGCGCAATTGCGCCGCGAGCACGTAGTCGAGATGGCGCTCGCTCAGCACGGCGGCGCGCACCGTGCGCGCGGTGATCGGCGCGAAGGTCAGGCCGATCACGAGAATCACCGTCGTGTTGCTCGCGCCGACCGCCGCCAGCGCGAGCAGCGCGACGATCACGAGCGGCAGAGCCAGGAGCGCATCGATCACGCGGCCGATGGCGGCATCGACCCAGCCGTCGAAATAGCCGACGACGAGGCCGATCGCGGTGCCCGCCGCCGTGCCGAGCAACGTCGCGAGCGGCGCGATGGTGAGGATGTCGCGCGAGCCGACTATCACGCGCGCGAACACGTCGCGGCCGAGCTGATCGGTGCCGAACCAGTGATCGGCGGACGGCGGGCCGAGCGAGTTGAGCGGATCGGACGCGTAGGGATCCTGCGGCACGAGCCAGTGGCCGAAGAGCGCGCACGCGACCCAGAAAAGCAGGATCAGCACGCCGATATCGAAAGTGGCAGAGCGCAGCAGCGCGCCGAGCGCCTCGTACCGGCGCGCCTTCGACGGCGGCGTGGCGGCCGCGGTGCTCATCGCGATGCTCCCGTGCGCAGGCGCGGATTCAGCACGACATAGAGCGCATCCGCGATCAGGTTCGCCGCCGTGTAGATCACGCCTATGGTCAGCACACCCGCTTCGAGCATTGGAAAGTCCTTCGCCTTCGCGGCGTTGTAGATCAGCGAGCCGATGCCCTGATAGTGGAACAGCGTCTCCACGACGACGAGCCCGCCGATCATGTAGCCGAGCTGCGTCGCGGCGACGGTCACGGTTGGCAGGAGCGCGTTGCGCAGCACGTGCCGCAGGATCACGACGCGCTGCGGCAGGCCTTTGAGAATCGCGGTGCGCGTGTAGTCGGCATCGAGCGCCTCGACGGTGCCCGCGCGCGCCATTCGCGCGATATAGCCGAAGAACACGAACACGAGCGGCAGCACCGGCAGGATCAGATGCTTCAGCTGCACGAGGATGTTCGCGTCGGCGGGCGCGGTCGCCTCGATCGGCAGCCATTGCAGCCACACGCCGAAGATCAGGATCAGCACGATCGACGACACGAACTCGGGCACGACCGTCGCCGTCAGGCCGCCGATGCTGATCACGCGATCGATCCAGCGCCCCGAATGCAGCGCCGCATACACGCCCCCCGCGATGCCGAGCGGCACCACGACGACGAACGCGAGCGCGCCGAGCTTCGCCGAGTTCCACAGCGCGCTGCCGATGAACGGCGCGACCGGCGCGCGAAACGCGTACGACTCGCCCATGTCGCCGCGCAGAAAGTGGCTGATCCAGCTCGTGTATTGCGTGAGGAGCGGCCGGTCGACGCCCAGTTGATGATTGAGCGCCGCGACCGCGCGCGCATCGGCGAGCGGGCCGAGAATCGCGCGTCCGACGTCGCCGGGCAAAAGCTGGCCGCCCGCGAAGACGATCATCGACAGAAGCCACAGCGTGACGAATGCGAGCAAGAGCCGCACGCCGATGAAGCGCACGATGCGCCTCATTCTCGCGAAGTCAGTGACGCGCGCCGTCGGCGTGATCGTGCTCATTTACGCCGTGACCGTCGCGCGGTCGAACCACATCTGCGAGATGGCGTTGAAGCGCACGCCGGAGACGTTCGCGCGCGTGACGATCAGCTGGTCGTAGAAGTACGGGATCACGACCGGCGTTTCGTCGAGCAAGAGGCGCTGGATCTGGCCCGACAGCTTCTTCTGCGACGCGACATCCAAGGCAGCTACGAACTGCGCGACGAGCTTGTCGTATTCGGGATTCTTGAAGTGCGCCGCGTTCCAGGTGCCGCCGCTCGTCAGGGGCGCATTGAGGAACACGTTCGGCACGCCGCGATGCCCGTAATCCGTGATGCCGAGCGGCGAATCCAGCCAGTCCGACTTGCCGAAGGTGCCGGAGCCGTAATACAGATCCTGGCTTTCGACCTTCAACTGGATGCGGATGCCGATAGCCTTCGCCGCGTTCTGCACGACGACCGCGAGATCGGGAATCTCCATGTACTTTTCGGTCGTGAGCGTGACGTCGAAGCCGTTCGCGACGCCCGCTTCGCTCATCAGCTTTTTGGCCTGAGCGACGTCGATCTTGCGTTGCGGCACGGTCAGATCGCTCGATGGAAACACGGGCGCGAAAGGGCTGTCGTTGCCGACCTGCGCGCGGCCGCGGAACAGGCCCTTCACGATGACCTCGCGATCGATCGCGAGCGCGAGCGCCTGACGCACGCGCTTGTCCTTGAATGCGCCCATGTCGCAGCGCATGTGCATCTGCCGATGCGAGCTCGACTTCGTGCCGAGCACCTTGAATTGCGGATTGCTGAGCATCGCGACGCCGCCCTGCACGGTGAAGTCGCTCATCACGTCGGCCTGGCGGCCTTGCATCGCGAGGAGCTGCGCCTGCTGGTCCGCATAGAAGGAAAACTGCACGCGATCGGGCAGCGCCTTTTCGCCCCAGTAGTCCGGATTGCGCACGAACGACGCACCGACTTTCGGCGTGTATTTCTCCAGCTTGAACGCGCCCGTGCCCATGAACGACTTCTCGTAGGGCCCCGTGAAATTCGCCGGAAGTATCACCGCGTTATACGTATTCGAGGAAACGTAATACGGGAAATTGCCGTTGGGCGCATCGAGATGGAACTCGACGGTGTGATCGTCGACGGCCTTCGCCGAATCCTTCGACAGCACGCCCTTCAGCACCGAAAGCGCCGCCGAGCCCGCGTTCGGATCGGACAGACGGTTGAAGGTCGCGACGACGTCCTTCGCGCTCATCGGCTGGCCGTCGTGGAACTTCACGTTCTGGCGCAGCTTGAAGGTCCACACATCGCCCTTCGCATTCGACGACCACGACAGCGCGAGCGCGGGCCGCAAGGTGAGATGCTCGCTGTCGTCGTCGATCAGGAATTCGCCCGTCTGATTGATGAGCGCGAGACCGGATGCATCCGTCACGGTGAGCGGATCGACGGCGCCCGCGGGCATCAGATGCGCGACGCGGATCGTGCCGCCGGGCTTGCCCGCGCCTTGTGCACGCGCGCCCGGCATGCCGAAGATGCCGCCCGCCGTCAGCGCGAAGCCGAGCACGCTCGCATGGCGCAGCAGCTCGCGGCGCGTGAGGCGCCCGGCCATGAATTCGTCGATCGCGTGATTGCCCAGTTCGCCCGCGTGCGGGCGTGCCTGGGCGAGGAGTTGCGCGTCGGTCGAAGGTTTCTTCATCGGTGCTTTTCCGTTGTAGTTGTTCGAGTGCCCGCCGCCACGCGCGTACGGATCGACCGCGCCGCTTGCGTTGTTGGCGCGGCGCATTCAGGCGCAGGTAGCAAGGAACGCGCCGCATTGGCTTCATGGCGCGCGCCCGTGCCCCGTTCAGTGATCGTGAGGATGCTTGTGAATCGGATCGACCCAATAGACTTCCTCGGGCTTCTCCACGGCATCGATGTTCAGATTCACCACCACCGCTTCGTTGTCGCTGCGCACGAGCACGCATTCGAGCGGATCGTCGGTGCTGGCGTTGATTTCCTGGTGCGGCACGTAGGGCGGCACGAAGATGAAGTCGCCAGGACCCGCCTCGGCGGTGAATTCGAGGTGCTCGCCCCAGCGCATGCGCGCCTGGCCGCGCACGACATAGATGACGCTTTCGAGCGCGCCATGATGATGCGCGCCCGTCTTCGCATTGGGATGGATCGTGACCGTGCCGGCCCAGATTTTCTGCGCGCCCACGCGCGCCGCGTTGATCGCCGCCGCGCGGTTCATGCCGGGCGTCTGCGGAGTGTTGGTGTCGAGCTGATCGCCCTTGATGACCTTGACGCCGTGTTCGCGCCAATCGATGTGCTGATGTGCGTCGCTCATGTCGCTCATGCCGTTTTCATCTGCGGATATGAAAAGTCCGTTGCCGCCACCAACAGAGCGAGCAACGGACTTCCGATACTACACGTTTAGGCCGCGATCATTTCGCTTTCGAGTTGATGATCGCCTCCGACACGTTCGACGGCGTCTCCGCGTAGTGCTTGAACTCCATCGTGTAGGTCGCGCGGCCTTGCGTCAGCGAACGTAGCGAAGTGGAGTAGCCGAACATCTCGGCGAGCGGCACTTCCGCGCGCACGAGCTTGCCGCCGCCGCCCGCGATGTCTTCCATGCCCTGCACGATGCCGCGCCTGCCGGACAGATCGCCCATTACGTTGCCCATGAACTCTTCGGGCGTCTCCACTTCCACCGCCATCATCGGTTCGAGCAGCACGGGCTTCGCCTTGCGCATCGCTTCCTTGAAGGCGATCGAGCCGGCCATGCGGAACGCGTTTTCGTTCGAATCGACATCGTGATACGAGCCGAAGGTCAGCCGCACCTTCACGTCGACGACCGGATAACCCGCGAGCACGCCGGCCTTCAGCGTCTCCTGAATACCCTTGTCGACCGCCGGAATGAATTCGCGCGGAATCACGCCGCCCTTGATCTGGTCGACGAACTCGTAGCCCTTGCCCGGATCCGGCTCCAGCGCGATCACCGCATGACCGTACTGGCCGCGTCCGCCCGACTGCTTGACGAACTTGCCTTCGACATCCTCGACCTTGTTGCGCACCGTTTCGCGATACGCGACCTGCGGCTTGCCGACCGTCGCCTCGACGCCGAACTCGCGCTTCATCCGGTCGACGAGAATTTCGAGGTGCAGCTCGCCCATGCCGGAGATGATCGTCTGGCCGGATTCTTCGTCGGTCGTGACGCGGAACGACGGGTCTTCCTGCGCGAGACGATTGAGCGCGATGCCCATCTTTTCCTGGTCAGCCTTGGTCTTCGGCTCGACGGCCTGCGAGATCACCGGATCGGGGAAGATCATCCGTTCGAGGATGATGATGTGCGCCGGATCGCACAGCGTGTCGCCGGTCGTCGCTTCCTTAAGGCCGACCGCCGCCGCGATGTCGCCCGCGCGCACTTCCTTGATTTCCTTGCGCTCGTTCGCGTGCATCTGCAGGATGCGCCCGAGCCGCTCCTTCTTTTCCTTCACCGGGTTGTAGACCGTGTCGCCCGATTCGACCACGCCCGAGTACACGCGGAAGAAGATCAGCTGGCCGACGAACGGGTCGGTCATGATCTTGAACGCGAGCGCGGAGAACGGCTCGTCGTCGCTCGGATGACGCTCCGCTTCCTTGTCGTCCTCGGTGTGGCCGAGAATCGCGGGCACATCGACGGGCGAGGGCAGATAGTCGATCACCGCGTCGAGCATCGCCTGCACGCCCTTGTTCTTGAAGGCGCTGCCGCAGAGCATCGGCACGATTTCATTGGCGATGGTGCGCTTGCGGATCGCCGCCTTGATCTCGTCCTCGGTCAGGCTCTCGTGGTCTTCGAGATACTTTTCGAGCAGATCCTCGCTCGCTTCCGCCGCCGCCTCGACCATCTTCTCGCGCCACTCGTGCGCGAGCGCCTTGAGGTTGTCGGGAATCTCTTCGTAGCTGAACTTGATGCCCTGGCTGTCGTCGTCCCAGACGATCGCCTTCATCTTCACAAGATCGACGACGCCCTGAAAATGGTCCTCCGCGCCGATCGGAATCTGGATCGGCACCGCGACGCCCTTGAGGCGCTCGCCGATCTGCCGCTGCACGCGGAAGAAGTCCGCGCCGACGCGATCCATCTTGTTGACGAACGCGATGCGCGGCACCTTGTACTTGTTCGCCTGACGCCACACGGTTTCCGACTGCGGCTGCACGCCGCCGACGGAGTCATAGACCATGCACGCGCCGTCGAGCACGCGCATCGAGCGCTCGACTTCGATGGTGAAGTCGACGTGCCCCGGCGTGTCGATGATGTTGATGCGGTGCTCCGGATAATTGCCGGCCATGCCTTTCCAAAAGGCCGTCGTTGCCGCGGAAGTGATCGTGATGCCGCGCTCCTGCTCCTGCTCCATCCAGTCCATCGTGGCCGCGCCGTCGTGCACTTCGCCGATCTTGTGCGTCACGCCGGTGTAGAAAAGGATGCGCTCGGTAGTAGTCGTTTTGCCGGCATCGATGTGAGCGCTGATCCCGATGTTCCGATAGCGCTCGATGGGAGTCTTGCGGGGCACGTGAACCTCCTGTTGATAGAGTCAGCGCGGCGTGTATGGCCAACGCGAGAGCGTCGCGCTGAATCTTTTTAGGATAGCGCGTCGGCAGGGTCTTTGCAGGATTCTTGCCAGCTCGCGCAGAGGCGCTCGCACGCCGCGCGCAGGCGAAAAAAAACCGGCGATGACTCGCCGGTTTTCATGTTCGATGCGACGTTTTCTGCGCGCTCACTGCGCGCGCGGCAGGCCCTTGATCTGCATGCCGGGCTTGATGCCTTTCGCGGCGAACCAGCCCTTCGGCATTTCGAGCGCGTACACGCCGTTGTTGCGCGGACAGTGATTGTTCTCCGTCTCCGCCTGCATCTCGTCGATGTCGGTGATCGTGCCGTCCGCGCGAATGAACGCGATCGACAGCGGGATCAGCGTGTTCTTCATCCAGAAGCAGTGCACGGCATTTTCGTTGAACACGAAGAGCATGCCTTCGTTCGGTGCGAGCTTCGTGCGATACATGAGTCCCTGCTCGCGGTCGGCATCGCTCGCGGCGACTGCGGCATCGATCACGTACATGCCGGCGGTGAGCTTCGCGCGCGGAAAATCGGACGGCTGCTTCGCGCCGGGGGGCATCGTCTGCGCCTGCGCGAGTGACAACGCGGCGAATGGCAGCATCGACGCGATCACGCATGCGCGCACCATGACGGCGATGCGCGAGCGCCGGGCCGAAGCCGTAGAACGGAATGGGGACACCAAGGCACGCAACAACTGCTTCACGACGATGCTCCTCTCAAGACGATCGTTGCGCCGGAAATCCGGCGGGCCCCGCGCATGTTACTCGATGCGCCGGTGCAATACACGCAACCCAAAACAAAAGGGCAGACGCCTCGCGGCCATCTGCCCTTCAACGCCGTAAGAACGGCGGTACAACTCGTTCTTGGCTTCGCTATACCGCCTCTTACAACGAACTTACTGAGCTGCCGAAGCGGCTTCCGGTGCCGAAGCAGCGGCCTTCTTGTGCGACTTCTTGTGCGACGTCTTGTGCGTCGACGACTTGTGCGCCTTGTGAGCCGGTGCCGAAGCAGCAGCCGGAGCAGCAGCAGCCGGAGCCGAAGCTTCTTGTGCGAATGCAGCCGTTGCGAACAGGCCAGCGACGAGAGCAGCGATCAGTTTGTTCATCTTGTGAATCCTCAGCTTGAGTAAATTAACCAAACGACCCGGTCATTGAGTCATGTCGGTAAACGAGCCACCTACCTTTCGGTTGACAGTCATATCGACAATTTGATTTTCGATATGACTGTGAACGCTTGAACCTTTCAAACTCCCTGGAGCACACAGGTTGTTGTAATCGGCTATTCGCTCATGCCGGATAGCTTTACGCGGCATCTGAGGCCCTTAACGCATCGTGCGACGAGTCGGTTGACGCGATTTACAGAGAATTGCGCAGCAGGCCAAAAAAATATTCGATGCGCGATACGCACTACTCGAACTTGATGACATGACGTTTAAGCGCGTCGCAATCCACGCAGCGCGATTTCTTATTTACGAGATAGTTGAATGCGATTCAACGAACGCGTTGCCACGGCGCGCGAGGTGCAACCTCGGCGGTCTCGCCGGGCGCGAGGCCGAGCGCGAAGATATCGAGGGCACCGATCGCGACACGCACGAGCCGCAAGGTCGGATAACCGATGGCCGCCGTCATGCGCCTGACCTGCCGGTTCTTGCCTTCGGTGATGGCGAGCTCGATCCACGTCGTCGGGATGGCGGCGCGATAGCGGATCGGCGGATTGCGCGGCCAGAGCGCATCGATGTCATCCTCGGAAACGAACGCGGCGCGGCAGGGCTGCGTCACGAAGTCGCCGAGATCGACGCCGTTCGCGAGACGCGCAAGCGCTGCATCGTCCGGCGCGCCTTCCACTTGCGCCCAATAGCGTTTCACGAGCTTGTGACGCGGCTCCGCGATACGCGCCTGCAGCGCGCCGTCGTCGGTGAGAAGGAGAAGGCCTTCGCTGTCCGCGTCGAGCCGGCCGGCGGGATACACGCCCGGCGTCTTCACCCAGTCGCCGAGCGAGGCGCGCGTCTCGTGCGCGGAAAACTGGCAGATGGTGCCGAAGGGCTTGTTGAGGGCGATGAGCGGCATCGGAAACTCTGAGCGGGGCGCTTTGATCGAATGCGGCATCTTAATGCATGCGCACGGCCGCCTCGGGCGCGCCGGGGCAGGCCAGCATGGTTAGAATGTTGTTGTGACCATCATCGCGTGCCGCAACGCCCGCGCATGCTGCATCGCGTTGCTTCTCTAATCAGTTTGCTTTCATACAAGCCCGGACTTATCTGGAGTCGACCATGCCGTATCAGCACATCAAGATTCCGGTGGACGGTGACAAGATCACCGTCAACGCGGATAACTCGCTCAACGTTTCGGATCAGCCGATCATCCCGTATATCGAGGGCGATGGAACGGGCGTCGACATCACGCCGGTGATGCTCAAGGTCGTCGACGCCGCGGTGGAAAAAGCCTACGGCGGCAAGCGCAAGATTCAATGGATGGAAATCTTCGCGGGCGAAAAGGCGACGCGCGTCTACGGCCCCGACGTATGGCTGCCCGACGAAACGCTCGAAGCGGTGAAGGACTACGTGGTGTCGATCAAGGGGCCGCTCACGACGCCGGTCGGCGGCGGCATTCGATCGCTAAACGTTGCGCTTCGTCAACAACTCGATCTGTATGTGTGCCTGCGGCCGGTGCGCTACTTCAAGGGCGTGCCGTCGCCGGTGCGCGAGCCGGAGAAAATCGACATGGTGATCTTCCGCGAGAACTCGGAGGACATCTACGCGGGCGTCGAGTGGGCGGCGGATTCCCCGGAGGCGAAGAAGGTCATCAAGTTCCTGCGCGAGGAAATGGGCGTGACGAAGATCCGCTTTCCGGAATCGTCGGGGCTCGGCATCAAACCCGTGTCGCGCGAGGGCACGGAGCGGCTCGTGCGCAAGGCGATTCAGTATGCGATCGACAACGACCGCCGCTCGGTGACGCTCGTGCACAAGGGCAACATCATGAAGTTCACCGAAGGCGCGTTCCGCGACTACGGCTACGCGCTCGCGCAGAAGGAATTCAACGCGGAGCTGATCGACGGCGGCCCGTGGATGAAATTGAAGAATCCGAAGTCGGGCAATGACATCGTCGTGAAGGACGTGATCGCCGATGCGTTTCTCCAGCAGATCCTGCTGCGTCCCGCCGAATACGACGTCATCGCGACGCTGAATCTCAACGGCGACTACATCTCGGACGCGCTCGCGGCGCAGGTCGGTGGCATCGGCATCGCGCCGGGCGCGAACATGTCGGATTCCGTCGCGATGTTCGAAGCGACGCACGGCACGGCGCCGAAGTACGCGGGCAAGGATTACGTGAACCCCGGCTCGGAGATTCTCTCGGCTGAAATGATGCTGCGCCATCTCGGCTGGCTGGAGGCGGCGGACCGGATCATTTCGTCCATGGAGCAGTCCATTCTGTCGAAGCGCGTCACCTACGACTTTGCCCGGCTGATGGAAGGCGCGACCCAGGTTTCGTGTTCGGGCTTCGGACAGGTGATGATCGAGAATATGTGAGGACTCACCTCGATTCGACGTGGTAAATAAAAACCCCGGAAGGCCTACGCTCTCCGGGGTTTTTTATTCGATGCAAATACCTTGTATATCTGCACGGCACGAGGCGAAAAAAACCCGGCGCGAAGGCCGGGTTTTACGAGGCAAAGTTCGATCGAACGGTCAGACAGCGTCCTGGATGTTCGATGCCTGTTTGCCTTTCGGTCCCTGGACGATCTCGAAGCTGACCTTCTGGCCTTCTTTGAGCGTCTTGAAACCGTTCATTTGAATCGCCGAGAAATGTGCGAACAGATCCTCGCCGCCTTCATCGGGCGTGATGAATCCGTAGCCTTTCGCGTCGTTGAACCACTTGACCGTACCAGTAGACATTCGTACTTCCCCTCTAACTCTCGTCGCAACCTGAGCACGCTCGAAAAGCTCGACGGCCACCCCACAATGTGAACCGCCCCCTCCTCACAAGCTCTCCTCGGCCTCTTTTTTCGTCCGCGGTTGGCCCCCGGAAAAAAGTGCCAGTTTGATTGTTAAATCTCTTAAATCGGGTGTCAAGGAATTTTTGGGATAGCCGTTAAGCTCGTTGCATAGACCGCATTTGTAGGGTAATTCCTGCTTTGCGTGTGCGCTGCCGTCCAAGCACGTCATCTTGAAAAGTCGCATAATCGACTCACTTGTGTGATACCCGGCGGCCCGCAACGCCTGGTGTTCGGTTTGTTTTTTTTGAAGCTGTGCGATACTGGATTCGACGAGGTGCAAGCGGGCCGCGCCAAAATGTTGGGCAGCGGCAGGATTCGATGGGCGACAGTTGCGCATACGCACTTTCAGCGTTTCATTCCGACCGGATGGTCGGTGCTGGAGCAGCAATTGCGAGGGCGTCCGTGTTGTTTAGAATGGGTGTATGGCGATCAATCCCAACAAGCAGGATGGCACGGTACTGGAGCGGCAGGAGCAGAAGCTCAAGAAGCCGGCCATGTACAAAGTGGTGCTGCTGAATGACGACTTCACGCCGATGGAATTCGTCGTGATGGTCGTGCAGGAATACTTCAATAAGGATCGTGAGACTGCGACGCAGATCATGCTGAAGGTTCATCGCGAAGGCAGGGGAGTTTGTGGGGTCTACACGCGAGATATTGCGTCGACCAAAGTTGAGCAAGTCGTTAGCCATGCACGGCAAGCGGGGCACCCGCTGCAGTGCGTGATGGAGGAAGCATGATTGCCCAGGAACTGGAAGTCAGTCTGCACATGGCGTTTATGGAAGCACGTCAGGCGCGGCATGAGTTCATAACGGTCGAGCATCTGCTGCTCGCCCTGTTGGACAATCCGACCGCGGCTGAAGTGTTGCGCGCCTGCGCAGCCAATATTGAAGATTTGCGTCAGAACCTGCGCAATTTCATTCATGACAACACGCCGACCGTGCCGGGCACGGACGACGTCGATACTCAGCCGACGCTTGGTTTCCAGCGCGTGATCCAGCGCGCGATCATGCACGTGCAATCGACCTCGAACGGCAAGAAGGAAGTGACCGGCGCGAACGTGCTGGTCGCGATCTTCGGCGAGAAGGACTCGCACGCGGTGTACTACCTGCAACAGCAGGGCGTGACGCGTCTGGATGTCGTGAATTTCATTTCGCACGGGATTGCGAAGACCAACAGTGGCGATGCCGCGAAGGCGAACAGCGAAACCAATCCGGAATCGGAAGACGCCGCCGCGCAGAAGGAAACGCCGCTCGCCCAGTTCACACAGAATCTCAACCAGCTCGCGAAGGACGGCAAGATCGATCCGCTGATCGGCCGCGAGTTGGAAGTCGAGCGCGTGGTGCAGGTGCTGTGCCGCCGCCGCAAGAACAATCCGCTGCTCGTCGGTGAGGCTGGCGTCGGGAAGACCGCGATCGCCGAAGGCCTCGCGTGGCGCATCACGCGCGGCGAAGTGCCGGACATTCTTGCCGACGCGCAAGTGTATTCGCTCGACATGGGCGCGCTGCTCGCGGGCACGAAGTATCGTGGCGATTTCGAGCAACGTCTGAAGACGGTGCTGAAGGAACTGAAGGAGCGTCCGCACGCCATTCTGTTCATCGACGAAATTCACACGCTGATCGGCGCGGGCGCGGCATCGGGCGGCACGCTCGACGCATCGAACCTGCTGAAGCCGGCGTTGTCGTCGGGGCAGCTGAAGTGCATCGGCGCGACCACGTTCACGGAATATCGCGGCATCTTCGAGAAGGACGCGGCGCTGTCGCGGCGCTTCCAGAAGGTCGACGTCACCGAGCCGACGGTCGAGCAGACCGTTGCGATCCTGCGCGGCCTCAAGACGCGCTTCGAAGAGCATCACGGCGTGAAGTACTCGTCGGGTGCGCTGTCGGCGGCGGCTGAGCTTTCGGCGCGTTTCATCACGGACCGTCATCTGCCGGACAAGGCCATCGATGTGATCGACGAAGCGGGCGCGGCGCAACGCATCCTGCCGAAGTCGAAGCAGAAGAAGACCATCGGCAAGGCCGAGATCGAAGAGATCATCTCGAAGATCGCGCGCGTGCCGGCGCAGAGCGTGTCGCAGGACGACCGCAGCAAGCTCCAGACGCTCGATCGCGATCTCAAGGCTGTCGTGTTCGGCCAGGATCCGGCCATCGACGCGCTGTCGGCATCGATCAAGATGGCGCGCGCGGGTCTCGGCAAGCTGGACAAGCCCATCGGCGCGTTCCTGTTCTCCGGCCCGACCGGCGTCGGCAAGACCGAGGTCGCGAAACAGCTCGCGTTCACGCTGGGCATCGAACTGCTGCGCTTCGACATGTCGGAATACATGGAGCGCCATGCGGTGAGCCGTCTGATCGGCGCGCCGCCGGGCTATGTCGGTTTCGATCAGGGCGGTCTTCTGACCGAAGCCGTCACGAAGAAGCCGCACTGCGTGCTGCTGCTCGATGAAATCGAGAAGGCGCATCCGGACATCTACAACGTGCTGCTGCAGGTCATGGACCATGGCACGCTGACGGACAACAACGGACGCAAGGCGGATTTCCGCAACGTCATCATCATCATGACGACGAACGCGGGCGCCGAAGCAATGGGCAAGGCGGTGATCGGCTTCACATCGCGCCGCGAGTCGGGCGACGAAATGGCCGACATCAAGCGCATGTTCACGCCGGAGTTCCGCAACCGTCTGGATGCGATCATCAGCTTCCGTTCGCTGGACGAGGAAATCATCCTGCGCGTGGTCGACAAGTTCCTCATGCAGCTGGAAGATCAGTTGCACGAGAAGAAGGTCGATGCGGTCTTCACCGATTCGCTGCGCAAGCATCTCGCGAAGCACGGTTTCGATCCACTGATGGGCGCGCGGCCGATGCAGCGTCTGATCCAGGACACGATCCGTCGTGCGCTGGCCGACGAACTGCTGTTCGGCAAGCTGGTCAACGGCGGCCGCGTGACGGTGGATGTCGACGCGGACGACAAGGTTCAGCTGACGTTCGACGAGAACTCGGCGCCGCCGCGCAATCCGAATCCGGAAGCAATCGAAGTGGATTGATCGAAGGGGTCTGCAGAAGCGAAAACGGCGCGGTTTCGACCGCGCCGTTTTTTTTCGTCTTTCAGTCTGCGACGAGGCTCAGTGTTTGCCGGTGCTGCCGAAACCGCCCGCGCCGCGCTCGCTCGTCTCGAAGTCGTCGACGATATTGAACTGCGCCTGCACGACGGGCACGATGACCATTTGCGCGAGACGCTCCATAGGGTTGAGCGTGAACGCGGTGTCGCCGCGGTTCCACGTCGAGACCATCAGTTGGCCCTGGTAATCCGAATCGATCAGGCCCACGAGATTACCGAGCACGATGCCGTGCTTGTGGCCGAGACCCGAGCGCGGCAGGATCATCGCGGCGTAGCCGGGGTCGGCGAGATGGATCGCGAGGCCGGTCGGCACGAGCACGGTCTGATGCGGCTCGATGACGAGCGGCGCATCGAGACACGCGCGCAGATCGAGGCCCGCGCTGCCGGGCGTGGCGTAGGCGGGCATGTAGTCGCGCATGCGCGCGTCGAGAATCTTGACGTCGAGTTTCATGGATCGAGGCTTCAGCGGCCGAGCTCGAAGGCTTCGGCCAGGAGTTGATAGGACCGCGTGCGCGCGGCGTAGCTGCCGGAGACCGTGAGCACGATCAGTTCGTCGGCGTTGAATTGCTCCTGCAGCGCGTGCAGTTTTTCCGTGACGCGCTCCGGCGTGCCGATGATGCTGCGCGCCTTCTCATGCGCGATCACCGCGAGCTCGCGTTCGCCGTAGACCTGCGAAATGCCTTGCGCGATGGATGGAATCGGCTGATTGATCCCATACGCCATCTGCACGCGACGCAGATCGACGGCGCGTTCGAGCGCTTCGGCTTCGCGATCGGTATCCGCGCAAATGACGAACACCGCTGCGGCGAGATAGGGCTTCTCTTCGTGACCCGGTGTGAAGCGCTCGCGATACGCTTCCGCCACGCGATGCCCATACTGCGCGTTGATGAAATGCGCGAACGCGAAGCGAATGCCAAGCTGCGCGGCGAGCAGACCGCCGAAATCGCTGGAGCCGAGCATCCACAGTTCCGGACGCGTGTCGATCTGCGGCTGCAGCAGCACGCCCTTGGCGAGCGAGTCGTCGGGAAGGTTGCCGCTGAAAAGCGCGACCAGTTCCGCGACCTGCTGCGGGAAGATGTCGCCGCGATTGTACGAACCAGCCGCGACCGCCTGCGCCGTGCGCATGTCGCCGCCGGGCGCGCGTCCAACGCCCAGATCCACGCGGTTCGGAAACAGCGCCTCGAGCATCAGAAACTGCTCGGCCACCTTGAACGACGAGTAATACGGCAGCATCACGCCGCCCGAGCCGATGCGAATGCGCTTCGTCAGGCTGCCGATGCGCGCGAGCATCACTTCCGGGCACGGGTTCGACACGCCGTATAAACCGTGATGCTCCGCGCACCAGTAGCGTGTGTAGCCGAGATCATCGGCGAGCTGTGCGAGATCGAGCGTCGCGGCGATCGCGTCGGCGGTCGTGTGGCCGTGGATGACCGGCGTCTGATCGAGAACTGAGAGCTTCGTCATCGTGTCATGAGAGAAGCGGGCCGCCGGTCTTCGGCGCGCGCCGGGCGATTTCCGCTATCAACGTGCGCGCGAGTTGCTGCTTGTCCGCGCGCGGCAGCGGCGTCGTGCCGCTTTCTTCGAAGAGCACGACTTCATTGTCGTCGCGCCCGAAGGTGAGTTGCCCGATATTGCCGATGAGCAACGGCACGCCTTTGCGCTTGCGCTTCTCCGCACCGTGCACGTCGAGATCGCCGCTTTCCGCCGCGAAGCCGACACAGTAGGGCGGGTTCGGCAGCTTCGCCACCGCAGCGAGAATGTCCGGATTCTCGACGAAGTTGAATGTCGGCAAAGTATCGGCGGTTTTCTTGATCTTCTGTTTGCTGACGTGATCGATGCGCCAGTCCGCGACCGCGGCGACCGCGATGAAGATATCGGCATCGGGCGTCGCGGCCATCACGGCGTCGTGCATCTGCTGCGCGGTCTGCACGTCTTCGCGATACACGCCCCAGGGCGTCGGCAATGAAACGGGCCCTGCGACGAGATGCACGTCCGCGCCAGCCTGCGCCGCCGCGCGCGCGAGCGCGAAGCCCATCTTCCCCGACGAGCGATTGGTGATGCCGCGTACCGGATCGAGCGGCTCGAAGGTCGGGCCTGCCGTAATCAGCACGCGCTGGCCGCGCAGGATCTTC
The DNA here is from genome assembly GCF_056930355.1 of Caballeronia sp. 11_S32. Classification (NCBI taxonomy): domain Bacteria; kingdom Pseudomonadati; phylum Pseudomonadota; class Betaproteobacteria; order Burkholderiales; family Burkholderiaceae; genus Caballeronia; species Caballeronia sp. 11_S32. The sequence continues at coordinate 1,158,712 of NZ_JBXOWH010000003.1, forward strand.
GGCTGGAAGAACGCGCAGATCGCTTCGAACGCGGCTTCGGGCTCGATCATGCGGCCATCGCCGACTTCGCCGCACGCCTGAGAGCCGGAATCCGGGCCGAGCACTTCGACGCCGTCCGCGCGAAGCTGCGTGACATTGCGCTGCGTCGCCGGGTTCTGCCACATCTGCCGGTTCATCGCGGGGACGACGAGCAGCGGACAATCGCGCGCGATGCATAGCGTGGAAAGCAGGTCGTCGCACATGCCGTGCGCGAGCTTCGCCATGAAGTCGGTGGAGGCGGGCGCGATGACGATGGCATCGGCTTCCCGCGAGAGATCGATGTGCGGCATGTTGTTGGGCATGCGCGCATCCCATTGCGACGTGTAGACGGGACGGCCGGAGAGCGCCTGCATCGTGACGGGCGTGATGAACTGCGTGGCCGCTTCGGTCATCACGATCTGCACGGTCGCGCCCGCCTTGATGAGCAGGCGCGTCAACTCAGCGATCTTGTAGCAGGCGATGCCGCCGGTCAGCCCCAAAACGAGATGTTTGCCTGCGAGTTCCAACTTGCCTCCGTCGCAAAAGAACACGGCTCCGAGGACGGAGCCGCATCGTGAACATCAACGCGAACCGCGCACGCGCCGCAATTCGTCGAACACGAGCAGCACCGCGCCGACGGTGATCGCGCTGTCGGCGAGGTTGAACGCGGGCCAGTGCCACGCGTTCACGTGAAAGTCGAGAAAGTCGATGACATGCCCGTACGCGATGCGGTCGATCACGTTGCCGATCGCGCCGCCCATGATGAGCGAGAGCGCGAGGCAGAAGAGCCGCTGCGTCGCGTGCTTCTTCAGCAGGTAGCAGATCACCACGGCCGCGACCACGCCCAGCGCCGTGAACGCCCAGCGCTGCCAGCCGCCCGCCATCGCGAGGAAGCTGAACGCCGCGCCGCGGTTGTAGACGAGCAGCAGGTTGAAGAAGGGCGTGAGCGCGTGTGGATCGCCGTAGGCGAACACGCGCTGCACGGCAATCTTCGTCAACTGGTCGAACAGAATCACGATCAGCGCGACGCCGAGCCACGGCGCGAGCGATCCGCTGCTCGCGGCTTTACCGGTAGTTTGTTTCGCCATCGTTCGAGCCATTATGCTGCGCCCCGCGTTTCGCCGGCGCCGAAGAGGTTGGAGAAGCAGCGGCCGCACAGGCCGGGATGCTCCGCGTGCGAGCCGACGTCCGCGCAGTAGTGCCAACAGCGCTCGCACTTCATATAGCTCGATGCCGTCACGTCCACGCCTTCATCGGCTTCGCTCGCCACCTTCTCGACCTTCGCGGACGAAGTGATCAGCACGAAACGCAATGCATCGTCGAGGCTCGCCAGCGCGTCGTAACGCGCGCCGCTTGCACGAACCATGACTTCCGCCTGCAGCGACGAACCGATCTGGTTCGCCGTGCGCGCTTCTTCGAGGGCCTTGGTCACGTCGCTGCGCGCGTTGCGGATGAGCGTCCACTTGTCGAGCAGATCGCCGCCGTTCGCGATGTCCGGATAGCTTGCGAACACTTCGGTGAAGATCGTGTCCTGACCCGGCTTGAGCACCTTGTAGGCCTCTTCCGCCGTGAACGACAGATACGGCGCGACGAGACGCAGCAAGCCGTGCGCGATATGGAACAGCGCGGTCTGCGCGCTGCGGCGCTCGCGCGAATCGGGCTTCGTCGTGTAGAGACGATCCTTCAGCACGTCGAGATAGAAGCCGCCGAGATCTTCCGAGCAGAACGTCGCGATCTTCGCGACGACCGGATGGAACTCGTACTTCTCGTAGTGCGAGAGCGCGTCGTCCTGCAGGTTGCGCGTGAGCGCGACCGCGTAGCGATCGATTTCGAGCCACTCCTGAACCGGCAGCGCGTTCTTGCCGACATCGAAGTCGGAGAGGTTCGCGAGCAGGAAGCGCAGCGTGTTGCGGATACGGCGATACGTTTCCGTCACGCGCTTCAGGATTTCCTCGGAGATCGCGAGCTCGCCGGAATAGTCCGTCGATGCGATCCACAAGCGGATGATCTCCGCGCCCAGCCGGTTCGATACCTCATGCGGATCGATACCGTTGCCGAGCGACTTCGACATCTTGCGGCCTTCGCCATCGACCGTGAAGCCGTGCGTGAGCAGCGCGTCGTAAGGCGGACGGCCATCGAGCATCGACGCTGTCAGGAGCGACGAATGGAACCAGCCGCGATGCTGGTCCGAGCCTTCGAGGTAAAGGTCCGCCGGGAATTGCAGCGAATCCTTGTGCGAGCCGCGCAGCACGTGCCAGTGCGTCGTGCCGGAGTCGAACCACACGTCGAGCGTGTCGCGGTTCTTTTCGTACATGTTGGCGTCGTCGCCGATCAGCTCCTGCGGATCGAGTTTCTGCCACGTCTCGATGCCGCCTTCCTCGACGCGCTTTGCCACTTCCTCCAGCAGCTCCAGCGTGCGCGGATGCAGCTCGCCAGTTTCCTTGTGCACGAAGAACGCCATCGGCACGCCCCATTGACGCTGACGCGAGAGCGTCCAGTCCGGGCGGTTCGCGATCATGCTGTAGAGACGTTGCTTGCCCCACGACGGATAGAACGCCGTATTCTCGACGCCTTCGAGCGCGATCTCGCGCAGCGTGCGGCCGCCGTCCTTCGGCTTCACGTCCATGCCGGCAAACCATTGCGAGGTCGCGCGATAGATGATCGGCGTCTTGTGGCGCCAGCAGTGCATGTAGCTGTGCGTGTACTTTTCGCTCTTGAGCAGCGAGGCCGCGCCCTCGAGCGCCTCGACGATCTGCGGATTCGCCTTCCAGATCGACAGGCCGCCGAAGAGCGGCAGCGATTCGATATAGCGGCCATCCCCCATCACCGGATTGATGATGTCGGAATCCGCCATGCCGTGCGCCTTGCACGACACGAAGTCCTCGACGCCATACGCCGGCGACGAGTGCACGATGCCCGTGCCGCTTTCGGTCGTCACGTAGTCGCCGAGATAGACCGGCGACGTGCGCTTGTAGCCCGGATGCGCGGCCGCGAGCGGATGATGGAAGCGCAGGTTGGCGAGCTTCTCGCCGGCCGCCGTTGCGATGACTTCACCGGTCAGGCCGTAGTTCTGCAGGCACGCCTCGACACGCTCCTGCGCCAGGATCAGCAGACCGCGCGGCGTATCGACGAGCGCGTAGACGATCTCCGGATGCACATTGAGCGCCTGGTTGGCGGGGATGGTCCAGGGCGTCGTCGTCCAGATGACGATGCCGCCTTCCGCCTTCGGCAGCGCATTCAGCCCGAACGCCTGCGCGGTCTTCTCCGGGTCCGCGAACGCGAACATCACGTCGATGGTCGGATCGGTCTTGTCCTTGTACTCGACTTCCGCTTCCGCCAGCGCCGAGCCGCAGTCGAAGCACCAGTTCACGGGCTTGAGGCCGCGGAACACGAAGCCCTTTTCCATGATCTTGCCGAGCGCGCGGATTTCGCCCGCTTCGTTGGCGAAGTTCATCGTCTTGTACGGGTTGTCCCAGTCGCCGAGCACGCCCAGGCGCCGGAACCCGACCTTCTGCTTCTCGATCTGCTCGCCCGCGTACGCGCGCGCCTTCTGCATCACTTCGGCGGCGGGCAGCGATTTGCCGAACTGCTTTTCGATCTGGATTTCGATCGGCATGCCGTGGCAGTCCCAGCCCGGCACGTAGACGGCGTCGAAGCCCGCGAGATTGCGCGCCTTGACGATCATGTCCTTCAGGATCTTGTTGACGGCGTGGCCCAGGTGGATGTCGCCGTTCGCATACGGCGGGCCGTCGTGCAGGATGAACTTCTTGCGGCCCTTCGATGCCGCGCGGATCTTCTCGTAGATCTTGTTGTCCTGCCATTCCTTGACCCACGCGGGCTCGCGCTTGGGCAGGTCGCCGCGCATCGGAAAGGGCGTGTCGAGCAGGTTGACGGGATACTTCGAGGAGGCTTTCTCTTTCTTGTCGCTCATGGGTGACTCAGTGAATTCGGTGAGACGGCGCTTGTCTGGGCGCGCGATGATCGGTAGGCGGGGCAGCGGGCGGCACGTGAAGCGCCGCGCGCTCACCTAATTCGGTCGGTCGCCGAAATGGCGAAGCCCGTGGCGCGGCTGCCGGCATTGCTCGCGGGCGGCAGGCCGAAGTACGCGCGCGCGTTGTCGACATCCTTCGCGATGGCGGCACCGAGCGTTTCGAGGTCGACGAACTTTTCCTCGTCGCGCAGTTTCTTGAGGAACTCGATGCGCACGAGCTTGCCGTACGCGTCGCCATGCCAGTCGAGCACGAAGACTTCGAGCAGCACGCGGCCGGAATCGTCGACGGTCGGACGCAGCCCGAGACTCGCCACGGCGGGCAGCGGTTCTTCGGCGAGGCCGTGCACGCGCACGACGAAAATGCCCGCGAGCGCCGGACGCTTGTGCGCAATCGGCAGGTTCAGCGTGGGAAAGCCGAGATCGCGGCCGAGCTTCGCGCCGTGCACGACGTGCCCGCTGATGATGTACGGACGCCCGAGCGCGACTTGCGCCGCGTCGAGGTCGCCCGCGACGAGCGACGCCCGCACCGACGACGACGAAATGCGCGCGCCGTTCGGATGCGCGACGGTGGCCATCTGCTCGACTTCGAAGCCGTGTTTTTCGCCGGCGGCCTTCAGCGAAGCGAAATTGCCCGCGCGTTTCGCGCCGTAGCAGAAGTCGTCGCCGACCATCACCCAGCGCGCGTGCAGGCCATCGACGATGACGTTCTTCACGAACGTTTCCGGCGACTGGCTCGCGAACGTCTTGTTGAAATGCTCGACCACCACGCGATCGACACCGTTGGTGCGCAGCGCTTCGAGCTTGTCGCGCAGCATCGCGATGCGCGGCGGCGCGCCCGACGGATTGAAGAACTCGCGCGGGTGCGGCTCGAAGGTCATCACGCAGACCGGCAGGCCGCGCGCGTCGGCCGCGGCCCGCACGTGCGCGAGCAGCGCCTGGTGACCGCGATGGACACCGTCGAAGTTGCCGATGGTCAGTGCGCAGGGCGCCCGGCTTTCGGCATTGGGGAGGCCGCGAAAGACTCTCACGATAGGCGTTGGTCGGTGGGCGGGGCTGATGCCGCAAAGCGTTAGATTATAAACGCTCGCACGGACCGACGGGCGCGCGCGGCCAGGCCGGCGCCCGCGCCGATCCCGTTTGGCACGATTTTCGCACCCCGCGAATGATAAAATCCGCGGATGAAAAAAATCGTCATTCTGATCTCCGGACGCGGAAGCAACATGGAGGCCGTCGTGCGTGCGTGCGCGCGCGAAGGCTGGCCGGCCCGCATCTGCGCGGTCATTTCCAACCGGCCCGATGCCGCCGGGCTTGGCTTCGCGCAAGCGAACGGCATCGCAACCGCTGTAGTCGATCATCGTCAGTTCGACGGGCGCGAATCGTTCGATGCCGCGCTCGCGGGTGAAATCGATCGCTTCGAGCCGGATCTCGTCGTGCTGGCGGGCTTCATGCGCGTGCTGACCGACGCCTTCGTCGGGAAATATGCCGGGCGCATGCTGAACATTCATCCGTCGCTGCTGCCGTGTTTTCCGGGCCTGCGCACGCATCAGCAGGCGCTCGACGCCGGCGTGCGCGTGCACGGCGCGAGCGTGCATTTCGTCACGCCCACGCTGGATCACGGGCCGATCGTGGCGCAGGGCGCGGTGCCGGTCATCGCCGGCGACGATGCCGCGGCGCTCGCCGCGCGCGTGCTGAAGGTCGAGCACGTCATTTACCCGCGCGCGGTGCGCTGGTTCATCGAAGGGCGTCTTTCTATCGAAGGGGAGCGCGTCGCGCTCACGCCGTCTGAGCCGCAATGGCTCTTTGCCGACATTGCCGGGGAGGGCGCATGAGGCTGCATGGATTTCTGATCGGACAAACCGAAACATTGCTGGCGGACGTGCTGCGCTTCGCCGGCCCCGCCGATGCCGCGACGAGCCGCTTTTTCCGCGCGCATCCGAAGCTCGGACACAGCGAGCGCGGCGTGATCGCCGAAGCCGTGTTCGCGGTGCTGCGCCGGAAAATGGAGTTTTCGCACCTCGCGGAAAGCGGCAGCGGCAACCAGGCGCGCCGTCTCGCGCTGCTCGGGCTGATGCAGACGGCCGGTCTCACGGCGCTCAAGCCTTTCGTTTCCGCCGACGAGCACCAGTGGCTCGCTCAAGTCTCGAAGATCGATCCGGCGAGCCTGCCCGTGCGCGTGCGCACGAACCTGCCGCAGTGGATCTACGACGCGATGGGCAAGCGTTTCGAGCCCGAGGAGCTCGCGCAACTCGCCGCCGCGCTGAACTATCCTGCGCCGCTCGACCTGCGCGCGAATCCGATCAAGGCGAGCCGCGACGATGTGCTGAAGGCGCTGGCCGCTGCGGGCATCGACGCAGGCGAAATGCCTTTCGCGCCGTTCGGCATCCGCGTGGAAGGCAAGCCGGCGCTGACGCGTCTCGCGCCGTTCCAGGAAGGCTGGATCGAAGTGCAGGACGAGGGCAGCCAGCTGCTCTGCTCGCTCATCGCCCCGCGCCGCGGCGAGATGATCGTCGATTTCTGCGCGGGCGCGGGCGGCAAGACGCTCGCCCTCGGCGCGATGATGCGCTCGACTGGCCGCCTCTACGCGTTCGACGTCTCCGACCGGCGTCTCGCCAAGCTGAAGCCGCGCCTTGCGCGCAGCGGACTGTCGAACGTGAATCCCGTGCTGATCGACAGCGAGCACGACGCGAAGATCAAGCGACTCGCGGGCAAGATCGACCGCGTGCTCGTCGATGCGCCGTGTTCCGGCCTGGGCACGCTGCGCCGCAACCCGGACCTCAAGTGGCGCCAGTCGCCCGCGACGGTCGCCGAACTGACGCCGAAGCAGCTCTCGATCCTCACGAGCGCCGCGCGCCTCGTGAAAACCGGCGGGCGTCTCGTGTACGCGACCTGCTCGATGCTCGAAGCGGAGAACGAAGGCGTCGTGAAGCAGTTCCTCGAGACGCATCCGAACTTCCGCGTCGTGCCCGCGCGCGACGTGCTCGCCGAACAGCGCATCGACCTGGACACGGGCGAATTCCTTTCGCTGTGGCCGCACAAGCACGGCACCGACGGCTTCTTCGCGGCGGTGCTGGAGCGCGTGCCCGACGCAGCGAAAGCGCCCAAAGCGGCTGAAGAATCCGCGTAAGCAATGCAGAACCGCTTCCTGTCCGAACTCTCCGCACGGCTTTTCCGCGATTTCGGCGAGCCGGAGATGATCTGGCAGGTCGCGGTGCTGCTTGGCCTGCTCGTGGTCGCCTGGTGGTGCGCGCGCGTGCTTCGCAAGAAGCTCGATGCGCGCCGCCAGTCGCGCTTCGAAGCGGTGCGCTTCAGCGCGGAAAGCCTCAACAAGGCGCTCTTTCCGCTGCTCGGCACGGTGTTCGTGTCGATCGCGCAGGTGGCGCTGACGCCGTTCATCCACACGTCGTTCCTGCGTCTCGCGCTCGTGCCGCTGTGCGGCATCACCGTGATCTACACGATGCTCTACGTCGCGCGGCGCGTGTTCAGCCGCGGCCAGGCGGAGCACGAGGCGAACGCGCTGCTCTATCTTTTCGAGAAGCTCGTGACGGTGATCGTCTGGGTCGCGATGCTGCTCACCGTGATGGGCATCCAGGACGATGTCGTCCACTGGATGGCGAGCGTGCGCTTCAACTTCGCGAACGCGCACATGACGCTGCTCTCGCTCGCGTCGGGCGTGCTGTGGGTGTGCGTGACGCTGATCGTCGCGATGTGGGCGGGCGCGCTGCTCGACGACCGTCTGATGCGCGCCCGTTCCCTCGATGCGAACCTGAAGGTCGTGCTCGCGCGCGTCGGACGGGCGCTGATGATCCTCGCCGCGATTCTCGTGAGCCTGTCGATCGTCGGCATCGACATCACGGTGCTCGGCGTGTTCGGCGGCGCGCTCGGCGTCGGGCTCGGCTTCGGCTTGCAGAAGATCGCGAGCAATTACGTGTCGGGCTTCATCATCCTGCTCGACCGCTCGCTGCGCTTGGGCGACATGATCAACGTCGCCGGCAGTCAGGGCACCGTCACGCAGATCCGCACGCGCTACACGGTCGTGCGCGGGCTCGATGGAATCGAGACGCTGATTCCGAACGAAAAGCTCATCACCGATGTGGTGCAGAACCATTCGTCGTACCTTACGCGCGGCAATGCCAAGATCGCGGTGCAGGTGAGCTACCGCTGCGACGTCGAACGCGCAATGCAACTGCTCGTCGAGGCGACGCAGGGCGTCGAGCGCGTGCTGCAGGACCCGGCGCCCGCCGCGCTGCTCGCGAGTTTCGGCGCGGACGGCATCAATCTGGAGCTGAGTTTCTGGATCGAGGAAGCCGCAAAGGGCACGGGCGGCGTAAAGTCGCACGTGAATCGCGCGGTCTGGCGGTTATTCTCGGAGCACGGCATTGAAATCCCGTACGCTCAGCGCGAGATAAGGATTATCGATGGCGTCGCCCGAGCGGGCGGCGAATCGGTACTAAATGCCGAAACTCCTGATCGCGGTGCGGCCCCTGCGGCCTGATTGCCCGCGACAGACGCAATCTTTCGCAATCGTTCGATTTGGCAGGGGAATCAACACCATTTCGAGGCGTCAGATTTTCCTCGTTTTGCTACGATTCAAAAAATTTCACCTTTAGGACAACGACTTGGAACGCATGCAGTAGAATGCGATCGAACTTGCGCGCGTTCCTTTCATGCGCACAACACGTCGCCCGAAGTTGGTTTGACCGGCCATTTTTCCCGAATTTCACAGCTACACAGGTAAACCGCCTTGCTGAATTCTTCGCTCGAATTTCTCGCCAACGGATTGCTGGACTTTTCCTGGTGGCAGATTCTGCTGTTCACGCTCGCGATGACTCACGTCACTATCGCCGGCGTCACCATCTATCTGCACCGCTGCCAGGCGCACCGCGCGCTGGACCTGCATCCCGTCGCGAGCCATTTCTTCCGCTTCTGGCTGTGGATGACCACAGGCATGTTGACCGGCCAGTGGGCGGCGATCCACCGCAAGCACCACGCCAAGTGCGAAACCGAGGAAGATCCGCACAGCCCGCAGACGCGCGGCATCTGGAAGGTGCTGCTCGAAGGCGCGGAACTCTATCGCACCGAAGCGAAAAACGAAGAAACCATGCGCAAATTCAGTCACGGCACGCCGAACGACTGGATGGAGCGTAACGTCTACACGCGTTATCCGATTCTCGGCATCAGCGTCATGATGGTGATCGACGTCGCGCTGTTCGGCATCGTCGGTCTGTCGGTGTGGGCCGTGCAGATGATCTGGATTCCGTTCTGGGCGGCGGGCGTTGTCAACGGTCTCGCGCACTGGTGGGGCTACCGCAACTTCAATTCGTCGGATGCATCGACGAACATTTTCCCGCTCGGCATTCTGATCGGCGGCGAGGAGCTGCATAACAATCACCACACGTTCGCGACTTCCGCGAAGCTGTCGAGCAAGTGGTACGAGTTCGATATCGGCTGGATGTATATCCGCATGATGTCGATGGTCGGCCTCGCGAAAGTGAAGAAGGTCGCGCCGACGCCGAAGCTCGCCGCGAGCAAGGCCGTTGTGGATCAGGACACGCTGCAGGCCGTGCTGTCGAACCGCTACGAAGTGATGGCGCGTTACGGCAAGGCGCTCAAGCGCGCCTACGCGCAGGAACTGGCAAAGCTGAAGGAAGCCGGCGCGCGCGAAAAGTATCAGTTGATGCGCGGCGCGCGAAAGTGGTTCCACAAGGAAGAGGACGGCCTGAACGAGCCGCAACTCAAGCAGCTGCCGGAACTCACTTCGGACAACCAGAAACTGCGCACCTTCATCGAACTGCGCAAGGACCTGTCTTCGATGTGGGATCGCTCCAACGCGTCGCGCGAGCAACTGGTCACGCAATTGCAGGACTGGTGCCATCGCGCGGAACAGAGCGGCATCAAGGCTCTGCAGGATTTCGCTTTGCGCCTGCGCCGCTACGCCTGACGCGCGATATCCGTTAAAATTTAAGGACGTCACAAGACCCCGCTCTGGCGGGGTCTTTGTTTTTGGCGGCTGAATTTTCGCGTCACGTTGTTGGCATGGAGCAGGGGACAGGGACATGGAAGCGATTAGGAGCGTCGAGTACGACCGGCCGCAAGGCCTCACGTGTGGAGTGGGCGAGGCGTGGGCGCGGGTGCCGAGCGCGCCGTCGCCGGAAGAGAAGCGCGAGCTGAAGGAGCGCATTCGCGCGCTTCTGAAGCGGGAAGAGGCGGTATTGGTCGCGCATTATTATGTCGATGCCGAACTCCAGGAGCTCGCCGACGAAACCGGCGGCTGCGTCGCCGATTCGCTCGAAATGGCGCGCTTCGGCCGCGATCATGCGGCGAAGACGCTGGTGGTGGCGGGCGTGCGCTTCATGGGCGAGACGGCCAGGATCCTGAGCCCGGACAAGCGCGTGCTGATGCCCGATCTCGACGCGACGTGCTCGCTCGACCTCGGTTGCCCCGCCGACGAGTTCTCCGCGTTCTGCGACGCGCATCCGGACCGCACGGTCGTCGTGTATGCGAATACGAGCGCGGCCGTGAAGGCGCGCGCGGACTGGATGGTCACATCGTCGATCGGTCTGGAGATCGTCGCCGATCTCCACGCGCGTGGCGAAAAGATTCTGTGGGCGCCGGACCGGCACCTCGGCAACTACATTCAGAAAAAGACAGGCGCGGACATGCTGCTGTGGCAGGGCTCGTGTCTCGTCCACGACGAATTCAAGGGCATCGAACTCGATCTGCTGCGCAATGAGTATCCCGATGCGAAGATTCTCGTGCATCCGGAATCGCCGGAGGGCGTCGTCGCGCTCGCGGATGTCGTCGGCTCGACCACGCAGCTCATCGATGCCGCCGTGCGTATGGACGCGAAGCGCTTCATCGTCGCGACGGATCTCGGCATTCTGCACAAGATGCGGCTCGCCGCGCCCGGCAAGACCTTCATCGAAGCGCCGACCGCCGGCAACAGCGCGACCTGCAAGAGCTGCGCGCATTGCCCGTGGATGGCGATGAACGGCCTCGCCAATCTCGCCGACGTGCTGGAGCGCGGTCACAACGAGATCCACGTGGATCCGGCCATCGGGCTGCGTGCACGCGTGCCGATCGACCGCATGCTCGACTTCGCCGCGCGCCACAAGAAGCGCGTGCAGACGAGCGGCGATCTTGCCAAGGACAGCGTGCTGTTCACGAACGTGGGAGCCGCGTGATGGCTGTCTCGTCCATTTTCGAAGAAGTCCGCGCCCAATACGGCGAAGCGTTCGACGTAGCGCTCGCGCGCAATGTCGTCGATGCCCTCGATGAAGACGTCGGCAGCGGCGACGTCACCGGCCGTCTCGTGCCCGCGGATTCGCGGCGCACGGCGCGCATCATCGTGCGCGAGGAAGCGGTGCTGTGCGGCGTGCCGTGGTTCGAGGAGGTGATGCGCCGCGTCGATCCGACGATCGAAGTCGAATGGCAATACCGCGAGGGGGAGCGCATGGCGGCGAATTCGCCCGTCGTGCTGCTGCACGGGCCGTCGCGCTCGCTGCTCACCGCGGAGCGCAACGGTTTGAACTTCCTGCAGCTGCTTTCGGGTGTCGCAACGGCGACGCGCCGCTATGTCGATGCAATCGAAGGCACGCGCGCGTGCATCCTCGATACGCGCAAGACGCTGCCGGGCTTGCGGCTCGCGCAGAAGTACGCAGTGCGGGTGGGCGGCGGCGCGAACCAGCGTCTCGCGCTCTACGACGGCATTCTGATCAAGGAAAACCACATCGCGGCGGCGGGTGGTGTAGGCGCGGCAATGAACGCGGCGCTCGCCCTGAATGCCGGCGTGCCGATTCAGATCGAAGTGGAAACGCTGGAGCAGCTCGAAACGGCGCTGGCACATTGCGCGGAATCGATCCTGCTCGACAACTTCACGCCCGACATGATGCGCGACGCGGTGCGCATCACGGCGGGGCGTGCGTTGCTCGAAGTGTCCGGCGGCGTGAATTTCGATACGGTTCGCGCTATCGCGGAAACCGGCGTAGACCGCATTTCCATCGGCGCGCTCACGAAGGACGTGCGCGCGACCGACTTCTCGATGCGTATTCTTTAAAGGCTCGTGCGGCGCGCGGCCGGCGGCATCAGCACCGTCGGCAACGCCTTCGGCAAGGTCTCGGGCCAGTCGCGGCTGTAGTGCAGGCCGCGGCTCTCGCGCCGCGAGCACGCGCTTTCCACGATCAGCGACGCCACATCCACAAGATTGCGCAATTCCAGCAGGTCGCGGCTCACCTTGAAGTTCGCGTAGTACTCGTGGATCTCGTCGCGCAGGAGCGCGAGCCGATGCTGCGCGCGCGCCAGGCGCTTGTCCGTGCGCACGATGCCCACGTAATTCCACATCAGACGACGCAGCTCGTCCCAGTTGTGCGCGACGACCACTTCCTCATCCGGATCGGACACGCGGCTCTCGTCCCAGTCGGGCAATTCAGCGTGACAGCCGTTCGAGAACCCGTCCGCTTCGATCGCCTGCGCCGCTGCGCGGCCGATCACGAGGCATTCGAGCAGCGAGTTGCTCGCGAGCCGGTTCGCGCCATGCAGGCCGGTGTACGAGGTTTCGCCGACCGCATACAGTCCCGGTCGATCCGTGCGCCCTGCGAGATCCGTGACGACGCCGCCGCACGTGTAATGCGCGGCCGGCACGACCGGAATCGGCTCCTTCGCGATATCGATGCCGAATTCGCGGCAGCGCGCGAGGATCGTCGGAAAGTGCTCTTCGAGAAACGCGCGCGGCTGATGGCTGATGTCGAGATACACGCAATCGATGCCGCGCTTCTTGATTTCGAAGTCGATCGCGCGCGCGACGATATCGCGCGGCGCGAGTTCGGCGCGCTCGTCGTGCGCGGGCATGAAGCGCGTGCCGTCCGGCAGGCGCAGAATGCCGCCTTCGCCGCGCACCGCTTCGGAAATGAGGAACGACTTCGCGTAGGGGTGAAACAGGCACGTCGGATGAAACTGGATGAACTCCATGTTCGCGACGCGGCAGCCCGCGCGCCACGCCATCGCGATGCCGTCGCCGGTCGCGGTGTCGGGATTCGTTGTGTAGAGATAGACCTTGCCCGCGCCCCCCGTTGCGAGCACGGTGTGCGGCGCCTGGATCGTCACGGTGCGGCCCGAGTTGAGATCGAGCGCGTAAAGCCCGTGACAGCGGTGTCCCGGCAGCCCGAGGCGATCGGACGTGATCAGGTCGATCGCGTAATGATCTTCGAGAACGGTGATGTTCGGATGGTTGCGTACGCGCTCGCTCAAGGTCGTGACGACCGCGTGACCGGTGGCGTCGGCTGCGTGAATGATCCGGCGGTGACTATGGCCGCCTTCGCGCGTCAGATGGAAGCCGAGCTCGGCGGAGACATCGCGCGTGAAGGGCACACCTTCGTCGATGAGCCATTCGATAGCCGCGCGCCCGTTCTCGACGATGAAGCGCGTCGCCGCTTCGTCGCACAGGCCGCCGCCCGCGACGAGCGTATCGTCGACGTGGTTGTCGACGCTGTCGGCCGAGTCCAGCACGGCCGCGATGCCGCCTTGCGCCCAGTCGCTTGCGCCCACGCTCGCCGCGCGCTTCGCCAGAATCGCGACACGCCGCGTTTCGGCCAGATTCAGCGCAACGCTCAAGCCTGCGAGGCCGCTTCCCACGATCGCTACATCGAAATTCATGCTGCCGGTTCTCCGTGCGTATTCTCTTCGATAGCCGGCAAGCATACCCCGCATGAACCCTGTGTGACAGCGAAAACAGCCGTACGGTCGTGTGTAAATCGCGTGAAATCCGGAGCCGAAAAACAAAAAGCCCCGCGGTGTGCGGGGCTTTTTGCTGTCTTCGTCAGGCTACTCAATATCAAGCGGCTTACTTGATCTTGGTTTCCTTGTACTCAACGTGCTTGCGGACGACGGGATCGAACTTCTTGATCGCCATCTTTTCCGGCATGTTGCGCTTGTTCTTGGTCGTCGTGTAGAAGTGACCCGTGCCTGCGGTCGATTCCAGCTTGATCTTGTCGCGTGCGCCCTTGGCCATGTGCGTGCTCCTTAGATTTCACCGCGTGCGCGCAAGTCTGCGAGCACGGCGTCAATACCGTTCTTGTCGATCAGGCGCAGGCCGGCGTTCGAGACGCGCAGACGCACCCAGCGATTTTCACTTTCAACGAAGAAACGGCGGTTCTGCAGGTTCGGCAGGAAACGACGCTTGGTCTTGTTGTTTGCGTGGGAAACGTTGTTGCCCGACATCGGGCCTTTCCCAGTTACTTGGCATACGCGTGCCATGAGGACACTCCTAAATACACGTTAAGTCCGAGTCGAACGCTCAAATGAAAGCACTCGCTTCCAGTTCGATGCCTCTTATCGCCCAATTTGCCGATCGGGGACTTGGCAGCACGGTTATGCCAATGAGGACTGCGCTCAGCTCACCATTTCTGGCGAACCTACTCAGAGCAGGTGGGTTGAGAAAAGCAAACGCGGATTGTAGCAGGAAAAACGCTGCAATATCAAACCCTTTATGGCTCGGCGATATCACAGCCAGCCCTGACGCGCAAACGAAAATACGTCGTTCGCCGCGACGACGACATGATCGAGCAGCCGCACGTCGATGAGCGTGAGCGCGTCCTGGAGCGTTTTGGTCAGCCGCCGGTCGTTGGCGCTCGGCTCGACGCCGCCGGACGGATGATTATGCGCGACGATCAGCCCCGCCGCGTTGAGCGTGAGCGCGCGCCGCACGATTTCGCGCGGATACACGGCCACGCGCGTCAGCGAGCCGCGCGCGGACTCCTCGGCGAGCAGCAGCTGATGACGCGCGTCCAGATACAGGCAGACGAACACTTCGTAGGGCCGCGTGCCGATCAGAAGCCGCAAATAATCCTCGACCGCGCCCGGCGCGTTCATCAGTTCGCGATCGCGCGCCTTTTCCGCGAGCGCGCGCCGGCACAGTTCCGACACGGCGAGCAGCGTCGCCGCCCGCGCGGGCCCAATGCCGCGCTGCTCGCGCAACTCCAGCTCCGATGCATCGAGCACGCCGCGCAGCGAGCCGAAACGCCGCAACAACTGGCGCGCGACATCGATCGCGTTCACACCCGAGACGCCGGTGCGCAGGAACAAAGCGAACAACTCCGCGTCCGATAGCGTTGCGGGGCCCGCATCCAGGAGGCGCTCGCGCGGGCGCTCGGCGCGCGCCCATTTACGGATGGGCAGCCTGGGGGCCGGTTCGGGCGCATCGATTGCATCGATCGCGTCGGGCACGCTGGCCGGCTGCACGAGCCGCAGATCGGCGCTCATTTCAGCCTCCCGGGACGTCTTGTCGCGCGCGCGGGCGCACACGGGACTGAGCCGCGCGACGCGTCCCGACACAACTCTGTCTTACAATAGCGGTTTTGGCGTCCGGTTCGCACCGGCGCCGCGCGGTTCGCTGCCTCGCGCCGAAGAGCCGCCCCATGCGGGGCCCGCGCCCCGCCTTCAAATGAACGGCCACATCCAATACTCATGAGCATCATCGATATCTCCGAGGTGAAACCCGGTTCGCACGTCACGCTTCATTACCGGCTCGCACTGGCCGATGGTGCTGACGTCGTCAACACGTTCACCGACAAGCCCGCGACCCTCCTGCTCGGCGCAGGCCAGCTCGCGCCGCCGTTGGAAGAGATTCTGCTGGGCCTGAAGGTCGGCCACCATTCGACCTTTCAGCTAACGCCGGATCAGGCGTTCGGGCCGCGCAATCCGGAGCTCGTCCAGTGGGTGTCGCTCGCGACGCTGCGCGAAAACAGCATGATCGGCGAGGATTTTTCTCCCGGCGATCTCGTCGAATTCAACGCGCCGAACGGCGGCCGCTATGCGGGCGTGCTGAAGGAAGTCGGCGAAACCGCGGCGCTGTTCGACTTCAACCACCCGCTCGCGGGCCAGGCGCTCGTCTTCGAAGTGAAAATCATCGGAATTCTGTAACCATGATTGAAAGCCTCAACGAAGTTCAGACCGACGTCGAAATCCTGCTCGCGCAGCCGCGCGGCTTTTGCGCCGGCGTCGATCGCGCGATCGAAATCGTCGAGCGCGCGATCAAGCTCTTCGGCGCGCCTATCTATGTGCGTCACGAGATCGTCCATAACGCCTATGTCGTTGCGGATCTGCGCAAGAAGGGCGCGATCTTCATTGAAGAGCTGGCCGACGTGCCCGAAGGCGCCACGCTGATCTTCAGCGCGCACGGCGTTTCGAAGGCGGTGCGCGGCGAAGCGGAAGCGCGCGGCCTGCGCGTGTTCGACGCGACCTGCCCGCTCGTGACCAAGGTGCATATCGAAGTGGCGAAGATGCGCCAGGAAGGCTTCGACATCGTGATGATCGGCCACAAGGGTCACCCGGAAGTCGAAGGCACGATGGGCCAGTCGGGCGAGGGCATGCATCTCGTCGAGGATATCGACGATGTGCTGAAGCTCGACCTGCACGATCCTGAGCGTATCGCGTACGTCACGCAGACCACGCTTTCGGTCGACGACGCCTCCGCGATCATCGATGCGCTGAAGGCGAAGTATCCGCAGATCAAGGAGCCGAAGAAGCAGGACATCTGCTACGCGACGCAAAACCGCCAGGACGCGGTGAAATTCCTCGCGCCGCAGTGCGATGTCGTGATCGTCGTCGGCAGCCCGAACAGTTCGAACTCGAGCCGCCTGCGCGAAGTGGCCGAGAAGCGCGGCATCCCTTCATATATGGTGGACTCGCCGACGCAGATCGACCCGGCGTGGGTGGAAGGCAAGAAGCGCATCGGGGTGACGGCGGGCGCATCGGCGCCGGAAGTGCTGGCGCAGGCCGTCATCGGGCGTTTGCGCGAGCTCGGCGTGCGCAACGTGCGTTCGCTCGAAGGCATCGAGGAGACGATCTCCTTTCCGCTGCCGCGCGGGCTGTCGCTGCCGCAGTAAGTTAGTCGGACTCCTCGAAAAAGCGCCTCCGGGCGCTTTTTTTTCGCCCGGCGACAAGACCTCGCGGCACTCAATGGAACCCTCGCGCGCGAGACGAAACCAAGCGTGAGCACCGTCTTGGGGCGCGTACCGGATTGAGTATTTTCTTCTAAAAATCTTAAGGGTTTCCCCGTAATTCCGATAAGCAAACGTAACCCTTCAAACCCGGACGATTAGACCTGTTTCCGTTATGGTGCAACTACTGCACAAAATCGAATCGCAACCCGGTTGCGCTTTAGCGGGAAAATCGTCGGAAAATGGTGGTTGCAATGCTGGAAAACCCCGCCACGCAAGAATATTGCTCGTCTCATATTTAGCGTTACAATTCGCGCGTCTTGAGGCCAGAAGGGTTCACGACGACAGTTTTTAGGGGCGCAGGAGACCTATTTGATGCGATTCAAGTTTGCTCACGCCGTGTCAATCGCGGCTGCGGTTGCAATGACGACCGCATGCGGCAAGAAGGACGAAAGCGGGGCGAGCACGGCAGCGTCGGCGGCGAGTTCCGCGGCCGCGCCGGCCGCGTCCGCGCCTGCGCCGTCGAGTGAGGCAACTGTCGTGAAGATCGGTCATGTGGCGCCGCTGACGGGCCTGCAGGCTCACCTCGGCCAGGACAATGAAAACGGCGCGCGTCTCGCGCTGGAGGAGATCAGCGCGCAAGGTCTGACGATCGACGGGCGCTCCATTCGGCTCCAGCTCGACAGCCAGGACGACGCGGCCGATCCGCGCGTCGGCACGGAGGCTGCGCAGAAGCTCGTCGACGACCATGTGGTCGCGGTGATCGGCCACCTGAATTCGGGCGTGTCGATTCCGGCGTCGAAGATCTACAGCGATGCGGGCATCGCGCAGATTTCGCCCTCGACGACGAACCCGGAGTATACGAAGCAAGGTTACAAGACGACGTTCCGCGTCGTGGCCACCGACGCGCTGCAAGGCCCCGTGCTGGCGAGCTACGCGATGAAGACGCTGCATGCGAAGAAGGTCGTCGTGGTGGACGACGCCACCGCCTACGGCCGGGGATTGGCCGATGAATTCGTCAAGACCGTGCAGGCCGGCGGCGTGAAGGTCGCGGGCCGCGAGCAGACCACGGAGAAGGCTCGCAATTTCAAGGCGATCCTGACGAAGATCAAGCGCATTCAGCCGGATGTCGTGATGTACGGCGGCATGGACGTGACGGGCGGCCCGTTTGCGAAGGAAGCGGCGGCGCTCGGCATCAAGTCGAAAATTCTCGCGGGCGACGGTGTCTGCACGGAAAAGCTGGCCGAGCTCGCGGGCGACGCGGTGCAGAACATCGTTTGCTCGGAGGCGGGACTCGCGCTTTCGAAGATGGACAAGGGAGCCGACTTCGAAAAGAAGTACGAAGCACGCTTTCATCAGCCGGTGCAGATTTACGCGCCCTTCACGTATGACGCGATGTACGTGATCGTCGATGCAATGAAGCGCGCGAACTCCATCGAAGCGCCCAAGGTGCTCGCTGCGATCGCCACGACCGATTTCAACGGTCTGACGGGGCATATCGCGTTCGACGACAAGGGCGACCTGAAGGCGGGGACGATTACGCTTTACGACTTCAAGGACAAGAAGAAGGACGTGCTCGACGTCGTCAAGCAGTAAGTAGCAGCAAGCCAGCGGCGCTAAACCGACAGCGCCGTTTTCGTATCCGTCCGTGAAACGCTCGCGGCCTCATCCGGCGGCGAGCGGACGATCGGACGATTGACCCTTACCGGTTTTTTAAAAAGTACGCGCAGTGCCGCTTCAGATTTCGCTTCCCACCGGTTTATCGGCCGGTGATAAAAGCGTTATCGAATCGCACGGGGCTAAGGAGCTTTAAATGGATATTTTCATCCAGCAGATCCTCAACGGTCTGGTGCTTGGCAGCGTCTACGCCATCATCGCACTAGGCTATACGATGGTGTACGGCATTCTCGGCATCATCAACTTCGCGCACGGTGACGTGCTGATGGTCGGCGCGATGGTTGCGCTTTCCGCCATCGGCGTCATGCAAAATCACGCGCCCGGTTTGCCCGGGCCGATCATGTTGACGATCGCGCTCATCGTTGCCGCAATCGTCTGCGCGATCGTCGGCTACACGATCGAAAAAGTCGCGTACCGGCCGCTGCGCAAGGCGCCGCGTCTCGCCCCGCTGATCACCGCAATCGGTGTGTCCATTCTGCTTCAGACCATCGCGATGATGATCTGGGGCCGCAATCCTCTCGCGTTCCCGCAGCTTCTGCCGACCGATCCGATCAACGTGATCGCCGCCGACGAAACCCGTCCGGGCGCGGTTATTTCGATGACCGAAATCGTGATCATCGTCGTTGCGTTCATCGTGATGGCGGGCCTGCTGCTCCTCGTGCACAAGACCAAGCTCGGCCGAGCGATGCGCGCGATCGCCGAGAATCCGGCTAACGCCTCGCTCATGGGCGTGAACCCGAACTTCGTGATTTCCGCGACCTTCATGATCGGCTCGGCGCTGGCGGCGCTGGCGGGCGTGATGATCGCATCGGAATACGGCAACGCGCACTTCTACATGGGCTTCATTCCCGGCCTGAAGGCGTTCACGGCGGCGGTGCTCGGCGGTATCGGCAACCTCGGCGGCGCGATGGTCGGCGGCGTGCTGCTCGGTCTCATCGAACAGTTGGGCGCCGGTTACATCGGCAACCTGACGGGCGGCGTCTTCGGTTCCAACTACCAGGACGTGTTTGCCTTCATCGTGCTGATCATCGTGCTCGTGTTCCGTCCGTCGGGTCTGCTCGGCGAACGTGTCGCGGACCGCGCTTAAAGACTGAGAGGAGCTCATAAAAATGACTTCGATTCAACCGATTGAGCCGTCCACGACGCTCATCCCCGAGAAGAACATGACGAAAACGCTCGTCGTGGGCATTCTCACCGCCGTGTTCGTCATTGCCGCGCCGATGGTCATCGGCGCCGCGGGCGGCAACTACTGGGTCCGCGTGCTCGACTTCGCGATGCTCTACGTGATGCTCGCGCTCGGCCTCAACGTGGTGGTCGGCTTCGCCGGCCTGCTCGATTTGGGCTACATCGCGTTCTACGCGGTCGGCGCTTATACGGCCGCGCTGCTGTCGTCGCCGCAGCTCTCGACGCAGTTCGAATGGATCGCGGCGCTCGCGCCGACCGGACTTCACTTCCCGTTCTTCATCATCGTGCCGATCGCGATGGCGCTCGCGGCGACCTTCGGCGTGCTGCTCGGCGCACCGACGCTGCGTCTGCGCGGCGACTATCTCGCGATCGTGACGTTGGGCTTCGGGGAAATCGTCCGGATCTTCATGAACAACCTCGATCGTCCGATCAACATCACGAACGGTCCGAAGGGCATCACGGGTATCTCTCCGGTGCACGTCGGCGACTTCAGCCTCGCGCAGACGCACGAGTTCCTGGGCTTCAAGTTCCCGTCCGTGTACCTGTACTACTACCTGTTCGTACTGTGCGCGCTGTTCGTGATCTGGGTCTGTACGCGTTTGCAGCATTCGCGTATCGGCCGTGCATGGGCCGCCATTCGTGAAGACGAAATCGCCGCGAAGGCCATGGGCATCAACACCCGTAACGTGAAGCTGCTCGCGTTCGCGATGGGCGCATCGTTCGGCGGTCTGTCGGGCGCGATGTTCGGCGCGTTCCAGGGCTTCGTGTCGCCGGAATCGTTCACGTTCTGGGAATCGATCGTCGTGCTGGCGTGCGTGGTGCTCGGCGGCATGGGCCATATCCCTGGCGTGATTCTCGGCGCGGTGCTGCTCGCCGTGTTCCCCGAGTTCCTGCGTTCGACGATGGGTCCGCTGCAGCACGCCATTTTCGGCCATCAGATCGTGGATACCGAAGTCATCCGTCAGTTGCTGTATGGCCTGGCGATGGTGCTGATCATGCTGTATCGCTCGGAAGGTCTGTGGCCTGCCGCGAAACACGAAGACAAGATCGCGAAGATCGCAAAGCGCAGCGGCAAGAAGCCGGTGCGCGCATAAGGCGGAGATTCAGAACATGAGCGATAAACAAACACGACTTTCCGTCAAGGGTGTCAACAAGCGCTTCGGCGGCTTGCAGGCATTGTCGGATGTGGGCCTTCAGATCGAAGAAGGCACGATCTACGGTCTGATCGGCCCGAACGGCGCGGGCAAGACGACGTTCTTCAACGTGATCACCGGCCTCTACACGCCGGATTCGGGCGAGTTCAAGCTCGACGGTCAGGCGTACACGCCGACGGCCGTGTATCAGGTGGCGAAGGCGGGCATCGCGCGCACGTTCCAGAACATTCGCCTCTTCGGCGGCATGACCGCGCTCGAAAACGTGATGGTCGGCCGTCATGTGCGCACGAAGCACGGACTGCTGGGCGCGGTGTTCCAGACGCCGGCCGAGCGCCGTGAAGAGCGCGAGATCAAGGAACGCGCGCTCGAACTGCTCGAGTACGTCGGCGTGCTGCAATACGCGGACTACACGTCGCGCAATCTGTCGTACGGCCACCAGCGTCGTCTGGAAATCGCGCGCGCATTGGCGACCGATCCGAAGCTGCTCGCGCTCGACGAACCGGCCGCCGGCATGAACGCGACGGAGAAGGTCGAGCTCACGCGTCTGCTCGACAAGATCCGCGCGGACGGCAAGACGATTCTCCTGATCGAACACGACGTGAAACTCGTGATGGGATTGTGCAACCGCATGACGGTGCTCGATTACGGCAAGGTGATCGCCGAAGGTCTGCCGCAGGACGTGCAGAAGGACCCGAAGGTGATCGAGGCATATCTGGGTGCGGGGGTGCACTAAATGGCGACCACAAGCGCAATGTTGAAGGTCAAGGGTCTGCAGGTGAACTACGGCGGCATCCAGGCGGTGAAGGGTGTCGATCTGGAAGTCGGGCAGGGCGAACTCGTTACGCTGATCGGCGCGAACGGCGCGGGCAAGACCACGACGATGAAGGCGATCACCGGTCTCAAGCCCTATTCGGGCGGCGATATCGAGTACATGGGCCAGTCGATCAAGGGCGTGCCGACGCACGAGCTGCTCAAGCGCGGCCTCGCGATGGTGCCGGAAGGCCGTGGCATCTTTGCGCGCATGTCGATTCTCGAGAACATGCAGATGGGCGCGTATCTGCGCAACGATTCGGACGGCATTCAGAAGGATACCGAGCGCATGTTCGGCTTCTTCCCGCGCCTGAAGGAACGTGCGTCGCAGTATGCGGGCACGCTGTCGGGTGGTGAGCAGCAGATGCTCGCGATGGCGCGCGCGCTGCTTTCGCGTCCGAAGCTCTTGCTGCTCGACGAGCCGTCGATGGGTCTCTCGCCGATCATGGTCGAGAAGATCTTCGAGGTGGTTCGTGAAATCTCGAAGGAGGGCCTGACGGTGTTGCTGGTCGAGCAGAACGCGCGTCTCGCGTTGCAGGCAGCGAATCGCGGCTACGTGATGGATTCGGGCACGGTCACGATGTCCGGCGACGCGAAGGTCATGCTGGATGATCCGAAGGTTCGCGCAGCCTATCTCGGCGAGTAAGTTCGCGGGTTGCTGGAAAGAACAAAGCCGGCTGTCGCAAGACAGCCGGCTTTTTTCATAGCCGCTTGCCGAGGCTCACGACTTCGTCCATCCGATACCCCAGCTTTTCATAGAACCCGCGCAATTCCGTCTTGAACGACAGGATCTGAAGATTCACCTTCGGACAACCGAGCTTCGTCAACGCGGCTTCCGCGTGCTTCATCAACGCGCTGCCGAAGCCGCGTCCGCGCAGCGAAGGCGTGACGGCGAGCGAGTACACCCAGCCGCGATGCCCGTCGTAGCCGGCCATGACCGTGCCGATCACGTCGCCGTCGAGCGAACCGACGAAGAACAGCGCCGGCTGCGTTTTCATCTTGTTGGCGATCGATAAAGCCGGGTCGCGCTGTGGCCGCGATGCGTCCGCGTACTCCGGAAACACATCGCGCCACAGGGCGATCACGGCATCGCGATCGCCTGCATCGAACGCGCGGATGATCACAGCGAATCGAGCACCGAGCGCAGCATTGTCATCATCTGGTCGATCTCGTCCCTGGTGACGTTGAGCGCGGGCATGAAGCGCAGCAGGTTCGGGCGCGCCGCGTTGAGCAGCAGGCCGTCGGGCTGCATCAGACGCGCTTTTTCGACGATCTGCGGACCCTTGTCGCTGTCGAGCAGCAGCGCGCGCAGCAGGCCTTCGCCGCGCTCGCCCTTGAAGCCGCGCTCCGCCGAAAGCTTCAGCAGTTCCTGCTTCAGATACTCGCCTTTCTCGCGCACGCTTTCGAGGAAGCCCGGTGCGACGAGTTGCGAAATCACCGAATGACCGACCGCTGCCATCAGCGGGTTGCCGTTGTACGTGCCGCCCTGATCGCCTGCTTCGAAGCACGCGACTTCCGCCTTCGAGAGCAGCGCAGCGAGCGGCACGCCACCACCGATGCCCTTGCCGAGCGTCATGATGTCCGGCTCGATACCCGAGAGCTCGTACGCGAACAAGGTCCCCGCGCGGCCGCAACCGCTTTGCACTTCATCGACGATCAACAGCAGGTTGTGCTTCTTCGTCAGCTCGCGCAGCTGCTGCATGAACTCGCGCGTTGCGGGAATCACGCCGCCTTCGCCCTGAATCGGCTCGAGCATCACGCCGACGGTCTTCTCGTTGATGAGCTTCTCGACCGACGCGATGTCGTTCAGATCGCCCTTCGGAAAGCCCGGCACCTGCGGCGCGTAAATGGTGTCCCAGCCGGCCTTGCCGCTCGCGGACATCGTCGCGAGGGTGCGGCCGTGGAAGCTGTGATCGAAGGTGATGATCTCGTATGCGCCATTCCTGAACTTCCTGCCCCACTTGCGCGCGAGCTTGATCGCGCCTTCGTTCGCTTCGGCGCCGCTGTTCGCGAAGAACACCTTGTCGAAGCAGCTGTTCGCGGTGAGCAGACCCGCGAGCTGTGCCATCGGCGCGTTGTAGAACGCCGGCGACGGATTGATCAGCGTGCGCGCCTGCTTCTCGAGCGCTTCGATCATGCCTTCGTTGCAGTGGCCGAGCGAGTTCACGGCCCAGCCCTGGATGAAGTCGAGATAGCGCTTGCCCGTGTTGTCGTAGAGCCAGGAGCCCTTGCCGTGCGTGAACACGATCTCGGGACGGTTCGTGATGTACATCAGCGAATCAACGGGGTACTCATTGAAATTCATGACAGGGGGCTCCACGAAGGCTAGTGCGAGAGAAAGATGAAAACGATGCGGAAAAAACAAAAGCCACGGATTTCCGTGGCTTCATTTCGTGCGCTTCGAACAAACCGAACCGTGAGCGCAAATGCATGACGAGCCAGCGGCATCCCTAGGGAAGCGGCGAGCGGCGACGTCGAAGTGCGTTCAGGGTTTTGATCATTCGCGAAGGATACGTTAAGCGGTTGCTGCCTGTAAACCGTGCACGCGGATTTTTTGTCCGCGTGCAGGTTGTGTGCAACATCAGACCGGATGCGCGAGATCCGCCGCGCTCGTGAACGAATCCGCGTAGAACTCGTCTTCCGGCAGGCGATGATGCTGCGTGAAATCGCGCTGGGCGGATTCCACCATCACGGGCGCGCCGCACGCGTACACCTGATAGCCGCTCAAGTCTGGCAGGTCCTCGATGACAGCGCGATGAACGAAACCCGTACGCCCCGTCCAGTTGTCGTCCGCATCGGGTTCGGAGAGCACCGGCACGAACCTGAAGTTCGGGATGTCCTTCGCCCACTGTGTGGCGAGGTCCATCATGTAGAGGTCCTTCTTGCGGCGGCCGCCCCAGTAGAGCGTCATCGGGCGGTTCAGGTTCTTGAACACCGCATGCTCGATGATCGCCTTGATCGGCGCGAAGCCCGTGCCCGATGCGAGCAGCACGATGGGCTTCTCGGATTCGTCGCGCAGGAAGAACGTGCCGAGCGGGCCTTCGAAGCGCAGGATGTCGCGCTCCTTCATCGCGCCGAACACATGATCCGTGAACGTGCCGCCCGGCATGTGGCGGATATGCAGTTCGAGCGGGCCTTCGTGATGCGGCGGGCTCGCCATGGAATAGCTGCGGCGCTTGCCGTCCTTCAGAATGAATTCGATGTACTGGCCCGCGAGATACTGCAGGCGCTCGTTCGCGGGCAACTGCAGCTTCAGCTCGATGACGTCATCCGCCTTGCGTTCCAGCGCGTTCACGCGGCACGGCAGCTTCTTCACCTGCACGTCGCCGACGCCCGCGACTTCGCGCACGTCGATTTCGAGGTCGGTCTGCGCTGTGGCGCAGCAGAAGAGGGCCATGCCGCGCGTCTTTTCATCGTTCGACAAAGCCGACGACGAATGCGGCGCCTGCTCGACTTCGCCGCTCACGACGGCGCCCTTGCAGGAGCCGCACGCGCCGTTCTTGCAGCCGTACGGCAGGCCGATGCCCTGACGCAGCGCGGCGGTGAGCACCGGTTCGTCGGGTTCTACTTGAAACTGCCGGCCGCTTTGCCGGAGCGTTACGTTGAAAGCCATAGATCGATTCTGCGATGTGTGGAGTTGTCTCTTGGGTTGCCTTTTTTCGACGCCGCACGCCCGTTTCGAGCGGCGGATAGAATGCCCGGATGATCGCCACTCGAAACCTTCGTCGCGCGCGAGTCCTGATCGTCGGATGCGGCGATGTCGGCATGCGCGCGCTGCCGCTCTTTCAGGCGCGCGCCGCGGCGCCCCGCGTGATCGCGCTCACGCATCATCCCGAGCGCGCGGGCGAACTGCGCGCGGCGGGCGCGACGCCTATTCCCGGCGATCTCGATGCGCGCAAAAGCCTCAAACGGCTCGCGGGCATCGCGCGAAGCGTGCTGCATCTCGCCCCGCCGCCGCGCGATGGCCTCGACGACCGCCGCACGCGCGCGCTGATCGCCACCTTGCGCGCGCCGCGCCGTTCGACCGCGCGCGCAGCGCAGACGCCGGTCATGGCGCAGCGGTTGATACGCGGCTACATGCGCGCCTTCGAAACACGAACGCGGCATGTGTTGCGCGACGCCTCTCGCGCGCCTTTGCGCCGGCCCGGCCAACGCCCGGGCTCATTTGCGAAAACGTCTTTCATTGTACCCGACGGCCCTTTTCCGACCAGCATCCGGCAAGCGAGCTTCCGCCCCGGCTTGCGCTTCGTCTACGCGAGCACGACGGGCGTCTACGGCGATTGCGGCGGCGCGTGGATCGACGAAACGCGGCCTGCGCGCCCGGAGAACGAGCGCGCGCGGCGGCGCGTCTCGGCGGAGCGGCAGTTGCGCGCGGCGGGCGTGGAGAGCGGCTGGCGCGTGTCGATCGCGCGCATCCCGGGCATCTACGCGGGCAACCGTCTGCCGCTTGCGCGCATCGAGCGGGCGCAGCCGGCGCTCATCGAATCCGACGACGTCTACACGAACCACATTCACGCCGACGATCTCGCCGCAATTCTCGTGCGCGCGCTCGCGCACGGCCGTCCGCAACGCGTCATCAACGCTTCCGACGACACCGATTTGCGCATGGCGGATTACTTCGACCGCGTGGCGGATGCGTACGGGCTCCCGCGCGTGCCGCGCATTTCGCGGGCGGAAGCACAGACGCGTCTCGAACCGCTCACGCTCTCATTCATGCGCGAGTCGCGGCGGCTCTCCAACGCGCGCCTGAAGCGCGAACTGGCTTACGTACTGCGCCATCCGACGGTCGAAGATTTCCTGCGAACGAACGCGCGGCGCTAGATCAGCGCGGGAATCGTTTCGAGCAGGACGAAGCACATCAACGCGCCGATCAATGCGCCGATGAGATTCGGCGAATCCTTGTGGCGCAGGTGCATGACGAGGGCCAATACCCCGATGAGGACAGCGCTCAACGCAACGAACGCAATCAGCGCGGCGGTCGAGTGGGAGACCATGATGCCCTCCTGCTTTTTTGATAGTCGTTATCGGTATCCGTTAGACCAGTATATGAGGGCCGATCACGGAAGGCATGCTGCGCCGCAGCGCCGGCCGTTCAGGGCTTTTACCGATTTGCATGCTCAATGCGCGTGGATCGGTGCGACGACTTTCGTCAAGATCGGCGAACGCGCGCGCTGCGCCGCCCGGAGAGCGATCTCGGGCGTGGTCCGCATGGCGCTTCATCGTCGTGCGCGCGCAACGCATCCGGCTCGGCGATGTCAGGGCGCTTTTTCTGGCGTTTCGCGCAGCGCGGCGAGATCGGCTTCATCGAGCCAGCGCCACGCGCCTTCGGCAAGGGTCTCAGGCAACGCATAGCCGCCGACGCGCTCGCGATGCAGTTGCTCCACACGGTTGCCCGCCGCCGCGACCATGCGCTTCACCTGATGGTATTTGCCTTCGAGCACGGTGAGTTCGAGCAGCCGGTCGCCGCGCCGGTTCGCCGCGAGCGCGGCGCTCGGCTTCGACTCGCCGTGCAACAGCACGCCTTCGCGCAGCTTCGTGAGCTGAGCATCGTCGAGCGGATGACGCACCGTTGCGAGATAGACCTTCGGCACCTTCCGTTTGGGCGATGTGAACGCGTGCACGAACGCGCCGTCGTCGGAAAGGAGGAGGAGGCCGGTCGTGTCCTGATCGAGCCGCCCGACCGCCTGAACGCCGCGCTCGGCAAGCTGCGGCGGCAGCAGATGAAAGATGCTCAGATGATGCTGCGGATCGCGCGAGCATTCGTAGCCCGCGGGTTTGTTGAGCGCGATGTACGCCTTCGCGCGATACGTCCAGCGGTGATCGTCGACTTCGAATTCGAGACCGGGCGCGACGGGAAGATCGGCATGCGGATCGTCGCGCACGACGCCCGCGACGCGCACGCGTCCTTCGGCGACGATGCCGCGGCACTGGCGGCGCGACCCGAAGCCTTGGGAGAAGAGGAGGGTTTCGAGGTCCATCGGATGAGCGGAGTTGAAGCGCGCATTCTAGCAAGCCGCGCTTCGAGTCAGCGCTCATGCGCTCGCCTCGCGTCATCGATAAAAAGGGCGCCGCCCGAACCACGGACGGCGCCCGGAGTGGCGATGCGCACTTCGGACGAGGAGGTGTCCGTGGCCGGCGTCATCGCCCAGGGAAAAGCGGCGCGCGCTTCATTGCACGTCGATGCGCCCGTACACGCCGTCGGCTTCGTCATTCGGACCGGCGGCGAAGAACAACGTGTTCGACGGCTGCGCGTTCAGGTTGTTGCCGAACGCGATGCCCCAGAGGCCGGGCTGCACGAGCGGCTTGCCGTCCGTGTTCATGAACTGCCCGACGAACGCGCCGGTATTCGGATCGAACGCGTTGATCGTGCCGTCGCCGAAATTGCCGACGAGAATGTCGTTGCTGAAGGTGCCGAAGTTGCCCGGCGCCTGAGCCACGCCCCACGGCGCATTCAGCGGGCCGTTCGCGGCGAAGCGCTGCATGAGGTTGCCGTCGATGTCGAACACGTCGACGAAGCCCTGGCCAGCGCCCGCCACGTCGTCCTCGGCGTCGCTGTCCTGCTTCGCGTAGGTCACGAAGATCTTCGAGCCGATCGCCTGGATGCCGAAGGGCGCGAAGCCCGCGGGAATCTGCGTGTCCTTGAAGCCGCCGGGCACGGCGATTCGCGTGAACGTGCCGTCGAAGACATCGACCTTGTTGTTGTGGAAATCGGTCGCGTAGAGCCGATGTCCGCCCGCCGCCGTCGTGGCGATCGCGAGTCCCTTGTAGATCGCGCCCGACGCGCTCGAATCGACGGCGGTGAACGCGTGCGTCGTGTCGACGGCCGGCGCCCACGCAGTGATCGAGCCGCCTTCGCCCGCGAAGATGAACGCCGCGACGCCGGACTTGCCGTTGCGCGCGAGCGTCAGATCCGGTCCCTGGTTGAAGACGATGCCGGTCGGGTTCGCGGGGCCCATCGCAGTGGGAGGAATCGCCACGACGAGCGACTGAACCACGCCGTTGCCGTCGTAGAGCGTGGCCGTCTGCGTGCCGTTATTGGCGACCCAGACGAAGCCGTTCGGGTTGAACGCGACGCCCCAGCCGTTTTTCAGGTTGGGGTCCGTGTGCGGGGCGGGGACGGCGCCGTCGGATACGACGATCGTCATCTTGAAGCGCGTCGCCGCCGGCATGCTGTCGCTCGAGCCGCCGCCGCAGGAGACAAGGCCCGTCAACGTCACGACCGCGGCGGCGCAAGCCAGGAGGCGGCTCCACAATCCGGTTTGCATGATGGTGACTCCTTCGGCCGCGGCGCGCCGTCAGTTCGTTCGTCACCTCTAAACGGATGGGCCCGGAAGCTTATTCCGTTCGCAATCGCGTGATTGCTTCGATGCGCTTCAGTGCGCGTCGCCGCGTCCCTTTGCGACCATCGGCACGCCCAGCCCGAGAAGCGTGAAGCGGGCGTCGTCCTGATCGCCAGCCGCCGCGCCGTGCTTCGGGCTTACGCTCCAGCGGCCGTCGAAGGTCATTGCCGGGACGGTGGGCTTCGGTATCGCGCTGGCCTGGCGGAAGTACTCCGTATTGGACTCTTTCTGTACGACGAGCGCGCGGCGCAAGCTCGCCTGGGTCTGGGCGTTGCGCGGGTCCAGCGCGACCGCGCGGCGGGCATTGCGCAATGCGCACGCCGGCTCCTGCTTGGCGGCGCACGAGCGGGCGCTCGTGATCGCGCCGTCGCGCGCGCGTTCCTGCCGCGACACTTCGGCCGCAAGCTGCTGGATTTCCGGACTGCGAGGCTGGCTTGCGTAGAGGCCGCGCATGTGACGTCGCGCGGCGGTGAGATCGCGATTGGCGAGCGCCTGCTGGACCGCCGCGATGTCATGCGCAATGGCGGCGGGCAGCGGCTCCTGGGAGGGCTTGTCGATCGCGGCGATAGTCGGTGCGATGACGGGCTTGTCCTTGTTCGCGACCGCTGTCGTGCCGCGCGGCGGTTCGGATGGGCGCGTCACGGGCTTTGTCGGGATCGGCGCTGACAGGGTCAGCGTTGCGCTTTCGCGCGGTTCCGGTTTTTGTGTCGATGCGATGGCGGGTTTGATCGAAGGCGTCGCGGCGGCCACGGACGCGGCTGGCGCCGCGGCGGCGTTGATCGTCGTCGTGGCTGGCGTCGATGGCTTGGTGGCGCCGATTGCAGCCGATATCGCGACGGCGTGCGAAGGCGGGTTTGCTGCAGCGACTGCTGTGGGCGCACGGGTCGCGGGCGTACCCGTTGTGACCGATGTGGCCTTCGTCGTCGATTGCGCCACGACCGTGGTTGACGCGACGGACACTGGCGGCTTTGCGGGCGCGCTGATCGCGACCGTGCTGCTTGATCTCGCCGAAGCGGCTTCCATTGGCGCCCGCACCGCGACCGTGGTTGACACAGCGGACGCTGGCGGCTGTGCGGGCGCGACTGCGGCGACCGTGCCGTTCGCCGTGGCTGATGCGGTTGCCGCCGGCGCTCGCGCCGCGATTGCGGTTGGCACAGCGGGCACGGGCGGCTTCGTGGACGCGCTTGTTCCGAGCGTGCTGCTCGATGCGGCCGAAGCGGTTTCCGCAGCCGTCCGCGCCGCGACTGCGGTTGACACAGTGGACGCTGGCGGCTTTGCGGACGCGCTTGCCGTGACCGTGCTGCTCGATGCGGCCGAAGCGGTTTCCGCAGCCGTCCGCGCCGCGACTGCGGTTGACACAGCGGACGCTGGCGGCTTTGCGGACGTGCTCGCCGCGACTGTCCCGCTCGCTGCGGCCGAAGCGGTTTCCGCCGCCGTCCGCGCCGCGACTGCGGTTGACACAGTGGACGCTGGCGGTTTTGCGGACGTGCTTGCCGCGACTGTCCCGCTCGCCGTCACCGAAGCGGTCTCCGCCGCCGTTCGCGCCGCGACCGGAACGCTCGGCGCCGCGTGCATCGACGTGATCGCGGTTTGCGCCGACGACTCCTTTGCTCCCGAGTTCCGGACGAGCGCTTCCGATGCCTGTCGTTCGCGTGTGGGGCTTGTCTTCTCCGGCGCGTGCCCGTTCGCATTCGAGCGCGTCATCGATGCATGCCGCGCATCGCTCGCGCTCGGTGCCTCGGATACGCCGTCGTGAATCGCGCCTGCCACGCTGACGGCGGGGCGCGCGCTCGTCGCGCCGGGGACGGTGTTCGGATCGGCATAGAAATAGGCCCCGGCCGCGATACCGGCCACGACACCGCCGACCAGCACCGCGATGCCCCTGCGAGCGGGCTTGCGCGTTTGCGCGGGCGGAAGGTCGCCGGGCTCGGCGAGACTCGGGTAGGACGTCAGCATCTTGCGGCGCACGAGGCGCTGCAGCCAGCCGCTGTCGCGCAAGTCGACGATGTCGAGTTCGCCGGGCATGTCCGCGGGCGCGGCGGTATCGGCGCGGCTCGTGAAAATCGCGCCTTGCCGATCCGATCCGCAGGACGGGCAGGAGTCTTCCTCGGCCCGGGATACCGTGTTGCACCGATGGCAGATCACGGAGTCGAGCGACAGCGAGTATTCAGGTCGATTCATCTCGCACCCTTGTTCGATTTATGGCTCGCCGCGTCGCGCGAGCGGGTCACGACATCAGGCGTGTCCTGAGCAACCCGACATGCGGCTGCCGCGCGCGCGAGCATCCTCGTGATGATCCGGGCGCCGGGGTTCTGAATGCCGATCGGAAGCCATTTTTGCGGCGCGCGGTGACAGGCGTCTACGCGCTTGCGCACATTTGAATGATGAACGGACCAAGGAGAAGGAGGCCCGGTAGCCAACCGGACGACTTCCGCGCCCTCACGCCATCGGCGAAATTGCGTGGCATCACGCACGAAAGGATGATGACCATGCAAAGGAAAGGCTTCGACACGACGGCGCGGCAATTGATCGTCGGGCTGCCGCTATTCATGGGCGCGATCGAATATATCCTGCGGGTCGCGCTCAACCAGCCCGGAAAGGACGACTTCTTCCCCATTTCACTCGTCGCCTCGAGCGTCAGTCTGAACGTTGCGCTGGCAGTGCTGCCGGCCGAGCTTCGCAGCGGTTTCCCTCGCTGGGCTTCGAGACAAGGAACCAGTCAGGCGATCCTTATCGCCAATCTGGGAATTTTCGCCTCCCTGATTGGAATGCTTCTGTGGATATACTTGCTCGTCGCTTCGTTTAGTCAGGAAGTACGCGGGCTCCTGCCGTCGCACCCTCTGAGAGATGCTTTGGTGTACTACGGGTTATCAATCGTGTTGAATGAATGGAAGGCTGGGGTGTCAAGATGTTGAACTTCGTATTGGGATTCTTTCGGGAGTATTGGCCGGTCGTCGTAGCTTGTGCATTTGCGAGATTTGGCGCTCCGGTTCTGGCGGACTGGTTATGTCGTAACGTCGCCAAGGAGGCGCCTCAGGGCGGAACGAAACCCGATTCTGGCGCCGAGTGAAAATGGGCTGCCGCGACCCGTCGGTGCGACGAGGCTTCCAATTGCGCGTGGGATTTCGCCCGCCCCAAACGCAAAAAGCCGCTCCGGAAGGAGCGGCTTTTTGAACAATCCTGGTGCCCAGGGCCGGAATCGAACCGGCACGCCTTGCGGCGGGGGATTTTGAGTCCCCTGCGTCTACCAATTTCACCACCTGGGCCTGAACTGGTTCGTACCGGGAAAAACGCAGCAACGAACCAATCGAGTCGGCGATTATGACCGAAAACGCCGTCGCCGGCAAGCGACAACGGCGCCAATACTGGAAACTCGCCGCAACCTCGGAAATTACTGAGCGAGATAGGTGAACGCGCCGTTTTTGATCACGCCCATCACGCTCGCGCGCTGATCCAGGCCAACGTGATCCGTCGCGCTCGTATTCACCACGCCGTTCGGCACGACGAGTTCATGCGCGTGCTCCAGTTCCGATCTCAGCGCAACGCGGAACTCCTTCGTGCCCGGCTTGGCCGTCTTCAGCGCGCGCGACACGGCATCCTGCAGGCGCGGATACACGCCCGCCGCATCGCCCGCGAATTGCGTGACCGTGCCTTTGCCGTATTTCTCCTCATACGCGTTCACGAACGCAAGCGCCGCCTTCTTCGACGGATGATCCGCCGGCAGCGTACGCGCCACGACCACCGGCTGCGTCGGGAAGAGCGTGCCTTCCACATCCTTGCCGCCGAGCTTGATGAACTCCGGCGTCGCGATGCCGTGCGTCTGATAGATCGCGCCCTTGTAGCCACGCTCGACGAGCGTGCGCTGCGGCAGCACCGTCGGCGTGCCCGCGCCCGCGATCAGCACCGCGTCCGGCTTCGCGGCCATCAGCTTGAGGATCTGGCCGGTGACGCTCGCATCCGTGCGGTTGAAGCGCTCGCTCGCGACAATCCTGATATGCCGGAGATCGGCGAACTTGGTGAACTCGTTGAGCCAGCTATCGCCGTAGCTGTCCGCGAAGCCGATGAAGCCCACCGTCTTCACGCCGTGATTCGCCATGTAGCGCGTCATCACGTCGGCCATCGCGCGGTCGGTCTGGGCCATCTTGAATGCCCACACCTTCTTGCCCTCCTGCGGCTCAACGACCGAAGCCGAGCCGATCAGCGTGATCATCGGCGTTTCGGATTCGGCGACGGGATCGAGCGCGGCGAGCGCCGCCGGCGTGATGTTCGGCCCGACGATCACGTCGACGTGGTCCTCGCTGATGAGCTTGCGAATGTTGCGCACTGCCGCGCCCGGGTCCGAGCCGTCGTCGAGGATGATGTACTCCGCGTTCTGTCCGGCGATGGTCTTCGGCCACATGAGCATCGCGTTCTTGCTGGTGATGCCGATCGCGGCGGCGGGGCCGGTGCTCGACAGATCGATGCCAACTTTCAATTGCGCGTGTGCGGCGGCAGCAATGACGGACAATGCGACGCCGGCAGCGAGCCGGCGCGTGAACTTCGACAACGTCATCGGGAAGGTCTCCAGGGGAAGGTTTTCTTTTTCGAGGCGGCACGCGCCGCCGATTTTCAAAGCTCGTAGCTTTCGTGTTCGCCGGAAAGGGCCTGCTCGATCAGCTTGCGGTTCAACGACGGCGACAGCAGTTCGACGAGCGTATACACATAGCCGCGCAGATACGCGCCCTGTTTCAGCGCGAGCCGCGTGACGTTGGTGCCGAACAGATGGCCGACGGGCATCGCGCGCAGATGCTTGTCGCGCTCTGGATTGAATGCGATGTCAGCAAGGATGCCGACACCCAGCCCGAGTTCGACGTAAGTCTTGATCACGTCCGCGTCGATGGCTTCGAGCACGATGTCGGGCGTCAGATTGCGCAGGGCGAACGCCTGATTGATCTTCGTGCGCCCGGCGAACGACGCCTCGTACGTGATGATCGGGTATTGCGCGAGATCGTCGAGCGTGAGCGTCTTGCGCTCCAGCAGCGGATGATCCGGCAGCATGACGGCGAGATGCTGCCACTGAAAGCAGGGCAGCGACACCAGTTCCTTATAGTTGGCGATGGCCTCGGTCGCGATGGCGATATCCGCCTGATCGTGGATGACCATTTCGGCGACCTGCGTCGGACTGCCTTGCAGAATTGAAAGGTGGACCTTCGGAAAGCGCTTTTTGAACTCGGCGATCGCCGCCGGCAGGGAGTAGCGCGCCTGCGTGTGCGTCGCGGCGATCACAAGATTGCCCTGATCCTGCGCCGCGTAATCCTTACCGACGCGTTTCAGGCTCTCCACTTCCTGCAAAATTTTCTCGACCGACGCGAGGATGATCCGACCCGGCTCGGTCAGCGATCTCACGCGTTTCCCATGTCGCGTGAAGATCTCGACGCCCAGTTCGTCTTCCAGTTCGATGATCGCCTTGGAGACGCCTGGCTGCGATGTGTACAGCGCCTTCGCGGCTTCCGTCAGATTGAAGTTCTGCCGGACGGCCTCGCGCACGAAGCGGAACTGATGCAGGTTCATTTATAACTCAGCCGCATATCAAAGTAATTTTTCAGTCGTTTGCAATATATAGCAGGTTCTTTACTATCAGTCCAATTTTTCCAATATCCATATCTCTATCTGTCATAAGCAAATGAGCGTTCCGTCTGAACGGCTCGCGCGGCAGGCACTCAATGGATATTCGATGGATGAGACGCGCGACGGGTCTGGGATTCTGAGCTAGGACGCCGCGCTTTACACAAGAACTTGGGGTCCCCGAATGTACCAATACGATCAGATCGACCAACGCATCGTCGACGAACGTGTCGCGCAGTACGCTGACCAGGTCCGCCGCCGTCTGTCGGGCGAATTGACCGAAGAGGAATTCCGTCCGCTGCGTCTGCAGAACGGCCTGTACATGCAGCGCCACGCGTACATGCACCGCATCGCGATTCCGTACGGCAACCTGCGCAGCGACCAGCTCCGCGTGCTGGCGACGATCGCGCGCGAGCACGACCGCGGCTACGGCCACTTTTCGACGCGGACCAACATCCAGTTCAACTGGGTCGAGCTCGAAGAGACGCCGGAAATCCTGCGCAAGCTCGCCTCGGTGCAGATGCACGCGATCCAGACCTCGGGCAACTGCATCCGCAACATCACGGCCGATCAATTCGCTGGCGTCGCGCCCGATGAAGTCGTCGATCCGCGTCCGTGGTCCGAAATCCTGCGTCAATGGTCGACGTTCCATCCGGAATTCGCGTGGCTGCCGCGCAAGTTCAAGATCGCGGTGAACGGCTCGGCGGAAGACCGCGCGGCCGTGCAGATCCACGATCTCGGCGTGTATCTCAAGAAGAACGCGCAGGGCGAAGTCGTGATGGACATTCTCGCGGGCGGCGGTCTCGGCCGCACGCCGATCGTCGGCGCGATCATCAAGCGCGATCTGCCGTGGCAGCACCTGATCACCTATTGCGAAGCCGTGCTGCGCGTGTACAACCGCTACGGCCGCCGCGACAACATGTACAAGGCGCGCATCAAGATTCTCGTGAAGGCGCTGTCGGCGGAGAAGTTCAGCAAGCAGGTCGAGGAAGAGTGGCAGCATCTGAAGGACGGTCCGTCGACGATCACGCAGGAAGAAGTCGACCGCGTGTCGAAGTTCTTCGCGCCGCCCGCCTACGAAAAGCTCGCGGACACGGATGCTTCGTATGAAAAGCATCTGATCGACAGCAAGCCGTTCGCGCGCTGGGTCGAGCGCAACGTGCGCCCGCACAAGGTGCCGGGCTACGCCGCGGTGACGCTTTCGCTGAAGCAGCGCGACATCGCGCCGGGCGACGCCACCGACAAGCAGATGGACGACGTCGCCGCCATGGCCGACGAGTTCTCGTTCGGCGAAATCCGCGTGTCGCACGAGCAGAACCTGATTCTCGCGAACGTGAAGAAGCGCGACCTGTACGCCGTGTGGGAGCGCGCGAAGGCGCTCGGCTTCGCGACGGCGAACATCGGTCTGCTGACGGACATCATTGCGTGCCCGGGCGGCGACTTCTGCTCGCTCGCGAATGCGAAGTCGATTCCGATCGCGCTGGCGATTCAGGACCGCTTCAACGATCTCGACTACGTGTACGACCTCGGCGACATGTCGCTGAACATCTCGGGCTGCATCAACGCGTGCGGTCATCACCATGTCGGCAACATCGGCATTCTGGGCGTCGATAAGGACGGCTCGGAGTGGTATCAGGTGACGCTCGGCGGCGAGCAGAGCTCGGGCGAAACGGGCGCGCATCTCGGCAAGGTTATCGGCCCGTCGTTCTCGGCGGAAGAGATGCCCGACGTGATCTCGCAAGTGATCGATACCTTCGTCGATAACCGCATCGAAGGCGAGCGTTTCATCGATACGTTCGGCCGCATCGGCATGGCGCCGTTCAAGGAGCGCGTGTACGCATCGCGCCAGGCTCACGCTTAAGGATCTGCAAATGACGTTGATTATCAAGAACCGCGCCGTTGTCGAAGACAATTTCACCGTCGTGCGTGCCGCCGAAGACGGCGCGTTGCCCGCTGTCGATGCGTTGCCTGCCGGCAAGGTGATCGTGCCGTTCGCGCTGTGGAAAGAGCACAAGTCGGCGATCGTCGCATCGCGTGCGAAGGAAGACATTGGCGTGTGGCTTGCACCGGACGACGAACCCGCGGACATCGTCGCGGACTTTACGCAGATCTCCGTGATCGCGGTCGATTTCCCGGTGTTCCGCGATGGCCGCGGCTTCTCCATCGGCCGCCTGCTGCGCGAGCGTTATCAGTGGACGGGCGAACTGCGCGCGATCGGCGACGTGCTGCGCGATCAGGTTGCGTTCCATGCGCGCTGCGGCTTCGACGCGTTCGCGGTGCGCGCGGACAAGGACATCAACGACGCGCTCAACGCGTTCACCGAATTCACCGAGCTCTATCAGGGCGCGACCGACAATCCGGAACCGCTGTTCCGCCGTCGCGCGGCGCTGATCGCAGCTCTCGGAGCCTGACGCATGACGCCAGAATTGCAAGCCAAGGTTGAACGCCTGGACGCGCTGCTCGATTCGATCGCGGCGCGCCATCAGAGCGTCAAGCTAGCCAGCAGCCTCGCCGCCGAAGACATGGTTTTGACGCACGCCATTCTTTCGCGCGGTGTGAAAATCGGCATCTTCTCGCTGAACACGGGCCGTCTGCATGCGGAAACACTCGGCATGCTCGACACCGTGAAGGCACGCTACGGCTACGACATCGAGCAGTTTCATCCGCAGCAGGACGCGGTCGATGCCTACGTGCGCGATCACGGCCTGAACGCGTTCTACGAAAGCATTGATTTGCGCAAGAGCTGCTGCCATATCCGCAAGGTCGAGCCGTTGAATCGCGCGCTGTCGGATGTGTCCGCGTGGGTCACCGGGCAGCGCCGCGAGCAGTCGGTGACGCGCGCCGAACTGCACGAGGAAGAGCACGACGAGCAGCGCAACATCGCGAAGTTCAATCCGCTCGCCGACTGGACCGAAACCGATGTGTGGGACTACCTGAAGGCCTTCGACGTGCCCGTGAACCCGCTGCATGCGCGCGGTTATCCGAGCATCGGCTGCGAGCCTTGTACGCGGGCGGTACGTCCCGGCGAGGACAGCCGGGCCGGACGCTGGTGGTGGGAGTCACGCGATTCGAAGGAATGCGGGCTGCACATCACGAACATCAAGATCGTCGAGGAAGCGCCCAGCTCCGCGATCTAACAGGCGCGCAAGACGCCGCATCAAAACCCTGTCACTGAACGCGGTCTTCGCAGAAAGACCGCCAAGAAAAGGATCGACGAACATGAGCACGACGCTCGACTCTACCGTCACCGCACCGATCGTCAACAAGGCGAGCCGGATGGATCACCTGGATTGGCTCGAAGCCGAGTCGATCCATATCATTCGCGAACTTGTCGCGGAGTGCAGCAAGCCCGCGCTGCTGTTCTCGGGCGGCAAGGATTCGGTCGTCGTGCTGGCCCTCGCGCTCAAGGCGTTCGGGCTCGGCGGCAACCGCAAGACGACGCTGCCGTTCCCGCTCGTGCACATCGACACGGGTCACAACTTCCAGGAAGTGATCGACTTCCGCGATCGTCGCGCGGCTGAAATCGGCGCGCAACTGGTCGTCGGCCACGTCGAGGATTCGATCAAGAAGGGCACCGTGCGTCTGCGTCGCGAAACGGATTCGCGCAACGCCGCGCAAGCGGTGACGCTGCTCGAAACCATCGAGGAATACGGCTACACGGCGATGATCGGCGGTGCGCGCCGCGATGAAGAGAAGGCGCGCGCGAAAGAGCGCATCTTCTCGTTCCGCGACGAATTCGGCCAGTGGGACCCGAAGGCGCAGCGTCCGGAACTGTGGAGCATCTATAACGCGCGCCTGCACAATGGCGAGCATCTGCGTGTGTTCCCGATCTCGAACTGGACCGAGCTCGACGTATGGCAGTACATCGCGCGCGAGAAGCTCGAACTGCCGAACATCTACTACGCGCATGACCGCGAGATCGTTCGCCGCAACGGCCTGCTCGTGCCGGTCACGCCGCTCACGCCCGTGCGCGAAGGCGAGACCGCCGAGATCGCGCAGGTGCGTTTCCGCACCGTCGGCGATATCAGCTGCACGTGCCCGGTCGCGAGCGATGCCGATGACGTCGAGAAGATCATCGCGGAAACGGCCGTGACGGAAATCACGGAGCGCGGCGCGACGCGCATGGACGATCAGGCGTCCGAAGCCGCGATGGAACAGCGCAAGAAGCAAGGTTATTTCTAAGCAACACGCCCCGAGGAACGAGAGAATCATGAGCATCTATCAAGCTGAAGACCTGGGCGTGTTGCGCTTCATCACGGCGGGTTCCGTCGACGACGGCAAGAGCACGCTGATCGGCCGCCTGCTGTACGACAGCAAGGCTGTGCTGTCGGATCAGTTGTCCGCGATTTCGCGGGCGAAGAACAAGCGCACGGTCGGCGATGAAATCGACCTGTCGCTCTTGACTGACGGCCTCGAAGCCGAGCGTGAGCAGGGCATCACCATCGACGTTGCGTATCGCTACTTCGCGACGGCGAAGCGCAAGTTCATCATCGCCGATACGCCGGGCCACGAGCAGTACACGCGCAACATGGTGACGGGCGCATCGACCGCGCATGCCGCGATCATTCTCGTCGACGCGACGCGCGTGACGTTCGAGAACGGTGAGGCGCAGCTCTTGCCGCAGACGAAGCGTCACAGCGCGATCGTCAAGCTGCTCGGCCTGCAGCACGTGATCGTCGCGATCAACAAGATGGATCTGGCCGAGTACAGCGAAGCGCGCTTCAACGAGATTCGCGATGCTTACGTTGCGCTCGCGCGTCAGCTCGGGCTGTCGAATGTGCGCTTCGTGCCCGTGTCGGCGCTGAAGGGCGACAACATCGTCACGGCGAGCGAGCGCATGCCGTGGTACGCGGGCGAGCCGCTGCTCGATCTGCTGGAATCGCTGCCCGTCGCGCAGCCGAACGATCAGGCGCTGCGCTTCCCGGTGCAATGGGTCGCGCGTCAGGACGGCTCGCAGGCCGACGATTTCCGCGGTTACATGGGCCGTGTCGAGGCGGGCGAAGTGCGCGTCGGCGATTCGATTCTCGTGCTGCCGGCCAATCGCGAAGCAACGGTCGCCGAGATCATCGCGCCGGTGCCGGGCGGCGTCGCGCCGGTGGATCGCGCGTTCGCGGGCCAGACGGTGACGATTCGCCTGACGGAAGACGTCGACGTGTCGCGCGGTGATACCTTCGTGCCGGCCGCGGCCAAGGTCGAGCCGGCGAAGAAGCTCGAAGCCGACCTCTGCTGGTTCGACGAAGAGCCGCTCTCGCCGCAGCGCAAATATCTGCTGAAGCACACGACGAGCACGGTGTTCGCGCGCGTCGGCGCGGTGAAGCAGGTGCTGGACGTGCA
Source organism: Caballeronia sp. 11_S32 (assembly GCF_056930355.1). Taxonomy (NCBI): domain Bacteria; kingdom Pseudomonadati; phylum Pseudomonadota; class Betaproteobacteria; order Burkholderiales; family Burkholderiaceae; genus Caballeronia; species Caballeronia sp. 11_S32. The sequence continues at coordinate 1,198,757 of NZ_JBXOWH010000003.1, forward strand.
CACGCTGTCGCATTCGGTCGACCGCAGCACGCTCGCGATGAACGATATCGGCCGCGTGGCGCTCACTTTGCAGAAGCCGATCGTCGCGGACGAGTACGATACGCATCAGGGCACCGGCGCGTTCGTGCTGATCGACGAGGCGACGCATCACACGGTCGCGGCCGGTATGATTCGTGCAATCTCCGCATGAGCCATCTGACCATCTGAGTTGATCGATGAAAGCTATGGGTAAGGTCTATCTGATCGGAGCGGGGCCGGGTGCGACGGATCTCATCACCGTGCGCGGCATGCGCTTGCTCGAACAGGCGGATGTCGTGCTGCACGACGCGCTCGTCGAACCGGCCATGCTCGCCTACGCGCCCAACGCGAAGAAGATCGCGGTCGGCAAGCGCTGCGGACAGCGTTCGACGGCCCAGCACTTCATCAACAAGCAGATCGTCGATGCGGCGCTGGAGCATGGCGTCGTGGTGCGTCTGAAGGGCGGCGATCCGATGCTCTTCGGCCGCGCCGACGAGGAAATGCGCGCGCTGGAAGCGGCGGGCATCGAGTTCGAAGTGGTGCCGGGCATCACGGCCGCGCTCGCGAGCGCGGCGGCGCTCAAGCGCTCGCTGACCTTGCGCGGCGTGTCGCGCAGCGTCGCGCTGGCGACGCACTCGCGCGCCGCCGACAGCGATGAGATCCGCGAGCAGGCGAAGGCGGATTCGCTCGTGTTCTATATGGGCCGCGACAGCGCGGTGGATATCGCGCAGCAGTTGATCGACGCGGGGCGTCCGGGCTCGACGCCCGTGGCGATTGTCGAGGCGTGCAGCACGCCGCGTGAACGCACGCTGACGTTGACGCTCGCGCGCATGGCGCTGGGTGAGGCGCAGGCGTGGCTGGATCCGTCGCAGCCGAGCTTGCTGATGATCGGCGAGGCGTTTCGCGAGCGGGCAACGGCCAAGCCGAAGGTGCATTTGAAGGGGATGCAGGCGGCGGCTTGAGGCGAGTTGCCAACGCATGAAAAAACGCACCGGCGACGGTGCGTTTTTTTCGTTTTGGCCTCGCCCCAGGTCACTCGCGCGCGCCGTTTCGCCGCAATTCGTCGATGACGGGATGAGTGAGTGGCTTCGAGTCGCGACGCGCAGCTAAGTCTCTGGTGAAAGCGCGTCGATCGAAATTGGCGGCACGAATACATATGCTTCCGTCGACCGTCATGCCTGCGGCGACCACGTTGCCTTCCTTCAGAGCATGGTGACGGGCGAACTTGCCCGGAATCCGCACCACCAGGTCTTGACCGAGTCGAAATAGCTTTAGGCTCATTTCTGATTCGGTGATCGTTCGTTCGTCTGCTGCAAACAATACTCCGCCACCGCATCGAGCACCGCATCGTCCTCGCCGACAGCCGTCGCACAGGAAATAGCCACTCCCGGATGCGCCGCCCGGCACTTCTCGACGATCTCCGGCAAATCCCTCCGCACATGCCCGCCCTGCCCGAAGAACACCGGCACGACAGTAATCGCCTCGCAACCTTCGGCGGCTTGCGAGGCGACGGCCGTTGGCAAATCCGGCGACATCAGCTCGAGAAACGCCAGCGACACCGGCTCACCGCGCGAAGTCCGCAGCTTCCCGGCAAGGCGCTCGAACGGCTCGGCCCAGCGCGGATCGCGCGCGCCGTGCCCGAACAGGATGATGCCGTGCTTCTTCATCGCGTCTCCCCGAAGAAACGTCAGTGCCGCTCCACCCATTTCAGCCCCACCAGCCCGATCGCCAGATAGGCGAGGGCGGGCGCCGCCGCCGTGATCGGCGCGGGCCACGTGTTCAGATTGCCGATGTGCGAAAAGAGCGTGTTGAACAACTGAAAGCTCATCCCGATCATGATGCCGCCGAACACCTTCACGCCGACCACGCCCGCGCGCGTGTGCAGATATGCGAACGGCAGCGAAAGAATCAGCATCACGAATACGGCGAACGGATACAGAATCTTGCGCCAGAACGCGATCTGATAACGCTGCGTGTCCTGATGATTCTCCGTCAGATGCTGGATATAGCGGAACAGATTGAACATCGACATGCGATCCGGCGACACCAGCAGCACCGACAGAATCTGCGGCGTCAGCTCGGAGCGCAACGAATACTCGGGCAGCGTGGTCTGCTTCGCCCGATACACCGGGTTCAGCGTATCGCCGGGATTCGCCGCTTGCGGCGGCGCGTCGCTCAGATGCGTGTCGGTCACGCCTGTGAGCTTCCAGTGTCCCGGCGGCTGATACACGCCGCTCTTCGCGATGCGCACGTTCGTCAGCCGGAACTTCGAATCGAACTCGTAGATGCGCACGTCGGCGATGGTCGTGTCCGGGTTCAATGTGCCCACGTTCACGAAGCGCGTGACCTGCTCGCCGTTCTCCTTCGCTGTCAACGTGTCCTTCACCCACACGCCGGACTGGAAGTTCGTCGAGACCGACGAGCCCAGCGCCTCCAGCCGCACGCGCTCGGACAGCTGATCCGAGTAAGGACCGACCACCTCGCCGATGATGTACGTGATGAGCACGATCGGAATGCCGATCTTCAGGAGCGAGCGCAGCGCCGCGCCCGTCGAGAGCCCCGACACGCGGAAGATCGTGAACTCGGAGGCCGCGGCCATCTGCGCGAACACATAGATGGCCGAGATGAGCGCGGCGACCGGAATGATCTCGTAGAAGCGCGAAGGCGTCTGCAGCGCGACGCGAAGCACCGCGAGCGTGAATTTGTAGTTGCCGTGCCCGACCGTGTTCAGCTCGTTGATCAGATCGAAGAAGAAGAACAGGCCCGAGAACGCGAACAGGATGAAGATGAACGCCAGATAGATCTGGCGCGCGAAGTATCGTTCGTAGATGCGCATCACGTCAGGCCCCCTTCGAACCCGTCAGCGACGAAAGCCTGAAGAGCGGCCGGTTACGCACGCGCAGCCAGAAGATGAAGGCGACGAGCGCCCCCACGATGACATGCAGCCCGACGATTCCCACGCCGAACGACAGCTTGCCCTGCTCGATCCACGACTGCACGACGTTCAGCAGGTTCGAGTAGGTGAGATAGATCAGCACGGCCATCACGAGATTGATCGTGCGGCTGCGGCGCGGGTTCTGATATGAAAGCGGAATGGCGAGCAGCATCAGATTGATGGCGATGATCGGAAGGCCCATGCGCCAGGCGAATTCCGCGAGGTTTTCCTTGGTCGGATCGGCGAGCAGATCGGGCGTGGAAATGCCCGTCGTGGTTGGCGTATTGACGACCTGGCGGCTCATTATCTTCACACCATAACGCTCGAACTCCATGATGCGGAAGTTCGGCTGGCCAGGCAGACCGTCGTAGCGGCGGCCGTTGTCGAGCACGATGAAGCGGTCGCCGTCTTCGCGCGTTTCCGTATGCCCCGTCTGCGAGACGATCACGTTGACCTTGCCGCCTTCCGTGCTCGTCACGAACACGTTCTGAACCTGGCTCTGATCCGGCGACATCTTCTCGATGAAGAACACGCGATGGCTCGAAGGCGATTCGCGGAATTGCCCCGGCGCGAGCAGCGACACTTCATCGCGCTGCTGAAAGCGCGCCTTGATGAGCTTGCTCTGCTGGTTCGACCACGGCCAGCCCACGAGCGCGAAGAAGATGATGAGAATGATGATCGGCGTGGAGAACACGGCGATCGGCTTGATGAGTTGCGTCTGACTCACGCCCGAGGCGAGCCATACGACCATTTCCGAGTCGCGATACCAGCGCGTGAGCACGAAGAGAATGGAGACGAACAGCGTCACGATCAGCATGACCGCGAGATAGCCGATGACGGTCAGCCCGATCAGCACGACGACGTCTTTCGGGTCGATTTGACCCTGCGCCGCGAAGCCGACGATACGGATCATCATCGTCGTGAGCATGATCGTGAGCAGCACCATGAACACGGCGCCGGCCGTGTACGCGAGTTCGCGCTGCAGGGAGCGTTCGAAGATCATTGAATTTTTGCTTGGAGCCGGCGGGGATGCGGAATCATGCACGCATCTTGTGGCTTACGGGAAGGGTATTCGCTCAATTCGCTTACCCTAGCGCCGCGCGCCTGTGACCGCCGCGGAAAAAATAGCGGATAATTGCGGCTTTCATCCTTCAGCCAAGATTTTATCCGAGGATAAGCGCGATGGACTTTAGCATAAAAGCCTGTGATTGGAGCAAAGGCGAGGCAAATGGTTTCCTTACCGGAAAGTCGGATGTCATCGTGCTCGGCATCTTCGAAGCGCAGTCGCTCACGGGCGCCGCGCGCGACATGGACGTCGCCACCAAGGGTCTCATCTCGCGCGTCGTGAAAGCCGGCGACATGAGCGGCCGCGCGGGCACGACGCTCATGGTGCCCGAAGTCACCGGCATCGGCGCATCGCGCGTGCTGCTCGTGGGCCTCGGCAAGCAGGACGCCTTCAATCAGAAAGCATATGGCGAAGCCGTGCGCGCTGCATGGCGCGTGGTGCTCGGCTCCAAGATCGGCCAGGCCACCTTCACGCTCGCGCAACTTCCCATCCAGGAACGCACCGGCGACTGGGCGGTGCGCGCCGCGATCCTCGCGCTGCGCGAGCTGACCTACAAGTTCACGCAGATGAAGAGCAAGCCCGACAACGGTACGCGCTCGTTGAAGAAGATCGTCTTCAGCGTCGACTCCGCCGACGAGAAAGCCGCGAAGGTCGCGGTGAAGCAGGGCGTGGCGATTTCGAACGGCATGGATCTCACGCGCGATCTCGGCAATTTGCCGCCGAACGTCTGCACGCCGACCTATCTCGGCCAGACCGCGAAGAAGCTCGGCCGCGACTTCAAGCTGAAGGTCGAGGTGCTCGGCCAGAAGCAGATCGAGGCGCTGAACATGGGCTCGTTCCTGTCGGTCGCGAAGGGCTCGGTCGAGCCGCCGCAGTTCATCGTCATGCATTACCAGGGCGCGGGCGCCGCGGCCAAGGGCAAGAACGCGCCTATCGTGCTGGTCGGCAAGGGCATCACGTTCGATTCGGGCGGCATCTCGATCAAGCCGGGCGAGGCGATGGACGAGATGAAATATGACATGTCCGGCGCGGGCTCCGTATTCGGCACGATGCGCGCGGTCGCGGAGATGGGCCTCAAGCTCAACGTGATCGGCGTGATCCCGGCCTGCGAGAACATGCCCGCGGGCAACGCGGTGAAGCCGGGCGACATCATCACGGCGATGAACGGCACGACTATCGAAGTGCTCAACACGGACGCCGAAGGCCGCCTCATCCTGTGCGACGCGCTGACTTACGCGGAGCGTTTCAAGCCCGCCGCCGTGGTCGATGTGGCGACGTTGACGGGCGCGTGCATCATCGCGCTCGGCCATCACAACACGGGCCTCTTCTCGAAGGACGACGCGCTCGCGGGCGAATTGCTCGACGCGTCGCGCGAGGCTGTCGATCCGGCGTGGCGCCTGCCGCTCGACGACGAGTACCAGGATCAGCTCAAGTCGAATTTCGCGGATGTCGCGAACATCGGCGGACGTCCGGCGGGCAGCGTGACGGCGGCGTGCTTCCTGTCGCGCTTCGCGGCGAACTATCCGTGGGCGCACCTCGACATCGCGGGCACCGCGTGGAAGAGCGGGCAGGCGAAGGGCGCGACGGGCCGCCCCGTGCCGATGCTGTCGCAGTTTCTGATTGATCGCGCCGGCGCTTGATGAAGGCATGACACGCATCGACTTTCATACGAACGTCGGCGATCCGCTCGCGTACGCCTGCCGCCTCGCCCGCAAGGCGTACCTGCTCGGCGAGCCCGTCGTCGTGCTCGCCGAGCCGAAGCGCCTCGCCGCATTCGACGAGCAGTTGTGGACGTTTCAGCCGCTCGAGTTCGTGCCGCATTGCATGGCCAAGAGCCCGCTCGCGGAGGACACGCCGGTGGTGCTGACTTCGAATCTCGATGAAGCGCCGCATCATCACGTGCTCGTGAATCTCGGCGCGCCTGTGCCGGGGCAGTTCGCGCGCTTCGAGCGGCTCATCGAGATCGTCGGCAGCGACGCCGATGAACTCGCCGCCGGCCGCGAGCGCTTCCGTTTTTATCGCGATCGCGGCTATGCGATCGCGCACAATCAGGGCGGCTGAGCGCACAGAGTGCGCTGGCTCGCTGCGCTATGCTCCGCTCAGATAGAGGAGACCTGCCAACATGACCGACAAGCCCGAATCCTTCGATCCATCCATCCCGGTCCTGACCGATGTCGTCGTGCCCGGCAAGCCGGAGTACGCGCGCGCGCCGTCCGCCGATGAAGCCGTGATCGAATACGATGCGGAGCTGATCGCCGAGCGGCTGCGCGGCCGCTTCACGGGCTTTCTGACCGGCGATGCGCGCGCGCTGATCGAAGAGCGTTGCCGCGAAGTGCTGCGCGAGCATTCGACACAGCTCGTCTCCGCGATCACGCGCGAAGTCGCGATGGCGCTCGAAGGCCGGATGAGCGAGTGGGTTCGCGAGGCGGTGGAGGAAGAACTGCGCCGCCAGCGCGGCGAATGAACGCGGCATGACGGAAACGCCCTGACGCCGCGCGCAGCAGGGCATTGCATGGCCTGACTGCGCGCGGGCCGCAATCGGCCGCCACGCCGCCTTTTATCGCTTCATGCATGGTCGCGTCTTTTTCGCGCCCGCGCATCGATCAGGTTCCGTGCGACGCATCGCATCATGCTGATCCTGTCCATTCGGACTCCCACGCATGTTTACCCATACTGCCATCGCTCCGTTCACGGCGTGACGTTCGCGAACGCGCCTGCATGCGAAGACACCGGTTTTCGCGAACGCGTACATCGCCGACGGCGTCGCAGGACGGGCCGGGGAATCGCATGGCAGTGAAACTCGGCGCGCAGGGGCAGATCGCGCCGCATTGGCGCGTCTGGTGCGATCTCGGGTATCGGCAAGGCGCGGACGATTCTCGCAGCTATCGGGGATTGCTGGGCGCGCGGTATATCTGGTGAGCCTCGCGGGCGCATGAAAAACGGGTGCGCCAGCCTGCGCGCACCCGTCGTTCGTTTCCGCGAGAAGACCGGCCGGTCAGCCCGTCACCGCGCCTTTGTTGGCCGGCTGCGCGAGCGCCGCGAACTTCGCCAGCACGCCGCGCGTGTACTTCGGCGCTGGCTTCTTCCAGGCGGCGCGGCGGCGCGCGAGTTCGGCATCGTCGACGTTGAGTTGCAGCAGCAGCTTGTGCGCGTCGATGGTGATCGAATCGCCTTCCTGCACGAGCGCGATGGTCCCGCCCGCATACGCTTCCGGCGCGACGTGGCCGACCACCATGCCCCACGTGCCGCCCGAGAAGCGCCCATCGGTGATGAACCCGACCGATTCGCCCAATCCCTTGCCGATGATCGCCGATGTCGGCGCGAGCATCTCCGGCATGCCCGGGCCGCCTTGCGGGCCGAGATAGCGCAGCACGAGAATATCGCCCGCCTTGATCTTGTCGGCGAGAATGGCTTCCATCGCGGTCTGCTCGTCGTCGAACACGCGTGCCGGGCCGGTGATGACCGGATTCTTGAGCCCCGTGATCTTCGCGACCGCGCCGTCTTCCGCGAGATTGCCGCGCAGGATCGCAAGGTGGCCTTCCTTGTAGAGCGCCTGCTCGATCGGGAAGATGACCTTCTGGTCCGCGCGCGGTTTGCCCGGCACATCCTTCAGCTCTTCCGCGATGGTGCGCCCGGTGATCGTCATGCAATCGCCGTGCAGCAGGCCCGCGTCGAGCAGGATCTTCAACACCTGCGGGATGCCGCCTGCCTTGTGCAGATCCGTCGCCACATATTGACCCGAGGGCTTCAGATCGCAGATGACCGGCACTTTCTTGCGCATGCGCTCGAAGTCGTCGATGCTCCATTCCACTTCCGCCGCGTGCGCGATCGCGAGATAGTGCAGCACGGCGTTGGTCGAGCCGCCCGTTGCCATGATGAGCGCGACCGCGTTCTCGATCGACTTCTTCGTGATGATGTCGCGCGGCTTCAGGTCCTTTTTCACCGCCTCGACGAGCACGCGCGCCGACTCCGCGGCGGAGTCGACCTTTTCCTGATCCGGATTGGCCATCGTCGACGAATACATCAGCGACATGCCGAGCGCCTCGAACGACGAGCTCATCGTGTTCGCGGTGTACATGCCGCCGCACGAACCCGTGGACGGGCACGCGTTCTTCTCGACGCCCTTGAAGTCCTCTTCCGACATGCGGCCCGCCGTGAATTCGCCGACCGCCTCGAACGACGACACGATCGTCAGATCCTTGCCCTTCCAGTTGCCGGGGCGGATGGTGCCGCCATACACGTAGATCGAAGGCACGTTCATGCGCGCCATGCCGATCATCCCGCCCGGCATGTTCTTGTCGCAGCCGCCGATCACGACGACGCCGTCCATCCACTGGCCCTGCACGGCGGTTTCGATGCAATCCGCGATCACTTCGCGCGATACGAGCGAGTACTTCATGCCTTCGGTGCCCATCGACATGCCGTCGGAGATCGTCGGTGTGCCGAAAATCTGCGGATTCGCGTCGGACTTTTTGATGGATTCGATGGCGGCGTCGGCTAGGCGCTGCAGGCCCGCGTTGCAGGGCGTGATGGTCGAGTGACCGTTCGCGACGCCGATCATCGGCTTGTCGAAGTCTTCCTCCTTGTAGCCGAGGGCGTAATACATCGAACGGTTGGGCGAGCGCGCGACGCCCTGAGTGATGTTCTTCGAGCGGCGATTGAAGGCCATGGTGTGCTCCTTGAGGGGATGTTTTTGCTCTAGTGCAGCAAGAATGCAGCGCGCACGATATGCCTGTCCAATATATTATTCAGGGCTTACTAGGTCGCAAAACATATCAATGGAGCAGAGAAATCCGCCCATCGAGCTGCGTCTCTTGCGCTACTTCGTGACGGTCGCCGAGGAGATGCACTTCGGCCGCGCCGCCGCGCGTCTCGCGATGACGCAGCCGCCGCTCTCGCAGGCGATCCGCGCGCTGGAAGACGCGCTCGGCGTCGCGCTTTTCGTGCGCACGAAACGGACCGTGGAGCTCACGCCCGTTGGCAAGGATCTGCTGCCGGAAGTGCGGCGCCTGCTCGCATCCGCCGATGCGCTGCGCCCGCTCGCGCAATCGCTCGCGCGCGGCGAGGCGGGCGTGCTGTCGCTCGCGTTCGTCTCCACGGCCGATTACGGGCTCTTGCCGGCGCTGTTGCGCGATTTCGGCGCGCGTTATCCCGGCGTGCGCCTGCAACTGACCGAGGCGACGAGCGACGTGCAGATCGAGGAGCTCGTCGCCGGTCGAATCGACGCCGGCCTCGTGATTCCGCCGCTGCCGCCGCGTTACGCGTCGTCGCTGTCGTACGTGGCCGTGGCGCGCGAGCCGCTCGTCATCGCGATGTCCGCCGATGCCGCGCAGGAACTGGGGCAGGGCGCGGAAGAATGGGCCGATACGCCCGTCGGGCTCCACGATCTCGCCGCGGCGCCGCTCGTCGTGTTCCCGAGACGGCTCGCGCCCGGTTTGTATGACATCATCATGGGCTGCTACGGCGCGGCGGGACTCACGCCCCGCATCGGCCAGGAGGCGATCCAGATGCAGACCATCGTGAGCCTCGTGTCCGCCGGCATGGGCGTCGCGCTCGTGCCGCAGTCGCTGCGTCATCTGCGGCGCACGGGCGTCGTGTATCGTCCTCTGCGGCCCTCGGGCGAGCCGGAAACGCTCGTCGAAACGGGCCTGGTGTGGCGCGCGGCGGAAGTGAGCCCGGTGCTCGCCGGGTTCATCGACATCGTCCGTTCGCGGACTGAAAGCACCGGTTCTGTATGATTCGCCCCTGTAGCTCGCTTAAAGATCTTCCACATCAGAATGCTCATACATCCCAATTTCGATCCCGTCGCGATTCATCTCGGACCGCTCGCCGTGCGCTGGTACGGCCTCATGTACCTGGTGGCGTTCGTGTCGGCCATCGTCATCGGCCGGCTGCGTCTGCGCCTGCCCTACGTGGCGGGCCAAGGCTGGACCGTGAAGGACATCGACGACATGCTGTTCTACGGCGTGCTCGGCACGATTCTCGGCGGGCGCATCGGCTACGTGGTCTTTTACAAGGCGAGCTATTACGCGGCGCATCCGCTCGATATCTTCAAGGTCTGGGAAGGCGGCATGTCGTTTCACGGCGGCTTTCTCGGCGTGACGCTCGCGATGGTGCTGTTCGCGTATCACCGCAAGCGCACGTGGCTGCAGGTGACGGATTTCGTCGCGCCCATGGTGCCGCTCGGCCTCGCGGCGGGGCGTCTCGGCAATTTCATCAACGGTGAGCTGTGGGGCCGCGTGACGGACCCGAACGCGCCGTGGGCGATGCTCTTCCAGAGCTCGACGAACGACGATGCGATCTGGCTCTCGAAGAATCCGCAACTCGATGCGCAATACCATCTCACGGAAATCTTCCAGCGCTATCACATGCTGCCGCGCCATCCGTCGCAGCTGTATGAAATCGCGCTCGAAGGGCTCGTGCTATTCATCGTGATCTGGACGTTCTCGCGCAAGCAGCGGCCCGTGGGCGCGATCTCCGCGCTGTTTCTGATCGGCTATGGACTCGCGCGCTTCACGGTGGAATTCGCTCGTGAGCCGGACGATTATCTCGGCCTGCTCGCGCTCGGCCTCTCGATGGGCCAATGGCTCTCACTGCCGATGATCATCGCGGGCGTGCTGATGATGGTGTGGGCGTACAAGCGCAATCTGCGTTTGCCGCCGGAATCCGCAAAGGCCTGATGAAGTGCAGGGCGGTCGCGTGCCGCCCTGCGATCGAAGCGTTTAACGCCCCATCTGCACCGAACCCGACACGTCGACGGTCACGGTCGTCGTGCCGGCTTCCATCGCGATAGGCGCGGCCACTTTCGCATCGGCGCTCAACGCGCGCGCCTGCATCATCATGACCGGGCGCGGCTGCGCGCCGCTGCGTCCGACGTTCACTTCCCGAATCGTGAAATTGCTGTAGCCGAACGCCTGCGCGGCGGTTTGCGCCTGCTTGCGATACGACTCGATGGCTTGCGAGACGAGCTTCTGCTCGGCCGCGCGCTGCGCTTCGGGCGACAGCGAGAACGCGACGCTGCCCACTTGCATCGACGAACTCATCTTGCCCGCGAGCTTCGACGCCGCCGCGAAATCATGCGATTCGAGCACGACTTCCGTGCGTCCGCGCCACGCGGAAATCTTGCCGTCACGGTCCGTGGACGGATAAACGGTGAACGAGCCGCTCTTCGCGGTCACGCCTTCGACGCCCTTCGCCTCGCGCAACGCGGCCTCGGCGCGCTGGTTGAGCGTGTTGGTGAGCGAAGAAGGATCAGCCGCTTCCTGCTCGTAGAAGAGCGTGATATTGACGACATCCTGCGGCACTTGCGCGCTCGCCTGCGCCGATAGCGAGAGCACGCCCGAAGGCTGCGGCTGCGTGATCACCGTTTGCGCGGTGGCAGCCTGAGAGAGGGTGAGCGCGGCGCCCGACATCGCGAGAAGCGCGAGTGCGGCGGCGGTTTTCTTGTTGATCATCGAAGGACTCCGAACGCCTCATGGCGTAATGCCGTCGCGTGATTCGCGACCGGATTTAGGCGTTGCCTTCGTGTCGTAAGTTCCGTGTTAGACGAGGTGCTCGGTAATAAATCGCCACTGTGCTTCAGTGACCGGCGTGATCGACAAACGATTGCCGCGCGCGAGCACCTGCATGTCCGCGAGTTCTTGATGCTCGCGCAACGTCGCGAGGGCAATGAGCGGCGTCTTCCTGACGAACTTCACGTCGACGAGCATCCAGCGCGGCGTCTCTTGCGTGGATTTCGGATCGTAGTAATCGCTCTTCGGATCGAACTGCGTGGGATCGGGATATGCCGTCGAGCACACGCTCGCGATACCCGCAATGCCCGGCTCCGGGCAGCTCGAATGATAGAAGAGCACGCCGTCGCCGACCTGCATCTGATCGCGCATGAAGTTGCGCGCCTGATAGTTGCGCACGCCCGTCCACGGCAAGGTTTTTTTCGGCGCGTGCGCGAGATGATCGATGCTCGCTTCGTCCGGTTCGGACTTCATCAGCCAGTAGCGCATGATTGTTCGCTATGCAGGATCGACGATGCTGAATCGACGATGCAAATGAAAACGGCACCGGAAGATCCGATGCCGTTTCTTGAATGAGGTCCCCGCCACGGCCGCTAGGCCGGCATCCTGAACCTGGGTTCAAGATTGGTCGCGGTAAGCAACACTTCGGGTACATCGGACTAGCGACGCGCGCGCCCATGTTGCAAGGTTCCGCAACCGTGCCAATGTAGCATTGGTTCAAGGAATATATGACCTTGGCGTACCAGGCAGGGAACCGTCACTTTACACCAATCGTTTGCCTTGTGCAGCTTCCCGGCAGTGTTCGGGCGGTTTCTTTTTTCGATTGACATCGGGCGTGCGATTGACATTCGCCCGGTGCCATTCGCGCATCACTTACTGCGCTTCATATTGCGCAATGACAGCGCTCAGTTGCTCGTTCATCGAGTGCATCGTGTGACGGATTTCCTCGGCGGGAAAGGCCTCGCCGTGACGCACGCTGTCCTGCAGCTTAAGCAATTCCGACGCCAGCGAGAGCGCCGCCATTACCGCGATGCGATCCGTGCCGCGCACGCTGCTTGCATTACGCACCTTGTTCATCTCGGCATCGACGCGCGCGACGGCTTCGCGCAACGCGCCTTCCGTTGCCGGCGAGCACGCGAGACGATAGGGCTGTCCGAGAATGGATACTTCGATCTGCGTGGTCGTCATGCCTTCTCTCCTTGATGATGCTCGCCGTGCAATTCCGCTTCATGTGCTTCCTGGGAATCGGCTTCGAGGAGATCGAGTTGATTGTCGGATTCGGCATGTTGCCCCGACTTCGCGCGCGGCAGCTTTTCGAGAATTGCGTTCAGGCGCACCTGCGCGTCGTCGATCTTCGCGGAGAGTGAGTCGCGTTCGGACTGCAGCGTATCGCGCTCTTCGCGCACTTGCGCGAGTTCGGCCTGCATGTTTGCATAGTCGGCGCGCAGCTGTTCGAGTTGTTCCTGCAGCGCCTGATGCGCCTGCTTGTGGCGCTCGCTGATCTGGATCAGCCGGCCGATGTTTCCTGACAGTGATTCGAGTTCGTTGAGCATGTGCTGCGTCCTCTAAAGACCTCGCATTTTAGCGCGGTTCAACGGAGCTTCCGATAATTGTCTCGTTTCGAGACGTAACAGCATGCGATCTCGCGCTTAAACCATCGATTAAGCGCATGTCGCCTTGCATTCGTGTGCAGAAAACGCGAGCGCTGGTCGTCGCTCGCGTAAGGAAAGGCCGGCCGATTCTCGTTCGATTCGTGATGCGCCGCGCCAATCCGCCGGTGCCGCTTTCTTGACGGCCCCCACCCGCGCTCCTACACTTGCCGCACTTTTTGGTGCTCGCATTCGCGGATCTCGCGGATGCAGTCAAACGGGAAACAGGGAGCGAAGTCTCGAAGTCCGACCGGGACGAGCCAACCTGTGCTGCCCCCGCAACGGTAAGCGACCGCAACGCAAGTTGCAAGTCGTCTCATGCGCGTTTTTGCGGCGCGAGCGTGTCGAATTTCATCGCACGTTCTCGACTGCAAGAAACGTGTCGACGCCACTGCGCACGATGCGCGGGAAGGCGAGACGATCCGTCGCCAGCCCGGATACCGGCCAAAGCTCGACGCATCGGCGCTCATCGCGCGATGCGTTCGTCGCGCATCGACCTCGCGGGGAGCGGGGCCGCGCTCATGCTCCACGGGAACGCCTCACACCATGTTTTTGCCTCTGGCCGCCATCGAGGACGGCCGCTTTCTTCGTCGCACGCTCGTTGCGGCCATCGCCGGTTTGCCGCTCGCAAGCACCGCGCATGCAGCGGACGATACATCGCAAACGCTTGCGCCCATCGTCGTCACCGCGACGCGCGCGCCGCAGCCGCTCGCGGACGCTCTCCCTCAGACATCGGTCTTCGACGAACAGGACATTGCCGATGCCAACGCCGACGATGCGCTCGGCCTCGTCGCGCTCGCGCCCGGCGTGCAGATCACGCGCAACGGCGGCCCGGGCGCGAACTCGGGACTTTTCATACGCGGCGCGGCGTCGTCGCAATCGCTCGTGCTGATCGATGGCGTGCGGGTCGAATCGGCGTCGCTCGGCGCGGCGCAGCTATCGCAAGTTATGCTCGATCAGATCGGGCGCGTCGAGGTCGTGAACGGCAATGTGTCGGCGCTGTATGGATCGAATGCGATCGGCGGCGTCGTGCAGATTTTCACGAAGGAAGGCGGGTCGCATCCGCCGCGCTTCAACTTCGAGGCGGAATACGGCAGCTATCACACGCAGCGGCAATCGGCGGGCGTGAACGGCGCGCTCGACAAGGACGGCCGTACGACCTTCAGCCTCAACGTCTCGCGCGAGAAAACCGACAGTTTCTCGTCGATCGATCCGAATATCGCGCCCAATGCGAACCCGAACGCAAACGGCTATCTGAACGAGAGCGTCGCGGCGACGCTGCGCCACAAGTTCAGCGACAAGTGGGACGCGGGCGTGCGCTTTTTGCAATCGAACGGCATCAACAGCTTCGACGATGCCTACGGCCTGCCGACCGATATCAACGAAACGCACGACCGCGTGCGCTCGGCTTCGGTGTTCGCAAACGGCAGGATCACCGACAACTGGACCACGCACTTCACGATCGCGCAGGGACAGGACCGCGCGAACATCGAGCACAACGGCGTCTATACGAGCCGCTTCGATTCGGAGAATCATCAATACACGTGGCAGAACGATGTCCGGATCACCGAGGCGCACAAGCTGCTCTTCGGCTATGAGCATCTCGACCAGACGCTCGATTCAGATCAGTTCAGCGCACCCGATCGTCACGTGAACTCGGTGTTCGCGGGCTACGTGGGCCGCATCGGCGCGAACGAGTTGCAGGCGAATCTGCGTCACGACCAGTATTCCGATTTCGGCGGCGCGAACAGCTACTATCTGGGCTACGCGTACAACTTCGACGCGCACTGGAAGGCGAGCGCGAGCTATGCGGCGGCGTTCCGCGCACCGAGCTTCGACGACCTCTACTATCCGTTCAGCGGCAATCCGTCGATTCAGCCGGAGCGCAGCCATTCCGTGGAAGCGGCGTTGCAGTACGCATCGAACGCGCTTGGCGTAATGCGCGTGACGCTCTTTCAGACGCGCTATTCGAATCTGATCGACTATGTGTCCGACGGCGGCTTCTACTATGTCGCGCAGAACGTCGGGCGCGCGAAGGTGCAGGGCATCGAGGGATCGTGGGCGGGGCATGTCGGCGCAACGGACGTGCGCGCGGGCGTGACGTTCCAGAATCCCGTCGACGAAACGAATAACGAGGAACTCACGCGGCGCGCGCGGCATTTCGCGACGTTGACGGCGCATCGCACCATCGGGCGCTGGCGTGTCGGCGGCGAATGGATCGTGAGCGGCCAGCGCAGCGATTACGATTCGACGCTCGCGGGCTATGGCATCGTGAATCTGTCGGCGCGCTATGACATCTCGAAGTCGTGGTACGTCACGGCGCGCATCGATAATCTGTTCGACAAGGACTATGAACTTGCGTACTCGTACAACACGCCACGGCGCGGCGCCTATGTCACGCTGGGCTGGCATCCGTCGTGAGCCGCGCCGTTGAACGTCCGCGCGCGATGAGCGCGAGCCGCGCCGCTGCGATCTGGATCGCGCTCGCGCTCGCCGCGTTCATCGTGCTCGTCGCCTCGCTCGCGATGGGCAGCGTCGCGGTGCCGGTATCGCGCGCGATCGGCGCGTTCTTTCGCGCGCATGCCGCGGCACCCGATCTGGCCGATGAAATCGTGCTCACGTTGCGTCTGCCGCGCGCGCTGGCGGGCTTCGCATCGGGCGCATTGCTCGCGATGGCGGGCGCGCTGCTGCAAGTGCTGTTGCGCAATCCGCTTGCCGAGCCCTACGTGCTCGGCGTGTCCGGCGGGGCCGCGACGTTCGCGCTCGCGGCGATGCTCGCATCGCTGCCGTGGTGGGGCGTCGATATCGCCGCTTGCGTGGGCGCCTTTGCATCTATCGTCATCGTGCTCGGACTCGCGCGCAAAGACCTTTGGCAAAGCGGACAGGATGCCTCGCCCCGGCTCTTGCTGACGGGCGTCGTGATCGCATCGGGATGGGGCGCGCTGATCACGCTGATCCTGAGCATCGCGCCCGAGAACCGCTTGCGCGGCATGATCTTCTGGCTCACGGGCGATCTCAACGGCGCGGCGGCGCCGTGGCCCGCGTTGATCGCGCTCGTGGTCGCGCTCGTCGTGATCGTTCCCGCCGCGCCGCAACTGAATGTGCTCCTGCGTGGCGATACCACGGCGCGTGCGCTCGGCGTGCCAGTCGAGCGCCTGCGTTTGCGCGTGTATCTCGTTGCATCGCTCGCGGCGGCAGCCGCGGTGACGACCGCCGGAACCATCGGCTTCGTCGGGCTCGTCGTGCCGCATCTGTTGCGGCTCGCCTTCGGCAACGATCAGCGCATGCTCGTGCCCGCCGCCGCGCTCGCGGGCGGCCTCGCCGTGATGGCAGCCGATCTCGCCGCGCGCACCGTGATCGCGCCCGCGCAATTGCCGGTAGGGGTCGTCACGGCGCTGACCGGCGTGCCGATGTTCCTGTGGATGCTGCTGCGGAGGCCGCGATGAGTCTGCATCTCGATGCCATCGTGCTTCGCGCGGGCGCGCGCACGCTCATCGACGGTCTCACGCAGACGATCGAATCGGGCGAAACGTGGTGCATCGCCGGGCCGAACGGCGCCGGCAAGACGACGCTCATCAACGTGCTCGCGGGGCTCGCGAAGCCGGCATCGGGCGGCGTGTCGCTCGATGGCCGCGCGCTCGCGTCATGGCGCGCGGCGGATCTCGCGCGCGCACGCGCATTGATGCCGCAAGCCACGCACGACGCCTTCAGCGCGACCGTGCTCGATACCGTGCTGCTCAACCGCTTTCCGTATCTCACCGGCTGGGGCTGGGAGAACGAAGACGATCGCGCGGCCGCTCGCGCCGCGCTCGATCTGCTCGGTCTCGCATCGTTTGCCGCGCGCGACGTGCTCACGCTGTCCGGCGGCGAACGCCAGCGCGTCGCGCTGGCCGCCGTGCTGTGCCAGAACGCGCCGCTCCTTTTGCTCGACGAACCGCTTTCGCATCTCGACCTGCATCATCAGATCGACTGCCTGCATGCATTGCGCAACGCCGCGCGCGAGCACAAGCGCAGCGTAATCTTCTCGTGCCACGATCTGAATCTCGCGCGCCGTTTCGCGACGCATGCGCTCCTGCTCGACGGCAAAGGCGGCGCCCACGCGGGCCTCGTTGCCGACGTATTGACGCCCGAACGCGCGAGCGCGGCATTCGGCTATCCGCTCGCGCTGATCCGCGACGGCGAGCACGAAGCGCTCGTGCCTTCCATTCATCGCTTTTGAAAGGAATTTCGATGTCCACGCTCAACGACATCCCGATGCCCCGCGCCCTCGACCGCGCCCTCGAAACCGAGCTGCGCCGCATCATCGACATGAAGACGAAGCCGCCCGGCAGCCTCGGGCGGCTCGAATCCATCGCGCTGCAGATGGGCCTGATTCAACGCACGACGAAGCCGCGCATCGAGCGTCCGGCGATGATCGTCTTCGCCGGCGATCACGGTATTGCGAAAGAGGGCGTGAGCGCGTTTCCGCAGGAAGTGACCGCGCAGATGGTCGCGAACTTTCTGGCGGGCGGCGCGGCGATCAATGCGCTGTCGCGCTCGGTCGGCATGACGCTCGAAGTCGTCGATGCGGGCGTCGCTACACCGATTCCCATCGATCATGGGTACGAGCGCCTGTCGCTCGGGCTCGGCACGCGCAACTTCGCGCAAGCGCCGGCGATGTCGCGCGACACCGCGCTCGAAGGCATTGCGCGCGGCGCGGCGCGCGTGCGGCACCACGCATCGCTCGGCACGAATGTGATCGGCTTCGGCGAGATGGGCATCGCGAATACATCGGCGGCGGCGTGTCTGATGAGCCGTTTGTGCGATCTGCCTGTCGACGAATGCGTCGGGCGCGGCACGGGTCTCGACGACCACGGTCTCGCGCACAAGCGCGATGTGCTCGGCCGCGCGCTCGCGCTGCATCGCGATGCGGGCGATGCCATCGACACGCTCGCGGCCTTCGGCGGCTTCGAGATCGCGATGATGACAGGCGCCTATCTCGCCGCCGCATGCGAAGGCATGACGATACTCGTCGATGGTTTCATCGCGACATCGGCGTTGCTGGTTGCATCGAAGATCGCGCCTGACGTGCTCGACTATTGCGTGTTCGCGCATGCATCGAACGAGACGGGGCATCGCCGCATGCTCGCGCATTTCGAAGCCGCGCCGCTTCTGCAACTCGACTTGCGGCTCGGCGAAGGCACGGGCGCGGCGCTCGCGCTGCCGATCCTGCGCGCGGCCGTCGCGTTCGTCGACGAGATGGCGAGCTTCGAATCGGCGGGTGTATCGAACAAAGCGGATTGAGATGAACCGGCCGCTCGACGAACTGCGCTACTTCTTCACCGCGCTCGGCTATTTCACGCGCGTGCCGGTGCCGCGCTGGGTCGGCTTCGAGCGTGAATATCTGAACGCGGCGGCGCGTTACTTTCCGCTCGTCGGCGCGATGGTCGGCGGCGTTGCGGCGCTCGTCTATCTCGCGGCGTTGCGCGTGTTTCCCTCGGGCGTCGCGGTGCTGCTTTCGATGGCCGCGACGCTCGTTCTGACCGGCGCATTTCACGAAGACGGCCTCGCCGATTGCGTCGATGCATTCGGCGGCGCATACACGCGTGAAGATGCGTTGCGCATCATGCACGACTCGCGCATCGGCGCGTTCGGCGCGATTGCGATCGTGATCGCGCTGGCGCTCAAGTGGCAGGCGCTTGCCGCGCTGCCGCCTCACCGTGTCGCGTGGATGATGATCGCCGCGCACGCCGCGAGCCGTGCGTTCGCGATCAGCTATCTGGTCACGCTCGACTACGTGCGCGCCGAAGGGAAGGCGAAGCCGGTTGCGCAGCGGATGAGTCTGGCGTCGTTCGCGCTGGCGCTCGGCTTTGGAGCGCCGTGGCTGTTCATGATCGACTGGAAACTCGCCTGCTTCACGATAGTCGCGTTGATCGTATTGCGCTTCGTCATCGGACGTTATTTCGTTCGACGCATCGGCGGCTATACCGGCGATTGCCTCGGCTTCGCGCAGCAGGTGTTCGAAATCGCGATCTACCTCATCGGGCTCGCATGGATCTCGTCCTGATCCGCCATCCGGAAGTTGCCGTCGATGCGGGCGTTTGCTACGGGCAAAGCGATGTGCCCTTGCAGCGCGATGCGCGCGAATCCGCCGATGTGTTGAAGGCGCGCATGACAGCGTTGAACGTGCCCGCGTGCGTCGATGGATGGCACACGAGTCCCTTGCGACGATGCGCATCGCTCGCGCAGGCGCTTTCCGACGATGCGCATATCGACGCGCGTCTCGCCGAAATGCACTTCGGTGCGTGGGAAGGCTGCAAGTGGGACACGATCGATCGCGCGCTCATCGACGCATGGGCTGCCGATATTCAGCACGCGCGTCCGCATGGCGGCGAGAGTTTCGCGCAGTTCGCTCTTCGCGTTATCGCGTGGTTCGAAGAAACCTGTGCCGATCAGAAAGCCGTGCATGTGATCGCGCATGCGGGCGTCGTGCGCGTGCTGGCATCGCATCTTCTGGGCATCTCGCGAGAGAACGCATTGCAATGGCCGCTCGATTTCGGCGCGATCGCGTGGTTCAGGCGCGTGCGCGGACAGTGGCTTCTCGTGCGCTGGAACGCCTGATTATCTGGCGCGCCGCTCGCGCGCCGCTTCGAGATCGCGGCAGAGTTCCGCCGCGCCCGTCGCGAGACGAGGCGTGGGCCGGTTGATGAGATCGCCATCGATACCGAAGAGATTGCCGCGCGCGACCGCCGTCAACGACGGCCAGCGCTTCCATCGATCGAGCGCGGGCAACGGGCGGTCGGGTTTCGTCGCGCCGGGCGTCGCGGTGACGATCGCTTCGGGATTCGCGGCGAGCACGGCTTCGGTCGATATCGTCGGCACGCGCGGCTTTTCCGCCGCGAACACGTTCGCGCCGCCGCATAGCCCGATCACTTCGTCGAAGACGTTGTCGCGATTGAGTGTCATCAGCGGATCGTCCCAGACCTGATAGAACACGCTGACGGACGGCCTTTGCGCATAACGCCCGCGCAGTTGCGCGATATCGCGCGTGAACGCATCCGAGGCCGCGCGCGCCTGCTCTTGCGTGCCGAGCAGCGCGCCGAGCTTGTCGATGCTCGCCGCGATATCGGCGAGATGCTTCGGCTCGCTGAAGTAGATCGGGACGCCGAGCGCCTGGAGCCGGTCCATCTGACGCGCCGCGTTCCCGTGCCGCCACACCACGATCAGATCCGGATGCAACGCGACGATGCGCTCCAGATCGAGCGCCTTGTTGTCGCCGACACGCGGGATCGCCTGCGCTTCCTTCGGATAGTCGCTATACGTCACAGCACCGACGATGCGCGCGCCGCCGCCCGCCGCGAACAGCAGTTCCGTGACGTGCGGCGCGAGACTGACGACGCGCTCGGCGGGCTTCGCGAGCGTGACGGATGCGCCGGTGTCGTCGGTGACGGTGATGGCGTGCGCCTGCGCAGCGGCCAAGCCGATCAGTAGCGCAATCGCACAGCGCAGCCTCACGCGCGGAGCTCCCGCAGCGCGAGCGACAGGCGCGCCCAATCGCCTTCCGCGCCCGGCAACCCGATGCGCAGGCTCGGCGTCATGCCGGGCAGATCGAAGAGGCGCGTCCAGATGCCGCGTAGCGCGAACGCGTGTTGCAGCTCGGGCGCTTTCGATGTCGGCGTCCATGCGAAGAGCGGCGTCGCGTGCACGTCGAAGCCTTGGCTCGCGATCAATGCGGCGAGGCGCGCGCCGTCGTGTTGCAGGCGCTCGCGGGTTTCGCGCTGCCAGGCGGCATCGGCGAAAGCGGTTTGCACCGCGTGACGCGCCGGGCCGCTCACGGTCCACGCGCCGAGCGTATCGCGCAATGCATCGAGACTCGACGGCGCCGCGAGCACGAAGCCCGCGCGGATGCCCGCGAGCCCGAAAAACTTGCCGACCGAGCGCAGCACGATGAGCCCGTCGCGCGCGGTCTCGCTCGCAACCGACGACGCCGCATCGACATCGGCGAACGCTTCATCGACGATCAATGTGCCGCCGCGCGCCGCGAGTTGCGCGTGCCAGCGCAAGAGCGTGTCGCGCGAAAGGCGCTCGGCGGTCGGGTTGTTCGGATTCGCGACGATGACGTGATCGAGCGTCTCGAGCACATCGCGCATGTTGACGTCGAGCGATGCGATCGTGTGGCCCGCGCGCATGAACGCGGGCGCATATTCGCCGTAAGTCAGCGGCGCGACGCCCGCCGTGCCGCGACGCAACAGCGCGGGCAGCGCGCGTATCGCCGCCTGCGAGCCCGCGACCGGCAACGCGAGCGGCGCGCCGTAATGACGCGCGGCGGCATCGGCGAAACCATCGTCGTCTTCGGGCAAGCGCCGCCATGCATCGGGCGGCACGGGCGGCACCGGATAGCCGCGCGGATTGATGCCCGTCGACAGATCGAGCCAGTCGTCGAAGGGAATCGCGTAGCGGCGCGCGGCTTCGCGCAGATTGCCGCCGTGTCGGATGGGATGCGCCATATCAGCTACTCGTGGTTGCGCTCAAAGCCGCGAAGATCAAAAGCGCCACGAGCCACATCAGCGTCGCGCGCTCGACGAGCCGCAACGCCGCGACCACATGCTTCGGATTCGCGCTGTGGCCCGCGCCGAGCGTCGGCCGCGCCTCGAGCTTGCCGTGATAGACCGCCGCTCCGCCGATCAGCACGTTCAGGCTGCCCGCGCCCGCGGCCATCACCGGGCCCGCATTCGGGCTGTCCCACGAGCGCGCCTGCGTGCGCCAGCAGTGCCAGGCCATGTGCGTGTCGCCGGCGAGCGCGTAGGTCGCCGCGGTCAGCCGCGCGGGGATGAAGTTGAGCACGTCGTCGAAGCGCGCCGCCGCCCAGCCGAAGCGCAAGTAACGCGGCGTGCGATAGCCCCACATCGCATCGAGCGTGTTGGCGAGGCGGAACATGAGCGCGCCGGGGCCGCCCGCAACGGCGAACCAGAAGAGCGCGCCGAAGATCGCGTCGTTGCCGTTCTCCAGAGCCGATTCCACCGCCGCGCGCGAGAGGGCGTTTTCATCGGCGTGAGACGTATCGCGCGACACGATGCGCGAGGTCAGCGCGCGCGCGGCGTCGATATCGCCGAAGCTCAATGCGCGCGCGATCGGCGCGATATGCTGCCGCAGGCTCTTCGCGCCGAGCGCGAACCAGAGCAGCAGCACGTGCACGAGGCACGCATAGCCAAACGGCAGCACGCTGACGAGAAACCACGCGATGCCCACCGGCGGCGCAACCGCGATGAACCACGCGAGTATGCCCGCCGGCCGCGCGCGAACGCCGGTGTTCATGCGCGCTTCGAGCCGGGTCGCGAGATTGCCGAAGCCGACGAGCGGATGCCGCGTGCGCGGCTCGCCGAAGATGCGATCGACGATCACGCCGAGCACCGCGAGCAGGGCCATTGCGTAGGCGGAGAGGAGGAGCATCGCTTGTCGATTCTCCTGTCAGCCTTTGAGCGCGAGCGGCAGGCCCGCGACCATCAGCGTCGCGCGCGTGCTCGCGGCGGCGACGCGCTGGTTCAGGCGCCCGAGTTCATCGACATAAAGGCGCGTGACCGAACCGAGCGGCACGACGCCCAGCCCGATTTCATTGCTCACGACGATGACCTTGCCGCGGGTTTGCGCCAGCGCCGCATCGAATCGCGCGAAGGCTTCGCGGGCGCTGTCGGGCAGGACGGCCACGTCCTCGCTCGCGTTCCCCGACACGAAAAGCAGATTGGCGAGCCAGAGCGTGAGGCAGTCGATCAGCACGCAATGCCCCGCGCGATCCGCCTCCTGCAACGCGCCCGCGAGATCGAGCGGCGCTTCGACGAGCGCCCAGTGCGCGGGCCTGCGCTCGCGATGAAGCTGCACGCGCGCCTCGAACTCGGCATCGCCGATGCGCGCGGTCGCGATATACGTCACGGGCAGCCCGCTTTCGGATGCAAGCCGTTCGGCGTGCGCGCTCTTGCCGGCACGCGCGCCGCCGAGGATGAAAGTGAGATCGGGGGTCATCGCGATATTGTACTGACGGGCTAAGATAGCGCGTCGTTCTTCATGAGAATCTCCCGATGCCATTCACGCCACGCGGCACGCTGATGATCCAGGGCACGACGTCCGATGCCGGCAAGAGCACGCTCGTCGCGGGCCTGTGCCGGCTCGCGCGTCGCGGCGGCGTGCGCGTCGCGCCGTTCAAGCCGCAGAACATGGCGCTCAACAGCGCGGTGACCATCGACGGCGGCGAGATCGGCCGCGCGCAGGCGCTGCAGGCCATCGCGGCGGGCGTCGATGCGCGCATCGACTTCAATCCGGTGCTGCTCAAGCCAACGAGCGATCGCGGCGCGCAGGTCATCATTCACGGTCACGCGCACGCGAACCTCGATGCGCGCGCCTATCACGCGTACAAGCGCATCGCGTTCGATGCGGTGCTCGCATCCTACGCGCGCTTGCGCAATGAGTTCGATGCGGTGATCGTCGAGGGCGCGGGCAGCCCCGCCGAAATCAACCTGCGCGACGGCGATATCGCCAACATGGGCTTCGCCGAGCACGTCGATTGCCCGGTCGTGCTCGTCGCGGATATCGATCGCGGCGGCGTGTTCGCGCATCTCGTCGGCACGCTGGCGTGTCTGTCGGAGAGCGAGCGGGCGCGTGTTCGCGGCTTCGTCATCAACCGGTTTCGCGGAGATATCGGCCTTTTGAAGCCAGGGCTCGACTGGCTGGAGGCGCAGACGGGCAAGCCGGTGCTCGGCGTGCTGCCATATCTGCACGGGCTCACGCTCGATGCCGAAGACATGCTGCCGAGCCAGCCGCACGCGCGCGGTGCCCTGTCCGCGCTGAAGGTGATCGTGCCCGCGCTGCCGCGCATCAGCAATCACACGGATTTCGATGCTTTGCGGGCGCATCCGCAAGTCGATTTCAGCTATGTGCGCGCGGGCATCGCGCCGCCGCCCGCCGATCTGATCGTGCTGCCCGGCTCGAAAAGCGTCCAGCGCGATCTCGCGTGGCTGCGCGAAAACGGCTGGGACCGCGCGATTGAACGGCATTTGCGGTATGGCGGCAAGGTGCTCGGCATCTGCGGCGGCATGCAGATGCTCGGGCGCGAGATCGACGATCCGGATGGCGTCGAAGGCGCGGCGGGGTGCGTGAACGGGCTCGCGCTGCTCGATCTCTGCACCGTGCTCACGCCGCAGAAGCAACTGGAGAACGTTGCGGGTCAGCTGACTCTGAACGGCACGCAAGCGCCCGTGCGCGGTTACGAAATCCATATGGGCCGCACGCACGGCGCGGCGCTCGCGCGTCCTTTCGTCGCGCTGGATTCGGGGCGTGTCGATGGCGCGGTGTCGGACGATGGCCAGATCGCCGCGACCTACCTGCACGGCGTCTTCGACACGCCGCAAGCATGCGCCGCGCTGCTCGCGTGGGCGGGCGTGAAGGGCGCCGAGCCGCTCGATTATCCAGCGCTGCGCGAAGCGTCACTCGACCGTCTGGCCGATTCTTTCGCGCAATCGCTCGATCTGGATGCGGTTCTGGCCGCCTTCGGTCAATAGAGAATCATCTGCGTGCAACGGAACATGGCGATGAGCTTGCCGTCGCCGTTCGTGACCGTTGCGTCCCACACCTGCGTGCTGCGCCCGAGATGCACGGCGCTCGCCTTCGCGATGATCTTCCCTTCGCGCGCCGTCGACACATGGTTGCTCTTCAGTTCGAGCGTCGTGAAGTTCTGCGCGTTCTCCGGCAGATGGGCGATGCACGCGTAGCCGCAGCACGTATCCGCAAGACCGACGACTGTCGCCGCATGCAGAAATCCGTTCGGCGCGAGCAGTTCCGGACGGATCGCAAGCTCGCCGGTCAACTGGCCCTGGTCGAGCGAGATGAGTTGCACGCCTAGCAGGTCGGGCAGGCGGCCTTTCTGGCGGTTGCGCAGGAAGTCGAGCGTGACATCGGGGCGGAGCTTGGTCATGGGTGTCGTGGGAATGGAAATGGATGACTAATGCCAACGTTGGCGGCAAATTAGGCACGGCCGTTCGGCCAGTGTGCCGCATGCACCACTTTTGCCGATAATATCAACGCTCGAATCATGCACCTGTTCCCGTAAAGACGAAATTCGTGCGCGCCGTGCGCCTAGCGCCCGCGCGCCCAACAAAATCCAGGACACTTCATGACCGTGATCGTGGTGGCAAATCCGAAGGGCGGCGTCGGCAAGAGCACGCTCGCAACCAATCTCGCAGGCTTTTTCGCGGCACAGGGCGAGTGGGTCGCGCTCGCCGATCTCGACAAGCAGCGCTCGTCGCACGCGTGGCTCACGCTGCGCGTCGACACGCTGCCGAAAATCGAAGAATGGTCGATCGACGTGGATTCTCCCGGCAAGCCGCCCAAAGGTCTGGAGAAAGCCGTCGTCGATACGCCCGCCGGCGTGCACGGCAATCGCCTCGCGCTCGCGCTGGAATTGGCGGACAAGGTGATCGTGCCGCTGCAGCCGTCGATGTTCGACATCCTTGCGACGCAGGACTTCCTCGCGAAGCTCGCGAAGGAAAAGGCGGTGAGGAAAGGCGCGATCGAAGTCGGCGTGGTCGGCATGCGCGTCGATGCGCGCACGCGTTCGGCGGACCAGCTGCATCGCTTCGTCGAAGGCCTGCAGTTGCCGGTGCTCGGCTTCCTGCGCGATACCCAGAACTACGTGCAGCTCGCCGCGCACGGCCTCACGATCTGGGACGTGGCGAAGAGCCGCGTCGAAAAGGATCTGGAGCAGTGGGAGCCGATCATCGAGTGGGTATCGAAGAAATGAAAAAACCGGCGTCCGTTGAGGAATCGCCGGCTTTTTCGTTCTAGTGCAACGGGATTACGTCCAGTTCTGAGTCGGCACGTGATCGCGGCTGCCCTTGATGCGGTTGTCGTCGTCGACGAACACGAGATTCGGCTTCCAGCCCGCCTTGATCTCCGCTTCGTCCACCTGCGCGAACGCCGCGATGATCACGAGATCGCCCAGTTGCGCGCGGCGCGCGGCCGAGCCGTTCAGCGAGATCATGCCGCTGCCGCGCTCGCCCTTGATCGCGTAAGTGGTCAGGCGCTCGCCGTTGTTCACGTTCCAGATGTCGATCTGCTCGTTTTCCATCAGGTTCGCGGCGTCGAGAAGATCTTCGTCGATGGCGCACGAACCTTCATAGTGCAACTCGCAGTGGGTGACCGTCGCGCGGTGGATCTTCGATTTGAGCATGGTGCGCTGCATGATGCTTTCCTTCCTGATTGCTTGAATTCGCTTCAGTTGCGTCAGATTTCGAGATTGTCGATCAGGCGCGTCGTGCCGAGCTTCGCGGCCGCGACCACGACGAGCGGCGCATCCGCATCCGCCTCGCCCGGCGGCAGCAGGTTCGAGCGCTTGCGCACGCTGATGTAATCGGGCTTCCAGCCGCGCTCGGCGAGCGCGTTCATCGCGGCGCGTTCGAGCGCGGCGATATCGCGATTGCCCGATAGCAGCTGCTCACGCACGCGCTGGAGTTGTGTCGCGAGCTGCGGCGCCTCGGCATGTTCGGCCTCGGACAGGAAGCGGTTGCGCGAGCTGAGCGCGAGGCCATTCTCCTCGCGCACGGTTTCCGCCGCGACGATTTCGGTCGGCAGCGCGAACTGGTGGCACATCGCGCGCACGATCATCAACTGCTGATAGTCCTTCTTGCCGAACACCGCGACGCGCGGTTGCACGCACGACATCAGCTTCATCACGACGGTGCACACGCCCGTGAAGAAGCCGGGCCGGAATTCGCCTTCGAGAATGTCGCCGAGATTGTGCGGCGGATGCACGCGATACTCCTGCGGCTCCGGATACATGTCCTTCTCGGTCGGCGCGAAGAGCACGTAGACGTTCTCTTTCTGCAGCTTTTCAATGTCGTCCTGCAGCGTGCGCGGATATTTGTCGAAGTCCTCGTTCGGACCGAACTGCAGCCGGTTCACGAAGATGCTCGCGACCACCGGATCGCCGTGCTGGCGCGCGAGGCGCATCAGCGAGAGATGGCCTTCGTGGAGGTTGCCCATCGTGGGCACGAAGGCGGTTCGGTTCTGGCCGCGCAACTGGTCGCGCAGTTCATGGATGGAGCTGATGACTTTCATCGAGCGGGTGTCTCCTGGCGGGCGGTCCGGACGAACCGCACGAGGCTAGGGTAAAGGAAAAGCGGATATCTAGGCGGGAGAGTAAGCCAATCTCACGTAGATCGGCGCATAAGGCTCGGCCTGCGTGATTTCGATCAGCGATTCGCGCGACAGCTCCAGCATGGCGATGAAGTTCACCACGACCACCGGCACGCCGCGCGAGGTATCGAAAAGCTCCGTGAACTCCATGAAGCGCGCGGTCTGCAGGCGCCGCAGGATCACGCTCATGTGCTCGCGCACGGAGAGCTCCTCGCGCGAGATCTTGTGATGCTGGACGAGCTTCGCGCGCTTGATGACGTCGGCCCACGCGGCGCGCAGGTCGTTCATGTCGACGTCGGGGAAACGCTGCTCGGCGGCCTGCTCGATATAGATGTCGGCGCGCAGGAAGTCGCGGCCGAGCTGCGGCAACTGGTCGATCTTCTGCGCGGCGAGCTTCATCTGCTCGTATTCGAGCAGACGGCGCACGAGTTCGGCGCGCGGGTCTTCGGCGTCCTCGCCGGTGTCCGCTTTCTTGACCGGCAGCAGCATGCGCGACTTGATCTCGATCAGCATCGCGGCCATCAGCAGATATTCCGACGCGAGCTCCAGATTCGACTCGCGGATCTGGTCGACGTAGCCGAGGTATTGCGCGGTGACATCCGCCATCGGGATGTCGAGCACGTTGAAGTTCTGCTTGCGGATGAGGTAGAGCAGCAGGTCGAGCGGGCCTTCGAACGCTTCGAGAAAGATCTCGAGCGCATCGGGCGGGATGTACAGGTCGGTGGGCAGCTTCCACAGCGGCTCGCCGTACAGATGCGCGATCGCGACGCCGTCGATGGTATCGGGCGTGGAATCCGTCGCGGGCGCGGCGAGCGCCACCGTGCGGTCTTCCCGTGCTTCGTCGCGCTTCGGCTCGTGAGCGGAATGCGCGGACGAATGCGGCTCGTGGCCGGCTGCGCTCACGTTCAGAAGTTCTGGTAGTAGACGTAGGACGTCTGCTTCACGCGCGCTTTCTGCTGCTCGGTGCGCTCGTCGAGGTCGATCGGCTGCTTGTCCCACAGAAGCGCGCGGCCGCGGCGCTGTTCTTCTTCCAGCGACGGCTTTTGCTCTTTCAACTGATTGATGAACTGGGTGATATCCGACTGATACATGATCCGGCTTCCGTTGGGTCGAGGCGTGTTCGTGTGACGAGGAGGGCGAGCGGCGGTCCGCATTTCGCCTGTGCGCCGCAATTTTACCGCAAGCGTGCGACGGCAACGCACGCGAGCGCGTTCCGCGCATCGAAAGGCGCACGCGCGTGCAGCTTTCGCGGAACCCGGCAGGCGCCGAGCCGTCCAAAGGCGCACGTCCGGCGCGCCGCGCGCCGCTTTTGCGGTGTCCGCGCGTGCCGTTGTGGTGAAATAGCGCCTGCGCCCGATTGCGCGGCGACTGCATTCTTTTCCTTTCAATCCCAATTGTTCCGATGCCGGAGGTCACGTTTGGCGGGGCGTTCGTTTGATCCGCTGCGCGCGTTGCGCGTGAAGCCGCTTGGCCCAAGACGCTTGCCGGCCGTGCTCGCCGCATTCATCGCGTTTGGCCTCGCCGCGCCCGCTTTCGCGAAATACGACGTCGATATCGACGCGCCGCGCAGCGTGAAGAAGCTGCTCAAGGAAAACCTCGACCTCGCCCGCTTCGCGAAGCGCGACGACGTGAGCGACGACCAGTTCCAGTTTCTCGTCACCGCCGCGCCGAAGGACGTGCGCGATCTCGTCGCGACGGAAGGCTATTTCACGCCGGTCGTGCGCACCGACGTCACGACCGTCGACGACAAGCGCAACGTCAAGGTGAGCGTCGATCCCGGCCCGCGCACGATGATTGCCTCGGTGCAGCTTCATTTCACGGGCGCCGTGACGACCGAGGACCGCGCGCAGGAGAACGCCGCGCGTTTCGCTTTCTCGGTGAACGAAGGCGATCCTTTCACGCAAAGCGGCTGGGACGACGCGAAGAACGCGGCGCTGAAGGCGCTGCAGTCGAAGCGCTATCTCGGCGCGAAGATCGTGCGCTCGCAGGCGCGCATCAATCCGCGCGCGCATCTCGCCGATCTTTCCGTGACCTTCGACAGCGGCCCGACCTTCACGCTCGGCAAGCTCGACGTGAGCGGCCCGAAGCGCTATCCCGGCTGGATCATCGATCACGTGAACCCGATCCGGGAAGGCGAGATCTACGACGTCGCGCGCGTGAACGAGCTGCAGCGCCAGATTCAGAACACGCCGTACTACGCGAGCGTCGCGATCGACGCGGACAACGACGTCAACAAGCCGATCGAGACGCCGCTGCACGTGAAGGTCAGCGAATATCCATTCCATAGCATCCGCTACGGCGTAGGCTACGCGACGGACACGGGCTTTCACATCCAGGGCGCGTACAGCTATCTCAATACGTTCGGCGCCGCGTATCCGTTCACGATTTCCGGGCGGCTGGACCAGACGCAGCAGTACGGCCGCGTGCAGCTCGCGATGCCGCCCGATTCGCACGGCTGGGTGAACGCCGTGTTCGGCTCCTACACGATCACCGATGTCTCGGACACGAACATCTATAGCGCGCGCATCGGCGTGCAGCGTTCGCGCTCGCGACAGAATATCGACACGACCTTTTCGCTCACGTTCTACGACGACCGGCTGACGCAGAACGAACCGAATCCGTCGACGGCGCGCGCCCTCGTGCCCGCGTGGACGTGGGTCCGGCGCAACGTCGACGATCCGCTCTTTCCGCGCCGCGGCAACATCGTCCGGGCCGAAGCCGGTTTCGCCGTGAAGGGCGTGTTGACCGACCAAACATTTGCCCGCCTGTACACCAATGCGGCGCAATATGTGCCGCTCGGCAAGAACGACTTGCTGGTGTTTCGCGCGGAGTTCGGCGGCGTGTTCACGAGCGGGCCGTCGAGCGGCGTGCCGGCGTCGCTGCTGTTTCGTGCGGGCGGCGCGAACTCGGTGCGCGGCTACAGCTATCTGAGTATCGGCAATAACGTGGCGGGCTCGATCCTGCCGACCAAGTACATGGTGACGGGCAGCAGCGAATATCAGCACTGGTTCACGCGCGACTGGGGCGGCGCGGTGTTCTTCGACATCGGCACCGCGACCGACACCTGGAGCGAACGCGTGTTCCAGCCGGGCGTGGGCGTCGGCGCGCGCTGGCGCAGTCCGGTCGGCCCGGTCAACGTGGACTTGGCTTACGGGCTGAAGAACAAGAGCATCAAGCCGTATCTGACGCTCGGCATCGCGTTCTGATGCGCGTGAGAACGATGAGGAAGATTGATTCGGCATGACGGACTCGACCAAGCAAGCGGACGCTGAAGCCCCGCCTCCCGGCAACGAAGGCGGCGGCGACGGCAACGCGAAGAAGACGCCGCCGCGCAAGAGCGGCTGGCGGCGCCTCGCGCGCTGGATCGGCGGGTTCGTGTTCGTGATCGTGCTGATCGTCGCGCTCGCGGCCGGCGGCGTGTTCTATGTGCTGACGACCGAGCGCGGCACGCGTTACGCGTGGGACGTGGCGACCTCGCTGCTCAAGGGGCAACTGACCGGCAAGCTCGACGGCGGCGCGATCGCGACCGGCCTGCAATTGCGCGACGTGCACTGGAAGGACGGCAAGGGCACGGATATCGCCGTGGACAGCGTATCCGGCCGGTGGGCGCTCACGCGCGAGCCGCTGCGCTTCACGATCGACTATCTGCATATCGGGACGATCGACGCGCGCATCGCGCCGTCGAACGAGCCGAGCAAAAAGACCGAGCTGCCAAACGAACTGCGCATCCCGATCCAGCTCGCGATCAATGATTTGTCCGTCGAGAAGCTGCGGCTGCATGAGGGCGCCACGACGACCGAGTTCTCGCGCCTGGTGTTCAACGGCCGCAGCGACGGCCGGCATCATGAAGCCACGGTCCAGCGTCTCGACACGCCGTTCGGCGCGGTGACGGCGGCAGCGAAGCTCGACGGCGGCGCGCGGCCGTTTCCGCTTTCCGGCGACCTGGGCTATGCCGGCAAGGTCAACGGCGAAGCGGTGAACGTGAGCGCGCGGCTCTCGGGCGCGCTCGAAGACCTGATCGCGGACATCGACGCGAGCGGCATGAAGCTGAAGGGCCAGGCGCACGTCGAAGCGCTGCCGTTCGCCGATGTGCCGCTCAAATCCGCGCTCGTCACCTTCGATCACGTGAATCCGCAGGCATTCAGCCCGAGCGCGCCCGAGGCCGATCTCGCCGTGCGCGCCGAAGTGAAGCCCGTCGCGGGCGCGGATCCGAAGGCGTTCGTCGTGAGCGGGCCGGTGTCGATCGTGAACGCGAAGCCCGGTTCCATCGACAAGAAACTGCTGCCGCTCATCGATGCCCGCGCGAACGTGCGGCTCGACGCCTCGGAGCAAAGCATCACCGATCTCAACGTGCGGCTCCTGAAGAACGCGACGGTGACGGGCGGCGGTGCGCTCGCGGGCGGGAAGGGCAAGTTCGACCTGAAGGTGGCGAAGCTCGATCTGAACGCGATCGAGCCGACCTTGCGCCCGACGGATTTTGCCGGACCCGTCGGCATCGTGCTCGCGGGCGACACGCAGAGCATTACCGCCGATCTGAACGATCCGAAGGCGGCCATCCGGGCGCAGGCGAAAGTCAAGCTCGATCCGAAGCAAACCTCGCTCGACGACGTGAAGCTGACAGTGGGCAAGGGCCGCGTGGAACTGAACGGCGCGCTGAAGAAGGACGCCAATTCGAGCTACGACCTGAAGGCGAAGATCGTCGATTTCAACCCGCTCCTGCTTCAGCAGCAATTGATCGCGCCGAAGCCTGCGCCGGTGAAGAAAGGCGTGCCGAACAAGCCCGCCGCGCCGCCGCGCGTCATCGAGGCGCGCGTGAACGGCACGCTGGCCGCCTCGGGCCAGCTCGCGCCCACGCTCACGGCCAAGGCGACCTTCAAGCTCACCGACAGCATGTACGACAACTTGCCGCTCACCGGCGAAGGCACCGTGCAGGTCGCGGGCGCGCGCCTCTTGCCGAGCAAGGCGTCGCTTTCGGTGGCGGGCAACGACGTCGATCTGAACGGCAGTTTCGGCGCGCCCGGCGACCGCTTGCGCTTCAAGGTCGATGCGCCCGCGCTCGAGCGGCTCGGCTTTGGCATCACGGGCACGGTGAAGGCGGACGGCGATCTGACCGGCTCGATCGCGCATCCGAACGTCGCGGCGAACTATCAGGCCGATGACGTCGTGTTCGGCGCGAATCGCCTGGGCCACGCGGAAGGCCGCGCCGATATCCGCGACGGCGCGAACGGCGCGCTGGTCTTCACGCTGAAGGCGCGCGATGCGAGCACGGAAGGCGTCGACATCGCGAATCTCGATGCGAACCTGAACGGCACGCGCGCGCATCACACGCTCGATGTCACCGCGACGGGCAAGGTCCGCGGCCAGCCGGTGAACCTCGCGCTCGGCGCCAACGGCAAGTTCACCGATGCGCCCGACGGCCCGCACTGGGACGGATCGATCACGAAGCTCTCGAACAAGGGCACGCCGTCGCTCAATCTCGAAGCGCCGCTTTCGGTGAGCTACGGGCCGAAGCGCCTCGTGCTCGGTGCGACGCGGCTCGTTGCGGAAGGCGCGGTGCTGAATCTGAAGTCGTTCGCAATGGAGAACGGCCGCCTGCAATCGGCGGGCACGCTCACGAACGTGTCCGTGCCGCATCTGCTCGAAGTGCGCCGGGAGCTGACGGGCGCGGAGCCGCCGATCCGCACCGACCTCGTCTTCGACGGCGACTGGAACTTCTCCCTCGGTGCGACGGCGACGGGCTACGCGCAGATCAAGCGGCGCGACGGCGACGTGACGATCGACGGCACACGCGGCGTCGCGGCGCTCGGCATCACGGACATCGTCGCGCGCGCGGACTTCACCAACGGCAACCGCCTGAACGCGTCGCTGCGTGCGCAGGCGAGCCGCATCGGCGTGATCGACGCCAACGTGCACACGCCGCTCGTCAATCGCGACGGCATGCTGACCATCGACGACAACGCGCCGCTCACCGGCGCGATCGACGCGAATGTTCCCGAACTGCGCACGACAGGCGGCCTGCTCGGCGCGAACTATCTGCTCGGCGGCAGGATTGCGCTCAAGCTCGTGATCGCGGGCATCGTGGCAAAGCCGAATCTCTCGGGCACGCTGACTGGCGACAACATTTCCGCGACGGTCGTCGACCAGGGCGTGCAACTGAAGGATGGGATCATTCGGATCGCGCTGTCGGAGAATCTTGTCGATCTCCAGCGAGTGGAGTTTCATGGCGCGAGCGGCACGCTGCGCGCGACCGGCAAGGTGCGGCTCGACCAGCAGCAGCCGGATCTGACGGCGAGCATCATCGCGGACAAGCTGGAGCTGTTCGCGTCGCCGGACCGCGAGCTGATGCTTTCGGGCAGCGCGACCATCGCGAACGCGGGGCTGCAGGGCGGCATGGCGATCGACGGCAAGTTCACGGTCGATCACGCGCTCTTCGATCTGCCGGAATCGTCCGCGCCCTCGCTCGGCGACGATGTCGTGGTCGAGCGCCCCGACGGCACGATCAAGGGCGGTAACCAGCAGCTAACGGCGGCGACCGGCAAGCCGGTCGGGCCGTTCACGCCGCGCGCGAACATCGACATCAATCTCGGCCAGCGCTTTCGCTTCAAGGGCGCGGGCGCGGATCTCGGCCTCGCGGGCACCATCACGGCGACGAGCGCGCCGAACATGCCGCTGCGCGCGGTCGGCAACGTGCGCGTGACGCCCGGTTCCACGTACACGACGTTCGGGCGCAAGCTCAACATCGAGAATGGCTTCTTCACGTTCAACGGACCGGTGGCGAATCCGGGCCTCAATATCCTCGCGATGCGCCGCAATCAGGAGGTCGAAGCCGGCGTGCAAGTGACGGGCACGGTGCAGGCGCCCGTCGCGAAGCTGATATCCGAGCCGAACGTGCCCGACAACGAGAAGCTCTCATGGCTGCTCTTCGGACACGGCACCGATCAGGGCAACAACGTCGGCCAGCAGAGCGCGATGACGAGCGCGCTGGCGCTGCTCGGCAGCACGAGCGGCAAGCGTATTGCGCAGACGTTCGGGCTCGACGAATTCACGATCGGCTCGAGCGAGGTCGGGCTCACTGATCCGCAAGTCGTGATGCTCTCGAAAGCGATCAACGAGCGGCTCGTGCTTGGCTACGAGCAGGGGTTGCAATCGGCGAACAACGCGATCAAGGCGACGCTGAATCTGTCGCGCTTCTGGTCGGTGACGGCGTATGGCGGGACGTATCAGGGCGTCGATCTGTCTTATACGCGGCGATTCAATTCTTGGGCGCGGCTGTTTTCGTCGTCTTCATCCTCGCCTTCGTCGTCTTCGTCGTCGGATGCGTCTGCACGCGACGCGGGGGATTGACGCAAGCGGGCGGGGCGGCGTTGGCATCGTGACCGGCGCCCTGCCAGAGCCTTTCGGAGTATTAGTAGGGCGCCTTTCTTCCTGCTTTCATATACTGCCTGTTCGTTCGAGGAATACCTTGAGCGATGAGGCATCCAAACTTGTCTGGCTCCGTTGCGACGATGCGTGCGAGGGTCGTGGTCGTGCATCGGATTCGCTGTCAAGTCGTGAAGAAAAATCAAAACATATAGGAATCCAGATGATGAAGAACATTGCTCTCTCCGCTCTGGTGGCGGCCGTTGGAATGGCGAGCGGGATGGCGTACGCAGAGTCATCGGAAAATGGCGGCGTGATCACTTTCTACGGCCAGGCGTACGGGCCTACATGCGTGGTCAACCCCGGTAGCAGCGGAAGCTTCTCGGTAGCGCTGCCCTCCATATCTACGAAATCTCTGAGCACAGCGGGAGCTACAGCAGGTTCGACAGGGTTCACCATCTCGCTGACGAGTTGTGCGTCGGACGGGGCGCGCGTGCGGGCAATGTGGGAGTACGGCGTGAGTACGTCTGCGAACGGTACGCTGAAGAACGACGGTTCGGCGACCGGGATCGAGATTCAGCTTGTCGACTATAACAGTGGCTCGCCCAAAGTCATGGACCTGAGCAAGGCTGACGGTGCACAGAACTCCCAAAGCGTGGCAATGGTGAACGGCGAAGCAAAGCTGCAATACGCCGCTCAGTACTATTCGCTTATCGGCAACGCGACGGGCGGATCGATTGTGACTTCCGTTCAATACTCGCTCACATATGAGTAATCTCGACGGTGTCCACGGATGCCCTCGACATGTCGACATCCCGGTTATCGATCAAGATCGTTCTGCGCCGGCTATTGTCTGTCAGCACGGTTCGTCCCAAGCGGGAAGCTGCGAAAAGGCAAATTAGTATTGCCATTAACCAAGTATCGATGAAATGAGCGTCAAGCCTTTAAGAATTTTAGTAAAGGCTGAATATCAGAGTCTTTTCTATAATGCGGCCTCGCTTTCGTACGGACAAGGCATCGCATGGGGTCGATGGCGCTGATCCCGTATATCTTGCCGGCGTCCTTGGTTTTCGGTGCTTCATTTGTCCATTCGCTGCCGAAATTCCGGAAGTTAGCGTGCGTTAGGCGAATTTTTCAGACAATAGCAATGTTCGTGAATGCAACTCTCGTGCATACTTTGGGTTCCTTATCAATGAGAATTCCACGCTAAGGATATCGACGATTCGGAACCGGATTCGAGATTATCGAGCTAACCCGGGCGGTTCGATTCCGTCGGCTGCGGGATCGTTTTTTGATTTGGTGTGTCACTTTAATAATCAGGAGTAAGAATGAAAAAGATTGCTATCTCGGCGATCGCCGCGGCAATGGGCTTGGCAAGCGTGTCGGCATACGCTGACGCTCCCAACGGTGGCGTTTTGACCATCAATGGTGCACTCACGGCTCAAACCTG
Organism: Caballeronia sp. 11_S32; assembly: GCF_056930355.1. Lineage (NCBI taxonomy): Bacteria > Pseudomonadati > Pseudomonadota > Betaproteobacteria > Burkholderiales > Burkholderiaceae > Caballeronia > Caballeronia sp. 11_S32. The sequence continues at coordinate 1,234,905 of NZ_JBXOWH010000003.1, forward strand.
CGATGTGAGCGGCAATGGCCAGGGCAATAACTTCACGGTCACGCTGCCGACGCTGTCCGCTGCAGCCTTCCAAACCGCAGGCGCGTTTGGTGGTAGCACCGGCTTCAACATCGCGCTCAGCAACTGTATGCCGGACACGGGCAACGTGCGCACGTTCTGGGAATACGGCGTCAACACGCTGGAAGACGGCAATCTCAAGAACAATGGCACTGCGACGAATATCGAGGTGCAACTGGTCGACTACAACAGTGGTATGACCGTGATGGACGTGAGCAAGGCTGATGGCGCACAGAACTCGAATACTGTTGCGATTGCAAGCGGCAAGGCGAGCCTCCAGTACGCGGCTCAGTACTACACGCAGACCGGCGGCGCAACGCCGGGCAGCGTGACGACGAACGTTACTTACTCGATGTCCTACCAGTAAGCATCTACGTGTAGAGAATGGTGCTTTGGCACCATTCTCTATTAGGAAAACTTAGGAAGAACCGAGTGCCATGGTCTTGCCATGGAGCGCTTGTTCTGCTGGTCTTAGTCCATTTCGACTGATTCTTCCTGAGTTGTCCTCGGTGGAGTGAATTGGGGAAACCCCCTCTGTGCACTTCGCTGTGACTTCTTGGACCTGCTCGCATGCACGCCGCTGGGTTATCGAATCACATTCTCTGATTGTCCGTCATGAATTCCCGAAAGATTGTCCTTAATGTATTGGCCGTGGGTCTGCTGGCCCTAGGTGTCATGCTGTCGTTTGCGAGCCGCGCCTCGGTCGTCATCGCGGGTACGCGAGTGATTTACAACGCTGCAGATAGCGAAGTCACTGTCAAGCTGTCCAATGTAGGAAAGAGTCCGGCGCTCACTCAGGTGTGGTTCGACAAGGGTGATCCGAAGGTCGATCCGAGTAAGCTCGATCTGCCATTTCTCCTTACGCCGGCGATTGCGCGCATCGATCCGACGAAGTCGCAGACCATTCGCATTTCTTATACGGGCGAACCGATGCCTCAGGATCGCGAGAGCCTGTTGTGGTTCAACATGCTGGAAGTGCCACCCAAGCCCACCGAAGCCGAGGCCGGTCCCAACTATGTGCAACTGGCTTTTCGTTCGCGCCTGAAATTCTTCTTTCGTCCGGCAGCGCTGCAGGGCAAGGCAGATGACGCACCGGGCAAGCTTACATGGCACTTGATCACCGAAAAGGGCAAAGCGGCTCTCCAGGTATCCAATCCCACGCCTTATCACGTCACGATCATCTCCGCTCAGATTGGTGAGGGTGCCTCTGCGCCGAAGTTCGAAGAGGGCGACATGGTGCCTCCGGCTGGCCAGATCTCGTTGCCCCTTTCCGCGGCAGCGGCGGCGGGCGGCAAGGTTTCGTTCACGACGCTGAACGATTTCGGCGGTCCTGTGAAGCATGAAGCGTCGTTGCAATAGGCACGCGGTCATGGGTGCGGCGTGATAGATCGGCTGGACCAGCGAGCCCGGAAAGCGCAGATCTGAAAGCTGACCTGAGAGCCGCCAGATCGACGATCCGCAGTCTCTCGCCACATCACTGTATTCAGTTGTCGCAAGCCAGAAGGTCTCAATGCTCATGCTCTCTTGCATTGGCAGGGACAGGCTTCGCCTGTGAATTCGGCTCAAAATGAAGAATATTCGTTACTCAAAATCGAACTCAAAAGCGGTCAACGCTGATCTGCTGTCGCTGAGCCAGGCGAGCGTCGCTGTGCTTCTCGCTTTCGCCGCCGCTCACGCGAAGGCAGAGGATGCTCCGGCTGTGAACGCGTCTTTGCAGTCGGGCGCCTCGTCGGCGGCGGATGCAGCAGCTGCCCGCGCGAAAGATCCGGCAGCGTCGGACAAGGCAAGCGCAGAACCCGTCGCGCCTGTGCCTTTGGCGCTGGGGGCGCAAGCGGCGAAGCCGAATGGGACGGAATTGGCCACGTCTGAGACCGTCCCGGCCGTGGCCCAGCCGGCAGAGCCCGTGAACGTGCAGTTCAACTCGCAATTCCTCGCCGGCAGCGGTGCTACGAATCTCGATATCAGTCGCTTCAACAAGGGCAACCTTGCGCCCGCCGGCAACTATCGCGCCGCGCTGTACGTCAATCAGACATGGATAGGGACGACCGACGTCACGCTGCGCGAAGTGAACGGCCCAGGAAAGGCCGCGCAGCCGGTGTTCGATCGCGATCTCCTCCTGCGCATGGGCGTCGATATCGCGCATCTCAGCGAGGCCGCCCGCGCAAAGCTCGATGATTCGGATGGCCATGGCGCCGTGCCGCTGAGCGAGCTCATTCCGCAGGCAACGGCCGCGTTCGATATGGGGGAACAGCGTCTTGATGTCAGCGTGCCCCAGGCGATGATGAGCCGGAGCGCGCGCGGCTGGGTCGACCCGAAGTTTTGGGACGATGGCATTCCTGCCGCCGTAGTCCAGTACAACGGCAACGTCTATCACTCGAATGGTAACGGTTTCTCGAACACGCAGAGTTACCTCGGGCTGGCAGCGGGTGTCAACATCGGTCCGTGGCGCTTCCGGTACAACGGCAACGTCACCAATACGTCGGGCTCGGGCACGCACGTGCAGAGCATGCAGACTTATCTGCAACGTTCCTTTGCGCCGATCAAGAGCCAGCTCACCGTGGGCGATTCGTACACGGACGGCAGGATCTTCGACTCGTTCGGTGTGCGCGGTGCGCAGATCGGCACGGACGACCGGATGTATCCCGAGTCGCAGCGCGGCTACGCACCGACCGTGCGGGGCATCGCAAACACGAACGCGAAGGTTCAGGTCAAGCAGAGCGGCAACATCATCTATGAGATCACCGTTCCGCCGGGCCCGTTCGAACTCAGTGATCTGTATCCGACCGGCTACGGCGGCGATCTGCAGGTCATTGTGACCGAGGCGGATGGCAGCCAGCACACGTCGGTGCTTCCGTATGCCGCACCGGTCAATGCGCTGCGTGACGGACGTTGGCGATACAGCCTCGCGGCCGGCCTATACCGCAATACGAGTCTCAGCAGTTCGCCGTTCGTGTTCGAGGCCAACCTGACGCACGGGCTGAATAACTTCGTCACCTTGTATGGTGGCGCGATCATCGCCGAGAACTACTTCTCGGCGGCGGCCGGCGCAGCACTCAATACGCCGATTGGTGCGTTCGGCTTCGATGTCACGCAGGCAAATGCGAGCCGCGCGAACATGCAGAGCCACAACGGGCAAAGCTTGCGGCTTTCGTATTCGCGCACGTTCACTCCGACCAGCACAGATGTGACACTTGCGGCGTACCGCTATTCGACGAGCGGCTTCCTGAGCTTTCAGGATGCGATGACGCTGCGCGATCTCTCCATGCGCGGGATCGCGTATCTCGACCAGGGTATTCAAGGGTCGCCTGCAGGTCACGGTGAATCAGAATCTCAGCCAGTACGGCTCGCTATACCTCTCGGGGTTCACGCAGAACTACTGGAACAAGTCGGGCCGTGATACCTCGTTCCAGATTGGCTACAACACGAATATCCGTCGAGTGGGCCTGGGCGTGTCGGCCTCGCGCGAGCTCGATGCGAGCTCCTCACGCTGGAGCAACCGGTACATGGTCAACCTGACCATTCCGCTGGATCTCGGCGCGACCATCGCCAATACGATGACGAGCTACTCGCACGATACACGCGACGGCAGCAATCAGATTCAGGAGACGTTCAGCGGGGCAGCGGGCAAGAACTACGAGTTCAATTACGGCGTCACGGCAGGCTACCAGTGGGGCGGCAATCAGAACGGTTCCAGCATCAATGCGAACGCGGGATATCTGTCGCCGTATACGCAAATACGTGCCAACGTCGGTCACGCGAACGGTTACACGCAGGTCGGCGGCGGATTGTCCGGCTCGATCGTCGCTTACGACGGTGGCGTCGTGGTGTCGCCGCAAACGGGTGACACACTCGCCATCGTCGAGGCCAAGGATGCAGTCGGCGCGCGCGTGGCCAGTTCGCCGGGCGTGCGCGTGGATGGCCGTGGTCACGCGCTGATTACGGGCATGGAACCGTATTCGATGAACACCGTGGAGATCGACACGAAGGGCTTGCCGTTGGGCGTTCAGCTGAAGTCAACGGAGCAGCACTTCGCGCCGACCGCCGGATCGGTGGTGCGCGTCAAGTTCGACACGGAGAACCGCGGCCAGGCAGTGGTCATCCGCGTGCGCCAACCGAATGGCGAAATGGTGCCATTCGGCGCCGATGTGGTCGATCCCGAAGGCAAGATCGTCGGCACGGTTGGCCAGGGCAGCCGCGCGATGTTCTATATGAAGCAACCGCAAGCCGACTTCGCGCTGAAGTGGGGCGACGGTGCAAACCAGAGCTGCAAGGTGCGTTACGACCTTCCCGAAGCTTCGAAAACCGCGTCAGCATCGACAATGTTTGCAGAAACGGTCTGCCAATAAACACGCGGCAGCCATAACTCGGAATTTGAAAATGATTTGGAATGGCTTGGCGCGAATCGCGCGCCGGTTTGGATTAGCGCTGCTGCTGGCGACCGTGACTTCAGGTGCATGGGCGCAAAACTGTTCTTATTCTGGAGAATTGATAATCAACCTCCCATTACCTTCGACGGTGTCGGTAGCACGTGACTTGCCGACCGGTGCTTTGCTTGCCGCATGGGTCGATTCCACGAACATGAATTGGAATTGCAAAGGAGGTAAGGTTAGCGGCGGCAAAGCAAAAACTGATTGGAGCGGCGTGCGAGGCGCGATTGGACCCGACATAGCCCAACCTGTCGGGACTTATAACGGTTACACGGTTTGGGATTCGGGGGTTTCCGGAATCGGTATCGTTGTAAAAGCGCGGTATTATTTGACGCCTACCCCCGGAACTACGTGCGATAACCATCCTTCTGATAACTGGTCGGCTTGGCAAAATCCCACACGCAGTTGGTGGGGGCTAACCTGCGATAAAGGCATTTTGCCTACGGGCCTGGCAGGCTCGGATGTTCAGGTAGCGCTTGTAAAAACGGGTCGGGTGGCGCAATCCGGGACCGTAAAGGGTAGAGTCATGCAGGTAGGTATGGTTGAGATGTCGACAAGCACCAACGACAAACCGGACTTGATCGTCTACTACAACATCCCATCCGTCCAAATTGTTCCGCTGACTTGCACGACGCCGGATGTCCACGTACCCATGGGCAAACCCCTGGTGGCGGACATTGATCAAGGTAAGAATGGAAACGTTTCGTTCAACATTGCGTTCAATGACTGCCCGGCGGGGGCGATCGTCACTGATACTTCGTCCGGAATGATTAGCACTGTAAAATATCAGATCGTTCCAACGATTGGGCTGGCAGCGACAGACATCGCGAAGATTGACAACACCGTTCAGTCTCCCGCCGGTGGAGTAGGCGTCCAGTTACTCACTGCAGGAGGAACGGTGTACCCATTGTCGACGTCGCCATGGCTGGATCTGAGCCAATTCAACGGGTCAGCAGGCGGCACTTATGTCGTACCGATGATGGCACGCTACGTTAAGACAGGCACGGTTACGCCCGGAACGGCCAATACCACAATGACCATGTATGTCCTGTATCAATGAAGCATCAATCGTGCACTGCGCCACGGGTCACCCTTGACAGTGGAAACTGGCGACGCTCTCAAGAAAGTTGGACCAGCCTTTTTACGGAACATCACGACATGCGTATTTTCAAGAAAGCACTTTTTGGCATTCTCGCCGCGACAGCTGCCGGATCGGCATTTGCAGTCGAGCCAGTCGATCCGGACGCGCATCTTTATTTCGAGGGGGAAATTCTCCCCGCGTCCTGTACCGTGGATACCACGACTGCGAATCAGACCATCCCGTTGGGCAGCGTAACCATCAGCAACTTCACCGGCACGACGAGCAACCCGGCGGCATTCAACCTGAAGCTGACCAATTGCTCAGCCAACGCGAAGGTGTCAATGACGATTACTGGCGAGATGGATACCGTCGCGAGCGTCTTGAAGAACACTGGCGCTGCCCAGCAGGTGGGTGTGCAATTGCTGACTGCGAGCAGTGTAGGTGCGATCACTGGCGCACCTTTCACGCTCAACAGCGAGACTAGTATGGGCACGGTGGACGCATCCAACGCCATGACGATCCCGATGGTCGCGCAGTTCTGCAAGCTGGGTACCTTGGGGCCCGGCTCGGTGAACGCGTCGGCGACCGTCGCATTCACGTACAACTGACGGCAGCCGCTACTTGCCGGTGCCGCGCAGGTCAGGCATCGCCAGAAGAAGAAAAGCACGCTTCGCAGCGTGCTTTTCCTTTTGGGCCAAGGCGCCACAGCGCCCCACGGCTACAGGCTTACTTCACCCGCATCCCCGCCTTCGCGCCGCTATGCGGCTCAAGAATATAAAGCCCCGGCTCGGCCTTCTCGTCCGTCGCGGATGCCGCCAGCACCATCCCTTCCGAAAGTCCGAACTTCATCTTGCGCGGCGCAAGATTGACCACCATCACAGTGAACCTGCCGATCAGGTCCTGCGGCTGATACGCCGATTTGATGCCCGAGAACACGTTCCGAGTCTTGTCCTCGCCGACATCGAGCGTCAGTTGCAGCAGCTTGTCTGAGCCTTCCACCGCCTTGCAATCGACGATCTTCGCAATGCGCAGATCCACCTTCGCGAAGTCATCGATGGAAATGACGCCCGATTCTGCCTCCTTCTTGGCCGCGGCTTTAGCCGGTGCCGGAGCAGCAGCCTCAGCCCCCGGTTGCAGCGATTCGCGATTCGCAGCCAGCAAGGCTTCGATCTGCTTCGGATCGACGCGCGTCGTCAGATGCTTGTACGCGTTGATCGCGCTGGCCGACGACAGCGGCTTCGTCGCATCGGCCCAGACGAGCGGCGCAATGCCCAGGAACGATTCGACCGACTCCGCGAGCTTCGGCAACACCGGCTTCAGCGCGAGCGACAACAGGCGGAACGCTTCGAGGCTCACGCTGCAGGTTTCATGCAGCGCGACGGCATTCGCCGGATCCTTCGCCTGGTCCCACGGCTTCGCGGTATCGACATAGGCGTTCACGGCGTCGGCGAGTTCCATCGTCGTGCGCAATGCGCGGCCATATTCGCGCGACTCGTAGAAACCGGCGATGTGCGGAATCGTCGAGCGCAGTTGTTCGAGCAGCGGATGATTCATCGCGCTGTCCTGCACGCGGCCGTCGAAGCGCTTGATCAGGAAGCCCGCCGCGCGGCTCGCGATGTTCACATACTTGCCGACGAGATCGCTGTTCACGCGCGCCTGGAAGTCGTCGAGGTTCAGGTCGATGTCTTCCATCGTGCTGTTCAGCTTCGCCGCGAAGTAGTAGCGCAGCCACTCGGGATTGAGGCCCGTGTCGATCACGCTTTGCGCGGTGATGAACGTGCCGCGCGACTTCGACATCTTCGCGCCGTCGACGGTGAGGAAGCCGTGCGCAAACACGTTCGTCGGCGTGCGATGACCGGAGAATTCGAGCATCGCCGGCCAGAACAGCGTGTGGAAGTACAGGATGTCCTTGCCGATGAAGTGATATTGCTCGGCCTTCGAGCCGGGCTTCACCCATTCATCGAAATTCACGCCGACGCGATCCGCGAGATTCTTGAAACTCGCGTAATAGCCGACCGGCGCATCGACCCAGACATAGAAATACTTGCCCGGCGCGCCCGGAATCTCAAAGCCGAAGTACGGCGAATCGCGCGAAATGTCCCAGTCTGCGAGCTTGGCTTCGCCCTTGTCGCCGAGCCACTCACGCATCTTGTTCGTGGCTTCCGGCTGCGCGAGGCCGCTCACCCAGCCGCGCAGGAACTGCTCGCAACGCGGATCGGAGAGTTTGAAGAAATAGTGCGTCGATGTCTTGCGGATAGGCGTCGCGCCCGATACCACCGAATACGGGTTGATGAGCTCGGTCGGTTGATACGTCGAGCCGCAGACTTCGCAGTTGTCGCCGTATTGGTCCTTCGCGCCGCACTTCGGACACTCGCCCTTGATGAAGCGGTCCGGCAGGAACATTTCCTTGACCGGATCATAGGCTTGCTCGATGTCGCGCGCCTCGATCAGCCCTGCTTGCTGAAGCGCGCCATAGATCGTGTTGCAGAGGGCGCGGTTTTCCTCGGCATCGGTCGAATAGTAGTTGTCGAACGAGATGCCGAAGCTGTCGAAGTCGCGCTTGTGCTCTTTCCAGACGCGCTCGATCAATGCCTTGGGCGTGATGCCTTCCTTCTCGGCGCGCAGCATGATCGGCGTGCCGTGGGTATCGTCCGCGCCGACGTAATAGACCTCGTGGCCATGCATTCGCAGCGTCCGAACCCAGATATCCGTCTGAATGTATTCGACCATGTGGCCGATATGAATCTGACCGTTTGCATACGGCAACGCGGACGTGACGAGGATCTGGCGGCGGCCGTTCTGGACGGCAGGCGCGGCGGCGGCAGTGGCGGAAATCGGTGCTGACATAAAGGCGCGGCCCGGTGGGAGTGGCTCGAAGTGACTGAAAAAAGCGGAATATCGATTCTAGCAGGGCAAGGGAAGGGGCCGGGTTGGCGCGTTGGCCGAGGCGTCGCCGCGGGACGGCGATGAAAACCGACCGCCCAAAAAAAACCGGGGTCCAATCGGGCCCCGGAGCAACAACGACAAGAGGAGAATGGCAGGCGATGGCATGGCCATCCACCTACCGTAAAGACAGACAACTCCACCGCGCCCAAGTTTCAAAAATTTTTCAGGCGATTTACCGGTGCTTGACCTCTGCTTCGGCCGCCGCCATTGTGGCGGCAACTTCTCCTTTTAAATCAAATGCTTTACTGGCTTTGGCCCGGCTGCGCGGTCGCGCGCAGATAGATCTCCACGCGGCGGTTCTGCGCGCGGCCCGCTTCCGTCGAGTTGTCGGCGACCGGCTGGTTCTGGCCCATGCCCTGCGACGACAGACGCTGCGCCGGGACACCGTGCGTCGCGATGTACGAAGCCACGCTCTGCGCGCGATTCTGCGACAGCGTCTGGTTGTATGCCGGCTGACCCGTGTTGTCCGTATGGCCGATGACGTTCGCGATCAGTTCCGGATGCTGCTGCATCGTCTGCGTGACGGAATTCAGCACCGGATCGAACGAGGGCTTGATCGCGTAGCTGTTCGTGTCGAACGAGATCGAGTTGGGGATGTTCACCTTCAGCGAGCCGTCCTGCTGCTCGGACACTTGCGTGCCCGTGCCCTTCGAGTCGCCCGAAATCTTGTTCTTGATGTTCTGCCAGTTGTAGCCGGTGATGCCGCCGACCGCCGCGCCCGTGGCCGCGCCGATCGCCGCGCCCTTGCCGCCGCCGAAAATGGCGCCGATGCCCGCGCCGGTTGCAGCGCCGACGCCAGTGCCAACCGCCGTGTTGGTGCCTTGCTGCGTCGCGCAGCCGGCGACGAGTGCGCCGGCCACGGCGAACACGGACAGGCGGGTCAAGAACTTGATATTCATCTTCGATCTCCTATGAATCGACAAGCAGTTCGGCGATGCGCCGACAGTGCGAAAGGGTCTTCGGACGAGCTTCCGGACGAGCCTCTACAATATTGAGAAGGCGCCCGGTTACACGATGCGATGCGTCCCCGGAAAGATTTGCAGCGGCATAGTGCAATGCACGCGAGCCGCGCGCAACGGCGCTAACAATTCCTTTCAATTTCTTCAGTTTGTTGCAGTGCGCCGCTGGCTTTGAGCAACAACTGTTCCATGGAGTTTCGATGAGTATTGACCGCGCGAAGATCGACATCGCACTCGCCACACTGACCGATCCCAATACCAACCGCAAGTTCGTCGACACGAAAAGCATTCGCAACGTGACCGTCGAAGGCGCGAATGTCGCGGTGAACGTCGTGCTCGGCTATCCGGCGAAAACGCAGTTCGGCGCGATCCGCGAGCAGGTGGAAAGCGCGCTGCGTCAGGTGCCGGGCGTCGCGAATGTGACCGTGGACGTTGCGTCGCAGGTCGTCGCGCACGCGGTGCAGCGCGGCGTCAAACTCTTGCCGAACGTCAAGAACGTCATCGCGGTGGCGTCGGGCAAGGGCGGTGTCGGCAAGAGCACGACGGCCGCGAACCTCGCGCTCGCGCTGGCGGCGGAAGGCGCATCGGTGGGCATGCTCGACGCGGACATTTACGGTCCCTCGCTGCCGATGATGCTCGGCATCACCGGCCGCCCCGAATCGCCCGACAATCAGACGATGAACCCGCTCACGGGCCACGGCATCCAGGCGAATTCCATTGGCTTTCTGATCGAGCAGGACAATCCGATGGTCTGGCGCGGCCCGATGGTCACCTCGGCGCTCGAACAATTGCTGCGCCAAACCAACTGGAAAGATCTCGATTACCTCGTCGTCGACATGCCGCCGGGCACGGGCGACATTCAGCTCACGCTGTCGCAGAAGGTGCCGGTGACGGGTGCGGTGATCGTGACGACGCCGCAGGACATCGCGCTGCTCGACGCGAAGAAAGGCCTGAAGATGTTCGAGAAGGTCGGCATTCCGATTCTCGGCATCGTCGAGAACATGAGCACGCATGTCTGCTCGAACTGCGGCCACGAAGAGCACATCTTCGGCGCGGGCGGCGGCGAGCGCATGGCGAAGGAGTACGGTGTCGAGATTCTCGGCCAGTTGCCGCTCGATATCGCCATTCGCGAGCGCACCGACGCGGGCCAGCCGACGGTCGTGTCGCAGCCTGAAAGCCGCATCGCGGAGACGTATCGGGCGATCGCCCGGCGCGTCGCGATCTCGATCGCCGAGCGTCAGCGCGACATGACCTCGAAGTTCCCGAGCATCGTCGTGCAGAACACCTGATCCAGAGCATTCGATCGAATCTTCGCGAGCCTTGTGCGATGCGGCTCGCGGTATCATGTCGCCTTCGAAGCGCGGCAGCGTCGACGCACTGGGCGTCGGCGGGCCGCCGAGAGGATCGCATGAGACACAGATTCGACGGGAGGGCGCTTCACGCCTTGATCGCGATGGCCGCTTGCAGCGTCATGCTGAGCGGTTGCGGCCTCATCTTCCAGAATCACGAGAAACGTGCGGACGCGGTGCTGAAGCCCACGACCGGCAACGCCACGCGCGGCACCGTCACGCTGATCGAGCGCGCGGACGGCGTGCAAGTGTCCTACAGCCTCACCGACATGCCGCCGAACAGCGAGCACGCGCTGACCGTGCACGAACGCGGCGACTGCATCGCCGTCAACGGTCCGGACGCGAGCCCCGTGTTCGCGCTGCCGGCCGAGCGCAGGAAGCCGGCAGCGCGGCTCGAGGGCGAGCTGGGCAATATCCGCGCGGACGCGACCGGCTCGGCCACGGGCTTCATTGTCGCGACCGACGTCTCGCTCGACGGCGTGCGCTCGGTCATTTCCCGCGCGATCATGCTGCACCGCGAAGCCCTGGACCCGTACGCGAGCGCGCCGCACAACGTGGGCCCGGCGCTCGCTTGCGGCGTCATCCGCCGCTAGGCGCCATGGCCGTGCGCGTCGCGCCTGACGCCGCGGCTCAATCGCGTAAAATACGCGCTTTCGTTTGGCCCGCGCGCGGCGAGCACGCCGCCCGAGGCCATGCCCCGTTTCACCGCAGGCGGCGGTCGCGAGACCGAGCCGTTCACCGTTGAGTAGCGTCCCCCTATGAGCATCAAGTCCGACAAGTGGATTCGCCGCATGGCCGAAGAGCACCGCATGATCGAGCCGTTCGTGCGCGATCAGGTGCGCGTGACCGAGGATGGCCGCAAGATCGTGAGCTATGGCACGTCGAGCTACGGCTACGACATCCGCGTCGCAGACGAATTCAAGATTTTCACGAACATCAATTCCACGATCGTCGACCCGAAGGCTTTCGATGAGAAATCCTTCGTCGACTTCAAGGGCGATGTCTGCATCATTCCGCCGAATTCTTTCGCGCTCGCGCGCACGGTCGAGTATTTCCGCATTCCGCGCTCGTGCCTGACCGTGTGCCTCGGCAAGTCGACCTACGCGCGCTGCGGGATCATCGTCAACGTGACGCCGTTCGAGCCGGAATGGGAAGGGTATGTCACGCTCGAATTCTCGAATACGACACCTTTGCCTGCAAAAATCTACGCGAACGAGGGCGTCGCCCAAGTCTTGTTCTTCGAAAGCGATGAAATGTGCGAGACGTCGTACGCGGATCGCGGCGGGAAGTATCAAGGACAGCACGGCGTGACGCTGCCGAAAACCTGATCATCGCCGCGCTTTAAGAAACGCACACGGCAAACGCTTGTCGAAAGACCGCTGGCCTTTCGGATTGCATCCGAGCCAGCGGTCGTTCCATTTGGAGATTCGCCTCATGAAGTTCCGCTTCCCCGTCGTCATCATCGACGAAGACTTTCGCTCCGAGAATATCTCGGGTTCCGGCATCCGCGCGCTTGCCGAGGCGATCGAGAAAGAAGGCGTCGAAGTCCTCGGCCTGACGAGCTACGGCGATCTCGCCGCGTTCGCGCAGCAGTCGAGCCGCGCGTCGTGTTTCATTTTGTCGATCGATGACGACGAGCTGCTGCCTTACGCCGACAACGTCGTCGTGGAAGGCGACACCCCGGAACTGGCATCGGCCATCGTCGCATTGCGCGCGTTCATCAACGCGGTGCGCCGCCGCAACGCCGATATCCCGATCTTCCTGTACGGCGAAACGCGCACCTCGCGCCACTTGCCGAACGACATCCTGCGCGAACTGCATGGCTTCATCCACATGTTCGAGGACACGCCGGAGTTCGTCGCGCGCCACGTGATCCGCGAAGCGAAGGTCTATCTCGATGCGCTCGCGCCGCCGTTCTTCAAGGAGCTCGTGCAGTACGCGGACGAAGGCTCGTATTCGTGGCACTGTCCGGGACACTCGGGCGGCGTCGCGTTCCTGAAGAATCCGCTCGGACAGATGTTCCATCAGTTCTTCGGCGAGAACATGCTGCGCGCGGACGTCTGCAACGCGGTCGAGGAACTCGGCCAACTGCTCGATCACACCGGTCCGGTCGCGGCGTCGGAACGCAACGCGGCGCGCATTTTCGGCGCGGATCATCTCTTTTTCGTGACCAACGGCACCTCGACCTCGAACAAGATAGTGTGGCACGCGACCGTTGCGCCGGGCGACATCGTGCTGGTGGACCGCAATTGCCACAAGTCGATCCTGCACGCGATCACGATGACCGGCGCGATCCCCGTGTTCCTCACGCCCACGCGCAATCACTTCGGCATCATCGGGCCGATTCCGCGCGACGAGTTCAAGCCGGAGAACATCCGCAAGAAGATCGAGGCGAATCCGTTCGCGCGCGAGGCGCTCGCGAAGAACCCGAAGATCAAGCCGCGCATCCTGACGATCACGCAGAGCACGTATGACGGCGTGATCTATAACGTCGAAATGATCAAGGATCTGCTCGGCGACCTGCTCGACACGCTGCACTTCGACGAAGCTTGGCTGCCGCACGCCGAGTTCCACTCGTTCTATCAGGACATGCACGCTATCGGCGCGGGGCGTCCGCGTACGGGCGCGCTCGTGTTCGCGACGCACTCCACGCACAAGCTGCTCGCGGGCATTTCGCAGGCGTCGCAGATTCTCGTGCAGGACAGCGAGAACAGCACGTTCGACCGGCATCGTTTCAACGAGGCGTATCTGATGCATACGTCGACGTCGCCGCAATACGCGATCATCGCGTCCTGCGACGTCGCTGCCGCGATGATGGAAGCGCCGGGCGGCGAGGCGCTCGTGGAAGAATCGATCGCGGAAGCCGTCGACTTCCGCCGCGCGATGCGCAAGGTCGACGCCGAATACGGCGACGACTGGTTCTTCACGGTCTGGGGCCCGGACGCGCTGGCGGAAGAGGGCATCGGCGACCGCGAGGACTGGGTTCTGAAGCCCAACGACCGCTGGCACGGCTTCGGCGCGCTCGCGGAAGGCTTCAACATGCTCGATCCGATCAAGGCGACGATCATCACGCCGGGACTCGATGTGGACGGCGAGTTCGGCGAGCACGGCATTCCGGCCGCGATCGTGACGAAGTATCTGGCGGAGCACGGCATCATCGTGGAGAAGACGGGGCTGTACTCGTTCTTCATCATGTTCACGATCGGCATCACGAAGGGCCGCTGGAACTCGATGGTCACCGAACTTCAACAGTTCAAGGACGACTACGACAACAACCAGCCGCTGTGGCGCGTGCTGCCGGAATTCGTCGCGCAGCATCCGTCGTACGAGCGCATCGGCCTGCGCGATCTATGCGAGCAGATTCACAGCGTCTATCGCGCGAACAACATCGCGCGCCTGACGACGGAGATGTACCTGTCGAGCATGGAGCCGGCGATGAAACCGTCCGAAGCGTTCGCGAAGCTCGCGCACCGCGAGATCGATCGCGTGCCCATTGACGAGCTCGAAGGGCGCGTGACGTCGATCCTGCTGACGCCGTATCCGCCGGGCATTCCGTTGCTGATTCCGGGCGAGCGTTTCAATCGCACGATCGTCGATTATCTGCGCTTCGCGCGCGAGTTCAACGAGCGCTTCCCGGGCTTCCATACGGATATCCACGGGCTCGTCGGCGAGATGATCAACGGACGCATCGAGTATTTCGTCGATTGCGTGCGGGATTGATCGCGACGGCGACATTCGGCTCGCCCGGAAGTTGATTCGGAAGCTGATCGTCGCCGTGATCGTGTCGTGGTGGTGTCCCGCGGCCCTGGCCGGTCGCGGTGGCACCGGCGGCACCTGGCCATGCACCGTGAACGTCTGCGCGGAGCCGGTGCCGACGCTGTGCGTCACCGTTGCGCCGTTCGTGCCGTCTCCCCGAATCTGGACGCGCACGGGAACGTAATAGATCTGATAGTCGATCGTTTCCCACGCCGCCTTCCGAGGGCGCGAGCTTGTGTGCCGCGACGGTGCCACCTTCCGTCGTCTCCCCCGCCGTATTGTGGCGAGCAGATTGTCGAGACGTTGGATTGGACCGTCCGGATGAAAGAACGGCCTTCGGATGAAGGCCGCTTCGCCGGGTGCTCCGGGTGCTCCGGGTGCTCCGGGTGGTCGGGCAGTGGGTTTAGATGAGCCCTTCGGCCTTCATCGCCGCCTGCACGCCGGGACGCGCGCCGACACGCGCCTGATACGCGACGAGCGCGGGCCACTTGCCCAGGTCGAGATCGATGTGCTTCGCCCAGCCGAGCACGGTGAAGAGATATGCATCGCCGATGCTGAATTCGTTGCCGAGCAGGAATTGCTGGTCGTCGACCTGTTGCGCGACGTAAGCGAGACGGCGCTCGAGATTGGCCATCGCGGCGGCTTTCCAGTCGCTGCTGGCGGCCGGATTGAAGAACGGCGAGAAGTTCTTGTGCAGTTCCGTGCCGATAAACGTGAGCCAGCCTTGCAGACGATAGCGCGCCATGGCGTCGTTGAGGGGCGCGAGATGCTTCGCCGGAGCCTGGTCCGCGATGTATTGCATGATCGCCGGGCCTTCGGTCAGCAACTCGCCGTTGTCGAGCAGCAGCGCAGGCACGTAACCCTTCGCGTTGATTTTGGTGAAATCCGCGCCGCTCGCGGTGAGCTTGGTCTTGAGGTCGACGGCTTCGGTTTCGTAAGGAAGCCCGGATTCTTCGAGGGCGATGTGCGATGCGAGGGAACAGGCGCCTGCCTTGTAGAACAGTTTCAAAACATGATCTCCAGAGTGAATCGCGCACGATTATGAACGATGTCGTGTGCGCGCCGCATCCGCTGTCATGAAACTATCTGTGTCGTCGGGTGAAAGATAGGACTCGACGGAATGGCTGCTGCTTTGAGGCAGTGAATCGATCGATGTCAGTCGAGGATGAAATCGCGCGGAGGTGTGAACGGCTTCGGCGGCATCGCGAACTCCGGGTCCGCGGCCATATCATGCAACGCGACCTCTATGGTGTCGCACATGGCATTGAGCGCGAGATCGTTCTCTTCGAGCCCGAACGGATCCTCGATCTGCGCGGCGATCGCTTCGAGCGCCATGAACGCATACGCGACGAGCAGCGCGAACAGCGGCGTGAGCAGACCTGCGCCATCGACGAGTCCGAAGGGCAGCAACACGCAGAAGAGATAAACCGTGCGGTGGATCATCACCGAGTACGAGAACGGCAGCGGCGTGGTCGCGATGCGCTCGCATCCGCCGATCACGTCAGACAGCGCGTTCAAATTGTGCTGAATCGCGAGCATCGCACAGCCGTCGAGCGCGCCTTCGCGCTTGCGCCGTGCGACCCATTCGCCGAGCCAGACGAGAATCAACGCGGGCCGGTACTGCGCCGCGGTCACGCGCGCGTGCAACCCGGCTGGCAAGCGCGGTGCAAGATCGGCGAGCGCGTCGGTGCCGCGCAGTTGATGCCGCAGCGCATGCGCCAGTCCGCCCAACGCAGCGAGAAAGTCTCGCGTGTGCATCGGATCGCGCGGATCGGGCAACGACAACACCTGCTGCGCCAGCGCCCGCGACGTGTTGAGCAGCGAGCCCCACAGCTTGCGGCCTTCCCACCAGCGCTCATAACTCGCGCCGTTGCGAAACCCCAGAAACACCGCGAGCGCGATGCCAACGAGCGCGAACGGCGGCGTGCCGAGCCCGATCGGGTAGTGGCGCATGTGATCGTGCATGAAGATGGCCGCCACCGACAGCGTGAAGATCAGCGCGAGCCGCGGCAGCATTTGCGGCAGCACGGAGCCGCGCCACACGAACAGCAGCCGGAACCAGTTCAGTTGAGGGCGGATGATCATATCGCGGGCGCCGGGCGAGTCGGAATCATGAATGATCGACATCATAAGGGAGCTTATCGATTCGCGGAAACGTCACGCTGGTTTCGTCACCGCATCACACGCGATCGATGCGAGGAACGCGCCATTGCGTTGTCTGCTCGTGCGTATTCGTGCTGACTCATAGCCGCCGGGCGGGAAACCAGAATGAAAGCTCCTTCCCGCAGAGCTCGGTCAATTAATCAGGAAACCGGAGCGAATAAGGCCGTTGATCGTTTGAATCCGCATCTTGCGTGCGACGTATAACCATTTCGAATTGCTCGAATACGTCGCCACACCACGGACATCACTTGAGCCCGTCGCTCGTGACTTTCAGCAGCTCAGATTTGGGACCGTCGCCGTCGAGTTGCCACGTGAAGGCGCCGCGCAGGTTCTGCGTTTTGACGTAGTCCATCTTGATCTTGATTCGGGAATTAACCGGCCGGCCGACGCAGGTTCGAAGACCGCGCATTCTTCCCTTCTTCTTTTGCGTTTCAGAACCAATGGCAGGAAAACATGCTCGCCATGTAAAACACCCCAAAGGCCGGACGGATATCCAGCCTTTGGGGTGCGAACGAGCTGATGCGGGACGTTTCAGTCGAGCGCCGCGCGCGCCGCCTTTGCCGCTGCCCGAACCTGATCCGGCGCCGTGCCGCCCGCGTGATTGCGGCTCGCCACCGACCCTTCGAGCGTCAGATATTCGAACACGTCCTCGCCGATGAGATGCGCGACGTTCGGCAGTTCCTTCTTCATTTCTTCGAGCGACAGGTCCGCGATATCGCACTCGCGATCCACGCAAATGCGCACCGCATGCGCGACCGCTTCGTGCGCATCGCGGAAGGGCAGGCCGCGCTTCACGAGATAGTCCGCGAGATCGGTCGCGGTCGAGAAGCCTTGCAGCGCCGCCGCGCGCATCGCTTGCGGCTTCACCGTGATGCCCGCCGCCATTTCCGCGAAGATGCGCAGCGTGTCCGCGACCGTATCGACCGTATCGAACAGCGGCTCCTTGTCTTCCTGATTGTCCTTGTTGTATGCGAGCGGCTGGCCTTTCATCAGCGTGAGCAGCGCCATCAGGTGGCCGTTCACGCGGCCGGTCTTGCCGCGCGCGAGCTCGGGCACGTCGGGGTTCTTCTTCTGCGGCATGATCGACGAACCCGTGCAGAAGCGGTCCGCCAGATCGATGAAACCGACGCGCGGGCTCATCCACAGCACGAGCTCTTCCGAGAAGCGCGACACGTGCGTCATGATGAGCGCCGCTGCCGCAGTGAATTCGATGGCGAAATCGCGATCCGAAACGGCGTCGAGCGAGTTCGCGCAGATGCCGTCGAAGCCGAGCGTCTTCGCGACCGCGTGGCGGTCGATCGGATAGCTCGTGCCCGCCAGCGCCGCCGCGCCCAGCGGCAGGCGATTCACGCGCTTGCGTGCATCGCGCATGCGCTCGGCATCGCGCGAGAACATTTCGACGTAGGCCAGAAGGTGATGCCCGAACGTCACCGGTTGCGCCACCTGCAGGTGCGTGAAGCCGGGCATGATGGTGTCGGCATGCTTTTCGGCCATGTCGATGAGCGCGACGCGCAGATCCTTCAGCAGCCCGCCGATTCGGTCGATCTCGCCGCGCAGCCACAGGCGGATGTCGGTCGCGACCTGATCGTTGCGCGAGCGGCCGGTGTGCAGGCGCTTGCCCGCATCGCCGATCAGCGCGGTCAGACGCGCCTCGATATTCAGATGCACGTCTTCCAGATCCAGCTTCCACTCGAACTCGCCGCGCTCGATTTCGCCCTTGATCTGCGCCATGCCGCGCTCGATGGCGGCGACGTCGTCGGCGCTGATGATCTTCTGCGCCGCGAGCATCGACGCGTGCGCGAGCGAGCCTTGAATGTCGACGAGGGCGAGGCGCTTGTCGAAGAACACCGACGACGTATAGCGCTTGACGAGCTCCGACATCGGCTCGGAGAAGCGAGCCGACCAGGCTTCGCCTTTTTTGTGGAGTTGGGACGTCATGGTGATGTGCAGTGGCGGTTGAGGCGGCTTTCTGCAAGCCGGAAGCCTACGATTTTAACAAAACGAGCTACGCGTCCCCGACGAGAATCACGAGCTTCAAATCCTCCCGATGCGCCGGCTTGAACGTGATCTGATTGAACACCACGCGCCCGTGCGCCGGATGGTTGAACGCGCGCTCGCCGCCCTCGCGCTCGAACACGTCCTGCGACGCCCAGAAGCGCGCGAATGCGTCGCTGGCGGCGCTGAGATTGTCGATGAGCGCGCGCGTCGGCGCATCGTTCAGATGGCGGATCGAGTCGGCGCGGAATTCGGCGGCGAGGCGTCGCGCGCGCGTTTCCCAATCGACGATGAGATCGCACGCCGCCGGCGATGTGAACGTGTACGTCAGCAAATTGCGATCGTTCGTGCCGTCGAGCCAGCCGACGAAGAGATCGGCCGCATGCTGGTTCCAGCGCAGCGCGTTCCATTGACGATCGAGCACGTAGGCCGGCGCGCCGATCAGCGCGACGGTCTGAAGCAGCGCGGCGGGCGCGTCCTGGCTCGCGGGATCGGGCTCGGCGGGATCGCGCTGCGCCGCGAGCTCGAAAAGATACGCACGTTCGGCGCGCGACAGCTGAAGCGCGACCGCGATGCGCGCGAGGGCATCGGCGGAAGCGGACACCGGGCGGCCTTGCTCGATCCACGTGTACCAGGTGGGACTCACGCCGCAGAGTTGCGCCACTTCCTCGCGGCGCAGGCCGGGCGTGCGGCGGCGCGGACCGGCCGCGAGGCCGACGGCTTGCGGCGACAGCCGTTCTCGATGCGCGCGGATGAATTCGCCGAGTGCGTGCGCGGGCGTTTCGGCGAGGGGGTCGTGCTTGTCGGGATGGTTCATTCAGACTTCGAAACGCGTGTTCTGGCGTCGACGGGTGGTATAGATACCAGAATATCTGCTCAACTTGTACTGGTACAAAGGCGGCTCTATTGTAGCGGCAGGCACTAGAGCCATAACGAAACCGGAGCCCACGATGAAACACCACGACCAGGTCGCCGATGCCTTCGGCAGCACCGCCGCCGCCTATCTCACGAGCGCCGTCCACGCGAGCGGCGCCGATCTGCAGAATCTCTCCGCGACCTTCGCGGCCACCTGCGGCAACGCGAGCGTGCTGGACATGGGCTGCGGCGCGGGCCACGCGAGCTTCGCGATCGCGCCGCACGTGCGCGAGGTGGTCGCGTACGACATCGCGCCGCAGATGCTCGCGACGGTCGAAGCCGCCGCGAAGGAGCGCGGCCTGACGACGATCCGCACGCAGCAGGGCGCGGCCGAAACGCTGCCGTTCGCCGACGCCGCGTTCGACTGGGCCGTGAGCCGCATGAGCGCGCATCACTGGCGCGACGTGCCGGCCGCGTTGAATGAAGTGCGGCGCGTGCTGAAGCCGGGCGGGCGGCTGAAGTTCATCGATATCGCGGGCATTGACGATCCGCTCTACGACACGCACATTCAGGCGATCGAAATCCTGCGCGATGCATCGCATATCCGCGACTATCGCGCCGACGAATGGATCGCGATGCTCGATGCCGCCGGCTTCGACGCGCAAGTGACCGAGCGCTGGCGCATTCCGCTGGAATTCGAGTCGTGGGTAACGCGCATGCGCACGCCGCCGGAGCGCGTGACGGCGATCAGGTCGATGTGGAACAGCGCGCCCGATGAAGTGCGCCAGTACTTCGGCGTGAAGGACGATTGCTCGTTCGAGCTGGACGCGATGATGATCGAGGCGAAGCGAAGGGGCTAGGAAGGAAAACGGCGTCGTGCCGCAACGACACGACGCCGCGAAACATCAACCCGTATTGCGCAGCCCCGCCGCGATCCCGTTGATCGTCAGGTGAATCCCGCGCCGCAGCCGCACGTTCTGATCGCCGGCGCGGTGGCGCTTCAACAGTTCCACCTGCAAGTGATTGAGCGGATCGAGATACGGGAAGCGGTTCTTGATCGAGCGCGCAAGCAGCGGGTTGTCCGAGAGACGCTCGCCCTTGCCCGTGATCTCCGCGAGCACGTTCGACGTGCGCTCGTGCTCCGCGACGATCTTGTCGAACACCGTCTTGCGCAGCTTCTTGTCAGTGACGAGCTGTGCGTAGCGCGACGCGACCGCGAGATCGGTCTTCGCGAGCACCATGTCCATGTTCGACAACAGGTTCTTGAAGAACGGCCACGTCTTGTGCATCTTGCGCAGCGTCGCGAGCCGCTTCGCGCGTTCTTCCTCGGAGCCGGCCTTGTCGAGATAAGCGGTCACAGCGCTGCCGAAACCGTACCAGCCGGTCAACAGCAAACGGCACTGGCCCCACGAGAAACCCCACGGAATCGCGCGCAAATCCTCGATCTTGCGCTGCTTCGGGTCCTGCAGCTTGCGCGACGCCGGCCGGCTGCCGATGTTCAGTTCCGCGATCTCGGAGATGGGCGTCGACAGGAAGAAGTAGTCGGTGAAGCCGGGGGTCTCGTAGACGAGCGCGCGGTATGCGGCCATCGCCGAATCGGAGAGCGTCTGCATCGTCGCCTCGAATTGCGGCAACTGCGCGGGCGCGTTCTCGTGCGGCAACAGCGATGCTTCCAGCGTCGCCGCGACGACCGTCTCCAGATTGCGCCGCCCGATCTCGGCGTTGGCGAACTTGCTCGCGATGACTTCGCCTTGCTCGGTGAGGCGGATTTGCCCGTCGACCGTGCCGGGCGGCTGCGACAGAATCGCCTGATAGGTCGGGCCGCCGCCGCGGCCGACCGTGCCGCCGCGGCCATGGAACAAACGCAAGGTCGTGCCGCGTTCCTTGAACAGCGTGACGAGCGCCAGTTCCGCGCGATACAGCTCCCAGTTCGACGTGAGGAAGCCGCCGTCCTTGTTGCTGTCGGAGTAGCCGAGCATCACTTCCTGCTCGTTGCCCTGATTCTCGATCAGCTTGTCGATGCCCGGCAGCGCGAAGAACTCGCCCATGATGACAGGCGCGTTGCGCAAGTCGGCGATGGTCTCGAAGAGCGGAATGACCATGAGGCCGTCGCGCGCCGCGTCGTCCCTGGCGCCGAGGCAACCGTGCAGCACGCCCGTTTCCTTCTGCAGCAGCATCACTTCCAGCAGGTCGCTCACCGTTTCCGTGTGCGAAATGATGTAGTTGCGCACCGCGCGCATGCCGAACTTCTCGCGCGTCTCGCGCGCCGCTTCGAGCACGCCGAGCTCGCTCTTCGCGAGATCCGAATATTGCGCGTAGGGCAGGCGCAGCGGACGCGGCTGCGCGAGTTCCTTCAACAATACTTCGCGCTTCTGTTCCTCGGACAGCGACGCGTAATCCGCGACGACGCCCGCGCGCGCGAGCAACTCCGTGACGACCGCTTCGTGAATGTCCGAGCTTTGCCGTAAATCGATGCTCGCCAGATGAAAGCCGAACACTTCGGCCGCGCGCGCGAGCGGCGACAGTCGCAGGATCGACATCGACGCGCCGTGATGCTCGGCGAGCGAATCGATCAGCACGTGCAGGTCGCGCACGAATTCGGAGGCGTCGGCGTAAGGCTTCGCGCGGATCTGCGGCGCGCCCGGGCCCGCGCTGCGCACGGCGACGACGCCTTCGCCGAGCCGCACGCGCGCGCTCGCCGCGAGCCGCGTGTAGATGCCGATGAGCGCGCGCCGATACGGTTCGTCCGTGCGATGCGGCGACTGGTCGGGCGAGGCATCGGCGAGCGCTTTCAATGCATCGCTCGAACCGGCGAGCAGGTTCGACACGGACAGCTCCGCGCCGAGCTTGTGCACCTCTTCCAGATAGTGTTCGAAGATCACGATGGCTTGCCGCGTGATCGCCGTTTCGAGCGTCTCGCCGGTGACGAACGGATTGCCGTCGCGGTCGCCGCCGATCCAGCTTCCCATCTGGAAGAACGGCGGCAGGCGCACGGGCAGGCCGTGTTCGGCGAGCGCGCCTTCGATATCGGCGTAGAGCGCGGGAATCTCCGCGAGAAAGGTCGCGCGATAGTAGGACAGCGCGTTGTCGATTTCATCGGTGACGGAGAGGCGCGCGTCGCGCAGCATGCGCGTCTGCCATAGCGACGTCACTCGCGCGCGCAGCACGGCTGCATTCTGCGCGCGCTCGCGGGCGGTCAGCTCCTGATCGCGCTCGGCGAGCAGGCGCGCGATGTCGTGCTGCGCATCGAGAATGCTCTTTCTCGACACTTCGGTCGGATGCGCGGTGAGAACGGGGACGATCAGCGCATCGCCGAAAAATTTCTCCAGCATCTTGCGCGTCGCGCTGATGTTCTTGTGCTCGCGCATGCGCTCGATTGCATAGGCGATCGTGCCCGGCTGGGAGCCTGAGCCCGCGAGCGCGTGAATGCGGCGGCGGCGATTGTGATGCCGGTCTTCGGCGATGTTCGCGAGATGCGAAAAGTAGCTGAACGCGCGCACGACGGACACCGTCTGCTCCGGCGTCAGCGCACGCAGCTTCTTCTCCAGCGCCTGGGCGGCTTCGCTGTCGTCCTCGCGGCGGAACTTCACGGCCGTCTGACGAATGGCTTCGACCACATCGAACACGGCGTCGCCTTCCTGCTCGCGCAGCACTTCGCCGAGCAGGCGGCCGAGGAAGCGGATGTCCTCGAAGAGCGGGCGGTCCTTGTCGTCGCGCGTGCGGCTCGTGGGCTTGGAACTGGCCGCGCCGTTCGCACGCAGCGTTTTCGCCCGGGTTGCGACGGGTTTCGCCGCGGCCTTGATGCCTGGCTTCGCCTTCGGCGCGATGGCCGCTTTCGATGCCTTCGCGGCCGTGGCGGCCTTCGTGACGATGGGCGACGACGCCGGGCGGGGCGCGTCGGAGGAGGAAGACTTGGGCAATGCGGCGTTGCGGCGCGCCGCGCGAGCCGATCCAGAAGACGTCACGTTGGGTTCCTCTCAGAAGCTGCGAAGCCAGGGCACATCGACGCGACGCCGCGACCGGAAAGGGCGAGGCATCGAGCAGGAAACCGCAGACCGTGCGAACGGCCGTGCGTCAAACCGGCGACAGCATGCCGCGGCGTTCGGCGCGCCCCGAAGCGTTCATCGCACGCGACACGGCGAGCGCCGCCGTTCACATCGATAGAAACGCACCGCGGACGCCCCGAAAGGCGCATCGGACAAGGCTCTCGCGCGCTGCCTGGGTGTCGGTGGACCTTGGCGTGCGTGCTACCATTGTTCGCTAATGTCTATTCATCCATCCCGTCATTCGATCGAGCATCAATGAATTCCGAGACGCGTTCCACGACACCGCCCACGAGCATAACCATCGCTTCGCGGGAAAGCCGGCTGGCGATGTGGCAGGCCGAGCACGTGCGGTGTGCGCTGCACAAATTATATCCATCTTGCGACGTGAAAATCCTCGGAATGACAACGCGCGGCGATCAGATTCTCGATCGTACGCTGTCGAAGGTCGGCGGCAAGGGTTTGTTCGTGAAGGAGCTCGAAGCCGCGCTCGCCGATGGCCGTGCGGATCTCGCCGTGCATTCGCTGAAGGACGTGCCGATGGAACTGCCCGAAGGCTTCGCGCTCGGCGCCATTCTGGAACGTGAAGATCCGCGCGATGCCTTCGTGTCGCCGCATTTCGAATCGCTCGACGCGCTGCCGGCGGGGAGCATCGTCGGCACGTCGAGCCTGCGCCGCGAAGCGATGATCCGCGCGCGCTTTCCTCATCTCGAAGTGCGCCCGTTGCGCGGCAATCTCGATACGCGTCTCGGGAAGCTCGACCGCGGCGAGTACGCGGCCATCATTCTCGCGGCCGCGGGCCTGAAGCGGCTCGGGCTCGAAGCGCGCATCCGTGCGCTGCTCGATCCCTCCGAGAGTTTGCCGGCGGCGGGCCAGGGCGCGCTCGGCATCGAGATCCGCGCGGATCGCGCCGATATGGCCGCGTGGCTCGCGCCCTTGCACGATGAACGAACCGCGCTCGCGGTCGAGGCGGAGCGCGCCGTGTCGCGCGCGCTCGGCGGCAGTTGCGAAGTGCCGCTCGCGGCGCATGCCGTATGGCACGAGGGCGCGCTGCATCTGCGCGGCGCGGTGTCGATGCCCGACGGCAAGCGCGTGCTGCGTGCCGAAGAAACCGTGCGTTCGCCCGATCTCGCCGCCGCGCTCGCGCTCGGCCAGCGCGTCTCGGCCGATCTCGAAGCGCAGGGCGCGATGGACATCGTCAAGGCACTCACGACGATGAGCCGCGCGGACGGCCCCAACACCGCGCCCCCGGGGCCGAAGTCCTGATGGCGAGCGCACGCCGCGCTACCGTCGTCGTCACGCGTCCGGACGGACAGTCGTCCGCGTTGCTCGCGATTCTTTCCGGCGCCGGCTTCGACACGCTGGAATTCCCGCTCATCGATATCGCGCCCGTTGCCGACGATGCCCCGCTGCGCGCCGCGCTCGACGAGCTCTATCTGCCGCCGGATGCGCCCGCGCGTTACGCGCTCGTCGTATTCGTGTCGCCGAATGCGATCGATCATGCGTTCAGCCGGCTCGCCGCGCCGTGGCCCGCGGATCTGCCGGTCGCGGTCGTCGGTCCCGGCTCGGTGGCGGCGCTCGCGCGGCAGGGCGTGCATGCGCCGTCGCATCGCGTGATCAGTCCGTCGACGGAAGAAGCCGATCCGCGCTTCGACTCCGAAGCGCTCTACACCGCGATCGAAGCGCATTTCGGCACGAACGGTCTGGAAGGCCGGCGCGTGCTGATCGTGCGCGGCGACGGCGGCCGCGAATGGCTCGCCGAGCGGCTCATCGAGACAGGCGCGCGTGTCGAAAAGGCTGCCGCGTATCGCCGCGTGCTGCCCGAGCCGTCGATGCAGAAATGGGAGCGCATTCACGAACTGCTGGCAGGTGAGCCGCATGCGTGGCTGCTGACGAGCTCGGAAGGCGTGCGCAATCTCGCCGAGCTCGCGCACGAGCATCTCACCGCCGACGAAATCGTGCGCCTGAAGCGCGCGCCGCTCGTGTGCCCGCACCCGCGCATCGCCGAAGCCGCGCGCGGGGCGGGTTTTGATAGGATTACGGTGTCCGGCGCGGGCGACGAACGCATCGCACACTCGCTGGAGGCGCTGTTCCCGCCCGCTAGCGCCGCCGCGTCCGCGCAAGCGGCGACATCACGCGATCCGGAGGCCCACGCACACGCGAGCGCATCGAGCTCGATCCATTCCTCATCCGCGCCGACGGACGCCAACCCGGCCACCGCGCCGGCCCACCAAACGGCTCAATCACGCATGACTGACTCGAACGATTCCAAGAAAGCTTCACCTCAGCCGAACGTGACACCGCCCTTGCCGCCGAACACGCCCTTCACGCCTTACGAGCAGCAAAAGCGCCGCGGCGGCGCGGGCATCGTGGTGTTGTGGTTCGTCGTCGTCATTCTGGCGGTGGCGGCGGGCGCGGGCGCCTTCGTCCTGAACCGCAAGTTCGACCGCGCCGACGCGCAACTCTCGCAACGCGTCGCTCAGTCCGACGAGCAGAACGCCGATCTTCGCGCGAAGGCCGATCAGGCCGCGAGCGCCACCACGGCGCTCAACACGCAGATCATCCAGTTGCAGGGCAAGCTCGCCGACGCCGAAGCGCACAGCCAGGCGCTGCAGCAGCAATATCAGGATCTCGCGAGCAACCGCGACGACTGGACCGTCGCCGAAGTCGAGCAGATTCTGTCGAGCGCGAGCCAGCAGTTGCAACTGACGGGCAACGTGCAGCTCGCGCTATTCGCGCTGCAAAGCGCCGACACGCGTCTCGCCGCGACCACCGGCCCGCAGGTGGTGACGATCCGCAAGGCGATCGCGCAGGACATCGACAAGCTGAAGGCCACGCCCACCACGGACCTCACCGGCCTCGCAATCAAGCTCGACACGGCCATCGATCAGGTCGACCAGTTGCCGCTTTCGGGCGAGGCGCCGATCGCGCGCGCCCGTGCGCAGGCAGCCGAGCCGGCCAATAGCGCGTCGATCGCGGCGGCGACCGGCGAGCCGCGCTGGAAGGTGCTGTGGCGTCAGATCACGAACGGCATCGGCCAGCAGTTGTCGAGCCTCGTGTCGGTGCGGCGCATCGACAATGCCGACGCGATGCTCACGTCGCCCGATCAGGGCTACTTCGTGCGCGAGAACGTGAAGCTGCGTTTGTTGTCCGCGCGTCTGTCGCTGCTGTCGCGCAGCGAGACGACCCTCAAGTCGGATCTTCACGCCGCCGACGCCGCGCTCGCGCGCTACTTCGATGCGTCGTCGAAAAAGGTGCAGGCCGTGCGCGAACTCGTGAAGCAGGTCGATCAGGCGTCGCTCGCCGTCGCCGTGCCGAACCTGAACGCGAGCCTCGCCGCCGTCCATCAGTTCAAGCGAGGCGGATGATGACGATTCGTGGACTCATCTGGCTCGCGCTGCTGTTCGCCGTCGCGGTGATCGTCGCGACCGTCGGCGGCTTCAACAACGGACAGATCCTGCTCGTGATCCCGCCGTATCGCGTGGACATGTCGCTCAACCTGTTCGCGGTGGCGCTCGTCGTGCTGTTCATCGTGCTGTACGCGATCGTCCGCGCGGCGCGCGGCGTCTGGAAGATGCCGTCGCGCGTGGCCGCGTACCGGGCGCGCAGCCGGCTCGCGAAGGCGAATGCGTCGCTGCGCGATGCGGTCGGGCATCTCTACGCCGGGCGCTTCTCGAAGGCCGAGAAGGCCGCGCGCGACGCGCTTTCCGTCGACGACAACAAGGGCGCGGCGGGGCTCATCGGCGCGAACGCGGCGCACCGTCTGCATGAATACGCGCGCCGCGACGAATGGCTCGCGCAGGTCAGCGGCGCGGACTGGCAGGATGCCCGTCTGATGGCCACCGCCGACATGCGCGCCGATGGCCGCGACGCCGACGGCGCGCTCGTCGCGCTCACCGAGATGCAGGCGCAGGGCGGACGGCGCATCCACGCGCAGCAGATCGCGCTGCGCGCGCAGCAGCAGTTGAAGAACTGGAGCGAGGTGCTGAAGCTCGTGCGCATGCTGGAAAAGCGCGAGGCGCTGCATCCGGCGGTGGCGGTGCGTCTGCGTCAGGTCGCGGCGGAGAACCTGCTGCGCGATCGCCGGCATAACCCGGACGCGCTCATGGAACTGTGGCAATCGCTGTCGGCGACGGAGCGTCAGTCGCCGCGCCTCGCCGATCTCGCCGCCGAACTGCTGATCGCGCTCGATCGCCGCGCGGAAGCGAAGAAGATCGTCGAGGACGCGCTCGCGCACAACTGGGACGCGCGGCTGTTACGGCGCTATCCGGATTGCATCGTCGGCGGCGACGCGTTCCCGCTGATCCAGCGCGCCGAAGCGTGGCAGAAGGAGCGCACCGAAGACGCCGACCTGCTTTTCACGCTCGGCCGGCTGTGCCTGCATCAGCAGTTGTGGGGCAAGGCGCAGGCGTTCCTCGAATCGGCGCTGAAACTCGCGGACAACGAGCCGCTCAAGATCCGCACGCATCGCGCGCTCGCCCGTCTGCACGAGCAACTGGGCGACACGGAGAAGGCTGCGGAGCATTACCGCGCAAGCGCGCTGGCGATGAACGTCGTGTAATCCGGCGGCACTGCGCTTGCTTGAAGGAAAGGGCCGCTTCGAGCGGCCCTTTTGCATGGCACCCGATGCGTACGGTGCTTTTCGCGTTGTCTGTACGGCATCGCACGGCTACCGTACGGGCAACATGGTCTAGTTTTGGTCTACCAATTGGATGATGGAGACGTGCGTTCGATGCGTCGTTGCCATCGAGACAGGGAGGCGGAGTGAAACGAGGGCTGCACACGTTCATCGGGCTCGCGCTCGTCGTCGTCCTGTCATGGCCCGACACGTCGCATTATTTCGCGCAGGGCATCGTCACGACGGCGCCGTGGACCGGAACGTGGTCCACCGCGCCCGCCATCACCCCCGATTCCGGCTTCAATAATCAGACGATTCGCCAGATCGTGCATACGAGCATCGGCGGCACGGCGGCGCGTCTCAAGTTCTCGAATCTCTTCGGCGAGAAGCCGATCACGATTGGCGACGTGCATATCGCGCGCCGTTCGCGCGCCGCGCGCACGATCGCGAACACCGATCGCCAGGTGACCTTCAACGGCCAGACCTACGTCTCGATTCCGGCGGGCGGCTCCGTGCAGAGCGACGCCGTCGCGTTCCAGGTGCCGGCGCTCGCCGACATCGCCGTGAGCATGCACATTCCTTCGCAGACGCCGCCGCGTTCGACCGGCCATATCGACGCAATGCAGGACGTCTACATCGCGCCGGGCGACGTGAGCGCCGATTCGGCGTTTTCCGGCGGCGTCGCGAATGCGGCGGGCGGCCAGTCCTACTATTTCCTCACCAATGTCGACGTGATGAACGCCGCCGCAACGGGCGCGGTGGTCGCGTTCGGCGCGTCGATCACGGACGGGATGGAGTCGACGCCGAACATGAACCGGCGCTGGCCGAACCGGCTCGCGGACCGGCTGATCCGCGCAGGCATGAATGTCGGCGTGCTGAACCAGGGCATCAGCGGGAATGACTTCTTCACGGACGGCTCGGGCCAGGCCGGGCTCACGCGCTTCGGCCGCGACGTGCTCGGGCAGGCGAACGTGAAGTGGGTGATCATTTCCGACGACGCGGTGAACAATCTCATCAGCGGCAATCCGCCGACCGCGCAGCGACTCATCGACGCGTATCAGCGGCTCGTGAAGCAGGCGAACGACGCGCATGTGGGCGCGATCTGCTCGACCCTGACGCCGTTCGAAGGCGTGGCCGAATGGACGCCCGACATCGAGAACACGCGGCAGACGGTGAATGCGTTTCTGCGCGGCCGAACCAGCGGTTGCGATGCCGTGCTGGATCTGGCCGAGGTGCTGGGCGACCCGGCGGGCTCCGATCGGGCGTCCGCCTATGCGAGTTCCTACAACAGCGGCGACGACCTGCATCCGAACGACGCGGGCATGCAGGCGATCGCCAATGCCGTCGATCTGACCTGGTTCGCCGCGCTGCCGCCGATCAACGCGCCGAGCGCGTGCGGCCGGCTCACGTCAGGAGAAGGGCTCGGGGCAGGGCAAGCGCTCGCGGCGTGCAGCGGGAACGTGGCGCTGAGCATGCGGGACGACGGCTATCTGGTGGCCGTGATGAATGGCCAGGCGATCTGGTCATCGCGTGTGAGCGGCAAGCCGGGCGTCGAAGTCCGCATGCAGGAGGACGGCAATCTCGCGATGTTCGACAACAACGGCGCGATGGTCTGGCAGACGCACACCTCGGTGCCCGGCTCCTATGGGTTGATCCAGAAGGACGGGCATCTCGTCATCTATTCGCCGCATGGCACGGCGCTATGGTCGAGCGCGGGATGAGCGGAGCGTGGGCCCGCCGTCCGGAAGGAATCAGTACGTGGGAACCGAAGGATCGACCTGACGCGACCAGGCGTCGATGCCGCCGTACAGGTTGAACATCTGCGTGAAGCCGCGCGATTCCAGGAACATCGCGACCTGCGCACTGCGCGCGCCGTGATGGCAGATGCAGACGATCTGCGCTTCGTCGTCGAGCTCCTCGCTGCGTGCGGGGATGTCGCGCATCGGAATCGACACGATGTTGGCCATCTGCGCCGTCTGGATTTCCCAAGGCTCGCGCACATCGAGCAGAACGGGAGCGGGGCGCGAGGTATCCGCGAGCCACGCGGCGAGTTCGGGTGCGGTGAGATTTTGCATGGAGATTCCGGCAGGACGCGCGCTGCCGGACTGACCGGCAGCGCGCTTTCGGCTGTTAGAACTTGAACAGCGACGGATGCACCGCGTTCTTGAGCGGAGCGACGAGCGTCTCGAACACGTCCGACACGCGGAACTGCTTTTCATCGACACGCGTGATGATCTGCGCCTTCATGACCGGCGCCGCGCCGACGAACGCCGCAATGCGCCCGCCGATCTTCAGTTGCTCGAGAAACTCCTGCGGCATGACCGGCAGGCCGCCCGACACGCAGATGACGTCGTAAGGCGCGCCCTGATTCCAGCCGAGCGCGCCGTCGCCGGTGATGACTTCGACGTTCGTCACGCCGTTTGCCGTCAGGTTCTGCTTCGCGAAGTCGGCGAGTTCCGGCGAGATTTCGACCGTGGTCACGCTGCGGCCGCGATGCGCGAGGAGCGCCGCCATATAGCCGGAGCCCGTGCCGATTTCCAGCACGGTTTCGCCCTTTTGAACCGCGAGTTCCTGCAGGATGCGCGCTTCGACCCTGGGCGCGAGCATCCGCTCGCCGCCGGGCAGCGGAATTTCGAGGTCCGCGAAAGCGATATTGCGGTACGCGGCGGGAACGAAGTTCTCGCGCTTGACGATCGTGAGCAGATTCAGCACGTCCTGGTCCAGCACTTCCCACGGACGAATCTGTTGCTCGATCATGTTGAAACGCGCTTGCTCGATGTTCATGTTCTGTGTGCGTAATGGCGACCGGAGGCAGGCGTGCATCGCGGCCGGATGCGGGGCTAGAAAACTACGGGATTGTAGCAAAAGGACGGGTTTTCCCGCCTGTTTCGCGCATCGGGCCGGCTGGCGCTAGTGCGGCAGCCGGATATCGAACTTGAAGGTGACGAGCCGCGCGAGCAGGATGAACGCCGTCGAAATGAGCACGTTGTAGATCGTGTCGACGTCGAGCCGGTCGAGCCCGAGATAGATCCAGCAGCCCGCGAACGCGCACACGGCGTAAGGGCGCGAGTCGCGCAGGATCAGCGGGATTTCGTTGCAGAGCACGTCGCGCAGCACGCCGCCGAACACGCCGGTGACGACGCCCATCATCGTCGCGGTGAAGGCGGGCATCTGCGCGTCGAGCGCGATCGAGGTGCCCGACACGCTGAAGAGGCCGAGCCCGACCGCATCGGTGACGAGCAGCGCGCGCTGGTCGAAGAGGCGCGACGTCACGCGCAGAAAGAGCGGCGCGAAGATCGCCATCGCGAAGATGAAGAGCACGTAATCCTGATGCTCGACCCAGTAGAACGGGCGGCGCGAGAGCAGCACGTCGCGCACGGTGCCGCCGCCGAACGCGGTGACGAGCGCGACGAGAAACGCGCCGACCGCGTCGAGCCGGCGCTTGCGCGCCTCGATGAGTCCCGAGAAGGCGTACGCGAAAATCGCGAGCGCCTCCATGATGGCGATAGCGAGGCTGAGTCTAGGATGCACTGTCCGGCCCCGGATTAGGGTGCTTGCCGAGGCTCTTGTCCTGCGGATGATTGTGATGACGCGGCGTGCCGCCCGGCTGCAGCAGCACGAGCACGGCGCCCGCGCCGCCGTCATGCGGCCGCGCCTGACAGAACGCGATCACTTCCGACTTCTGCACGAGCCACGCGCGCACCTTGCCCTTCAGCACCGGCTCGCGGCCGATGGACCCGAGCCCCTTGCCGTGGATCACGCGCAGGCAGCGCAGCCCGCGCTTCACCGATTCGCGGATGAACTCCGCGAGCGCCTCGCGCGCTTCCTCGCGGCGCATGCCGTGCAGATCGAGCTGCGCCTGAACGATCCACGCGCCGCGCCTGAGCTTCTTCACGACTTCCTGGCTGATGCCGGGACGGTAGTAGGACAGCGTTTCGTCGATATCGAGCAGGCTTTCCGGATCGTATTCGTCGGAGAGCGCTTCCTGCAGCACGGCTTCCTCGTCGCGGCGGCTCTGTAGCGGCACGGGCGGAGGCGGCACGCGCGTGACGGTCGTGCGCGGCGGCGTCTTGAGCGGCTCGACTTCGCCGATCGCGCGGCGGAACTCGTCGGCATCGGCGACGGCTTCGCGCTCGGCGCGCGCCGCCGCGACGCGCTGCACTTCGCGCTTCTCGGCGTCGGCCTTCAACGCGCTCTTCAGCGACGAAAGTCCGCCTAAGCCTTCGCGCTTCACGGCGGCGGCGACATGGCGCGCATCGGCCGGCTTCGCTTCAGCGGGCGCGGCCGGGCGCGGCGCAACTTTTTGCCGGGCTTTCGGTTCGTTCGGGTGGGGGAGATTCTTCGGCATCGTTCGGCCAGCGGAAATCGTCAAGGAACGTGAGCGGACACGACGCGTTGCGCGCCGATTGTGCCACGCGCGCCGCATGCCGGATGCCGGCGCGCGCAACGACCGTCCGCGCGCGTCGAAACGAAAACGGGCCGGCGGTTCGAACCGTGGCCCGTCGTTCGTGCGGGCGCGCCGTCTCGCGCCCGCGCGGGTCGATCAGCGATCCGCTTCGTGGCTCATCGAATGCGGCGTCGGCGTCTCGTTGATGGTCTCGAGATAGCGCTGCGCGTCCAGCGCGGCCATGCAGCCGGTGCCCGCGCTCGTGATGGCCTGACGATAGACGTGATCCTGCACGTCGCCCGCCGCGAACACGCCGGGGATGCTCGTCGCGGTTGCGTCGCCGGTGGTGCCGCCCTTCGTGATGATGTAGCCGTTCTTCATCTCGAGCTGGTTGACGAAGAGATCGGTGTTCGGCTTGTGGCCGATCGCGACGAACACGCCCTGCAGCGCGATGTCCGTGGTCTTGCCCGTCTGCGTGTCCTTGACGCGCAGGCCGGTGACGCCGGACTGGTCGCCGGTGACTTCGTCGAGCACGTGATTCCACTTGATGTCGACGACGCCTTCCTTTTCTTTCGCGAGCAGGCGGTCGATCAGGATCGGCTCGGCGCGGAACTTGTCGCGGCGATGCACGACCGTCACCTTCTTCGCGATGCCCGCGAGGTAGATGGCTTCCTCGACGGCCGTATTGCCGCCGCCGATCACCGCGACTTCACCGTTGCGATAGAAGAAGCCGTCGCAGGTCGCGCAGGCCGACACGCCCTTGCCCATGAACGCTTCTTCCGACGGCACGCCGAGATATTGCGCCGATGCGCCCGTCGCGATGATGAGCGAATCGCAGGTGTACTCGCCCGAATCGCCGATCAGGCGGAACGGACGCTCGTTGAGCTTCGCCGTATGGATGTGATCGAACACGATCTCGGTGTTGAAGCGGCGCGCGTGTTCCTCGAAACGCTGCATCAGTTCGGGGCCCTGTACGCCCGAAGGGTCCGCCGGCCAGTTCTCGACGTCCGTGGTGGTCATCAGCTGGCCGCCTTGCGCGAGGCCGGTGATGAGCAGCGGCGACAGGTTCGCGCGCGCGGCGTAGACGGCGGCGGAGTAGCCGGCGGGGCCGGAACCGAGAATCAGCACTTTGGCGTGTTTGGGCGAAGACATGATGATGGTCCGTTATTGGTGGTCAGCTCGGAAGTACGCCGGTTGCGCCTCTTACGGCGCCTGACCGACGTCTGCAACGCAGCAACATCGACGCCAGCCGCGCGAACGCGCCGGAGGCGCTTCCGATGAACCGTATCTAGGAGCAAAAGAGGGATTATAAAGGTCGCCGGAAAAGCCTTCCGAGTGAACCTTTCAATCGGATTGATAGGCGTCGGGCGCGGCGCCGGCCGCATGACGAGCGCGTGACGAGTGTTACAGGTTGCAAGAACGCGCCCGTTTTTGCGCCTTTCACCGCAATGCAGCGTTTACAATAGGCCACCGTTCCATGCGGCCTGTCCAAACGCGCGAGGCCGCAAAAAGCGACACAACGCGACACCGAATCAATGGCCAAAGCAACCTATTCCGCGAGCCCGCAGGCATTGCCGCACCGCATGTCGCGGCTCTTCACCGAGATTCGCTGGATTCTCCAGGTCGCGCTCGGACTGTTCCTCGTGATGGCGCTTCTCTCGTACAGCCGCAAGGATCCGAGCTGGACGCACGCCGTGAGCGTCGATCACATCGCGAACTGGGCGGGGCGCGTTGGCGCGTACACGTCCGATATCCTGCTGCTCATCTTCGGCCTGTCCTCGTACTGGCTGATCGTGCTGCTCGCGCGGCGCATCGTCGCGAACTACCGGCGGCTCGTTCAGCAGACCGCGCAGCCGCCCGTCGCCGATGAAGACGCGCCGAAGGACCGCACCTGGCTCGCCGAAGCGTTCGCCTTCGTCCTCGTGCTGCTCGCGAGCGACGGCATCGAGGCGCTGCGCATGTGGTCGCTCAAGGTGCAGTTGCCGCGCGCGCCGGGCGGCGTGGTCGGCGACGTGATCGCGCGGCATGTATCGCATGCGCTGGGCTTCACGGGCGCCACGCTCTTTCTGTTGATCGCGCTCGCGATCGGCTTGTCGATCTACTTCCGCTTCTCATGGCTGTCCGTGTGCGAAAAGGTCGGCGACGGCATTCTCAACGCGATCACCGGCGCGCAACTGCGCCGCGAAGCCGGGCGCGACCGCAAGCTCGGCGAAGCGGCCGCGGTCAAGCGCGAAGGCAAGGTGGTGCGCTCGCGCGAGAAGAGCGAGGATCACGAGCCGGTGATGATCGTGCCCGCGGCGCCCACGCCCGCGCGCTCCGAGCGCGCCGAGAAGGAAAAGCAGGTGCCGCTCTTCAAGGACCTGCCGGGCGATTCCACGCTGCCGCCGCTCGCGCTGCTCGATCCACCGCCGAAGACGCAGGAAACCATCGCCGCCGATACGCTCGAATACACGTCGCGTCTCATCGAGAAGAAGCTGAAGGATTTCGGCGTCGAGGTGAGCGTGGTCGCGGCTTATCCGGGGCCGGTCGTCACGCGCTATGAAATCGAGCCCGCGACGGGCGTGAAGGGCAGCCAGATCGTCGGTCTCGCGAAGGATCTCGCGCGCTCGCTGTCGCTCGTGTCGATTCGCGTCGTCGAGACGATTCCGGGCAAGAACTTCATGGCGCTCGAATTGCCGAACCAGCGCCGTCAGACCGTGAAGCTGTCCGAAATCCTCGGCTCCGAGGTCTACGCGAACGGCGCCTCGCCGCTCACGATGGGCCTCGGCAAGGACATCGGCGGCAATCCGGTCTGCGCCGATCTCGCGAAGATGCCGCACCTGCTCGTCGCGGGCACGACCGGCTCGGGCAAGTCCGTCGGCATCAACGCCATGATCCTCTCGTTGCTCTACAAGGCGAGCGCGGAACAGGTGCGCCTCATCCTCATCGATCCGAAGATGCTCGAAATGAGCGTCTACGAAGGCATTCCTCACCTGCTGTGCCCGGTCGTCACCGACATGCGGCAGGCGGGCCACGCGCTCAACTGGGCGGTGGCGGAGATGGAGCGCCGCTACAAGCTCATGAGCAAGATGGGCGTGCGCAATCTCGCGAGCTTCAACACGAAGATCGACGAAGCGAAGAAGCGCGACGAAAAGATTCCGAACCCGTTCAGCCTGACACCGGACGAGCCGGAGCCGCTCACGCGCCTGCCGAACATCGTCGTCGTGATCGACGAGCTCGCCGACCTGATGATGGTCGTCGGCAAGAAGGTGGAAGAGCTGATCGCGCGGATCGCGCAGAAGGCGCGTGCGGCGGGCATCCATTTGATTCTCGCGACGCAGCGTCCTTCGGTCGACGTGATCACCGGCCTCATCAAGGCGAACGTGCCGACGCGCATGGCGTTCCAGGTGTCGTCGAAGATCGATTCGCGCACGATTCTCGATCAGCAGGGCGCCGAGTCGCTGCTCGGCATGGGCGACATGCTGTATCTGCCGCCGGGCACGGGGCTGCCGGTGCGCGTGCACGGCGCGTTCGTGTCGGACGAGGAAGTGCACCGCGTGGTCGACAAGCTGAAGGAGCACGGCGAGCCGAACTATATCGAGGGCATTCTCGAAGGCGGTCTCGCGGGGGACGGCGACGAAGGCTCGGCGGGCGCGGGCGGGGCCGGCGGCGCCGATGGCGAAGCCGATCCTTTGTACGATCAGGCGGTCGAGGTCGTCATCAAGAACCGGCGCGCGTCGATCTCGCTCGTGCAGCGGCATTTGCGCATCGGCTATAACCGGGCGGCGCGCCTGCTCGAACAGATGGAGAACTCGGGGCTCGTCTCGGCGATGTCGTCGAACGGCAACCGCGAGATCCTCACGCCGGCGCGCGACGCGGAATGACGCGTCTCATCACGCGCGGCGGGCATTACATGGAGAACAACACAATGAAGCAATACACGGGGCGCACTGTGATCAAGGCAATCGGTGCGGCGATGTTTTCGGCGTCGATGCTCTTCGCATCGCACGCATTCGCGAGCGGCACGGAACAGTTGAAGGCGTTCGTGTCGCAGGTCCGCGCGGCGCGCGGCGACTTCACGCAGCAGGAAATCAAGGCGCCGGGCAAGGCGAACAACGGCGCGACGTCGACCACGGTGCCGACCAAGGGCGCCACGTCGAGCGGCACGTTCATGTTCGCGCGGCCGGGCAAGTTCATCTGGTCGTATCAGAAGCCGTACTCGCAGATCCTCCAGGCCGATGGCGACAAGCTCTACGTCTACGACAAGGATCTGAACCAGGTCACCGTGCGCACGCTCGGCGGCGCGCTCGGCGCGAGCCCGGCGGCTATCCTCTTCGGCAGCAACGATCTGGAAAAGAACTTCAATCTGCGCGATGCGGGCGAGAAGGGCGGCATCGACTGGCTCGAGCTCACGCCGAAGTCGAAGGACACGCAGTTCGAGACGGTCGGCATCGGCTTCAAGGACGGCAATCTGCAGGCCATGGAGCTGCACGACGTCTTCGGCAACGTCACGCTGCTCACGTTCTCGAACATCCAGAAGAACCCGCCGATCAAGAGCGATACGTTCAAGTTCACCGTGCCGAAGGGCGCGGACGTGATCAACGGTTGAGGCTTTGCTGCGCGGCTCCGTGCGGGCCGCGCAATCCCGCATCGATCAACGATAGCTCGTGACGAGCGTCACCTCCGTGCCGGACGGCGGAGCGTCGTCCTTCGCGCGCATCGACAGCGTGCCGCCCATCACGCCCACGTGATAGGTTCCGCCCGGACCGGGCTTCACGATGCGCCCCTTGCCGTCGGTGAAGCTGGCGGTCAGGGCGTCCGCGGTGCGCGCGTGGCCCGCGACCATGAGCGACACATCGGCATTGGTCGGACTGTATGGCACTGGAAGGAAGGTCACATAGGTCGTGCCGCCGCTCGTGCCCGCTATCTGAGTCTGCGCCGCCGTCGGGCCTTGCGCGCGCGCAGCGGGCCCGACGGACATCGCAAACGAAGGCGCCACCAGCGCGCCGATGAACGTAATGGTGCCACCCGTCGCCGGGGTAGCGCCTGCCGCGATCGAAAAACACGCGGTCGCGGCCATTACTGTGATTTTTCCAGCCAGTGCTGCTACTCTCAGGTTCGTTTTATTCATCTTTTCCCCCATAGAAAAGAAGGTCTTCTGTTTTATCGACGCTGTATATCCGGTACGGCAGGAGCGCACATCGGGCCGTCCGGGTAAGTGGTTGGTCTTATTCTTGAGATGTGCGCCGACAGATATGAGGAGAATTCGTATTGATGGGGCAATGCGAATTTGATATTAGAACTGTAAAAATAGATGTTATAAGCCTAAGAGCATTTTTATTGGCGATTAACTTGATTAATAGCAATTAAATCGAAATGCGCTCGCTGCGAATATCAGGCGTGCGCGGCTTGCATGTCCGCGATGAATGCCTCCACGATCTCGCGCTTCGCACCGCGCGCGGCATTTCCGCGCTCAGCGCGCGTGACCATCTGAAACGCGACGCGATAGCGCATCGACTTCGGGTTCAGCGGCGCGAGCAGACCTTCCTTCACATAGGGCGCGGCGAAATGCTCGGGCAGATAGCCGAGATGCCGTCCCGACAGCACGAGCATTGCGACGGCCTCCATGTTGTCCGCGACCGCGCCGATCTTGCGCGGCGTGAGTTCGCCCGCTTCGGGCAGCGGATAGCTGCGCCACGCCCAGTCGTGCTCGAACGCCTGCGCGGCGCCGACGCGTCCCGCCCGCGCGAACAACGGATGCTCGCGCCCGCAATACGCCAGTTGATCCTCCGCGAAAATCTCCGTGTATTCGAGCGACGGCACGCGATGCCAGAAGTACCCGATCGCCATCTGTATCCGCTCCGACAGCAGCATTTCCTCGAGCTCGCCCGGCGAGCGCACGAGCACCGCGAAGCGCACGGATTCGTCGCGCTGCCGGAAGCGCGCGATTGCCTGGCTGACGCGCGCGTTCGCGCTGACCGGCGTATTGCCGATCATTCCGAGCGTGAGCGTGCCGACGAGCTTCTTGCCGACGTTGCGCGCAGTCGAATCGAAAGTGTCGATGGCCGCGAGCAGCGTCCTGCACGCCTCGACGAACTGTTCGCCGCGCGAGGTCAGCGCGAAACCGCCGCGCCCGCGCTCGCACAGCCGATAGCCGAGCCGCGTTTCGAGCGTGGCGAGCTGCGTGCTGATGGTCGACTGACCGACATTGAGCGTCGCCTGTGCCGACGAGACGCCGCCCGCATCGACGATCGCGAGAAAGACGCGGATCAGGCGCAAATCGAGATCGGAGAGGTGAGTGAACATGGGTGCGCCGCCGATACATCGATGGATATCGATGTGAAGTTAATTTCGTCGCCATTTTAACTTCGCTCGGAAGCGGCTATTAATTGTCGGATGACAACTCGCATTCATCTGACGCCATGAATACATCCTCGCTTTTCGCGCCCGCCGAGCACTTCGACTCGCATTTCCTCGAACAGCGCGCCGAGCGCCCGCAGCCGCTCTCAGGCAACCAGATGCCGCGCTGCGGCGGCATCACGACGATGATGCGCCTGCCGCACGTCCAGTCGGCGGAAGGGCTGGATGCATGCTTCGTCGGCGTGCCGTTCGATCTCGGCACGTCGAACCGCACTGGCGCACGTTTCGGTCCGCGTCAGGTGCGCAGTGAGTCCGTGCTGCTGCGCCCCTACAACATGGCGACGCGCGCCGCGCCCTTCGATTCGCTGCGCGTGGCGGATATCGGCGATGTCGCGATCAATCCGTACAACCTGCTCGATTCGATCGACCGCATCGAGCGCGCGTATCGCGAGATCCTGAAGCACGGCTGCAAGCCGCTCACGATCGGCGGCGATCACACCATCGCGCTGCCGATCCTGCGCGCGATTCACGCGAAGCACGGCAAGGTCGGGCTGATTCATATCGATGCCCACGCCGACGTCAACGACACGATGTTCGGCGAGAAGATCGCCCACGGCACGCCGTTTCGCCGCGCGGTGGAAGAGGGCTTGCTCGATTGCTCGCGCGTCGTGCAGATCGGCCTGCGCGGAACGGGCTACGAGGCAGGCGATTTCGACTGGTGCCGCGAGCAGGGCTTTCGCGTCGTGCAGACGGAGGAGTGCTGGAACAAGTCGCTCGCGCCCTTGATGGAGGAAGTGCGCGCGCAGATGGGCGATGGCCCCGTCTACATCACGTTCGATATCGACGGCATCGATCCGGCGTTCGCGCCCGGCACGGGCACGCCGGAAATCGCGGGGCTCACCGTGCCGCAAGCGCTGGAAATCGTGCGCGGCGCGCGCGGGCTGAATATCGTCGGCGCGGATCTGGTGGAAGTGGCGCCGCCGTATGACCCGTTCGGCACGACCGCGCTGCTCGGCGCGAATCTCGCGTTCGAACTGCTGTGCGTGCTGCCGGGCGTGGAGTATCGCGCGGCGAAGTAACGCGGCAGTTCCGCGCGCTGACAGGGAAAAGCCGCCATCCGGCGGCTTTTCTTATTGAAAACGCCTGTCACGCGTAAGCGCGGCGCCTTCCCGACACGAGCAGCAAATAGCACACGGCGCCGAGCGCGAGCGCGGGCAGCGTCGCGCCGAGATTCGGCAGCCATTGATTGATCGCGTGATACGCGGCAATCCCGATGCCCCACGCGATGAATGCGCTCAGGTGCCAGCCGCCCGAATAACCGTAGCGGCCATCGGCAGACCCGAGCGCGGCCGTATCGATGCGGCGCTTTCTCACGATGAAGTGATCCGCGAGCACGACGCCGAAAAGCGGCGCGAAGACCGAGCCGATCAGGAGCAGGAAGTTCTGATACTTGCCCATCTCCACGACGAGCGCGACGAGCGTGCACAGCGCGCCGAACGCGCACGAGAGCATGGGCACGCTGGCGCGCGCCCAGAACGTGCCTGTCGATACGGCCGCTGAGTGGATATCGGCGAAGGCGTTGTCGGTTTCGTCGATCAGGATGAGAAAGAGCGCGAGGCCGCCGCCTGCCTGCGCGAACGCGGTGGTGAGCAAGGCGTCGCCGCCGCCCGCCGCGAGCCCGTAGATCGCGCCGAGCGCATAGAACCACAGATTCGCGATGCCGTAGCCTAGGAGCGTGCCGCGAAATGCGCCGCCGGGGCTCTTGCCGAAGCGCGTGTAATCGGCGATCAGCGGCAGCCATGACAGCGGCATCGCGACGACCAGATCGATGCCCGCGCCGAACGCCATTTCGCCGGTGCCGGGGCGCGCCATCAACGCGGAAAGATCATGCTTCGCGAGCAGATTCCACGTGAGCCAGCCCGCGCCGCCGAGCAGCAGCCAGATGCCCCAGGTCCGCAGGAAGCGCCGCACGAAGGAGAGCGGGCCGCTCACCGCGAGCAGCGTCGCGAGTGCGCCGAAGATGAGCGTCCAGACGAGCGGCATCGAGAAGTGGAACGACTGCTTCGCGAGGGCTTCGGCGGAGTCGCGCATCACAATGATTTCGAACGAGCCCCAGCCGACGAGCTGTATCGCATTGAGCACCGCGGGCACGGACGCGCCGCGCACGCCGAGCGTCGGGCGCAGCGACGACATCGCGGCAAGCCCCGTATCCGTGCCGACGACGCCCGCGAGCGCGAGCAGCACGACGCCGATCACCGTGCCGATGACGATCGCCGCGAGCGCATGCGGCAGCGACAGGCCCGGCACGAGCAGCGCGCCCGCCTGCGCGACCAGCAGGCCAATGCCGAGCGAGAACCACAGCGCGAAGGCGTCGCTCGTGCCGAAGGCGCGCCGCTCGGGCGGCACGGGCGTGAGCGGCGCGTAGGTGGCGCTGCTGTCGATTTCGCCGAGAGTGTCTTGCTGCATGGATTCGCGTCCCTATATTGTCTTGTCGAGCCTGCGCGGGCATGCCTGCGCGCACGGCTGTCATAATGCCCCGATTCTGCGGTCGAACTGCCCGCGTGACCACTCTGCCATTTGGCCGATGCACACGCGCGCCGGAAAAGGGCATGATTATCGCCGCCTTTGATTCACCCGCGCCAATCGAAGCCGATCGAGCCTGATCCGATTCCGATTGACGCCCACGCGCATCTCACTGCGCCCGACAAGCACATGTTCGAAGAAAACCGTGGCACCGTTCCGCTCGCGGAGCGCCTGCGCCCCCGCACCATCGACGACGTGATCGGCCAGAAGCATCTGCTCGGCCAAGCCAAGCCGCTGCGCGTCGCGTTCGAATCCGGCG
Source organism: Caballeronia sp. 11_S32 (assembly GCF_056930355.1). Taxonomy (NCBI): domain Bacteria; kingdom Pseudomonadati; phylum Pseudomonadota; class Betaproteobacteria; order Burkholderiales; family Burkholderiaceae; genus Caballeronia; species Caballeronia sp. 11_S32. The sequence continues at coordinate 1,276,722 of NZ_JBXOWH010000003.1, forward strand.
AGGCGCATTCGATGATTCTCTGGGGCCCGCCCGGCGTCGGCAAGACCACGCTCGCGCGCCTCATGGCCGATGCGTTTCACGCGCAGTTCATCTCGCTTTCGGCGGTCCTGTCCGGCGTGAAGGATATCCGCGAGGCCGTGGAGACCGCGCAGATCCATCGCGCGAACGGGCATCAGACGCTCGTGTTCGTCGACGAGGTGCATCGCTTCAACAAGAGCCAGCAGGACGCGTTCTTGCCGCACGTCGAATCGGGGCTGTTCGTGTTCGTCGGCGCGACGACGGAGAATCCGTCGTTCGAGGTGAACAGCGCGTTGTTGTCGCGCGCGGCGGTGTACGTGCTGAAGAGCCTCGACACCGACGAGCTGAAGGAACTGCTCGAGCGCGCGACGAAGGAACTCGGCGGCCTCACGTTCACCGACGAAGCCCGCGACGCGCTGATCGGTTCCGCCGACGGCGATGGCCGCAAGCTGCTGAACAACCTCGAGATCGTCGCGCGCGCGGCGGCGCAGCAAAAGCAGACCGAAGTCGACGGCACGTTGCTCGGCAGCGCGCTCGCGGAGAACTTGCGGCGCTTCGACAAAGGCGGCGACGCGTTCTACGACCAGATCAGCGCGTTGCACAAATCCGTGCGCGGCAGCAATCCGGACGCGGCGCTCTACTGGTTCTGCCGCATGCTCGACGGCGGCGCCGATCCGCGTTACATGGCGCGGCGCATCGTGCGCATGGCATGGGAGGATATCGGTCTCGCCGATCCGCGCGCCGCGCGCATCGCGCTGGATGCAGCGGAAACCTACGAGCGGCTCGGTACGCCCGAAGGCGAGCTTGCGCTCGGCCAGGCGCTCGTCTATCTGGCGGTCGCGCCGAAATCGAACGCCGGCTACAACGCGTACAACGAGGCGCGGCGCTTCGTCGGCAAGGATCAGTCGCGCGGCGTGCCGGTGCATCTGCGCAACGCGCCGACCAAGCTGATGAAGGAGCTCGGCTACGGCCACGAATACCGCTACGCGCACGACGAGCCCGATGCCTACGCCGCCGGCGAAACCTATCTGCCCGACGGCATGCGCGAGCCGCACTGGTATCGGCCGACACCGCGCGGGCTCGAAGGCAAGATCGGCGAAAAGCTCGCGCGCCTCGCCGAACTCGACGAAGCTTGGCGGCGCGAGCATCGCGACGAAAAGAAGCGGTGAAATCCGCCGCCGTTCGTTTCGCGCGCGGGCCAACGGCGTTTCGTCATTCGGACCGCCGATTGCGCCGGCGCGCGATGACCGTGCGCTAAAATCGGCGTTTCCGATTACTTAACAAGCAGCCCCCGCCATGCTCGACATCCAACACCTCCGCAAAGACCTGGACGGCGTCGCGAAGCGCCTCGCCGATCGAGGCTACACGCTCGACGTCGCCGCCTTCGCCGCGCTCGAAGCCGAGCGCCGCGAGATCCAGACCCGCACCGAAGAACTGCAGGCGCGCCGCAACAGCCTGTCGAAACAGATCGGCGCGATGAAGGGCCGCGGCGAGGACACGTCGGCGGTGATGGCGGAAGTGGGCGGCATCGGCGACACGATGAAGGAATCGGCGGCGAAGCTGGAAGAGATCCAGAAGCGCCTGTCGGACCTGATGCTGACCGTGCCGAACCTGCCGCACGAAAGCGTGCCGGTCGGTAACGACGAAACGCAGAACGTCGAAGTGCGGCGCTGGGGCACGCCGCGTTCGTTCGACTTCGAGATCAAGGATCACGTCGATGTCGGCGCGCCGCTCGGCCTCGACTTCGAAACCGGAGCGAAGCTCTCGGGCGCGCGCTTCACGCTGCTGCGCGGTCAGATCGCGCGGCTGCATCGCGCGCTCGCGCAGTTCATGATCGACACGCACACGGAGCAGCACGGCTATACCGAGGCGTACACGCCGTATATCGTGAATCCGGAGATTCTCTACGGCACGGGCCAGCTGCCCAAGTTCGCCGACGACATGTTCCGCGTCGAGAAGGGCGGCGACGAGAACACGGTCACGCAATACCTCATTTCGACGTCGGAGATCTCGCTCACCAACACCGTGCGCGACGGCATCCTCGAAGCGAACGCGCTGCCGGTGAAGCTCACCGCGCATTCGCCGTGCTTCCGTTCGGAGGCGGGCTCGTATGGTCGCGATACGCGCGGCCTGATCCGTCAGCATCAGTTCGACAAGGTCGAGATGGTGCAGATCGTGGCGCCGGAGCATTCCTATGCCGCGCTGGACGAGATGGTCGGTCAGGCGGAGACCATCTTGCAGAAGCTGGAACTGCCGTATCGCGTGATCACGCTCTGCACGGGCGACATGGGCTTCTCCGCGGCGAAGACGTTCGATCTGGAAGTGTGGCTGCCTGCGCAGAACACGTATCGTGAGATTTCGAGCTGCTCGAATACCGAGGCGTTCCAGGCGCGCCGCATGCAGGCGCGCTTCCGCAATGCGCAGGGCAAGCCGGAGTTCGTGCACACGCTGAACGGCTCGGGGCTGGCGGTGGGACGCACGCTCGTCGCGGTGCTGGAGAACTTCCAGAACGCGGATGGCTCGGTGACGATTCCGGCGGTGCTGCGGCCGTATATGCGCGGTGTGGAAAGAATCGAAGTTCCTGCGTCGGCGTGACGTTTATTTTCAAAAAGGGGCTTGGAAAGGTCAGAAGACTTCGATATACTTTCGTTCTTCGTTGAGCAACGACCCGCTTAACGAAGGCCGATCAAAGCGGAGCGAAAGTAAAGCGCGATTGGTAGACGGAGAGGTGGCAGAGTGGTCGAATGTACCTGACTCGAAATCAGGCGTACGGTTTTCCCGTACCGTGGGTTCGAATCCCACCCTCTCCGCCAGAATACTGAAACCCCGCAAGTCGAAAGGCTTGCGGGGTTTTGCTTTTGGCCGGAACGTTGTTTGAAGCGGCGTCGCTACAAGGCGGCCGCCGCTCATATCTCGCTTACCTCAAGTCGTACACCGCGCAATGTCGAACCGCAGTTCCGGCTCCGGCACGCCGCCATCATCGCCCGACGACTGCTGCACCTTGACGATCGAGCCATAAGCCGAAGGCGTCAGCGTCACGAGCCAGGCATTCGACCCGACCATCAACTCTGTCGATCCTTGATCGCGTCTCGTCTGCGCGGACGGAATCATGCGTTGCAGACAGCTCGAAATGTCCGACGCGGCCCGCGCCGACGAAACATGAATCACAGGCTTGGACGCGCGCAACTCGGGACCGCTCGTCGAGCTGCATGCGGCGAGGGCGGCGACGCCCGTGAAGACAGCGCCAAGGTAGGCAAATCGATGTAAGTTCATATCGCTCCGGCAAGTTCGAAATCGCGCCACTAAAACACAAACACGCGCCCGTCACAAGGGCGCGCGACGAACGCGGCTCATCCGAAAACAACGCACCCGAAGCCTCGAAATGCAGCGCGCAAGCGCCTTTCCAAGAGGCGACCCTCGGCGGGAGTGCTATCATCGGGCCCATTGTCCTCGCGCGCCGTCCGCCTGAAGCATCGGCGAAAACACGCGCGCGGGCAGCACGCATCCGGCACGAACCCATTCGCATTGCTCAATGGCCATCACGCTCAAGACACCCGCCGACATCGAAAAGTTGCGCATCTCCGGCCGCATGGCCGCCGAAGTCCTCGCGATGATCGCCGAACATGTCCGCCCGGGCATCACTACCGACGAACTCGACGCCATCTGCAACCACTTCATCGTCAACGAGTTGAAGGCCATTCCCGCCAACGTCGGCTACATGGGCTTTCCGAAGACGGTCTGCACTTCGGTGAATCACGTCGTGTGCCACGGCATTCCGGGGCCGAAGGAATTGAAGGACGGCGACATCATCAACATCGATGTCGCGATCATCAAGGACGGCTACTACGGCGACACGAGCCGCATGTACTACGCCGGCACGCCGAGCGCACAAGCGCGCCGTCTCACCGAAACGACCTATGAAGCGATGCTCGCCGGCATGCGCGAAGTGCGCCCCGGCGCGACCCTCGGCGACGTCGGCGCGGCCATCCAGAGCGTCGCGCATCGCGAAGGCTTCTCCGTGGTGCGCGAATACTGCGGGCACGGCATCGGCCGCGTCTATCACGAAGATCCGCAAGTGCTGCACTATGGTCAGCGCGGCGCGGGCCTGCGCCTGAAGCCGGGCCTCGTCTTCACGATCGAGCCGATGGTCAACGCCGGCCGCGCGGCCACGCAGCAATCGCGCGACGGCTGGACCGTGACGACGAAGGACCGCTCGCTCTCGGCGCAATGGGAGCACATGGTCGCCGTGACCGATGACGGCTTCGAATTGCTCACGCCGTGGCCCGACGGCACCGGCGCTTATGAAGCGCCGTGAGCATCGCGGCGCGAACCCGTGTGCGCTGTAAAGCACTTTCCGGGATTTAGGAATTGACGGGTTCGCCCGTTCGGTTGAAGCTATGCCAGTGGCCCGCGCGCCGGACCGGCCGACAGAGCCGCACGCGCATGGAGCCTGAAAGTGAGAGAGAAATAGTCTGCATGAGCGCCCGCATGAGTCCCTCATTGACCGTCAGCCGCATCGCCGCGCAACAAGGTTCGGTGTTGCGCGAGCTTCGCACGGCATCGCTGCGCGAAGCACCGTACGCATTCGGCGAGACGCTGGAAGATGCGTTGCTCGTCGAGCCGTCGTGTTTTGACGAAACCGCGGCCCTGCACTCGAGCTCGCCGCGGCTCGCGACTTTTCTGCTCTACACCGAAGGACATCCCTGCGGTCTCGTTCATGCATACGTCGAAGAGTCGCCGGCCGCGCGCGCATTCGTGAGCGCGCTGTGGGTCGCGCCGGCCGTGCGGCATCTGCGCGGCGGCGAGCTGCTCGTGAATGTCGCATCGCAATGGCTCGCCGCGCAGGGCGCCGCCGAGGTGCATGCGTGGATCTCCGAGGAGAACCGCACCGCGATGCGCTTCTATGAGCGTCTCGGTTTCGGCCCCACCGGCGAGCGCCGCGCGATGCCGTCTCACGAGGAAGAAGCCGAGGCGCTCTTCGTGCTTCATATGGACGCCGAGCATCCCGCCTGACGCGCGTCAGGCGCGTTCTGTCGTCGCTTATCGCGCGTGCCATGCGCACCGCGCGGCGCGCGTTGCCCATTTCCGATCGCTGAAATCGGTCTCAAAAATTATGGCCGTGTGCGGCAACGCCTGTAAAATACGCAAAATTTTTGGCCGTTCTTATGTCGCTCAACAAAACGCCCTTTTTCGAACTGCGCAGCGGCTCCGTCGACACGCTTCTCTTCGTCGTCAAGACTCCCGACCTCGATGCCTTGCGCACGGAACTCACGCGGCGCTTCGAAGCGACTCCCGAATTCTTCGCCAATGATGTCGTCGCCATCGACGTGCGCCGTCTCGCCGATTCCGCGAAGGGTGGCGAAGGTGAGCGCGTATCGCTCGCTGAACTCGAGACCTTGCTGAAGAGCGTGCGCATGCGCCCGATCGGCATCGTCGCGCTGCCTGCGCAGACGTGGGCGATCCAATGGGCGAACGAAGGCGGCCTGCCGATTCTCGAAGCGCGTGACCGGCGCGGCGCGCCGAAGCCCTCGGCCGACGAAGCGAAGCCGAACACCGAAGCCGCCGCGGTCATCGAAGCGGCCGTCGCGAAGGAGCCCGCGCCCGCGGTGCTGCCGCAGCCAGCGACCATCATCGATCGTCCGCTGCGTTCGGGCCAGCAGGTCTACGCGAAGGGCGATCTCATCGTGCTCGGACTCGTGTCGTACGGGGCCGAGGTGATCGCCGAAGGCAATATCCATATCTATGCGCCACTGCGGGGCCGCGCGCTCGCGGGCGTGCATGGCAATCTCGACGCGCGCATCTTCTGCACCTGTCTCGAGCCGGAACTCATTTCCATCGCGGGCATCTATCGGACGACCGAGAACCCGCTGCCCGCCGATGTCGCGAGCAAGCCGGTGCAGATCTGGCTGCAAGAAGAAAAACTCATGATCGAACCGCTGCGTCTGACCTGACGGGTTGTATCGACTCGCGCGCCCGATGCCCCTGGCGCGCGCCCGAAAGCAACGCGAGCGGACCTATTGACGAACACAAGGTACTTGTATGGCAAAAATCATTGTGGTGACTTCGGGGAAGGGCGGCGTCGGCAAGACGACCACCAGCGCGAGCTTCGCATCGGCGCTCGCATTGCGCGGCCACAAAACGGCCGTGATCGACTTCGACGTCGGTCTGCGCAATCTCGACCTCATCATGGGTTGCGAACGCCGCGTGGTGTACGACCTGATCAACGTCATTCAGGGTGAAGCGAACCTGCATCAGGCGCTCATCAAGGACAAGAAGTGCGAGAACCTCTACATCCTGCCGGCATCGCAGACGCGCGATAAAGACGCGCTCACGCTGGAAGGCGTCGAGAAGGTCATCGACGAGCTGGTCAAGATGGACTTCGAGTACATCGTCTGCGATTCGCCCGCGGGTATCGAGTCCGGTGCGCTGATGGCGATGCACTTCGCCGACGAAGCGCTCATCGTGACGAATCCGGAAGTGTCGTCGGTGCGCGACTCGGACCGCATTCTCGGCATCCTGTCGTCGAAGACCAAGCGCGCGAAGGAAGGCAAGGAGCCGGTCAAGGAGCATCTGCTCATCACGCGCTACAACCCGAAGCGCGTGAGCGAGGGCGAAATGCTGTCGCTCTCCGACATTCAGGAAATCCTGCGTATCGAGCTGATCGGCGTGATTCCGGAATCGGAAGCGGTGCTGCATGCATCGAATCAGGGTTTGCCGGCCGTGCACCTGGACGGCACGGATGTCGCCGAATCGTACAAGGACGTGGTGTCGCGCTTCCTGGGAGAAGAGAAGACGCTGCGCTTCACCGATTATCAAAAGCCTGGTCTGCTGCAACGCATCTTCGGCACCAAGTAAGGGGACGCAATGTCGATTCTTTCGTTTTTGCTGGGCGAGAAAAGAAAGTCCGCTACGGTCGCGAAGGAACGCTTGCAGTTGATCATTGCGCACGAGCGCGCGGGTGGCAGAGCCGCCGCCGATTATCTGCCGGCGTTGCAACGGGAACTCGTTGCCGTGATTTCGAAGTACGTGAAGATTTCCGATGACGATATTCGCGTGAGCCTCGAGCGTCAGGACGACCTCGAAGTGCTGGAAGTGAAGATCGAGATTCCGCAGGCATGATGCTGCGTGCGGCGCGCGGGTGCGCGTCGCGTTATCGCAAGAAATGCCAAAGGCCAGGATCAGGCGATCCTGGCCTTTTTGCTTATTGCGACAACGTTTGCGCTTCAGTCTTCGCCGGTTTCCGTGTGCGCAGTCGGCGAGCGACAGTTCACAGACACGTCACCACAAAACGTTGCGGATACGACCTCTTGGCTCTGCCGTGCGTGTCATCGCCTGCGCGTGCTTGTGCATTGAAAAAAGCAAGCGGGCATTCTCCTCCGTGAAGCCTTCATCCGCGCGTCATGCGCGTTCGATGTCTTCAGACATGAGGTCGGTTTTCCGTGGGCAGTAGCGCTACGTTCCGGGTCACTGGATCTGATTCGCTGACGCCGCGCAAGGCTTCGTCGCGCGTGCATCTTCATCGTGATGACGAACGTAAGCTGATGCGCAGGCCAGAAAAAAGAACAGGCGCGAGGCTTTCGCCAGGCGCCCAAGAAACGCTCCCGCAATAAGCAGGAGCGGAGAGGAGAAGGGTGCCAGTCGTTCAGTTCGGAGGAACTCAACGAACGGCATTACCTGCTCAGAGCAGGTGCGCCCGCGAAAGTTCAATCAATTCGCAATTTCTTTGCGGACGCGGCGTGCGATACCCGCGTCGATGGGTTCAGGCGGTCAGCACTTCGAACGCGATTACCGCCAGGATCGCGCCGATATTCGCGATGACCGCTTCGCAAACCACGCCGCGCCATGTCGCCGGGCGGAACTTCACCGCGAGAAGCAGCGCCGTCAATAGCGCGATGGTGACCATTGCGACGAGATGCGAACTCTCCAGATGAAAGTGCATGGCGGCCTCCCTTTTTCTGTCGTGCACAACTTTTCGCGCGTTGGTTCATTGAACTCATTTCCAGTATAGGCAGCGACATATTTGCGGGAAAGCGGACAAAAAAGTCATTTTCCCGCCAGCTTGCCGACTGCCATCGAGTGTTAATTTAAATACTGGCTGATTCAGGGAATTTTCTTTCCCGCGTCAGTACAAACCCCGTATGCGCGCCAAGCCAGTCCGGCGGCGCGCCGAACCGCATGTTCGTGGAGCATTCGCCCAGATGACTTCCCCGACGACACGTTCTCTCGAAGTCGATTTCTTTCGGGGAATCGTGCTGCTGATTATCGCGGTGGACCATATAACGGGAAGCGTGCTGTCCCGCTTTACGCTGCATCAATACGCGTTTTGTGATTCCGCCGAAGTATTCGTGTTTCTCGGAGGTTATGCGTCGGCGGCGGCTTATACGGCGCTTGCGACTCGCCGTAGCGATTCATCCGCCCGCCGACGCTTTTTCAAACGCAGCTGGGAAATCTATCGCGCGTACCTGTTGACGGCGTTTCTGATGCTGATCGGCGGCGGACTGCTGATGGCGCTGAAGGTCGACACACCGATGGTCCAGTACACCGAGTGGCCGACCTTTCTCGTGCGGCCGGCGGGCCTTATCGCCGATATCGCGTTGCTGCGTCAGCAGCCGTATCTCTCGGCCGTGCTGCCGATGTACTCCGTGTTCGCGCTCGCCGTGCCCGTGATCGTGCCGCTCGCGCAGAGAAAACCCGTCGTCGCGATCTTCGGCAGCCTGCTCGTGTGGCTCGCGGCCATGCCGCTCTTGCGCTTCCTGCCCGGCACCTACGGCGAAGCGTGGTCGTTCAACCCGTTCGCCTGGCAGCTGATGTTCATGACCGGCGTGCTCGCGCGGGTCCAGCCGATCAGCGGCGAATTCCATGCGGGCAAGCTCGCGCGCTGGCTGACTGCAGGGGCGATCGCGATCGCGCTGACCTTCGCGTTCTTCAAGCTTTTCCTCGAGACGCAGGCGCCGCCGGGATACATGAAGCAGAACCTCGCGACGCTGCGCATCGTGAGCTTCGGGGCGATTGCGTGGATCGTCGCGCGCGGGGTCCACGCGGGCTGGGTCGGCAAGCTGGCGCGCAAGCTGCCGGGCATCGTGACGATCGGGCAGCAAGGGCTCGTGTGCTTCATCGCGGGTACGTGCGTGTCGCTCGTGCTCGATTCGGCGCTGCGCGCGATGGGCGTGCTCGGCCTCGGGCGCTATCCGTCGCACTGGATTCTCGGGCTCATCGCCGATGGCATCGCGATCGTCAGCCTGCTCTGGCTCGCGCGCTTCTGGGCCGATCGCAAGGCGGCGAAGGCGGCGCGCGCGAAGGAGATCGAGCGGCCGACGCCGCGCATTCCGGTTATCGAGGGCAGGCCGGTGCCCGCCCACGCCGCCAGCCGGCGCGATCGCTGAGCGCGCCGGCCGGTCTCCATTTCACTTCAGCGTGATGTTGCGCGTCTCACGCATGCACAACACGGCGACGAGGCTCACCGCCGCCGCCGCCGATACATACCCGCCCACCCACGACAGCCCGCCGCGATTGGCGAGCAGTTGCGCGATGTACGGCGCCACCGACGCGCCCAGAATCCCGCCGAGGTTGTACGCGACGCCCGCGCCCGTGTAGCGCACGTTGGTCGGGAAGAGCTCGGGCAGGAGCGCGCCCATCGGAGCGAAGGTGACGCCCATCAGGAAGAGCTCGATCGTGAGGAAGAGCGCGACCTGGATCGTGTCGCCGCTGCCGAGGAGCGGGGCCATCGCGAAGCCGGAGAGGATCGCGAGAACGCAGCCGACGATCAGCACTGGCTTGCGGCCGAAGCGGTCGCTGGCAATCGCGGAGATCGGCGTGGCAATCGCCATGAAGAGCACGGCGAAGCACAGCAGGCCGAGGAACGTCTCGCGCGCGAAATGCAGCTTGGCGACGCCATACGACAGCGAGAACACCGTCGAGATGTAGAAGAGCGTGTAGCAGACGACCATCGCAAACGCGCCGAGCAGCGTCGGCACCAGATGGCTGCCGAGCAGCGTCGCGACCGGCACCTTGACGCGCTCGTCACGCTCGACGGCGGCGCGAAACGCCGGCGTCTCCGCGATTTTCAGGCGCACGTAGAGACCGAGCGCGACCAGCACCGCGCTCACGATGAACGGCACGCGCCAGCCCCAGCTGCGGAACTGCTCGTCCGACAGCGAAAGCGCGAGACCGAAGAAGAGCCCGTTCGACGCGAGAAAGCCGATCGACGGCCCGAGCTGCGGGAACATGCCGAAGAGCCCGCGCTTGCCCTGCGGCGCGTATTCGGTGGCGAGCAGCGCCGCGCCGCCCCATTCGCCGCCGAGTCCGATGCCTTGCCCGAAGCGCAGGATGCACAGAAGGATCGGCGCGAGGCTGCCGATGGAATCGTAGCCGGGCACGAAGCCGATCAGCGTCGTCGAGACGCCCATCACCAGAAGCGATGCGACGAGCGTCGACTTGCGTCCGATGCGGTCGCCGAAGTGCCCGAACAGGAACGAGCCGATCGGCCGCGCGAAGAACGCAATGCCGAACGTGACGAACGCGGAGAGCGCCTGCGCGGCGGGCGAGTCGTGCGGAAAGAACACGGGACCGATGACGAGCGCGGCGGCGGTCGCATAGACATAGAAGTCGTAGAACTCGATGGCGGTGCCGATGAAGCTCGCGAAAATGACGCGAGAAGCGCTTTGGGACCCGTCGCCGGGCTTTGCGGCGGAAAGCGAGGATGAGGACATGCTGTCTCCGTTGTCGTGTTGCGGTGTTGCGAAGCATTGTCGCGCGCATCGCCGGGCGAGGGCGATCGATCGAAGTGACGAGCGATGTCATCGCTCGATGCGCGTCAGGTTTTTGTAGGGATTGCGATGCGATGGCACGAAAGCCAGGGTTTGACGGCGTGCGCGAGTGGCGCGCGATGTCGCGGCGCAGTTGGGCTGCGCTCAGGCGCTTCGCGCGACGTGCGGGGTGAGCACGAGGCGAAGGCCGCGCCGGAAGCGGGTCCGGCAGGGGTGCCAAAAATTATAACGAGCGTGCGCGGTGAGCGCCAATCAATCGATGGTCGTCGCCTGTGGCGAGTGCGAGGTTTGCAGTTGGAACTGACCGTTGTCGTTGAACATCCAGCCTTCGAAGAGCTCGAGCTGGCCATTGCCGTTCAGAAGCCGCGCGGGCGGCGCGGGCAGCGGCGCAGCGCGGCGCAGCGATGCGAGTGCGGTGGCTTCGGCTTCGTCGTCGCCATTGGTGCGATACACCGACGAGTCGACGACTCGCCCGCCGCGGTCCACGGTGAATGACACGAGCACGAAGGAGCGCAGCATCGCTTGCGGCGTGCCCTTCAGCACGAGCGATGGATTGCGCTCGAAGATGCGCTGCGCGATGCGCGCCTTGTATTCGTCGAGCGTTAAAGCGGGGATGGCCTGCGGGGCGTTGCGTGCAGCCACGACGCTCGGCGGCGGTGTGATCGTGCAGGCGGTCGTCGCGAGCGCGCCGATCACCGCAATGAGGAGAGAGCAGGATCGTGGCGCGAACATCGCAGGCATGACAGAGAGAGCGTTACTTTAATAGTAGTCGCTTCCAACGTCGGGGGCAGGAAATAAACGTGCGCCAGCGCGCGCTCGGGCGCGGGATTTGCTGACGATGCTTTCATTCCAAAGCACCGAGGGAGGAAGTCATGAGCAGCGAGACGAATCGGCCGGAAGGGCAGCCCGTGGAACACAGCGACAACGAAAAGAGCAAGCTGCCCGAGCGCGATGACGAAAACCGCAAGCAAGGCCCGAACGACAGGCCCGGCAAGCAATCGGGCGAGGGCGAGGCGCCGGTCGGCTGAGCCGCGCGCGACGTGTGCGGCATCGGCGCGGCGGTGCTAAGGTAGTGAGGGGATGTCCCCGGTTTTCGGGAGGATGCCATGTCACGCAAGAACGAACCTGCACAGTCGGGCGCGCCCGCACGGCAACAGCAACCGGCTTCCAGCGCGCATTCGAAGGGCGAAGCGAAACCTGCGGCGCCGAAGCAGGATGCGGCGAAGGCGGAGCCGGTTCCGCATGTTCGGCCGCCTGTCAGATCCGACGATAACTGAAACGAAGGGCGGCGCCGATGCGCGCCGCTCCTGGCTTCGAGGTCAGTCGGTATAGGGCTTGACGAGTTCGGCGCAGTGTATCGGCGCGGTCGATCGAACCGTGCCGGTTTCCGCCGCGCGCGTTTCCACGCAGCGATAGACGCTATTGGTTTTCTGAAGGACGTAGGTGTCTTCGGGAAGCCCTGAGCTGCGCGCGGCGACGCTCGTCACCGCGACGATTCCATAGCCGTTCTGGATCAGATCGAAGAGAGTTGCCTCGGTCGCGCGCCATTGCGCGTTGGGCTGAGGCTGGGCATGTGCCGACAGGCTTGCGGCGGCGATGCAGCCGACGAGGATGGGCAGGATGCGGCCTGGCTTCATGGGCGGTTCTCCGCGTTGTTATCGATGAGGCGGTTAGATGCCGTTGCGGCCGCCGTGTTCACACCGATTGCTTTTGAAGCGCGCGGTTGTTGGATTCAGGTGACGGGAAAAAACGGCCTCGCGCTATGCGAGGCCGAAATCCAACCTTACCCATTGAAGGCCTCCTTAAATCGAGAATGGGGAAACTCGGAAAGGAGGCAGGGGGAAGATACGTGGCTGCGGGCGCGTCGGATATGCGGTTTGTCTGAAATTCGCGGAAGGGCGATCATAGGTTGGGTGGCGGCTTCTCTAATCTGTAAGGATATCGAAGCGAGCGGTGGGGCGGTCGTGCGAGTGCTTGCTCCGCATGGGGTGGGTCGAACTCTGCGAAGGCCGGCGCGCGGCTGAGCCTGAGCACACTTGGAAGCTCGTTGCTGATTTTGCCCCTGACGCCCCGGCAACATGAATCAACGCTTGTAGCGTTCAGCAGAAATTCTGGCCGAACGATGGGCTGTCCGTTTCGGAACAACGCACTGGTTTTGGCCGGCTCTTTCGTGTTACCTCTGTCCCCCTTCAAAGACAGCACAAAGGGGGAGCACGGTACATGTTTTATCTTGCACCGTACTACGGCACCGATAGCGAACACCTTAAGCACGTCCACCTCTTCTGGCGCAGCGTGAACCAATCGATTTATCTGAGCGTGCGGGATTCACACACGGTCGACCCGGTTCGCCATTACTGTTTTGGAACCAGCCAACACTTCACCGAGGTGACCCGCAGCGAGATTGCGGACATAACCGTGGCCATGCAGATCGCGCGAGAGGCGTTCCTTCAGCAGGGTTTCCTCCACACTTCCCTGACCGCTTGCGAGACTGAATTGCGGTCTGTGCTCGCGCGTATCGATCTCCATCGCGGCCCAGCATATTTCCCATACGAAGTCAGCGAGGTCGCTGAAGCGGTGCTTGATGAGGTAAGAAGCGGCAATCTCGTCTTCGTGCCGAGGAACGAGGATTTGCGAATTTGCGTCAACGCGATTCAAGAGGATCGGCAAAAGCGGCACGCAGCTGAACCACAGCAGCCACAGGACGCAAACCCATACGCGACCGTTCAGCAGATGATGGGTACACCGTCGCGTATGCCGCAGAATCTCAATACGTCGTCACCGCTCGGCGACGCGTCGGCATTCGAGTATGCTCCAGGCATTACGGGCGACTATACGCAGACTGCTTGGTTGCCGAGTACCGGAGGGCCTCCCAATAGTTGGCTTGAGAATCCTTCTGGAAAAAAACAGTGGCGATACTACGATGCAAACGGCGACGCTGCTATCGACATTGATTTCGGCCACGATCACGGAATCGGTGCGCCGCATTCTCACAATTGGGAAAATGGGAGGCGCGATAACGGAAATCCAGTCTCTATATTCTAAGCTCCATGGATATTCTAAATAAGTTTGTTTTCTTTCACGACTGGCAAATCGATTCCGTTTCAACGCGCGAAGACAACCGGTTAATTTTGAGTCTATGCTTCGAGGGGAGACGAGCGGAGCTCACGTTCGCTGGGACCAGCCGTTGCGTAGTTGAACACTTCGGCATGTTGAACATCGTCTACGACATTACGATCCTGCGACCGGACGATCCGCTATACGAGCGAGCACTTTCAACTTTGACCGAATCAGACCGATTCTCCAAGGTGCCCGGAAAGGAGATTGCGCTGGTTGCCGCCACTGCCGGTGCGGAGATTGTTGTCGAATTCAACGCGCTTGAGATTCGGGAAACGGCAGGAACAGCCGACCGAGAAGATTAGGAGACGGAAAACGCGACAAATTTTGATGCTGCCGACAGCTATGCCGCTGATGGCCGATTGATGGGCTAGAAATCATGAAGCCCCGTAAGCTTTTGAACTTACGAGGCTTTCTATCATTCTCTGGCGGAGGCGGTGAGATTCGAACTCACGGAAGGATCGCTCCTTCGCCGGTTTTCAAGACCGGTGCCTTAAACCGCTCGGCCACACCTCCAGCAAGGCGCGTATTGTAGCGCAAGTCACACGCCGCGAGGAGCGTTCAACCTTCGAGCGATTTCGTCGCCCTGAGCGCGGGGAAAAGGCGCATCCACAAAAGCGCGACGGCGATGGTGCCGATCCCGCCGATCAGCACGGCCGGCACCGCGCCGAAGAGCCCCGCCGTCATGCCCGATTCGAACTCGCCGAGCTGATTCGACGTCCCGATGAACAGCGAATTGATCGCACCGACGCGCCCGCGCATTTCATCGGGCGTCTGCAACTGCACGAGCGACAGGCGCACGACCACGCTGATCACATCCGATGCCCCGAGCATCGCAAGCGCCACGAGCGACACGTAGATATTGCGGGACAGCCCGAACACGATGGTCGCAATCCCGAACGCAATGACACCGCCGAACAGCGCGTGGCCCGCGCGCTGCCGCAACGGAAAGTGCGCGAGCCAGATCGATCCGGCAAGCGCGCCGGCCGCGGGCGCGGCGCGCAAAATCCCGAGTCCCCACGGCCCGGTATGCAGGATATCGCGCGCATACACAGGCAGGAGCGCCGTCGCGCCGCCGAGCAGCACCGCGAAAAGATCGAGCGACAGCGCCCCGAGAATGACCGGCTTGCCGCGGATGAAACCGATACCGGAAAAGAGCGCCTCGAACGACAGCGGCGCGCGCATGCGCACGGCTTCGTCGATCCTGATCGCGGTCACCGCGCACGCCGCGACGAGAAATGCGACCGTCACCGCGCCATAGACCGTCAGCGCGCCGAAGCCATAGAGCACGCCGCCCATCGCGGGGCCGAGAATCTGCGCGGTCTGGTTCGCGGAAGTCGACCACGCGCTCGCATGCTGCAACTGGTTGCGCGCGACGAGATTGGGCAGGAGCGCGGCCATGGACGGCGATTCGAACGCGCGCGCCGCGCCGGTGATGGCGGCGATCGCGTAGATCGGCGCGACGTCGTGCCAGCCGTGCCATGCGCCGAGACACAGCACGAGCGCGGCGATGCCTTCGATCGACTGGCACACGTACGCAATCGTGCGCCGGTCGTAACGGTCCGCGACGTGCCCGACGACGAGCGTCAGCACGAACATCGGCACGAACTGCGCGAGCCCGACGAGACCGAGCGCGTACGCGCTATGCGTGATCGAATAGACCTGCCATCCGATCGCGACCGACATCATCTGGAACGCCACCGAGGACATCACCCGCGCGGTCCAGAAAAGCGCGAACGGGCGATGCCGCATCACCGGGCCGGGCGCCATCGTGGGCGCGCTCAATTTTTCGGGTCCTTCAGAAACAGTTCCTGGAGATCGTTGAGAAAGCGCTGGCCGAGTTCGGTTGGCGCGATGCGCTCGATGTCGCGCGTGATGAGACCGCGCTTCTCGGCTTCGACGAGCGCCGGTTCGACCGCGGATAGCGCGAGCCCTGTGCGCTCGACGAACGCATGCACCGGAAAGCCTTCGACGAGACGCAGCGTGTTCAGCATGAACTCGAAAGGCAGATCGCGAGGGCCGACTTCGCGTTCCTCCTGAATCGCGGTTTCGGTGGGCGAGAGCGCGTGGTCCATGTAACTCGCGGGATGCTTGAAGCGGGCCTGACGCAGAATCTTCGACGGAAACGACAGCTTCGTATGCGCGCCCGCGCCGATGCCGAGGTAATCGCCGAAGCGCCAGTAGTTGAGATTGTGGCGGCTCTGCCGATGCGGCTTCGCATACGCCGACACTTCATAGCGCCCGTAACCGGCCTCGCGCGTGCGCTCGTGAATCCAGTCCTGCATGTCGGCGGAGGCGTCGTCGTCGGGGAGGACAGGCGGATACTTCGCGAAGACCGTGTTCGGCTCCATCGTCAGGTGATACAGCGACAGATGCGGCGGCGCGAAGGAAATAGCCGTTTCGATATCGTGCATGCATTCATCGAGCGATTGCTGCGGCAGCGCGAACATCAGATCGAGATTGAAGTTGTCGAAGTGCTTCGCCGCGATTTCGACGGCGCGCCGAGCCTGCGTCGCGTCGTGAATGCGGCCGAGCGCCTTCAGATGCGCTTCGTTGAAGCTCTGAATCCCGATCGACAAACGGTTCACGCCGCTCGCGCGAAACGATGCGAACTTCGCGGACTCGAACGTGCCGGGATTGGCTTCGAGCGTGATCTCGGCGTCGGCATCGATAGGCAGCAATGCGCGCGCGTCCGACAGGAGCCGGTCGAGTCCTTTCGCCGACAGCAGCGAAGGCGTGCCCCCGCCGATGAAGATCGTATGCACCTGCCGTCCCCAAACGAGCGGCAGCGCGCTTTCGAGATCGGCGCGCAACGCGTCGAGATAGCGGTCCTCGGGGAAGGTGTCGTCTTTCCACTCGTGCGAATTGAAATCGCAGTACGGGCATTTGCGCACGCACCACGGAAAATGCACGTACAGCGAGAGCGGCGGCAGCGACGTCAGCCGGATGCTGCCCGGCGACGTGAATGCCTGCACCACGTTGATGGTCTTCGGTCCGGCGCTCACGCAAGTTCCTTCAATCGTTGCAGCAGATCGCGCAGCGCGAGCGCGCGATGGCTCAGCGCGTTCTTGCGCGCGGGATCGAGTTCGGCGGCGGTGGCATTGAGCGCCGGCAGGAAGAAGTGCGGATCGTAGCCGAAGCCGTTCGCGCCGCGCGGCGCATCGATCACTTCGCCGTGCCAGCGGCCTTCCGCGATGAGCGGCTCGGGGTCATCGGCGTGACGCACGAGCACGAGCACGCAGAAGTAATACGCGCGGCGATCGGCTTTATCGGCGAGATCGGCGACGAGGCGCGCGTTGTTCGCGGCATCGCTCTTTGCGCCGCCATTCATGGATGCATAGCGCGCCGAATACACGCCCGGCGCGCCGTTCAGCGCGCGCACGCACAGGCCAGAATCGTCGGCGAGCGCGGGAAGTCCCGTCGATGAAGCCGCGTGCCGCGCCTTCGCCAGCGCGTTCTCGACGAAGGTCACGTGCGGCTCGGGCGCTTCGGGCACGCCGAGCTCGCCCTGCGCGATCAGTTCGATGCCCGCCGCATCCAGCAGCGATGCGAATTCGCGCAGCTTGCCCGCATTGTTCGATGCGAGCACGACGCGGCCAAGACCATTGACATCAGACACCTTGAGTCTCCAGCGCTTCCTTCTGCTTCAGGATCAGCGCCTTGATGCCGCTGTCGGCGAGCGCGATCAGTTCGTTCATCTCTTCGCGCGAGAACGGCGCGCCTTCCGCCGTGCCCTGGACTTCGACGAAGCCGCCCGCGCCCGTCATCACGACGTTCATGTCGGTATCGCATTGCGAGTCTTCGTCGTAGTCGAGATCGAGCACGGGCGAGCCTTCGAAGATGCCGACCGAGATCGCCGCGACGAAGTCCTTCACCGGCGACTGCGCGATCTTGCCTGCCGCGATGAGCTTCGTGACGGCATCGTGCGCCGCGACGAACGCGCCCGTGATGCTTGCCGTGCGCGTGCCGCCATCGGCCTGGATCACATCGCAGTCGATATGCAGCGTGCGCGCGCCGAGCGCGTTCAGGTCGAACACGGAACGCAGCGCGCGGCCGATCAGCCGCTGGATCTCCTGCGTGCGGCCGGTCTGCTTGCCGCGCGCGGCTTCGCGGTCGCTGCGCGTGTGCGTCGCCCGCGGCAGCATGCCGTATTCCGCGGTGAGCCAGCCTTGCTCGCGTCCGCGCAGGAACTCGGGCACGCGCTCGGCGATGCTCGCCGTGCAGATCACTTTCGTATCGCCGAATTCGACGAGCACCGAGCCTTCCGCGTGCTTCGTGTAATTGCGCGTGATGCGCACGTCGCGCAGCTGATTTGCGCGGCGGCCGCTCGGACGCGTGGGAGAAGGCTTGAGCAGGGGAGAGTCGGTCATGGGTGCAAGGAAGAGAGAGTGGAACCAGCGAACCCACCGATTTTATCGTCATTCAACCGTGGACGTTGCGCGCGGCTCATGCGTCCCGAAGCGGCATCCCGAAGCGCTATCCGGGCGGGCCGTGCGCCAAAAATGGGATAATGCGGATTCCTCGCCCGGCGGCCAAACGCGTGCCATTCCCAGAGCACTTTCGAGAGCGCCCGGGCGTTTCGTATCGAACCGGCCTTCGCAACGAAGGCTCACATCGCGAGACGTACCATGATCTACAGCATGACAGGCTATGCCAGCGCGACGCGCGAAGTCGTCGCGGATGGCGCGGGACCCAATGGCGCCGGCGGTTCGGGCGTCGGTGTATCGGTGGAATTGCGCACGGTGAATTCGCGCTTTCTCGACCTGAACTTCCGCATGCCCGAAGACGTGCGCGCGACCGAGCCGCAATTGCGCGAAATGCTGATGACCAAGCTCTCGCGCGGCAAGGTCGATATCCGCATCAATCTGAATCGCGTCGAGCAGACCGCGAACGCGGGCGCGCTGAATCGCGAAGCGCTCACGCAACTCGCGACGCTCGAGCGCGCCGTGCTCGATATCTTCCCCGACGCCGAGCGCATGCGCACCGGCGAAATCCTGCGCTGGCCCGGCGTGCTCGCGGAAAGCGCGGTGTCGCAGGAAACGCTGCGCGAAGCGGTGCTCGCGTGCGGCAGGCAGGCGATCGCCGATCTCATCGAAGTGCGCGCGCGTGAAGGCGCGGCGCTCGGCAACGTGCTCATCAACAACGTGACGGAAATGGAAGCGATCGTCACGCGCATCACGCCGCTCGTGCCCGAACTGATCGCGAAGCATCAGCAGAAGATCGTCGAGCGTCTGCAGGACGCGCTCGGCATCGCAACCACCGAAGGCGGCACGACGGTCACGACGAGCGTGCCGCGCGAGGAAATCGCGGAGCGCATCCGTCAGGAAGTGACGATGTACGGCATTCGCATCGACATCGCGGAAGAGTTGCAGCGTCTCACCGCGCATCTCGCCGAGACGCGTCACGTGCTGCAAAAGGGCGGAAAGGTGGGCAAGCGGCTCGACTTCATGATGCAGGAGCTGAACCGCGAAGCGAACACGCTCGGCTCGAAGGCCGCCGCGAAGGAACTCGCCGATGCATCGATGACGCTCAAGTTGCTCATCGAGCAGATGCGCGAACAAGTACAGAATCTGGAGTAATGCAACATCATGCCGAACACCACGCACCGCTCGCATAGTCACTATACGGGCATCTATCCCGGCAACCTGTTCATGGTCGTGGCGCCTTCGGGCGCGGGCAAGTCCACGCTCGTGAACGCGCTGCTCGCCGAGGACCGGGAGATCCTCCTGTCGGTTTCATACACCACGCGTGAAGCGCGTTCGAAGGAAACCAATGGCGTGCAGTATCACTTCGTGTCCGTCGATGAATTCATGGAGCGGCGCGATAAGGGCGAGTTTCTCGAAAGCGCCGAAGTGCACGGCAACTACTACGCCACGTCGAAGCTGTGGATCGCGGAGCAGATGAAGCAGGGCCATGACGTGCTGCTGGAAATCGACTGGCAGGGCGCGCAGCAGGTGAAGAAGCAGTTCCGCAACGCGGTGGAGATTTTCATCCTGCCGCCGTCGCTCGATGCGCTCGAAGACCGCCTCAAGAAGCGCGGGCAGGATTCCGAGAAAGTGATCGTGCGGCGTCTGCTCGCGGCCGGCAGCGAGATGGCGCATGCGTCGGAAGCGGAGTATGTGGTGATCAACGAGAACTTCGATCGCGCGCTCAACGAATTGCGCTGTCTCGTCGCCGCGACGCGTCTGCGCTTCACGTCGCAGTACGCGCGCAACACGCAGCTTTTCGTCGATCTCGGCATCCACTCCACGCCGCAATCGTGACGCACTGCAGTGGCCGGGTCATTCGGTCACATAAGGTAGAATAAAACCCACATCGAGAAGGAAACAAACATGGCCCGTATCACCGTTGAAGACTGCCTGAAACAAATCCCGAATCGCTTCGAGCTCGCGCTCGCGGCAACGTATCGCGCGCGTCAGCTCGCACAAGGCCATACGCCGAAGATCGAAAGCCGCGACAAGCCGACCGTCGTTGCGCTGCGCGAAATCGCCGCGGGCCAGGTTGGTATCGAAATGCTGAAAAAGGTGCCGGTCTAAGTACCGCCCGCTTATTCGTTTCAACTCGTTTCATTTAGCAGTTTCATTTTTCGTAACCGACGACCACGCGCGTCACTACCACGGAGGCGAAGATGAGCCAGACACCGTTGCCCGTCTCCGCCGCCGTGGACCCAGACATCGAAATCGACGCCGATTCCGTGCTCGATGCCGATAAGCCGCACGCGGCGCGCAAGTACATCGATGCGGTCCTCGAACAGTCGTTCCGCCATCTGTTCGGCCCGACCGCTACGCCGGAGCAGCCGCGCAAGCATGACGTCGTTTCCATCTCGAAACTGACGAACGCGCTCGCGAGCTACATCACTCCGGAAGAGATCAAGGAAGTCAAGGCGGCTTTCCATTTCAGCGACGAAGCGCACCTCGGGCAGTATCGCCAGAGCGGTGAGCCGTACATCACGCATCCGGTGGCGGTCGCGGAAATCTGCGCGGGCTGGAAGCTGGATGCGCAATCGATCATGGCGGCGCTGCTGCACGACGTGATCGAAGATCAGGGCGTGACCAAGACCGAGATCGCGGAGCGTTTCGGCGCGAAGGTCGCGGAACTGGTCGACGGCTTGTCCAAGCTGGACAAGATGGAATTCCGCAATCGCGAGGAAGCGCAGGCGGAAAACTTCCGCAAGATGCTCCTCGCGATGGCGCGCGACGTGCGCGTCATTCTCGTCAAGCTCGCCGACCGGCTGCACAACATGCGCACGCTGGGCGCGGTGCCGCCGGAAAAGCGCCGGCGCGTCGCGCGCGAAACGCTCGACATCTACGCGCCGATCGCGCACCGGCTTGGTCTGAACAATACGTATCGCGAGCTGCAGGACCTCTCGTTCGCGAACTTCAACCCGAATCGGTACGCCACGCTCGAGAAGGCGGTGAAGGCCGCGCGCGGGAACCGGCGTGAAGTGGTCGGCAAGATTCTCGAAGCGGTGCAGCGCACCATCGCGGACGCCAAGATCAACGCGGAAGTCACCGGCCGCGAGAAGACCATCTACAGCATCTACAAGAAGATGCGCGACAAGCAGTTGTCGTTCTCTCAGGTGCTGGATGTGTATGGTTTTCGCGTGGTCGTCGAGAGTGCGCTCGAGTGCTATACGTGCATCGGCGCGCTGCATGCGCTCTACAAGCCCGTGCCGGGCAAGTTCAAGGACTACATCGCCATTCCGAAGGTGAACGGCTATCAGTCCCTGCACACGACCCTGGTCGGCCCGTTCGGCGCGCCGATCGAGTTCCAGATCCGCACGCGCAAGATGCACGAAATCGCCGAAGCCGGCGTGGCGGCGCACTGGCTCTACAAGAACGGTGGCGCGGATCTGAACGACGTCCAGAAACGCGCGCATCAATGGCTCAAGTCGCTGCTCGACATTCAAAGCGAAGCGGGCGATTCGAGCGAATTCCTCGAACACGTCAAGATCGACCTGTTCCCGGACGCGGTCTACGTATTCACGCCGAAGTCGAAGATCATGCCGCTGCCGCGCGGCGCGACCGCGCTCGACTTTGCGTATTCCATTCACAGCGACCTCGGCAATCAGTGCGTCGCGGTGAAGATCAACAACGAGCTCCTGCCGCTGCGCACGGAGCTGAAGAGCGGCGATATCGTCGAAGTGATCACCGCGCCGTATTCGAAGCCGAATCCCGCGTGGCTCGGCTTCGTGCGCACCGGCAAGGCGCGCTCGGCCATCCGTCACTACCTGAAGACGATGCGCCTCAACGAGTCCGTCCAGCTGGGCGAACGGCTCGTCGATCAGAGTCTCAAGGGCTACGGCCTCGCGCTCTCCGATGTCACGCCGGAAGTGTGGGAAAAGCTCGTGCTCTGGACGGGCAACAAGACGCGCCAGGAAATCTTCGCGGATATCGGCCTCGGCCGTCGCGTGGCGGCGGTCATGGCGAAGCGCATCGAAGTATTGATGAACGGCATCGCCGACGACGACGAGCATTCGCATCGCGAGCATCACAACACCAATACCGCGCCGCCCGTGGTCATCACGGGCACGGAAGGCATGTCGGTGCAATTGTCGCCGTGCTGCCGCCCGATTCCCGGCGACAACATCATGGGCTACATCGGCATCGGGCTCGGCATGGCGATTCACACGACCGAATGCCGTGTCGCGCAGCGGATTCATCGGCGCGATCCGGGCCGCTGGATCGACGTCGCGTGGGCGCCGCAGCCGGGACGCCTCTTCGATGTCGCCGTGAAGGTGCTCGTGAAGAACACGAAGGGCGTATTCGCGCGCGTCGCGGCGGATATCACGTCGGCGGACGCGAATATCGTCCATATCGCAATGGATGAGGACGTGTCGCAGGAAGCGAAGCTCCTGCGCTTCGTGATCCAGGTGAGCGACCGCGTGCATCTGGCCAACGTCATGCGCCGCGTGCGCACCAATCCGGACGTGATGCGCATCGCGCGCGAGCGTCCGAGTGACGAACCGCATCACCGCAATCAGGACGGCGGCATGCGCATCGACCGCGAGCGCGCCGACTACTGACGCGGCGCGCGGGTACGCGGCGTGCATGCCTGTCGTCGTCCGACGAACAGGAGAGAGCGCCGCAATGAATACTTCCGATCTCGAAGGCTCCACGCTCGACTATTGGGTCGCGCGGGGGCTGCATGAATTCATCCGCGAGATTCACTTCACCGACAGTGGCGAGACGCTCTCCATCCGCGGCAACGACCGCGGCAAGCCCTGGGACGGCCGCTTCCTGCCCTCTACATCATGGGAGGCCGCATCGGTCGTGCTGGAGCGCGCCTGCAAGCTCGAGATGCACGATCAGGGGCGTGGCGAGGTGGTCTGCACCGTCACCTTCGGCACGGACGGCAAGCCGGTGGAAGGGCGGGGCGTGTCGCTGCGGATCGCATTGTTGCGCGCGTTCGTGCGGCATGCGTTCGGCGATACGGTCGAGGGGGAATATCTACGCCGCCCGCAGTCGCTGCTGGGCGCGCGCGCCGAGGCGATCGGGGAATCGAGCGCGGTGGCATCGGTGGAGGACGTGCCTTCGCCCGACAGGCATATCGGCGATATCAGTCCGGTGCCCCGCCCGTAGCTGGTACGCCGTGTTCGGACGCGGAAAAGCTCGATGAACCAAACAAAAAGGGCCTTCCGTGTGGAAGGCCCTTCGAAAAAATGGCGCGGCTGGCAGGATTCGAACCCACGACCCCTTGGTTCGTAGCCAAGTACTCTATCCAACTGAGCTACAGCCGCACGCAAAACGGTACTGCTTGTTACTTCCGCGCTTATGGTTAAGCGCTCGATGCTTTCGTTATTGACGCGACCGTCAAGGAGAAAACACCAAAATAGGTGGCGCGGCTGGCAGGATTCGAACCCACGACCCCTTGGTTCGTAGCCAAGTACTCTATCCAACTGAGCTACAGCCGCACGCAGAAGCGGAATTATAGCCAAGCCTGTTTTGAAATGGAAGGGGTATTGACCGAATTATCGATTTTTCTTCCACGAAAGGCATGCGAGGCGTGGTAAGTTGATGTTTCGTAAGCAAAGTACCTCTCGGAATTCGACATCGATTCGCATCATGAACAAGGCATTTGTCAAAGAGTCGGACGACACCGACGACGACCTCGAACTCGGCCATCCGGACGTCCCGGCGGGCACGAAGAACTACATCACGCCTGCGGGCCATCAGCGGCTGCGTGACGAGCTTCTGCAGCTTCTCGATACCGAGCGCCCGGAAGTGGTCAGGCTCGTCTCCTGGGCCGCATCGAACGGCGACCGCTCGGAGAACGGCGACTATATCTACGGCAAGCGGCGCCTGCGCGAGATCGACCGGCGCATCCGCTTTCTGGGCAAACGTCTGGATCTGGCGGAAGTGGTGGACAGCAGCAGGCAGGAGAACGTCGACCAGGTGTTCTTCGGCGCGACGGTGGACTACGCGGGCGACGACGGCGATGTGAAAACCGTCACGATCGTCGGCGTGGACGAGGTGGATCTGGAGCGCGGCTACGTGAGCTGGATCTCACCGGTGGCGCGGGCACTCCTGAAGGCGAAGATCGGCGATACGGTCGCGCTGCACACGCCCGCGGGCGTGCAGCAGATCGATATCCTGGACGTGCGATATCCGCATTGATCCGCGACGCTGCGCGGCAGGGACGAAAAAAAGCCGCTCCGAGGAGCGGCTTTTCTACAGCGGTACTGCCTGTGAAGCTTAGAAGCGGTGACGCATACCGACCGTCGCCGAAACCTGGTTCGAGTTCGACGACATGCCGACGCCGTTGATCACTGCACCGATAGGCAGGTTGTCCTTGTCGGTCATGTGCTGGTACTCGCCTTGCAGGTACACGTCGGTACGCTTCGACAGCGCGTACGCCGTCTGCAGGCTGACCTGGTGGAACTTCGGGCTTTCGCCGTCGATGCGGCTGTCGGTGTACGTGTAGGCACCCGCGAGCGACAGAGCCGGCGTCAGGTTGTAACGGCCGTTGACTTCGTAGTTCGTGAAGCGGACGTGACCGTCGGTCAGGTTGATGTTGCCCGCGCCTTGCGTGCCGACGTTCGTGATCGACGAAGCGTTGTCCAGCATCGTCTGCGTGAAGACGAAGCCGACCGTTGCGGGGCCGAACGCGTAGCTCAGGCCACCGCCGAAGATGCGCTGACGGCCTGCGACGAACGGCGTGTTGTCGGTCGTGATCGCGCCGGTGACGTTGTTCGTCGGCGAGCCGACGTTGTTCAGTTGCATGTACGCGGCAGCGACGTTCAACGGGCCGTAGTTGTACGACGCGCCGACGCTGTATGCGCGGTTATCCGCGAAGCCGCCTGCTTCGTTCGAGAAGCCGTACATCGCGCCCAGCTTGAAGCCGGCGTAGTTCGCGCTCGTGTACTTGACCGAGTTGTTGACGCGGAACGTGTTGTCGAGGTTGTCGTTGTCGAACGGGTGGGCGAACTGCGTGCCGCCGTATTGCGTGCCCGTCAGAGCCAGAGGCCCGAGGAAGTCGACCACGGAGTCATATTGACGACCGAGGGTCACCGAGCCGAACTGCGTGCTCGACAGACCGACGAATGCCTGACGGCCGAACTCGCGACCGCCCTGGCCGTTCGTGCCGTTCATGATGTTGAAGCCGTTCTCCAACGTGAAGATCGCCTTCAGGCCGCCGCCGAGGTCTTCAGCGCCGCGCAGGCCCCAACGGCTGCCGTTGACCGAACCGCTCGTCGCCTTCCAGTTGCTGTGGCCTTGCTGGTTATTCGTATAGGTGATGCCCGCGTCGATCAGGCCGTACAGCGTGACGCTGCTTTGCGCATGGGCGGCGGTGGCAAAAACGCCCGTCAGGGCGGCGACCATGAGAGTCTTTTTCATCTTTGTAACTCCGAGAGCAGATTGGGCCGGGGACCCAGGCTTTGAGGAAACCTCGCTCCGGCGCGCTGCGAGAGGCGCGGGCGGAGGAGCAATGCGTCAGCGGAGCGACACATTTGTTTCCGGACCAGACGAAGTGTAAAGACGGTGTTACAGACGGGACGTTCCAATTTCCGCAATAAACCATTGTTGATGCGGCAATGATCTCGCTAAAGCATATTTTTCTTTATATACAACGATTTATCGGCGAATAAAGTCGTAAGGGGAGAACTGTCAACCGAACGACGTTGCGCATGCGCGACATGAACCGGTGTGGAAATGCAACGGGAAAATCCGGAACACGGATTGTTGATGTATCTGAAATAGAAGTTTGCTGGTTTTGCAGGTAATTCATTCGAACCGCATCGCTATACTGCTGATTCTGCTTTCCGAAGCAGACTTTTTCGTTGACGGAAAAAGATCTCCAAACTTTGTCAGCGCGACTTCCCGGTCGCGCTTTTTTTTTGCGGTGTCCGTTCTAGTGGGAAGCTTTGCCTTCTTCGCCCTTCACCGGCTTGCCGTCAAGCGGCTTCCATCGCGTGCTGCCTTGCATCCTGGGCGATGACAGCAGGTTCTGCCAGCGATCGCCATGCCTCGCGGGATCGAAATCGAGCGATGTTGCGGACTCCGTCGCGGGCTTGATCGATGGCGCAGTTAGCGAGCGATTCGGTGGAGTTTAAACATCGTCACTAGCCTCGCATTACATTTAAGTCGGCGCCTGGTTTCCAGGTTGCTTAATTCCGGAGGATCGGGCAAGGCGAGTAAATTCTTGCGATTTGAATAATCCGATTGCCGGACGAATAATTTGTTTTATATTTGAATTAGAGAGACTATTTTCTTGCTGGCAGATACGATTATCAGGAAGTTGCGATCGCCTATTATTGATGCAATATGGAGTAGTTTCGCGTTCGAATCGAATGCGCGTCCGAAATGAAAATCGGGTTTTGGTGAATCGCGCTCAATTGAGTGGAGTGAATGAGGGTCTTTCGCGGCGGGCATCGCAAACGGGCCAACCCAAGCCGCGGAGACGCCTGCGCGGCGCATCGCGGCACGCGGTGGCGTGGGCTTGGATGACCGGACTGTCGCGACTCTCGGCATCGGCGCACACCCTGAAAAGCATTCTTTGTTAATCAGGGAATGCAATTACGGGTTGTCCGCTATTGCGAGTTGATCAGCTTAATGGTCCAGCGCCGGACATTCAAAAACAACCGTTCGACTTCCGAATAAAAGATTCGCGGGCGCAAAGCGCCTTGAGCATCGCCTAACGAATTCCGATGCGACATAAGCCAGCGATGCCCGGCAGCAAAAGCCCGCCGCCCTTTGCTGCGTTAGAATGGGCAATCCAGCAAATCTCCATTCCGGCCCATCGCGCCGCCTCGTTCGTCCATCCACGATGCATTCCGATCCGTCAGCCAGCTTTGCCTATCCCTCCGAACCCATCGCGTTCGTCGATCTCGAAACGACCGGCGCGACGTTCGGCGTGGACCGCATCACCGAGATCGGCATCGTGGAGATCGGTTCGTCGGGCGTGTCGCAATGGACGTCGCTCGTCAACCCGGAAAAGCGGATTCCCGCGTTCGTTCAGCAGTTGACCGGCATCACCGATGCGATGGTGCGCGATGCCCCGACGTTCGAGCAGCTCGCCTCCGGCTTGCTCGACCGAATGAATGGCCGCCTGTTCGTCGCACACAACGCGCACTTCGACCATGGCTTCCTGAAGGGCGAATTCAGACGCATGGGTCTTCGCTTCGCACCCGATGTTCTCTGCACGGTGCAGCTTTCGCGCGCGGTCTATCCATCCGAAAGCCGTCACGGCCTCGATGCGCTCGTCGCGCGGCACGCGCTCGTGCCTGCCGCGCGGCATCGCGCACTCGCCGATGCCGACCTGCTCTGGCAGTTCTGGCAGCACCTGCATCGCGCGCACGCGCCGGATGTCATGCGCGCGCATGTGGAACGCGTGACGCGCCGGTTCCAGCTCGCCGCGCACATCGATGAAGACACGATCGAGCAGATTCCCGCCGGCTGCGGCGCCTATATGTTTTATGGCGATGACGACGCGCCGCTCTACGCCGGCAGAAGCGTGCGACTGCGTCAGCGCGTGCGTTCGCATCTCGTGGGGCCGCGGCGTTCCGCGAAGGATCTACGCCTCGCCGCGCTCGTGCGCCGCGTCGAATGGAAGGCGACGTGCGGAGAAATCGGCGCGATGCTGGCCGAGGCGCAGTGGATCGCAAGTTCACGTCCGGCGCACAACCGCGCGGCGAAAACGCCTCCGGGCGATGTTCGCGGCGCGCCGTGGCCGCACGCAGGCGCGATCGCAATCGAGGAGCGCGACGAGGCTTCGGGACAACGCGCGTGGCACGTCATCGACCGCTGGTGCTATCTCGGCACGGCGGACACGCTTGCGCAGGCCGGCGCGCTGGGTGCGAACGCCGACACGCCCGCATTCGAACTGTCGACGTACCGCATTCTGAGCGAGCGTCTCGCGCGCGGACTCGCGGTGACGCCGCTCGCTGCCTCGAGGTTCGTGACCGCCGTTTAAGACAGCATCACCCGACCGCGCCGACGCCGCCCGTCGCGCAGACGTGGGACAGCGCGCGCATGAGCGGCGGGTTCATCGACGAGTTATAGCGCGTCAGATGCTTCCATCGCGCCACACTTTCAGCGAGACGAACCGGGCAGTCGTCCGCATGGCGAAGCGGCTCGACATGCGCGAGCGCCGATACGAGAGACTGTGTGAGCCGATCGAGCTTCGGACGCGTGTCCCTGGCGAGATCGGGCGGCGATTCTTCGGGCGCCGCCTTCAGCGCGCGCCAGTTGGCGAAGAGCGCGTTCTGCACGTCCTTGCTGGCATCGATCTGGTCGCGGAAAAACTGACGCGCGAACTCGGGATCGACCTGCGCGGCCGTGGCCTTTTCCTCGACGTGCTTGAGCAACGCCTCTTCGCGCGGGACGTCGGTGACCGGCTCGTGATGTGCCCACTTCCAGCGCGCGACCGGCTCCGCGAGCGCGAGCCGTTGCGAGACCAGGGCGATGAGGTTGGTGAACGCGGTGTCGTCGCCGTCAGCTTGCGCGGACGCGGGCGCGGCGAGCGCGAGCACGAGCACGCAGGCGACAGAGGCGAAGGCGAGGAGGGGAGACTTCGATCGACGGCGCATCGGTGTCCGGGAAAAAGCTCCAAGAATAGCGCACCGCACGGTCAATCCGAAACGATGGCAGCCAACTGAAGGGATCACATTCGACGGGGCGAGCCGAACCGCACGACTCGCCCGATTGCGGTCATGAACGCTGGGCGCGACGCGTCCTGGCGTGAGCCATGTGCGGACCATACGGTCCGCGTGCGCCGCGCGCGGCGGGCGTCGTTCTCACGACGACGGCGTGATCCAGCGTGTCCGCCTTATTTCGACTGCGCCGATTTGCGCTGTTCATCGAAGAACGCGCGCACGTGCTCGGGCAGTTCGGTCGCGAGAAATTCGACGGCAACCG
This sequence comes from Caballeronia sp. 11_S32, assembly GCF_056930355.1. Classification (NCBI taxonomy): domain Bacteria; kingdom Pseudomonadati; phylum Pseudomonadota; class Betaproteobacteria; order Burkholderiales; family Burkholderiaceae; genus Caballeronia; species Caballeronia sp. 11_S32. The sequence continues at coordinate 1,305,976 of NZ_JBXOWH010000003.1, forward strand.
GTTCCGGATCCGGACAATACACCTTGTCGGGCGTCGGGATTTTCGTCGGTTTCGCGTCCATGATTTCTCTCCTCTGTGACATCAACAATTGCGCCTACGGGCCGATGCGGTTTTTGCGCTGCCGCATGCGGCGGAAATACCAAATACGGTTTCCTCTGTAAATGCGTTATCGGATCGCGACCGCTCAGGCTTGAGCCATATGGCGCGCGTGACAACCAAACGCATGATCGTTCGTTCTGGGCGGGTTAAGCATGGGCAATGCTTTACCGACCCACAAATCCTTCGCTGCAAAAACTACGGTTTCATCGCTCCTTGATGGCTCTCCGGCGTGCCGCGCCCAGCCTGGCTCTGCACGAAACGCGATCATCGCGTACTTAAACTGTAGCTTTTCCTCTATGGATATAACGATACCGGGAAACCTGCGTTGACGCTCGATGGTGCAGGGCGGAAAATGGCTTGTTGTTGTATGAAACCGCACATATACGGCGAATCAGATGCGCGGCGAAGGGGAATGTGAAATTGGTGAGGGCGATTTCCGTCCGAAATCGCAAAGCTGTGTTCGATGTAAGCGATCGTTGCATCGGCGTGAACCATCCATCTCGCGGGATCGCTCATCGACTGCTGGCAGGATTGCTGTCCGAAAGAGCCAAATGCAAAAACCCGCGTCACTTTCGTGAACGCGGGTTTTTTGAATACTCGCTGGTGCCGGAAAGAGGAATCGAACCCCCGACCTTCGCATTACGAATGCGCTGCTCTACCGTCTGAGCTATTCCGGCTCCATTGTTGCTTTCGCTTAGTTCGTCAGCAACGAAGAAGTGAGATTATGCAGAGCATTCGGCATTTTGGCAATACCTGAGTCAATTTTTCTTTTCGAGATGGTAGCGGGTCACGCGATCCACTTCGCTCTTCGAGCCGAGGAACACCGCGACGCGCTGGTGCAGGCTCGTCGGCACGATATCGAGGATGCGCTCCTCGCCGTTCGTCGCAGCGCCACCGGCCTGCTCGACGATGAACGACATCGGGTTCGCTTCGTACATCAGGCGCAGCTTGCCGGGCTTCGACGGGTCGCGCTTGTCGGCCGGATACATGAAAATGCCGCCGCGGTTCAGGATGCGATGCACGTCGGCCACCATCGACGCGATCCAGCGCATGTTGAAGTCTTCCTTGCGCGCGCCGTCCTTGCCCGCGTTCAGCTCGCCGACGTAGCGCTGCACCGGCTCATACCAGTGACGCGTGTTCGACGCATTGATCGCGTACTCGCGCGTTTCGACCGGAATCTTCATGTCGCGCTGCGTGAGCACCCACGAGCCGAGTTCGCGATCAAGCGTGAAGCAGTTCACGCCGTGGCCGGTCGTCAGCACGAGCACCGTCTGCGGGCCATACACCGCATAGCCGGCCGCGACCTGCTGCGAACCCGGCTGCATGAACGCCGCTTCGCTCGGCTCGACACCGTCCGGGCAGCGCAGCACCGAGAAGATCGTGCCGATCGACACGTTCACGTCGATGTTCGACGAGCCGTCGAGCGGATCGAACGTCAGCAGGTAGTTGCCCTTCGGGTAGCGGTTCGGGATCGGGAAGATCTTTTCCATTTCTTCCGATGCCATCGCGGCGAGGTTGCCGCCCCATTCGTTGGCTTCGAGCAGAATTTCGTTCGAAAGTACGTCGAGCTTTTTCTGCACTTCACCCTGAACGTTCTCGCTGCCGGCCGAGCCGAGCGCCTCGCCCAGCGCGCCCTTGCTCACGTGATAGCTGATCTGCTTGCACGCGCGCGCGACGACTTCGATCAGGAGACGCAGGTCGGCCGGCAGATTCTGGTGTTCACGCTGCTGCTCGATCAGGTACTTCGAAAGCGTGGTGCGGCTGGAGATGGAGGACATGCTTAAGCTCCGTGAGCGTTAGACGAATGTTCACGATTCTAACCGCTCGACCCGGCTGCTCCATATGACAGCGACCGCGCGCATCCGCCATAAGCGAGAACGGCCGTCGCACGAAATCCCGCGCGACGGCCGTCGAACAGCAAAAATCCCCGACGAAACAGTGCTTAAGCGGCGAGCGCCTTCTCGACCACCTCGCGCACGTCTCGCGATTTCGCCTTCGACGCGACTTCGCTCAAAGCCGCGTGCATCTTCTCGCGGAGTTGCGGCGTGAAGCGGCGCCACAGTTCGAGCCCGCGCGCGAGACGCGCCGCGACTTGCGGATTGAGCGCGTCGAGCGCGATAACCTGCTCGGCCCAGAATGCGTAGCCGGAGCCGTCGGCGGCGTGGAATTGCGCCGGATTGCCGCTGCAGAAGCTGAAGATCAGCGAGCGGGCGCGATTCGGATTCTTGATGTTGAACGCCTGATGCTGCATCAGCTTGCGCACGATCTCGATCACCTTGCGGTCCGGCCCGCCGCGCTGCGTTGCCTGGAGCGCGAACCACTTGTCGATGACGAGCGCCTCGTTCTCGAAGCGGCGATAGAAGTCCGCCAGCGCCGCATCCGCGACGGTCGCATCCGCGCCCTTCGTCGCGCCGGCGAGCAGCAGCGCGGAGAGCGCTGCCGAGCGGTCCGTCATGTTGTTGGCGCCGTCGTACTGCGCCTGCGCGACCCTGACGGCCTCGCGCGGATCGTCGAGCTGGCTCAGATAGGCGAGGGCGAGATTCTTCAGGCCGCGTTTGCCGGCGTCTTCCGGCACCGGGCGATATTCGCCCGGCGTGCGGTTCGCTTCATAGGTTGCGAGCCACTTGTCGCGCAATTGCGACGCGAGGCGGCGGCTCATGAAGACGCGCGCCGCATGCACGGCGGCCGGATCGGACACGGTCATCTGCTCGGCGAGATAGCTTTCGGACGGCAGCATCAGCGCGAGTTCGCGGAACGCCGGCGTGAGCGTGGTGTCGTCGAGCACGCGGGCGAACGCGGCGATCACCTGATCGTCGATGGCGAGCGCGTCGCCCTGCGCGGCGCGCTCGGCGAGCGACAGCAGCTCGCGCGTGGCGAGACGCTGGCCGGCTTCCCAGCGGTTGAATGGATCGCTGTCGTGCGCGAGCAGGAACGCGAGTTCATCGTTCGTATAGTCGTATTCGACGATCACCGGCGCCGAGAAATTGCGCAACAGCGACGGCAGCGGCGTCTCGTTCACGTCGACGAAGGTGAACGATTGCTCGCGCCCGGTGAATTCGAGCACGCGCGTCGTGCCGTCCGGCTCCTTCTCGCCCTCGAGACGCAGCGGCAGATCCGCGCCGTTCTTGCCGATCAGGCCGACCGAGAACGGAATCAGGAGCGGTCCTTTCTGCGTTTCGCGCGCGGCCTCGGACGCTTCGCCGTAGCCCTGCGTGAGCGTCAGGGTATAGCGCTTGTTCGCGGCGTCGTAGTTTGCGCGCACGGAGACCCGCGGCGTGCCCGCCTGGCTGTACCAGCGCTCGAATTGCGCGAGATCGCGATGATTCGCGTCGGCGAGCGCCTGGCGGAAGTCGTCGCAGGTGACGGCCTGGCCGTCGAACCGCTGGAAGTAGAGGTCCATGCCGCGGCGGAAGCCGTCGCGGCCGAAAAGCGTCTGATACATCCGCACGACTTCCGAACCTTTCTCGTAGACGGTCATCGTGTAGAAGTTGTTGATCTCGACGTAGCTCTCGGGGCGCACCGGATGCGCCATCGGGCCGGCATCCTCGGCGAACTGCATCTGACGCAGCACGCGCACGTCCTCGATGCGCTTGGTCGCGCGCGCGGCGGCGCTCGCAGCGCCTTCGGCGTCGCCCGCGGCCATGTCGGCGGAGAATTCCTGATCGCGGAACACGGTCAGGCCTTCCTTCAGGCTCAACTGGAACCAGTCGCGGCAGGTCACGCGGTTGCCGGTCCAGTTATGGAAGTACTCATGGCCGACCACGGCCTCGATGTTCGAGAAATCCGTGTCCGTCGCGGTTTCGGGGTTCGCGAGGACATACTTCGTATTGAAGATGTTGAGGCCCTTGTTCTCCATCGCGCCCATGTTGAAATCGCTCACCGCGACGATCATGAAGCGGTCGAGATCCAGCTCCAGCCCGAAGCGCTTTTCGTCCCAGCGGATCGAGTTGATGAGCGAATCCATCGCGTGACGGGTTTTATCCAGATCATGCGGCTCGACCCAGACCTGCAGGAGCTTCTCCTTGCCCGAGCCAGACTTGATGCGCTCCTCGATGCACACCAGCTTGCCCGCGACCAGCGCGAACAGATAGCTCGGCTTTTTGAACGGGTCTTCCCATGTGGCGAAGTGACGGCCATCGGGCAGATCGCCTTCCGCGATCAGATTGCCGTTGGACAGCAGCACCGGATACGCGGTCTTGTCGGCGCGCAGCGTGACGGTGTAGGTGGCCATCACGTCGGGGCGATCGAGGAAGTAGGTGATGCGGCGAAAGCCCTCGGCCTCGCACTGCGTGAAGAAGTTGCCGCTGGAGACATAAAGTCCGGAGAGCGTCGTGTTCCCGGCCGGATCGCAGAGGCTCTCGATGCTGAGCTCGAAGACATCAGCCGGAATATTGCCGATGGACAGTCCGTTTTCATGGACACGGACATCCGCGTGCCCGACGCCGTCGATCGCCGCGCTCACGAATTCGAGCTGTTCGCCCATCAACTCGAGGCGCGATGCGTCGCCCTGGGCGTCGGGGTTGCGGCGCAGTTTCATCGTGTTCTTCACGACCGTGCGCGATGGCACGAGATCGAATTCGAGCGCGACGGAGTCGATCAGAAACGCGGGCGGCGTGTAGTCCTGGCGGCGAATCACTGCGGATGCGGTCGTGGTAGACATGGCAAGATCTTCAAAGTGAATGGGGCGGCGCGGACGCACGTCGTGGCCTTGTCGCTCGAGGCACGAATGCGGGCGCGGCATGTCGAACCATTGTACAAAACACCCGTCGATCGTGAGCGGCGCCATCGGCGGCTTTGCTGGCCGTGCGCGCGAGCGGCGCACGTGCGCGCAGCCTTCGCGCTATCTATAACTAAGAAAGGCAGTGTCCGAAGTGAGGATGACCATGAATTTCCCGATCAAAGCGCTCTTCAGATGGACGCTGGTACTGGCCGCGCTGTGGCTCGCGGGCTGCACGACCTACGTGCAGACGCAGGTGACCGCGTTCTCCGACTGGACCGGCAGCGATGCGACGCGCACCTACGCGTTCGCGCGTCAGGGCGAGCAGCAGAACAGCATCGAGCAGACGACCTACGAGACGCTCGTCGCCAACGAGCTGTCGAAGTACAACTTCCGGCAAGTCCCCGACGCGAGCGCGAACTATCAGGTGACGCTCGCCTATTCGGTGCGCGGCGATCTCGTGACCGTGCGTCAGCCGGTCTATTACGACCCCTGGCCGATGTACGGCCCCTATGGCCGTCCGTTCTGGGGGCCGTGGGGCGGCTGGGGTCCGTATGGCCCGTGGGGCCCGACGGGCTATGTCGATCAGAGCTATCCGGTGTACGTCCACGCGCTGCAGATCCGCATGACCGACCGCAAGACTGGCCGCGAAGTCTACAAGGTGATCGCGGTGAATTCGACGGGTGACGCGTCGCTCTATCAGGCGATGCCGTACCTCACGCGCAGCGCGCTCGCGAACTTCCCGCTCGGCAACGGCACGGTGCGCACGGTGACCTTGCCGGTGGACAAGGACGGCGGCGTCTCGAACGAAACGGCGGCGTCCCTCAACTCGAACGAGCGCAACGTCGCGCCCGCGCCGGCGTCCAAAACCGTGGACTGAGCGTGAAAAGAGGGCGGCTGCGCTCGTCGGAAATTATTGCCACGGCGCGCGCTCGCCGATTCGTTTCGCACCGCCGCGCAAGTTTCGAAAGCGTCCGGCGGCCTTGACTAAAAAGGGATTCATCGCCGCGGCGACGGGCCGCAATATATGCAGCTTCGATGAATTAGCGATATATTCGCGGGATGACAAAATCGTGTCCGCCCCGTCCTGAAGCCGTTCCCGAGCCCACCACATGGGATGCGCGGCTCGCCCGCCGCCTCGTCACGCCGCTGATCGGCACCCCGGTAACGCCCAATCACCTGACGACCCTGCGCCTCGTCATCGGTCTGGCCGGGGCGTACTATCTGTCGCTCGGTGAATTCTGGATGTGCACGCTCGGCGCGCTCCTCATCGCGCTGTCGAACCTCGTCGATCACACGGACGGCGAGCTCGCGCGCATCAGCGGGCAGTCGAGCAAGATCGGACACTTCTATGACCTCGCGTCCGATGCGCTCGTGACCGTGCTGCTGTTCCTCGGCATCGGCTTTTACGTGGCGGTGCATCACCCGTCGATGATCGTGCCGGCGCAATGGCTCGGCGGCATCGCGGGCGTGGCGGTCGCGCTGATTTTTTTCCTGCGCATGCGCATCGAGTCGATGGTCGGCAAGTCGGGCACGAAGCAGGCGTCGATGGCCGGATTCGAAACCGAAGACGTGTTGTATCTGCTGCCGGTCGTGACCATCCTGAACGGCATGACGCCGTTTCTAATTGCCGCGTCGATCGGCGCGCCGCTCTTCGCGGTGTATGTGGCGGTGGATTATCAGCGCGTCACCCGGCACCTGAGACAGCGCATGCAGGCGTCGCGCACAATAGACGGCAACGATTTCCAGGCGGTGAAATGAGCGATACGGCAACTCCGGACAACACGCTGACCCAGCCGGCGCAAGCTTCGGTTGCGCGCCCGTCGAAGCGCGACATCGACTCGACATTGAACGCGCGCCTCGCCGCGCTGCAAACGCCGAAGCTGCGCGACGAGTACGGTGAGCAGGGCGCGTTTCTGTACATCGAGGACTTTCTGCCGCGCGATTACACCGAGCGCCTGATCGCCGCCGTGCACGACGTGATGCCTGCCGTGAACCGCAACTATCTGCCGGGTCACAAGGCGGGCGGCAGCGTGAGCCGCCATACGCTCGACAAGCTCGCGCCGTTCATCGCCGATCTGTACCGCTCGGAAGCGCTGATCAAGTGGCTGGAGACGATCACCGGCGACAAGCTGCAACTCTCGCCCGAAGACGATCCGCATGCCTACGCGCTTTACTTCTACACGCGTCCGGGCGATCACATCGGCTGGCATTACGACACCTCGTATTACGAAGGCCGCCGCTATACGCTGCTGCTCGGCGTGATCGACGATTCCTCCTGCGCGCTCGAATACGAACTGCACACGCGCACGCCGGAGATTCCGGATCAGCCGGGCTCCGTGCAGTATCCGCCCGGCGCGTTCGTGCTGTTCGACGGCGACAAGCTGCGCCACCGCGTCACGCCGCTCGGCGAGAACGAAATGCGCGTGTCGCTCACGTTCGAGTACGTGACGAACCCCAACATGCGGCCGTTTCAGCGCTTCATCTCGAACATGAAGGACTCGATCGCTTATTTCGGCTTCAGGCAGGTCTTTCGCCGCAAGGGCGGCAAGAACGGACCGGCATGAGCCGCGCGGGCACATTTCTGCTTTCCGTCGGCGTGGTGTTGTTCATCGCGCTGCTCGGCTGGCAAGGCTTCGGTTCGGTGGCGTCCACCTTGGCCGCCGCGGGCTGGGGCTTGCTCGTGGTCGCGGCGTTCCACTTCGTGCCGCTCGTCGTCGATGCCGGCGCGATCAGCGTGCTCTTCTCCCGCAAGGAGCGCGACGTCTCCCTGCGCGACGCACTGCTCGCGCGCTGGGCCGGCGAATCGGTGAACAGCCTGATGCCCGCCGGCCAGATCGGCGGGCCGATGCTGATGGTCCGCTATCTCGCGCAGCGCGGCATGCGCGCGCGGGATGCCGCCGCCGTCATCACCATCAGCACGACGATGCAAACCGTCGCGCAACTGATCTTCGCGCTGATCGGCGTCGTGCTGCTGACGGGCTACGCGGCGGGCGGCTCGTCGTCGAGCGTGACGATCGCCGTGCTCGCGGTGATCGGCGTGATCGGCCTCATGATCTTCGGCTTCTATCTGGCGCAGCGGCGCGGTCTCTTCGGCCGCGCGATGCGCTTCGCGTCCGGCATCGCCGCGAAGTTTTCGGCGAAGCGCGACTGGTCGTCGCTGGTCACGCGCGCCGAAGCCGTCGATGCCGCCGTGCACGAGCTCTATCGCGAGCGCGGCAAGGTCGCGTCGAGCTTCGGCCTGAGCCTCATCGGCTGGATCGTCGGCACGGGGGAAGTGTGGCTCGCGCTGCATCTGCTCGGCCATCCGGTCGGCTGGACGGAAGCGCTCCTGCTCGAAAGCCTCGGGCAGGCGATTCGCGGCGCGGCCTTCGCCATTCCCGGCTCGCTCGGCGTGCAGGAAGGCGGCTATCTGCTGCTCGCGCGTCTCGTTGGCCTGCCGCCCGAGGCGGCGCTCGCGCTTTCGCTCGCGAAGCGCGCGCGCGAACTGCTGCTCGGCGTGCCGGGCATCGTTTATCTGCATTTCGTTGAAAAAGGCTGGCAGCGCCGCCGTCTCGCGCGCGTGCCGGATATCGACTGACCCACCCACGAAGGGAACACAACCATGCGCGCAATTATTCTTGCGGCCGGGATGGGCTTGCGCCTCGTTCAGCCCGAAGGCCAGCAAAAGCCGAAGTGCCTCCTGCGCTTTGGCGACGCATCGCTGCTCGAACGTCATCTGCACTTTTTGAAGGCCGCGGGCGTCGATGAAGTCGTCTTCGTGACCGGCTTCAAGAGCGAGCAGATCGAAGCGGAGCTCGCCTCCATCGACTGGAAGCCGAAGACGGAAATCGTCGTCAACGAAGAATTCACGCTCGGCAGCGTGCTGTCCGTGCACACCGCGCGCGATGCGATGACGCGCGGCGGCGATATCCTGCTGATGGACGCCGACGTGCTCTACGACGAGCGCATTGTCGAGCCGCTCGTCGCGGGTGGCAGCGTGAACCGTCTGTTGATCGACCGCGATTTCGAAGCCGGCGACGAGCCCGTGAAGCTGTGCGTCGAGAACGGCGTGCCGGTCGAATTGCGCAAGCAGGTCGCGGCGGGGCTGAACTATGACACCATCGGCGAATCGGTGGGCTTTTTCCGCTTCGATGAAAAAACCGCCACGCGCCTGGCCGAAATCTGCGCCGATTACGTCGCGACCGGCCGCGGGAAGATGCCGCACGAAGAAGCGGTGCGCGATCTGTTGCTGGAGAATTTGCAGAACCCGTCCCACGTGTTCGATATCGCCGATGTGACCGGCGCGCCGTGGATCGAAATCGATTTTCAGAACGACGTGAAGCGCGCGGCAGACGAAGTGCTGCCGCAATTGAACGCGCTGCGTCAGTTTGCAGGAGCCTCCCAACAATGAACGCACCCGGAAACATTCCCGTCGGCTACTCGCGCACGATGCGCCTGCGCGAAATGCTGCAGAGCAATCGCCTCGAATTCCTGATGGAAGCGCACAACGGCATCTCGGCGCGCATCGCGAAGGAGGCCGGCTTCAAGGCGATCTGGGGCTCGGGCCTGTCGATCTCCGCGCAATTCGGCGTGCGCGACAACAACGAGGCGAGCTGGACGCAGGTCGTCGACAACCTCGAGTTCATGGCGGACGCGAGCGATCTGCCCATTCTGCTCGACGGCGACACCGGCTACGGCAACTTCAACAACGTGCGCCGTCTCGTGAAGAAGCTGGAGCAGCGCGGCATCGCGGGCGTGTGCATCGAGGACAAGCAGTTTCCGAAGACCAACAGCTTCATCAATGGCGAAGCGCAGCCGCTCGCCGATATCGACGAGTTCTGCGGCAAGATCAAGGCCGGCAAGGACTCGCAAAGCGATCCGAACTTTTCGATCGTCGCGCGCGTCGAGGCGCTGATCGCGGGCTGGGGCATGGAAGAAGCGTTGAAGCGCGCCGAGGCGTATCGCCAGGCGGGCGCGGACGCGATCCTGATCCACAGCAAGCTCTCCAAGCCCGATGAAATTCTCACATTCGCGCGCGAATGGGCCGGGCGCGGCCCGCTCGTCATCGTGCCGACGAAGTACTACAGCACCCCGACCGACGCGTTCCGTCAGGCGGGCATCAGCTGCGTGATCTGGGCGAACCATCTGATCCGCGGCGCGGTTTCGGCGATGCAGGCGATCGCGAAGGAAATCCACGACAGCGAGACGCTCGTCAATGTGGAAGACCGCATCGCGTCGGTGAACGAGATCTTCCGTCTGCAGGATGCGGATGAGTACTCGGCCGCCGAGAACATCTATCTGACGGCGGCGAACGAAAAGCGCAGCGCGATCGTGCTCGCCGCGAGCCGTGGCGCGGGCCTCGAAGCGCTGACCGAAGAGCGCCCGAAAGTCATGCTGCCGGTCGCGGGCAAGCCGCTTCTGCGCCATCTGGTCGAAGCGTTCAAAAAGGAAAGCATCAACGACATCACGGTCGTCGGCGGTTATCGCGCCGATGCGATCGAGACGGGCGGGATTCGTGTCGTCGTCAACGAGAAGCATGAGTCGACGGGCGAGCTCGCGTCGCTCGCATGCGCCGTGAAGCACATGAACGGCGATACCGTGATTTCCTACGGCGACTTGCTGTTCCGCAGCTACATCCTGCGCGATCTGGTGGAATCGGACAGCGACTTCTGCATCGTCGTCGATTCTTCGCAGGCGCCGCAGGCGGGCGCTGCCGCAACCGACTTCGCCTATTGCTCGACCGCCGACGATCGCGCGCTCTTCGGCCAGAAAGTGTGGCTCGAAAGCGTGGTCGGCGCGGGTCAGAGCCTCTCCGATGACCGCGCGCCGCAAGGCCGCTGGATGGGCCTCGTCAAGGTGCGCGCCGGTGCGCGCGAACGCCTCGCCGCGACGCTCGGACAACTGCAGCAACGCGCCGACTTCGACCAGCTCGACACGGCCGCGCTGCTCAACGCGCTGATCGCCGCCGGCCAGAAGATCGAAGTGCAATACGTGCACGGCCACTGGCGCGGCGTGAACGATCTCGACGATTTCCGCCGCGCGGGCGATTTCGCGCACGGTCAGACGCCCATCGGTTCGGAAGGCACGGAGAACGCGCGTGATTGAGGCCGCCCAGTTCGTCGAGGCCGCGCGCGAGCGTGGTTTCGACTGGTATGCCGGCGTGCCGTGCTCGTTTCTGACGCCGTTCATCAACTACGTGCTGCAGGATGAGTCGCTGCATTACGTGTCGGCGGCGAACGAAGGCGATGCGGTCGCGCTGATCGCGGGCGTCGCGCTCGGCGGCGGCGTGAAAAGACGCGGCATCGCGATGATGCAGAACTCCGGTCTCGGCAACGCGGTGAGTCCGCTCACGTCGCTGACGTGGACATTCCGTCTGCCGCAATTGCTGATCGTCACGTGGCGCGGCCAGCCCGGCGTTCACGACGAGCCGCAGCACGCGCTGATGGGCCCGATCACGCCGCAGATGCTCGAGACGATGGAGATTCCGTGGGAGCTTTTCCCGACGGAAGGCGATCAGATCGGCCCGGCGCTCGATCGCGCGACGGAATATATGGACCGCACCGGCCGTCCATATGCGCTCGTCATGCAAAAGGGCAGCGTCGCGCCGTATGAGCTGAAGAAGACCGGTTTGTCGGGCGTGCGCGCCAACCGGCATCCCGCGCCTCAGCAGCGCTTCGAGGGCGAGCGCGTGACGCGTCACGATGCGCTTCGGAAAGTCATCGCGAACACCCCGAAGGATTCGACGGTCGTGCTCGCTTCGACGGGTTTCTGCGGCCGCGAGCTATACGCGATCGACGATCGCGAGAACCAGCTCTATCTCGTCGGCTCGATGGGCTGCGTGACGCCGATGGCGCTGGGCCTCGCGCTCTCGCGCCCGGACCTCACCGTCGTCGCGCTCGATGGCGACGGCGCCGCGCTCATGCGCATGGGCGTCTTCGCAACGCTCGGCGCCTACGGCCCGTCAAACCTGATTCACCTGCTGCTCGACAACGGCGCGCACGAGTCCACAGGCGGCCAGGCAACCGTTTCGCGCGAAGTCGATTTCGCGTCGATCGCTTCGGCGTGCGGCTACGCGCTCGCGCTCGATGGCGACGATATCGGCGTGATCGATCGTCTCTTCGAAACACGGAACGTGGATGGCGTGCGTTTCGCGCGCCTGTCGATCAGAACCGGCACGCCGTCCGATCTGCCGCGCCCGAAAATCACGCCCGAGGACGTGCGCGCGCGCTTGCAACAACACATAGGAGGCCGATGATGCTGCTGCTCAATCCGGGTCCTGTCACGCTGACCGAACGCGTGCGCAAGAGCCTGCTGCAAACCGACTTGTGCCATCGCGAGCCGGAGTTTTTCGATCTTCAGGATGAGGCGCGCAAGCGTCTCGTCGCCGCTTACGAGCTCGATCCCGCCGTGTGGAGCGCCGTGCTGATGACGGGCTCGGGCACCGCCGCGGTCGAAAGCATGATCGCCGGGCTGGTGCCGGAAGGCGGGCGTCTGCTCGTCGTGGAAAACGGCGTATATGGCGATCGCATCGTGCAGATCGCGAAGCAGTACGGCATCGACCACGAAATCGTGAAGTACGAGTGGATGCAGGCGCCGGACATCGACGCGATCATCGCGCTGCTCGACAGCAAGAAATTTACGAACGTCGCGATCATCCACCACGAAACGACAACGGGCCGCCTGAACACGATCGACAAGCTGTCGCGTGCGTGCGGCGAGCGCGGTATCGGTCTCTTGCTCGACGCGGTGAGCAGCTTCGGCGCGGAAGCGATCGACTTCGACGGCGGCGGCATCGCCGCAATCGCCGCGACGGCGAACAAGTGCCTGCACGGCGTGCCAGGCGCGGCCTTCGTCATCGCGAAGCGCGATGCGCTGGCGAAAGCCGCGAACCGCACGTATTACCTCGGTATCGCGCGGCTGGCAAAGCTGCAGGATGAGCGCAACACGCCGTTCACGCCGTCCGTGCACGCGTATTACGCGCTCGTCGAAGCGCTGCGCGAGTTCGAGGAAGAAGGCGGCTGGCGCGCGCGCCACAAGCGCTATGCCAAGCTCGCGGAGCAGGTTCACGCGGGATTGGCGAATCTGGGTATCGGGAGCGCGTTGTCGCCCGAGGAATCGTCGGTGGTGTTGCGGGCGTATCGGCTGCCTGCCGGCATGACCTACGAAAAGCTGCACGATGCGCTCAAGGCCAAGGGCTTCGTGATCTACGCGGGGCAGGGCGGGTTATCGAAGGAACTGTTCCGCATCTCGACGATGGGCGCGCTCGACGCGAACGACATGGACCGGCTGATTTCGTCGTTCGTCGAGTTGCTGCGCTGATCACAGCTTGCAAAAAATCGCCGTGATGAAGGGCGCGACGTGGCGCACGACCGCGTCGCTGCCCGCGGCGCGCACCTTCTGGGCGACTTCGTCGTCGCCGCCCCACACTACGGCGCCATACGCCGCATCCCCGATCGGTTCGCCCTTGCCTTCCTTGAAGAGCGGATCGTCCTTCTGATACGCCACCAGCGCGTACACCTTGAAGCCGTACGCTGTCAGCGTCGCGCCTTTGACCGGCCTGAACGCGTTGATCGAGTTGTTCTCGACGCGCATCGGTTTCGCTTCGAGAAGATGCTTGTCCTGCAGCGGCGCGATGAAGTCGTGCGGCGTCGATTTGCAGTCGAGCTGCCCCTCCAGCGCTTCGGCGTGGGCGAGCGCGGCCATCGACGCGAACGTTATCGGCAGAACAAAGCGAATGGAGCGGAAGGCGTTCATGGCGGCGCAAGGAACGTGACAGCCAGCACTTTAACGAGAATGCAACATTTGTGCTCGATCCGTCGAGCGAATCGTCGCGGCTTTCGTGGCTCGCCATACGAAAACGCCCTTCGGGCGAAGGGCGTCCGTCGTGCAACTTCAGGGGAACGTCAGGCCGCCAGCTCCAGCTTCGCCGTCTTGCGTTTGTCGCGCGAATGCACGCGCTTGCCCGCCGCGTAGGTCTCGAACACCGCGCGATCGTCGCCGAGCAGCGCGAACGCGAACAGCAGCTCTTCCAGCGATTCCGTGCGCGATGTGCGGCGCGCGAGCAGCGGCGTCGCGGCCGGATCGAGCACGACGAAGTCCGCTTCGCTGCCGGGCGCGAGCGTGCCGATCCTGTCATCGAGTTCGAGGACCTGCGCGGCGCCGGTCGTCGCGAGCCAGAACATGCGCGTCGCGGTCAGATGATGCCCTGTCAGGCGCGCGACCTTGTGCGCTTCGTTCATCGTTTGCAGCATCGAGAACGACGTGCCGCCGCCGACATCCGTCGCGAGCGCCACCGGCATGTTCGACGCGCCCGCCTTCTCGAAGTCGAACAATCCGCTGCCGAGGAACAGGTTCGACGTCGGGCAATGCGATGCCACCGCGCCCGTTTCCGCCATGCGCTCGCGGTCGCGGTCGTCGAGATAGATGCAGTGGCCGTACACCGCGCGGCGGCGCAGCAGACCGTAATGGTCATAGATGTCGAGATAGCTGCGATGCCCCGGAAACAGGCTCTCGACCCATTTGATCTCGTCGGTGTTTTCCGCGACGTGGCTCTGGATGAACACATCGCCATGTTTCTGCGCGAGCGCGCCGCACGCTTCGAGCTGCGCTTCCGTCGAGGTCGGCGCGAAACGCGGCGTCAGCGCGTAATGCTGCCGGCCGCGCCCGTGCCAGCGCGCGATGAGTTCGGCACTGTCGTCGTAGCCGGATTGCGCCGTGTCGCGCAAAAACTCGGGGCAATTGCGATCCATCAGCACCTTGCCCGCGATCATGCGCGTATTGCGCGCTTCGCTTTCGGTGAAGAACGCGTCCGCCGACTGCTTGTGCACCGTGCAGTAGACGAGCGCCGTGGTCGTGCCGCACGCGAGCAGTTCGTCGATGAAAAAGCTCGCCGTCTCGCGCGCGACAGCCGGGTTTTCGAAACCGCGCTCCGTGGGAAAGGTGTACGTGTTCAGCCACGGCAGCAGGCCCGGCGCGGGCGAAGCGATCATGTCCGTCTGCGGATAGTGAATGTGCGAGTCGATGAAACCCGGCACGATCAGCTTGTCGCGCATCGAGTGCACGGTCGTGTCGGCGGCGAGCCGGTCGCGGATGGACGCATACGCGCCTGCCGCGACCACCTTGCCGTCCTCGACGATCAGGAGGCCATCGGCCTCATACACCGCGCCATCGGCGGCATGCGCGGGGTCTTCGCGAAAGGTCAGCAACTGGGCGCGGTAGGCGGTCTGAGTCATGATGCAACGTCTCCGAATATAAGTATTTACAACTGCGAAAGCAGCACTAACGAAAAGGCCGCGATGATCCACATCGCCGGCTTGATTTCGCGCCCACGCCCGGTCGCCGACTTCAGCACGACGAACGCGAGAAAGCCGTACGCGACGCCATCGGTGATGGAGTAGGTCAGCGGGATCAGGATCATCGCGAGGAACGCGGGAATGGCTTCGTCGAAGCGATGCCATTCGATCTGCGTGATCGCTTCCATCATGAACACGCCGACGAGCACGAGCGCGGGCGCGGTCGCGATTGCCGGAACGAGCGACAAGAGCGGCGAAAGGAACAGGAACGGCAGGAAGCACAAGCCCGCGACGACCGCGACGAGACCCGTGCGTCCGCCCGCCGAAATGCCCGCCGCCGATTCGATGTACGCGTTCGCCGGGCTCGTGCCGAGCGGCGCGGACACGAGCGCGGAGAACGAATCGACCATCATCGACTGGCGGATGTTGCGCGGGTTGCCGTCACGGTCGTAGAGCTTGCCGGCTTCGGAAATCGCCATGAAGGTGGAGAGCGCGTCGAAGAACGAAGTGAACAGCATCACGAAGATGAACGGCCAGTAGATGACCTTGAGCGAGCCCATCAGGTCGAGCTGGCCGACCGCGGAAAAGTCCGGCGCGGCGAAGAGGCCGTTCCAGTTGACGAGCGTCTTCGTCGCGATGGCGGCGGGCCAGTACGCGGTGCCGTCGCCATAGAAGCGGCCGATCGGAATCGCGATGATCGTCGTGAACACGATGCCGAGCATCAAAGCGCCCGTGACCTTGCGCGCGACGAGCACCGTCGTGACGGCGAGGCCGACGAGAAACGTGATGACGACCGGATTCAGCGACGCCGAATGCACGATCGTGACCGGATCGCCGACGACGAATTTCGCGTTCACCAACCCGATCAGGCTGATGAACAGGCCGATGCCGCACGACACCGCGTGCCGCAGATTCGCGGGAATCGCATCGACGACGAGCTTGCGCGCGTTGAACGCCGCGAGCACCGCGAAGATCACGCCGGACCAGAACACGCAGCCGAGCGCGGTCTGCCACGGCATCTTGCCGCCGTGAACCATGACGAACGCGAAGAGCGCGTTCATGCCCATGCCGGGCGCGACGAGCACCGGATTGCGCGCGTAGAGGCCCATCGCGCAACTGCCGAGAAAGCTGACGATGACGGTCGCCGTCAGCGCGGCGGGAAAAGGCACGCCCGCTTGCGAAAGGATGCCCGGATTGACGACGATGATGTACATCGCCGTGAGGAACGTCGTGATACCGGCGACGATTTCGGTCTTGGTGCGGGAGCCCGCGGCGCGAATGCCGAAGAAGCGTTCGAGGGCGGTGTTGTCTTTTTGAAGTGTTGCGGTTGTTTCCATCTTGCTTGCTTACTGCTTCCAGTGCGTATCCAGGCGCGCGACCATCGCGGCGCGCTCTTCTTCGGTGACGAACGAGGCTTGGAGACTGTTCTTCAACAGCGTGTAGACCTCGTGATCCGTGAGCTTCAGCGCATCGACGATCGCGAAGTAGTTCGCGTTGACGTAGCCGCCGAAGTACGCGGGATCGTCGGAGTTGATCATCACCGCGACGCCCTGATCGAGCAGGTCCTTCAACGTGTGCTTCGTCATGTCGTCGAACACGCAGAGCTTGATGTTCGACAGCGGGCACACGGTCAATGCGATGCGCGCATCCGCGAGACGCGCGACGAGCGCCGCGTCCTCGATGCTGCGCACGCCGTGATCGACGCGATCCACTTTCAGCAGATCGAGCGCTTCGTACACATACGACGGCGGTCCTTCCTCGCCTGCATGCGCGACGAGCTTGAGACCGCGCTCACGCGCCTTCGCGAACACGCGCTCGAACTTCGACGGCGGATGACCGCGCTCCGACGAGTCCAGCCCGACGCCGATCAGGCGATGCTTGTACTTGTCGAAGAGGGGCAGCGCGGCATCGAAGGTGGCGAGCGCGTCTTCTTCGGAGAGATGCCGCAGGAAGCACAGGATCAGCCTGCTCGACAAACCGCGCTTTTCGCCTTCGAGCAAGGCGGCGTCGATGCCCGCGACGACCGTTTCGATCGATACGCCGCGTTCGGTATGCGTTTGCGGATCGAAGAAGATTTCCGCATGCGCGACATGGTCCGCGAGCGCGCGCTCGACGTAGGCCATCGTCATGTCGTAGAAGTCCTGCTCGGTCAGCAGCACGCTCGCGCCGGCGTAGTAGATGTCGAGGAAGGACTGCAGATCGGTGAATGCGTAAGCGGCGCGCAACGCCTCGATGGAGTCGTACGCGAGCTTCACGTTATTGCGTTTCGCGAGCGCGAAGATCAGCTCCGGCTCGAGCGACCCTTCGATATGGATATGCAGCTCGGCTTTCGGCGCGTGCGCAATCTTGTCGGCGAGTGTGGGGTTCATGGCTTTGTTGTGTTGGGGCTACGGTTTGCGCCTGTGGGTCAGGCGGTCTGTTGCGACGACGCGTGGCTCGAAGCGTTGGCTTCGACCGCCTGCAGCAGTTGGGCTGCCGCTGCAACGGCGATCACTTCGGGCGCCTTGTCGACGATGCCATCGATGCCGATCGGGCACACCATCCGCCCGATGCGCGCGGGGTCGATGCCGCGTGCCGCGAGCCGGTGCTCGAACTGCTTGCGCTTCGTGTGCGAGCCGATCATGCCGAAGAACGCGAAATCGCCGCGCACGAGAATGCGTTCGGCCAGCGCGAGATCCATCGTGTGGTTGTGCGTCATCACGATGAAGTACGTGTTGGGCGGCGCGTTGTCGACGGCTTCGTCGGGTGCGTCGTTCGGCTCGATCGTCACGTTATCCGGCACGAACTGCGGCGCCGGAAACGCCGCGTCGCGCGCGTCGACCCAGATCACGTGGCAGGGCAGCGTCGCGAGCACGCGCACGAGCGCCGCGCCCACGTGGCCCGCGCCGAACAGCACGACCTGGAAGTCGCGCGGCGCGATGGTTTCGGTGAGCAGCGCGCCGCTCTCGTCGAAACCGGCGCCGTCCCAGAGCAGGCAGTCGGCATCCGTCGCGCCTGGTTCGGGATCGGACAGCATCACGGCGTCGGGCATCGGCGCGAACGAGACGCTGCGCACGGTCGACAAACCCTGCGCGGTGCGTTTCGAGAGCGTGGTCACCCAGTTCAGGTCCGATACGTCGAGCCGCTCGAACGCCAGCACGACCGCGCCGCCGCAGCACTGGCCGAGGCTGGGCCCAAGCGCGAAACGCTCGAGCCTTCTCATGCGCGGGGAACGCATGCCGTCCTTCAGCACTTGCCGTGCGGTTTCGATGGCCTTCCATTCCAGATGGCCGCCGCCGATCGTGTAGCGCGCTTCTTCGCGCGTGACGATCATCTTCGTGCCCGGCTCGCGCGGCGCGGAGCCTTCGACACGCGCGACCGTCACGAGCACGACGGCGTCGCCATGCGCGAGCAGGTGTTGCAGGTCGTTCAGCCAAACTTGCATCGAGTGAGCTCCAAAGTCGATCGTGTTGCGGGGTTCTGCGTCGTCGCAGGGCGCTAGTTTACCGGGGCGGCTTCCTCGGCCTCGACCACGAGCGCGTCCAGGGCATCGAGAATCGCTTCGGGCGTCGCGGGCGCGCGCAGCTTCGGCGCGTCGGGCGCATCCGGCGCCGCGGCCGCAATCGCCGCGCGGATCGCGAGCAGCACCGAAAACGACAGCAGCAAGGGCGGCTCGCCCACCGCCTTCGAGCGGAAAACGGTCGGCTCGGCGTTGTCGTTGCCCGCTTTGCGATAAAGCGCGACGTTGAACCGCGCGGGCGTGTCGCTGACGGCGGGAATCTTGTACGTCGAAGGTGCGTGGGTCATCAGGCGTCCGTCGCGGTTCCACCACAGTTCTTCGGTCGTGAGCCAGCCCATGCCCTGGATATAGCCGCCTTCCACCTGTCCGATGTCGATGGCCGGGTTGATCGAGCGGCCCGCGTCGTGCAGCAGGTCGGCGCGCAGGAGCTTCCACTCGCCGGTGAGCGTATCGACGACGACTTCCGACACCGCCGCGCCATACGCGAAGTAATAGAACGGATGGCCCTGCAGCGTCTTCGCGTCCCAGTGGACTTTCGGCGTCGAGTAGAAGCCATCGGACCACAACTGCACGCGCGCGAGATACGCCGCCGCGACGAGCTGATCGAACGGCATCTGCCCGCCATTCGATTCGACGACACCGCCCTGAAAGCGCACATCGGCCGCGTTGCCGCCGAGCTGCTTCGCGGCGAGTTCGGCGAGCCGCGCGCGGATCGTGAGCGCCGCGGCTTCGGCCGCCTTGCCGTTCAGATCGCTGCCCGTCGATGCCGCCGTCGCCGACGTGTTCGCGACCTTCGATGTATCCGTCGCCGTCACGCGCACGCGCTGCAAGCCGATGCCGAGCACGCTCGCGACGATCTGCGCGACCTTCGTGTTGAGCCCCTGGCCCATCTCGGTGCCGCCATGATTGACGAGCACCGAGCCGTCTTTATAGACGTGCACGAGCGCGCCCGCCTGGTTCAGAAACGGCACGTTGAAGGAGATGCCGAACTTGACCGGCGTGAACGCAATGCCGCGTTTGAGCACCGCGCTCGTCGCGTTGAACGCGGCGATGCCCGCGCGGCGCGGTTGATAATCGCTCGACGCGACGAGTTCGTCCGTCAACGCCGCGATCACGTTGTCCGCGACCGGCTGGCCATAGGGCGTCACGTTGCGATCGCCAATGCCGTAATAGTTCGCGCGCCGCACATCGAGCGGATCGCGCTTCAGGCGATGCGCGATTTCATCGAGCATCACTTCCATCACGAGCGCGCCTTGCGGACCGCCGAAGCCGCGAAACGCCGTGTTCGACTGCGTGTTGGTCTTGCAGCACAGCGCGCGGATTTCGACATCGCTCAGATAATAGGCGTTGTCGAAATGGCAGACGGCGCGCGTCGCGACCGCGCCCGACAAGTCCGCCGAATAGCCGGCACGCAACGCGATCTCGACGCGCGCGCCCACGATGCGCCCGTCATCGTCGAAGCCGCATTCGTATTCGTAGACCGCGTCGTGGCGCTTGCCTGTGATCATGAAATCGTCGTCGCGATCGGCGCGCAGCTTCACGGGGCGCTTCAGCAGATGCGCCGCGAGCGACGCCACGCACGCGAACACCGCCGATTGCGATTCCTTGCCGCCGAAGCCGCCGCCCATGCGCCGGCACTCGCACAGCACCGCATGCGTCGGCCAGCCGAGCATATGCGCGACGACCTGCTGCATCTCGCTCGGATGCTGCGTCGAGCTATGCACGAGCATGCCGTTCTGCTCCTTCGGCACGGCATACGCGACTTGTCCTTCGAGATAGAACTGCTCCTGGCCGCCGACTTCGAACTCGCCCTTCAGACGATGCGCGGCGCCCGCGATGCGCCCCGCCGGATCGCCGCGCCGCAGATGCAGCGGCGGCAGCACGAACTGGTTGCGCGCCTTCGCCTCGCGCGGCGTGAGTACGGCTTCGAGCGGCTCGTAACGCACGACGTCCTCGCTCTTCGCGAGCGCGGCGGCGCGGCGCGCGAGATCGTGACTCTCGGCGATGACGGCGAATATCGGCTGGCCGAGGTATTGCACGACGCCGTCGGCGAGGATCGGATCGTCGTGCAGCACCGGGCCGCAGTTGTTTTCGCCGGGGATGTCGGCGGCGGTAAGCACTGCGACGACGCCGGGCGCGGCGCGCACCGCATCCAGATCCAGCGACACGATGCGCGCGTGCGCGTGGCGCGAGAGCCCGAGCGCCGCGTGCAGCGTGCCGCGCAGTTCGGGAATGTCGTCGGTGTAGATTGCTTCGCCGCTCACGTGCAGCGCCGCCGATTCGTGCGGCAGCGAGGCGCCGGCGGCATCGGCGGCGGCGTCGAGGGCGAGCGGTTCGGAAACCAGGTTCATGGCGCTTCCTCCACATGGGCGCCGTACGCGAACGCGTTGACTTCGGCGAGCGCGAGCGGGGCGTCGGGACGCGTTTCCAGATAGAAGCGCCGCAGCACGTTGCGCGCCACCTTCGCGCGATAGGCGCTCGATGCGCGCATGTCCGTGAGCGGCTGAAAATCGGTGTCGAGCGCGGCCATCGCGGCACGCACGCTGGCTTCGCTCCATTCGTGGCCGATGAGCGCGGCTTCGGCCTGCGTCGCGCGTTTGGGCGTCGCCGCCATGCCGCCGAACGCGATGCGCGCATCCGTCACGCGATTGTCGTCGTCGAGCCTGATCGCGAAGGCCGCGCACACGGCCGAAATATCCTGGTCGTAGCGCTTCGACACCTTGTAGGTGCGAAAGCGCATCGCCGCGACCGGGCGCGGCACGCGGATCGCCGCGACGAATTCGCCCGCATCGAGCGCGGTCTTCTGATAGCCGAGATAGAACGCGTCGAGCGGCATCGTGCGAAGCTTCTCGGCCTTTTGCAGCACGAGCTCCGCGTTCAGCGCGATGAGCGCGGGCATCGAATCGCCGATGGGCGAGCCGTTCGCGACATTGCCGCCGAGCGTGCCCGCGTTGCGGATCGGCCGCGATGCGAAGCGCGTCCACAGCTCGGCGAGCTCGGGGTAATCGGCGGCGAGCGCGGCGTACGCCTCTTCGAGCGATGCCGCCGCGCCGATCGTCAGCGTCTGCGCATCGCGCTCGATCATCTTCAGGTCATCGACATTGCCGATGTAGAGCACGTCGCCGAGATCGCGGAACTGCTTCGTCACCCACAGGCCGACGTCGGTGCTGCCCGCGAGCAGGCGCGCGTCCGGATGCGCGGCGCGCAGCCGGGCGAACTCGGCGCGCGTGACGGGCGCGTGGAAAGACGGCGTGCCGAAGGCCGCGCCGCGTGCATCGGGCGCGCGGTATTCGAAGGTTTGCGTGCGCTTCAATGCGGCGAGCTGGCGCTTGATCGCGTCGGCATCGAACGGCGGGCGCGGGTAATCGAACATGCGCTGCGCGGCATCGACTATCGGCCGATAACCCGTGCAGCGGCACAGATTGCCGGATAGCGCGGCGGCGATTTCATCGCGCGAGGGCGGTCCCGCATCGCGCGGATGACTGTGATAGAGCGCGAACAGCGACATCGCGAAGCCCGGCGTGCAGAAGCCGCACTGCGAGCCGTGACAGTCGACGAGCGCCTGTTGCACCGGATGCAGCGCGCCATCTTCGCCGCGCAGATCTTCGACGGTGAAGAGCGCGCGCGAATCGAGCGTCGGCAGAAACTGGATGCAGGCGTTGACGGCATTGAGCGCGAGCTCGCCGGAGGCGTCGAGTTCGCCGGTCACGACGGTGCACGCGCCGCAATCGCCTTCGGCGCAGCCTTCTTTCGTGCCGATGCAAAGCGCCGTCTCGCGCAGATGCTGGAGCACCGTGCGCGTGGCAGGAGCGTCGCCGATCTCGCGCACGGCGCCGCGCTGAAGGAAGCGGATGGTTTGCGTTGTCATGGTCAGGAAGACATTGCGGACCGGGCGCGCGTTACGCGGTTTCCGTCCGCTTCATGGGTTGCCGTGGAAAAAACCTCGAGCTGCCTTTGAGCGGAACGGACTGCGCGCACGTAGATCGCCATCCAGACACGAACATATCATCGCAATATCCCAAAAATATTGCGGCTCACGTATCAAGATTATGCGGATGCGCTGATGCGGGAAAGGGAAAGCGCGTCGAAAGAGGAGCGTGGGGAGAAGTGAGGCGGGAGGTGAGGCGGGAGGTGGGCGGCGCGGAACGGCCGCCCGGAATAAATTACCGTACCGTCGAGCGCAGCTTGCGCTTGAAACGCAGGCTCGCGACAACCAGCACGAAAATGAGCGCGAACGCGATCAGCGACCATTGCGGCAGCGAGAGGCCGAGAATCGGCGGATACGGTGTTTCGCACAGTCCCGCCACCTTGAAGACCTGCGGCAGCCAACTGGCGGGCGGCAGATTGTCGACGATCGGCTGAAGCGCATCGAACCCGCAACTGAAGCCGGGATGCGACTGCACGTACACATGGCGCGCCGCGGTGACGAGCCCGCCGAGCGCGGCAATGGCGACGAGCGTTTCAAGGAGCGCAATGCCGCGCCAGTTCCGGAAGGCTGCCCCGAGGAACGCGAAGATCGCGACCAGCACGAAGAAATAGCGCTGGATGATGCAAAGCGGGCAAGGATCCTCGTTATGGAAGAACTGAAGATACAGCGCGCCGCCGACGAGACCGAGACTCACGAAACCGAGCAGCACGAGCAGGCGTCGCTCGCGGCGCATCACCCGGTCGTCCTGATGCATCGTGAAGTGGTGTAAAGAGTTGTTCATTGTTCCGCAACGATTCGAGAAGGAAGCACCTGGGTTGCGCGGGTATGGCGGTGAATTCTAGCGCGAACACCCGCCGCAACCCATCGGACGCATTTTTTGACGTTCAGCGCGTGGTCGCCAGCACCGCTTCGACCGCGCGACCGATCGACAGCAGCGCGTCGTCCGCATGCGGCGCGCCCGCCAGCATCAGTCCGACGGGCGCCTCGCCGCGCGGATGGCAGGGCAGCGACAGCGCGCACGCGTCGAGAAAGTTGAACGCGGTCGGATTGCGCAGAATCAGCGCGTTGGTGCGCGTGAAGATGTCGTCGTCGGCTTCCAGCTCGGCGATGCGCGGCGGCAGCACCGGCACCGTCGGGCAGACGATGGCGTCGAAGCGTTGCCAGAGCGTCGTGCGGGCGTCCTCGATCATCGCGGCGCGCGCTTCGCACAGGTCGATGTAATCCGCCGCGCTCGCCGCTTCGGCGCGCGTGAGGCGCGCGAGCACGCGCGGATCGTACTCGCCGCCGCGCTCGGCCATCAGCTTCCGGTGCCACGCGTGCGCTTCGATCGCGACGAGCGGGAAGCGGCTGATCTCCGGCAGGCGGTCGAGCGGCGCGAAGCGCACGTCCTCCACGAGCGCGCCGGCCGCGGCGAGATGATTGACGGCCGCGGCGACCGCATTCGCGACCGGCGCCTCGACGCCGTCCGTCACGTAGTTCGTGAGCACGCCGAGGCGCACGCCGTCGAGCGGGCGCGTCGCGGGAACGCCGGGATCGCGGCCGGCGAGAATGCGGTCGACGAGCGCGCAGCACGCGACCGACACGCCGATCGGCCCGAAGGAATCGAGCGACTTCGAGAGCGGGATGCCGCCTTGTTTGGGGATGCGGCTCGCGGTCGGCTTGAAGCCGGTGAGGCCGCAGAGCGCGGCGGGAATGCGGATCGAGCCGCCGGTGTCGGTGCCGAGCGCGACGGCCGCCATGCCGTCCGCCACCGATGCCGCCGCGCCCGACGACGAGCCGCCCGCGATGCGCGCGTCGCCCGGAACGTCCGCGCGCCAGGGCGAGCGCGGCGTGCCGTAGTGCGGGTTCAGGCCGAGGCCGGAGAACGCGAACTCGCTCATGTTGGTGCGCCCGACGATCACGGCGCCCGCGCGGCGCAGGCGCGCGACGGTTGGCGCGTCGGCCTTGGCGGGCGCGGCGTCGTTCAGCACTTTCGAGCCGGCGCGCGTCACCTGGCCTTCGATATCGAAGAGATCCTTGATCGACACCGGAATGCCCGCGAGCGGCGACAGCACCGTGCCGGCGCGGCGCAGCGCGTCGTGCGCGTCGGCGGCGGCGCGGGCGTGATCGGCGTCGACATGGAGGAAGACGGTCGAGCCCTGGCCGGCCGGATCGGCGATGCGTTCCAGCGCGGCCTCGACGAGCGCGCGGCTCGTCGTGCGGCCGGCGCGGAGATCGGCGGCGAGTTGGGCGAGAGGGGCGAACTGCGGCGAAGTGGTCGGCATGGCGTCGGGCAGTGGCGTTGCCGTTGCGAGAAGCCGGGCATGTCCGGCGCTTCGCATCGGCAGTGAATGGACGGGCGCTCAAGTCTCAAACTCGGTCGCCCGAGGTGGCTGTCATTCTAAGCCACGGACGCCGATCGGGCGCCTGCCGAAACACCGCTCAGATGGTCCGCGAGAAACGCCGCAGCGTTGCCTGCCCGAGATAGCGGTCGAACACCGACGCGACGTTGCGCACCAGCATGCGCCCGGCGGGCAGCACGCGGATCGCGTCGCGCGAAAGATCGATGAGGCCGTCGCCGGCCATCGGCGCGAGGCGCGCGAGCTCGTCGGCGAAGGTCGAGGGGAATTCGATGCCGTGCGCATGCGCGACATCGTCGAAACGCAGTTCGCCGCCGCACATGAGGCGCATGATGACCTCGCGGCGGAGCTGGTCGTCAGCCGAAAGCCGCACGCCGCGCGCGATGGCGAGCTTGCCCGCGTCGATGGCCGCGGCGTACTCCGGCAGTTCGCGGGCGTTTTGCGCGTAGACATCGCCGATCTTGCCGATCGACGACGCGCCGATGCCGATCAGATCGCAATCCGCATGCGTGCTGTAGCCCTGGAAGTTGCGCTGCAGCGTGCCGGCTTCGAACGCGCGCGCGAGCTCGTCGCCGGGCAGCGCGAAATGATCCATGCCGATGTACACGTAGCCCGCCTCGCTCATGCGCGCGATCACGCGTTCGAGAATCGCGAGACGCACGGCGGGCGAGGGCAGTGCGCTTTCGTCGATCTGCCGCTGCATCTTGAAGAGCTGCGGCATGTGCGCGTAGCCGAACACGGAGACGCGGTCGGGCTTGAGACCGATGATCGCGTCGAGCGTGCGCGAAAAGCTTTCGACGCTCTGATGCGGCAGGCCGTAGATCAGATCGACGCTCACCGACTTGAAGCTATTCTTGCGCGCGGCGTCGAGCACGGTTTCGGTCATTTCGCGCGGCTGGATGCGGTTGACGGCGCGCTGCACGCGCTCGTCGAAGTCCTGCACGCCGAGGCTCAGGCGATTGAAACCGAGCTCGCGCAAGAGCGCGACCGTTTCCGCCGATGCCTCGCGGGGATCGACTTCGATCGAATATTCGGCGCGGTCGTCGGGAACGAGATCGAAGTGCTCGCGTGTCGCGGACATCAGCTCGGCCATCTCCGCGTGCGAAAGGAAGGTCGGCGTGCCGCCGCCCCAGTGAAGCTGCGTCACGGGCCGCGAGGTATCGAAGAGCGCGGCCTGCAGCGCCAGTTCTCGCTTCATGCGGTCGAGGTAGGGGCGCGCGTGCGCGCGGTTCTTCGTCGCGACTTTGTTGCAGCCGCAGTAGAAACATACGGTGTCGCAGAACGGGATATGGAAATAGAGCGAGAGATCGGCGTCTGCGCTGCCGTTTCGCGCCGCCTCGCGGTAGTGCGCGGGATCGAACGAGTCGGTGAACTGGACGGCGGTCGGATACGACGTGTAGCGTGGGCCTTGCGCGTCGTAGCGCGCGAGCAGGTCGGGGCGAAAGAGCGGGGCGGCGGGAGTCATGGCGGACCTTTGAGATTCGTCTGAGTTTAGTCCGGCGATGAGCGCGGTCATTGCGTGATAAGGTCGCAGCCCGATGGCGGCGATTTGACGAAGCGCAAACAAGAGGCATGGGACAATGCTGTTTTGGTTCGCATTATCTTGTCCCGTCATGTCGATTCATTCGCCTCACGCCTGTCGCGAGGGGTGCGGCGCCTGCTGCATCGCGCCGTCCATTTCCCGTCCGATCCCGGGCATGCCGCAGGGCAAGCGCGCGGGCGAGCGTTGCGTCCAGCTGGACGATGATCTGCGCTGCCGTATTTTCGGCGATCCGCGACGGCCGGCGTGTTGCGGCGGGTTGCAGCCTTCCGCGGAGATGTGCGGGGAGACGCGGGAGCATGCGCTGGTCTGGATCGAGCGGCTGGAAAGACAGACGCAGCCCACGCAACTGTCATGATGAATGGCGGTCCAATCCCCGGACCGCGCCACATGGCGCAGATTTGAAGAATAGGCATTGGAGGATCACGCATGACGGAACCCGTCGCGCCGCTGCGGCGCCGGTTCGTGCTCGCGGCGCTTTTATCGCTGCCCGCGCTCACACTCACCTCGAAGGCTCACGCCGCCTCGAATTCGATATTCCCCTTCATTCCGGATCACTACACATTCTCCACGCAGCAAGTCCAGGCCGCCGTGGCGCGCAAGTTTCCGCTGCAGCGCACGGCCTCGCAAATTTTCGACGTCGTCCTGAGCAATCCCGCCGTCGGCATGGCGCCGGATCGCAATCGTGTGACGGTGCGCGTCGATGCACGTCTGTCGACGCCCTTCATGCCGAACCCCGTGATCGGCGCGTTCACGCTCTCGACGCAACTCGGCTACGACGCGCCCAGCCGCTCGGTCATCCTCGTCTCACCGTCAGTTGACGACGCGCAGTTCAGCGGTGACGCCGCGCAGTACAACCAGCAGATCGCTTCGGTCGGCGCGCAGCTTGCAGCTCAATTACTCGACCGCTATCCGATCCACACCTTCAAGCCCGAAGAACTCCAGTTCGCCGGCGTGTCTTACGAACCCGGTACAATCACAGTCCTTACAAACGGCATACGTGTGCAGATCGTCGAAAAGTGAGTTGAAAACGCTGCGCAACGTGCTTCACAACCAACGGCGATAACGGCGAACAAGGGCTGACGGATGGACTGGATATTGATGGTGAAGGCGCTCATTCTGGGCGTCGTGGAGGGCTTGACCGAATTCCTGCCGGTCTCGAGCACGGGGCATCTGATCGTGGCGGGCAGTTTGCTGAATTTCACGGACGCGCAGTCGAAGACCTTCGACGTCGTCATCCAGTTCGGCGCGATTCTCGCGATCTGCTGGGAATATCGCGCGAAGATCAGCGCGGTGGTCACGGGCCTGCCCGCCCGCTCCGACGCGCGGCGCTTCACGCTGAACGTGATCATCGCGACGATCCCGGCCATCGTGCTCGGCCTGCTCTTCGAGAAGCACATCAAGTCGGTGCTGTTCTCGCCGGTACCGGTATCGGTGGCGCTGATCGTCGGCGGCATCGTGATCCTGTGGGCCGAGGCGCGCCAGCGCGAACGCGGCGCCCTGACGCGCGTGCATTCCGTCGATGATCTCTCCTACGGCGATGCCTTCAAGGTCGGCCTCGCGCAATGCTTCGCGCTGATTCCCGGCACGTCGCGTTCGGGCGCGACCATCATCGGCGGGATGCTGTTCGGGCTGGAGCGGCGTGTGGCCACGGAGTTTTCGTTCTTCCTCGCGATTCCGATCATCTTCGGCGCGACGCTCTACGAAATGGCGAAGTACTGGCGCGCGCTGACCGTGAGCGATATCGGCCTCTTCGCCATCGGGCTCGTGGCCGCGTTCGTGAGCGCCTTCGTGTGCGTGCGCTGGCTGCTGCGCTACGTCGCGTCGCACGATTTCACGGCGTTCGCGTGGTATCGCATCGGCTTCGGCCTGCTGATTCTGATCGTGGGCTACAGCGGCGGATTGAGCTGGGCCGACTGATTTCCTCCGCTCCATGAAAAAACGCCACGGCTTGCCGTGGCGTTTTCGTTTGGTTTGTCGACGCGCTCAGCGGCGGCGGAACATCAGGTCCCACACGCCGTGTCCGAGCCGCAATCCCCTTCGCTCGAACTTCGTGACCGGGCGGAATTCGGGGCGCGGCGCGTAGCCGTTGGCGGTGTTTTCGAGCGCGGATTCCGCCGACAGCACTTCGAGCATCTGCTCGGCGTAGTTTTGCCAGTCGGTCGCGAGGTGGATATAGCCGCCCGGCTTCAGGCGCGACACCAGCAGCGCGACGAATTTCGGCTGGATCAGACGGCGCTTGTGATGGCGCGCCTTGTGCCACGGATCGGGGAAGTAGATGTGCACGCCGTCGAGACTGTCCGGCGCGATCATGTGTTCGAGCACTTCCACGGCGTCGTGCTGCAGGATGCGAATGTTGCCGAGCGCCTGCTCGCCGATCAGCTTCAAAAGCGCGCCGACGCCCGGCTCATGCACTTCCACGCCGATGAAATCGTCGCCGCCGCGCGTCGCCGCGATCTCCGCCGTGGTCGCGCCCATGCCGAAGCCGATTTCCAGCACGCGCGGCGCCTTCCGGCCGAACACCGCGTCCCAGTCGGCGAGTTGCGGCGCGTAGGGCACCACATAGCGCGGGCCGAGTTCGTCGATCGCGCGTTGCTGGCCAGGCGACACGCGGCCCGCGCGCGTGACGAAACTGCGGATGCGGCGATGGTGCAGCGTGGAATCCTGGTTTGCTTCGGGTTGGCCGTCGTGCTCGACGCCGTCGGCGTCCTGGGGGTCGTGGTTCATGGCGAGGCGATGCTGAAAACTAAAAAGCCGCCCAAGCGTGACTTAGGCGGCTTTCGCGATGATTCTGGAGCGGGCGATGGGAATCGAACCCACGTCAGTAGCTTGGGAAGCTACGGTAATAGCCATTATACGACGCCCGCGTGAGCCGAGTATTGTAAGCGCAACGCGCCCGAAGGCGCAATTGCGCGGGATTCAGATGCCGAACAAGGTCATCGAAACGGCGACCCGCGTCACGACCATCAGCAAGACTTGCACGATCACGAAAAGCAGGATCGGCGAAAGATCGATGCCGCCGAGGCGCGGCAGAATGCGGCGCAGTGGATCGAGAAACGGCGCGGTGATCTGATACAGCAGCGGCATCGCCGGCGATTGCGGATTGAGCCACGAGAGCAGCGCCATCAGAATCGTCACCCAGATGATGAGGTTCAGCGCCCATTTCACGACGGTCAGCAGCGCGACGAGCAGCAGCATCGGCAGCATGAGCGTCGGATCGATGCCCGCGAGCACGACCATCAACGTGACATAGACGGCCGAGGCGATGATTGCGGCAACGATGCTCGCCCAGTCGATCTTCCCGCCGGGCAGGATCTTGCGCAGCGGCAGCACGATCCAGTTGGTCGCCTGCATCACGGCGTTCGAGACGGGGTTGTACGGCGGCATGCGCACGACCTGTATCCACGCGCGCAGCAGGAGCGCCGCGCCGAACAGGGTGAAAAGGGTATTGAGCAGAAAACGGGCGATCTCGCCGAACATCTCGGGTCCTCTAGGATGCGTGCAGTGCCGGAACGTGCGCCGGGTCGAATGAGCGAAAGGTTGAAGGAAGACGGCCGCGCTAGGGAGCGGCACGCCGGGCGCGTGTAATGCCGCTGATGGGGCCGTCCGCGCGGCGCGAATCGTGAATGCTGACCTTGATCATTGTTCGTTCTCTGAGCTTGAGTATCTTGTCGAAGCCATCCCGACGCGCGCAGCGAATGCCGATTCGCCCGTACGCGTGCCCGACGATAAAGCCTCGCGATTTTCTGACTACGGCGCCTGAATCCCCGCCCGCCAGGCTTGCCTGGTGGGGCGCCGGACGTCACCTTAACATGGCTTTAAGGCGGCTTGGGGTGTTGTCGCACGCGGTGCGAGCGTTCGACCGCTCAAGTGTATGAAGGACCAGTGAAAGCCATGTGCAAGCCTGCTTCGCTCGTGAACGCCAGCGTCGGAAAACCCTAGTGTTGTGATTTTGAGACGATCGCTAAAAGCATGTTTCACGCAAAACTGGCAGGATATAAATACGGAAAGTGAAAGAGCAAAAAAAAGTCGGGGCGCTGCGATTGTTTCTCTCCGGCGAATAAAGGAAATAAAAACGCTGGTTTTCAGCATGTCGAAAAGGCATGGTTTCTGCTGAATGTGGTTAAGCACACATCGGCGCGAAGACTTCGTTTCTTTGCGTACATCGATGAACGAACAGGGCGCTCGATACTAAAGAAAACACGGATTCAGCGGACAGAGCGTGCGGCGGCGAGCCGCCGGCTTGTCCTCAGGTTTCATTCGCTACGTTCGGAGGTTGCCATGAGCATTTTCTCTTATCGAAAGCATCTGCGATTCTTGAGCCAAGCCCAACGGCGCCGCTGGTGGGACCAGAAAAAGCGCCTGACGCCCCGCGTCGTGATCGGCGCGGCCTACGTGCCGCCCAATGTCACGCGTGAGTTCGCGTACGTGAAAGTGGGCTGAACCGCACCGCGTTCGAGTAATTCGCGTATTACATGAAAAGCCCCGCCGGGCGGATTGTCCGGCGGGGCTTTTGCGCTCATTTGTAATTAGACGTTACGCGCTTTTTTTCTTCATGCGCCGATGCCGTGCCGGACCGGTCGCACAGGTCCGCCGAACGGTCGATCGGAGGATGCTTGCCGGCGACGTCCGGCTTTCAATTTCGCGTGCACGTTAAGGAACTTGCAATTTGCAACAAATGGCCCCGCCGACCCCCAGGCTTTTTCGATAAATTCATCTCATACCGTCGCTCGTGAGCCGTAAAGACCGGCCAACACGCGAAGCGGCGAGGAGAACGAAAGTGAAAAAGCTCGGTGGTTTGTTGGTTGCTGGCGCGCTCGGCGTGGGTTTCGTCAGTGCCGCGCAAGCGCATGTTTCGGTTGGCGTGGGTATCGGGGTGCCGGCCTATCCGGTCTATGCCGCGCCGCCCGCGCCGGTTTATGTGGCGCCGCCGCAGCCGGTGTATGTCGCGCCTCCGCCCGTCGTGTACGCGCCGCCGCCCGCGGTGGTCTACGGCGGATACGGATATGGCGGATATGGCTACTACGGCCGGCCGTACTATCGACATCACGGCTACTATCGTCACGGCCCGGGCTACTGGCGTCACTGACCGGCCTCGCCGGCGAACGCGAAAGGCGATGCAAGCTGAACCGCATCGCCTTTTTCATGTGCGCGCCGCTTTTGAATTTCACGCCGGAACTGGGAGAATGATGGTCCTCCTCACCTCACGTTCCGACTCCGATGTCCTCACTTCCCGCCCCGACTTTCGATGACGTCGCCGATGCCGCCCGGCGCATCGAAGGCGTCGCCCATCGCACGCCCGTCCTCACGTCCCGCACCGCCGATTCCATCGCCGGCGCATCGCTCTTCTTCAAGTGCGAAAACTTCCAGCGCATGGGCGCATTCAAGTTCCGCGGCGCGTACAACGCGATTTCCCATTTCGACGACCGTCAGCGCGCCGCGGGCGTCATAACGTACTCGTCGGGCAATCATGCGCAGGCGATCGCGCTGTCCGCGAAGCTCGCCGGCATCCGCGCGACGATCGTCATGCCCGAGGACGCGCCCGCCGCGAAGATGGAAGCGACGCGCGGCTACGGCGGCGAAGTGATCACCTACGACCGCTACACGCAGAACCGCGAGGAAATCGGCCGCAAGCTCGCCGAGGAACGCGGCATGACGCTGATTCCGCCTTACGACCACCCGCACGTGATCGCGGGGCAGGGCACGGCGGCGAAGGAGCTGATCGAGGAAACCGGCCCGCTCGACTATCTTTTCGTGTGCCTGGGCGGCGGCGGGCTGATCGGCGGATGCGCGCTCGCGGCGGCGGCGCTGTCGCCCGAGTGCAAGGTGATCGGCGTCGAGCCCGAAGCGGGCAATGACGCGCAGCAGTCGCTCGCGCGCGGCGAGATCGTGCATATCGAGGTGCCGCGCACCATCGCCGACGGCGCTGCGTCGACGCACGTCGGCGAATACAACTTTCCGATCATTCAGCGTCACGTCGACCAGATCGTCACCGTGAGCGATGCGCAGCTCGTCGAGACGCTGCGTTTCTTCGCGCAGCGCATGAAGATGGTCGTCGAGCCGACCGGCTGTCTCGCGGCCGCCGCCGTGCTGCAAAAGGTCGTGCCGGTCGAGGGCAAGCGCGTCGGCGTGATCGTCTCGGGCGGCAACGTCGATCTGGCGAAGCTGGCCCAGTTCGTCGCCTGAGGACGATGAGCGCGGATGACTACGACGCCGCGTGCACGATCAGATCGCGGTAGCCGTTGACGATCACGCTGTACGAGAAGTACGCGAAGAGCACGGCGGACATCACATGGCAGGCGCGCAGGAGCTGGGTTCCGGCGCGCTTCCTGCCGTGGCTCGCGAGCGTGCAGATGAAGATCGTCCAGCCAAGCCCACCGCAGAAGAAGCCGGTCAGGAACACGGAGGCGCTCACGGGGCTCGTCGCGCCGGCCTTCGCGATGAGCGCGCCGCCCACAGCGGCGAACCACAGAATCGCGCTCGGCGACGACACCGCGAGCAGGCATCCGCGCACGAAGCTTTTCCAGTGCGTCGGGCGCGGCACGGAGAAATCCGCTTCGCCTTCGACGGGCGGCGCGGACGCCGGATTGAGCGCTTCACGCGCCATCTTCCACGTCAGAAAGAGCAGCACGATCGCGCCGCCGATCCACACGACCCATCGCACCGCTGAAAACTGCAAGAGCGCCGACATGCCCGCGAGCGCGAGCGCCGCATAGAACAGATCGCCGAAGCAGGTGCCGAGGCCGAGCACGAGCCCTGGCTTGAATCCATGGGAGAGCGCGAGCGAAATGATCGCGACGTTGGCGATTCCGATATCCAGACACAGCGACAGCGACAGAAAGAAACCGTCGGACAGCAACGACCACGAATGCATGTTTATTGATGGTTGTGAAGCGTGAAGCTCACGTCGAGACGGCCGGTGGGCACGCTCATCGTGTTGCGTGTCGGCGGGTTGCGGAAGGCGGCGAGCGCATCGCGTTGCTGCTCTGTGCCGATGCCGAGCAGATCGAGCACGTGAACGACGACCGCGTTGAGCACCGACGTGTTGCCGTCCTCGACCTTCACCGCGATGCCGAGCGCGCCTTGCTCGCGGCGCACGCCGATCGCGTAGCTCGCATCGGCGCCGGTTTTGCCGACGAGCGCGCCGCCGAACGCCTGCATCAGCAGCGTGCAGAAGCGTCCTTCGCCCGCGACGAGCTCGGGATACGACGTCATCGCGCGGTGGATGCGCGCGAGCGGCGAGCCATCGGGCGCGACGGCGATCTTCACGAAGAGGCGCGCGAGACGTTCGAGCGGGAAGGCGGGCGTCGGCAGATTGCATCCGTCGATGGCCCATTGCACTTCGTCGTCCGCGAGATCGACGGCATGCGCCACCGTGCGCTTCACGTGCATCTGCAGCGGATGATCGGGCAGGTGGTAATCGGCGAGCGGCACGTTCATCGCACGCGCGCCCGCGAGCATGCCCGCGTGCTTGCCGGAGCAGTTGCTGCACACGGCGGTCGGCGTGAAATCGCGCCTGATCCAGTCTTTATAGACTGCTTCGGAAATCGGCGGATGGCCGCCGCAACGCAGATCGCTTTCGCTCGCGTTAGATCGGGCGAGCATCGCGCGGGCGCGCTCGATATGACGCGGCTCGCTGCTGTGCGAGGCGCACATCAGCGCGAGATCCGCGTCGGTGAAGCCGAAGCGCTCGAGCGCGCCGGTTTCGATGACGGCAAGCGCCTGCGCGGGCTTCGCGGCGGATCGCGGCAGCGTCACGCGGTACGGATCGCCGAAGGAAAACACGAGGCGTCCGTGCGCATCGACGACGGCGACGTGCGCCGCATGCGTGTTCTCGATGACATCGCCTCGATAGAGCGTGGCCGCGATCATTTCTTGTCCAGTCCGATTTCAGTCCAGAGCGCGTCGACGCGCCGCTTCACGGCTTCATCCATCACGATGGGGCGGCCCCACTCGCGATTCGTTTCGCCGGGCCACTTGTTGGTCGCATCCAGTCCCATCTTCGAGCCGAGCCCCGCAACCGGCGACGCGAAATCGAGATAGTCGATCGGCGTGTTGTCGACCATCACGGTGTCGCGCGTGGGATCGACGCGGGTCGTGATCGCCCAGATGACTTCTTTCCAGTCGCGCACGTTGACGTCTTCATCGACCACAACGATGAACTTTGTATACATGAACTGCCGCAGGAAGCTCCACACGCCGAGCATCACGCGCTTCGCGTGGCCGGGATAGCTCTTCTTCATCTGCACGATCGCCATGCGATAGCTGCAACCTTCGGGCGGCAGATAGAAGTCGGTGATCTCGGTGAACTGCTTCTGCAGGAGCGGCACGAATACTTCATTCAGCGCGACGCCGAGCACGGCGGGCTCGTCGGGCGGCTTGCCCGTATAGGTGGAATGGAACAGGGCGTCGCGGCGCATCGTGATCTTCTCGACGGTGAACACCGGGAACCACTCCTGTTCGTTGTAGTAGCCGGTGTGATCGCCGTAAGGCCCTTCGAGCGCGTGCTCGTATTTCGCGGCTGCGCCCGTCGACGGACGCGGCGGCGCGCCCTCGGGCGCGGGCGGCGGCGTGCCGTCCTGCGGATAGATGAAGCCTTCCAGCACGATCTCCGCGCGCGCGGGCACCTGCAACGTATCGACACCCGGCGTGAGGCACTTCGCGAGCTCCGTGCGTGAGCCGCGCAGGAGGCCCGCGAACTGATACTCGGACAAGGTATCGGGCACCGGCGTCACGGCCCCGAGGATCGTCGCGGGATCGGCACCGAGCACGACCGCGACAGGATACGGCTTGCCGGGATTCGCGAGCGCGAACTCGCGGAAATCGAGCGCGCCGCCGCGATGCGCGAGCCAGCGCATGATGAGCTTGTTGCGTCCGATCAACTGCTGCCGGTAGATGCCGAGATTCTGGCGCGGCTTGTTCGGCCCGCGCGTGACCGTGAGGCCCCAGGTGAGCAGCGGACCGGCGTCGCCGGGCCAGCAGGTCTGGATCGGCAGGCGGCCGAGATCGACATCGTTGCCTTCCCACAAGACTTCCTGACAGGGCGGCGCGCTGACCGATTTCGGCGCCATGTCCCACACGGCCTTGGCTAGCGAGAGCAGCTTGCCCGCGTCCTTCAGTCCCTTCGGCGGCTCGGGTTCCTTGAGCGCGGAAAGCAGTCTGCCGACATCGCGCAGCGAACTCAGCGCGGCGACATCGCTGCCGAGGCTGACATCGGCGCCGCTGTGCGGCTCGGTCTCGATGCCCATGCCGAGTGCGACGCGCCGCGTCGTGCCGAACAGGTTCGCGAGCACGGGCATCGTGTGGCCGGTGGGCGCTTCGAAGAGCAGCGCCGGTCCGCCCGCGCGCAATACGCGATCCGAGACTTCGGTGATTTCGAGAACAGGGGAGACGGGCTGCCGAATGCGGCGCAGTTCACCGAGCGCTTCGAGGCGGGCGGTGAAGTCGCGCAGATCTTTGTATTTCATCGATGGTCGGATTTGGACTCGAAGGCGCCCGAAGCACGAGGCTTCGAGGGGCGGAACGGCTGCGCGCTAAGCGATTGTCGATTTTACCTGCGTCGACGTCCGTGCGTTGGGGGACATTCAGCAAATTCCAGTGTGAACGGCCCGCGAGACGTGCCTTTCGGGCGCTGAACGGTGTTCAATATAACTGTAAGTAATTGAAACGGATATTTATATCATTGACGGATCATTAAACCCTGTTAGAATCGCTTGGCATCAATTGCAGGTTTTGAAACTTTTTACCTTAGCCTCAGGTCTTTCAGACGCACATGCGTCGCCTGCGCCGCTCCTGCCCGGCGACTCGTGGCTGTTGGTTGTCATGGCCGGCGTTTCACACGCCGGTTTTTCGCGTGGAAAGCCACGTGCGCATTCAGGGCATGCAGTTCGTGCCGCGCAACCCGGTGGTGAGTTACCGGGGATCGGCTTTCCAGACGGCGCATGCCGTATCCCCGATGCCGCTTACGCTTGCCAAGAGCCGGCGGTGTCTGATTTGTGTGTCGAATATGTGCTTAATTCGTATTCATCTGCGCAAATCATGCAACATTGGGAGTATCGATGAACGCTTCAGTTTGGTGGGGTTCCGACACCCGCGCCGCGCAGATCGTGCGTATGGTGCTGCGTCGCGGACGCTGGTTGAGTCACCATCTCTTTGCCATGGTCGGTTGCGCGGCCGTTGTCAGCGCGCTCGCCCTTTGGCTGCTGCCTTCGTGGCGCACAACGTTTGCCGCAAGGATCATGCCCTTCGTGTCGGCCGCTGTTCAGGCCGGTCCGGCGCGCCTGCTCGCGGGCCAGCCGCTGCCGCCGTTCGCGGCGGTGCATCGCCAGCCGAGCGATCCTATGCTGCCGGTTAACCTCGCGGCCAACGCGGCGTCGGCCAAGCCGAAGGCGCCCGGCGCGCTCGTGCCGTCGCTCGGCGCGGCCGCTTCCGACGACGCCAGCACGCATCACCTGACCGGCGGCATCAGCCTCGCGGTTTCGCCGAACGGGCTCGATCCCCGCACGATGCCGTCCGTCGGCATGCTGGCGAGCATGATTCCGGCGCAGCGCGTCGTTGCCGATGCGCGGGACGACCGCGTGCTCGTCTCCACCCGCGAGCAGAAACTCGTCGCGAACTTCATCGCGCGCCGCTATCGCGTGGCGGAAGAGCCGGTCAGCGAGCTCGTGCGCGCCGCGTTCGACACGGGCCGCGAAGTCGGCCTTGATCCGCTCCTGTTGCTCTCCGTGATGGCGATCGAATCGGGCTTCAATCCGTACGCCGAAAGCGGCGTTGGCGCGCAAGGCCTCATGCAGGTGATGTCGAAGGTTCATTCCGACAAATTCCAGTACTTCGGCGGCTCGCACGCGGCGCTCGATCCGCTCGCGAACATCAAGGTCGGCGCGCTGGTGCTGAAGGACTGCATCGCGCGCGGCGGCTCGGTGGCGGGCGGTCTGCGTTATTACGTCGGCTCGACCACCCAGGACGACGGCGGCTACGGCGCGAAGGTGCTGGCCGAGCGTTCGCGTCTGCGCGATGTCGCGCGCGGCCGCAACGTGCCGCTCAACGCGCCGCAGGCGCCGGTTCAGGCCGCGCCGAAGCAGGTGCTGGCGTCGGCATCGGCGGACAACAAGCGCGTGCACGTGACGATCGATGCGGCGAAGAAGTCGGCGTCGCAGGACGATGGTGACGGCGAAACGAAGCACGTCGCTTCGGCGGAGCTGGGCGCGTAAGGCTTTTGTTGCCGGATGTAAAAGAGAAAGGGCACCCGAGGGTGCCCTTTTTTGTTGTGCTGCCGGTTGTGATTACCGGCTGAACAATGAGCCCAATCGCTGAACCGCTTCTTCCAGCTTCGAATACGCCGTCGCATACGAAAGACGGAGGTAGCGCTCCGGCGCGTGGAACCCGAAATCCGCGCCCGGCACGAGCACGACGCCCGCGTCGTGGAGCATCGAGTGCGAGAGCGCGTCGCTGTTGCCGGCGGCGGGATGATGGACCGTGGTCGTATCGGCGTAGACGTAGAACGCGCCGTCGGGCACGACCGGCACGCCGAAGCCGAGCGAGCGCAGCGCCGGCACGATATAGTCGCGCCGCCGCTTGAACTCCAGCCGGCGCCCCTCGTAGATCGCGAGTGTCTCCGGCTCGAAACAGGCGAGCGCCGCGTGTTGCGCGAGCGCCGATGCGCAGATGAACAGATTCTGCGACAGCTTTTCGACCGCGCCGACCATCGCGTGCGGCACGACGAGCCAGCCGAGCCGCCAGCCGGTCATGTTGAAGTATTTCGAGAAGCTGTTCACCGTGACGACGTCGTCGCCGAAGGAGAGGGCGGACACGGGCTTCGCGTCGTAGCTCAAACCCTGATAGATCTCGTCGACGATCGTGAAGCCGCCGCGCGCGCGCACCGTGTCGACGATGCGCCGCAACTCGTCCGGCTCGATCGACGTGCCCGTCGGGTTCGATGGCGAAGCGAGCAGCACGCCGCGCGTTTTATCGCTCCAGTTTTCCTCGACGTGTTCCGCCGTAAGCTGAAAGCGCTCGGCCGGGCCGCTCGCGATCAGCACCGGCTTGCCATCGGCCGCCGACACGAAGTGCCGGTTGCACGGATAGCACGGATCGGGCATCAGCACTTCGTCGCCGTTATCGACGAGCGCCATGCAGGCGAGCAAGAGCGCTGCCGACGCACCCGCCGTCACGACGATGCGCTCCGGATCGACGGTCAGGCCGAAGGTATCGCGATAGTGCCGCGCGATCGCCTCGCGCAGCGCGTGGATGCCGAGCGCGTTGGTGTACTGCGTGACGCCGCGCTTCAGCGCGTCTGCGGCGGCGCGGATCACCGGCTCGGGCGCGGTGAAATCCGGCTCGCCGATGCTCATATGGATGACGTCGCGGCCCGCGCGCTCGAGCGCCTGAGCCTCTTTCATCAGCTCCATCACATAGAAGGGCTCGATTGCATCGACGCGCGACGCGAGCCTGACGAGCGGTTCCGAAACGCCGGTCATTTACGCTCCGCGTCCGCGCGCCTGCGCTTCGGCGGGACGCATCACGACGGCGAGCTTGTCGAGCACGCCGTTCACGTACTTGTAGCCGTCCGAGCCGCCGAAGGTTTTCGTCAGTTCGACCGCTTCATTGATGACGACGCGATACGGCACGTCGATGTGATGCTTGAACTCGAACGCTGCCACGAGCAGCACCGCGCGCTCGACCGGCGACAACTGCTCGATCGGGCGGTCGAGGCACGGCTGCAACTGTTCGGAAAGCGCGTCGGCTTCCTTGATCACGCCGTGCAGGATCGCATCGAGATGGTCCTTGTCGGCCTTGTCGAAGCCTTGCGAATTGCGCAGTTGCGCGTCGATTTCGCCGGCGGGCGCGCCCGACAGCAGCCACTGATAAAGCCCTTGCGTCGCGAGTTCACGCGAGCGGCGTCGTGCGCTCTTCATGCGCGGTCCTCGTCTTCTTCGTCTTCGTCTTCTTCATCGCCGTCGAGCTGCTCGAGCGCGACGGAGAGATTCGCCATCTCGACCGCCACGCGCGCGGCGTCGCGGCCCTTTTCGGTCATGCGGGCGACGGCCTGCTCGTCGTTCTCGGTCGTCAGCACCGCGTTCGCGACCGGAATGCCGAAGTCGAGCGCGATGCGCGAAATGCCCGAGCCGCTTTCGTTCGACACCAGTTCGAAGTGATACGTCTCGCCGCGCACGACGGCGCCGAGCGCGATCAGCGCGTCGAACTGGCCGGATTCCGCGAGCTTTTGCAGCGCGAGCGGAATTTCCAACGCGCCGGGCACGGTGACGAGCAGCACGTCCTGGCCGATCACGCCGAGGCGCTCCAGTTCTTCGATGCAGGCATCGGCCAGGCCGTTGCACACCGGTTCGTTGAAGCGCGACTGCACGATGCCGATGCGCAAGCCGTCACCGTCGAGGTTCGGCTGGTATTGTCCGATTTCCATGAATTGGGTCCTTCGCTTGGAATTGTCTGGAATAGGGTTGTGCGGCCGGCGGTCTCAGGCCGAGCGCAACTGGGTAATGGCCGGTTCCACCGGCGCGGCCGTCGCGGGGCAGCCGGGCATCGGAATGAAGCCCGTCACTTCGAGCCCGTAGCCCGACATGCTGCCGAGCTTGCGCGGGTTGGCCAGCACTTCCATCTTGCCGACGCCCAGATCGCGCAGGATCTGCGCGCCGATGCCGTAAGTCTTGAAGTCGATCGGGCGGCGCTTGAGCTCGGCGGCCTTGTCCTGCTGGTCGAACGCGTGGAATACGTCGATGAGATGCTCCTTCGTGTCGCCGCAGTTGAGCATGACGATCGCGCCGAGATCGCGCGCGGCGATTTCTTTCATGGCGGCGTCGATGGTCCACGAGTGCGTCGACGAATCGATTTCGAGCAGATCGAGCACGGAGAGCGGCTCATGCACGCGCACCGGCGTCGCGCGATCGGGGCTCGGCGTGCCACGCACGAGCGCGATGTGAGGCGAGTGCGTCGGCTCGTCGCGGTACAGCACCGCGCGGAACGGGCCGTGCGCGGTGTGCATGGTGCGCTCGCAGACTTTCTCGATGATCGACTCGGTGCGGCTGCGATAGTGGATCAGATCGGCGATGGTGCCGATCTTGATGCCGTGCTGCTGGCCGAACTCGATGAGATCCGGCAGGCGCGCCATCTCGCCGTCGTCCTTGATGATCTCGCAGATCACCGCGGCGGGCGTGAGGCCCGCGAGGGCGGTCAGGTCGCAGCCGGCTTCCGTGTGGCCCGCGCGCACGAGCACGCCGCCCGGCTGCGCCATGATCGGGAACACGTGCCCAGGCTGCACGATGTGCTCGGCGCGCGCGTCGTGCGCAACCGCCGCGGCGATGGTCTTCGCGCGGTCGGCGGCGGAGATGCCCGTCGTCACGCCTTCGGCCGCCTCGATGCTCACCGTGAACGCCGTGCCGTACTGCGTGCCGTTGCGGTGCGTCATGAGCGGCAGGTTGAGCAGCTTGCAGCGTTCCTGCGTGAGCGTGAGACAAATGAGACCGCGGCCGTACTTCGCCATGAAATTGATGGCTTCGGGCGTGACGAATTCGGCGGCGACGACGAGATCGCCTTCATTCTCGCGATCTTCTTCGTCGACGAGAATCACCATCCGTCCGGCTTTCAGTTCAGCGATGATCTCAGGAGTGGAGGCGAGCGACATGATGACGTCCCGTACGGGTCCGGTTTGGGGAAAGCGCGTATTTTACGCCACGCTTGGGCGACATTCGGTGAAATCGGCGGGCAGATGACCGGGAAGTTTGCCTGTGCCTTTCGGACGATCCGCGCCGCGGCGAAGGCTGGCTTTCGCCTTCAGGCGCGCGTCACGACGCGCTCATCATCCGCTCGACATACCGCGCGATCAGGTCGATTTCCAGATTGACCTTCGTCCCGGCCCGAAGCGCCTTGAGTGTCGTGACTTCGACCGTATGCGGGATCAGGTTGATGGAGAACTCGCAGCCGTCCGCGCGGTCGCTGACCGAGTTCACCGTGAGGCTCACGCCGTTCACCGTGACCGAGCCCTTGTAAGCCAGATACTTGCCGATGTCCTTCGGCGCGACGATGCGCAACTCGTGCGATTCGCCCACCGGTTCGAACTTCGAGACGAGGCCGAGGCCGTCGACGTGGCCCGAGACGAGATGCCCGCCCAGCCGGTCGTGCGCGCGCAACGCCTTTTCCAGATTCACTTCGGCGCCGGCGTCGCCGAGGCCGACCGTCTTGTTCAGGCTTTCGCGCGACACGTCGACATCGAACGCATCGGCGGACTTCTGAACCACCGTCATGCACGCGCCCTGGATCGCGATGCTGTCGCCGAGCTCGACATCGGCGAGATCGAGACTGCCCGCGGCGACCGTCAGACGGACGCCCGCGTCCTCCGAGCCGAGCGGCGTGACTTTTTCGATGCGGCCCACCGCCGCGACAATTCCTGTAAACATCGGCTTCGTTTCCTTGATTCGGTGCGTGATCAGCTTGCGACGTTCGTCCCGGCGAAGCGCGCGAGAATGCGCAGATCGTCGCCGAGCCGGTCGATGCGATGAAACTTCAGATGCGGCCGCGCATCCAGCGTCGCGGGCGGCGCGAAGTCGAACATGCCGGGCGCGCTGCCGAGCAGGCTCGGCGCGAGATAGATCAGCAGTTCGTCGACGCAGCCCTCGCGCAGCAGCGAGCCGTTCAGCTTGTGGCCCGCTTCGACGTGCAGTTCGTTGATGCCGCGATCGGCGAGCGCGGTGAGCATCGCGGGGAGATCCACCTTGCCCTGCTCGTTCGACAGCTCGATCAGCTCCGCGCCTTTCGCGCGCAATGCGCCGATGCGCGCGGAATCGGCGTCGGCGCTATGGAAGATCCACGGCGGCGCGCCGTCGAGAATGCGCGCCTGCATGGGCACGTCGAGGCGGCTGTCGATCAGCACGCGTTGCGGCTGACGCGGCGTGTCGACCGCGCGCACCGTCAGTTGCGGGTCGTCCTCGCGCACCGTGCCGATGCCGGTAAGAATCGCGCAGGCGCGGGCGCGCCACGCGTGACCGTCGGCGCGCGCGTCTTCGCCGGTGATCCACTGGCTTTCGCCCGTGGGCAGACCGGTGCGGCCGTCGAGCGTGGCCGCGACCTTCATGCGCACCCACGGACGGCGGCGCGTCATGCGCGACACGAAGCCGATGTTCATCTCGTGCGCCTCGTTCGCGAGCAGGCCGCAGCGCACGTCGATGCCCGCGTCGCGCAGCATCGCGAGACCGCGCCCGGACACGGACGGGTTCGGGTCTTCCATCGCCGCGATCACCTTCTCGACGCGCGCGTCGATGAGCGCGTGCGCGCAAGGCGGCGTGCGCCCGAAATGGCTGCACGGCTCGAGCGACACATACGCCGTCGCGCCCCGCGGATCCTTGCCGCGCGAACGGGCGTCCTTGAGCGCCTGCACCTCGGCGTGGTCCTGGCCGGCGGGCTGCGTGAAGCCCATGCCGATCACTTCGCCGTTCTTGACGAGCACGCAGCCGACACGCGGATTCGGCGTCGTCGTGTACATGCCGCGCGAGGCGAGCGCCAGCGCGCGTTCCATATGAGTGAAGTCGGTTTGCGAGAACATCGGCGCGGCCCGGTAGCGTCAGGCGGCGAGCGTCGCGAACGCGCCGCGCGCGGCGTCGATCGTCGCGTCGATGACGGCGTCGTCGTGCGCGCTCGACACGAAGCCCGCCTCGAACGCCGACGGCGCGAAGTACACGCCCGCGTCGAGCATCGCGTGGAAGAACGCGTTGAAGCGC
This sequence comes from Caballeronia sp. 11_S32, assembly GCF_056930355.1. Lineage (NCBI taxonomy): Bacteria > Pseudomonadati > Pseudomonadota > Betaproteobacteria > Burkholderiales > Burkholderiaceae > Caballeronia > Caballeronia sp. 11_S32. The sequence goes on from NZ_JBXOWH010000003.1 coordinate 1,349,099, forward strand.
TTCGTGTCGCCCTGCTGGATCTGCGCGAAGCTGCCCGGCACCTGATCCATGAAATACAGGCCGAACATGCCGCCGATCGAATCGGCGGAGAAGGGCACTTTGGCGTCGCGCGCGGCGGCGGAAAGGCCGTCGACGAGCTTGCGCGTCTGCTTCGCGAGGTCGTCGTGGAAGCCGGGGCGCTGGATCAGTTGCAGCGTTTTCAGGCCCGCGGCCACCGCGATCGGGTTGCCCGACAGCGTGCCCGCCTGATAGACGCCGCCCAGCGGCGCGAGATGCGCCATGATGTCGCGTCGTCCGCCGAAAGCCGCCGCCGGCATGCCGCCGCCGATGACCTTGCCGAGACAGGTGAGGTCCGGCTTGATGCCGTAGACCTCCTGCGCGCCGCCGAGCGCGACGCGGAAACCGCACATCACTTCGTCGAAGATCAGCACCGAGCCGTACTCGCTGCAGCGCTCGCGCAGCGCGTTCAGAAACTCGGGTGTCGCGCGCACGAGATTCATGTTGCCCGCGACCGGCTCGACGATCACCGACGCGATTTCCGAGCCGAACGCCTGGAACGCCTCGTTCAATTGCTCGACGTTGTTGTATTCGAGCACGGTCGTGTGCTTCGCGATATCGGCCGGCACGCCCGCCGACGTGGGATTGCCGAACGTCAGCAGCCCGGAGCCCGCCTTGACGAGCAGGCTGTCCGCGTGACCGTGATAGCAGCCTTCGAACTTGATGATGCGGCTGCGGTTCGTGAAGCCGCGCGCGAGGCGCAGCGCGCTCATCGTCGCTTCGGTGCCGGAGGACACCATGCGCACCTGCTCGATCGACGGCACGAGCTTGCAGATTTCCTCGGCGATTTCGATCTCGGCTTCCGTCGGCGCGCCGAACGAAAAGCCGTGCGCGAGCACGCGCTGCACGGCTTCGAGCACCTCGGGATGGACGTGGCCAAGGATCATCGGGCCCCACGAGCCGATGTAGTCGATATAGCGCTCGCCTTCCGCGTCCCAGAAATACGGTCCTTCTGCGCGCTCGATGAAGCGCGGCGTGCCGCCGACCGAACGGAACGCCCGCACCGGCGAGTTCACGCCGCCGGGGATGGTTCGTTGTGCGCGTTCGAAGAGAGCTTGATTCTTGGACATGGATGGCGGCCTGCGCTGAAAGTGGATGCGGGAATCGCGAGGGATGGGCGCTCGGGCGGCGACACGCGCAGCGCGAAATACGCGCGTCCGACGCGAAAAACGTTGCTGAAATTGTACCGGAGTCGATGCGAACGGGCCGTGTCGCGCCTGGATCGGCGTCGAACGTTTTGCCGTTTTTCGCACGGCCTAGCCCGATGCGGCGGGCGCGGACGGCAGCGCGGGCGGCCGGGAACGCCTTCCGGTCCGTTCCGTCCAGAGCTTTTCGAGCGCGCCTTCGGCCATCGGCTTGATGAGCGTGCCGGACATCTGCGCGTCCCAGGTCTGCACCGAGAACGGATGCGCGCGCAACTCGTCGCGGCTGACGACGACTTTCTCGTGCGCGTCGACGAGCCAGTCGTACGCGAAGTCGATGCACAGCCGATAGCCGCACTTGCTGCCGGCATCGGGTACTTCATACGGCGCGCGCGTCACGTAACCCGACGCGAACACGCCCTTCGGTGCCTGCGACACGCGATGCACGAACACGCGATCGCCCGGCATGAGCCCGCGCGCGGTGCCGCAGCCCCAGACATCGGCGACGGCCTCGCCCGCGGCCACGCGCCGCGCGACATCGGGAAGTTCGGGCCACGGCCACTTTTTTGGGCTCCAGATCAGCAGAAAAGCGGTCATCGGTTCGACGCAACGAGATGAAAAGGAGCGGTGAGCTTAGCGCAACCCGCCGGTGAGGGCCGGATCGCGGCGAGGCGTCGCGTACAATGAGCGCTCGCTCGCGCGGCTGAAAGCCGCGCCGCTTTGCTCATCCCCGTCTTGCGAACTCCATGCCCGACACCACCCGGCGCCGGCCCGATGGCCGGCTGATCCTGTTGCTCGGCGCGCTCGCCGCGTGCGGCCCGCTGTCGATCGACATGTATCTGCCGAGCCTGCCCGCGCTCGCGGCTTCCTTCGGCACGAGTCCGGCCGCCGCGCAAACCACGCTCACGAGCTTCATGTTCGGCTTCTCCTTCGGCATGCTGCTCTACGGCCCCATGTCCGACGCGTACGGACGGCGGCCCGTGCTGCTCGGCGGCATCGTGCTGTACGCGCTTGCGAGCATTGGCTGCGCGGCGGCATTCTCCATCGATGCGCTCGTCTTCGTGCGCTTCCTGCAGGCGCTCGGCGCGGGCGCGGCATCGGTGCTCGCGCGCGCCATTGCCCGCGATGCCCACGCGCCGAGCGACGCCGCCCGCGTGCTGTCGATGCTGTCCATCGTCACGTCGATCGGACCGTTGCTCGCGCCTTTGATCGGCGGGCAATTGCTCCTGCTCGGCGGCTGGCGCATCGTCTTCGTCGCGCTGACGCTGTTCGGGCTGACGTGCGCGGTGACCGCCTTTTTGCGCGTGCCCGAGACCTGGCCGAAGGAGAAGCGCGCGAGCGCGGCGGTCGGCAAGTCGTTCGCCGCGTACGGACATCTGCTCACCGATCCCGTCACCTGGGGCCACATGATGTGCGGCGGCATGGCGTTCGCATCGATGTTCGCGTACATCACCGCGACACCGTTCGTCTATATCGATTACTTCCACGTGAAGCCGCAGCACTACGGGCTGCTGTTCGGGCTGAACATCATCGGCATCATCGCGGGCAATGTGCTGAACACGAAGTTCGTCGGACGCGTCGGCGCCATGAAGATGATTTCGGCGGCGTCCTTCGTGAGCGTCGCGGCGGCGCTCGCGGTCGCGCTCGTGTCGCTGACGGGCTGGGGCGGGCTGTGGTCCATCGTCGTGACGCTGTTTTTCGTCGTCGGCGTGGTCGGCTTGCTGTCGGCCAATTGCACGACTGAGCTGATGCACCGCTATCCGCACAACGCGGGCGCGGCCGCCGCCGTCTTCGGCGCGATGCAGCTCGCGCTCGGCGCGCTCGCGAGTCTCGCGGTCGGGCTCTTTCATGACGTGTCGCCGCACGGCATGGGCATCGTGATCGGCACGTGCGGTGTGCTGACCTTCGCGGGACGCACGCTGGTGCTGCGCTCGCATGCGGCGCCCGTCAGAGTTTGAGTGGTGCGTGCGCGCCGCGAGCGGCTGCATCCGTTCTGGCGAAAAAACCCCGCCGAAGGGCGAGGTCAGGTCGTGCCGGGTCAAAGGTGCTTCTGATCGTGGTTCGTTTCGGTTCAGTTCGGCCATTCCCTGTTTGCGGCGCCGTCGTTGTCGACCACGATGACGCTCTTCGCGCGGGTTCTGTCCACGCAACCCGCTTGCTGAACTTCGACAAGGAATGGGTGCAACTTCACGTAGCCACATGCCCGCGACCTACCGAACGAATTCGCATCGACGGCGGACGCGCGAGACCGGCTGAAACGGGCCGTTGCGCGTCCTGGAACGTGCGTTACGGGCGCGACGCGAGGTTTATCGCGAGAAACGTAAATGCCGCCGCTTCCGCCTGCGCAACCGCTTCCGGCTCGACGCCCGCGCCATGACCGCCTTCGCCCGTTTCCTGATACCAGACGTCCGCGTGCCCTTGCGCTTGCATCCTGGCGGCCATCTTGCGCGCGTGGCCGGGATGCACGCGGTCATCGCTCGTCGATGAGGTGAAGAGCACGGGCGGATAAGACACGTCCGCTTTCACGTTTTGATACGGCGAATACGCCATCAGATGACGCAGGTCATCGGCATCGTCGGGGTCGCCGTATTCGTCGATCCACGATGCGCCCTGCAGCAGCAGATGAAACCGCGCCATGTCGACGAGCGGCACTTCCGAGAGCACCGCCCCGAACAGATCCGGCCGCTGCGTCATGCATACGGCCGTCAGCAGGCCGCCGTTGCTGCCGCCGCGAATCGCGAGCTGTTTCGCCGTCGTGACGCCGCTATCGATGAGCGCCTGCGCCACCGCGATGAAGTCGTCGAACGACACCTGCCGTTTTTCGCGCAACGCGGCCTGATGCCACGCCGGTCCGAATTCGCCGCCGCCGCGAATGTTGGCGATCGCGTACAGTCCGCCGCGCTCCAGCCACGCGATGCCGGTGGTCGCGTCGTAATGCGGATCGAGCGCGACTTCGAAGCCGCCGTAGCCGTAGAGCAGGCAAGGGCGCGCATCGGTGTCGTGCCCGACATCATGGCCGATCAGCCAGTACGGGATGCGCTCGCCGTCCGGCGCGATTGCGTGACGGCGCACGGCGGACAGGCCGCTCGCATCGAACTGCGCGGGCAGGCTGGCGAGCAACGCCCAGGGCGCGTCGCTCGCAAGATCGGCGTGATATAGCGAAGGCGGCATCAGAAAGTGCTCGACGTGAATGAGCACGGTGTCGTCGCGCTCGCTGTCGATGGAATCGACCCAGGACTGGCTCGCGTCGGGCAGTACGAACTCGCGCGTTGGCCAGACGGCGTTTTCGTCGGCCGGCGGACGCATCAGGGTGACGCGCGGCGTGCCGTCGTCCATCTGCGAGACGATCAGCCAGTGCTTCGTGAAGTCGATGCCCGCGAGCACGAGACGTTCGGACGGCGTGAAGAGCGCGATGAAATGGCGCGAGCCCGCGAGAAAGGCGTCGCGGCGGATGACGGTCAGGGCGCCGGGCGCATGGCGGCGGCCGCCCGCGTTCCAGTATTTGCGCGGCGTGACAAAGAGCCAGCCGTTCCAGTGCTCGATTTCCGCATGTGTCGGCAGATCGTATTGACGCCATTCGTTGGCGCTTTCGTCGAGCCAGTAATTGAGCGTGTCGTAGAACGTCACCGCGCGCGATGCGAGATGCAGCTTTTCGAGCGGATCGTAGTCCGCGCCCGCCGATACGTCGCGCCGCTCGCCTCTGAACACGACGGGCGCATCGGCGAGCAGCGTGCCGCGCTTCCAGCGACGCGACTCGCGCGGAAAGCCCGAGGTCGTGAGCGCGGGGCTCGGGTTCGTCTTGCTGTCGTCCCAGCCGACATAGACCGTGTCGCGATCGATCCACGAGATATCGTGCTTGCCGACATCGGGCAGCGTGAAGCCATCCGCGACGAACGACTTCGACGCAATGTCGAACTCGCGCACCATGCACGCGTCCGAGCCGCCCGGCGACAGGCTCACCAGCGCGCGATCGTAAGCGGGGTAGAGCATGTCGAAATCGGCGAGCGCCCAGCGGGTGTCGTCTTTTTCGTTCGTGTTGAGGTCGAGCGCGTCGACGTCGAGGATAGTTTCCCAAACGGGTGCGCCCGCGAGCCATGCGCTCCACGGCGTGCGCCGCACGATGCCGAGCGGATGCGCCTCGTCCTGCCACGTGTTGTAGGCCCAGTCGCCATAGCGCGAGCACGTGACGATGCGGTCCTTCGAGGTGTACGCCTTTTCCAGACGCCCGGCGAGCGCGCGCGCGTCGGCGGTGTTGCCGAACGCGGCCTCGGTGCGGCGATTCTGGGCATCGACCCAGGCTTGCACGCGGGCGTCGTCGAGCGCTTCGAGGCCGATGTAGGGATCGGCGCTGTCGGAAGCTGGCCAGGCGAGGTCGGGATGCGAGGAAAGAAGAGTCATGCGGGTCGGGGTGGATCGAAGTGCAAAAGGTCGATTGTGCCTGTAATGGGGACGCGAAGGCATGAGCGGGGAGGTTTTGGTAACGTGACGGCGATGATGGCTCGTGAATCAGGCTGGCCAGGTGAAGGGTAGCCTAGCCTCGACGAGTTGAGCGGAGGGCATCGCCCGCTTCACGTCCTCGAGCGGGGAGAATATGGCACCCCGAGCGCTGGCACTGTCCCATATGAAGGCAAGTGCAATTCGGCACGGCTGACCAATGCCGATAGTCGCGTCATCACACCCGCCCCCTCCAGGCCGCTCTACGAGTTGCTCGGAATCGCAGTCTTCTGCTGTCAGTTGGTCGTTTGGGGTGAAAGCGCACTCCATGGGCTTCTCCTTTCTTCCGCGTCTGCGCTCTTTTTGGGCCAGGCGCTTGAGGTCATAGGGACGAAATCTCTGTCAACGCGAGCCATTCGATATCGGGGCCATGCAATGAAAAGCGCCAGGAGCGTCGCAGGAAGCGCTGGCTAAAAGAATTCACTACCTGGCAGCCCGGCATTGGAATCGGCGCGCAAAGCGTCGTCTACTTTCGCTTTTCCGCAGACGTACACAGCGCACGATGGTTTTGTCGTCGTAGCCGCAGATCGCCCGCATCTAGGACTTATCGAGTAGTTGGTTATCCGAAAGATCGCTATAAAACCTATTCCAAGGCGATTCGAGGACCCCGCTTCATGTCGATGCTGGCAGTCAACCACCTGACGCCGGTGGTCGGAATTGACGTCCACATGGTGATCGTGCCGCCGGCGCCCAGCCCCATTCCGCTGCCGCATCCGCACGTGGGCGTGGTGCTCGATCTGCGCGAATACGTCAATGCGGCGATGGCGGTCATCGGCAGCATCGTGTTCAGCTTCGTCGAGGAGCAGGCCGAGGCCTTCGTGCAGGCCCACGAGCAGCAGATCGAGCAGCTCATGCACAGCGATCTCGTGCAATCGGGCATGGGCGCGGTGAACGCCGTCATGAGCAACGACGCCGTGCAGGCCGGCATGGGCGCGATGAACAAGCTCAACGCGCTGCAGAACAAGCTCAACGACGCGCTGGGCGGCAACGTCGGCCAGGGCGGGGGCGGCGCGCCGATCTTCATCAACGGGATGTTGCGCGCGACCGCCGGCACCCACACGTTTCACGTGCCGGGCCTGCATTTCCCGCTGGGTGCGAGCTTCGCGGCATCCGATGCAAAGGGCCCGTCGCAGGATTCCGAATCCTTCATGGGCAGCCGCACGGTGCTGGCCAATGGCGACCCGATGTCGTTTCTCGCGCTGCCCGCGCTCAGTTGCTGGTGCGCGGGCATGCTGCCGATGTCGCACAACAGCGCGCACACCGACCGCAAGTACATGTCGCTGCCGACTTCGGTGATGCTGCCGATCCCGGCCGAGCGTCCGGTGCTCGTGGGCGGGCCGCCGGTGATGAACATGATGGCGGTGGCCGCTGCGCTCTTCAAGGCGTTTCGCGGCTCGAAGCTCGCGAAGAAGCTGTTCGCGAAGTTTCCGTCGGGCTTCATCAAGTGCGTGATCTTCGACGCGGAGCCGGTCAACTCGATCACCGGCGAAGTCGTGGTGCAGCAGAATGACTTCACGGTCGAGGGCCGATTGCCGCTGGTATGGGACCGCTACTACGCCAGCCACGACGATTTCGCGGGTGCGCTCGGTCACGGCTGGCGCAGCCCGGCCGACATTCGTCTCGAGCTGGTGCGAGAAGGCGCGCAGTTTGGCGCGGCGGTGTACTTCGCGGATCACGCCACGGCGTTCGACGAACTGCCTGCGCAGTCGGGCTGGACGGAGCGTGTCTACGATCGCCAGCATGGGCATGCCCTCTTTATTGAGGATGACGAAATTCGTATCCGCACCCGCGCCGGAATCGAGTACGCTTTCGCCTTGCCTCGGCAGTGGCGCGAGCGCGTGCCGAGCGTCGCGGAGGGCCGCACCTTCGGCGTGCCGCTCGCGCGCCTGTCGGATCTGAACGGCAACGCGTGGCACATCGAGCGGCGTGTCGAGCCGCGCGACGGCAGCCTGTCGATCCGCTTCATCGAGCATGGCGGCGAGCAGCCGACGGGTCGCGAAGTGCTCGCCGGCCCCGGCAGCGTGAGGGGCTGCATCGGCGCCGTGGTCTTGCGCGATGCGCAGGGCGGCACGCACCGCCTGGCGACGTATCGTCAGGACGAGCAGGGCAACCTGGGCGCGGTGCTCGACGCGCACGACGTGCCCTACAGCTTCGAGTACGCAGGCCCGCACCAGATGGTGCGTCACACGGACCGCAACGGCCTGTCGTTCTACTACAACCACACGCGCCATGTGGACGGCGTCTGGCGCGTCGATCACGCGTGGGGCGATGGCGGCCTGTACGACTATCGCTTCGAGTATGACCTCGCACATCTGGAGACGCGCTTCACCGACTCGCTCGGGCATGTGACGGTGCTGCAGTACAACGACCAGCAGTGGCCGGTGGCGCGCATCGACGGATTGGGCGGCGTGCGCAGCTACCAGTACGACAGCCAGGGGCGAACCATCGCGGAGGTCGATCCCGGCGGCCACACCACGCAGTGGGAATACGACGCGTACGGCAATCTGCTGACGCATCGGCTGGCGGACCGCACGGTGGTGCGCACGGAGTACGACGCGGATCATCGTCCGGTGTCGATCACCGATCCCGAAGGCGGCGAGTGGCAGCAGTCATGGGATGCGCAGGGCAATCTGATCGCGCAGACGACGCCCTCGGGTATCGCAACGGCCTTCGCCTACGATGCGCGCGGTCAACTCCGGCACGTCACCGATGCCGCGCAGCGCACCACGACGCTTGACTACGACGGCTGCGGCTATCTGTCGAGCCTGAGCGATGCGTTGGGCGGCATCACGCGCTTCACGCACGATGCGCGTGGCAATCTGCTGCGCCGTGAATCGCCGGGGGAAGAGTCCACGCGTTACGTGTGGGACGCGAAGGACCGCCTGGTGGCGTGCGAACTTCCAGGCGGGCGGCAGGTGCGCTGCGAGTACGACCGTGAGGACAATCTGATCCGCTACACGGATGAAGCGGGCCAGATCACGCGCTTTGGCTACTACGGGCAAGGGCAGTTGCAGACGCGCACGGACCCGGACGGCAGCCTCACGCGGTATCACTACGATACGGAAGAGCAGCTCATCGGCGTGAGCAATCCGCTGGGCCAGACCTGGCAGCTCAGGCGCGACGCGGCGGGGCGGCTGATCGAGGAGATCGACTACTACGGGCAGTCGCGGCGCTATGCGTATGATGCGTCGGGCCATCTGAGCCGCACGGTCGATCCGCTGGGCACGGTGCTGGTGATCGCGTGCGATCCGCTCGGGCGCATCACGCGTCGAAGCGCGGACAGCGGCGCGGTGGAGGAATATGCGTACAACCGTCGCGGGCAGTTGATCGAAGCGCGCAATGCGCACGGCGTGGTGGAGCGCGCGTATGACGTCGATGGCCGGATCACCTGCGAGACGCAGCAGCAAGACGGGACGCTCGGCACGGTGGAGTACGTGTACGACGCGGCCGGGGAACTGGGCACGCAGCGGCGTGAGTTGCGTTCATCGGCGAGCGAGGCGGCGTATCGTCAAACGCTGGCGTACGGTTACGACGCGTTGGGGCAGGTCCAAACGCTGAAGATCGGCGCGCACGAGCCGATTCGCTTCACGCATGACATGGCGGGTCGGCTGAGCGGGCTGCGGCTCAGCGCGCAACTCGATCAGCTGTACGAGTACGACGGCGCGGGACGGCTTGCACGGCAGACGGCAAGGGCGGCGGGGCAGCGCGATGCGCAGGTGGCGTACGAGTACGACCCGAGCGGCAATCTGGTGACGCGCAGCGATAGCCGGCTCGGGGTGGATCGGTATCGCTACGATCCCTTGGGGCGGATTGTCGCGCATACGGATCCGGCCGAGCGCGTGCGTCACTTCGTGTACGACGCGCAGGGCGATCGTTTCCGCACAGTGCGTGAGGATCGGGACGGGCGCGAACTGCGTCAGGCCGATGGTGCGCATTGGTGGATGGATGCGGCGGGGCAACTGACCGAGCGTCACGATCGCGAACTGGGCGTGCAGCGTTTCGAGCGGGATGAGTTTGGACGCTTGGCGCGGTTCGAGAACACGTCCAACGAGCGCTGGACGTATCGCTACGATGCGCTGGGGCGACGCATCGGCAAGCAGGCGGCGGAGGGGCGCATCGCGGGGAGGACGCATCGCGAGCAGGGTTCGTGCACGCACTTCCTGTGGGACGGCGATGTGATGGTGGGCGAAGTGCGCGAGGCCCCGGCCTGTGCTGGACAGGCGCGGTTCTATGCGTATCATGAAGGCAGCTTCGAGCCGCTGGCGATGCAGGGGTTGGAGCGGCAGGCGGATGGCGCGGGTGGTGGGCAGGTGGTTGAGACGGGGTTATTCTTTTACGAGAATGAACCCAATGGTGCGCCGAGCCGACTACGAAACGAAGCAGGCGAGATCGTCTGGGAGGCGCATTATGGTGTGACCGGTGGGGTGGATTGGGTCGAGGCGCGAGGCGTCGAGCAGCCGATTCGGCTACAGGGCCAGTACTTCGATCGGGAGTCGAGCCTCTGCTATAACCGACACAGATATTTCGATCCGCAGACCGGCATATTCATATCACAAGATCCGATCGGCCTCGCCGGCGGATTAAATCCGTATCAGTTCGCGCCTAATATCTTTGGTTGGGTCGATCCGCTTGGCCTAAGTGTTGAACCGGGCGATCTGCTCGTAAAGGGCGGCGGGAAATATACCGAAGTAAAACTTCCGCCCAAAGTAGTCGTAGAGCAAAGTGGCGTAACCATTGTTCATAATTATAAAAGCGGTGACCACGGCCCTGCACACTTACATGTTTCCGGTAATGGTCCGAAAACGAAGATTGGTCAAAACGGAAAACCAATAAAAGGGTCGCCTCCACTGAGCTCTCAGCAAGAGGCAGTTGTGTCTGCTAATAAATGTAAAATAAAGCGAGCTGTAGATAAAATTCAGCGGTGGTTTAGATTCCATAACAAATACTAAGTTCGAGGCGAAGGTCATGGATCTTGAAAAAATATGGGTTTTCTCCGGGTCTGGAGGAAGCTTTCCGTCGGGCGTATTTTTGAATTTTGAAGATGCAAAAAAATGGATAGGGCGCCACAAGTTAACTGGCGTGCTTACCCTTTATCCAATTAATGTTGGAGTTTATGATTGGGCCATTGAAAAGCAATTATTCAATCCAATAAAAGATGCGCAGAGAACGCCTGAGTTCATAGGGAGGTTTTCTTGCGCATCAATGGAACACTTTCACTTTGAGGATGGTGAAGAAGATTGAGGTTCTTCGGATGCGCGTTTTAAGAGTCAAGATCGAGAAGAGCCGGCCGCGTTCTGCAGCTTCTTTCGCTATTCAGCGGTAGTCACAAGTCTTCCGTGTTCAACGTTGATCTTGACGCGCTGCCCTGCGTGAAACCCCGCGTGCTCGATCCATCGTCCGGCGAGTTTCATCCACGGATAGAGCGGCGGTTTGGTGCGCAGATGGGCGGGCTTGTGCCAGTTGCGGTTGAATCGCTGTGATTGCTGAATGGTCACGAAGCGTTCCGTAACGGGTGGAGTGCTTTAATACGGTTACGACGGGCATGGGCAGGTACAAACACTGAAGATCGGCGCGCACGAGCCGATCCGCTTCACGCATGACATGGCGGGTCGGCTGAGCGGGCTGCGGCTGAGCTCGCAACTGGATCAGCTGTACGAGTACGACGGCGCGGGACGGCTTGCGGCGAGGTCGTTTGGGAGGCGCATTATGGTGTGACCGGTGGCGTTGACCATTTAGAGGCGAGAGGTGTTGAGCAGCGGTAGGCTCATGGGTCAATACTTTGATCGGGAGTCGAGCCTCTGCTACAACCGGTTCCGTTACCGTGATCCGAAGACGGACCAATTCATCTCGCAAGACCCGATAGAGCTAGCGGGCGGCATCAATCCGTATCAGTTCGCGCCTAACGACTTTCGGTGGATCGATACACTTGGGTTGGCGAACAAGGCTTTCCGTAATCAGCTGAGGCAGATAATGGAGAAGGCTCAGAAAAAGGAAGGGAATACTGGTTGCTCATTTGCTGTTGATCGTCGCGCGGCAGATCACTTAGGTAGGGTGTTTGTCGGTGAAGGCCATACGACGAGTAGAGGGAGAAATGGCGAGATAGGGTTTACTTCATCTGATCGGCTAAAGCTATATAGAAGCCCTTCCGATAAAGCGTCTGACTTTGCGAGGACAGGTAAGCAAGCGAATTTCCATATCTAGGGAAACCGCAACGATCGTTTCTTCGATACGCAGAAGTCATCCAATGTTCACATCCATATAAACTGAGATTATTTATTCATTCTGCTTACGCGGGCGATGGTGAAAATCTTCGGGTGTGGCTGCCAAAAAATGAACTCATTGTGTGCGAATTCATTTCTGTCTCGATTGGTGAGAAAGGTAGAAAAACGAAAGACGGATTCTCAATCAGAATTGCAACACCAGATGGCCTGCGGCAACTCGCTTCCGAAAGTGGTATCTTGGCGTCCCGCCCGTTGCTAGTGATGGAGCGATACAGTTTCGAGAATCTTTGGAGATGGTTGAATGATGTTGTTGTAGCCTGTGAAGCCGAAACGTGGATTAAGTGTGTTAAAAATTTAAAAGGATATTTTGATTGGGAGTTTGATGGCTATCAAGCTTGAGTCGACGCAATGGAAGGGCCGCGAAAGCGGCCCTTGTCTTGGGTTCCGACACAATAGAACATCCGCGAAATCCGGTAAGCTCGATGCGCATCGGATGCGCTGTCCCGGTTTGATAGAACCGCGCTTGATCGCCGAAGCTAGGCGAACTTACCCCTCGGCGTGGCATGCGAACGAATACTGACGCATTGAAAATGCATCCGCGGAATCCGGTTAAGGCAGGTGGTTGTGCGTGTGGCGCATGGGAACGTGTAAGGCCCGTTACAACCACTATCGGTACTTCGATCTCAATACTGGGTAGTTCATCAGTCAAGGTCCGATTGGATTAGATGGTAGTCAATCCATATGAGTTTGCGTCCAACCAGATGGATTTGCTATCGCTTGGGCTCCGAAAGCTGCGCCAGTCTTGCTTATCCTCCAACAAGAGATTTCAGGCGCCCTATCGATGATCTCGCATTCGATGACTCTACGTTTCTCAATAAAGAATCAGCGTGGTCACTAAAAAGTGTTTGCGACAAAGTCGTTGATGGAAAGTCAAGTGCGCGCAGAATGTATTTAATGCTCGCATGAAATCGTAGAAGACGAAAAATGTAGCCTTTTACCGGCATCGGCACTTCGATCCGCACATGGATTCATTAACTTGATCACCCAACAAAAAACGCCACGGCGAACCGTGGCGTCTCAAACTCGACCAACCCACACCCTCAAGCCAGCCGTTCCTCCGTCTGCAGATCGAACAACACGGCCTTCGACACATCGAACAGCAGCGTCATGTTCGACATCGGCTGCGGATTCGACGCCGGGTGCACGCGCGACACGACGCGCTTGCCGTTCACCTGCGCGAACACGAGCGTGTCCGGCCCGGTCGGCTCGATCACGTCGACGCGCACGTCGACCGGCTGCAAGCTGGCATCCGACACATCGTGCGCGCTGCGTGAATCCGTGATGCGCTCCGGACGCAAACCGAGAATCACGTCCTGACCGACCTTGCCGCGCAACCGGCCGGCATCGAACGGCAGATTCAGCACTTTCTGCGCGACGCCCGTATCCAGTTGCAACCCGACGCCCGAGCCCGCCTCGACGAGCTTGCCCGTGATGAAGTTCATCGGCGGCGCGCCGATAAAGCCCGCGACGAACAGGTTCGACGGCGAATCGTAGATTTCCTGCGGCGCGCCGAACTGCTGCACGATGCCGTCCTTCATCACCGCGATGCGGTCGCCGAGCGTCATCGCTTCGATCTGATCGTGCGTCACATAGACGATCGTCGTGCCGAGGCGCTGATGCAGCAGCTTGATCTCCGAACGCATCTCGATACGCAGCTTCGCGTCGAGGTTCGAGAGCGGCTCGTCGAACAGGAACATCACCGGATCGCGCGCGAGTGCACGGCCCATGGCGACGCGCTGACGCTGGCCGCCGGAAAGCTGCCCCGGCTTGCGATCGAGCAGATGACCGATCTGCAAGGTCTCCGACACGCGATCGACGATCTTCTTCTGCTCGTCCTTCGGCACCTTGCGGATATTGAGGCCGAACGAAATGTTGTCGCGCACGCTCATCGAAGGGTAGAGCGCGTAGGACTGGAACACCATCGCGATATCGCGATCCTTCGGCGACAGATTGTTGACCGTCTTGCCGTCGATCATGATGTCGCCGCGGGTCACGGTCTCCAGCCCCGCGATCATGTTCAGCAAGGTCGACTTGCCGCAGCCCGAGCCGCCGACGAGGATCAGGAACTGACCGTCCTCGATATCGATGTTGACGCCCTTGAGAACCGGCACCCCGTTCGGGTAGGTCTTGTACACGTCACGGATGGAAAGGCTTGCCATGTGAATCCTCTATATCTCTATCGGGCGATGCCCGATTAACCCTTCACCGCGCCGGCCGTCAGCCCGCGCACGAAATAACGTCCGGCGATCATGTAGACGAGAATCGTCGGCAATGCGGCGATGATCGCGCCCGCCATGTCGACGTTGTATTCCTTCACGCCCGTCGACGTGTTCACCAGGTTGTTCAGCGCCACCGTGATCGGCATGGAATCCACGCCCGAGAACACGATCCCGAACAGGAAGTCATTCCAGATCTGCGTGAACTGCCAGATCAGGCACACCATGAAGATCGGCAGCGACACCGGCAGAAGGATCTTCGTGAAGATCGTGAAGAAACCCGCGCCGTCGATACGCGCCGCCTTCACGAGCTCGGCCGGAATGCTCACGTAGAAGTTGCGGAAGAACATCGTCGTGAACGCGATGCCGTAGATCACGTGGACGAGCACGAGGCCGGTCGTCGTGTTCGAGAGGCCGAGATAGCCCTGCAGGCGCGCCATCGGAAGCAGAATGGCCTGGAAGGGGATGAAGCAGCCGACCAGCAACATCGTGAAGAAAGCGTCCGCGCCGCGAAAACGCCAGTGCGTCAGCACATAGCCATTGAACGCGCCGACGAACGACGAGATCAGCACGGCCGGAATCACCATGCGCACCGAGTTCATGAAGAACGGCTGCATGCCGTCGCAGCGCACGCCGGTACACGCTTCCTGCCACGCCTTCACCCACGGCGCGAAGGTGAAGTGCGAAGGCGGCGTCAGCAGGTTGCCCGTGCGAAGCTGGTCGAGATCCTTGAACGACGTCGACAGCATCACGTAGATCGGGAACAGGAAGTAGAGCGCGAAAAGTATCAGCACCGCGTAGATGACGGCGCGGCTCAAGGTCATCTTAGGCTGCATTGCGGGTGCTCCTCGATTCGAGATACATGAGCGGCACGAGCACCGCGACGACGGTGGCGAGCATCATCATCGACGATGCCGCGCCCACGCCGAGCTGTCCACGATTGAACGAGAACGTGTACATGAAGATCGCCGGCAGCGACGACGACGTTCCCGGACCGCCCGCCGTCAACGCGACGACCAGGTCGAAGGTCTTGATCGTGATGTGGCAGAGAATCAGCAGCACGGAGAAGAACACCGGCCGCATGCTGGGAATCACGATCTTGCGGTAGATGGTCGGCAAGGTTGCGCCATCGACTTGCGCGGCCTTGAAGATTTCGCTGTCCACGCCGCGCAAACCGGCGAGGAAGAGCGCCATCACGAAGCCGGTCGATTGCCACACCGCCGCGATCACGACGCAGAAGATCGCCTTGTCGGGATCGCCGAGCCAGTTGAACGAAAAGCTCGTCCAGCCCCAGTCGTGAAACACTTTCTCCAGGCCGAGGCTCGGATTCAGAATCCACTGCCACGCGGTGCCGGTCACGATGAACGAGAGCGCCATCGGGTAGAGGAAAACCGCGCGCAATGCGCCTTCGTTGCGGATCTTCTGATCGAGAAGGATCGCGAGGAAGAGGCCGAGCAACACGCAGATGCCGATGAACGGAATGCCGAACCAGCCGAGGTTGGCGGCGGATGTCCACCAGACGTCGTTGGCGAAGAGCTGCCTGTACCGGTCGAGACCGGCGAAGTCGTAGCGCGGCATGAGCCGCGATTCGGAAAGCGACAGATACCCGGTGATGGCGATGAAGCCGTACACGAAAACGAGCGCGATAACGATGCTGGGAGCGAGCACCAGCTTCGGAATCAGGCGATCGGCGAGCGCCGCCGTCGGTGAGGCGCGACGGGGCGGATTTTGCGGTTTCTTGTCCGCGGTGATGGAGGCAGTCACGACTCGACTCCTGGAAGTTGCGCCGGCGGTGCCGTGCGTTGGGCGGCACGGATGGGCGCGCATGCGGCGGATGGCTGCGGCGCTTGAATGGTGCGACGTTACTTTTGGCTCACGAACCGCCCGGCGCGTGCATGGGCACACGCACCGGGCGGACACTGGCCTTACTTCGTCTTGGCGGCGTTCGCGAGCGCCTGAACCGCGCTCTTCGAATCCTGCGACGAATTCATGAACTTCGTCACGACGTCCGTCATGGCGCCGGCGACGGCATCGCCCTGAGCCATGCCGTGCGCGAGCGACGGCACATAGCCGCCCGATTTGATCGCCGTCTGTTCATCAGCGTAGGACTTCTTGGCGCAGTCGTCGAACTTATCCATCGGGACGCCCAGACGCACCGGAATCGAGCCCTTGTTCAGGCTGAACTGCTCCTGGAATTCAGGCGACATGATGGTCTTCGCAAGCGCGAGCTGGCCCGGCGTTGCAGCCTTCTGGCCCTTCTGCTGGAAGAACACGAACGAATCGACGTTGAAGGTGTAGGCCTTTTCCGTGCCCGGCACCGGCGCGCAGATATAGTCCGTGCCCGCCTTCTTGTTCGCGCCGGCGAATTCGCCCTTCGCCCAGTCGCCCATGAACTGCATGCCGGCCTTGCCGTTGATGACCATGGCGGTCGCCAGGTTCCAGTCACGGCCCGTGCGGCCGCTGTCGAAGTAGCCCTGGATCTTGCGGACGGTGTCGAACACCTGAACCATCTTGTCCGAGGTCAGCGTCTTCTGGTCGAGCTCGACGATCGCCTTCTTGTAGAAGTCCGCGCCCTGCGACAGCACGACGTCTTCCCACAGCGTCAGGTCCTGCCACGGCTGGCCGCCCATCGCGATCGGCATGATGCCCGCGGCCTTCATCTTGTCGGCGACCTGGAAGAACTCGTTCCAGTTGGTCGGCACCTTGCCGCCCGCCTTGTCCAGCGCAGCCTTGTTGATGTACAGCCAGTTCACGCGGTGCACCGAGAAGGGCGCGGCGACGTAGTGGCCGTCGGCGTGGATGATCTTGTCGATCTCGGGCGGCAGGTTCTTCTTCCAGTCGCCGGCGACGGGATCGATCGGCACGAGCACGCCTTGCTCGGCCCATTCCTGGATCAGCGGGCCCTTGATCTGCGCCGCCGAAGGCGCGTTGCCCGAAATCACCTGTGTCTTCAGCGCGGTCATCGCGGCCGCGCCCGCGCCGCCCGCGACAGCGAAGTCCTTCCAGGTGTAGCCCTGCTTCGTCATGTCGTCCTTGAGCACGCCGACTGCCTTGGATTCGCCGCCGGACGTCCACCAGTGCAGCACGGAAACGGCTTCGGCAGCCTGAACCGCCGACGCCGTCGCGCCGCACAGAAGACCTGCGGCGCACAGCGCGCCCATGAGCTTACGGACTTTCATTGTTTATCTCCTCCAGACACCTGAACAAGAAACGATTGGCTCCCGATGCCGCCAGTAGCGTGCTAGGAAGCGGTGGTCAAAAAACGGCAAAGCTGAATGGCCGGAAATCGGCGGTGTCGGCGGGGAAGCGGCAGGCGCAAGTCACCACGAGCGCGGCGTGCCGGGCCGGCAGACCGATGTACGGCCGCACGGCTCTCAAGAGATGAGTGAGTTGAATCGCAACGGCTGTCTCCTCTTTTGATTTTTGCCCTGCCACGCAAACCCGCCTCGCAAAGGCGCGCCCGGTGGCGAGCGGGAGGCTCGAGCGCCCGCCGGGCCGGATGGGGCGCCTTCCGTGGAAAGCGGCGACCCGCAGGCTCCGTTAACATGCGCTCGGAACGTCTACTCTGAAAGAACCGCGCTGCCGGATTCAGCCGATTGACCGCGCGATTTTTCCGTCGATGACATTTCCTCTTGATTTGGATTGTAGTTAAACTACAATTCAGTGTCAAAAAAATTTTTATCGGACTACGGCCGCCTCGGCGCGTCCGATGGTCTCATGGGCAGTACGCCCCGATTCGACTCACATCCAGTTCTCGAACCCACGTAGAGACTCATGCAAAGCGACTCGAACTTCACCTTCGTACTTTTCGGCGGCACCGGCGACCTCTCCATGCGCAAGATTCTTCCCGCGCTCTTCGAGGCGCATCGCGCGGGCATGCTCAATCCGGCAGGCAGGATCGTCTCGGTCGCGCGCGAGGCCAAGGAACAGGGCGAATATCGCGCCTGGGTCGAGGATCATGTGAAGCCGCACGTGTCGAAGAACGGCGTCGACGAATCCGTGTG
This sequence comes from Caballeronia sp. 11_S32, assembly GCF_056930355.1. NCBI lineage: Bacteria > Pseudomonadati > Pseudomonadota > Betaproteobacteria > Burkholderiales > Burkholderiaceae > Caballeronia > Caballeronia sp. 11_S32. Next base: position 1,367,293 of record NZ_JBXOWH010000003.1, read on the forward strand.
GCAGAGCTTTCTCGATCGCTTCCAGTACGTCGGGCTCGACCTTGGCCGCGCGGAGGATTTCGTCCTGCTGCGCGATGTCCTCGCGCAGTTCGACGGCACGCGCGTCTTCTATCTCGCGACGGGGCCGTCGCTGTTCGTGCCGATCTGCCGCGCGCTCGCCAATGTCGGGCTGAACCAGAACGCGCGCATCGTGCTGGAAAAGCCGCTCGGCTACGACCTGAAGTCGTCGAACGCGATCAACGACGCCGTCGGCGAAATCTTCCAGGAAGAGCAGATCTACCGGATCGATCACTATCTCGGCAAGGAGCCGGTGCAGAACCTGCTTGCGCTGCGCTTCGGCAATGCGCTTTTCGAGCCGCTGTGGCGCCGCGAATGGGTCGAGAGCATCCAGATCACGATCGCGGAAGAATTGGGCGTGGAAGCGCGGGGCGACTTCTACGACAATACGGGCGCGCTGCGCGACATGGTGCAGAACCACTTGCTGCAACTGCTTTCCATCGTGACGATGGAGCCGCCGCACTCGATGGACTCCGACTCCGTGCGCGACGAAAAGCTGCGCGTGCTGCGCGCGCTCAAGCCGGTCGACGAACGCGATATCAGCCGCGTCGCGGTGCGCGGGCAATATCATGCGGGGGTGATCCGCGGCGCGGCGGTGCCGGCGTACGCGACGGAGCCGGGCGTGCGCCCCGACAGCACGACGGAAACCTTCGTCGCGCTGAAGGTGGAGATCGAGAACTGGCGCTGGGCGGGCGTGCCGTTCTTCCTGCGCACGGGCAAGCGGCTCGCGGACCGCGTCGCCGAGATCGTCGTGAATTTCCGCGCGGTGCCGCACTCGGCGCTCGGCGCGAATGCGTTGCGCGCGGGCGTGAACCGGCTCGTGATCCGGCTGCAGCCCAACGAGTCGATTCGTCTCTACTGCCTGGCGAAGCAGCCCGGCGAAGGCATGAATCTCGCGAGCGTGTATCTGGACCTCGCGTTCGATCAGTTCTTCAAGGAAGGACAGATGGAGGCGTACCAGCGCCTGCTGCTCGACGTGATTCACGGGCGGCTCGCGCTTTTCGTGCGGCGCGACGAGCAGGAAGCGGCATGGCGCTGGGTCGAGCCGATCCTGAACGCGTGGGCGTCGTCCACCAACAAGCCGAAGCCGTACGCGGCGGGCACGTGGGGGCCGGCGGCGTCGAGCGCGATGCTCGCGCAGGCGGGCACGTGCTGGCGCGAAGAAGAGAATTGACGGCGTGACGCCGGAGCCGCCCGAAAGAGGCGCGCGGCGGACACGGGAAGACAGGAGACCGCTTTCGCGCACCATCGCGATGGTGCGAGCGGAACGCGGATCGATAAACCAGAACAAGCAGGAGGAGCAGTGATCGAGCTTCGCACTTTCGACGATCCACGCGCCCACTCGGACGCGCTGGCGAAAGCCGTGAGCGACGCGCTTAAGGCGTCCCTCGCGGCGAGGGGCGCGGCATCGGCCGACGCCACGGGACAAACCGCTCACGCGACGCTCGCGGTATCCGGCGGCACGAGCCCGAAGCCGTTCTTGCAGACGCTCTCGCGCGAGCCGCTCGACTGGGCGCACATCGACGTGACGCTCGTCGACGACCGCTGGGTGCCCGAGACGGATTCCGCGAGCAATGCGCAGCTCGTGCGCGACACGCTCCTGCAGAACGCGGGCGCGGCGGCGTACTTCCTGCCGCTCGTCGATACGGGCAAGCCGCTGGAATCACACATCGCCGAATTGAACGCCGATGCGCGCCGCCGTCTGCCGGATGTCGCCGTGCTCGGCATGGGCGAGGACGGCCACACGGCCTCGATCTTCGCCGATGCGCCGGAATGGGCATTCGCGATCTCGACGCCGGACCGTTTCATCTCCGTGCATCCGGGCGCGGCGCCGCATGCGCGCGTGAGCCTGTCGATGTCGGCGCTGAAGCAGGTCGGACAGCTGTATCTCTTCATCGCTGGTCAGAAGAAGCTCGACGTACTGAACGCGGCGCTCGCCGCGCCGCAAAAGAACGCCATCTCGACGTTGGCCCACGCTGAAGGAGTGAAGCTCGATGTCTACTGGTGTGCATAAGACAGCGACTCAGCACGCCGACGGGCCGCGGCTTCTGGCCGACATCGGCGGCACGAATGCGCGTTTCGCGCTGGAGACGGCGCCCGGCGAGATCGGGCAGATCCGCGTGTATCCGGGCGCCGATTACCCCGGCATCGCGGAGGTGATGCAGCAGTATCTGAAGGACACGAAGGTCGGCCGTGTGAATCATGCGGCGATCGCGATCGCGAATCCTGTCGACGGCGATCACGTGCAGATGACCAATCACGACTGGAGCTTTTCGATCGAGGCCACGCGCCGCGCGCTCGGCTTCGACACGCTGCTCGTCGTGAACGATTTCACCGCGCTCGCGATGGCGCTGCCCGGTCTGACCGACGCGCAGCGCGAGCAGGTGGGCGGCGGCTCGCGCCGGCAGAACAGCGTGATCGGGTTGCTCGGGCCGGGCACGGGTCTGGGCGTATCGGGCCTGATTCCGGCCGATGACCGCTGGATCGCGCTCGGCAGCGAAGGCGGCCACGCCACGTTCTCGCCGTTCGACGAGCGCGAAGACCTCGTACTGCGCTATGCGCGCCGCAAGTTTGCGCACGTGTCGTTCGAGCGCGTGTGCGCGGGGCAGGGGCTCGAGCTGATCTATCGGGCGCTGGCGGAGCGCGACAACGTCGCCGTCGCCGACAAGTTCAACGCCGCGGACGTCACGACCCGCGCCCTGGACGGCGAAGCGCTCGCGCTCGAAGCGGTGAACTGCTTCTGTGCGATCCTCGGCACGTTTTCCGGCAATATCGCGGTGACGCTGGGCGCGCTGGGCGGCATCTATATCGGCGGGGGCATCGTGCTCAAGCTGGGCGAGCTGTTTCACAAGTCGCCGTTTCGCGAGCGCTTCGAGGCGAAAGGGCGCTTCCAGCAATATCTGTCGGGCATTCCCACGTACATCATCACGGCCGAATATCCGGCGTTTCTCGGCGTGTCCGCGATTCTCTCGGAGCAGTTGTCGAACCGCGCGAACAGCGGCTCATCGGCGGTGTTCGAGCGCATTCGCCAGATGCGCGATGCGTTGACGCCCGCCGAGCGGCGCGTCGCCGATCTCGCGCTGAATCATCCGCGCTCGATCATCAACGATCCGATCATCGACATCGCGCGCAAGGCCGATGTGAGCCAGCCGACCGTGATCCGCTTCTGCCGCTCGCTCGGCTGCCAGGGCTTGTCCGACTTCAAGCTGAAGCTCGCGACGGGCCTGACCGGCACGATTCCGGTGAGCCACAGCCAGGTGCATCTTGGCGACACCGCCACCGATTTCGGCGCGAAGGTGCTCGACAACACCGTGTCCGCGATTCTGCAGTTGCGCGAGCATCTGAACTTCGACAACGTCGAGCGCGCGATTGACATTCTCAACGGCGCGCGGCGCATCGAGTTCTACGGGCTCGGGAATTCGAACATCGTCGCGCAGGACGCGCACTACAAGTTCTTCCGCTTCGGCATTCCGACGATCGCTTATGGCGACCTCTACATGCAGGCCGCCTCCGCCGCGCTGCTCGGCAAGGGCGACGTGATCGTGGCGGTATCGAAATCGGGCAGGGCGCCGGAGCTGCTGCGCGTGCTCGAAGTGGCGATGCAGCAGGGCGCGACGGTCATCGCGATCACGTCGAGCAACACGCCGCTCGCCAAGCGCGCGACGGTCGCGCTCGAAACCGATCACATCGAGATCCGCGAGTCGCAGTTGTCGATGATCTCGCGCATTCTGCATCTCGTGATCATCGACATTCTCGCGGTCGGCGTGGCGATTCGGCGGGCCGCGCCGAAGCCGGGCGGGAAGATAAGCGAGACGGTCGCGCAGAAGCGCCAGTCGAGCGACGATGACGCCGCCGCGGTGCTCGACTGGCTGAGCCACGGAGCGTCGGGCATGGCGCGGGACTGAGCGCGTTCGGGCATCAAACGCGAAGGCCGCCGATGTGAAATCGGCGGCCTTTTTATTTGCATGCGCGTTCGCGGAACGAAAAAACGGTGCGATATCGATATGGACATCGCACCGGACACGCCTCTCGCAGTGACGTGAAAACCTTCTACAAAGCTATGGTTCGCCGGGAATCGCCGATCAGAACGAGTGCTGGAGACCGGCGTACACACCCGTCTGGCTATGGCCCGGGAGCGGGTTGTCGGTCGCGGCGGACGAGCCGAAGTTGTTGGCGTTCAGGCCGTAGTTCGCGGTCTTGCTGTTCTGCACCGTCGCGATCTGCAGATCCAGCAGCGTGCGCTTCGACAGGTTGTACGAGCCGCCGATCGAATACAAGGTCGCGTTGCCCGCGCCGTTGTTGCCGTTTACGTGATAAACCGCCGCGATCAGCGCGGCCGCCGGCGTCGCCTGCCATGTCACGCCGCCCCACTCGTGATCGAGCGTGGTCGGCTGGCCGGGCAACTGGCCGGTCATGCCGGACGTGCGGATGGCCTGATAGCCGCCCTGAAGCTTGAACTGGCCGAGGAACACGTTGAGCATCGCCGTGTATTCGCGCGAGTACGCGTAGGCGCCGTTGCTCGTGCCATAGCTGCCGCCGAGCGAGCCGTTGGCGGGATTGCGAATCTCGTCATAGATGCCGCGGACCTGGAAGACCGGCGCGGTGTACGTGATCTGGGCGCCCGCCTCGCGGCCTTGATTGGTCGTGCCGTTACCGTTCCAGCTCGTCGCATTCGAGAGCGCGTACTGGCCGTAGAAATCGAAGCCCGCGACCTTTGGCGACTGATAGGAGACGTTGTTGCTCGACTGCGGCCAGTTGCGGCCGCGCACCAGCGACGCCGACGACCAGTTCGACTGCCCGAACGGATCGAAGTCCCACACGCCGTTCGAGATGAACAATTCGCGGCCCAGCAGCACGGTGCCGAACTGATTGTTCGCGATACCGACCGTCGCCCAGCGATTGAAGAGGCCGCCGTTGCCCGGACCCTGGCCGTTCATCGTATTGAAGCTGCCTTCCAGCTGGAACACGGCGCGATTGCCGCCGCCCAGATCCTCGGCGCCCTTCATGCCCCAGAGGCTCGTGCCCCAGTCGCCGCTTTCCGCCCTGAAGCGGTTCGTGCTGCCGGTCGCCGCGCCGTTCGGGCCCGCGCCGGTCGGTACGCCGGTCATGTATTCGAGGCCCGCATCCAGGCGGCCGTATAGCGTGACGCTGCTCTGAGCATGTGCCGCTGCGCTGAACGCCAGCAGTGCCGCCGACGCGAGCAAGACCTTCTTCATCATCTCCTCCAAACCCTGTCAAAAAATTGAAGTCGTGGTTGCTGCCTGCGACGCGATGCGAGGACATCGCGCCGGAACCGTTATCGAAGGAAGAACACGTGCAGCGGGCGTATCGCCACCGGCATTCCCCGATTTTTCGACAGGATTTTGAAGTAGAACTACCTATTTGAGCCCGCGCTTTTGTAGTTTTGCTTGCCGCTTTGACAAATGTCGTCAGATCGCGCGGGACACGATGCCGATAACCACGCGCCCAAATAAAAAACGGTGCGATACCCTTTCGGGCACCGCACCGATACGCGCCTCTCGCAGCAGCGTGAAAACTCTCGAAGCTATGTTCTGTTCAGGACTCGTCGATTAGAACGAGTGCTGGATACCTGCGTACACGCCCGTCTGGCTGTGGCCCGGGAACGGGTTGTCCGTCGAAGCAGCCGTGCCGAAGTTGTTGGCATTCAGGCCGTAGTTCGCGGTCTTGCTGTTCTGCACCGTCGCGACCTGCAGGTCGAGCAGGGTGCGCTTGGACAGGTTGTACGAGCCGCCGACCGTGTAGATGGTCGCGTTACCCGCGCCATTGTTGCCATTCACGTGGTACACCGCGGCGATCAGTGCCGCCGCCGGCGTCGCTTGCCACGTCACACCGCCCCACTCGTGATCGAGCGTGGTCGGCTGGCCGGGCAACTGGCCCGTCATGCCCGAGGAGCGGATCGCCTGGTAAGCGCCCTGAACCTTGAACTGGCCGAGGAACAGGTTGAACATCGCCGTGTACTCGCGCGAATACGCGTATGCGCCGTTGCCACCGTTGCCGCCGTCGATCGGGTTGTACACGCCGCCGAGCGTACCGTTCGACGGGTTGCGGATTTCATCGTACATACCGCGGATCTGGAACAGCGGCGACGTGTAGGTGATATACGCGCCGGCCTCGCGGCCTTGCGGGGTCGTACCGTTACCGTTCCAGTTCGTCGCGTTGGAGAGCGAGTACTGGCCGTAGAAGTCGAAGCCCGCGACCTTCGGCGACTGGTACGAAATGTTGTTGCTCGATTGCGGCCAGTTGCGGCCACGCACCAGCGATGCCGACGACCAGTTCGACTGGCCGAACGGATCGAAGTCCCACACGCCGTTCGCGATGAAGAGCATGCGGCCCATCAACAGGGTACCGAACTGGTTGTTCGCCATACCGACCGTTGCCCAGCGATTGAAGAGACCGCCGCCGCCCGGGCCTTGACCCGTCATGGTGTTGAAGCTGCCTTCCAACTGGAACACGGCGCGATAGCCGCCGCCCAGATCTTCGACACCCTTCATACCCCACAAGCTCGTGCCCCAGTCGCCGCTTTCCGCCTTGAAGCGGTGCGAGCTGCCGGTGGCGGGCGCGCCGGCCGGACCGGTCGGCACACCGTTCATATATTCCAGCCCGGCGTCCAGGCGGCCATACAGCGTCACGCTGCTTTGAGCGTGCGCCACCGCGCTGAACGTCAGCAGTGCTGCCGACGCGAGCAAAGCTTTCTTCATCATCTCCTCCAACCCTGTCAGAAAATGGAACCCAAGTGCTGCTGTGTGGTTCGATGCGAGCGCACCCAACCGAAAATTGTTTTCAGAGGAAGGACACGCGCGGGCTGTGGTGCTGTGGCGATTCGCGCGTCGTGGGCACGAACCCGACGCCGATCCGTCGATCGGTGTCGTTCCTCCGTTTCTTTTGGACTTTTGAAGTAAAACTACTTTTTGGGTACTTCGTTTTGGTACTTTCGTTACCAATTTAACAAAATACGTTATAGCCGCCAAAGAAAATCGACTCTCCCCGGATGTTTGTGTCAAAAATGCAATGCCCATGTGGTAGGAAAGCTACCCACAGGATGGGAAACGCCCCGCAAAGCCTTACGCCATCAGGGCTTCAGCGCCTTGTAAGTTTCAGGGTCAGGTTTGTCGCCTATTGACGCGAACGTAGCGCGGCGCTAGGTGGAAGAGGCGCGGGAAAGAGATCGGCAGGCCCGCGCGCGGACGCAAAAAAAGCGCCTCGCGGGCGCCTTTTCTGGAGTGGAAGGTTGCTCTTGTTGCCGCTTCTTACTTCAGGCTGCCCGACAGGAACTGCCTGAGGCGCTCGCTCTTCGTATTGCCGAAGACGGCATCCGGATGGCCTTCTTCCTCGATGCGCCCCTGATGCAGGAACACCACGTGATTCGACACGTTGCGCGCGAACGCCATCTCGTGCGTGACGACGATCATCGTGCGGCCTTCCTCGGCGAGCGTCTGCATCACTTTCAGCACTTCGCCGACGAGTTCGGGATCGAGCGCGGAGGTCGGCTCGTCGAAGAGCATGACGTCGGGATGCATCGCGAGGGCGCGGGCGATCGCCACGCGCTGCTGCTGTCCGCCCGACAGATGCGACGGATACTGCTTTTCCACACGCGGCGCCAGGCCAACCTTCTCCAGATACGTGCGCGCGCGCTCCTCGGCTTCCTTCTTCGAGAGCCCGAGCACGTTCACGGGCGCCTCGATCACGTTCTCGAGCACGTTCATGTGCGACCAGAGATTGAAGTGCTGGAACACCATCGAGAGCTTCGAGCGGACCTGGCGCAACTGCTTCTGGTCAGCTACTTTCAACGCGCCGTTCTTGTCCTTCATCGTGCGGACTTCGTCGCCATCGACAAAGATGCGCCCCTGATTCGGCTGCTCCAGGAAGTTGATACAGCGCAACATCGTGCTCTTGCCCGAGCCCGACGAGCCGATGATGCTGATCACGTCGCCGGCGTTCGCCTTGAGCGAGACGCCCTTCAAAACTTCGTTGCTGCCGTACTGCTTGTGAATGTCGTCGACGACAAGCTTGTGCTTCTGGGAATTCATGAGCGGTCCTTGGCCTCGCGCGATGGACTTTTATTTGCCTTGCGGCCGCAAATACGCGAGCCAGCGATGCTCGGCGCGGCGGAACAGCCACACGAGCGCGAACGAAATGCAGAGATAGAGCAGGGCGGCGATGCCGAACGCCTCGAACGACTGATACGTCGCCGAATTCACATCGCGCGCGATCTTGAGGATGTCCGGCACGGTCGCCGTGAATGCGACGGTCGTCGCGTGCAGCATGAGGATCACCTCGTTGCTGTAGTAGGGCAAGGCACGCCGCAGCGCCGACGGCAGAATCACCCGACGATAAAGCGTGAAGCCCGACATGCCGTACGCCCGCGCCGCTTCGATCTCGCCATACGGCGTCGCCTTGATCGCGCCCGCGAAGATCTCGGTCGTGTACGCGCACGTGTTCAGCGTGAACGCGAGCAGCGTGCAGTTCATGCCGCTCCTGAAGAACTCGGCGAGCAGCATGTGATCGCGCACAACCTGCAGGCTATACAAACCGGTATAGCAGAGCAGCAGTTGCACATAGAGTGGCGTTCCGCGAAACACGTAGGTATAGAGCCACACCGCGCGCGAGAGCAGCCTGTTCTTCGACACGCGCGCGACCGCGAGCGGCACCGAAAGACAGAAGCCGAGGCCGATGGAAATGACCAGCAGCCACATCGTGATCGCGAGACCGGTGATGCGGTAGCCGTCGGTGAAGAGGTAGTTCTTCCAGTATTCCTGGATGATTTCGATCATGATCCCTGCCGCTCTTGAATGGACCGATTAGAGGTCAGCCTTGCGCACGCCGATGGAATAGCGCCGCTCCAGCCAGATCAGCACGAGATTCGAGATCGTGGTGATCGCGAGATAGATCGCGCCCGCGATCAGCGTGAAGAAGAAGAAGCGCAGCGTGCCCTTGCCGGCGTCCTGCGAGGCCTTGACGACGTCCGCGAGACCGATGATCGACACGAGCGCGGTCGCCTTGACCATCACCTGCCAGTTGTTGCCGATGCCGGGCAGCGCGAAACGCATCATCTGCGGAAACATGATGCGCGAGAAGGTCTGCCACGACGTCATGCCGTAGGCCACGCCCGCTTCGAGCTGGCCGCGCGGCACCGAGAGAAAGGCGCCGCGGAACGTCTCGGTGAAATACGCGCCGTAGATGAAGCCCAGCACCAGAATGCCGGCGAGGAACGGATCGATGTCGATCTGGTCCCAGCCCATCGCGTCGGTGAAGAGGTTCAGCCAGATTTGTATGCTGTAAAAGAGCAGCAGCATCAGCACGAGATCGGGCACGCCGCGGATGAGCGTCGTGTAGACGGTGCCGACGCCCGACGCCACGCGGCTTTTCGAGAGCTTCGCCGCCGCGCCGATCAGGCCGATCACGAAGGCGAACGCGAGCGACAGCACCGCCAGCTTGACGGTCTGCCAGGTGCCCGCGAGGATCAGCGGACCGTAGCCTTGCAACATGGTGATTCCTTGGTAAGGTGCCTTGCGTGCATGGAGTGCGATGGGCGCGGCGCGCGGTGGTCGTCCGCGCGGGATGTTCCGCAGGCCCACGCCCTGGCCGCAGCGCCCGTGGATGACGGCGTTGCGCGCAATGCCAAACTATTCATGTTTCTCCTCAGCCGGTGGCGCATGCCCCGCGCGACCCGGCTGTCCCTTCATCGGCCTTCTCCGGCTTCGTGGCCGGCGGTCGGTATTCTAGATGGTCAAAATTGCGCGCCGCCGTTGCTGCTAACCCTGCCGTCGCGCGGTTTTCGCGCCGGCTTTCCCGTATCCGAGCGCCCGGCGCGGGCGGCTCGCGGGCGATCGCCATCCGTTGCCATGCCGAAAAGCGCGGTATTTTACCCGAACGCGGCCGACGCGCGGGTGCGAAGCCGGAGCTGTCCGATTACATGCACCAGCGGAACAATGTAGTGCCGCCGCGCGCGTTGTTTTGAAGGGGCGGCGCCCTTACATTCTCTCCATCGCAAAACAACGCCTTGGGCGGGAGCCAACATCATGATCGAGATTCGCCGCAGCAACGAACGGGGTCACGCCAACCACGGCTGGCTGGACTCGTATCACAGCTTCTCCTTCGCCGATTACTACGATCCGGAGCACATGCACTTCGGTGCGCTGCGCGTGATCAACGAAGACCGCGTCGCGGGCGGGCAGGGCTTCGGCGCGCACGGGCATCGCGACATGGAAATCGTGAGCTACGTGCTCGACGGCGCGCTCGCGCATAAAGACAGCATGGGCAACGGTTCGACGATCCGTCCTGGCGATGTGCAGCGGATGAGCGCGGGCACCGGCGTGCGCCATAGCGAGTTCAATGGCTCGCCGACGGACACAGCCCACTTCCTGCAGATCTGGATCATTCCGGATGCGCCGGGCGGCGCACCGGGCTACGAGGAAAAGCGCTTCACGGACGAGGACAAGCGCGGCCGCCTGCGCGTGATCGCATCGCCGGAAGGCGCGGACGGCTCGGTGAAGATCGGTGCGGACACGCGCATCTTCGCAGGCCTCTTCAATGGCGAAGAGCGCGCGGACTTCGACGTGCCGGCCGGCCGCCGCGTCTATGTGCACGTGGCGCGCGGCGCGGTGACGGTAAACGGCGAGGCGCTCGGCGCGGGCGATGCCGCCAAGCTCGAGAACGTGTCGAAAGTCACGGTGGAAAAGGGCGAGAGCGCGGAAGTGCTGCTGTTCGATCTCGCCTGATCGTTGTCCGAATGTGACGAAGGCCGCGGAGCGTTTGCCCCGCGGCCTTTTTCATGCGCAGGCCAGCTTACGGCTTCGCGGTGGCCGATGCGCCCGCTGCCGCACCCGGAGCGCCGTCCGGGGCGCCGCGGTGCTTGCCCCAGCGCTCGTGCATCTTCTGCTGATGCTCGTGCATCTTCGCGAAGTGCTTCTTGAGCGCGGTGCTGACGGTGGTCTTCTGCTGATCGTTCAGCGCGTTATAGAAGTTGAGCCACGCGGTCGCCGTCTGCTCGCGCAGTTGCGCGTTCTGCGCCTCGATCTTCTGATGCGCGGCGTGCATCGCGTTCAGATCGAGGATCGGCTGGTTTTCCATCGACTTGAACTGGTCGTGCATCTGCTTGTGGCTTTCACGCATCGCCTGATGGTTCTGCTTCATCGTCGTGAGCGCGGTCTGCCACAGCTTTTCCTGATCCGCATTCAGCTTCAACTGGCCGTGCAGTTCGTCCAGTTGCTTCTGCATGCGCATTTCCATGCGATGTCCGCCGTGGCCGCCGTGGCCGTCCATCATCGCCGGGCCGCCGGGGGCCGGCGCGGGCGGCGCGTCGTTCGTGGCGGCGTAGGCCGTGCCGAAGGTCAGCGCGATTGCAGCGGCGGCGGCAGTGAGGATGCGGTATTGCTTGGCCATCTTGATACTCCCTTGATTGTGGTCGTTGCCGAAGCCGCGAGGCCTTGATCGAAGCGTCAGGTGGTGCGTCGAGGTCTTGCGCTTGTCGGTGAGACACAGCGTAGGGCTTCCCGGCGGTGTCCGTGTTACGGCATCGTTCAGGCTTGTTACGCCGGTTTACGCCCCGCTTTCGTCGTAACACCCCGTAACCCTTATGGCACGGCTGTCATCAATCGAGGTCTGACTCACGCGCTAAACTCCATCCCATGACTACGCAAATACTTGTCGTCGACGACGACGCCGAACTGCGCGACCTTCTGCGCGACTATCTGGTCCGGCAGGGCATCGAGGTATCGGTGCTGCATGACGCCGCCGGTCTCGAACGCCGCATCGAGCGCGAGCGGCCTGATCTCATCGTGCTCGATCTGATGATGCCGGGCGTCGACGGCCTCACCGCGCTCAAACACTTGCGCGCCTCCGGCGACGATATCCCCGTCATCATGCTCACCGCGCGCGCGGACGACGTGGACCGCATCGTCGGGCTGGAGCTCGGTGCGGACGATTACCTCGGCAAGCCCTTCAATCCGCGCGAACTGCTTGCGCGCGTGCAGGCCGTGCTGCGCCGCCGCCGCACCATTCCCTCCGCCGCGCCCGAGCAGCGCGAGCCGTATTCGTTCGGCCGCTTCCGGCTGGATTTCCAGTCGCGCACGCTGCAACAGGACGACAAGCCGCTCACGCTGTCCGGCAGCGAGTTCGCGCTTCTCAAGATCTTCGTGAACAACCCGATGCGCACGCTCACGCGCGAGCGCCTGCTCGAACTGCTGCACGGCCCGGAATACGACGGCACCGACCGCGGCATCGACGTGCAGGTGTGGCGTCTGCGCCGCATCCTGGAGACCGATCCGTCGGCGCCGCGCTTCATCCAGACGGTGCGGGGACGCGGTTACGTGTTCGTGCCGGACGGCGAGCAAAATGCGCCGGGCAATTGACACGCTGTTCGGGCGGCTGGTCGTCATCGTCATCGGCATGCTGGTGCTGTCCCATGTCGCGTGGTTCGCGATCATCCGCTTCGAGCGCGACAGCGTGCAGACGCGCTTCGCCGTCGAGGAGGCCGTGTTCCTCGTCGAGGCGGTGCGCCAGCACATCGCCAATACGCCGGATCAGCCGTTGCCGCCGCGCGTGCGCACGGTGCCGCTCGATAGCGCGGACGTGCCGAAGCCGCCCGGCGAGGACATCCCGCCGCCGCTGCAGCGCTTCGTCGAAGACCTGAAAGACCGTCTGCCCGACGGCACCGAAGTGCGCCTGAACGAGCCTGGCGGCCCGCCGAGCGTGTGGGTGCACGGCGCGAAGGACGCGGGATGGATCGTCGTGCCGGTGCAGCCGTTGCGTCCGCCGCGCTCCCGCGACCGCATGCTGGTGTGGCTCGCGCTGATCTTCTCGACCGCCGTGCTCGCCGCGCTGTTCGCCGCGTGGCAGCTGCAATCTCCGCTGCGCTCGCTCGCGCAGGCGGTCGCGCGCTTCGGACGCGGCCAGCCGACGCCGCCCGTGCCCGAGCGCGGCCCGCGCGAATTGCGCCAGCTCACGCACGGCTTCAACCAGATGGTGCGCGAAGTCTCGCAGACCGAGAACGACCGCGCCGTGATGCTCGCCGGCGTCGCGCACGATCTGAAAACGCCGCTCGCGCGCCTGCGTCTGCGCGCCGAAATGATGGACGACGAGAAAATGCGCGACGGCGTCGTGCGCGACGTCGATTCGATGGCGCATATCGTCGATCAGTTCCTCGTGTTCGCGCACGACCGTCCGGACGGCAGCGAGCCGGTTTCCGTCGACGAGCAATGCGAGCGGATCACGCGGGCGTATCGCGCGATGTCGCCGGGCGCGCAGCCGGTCCGCCTGAATCTCGAAGCGGGCCCGTCCTTCGTGCTGCCCGCGGCCACGCTGGACCGGCTGCTGTCGAATCTGCTCGACAATGCGCATGCGTATGGCGCGCCGCCTGTCGTCATCGAGACGCGGCGGGATGCGAAGGGCTGGGTGTTGTCGGTGTCCGATCACGGCAAGGGCATCGCGCCGGACGATCTCGTCAAGGCGAGCCGGCCGTTCGTGCGGCTCGATCCGGCGCGCGGCGGCAGCGGTCACAGCGGGCTCGGGCTCGCTATCGTGGAGCGGCTCGCAAGGCGCGCGGGCGGCGAGTGCGAGATCGGCAATCGTGCCGAGGGCGGCCTGCGGGTCGCGATGATCTTTCCGTTCGACATCGCTTCGCGGACCGTGGAAGAGCGCCGCGAAGAGCGCGCGCTATAACGGCGCGCTGAATCACCGAGCGGCGCGGCGTCAGTCGAACAGTGTTTCGAGCGCCGACGCCGCCTCGCTGTCCACCGTGTTGTATGTCACCGTCGACGCCTCGAAGATGTAGTGCGTCGTGTACTTGCCGAGGCGCGAGAGGATCTCTTCCTGAATCACTTCGGGCGCGAGATCGATCTTCAGGAACCACGCCGTCGACGAAAGCCGCGTCTGAAACGAGCCGTATTCGGCGAGCAGGTGGTCGAACGTTTCAGCGTCCTGATCCCGGCACACGATGACCAGATTTCCCTTCATGTAATCCTCCCGATTGGGGCCAGCGGCATTCGATATCGAATATCGATGATACCTGCGGGATGCGTGCGCGTCGCGACAGGCACGTGACCGTGCGATGACGCGACGCCGCGGTGAAGGGCCGCGCGCTATTTACCCGCGAGCGTGTTCTCCGCCTGCCGGGAGGACGAGCCGGGATCGGCGGGGCGCACTTCGCTGCGGTCGCGCCCGCGCGACTTCGCCTCGTAGAGCGCGAGGTCGGCGCGGGAGAGGATCCATTCGAGGGCGTCGTCGGGTGCGAGTTCGGTGATGCCGATAGACACCGACAGCGCGGCATCGTCCGGCAAGTGCGCACAGTGCTCGTGATGGAAGCGCTTTCTCAGACGCTCCAGCACGGCTTGCGCATCCGCGAGCGAGGTCTGCGGCAGCAGAATGCCGAACTCCTCGCCGCCGAGCCGGCCGATCGCATCGCTCGGGCGCAGCTGCGCGCGGCACACTTCGACGAAATGCTCCAGCGCGCGGTCGCCCGAGGCGTGGCCGAAGCGGTCGTTGATCTGCTTGAAATGGTCGAGATCCGCGATCGCGACCGACAGCGGCGTGCCGACCGAGCGCGCGAGCTCCACTTCGTGACGTAGCGTGTCGAGGAAATAGCGCCGGGAGAGGGCGCCGGTCAGCGCATCGTGGCGGGCCTCGGCCGACAGCAGCGTATTGGCCGACTGCAACTGCTCGGCGAGATCGCGCGTCGCTCGGTGCAGGCGCCGCTCGCGCGAGTACGAGGTCGCGATCACGATGGCGAGCGTCACGACACCGGCCATCGTCAGGAACACGAGCAGGCGGTCGCGGCTATGGTTGCGGCTGATTTCCGGCCAGCTCGTGAGCGGATGGACGATGTGCGCCGAGAGGCCCGAATTGAGGCCGGTGCGCTCGTCGTAGAGCGAAGGCACGTTGCTGCCGTTCGCGGCGTAGAAGGTCTGGGCGAGCGCGGGCGCGAGCCAGTGCTCGGAGGCGCGCATCTGCTCGCCGATGTGCGACACGCGCAGTTCCGGGAACGACTCCCGCCGGTAATGCTCGATGCGCTCGCGCGGGGTCATGCGCTCGACGGGCGCGTTGGGCATCGCTTCGTATTCGAGCCGGCCGTCGTGCGCCATCACCACGACGCCGTTCTCGTCGGTCACGAAGGTGCCGGCGCGCGACACCCAGTGCCGCAGCCGGTCGATGCTCACCTTCGCGATCACCGCGCCGACGAGAAAGCCGTCCTCGTAGGCGGGCGCCGCGATGAAGATGCCCGGCTCGCCGGACAGACGCCCGACGCCGTACATCTCGACGAAGCCGCCGAGCAGCGCCCGCACGACATACCCGCGCCCGCTCATGTCGTAGCCGATGAAGCTGTCTTCGTCGGCCGCATTGCTCGACGCGATGCAAAAGCCCTTGTCATTGACGAGCCAGATGGAATCGAGGCCGGAGAAGCCCTGGGCGTCGTGCAGGAAGAGGTTGACCTTTGCGAGCGCGGGGCGCGCGCTCCAGTCCTTGCGGCGTTCGAGTTCCGTCGCGGCCGGGTTCAAGGCATAATTCCGCGACTCCGCCAGCGCCCGCTGCGTGAGGTCCATCTGCGCGAGGGTGGCGGGAATGGCGCGCGACATTGCCAGATCGCTCGCGATGATCTGCGCCATGTTGTCGACGATCGAGGCCGCCATCTGACGCTCGGTGCGCACCGTCGCCGTCATCTCCTGTTGTACCATTCGGTCCGACAACAAGCCGGCGGCGATCCAGCACGCGAATGCCAGCGCCGCGATGCCGAGCGTCGCGATCACACGGTGCAGGATGAGCTTGTTCATCGATCTCGGGCGGGCTGAAGAGTCACGCCGCGCGCGGGCAGCGCGCGCCGGGCCGCCGGGCCGGTTTGCACGAAGCGGGCAGGGCGGGCGCGCGGTTTGCAGCGCGTGATGTCCGCTGCTCTATGGCTCACGCCCGAAACGGGGCGACTGGCGTGGCACAGGCGGTCTTCCGGCTCGAATCTGGCGTCTCGCATCGCATCGGCGCTCAATTTATTGTTCGTAATAGCCAAGATTGGACGATGTTTTTGGCCGCCTATCAAGCGCCTTGTTACGGCGGGCGGCGTGCGTCCAACACAACGGACGCGCGCCGCGCTCGAGCGCTCTGCGCCTCGCCACCCGGCTGGCGCGACCGCAGCCGGACTGAAAGGAAGCGAAAGCACGCGGGCGCCGGGGCGCAACAGACGCGGGCGGCCCTTCATTTTGCCCGTGCCGTGCCGAAGAGCAACAGAAACATCGCACGATTCGCGCGCCGGACCGCATGAAGGTTGTGCCTGTCATATCGGTTGGTGTAGTGTCGCTCGGTTCAGCGCGGGGATCTTCCGACGCGGCGACTGCCTGGCGCCGCCGATCGCGCGCTGCGTGTCGTCGTTTTGACGGCTGCATGCGTTGAGCATGAGGCCGTCCCGGGCAGAAGGCTTCTTGCCCGCCGGACGGCTCGCGTGCCGTCTCAAGCAACATCCCGCGCTCGCGCGGTCGGAACAAAGCCTTACGGGGAGGGCCTTGCATGGAATTTGGTTTCAATCTGAATCGCACGGCGAATGCGTCGGCGTGGCGGCTCCTGCCCAACCGCTGGGATTTCGTGGCGTTCCCGATGATCATCTGCATGATCGCGCTCGCCGCCGTGGGCTTTCACGAAACCCTGGCGCCGATCTCGACACTGCAGACGCAGGCGATCTCTCTCGACCCCGCGAACCTTCCCGAATACGCACTGCGCACGACGCTGCGCATGCTCGCCGCGATGGTGGCATCGCTCGTCTTCACGCTGGTCTACGGCACGCTCGCGGCGAAGAGCCGGCGCGCGTCGCTCGTGCTCGTGCCGATTCTCGACATCCTCCAGTCGGTGCCGGTGCTCGGCTACATCTCGTTTACGGTGACCTTCTTCCTCGCGATGTTCCCGGGGCGCGTCATCGGCGCGGAGTGCGCAGCGATCTTCGCGATCTTCACGAGCCAGGCCTGGAACATGACCTTCAGCTTCTACCAGTCGTTGCGCACGGTGCCGCGCGATCTGGACGAAGTCTCGCGCGGTTTTCACCTCACGAACTGGCAGCGCTTCTGGAAGCTGGAAGTGCCGTTCTCGATGCCCGGCCTCATCTGGAACATGATGATGTCGATGTCCGGCGGCTGGTTCTTCGTGGTCGCGTCCGAGGCGATCACGGTCGGCAACCGCACGATCGTGCTGCCTGGCATCGGCGCGTATCTGGCCGCGGCCATCGGCGAGCGCAATCTCTCCGCGATCGGCTGGGTGATTCTCGCGATGATCATCGTGATCCTCGCCTACGACCAGCTGATGTTCCGTCCGCTCGTCGCGTGGGCCGACAAATTCCGCATGGAGTTCACGAGCTCGGGCAACGAGCCGTCTTCGTGGCTGCTTGACCTGATCCGGCGCACGCGCCTGATTCACCGTCTGCTCGTGCCGGCGGGCTGGATCCTCGCGAGGCTGGCGCGCGTGCCGATCCGGCTGCCCTCGCTGCAGGGCGCGCTCGAGAACGTCGGGCTGCCGCTGCGCGCAAAAGCGCCGTCCACGCGCACGGGCGATATCGCGTGGGGCACGGCCGTGCTGCTGATCACGGTGTTCGTCGTGTGGAAGGTCGCGTCGTTCGTTGCGACGGGCGTCACGTGGGGCGAAGTCGGCCACGTGTTCCTGATGGGCTTCGTCACGCTGTTGCGCGTCGTGGTGCTGATCGCGATCGCATCGGTGATCTGGGTGCCTATCGGCGTGCTGATCGGCCTGCGTCCGTCGCTCGCGGAGAAGATGCAGCCGCTCGCGCAGTTCCTCGCGGCGTTTCCGGCGAACCTGCTGTTTCCGGTGTTCGTCGTCGTGATCGTGCGCTGGAACCTGAACCCGGATATCTGGCTGTCGCCGCTTATCGTGCTCGGGACGCAGTGGTATATCCTCTTCAACGTGATCGCGGGGGCGTCCGCCTATCCGAACGATTATCGCGAGGCCGCGACCAACTTCCAGATCCGCGGCTGGCAGTGGTGGAAGAAGGCCATGCTGCCGGGCATCTTTCCTTATTACATCACCGGGGCGATCACCGCTTCGGGCGGCGCGTGGAACGCGAGCATCGTCGCGGAGGCCGTGTCGTGGGGCAACACGAAAGTCGTCGCGCACGGCCTCGGCGCCTACATCGCCCAGACGACCGCCGACGGCGATTACCCGAAAATCATTCTCGGCATTGCCGTGATGTCGCTGTTCGTCACGCTGTTCAACCGACTGTTGTGGCGCCCGCTATACGCCTACGCCGAAGCAAGACTCCGGCTGGATTGAGGACGAGTTCCGATGCAGAACCTGAAAAACACGCAGACGTCCGCGGCGCCGGGCTTCCAGCGCCCGCAAGGCGCGCCGCCGCGCCTCGGCGAGGAAATCCTGCGCGTCTCGAACGTGAGCCGCGGCTTCAACAAGACGCAAGGCGAACTGCTCGTGCTCGACGATGCGAACCTCGCGCTGCGCGAAGGCGAGATCGTCGGCCTGCTCGGGCGTTCGGGCTCGGGCAAATCGACGCTGTTGCGCATCATCGCCGGGCTGATCGAGCCCACGGCCGGTGAAGTCACGTATCTGAACGAGCCGTTGCGCGGACCCGCGAAGGGCGTCGCGATGGTGTTCCAGACCTTCGCGCTGTTTCCGTGGCTCACCGTGCTGCAGAACGTGGAAGCCGGGCTGGAAGCGCAAGGCGTGGGCGCGCGCGAGCGGCGTGAGCGGGCGTTGGCCGCGATCGACCTGATCGGTCTCGACGGCTTCGAGAACGCGTATCCGCGCGAGCTGTCGGGCGGCATGCGCCAGCGCGTCGGTTTCGCGCGGGCGCTGGTCGTCGATCCCACGCTGCTGCTGATGGACGAGCCATTCTCCGCACTCGACGTGCTGACCGCCGAGAATCTGCGCACCGACCTGCTCGATCTGTGGACGCAAGGGCGCATGCCGATCAAGTCGGTGCTGATCGTCACGCACAACATCGAGGAAGCGGTGTTCATGTGCGACCGGATTCTCGTGCTGTCGTCGAATCCGGGCCGCGTGATGGCCGAGATCAAGGTGCCGTTCAAGCATCCGCGCAATCGTCTGGACCCGGCGTTCCGGCGTCTCGTCGACGATATCTACGCGAAGATGACCGCGCGCCAGATGGACGAAACGAAGAAGAAGGGGCTGGAGCTGGGAACCTGGCTGCCGGACGTGTCGACGAACCTGATGGCGGGTCTCATCGAAACGCTCGCGGCCGCGCCGTATCACGGCCGCGCGGACATGCCGGAAATCGCGCGCACGCTGCATCTCGAAGTGGACGACCTGTTTCCGGTCGCGGAAGTGCTGCAGCACCTCGGCTTCGCGGATGTCCGCGAGGGCGATATCTTCCTGACGCCGCAGGCGCGCGTGTTCGCGGAATTCGGCACGCAGGAGCGCAAGATGATGTTCGCCGAGCATCTGCTGCGGCACGTGCCGCTGGCGGCGCGGATCAAGAAGGTGCTCAACGAGCGGCCGGGGCATCGCGCGCCGCGCTTGCGCTTCGAGCAGGAACTGGAGGATTTTCTCTCCGACAAGGCCGCGCAGGAGACGCTCGATGCCGTGATCGACTGGGGACGGTATGGGGAGATTTTCTCGTATAACGATCAGACGGAGATGCTGAGCCTGGAGGATGTGGAGGCTTGAGGCTTCGCGGTTGATTCAGCAAAAAGCGCGGTTTTCCGAAGAGGGGAACCGCGCTTTTTCATTTAGCGTTGGCCGTTTAACTGACTGCCGCCGCAATCCGGCGCGACGTAACTTTCTCGTCTTGAACATCATCGCCGTGTGTGTAAGACTACACACGCGGCATTCGGAGACGAGATGGATTCATCGCGGTTGATACGAATGCTTTTGGACGATGGCTGGGAGCTCGTGCGGATCAGGGGCAGTCATCATCATTTCAAACATCGAAGCGGGAACAGGCGTGTGACGGTCACTCATCCCAGAAAGGACGTGCCGATCGGAACGGTCAGAGCTGTCCTGAAGGGCGCCGGGATGCTGAACCGGCTTTATTCGTCGTAACGGAGCATCGGACATGGAATTTGCCATTGCCATTCATAAAGATCCTGAAAGCGTGTACGGCGTGACCGTGCCGGACGTGCCCGGCGTATTCTCCGCCGGAGAAACGATCGATGACGCGATTCGGAACACAAAAGAAGCGATCTTTTTCCACGTTTCATCGATCATTGAAGACGGGGAGGAAGTCACCGTCCATTCGTCGAAGATCGAAGACCTCATCGCCAACCCCGACTACGAAGGCGCCATCTGGGCCTTCGTCGAAGTCGACCTGTCGAAGCTCGATTCGCGCCCGGAGCGCATCAACATCAGCCTGCCGCGTTTCGTGCTGCACAAGATCGACAGCTATGTGGAAGCGCGCCACGAGACGCGCAGCGGCTTTCTCGCGCGCGTCGCGCTGGAAGCGATCGCGAACGGCTGAAAGCGACAAAACAAAAGCGCGGTGTCCGCAATGGAGACCGCGCTTTCGCACGCACTAGCCAGCGAAGCCCTACTGCAGATTCCCCCATCGCTCGACCGCCGGCTCCGCCGACGCCCACTTCCAGCCCTCCGACTGCTGGCAAGCCGTCGCGATGAACCACTCGGCGGGCGCTTTCGCGTCGTCGCCATCGATCACGGAGAAGGCGAACTCCTTGCACGTCGCGAGCGCGCTGCTGAATTCGCGCAGCACGCGCACTTCGCCATGGCCGTTTTCCACCGGCAATGTGTGCTTGACCTTCCACGGCCGCGTCTCGCCAACCTGGGAGACGCCCGCCGTTACCGCGATCATGACTTGCTGGTCCTGGTGCAGCGATTTGGTCACGCGCTTGACCGCTTCGTCCGTGGCGGCCTGCACCGCGACGCCCACGCCGAAACCGACGGCCGGGTTCGTGGTGAACGCGCCCGTCGCGATGCCCGCCACCGCGCCCGTCGCCGCGCCGATCGAGGCGCAGCCGCTCATCGTCACGCAAGCGGCTGCGCCCGCCACGACAAGACAAAGACGCAAGCCGATGAGTCCGTCGACACGCACGGTCATTGCAGCGAGCCCCAACGCGGCGTCGCCGGCTCGGCCGACGCCCACTTCCACTTGTTGCCGTCACGGCATACCGACGCAACATAGAACGCGCTGTCGGCGGGGCGGTCCTTCGTCGCGTCGCGATCGACGGAGAACACGATCTCCTTGCAGTCGAGCACGCCGCTGCTGATGGTGCGGCTCACCGTCACGCGGCCTTTTCCGTCTTCTTCGATCGGCACCGAGTGCACGATCTTCCACGGCGCGACCGCGCCTACCGCGAGCGGGCCGGCAACCGAGGCGATCTCGTCCTGCGTGTTGGTATGGATGACGCGCTGCGTGTATTGCACGCCCGCGCGCGCCGCGGCCACCGCGCCGAGGCCGATGCCCGTCGCCACCGCCGCATTGCTGGTGACGCTGTTCGCCACCGCCGCGCCCGCGATACCGGCGCCGGCCGTCGCACCTTCGCTATAGAGCGAGTTGCATCCGCTGAGGCTCACGCAAGCAATGGCGCCCGAGATGATCGCGGCGAGCGCGGCGGCGCGCGGGCCGCGCCGATGGACCCTGATCTGCATGTTGCTTTTTCCTTCGTCTACCGTTTCCCGACGCTTGCCATCGGTTTTGGGGAAACTCGAATCTTCTTGAGGTTTCGGCTTGAGGCCGCCGCCCGACAACGCACAGAGACAGCGCGATGCGCGGGCTTCGCGCATTCTGAAGCATGCTTCTAATTACCGGCTCGAGAAAATTGCAAGAAATTGCAAGCGAGCAGAGCACACGGCGATCCAGGTCCCGAATGCGGGCAAAAAAAAGCGAGCGCGCCTATGCGCGCTCGCCATTGGTCATGCAGATGCAAGACCGTTGCTTCGGCTCAGTTTTCGCTGTTCGAAGCCGTATCGCCCGCTTCGGTGTCCTCGTTCTCGTACGCGCCGAGGCGGTTGTACAGGGTCTTCAGGCTCACGCCGAGCGCCTTCGCCGCGCGCCGCTTATCGCCGCCGCAGTGCTTCAGCGTGCCGAGGATGATCTGCTTCTGCGCATCGGCGAGCGGCGTGCCGACCCACACGTTCATCGCGTCGCCTTGCGTGACCGGCTTCTTCACGCGCGACGCCAGATGCGGATGCGCGATCTCGACCGTCTTCTCCGCGAGAATGAACGCGCGATAGACCGTGTTCTTCAACTCGCGCACATTGCCGGGCCACGAGTAAGTGCGCAGCACGTCGAGCGCGCGCTTGCTGAAGACCTTGTTCGTGCCTTCCTGCGCGTTCATCTCGGCGAGGAAGTGCTGCGCGAGCAGTTCGCGGTCGGAATCGCGCTCGCGCAAGGGCGGCGCGCGCAGCGGGAAGACGGCGAGGCGATACATCAGATCCTCGCGCAGGCCGTTTTCCTTCACGGCCGCGACGGGATCGCGGTTGGTCGCCGCGATCACGCGCACGTCCGAACTGATGAGATCGTTGCCGCCGACGCGAAAGAACGTGCCCGTCTCCAGCGCGCGCAGGAGCTTCACCTGCCGCACCGGCGACATCTCGGTGACTTCGTCGAGGAACAGCGTGCCGCCGTTCGCGTGCTCGAAGTAGCCGATGCGCCCCTGCACCGCGCCCGTGAAGCTGCCTTTCTCGTGACCGAAGAGTTCGGCTTCGATGAGGTTGTCGGGAATCGCGCCGCAGTTCACGGCGATGAAGGGCGCGTCCTTGCGCGCGCTGCGGTCGTGAATCGTCCGTGCGACGAGCTCCTTGCCGGTGCCCGACTCGCCGATGATGAGCGCGGTCGCATCGGTGGCGGCGACGCGCTCGATCTGCGCGTACAACTCCTGCATCACGGGCGAAGAGCCGTAGAGCAGTCCATAAGACTTCAAGCCCGGCACTTCCCCCATGCTGCGCCTTTTCTGCGCGGGTGTATCGCCGACCGCGATGGGCGGCGGATCCAGATCGGTTGACGCCATGTGTCCTGATCGTTCCTGAGTTCTGCGAGTGTGATGGCGGGCGCGGCTGGCCGCATGCGCTGGCGCCTCCGGTCGGAGCCGAGTCGGCGCGGTTCGGCGCGCGCGAGCGGCGCAACCGTGGATGACCGCGCGCATCGGCATCGCATTGGCACGTACCGCGCCCGTGCGCGCTGCCCGTCGTGCTCACGCTAGCCGTGAGCCGCTTTTCCTGGTCGTGCGTCGGTCCAGGCACGTGTGCGCCGGAGGCGTTCGTTGTCCCCGGCTGCTTGCAAACGAGCCTATCTCATAAACGCTATTTAACCATTCGCAACGACCTTGCGGCAATGCGCGGACTGAGGTGCCGCGCATTTTGTCGGGGCAGGCGGGCACGTCAGAAGCACTTCCGGAAAGGTTCTCCTTTACCCGCTGAGAAATTACAACGCGACGGCGTAATTGTTACCCGGTCGCGGGCTGATCCGGCTTCGCGCATGGGGTCACTGGATGCTCCATGGGTCATGGCATGAAAGCTGCGTGAGCAAGGTCGTCGTGATTCTTATTCGAAAGAGCGCCGACGAGCACCGCGTCCGAGGCGCACACACGAGGATGGGCGAGAGAGGCAAAGCATCATGGAAGAGTTCTTCAATTTCGACACAGCCGCGCACGAGCGCGCGAGCCCCGCACGACAGACCCGCACGCGGCGCGCTGGCGGCGCGCCCGGCAATCGGCAGGAACTCGCGGCGGGCGAGCCGATCGACATCTATCACTGGGCTGCCGTCGCGCTCGTGACCGCGCTGATGTGCGCGGTGCTAGGCTATGCAGCGGGCACGCCGGCGCTCGCGCGGGCCGCGAACGTGACGAGCCTCGTGTTCGGCGCGATGGGCGGCGCGCTCATGGCAAGCGGCGTCGTGCGCAGCCTGCGCGCCCGCGTTACTGCGGGCGGGCGCCTTTCCGTGCATCGCGTGCCGGTCGCCGAATCGCGCTAGCCTCGCGCCGATCTGCGCCGGCTCCATATAGTTCCACTTGGGCGAGGACTTCATTCCATGAGTCAGACGACTGTCCAGCTTGCGTTGGGCAAGCAAAAGATCATCGAAGACATCAAGGTGCTGCTGAACGACGCCGAGGAATTGCTGCGGCTTTCGGCGACGCTGCCCGGCGAAGGCGTCGACGCGCTGCGCTCGCGTTTGCGCGAACATGTCGATGCGGCGCGCGTCACCCTGGAAGATGCGCAGGCGAGCGCGCAAAGCCGCTATCGCGCGGGCATCGACTGCACCGAGAAATACGTGAAGGACAACCCTTGGCAGTCGCTCGGCATCGCCGCCGGCGTCGGCTTTCTGGTGGGGCTTCTGGTTTCGCGCTGATCCGCCGCGCATTTACGAGGTATCGCGCTGGCGGCGGCATCGGATTTTCTTGACGACGGGAGAGAACACAAATGGCACGGCCTTCGATCGGAATCTTCGGCGCGCTGTTCGCAGTGGGCAGCGTTCTCGCATGGAAATGGGTGCAATCGCAGGATGCCGCCGGGCGGCGCACGGCGCGTGACCTGAACCGCTGGGAAGACGAGGGCGGCAAGGTGCTCACGCCGGCGAGCGGCGGCGCGCCCGGCGTGAACGGCCACGGCGCGGTTGGCGGCACCGCCGATGCGTGGCATTTTCCGCGCAGCTGAATGGCTCGCGGACGGCCGGGCGCAAAGCGACCGTAATTGTTTTAACCGCCGAAATATTAATGGTGCGACCAATGAAACGCACGCTGACTCAGCGTGCGTTTTTATCTTGATAAACGCTTATAATCGTCAAAACTCCGGCCATAAGTTGCCTAAATGGAAAAACTTACGGTGAGTTTGAGCCAAGCGTGCAGAAAATCGGAAATTATTTTATTTTTCGCGCATTTCGCGTCGCGCCAATTATCTGAATTGCGCTGACCGTGAAACGCACCGGCCCGAGCGGCGCCCCATGCCGCATGGAGAAGACCACGCCATCACCCGGCGTGTGACCCTGAAACGCTTTGGAAGAATTCGAGACGCAATGCCACACGTATTGATTGTCGATGACGATCCCAGTACCCGCGAGGCGCTAGCCGCGATCATCGGCGAAGACGGATTGACGACGGCCACCGCCAGCGATTTGCGCGAAGCGCGCATTCAGCTTGTGCGTCAGACGCCGGACGTCGTATTCACCGATCTGAAACTGCCCGACGGCACCGGTGTAGATCTCTTCGAGGATCTCGACCCGCGCTCGGGCGTCGAGTTCGTCGTCATCACCGGTCACGCGACCGTGGAATCCGCCGTCAGCGCGCTCAAGATGGGCGCCGCCGACTATCTCGTCAAACCGATCAACATGCAACGCGTGAAGGCGATTCTTTCGCGCCTGCCGCGCGCCGGCGATCTGAAAGCGGAAATCGGCACCTTGCGCGGCGAGCTGCGCCGCATGGGCCGTTTCGGTCTGATGCTCGGCAACTCGCCCGCGATGCAGACCGTGTATGACCAGATCGGCCGCGTCGCGCCGACGGCCGCGTCCGTCCTGCTGATCGGCGAGTCCGGCACCGGCAAGGAAGTCGCCGCGCAGACGCTTCACGAGCTGAGCCTGCGCCGCAAGCACTCGTTCATCGCGGTGAACTGCGGCGCGATCTCGCCGAACCTGATCGAATCGGAAATGTTCGGCCACGAGCGCGGCTCGTTCACTGGCGCGGATCGTCAGCACAAGGGCTATTTCGAGCGCGCGAACGGCGGCACGCTGTTCCTCGACGAAATCACCGAAATGCCCATCGAGCTTCAGGTGAAGCTGCTGCGCGTGCTGGAGACGGGCATGTTCATGCGCGTCGGCACGACCAAGGAGATCGAGACGGACGTGCGCCTCATCGCCGCGACCAACCGCGATCCCGAGCAGGCCGTGCTCGAAGGCAAGCTGCGCCTCGACCTCTATCACCGGCTGAACGTGTTCCCGATCAACCTGCCGCCGCTGCGCGAGCGCGGCAAGGACGTCGAACTGCTCGGGCAGGCCTTCCTCGACGAACTGAATGCCCGCTACGGCACGAAGAAGGACTTCCCGCCCGCCGTGCGCGAAATGCTGGCCTCGTACAACTGGCCCGGCAATGTGCGCGAGCTGAAGAACTACGTGCAGCGCGCGTACATCATGTCGGCGTCGGATTCGGACAGCACCGCGACCGTGCCGCTGCAGATTTCGTTGTCGAAGCCCTCGGCGGGCACGGCGGTGACGATTCCCTTCGGCACGTCGCTCGCGCAGGCCGACCGTCAGCTCATTCTCGCGACGCTCGACCAGTGCGGCGGCGTGAAGACGCGCGCCGCGGAAATCTTGGGCATCAGCCTCAAAACGCTTTATAACCGGCTCGTCGAGTACGGCGAGGATGCGAACAAGGCGGCTGTCGGCGAGGGTGGCGACGGCAACGAGCCGGACAGCGAAAATCACTGATCTTCGCTTATCTTTAGACGAAAACACCGCCTGCGGCTTTTAAAACCGCAGGCGTTTTTCATTGGCAGGCGCGTTTTCTACGCCGATAATGTGACCGGAGGAAGCGAGCCGGACGCATTCGAGGGGCATGCCCCTTGCTGCCGATCGAATGACATCCGCACGCGCCGCGCGAAGGGCGCCTGAGCCGGATGGGAAAGTACGATCACAAGACCGCAAGGAGCCCGTCATGTCCCTCAGTGTTCCCGATCGCGCCCATGCAAGTACCCGTATCGAAGCACAGACGCCGCAGCCGCCGGACCCGCCGGTGACGCCGCCCGACCAGCCTCCGCCGACGCCGATTCCGCCCGACACGAATCCGGACCCGACGCGCGAGCCGCCGGAACCGCCGTCGCAGCCGATCGGCGATCCGCCACCGGGGCCGGGCGAAACGCCGCACGTGTACTGATGTAGAAGGATGCTGGACTGCCGACGTTGGACAATGCCCAGAATTCGTGCAAGGTTTGAATAAGTTTCCATCCCGAACGTAGGGATTACAACGGATGACGCAATAATGACCGGCGACACGCGTTGTCGCCGGTCGTTTTTTCTGAAGCTGCGCTTGCCAAAGCGCATCGGTCCGACGCCGCCGACGTCACTATCGCGACGGCCTTCTTCTCTGGAGGGCATCATGAGGCATCCCGCACTTCGACGCTCCGCGCGTCACTCTTCCAAGCGCGAAGCGCGCGCCGAAGCCGCCAAGGCAGCCGGCGCGCAAGGCGCGTCCGCGCCCCCGGCGGAGCACGATCCCGCCGGTCAGAACCGCCCCGCGCCTGGCGCTCCGCCGGATGGCGATCACAACCAGGGCGGCGTGCGACGCGAGGGCATCGACTATCAGCGCGATCTGGGCTCCGAGCAGGACGCGTGATTCCGGCCGGCGGCAGCACCCGGCAAAAGAATAAAAAATTTCTACGCGGCGGGCTTTCGCCGCGTGTTTTTGTTCGTCCGTAACATATTCATACAAACTTTTATTTACGAAAATCAACAAAACGGTACGGATTTTGCATACGCTTAAATCGCCAATTCGAGCATGCAACGACAACTGATGAGGTGATGCTGTAATGAGCAGATTGATCGTGGTATCGAATCGCGTCGCGCCGACCCAGGAAGGCAAGCCCAGCGCGGGCGGTCTCGCAATCGGCGTTCTGGATGCGCTCAAGGAGACGGGGGGCGTGTGGTTCGGGTGGAGCGGCGAGATCGTCGGCGAGGCGGGCGCTCCTGTCCTGGAGAAGGGCGGCAAGGTGACCTACGCGACCGTCGGGCTCACGCGCCGCGATTACGACCAGTACTATCGAGGGTTCTCGAACGCCACGCTGTGGCCGACCTTCCACTATCGAAACGACCTTTCGCGCTTCGATCGCGAGGAATACGCGGGCTACATGCGCGTCAACGCGAATCTCGCCGCGAAGCTGAAGACGCTTCTCAAGCCCGACGACATCATCTGGGTGCACGACTATCACATGCTCCCGTTCGCGCACGAGCTGAGAAAGCTCGGCGTCGCGAATCCGATCGGCTTCTTTTTGCACATTCCGTTTCCGGTGCCCGAGATGATGCGCACGGTGCCGCCGCACGAGGAACTGATCGAGGCGATGTGCCAGTACGACGTCGTCGGCTTCCAGACGGACGCCGACAAGCAGTCGTTCATCGATTACGTGGAGCGCACCGGCCGCGGCCATTACAGCGACGACGGCATGCTGCAGGCGTTCGGCCGCATGTTGAAAGTGGGCGCGTATCCGATCGGCATCTATCCCGAAGCGATCGCCAAGGCCGCCGAGCAGTTCTCGAACCGCAAGCAGGTGAAGAGCCTGCGCGACAGCATGCGCGGCCGCAAGCTCATCATGAGTGTCGACCGCCTCGATTATTCGAAGGGTCTCGTCGAGCGCTTCCAGGCGTTCGAGCGGCTGCTGCTCAACGCGCCGGGCTGGCACGGGCGCGTCTCGCTCGTGCAGATCGCGCCGCCTACGCGCTCGGACGTGCAGACCTATCAGCGCATCCGCCAGAATCTGGAGGGCGAGGCTGGGCGCATCAACGGACGCTTCGCGCAGCTCGACTGGACGCCGATCCAGTATCTCAATCGCAAGTACGAGCGCAATCTGCTGATGGCGCTGTTCAGGCTCTCGCAGGTCGGCTATGTGACGCCGTTGCGCGACGGCATGAATCTCGTCGCGAAGGAATACGTGGCGTCGCAGGACCCGGCGGATCCGGGCGCGCTCGTGCTATCGCAGTTCGCGGGCGCGGCGGATCAGTTGCCGGGCGCGCTCGTCGTCAATCCGTTCGATCTGTCGCAGATGTCCGAGGCGCTGGAGCGCGCATTGTCGATGCCGCTCGCCGAACGTCAGGCGCGCCACGCCGACATGATGGCGCCATTGCGCGAGAACAATCTCTCGGTCTGGCGCGATTCGTTCCTGTCGGATTTGCGCAGCGTCGCGACCGCCACGTCGGTCACGGAAAAGACGGTCAAGACGGTGAAGCAGGGCGCGAGCGAAGCGAAGCGTCCGGCGGCGAAGGCCTGAACCCGCGCTAGATGTTGTCTTGCTCTCACGGCCCCGCGTTTCGAAAGAAGCGCGGGGTTTTTCATTTTCACGCCCGAAGCCGCGCCGTTCGCGGAACGGGATTTGCGGACTCGTCATGGACACGATCGAAGGAGGTCATGATGAGTGGAAGCACATTGAATCCGCCTGAAGACGACGGCGTGGAATACGGCAAGGGACACGGCACCGGCGCGCTCGGCCCGAGCGATTCGTCGGACAGCGGCTCGGACGTGCAGGGCGAAAAGCGCTATCCGGGCGACATCGAGGACGAACTCGACGCGCACGCGCTTGGCCAGTCGGACGCCGAACTCAACAGCGACACGGACCGCTTCGGCACGGGCGAAGCGGCATCGGCGGATGGCGACAACAACCTGGAAGCCGATGCCGATATCCTGCCCGACGAAATCGAAGACGAAACGCGCGGCCTTCCCGACGAGGACGCCGACCCTGCCGCCGATCGGCCCTGACCCACGGCAGCCATCCCGCAGTCCGAACGCGGCGCGCTCCCACGGAGCGCGCCGTTTTTTACACGCGCTTCGCATCGCCGGTCTAACATCGTCGGTTGATACTTCTTGCCGCGCTCACGATGGATCAGGACGTCTCCGCCAATCAATCCGCGCCCGTCGCTGCCGGCCGCACGTCGCGTTTCGGCTGGCTCTCGTGGATCGTCGATCCCATCACGCAATGGACGCAGGACCACTGCCTGATGTTCTCCGCGGCGATCGCGTTCTTCGCCGCGTTCTCGCTCGCGCCCACGCTCGTGATCGTGATCGCGGTGGCGAGCGTCTTCTTCGGCGCCGATGCCGTGCAAGGCCGGCTCTTCGATGAAATCAGCGGCGTCGTCGGCGTCGATGCGGCGCATGCGCTGGAGGCGATCGTCGCGAACGCGTGGCATGCGGATATCGCGCGCAGCACCGCGATACTCTCGCTCGCGGGCGTGCTGATCGGCGCGTCGGCGACGTTTTCCTCGCTGCATAGCGCGCTCAACGTAATCTGGCCGACGCCCGCCGTGAGCACGCGCGAGAGCATCGTCACGCTGCTGCGCGTGCGGCTGATGTCCTTCGGGCTCGTGGTCGGCGCGGGCCTGCTGGTCGCCGTGCTGCTCGTGCTCGATGCGCTCGTCGAATTGCTCGGCCACTGGGCGCTCGGCGACGGCAGTCCGTTCGTCGTGCTGTCGGGGCTCACGCGGCGTGCGATATCCCTCGGCGTGCTGATGATCGCATTCACCGTGCTGCTCAAGTTCCTGCCGACGACGCGCATGCTCTGGCGCGATGCCGCGCTCGGCGCAGCCGCAGCCGCGCTGCTCTTCGAAGGCGGCAAGCGCCTTTTCGCGTTCTATCTCGCGCACGCGGGCACCGTGAACATGTTTGGCGCGGCGGGGTCGCTCGCGATCATCCTCATGTGGCTTTATTACTCGGCGGCGGTGTTTCTGCTCGGCGCGGAGCTTGCGGCCACGGCGGCGAGAAAGCGCACGCATCGCGCATCGGGCTGGCGCTGATGCCTATGTTGACGTTGACGCGGACGTTGACGCGCCGGCCATCGGCGAAAAAAAGGCCGTCCGCGAACGGACGGCCTGTCGGCTACGCTCCTGTCACTCAGGCGCCTCGCTTGACCGGGTCGTCGCCGAGTGCTCGAGAGCGTGAAAAACGTTGCGCGCGCCGCATCACGCCTGACGGCGCAGCTCGGCCGGCGGCACCTTCATCAGATGGCGATACTTCGCCACCGTGCGGCGCGCGACGATCACGCCCTGATCCGCGAGCATCTTCGCGAGGCTCACGTCCGATAGCGGATCGCGCGTGTTCTCCTTCGCGATCATTTCCTTCAGCAGCGCGCGCACCGCGGCCGCCGAACACGTGCCGCCGCTTTCCGTGCTGAGCTCGCGCGGGAAGAAGTGCTTGAACTCGAAGATGCCGCGCGGCGTGGACATGTACTTGTTGCCCGTCGCGCGCGAGATGGTCGATTCGTGCAGGCCGAGCTCGTCGGCGACATCGCGCAGCACGAGCGGCTTCAACGCGATTTCGCCGTAGTCGAAGAACGCCTTCTGATGCGAGACGATGCATTCGGCCACGCGCTGAATCGTCGTGAAGCGCTGCTGCGCGTTGCGGATCAGCCAGCGCGCTTCCTGCAACTGCTGCGCGAGCGGCGAACGGCTCGCGCCCGCCGACTGCGCGAAAAGCTCCGCATACATGCGATGGATGCGCGCGCGCGGCAGCACCGCCGGGTTGATCGTCACGACCCATTGCTTCTTGACCTGACGCACGATGACATCGGGGACCACGTAGTTGTCCTCGCTCTGGCCGTAGTTCTCGCCCGGCTTCGGATCGAGGCGGCGCACGAGCGCGCACGCGATGCGCAGTTCATCCGCGCTGCAGCCGATCTTCTTCTGCAACTCGGCCTGCTCGCGCCGCGCGAGACGCTCCAGATGATGTGCGACGATTTCGAGCGCGACCGCGCGCCCCTGCGTGTCGTCGTCGAGCGCTTCGAGCTGCAGCGTCAGGCATTCCGAGAGATTGCGCGCGCCGAGGCCCGGTTTGTCGAGCGATTGCACGAGCTTCAGCGCGATATTGAGCTCGTCTTCATTCAGCGCCGGCTCGATGTCGACTACGTTCGCGAGCTCGCTCAGTTCCTGCCGCAGATAGCCGTCGTCGTCGAGCGCTTCGATAATGAGCTGCGCAACCGCGCGATCGCGTTCGTTCAGCTGATAGAGCCGCAAGGCATCGTGCAGCGTCTCGTGCAGCGACGGCTCGATGCGCACCCAGTCGGCGGGATCGGAGCCTTCGCCGTCGCCGTTGTTGCGCGCGGCGCCGCGGCCGAAGGGATCGGAGGAGAATTCGCTGATCGAATCGTCGCGCGAGGCGGTGTCGGCGCTCGGTTCGGCTTCCATGCCGGTTTCGGACGCGAGCGGGGCCTCGGCGGCGACATCGGCTGTCGTCGACAAGGTCGACTCGCTCATCGAGTTGCCGTTGTCCGCGCCGAGCGCGTTGTCCTCGGTTTGCGACTCGTCGTATTCGAGAAAGGGATTGGTGTCGAGGGCGTTTCGCAGTTCCTGCTGGAACTCCAGCGAAGAGAGTTGCAGAAGACGGACCGACTGCTGAAGGCGCGGCGTGAGCGCGAGCGTTTGCTTCGCGCGGAGTTCGAGTGTAGGCGGCATTGCTTGCTAGTCCTCGATTGTTCTAGACGTGATGGGCAGGTTTGCGACTACTCAAGCAACGGTCGTGCCATCTCTCGGTAAGCTCGCGCCACGACTACGTTTTTCGCGATCGGCTCGTTTCTTTATGAAGCGTTCGCGGGCCTCTTTCACGCAGTTTTTACACGGGCTCAGACAAAAGCGCCGCGCGTTTCACGATTCGCCGAGCGCGCTGCGGCGGGCGTCCGGACGAACGTCGACGATTTGTTCGCAGATCCGGCATGGCCTTGATGGGCGGTGTCCCGGACGCGTTTGCCGGCCTGTTCGGTGGCGCTCACTCACGATCCGGCATGCAAGTTGCGGAGCAAGGGCACGATCCGCGCGCCACGGTCGCGGACGTGATCGAAGAGCCGCCTCGCGCACGATCGGGCGAACGGGGCGCCAGACCAAAATCGAAAATGGGAGCAATGCCATGAAGACGAAGACGACTCAAATCCTGAAGGCAGCCGGCGGTATCGCGTGTGTCGTGTTCGCGCTGAACGTAGGCGCGCAAACCAACTCGGCGTCGTCGACGAAGGGTTCCGACACGTCGATGGGCCAGAAGGTCGACGACAGCGCGATCACGACCAAGGTGAAGGCCGAGCTGCTCGGCGCGAAGAACGTCAAGTCCACGCACATCCACGTGAAGACGCACGGGGGCGTCGTTTCGCTGACGGGCACGGTGCCGTCGGCCGAGGACAAGACCGCCGCGGAGGACGTCGTCTCGAACGTCTCGGGTGTTGCTTCCGTGAAGAATCATCTTAAAATCGCCGCCAAGTAATGGCATAGTTCGTATGCCCGGCTCGCCAAGGCGGGCCGCGGTCGAGTGCCAGCAGCATGGAACCCGCGCGGGGTTCGACGATTCGCCGCGAGCGGCGAGGAATCGGACGAAGCGCGGGTTCGCGCATCAGGGCATCGTGGCTCCGGTTGCATCGGAGGCGGTGTCAGTCGCAGTCGCAACATCGAGCAGCTTCACGCAGTGCGCATCACCTCGCAGCACTTCGAAACCTAAAAAACGAAGTACGACCGTTCAGGACGGTACTCACACAGGAGGCTCACGAGCGCGCAGCAGCCCGGCGTTCAGAGGCCCCGACAAAGGAGCTCTTCATGAAGACGAAAAAGATGGCATTGATCGGCGCGCTGGCGCTGGCATTCTCGACGACGGCGTTCGCGCAGGCAGCATCCGATGCGACCGCGGCGGGCGCGAACGGGCAGGCGAAACCGCAGAAGGGCACGACGCTGCATCAGCAGAACAAGGCGCACAAGCTGAAGGGCGCTTCGGCGGCGGCGGCGGCTTCGGCGCTCGGCACCAACGACAAGGGCGCGCCGCAGTAAGGAGCGCTGCTCACCCTCGTTTCTCGTCCTCGGGACGAACGAACGGCCGCATTGCGCGGCCGTTTGTTTTTGCGCGGCCCTCGCTGCTCAGCGGGCCGCGTCATGCCTCGCGTCAGGACTTCGCGGCGGCGTACTGATCGCGCAGATCGCGGATGCGGTCGTGATTCTCCAGCACGCCCTGATACTGGCGCTCGACCACCGCGCGGATATCGGCGGGCAGTTCCTTGTCCAGCGCTTCACGATAGTTCTTCTTCGCGGCGTCTTCCCCGCGCTCGCATTCGGCGAGAATCGCGTGATCGCTATGGCCGCTCACGGCCGACTTCACGTCCACCCAGCCGCGATGCAGCGCGCCGGCCATCGAGCCGCCGGTCTCCGGCTTGCCGCCCAGGCGTGCAACGATGTCCTGCAGCTCGCGCGCGCCGTCCGCGCACTTCTGCGCGCGGTTCTGAAACAGCAGCTTGAGGCTTGGATCACGCGTGTCCTCGGCGGCCTTGAGAAAACCCTTTTCGCCGTCCTTCGAGGTTTCGACGAGATCATTGAGTACCGATACGACGTTCGTGCTCATGAAACACCTCCTTTTAGTTTCGACGTTGCCACTGCGCAGCCCATGCGGGATGCGGCTCGCCGATTCATTGCGCACGCCGCGTGCCAGCGTGTCCGGACGCCGGGGCACGTCGTTTGCTGCCGTCACGGGATTACAGCGCGCGCCCGAATCGAGACGCGCGCACGAGCACGGCAACAGGAGAGCGTAGTGAAATCTTTCAATCGACTCGCGAATCGCGAGTTTCTGATACTCGTGGCGATCGCCGCATCGGCGCTGAGCCTGCATGTCCGCCAGCAGACCATCGAGACGCACGCGCAGACCGCGCAGGCGCCGCGCGAGGACTATGGCCGCATCTGCGAGCCGCCCGCCGCGAACGCCGGCAAGGCGCGCATGATGCCCGCCGACTGCGGCATTCGGGCCGACGCGCGGCGCGATAGGCCGCATGCGCCGTGGGTCTGAATCGGCTCACCGGGCGAGCCACGCAAAAACGCCCGCGCGAGGCGGGCGTGGTCGCCGATACAGCCTGACGCAGCAGTCACACGCGCGTTTGCGCGAATTCGCCCACCGGATGCGGTGGCTGCAGCGGATCGAAGTCGCTCCAGCGGCCTTGCTTCCAGCGCCCCGACGCGCGCTCGATATCCATGCCGCCCGCTTCGCGCAGCGCCATCGCGGCCTGCTCCTGCGTCTCCGGCGATACATGGACCGCGACGAGCACGCCCGCATGGCGCGAGGGTTCCTCGGCATGCGCGGCCGTCGCGGGCTTCGTCTTCGTGTGCGACATCGCGCCGACGAGCGACCCCACGTACGCGCCGACGCCCGCCGCGATCACCGAAACCAGCAGTGGCGACTTGAAGATCGCGAATATCGCCGCGCCCACGATCGCGCCGATGACCGCGCCGATCGTCACGCCCTTGCTGGCGCCCTTTGGCGCGCCGCTCGCGCCCGCATCCGTGCCGACGTCGCCGCCGACCGGAAAGCGCGCGTGCTGGCCGCTCGGATTGACGAAGAAGAGCGTCACGTCTTCTTCCAGGAAGCCGCGCGCGAAGAGCTTCTGGGATGCCGTTTCGGCGGCGCGAAAGGTCTGAAATCGGCCCGCAATGATCAGGGACATGTTCCCTCCTTGTTGGCTGCGTTACGTGAGTCGGGTCGCATTGCGCGGCAAGCGGTTCAGTCGGGCTCCATGCCGGCCACGCGGAACAATCCGCTTCTCAACACGGCGGGCTGGCCGCCGTTGTCATCGAGCACTTCGGCGCATACCGCGCGGATGCGCGCCGAGCCGCGCGCGAAGGCGTCGAGCAGATCGTCCTCGCGCGGAGACTTCGCGCCAAAGTGATCCTCGAGCGCCTCGGCGGTGATCGAACATACGACCGGCTCGCCGTCGATGAGCGCGGCGAAGTGGACCGCGAGGTCATCGCC
Organism: Caballeronia sp. 11_S32; assembly: GCF_056930355.1. NCBI lineage: Bacteria > Pseudomonadati > Pseudomonadota > Betaproteobacteria > Burkholderiales > Burkholderiaceae > Caballeronia > Caballeronia sp. 11_S32. The sequence goes on from NZ_JBXOWH010000003.1 coordinate 1,402,719, forward strand.
GTCATAAACGGGGGCTTCGTCTGCAAATGTGATGTGCATGGTGGAGTCCTCATAGGCGGGACGAGAGGCGCAACGGGGCGCCTCGGCGCATCCGGCGGCATTCGCGATGCTCATGACGCCGCCTTCGCTTTCGCGAGCTGCTGCGCCATCTCGTAGTGATGGCTGATGACCGGCAGCGCCTTCGTCGCTGCTGCCTTCAACGCGGTGTCGTTGCCGCTTTCGCTCTCCTTCCTGAACAGCTCGACGGCCTTCTGATGCCCGCTCACGGCTACCTGTTCAATATAGGCCTTGTCGAACTCCGCGCCCTGAAGATTTTGCAGGCTGCCGATCACGGCCGTATCGGCGGCTGGCGGCGCGGTGATGCCGTGGCGTTTCGCGAGCACATCGAGATTGCGCGCGAGTTTGGTGTGATCGACGATCATTCGCTGTGCGAACTCGCGCACCTGCCGGTCGCTTGCGTGCGTGAGCGCGAGCTTGCTTGCCGCGAGCTCCGTCGCGCCCGCCTGGCCGGCGTCCTGAAGAAACTGCTGATCGATAGGCGAGAGCTTCTGGTTTTGCGCGGCGCCCGCGCTCGCCGCGCCTTGAGTCTGCGCCTGTGCAGGCGGCGCGACCGCGGCAACGGCGGCGAGCGACAACGCGATCACGCGCGTGTACGACTTGAGCGATCTCGACATCGGTTCGTGTCCTGTGCAATGAGCCGTGCAAAGCTGTGCAATGAGCCGTGCGGTGGATCAGGCGCGATCAGGCGGCGCGCGTCTTGCCGAGCGCCTCGATCAATGCCTTGTTGAACGCCGGAAGATCGTCGGGCTTGCGGCTCGTGATGAGATTGCCGTCGATCTTCACTTCCTGGTCGACCCACGTGCCGCCCGCGTTGCGCACGTCGTCCTGAAGGCTCGGCCAGCTCGTCATCGTGCGGCCCGCAACAATGCCCGCCGAGATCGGCAGCCAGCCGCCGTGGCAGATCACCGCGATCGGCTTCTTCGCCTTGTCCGCTTCCTTCACGAAGCTCTGCGCCTTCGCATCGAGCCGGATCGCGTCGCCGTTCACGACGCCGCCCGGCAGCACGAGCGCGTCGTAGTCGGCGGCGTTCGCGGCGTCGAAGGTCACGTCGACGTTCACCTTGTCGCCCTTGTCGACGTGCCTGAAACCCTGAATCTGTCCAGGCTTCTGCGACACGACATGCACTTGCGCGCCGGCTTCCTTTAGCGCGCGCCGAGGCTCGACGAGCTCGGCCTCTTCGAAGCCGTCGACGGCGAGAATCGCGACCTTGCGGCCGTTGAGGGAATTGGGCATGTACACACTCCTTGTTGCTGATTTCGAACGCTCCGCGTGTGCGGAATCCATGCCCGAAGTTTCAGCAAAGGCTGTGCCCAGCGCGGCGGCCGGGCGGGAGCGTGTATCAGGCCGGTTCTGCGCTGCGCTTGCCCGTGAGGCGGAACATGCTGACCACGGCGGCGGCCGCCGCGAACACCGCCGCGACGGCGAGCGCGATCACGGGGCCTTGCATTGGCGCGAACCCAAAGATCAGCGCGACGAGCGCCGCGCCCAGCGTCTGCCCGGTGAGACGCGCGGTGCCGAGCATGCCGCTCGCGCCGCCGCTGCGATGCCGCGGCGCGGACGCGAGCATCTGACGATTGTTGGGCGACTGGAAGAGCCCGAAGCCGAATCCGCACACGGCCATGCGCCACGCGATGTCGAACGCGGACGGATGCGCGCCGACGCTCGCGAGCAGCACGAGTCCGACGGTGAGGATCGCGAGACCGATGCCGCCGAGCAGCCCCGCCGAATAGCGGTCTGCGAGCACGCCCGCCAACGGCGCGACGAACACGATGACGAGCGGCCACGGCGTCATCAGAAAGCCGGTCTCGACCTGGCTCATGCCGAAATTGTTCTGGAGCAGGAAGGGCAGCGAAACGAACGCGAGCATCTGCGCGCAGAACGAACACACCGAGGTGCCGACCGAGAGCGCGAACACCGGAATGCGCAGCAGGTCGACAGGCAAGAGCGGCGCGCTTTGCGTCAGTTGACGCTTGACGAAGAAGTAGCCGATGACCGCCGTCACGATGATCTCGCCCACGAGATACGGCCGATGCTCGCCGTGCCCGAAGCCATCGACCGCGACGATCGCGATGCCGAAGAACAGCGCGTTCATGATCGCGCTGATGTAGTCGTAAGGCTGCCGATGCCCCTGCGTGCGCGGCAGCGACTTCCATCCGATCGCGAGCGCCGCGACGCCGATCGGCACGTTGATCGCGAAGAGCCACGGCCAGGTCGCGACGGAGAGCACGCCCGAGGCGACGGTCGGTCCGATCACCGACGAGATCGCGACGACCGTCGCGTTGATCGACACGCCGCGCCCCAGTTGATCGTGCGGATAGATGATGCGCACGAGCGCGGTGTTCACGCTCATGATGCCCGCCGCGCCGAAGCCCTGAATGACGCGCGCCAGGGTGAGCGCGGCGAGCGATCCCGACAGCGCGCACGCGAACGACGACACCGTGAAGAGCGCGAGTCCCGCCATATACACGCGCCGGTAGCCGATGCGATCGCCGAGCGAGGCGAGCGGCAGCAGCGAAATGGTGATGGCGAGCTGATACGCGTTGACGACCCAGATGGAATCGGCGGGAGAAGCATTCAGATTGCGCGCGATGGTCGGCAGCGCGACATTGGCGATGGCGCCGTCGAGCACCGCGAGCGTGATGCCGAGCGCGACGACGGCAATGGCCCAGTATCGCTGGGGCAGCGGCAGACCTTGTTCGGAGTCCATCGATGGGCGGGAAGTGGCGGGCGGCGCATTGTATGACGCGCCGTTTTCAAATGGCTTGTAGGCGAGGCGCGGCCGAATCGGCGCCGCGCCTGGCGCCCGCGCTCACTTCAGTTCGTAGAGGCCGGTGTAGATCGCCGAATCGATCTCGTTCAGATGCGTCATGAAACGCGCGACTGCGTTGGTCGTGTTCATGTCGAGCGGCAGGCTCTCCGCCGAAAGCGCATGGATGCGGAAGATATAGCGATGCGGCTTGTCTCCGCGCGGCGGCGCGGCGCCGCCGAAGCCGACCGTGCCGTAGTCGTTGCGCAGTTGCAGCGCGCCTTGCGGCAGCAGACTGCCGTCGGCCTTGCCCGCGTTGCGCGGCAGCGAGCGCGCATCGGGCGGAATGTTGACGACGATCCAGTGCCAGAAGCCGCTGCCCGTGGGCGCGTCGGGATCGTACACGGTGAGCGCGAGGCTGCGCGTTTCGGCGGGCGGATCTTCCCATTGCAGCGCCGGGGAAATGTTCTCGCCCGAGCCGCCGAAGGCTTGCTGGTCGAATTCCTGCGCGTGCGTCATGAAGCCGTTCGCCGGAAACTCGTCGGACCAGATGCGGAAATCAGCCATGAGAGTCGTGCCTCCTTCTTCTTGCGATGTGGATGGATGCGGCACAGCGCATCGCGCCGCGTGGTGTCGCGGTCATGCGAGCGCGTGCAGCAAACGTGCCCGCGCGTTGCGCCGCGAGAAGCCCGAGCGCAGCGGCGGCGAAGCCAATCGAGTGTAGCATCCGCCCCCGATATCCCGCTGGCGCAAAGGTCGCGCTTTGGGCGTGCTCAAGACGCCGATTCGGCCCCGGAAATATGGCGCGATACAATAATGAGATGAATTCAGCCGGCGCGAGCCGAAAGGATGACCATGCCTAACGACCCGCGCCGCGCTGCCGGTCAATTCATGCCGGCGGCCGTGCCGGAGGACGATGCCGACATGTTCGACCTCGCGCCCGTTTCGCTCTGGCTCGAGGACTTCAGCGCCGTGCGCGAGCAGTTCGAGCGCTGGCGCGCGGCGGGCGTCACGGATCTGCGCGCGTTTCTCGCCGAGGATCCGGCGCGCATCGCGGAATGCTCGTCGCGCATTCGCGTCGTGAAGGTCAATCAGCGCACGCTGTCGCTCTTTCATGCGAAGGACGTCGATGATCTCGTGCAGAACCTCGATCGCGTGTTTCGCGACGACATGCTCACCACGCACGTCGACGAACTGGAGCAATTGTGGTCCGGCAAGCCGCGCTTCGTGAGCCAGACGGTCAACTACACGCTCGACGGCAAGCGCCTCGACGTGCTGTTGAAGGCGGTCATCTTGCCGGGGCACGAGGACACGTGGAGCCGCGTGCTCGTCACCATCGAGGACATCACCGAACTCGAAGCGATGCGGCGCGCGGCCGCCGCGAGCGAGCTTTACGCGCGCGGCTTGTTCGAGCATTCGCCGGTGTCGCTGTGGGTGGAAGATTTCAGTGCCGTGAAGGCGCTGCTCGACGATGTGCGCGAGCGCGGCATCGTCGACTTTCGCACGTTCACGAACGTGCATCCGGAGTTCGTCGAACGATGCATGCAGGAGATTCACGTGCTCGACGTGAATCAGCACACGTTGCGCATGTTCGCCGCACCCGACAAGGCGACGCTCCTCTCGCGCCTGCCCGACGTGTTCCGCGACGACATGCAGCAGCACTTCCAGGAACAGCTGATCGAACTGTGGGACGGCAAGCTCTTTCATCAGCGCGAAGTGCTCAACTATTCGCTCGAAGGCAACGAGGTGCACGTGCATCTGCAGTTCTCGGTGTTTCCGGGGCACGAGGCGCGCTGGGATCTCGTGCTCGTCGCGCTGACGGACATCACCGCGCGCAAGAAAGCCGAGGCGTATCTTGAGTTCCTCGGCAAACATGATGTGCTGACGAAGCTGAAGAACCGCTCGTTTTACATCGACGAGATCAATCGCCTGGAGCGCAAGGGTCCGTTCCCGGTGACGGCGATCGCGGTGGACGTGAATGGCCTGAAAGCCGTCAACGATCAGCTCGGCCACGCCGCTGGCGATGCGCTCCTGCGCCGCGCGGGCGAAGTGCTCGGCAAGGCGGTGGAGAAGCCGTTCCAGGCGGCGCGCATCGGCGGCGACGAGTTCATGGTGCTGCTGCCCGGCACCGACGAGCGCGGCGGCGAGACGGTGATCGACAGCATTCGCCAGTTGCTCGAAGTGAACAACCAGTTCTACTCGGGCATGCCGCTATGCTTCGCGATGGGCGCGGCCACCGCGCACGAAGGCGAGCGCCTCGAACCGATGCTGCAACGCGCCGACGCCGCGATGTACGCCGAGAAGCGCGCGCACTACGACGGCAAGAACGAGTGACTACTTCGGCTGCGTGACTTCGTCGATGCCGCGGTTGAGCGCGGGGCATGCCTCGCCGATCTCCTTCTGATACTCCGCGGGATTGCTCGTCTTCAGCTTCTCGAAGCGGTCCACGGCGGGCTGCGCCTGCGCGAGTCCGAGCTTCCATTCGCCGTCGAAATCCGGGGCGTCGGGATAGCTCGTGCGGACGGCTTCCTTGAAGCGCGCGACTTTCGCGGCATCGATATGACAGACGTCCGCCGCGCCGCGCGCGATGTTCGCGCTCGTCATCACGCCTTCGGCGGCCATCTGCTGCTTCGGTGACGGATGGCCCGGAGGCGGGGCGGTCTGCGCGGTCGCGCAATGGCAGCATGCCGCGAGAAACGAGGCGGCGAGAAGGTTAGAACGCTTCATGCGGATAGGAATTTCGAGTTGTATGCGGGGTTAAAAAATTATAGGTGAAGCCCTCTGTATCGAACGCCTGTTATGGCAAAGATGCGTCGATAGCGCGTGCTAGAATCGATTTTCAACGCCGTTCTCAGACAGAAAAATGAAAAAAGGAAGCAAGGCCGCCAGTGCTGCGCCCTCGTCGACCACAGCAGAAGGGCGGCGCAAGTACGATCCTGAGGAGACCAAGCGGAACATTCTGGACATCGCCACGCAGGAGTTCTCGGCGATGGGCCTGGCCGGCGCGCGCGTCGACGCTATCGCGGAGCGCACCAACACCACGAAGCGCATGCTGTACTACTACTTTGGCAGCAAGGAAGGGCTGTACGAAGCGGTATTGGAGCAGGTCTATGGCGATATCCGCGCGCTCGAGCAGGAATTGCAGCTCGCGGAGATGGAGCCGGAAGAAGCGCTGCGCGAGTTCGTCGGCTTCACGTTCGACTATCACGACAAACATCGCGATTTCGTGCGGCTCGTGACAATCGAAAACATTCACGCTGCGAAGTACATCGAACAATCGAAGACCTTCAAGGCGCGCAATTCGACGGTCGTGAAGACCATCGAGGATCTCATCGCGCGCGGTGTCGCGGCGGGCAAGTTCCGCGACGACATCGATCCCATCGATCTCCATCTGATGATCAGCTCGTTCTGCTTTCATCGCGTCGCGAACCGTCATACGTGGGGCGCGGCGTTCGGGCGCGATCCGTCGGGAGCGCGTTCGCGCGCGCGTCATCGCGAGATGATCGTCGATGCGATGCTGCGTTTCATGCGGCGCGACGCATGATCTTTTCATCGCGCGAATGACAAAACGGCGACGCTCTCACGAGGTCGCCGTTTTTCATTGCCGTCGATGAATCAGCGTTCCAGCAGGCTCTGGAAGTGCGCGAACATGCGCGCCGCATCCGGCTCGCGCCCGGTGAAGATGCGCAGCGCATCGACCGCCTGACACACGGCCATGCCGCCGCCGCTCACAGTGCGGCAGCCGAGCGCCTTCGCCGCTTTCAGCAGTTCCGTTTCGAGCGGGAAGTAGACGATTTCCGCGACCCACAATTCCTTGTGCAGATAGTCCGCCGGCAGCGGCAGGCCGGGCAGCTTCGCCATGCCGGTCGGCGTCGCGTGGATGAGGCCGCTCGCCGCCGCGAGCGTCTCGCGCAAGTCGCCGCCGCTTTTCACGGTGCGATCCGGAAAGCGCGCCGCGAGCTCGGCGGCCAGCGACGCGGCACGCGTATCGTCGGAATCGAACAGCGTGAGCGCGCGCGCTCCCATCGTGAGCGCCGCATGCGCGACGGCCGCGCCCGCGCCGCCCGCGCCGAGCTGCACGACGCGTTCGAGCGGCGCGCCGGGCAGCCCGCGCTGGAATGCGCGCGCGAAGCCCGACCAGTCCGTGTTGTAGCCGATGCGCTTGCCGTCCTTCAGCACCACGGTGTTGACGGCGCCGAGCGCGCGGGCGTCGGGGTCGAGGTCATCGAGCAACGGGATCACGCTTTGCTTGCACGGATACGTGATGTTCAGGCCGTCGTAGCCCATGCGCTCGGCCGCGTCGAGCAGATCGGGCAGGGCGGACGGCGCAAGTTCCAGCGCCTGCAGGTCGATGCGCCGATACACGTAATTCAGCCCGAGATTGCTGCCTTCCTTTTCGTGCATGGCGGGCGTGAGCGAGCCGCCGATGCCCGATCCGATCAGGCCGATGAGATACGAAGTCTTGTTGGTCATGCGAGCGCTCCGGCATGGATGAGCACTGCATGCTGCAGTGCGAAATTGAGTACGTCGCAGTGTGAACCCACGCGCGAGCCTTGTCGGTTCGTGTTTTCACTAATTTGTACGGTCTAGTTAGTTTGTTATTATCTCGCAGAATGACATGGATTGCGCGCCGCGGTTTTTCCGTCCCGGTGTGGACGGCCTACACTGGAAGGCATCGCGTTCGATCCATCCCGCATTCACTGAATTGCAACGAGGAGGCAGCGATGCTGCGTTCAATCCGGACATCCATCGCGACGGTATCCATCAGCGGCACGCTTCCCGAGAAGCTGCAGGCCATCAAGGCGGCCGGTTTCGACGGCGTCGAGATCTTCGAGAACGATCTCGTTTATTTCGACGGCACGCCCGCCGACGTGCGCCGCATGTGCGCCGACCTCGGCCTCGAGATCTACCTGTTCCAGCCGTTCCGCGATTTCGACGGCGTGAGCGCCGAGCGTCTCGCCAGAAACGTCGAGCGCGCGAAGCGCAAGTTCGAGCTGATGCACGAGCTCGGCACGGACCGCATTCTCGTGTGCAGCAACGTGTCGCCGGACACCATCCGCGACGACGCCCTGATCACCGACCAGCTCGGCGTGCTCGCGAACATCGCGCAGGAAGCGGGCGTGATCGTCGCGTACGAAGCGCTCGCGTGGGGCCGCTACGTGAATTCGTACAAGCACGCGTGGAAGCTCGTCGACGCGGTGAATCATCCGAGCCTGGGCCTCGCGCTCGACACGTTCCATACGCTGTCGATTCGCGATTCCGTCGACGAGATCGCGTCGATTCCGGGCGAGCGCATTGCGTTCGTGCAGATTGCCGACGCGCCGTTGCTCGCGATGGACGTGCTCGAATGGAGCCGTCATTACCGCTGCTTTCCGGGGCAGGGCGCGTTCGATGTCGCGGGTTTCACGGCGCGCGTGCTCGAAGCGGGCTACAAGGGCCCGCTGTCGCTCGAAATCTTCAACGACGGCTTTCGCGCCGCCCCGACCACGATCACGGCGGCGGACGGCTATCGTTCGCTGCGTTTCCTCGAAGAGCAGACGCGTGAGCTAATGGGCGACAAGGCGCCGCCCGAACTCTTCAACCCGCCGGCGCCGCCCGAGCACATCGGCTTCCAGTTCCTCGAATTCGCCGTCGACGACACCACGCGCGAGCACGTCGCGCAATGGCTCGGCAGGCTCGGCTTCCGGCTCGCGGGCAGGCATCGCTCGAAGGATGTCGCGCTGTATCGGCATGGCGCGGGCTCGATCGTGCTCAACGCCGAAGCCGATTCCTTTGCCAGCGCGTTCTTTCAGAAGCATGGCTTGTCGCTGTGCGCGTCGGCGTTTCATGTCGACGATGCGAAGCAGGCGTTCGAGCGCGCCGCGGCGTATGGCTCGAAGCCGTTCTCGGGGCGTGTCGGCCCGAACGAGCGCGTGGTGCCGGGTGTGCAGTCGCCCGACGGCAGCCTCGACTATTTCGTCGACGAAGCGCCCGGCGCCCCGACGCTGTGGGAATCCGATTTCATCCTGACCGACATCGACGGGCCGTACGAGGTCGGGCCGCTTTCGCGCATCGATCACGTGTGCCTTTCGCTGCCCGCCGATGCGCTCGACACCTGGGTGCTGTTCTTCCGCAGCGCGTTCGGCTTCGAAACGGAGGCCGCCGTGCTCGTGCCCGATCCGTACGGTCTCGTGCGCAGCCGCGCCGTGAGAAGCCGCGACGGCTCGGTGCGCATCGCGCTGAACGCGTCGATGGACCGTTACACGGCGGTGTCGGAATCGCTGTCGACGTATCGCGGCTCGGGGTTGAATCACGTCGCGTTCAGCACGCCCGATATCTTCGATGCGATCCCGCGCCTCGAAGCCGATGGCGTGAAGTTCCTGCGCATTCCGCGCAACTACTACGACGATCTCGTCGCGCGCTTCGGCCTGCCCGACGAACTCATCGACACGATGCACGAGCACAACATTCTCTACGATCGCGACGAGCGCGGCGGCGAGTTCTTCCACGCGTACACGGAGCAACTCGATCAGCGCTTCTTCCTGGAGGTGATCGAGCGGCGCGGCGGCTACGACGGCTACGGCGCGGCCAACGCGGCGGTGCGGCTCGCGGCGCACGCGCAACAGCAGCAGCGCGCGCGTCGGGCGGCGTGAGATTGGCCGGGACGTGGCCTAGAATTCAGACATGGCGGCAACGAAAAGCGGGAGGGCGCCATGTGGGATTTTTCGAGCATATTCGTCGGGCTCGCGTGCCTCGCGACGATCGTCATCGTGCTGCTCGCGCAGGATTGGCGCGATGAGCATCGCAAGCGCGTGGCGGCGCGCGGCCATGCGCAGCGTCATCCGCTACGCGAATGGTGGCTGCGGCATCGGCATTGAAGCTTGCCCGAATGCTTCAGGGCGCCTCGCCGCCCGCTGCGGCGATGGGTGCGTCGTCATCGGCGGCGCGGTTATCGGCTTCGAACGCGTCGATATGCAGATAGAGCCGATGCACGGTCTGGATCTGCGTGTGCGTGAGATGTGACTGGCGCGTGATGGCTGCGAGCCGCTCGCGCCAGTACGAAGGCGGCAGCAATGGACCGCCAAGATCGCACGACAACGAACGACGCAGCACCCGTTCTAGGTGCGTCAAGTCCTGGTCCGCCAGCAACGCCGAGAACGCGCCCTGCGGCTTGATATCGGGGAAATGGTCCATTACTCCGATGGCGGCGGGGCTCGGCGAAACTTGATAGGTACAAACCCTGCTTTTCGTTGTTTCCCGAAAGCCCGAGTTTCTTCGCGCGGAAGCCGATGCAACCGATAGCGTTTGCTATACTCTGCGCTCGCTCGCCGACGCATCGGCGAGGCGCGGTCCGCTCCCCGTAGTTCAATGGATAGAACGAGTGCCTCCTAAGCGCTAGATGCAGGTTCGATTCCTGCCGGGGGGACCAGGATTCCCGCACGCCGCCCATCGCGGCCCGTCTGTTTCATTTCCCGTCCCGCCTCTCTCCCACACGGCCAGCATTGAACCGCAAGCCGTTTCCCGCCGATAATGCGACCACTTAAGACTCGCCGTCACGGCCCACGCGCCCATGACCGAAATCCAGTCCGCGGTGTTCGTCTTCATTCTCCTGCTCGCCAGCACGGGCCTCGGCGCGATCGTGCGGCCGCTTCTGCCCGAGGAGCACAAGGCGCAGGAAACGGTGCAACTGGTCCAGTTGCTCGTCGGCATGCTCGTGACATTCGCGGCGCTCGTGCTCGGTCTTCTGACCGCATCGGCGAAAACGAGCTTCGATACCACCAATAGCGACGTGCGCAGCTACGCGACCGCGCTCATCGAGCTCGACCGCGCGATGCGCGACTACGGCGCCGAGCTCGATCCCGCGCGCGCGCTCCTGCGCTCCTACACGGCGGCGGCGATCGCGAGCACGTGGCCGCACGAGCCGCGTCCGCCCGGCGATTACTATCCGAACGTCGAGCCGTCGAGGGGAAAGGGCGACAACCTCGCGAGCAGCAAGCTCGGCGCGATCCTGAACCAGGGCCAGCACGCCGTGCGTATGCTCGATCCGCGCGACGACTATCACCACGAACTCGCCAAAGAAAGCGCCGCGCGCTTCGAGCAGCTCATCGCGCTGCGCTGGAAGCTGATCGAGGAGGCGCACGGGTCGATCTCTTATCCGTTCGACCGGATTCTCGTCGGATGGCTGCTCATCATCTTTCTGTGCTTCGGGCTGATCGCGCCGCGCAACGCGCTCTCGCTCGTGACGATCATGCTCGGCGCGCTGTCGATCGCCTCGGCCGTGCTCGTGATCCTCGATCTCGATACGCCGTTCACCGGCCCGATCATGATAGGCAGCCAGCCCATGCGCGACGCGCTCGCGTATCAGAGCCGCTGATGGGCTACGACGATCCGCGCCTCGTCGCGCTTTACGACACGCTCAATCCCTTCGCCGCCGACACGGCGTTCTATCTCGCGCTGGCGCAATCGGCGCGGCATGTCGTCGATCTCGGCTGCGGCACGGGCCTCTTCGCGTGCGAACTGGCGAAGCGCGGCCAGCGCGTGACGGGCATCGACCCGTCGGCGACGATGCTGCGCGTCGCGCGCTCGCGTCCGTATGGCCAGGAGGTGACGTGGATCGAAGGCGATGCGAGCGCGCTGCCGTTCGTCGGCGCGGCGGATCTGCTCGTGATGACGGGACACGTCGCGCAGGTCTTCATCGACGATGCATGGCTGCTCGCGACGCTCACGGCCGCGCGCCGCGCGGTGCGGCCAGGCGGCGCAATCGCGTTCGAAAGCCGCAATCCGGCGGCGCGCGCGTGGGAGAACTGGACGCCCGAGCGTTCGGCAAGACGCATCGAAGCGGCGAACGGTAGGACGGTCGACGTGTGGCAGGAGCGGCATGCCGAGCCCGATCCGCTCGCAACCGGGCGCGTCACGTTCACGACGCACTATCGCTTCATGCCGAAGCACGGGACTGACATCGCCGAAGAAACGCTGAGCACCCGGAGCGAGCTGCGCTTTCGCACGCGGGACGAGCTGACCCGCCTGCTGATGGAAGCGGGTTTCGCGCAGATCGACTGGTACGGAGACTGGGATCGCGCGCCGGTGGATGAAACGAGCCGCGAGCTGATCGCGGTGGCGCGCTGAAACCCGAAGCTGAAGCTGAAGCCGCAGCCAAAGCCGCAGCCTAAGCCGCCGCGCGGACGCGGCAGCGCAAATCAGAACTCGACGACGACGAAATCGGCCTTGCCCACGTCGCACAGCGGGCAGCGCCAGTCGGCGGGGATGTCGTCGAAACGGGTGCCGGCGGCGATGCCTTCGTCCGGCAGGCCTTCTTCCTCGTTGTAGATCCAGCCGCAAATCAGACAGACCCAGCTTTTGTATTCGATGACTTCGCTCACGACAGACTCTTGATTCGAAAGGAGTAAACGGGCCGCGTGCGCCTTTCGGGACGCGCGGCGCGGCGACCCGGCATCTTACAGGAATCGGCGCGAGCGTTCCCTGATCGCCCCGCGGAGCGCGACGCCGTGCCGCATTGCGTGATCCGCAGGATCGTACGGATACGCCGTTGCGAAAGCCCGGTGTATGCTTTTTGGGCCTCCGGCGCCGACTTCGCGCCATCGACCGGTTTCACAACATGGAGAGAACGATGAACAAAAAGCTCTTGGGCGCGATGCTGACTGGCGCGATCCTGCTCACGCAATACGCCGGCGCGGCGCATGCGCAGGCGCGCGTCTATTTCATCGAGCCGAAGGACGGCGCGACGGTGACGAGCCCCGTGCACGTGAAATTCGGCGTCGACGGGATGTCAGTGGCGCCGGCGGGCACGATGACCGATGGCACCGGCCATCATCATCTGCTGATCGATGGCAAGCCGCTACCGAAGGGCACGGTGATTCCGGCGAACGACACGTCGCTGCACTTCGGCAAGGGCCAGACCGAAGCCGACGTGAAGCTGCCGCCCGGCGATCACACGCTGACGATGCAGTTCGGCGACGGCGCGCACCGCTCCTACGGGCCGGACATGGCGCAGACGATCAAGGTGCACGTCAAGTAACGGCGCATCGGACGCAGGACCGGGCCGCCGAGGATTCGCTCCGGGCGGCCTTTTTGCTTGCATTTTGCTTGTATTTTGCTTGTACGGGGACGGACGCCGCCGCGCGCGCTGTCTTGTCCGTTCGGCCGATGCGGCGTGCCACTCGCGCCGCGCCCGGTACAATGGCCGCTTTCATCGGTTGTCGTGTTCGTCGCCGATTCAATCGCTATTCATCCGGTTTTCCCATGTCGCTTTATTCCATTTCGGACGCGCAGCTCGCGTTCGGCCACGTCGCATTGCTCGACCACGCCGACTTCTCGCTCGAAGCGGGCGAGCGTGTCGGGCTGATCGGCCGCAACGGCGCGGGCAAGTCGTCGCTCCTGAAGATCGTCGCGGGTCTCGCCGCGCCCGATGACGGCCTCGTCACGCGCCAGAGCGAGCTCACCACCGTCTATGTGCCGCAGGAGCCCGAGTTCGATCTCGACGCCTCCGTGTTCGATGTCGTCGCTTCCGGTCTCACCGATGCGCGCGCGCTGCTCGACGAATACGATGCCGTCGCGCACGCGCTCGCGGACACGCCCGAAGGCGCGAAGCACGACGAGCTGCTCGCGCGCATGAACGCGCTGCAATCGGCGCTCGATACGCGCGATGCGTGGAACTGGCGCACGCGCGTCGCGACGACGCTCGCGCAAATCGGCCTCGACGGCGACGCGCGCACCGGCGCGTTGTCGGGCGGCATGAAGAAGCGCGTCGCACTGGCGCGCGCGCTCGTCGTGCAGCCGGACGTGCTGCTGCTCGACGAGCCGACCAACCATCTCGACTTCGAAGGCATCCGCTGGCTGGAAGATCTGCTCGTCACGTTGCGCTCCGGCCTGCTCTTCATCACGCACGATCGCGCGTTCCTCGATCGCGTGGCGACGCGCATCGTCGAACTGGACCGCGGGCGTCTGCTGTCGTATCCGGGTAACTTCAGCGCGTATCAGACGAGAAAGGCGCAGCAACTCGAAGTCGAAAAGATCGAACAGGAGAAGTTCGACAAGCTGCTCGCGCAAGAGGAAGTGTGGATCCGCAAGGGCGTCGAGGCGCGGCGCACGCGCAGCGTCGGGCGTATCGCGCGGCTCGTCGAAATGCGCAAGGAGCGCGAGGAACGCCGCAACGTGCAGGGCAACGTGAAGCTCGATGTCGGCCAGGGCGAGAAGTCCGGCAAGATCGTCGCGGAGCTCACCGATGTGACCAAGCGCTACGGCGAGCGCACCATCGTCGACCGCTTCACGGCCACTGTCATGCGTGGCGACAAGATCGGTTTCGTCGGCCCGAACGGCGCGGGCAAGACCACGCTGCTCAAGCTGATTCTCGGCGAACTGCAGCCCGATGAAGGGCGCGTGCGCACCGGCACCAACATCCAGGCCGCGTATTTCGATCAGATGCGCGCGCAGCTCGATCTCGACAAGTCGCTCGCGGACACCATCAGCCCCGGCAGCGAATGGGTGGAAGTGAACGGCGTGAAGAAGCACGTGATGAGCTATCTCGGCGACTTCCTGTTCGCGCCGGAGCGCGCGCGCTCGCCGGTGCGATCGCTGTCGGGCGGCGAGCGCAACCGCCTGCTGCTCGCGCGTCTCTTCGCGCGTCCCGCGAACGTGCTCGTGCTCGACGAGCCGACCAACGATCTCGACATTCCCACGCTCGAACTGCTCGAGGAACTGCTCGCGGATTACGACGGCACCGTGTTGCTCGTGAGCCACGACCGCGCGTTCCTCGACAACGTGGTGACCTCGGTGTTCGCGGCGGAGGGCGGCGGAAAGTGGCGCGAGTATGTCGGCGGCTTCTCCGACTGGCAGATTCAGCGCGAACGTTCGGAGCGCATCGCGGAGGAAGCGGCGCGCCAGAGCGCGAAGGAAACGCCTAAGGAAGAGGCGCCGAAGGAAAGCGCCGCCGGGCGCAACGCGCAGCGCACCGTCAAGCTGTCCTTCAAGGAGCAGCGCGAGCTGGAGGCGCTGCCGGGGCGCATCGCCGAGCTCGAAGAAGAGCAGAAGACCATCGGCGCGCAGCTCGAAGACGGTTCCATCTTCGCGAAGGATGCGAAGGAAGGCGCGCGTCTTTCGGAGCGCCACGCGGCGATCGAAGAGGAATTGCTCGTCGCGCTCGAGCGCTGGGAAGAGCTGGAAGCGAAGCGCAAGTGAGCGCTATTGCGGGCCGCGCGCGTGTCGATTGCGTGAACGCGAATCATGCATGAGCGGCCTCGCATGAAGCGAGTTTTAACGCGCCGAGGTGGGCGCGGCGAGCGAAAACCGCTATTCTCCTAGCGCGGCTCGGATCGGCGGGCGGTTTTCCGCCTCGCTCATCAGGCATCCGGCCAGGCATATTCATCAAGCATTCGCCGGCCTATCGGGCGTTGCGTTGTGGCATTCCCCGCGAGCGCGCCCGAGAGCCGGATCAACGTTCAACTATGTCCACGAAAAAATCCAGCGCAATGGCGACAGGAACGGAACGAGGCAAACGCCTTGTCATGAACGCCAAGGCAGCCGGCTACAGCGAAGCATCGATCAAGGTGCTCAAGGGCCTGGAGCCGGTCAAGCAGCGGCCCGGCATGTACACGCGGACCGAGAATCCGCTGCACATCATTCAGGAAGTGATCGACAACGCCTCCGACGAAGCCCTCGGCGGCTACGGCAGGCAGATCACGGTCACGCTGCACAATGACAACTCCGTGTCCGTCGAGGACGATGGCCGCGGCATTCCGTTCGGCCTGCATCCGGAAGAAGGCGTGCCGGTCGTCGAAATCGTGTTCACGCGGCTGCACGCGGGCGGCAAGTTCGATAAAGCCGCGGGCGGCGCCTATACGTTTTCGGGCGGTCTGCACGGCGTCGGCGTGTCGGTGACGAACGCGCTCGCGACGCGTCTCGAAGTGACCGTCTGGCGCGACAACAAGGTCGCGCAGCTCGCGTTCTCCAATGGCGATGTCGTCGAGCAACTCACGACGCGTTCACCCGAACGCGGCGAGAAGAAGAGCGGCACGCGCGTGCGCGCATGGCCTAACCCGAAGTACTTCGATTCCGCGAATCTGCCGCTCGGCGAATTGCAGCGGCTCCTGCGCTCGAAGGCCGTGCTGCTGCCGGGCGTCGAAGTGGTGCTCGTCATCGAGAAGACGGGCGAGCGTCAGACATGGAAGTACGAAGACGGCCTGCGCGGTTATCTGCTCGAAGGCATGGGCGGCAGCGAACTGCTGATTCCCCTGTTCGAAGGCGAGCGCTACGCCGAAAGCTCGAAGAACACCGAGGAAACGTTCGCGGAAGGCGAGGGCGCATCGTGGGTCGTCGCGTGGAGCGAGGAAGGCACGCTCCTGCGTGAATCCTATGTGAACCTCATCCCGACGCCCGCGGGCGGCACGCACGAATCCGGCCTGCGCGACGGTCTCTTCCAGGCGGTGAAGAACTTCGTCGAGATTCATAATCTGCAGCCGAAGGGCGTGAAGCTGCTCGCGGAAGACGTGTTCGCGCGTGTTTCCTTCGTGCTGTCGGCGAAGGTGCTCGATCCGCAGTTCCAGGGGCAGATCAAGGAACGTCTCAACAGCCGGGATGCCGTGAAGCTCGTGTCGTCGTTCTCGCGGCCCGCGCTCGAGTTGTGGCTGAATCAGCATGTCGAGTACGGCAAGAAGCTCGCGGAACTCGTGATCCGTCAGGCGCAGGCGCGCACGCGCGCCGGCCAGAAGATCGAGAAGAAAAAGAGTTCGGGCGTGGCCGTGCTGCCGGGCAAGCTCACCGATTGCGAATCCACGGATATCGCGCGCAACGAGCTCTTTCTCGTCGAGGGCGACTCGGCGGGCGGCTCCGCGAAGATGGGCCGCGACAAGGAGTTCCAGGCCATCCTTCCGTTGCGCGGCAAGGTGCTGAACACGTGGGAAACCGAGCGCGACCGGCTTTTCGCGAACAACGAAGTGCATGACATCGCGGTGGCGATCGGCGTCGATCCGCATGGTCCCGACGACCAGATCGATCTGTCGAACCTGCGCTACGGAAAGATCTGCATTCTTTCCGATGCAGACGTCGACGGCGCGCACATCCAGGTCTTGCTGCTCACGCTCTTTTTCAAGCACTTCCCGCAACTGATCGAACGCGGCCATGTGTGCGTCGCGCGTCCGCCGCTCTTTCGCGTCGATGCCCCCGCGCGCGGCAAGAAGCCCGCGCAGAAGCTCTATGCGCTCGACGAAGGCGAGCTCGAAGCGATCCTCGACAAGCTGCGCAAGGACGGCGTGCGCGAAACCGCGTGGACCATCAGCCGCTTCAAGGGTCTCGGCGAAATGAGCGCGGAACAGCTCTGGGACACGACGATGAACCCCGATACGCGCCGCCTTCTGCCGGTGAGTCTCGGCGATCTCGGCTTCGATCTCACGGTGTCGCGCATGACGATGCTGATGGGCAAGGGCGAAGCGGCATCGCGCCGAAGCTGGCTCGAAGAGAAGGGCAACGAAGTCGAAGCGGACATTTGAGCTCGACTTAAGCAACGCACAACGGATATTCGATGGGAATCACAGACGATCTCTTCGCCGAACAGACCGCACCGGACGGCGAACAACTCACGCTCGGCGATTACGCCGAACGCGCTTATCTCGACTACGCGGTGAGCGTGGTGAAGGGCCGCGCGCTGCCCGATGTCTGCGACGGTCAAAAGCCCGTGCAGCGCCGCATTCTCTACGCGATGAGCGAGATGGGCCTCGCATCCAACGCGAAGCCGGTGAAGTCGGCGCGCGTGGTCGGCGACGTGCTGGGCAAATATCACCCGCACGGCGATCAATCGGCATACGACGCGCTCGTGCGTCTCGCGCAGGATTTTTCGATGCGCTATCCGCTCATCGACGGTCAGGGCAACTTCGGCTCGCGCGACGGCGACGGTGCCGCGGCCATGCGCTATACCGAGGCGCGCCTCACGCCGATCGCGCGCTTGCTGCTCGACGAAATCGATCAGGGCACGGTCGATTTCATGCCGAACTACGACGGCTCGTTCGAAGAGCCGAAGCTCTTGCCCGCGCGCTTGCCGTTCCTGTTGCTGAATGGCGCGTCGGGCATCGCGGTGGGTCTCGCGACGGAAATTCCGTCGCACAATCTGCGCGAAGTCGCGACGGCCGCCGTCGCGATGATCCGCGATCCGAAGATCGGCCACGCCGGTCTGATGGAAAAGCTGCCCGGGCCGGACTTCCCTGGCGGCGGCCAGATCATCTCGTCGCCCGCGGAAATCTCGGCGGCGTACGAGACCGGCCGCGGCAGCCTGAAGGTGCGCGCGCGCTGGAAGATCGAGGATCTCGCGCGCGGACAGTGGCAGGCTGTCATCACGGAATTGCCACCGGGCGTGTCGAGCCAGAAAGTGCTCGAGGAAATCGAGGAACTCACCAACCCGAAGATCAAGCTCGGCAAGAAGACGCTCACGCCCGAGCAGGTCCAGACCAAGCAGACGCTGCTCGGCCTGCTCGACGCCGTGCGCGACGAGTCCGGCAAGGACGCGCCCGTGCGTCTCGTGTTCGAGCCGAAGTCGAGCCGCATCGATCAGACCGAGTTCGTCAATTCGCTGCTCGCGCATACGAGCCTCGAGTCGAACGCGACGATCAACCTCGTGATGATCGGCGCGGACGGACGTCCGCGTCAGAAGGGCATCGTCGAAATCCTGCACGAGTGGGTCGGCTTCCGCTTCGTGACGGTCACGCGCCGCACGCAGCATCGCCTCGGCAAGGTGAACGACCGCATCCATATTCTCGAAGGGCGAATGATCGTCTTCCTGAATATCGATGAAGTCATTCGCATCATTCGCGAGTCCGAGGAGCCGAAGCAGGCGCTGATCGCGCGCTTCAAACTCTCCGACCGGCAGGCGGAGGACATCCTCGAAATCCGTCTGCGTCAGCTGGCGCGGCTGGAGGCGATCAAGATCGAGCAGGAGCTGTCCGAGCTGCGCGACGAAAAGACGAAGCTCGAAGAGCTGCTCAACAGCGATGCCGCGATGAAGCGTCTGCTCATCAAGGAAATCGAAGCCGATGCGAAGCAGTTCGGCGACGATCGCCGCACGCTGATTCAGCAGGCCACGCGCGCGACGTTCGAGGCGCGTGTTGTCGACGAGCCCGTGACGGTCGTCGTGTCGCAGAAGGGCTGGGTGCGCGCGCTGAAGGGCCATGGGCTCGATCCGGCGGGCTTCACGTTCAAGCAGGGCGACGGGCTCTACGCGGCGTTCCAGGCGCGAACGCCGGATTCGCTCGTCGCGTGGGGCAGCAAGGGGCGCGTGTATTCGGTGCCGGTGTCGGCGCTGCCGGGCGGGCGCGGCGATGGCGTGCCGGTGACGTCGCTGATCGAGCTCGAATCGGGCACGCATCTGCTGCATTACTTCGCGGCGAATGCCGAGCAGCAACTGCTGCTTGCATCGAGCAATGGTTTCGGGTTCATCGCGAAGCTGGGCGATCTCATCAGCCGCCAGAAGGCCGGCAAGGCGTTCATGACGATCGACGAAGGTTGCGCGCCGCTCGCACCGATGCCTGTCGTTCCCGGCGCGACCTATGTTGCGTGTCTGTCGAACACGGGGCGTCTGCTCGTGTTCGGCATGGACGAGATGAAGACGCTGTCGGGCGGCGGACGCGGCGTCATTCTGATGGGCCTCGATTCGAAGGAGACGCTGCGCCAGGCGCTCGCCATCGATGCGCGCGGTGTCGTGATGATCGGCACCGGGCGTGGCGGAAAGGTGAAGGATGAGAAGCTCGCGGGTTCGCAGTTGCAACTGCATCTGGGCAAGCGCGCGAGGAAGGGGCGTGCGCCGGATTCGTCGTTGAAGGTGACGGATTTGCGGCCGGTGTTCGAGGAGTGACGTCTAGGCGGAATCACTGATGCCCGCCTGTAATCTGAAAAGCCCGCTTCGTGCGGGCTTTTTTTCGTCCTTCGATTTTCGTCTCCAGATTCAGAGATTAATCATTTCACCGCGTGCCCTTAGCGGACAAGCTTTCGACCGGAGGCGGAAGACAAGCAAACTGCCAATATTCCCAAATAGGTATAATCTGAATTGAATCATGGAAGAACGGGAAGTCAAGCCGTTGCGCTGGGTGGGTTCCGCAAAGCGAGACCTGAAAGCAATGCCCGCGGACGTGCAGGACACGTTCGGTTTTGCGCTGCATCAGGCGCAGTCTGGCAGGAAGCACGAGCAGGCGAAGCCGTTGAAGGGTTTCGGATCCGCGGGCGTGCTCGAGGTGGTGGAATCGACACATGAAGGCACTTATCGTGCGGTCTATACGGTGAGGCTCGAGTGTGCCGTGTATGTATTGCACTGTTTCCAAAAGAAGTCGGTGTCTGGAATCGCCACGCCGAAACCGGATATGGATATGATCCGTGCGCGACTGAAAGCGGCGCAAACTCATGCGGCAGGAGAGGGCAATGATTGAAATCGAAGAAGGCAGCGGCAACGTATACGCCGATCTTGCGATTCCCAACGCCGACGAAATGCGCGTCAAGGCGCAACTCGCCGGCAAGATCGGTGAAATCATCAAGGCTCGGCGCTGGACCCAACAGAGGGCGGCCGACGTTCTGGGCATCAGTCAGCCGAAGCTTTCGCAACTGCTGCGGGGCCAGTTTCGTGGAGTGAGCGAAGCGAAGATGCTCGAGTTGCTCGCGCGCCTTGGTCGCAACGTGCAGATTGTCGTGGGTCCGCCGCGGCGCTCGGCCAAGCCGGGACGCGTGGAAGTGGTTTTTGCGGCATAGCGGCTTTCAGCCGGACAGTTCATATCGCCGTGTTTCATCCGCGCATTAAGAGATCGCATCTGCCCGATCTTTAGGGAGGCGAATAATCCGATTCCTTGAGAAGCCTTTGCGGCCGCGTTGGCGTCTGCACTAAAACGCCCGACTGCCGTCGGTATATAGCGGCCAACAAAATCCGCAAAATCGGGAACTCCTTACCCGTCGCGCATTCCTAGTCATGTGCTCGCCGGCACTCGACAACTCAGATCTCCCCGGAATCCCCAATGAACAAAGCCATCGAAGCGGCGCTCTTTCTGCATCTGCTCGGCGTAGCCGTTTGGATAGGCGGCATGGTCTTCGCGCATTTCTGCCTGCGTCCCGCGCTCGGCGATCTCACGCCGCAACTGCGTCTGCCGCTTTGGGAGTCGGTTTTCGCGCGCTTCTTCAACTGGGTGGCGGGCGCGGTGCTCGTGATCCTGCTCACCGGCGGCTTCCTGCTGATGCAGTTCGGCGGCGGTCACGCCGCCTGGCCGCTGCACGCGATGGCCGGGCTCGGCATCGTGATGATGCTGATCTTCGGGCATATCCGCTTCGCGGTGTTTCCGCGCATCCGCCGCGCGGTGCAGGCGCAGAACTGGCCCGACGGGGCGAGAGCGGTGGGAACCGTGCGACGCCTCGTCGTGATCAATCTCGTGCTCGGCGTGGTGACGATCGGCACGGCGGTTCTGTCACGCGGGCTCTGAACGTCTGAATCACCCGCCGCGCTCATCGGTGAGCGCGGTGCTCGACTCCTGACCGGCGTCCTTGCGCGATCGCGGCGACTGCCCGCGCGGCCATCCGCACACACCGAAGCGATCGAGCAGCGCCTGCACGCCGTCCGCCGGCACGGGCCGCGAAAACAGGAAACCTTGCGCTTCCACAGGCCCGAGCGCGGCCAGCCACGAAATCTGCTCCTCCCGCTCCGTGCCTTCCACGACGACCGTCAGCCCCAGTGAGCGCGCCAGATTGACGATCGCGGACACCATCACGCACACGCTGCGGTCCTCGGGAATCGCCTGGATGAACGAGCGATCCACCTTGAGCGTATCGACCGAAAAGCGGTTGAGATACGACAGCGACGAATACCCCGTGCCGAAGTCATCGAGCGCGATGCGCACGCCCAGCCGCTTCAGCGCGATGATCTTCTCCTGCACGAGCTCCGGATATTCGACCATCACCGTTTCGGTGATTTCGAGCTCGAGCTTGTCGGGCGGAATGCCGCTTGCCTCGATCGCGCGCGCGACCGTCTCCAGCAAGTCGCCGCGCCAGAACTGCACGGCCGAGATGTTCACCGCGAGCGACAGGCCCGTATAGCCGTCGCGCTGCCACTGCGCGAGCTCCATGCACGCGGTATGAATCACGAAATCGCCGACCGCAACGATCAGCCCGGTGGATTCCGCCACCGGAATGAATTCGTTCGCTGGAATGAGCCCGTGCTGCGGATGATTCCAGCGCACGAGCGCCTCGAAGCCGGTGATGCAGCGGCGCGTCAGATCGATCTTCGGCTGATACACGAGGAAAAGCTGCCGCTCGGTGAGCGCGACGCGCAGTTGCTGCTCCCACTTCATCAGATGATCCGCGCGATGCGACAACTGCGGCGAATAGAACTGATAGCAGTTCCGGCCCGCGTCCTTCGCGCTGTACATCGCGAGGTCGGCCTTCTTCAGCAGGTCGATCTCGCTTTCGTTCGAGACCGAGAAGAGCGCAATGCCGATGCTCGCGTGCAGCACGAACGCGCTGCCGCGCACGTCGAAGGGCGTGGCGAACATCGTCGAGATGTCGTTGGCGAGCGTGACGGCGCGCTGCTCGACATCGTCGCCCTTCACCACGACAACGAACTCATCGCCGCCGATACGCGAGAGCGTGCCGCTTTGCCCGACCGTCTCCGCAAGCCGCGAGGCCGTCATCTGCAGAACGATGTCGCCGGCGTTGTGACCGAGCGTGTCGTTCACCGTCTTGAAATTGTCGAGGTCGATGAAAAGCAGCGCGAGCCGTCCGATATTCTCCGGTTGCGCCACGTCGTGCCTGAGCGCGCGCAGCGTCGAGTAGCGGTTGCGCAGGCCGGTGAGCAGGTCGTACTCGACGAGATGCGTCATCTCGCGCTCGCGTCCGAGCAGCTTGCCGATCAGACCCGTTGCCACCGCGAAAAAGCCGAGCATGGCGAGCGAGATGAACACCGCCATCAGCAGATAAACATTGCGCGTGTGGTTGTAATCGGTCATCTCCTCGCGTTCGGAGAGGCCG
Source organism: Caballeronia sp. 11_S32 (assembly GCF_056930355.1). NCBI lineage: Bacteria > Pseudomonadati > Pseudomonadota > Betaproteobacteria > Burkholderiales > Burkholderiaceae > Caballeronia > Caballeronia sp. 11_S32. Next base: position 1,425,499 of record NZ_JBXOWH010000003.1, read on the forward strand.
ACGAGCACGCCGAGCGGATAGCCGTCGATATGCCGGTACGACACGATGCGCTTCACGTGATCGATCGGATCGACATAGATGCCCGACGCGTGGTCCGTCGTCGGATACACGCCGCTCGCGCTGAACTCCCCGTGCGCGTGCTCGGCAGTCGGATTGCGCGCGCTGCCTCTTGCGACCGCATTGGCCGCGGCATTCTCGGCGAGGCTGCCGCCCGTGCTGCGCGCGAGCACGGCGCCGTTGTCGGACACGACGGCGATCACGCCTTCATGACCGATCGACGCGACGTTGTAGAAGTCGCTCGTGAAATAGGCCGGATTCTCCGACACGACCACGACGCCCGCGAACGAGCCGTCCGGATGATTGAGCCGCCGCGTGATCTGCAGCGTCCAGAGCCCCGATACGCGCCCGCGCACGGGGCGGCTGATGTAGAGCAGGTCGTCGTTGGAGTGCGCGTGGACCTTGTAGTGCTCGCGATCGGACAGGTCGATGGGTTTCGGATGCGGGTCCGACGTATTCGCGACGAGCGTGCCGTATTCGTCGATCAGCGACACTTGCACGAGCGTGTCGCTCTGCACGACGCCTTTTTCGACGGTCGCGATCAGATCGAAATTCTCGGGCGACTTCTCGTACTCGTATTTGACGAAGCGCGTGATCTGGTCGACCTGATGAATTGCCTTGATGGTGTGCTGCTCTAGCGCCGACGAGAGAATGGCGGCGGAGGCCATCGATTCATGCGTCGTCGCCTCGCGCTCGACGGAGAGCCGCGCGAAGATCACCGCCCACAAGAGCGCGAGCACGAAGGTGCCGAGAACGGGAATGGCCAGCAACGCGCGCCGGCGCCGCGCCGACGGCGCGCCGAGAACGGTGTCGGCGAAGGCCTGCGAGCGGGAATGCTTCATGGCGCGTTCCCGCGCACTGGATCGCGTAGCGCGTGACGTGCTGCGAACTGCGCGAATTGGATGAAGCGATGCATGTCGTGAGGCGTTCGGCCGAAACGAGTGAATATACCGTGCGAGGCGCGCAGCGGACGGTCGGGGGATAGTCTGTCCGGGGTTCGATCCACGGCCCGGTCCAGATTCCGATCCACGTCCCGATCGACGTCAACAGGCAGCGCAACGGCCGTTCCACGAGCCGATTCGTGCGGCAGCGCCCGAACTCCGCCATGAGCGAGACGACGAGCATTCGGTGTCGTTAAAGGCATACGTTTGCGCTGCGGTGCAAGCGATTCACCTTCACGACGCCCTGGCCGTCTGCCGAAGTGAACCGCGTTGCTATCTGATCCCCGATTGTTCAGATATTAGCGAAGCCGCCGAGATTAAGAAAGGGGCCGCGCTTGGGGGTATACGCGCGGCGGGCGGACGCGCGTAGGTCATTGTTTCAGAGGCAGAATGTGCCGTCGATCACGGTTACCGACGAGCCGCCGATCCAGATCGGAGCGCCGCTCGTTTCGTCGTCGTAGGCGATGCTCACGCGGCCGTCGCGTCCGAGCGCCGTGCCTTGCCGCACGGTGAAGGCGTTGCCCGGCCGCCGGCCTTGCGCGCTCAGCAATGTCGCCAGCGCCGCGTTCGCGCTGCCCGTGACCGGATCCTCGATATTCTCCGCGCCGAGCAGCGTCACGCGCAACTCGAAGGTCGCGGGCCCGCCCGGTTCGTGCGGTCCATAGACGGCGATGCCGTGCGTGCGCACTTCCGCGACGAGCGCTTCGAGCGCCTCGCGCGCGCGGCCCTGCAGCGACATCGTGAGACATTGCGCCGCGTCCTGCACGCGCACGACGAGCCACGGCGCGCCGTTGTTCACGGCGGCGGGCGGCGCGCTGAAATCGATTACGGCCGGCCCGAGAGCGGCGGCGAGGCGCGCGTTCTGCGCGTCGGTCAGCGGCACGATGCTTGCTAGCGGCGCGGCGAACGCCCACTCGCCGTTCTCGCGCTCGGCGAGCGTCACCAGCCCGACGCCGCATTCCTGCACGAGCCGGCCCGGCGTCTTCGGCGTGTAGCCGCTGTCGATGAGCGCGTGCGCGCTGCCGAGCGTCGGATGACCGGCGAAGGGCAGCTCGACCGCCGTCGTGAAAATGCGCACGCGATAGTCGGCGCGCGGATCGGTTGGCGGCATGAGAAACGCCGTCTCCGACAGATTGGTCCAGCGCGCGATCGCCTGCATGCGCTCCGTCGAGAGCCCTTCGGCGTCGAAGATCACCGCGAGCGGATTGCCCTTGAACGGAACTGGCGTGAATACATCGACCTGCTTGAACTGAACCGTGCGCGAAGACATGAGTTTTTTTTCTCGTTTTCAAGATAAAAAAAGCCCGACGCGCGCAACGCGTCGGGCTTCACTTTCAGGCGGCAAGGACGCGCGTTACGCCACTTCCGCGATCAGCTCGATTTCGACGCACGCGCCGAGCGGAATCTGCGCGACGCCGAACGCCGAGCGCGCATGTTTGCCCGCATCGCCGAAGACTTCCGCGATGAGCTCGGACGCGCCGTTCGTGACGATGTGCTGCTCGGTGAACTCGAGCGTCGAGTTCACGAGGCTCATCACCTTGACGATGCGCTTCACGCGGTTCAGATCGCCGACGTGCGCGTGCAGCGTCGCGATCAGGTCGATAGCGACGCTGCGCGCCGCGGCCTTGCCTTCTTCCGTCGAGATGTTGGCGCCGAGCTTGCCGACATGCACCTTGCCGTCCTTCTTCGCGATGTGTCCCGAGAGATACACGGTGTTGCCGCTCTGCGCGCTCATTACATAAGCGGCGGCGGGTGCGCCCGCGGCGGGCAGGTCGATGCCGAGTTCCTTCAGCTTGTCGTAGACATTGGATGCCATCGGTTGCTCCTGAAAAAGATGCGAAAGAGGCGCTGATGCGCCCCGGAGAATCAGATGCTCGCGCGGATCAGCGCGCCGAGCTTCGCCACGCCTTCGTCGATCGTCGCGGGCGGCACCGTGACGAACGACAGGCGCATCGTATTGTGCTCGGCCTCGTTCGCGAAGAACGGACCGCCCGGCACGAAGGCCACGTTCTGCGCGATCGCCTGCTCCAGCAGCTTCATCGAATTGACGTGCTTCGGCAGCTTGACCCACACGAACATGCCGCCTTCCGGACGGTTCCATTCGACTCCGGCGGGCATGTGGCGTTCCAGCGCGTCGAGCATCGCGTGACATTGGTCGCGATAGAGCGCGCGGATGGTCGGCACGTGCTGATCGAGGAAGCCGTCCTTCACGACTTCGTAGACGATGCGCTGCGTGAGGCTCGGCGTGTGCAGATCGGTCGCCTGCTTGGCCTGCACGAGTTTGAAGTGCAGTTCCTCGGGCGCGATGATGTAGCCCACGCGCAGGCCCGGCGCGAGCACTTTCGAGAACGAGCCGAGATGGACGATGTGATCGGGCGCCATCGAGAGCAATGTGGGCAGCGGGGCGCCGGCGTAATCGAGCGCGCCGTAGGGATCGTCCTCGATCACCGGGAACGATGCTTTCTGCGCGAACGCGGCGAGCGCGCGGCGGCGTTCGAGCGGCAGGCGGCGGCCGGTCGGATTCTGGAAGTTCGGCTGCGCGTAGAGCAGGCGCGCGTTCGCGGTGAGCGCGGCGTCGAGCGCTTCGGGGATGAGGCCGGATTCATCCGTCGGCACCTGCACATAGTGCGGCTCGAAAAGCGAGAACGACTGCAGCGCGCCGAGATACGTCGGCGTTTCGACCAGCACGCGGCTGCCCGGATCGACGAGCGTCTTGCCGAGCAGATCGAGTGCCTGCTGCGAGCCGGTCGTGATGAGCACCTGCGTTGGGCGGATATGCGCGCCGTTCACCGAATAGCGCGCCGCGACCCACTCGCGCAGCGGCATGTAGCCTTCGGTCGCGCTGTACTGGAGCGCGGCGGCGGGCTGATCGCGCAGGATGCGCTCCGACGCGTGGCGCATTTCCTCGACGGGAAACGTCGCGGGCGAGGGCAGGCCGCCCGCGAAGGAAATGACTTCCGGCCGCTCCGTGACCTTCAGGATTTCGCGAATCGCCGAACTGGTGAGCTTGCGTGCGCGTTCGGAGAGTTGCCACGGCGTGGCGCGGAGATCGGCTTGATTCATGAATGCCTCGATGGTCTCTGATGTGTCTCGGGATCGGTTTTTATCGCGGAGTGTGCCGCAAACGTCAATTATCGCGCGAGTGCGTTATCTTGCGTGCGTCGTGCGCGCCGCGACCACTGCCGGTTGCGGCGCGGCGCGTACCGCGGCCTTCCGGCCGAGCACGACAGTCACGATGACGGCGGCCGCATAGAGCCACGTCGACGCGCTCACGTGCTCGCCGAAGAAGAGCGCGGAAAAGGCCATCGTGAAGAAGATCTGCAGCAGTTGCACCTGCCCGACGCGCGCGATGCCGCCCATGGCAAGACCCGCGTACCACGCGAAGAAACCGACGAACTGCGAAAACAGCGTGACATAGCCGAACGCGAGCCAGGTCTTGAGCGCGAGCGGCTCGGGGTGCGTCGCATGGCTTCCGAACAGTTGCGCCCACGCGAGCCAGCCGACCGGCAGCAGCAGGAACGGCGCGGAGAGCACGAGCGCCCAGCAGATCACCTGCCAGCCGCCCATCTGCCGCGCGAGCCGCGCGCCTTCCGCGTAGCCGAGCGCGCCGATGCCGACCGCGACGAGCATCAGCAGATCGCCCGCCTGGAGGCCCCCGCCGCCCGCCTGCAGCGCGAACGCGACGACGATCGCGCTGCCCGCCACGGCGCTCGCCCAGAACGCCTTCGACGGCCGTTCGTGCGAAAGCCACGCGGCATAGATGGCGACACAGAGCGGCTGCAAGCCGTTGACGACCGCGCCGTGCGACGCGGGCACGGACTTCATGGCCCACGCGGAAAACACCGGAAACGCGATGATGACGCCGAGCGAGACCACGGCGAGGCTCTTGACTTGCGGCCAGGTCGGCAGCTTTTCGCGGCGCCAGACGAGGAGGGCGGCGGCCGGAATCGCCGCGACGAGCGCGCGCCCGAGGCCGTTGAGCAGCGGATGCACCTCCGCGACGACAATGCGCGTCATCGGCAGCGTCAGGCTGAATATGACGACGCCGATCAGGCCGAGCAGCATGCCTTCGGTTTCGCGAGTCTTCATCGTGAGGTGTCTCCTTGTCTGACTGGCGCGCGGGCGCGTCAGTGCGGTGTGTCGGGTGATTCGGGTGATTCGGGTGTATCGGGTGTATCGGGTGATTCGGGTTGCACTTCTTCCGTCTTTTTTGCGCGGCGGCGCCTGGACGACTGCTGCGCTTCTTCTTCGCGCGAGCGCGCCTGTTCCGCCGATTCTCCGAGCGTCAGCACCGATCCGTCCGGCAGATCGAACTGCGCGACGAGCACCGGCGCGCCCGCCGTTTCTTCGACGCGCATCAGATGCGTCGCGCCGAGCCACGCGAGCTGATCCGCGACGGCCTCCGCGTTCGGATGAAAACCCGTCAGCGAGCGCAGCGCGATGCCCGTTTCCGGCAGCGCGCCGCTCGGATGGCGCGGCGTGTCCCACTGAATCAGCGACGGCACGACGCCCGCGCCTGTACCTTGCCACGCAGGGAACGCGCCGTCGTCGGGGACGGTCAGGCCCCAAGTATTGCCGCCGCGCGACATCGCCGCGACGGGCGGAATGCGCGCCGGATACTGCTCACGCCAGCGCACGAGCGACTTCGGCCGGTCCACGCGCGCGACCCAGTGCACGAGCTGCGGGCCGTGCTCTTCGAGACGGCGCTGCATCGCCGGGTCGTCGAGCGCGAAGAGACGCGGTCTGGGCAATTCGACGGGCGCCGCCAGCGGATCGACCGCGATCACTTCGAGATACGCGCCGCCCCACAGATTCAGCAGCCGGTTGTGCGTGCGCATCAGCGGATGCGCGCCGCCGGGCGCCGTTTCGACGCCAAATTTCGCGGCGACGAACTGCGCGCCTTCCTCCAGCGTGCGGGCGGCGATCACCAGGTGATCGAGTTTGAGTCGATGTTCGGTCATGACGGGCGAGGCGAGCCAATAAGGGCCGATAGCATAACGCCTTCGTCTCGCGCGCCGGACAGCCCGAAAGCAAAATGTAGCGGCTATCACCGTAACAGTAACGGTACAATCGGCCCAATACTATTCGGTACAGTTTTTACCGGCGCACAGCCGCGCTTGCCGTCCACCGGAGGCCCGCATGTCCGTTCCGCTCGACCAGATTCCCGCCCCGCACGATGCTGCGCAGCTCACGCTCGTCGATCAGCTGGTGCAATGGGGCCGCCGCCGCATCGACGAGCGTGTGTTCCGTCCCGGCATGCGCATGCCGTCCATCCGCAAGCTTGCGCTCGACAAGGGCGTGTCGCGCTTCACCGTCGTGGAGGCGTACGAGCGGCTCGTCGCGCACGGCTATCTCGATTCGCGGCGCGGCTCCGGCTTTTACGTGCGCGAACGCGTCGGGCCGGCGCTGGTCGCGAAAGGCGAGCCGCCGGCCGTCGCGGCGGAGCGCGAGCCGGTGCAGAACACCATCGACGTGGTCTGGCTGCTGCGCAACATGCTGCATACGTCGAGCCCGGAAAAAGGGCCGGGGCTCGGCTATCTGCCGGGCCGCTGGCTCGACGGCGAACTGATCACCAACGCGCTGCGCGCGCTATCGCGCCAGAGCGGCGCGCAGATGCTCGGCTTCGGCACGCCGCAGGGCTTCCTGCCGCTGCGCCAGCAGTTGCAGACGCGGCTGGAGGAACTGGAGATCGGCGCATCGGCGGCGCGGCAGATCGTGCTCGTATCGGGCATCACGCAGGCGATCGACCTGATCGCGCGTCTTTACGTGAAACCCGGCGATGCGGTGATTGTCGGCGATCCGGCGTGGTTCCAGATGTTCGGCCGCTTCGCGTCGCAGGGCGCGCGGCTCGTCGGCATGCCGTACACGCCGGACGGCCCGGATCTCGACGCGCTCGAAACGCTCGTCGCGACCTGGCGGCCGAAGATGCTGATCATCAATTCGGTCCTGCAGAATCCAACTGGAACGTCGCTGACGGCAGCGAAGGCGTATCGCATCCTGCAGCTCGCGCAGGAGTACGACTTCATCGTCGTCGAGGACGATGTCTACGGCGATCTCTGCCCGACAGGCTTTCCCGCGACGCGCCTCGCCTCGCTCGATCAGCTCAAGCGCGTGATCTTCCTCGGCAGCTTCTCTAAGACGCTCGCGGCGAATCTGCGCGTCGGCTATATCGCGGCGGCGCCCGAGGTGGCGAAGGCGCTCGCCGACCAGAAGATGCTCGTCGGCATGACGAGTCCGGAGCTCAACGAGCGCGTCGTCTACAAGGTGCTGACGGAAGGGCATTACCGGCGGCACGTCGAGCGTTTGCGCGCGCGGCTCGACGGCGTGCGCGACAAGACCGCCCGCATGCTGGAAAAAACGGGGCTCAGGCTGTACTCGACGCCATCGGCGGGCATGTTCCTGTGGGCGGATGCGGGCGTCGACTCCGATGGCCTCGCCGCGGCCGGACACGAAGCCGGTTTTCTTCTGACGCCCGGCAGCCTGTTTTCCCCGCATCAGTCGCCGACGACGTGGATGCGCTTCAATATCGCCAATTGCGGCGATCCGGCGCTGCCCGAATTGCTCTCGAACTGTCTGGAGAAGGCCGCGCGGCGCAGCGCCTAGCGGCCGCGGCCGGGCAGGTTGCGCCGCTCGCCGGGCGCGCGGATGAAGTCGGCGAGCACGGTTTCGTAGAGCGCGAGCGCGCCGGGCATGTGCCGGTAGCGATGTTCATAAAGCCGGCTTTGCCCGTCGCAGAATTTCAGCGCGAAATAGTCCGCGAGCAGGTTGCCTTGCGCTTCCATGTTGAAGTCGGAGAGACGCTTGCCATCGGCGAGCGTGTACGCGTACGGCAGGCCGATTCGAATCGCGCCGCGCAGCCGCACCGGATAGCCGAGCTGGAATTGCCATACATGCGTCATCTCGTGAATGAACCACATGCGATTGCCGAGGTCGCAGGCGGAGAAGTCGTCCTGAAAGCAGCCGCGCGGAAAATAGAGATTGCCGTTGGGCGCCATCGCGGTGCGCCGCGGCTGCAGGCCGAGCGGGAGATAGGCGCGCGCATGGACCTTGACGGCCACATAGTCGATCGCATCGCGGAACACGAGGCGCGCCATCCGCGCTTCATCGCGCGTGAGCGGGCGGGCGTGGCGGTCGGGTTTGCGCAGGAACGGCATCGCGGGGGGGCGGGCGTGATCGGTCGTTCGGAGAGACGCATCTTATCCGGACGCGCCGGGTCTTGAAAATCGCCCGGCCGCCCTTATTTCGGACGAATTGGCTGCGTGACCGGTTGTCGCCGATCATCGAACCCGAGCGCGGCCGAGTCGATCGCACTAACGAAATCAACACCAGAGGACCCGACCATGGCGCAAGAAACCATGAGCTTTCAGGCGGAAGTGAAGCAGCTTCTGCACCTGATGATTCACTCGCTCTACAGCAACAAGGAAATTTTCCTGCGCGAACTGATTTCCAACGCATCCGATGCCGCGGACAAGCTGCGCTTCGAAGCCATCGAGAACAGCGCGCTGTACGAGAGCGATCCGGACCTGCGCATTCGCGTGTCGTTCGATAAGGCCGCGCGCACCGTCACCATCGACGACAACGGCATCGGCATGAGCCGCGACGAGGCCATTTCGCATCTCGGCACGATCGCGCGCTCCGGCACGAAGGAATTCTTCTCGAAGCTCTCCGGCGACCAGCAGAAGGACGCGGCGCTTATCGGCCAGTTCGGCGTCGGTTTCTATTCGGGCTTCATCGTCGCGGACAAGATCACAGTCGAGACGCGCCGCGCGGGCCTGCCGGCAAGCCAGGGCGTGCGCTGGACGAGCGCGGGCGAAGGCGATTTCGAAGTCGAGGACATCGAGCGCGCGCAACGCGGCACGACCATCACGCTGCATCTGCGCGCCGACGAGGACGAGCTGCTCTCCACGCACAGGCTCAAGTCGATCATCCAGAAATATTCGGATCACGTCGCGCTGCCCATCCTGATGAAGAAGGAAGAATGGGACGCCGAGAAGAGCGAGATGGTCACGAAGGACGAGGACGAAACCGTCAACCAGGCGAGTGCGCTCTGGACGCGTCCGAAGAACGACATCAGCGACGATCAGTACAAGCAGTTTTATCAGCACATCTCGCACGATCACGACGATCCGCTCGCGTGGACGCACAATCGTGTCGAAGGCCGCAGCGAGTACACGCAACTCCTCTACGTGCCGAAGCACGCGCCGTTCGATCTGTGGAACCGCGAGCATCGCGGCGGCCTCAAGCTGTACGTGAAGCGTGTGTTCATCATGGACGACGCCGAGCAGCTGCTGCCCGCGTATCTGCGTTTCGTCAAGGGCGTGGTCGATTCGGCGGATCTGCCGCTTAACGTGTCGCGCGAACTCCTGCAGGAAAGCCGCGATGTGAAGGCCATTCGCGAAGGCGTGACCAAGCGCGTGCTGTCCATGCTCGAAGAGATCGCGACGTCGTCGGCGGAAGCCACCGAAGATGCCGACAAACAGAAGTACGCGACCTTCTGGAACGAATTCGGTCAGGTGTTGAAGGAAGGCATCGGCGAGGACTTCGGCAATCGCGAGCGCATCGCGAAGCTGGTGCGTTTCGCGTCGACGAATAACGATTCCGACGAGCAGAACGTGTCGCTCGCGGATTACGTCGCGCGCATGAAGCCCGAGCAGACGAAAATCTACTACGTCACCGCCGATAGCTGGCAGGCCGCGAAGAACAGCCCGCATCTCGAAGTGTTCCGCAAGAAGGGCGTCGAAGTGTTGCTGCTGACGGATCGCGTCGACGAATGGATGCTCTCGTTCCTGAACGAGTTCGACGGCAAGCCGTTGCAGAGCGTCGCGCGCGGCGACCTCGATCTCGGCGCGCTCGACGACGAGGAAAAGCAGCAGCAGGAAAAGGTCGGCGAGGAAATGAAGCCGCTCGTCGAGAAGATGAAGGAAGCGCTCGAAGGCAAGGCGAAGGACGTGCGTCTCACGTTCCGCCTCACCGATTCGCCGAGCTGTCTCGTCGCCGATGAAGGCGACATGAGCGGTTATCTGCAACGCATGCTGAAGGCGGCGGGGCAGAAGGCGCCTCAGGCGGAGCCGATTCTCGAAGTGAATCCGGAGCACCCGCTCGTCAAGGCGTTGAATGCCGACAGCGCCAATTTCGTCGACTGGTGCCATCTGCTCTTCGATCAGGCCCTGCTCGCCGAAGGTGGCGCGCTGGATGATCCGGCGAGCTTCGTGAAGCGGACGAATGCGCTGTTGCTGGCGCGGTAAGTCTGCTCGAGTCTGAGCGCTTTCAATGAGCGCGCCGCCGGGGAACCGGCGGCGCGTTTTTACTTCCGCTTGCGTTCCTTGTTCGACTGCGCCAGAACCGACGCGGCAAGCGTCTTCGTTTCTTCGGAATACTTGCTGCTGTGAAGCACTTCGCTCGCCTTGTGCTCCAGCTCGGCGCCCGTCTGCTTTTTGGTGTGCGATTGCGACAAGGCCGACGCGGCGAGACTCTTCTTGATGGCCGATGCCTTCGGGTCATGCAGCGTTTCGGCCGCGAGATGCGCTACCTTCTTCGATGTCTGTTTCTTGTTTTCCGACATTCGATGTCCTCTCAGTGATGAGCCAGGGTGCGCGCCTGGCGCGCGGCCGGACCCGACTCGCATGACCGGCGACTCAGTTTCTTTCGATGAGCGCGCCAATTCCATACGAATCGTCCTAAGCGCTGGCGGTCCTATAATCACCGCCATGCTCACGCCCAACGATCCCATCGACGCCCACTGGCGCGTCGTCCCGCTTCCCTCGCTCACCGACGCACAAAAGGACTGGCTCACGCGAGGCGGCTCGCTGACGGCGCACTTGCGCACGCTCGGCGCGGTAACGGTCGAAGTCACGCGGGAAACCGTCGATACGCCTTGGCCGGACGAAGCGCGCTCGCTCGACATCACGCCGCGCACGCCCGTGTGGGTGCGCGAAGTCGCGCTGAGAGTGGACGGCGTGCCGTTCGTGGTCGCGCACAGCATCGTCGCGCTGGACCACAGCACGGGCGTATGGCAATCGATGCGCCGGCTGCGCACGCGGCCGCTCGCGGAACTGCTCTATAGCGACAGCAGCGTGTCTCGTTCGGCGCTCGCGAGCCGGCGAATCACGGCGCGGCACCCGCTGCAACGGCTCGCATCGATGCAAACGAACGAACAGCCGCATGCGCTCGTCGCGCGCCGCTCGGTATTCAAGCGTCACGACGCGCCGCTGATGGTCACCGAATGCATGCTCGATGCGCTATGGACGAAGCTCGCCGCGATGCACGGCCATCATCGGCGCGAGCACGCGCGTTCCTACGATCATCTGAGCTCGCATGCGAAGCGCGTCGCGCACGGCGAGGCGAAATGAAGCTCGACGGATTCGCGCCCGTCGGCGATGAAGCGACGCACACGCTCATCCTCGGCAGCTTTCCGGGCGTCGCGTCGCTCACGGCGACGCAGTACTACGCGCATCCGCGCAACCAGTTCTGGCGGCTCGTCGGCGCTACGATCGGCGAGGATCTGCACGCGCTCGCCTACGATGATCGCCTCGCGCGTCTCGTCGCCCATGGCATCGGCCTGTGGGACGTGCTCGCCGCCTGCGAGCGCGAAGGCAGCCTGGACAGCGCGATCCGCAACGCCTCGCCCAACGATTTCGCCGCGTTCCACGCGCGCTTTCCGAAGCTGCGCAAGGTGTGCTTCAACGGCAAGACTTCGGGCAAGTTCGCGCCCGTGCTGAGTGCCGCGGGGTACGCCACGCTCGTGCTGCCGTCGTCGAGCGCGGCCAATGCTATCCTCTCGTTCGATCAAAAATTGCGCATCTGGCGCGACATCCTCTCCACATAATGACGAATCTCATCAAGCGCGCGTCGGCGGAAGCTCGCGCGTTCAGCCGCAAGAAAGACAACAGCAAATCGAAGCGCAAGCGTGACGACGATGATCGCGACGACCTCGCGAACGCGCCGCGCATCGACGCGCCCCGCAAGCCGCGCTTCGCGCCCGTCACGTTCTCGGAAGAGGGCGGCGTGCGCTATCTGCATTTCGGCACCGAATGGGTGCAGGGCGCGATGCGTCTGAAAAAGCCCGATCACATCGAGCTCGAATACGCGCAGCAGATGATGGCCTGGCTGCTCTTCATCGAAACGCCGGAGCGCATCGTGCAGCTCGGCCTCGGCGCGGCCGCGCTCACCAAGTTCTGCCATCGCTTTCTGAAGCGCGCGAAGGTGCAAGCCGTCGAACTGAATCCGGCCGTCGTGATCGCCGCGCGCGCGATGTTCGAGCTTCCCTACGACGACGCACGCCTCACCGTCACCGAACGCGACGCGTGGGAGTTCGTCAACGACCGCGCGAATCACGGCACCGCCGGCGCGTTGCAGATCGATCTCTACGACGCCACCGCGCGCGGTCCCGTGCTCGACAGCGTGTCGTTCTATCGCGCGTGCCGCGCGTGCCTCACGCCGCAGGCGGGCGTCGTCACGATCAACCTGTTCGGCGATCATCCGAGCTTCGTGCGCAATATGCGTCACCTGAACGAAGCGTTCGACAATCGCGTGATCGCGTTGCCCGAAGTCCACGACGGCAATCGTGTAGCGCTCGCGTTCGCGGGTCCGTCGCTCGACGTGCCGTTCGCCGCGCTGAACACACGGGCGAAGCTGATCGAGGCGCAACTCGGCCTGCCCGCGCGCAAGTGGGTGAAGGGTCTCGCCGAAAGCGCGGGCGTCGCGACGAGCGGCTCGTTCTCGATCTGATCGGCCGCAGCGTCGAAATCCAAGGCCGGAGCGCGGGTTCCGGCCGATTCGCAAAAAACGTTCAAATCCGACGGAATAGTCGGGATTCTCCCTGCTTGACCGGGTTTCGGCGGTCCATATACTCCCTCTGTTATTTTGAGACGCTCTAAGCGGCACGTCTACCCGACGACCGGCATCCCGCCGGGCTCGCAATAACCACGCATCAACGACGCGAATCAAAACAAAGAGGAGACCGTTCATGGCTCACGAAGCTGCGACCGGCACCGGACAACCGCGCAACAAGCATTGGCTTTGGCTTCTGATCCTTCCCTGGATCGGTGTGGTATGGGTGCCGTTTTACAACAAGATCGAGCCCGTTCTGTGGGGCTTTCCGTATTTCTACTGGTATCAGCTTCTGTGGGTGCTGATCAGCGCGATCATCACGGCCGTCGTCTATATGAAGACCAAGGCGCTGCCCTCGGGACGTAAGAACGGAGGTGCGCGATGATGAACACCACCGCAACCTTCGTCTTCGTTCTCTTCTTCGTCGGCGTCACGATTCTCGGCTTCATCGCCGCGCACTGGCGCAAGGGCGATCTCGCCCAGCTCGACGAATGGGGTCTGGGCGGCCGCCGCTTCGGCACCATCGTCACGTGGTTCCTGCTCGGCGGCGACCTCTACACCGCCTACACGTTCGTCGCGGTGCCGGCGCTCGTGTTCGGCGCGGGCGCAACCGGCTTCTTCGCGCTGCCGTACACCATCCTCATCTATCCGTTCGCGTTCGTCGTGTTCCCGAAGCTCTGGAGCATCGCGAAGCGTCACGGCTATGTGACCGCCGCCGACTTCGTGCACGCGCGCTACAACAGCCGCATGCTCGCGCTCGCCGTCGCGCTGACGGGTATCGTCGCGACAATGCCGTACATCGCGCTGCAGCTCGTCGGCATCGAAGTGGTGATCGGCGCGCTCGGCTTCTCGACGCAGGGCTTCATGGGCGATCTGCCGCTCATCATCGCGTTCGCGATTCTCGCCGCGTACACGTACACGTCGGGTCTGCGCGCCCCCGCGATGATCGCCGTGGTGAAGGACGTGCTGATCTACATCACGATCATCGCCGCGATGATCGTGATTCCGGCGCAGCTCGGCGGCTTCGGCCATATCTTCAGCACCGTGCCGCCCGAGAAGCTGCTGCTGAAGGCGCCTGATGCGGCGAGCCTCAACGGCTACAGCGCGTACGCGACGCTCGCGGTCGGCTCGGCCCTCGCGCTCTTCCTGTATCCGCACTCGGTCACGGCGATTCTCTCGTCGAACTCGGGCAACACGATCCGCCGCAACATGTCGCTCCTGCCGGCGTACTCGCTCGTGCTCGGCCTGCTCGCGCTGCTCGGCTACATGGCGCTCGCATCGGGCGTGAAGGACATGCCGGAGTACGCGTCGTACTTCAAGGCCTACGGCGCGAACTTCGCGGTGCCGGCGCTGTTCCTGCACTACTTCCCGTCGTGGTTCGTCGGCGTGGCGTTCGCGGCGATCGGCATCGGCGCGCTGGTGCCGGCGGCGATCATGTCGATCGCGGCGGCGAACCTGTACACGCGCAACGTGCATCGCGAGTTCGTGAACACGTCGATGACGCCGGAGCAGGAAACCAACGTCGCCAAGCTCGTGTCGCTGATCGTGAAGGTGGGCGCGGTCGTGTTCATTCTCGCGCTGCCGCTGACGTACGCGATCCAGCTGCAACTGCTCGGCGGCATCTGGATCATCCAGACGCTGCCCGCGCTCGTGCTCGGTCTCTATACGCGCGTGCTCGATCACCGCGGCCTGCTGATCGGCTGGGCGACGGGCATCGGCGTGGGCACGTGGATGGCCGTGTCGCTGCAACTGAAGGGCTCGATCTATCCGCTGCATCTCTTCGGCTATACCGTGCCGGGCTACGCGGCCGTGTGGGCGCTGATCGCGAACCTGATCGTCTCGATCGTCGTGAGCGTGCTCGTGCGTGTGCTGGGCCTCAAGCGCTCCGAGGACCGCACGCGTCCGGAAGATTATCTGGATATCGTGGAAAGCTGATCCGGCAGCATGCGGCGCGCGTCGGACGTCCGTTCGACGCGATTCGCGAAAAGCTGGTAAAACGCCCGTAACAGCCGCTGGCCGTTGCGGGCGTTGTCTTTTCCGGCAGCCTTTCGACGGCCTGTGTTCATCGACGCGAGCGAACCATGCTTTCTCCGACATCGACGCCATCAAGGCGCAGCCGTCTCTCGCGCGTCCTTCACTGGATCGCATCGCCTTACTTCCGCTACCGGCACGCGAACCTGATTCACGGCGTGCGCGTCGGTCTCGCAATGGCGATGTCGATTGCCGTCACCACGGGCATCGACGTGCCGCACGGCGTGTGGGCGTCGGTGTCGGTGCTCGTCGTGGTCGGCGGGCTGCAGCACTACGGCAACATCCGCAAGAAAGCGGCCGAGCGCGCGATCGGCACGATGCTCGGCGCGCTGTTCGGGCTCGTCCTGATCCTCACGCAAAACGTCACCGGCTCGCTGATGCTGTTCTTCGTCCTGATGTGCGTGATCGCGGGCGGCTGCGCCTATTACGCGATCGGCAAGGCGGGCTATGTCGCGCTGCTCACGGCGATCACGATGGTCATCGTCTCCGGGCACGGCGACCTGCCGCTCAGCACCGGCTTGTGGCGCACGGCCAACGTGCTGATCGGCGTGGTGATCGCGCTCGCGTTCTCGTTCGTGCTGCCGCAATACGCGACGTATTCGTGGCGCTACCGGCTCGCGGACAATCTTCGCGAGTGCGCGAGGCTCTACGGCGCGTTGCTCGACGGCACACCGCTCGTGGCCGAGCAAACCGCGCGGCGCTTCTACGCGATGAGCCAGCGGCTCGTGCAATCGCGCGCGCTGATGGAATCGGTCGCGAAGGAAACCGACGTGCCGATCGCGCGCCTCGAGGAAATCCAGCGCCTGCACCGCTCCGTTCTTGCGGCGCTCGAACTGCTGATCATGTCGATGCCGGAAGTCACGGGCGCGGCACAGACCCGCTTCGCGATTGCGTGCTCGCCGCGCGAATACGCCATACGCCTGCAACTGCTGCACATGGCGCGTGCATTGCGCTTCGGGCGCGTAGGCCTGCTGTACCGCGCGGTGGATATTGCCGCGCAGCCGCCCGCAAGCGGCGAGGATGAGAAGAACGAGACGATGCAGGGCATGCACTGGCTCGCGATGCGCTTCGCCGAGCAGGTGGACGGCTTGCGGCTGCGTTTGTCCGAAATCGAGCGGCAGTGGAATATCGAAGGCGCGCGGCCGCTCAATGCTTGATGCGACGAGGCTCAGGCTGACTGAAGTTCGCCTTCGTGCACCACGTTGATGAGCCACGGCACGCCGAAGCGATCCGTCAGCATGCCGAAGCCCTGCGTCCAGAAAGTGGATTGCCACGGCGTGAGCACGCTGCCGCCTTCGGCCAGCATGTTGAAGATGCGCTCGCCGGATGGCGCGTCGTCCGCGGCAATCGACAGCGTGAAGCCCGCGTAGTCCTTGCGCGGCTGACCGTAGCGGCCGTCCGACACCAGAATGGCGTTCGGGCCCACGTGAAATACCGCGTGCATGATCTTGTCTTGCCAGTCGGGCGGTGCATTGCCGCCTTCCGGCGCATCGCGGAAGCGGACGAGCGCGGCGATCTGTGCGCCAAACGCCGCCTGATAAAGCTCGAGCGCGGCTGCGCAATCGCCGTTGAAAAAGAGATAGGTATCAAGTTGCATGACCGAACGACTCCGTGCGTGTGAAGCGGACATGCCGCCGAAACCCCGAAGTCTATTGCAACGGAACGCCGCGTCCACTCAGAAAAAGTCAAATTAGGTCAAGAGAAACTGCAATGAAAAAGACCGCGAATCGAACCAGTCAGGCTGGTTCGATTCGCGGTCTTTGCGCCGACTTTCGGGCCATCCGACGCGGCGTTCAACTCGACGCGTCGTCAGGGCGAAAGCGAGCTTACTTGAGCGCGGTGATCAGCTTTTCGAGCTTGATCGCGTCGGCGGCGAAGGCGCGGATGCCTTCCGCGAGCTTTTCGGTCGCCATCGCGTCGTCATTGACGAGGAAGCGGAACGTCGGCTCGTCGACAGCGATCTTTTCCACGTTCTCGTTCTTCACCGTATCCGGCGAAAGCTTGCGTTCGACCTTGTCATTGCTGTCGGCCAGCTTCTTCAGAAGATCGGGGCTGATCGTCAGCAGGTCGCAGCCGGCGAGCTCGGTGATCTGGCTCACCGTGCGGAAGCTCGCGCCCATGACCTCGGTCTTGTAGCCGAACTTCTTGTAGTACGTGTAGATGCGACGCACCGACTGCACGCCGGGATCGTTCGCGCCGCCGTTTTTCACTTCGTCCCATTCCGCGCCGGCGGCCTTCTTGTACCAGTCGTAGATGCGGCCGACGAACGGCGAGATCAGCTGCGCGCCCGCCTCGGCGCATGCGACCGCCTGCGGCAGCGAAAAGAGCAGTGTCATGTTGCAGTGGATGCCTTCCTTCTGCAGCTGCTCGGCGGCACGGATACCTTCCCACGTCGACGCGAGCTTGATCAGCACGCGATCCCGGCTGATGCCCGCGTTCTCATACAGCTTGATGATGTCGTGCGCCTTGTCGATCGACGCCTTGGTGTCGAACGAGAGCCGCGCGTCGACTTCGGTGGACACGCGCCCCGGAATGATCTTCAGAATCTCGGTGCCGAATGCGACGAGCAGATTGTCGATGATCTGCGGCATCGGCTTCTTCGCGTGCTCCTTGACGGTCTTTTCGAGCAGCGGCTTGTAGTCGTCCTTTTGGACGGCCTTCAGGATCAGCGACGGATTCGTGGTCGCGTCCTGCGGCTTGAACTGGATGAATTGCTGGAAGTCGCCCGTGTCGGCGACGACGGTCGTGTATTGCTTGAGCTGGTCGAGAGCGGATGTCATGTCGAGTCTCAGACGCGTTGCGCCTTGTCAAATTGCGGTAACCAACCCGCGGATTGCCCCTGAATGCAACGCCGCACGGCGACTTCGTTCGCGCGGCGCGCCCCTGAATCTCATTCCCTCATTCTAGTCCCGAGCGGGGCGAACGCGCTGATGCCATGCGCGCCCGCGCGCGGCGAGCCCGATTTCGACCCGGCGCGGGACCACGCGTTCAATCCACCGCGTAGGCCAGTTCGTGCCAGCGGCGCACCGTGCCCGAACCCAGCTGCCCGCGCGCGAAGCGCATCTTGCGCACCTCGTCGAGCGCGTGCGCGTCTTTCGCCGGGTCGCCGCAGCTCATTTTCGGGACGACGTCCTGGACGTGCCCGGCGTCGTCGAGCAGCACGCGCACGATGGTCTTGCGTTTGCGGGGGCCGGGCGGCGCGGAGCGCTCCAGCAGTTTGTCGATCAAAGCCATGACGGAACGGCGAGAAATCAGTTGCGGAAACATCGGCTCGAAAAATCGGGGCCGATTCCGCCATTGTAGGCCGCGTCAGCCGCGTCTGGCGTTGAGCACGAGATGCGTCGCGATTCCCGCGATCAGCCCCCAGAACGCGGAGCCGATCGACAGGAGCGTGAGGCCCGAAGCCGTCACCATGAATGTGACGAGCGCGGGCTCGCGCTGGCGTGCGTCGTGCATCGCGTTGGCGAGACCGCTCATGATCGAGCCGAAGAGCGCGAGCGCCGCCACGGAGACGACGAGTTCCTTCGGAAAGGCGGCGAACAGCGCGGCGATGGTCGCGCCGAAGGTGCCCGCGATCAGATAGAAGACGCCGCACCAGACGGCCGCCGTGTAGCGCTTGTCGCGGTTCTCGTGCGCTTCGCGGCCGGTGCAGATCGCAGCGGTGATGGCCGCGAGGTTCATGCCGTGCGAGCCGAACGGCGCGAGCACGAGCGACGCGATGCCGGTCGTCGAGATGAGCGGGGCGGAGGGCGTCGTGTAGCCGTCGGCGCGCAGGACGGCTAAGCCGGGCACGTTCTGCGAGGCCATCGCGACGACGAAAAGCGGAATGCCGATGCTGATGGCCGCGGCGAGCGAGAACGCGGGCATCGTGAACACCGGATGCGCGAGCGCGACGTGAAAGCGCGAGAAGTCGAGCAGCCCGAGCCCGCCCGCCACCGCGATGCCCGCGGCGAGCGTCGCCGGAATCGCGTAACGCGGCATGAAGCGCTTGCCCGCGAGATAGGTGAAGAACATGACGATGACGAGCGCCGTCCGATGTTCGGCCGCGCGGAAAATCTCGATGCCGATCTCGAACAGGATGCCCGCGAGCAACGCGGCGGCGATGCCCGACGGAATGCGCTTCATCAGCGTGTCGAACCAGCCGGTGAGACCTACGGCGGTCAGCAGCACCGCGCAGACGATGAACGCGCCGATCGCATCGGCGTATGCCACGTTCGGCAGCGACGAGACGAGCAGCGCCGCGCCGGGCGTCGACCACGCGACGACGATCGGCGCGCGATAGCGCAGCGACAGGCCGATCGTGCAGACCGCCATGCCCATCGAAAGCGCCCAGATCCACGACGAAATCTGCGCGTCGGACAGATGCGCGGCCTGGCCCGCCTGAAACATCAGCACGAGCGAACTGGTGTAGCCGGTCATCATCGCGACAAAACCGGCGACGATGGTGGAAACGGACGAGTCAAAGAAGGGGCGCAGCGCGACGGGCGCCGGGGAAGAGGCTTTCATGCGTGCTCTTGTCGTTACTTGGATAGTGCTCGCATCGCGGCTTCGAGGCCGGCCATGGTGAGCGGGTACATGCGATTGCCGAGGACATTGCGGATCGCGGAGATCGACTGCCGGTATTCCCACAGGCGCTCGGGCTCGGGATTGAGCCACGCGTGATGCGGGAACTGATCCGCGAGACGGCGCAGCCACACGGCGCCCGCCTCGGCGTTGTTGTATTCGACGGAGCCGCCCGGCTGAAGCACTTCGTAAGGGCTCATGGTCGCGTCGCCGACGAAGATCAGCTTGTAATCGGGCGTGAACTTGTGCAGCACGTCGAAGGTCGGCGTGCGCTCCGTGTGACGGCGGCGGTTGTTCTTCCACAGATAGTCGTACACGCAATTGTGGAAGTAGTAGAACTCGAGATGCTTGAACTCGGCCTTCGCCGCGGAGAAAAGCTCCTCGACGCGCTTGATGTGATCGTCCATCGAGCCGCCGACATCGAGCAGCATCAGCACCTTCACGTTGTTGTGACGCTCGGGGACCATCTTGAGATCGAGCCAGCCCGCGTTGGCGGCGGTGCTGCGGATCGTGTCGGGCAGATCGAGCTCTTCTGCCGCGCCTTCGCGCGCGAAGCGGCGCAGACGCCGCAGCGCGACCTTGATGTTGCGCGTGCCGATTTCGACCTGATCGTCGTAATCCTTATACGCACGCTCGTCCCATACTTTCACTGCCGTGCGATTGCCCGACGATTCCCCGCCGATGCGGATGCCTTCCGGGTTATACCCGCCGTGCCCGAACGGCGACGTGCCGCCCGTGCCTATCCACTTGTTGCCGCCTTCGTGACGTTCCTTCTGCTCGTCCATCAGCTCTTTAAGGCGCTCCATCAGCTTGTCGAGACCGCCGAGCGCCTCGATGCGCTTCTTTTCCTCCGCCGTGAACTCGCGATCCAGCCGCTTCTTGAGCCAGTCGAGCGGAATGTCGAAGGCTTCGTCGGGCAGTTGCGTCACGCCGTGGAAATACGCGCCGAACGCACGATCGAACTTGTCGAAGTACTTCTCGTCCTTCACGAGCGTCATGCGCGCGAGGAAGTAGAACTCGTCGAGCGATGGAGAAATCACCTGCGCCTTCAATGCTTCGAGCAGGGTGAGGTATTCCTTCACCGAGACGGGCAGCTTCGCATCGCGCAGCGAGTAGAAGAAGTCGATCAGCATGGCGCGCTCTCCATCGCGATGAGTGTCAGCGGTCGAGCCGGTATTTAAGATTGGCGCGCACCGCCGGCCATTCCGACTGGATGATCGAAAACACGACGGTGTCGCGCAACACGCCATCCTTCCCGACCTGGTGATTGCGCAGAATCCCATCCTGCTTCGCGCCGAGCCGCGCGATCGCCGTGCGCGACGCGTGGTTCATGAAATGCGTCCGGAACTCGACGGCGATGGCGTCGAGTTTTTCGAACGCGTGCGTGAGCAGCAGCAGCTTGGCTTCGGTGTTGAGCGCGGTCTTCTGCACGCGTCTGGCATACCACGTATGGCCGATCTCCAGCCGCCGATTCGCTTCATCGACATTGAAATAGCGCGTCGAACCGACGATGTCGCCGGTCTTCGCATCGATCACCGCGAACGGATGCGCGCCCAGGCGGTCGCGCATGTCGAGCGCGGCGTCGATATAAGTGCGCGTCTTGTCGGGCGAGGGCACGAAGGTGTACCAGAGCTTCCACAATTCGCCGTCGCTCGCGGCGGCCGTGAGCGCCTGTTCGTGCTCGGCCGTGAGCGGCACGAGCCGGACGTGCTCGCCTTCCAGCGTGATGGGTTCGATCCAGCGGCTCATTGCTTAACGATGGTTGCGGTTCATGAAGAGCAGCCGCTCGAACAGCGCGACGTCCTGCTCGTTCTTCAGAAGCGCGCCATGCAGCGGCGGCACGATCTGCTTCTGATCCGACGAGCGCAGCGCCTCGGGCGGAATGTCTTCCGCGAGCAGCAGCTTGAGCCAGTCGAGCAATTCGGATGTCGACGGCTTCTTCTTCAGGCCCGACACGCCGCGCAATTCGAAGAAGCTTTGCATCGCCGCGGCGAGCAGGTCCTGCTTGATGTTGGGGAAGTGCACTTCGACGATCGCCTTCATCGTCTCGGCGTCGGGGAACTTGATGTAGTGGAAGAAGCAGCGGCGCAGGAACGCGTCGGGCAACTCCTTCTCGTTGTTCGACGTGATGATGACGAGCGGCCGATGCTTCGCTTTCACGAGTTCGCGCGTCTCGTAGACGTAGAACTCCATGCGGTCGAGCTCGCGCAGCAGGTCGTTCGGAAATTCGATGTCCGCCTTGTCGATCTCGTCGATCAGCAGCACGCTCTGCTGGTCCGATTCGAACGCCTGCCACAGCACGCCCTTCACGATGTAATTGCGGATGTCCTTCACGCGCTCGTCGCCGAGCTGCGAATCGCGCAGGCGCGAGACCGCGTCGTATTCGTAGAGTCCTTGCTGGGCCTTGGTCGTCGACTTGATGTGCCATTGCAGAAGCGGCATGCCGAGCGCCCCCGCGACTTCCTCCGCGAGCATGGTCTTGCCCGTGCCGGGTTCGCCCTTGATGAGCAACGGCCGTTGCAGCGTCATCGCGGCGTTGACCGCGAGCTTGAGATCGTCGGTTGCGACGTATTGCGATGAGCCTTCGAAACGCATGACGAAGATCCGGTTGGCAAAAAAATCCCAGTATAAGTCAGAAGACCTTTCGGCATTGAGGGCCGCCGGGTATCGTTTGAGCCGCTTCATCGGCGGGGTGTGGCAGCGCGCCGACCGCGTTTGGAGCGAGCGCGCAGGCGGGCTCATCGCTTGTACAGGGACGAATTGTCGCAGTCGAAACGGCTGCTTTTCAGCCGATTCCCCTTGCCAGCAAGGCTTCGGCGCGGTTCGCGTGTGGACGGAGGGTAGGTCGCGCGGTACAATTAGCGCGATTTTTTTGGCCTGCGTGGCGATAAACCCTGTTGCAGCAAACAGTCCCGAGAAGCTTGTAATGCGCTCGGCGCGGGCCGCGGCCTTTGGAGCGCCGGATTTCCCCTCAAGCCAGGTTAGAAGAGCTATGAACAATTTCGTCGGCAAATGTGCCGTGATTGCAGCGCTGTCGGGTCTCGCCGGCTTCGCGACCCAGGCGTCGGCCGACGTCGTCGGCAACGCGAAGGCCGCAGAGGGCAAGGTCGCGATGTGTATCGGCTGCCACGGCATCCCCGGCTATCGCACCGCGTACCCCGAGGTTTACGAGGTGCCTATGCTGGGTGGCCAGAACGCGCAGTACATCGCCAATGCGCTGCACGCCTACAAGAAGGGCGACCGCCATTTCGACACGATGCGCGCCATCGCGACGACGCTGTCGGATCAGGACATCGCCGATATCGCCGCGTACTACGCCGCGCAGACTCCCCAATCGAAGAACAATCCCGACAAGTGATCCGCGCGTGACAACGCAAAGCGACAACGGGTAGGAGAATTCATGAAGCCGTCCAAGGCACTTCACACAAGCTTCAAGGCAGCATGCGCGGCAGCGGCGCTCATCGGCATGACGGTCGGCAGCGCGCACGCGGCGGACGTGAGCAACGGCCGCGCGCTCTCCGAAAGCCACAACTGCGCGGCCTGCCACGGCCCCGGCCTGAACAAGCCGGTGAGCGGCGAGTATCCGCGGCTCGCGGGTCAGCATGCGAGCTACATCTACTGGGCGCTGCGCCAATATCAGATCGGCGGCAACAATCCGAACTTCGGCCGCAACAACGCCATCATGGCGGCGCAGGTGCAGAACCTGTCGCTGGGCGACCTGAAGGACATCGCGGCGTATATCGAATCGCTCGACGGCAGCCTCGTGCTGAAGAAGTAAGTCCGCGTCGGATTCGCTCTGAAAACGAAACACCCCGCTTCGAGCGGGGTGTTTCGTTTGAGCGCGCGTTGCGCCGGCGTTCTCGCGGATGCCTAGTCGCGCGATGCGCGGCGTTCGATCAGCGCGAGATAGGCGTCGGTGTCGGGCGGCGTGCCCGAGCGCTGCGCTTCCCAGATCACCTGACCGAGGCAGTCCATGATCGCGTGCTGCGCGTCGTGCGGCGAGCCGAGGCGCGCGACGAGTTTGTCGTGCGCGCGGCGGATGCCCGGCGGCTGATCGATCGAGAGTTGCTCGCTGATCGCGAGATGCATCGACAGATGCAGGAACGGGTTCGTCTGGCCGCGATCGGGCGAGTAATCGGCTTCGCGCGCGTCGGGGTTCGCGAGCGCGTCGTGATACTCGGGATGCTCGCCGATCCAGTCGGCGGCCATGCTTTCGAGCGGCGTCAGAATCTCGCCGGCGCGCTCCTTGCGCCAGGTTTCGGTGAAGAACTGGCGAACTTCGTCGCGACTGGGGTTGAACATAAGATATTGATTCGATTGCGGGTTTCTCAGCCCGTCATTGTAAACCGCGGCGCGCCAGTTCTGCCGAAACGGCTCACTCGACCGGCGCGGGCGTCTTCGGCCGATATTCGCAGAGCGGTTCGATCGCGCAATGCCAGCACTCGGGCACGCGCGCCTTGCAGACGTAGCGGCCGTGCAGAATCAGCCAGTGATGCGCGTCGTGCAGGAACTCCTTCGGCGTGAACTTCTCGAGCGCGGTTTCGACCGCGCGCACGTCCTTGCCGGGCGCAAGCCCCGTGCGATTGGCGACGCGGAAGATGTGCGTATCGACGGCGATCGTCGGCTGCCCGAACGCCGTGTTCAGAATGACGTTCGCGGTCTTGCGGCCCACGCCCGGCAGCGCCTCCAGCGCCTCGCGCTTGTCGGGCACTTCGCCGCCGTATTGATCGATGAGAATGCGGCACGTCGCGATCACGTTCTTCGCCTTCGTGCGATAGAGCCCGATCGTGCGGATGTACTCCGACACGCCTTCTTCGCCGAGCGCGAGCACCGCCGCCGGGGTATTCGCGACGGGGAACATCTTGCGCATCGCCTTGTTGACGGAAACGTCGGTGGCCTGCGCGGAGAGCATCACGGCGATCAGCAGTTCGAACGGAGTCGTGTACTCGAGCTCGGTCGTCGGATGCGGATTCAGGCTTTGCAGCGTCTCGTAGATGGCGTGTCGTTTTTTTGCGTTCATGGTCCGATGTCCGCGCGCTACGCGGGTTTGTCGCCATCGTCGGGGCGGGACGCGTTTTCGTCGTCGTTCAGCCCGAGACGGCGGCGGCGCTCCTCGGCGGCGTCGATCTGCGCCTGCACCGCGGCGCTCACGTGCTCCGTGTTTTTCGGGCCGGCGCCGAGCTGCGCCATCTCTTCCTTTTTCTTGCGCGCGCGTTCGAGCGCGGCCTGAATGATCGCGCGTTTCTTCGCTTCCGGATCGTCGGCCGCGGCCGGCGCCGCCTGCGCCTGGGGTTGCTTGTCTTCGGCTTTCTGCGCTTCCTGCGGCTCTTGCGCCTGCGCCGCGCGCGATGCCTGACGCGCGCTCGCCCGTGCCTCGGCCGCCGCGCGCTCGCGCTCGAGACGCGCCGTGCGCCGGTCGTGCCGCGCGCGCGCCGCATTGGCGTCTTCCTGGCTCCATGCGTCCCAGCCAGTGCGCTCGCCGGTCACGGGCACCATCGCGATGCAGTCGACCGGGCAGGGCGGCACGCACAGATCGCAGCCCGTGCACAGTTCGGCGATGACCGTATGCATCTGCTTCGCCGCCCCGACGATCGCATCGACCGGACACGCCTGCATGCAAAGCGTGCAGCCGATGCACACGTTCTCATCGATCACGGCGAGAGGCCGCGGCCGCTCTTCGCCGTGGGTGACGTCGAGCGGGATCACCGGCTTGCCGAGCAGCGCGGCGAGGCGCGCGACGCCTTCGGCTCCGCCGGGCGGGCACTGGTTGTAGTTGGCCTCGCCCGCGGCGATTGCGTCGGCGTAGGGCCGGCAGGCGGGATAGCCGCACTTGGTGCATTGCGTCTGCGGCAGCAGATCTTCGATGCGCTCAGCGAGCGTCTTGGAAACGGTTGCGGTCACGAGGAATTGCGATGATGCCTGGGGGGACTGGCGCAGCGTGGGCGAATGCGTCGCTGTGATCACGCGCAACGCGCTGCACGCGATGAAAACGCTTCGGCGTCCACGACGACGGCACGCTGCCTGTACGGCGCACGTCCCGCATTCCGGGCGCACGCTCCATTTTGATTGACATTATCGCCGAAGTTGCAGGAGGCCGTGACGGATGCCTTCCAATCCTAATTGCCAATGTTCTTCGATGTGCGCATAATCGAAGCGCTTTTCCGTTTGACCGCAGGACGGTGTTTCCCAATAACCCTGGGCAGCGCCCGTTCACGTCATGTACCCCAATGCGGGCCGCGTGACGCTAATCCGGCAACGCGGCTCCCGAGTCATGCCACCATGAATCAGCCGAAAATCAAAAGAGATCCTGAAGGCACCCGGCGCCGTATTTTGCTTGCCGCCGCAGAAGAGTTCGCTGCCGGCGGGCTATTCGGTGCGCGCGTCGATCAGATCGCCCGCCGGGCGGAGACCAATGAACGCATGCTCTATTACTACTTCGGTAGCAAGGAGCAGCTTTTTACCGCCGTGCTCGAACACGCGCTTTCCGCGCTCGTCGATGCCGAGCGTACGCTCGAACTCGACGGGATCGCGCCTATCGAGGCGATGACACGTCTCGCGCATTTCGTCTGGGATTATTATCGCGATCACCCGGAACTGCTGCGCCTCATCAATAACGAAAACTTGCACGAGGCGAGATATATCAAAGGATCGAATCGAATACGCGAGCTCATTTCGCCCATCGTGGCGACGCTCACGGCCATTCTCGACCGTGGTCAAAAAGCCGGATTGTTTCGCACCGATGTCGATCCGCTCAAGTTCTATATCACGCTGTCGGGGCTCGGCTATTACATCGTCTCGAACCGCTTCACGCTGGAAGCGACCATGGGCCTCGATTTCAGCGACCAGGCGCAGCGCGACCAGATCGTGCGGATGAATACCGAGCTGCTGCTGGCTTATCTGACGCGCCGCTGATCCAGCGCTTTCGCGCACGCGCCGTCCGAAAAGAAAAACGTCGCGCCTTTTGCAAGGCGCGACGTTTTTGTCGATGCGATGGAATCGGTCCCGGCGCGTTCGCGCTTAGGCCGGCACCGCTTCGGTCTTCGGCGTCTTGTCGTGCTCGAGGATGAACTCGCGCAATTGCGGATACACCATCGTGCGCCAGCGGCGTCCGGAGAAGATGCCGTAGTGGCCGGCCTTTTCCGCCGTGAAGTGCCGCTTGTGCTTCGCCGGGATGCCGGTGCACAGGTCATGCGCGGCGCGCGTCTGACCGCTGCCGGAGATGTCGTCGAGCTCGCCTTCGATCGTGAAGAGCGCGGTGTGCTTGATGTCCTGCGGACGCACGAGCTCGTCGTTGACTTCCCACGTGCCTTCCGCGAGCCGGAACTCCTGGAACACGATGCGGATCGTCTCGAGGTAATACTCGGCGGCCATGTCGAGCACGGCGTTGTATTCGTCGTAGAAACGGCGGTGTTGCTCGGCGTCGTCATCGTCGCCGCGCAGCAGATTTTGATAGAAGTCCCAATGGGCCGTGAGATGGCGCTCCGGGTTCATCGCGACGAAGCCCGCATGCTGCAGGAAGCCCGGATACACCTTGCGGCCGACGCCGGGATAGTTGGCCGGCACCGTGTAGATGACGTTGTTCTCGAACCACTCGTAGGAGTGCTCGTTCGCGAGCGAGTTGACCGACGTGGGGCTGCGGCGCGCGTCGATCGGGCCGCCCATCATCGTCATGGTGCGCGGCGTGTCTTCGCCGCGGCTCGCCATCAGCGAAATGGCGGCAAGCACCGGCACGGTAGGCTGACACACGGAAATGACGTGCAGATCCTTCGCGCCGATATGGCGGATGAACTCCTGGATGTACTCGACGTAATCGTCCAGATGGAACGGACCGTTCTCGGTCGGCACCATGCGTGCATCGATCCAGTCGGTGATGTACACCTTGTGGTCCTGCAGGAGCGTGCGCACGGTGTCGCGCAGCAGCGTGGAGTGATGGCCGGAGAGCGGCGCGCACACGAGCACGATCGGCTCGTTCTTGAGCTTGGTGACGGTGGCGCTGTCGTCGGCGAAGCGCTTGAAGCGCAACAGGCGGCAGAACGGCTTCTCGACCACCGTCTGCTCGACGATCGGAATGTTGTGGCCGTCCTTGACGATCTGATGCAGTTCGAACTCCGGCTTCTCGTAGTCCTTGCCGAGCCGGTAGAGCAGTTCGTAACCGGCGGCGAAACGGCTCGAGCCGGGAATGTAGGCGAGGGGACTGGCCGGGTTGACGAACGACTTCGAAGCGGCCTCGGCCCATGCTGTCAGGGGAGACAGCATGGCTCGCTGAAATTCGTGAATTTGATAGAGCATGGTTGCCCCAGTAACTCCGGTGGAAACCGGTACGCCCGTTGATGCCGGCACAACCGGCGACGAGCTTCAACGGCATTCGATGATCCCCGGCTGCGCGGCGGGCTGTCGCCACGCAGCCGGGGCACTGTCTTTCCTGCGATGCTTCAATGCCTTTCCGTGTTGCCACCTGCGCGTTATCGACTTAGGCAAACGAAGCTTGAGTCGAGGCAAGATTTTCCGCGCATTAAACGTTCAATTCAACAATCGGTTGAAATTGCCGGCCTGAAAACAACAGATTCCGACATGTTACGTATTGTGCATTGCAGCAATATTACCGGTAAAGCACTCATTTCGCCAACTAAAACAAACGTTTAAGATTTTCCTGATGCAGCATCGAACTCGGCTTGCGCTTCCGCCTCGTCGTGGTTTTCAGAGCCGGACGGCTGGCCTGTCGCCTTTGCCATTTCCTCTTCGTGACGCATCAGGTTCATCCCGGTATGCACGAGCGCCACGTGGGTGAACGCCTGCGGAAAATTCCCGACCATGCGCTTCGCCACCGTGTCGTACTCCTCGGCCAGCAACCCGACATCGTTAGCTAGACCGACGAGGCGCTCGAACATCTGGTGCGCTTCGTCGATCCGGCCCTGTAATGCCAGGTTGTCGACCAGCCAGAAGCTACAAGCCAGAAACGTGCCTTCCCCGGGCGGCAGTCCATCCGCGACTTCGGCGGTGTGATAGCGCTTCACCAGACCATCGTGCGTCAATTTGGTCTCGATCGCATGTACGGTTCCGGTCACTCGCGGATCTTTTGGCGGCAAAAATCCGAGCAACGGGATCAGCAGCAGGCTTGCATCGAGCGCGTCGCTGCCGTATGCCTGCGTGAAGGAGTTCAGTGCGGGGTTCCAGCTTTTCTTCAGCACCTCGGCGCGGATGCGCGCGCGCATTTCGCGCCAGTGGTCGATCGGTCCGGGGAGATCGAACTTCTCCGATGATTTGATCGCGCGGTCATAGGCGACCCACGCCATGACCTTCGAGAACGTAAAGTGTTGGCGTCCGCCACGCACTTCCCAGATGCCTTCGTCGGGTTGTTCCCAGATGGTGTCGAGATGCTGGAGCATCGCGCACTGGATCGACCAGGCGGTTTCGTCGCTCTGAAGGCCGCCGACGCGCGCGAGATGCAGCGCGTTCATCACTTCGCCGTAGACGTCGAGCTGCAACTGATCGACCGCGCCGTTGCCGATGCGCACCGGCGACGCGCCCTCGTAGCCCGGCAGCCAGGGAATCTCCCATTCGGGCAGGCGGCGCTCGCCGGCAATGCCGTACATGATCTGAATCTGCGACGGCGAGCCCGCCATCACACGCCCCAGCCACGCCCGCCACGCGCGGGCTTCGTCGTAGTAGCCGCCGCGCATCATCGCGAGCAGGGTGATGGTCGCGTCGCGCAGCCAGCAGTAGCGATAGTCCCAGTTGCGCGTGCCGCCCAGCTGCTCGGGAAGGGAGGTCGTCGGCGCCGCGACGATGCCGCCCGTCGGTTCATAGGCGAGCGCCTTAAGCGTGATGAGCGAACGGCGGATCGCGCTCGCCCATCGGCCGTTGAGCTCGCTTTGGCCGGACCATTCGCGCCAGTGATTCTCAGTGCGCGCGAGCTGGGTATGCGGATCGGACGCGTGCGGCAGGCGCAGATGCGATTGCGAATAACACAGCGAGAAGGGCACGCGCTCGCCCGCCTTGATATCGAAGCAGGCAGTCGTATGCATGTTCTCGCCGACGAGATCGACCGGCGTGCGCAGGACGGCGAGATCCGGTCCTGCGATCGCGCGGATGCCGCTGTCGTCGGGCAGACGGCTGACCCAGGGCACGGCGGAGCCGTAATCGAAGCGCAGCACGAGTTCCATTTTCATGCGCACGGTGCCGCGCCGTCCGATCACGATGCGCACGAGCTCCGAATGGCCGTTGCGCAGCGGCATGAAGTCGACGAGCGTCACCGCGCCTTCCGGCGTTTCGAAATCCGTTTCGAGGACGAGCGTGTCCTCGCGATAGCGGCGGCTGATGACGGGCGATTCGCCGTCCGGCATCTCGGGTGCGATGAGCCAGCGGCCGTGCTCGGGCGTGCCGAGCAAGGCGGCAAAGCAGGCGCCGGAGTCGAAGCGCGGCCAACAGAGCCAGTCGACGGAGCCGTTGCGGGAGATGAGGGCGGCGGTATGGCCGTCGCCGACCATCGCATAATCTTCGATCAGTGCTGGCATAAGCAAACATCTTCCTGCTGGCGGCGCGGGACGAAGCGCGGCGCGCCGCGGGTTGAGCGAAGGATTCGGGGCGCAGGTGCGGCGGGCCCCGGGCGAAACGCGGCGTCGTCGATGAGCGACAAGCACGCCTTGCATGCCTTCTGGCCGCATTCTGCCGCAATCGTTCGCAGCAAGCAGAAAACCGGGCCGCCGCGATCACGGCGCGCAACACCCGATGCGGCGGCATGCCGCCCCCGCTTGGCGGAAAAACGCGAACGAAGCGCCGATTACGCCGTTGATCAAACATTCGACTGATGTTTAGAATGCAGTTTCGCGAAAGGTGCAGACGCCGCTTCCCGTTCCTTGCATCCGGCACTGAAACTCTCCCGCCTTTCGCGCGTCTTTCAAACATGGCCCTCACCGATCCCATCCATACGGGCCGTGCAGCTGATCCGCAAATCGTCGTGCGCCGAACCGGTCTCGCCGGCTTCATCGACCGGTCCCTAACGTAGCGTTTTCGAGGAACGGAATCCCATGCTCTATCCGTCGAAAGCCGATTGCATCGCCGTTCTATCCGCCGCGAGCCGCGTCTCCGACGCCGAAGCGCTGCTCGCGCTCGATCACAAGCACCTCGGCCTGTCGCGCAACGCGATGGAAACCGCCGCGGCCTTTCTCACCGAGCGCGGCTGCTTCAGCCGCTATAGCTTCGGCACCGCGGGCGTTTCGGTCGGTGCGCTGTCGTTGCAGGGACGCCTGCGTCTCGATCAGCTCGCAAACGGCTGACAGGACGCGCAAGCCCGGCGCGGCCTGTCCGGGTGTTCTTCTTTCGTGACACTTTGCGCACGCGCGCGGGTCAACCCGTGCGTGTGCGTTCGCACGTGCGCGCGCAGCCGCGGAACCGCCGCCGCGAATCGGCGTCACACGGTCAGCCGCGGACACGCTAGAAATGCGTCGATCCCATGCCGAACAGGCCGATCAGCCCGATCACGATCAGATAGATCGCGACGATGAAATTCAACAGCCGCGGCATGATGAGAATGAGCACTCCGGCGATCAGGGAGACCAGCGGACCAAGGGCGAGGTGGATAGTCATCGCGGCAACTCCTGTTGTTGGTTCGAATCGTGTCGGCCGGCCTGGCGTGCGTGGTGTATCTTGACTGCGAGCCGCCATCGGTTGCGAGGGCGCTCACGTCTTTTGGAGCGGAACTTGCTCCCGCACGTCACGGGCCTTGCGATGCCGGCGCACGCGCGCGTCGCCCCATAACAAGCAGCAAAGAGACGATGAGGAGGTTTCATGCACCCGAGCCATCCCCGCGGCGCGAATACGCTCATGTCTGCCTTGCAAGACGCGCGCCTGCCGCATGCGCGGCCGATCGCCTGGGCGAAGGGCGTCGCGCTGATGCTTTCGCTGGCGGCGGCGCAGGCCTTCGCTCAGACGGCTGCCACGCCCGCCACGCCTGGCGCTGCGAGCGGCGCGGCGCCGCTGAACGCGTCGAGTGGCGAGGTCTACGATCTGCTCATCGGCACCTATACGGGCGGCGGCAAGAGTGAAGGCATCTATGTATATCGATTCGATACCGGCAGCGGCGAGCTGTCGCGCATCGCGTCGGCGCAGACGGTAAATCCTTCATATCTCGCCGTGAGCCGCGACCGGAATTACGTGTACGCCGTGAACGAATTGCCCGGCGACAACGGCCCGGCGACGCAGCGCGGCGGCGTAAGCGCCTTTCGCTTCGACCGCGCGAGCGGCCAGTTGAGCTTCCTCAATCGCGTTTCGTCGGACGGCAACGATCCGTGCTATCTCGCGATCTCACCTGACGGCAAGTATCTCCTCACCGCCAATTACTCGGTCGCGTCCAATCCCGGCGGCAGCTTCGCGGTCTTTCCGCTCACCGCCGACGGCCACGTCGGTACGTCGGTGCTGACCGTGCATCACGAGGGCGGCGGGCCGGTGAAGGGGCGGCAGGACAATTCGCACGTCCACTCGACCGTGTTCTCGCCGGACGGCAAATACCTTTTCGCGCAGGATCTCGGCGTCGACAAGGTGTACGGCTACCGCTACACGCCCGATCCGTCGGCATCGAGCCGCGGCCTGTTCGGTCCGACCGAAGCGCGCTACACGCCGATCAAGCCCGGCTCCGGTCCGCGCCATCTGATCTTCGATGAAAGCGGCCGGCACGCCTATCTGACGACGGAGCTGAATGCATCGGTGCTCGTGTTCGATTACCGCGACGGCAACCTCACGCAGGTCCAGGCCGCGTCGATGATCGCGCCGGGTTTCAGAGGCAAGATCGGCGGCGGCGCGATCCATCTGTCGCCGGACGGACGCTTCCTCTACGCCACCAACCGCGGCGACGCGAACGAGCTCGTCGCGTTCTCGGTCGATCCGAAGAACGGCCATCTGAAGCTCATCAAGCGCTATCCGACGCTCGGCAAGACGCCGCGCGAATTCGCGATCGATCCGACCGGGCGCTGGCTCATCGTCGGCAATCAGGAGAGCGACAGCGCGTACTTCTTCCGCCGCGATCCGCAAACGGGCGAGCTCGCGTCCGATCCGAAGCGGCTGTCGATCGGCTCGCCGGTCGATTTCAAGTTCGTATCGCCTTCGTGACAGACTAGCTAGGTTCGGAGGCGGCCGACGCGCCGCGCTCCACCCAGCGACACGCGGTCCGACGAAGATGAAAAAAATCCTGGTCAAGGCGGTCACTGTTTCGATGTTGTGCGCGCCGCTCGCGGTCCATGCGAGCGACAAGGAATGCGACTACAAGCGTGACTGGATGTCGTCGGCGTGCGAGCGCGTGATGCGCGTCTGGCACGACGGCACCTGGGATCTGTACCTGACGGGCTATGGCTGGCATATCAATGGCTACGACGACCCGGACCACCTCAACGCCAATTCATGGGGCGGCGGCGCGGGCAAGCACTGGACCGACGCGAACGGCAATCAGGACATCCTGTTCGCGTTCGCCTTTCTCGACTCCCACAAGAACATCCAGCCGATCGCGGGCTACGCGCGGCAGTGGTACACGAATCCGGTGCTGGGCGGTCTGTCGGTCGGCGGCGGCTTCTTCGCGGGTTTCACCGCGCGCAGCGACATCGCACACTATCTGCCGCTGCCGCTCGCTCTGCCGATCGGCTCGCTGCGTTATCAGCGCGCATCGATCATGGCGACGTTCATCCCGCGCATACCGGGCATCAACAAGGGCGATGTCGCGTTTTTCTGGGGCCGCTATGAATTCTAGTAGGATGCCTCCGGTGTCCACTTTTCCGCGTGCGCGCGACTGAAAGGTGTACTGAGGAAACTGAAAGGCAATGGCAGGGAACGCAAGTTGAACACCACTCACACATTCGACGCGAGGGAGCGCCCGGCGAGGCGCAGCGAACCGGCGCCGCCGGGATTCATCAGCGCCTTCAGCTTCAAGGGCGGCGAAGCGCTGCGGCTCTCGTGGGACGAAGCGCGCGAATCCATCGCGGGGGAAGGGCCGACGTGGCTGCATCTGTCCGCGAACGACGACACCGTCGAAGGCTGGCTCGAAGGCGTCACGTCGATGCCCGATGTCGCGCGCGAGTTCCTGAACGGCGAGGACAAGCGTCCGCGCGTGCATATCGGCTCGAACTTCATGTACGGCGTCGTCGCGGATCTGGAGCTCGTCGCGAAGACGCCGGATGCCGCCGCGCCCGGCGCGCGCGAGGCGAACCGCGCGACCGGCGCGCTGCGCTTCTACGTCGACAGGCATCGCATGGTCACGGTGCGCGCGCGGCCGCTCGAATCGACTGACCGGCTGCGTCACGCAGTGCTGGAAGGCGCGACCTTCCGCGATACCGTCGATCTCTTCGCGGGCCTCATCCGCGCGCTGAACGATACCTTCGCGGACCGCATCGACGAAATCGGCGACTGTCTCGACGATGTCGAGGAGAACGTGCTCGAAGGCAGCCATTCCAAATGCCGCGCGGTGCTGGGCGACGTGCGGCGGCGCATCGTCGAAGTGCGGCGTTTCATCGATCCTGAGCGCAACGCGCTGACGCAACTCGTGCTGCGCAAGCTGGAATGGGCCGAGCCGCGCTCGATGGAGGCGCTGACGCAGGCGATACAGGTGTTGAACGGCCTGGGCGGCGGCCTGGAAGGGCTCTACGAGCGCGCGAAGCTTTTGCAGGATGAAATCGCGGCGGCGCTTTCGGAGGACATCAACCGCAAGCTGCTGTGGCTCGCGATCATGTCCGCGCTGCTGTTGCCCGCCACGCTCGTGACGGGCATCTTCGGCATGAATGTGGCCGGGCTGCCGGGCACGAAAGATCCGGAATCGTTCTGGATCGTGGTTGGCGTGATGGCGTGCGGCGCCGCCATCACGATCTTTCTCCTGCGCCGTTTGCGGCTCTGGTAAGGGTCAGTCGGCCGGTCCGGGCGGCGCGAGCACTTCGCGGTTGCCGTTGGTGCCCATCGGCGAGACGAGGCCGGCCGTTTCCATCTGCTCGACGAGACGCGCCGCGCGGTTATAGCCGATGCGCAATTGCCGCTGCACCGACGAAATCGACGCGCGCCGCGTGCGCACGACGAAGGCCACGGCTTCGTCATAGAGCGGATCGGCTTCGGCGTCGGGCGAATCGCCGAAGAGGTCTTGCGTGCCGCCCCCTTCACCCGTCGGCCCGGAAAGAATGCCTTCCTCGTACTCCGGCTCGCCGAACTGCTTCAGATGCTCGACCACGCGATGCACTTCGTCGTCCGCGACGAACGCGCCGTGCACGCGCTGCGGATAGCCGGTGCCGGGCGGCAGGAACAGCATGTCGCCCGCGCCGAGCAGCGATTCCGCGCCCATCTGGTCGAGAATCGTGCGTGAGTCGATCTTCGACGACACCTGGAACGCGACCCGCGTCGGAATGTTCGCCTTGATGAGGCCGGTGATCACGTCCACCGAAGGCCGCTGCGTCGCGAGGATCAGGTGGATGCCCGCCGCACGCGCTTTCTGCGCGAGACGCGCGATCAGCTGCTCGATCTGCTTGCCCGCGACCATCATCAGGTCCGCGAGCTCGTCGATGACCACGACGATGAGCGGCAAGGTGGACAGCGGCTCCGGCGCGTCGGGGGTGAGCGAGAACGGGTTCGTGAGCTTCTTGCCCGCCGCCTCGGTGTTGCGGATCTTCTGGTTGAAGCCCTGCAAATTGCGCACGCCGACCGCCGACATCAGCCGGTAGCGCTTCTCCATCTCGCCGACGCACCAGTTCAGCGCGTTCGACGCGAGCTTCATGTCGGTGACGACCGGCGCGAGCAGATGCGGAATGCCTTCGTAGACGGAAAGCTCGAGCATCTTCGGATCGATCATGATGAGGCGCACGTCCTCGGGCTTCGCCTTGTAGAGCAGCGAGAGGATCATCGCGTTGATGGCGACGGATTTGCCCGAGCCCGTCGTGCCCGCGACCAGCATGTGCGGCGCCTTCGCGAGATCCGTGACGACCGGATTGCCGATGATGTCCTTGCCCATCGCGATCGTCAGATTCGACTTCGAGTTGCGATAGACGTCCTGCTCGAGAATCTCCGAGAGGCGAATCATCTGGCGCTTCTGATTCGGCAGCTCGAGACCCATGCAGGTCTTGCCGGGAATCGTCTCGACGACGCGGATCGACGTGAGGCCGAGGCCGCGCGAGAGATCCTTCATCAGCCCGACGATCTGGCTGCCGCGCACGCCGAGCGCCGGCTCGACCTCGAAACGCGTGATGACCGGACCCGCGGACGCGCCGACCACCGTCACCGGCACCTTGAATTCCTGCAGACGCTGCTCGATCAACTGGCCCGTTTCGTTCAGGCGCTCTTCCGAGACCGGTTCGATTTCGCCGGAGGCGGGCTCGAGCAGATCGAGCGTCGGCAGCTCTACCGACGATGCGTGCGGCGCGTGGAATTCGAATCCATTCGGCGCGGAGGCGCGCACGGGCGCGCGCGGCTCGGACGGGGCGGGCTGAGCGCCGGGTGCGGCCGCTGCGGCCGGTGCTGCCGTGGTGATGGCCGTGCTGACGGCGCCCGGGAAGCGCACGATGTTCGACGGCGACGCGAATTCGTCGCCCACCGCCTGACGCTCGGCGATGGGCTGTTCCTCTTCCTCCTCGGCTGGCGCTTCGAGCTCGGCCTCCGGCTCGTCGACGATACGCAAGAGCGGCGGGGCAGGGGGCTCGTTGCCGTCCTCGCTGGACTCGAAAGCGTCCAGCCACGGGGGCGTCGGCGTGATCTCGCGGAAGTGCGGCTCTTTTGGCGGTTCTTCGGCGAGCGGCGCGGGTTTCGCCTCGTTCGACTCGGGCGGCGGCGCGGACGGCATCGCTTCATGCGCGGTTTGTCCGACGACGGGTTCCTCGGGCTGCGGCGCTTGCATCGGCTCCTCGTCGCTTGCAGGCGGCGCGACCGGGTCGATAGACGCGGGCGTATCGGTCATCGCGAGCGCGACGTCGGGAATGGCCGGCTTCGGCAGGCGGAAGTCGAAGAGCGGCGGCGGTTCGACGAGCGCGGGCGCGATCGCGTGGGCATCGATCAGCGGCGATTCGATGCGCTCGTCGATTTCCGGTCCTTCCGGTCCTTCCGGCATTTCCGGCGTCTCCGGGACCTCGGCGGGCGTCGTCGTGGTTTCCGGTTCCGCGCGCGCCTCATGCTCCGCCTCGACGATGTCCGGCATCGCGGCATCGACGTTCAACGGCGCCGACGCTTCGGCGCTCGGCTCGATGACGGACTGTCCGGCGCGCGTCATCGCCACATGGCCGCGAGCGAGACTCGCGCCGGCCAGCGACGTCCACAGCGCGGCCTTCTCTTCGATCGAGCGCAGCGTCGCCTGAATCGCATCGGGCGCGGGCGGCGGCGTGGGCGGCCCGAGCGACGTAGCCGGGCGCGAGAAGGCGGGCGCGGCGAGCGGCTCGGGCGCGAACTCGCGTGTTGCGGCGACTGCGGCGGGGCGCACGGCAGGGCGTCTGAGACCCTGCGGCGATTGCGGCACGGACGGTTTGCGCGCCGGGTTCACCCCCGTCGCGGTGGACGTGGACATGCTCGCCATGCCCGCTGCGCGCTGCGCGGGCATCGAAGTCACCGGTCTGCGCGCGGGCTCGGTTCGCGGCGCGGCCAGCGGCGGCGTCGGGACGCGCGGCTTTTCGGTGGCGACGGATGCGCGCAGGCCCGAGCCCGAAGGTTCGAACGCGGATGCCCGGCGCGGCGGATACTGCGTGCGGCCATCGCCGTTCGCCGGCGACTCGGAGTGATCCAGCCAGCCCAGGGGAGCGACCGGCTCCATCTGCGGCAACGGGGGCGAGACGCCGGCTGCTTCGAACGCCGGACGTTTGGCATAAGCCTCGGCGGTGGCAATGGCGCTCGTGCCGGCGCTCGCCGCACGATTCGCGGCGCCCTTGCCCACCGAGGGCGGACGCCACA
Source organism: Caballeronia sp. 11_S32 (assembly GCF_056930355.1). Taxonomy (NCBI): domain Bacteria; kingdom Pseudomonadati; phylum Pseudomonadota; class Betaproteobacteria; order Burkholderiales; family Burkholderiaceae; genus Caballeronia; species Caballeronia sp. 11_S32. The sequence goes on from NZ_JBXOWH010000003.1 coordinate 1,462,809, forward strand.
CGGTCGGCCGCTGATAACGGCTGCCGCGGCCACCGGTCGGAAGACCGAGCGTCGGCTCGTCGGGTGAAATGCGCGACTGCGGCGCATCGAAACGTTCGGCGCGATGGCCGCGTTCCTGGGTATCGCGCGAGGCTTTCGCGCGGGAACGGCGCTCGAACCAGCCGGGCGCTTTTTCGCGTTTCGGCGCGGCTTGACGAGGTTCGGGATCGCGTTCTCGCGGCGTGAGCCAGCTTTGCGGCAGGCCGAAGCCGAATGCCTCGTCGGCCCAGGCGAGCACCGAGCGCCAGCTGAACTCGATGAGCCAGGGCAGGAAGATCGCGAGCACGATCGCCGCGATCGCGGTTGCGCCGCCCGGATGCGCGAGCGCGCTCAGCGCCGAGGCGAGCGCCCTTCCGAGGCGGTTGATGTCCGTCTGCGTTTCGAGCGCGTTCACGAGCGCGCCTTCGAGCGTGCTGCTCGAGAGCAGCACGGCGACAAAGCCGAGCCATAGGCGGATCGTGCCGGGGCCGCGCCCGCCGCCACCGCCCGGCAGCACCAGTTTGACGAGGCGCCAGAAGAGCGCGAGGAACCAGATGACCGATGCACCGAACCAGCCGAGAACTACCATGTGCATGCTTGAGAATGAATCAATGTTGGGTGAAACGAATGTGACTGCAATCCAGGGACCGCGGCCTGCCCGCAGCTATCGCGCGTGCCGGCCGGGCTGGTCGATCGAGCAGTTTAACGGCTGCGGCACGCGCACGAAGCAGGTGCCGCAAGTACGCAACACCTGTGTTCGATAAAAGCGTGCGGCGCACGCGCGCACGCGGCATTCACTTCGCGCGCGGTGTGAAGGTCAGCACCTGACCGTCGTCGAGCGTCAGTTGCAACGCTTGCGGCGGGTTCATCTGCACGCCGCTCTTCGCGACATGCGCGAGCGCGTCGAGATACGGCCGCTCCAGCGCGGCGCCTGCGCCCGATACGCACGCCATGCGCGTGCCGGCGAGCGGGCCGAAGCTGAGCTTGCCGTCCTTCAGCGCGTATGTGCCGCTGAAGCGGTTGCAGCCCGAGAAACCGCTTGCCCGGCGATGGCCGCTCGCGGTCGACAGATCGAGCGTGATGGGCTGCGCGTTGTCCTGACCCGCTTGCGGCACCGCGCGCGGCTGGCCGGCCGCGTCAGTCCAGCTCGCGAGCTCCCACTGCGTGTCGTCGAGCAGTTGCGTGGCGGCGGGATTATAGGGATCGGTGAGCGGCGCGCTCGCATCGGGATGCTTCGGCATCGCGCAGCCCGCGACGACGCCCGCCGCGATGAGCATCGCGCATGCGCGGGAAACCAGCGAAAGCGCTTCTTTGCGGCGCGACAGGAAACCGGACGATGAGCGCGGCGACCGGGAAACCGGCGTGGAGGCTGGCGCGCGAAGGAAGTGCGTGGGCATCGATGATCCTGAAGCTGGCTAAACCGTAAGCGTATCGCACTCGTCCTACGATTTGTCCAGCTTTCGCTTGCAACAAAATGAACGGGCCCACTGTTCACGCGCTTTCAACGATCGCGCCCGCGCGGGGAATTCCAATGCGCATTCGTGTGTCAATACCGCTTGTGACGACGCTGTCAATAGACCGGACGGCAAAGTGTCGCTGCGGGCGCTGCGTGTTAACATCGCGCCCAATTCGCCGCTTTCCGCTTCACATGAAGCTTCATTGGCCTCATTACCCGATTCATTCCGGAGCACTCATGCAGACCGATCCACTCCGCGCTGACGCCCTGCGCATCGGCACGCCGCTTTCCCCCAACGCCACGCGCGTGATGCTGCTCGGCGCGGGCGAGCTCGGCAAGGAAGTGATCATCGCGCTGCAGCGCCTCGGCGTCGAAGTGATCGCGGTCGATCGTTATGCGAACGCGCCGGGGCATCAGGTCGCGCATCGTGCGCACGTGATCGACATGACCGACGCCGCCGCGCTGCGCGCGCTCGTCGAAAAGGAACAGCCGCATCTGATCGTGCCGGAGATCGAGGCGATCGCCACCGACGCGCTCGCGGATATCGAAGCGGCCGGCCTCGCGACCGTCATTCCGACGGCCCGCGCCACGCAGCTCACGATGAACCGCGAGGGCATTCGCCGTCTCGCGGCCGAGGAGCTCGGCCTGCCGACATCGCCTTATGCGTTCGCGCAATCGCTCGACGAGATGAAGGCGGCGATCGCGAAAATCGGCTTTCCGTGCGTCGTGAAGCCGGTGATGTCGTCGTCGGGCAAGGGGCAGTCGGTGCTGAAAAGCGACGCCGATGTCGAACCCGCGTGGAACTATGCGATGGCGGGCGGCCGCGTGAATTTCGGGCGTGTGATCGTCGAGGGTTTCATCGACTTCGAATACGAAATCACGCAGCTCACCGTGCGCGCGGCGGACGCTGAAAGCGGCGCGACGCAGACGTACTTCTGCGAACCGATCGGCCATGTCCAGGTGGCGGGCGATTACGTCGAATCGTGGCAGCCGCAGGCAATGAGCCCGGCTGCGCTCGAAAAGTCGCGCGATGTCGCCGCCAAGGTGACGACCGCGCTCGGCGGCCGCGGGCTCTTCGGCGTCGAGCTCTTCGTGCGCGGCGACGACGTCTGGTTCTCGGAAGTCAGCCCGCGCCCGCACGACACCGGCCTCGTCACGCTCGCGACGCAGCGCTTCTCCGAGTTCGAACTGCATGCGCGCGCGATCCTCGGCTTGCCCGTCGATACCGCCTTGCGCGCGCCGGGCGCGTCCGCCGTGATCTACGGCGGGCTGGACGAAAAGGGCATCGCGTTCGAAGGCGTCGCGCAGGCGCTCGCCGTGCCCGGCGCGGATTTGCGGCTCTTCGGCAAGCCAGAGAGCTTCGCGAAGCGCCGCATGGGCGTCGCGCTCGCGACGGGCGCCGACACGGACGAAGCGCGCGAGCGCGCGAAGCTCGCGGCGTCGAAGGTCAGGCCGGTTTCGGCCAGATGACCGGCGTCCACGCGCTGGCGGGGGTAATGACTTGAACGTGAAGTGGAAAGTGCTCGCCGCGCTCGTCGCGGCATCCCTCGGCCTCTCGGGCTGCGGGCTCGCGGCGGCGCCGTGCCGGATCGTGTCGGCGGGGCTCAAGATCGTGCCGGTCGTCGGACACGTCGCGGCCGCGCCGACCGATGCGTGCGCGGACGTGATCGATCCGTGAACGGCCATGCCCGCATCGACTTCCAACGAATCGCGGATCGAATGATGAAGACACTTCTCGCGCTTACCTTCACGTCGCTCGTCGCCGGGGCGGCATTCGCGATGCCGCTCACCGTGCCGCAGATCCAGACCGCGTCGACGCAAACCACGCGCTACGACTGCAAGGACGGCAAGAACGTGTCGGTGCAGTACACCAATACGCGCAACCATCAGAGCTTCGCGGCGCTGACCGTCGACGGGCGCAAGCTGCTGTTCGTGAACGTGGTCGCGGGATCGGGCGCGAAATACGTCGCCGATCAATACACGTGGTGGACCAAGGGTCCGCAGGCCAATCTATATGACGAGATGGCCGCGAAGGATGCGCCGCCGCTGCTTGCGGATTGCGAGGCGCGCAAGAAGTAGGCGCGGCGCGTGGCTGAATGCCGCCGGCCGCGCACTGCGCGCCGCGGGAGCGCTTCGGCGGGCGGTGCTACAATGTGCGGCTTTCCGGTAGTGAACTCGCCGCCGGACCGCATTCCGGATTTTCCGGCATCGCCGTCGATGCCGGCTCGAGCGGTGCACGGGCTTGGAACGAGCCGCCGCTTGACGAGAACGAGCGATGCCGCGTGCCTTGAAGGCGTCATCGAAGCCGTGTTCCATCTGGGAACGCGGGCTCGCGAACTGAAACGGACGGCGCTCGAACGGGCGAGCCAGGCTCGATGAACCGGCCGCCTCATCCAGCGCCGCGCACATTGCGCACGACTGACGCGCCGCGTGCGCCAACGAAATCCATCCGCGTGAGCAACCGATCGCGACGATCGACCGAACCATCCGACCGCCGACCGATTTATCACGCGCGCCGCATCGCGCGGCATTTTAGCGAAAGCCAATATAGTCACCATGTCTGATCCCGTCGCCACGAGCACGTCCACCGCACAGGCCGCCGCGCCTACGTTCGACCAGTTCGGCTTGTCCGCCGACATCCTGAGAGCGGTGCGCGAGTCCGGCTACACCACGCCCACGCCCATTCAGGCGCAGGCGATTCCGGTCGTCCTCGCGGGCCGCGATGTCATGGGCGCCGCGCAGACCGGCACCGGCAAGACCGCGAGCTTTTCGCTGCCGATCATCCAGCGTCTGCTGCCCTCGGCAAATACGAGCGCCTCGCCCGCGCGCCATCCGGTGCGCGCGCTGATGCTCACGCCGACGCGCGAGCTCGCCGACCAGGTCGCCGCCAACGTGCAGACCTACTCGAAGCACACGCCGCTGCGCAGCACGGTCGTGTTCGGCGGCGTCGACATGAATCCGCAGTCCGATGCGCTGCGCCGCGGCGTCGAAATCCTGATCGCGACGCCGGGCCGTCTGCTCGATCACGTGCAGCAAAAGACCGTGAATCTCGGTCAGGTGCAGATGCTCGTGCTCGATGAAGCCGACCGCATGCTCGACATGGGCTTTCTGCCCGACCTGCAGCGCATCCTGAATCTGCTGCCGAAAGAACGCCAGACGCTGCTTTTCTCGGCGACGTTTTCGGCTGAAATCAAGAAGCTCGCGTCCACTTACCTGCGCAATCCGCAGACGATCGAAGTCGCGCGCAGCAATTCGACGAACGCGAACGTGCGCCAGATCGTCTACGAGGTGCACGAGAGCGACAAGTCCGGCGCCGTCGCGCAACTGATCCGCGAGCGCGAGCTGAAGCAGGTGATCGTGTTCTGCAACAGCAAGATCGGCGCGAGCCGGCTCGCGCGCGTGCTGGAGCGTGACGGCATCGTCGCGACGGCGATTCACGGCGACCGCACGCAGAGCGAGCGCATGCAGGCGCTCGACGCGTTCAAGCGCGGCGAGATCGAAGCGCTCGTCGCCACCGACGTCGCCGCGCGCGGTCTCGATATCGCCGAGTTGCCCGCTGTCATCAACTTCGATCTGCCGTTCAACGCGGAAGATTACGTCCACCGCATCGGCCGCACGGGGCGCGCGGGCGCATCGGGCGATGCGCTGTCGCTGTGCAGCGCGAACGAGCGCAAGCAGCTTGCCGATATCGAGAAGCTGATCAAGCGTCCGCTCGACGTCGAGCCGCTCGAAGTGACGACGCGCGCGCGCCGTGACGGCTCGGGCTCGGGCTCCGGCTCGTCTTCGCGCCGTGACGAGCGCTTCGGGCGTCCCGAGCGCGGCGAGCATCGGCATGCATCGCGCGACGAAGCCGGTTCGCGCCGCCGCACGACCGGTACGCATGATCGTCCGCGCGGCCGTCAGCAGCCCATCGACGAGTTCTTCCTGAAGCCGTACGAGCCGTCGCCCTCGGCGATGAAGCGCCAGGAGGAGGCGGTCGAGCCCGAGCGCAAGAGCGCGCCGAAGCAGCCGCTTGCGGCGCTGCTGGGCGGCCTGGGGATGCCGCGCAAGTCGTCGTGATCTCTGTGTTCCGAATGTGGTTCGAATGAAAGAGGCAGCCCGCGCGGCTGCCTTTTTTGCATTCGGACGAATCTAGCGCCCGAAGCGCTTTGCCCATTCGGCTGTCGCGGCGCTGTAGAAAGCATCGGGCGTGGCGGCCGATACTTCGATGCCCAGATGCCGCGCCGCCTCGACGAGCGCATCGAGCGGGGCGTGCCGGTCGAGCGGCGCGGCGCCCGTCTGCTTGCTCAGCTTTTCGCCGATCTCGTTGTTGACGACCGGCACGTGCAGATAAGCCGGCGTTGGCACGCCGAGACACTGTTGCAGATAGACCTGCCGCGCGGTCGAGTCGAGGAGATCGGCGCCGCGCACGACGTGGGTGATGTCCGCGTCGGCGTCGTCGACGACCACGGCGAGCTGATACGCCCACAGACCGTCCGCGCGCTTCAGTGCGAAATCGCCGACTTCCGTGGCGAGATCCTGCGCCTGCTGTCCTTGCCAGCGATCCACAAAGCTGATGCGCGCCGCGTCGCCGTCCGGCACGCGCAGCCGCCATGCGCGCGCAAGCTTTCCGTGTAGGCCGTTGCGGCACGTGCCGGGATAGGCGAGCGTGGCATGACGCGCATGGGCGTGCACGAGCGAATCGGCGATCTCGCGCCGCGTGCAGCCGCATGGATAGATGAAGCCCGCCATCTGCAACCGCTCGAACGCGGCCTGATACGCCGCGCCGCGCTCGCTTTGCCAGACGAGCGGCTCGTCCGAATGCATGCCGAAGTGCGCGAGCGTCGCGAGGATGTCATCGGCGGCGCCGGGCATGGTGCGCGGGGCATCGACGTCCTCGATGCGCACGATCCAGCTTCCGCCGTGCGCGCGCGCATCGAGAAAACTCGCGAGCGCGCTGACGAGCGATCCCGCGTGCAGCGGGCCCGTAGGCGAGGGCGCGAAGCGGCCGCGATAGGTCATGGGGCGTTCATTGGGCGTTACGCCGCCTGACTGACCTTGGCCTCGGGATGGCACGCGGGGCAGGTTTCGCCCGGCTTGTAGAACGGCGATTGCTGATCTTCGACGCTGACCACCGCGCGGCAGCCGAAGCATTGCGCGGTCGCGGTCGGCTGCAGGTTCGGATCGAGCGCGGTGCGGTAGTCGAACACGAAGCATTCGCCCGTGTAATGCGCGCCGCCCACTTCCTCGAAATACTTCAGAATGCCGCCTTCGAGCTGATAAACATGCTCGATGCCGACTTCCTTCATGTGAATCGCGGCCTTTTCGCAGCGGATTCCGCCCGTGCAGAACGACACGACCGTCTTGCCTTCGAGGTCCGCGCGATTCTGCTCGATGACCTCCGGAAACTCGCTGAACTTCGTGATGCGGTAGTCGAGCGCTTGATCGAACGTGCCGACATCGACTTCGAACGCATTGCGCGTGTCGAGCATCACGACCGGGCGGCCGGCGTCGTCGTGGCCGCGGTCGAGCCAGGCCTTCAGCGTGGGCGCATCGACGGCGGGCGCGCGGCCGAGTTCCGGCTTGATCGCGGGCTTTTTCATCGTGATGATTTCGCGCTTCAGCTTGACCAGCATGCGGCGGAACGGCTGCTTCGCGGACAGGCTTTCCTTGAATTGAAGATCGGCGAAGCGCCCGCCGAAGAGCGCGTCCGTGCGCAGGTAGTCGATGAACTCGCGGACTTGGGCAATCGGCCCCGCAATGAAAAGATTGATGCCCTCCGGAGCCAGCAGAATCGTGCCTTTCAGACCGAGCGCGTTGCAGCGTTCGGTGACGAGCGGCCGCCAGGCGGGGCCGTCTTCGATGGTGACGAATTTGTAGGCGGAGAGGTTCAGGATGCTCATGGTCGGATGAAGCGCAAAACGGCTGTAACGGGTAAAAAGTGCGGACGGAAATCCGCCGCAAAACCCGTATTATCCCGCAAACGGCGCGCGGCTTTCCCGGATTCGCCCCGGTGCCTCGCGAGGCCTTGCGCGCGCGCAATTTCGGCGGCGCGCGCAGGCCTTATCCGTTCAGCCAACGCACGCGTGGCATCCGTTTTCGAGATGGCCCGCATGTACAATACCGCCATGTCAGATCCCCGCTTCGTTCATCTCCGCGTCCACTCCGAATTCTCGATCGCCGACGGCATCGTGCGGCTGGACGACGTCGTCAAGGCTGCCGCAAAAGACGGGCAAGGCGCGCTCGCGCTGACCGATCTCGGCAACGCATTCGGTCTCGTGCGCTTCTACAAGGAAGCGCGCGGCAAGGGCGTGAAGCCCATCGCCGGCTGCGACGTCTGGATCACCAATCCCGACGATCGCGACAAGCCCTCGCGCCTCCTTCTTCTCGTGCGCGACAAGCGGGGCTATCTCAACCTGTGCGAGCTGTTGAGCCGCGCATGGCTGACGAACCAGTATCGCGGCCGCGCCGAAGTGATGATCGAGTGGCTCGAAGAAGGTCTGGCCGAAGGGCTGCTGGCGCTGTCGGGCGCGCAGACGGGCGATATCGGCATGGCGCTCGCGGCCGGCAATGCGGCCAGCGCGCAACGCAATGCCGAGCGCTGGTCGAAGCTTTTTCCGAACGCGTTCTATATCGAGTTGCAGCGCGCCGGTCAGCCGGGCGAGCAGGGCTACGTTCAGGAAGCCGTCAAGCTCGCCGCGAAGCTGAAGCTGCCGGTGGTCGCCACGCATCCGATGCAGTTCATGACGCCCGACGACTTCACCGCGCACGAAGCGCGCGTGTGCATTTCGGAAGGCGATATCCTCGCGAATCCGCGTCGCCAGAAGCGCTTCACGCAGGATCAGTTTTTCCGCACGCAGGACGAGATGTGCGCGCTGTTCGAGGACATTCCGTCGGCGCTCGCGAACACCGTCGAAATCGCCAAGCGCTGCAATCTCACGCTCGAACTCGGCAAGCCGAAGCTGCCGCTTTTCCCGACGCCCGATGGCATGTCGCTCGACGATTACCTCGTGCAGCTGTCGAAGGAAGGGCTGGAAGTTCGCCTGCAGCAGCTTTATCCCGATGAAAGCGAGCGCGCCGCGCAGCGCGAGACGTATTACGCGCGCCTCGACTTCGAGTGCGGCACCATCATCAAGATGGGCTTTCCGGGCTACTTCCTGATCGTCGCCGACTTCATCATGTGGGCGAAGAACAACGGCGTGCCGGTCGGTCCGGGCCGGGGCTCGGGCGCGGGCTCGCTCGTTGCGTATGCGCTCGGCATCACGGATCTGGATCCGCTGCGCTACAACCTGCTGTTCGAGCGCTTCCTGAATCCGGAACGGGTGTCGATGCCCGACTTCGATATCGACTTCTGCCAGGAAGGGCGCGACCGCGTCATTCAGTACGTGAAGGGCAAGTACGGCGCGGATGCGGTTTCGCAGATCGCGACCTTCGGCACGATGGCCGCGAAGGCCGCGGTGCGCGATATCGGCCGCGTGCTCGATCTCGGCTACATGTTCACCGACGGCGTCGCGAAGCTGATTCCGTTCAAGCCGGGCAAGCATGTGACCATCGCGGATGCGATGAAGGAAGAGCCGACGCTGCAGGAGCGTTTCGATTCCGAAGACGAAGTGCATCAGCTGCTCGAACTCGCGCAGCGCGTGGAAGGGCTCACGCGAAACGTGGGCATGCACGCGGGCGGCGTGCTGATCGCGCCGGGCAAGCTCACGGATTTCTGTCCGCTCTATACGCAGGGCGAGGACGGCGGCGTCGTCAGTCAGTATGACAAGGACGATGTCGAAGCCGTCGGCCTCGTGAAGTTCGACTTTCTGGGCCTGACCACGCTCACCATTCTGGACTGGGCCGAGCGGTACATCCGCCGTCTCGATCCGTCGAAGAAGGACTGGAATCTGGCGCAGGTGCCGCTGGACGATCCGGCATCGTTCTCGATTCTCAAGAAAGCGAACACCGTCGCCGTGTTCCAGCTGGAAAGCCGCGGCATGCAGGGCATGCTGAAGGACGCGCAGCCGGACCGCTTCGAGGACATCATCGCGCTCGTGGCGCTGTACCGGCCGGGCCCGATGGACCTGATCCCGAGCTTCTGCGCGCGCAAGCACGGGCGCGAGATCGTCGAGTATCCGGATCCGCGTGTCGAGCCTGTTCTGAAAGAGACCTACGGCATCATGGTCTATCAGGAGCAGGTGATGCAGATGGCGCAGATCATCGGCGGCTACTCGCTCGGCGGCGCGGACTTGCTGCGTCGCGCGATGGGCAAGAAGAAGCCCGAGGAAATGGCGCAGCACCGCGAACTGTTCGCGGAAGGCGCGGCCAAGAACGGCCTCACGCGCGGGAAGTCCGACGAAATCTTCGACTTGATGGAGAAGTTCGCGGGCTACGGCTTCAACAAGTCGCACGCGGCCGCGTATGCGCTGCTCGCGTATTACACGGCGTGGCTGAAGGCGCATCATCCGGCCGAATTCATGGCGGCCAATATGTCGCTCGCCATGGACGACACCGACAAGGTGAAGATCCTCTTCGAGGACTGCGCGACGAACGGCATGAAGGTGCTGCCGCCGGACATCAACCAGTCGGCGTATCGCTTCGAGCCCGTCGGACAAGCCGACGGCACGCGCTCGAAGACCATCCGCTACGGTCTGGGCGCCGTGAAGGGCAGCGGCCAGAACGCGATCGAGGAAATCCTGCGCGCGCGCGAGGACGGCCCGTTCGTCGATCTGTTCGATTTCTGCGAGCGCATCGACCGCCGCGTGGTGAACCGTCGAACGGTGGAAGCGTTGATTCGTTCGGGCGCGTTCGACACGCTGCACGCGAATCGCGCACAACTGCTCGCGTCCGTCCCGCTCGCGATGGAAGCCGCCGATCAGGCCGCCGCCAACGCGATGCAGGCCGGCCTCTTCGACATGGGCGACGCGCCGCTCGCCAGGCACGAGCTCATCGACGAACCCGAGTGGTCCGACAAGAAGCGCCTGCAGGAAGAGAAGACCGCGCTCGGCTTCTATCTGTCGGGCCACTTGTTCGACGCCTACAAGGGCGAAGTGCGCCGCTTCGTGCGCCAGAAGATCGGCGAACTGAAGGAAGGGCGCGACAAGCTCGTCGCGGGCGTGATCTCCGCGATGCGCACGCAGATGACCCAGCGCGGCAAGATGCTGATCGTCAATCTCGACGACGGCAGCGGCCAGTGCGAAGTCACCGTCTTCAACGAGCAGTTCGAAGCGAACAAGGCGCTCTTCAAGGAAGACGAGCTGCTCGTCGTGCAAGGCATGGCGCGCAACGACGCGTTCACGGGCGGCATCCGCTTCACCGTCGATACCGCGATGGATCTCGAGCGCGCGCGCAGCCGCTACGCGCAGTCCGTGAAGGTCGAGATGAATGGCAACGCCGACGCGCTGCGTCTGCGCCGTGTCCTCGAAGCGCATGCTGCCGGCGCGCAAGCTGAAGCGCCGCCGCCCGCACCTGCAAGAGAGAACGGCCGGCAGCGACAGTCCGCGCCAATTCCGAACGGTCTGAACGTGAGCATCGTCTATCGCAGCGAGCACGCCGAAGGCGAGGTGCGCCTCGGCGACGCGTGGCGGGTCAAGCCCACCGACGATCTCATCACGGCGCTGCGCGGCGAATTCGCGGGCAGCGCGATCGAAATCGTCTACTGATGCGTATCGGCATATCGGCGAATGCGCTGAAGCATTCCGGCGGCCTCGAGCGCTATGCCATGGATCTCGTGCGCGGCCTCGCCGCCGCGGGATTCGACGGCAAGCAGAGGCCCGCGTTCTTCGCGCGCAAGATCGATATGTCTCTGCCCGAAAGCCGGTTGATCGAGCCGCATCGAATCAAGGTGTCGCTTCTGCCCGGCAAGCTGCGCGACGCGTATTTCTCGTGGGCGCTGAAGCGCGCGCGCAGGAAAGCGAAGGTCGATGTGCTGATCGGCTGCAATCGCGTGGAAGGGTCGGAAATCGCCATTTGCGGCGGCACGCATATCGGCTTTCTGCGCGCGACGGGGCGGCGGGAGAAGCGCTCGGACACGCGGCAGATCGCGCTGGAGCGCCGCCAGTACGCGCAGGCACAGGTGATCGTCGCGCATTCGGACATGATGCGCGACGAGCTTCGCACGCTCTATGGCATCGACGATAAAAAAATCCGCGTGCTCTATCCGCCCGTCGACGGCGCGCGCTTCTCTCCGGTCGATGCCGCGCAACGCGCGCGCCTGCGCGGGCAGTTCGGTTTCAAAGCCGATGAAACCGTGCTGCTGTTTCCGTCGAGCAGTCATGTGCGCAAGGGCCTGCCGCTGATCGAAAAGGCGCTCGCCGGCATGAACGTGGTCGTCGCGGTCGCGGGCCGCGCGCCCGAGCATCCCGCGGCGAACGTCCGCTATGTGGGATATGCGAAGAACATCGAGGATGCGTACCGCGCGGCGGATTTCACGATTCTCGCGTCGAGCTACGAGCCGTTCGGGCTCGTCGGCATCGAATCGGTGATGTGCGGCACGCCGGTGATCTTTCCCGCGTGCATCGGCTGCTGCGATGCCATCGCGGATGGCGCGAAGCACGTCTTCAAATCCGGCGACGCCGGCGACCTGCGCCGCACGGTGCTCGATGCCATCGCGGCGCGGCGCGGCGATGCGCGCGTCTCTGGCGAGACCGTGCGCTACGACACGAGCGTCGATTCGCACGTGCGCGCGCTGATCGGGCTCGCGAGCGACATCCGCCAGAAGCGCTGAAACGTTCAGCGCACTTCGTTCAGGTGCGCGAGCTTCAGAAAGCGGTAATAGACGGTCTGCGCGTTGAATGCCGCGATCATGAAGCCGGTCTTGCCGTCGAGAAAACCGCGCCGCAGCACATAGGTTCGCACGAACGCCCACGCGCCGCGCGCGAGCGCAATGCCGAAGCTGCCGCGCTTGCCCGCGGCGTGCCGCTGCTGGGCGCCGGCGCTCGAGTACGCGTCCAGCTTGCGCAAAACCGCTTCGAAATCCTCGTAAGAGTAGTGCATCAGCTTGCCGGACAGGCGCAAGACGGGCTTGCCCGTGGACAGCACGAGCCGCTCGTGCACCAGATCGGGCGAGAAGCGCGCCGTGCCGCGCCGGAACAGCCGCGGAATCCAGTCCGGATACCAGCCGCTGTGCTTCACCCACACGCCGCAAAAGCTCGAGAGGCGGTCGACCGCGTAGACGTCCGCCTGCGGATCGGTGATCGCGGCGCGGATCGAGTCGGCCAGTTCCGGCGACACGATTTCGTCGGCATCGATGGAAAGAACCCAGTCGGTCGAGAGCGCGTCGAGCGCGCGGTTCTTCTGCGGGCCGAAGCCCGGCCAGTCGCGCGCCTCGATCACGCGCGCGCGATGCGCCTCTGCGATACCTGCGGTCGCGTCGGTGCTGCCGCCGTCGACGACGACGATTTCATCGGCGAAAGAGACGGCCTGCAGGCATTGCGCGAGCCGCGCGGCCGCGTTGTAGGTGATGATGGCGATGCCAAGCGTTGTGCGGGACATGGAGCGTGGACCGGCGTGCGTGTTGGTATAATTATTGAATACTGGTGGGGCACGGCGTCATGCGAGGCATTGCGCCATGCTCAGACCAGACGTGAAGAGTAAAGAGGCCGCGGGCCTCTTTTTGTTGTCAGGGTGGATAGAGGCCGATAGTGTGCCTGACTGGCGCGCGTAGCAACAGATCGGCCGAGGCGGGTTTGGTTGCATCACAGCCGTCCTTAATGATCCGATTTTCACTTCGCGAGCCGCATTGATATCCATGAAAACAAAGCGGCCAGGCGAGCTCCACCTGCAAACGGGAGCGCGCATCGCGCCTGTCCCGCCCGCGAGCCGGGCGTGAGCAATCCTGTTCTGATTCTATGAGCCGACTCTCCGGGCGCATCCGCATCATTGCCCGAGCGCTACCCAAGCTTGCGTTCAAGGCGTTCCGCCGTCGCCCGGCCGATGTGTCGAGCATCCTGATCGCGCATCATCTGCTGCTCGGCGACACCTTGCTGCTGACGCCGCTCGTCGCGAAGCTGCGCGATCGCTATCCGCATGCGCGCATCGCGCTCACATGTCCGAAGGCGATCGTGCCGCTCTATGCCGGACGGCCCTACGGCGCCGAAGCGCTGCCGTTCGATCCGCGCGACACCGCGAGCGTTTCGGCCGTGCTGAGGTCCGGCCCGTACGATCTCGGCATCGTCGTCGGCGACAACCGTCACGCGTGGCTCGCCATCGCGGCGAAGTGCCGCTGGATCGTCGGACATGGCGACGATACACCCGCGTGGAAGAACTGGCCGCTCGACGAAGCGCATCCCTATCCGGCGCAGCCCGCCGCATGGGCCGATATCGCCGCGACGCTCATCGAAGGGCCGCCGCCGGCGCGCTATCGGGTAAAGGACTGGCCGGCGCCGGCCGGTGCGCCGCTCGCGCAGGCGGACGCAGCGCTGCTCGCGCGGCCCTATGTGGTGCTGCATCCCGGCGCGAGCACTTCCGTCAAGCGCTGGCCGCACGATCGCTGGCGCGCGCTCGCCGAGCGCGTCGAGCAGATGGGCTACACGCCGGTATGGAGCGGCGGTCCGGGCGAAGTCGATCTGGTCCGCGCGATCGATCCGGAAGGGCGGCACGCGAACTTCGCTGGCCGCGTGGGGCTCGGCGAGCTGTGGCAACTGTTCGCGCGGGCGCGCGCGATCGTCTGCCCGGACACGGGCGTCGCGCATCTGGGGCGCATGGTGGGCGTGCCGACCGTCACGCTCTTCGGGCCCGGCAACGCAATGATCCACGGCGCGGGCGAGTTCTGGCGCGATGCGCCCTTCAGGCCGGTTACCATCGTCGACATGCCGTGCCGCGACGAGCCATTCATCTTTCGACGGCGCGTGTCGTGGGTGCGCCGCTGCGACCGCAACGAAACGACGTGCGTCGCGTGGCGCGGCGATCACGCCGAATGCATGGGCCTCATCTCGCTCGATGCGGTGAGCCGGGCACTCGAGGAGATGTTGACGGAAGGTCTATGACGACAAAATCGTATCGTTTCCAGCCGGATTGGTTTCTTTGGATCGGCGCGCCCGTCATTCTCTTCGTCGTCGCGTTCGCACACATGACGGCGTTCGAGAACATTGCGCTCGGTTTCGTCGGCATCGGCACGATCGCGGTGGCGGTGACGCGCGGCGCGCCTTCGCCGCTGCGCTGGCCGCTGCTCGCGCCCGTCGTGCTCTGGGCCGCGTGGGCGCTCGCATCGGTGTCGTGGTCGGCGTATCCGTCCGAGAGCATGCACGCGTGGCTGGACGAAGTGTTGTATCCGCTCTTCGCCTTCTTCGGCTTCTGGCTCGTGGGCGCGCGCATGGCGAAACCCGAGCGTCTGGTCGTGGCGCACTGGCTCGGCTGCGCGCTCGTCGCCGTGATCAGCGTCGTGTATTGGGGGCAACTGCAGCCGCCCACCGCCGATACCTTCATGCTGCACTACTACAACCGCGTCGGTCACACAAGCACGATCGCGCTCTTCGCGATGGCGCTCTTCACCGGGATGATGCTCGGAGGCAAGTGGCGCGTGATCGGCGTGACGGGCGTGCTGCTCTGCGTGTTCATCGGGGTTGCGACGCTCAACCGCTTCTTCGGGCTTGCAGCGTTCGTCACGCTCGCGATCGCGCTGTATCCGCTCTATCGGCGGCACATGGTGCTTGCGGCAGTGGCCCTTTCGATCGTCGGCATCGCGGCGATCGGCACGCTCGAATTCAGCTCGCGCAGCCGCTTCGCTCAGTTGCCGCCTTCGCTGGCCGCGCACGGCGTGACGATCGAAGGCGATCGCGTTCCGGTGCCGTCGTTCCTGCCGGGCATCGGCGACACCATCGCAGCCGACACGCGTCCGCGCCTGTGGGCCTTCTACGGCAAGGTCGGCGAGCCGCATTCGTGGATCGGCATCGGCTTCGGCAAGCCGCTGCCGGGCGAGGTTTACAGGAAGCAGATGCCGCCGCGACTGCTCGCCGCCGAGCCGCAGGCGCTCACACACGCCCACAACCTGTTCCTGAACACCTGGCTCGAGACGGGCGTCGTCGGCGTCGTGCTGGAAGCGGCGCTTTTCGTCGGGCTCGTGATCCGCTTCTGGCGGCTGAGGCGCGAGTTGCCGTGGCTTGCAGCGGGCGGCATCGCGCTGGTCGGCGGGATGATCGCAAAAAACTCCACCGACGATTTCATGTGGCAGACCACCGCGCTCGCGTTCTGGTGCTTCGCCGGGCTGATGCTCGGCCGCGGCGAACGCCTGACGGGCCGGCTGCCGCCGCCGCGCGGCGCTGCCGCAACCGCAACCGAAACGGCTAATCCGCGGCCATAGGCGCTCCGGACGCCTTCATTCGACCGCGCCGCCCACAGGATTAGAATGGCGGATTCTCGTGTGCTGATCCGCACCGCGAATCGAACCGGCGCACTTTCACGCAAACCGAACACCGAGGAAAGATTTGAGCCAGAAGCAGACATTGCGCAAGACCATCGGCGCGGGCGAAAGCAGCTCGCCGACGGCTGTCATGAAACGGCTATGGCCGTACATCCGCCCGCTGCTCGGCATGGTGTTGCTCGGCCTGTTGACGATGGGCATCGTCGCAGCGACCGAGGCGGGCATCCCGATGCTGCTGAAGCCGCTGCTCGACCACGGCTTCGGCTCGAAGAGCAGCGATCACGCGAAATGGCTCGTGCCGGCCGCCGTCATCGGGCTTGCGCTGGTGCGCGGCGGGGCGCAGTACGCGTCGGGCTATTTCCTCTCGTACGTGACGAACAAGATCCTGCTGCAACTGCGGCTCGAGATGTTCCAGCGCATGATCCACACGAGCGCCGGTTTCTTCCAGCGCGAGACGGCGAGCACGGTTATCAACGCGATCGTCTTCGAGGTCAACCAGATCCTGAGCGTGCTGCAGAGTGTCGTCGTCACACTCGTGCGCGACTCCCTGACGGTCGTGTTCCTGCTCGGCTATCTGTTCATCCTCAACTGGCGTCTCACGCTGATCGTCGCGGTGATTCTTCCGGCGATCGGCTGGCTCGTCAGCAAGATCAACCGCCGGCTGCGACGCCTGAACCGCGAGCATCAGACCCTGACCAACGAGCTGTCGTACATCGTCGAGGAGACGGTCGGCGGCTACAAGGTCGTGAAGGTGCACAACGGCGAGCCGTACGAGACCGGCCGCTTCACGGAAATGAGCTATCGTCTCCGCGGCTACTCCATGCGCATGCAGGTGTCGGGCGGTCTCGCGCAGCCGCTCACGCAGTTTCTCGCGTCGATCGCGCTCGCCATCGTCATCACGATCGCGGTCGTGCAGTCGGCGAACGACCAGACTACCGTCGGCGGTTTCGTCGCGTTCGTCACGTCAATGCTGCTCGTGATTTCGCCGCTCAAGCATCTCATCGACATCAATCAGCCCATGCAGCGCGGCATGACGGCGGCGGAGCTGATCTTCGGCCTGATCGACGAGCCCTCGGAGCCCGAGGGCGGCGGCAAGCGTCTGCCGCGCGCGCGCGGCGAAGTCGAGTTCCGCGACGTGACCTTCAGCTACGGCTCGATCGACCGGCCGACGCTCGATCGCGTGTCGTTCAAGGTCGCGCCGGGCGAGATGGTCGCGCTGGCCGGGCCATCGGGGAGCGGCAAGACGACGCTCGTGAATCTGCTGCCGCGCTTCTTCGATCCGCGCGGCGGTCAGGTGCTCGTCGATGGCGTGCCGATCACCGAATACAACCTGCACGACCTGCGCGATCAGCTCGCGATGGTCAGCCAGGATGTCGTGCTCTTCAACGATACGATCGCGGCGAACGTCGCATACGGCCAGACGCCGGATCGCGAGCGCGTGATGGCGGCGCTCGCCGCGGCGAATCTGTCGGATGTCGTGGCTTCGTTGCCTGAAGGAATCGATACGCTGATCGGCGGCAATGGCATGCGTCTGTCGGGCGGGCAGCGTCAGCGTCTCGCGATCGCGCGGGCCATCTATAAGGATGCGCCGATCCTGATCCTCGACGAAGCCACCTCAGCGCTGGATTCGGAGTCGGAGCGACACGTGCAGTCGGCGCTCGAGACGCTGATGAAGGGGCGCACGACGCTTGTCATCGCGCACCGGCTGTCGACGATCGAGCGCGCGGACCGGATCCTCGTGATGGAGGCGGGGCGGATCGCCGAGCAGGGCAGTCATGCCGAGTTGTTGCGCAAGGATGGCCTGTATGCGCATTTGCATCGGATCCAGTATCAGCAACAGGCGGCGTGACGCGTGCTTTGCCGATGCCGCGGCCGCACGATCCAGTTCATTGTGAGAGTGGCTGGATGCGGATCTTTGTGATCTGTTAGCGGGCGGACTTCACTGTCGTATGCCAAGGGCCGCCCGGCGCGGCCTGAATGAGATACGCGCCGTCCGGCTGAATTGTTATTGCCATGGGCATGGTCGGGGCATGGAACCGCGTCGCGCCGTTGGCGAACAGCAGCACGAGAAATGCGACAGCCGTGTAACGCGACAGCTTCAGCGGACTCTTTGCGGCGGCAATCGCGAGTGTCCAGATGCATAGGACGAAGGGCATGAACGTGTATCTGGCGACGCCATCGTAAAACCACTGCACCGCCACCGTGGGTGCATCGTTTCTCACCACGCCCAGAATCCAGAGAGCCACGGTCACGGCTAGTGCAATGATATTGACGACGCGCCACCATCCTGCTGGCGAAAGCACACAAGCCAGGAAGATCGCGGTGACAACCAGCCCTATGTATGTCATCGAATCGCCCGACGTGGGAAGAACCTGCTGGATAAACAGGGACTCCATCACAAAGTTCTTCAGAAAGGCCTGCATCCACGGGTAATGGATGTACTCTGCGAACGGGTGTTGAGCGTGGCGGTCGTTCGCGAACTTATAGAGCGCCAACTGGACCAGTCCTGACACGAGCACCATGATGAACGGCGCAAGGCGTCCAAGTCCATCCGCACGTTTATATGCCGCGAAGGCGCCAAGAATGGCGAGTGGGACGAGGATGGCGCTGACCGGTCCGGTGAGCGCCAGAATCAATACGATGAAGCAGCGCGCTGCGAGGTAGTCGTTATGCTCGCGGCCGAGCGTGTCCAGCAACATCGCGATCAACAATGGTCCCAGCGTCCATTGCAGATTCGTGAGATTCAGCCAGCTCTCTCCTGTGTGCGGCAACAGAACGGGCGCAAGTGCGATCACGAATGCAGCGGGACGCGGGACATATCGAACGGCCATCGCGTACAGATAGCCGCAGACCAATGCGGTGATGACCGCGCATGTCCACGCAAAAGCTATTGCAATTCCCGTCGGATCTTCGGCGAGCACTCGATAGGCAAGGGCAACTAGCCGCGGAACGACGTGAAGGTATCCCGCGTACGGCATGAGGATGGCGTGCGCTCCCGAGTTGTACGCTTGCGCAATGAATACAGTTGCGTCCTCTGCCCAAAGATAGCCGTGCTGCAGCCTCTCCGGCATGCGATAGAACAGCAGCACGACGGCAGTGAAGAACGTCAGCGCGGCGTCCGGAGCGAGCGAAGAAAGCGCGCGATGGGATTCGCCGGCCGCTATGCACCGTTTCTCATTCAGAGGCTTGTCCATCGCGATTTCCAGGAAAATCGATTCGGAGGCTTGAGAGGCGGGGGAAAGTATAGCGGAGAGCCCCGGACGCGCTGAGCCTGCGGTATTGCGCTGTTAGCGGAATAACGCCTACTCATGGCTCGGCGCTGCCGAAGCGGTAGGCGGGGCGATGCTCGGCGGCGCGCAACCATTCGAATACGTCCCTGACGCGCTCAGCGACATTGCGCGCGGGCTCGCCGCGAGCACGAACAGTCCCAACTTAGCGGCGAAGATGTTCGGATACGACCGCAAGACGTTCAAAGACATCTGGCGCAAGTTCAAGCCGGAAACGGATTGGGGATACGCTCGCGCTTTGTTTCTGGAGGGACTATTTCGGCATTGAAGCAGACGTCGGCATTGTCGAAGGTCAGCCGCTCGTGAGGCCGTCGGGACGATCGAGCCGCGTGGGGCTTTGGGGCGTCAGGAGCAACGAGGCAATATGCAGTGACGCGCAGGAACCGCACCTCCGCTTTCTGGCGATCCGGCAAAATCCTCACATCAACACGATGTCATACTGCTCCTGACTGAGATTGCTCTCGACCTGCAGCGAAACCGGCTTCCCGATGAAGTCCATCAGCATCGCCAGATGCTGCGACTCTTCCTCGAGAAACAGATCGATGACCTGCTGCGAAGCCACCACGCGAAACTCACGCGGATTGAACTGCCGCGACTCGCGCATGATTTCGCGCAGCACGTCATAACACACCGTGCGCGGCGTCTTCACTTGCCCCTTGCCCTGACAAACAGGACAAGGCTCGCACAACACATGCGCGAGCGACTCGCGCGTGCGCTTGCGCGTCATCTCCACGAGCCCGAGCTGTGAAAACCCGTTGACGGTCACGCGCGTGCGATCCCGCGACAACGCCTTCTTCAGCTCGCCCAGCACCTGATCCCGATGCTCGACATTCTCCATGTCGATGAAATCGATGATGATGATCCCGCCGAGATTCCTCAACCGCAGCTGTCGCGCAATGGTATGCGCCGCTTCGAGATTGGTCTTGAAGATCGTGTCGTCGAAATTGCGCGCGCCGACATAGCCGCCCGTATTGACATCGATGGTCGTCATCGCCTCGGTCTGGTCGATCATCAGATAACCGCCCGACTTGAGATCGACGCGCCGCGATAGCGCCCGTTGAATCTCCGCCTCAATGTTGTACAGATCGAACAGCGGCCGCTCGCCGGTGTAGTGATGCAGACGCGACGCAACCGCCGGCGTGAACTCCGCGGCGAAATCAGCGAGCATCTGAAACGTTTCGCGCGAATCGACCTGAATGCGCGTGGTTTCGTCGTTGACGAAGTCGCGCAGCACGCGCTGCGCGAGATTCAGATCCTGATAGAGCAGGGTAGTGGGCGGCACGCGCTGTGCCTGAGCCACGATCGTCGCCCAGGTCTTGCGCAAATACGCGACGTCCGCCGCGAGCTCTTCGCTCGTCGCATCCTCGGCGATGGTCCGCACGATATAGCCGCCTTTTTCATCCGCGGGCAGCACGGCCGTCAGACGCGCGCGCACGGCCTCGCGCTCCGCTTCGCTCTCGATCTTCTGCGAGATGCCGATATGCGGCTCCTGCGGCAGATAAACCAGCGTGCGCCCCGCGATGCTCACCTGCGTGGACAAGCGCGCGCCCTTCGTGCCGATGGGGTCCTTCACGACCTGCACCATCAGCGATTGCCCTTCGAAGACGATCTTCTCGATAGGCACGTGCGGCGTCGACGAATGCGGCTCGCCCGCGATGCGCGGATGCCAGATATCGGCCACATGCAAGAACGCAGCGCGCTCGAGACCGATATCGATGAACGCGGACTGCATGCCCGGCAGCACGCGCACGACCTTGCCGAGATAGACATTGCCGACGCGTCCGCGCGAAAGTGTGCGCTCGACGTGAAGCTCCTGAACGGCGCCTTGCTGAACCAGTGCGACCCGGGTTTCCTGCGGTGTGACGTTGATCAGGATTTCTTCGTTCATGGCCTGTTTAGAATTCGACGCGCGCCACGCGCAAGAGTGCTGCGGTTTCGAAAAGGGGCAGACCCATGATACCCGAATAGGATCCGTCGATTCGCTCGATGAACTCGGCCGCGCGCCCCTGTATGCCGTACGCGCCGGCCTTGCCGAGCGGCTCGCCCGATGCCGCGTAGCGCTGCAGCGCAGCACGATCCGCGCGAGCGAAGCGCACCGTCGAGCGCGAAAGCGCGGGCTCGAGCAGCATGCCGTTGGCATCCACGACGGCGATCGCGGTCAGCACTTCGTGCTCGCGCCCCGCGAGGCGCTCGAGCATCGCGACGGCGTCTTCTTCGTGGAGCGGCTTGCCGAGGATCAGGCCGTCGATGGTCACGGTCGTATCGGCGACGAGTATCGGCGCGCCCGCATGGCCTCCCGCCAAGAGCCGCGCGCGTGCCGCGTGCGCCTTCAGCGCGCACACGCGCACGACGTACGCATCGGCGGCTTCGCCCGGCAGCTCGGCTTCGAGCGCCTCGGCGTCTTCATCGGGACGGGGAAGAAGGAGTTCGTAGCGCACGCCGAGTTGAGCGAGCAACTCCTTGCGGCGCGGGCTTTGGGAAGCGAGATAAACGAAGGGATGAGTCGGCATCGTGATTTGGATTCGAATGGCGCGCCGGGCATTCGATCCAGACTTCCCAGACTCCGAATGGCCTCACGCGCGATGATAAGGATGATTCTGCGTGATGCTCCACGCGCGGTAAAGCTGTTCGGCGAGCAGCACGCGCACCATGCCGTGCGGCAGCGTCAGGCTCGACACGCGCAGCAATAGTTCGGCCCGCGATTTCACATCGGGATGGAGCCCGTCCGCGCCGCCGATCACGAACGCGACGTCACGCCCATCCTGTTGCCAGCCGGGCAGGGCGTTCGCGAGTTGCATCGTGGTCCAGTCGCGGCCGCGCTCGTCGAGTGCGACGACGCGCGCGTTCTTCGGCAAGGCGGCTTCGATGCGCTGCTTCTCGGCTGCCATCACGCTCTCGGCATTGCGTCCCGACGAGCGCTGCTCGGGCTTGATCTCCTTGAGCTCGATGCGCAACTCGGGCGGCATGCGCTTCGCGTATTCGTCGAAGCCATTCGTGATCCAGTCGGGCATCTTGTGTCCGACGGCGAGGATGACCAGCTTCATCGAATGAAGCGGCTTCAGTGCTTGCGCGTGGTCTTGCGCGCGGGACGTTTGACCGCGGGCGCGGCGTCTTCGTCGTCCTCGTCTTCGTCCGCCGTGACGCTCGCGCCGCCGAACATGTTCGGCTTCTGCAGCTTCACGCGCACGGGCTTGTCGCCCCAGACTTCCTCGAGGTTGTAGTACTGGCGCAGCGCCGGTTGGAGGATGTGCACGACCGCGTCGCCGCAATCCACCAGCACCCATTCGCCGATCTCTTCGCCTTCCGTGCTGATGATGTCGCCACCGGCTTCCTTGACCTTCTCGCGCACGCTGTTGGCGAGCGCCTTGGTCTGCCGGTTCGACGTGCCGCTCGCGACGACCACGCGGTCGAACAGCGACGTGAGGTGGGTTGTGTTGAACACCTTGATGTCTTGCGCCTTGACGTCTTCGAGACCGTCGATGATCGCGCGTTGAAGCTTCTGAAGTTCCATAGTTACCGTGTCTTTACCGTGTCCGGTACAGGTGATGTTGAACAATATAGTCCCATACAGCCGATGGGACCTGGGCGCGGGCATCCGTCGTGCCTTTCATCGTGCGTGCTGCCTCGCGGATCGCCGTGGCGGATACGTCGAGCAACAGCGTTTCGTCGATGTGCATGTGGCCGTGCGGGCTCGCGCGCAATACGTCGGGCGATGCGCGGCGCGCTTCGAGTTCGGCGGCGACTGCGGCGGGCAACGTCGCGATGTCGAAGCCCGCGCGCGTTTCCACGCAGATGTGCGCGTAGTCGAAAAGGCGCTTCCATTGATGCCACGAATCGAGCTTGACCAGCTGATCCGCGCCCATCAGCAGCGTGATCGACGCATCGGCGCCTTCGCGTTCGCGCCAGTGCGCGAGGGTGTCGACGGTATAGGTGTCGCCGTGGCGATCGATCTCGTCGGTGGCGACGGTGACCTGCACGCCATCGAGCGAAAGCGATGCCGCCGCCGCGCGCGTCATCGCCAGCCGATGCTCCGGCGCCGATACGCCCGCTTTCTGCCACGGCTGACCGGCGGGCAGGAGCACGAGCTCGGTCAGTTGCAGCAGCTCGACGAAGCGCCCGGCGAGCGCGAGATGCCCGTTGTGAATCGGATCGAAGGTGCCGCCGAAAATGCCGACGCGTTTCGTGCGGGGCGTCACAGCCATTCGCGCCGCACCAGGAAATCGGAGTAGAGGCGCGCTTCCGGCGTGCCCGGCTCTGGCTTCCAGTCGTAGCGCCAGTTCGCGACGGGCGGCATCGACATCAGAATCGACTCGGTGCGTCCGCCGCTTTGCAGGCCGAAGTGCGTGCCGCGGTCGAACACGAGATTGAACTCGACGTAGCGGCCGCGCCGATAGGCCTGAAACTCCCGCTCGCGCTCGCCATACGGCGTGTCGCAGCGGCGCTCGATGACCGGCTGATACGCCTTCAGGAACGCATCGCCGACGCTGCGCATCATCGCGAACGAGCGCTCGAAGCCGGGCTCCGAGTAGTCATCGAAGAAAATTCCGCCGATGCCGCGCTGCTCGTCGCGGTGCTTCAGATGGAAATACTCGTCGCACCACGTCTTGAAGCGCGGGTACAGGTCCGCGCCGAACGGATCGAGCGCGTCGCGGCAGACCCGGTGGAAATGGCGCGCGTCTTCCTCGTAGCCGTAGATCGGCGTGAGATCCATGCCGCCGCCGAACCAGAAGATCGGCGCTTCGCCTTCCTTCGTCGCGGTCAGCATGCGCACGTTCATGTGCACGGTCGGGCAGTGCGGATTGCGCGGATGCATCACGAGCGACACGCCCAGCGCCTCGAAGCCGCGCCCCGCGAGTTGCGGGCGCGCCGCGCTCGCGGACGGCGGCAGCGCGTCGCCTTGCACGTCCGAAAAACCGATGCCGGCGCGCTCGAAGAAGCCGCCGCCTTCCAGGATGCGCGTCACGCCGCCGCCGCGCAGATGCGCGCCGGGCTCGCGGGTCCAGGCGTCCGTGGCGAAGGCGGTGCCGTCGAAGGCGCCGAGCGCATCGGCGATGCGCGTCTGCAGGCCCGTCAGATAGTCGCGGACGGCCCCGATATCGTGGGCGGCGTCGTGTTCTTTGCGTTGTTCCGCGCTGCGGTTCGGTTCACTCATCGATTGCTGCGTGCGCCATGATGGCGGCCATGAATGGGCGGGGGTTAACCCTTCGTGTCAAAACTCTCAAAAGCACGCTGCCGGACACGAGGTCCGGCAGCGCGTGTGCTGGTGCGGCGTGAGCCGCGCGTGCCTGGCCTACTGCTTGTCGGCCGGCTTCTCCGCCTGCTTTTCCGCCGGCTTCTCCGAGGATTGCTTGCGGTTCAGCGCGCGATAGCCAATGTCCCGCCGATACTGCATGCCGTCGAACGAGATCTGATTCACTGTATCGTAGACCACGGATTGCGCGCCGCGCACGGAATCCGCCAATCCGACGACGCACAATACGCGCCCGCCCGAGGTGGTGAGCTTGCCGTCGGTGAGCGTCGTGCCTGCGTGGAAAGTGACGGAATGCTCGGTTTCCGCCGGAATGCCGCTGATGCGGTCGCCCTTGCGCGGCGTCTCCGGATAGTTGTGCGCCGCGAGCACGACGCCGAGCGCCGTGCGGCGGTCCCAGTCGAGTTCCACGGCGTCGAGCTTGCCGTCGATCGCCATTTCCACGACCTTCGAGAAATCGCCCTTCAGACGCGCCATGATCGGCTGCGTCTCCGGATCGCCCATGCGGCAGTTGAATTCGAGCGTTTTCGGATTGCCGTTCGCGTCGATCATCAGGCCCGCATACAGGAAGCCGGTGAAGCGGATGCCTTCGCTTTCCATGCCGCGCACTGTCGGCTGGATGATCTCGCGCATCACGCGCGCGTGCAGTTGCGGCGTGACGATCGGCGCGGGCGAGTACGCGCCCATGCCGCCGGTGTTCGGACCTTTGTCGCCGTCGAGCAGGCGCTTGTGGTCCTGGCTGGACGCGAGCGGCAGCACGTGCTTGCCGTCCACCATCACGATGAAGCTCGCTTCCTCGCCCGCGAGGAATTCCTCGATGACGACGCGCGCGCCCGCATCGCCGAGCTTGTTGTCGGCGAGCATCGAATCGACGGCGGCGTGCGCTTCTTCCAGCGTCATCGCGACGACGACGCCCTTGCCGGCCGCGAGGCCGTCCGCCTTGATGACGATCGGCGCGCCTTTGGCGTCGATGTACGCGTGCGCGGCGGCGGTCTCGGAGAAGGTTTCGTACTCGGCGGTCGGGATGTTGTGGCGCTTCATGAACGCCTTGGCGAAGTCCTTCGAGCTTTCGAGTTGCGCGGCTTCCCTGCTCGGCCCGAAGATCTTGAGCCCGCGCGAGCGGAACAGGTTGACGATGCCCGCGGCGAGCGGCTGCTCGGGCCCGACGAGCGTGAACGCGACATGCTCCTTTTCGACGAAATCGGCGAGTTCCGCCGGGTCCGTGATGTCGACGTTGCGCAGGCGCTCGTCCTGCGCGGTGCCGCCGTTGCCCGGCGCCACATAGACGATCTGCACGCGCGGCGATTGCGCGAGCTTCCAGGCCAGCGCATGTTCGCGGCCGCCGGAACCGACGACAAGTAACTTCATGTGAATCCCCGAAATCCTGACAAAAAGCGGCTTGAGAAAAAGCGGCGGGCGCATCGCGCGCGAAGCGCACGCATGACGGACGTCACGACGTCGCGAAGGCGGCTCGCGCCGACATCGGCTGCGTCACGCGCCTTACCTGACGATGCCGCGCCGCGTCGATGGTTCATCGATTGCCCGGCGCTGCTCCGGCCTGCGAGCCGAAGCGAAAGACATTCCATGCGAGGGCGGGCGGCTTTCGTTCTGCCGCGCGCCCCGGTGCGACCCGAATCAGTCTTCGTCGATCGCGGCGTTCGTGTAGACCTCTTGCACGTCGTCGAGATTTTCGAGCGCGTCGAGCAGTTTTTGCATCTTGACCGCGTCGTCGCCGCTGAACTCGACTTCCGTCTGCGGTTTCATCGTTACTTCGGCGAGTTCCGCCTTGAAGCCGGCGGCTTCGAGCGCGTCCTTCACCTTCTGAAAATCGTTCGGCGGGCAGATCACTTCGATGCTGCCGTCTTCGTTCGTCACGACGTCGTCGGCGCCGGCTTCGAGCGCGGCGTCCATCAGCTTGTCTTCCGGCGTGCCGGGCGCGAACAGGAACTGGCCGACGTGATCGAACATGAACGACACCGAGCCGTCCGTGCCCATGTTGCCGCCGAACTTCGAGAATGCGTGGCGCACTTCCGCGACGGTGCGGGTGCGGTTGTCCGTCATGGTGTCGACGATGATCGCCGCGCCGCCGATGCCGTAGCCTTCGTAGCGGATTTCCTCGTAATTCGCGCCATCCACGCCGCCCACGCCGCGCTGGATCGCGCGGTTGATGTTGTCCTTCGGCATGTTGGCGTCGTACGCCTTGTCGACAGCGAGACGCAGGCGCGGGTTCGAATCGACCTCGCCGCCGCCCATGCGCGCCGCGACCTGGATTTCCTTGATGAGGCGCGTCCAGACCTTGCCTTTCTTCGCGTCGGCCGCGGCCTTCTTATGCTTGATGTTGGCCCATTTCGAATGACCCGCCATTACCTTTCTCCATCGCGCGCGGGCATGAAGCCGTGCGCCTAGTGTGCTGTCGTGCTGAATGTGTCTGTTCGCGGCAGCTTTGCTGCGCGTTCGCGCGCGTGGTTTCCCGGACGGCCGCGGGGTTCGCTCGCGGATCGGCTTGATCCGGCGTAACCCGAATAGGAACAGACCGAAATTTTAGCATGGCGGCACGCGCTCCCTGTACCGCCGCGCGCGGACCGGAACGGGAAAAACGGCGCAAACCGGGTGAAATTTCGGCGAATCGAGGCGAATCCACGCGTAAACGCAAACCGCCGCGCGGTGGCGCGGCGGTCGGAGCCACGAAGGGCGCGCTCAGTTCCGGGTGCCGAAGAGCCGGTCGCCGGCGTCGCCGAGACCGGGGACGATATACGCATGATCGTTCAGATGCGAGTCTAGCGACGCGACATAGAGCTTCACGTCCGGATGCGCGTCCTGGAATACCTTCACGCCCTCGGGCGCGGCCACCAGCGCGACGAAGATGATGTTCTCGGCCTGCACCTTGCGGCGCTTCATCACGTCGACGGCGTGCACCGCCGAGTAGCCGGTGGCGACCATCGGATCGCACAGGATGAAGACACGCTCCTCGAGATCGGGCGGCAGGCGCACGAGATACTCGACCGGCCGGTGATCCTCCGCCCGATACACGCCGATATGCCCGACGCGCGCCGAGGGCACCAGATCCAGCAGCCCGTCCGACATGCCGATGCCCGCGCGCAGCACCGGCACGATCGCGAGCTTCTTGCCGGCGATCACGGGCGCGTCGATCTCGACGAGCGGCGTTTCCACGCGCTTGGTCGTGAGCGGCAGATTGCGCGTGATTTCGTAGCCCATCAGCAGCGTGATTTCCCGCAGCAGCTCGCGGAACGTGCGCGTGGACGTGTCCTTGTCGCGCATGTGGGTGAGCTTGTGCTGGATCAGCGGGTGATCGAGGATGAAGAGATTGGGAAAGCGGCTGTCTTGTTTCATGGGTCTCGCGCGCTGCGCGTCCTGCTCGTGTGAGGTTCTGCTTCTGACGCTCGGGAAATGGCGCGGACGAAACCACGACGGCGCCGGAGCGGGCAGTGGCGACAGTTTACCCAAAAGCCCGCTGTCCCCTAAGAAGATTCGCAAACCGTACGCCTCGAGTGGCCTCCGACGTTTCCGCCCCGATTCTTCTAGAATTGCGCGAGAGGCATGAGAAGACATGAGACCCGCATGCGCCGCAACGCGCGTGCCGAACCAACGCAGCAAAGACAACGGAGGATGTAACGATGGATATGGGAATCGCAGGGCGCACGGCGCTGGTGTGCGCGGCGAGCAAGGGCCTCGGACGCGGCTGCGCCGAGGCGCTGGCCGCCGAGGGCGTGAATCTGGTGATCACCGCGCGCACGGCCGAAGCGCTCGAAGCGACGGCCGCGCACATCCGCGCGCAATATGGCGTCGACGTGAAAACGGTCGCGGGCGACATCACGACGCCCGAAGGCCACGCCGCCGCGCTCGCCGCGTGCCCCGCGCCTGACATCCTGGTCAACAACGCGGGCGGCCCGCCGCCGGGCGACTTCCGCACGTTCACGCACGAGATGTGGATCAAGGCGCTCGAAGCGAACATGCTGACGCCGATCGAACTGATGAAGGCGACCATCGACAGGATGATCGAGCGCGGCTTCGGGCGCGTCGTGAACATCACGAGCTCGTCGGTGAAGGCGCCGATCGATGTGCTCGGCCTGTCCAACGGCGCGCGCTCGGGGCTGACGGGCTTCGTCGCGGGCGTCGCGCGCAAGGTCGCTTCGACGGGCGTCACGATCAACAACCTGCTGCCGGGCACCTTCGACACCGACCGCATCGCCGTGACCATGGAAGCGCAGGCGAAGGCGCAGAACCTTCCGCTCGACGAAGTGCGCGCGCGCCGTGCGGAAAGCCTGCCGGCCGGGCGCTTCGGCACGCCGGAAGAGTTCGGCAAGGCCTGCGCGTTCCTGTGCAGCGTGCACGCGGGCTACATCACCGGCCAGAACTGGCTGATCGACGGCGGCGCCTATCCGGGCACCTACTGAGCAGGCACGTACTGACACGGAGCATCCGATGACCACACGCGTCGCGCTGATCGCGCACGACATGAAGAAGGACGACATCGTCACGCTCGCGGGCGAGTTCGTCGACACGCTCGCGCAATGCAGCCTGGTTGCGACGGGCACGACGGGCGGGCGCATCGCGGCGGCGCACGGGCTGGAAGTCGAGCGCAAGCTGTCCGGCCCGCACGGCGGCGATTTGCAGATCGGCGCGGAACTGGCGGAAGGGCGCGTGCAAATCGTGATCTTCCTGCGCGACCCGATGACCCCGCAGCCGCACGAGCCCGACATCAACGCGCTCGTGCGCGCCTGCGACGTGCACAACGTGCCGTGCGCGACCAACATCGCGACGGCGCGCATGATTCTCGACGACTTGCGCCTGCGTTTCGCGCAGGCTTCCTGACTGAATGCATCTGGAGACAAACGAGCGATGACCAAGGCAATCCGATTCGACAAGGCAGGCGGCCCCGAAGTCATGAAGTGGGTCGACGTGGACGTGGGCGCGCCGGCCAAGGGCGAGATCCGCGTGAAGCATCACGCGGTGGGCCTCAATTTCATCGACGTGTATTTCCGCACCGGCCTCTATCCGATGCCGCTGCCCGGCGGCCTCGGCATGGAAGCGGCGGGCGAGGTGACGGCGGTCGGCGAGGGCGTCACGCAGTTCAAGCCGGGCGATCGCGTCGCGTATGCGTCGCGTCCGCCGGGCGCTTATGCGGAAGAACGCGTGATGTCGGCGGATTACGTCGTCAAGCTGCCGGATTCGATCGGCTACGAGGACGCGGCGTCGATCATGCTGCAAGGCCTGACCGCGCAGTATCTTCTGCGCCGGACCTATCGCGTGAAGGCGGGCGACACGGTGTTGATCCACGCGGCGGCGGGCGGCGTCGGCATGCTCGCGTGCCAGTGGGCGAAGGCGCTCGGCGCGACGGTGATCGGCACGGTCGGTTCCGACGAGAAGGCCGAGCTCGCGAAGGCGCACGGCTGCGACTATCCGATCGTCTACACGCGCGAGAACTTCACGCAGCGCGTGCGCGAGATCACCAACGGCGCGGGTGTGCCCGTCGTCTACGATTCGATCGGCAAGGACACGTATATCGCGTCGCTCGATTGCCTTTCGCCGCTCGGGCTGTTCGTGAGCTTCGGCAATTCGTCGGGTCCGCTGCCGCCGATCGATTCCTCGGAGCTCGCCGGACGCGGCTCGCTCTATTTCACGCGGCCGACGCTTTTCAGTTACATCGCCAAACGCAGCGATCTCGATGCGATGGCCGCCGAACTGTTCGAAGTCGTCGCGTCGGGCAAGGTGAAGACGAACGTGCGCCAGCGTTATCCGCTGTCCGACGCGGCGCGCGCGCACGAAGACCTCGAAGCGCGCAAGACGACTGGCTCGACGATCCTTCTGCCTTGAAACGACGACAAGCCGCACGGACGGCCACCCGATGAGCGAGCCGTCCGTCACCGTCGTCCTGATCGAGGACGAGAAACAGATTCGCCGCTTCGTGCGCGTGTCGCTCGAAGCGCAGGGCATGACGGTCCACGAAGCCGAAACCGGGCAGAAAGGTCTCGTCGAAGCGGCGACGCGCAAGCCCGATCTCGTCATCGTCGATCTCGGCCTGCCCGATACCGACGGTATCGACGTGATCCGCGAACTGCGCGGCTGGACCGGACTGCCGATCATCGTGCTGTCGGCGCGCACGCAGGAGGAAGAGAAGGTCGCCGCGCTCGATGCCGGCGCGGACGACTATCTCACCAAGCCCTTCGGCGTCTCGGAACTGATGGCGCGGATTCGCGCGCATCTGCGGCGGCGCAATCAGGCGTCGGCGAGCGAGACGCCTGTCGTCACCTTCGGCGATGTGACCGTCGATTTCGCGTTGCGCCGCGTCACGAGGGGCGGCGAGCCCGTGCATCTGACGCCGATCGAATACCGGCTGCTTTCGACGCTCGTGCGGCATGCGGGGCGCGTGCTCACGCATCGGCAATTGCTGGTGGAGGTGTGGGGGCCGTCGCATGTCGAAAGCCCGCACTATCTGCGCATCTACATGGCGCATCTGCGTCAGAAGCTCGAGCGCGATCCCGCGCAGCCCGAACATATCGTGACGGAAACGGGCGTCGGTTACAGGCTCGTCGGCGCGGCGTGATGGGCAGCGTGATGGGTGGCGTGCACGGGTTCGAGCTTCAGCGCGTGGAGCACGGTGTCGATCGGCTCATCGCCGCCGGTGAACGCGATCATCCTGTTGCCGATGCAAAGCGTCACGCATTGCACCGCGATGCGCGCGACGTCCGCGCGCGCCACTTCCGGCTTGCTCTTCGTGAGTTCGTTCGCGAGCGCGATCGCGCCGTGCGCGGGCTCGTCCGAGAGCGGCCCGGGCCGAAGGATCGCGTAGGGCACGCCGCGATGCGCGATGTATTCATCGGCTTCGCGCTTCATCCGCGAGTAATGGCGTAGCGCGAAGCCGCTGCGCTGCGGATCGAAAGCCGACAGCGCGCTGATCACGACGAGCTGTTGCACGCGCCGGCGCTTCGCGTAATCGGCGGTGCGCATGACGGCGTCCCGGTCGATCGCGCGCTCCTCGTGCACGCCTTCCGTTTCCGCCGATCCGGCCGCGTAGATCACATGCGTGATGTCGTCGAAGGCATGGGAGAAATCGTTGGTCAGATCGCCGAGCACGATTTCGGCGCCCATTGCCGCGAACTCGCTCTTGTGCGCGGACTTGCGCAGCATCGCGCGAAAGGGCACGGCTTCGTCGTGCAGACGCTGCGCGATCAGCCGGCCCGTGCGGCCGTGCGCGCCGATCAGCAGAACCTTTCGCGTGGTCATGGAGAAAACGCTCCTTCGCCTTGGGCCTTACCCTCTACCTCTACCCGACAAAGTAGGCGATTTTCGAGCGGCTTGCTGCGGTACGCATTTGCGCCCGCAGCATTTTCACTCCGCCGCGTTCGCCGGACGCGCCCGGCGCTGACGGCGCGCGCGCCGTTGTTCCGCGCGAATGCGGAAGCGGTCCATGTAGAGATAGACGACGGGCGTCGTATAGAGCGTCAACATCTGGCTCACGATCAGCCCGCCAACGATCGCGATGCCGAGCGGCGCGCGCATCTCCGAGCCTTCGCCGGTGCCGAACGCGAGCGGCAGCGCGCCGAGCAGGGCGGCGGCGGTCGTCATCATGATCGGGCGGAAGCGCAACAGACACGCTTCGCGGATCGCGTCCTGCGGCGTTTGCGCGCCGTGGCGCGTCGCCTCTATCGCGAAGTCGACCATCATGATCGCGTTCTTCTTCACGATGCCGATCAGCAGAATCACCGCGATCAGCGCAATGATGCTGAACTCCGTCTTGAAGAGCAGCAGTGCGAGCAGCGCGCCGATGCCCGCGGACGGCAGCGTCGAGAGAATCGTGATCGGATGGATGTAGCTCTCGTACAGGATGCCGAGCACGATATACACGGCCGCGAGCGCCGCGAGAATCAACATCGGCTGGTCGTTGAGCGATTGCTGGAACGCCTGCGCGGTGCCCTGGAAGCTGCCGTGGATGGTTGGCGGCACGCCGATCTGGGCCATCGTCTCGTAGATCGCGGCGGTCGCGTCCGAAAGCGACTTGCCCGGCGGCAGATTGAACGAGATCGTCGACGCGACGAACTGGCTCTGGTGATTCACCGAAAGCGGCGTGTTGCCCGGCCCGAACTTCGCGATGGCCGAAAGCGGCACCATCGTTTCCTTCGATGTCGACACCGCCGCGCCCGACGACGAGCCGTTCTTGCCCGTCGCCGCGATCGCGTTGGTGGCCGAGTTCTTGACGGCGGCGAGCGCGAGGGCGGCGGTGGTGTCGGTGGCGCTCGCCGACGAACCGCTCACGCCGGTCGAGCCGGTCGCGGATGCCGAAGCCGAGGTAGTCGTCGATTGCGTCGATGCCGAGCCGCTCGCCGTGCCGCCCGACGTGCTGATGTAGAGCTGCTTGAGCATCTCCGGGTCCTGCCAGTATTTCGGCGCGAGCTCCATCACGACGTGATACTGCGACAGTGGGTTGTAGATCGTCGAAACCTGGCGCTGGCCGAATGCGTCATAGAGCGTGTTGTCGATCTGCGCGGGCTTGATGCCCAGGCGCGCGGCGGTGGCGCGGTCGAACGTGACCATCGCCTCCAGGCCGCCTTGCTGCTGGTCGGAGTTGACGTCGGCGAGTTCGGGCCGCTTTTGCAGCGCGTCGGTGAGTATCGGCCCCCACTTGTAGAGGTCCGAGGTCGTATCGGACAACAGCGTGAACTGATACTGCGCGTTCGACTGCCGCCCTCCCACGCGAATATCCTGCACGGCCTGCAGGAACGTGCGCGCGCCGGCGACATCCGCGAGCGGCTTGCGCAGGCGGTTGATGACCTGATCCGCCGTCACCTTGCGTTCGCTCTTCGGTTTCAGCGAAATGAACATGAAGCCGGAGTTCGTCGAGCGCCCGCCTGTGAAGCCCGCGACGCTGTCGACGGCCGGATCCGCCTCGACGATCTTCATCATCTCCGCGAACTTGATTTTCATCGCCTGGAACGACGTGCTCTGGTCCGCCTGAATGCCACCGACGATGCGCCCCGTATCCTGCTGCGGGAAAAAGCCCTTCGGCACGATGACGTACAGATAGATGTTCAGCCCGATGGTCGCGAGCAGGATCAGCAGGATCGTGCGCGGATGCGCGAGCGCCCAGCCGAGCGTGCGCGCGTAGCCGCGCTGCATGCGGTCGAACTGGCGTTCCAGCCAGCGCGCGATGCGGCCTTCTTCCTTGCGCTTGCCAGGCTCCTGCAGCAGGCGCGAGCACATCATCGGCGTGACGGTCAGCGAGACCACGAGCGATACGCCGATCGCGAGCGAGAGCGTGAGCGCGAACTCGCGGAACAGCCGCCCGACGATGCCGCCCATCAGCAGGATCGGCAGGAACACGGCGACGAGCGACACGCTGATCGACAGCACCGTGAAGCCCACTTCCCGCGCGCCGAGTATCGCGGCCTGCATGCGCGGCACGCCTTTCTCGACATGCCGGGTGATGTTCTCCAACACGACGATCGCGTCGTCGACGACGAAGCCCGTCGCGATAGTCAGCGCCATCAGCGAGAGGTTGTCGAGCGAGAAGCCGAGCAGATACATGGCCGCGAAGGTGCCGATGATCGATATCGGCACGGCCACGCTCGGTATCAGCGTCGCGCGCCAGTTGCGCAGGAACAGGAACACGACCATCACGACGAGCGCCACCGCAATCACGAGCGTCAGCTCGGTGTCGTGCAGCGACGAGCGGATCGTGACGGAGCGGTCGGCGGTCGGCGTGATCTGCACGTCGGCGGGCAGGGCGGCCTGCAACTGCGGCAGCATCGACTTCACGCGGTCGATCGTCTCGATGATGTTCGCGCCCGGCTGGCGATACAGAATCACGAGCACCGCGCGCTTGTTGTTGATGAGGCCGAGATTGCGCAAGTCCTCGACCGAATCGACCACTTCGCCGACGTCCGAAAGCTTCACCGCCGAGCCGTTGCGGTACGCCACCACGAGATCCCTGTACTGCGCGGCCTTGCTCGCCTGATCGTTGGTGTAGAGCTGGACGCGCGTGCCCTTGAACTCGATCGCGCCCTTCGGGCTGTTCGCATTCGCCGATGCCAGCGCGGCGCGTACGTCCTCCAGGCCGATGCCGTAGTGGAACAGCGCGCCCGGCTCCAGCTCGACGCGCACCGCCGGATTCGCGGAACCGCTCACGTCGACTTCGCCGACGCCCGGCACCGTCGACAACGTTTGTTGCAGCACGGTCGCGGCTGAATCGTAGAGCGCGCCCGCCGTGCGCGTGGGCGAGGAGAGCGCGAGCACGAGGATCGGCGCGTCTGCCGGGTTGACCTTGTGATACGTGGGGTTGCTGCGCAGCGAAGTGGGCAGATCGGCGCGCGCGGCGTTGATCGCGGCCTGCACGTCGCGCGCGGCGCCGTCGATGTCGCGGTTGAGGCCGAATTGCAGCGTGATGCGCGTCGAGCCGACCGAGCTCATCGATGTCATCTCGCTCACGTCGGCGATGGTGCCGAGATGCCGCTCGAGCGGACTCGCCACGCTCGTCGCGACCGTTTCAGGGCTCGCGCCGGGCAGCGACGCCTGCACGGAGATCGTCGGGAAATCGACTTGCGGCAGCGGCGCGACCGGCAGCCGCACGAACGCGAACATGCCCGCGAGCGCGATGCCGATCGCGAGCAGCGTCGTGGCTACCGGCCGGTCGATGAAGATGCGCGACAGGTTCATGGCTCAGCGTCCTTCACCGGCGGCCGGCGTGCCCGGCGTATCACGATGAAAACGCGCGCGCAGCCTGGCGCCGAGCGAATCGAAGGCGAGATAGATCACGGGCGTCGTGAAGAGCGTGAGCAACTGCGACACGATCAGACCGCCGACGATCGCGATACCCAGCGGATGCCGCAGCTCCGAGCCCGCGCCCCAGCCGACCATGAGCGGCAGTGCGCCGAGCAGCGCGGCCATGGTCGTCATGAGAATCGGGCGGAAGCGCAGGAGGCACGCCTGAAAGATCGCCTCGCGCGGCGGCTTGCCTTGGTCGCGTTCGGCTTCGAGCGCGAAGTCGATCATCATGATCGCGTTCTTCTTCACGATGCCGATCAAGAGCACGATGCCGATGATGCCGATGATGTCCAGATCGTGTCCGGTGATCATCAGCGAGAGCAGCGCGCCGACGCCCGCGGAAGGCAGCGTCGAAAGGATCGTGATCGGATGGATGAAGCTCTCATACAGCACGCCGAGCACGATATACATCGTGACGATGGCCGCGAGAATCAGGAACAGTTCGTTCGACAGCGACGCCTGGAACGCGAGCGCCGCGCCCTGGAAGCGGATCTGGAACGACGCGGGCAGGCCGATGTCCTGCTTCGCCGCCTCGATCGCCTTTACCGCTTCGCCGAGCGATGCGCCCTTCGCGAGGTTGAAGGAGACGGTCGTCGCCGGGAACTGCCCGAGGTGCGTGACGAGCAGGGGCGCCGCGCGCTCGTGGAACTTCGCGATGGCCGAAAGCGGCACCTGACCGTTGCTCGCGGTCGAGGAGGGCAGATAGATGCCGTTCAGCGTCTCGCTGTAGTGCGCGTCCGAAGGTTCGGCTTCGAGAATCACGCGGTACTGGTTCGACTGCGTGAAGATCGTCGAGATGATGCGCTGGCCGAATGCGTCGTAGAGCGCGTTGTCGACGGTCGCGGGCGTGATACCGAAGCGCGCGGCCGTCGCGCGGTCGATCTCGATGTACACCGACTGGCCGTTCTGCTGGAGGTCGGTGGCGACATCCGTCAGGACCGACGTGTGCTGCAGACGCTCGACGAGCTTCGGCACCCATTCCGCGAACTCGGACGGATTCGGGTCCGTCAGCATGAACTGATATTGCGTCGGGCTGACGGTGGAGTCGATGGTCAGATCCTGCACCGGCTGCATGTAGAGCTTGATGCCGGGAATGTCCGCGACTTCGCTCTGAATGGTGCGGATGATGTCGCTCGACGTGTTGCTGCGGTCGTCGCGCGGTTTCAGGTTGATGAGCATCCGCCCGCTGTTGAGCGTGATGTTGCTGCCATCCACGCCGACGAACGAGGTCAGGCTTTCCACGTCGGGATTCTGCAGGATCTTGGCGGCGAGCGCCTGCTGCTGCGCGGCCACTGCCTGATACGACGCGGCCTGCGGCGCCTGCGTGATCGCCTGGATCACGCCGGTGTCCTGCGTCGGGAAGAAGCCCTTCGGGATGAACACGTACAGCACGCCGGTCAGCACGAGCGTGAGCACCGCGACCACGAGCGTCGCGCGCTGGCGCTCCAGCACCCATTCGAGCGCGACCGCATAACGGCCGATCACGTAATCGATGAACTGATGCGCGCGCGCCTCGAAGCGCTTGCTTTCCTTCGGCGGCGTGTGGCGCAGGAGCTTCGCGCACATCATGGGCACGAGCGTCAGCGAAACGATCGCCGAAATCACGATGGTCACCGCGAGCGTGATCGCGAATTCGTGGAAGAGCCGGCCGACGACATCGCCCATGAAGAGCAGCGGAATCAGCACGGCGATGAGCGACACCGTCAGCGAGATGATGGTGAAGCCGATCTGCTTCGAACCCTTCAATGCGGCTTCGAGCGGCGGGTCGCCTTCCTCGACGTAGCGCGCGATGTTTTCGATCATCACGATCGCGTCATCGACGACGAAGCCCGTCGCGATGGTCAGCGCCATCAGCGAGAGATTGTCGAGCGAGAAGCCGCACAGATACATGACCGCGAGCGTGCCGACGAGCGAGAGCGGCACGGACAGGCTGGGGATGATCGTCGCGTAGACGTTCGCGAGGAACAGATAGATGACCAGCACGACGAGCACGACGGACAGCGCGAGCTCGAATTGAACATCGCGCACGGACGCGCGGATGGTCGTGGTGCGGTCGGTGACGACACGCACGTCGAGCGCCGCCGGCAGCGACTGCTGCAACTGCGGCAGGATTTTCTTGATGCCGTCCACGACCGCGATCACGTTCGCGCCCGGCTGGCGCTGCACGTTCAGGATGATCGCTGGCGTCGAATCGACCCACGCGCCGAGCTTCGTGTTCTCCGGGCCCTGCACGATGGTCGCGACGTCCGTCAACATCACGGGCCGGCCGTTCCGATACGCGACCACCGCGCTCTTGTAGGCGTCGGCGTCCGTCAGCTGGTCGTTCGCGTTGATCGTGTAGGCGCGCGTCGGGCCGTCGAAATTGCCCTTCGGCGTGTTGACGTTCAGGTTCGAGATCGTCGTGCGCAGATCGTCGATGTTGAGGCCGTATGACGCGAGCGCGCGCGTGTTCGCCTGAATGCGTACGGCGGGGCGGTTGCCGCCGCTCACCGACACGAGGCCCACGCCCGCCACCTGCGAGATCTTCTGCGCGAGGCGCGTGTCCGCGAGATCCTGCACCTGCGTCAGCGGCAAGGTTTTCGAGCTCACGGCGAGCGTCATGATGGGCGCGTCGGCGGGATTCACCTTCGCGTAGATTGGCGGCGCGGGAAGATCCGACGGCAGCAGGTTGCCCGCCGCGTTGATCGCCGCCTGCACTTCCTGCTCGGCGATATCGAGCGGCAAGTCGAGGCTGAACTGCAACGTGATGACCGATGCGCCCGCCGAACTCTGCGACGACATCTGGTTCAGGCTCGCCATCTGGCCGAACTGCTTTTCGAGCGGCGCGGTGACGCTCGATGTCATCACGTCCGGCGATGCGCCCGGATAGAAGGTCTGGACCTGGATCGTCGGATAGTCGACGGCGGGCAGCGCCGAGAGCGGCAGAAAGCGCAGCGCGACCAGGCCGACCAGCATGATCGCCGCCATCAGGAGCGCCGTGCCGACCGGGCGCAGGATAAAAATGCGGGATGGGTTCATGCGTTGGCTGACGTGTTACTGCTGCTGCGATTGCTGGCGGCGGTGCCCGCCGTGGCGCGTACCCGAAGCGGCGGAAGCAGGCGCGGCCGCCGAGGCGCCCGACGCACCCGACGCCGCCTTCGCCTTCTCGGCCGGAATCGTGATCTTCGCGCCTTCCTTCAGGCGGTCGGAGCCGTCGATCACCACGCGCTCGCCCGCCTGCAAACCGGACTTGATGCTGGTGCGCTCGCCATCGACCGGGCCGACCTTCACGTTGCGCACGGTGACGGTGTTATCCGGCTTCACGATATACACGAACGCGCCCGACGAGCCGTTCAGCACCGCGGGCGTCGGCACGATGGTCGCGTCCTTGATGACATCCACGAGCAGCTTCGTGTTCACGAACTGATTCGGAAAGAGCATGCCGCCCTTGTTGTCGAAGGTGGCGCGCAGCTTGACGGTGCCGGTGGCCGTATCGATCTGGTTGTCGACGGTTTCGAGGAAGCCGGATTCGAGCGCCGTGGTGTTCGCGCGGTCGTACGCGGTGACCGACATCTTCGTGCCCGCGTGCAGCGGCTTGAGAATGGCGGCGAGGTTGTCCTCGGAGGTCGTGAAGATCACGCTGATCGGCTGCAACTGCGTGATGACGACGACGCCGTTCGTGTCTCCCGTCGTCACGTAGTTGCCCGGGTCGACTTGCCGCAGGCCGACGCGTCCCGACACCGGCGCCGTGATGCGCGCGTAGGTGAGATCGAGCTTGTAGGTATCCACGTTCGCCTGGTCGGACTTCACGGCGCCTTCGTACTGCTTGACGAGCGACGCCTGCGTGTCGACCTGCTGCTTGGCGATGGAATCCTGCGACAGCAGCGTCTGATAGCGCTGCAGGTCGAGGCGCGCGGTCTGCAGCAGCGCCTGGTCCTTCGCGAGCGCGCCTTCCGCGTTGCGCAGCGAGATTTCATAGGGACGCGGGTCGATCTGCGCGAGCACGTCGCCCTTCTTGACCATCTGGCCTTCCCGGAACGCGACATCGACCAGCGTGCCGTTCAACTGCGTCTTGACCGTGACGTTGGCAAGCGGCGTGACCGTGCCGAGCGAATTGATGACGACAGGCATTTCACCCTGCGTGACGGTTGCCACGTGCACGGGCTGCGGCTGATTCATCGCGTTCGGGCCGCCGCGCCTTCCGCCCTGACGCGCTTCCTGCGGGCTGCTCGTGCCGCCGCTGCCGCCCCGGCTCCACGGATGCCACCACGCGATCGCACCGGCGACGATCAATATCGCGACGATGAGCGGCACGATTCTGCGGCGCCGC
Source organism: Caballeronia sp. 11_S32 (assembly GCF_056930355.1). Lineage (NCBI taxonomy): Bacteria > Pseudomonadati > Pseudomonadota > Betaproteobacteria > Burkholderiales > Burkholderiaceae > Caballeronia > Caballeronia sp. 11_S32. Next base: position 1,502,226 of record NZ_JBXOWH010000003.1, read on the forward strand.
GGCGCGGATTCGACGGCGTCGGGCGTTGCAGGCTTGGGAGGCGTCGGGCGCGGCTGCCCTAGGGGATTCTTTTGGTCGTCCATCGGTTCTGTGGCTGGGTCTTTCAAGTCTGTCGTACGGGGCGCGGATGGGCGGCGGTTGCGGTTCGGGCGCGACCATGACGGTGCGTCGCGCGCATGAACCGCGACCGGGGCGCAGGCCGTGAGGCTGAAGGCCGTGAATGGGGCGGGGCCATCGAAAGCAGCCGGAAAGCCGCCTCCCGAAGCCGGGTCTAGCCCACGGCGCGGCCCGGTGCGCGCGAAGCATGATGCTACGTCCCGCACCGGAGGCCGTCCACCGGGCTATCTTTCTGTTGATTACGACTGTTACATGCGCGCGGGCGCAGGCTTTCGATGTGCTTCGACCAGTCGACGGCCGCCGCGTAGTCTAACCGGCGGCTTGCGCGTCGTTCGTGGTGTGCGTGCCGCCGATTTCGCGCGTGATGCGCGCGACGCATTCGAGCAGCGCGGGCGCGACGTCGTCGACGAGTATTTCGCGCGGACACTGATGCGCGGCGCCGCCGCAATTGACCGAGTAGCGCTCGCCGGACGGCCCGATGAATCCTGCGGCGACCGCGTTCAGCCCGCGATGCCATTCGCCGACGGACATCGCGAAGCCCAGGCGCACGGCCTCGTCGATGCCGCGCTGCAAGCCGCCGGCGATGGTCGGCCAGTCGTCGCCCGACGCAGTCTGCAAGCTGCCGATGAGCGCGCGCCGGTCTGCTTCCGACAGCACCGAAAGATACGCGCGTCCAACCGCCGTGCGGCTCAGATCCATTCTGCCGCCGACCTCGAGCCGCGATACCAGCACCGCCGATCGCGGCCGGATGGCATCGATTACAACCATCTCGAGACGATCGCGAACGGCGAGGTGCACGGACAGGCCGGTGCGTTCTGCGAGCCGGATCAGGTAGGGGCGCGCCCGTGCGCGGATATCGAAATTGCGCAGGAATCCGTTGCTCAGTTCGAGAACCGACGCGGTCAGCACGAAGCGCTCGCTGTCGGGCAGCCGATGCAGGAGTCCCGCGCCGACGAGCGTCGCGGTGATGCGCGAAATCGTCGGCTTCGGGATACCGGTCCAGTCCGTCAGTTCGCGATTACTCACGGGCGCATCCGCGCCGGCAATCCGGCGCAACACGTCGAGCCCGCGTGCGAGCGCCGTGACTTCCTCGCCGTCCTTTTCGCGGATGCGTTCCCGGGTCGGCGATCGATCGTTGTGCATTGGCATTCTTTTTGTGAAACATCGTTTTGATTGATGGCGGGAGTCATTCTACTAGCGCGGCGCAACAAACTTGCAAACGATGCAAACCTTTCCATTAACCTGCAACGGTAATGGAGCAGCGGCGTTCTGTTGAACGAAACTTGGGCAGTTGCCCGGACCGCGAAATTTTGCTTGACTTGGGCAACGAACCCGTAAAAAATGGAACCGAATTTCGAAACTTGAAACGACGTGCGTATTGGCGCTTTCCGTTCGTGGTTCGGAATACAGGCTCTCAGGTTCTAGCACGGCCCTCGGAATGGCTAGAACTTTTAAGGCGCTACGGCAACGTAGCGCCTTTTTTTTCGTCCGCGCGTTTCGTCAATGCGTTCGCGCGAATATACCTGTAAAGCGTGGGGAGTCGCCTGATCGGGCGCGATGGGCCGTGAGCCCGGGATGGGAGAGGAAGAGAGGCCGGCGGCGATGGAGGAGGGTGTAACCGCCGGCGCTGGAGGACTCAACACATGTTGCTGAACACGCGACGCTGCCTGAGCAGGCGTTTGCCGCGCACGATCCAGTAGATGCTCGCGAATACGAGCAGCGAGGCGACTGACAGCACGATGAGCGGCGAGATGCGCTCGGGCGCCGGCGGACTCGTCGCGATGAGCAAGGCCGCGAAGAAGGCCGCCGCCGCCTGATAGAACGAGCGATGGGCGAGGTTGCGGCGCATGCGGGGTGTGGTGAATCGGGAGACGGGGGCGCGGGTAAACGGCTCGAACAGCATCAGCGCTGCAACGAGGGCGATGGCGGCGTTCATCAGGAGCATGGTGCGGGAATTCGTGGGGGCGGGGACGCCGGCGAATATATGCCAACCGAATATGCCGCTAAAACCAGAAGTCTCTTAAATGTAGAGGGAAAGTTCTATTTCTCGTTGGGCCGCGCGGCGCGGGTCCACAATCTTTTACGTGGACTTGTCGTGGGCGTCCCGCGTCGGCAAGGTTCTCCTATGATGCAAGGTTTCATCGTCGATTCGTGCGTCAGACTCGCGATCGTCGCGACGTCGACCGGCTCATTCGCGGGCCGGTTTTCCCGAAAGCGTATGATGGGCGCCAATTTCAGGATGGAAATCGTGCGCGTGATGCCGTGCGCAGGACGATTTCCGTAGGAGTGCGCGATGACGCGCACGCAGCAGATGGAAGGTAAGACCATGCAGATGACTCCCATGACCCGCATCGCCGTCGCGCTCACGGCGCTCGGCGTGCTGGCCGCTTGCGAGAAGCACGACGCGACCGCCGGACAGGCCGCGAGCGCATTCAACAATTTCGCGAGCCAGACCAGCCAGAAGTTCGACCAGGCGGCAAGCTATGTCGGCCAGAAGGTCGATGCGGCCAAGCAGTCGGCACAGCAGAATCTCGACAGCGCCGGCTCGATGCCCGATATGTCCGCGAGCAGCGCCGCGGCAACCGCGCGGTCGAACTTCGACAGCGCGGCGAGCGCCACGAACGCCGCGATCAACAATGCCGCGAGCGCGACGGGCGCTGGCTTGCAGTCGGCGGGGCGCAAATTGCAGGAATGGTCCGCGAAGGACGGCGGCGCGTCGAGCACGCATGCCGGCGCGCAGGCATCGGGCGCGAGCCCCTCGGCCGACGCCAGCGGCGCGCGCACCGAGATGGACAAATAGCGCGCTGCTTTGCGTGGCCGATGCGCCGATTCGTCTGAAAAAACAACGCGCGAACACTAACATTCGGTTACGTCCGCATTGGGCGGCGTGCCAGTCTCAGCCGCTAAACTGGCGGTCTTTCAGAAATCGAGACCGTTATGAAGTCACGCAAGCTCGCGTCTGAATGTGCGTGGGCGATCGTCGCGATGTCCTGGATGGCGGCGCTCATGCGCCTGCGCCCGTTTTCCCTTGCGGTGTCGTCGATACTCGCCGCGTCGATCGCGCTCGCGGCGCCCGCCGCCCAGGCCGCTCCCGCTCTCACGCTGCCTTCCTTCCAGGAACTGATCACGCCCGCGGCGCCCGCGTCAGCGCCCGCCGCCGCATCGGGCGCGGACGCGCCGGCCATGTCCGATGCCGAGATGGTGCGCTCGCTCGACAACATCATCACGACGCTCGACAGCGACAAGCAGCGCGCTGCGCTCGTCGCGCAGCTGAAGCACCTGCGCGATGCGAAGCGCGCCGCCGATGCCACCGCTCCGGCATCCGGCGCCGCGGCGGCATCGGCAACGACGGACGCCGCGGCAAGCGGCCCGACGGCTGCGGGCGCGACGCCGACATCGGGCGCGACGGCATCGTCGGTGGTGGCGACGATGGCGCAGAACGCGGGCCTGCTTGGCGCGATCGCGTCGGCGCTCACCAACATCGAGGCCGACGTGAAGCGCGGCAAGACGCCGATCGCCTATTGGGGCGGCCGCTTCAACGCGGCCGGCAACGAGCTTTTCACGATCGTCACGAGCCAGAGCCGCGAACCGTTCTGGCGCACCCTCTTCAATTACTTCGCGACGCTCGCCGGCTGGGGCGCGTGCGCCTTCGTGCTGGTTTATCTGCAGCGGCGCGGGCAGGCGCGTTATGGGATCGACACCGGCCTGCATTCGAACCCGACGACGCGCGAGCTGCTGCTCTTCACGCTGCGCCGCGTCGCGCCGTATCTGTTCGCGTTTCTCGCGGCGCTGACCTTCACGCATTACATGCCGCTTTCGCTCGGGCGCACGCTCGCGATGGTCACCGCCTACGCGATGGTCGCGGGCGCGGTGTTCTCCGCGATCTGCCTCATCATGTTCTCGCTGTTCGGCTCGGCGCACCGGCGCGTCGCGGTGAACCTGCTGATCCTCCGCGCGCGGCGGCTGCTGTTTCTGATCGGCACGCTCGGCGCGCTCGGCGACGCCGCCGCCAATTACGATGTCGCGCAGCAGCTCGGCACCAATCTCTCCGCGTTGATTTCGACGTGCGCGAACATGGGCGCCGCGGGCCTCACCGCGTACTTCGCGCTCGCGTTCCAGCGGCCCGTCGCGCACCTGATCCGAAGCCGCTCCTACGAGCAGCGCAACACGCGCAAGGCCGCGACCGAAACCTTCGAAGTGGTCGCGTCGCTGTGGCAGCTGCCGTTGCTCCTGCTCGCGTCGGCTTCGGTGGTGGCGACGCTGATGGGCATCGGCACCTCGGAGAATGTGCTGCAGATGGCGATCGCGACCGCGGGCCTGCTTGTCGTCGCGTTCTTTCTCTCCGCGATCGTCGTGCGCATCACGCGGCCCAAGTCGAGGAAGCCGAGGCGGCAGTCCGCGTACGTGCGCAGGCTCGTCAAGTTCGTCGGCACGATGATCGTGGTCGGCGTATGGCTCGTGTTCCTCGAACTGTCGTCGCGCTTCTGGGGCTTTTCGCTCGCGCACATGGCCGAGGAGAGCGTCGCCGCGCGCGGCATTACGCACGCGGTCGCGATGATCGTTCTGACTTTCTTCGTCGTTTGGCTCGTGTGGATTCTCATCGATACGGGTATTCAGGAAGCGCTCAGGCCCGACGCGGCGCGGCGCGGCGGACGCGGCCCGAGCATGCGCGCGCGCACGATGCTGCCGCTCGTGCGCAACGTCGTCTTCGTGTTCCTGTTGACGGTCGCGGCGATCGTGACGGCCGCGAACCTCGGTCTGAACGTGACGCCGCTGCTCGCGGGCGCGGGCGTGATCGGCCTCGCGGTCGGCTTCGGCGCGCAGTCGCTCGTCGCGGATCTGATCACGGGGCTTTTCATCATCATCGAGGACACGATTTCGGTCGGCGATTCGATCGAGGTCGAAGGTGGCCACGCGGGCATCGTCGAAAGCCTGACGATTCGCACCGTGCGGCTGCGCGACGGCCAGGGGGCGATCCACGCAATCCCGTTCTCGCAGATCAAGACGGTGAAGAACCTGTCACGCGATTTCGCGTACGCGGTGTTCGAAGTGCGCGTGCCGTTCACGGCGGACGTCGACGAAGTCACGCAGATGATCCGCGAAGTCGGCGCCGAACTGATGGCTGATTTCCGCTACCGGCTCGAAATGCTCGGGCCGGTGGAAGTGTGGGGGCTGGACCGCTTCGATCCGAACTGGATGGTCGTGAAAGGTCAGATCAAGACGCGGCCGCTGCAGCAATGGAGCGTCGCGCGGGCGTTCAATCTGCGCATCAAGCGCAAGATGGACGAAGCCGGCATCGAGATTCCCGTGCCGCAAATGCACGTGCAGATGACGCGCGACGCGATGCCGGGCGCCGACGCGGCGGAAGCGCGCGAGCGCGCGCGCCGCATCTGGACCGGCGAAGCGCCGGGGCCGGCGGAAGAGGAAGAGGCGCTCGCGGCGGGTCCCGAGCTTCCGCGCGAGACGAAGGCCGCGGTGACGGCGGCGCGCGATGTCTCCCACGAACCGCGTCCGGCGCCGCCGCCGACCGATCAGTCCGTGCAGATTCCGCCGCAGATTCCGACGGCGTCCGAGCCGGGCAAGGGCTGAGCTTCCCTCAGGCGGCGAGCAGATCGTTGACGTGCGTGGCGATCTGCTCGCCCGCTACGCCATAAACATGCAGCGACACGGCGCGCACGGCGGCATCGGCGGGATTGCCGAGCTGATGGATCGCGCCGCGCCCCGCATCCACATAAGAGACCGCGCCCCGCGCGCGCGGATGACGCCGCGTCTCGATCGCGCGATGCCCCGGCGCATCCCAGCGATACAAGGTTTCTTCGAGCGTGCCGTCGATGACCGCATAGCCGCACCACGTCCGATGACCATGCACCGGGCTCGCTTGCCCAGGCTCCCAGACGAGCGCGGCGATCGCATAGCGGTTGAGCGGATCGGCGGCGAGCAGATGGCGGCAATAGTTCAGCGGATTGCTCGTGCGCTGATCGGGGCTCAACAGTGCCGGATCCGCGATCGCGCGTTGCAGCGCGAGGCGCACGCGCTCCCCGAAGGTCGCGCGCGGGCCGGTATCGGCGGCGGCGAAAGCGGCATCGATTTCGCGGCACAATTGTTCGAGCGCCGCGCTCCGGTTCACGTGCGAAGCCGGCGGAAGGGGCCGCGTCGGGCGGCTGACATGTTCGAGTTGCATAGTGAAAAGGCCGTCACTTTCTTGTTGTCCATTCAGTTCATTTATACCGGCTTGCCTCCAGAATTAGTTTCCATATAATTCCGCTCGAACACACAGAAATAGAATAATTTCCTATAAGGGGTGCGCATGGGAATGGACCTCATCGACCGCAAACTGCTCGAGTTGCTGCAAAAAGATGTGACGATGCCCATCGCGGAACTCGCGCAACGGGTGAACCTGTCGCAGACGCCTTGCTGGAAGCGCGTGCAGCGTCTGAAAGAGACCGGCGTGATCCGCGCGCAGGTCGCGCTGTGCGATCCGAAGAAGCTGGGCGTCGGCACGACGGTGTTCGTCGCGGTGCGCACGAATCAGCACACGCAGACGTGGGCGGACGACTTCACGCGCGCGGTGCGCGATATTCCGGAAGTGGTCGAGGTGTATCGAATGAGCGGCGAAACCGATTATCTGCTTCGCGTCGTCGTGTCGGATATCGAGGACTACGATCGCGTATACAAGCAACTGATTCGCGCCGTTCCGCTTTATGACGTGAGCTCCAGCTTCGCGATGGAGCAGATCAAGTATTCGACGGCGCTGCCGGTACGGCCGACGCTGGAACCCTGAGAAATGGCCGGATAACGCGGAGATCGATCACGTACTTGCGGCGATTGATTGCTCGTCTTCAAATAAACTTAGGACTTTTAAGTGATGATTCGGGGGCGTCTCAGGCGTATTATCAAACCATTCCGGGCCGTTATATTCGATATCCTTATCGATAGAGAAATATACGGCAAGGAAAGTGGGCGGGGCATTTCCCGTATCGTCGCGGCCTGCGGGCCGGAATGTGAATGAGGTTCAAGAAAATGATTGAAATCAACCGTAGTGCATTGGCTCAGTCCCACGTCGCTGGCGGCGCCACGAAAGCGATCAGCTCGGGTTCCCCGGATCCGAAGCCCAGTGCTCCCACGCAGAGCGGTTCGGCCACTTCGGTCATCACGGTCAACGGCAAGACGGTGATCAATCAGTCGGTTACGTTCTGACCGTTCGTCCTGTAGACGAAATAAGCAAGGCGGATCGCATGATCCGCCTTTTTGTTTATTCCGGCATGCAACGCGTTTCGCCCGCCGCGCATCATTCGATGAAGCGCTTTGCCGCTGGATCGCAGCACACAAAAAGCCGCCCGGGGAGGGCGGCGCAACACGTCCGGTCACTAGGTATCCCGGTCTTGCCCCTTGCAGCCCCTGCCGGGATCGGACGCGCATGGAATCGTTAGCAGTATCGCCAAACGGGCATGCCGCATTCAAGCGCCTTGGTGCAGCAAAGAATTTCGCGATGCGCGTTCGGCTATCGAAACGTCCTGACGCGTCGCGCACGGATGCGCGCCAATGCCTGCTTCCCGGCACGCAATCCAACTGAAATCCAACCGGGGTAGGATGTCGGTTCTTTCCTCGAAACCGCGCCGCATCACGCTTCCCCTCATGACCCAAGACCGACACGACCCTCGCCACCCGGACGATAACCGCAAGAAGAATCCAACCCGCGCTGTCAGCGTGTTCATCGTCGTGGTGGTGCTGTTCGTGATCGGCACGATCCTCTTCAATGCGATCCGCGAAAAACGCGAGTTCGATCAGGAAAACGCGCAGCCGTCCGCCACGAGCGACGTGCGTCCGGCCGTGCCCCCGCTCGGCGGTGCGTCGCAATAGCGCGTGTGTTGATTGGCGCCGGTCACACCGGCAGGCGAATCTGCGCGGCGTCCTTGCCGATGAGCGCGGACGCGGTCAGCATCTGCTTGCATTGATGCACGAGCAGCTTGAGGTCGTGCAGCGCGTCGGCGGGAAGCGATTGCGCGCGCTCGGCATCGACGACCATCTTGTCGAGATCGCGCCGCAACGCCTTGAGTGCGTCGGCCTGCGCGGACGGCGCGTCGGGAGCGGGCGGCGAGGGCAGTTCGCCCTCCGCGCCGGCGAGATTCTCGCGGACGACGCCGAAGGTGCGCTGCACCGGCTCGAACGGCTGGCCGCCCGCTTCGTTGAGCGATTGCAGAAGCGGCGTGGCGGCGGTGATCTGCGAGGCGAGCACATGACTCTGCACCAGCAGATCGTTCAATTCGGCGGCGTATTTCTGCTGCGCCTTCGGCTCCAGCATCATGCGCTGGAAGGCCTGCGCGAGATTGGCGAACGCGATGTGCACGTTCTTGCGCGCGAGCCGGTAGCGGAAGTCGCGGTCGAGCGCCGTGGCGGCGACCGTCGCGGCGGCGGACGCGCCCTTGCTCGTCGTGGCCGCCGTGCTTTCGCCGATGCTCACCGAGGACAGGCGTTCAGCCGTCGCGCTTGCGGCTTTCATCGCCGGATCTGCGGCTGGCGCAGGCTCGTTGACCGCTTCGGCGGGGATGGCCACGTTGAGCGCGGAAGCCTCGGCGGTGGCCGACGGCGAGGATGACGCCACCACCACGCCCGCGTTCGCATCGGCGAACACGGCGCGATCGGCCGGGCTTTCCACGGTCGATGAAGAAGCCGCGCGCGCCCTCTCGGGCTGCGAAGCCGTCTTCGCTCTCCACCACCAGCTCGCTTCGAGATAATTGCGCGTTGCGGCGAGCAGATCCTTCACGAGCTTGCCCATCAGGCGATATTCCCAGTACGGGAAGAGGTGACTCGCCGCGATGGCGATCGCGCAGCCGACCACGGTATCGATCGCGCGCTCGCCGATGATCCGCAGGCTGCCCGGCGCGAGCAGATGGAACATCAAGAGCACATACGACGACGTGAACACCACGCTCGCCGCATAGTTGAAGAGCAGCAGGCTGTAGCTCATCACCATCGACGCGAACATCACGACGAGCAGGATATGCGGCTCCTTCACGAAGAGAATCAGCGCGATGGTCACCGCGCAGCCTATCGCCGTGCCGATGATCCGCTGCGTATTGCGTTGCTTGGTGAGCGAATAGCCGGGCTTCAGGATGATGACCGTGGTCATCACGATCCAGTACGCGTTCGTGAGCGGCAACAGACGCCCGAGCCAGAAGCCGATGCCCACCGCGATGGTCACGCGCAGCGCGTGGCGGAAGCTCGGCGAGGCCATCGTGAGATTCGAGAAGATCTGCATGAACGGCACGCGCCGGCTCGAAATGAAGCGCGACAGCGCGTGATCGATCTGCACCTCGGTTTCGATCTGGCCCGCGTCGTCGCGCGTGCGGCGGCGCATCTTGTCGATGAGGCGCGTCGCGCTCCACAGGCGCCTGAAGACGGCCGCCGCCGCCGCGTAAGCCTCGGGATTCTTTTCGGGCAGGCCGTGCTTGCGCATCAGCTCGAGCTCGTATTCGATCGCGCGCAATTCGGCCTTCATGCTGATCTGCCGGCCGGCCGGATGGTTCTGCAGCACGGCTAGGCCGATCTCTTCGAGATCCGCGCTCGCCTTCCTCATCAGGTCGCGATAGAAGATGAGCACGTCCGAGCCCGCGAAGGTCTTTCGCACGAGCGGATAGTCCGTGTGCGCGCCGACGAAGAATTCGTGCAGGTCCACCACGTTGATGAAGAGATTGAAGAGCCGCGCGCGCCGCGCGTTAAGCTTGCCGGTCTTTACTTTCGGCAGATTGCGCAGCACGATGTCGCGCGCCGCTTCCTGCCGCTCGACGGCCGCGATCTGCTTTTCGATCAGCCTGCGATAGCACTCGTCGAGATCGGCGTCGCTGTCGTAGAACTCGGCGCGCGCGAGCAGGTACTCCGCGCAGCTGAAAATGCTTTCGGCCAAGGCCTGCTGCTCGATGCGATACACGAGCAGGTGACTCACGAGCGTCGCCCAGTACGTGTACCAGAGGCCGCCCACGAGAATCCACGATGCGTTGATGAGCGCCTGCAGCGGCGTGAAATGCTCTTCGAGCGTGACGACCATCATGAAGAGCGTCGCGAAGCTGATCTGCGGCCAGCGATTGCCATACACGACGATGAGCGACAGCACGAACGTGAGCGGTACGATGGTCAGCCAGAGCGTCAACGGATGCGCCGTCGCAATGCCGGTGGCGAGCGCCGCGACAAAGCCGATCACCGAGCACGCGAGCATCTCGTTGTGCTTGTGCCGCAGCGGCCCGGGCATGTCGACGACGCACGCGCCGAGCGCGCCGGTTGCGATCGTGAAACCAAGCTCGCGATTGTGAAAGACGATGAGCATCAGCACGGCGGGCAGCGACACGCCCAAAGCGATGCGCAAGCCGCCGAAGAAGTACTGGCTGTAAATGAACTTCCTGATTTCGAACGAATAGCGCATCGACTTCCTGAATTGAAGCTCGTTGTTGTCCTGGGACGAAGGCGAGATCGAGTCTAACTCAACTCACCAGGGCTTCGGACCTCGGCCATTCGGCCAGGTTCTCGGCATCGCGCCTGCTTTGCTATGCTGGCGCCTGAACTTACAAACCTTTTCAAATCGCGCCATTCGAGGCCGCACCGCACGCCGCTTTCCATGCTCGAACTCTTCTATTCGAACCGTCACGAGACGCTCGCCGCCGCGCTCTTCGAGGACCTCGACACGTTCGCCATGCGCGAGGGCGATCCCTTCGCGCGCGAAGCCGTCATCGTGCCGAGCGCGGCCTTGCGGCGGCGGCTCGAGCTCGACATGGCCGAGCGCTTTGGCATCTGTGCGAACGTCGACTTCTGCTATCTCGCGCAGTGGCTATGGGCGCAGATCGGGCGCGTGCTGCCCGTGCCCGCGCATTCGCCGTTCGCGCCCGACCGGCTCGCATGGCGCTGCTACCGGCTCTTCGAAGATCCGTCGTTCGGCGATTCGGCGCGCCTGTCGACGTATCTCCATGCCGCCGACGATTCCATGCGCTACGAGTTCGCGCGCCGCATCGCGACGGTCTTCGATCACTATCTGACCTATCGTCCCGAGTGGCTCACGCACTGGCAGTCGGGCGGCTCGATTCTCGCGGGCAGCGGCGCCGAGATCGATGCGCGCGGCCCGCGCCTCGCGGGCGCGAACGACATCCAGCGCGAGGACGAGCGCTGGCAGGCGGCGCTGTGGCGCGCATTGCTCGCGGATCTTGCGGAACTCGCGCCCGATGCGAACGGCGGCGCGAAAGACCCGACGCCGCCCGCGTACCGCTTTCTCGCCGATGCGCCCGGTCTCGATCTCGACGCCGTGATGCGCGCGCAATGGCCGCGCCGCATCAGCGTGTTCGCGCTGCCGACGATGCCGCCGCTCCACATCGCGCTGTTGCGCGAGCTGTCGCGCTGGATCGACGTGCGCGTCTATGCGCAAAATCCTTGCCGCGAGTTCTGGTTCGATATCGTGAGCGAGGCGCGTGTCGAGCAGCTCGAACTGAAGGGTGAACGGGACTTTCAGGAAGTGGGTCATCCGCTGCTCGCGGAGTGGGGCCGGCAGACGCAGGCGCAACTGCACATGCTGCACGAGCTCACCGAGCGCGCGGCGTCGAGCGAGCGGCAGCTCTTCGAGGACAATCCCGCGCCGACATGGCTCGCGCGCGTGCAGAACGGCATCCTCGCGCTCGATGAAGAGCACGCCGAGCCGCAGCCGGACGCGATCGTCGGGAACGGCATCGAGGTGCATGTGTGCCACAGCCTGTCGCGTCAGCTCGAAGTGCTGCACGACCGCCTGCTCGACTGGTTCGACGAGATCGAAGGCCTGGAGCCGTCGGATGTGCTCGTTGCGTTTCCGGATCTCGCGGTGGCCGGGCCGCTCATCGACGGCATCTTCGGCACCGCGCCCGCGGGCGCGAGCAACGAGCGGCGGCGCATTCCGTATCGCATCACGGGCTTGCCGCCGTCGCAGGCGAATCCCGTCGCGCGCGCGCTCATCGACTGGCTCGCGCTCACCGAGCGCAGCGTCGGCGCGCCGGAGCTCGTCGAATGGCTGCGCGTGGATGCGATAGCGGCGCGTTACGGCATCGACGCCATCGCGCTCGAAACGGCGCAGGCGTGGCTCGCGGCGGCAGGCGCGCGGCGCGGTCTGCGTCCGGACGAAGTCACGGCCGACGATGTGCCCGCCGCGCGCCACACTTTCGCCGATGCGCTCACGCGCCTCTATCTCGGCTACGCGCTGCCGGGCGGCGGCGCGCCGGTGGCCGAATGGCTGCCTATCGAAGGCGCGAACGGCTCGGATGCCGAGCTGCTCGGCCGCCTCACGCGCTTTGTCGACGACATCGACGCGTTCGCCGAACGCATCGCGACGCCGCGCACCGCGCGCGCGTGGGGCGACCTGCTGCTCGATGCGCTCGAGCGCTTCTTCGACGCGGGCGTCGCGTTCACCGATGCCATCGGCGACGTGCGCCGCGCGGTCGATTCGCTCATCCTCGCGATGGACGAAGGCGCGGGCCATACCGAAGTATCGGCCGCCGTGATCCGCACCGCGCTCACCGATACCCTCGACGATCCCGCGCGCGGCGGCGTGCCGTGGGGCGGCGTCACGTTCTCGTCGTTGACGAGCCTGCGCGGCTTGCCGTATCGCGTCGTGTGTCTGCTCGGCATGGACGACGGCATGCTGCCGAGCCTCGCGCGCGCCGACGAGTTCGACCTGATGGCGCGTTTCGGCAAGCTCGGCGACCGCCAGCGGCGCGACGACGAGCGCAATCTGTTCCTCGACCTCCTGCTCGCGGCACGCGACCGGCTGATGATCGCGTACACGGGCCGTAGCATCCGCGACAACGCCGTGCTGCCGCCCGCCGCGCTCATCGACGAATTGCTGGATTATCTGGCGCAGTCCGTCGCGGGCAGGCATGCGGGCCCGGACGAGCTCGAGGAAGCGCGCGCGCGCTTCGTGTTCGAGCATCCGTTGCAGCCTTATGCGCCCGACTATTTTCAGGCGGACGGCAGGCTCTTCACCTTCGAGCCCGAGCGCGCCGAGTTGGCCCGCGCGTTGGAGTCCGGCAAGACGCAGCCCGTTGCGCGATTCTTCGCCGCGCCCTTGCCGCAGGAAGACGACGTGCAGACCGTCGCGTTCGACGACTTCGTGCGCTTCTGGCGCCATCCCGCGCGCGCGCTTCTGCGCGACAGGCTCGGCATCGCGCTCATCGATTCCGAAGCCGAACTCGACGACACCGAGCCGTTCGAACTAGGCTTCGCGGGCCGCGATGCGCTCGCCGCGCGCGTGCTGCCCGCCTTGCTCGATGCCGCGGACGAAGGCGAGCGCGCCGCGCGCGAACGCGCGAGACGCGTCGCGCGCGCGAGTCCCGAAATGCCCGGCGGCGCGACGGGCGGCGTATGGCAGGCACGCGAGCTGCACGCGCTCCATGGACTGGCCGAGCGCGTGCGCGCGTCCACGTCGGCGGGTGTCGAACGCTTGCCGTTTGCGCTGGATCTCACGCCGCGCTGGCCGGATGCCGAAGGCATCGCGCTCTTCGGCATGCACGACGACGCGCTCGCCGACACGCGCCCGATGACGCTCGTCGGCACGCTCAACGCGCTGACGCCGCAAGGCCAGGTGATCTATCGCTACGATGCGCCGCGCGCGCGCGATTACCTGTCCGCGTGGCTCGCGCATCTCGCGTATTGCGCGGCGCTGCCCGACGGGCCGCGCCGCACCGTATGGCATGGGCGCGGCGCGCAATCGGCGGATTTCGAGTTGACGCCCGTCGCCGATCCGCACGCGCACCTTGCCGCGCTCGCGGCGCTCTATCGCGCGGGACGCCGCATGCCGCTCAGGTTCTTTCCGAAGAGCGCGTGGCTCAAGGTGAAGGAGGGCGATGCGAAAGCGCAGGCCGCGTGGGAGTCCGAACGCACGCGCGCCGAATCCGACGATCCGGTGTTTCGCATCGCGTTCCGCGGCGCGGACCTCGCGCTCGACGAGACTTTCGCCGCGCTCGCGCGCATCGTGTTCGAGCCGCTCGTGCAACATCTGCGGAGCGGCGCATGACCAACCTCACAACATCCGTGGGCGGAATCGACGTGCAGGAGCTCGACGTCTTCAATTGCGCGCTCGACGGCGTGAACCAGATCGAGGCATCCGCGGGCACGGGCAAGACCTGGAACATCTGCGCGCTCTATGTGCGTCTGCTGCTCGAAAAGCGGCTTTCGGTCGAGCAGATTCTCGTCGTCACCTTCACGAAGGCCGCGACCGCCGAGCTGCACGAACGCATCCGCTCGCGGCTCGCGGGCGTCGCGCATGCGATCGAAAATGGCGATGCCGCCGGCGATCCGTTCATCGAGCAACTCTTCGAAACCACGCTCGCCGGGATCGACGCCGACGAAGCCGCGAAACGCCTGCGCATCGCGGTATCCACGTTCGATCAGGCCGCGATCCACACGATTCACGCGTTCTGCCAGCGCGCGCTGCAGGAAGCGCCGTTCGCCGCCGCGATGCCGTTCGCGTTCGAGATGGAAGCCGACGACAGCGCGCTGCGCTTCGAACTCGCGGCGGACTTCTGGCGCGAGCGCGTGGAGCCGGTGGCGGCGCGCACGCCGTCGTTCGCGTCGTGGCTCGTCGCGAAGGGCGCGGGCCCGGCATCGCTCGATGCGCAGCTCGCGCGGCGTCTGAAAAAGCCGCTCGCGGCGCTGCGTTTCGGCGATACGGACGCGGCGCAGGCCGCCGACATGCAGGCGCTCTTCGACGAAGCCTGCGCGCTCTGGAACGCCGAGCGCGACACCATCGCGAAGCTGCTCTTCGACGCCGAGGCGATCCTCAACAAGACGACGCACAAGCGCACGATCATCGATGCGGCCATCGACGCGTGGAGCGCGTACTTTGCCGAAGCGGATTGCCATGCGCCGCCGCCCGAAAAGGCGCTCAAGCTCACCGCCACGGCGCTCGCCAAGGGCACGAAGGCGAAGAACACGCCGCCCGCGCACGCCTTCTTCGATCAGGCCGACGCGCTCGCCGCGTCCGCCGCCGCCGCCGAGGCATCGCAGCGCGCGATGTGGCTCGATATCGTGCGCGAATGGCTCGATCACGCGCCCGCCGAACTCGCCGCGAGAAAGCGCGCGCGCCGCGTCGTGTCGTTCGACGATCTGCTCTCGAACCTGCATCACGCGCTCGTGAAACACGCGTGGCTCGCCGAGGCGCTGCGCGCGCGTTATCCGGCCGCGCTCATCGACGAATTCCAGGACACGGACCCGCTGCAATACGCGATCTTCAACCGCGTGTTCGCGCCGCACGGGCCGCTCTTTCTCGTCGGCGATCCGAAGCAGGCGATCTACAGCTTCCGCGCCGCCGACCTGCACACGTATCTCGCCGCGCGCGACGGCGCGAGCGCGCGTTATACGCTCGCGGTCAATCAGCGCTCGACACCGCCTATCATCGAGGCGTGCAACCGCGTGTTCGAAGCGAATCCGGCGGCCTTCATCCTCGATGGGCTCGACTATCAGCCGGTGCGGGCCGGCACGCGCAAGCGCGGGCCGTTCATGGACAACACGCCGGCTGCGGCGTATTCCGACATCGCGGATTTTTGCGTGTGGATGCTGCCGCACGGTGAATCGGCGCTGGTGAAAAGCAATGCGCAGCGCGAGGCCGCCGAAGCGTGCGCCGCCGAAATCGCGCGGCTTCTGCGCGGGGCGCAGCGCGGCGAGGTGACGATCGGCGAAGAGCCGCTTTCCGCGGGCGATATCGCCGTGCTGGTGCAGACGCATCGACAGGGCAGCATCGTGAAGCGCGTGCTCGCGGCGTGGGGCATCGGCAGCGTGGAGCTCGCGCAGGCCTCGGTGTTCGGTTCGCTCGATGCCGAGCAGATCGAGCGCGTGCTCGCCGCTATCGATACGCCCGGCGACTTGCGCCGCCTGCGCGCCGCGCTCGCGACCGACTGGTTCGGCCTCGACGCCGCCGCGCTCTGGCGGCTCGAACACGCGGACGCCGCCGATCCGCACGGCGAGCCGATCGATTCGACGAGCTGGGTCGAGCGCTTCTCGCGCTATCGCACGATCTGGCACGAGCGCGGCTTCGCGGTGATGTGGCGCACGCTCGCGCGCGAGCTGTCGATCGCGACGCGCCTCGTCGCGCGGCCTGATGGCGAGCGCAGGCTCACGAACGTCAATCATCTCGCGGAGCTGTTGCAGGCGCGCTCGGCGGAGCAGCCGGGCATCGCGCCGACGCTGCGCTGGCTCGCCGCGCAACGCGAGCAGCAGGGCGGCGGCGAGGAGGCGCAACTGCGTCTCGAATCCGATCGCAATCTCGTGCAGATCGTGACCGTGCACAAGTCGAAGGGGCTGGAGTACGCGGTCGTGTTCTGCCCGTTCCTGAACGATGGATCCGCGCGGGATGCATCGAAATCGGGCCTGCCCGATGCGCGCGAATATCACGACGATGCGGGCATTGCGGTGCTGCATTACGGCATCGAAGGCGAGGAGGACGATCACGTGAGCGCGGCCATCGCGCGCGAACAGGCGGCCGAGCGCGCGCGCCTCATCTATGTGGCGCTAACGCGGGCGGTGTTCCGGTGCTATGTCGTCGCGGGCTTCTATCTGTCGAACCGGTCGACGAAGGAATCGCGGCGCAGCGTGCTCAACTGGCTCGTCGCGGGCAAGGGTCGCGCGTTCGACGCGTTCTGCGACGAGCCGCCCGAGGAATCCGACATCGTCGCGGCGTGGAACGCGCTCGCGGCACAAGCGAACGGCGCGAACGGCGCGATCGGCGCGATCGGCGCAATCGGTGTTTCGCCGCTGCCGGTGATCGAAGGGCGCGAGCCGCTTGCCGCGCAGGCGGCCAATGAGCATGAAATCGCCGCGCGCACGAATCAGCGCATCCTGCGCGATCGCTGGCGCATGGCGAGCTTCAGTTCGCTGATCGCCGCCGGCGCGCGCGATGAGGCGAATCAGGCGCACCCGGCTGAAGCGCGCCCGGATCACGACGAGCTCGCCGCGCTCAACGACGACACGCGGGCGGAAGCCGCCGCGCGCGACGAATCGCCACTCGCGCACGACGACATCCTCGCGTTCCCGCGCGGCGCGGCGGCGGGCGAATGCCTGCATCGCATGTTCGAGCTCGTGGATTTCACGGAACCGTCGGGGTGGGCCGCTGCCGTCGAGCGCGCGCTGCACGAGCATCCGACGCCCGCGCCCGAGGCGCTCGCACCGCGTCTTCGTCCGATGATGCTGCGTCTGCTCGCCGATACGGTCGGCACGGAAATCGCGCCCGGCATGCAGCTTCGCGATATCGCCATGACGCGCCGCATGAACGAGCTGGAGTTCCTGTTCCCGGCGCAAGCGCTCGATTTCACCGCGTTGCGGCGTGTGCTCGCCGCGCACGGCTTTCCCGACGTCGCGCTCGAGAGCGGCGCGTTGCGCGGATTCATCAAGGGATTCATCGACATGATCGTCGAGCACGACGGCCGCTACTGGATCATCGACTGGAAGTCGAATCATCTGGGCGACACGGTTTCCGACTACGCCGCCGCGCCGCTTGCCGTGGCGATGTCGGAGCACGCGTATCACCTTCAGGCGCTCATTTACGTGGTCGCGCTGCATCGGTACTTGCGCTCGCGCTTGCCCGGTTACGCGTACGACACGCATATCGGCGGCTATCTGTATCTCTTCGTGCGCGGCGTGCGCCCCGACTGGCGCGATGGCGAAGCGGCAAGCGGCGTGCATCGCGGGCGGCCTTCGCTGGAACTGGTCGAAGCGCTCGATCGCCTGATGGCGGGAGTCGCGGCATGAGCACGCCCGATACGCTGGATCGCACGCGCGATGTGCCCGCGCCCGCCGACGAAAGCGCGGCGCTCGCGGAAGGTTTCGCGCGGCGCATGAGTGCGCTCGCCGCGCGCCTCGGCGCGGATGAGCGCGGTGTGCTGTGGGCGGAGCGCGCGTCGCTCGCGATGAGCCGCGCGACCGCGCAAGGCCATGTGTGCCTGCCGCTCGCCGCGCTCGCGCGCCGTCATGGCGAGCGCTTTCACGAGGCGCGCGACGCGCTGCTCGCGAGCGGCGTCGCGTGTCTCGTGCGGGACGATGCACGCGCGGACGCCGCCGATCTGCTGCCGCTCGTCATCGATGAAGACGGGCGGCTCTATCTCGCGCGCTACTTCGACTACGAGCGGCGGCTCGCGCGGGCGCTCGTCGAGCGCTCGCGCGATACGCGCGTGGCGGTCTCGCCGCAGGACATCGCGCGGCAGGCCGAGCGCATCGCGCGCTACTTCGGTCCGCGCGCCGACGACGACATCGACTGGCAGCGCGTCGCCGCATTCGCCACGCTGGCCGGAAGGCTGACGATCGTGAGCGGCGGGCCTGGCACGGGCAAAACGACGACGGTCGTCGGCGTGCTCGCGTGCCTGCTCGACGCCGATCCGGACACGCGCATCGCGCTCGCCGCGCCCACCGGCAAGGCCGCGCAGCGCATGCAGGAGGCGCTCATCGAACGCGCGGACAAGCTGCCGCCCGCGCTCGCGCAACGGCTGCCGCGCACGTCGTTCACCTTGCAGCGGCTTTTGGGCGCGCAGGCGGACGGGCGCTTCCGGCATCATCGCGACAATCCCTTGCCGTATGACGTGATCGTCGTCGACGAAGCTTCGATGATCGACGTCGCGCTCGCCGCGCATCTGCTCGAGGCCATCGCGCCTTCGAGCCGTCTCGTGATGCTCGGCGACAAGGATCAGCTTTCGGCCGTGGAAGCGGGCGCGGTGTTCGCGGAACTGAGCGCGGCGCCGTCATTCAGCAAGGCGGGCGTCGGGCGCATCGCGGCGGCGCTTTCGTTGGACGCGAAACGGCTCGAAGCGGCGCTGCCGCATGCCGAAGCGACGCCGCCCCGTGCGCAAGCGCGCGAAATGAAGCCGCGCCCGGCGAGCGAACCGCAGCTCGGTTTGTTCGATGCCCCGCCCGCCGACGATTCCGAAGGCTACGGCGAGCTTTTCGACACGCTGCCGGAAGACTGGAACGACGCGTCCGCGAAGCATGAGCCCGCGCTTACCGATTGCGTCGTCTGGCTGCAGAAGAACTATCGCTTCGGGCTCGATTCGGACATCGGGCGTCTTTCGATCGCGATCCGCGACGGCGACGAAAAGGCCGCACTCGATGCGCTCGATCCTTCCGGTGAGCGCGCGGCCGTGCTCTTCGACGACGGCGACGCCGCGCTTGCCGAGCGCACGCTCGCGCGTCTCGCCAAAGGCTTCGCGCCGTATGCGCAGGCGCTGTCCGCGGTGCTCGAAGGCGAGGAAGCGGATCACGCGCAACTCTTCGACGCGCTCAATCGCTTCCGCGTGCTCTGTGCGACGCGCAAGGGACCGCGCGGCGTCGATGAAGTGAACGCGCGTATCGCCGCGAAGGTGCGCGAGCAGGCGGGCATCGCGCTCGCGCTCGGCGCGCAGTGGTTCCCGGGGCGGCCGGTGATCGTCACGCGCAACGACTATGCGCTCGGGCTCTTCAACGGCGATATCGGCATCGCGCTGCCGGGCGCGGGCGGCCTCTTGCGCGTCGCGTTCCGCATGGCCGATGGCTCGTTGCGCTACGTGTCGCCTGCCGCGCTGCCGCCGCACGACACCGCGTTCGCGCTGACCGTGCACAAGTCGCAGGGCTCGGAGTTCGAGCACGCGGCGCTCGTGCTGCCCGGCGCGTTCGTGCGCGTGCTCTCGCGCGAACTCGTCTATACGGCGATCACGCGCGCGAAGCGCAGGGTCGAAGTCATCGGCTCGGCGGCGATTTTCGCGCAGGCGGTTCGGGAGCCGACGCGGCGCGATTCCGGGCTCGCCGCGAGAATGCGCCGCCTGGCATGAACCGGGCTTGCGGAATCACATGAAGAAGGAGACGACCGATGACGATAACCGATAGCCTCGCCGTGCCGCCGAACGAAATCGAGCTGACGGCCGTGCGCGCGCAAGGCGCGGGCGGTCAGAACGTCAACAAGGTGTCGAGCGCGATCCATCTGCGCTTCGACATCCGCGCGTCGTCGCTGCCGGAGCACATCAAGACGCGCTTGCTCGCGCTCGCCGACAGCCGCGTCACGCGAGAGGGCGTGATCGTCATCAAGGCGCAGGAGTATCGCACGCAGGACATGAACCGCGCCGCCGCGCTCGCGCGGCTCGACGAGCTGATCCGCAGCGTCTCCGTGACGCGGCGCAAGCGCATCGCGACGAAGCCGACGCGCGCGTCGCAGTTGCGCCGTGTCGAAGGCAAGGTGAAACGCGGCGCGATCAAGGCGGGAAGAGGGCCGGTGCGCGGCGAATAGCGGATCTCTAAAGCGGGCCGTGAAAAGCGTCAGCCTTGCTGCCACTTCGGCGGCACGTCGACGCGCGGCCCGAGGAAATACGATTTGAGCACGTCGCGTCCGATCACGCGGCCGAGCTCGGCGAACGCGCAGTAGTTGCCGATCATCAGAAAAAGAAGAATCTGGATTGCCCAGAATTGCGGCCAGTTGCTGTGCATGATCAGTTCATGCTGCGCCGCGGCTACGTTGTGCGTCTCGTTCCAGAACTCGAACAGACGTTCGAGATAGTGAAGAATGCCGGCCACGATCGTGTAGATCAGTGTTTTCCATCCCGCGTTCCAGATGAGCGGACGATCCGGATAGCGATTGATGAATGGCAGCATGTTGGCGATCAGCACCGCCTTGCCGAAAATCAGCGACGAGACGATCACCGAGACGGAAGTCGGCAGCGAAATGCCGGTGCCTTTCACCATCAGCGCGCGAATGATGACGACGGCATGCAGCAGGATGAAGAAGAAAACGGTGGGCGGGACCATCTTCATCAACTCGTGCTTGAGTTTGGCGAAGGAAACTCCCATATCGGCTCCCGACGCAAAAATGCGAAGGATTAAGCGGCATCGCGAGGCGCGCAACGCGCGTCCAAACAATTTCACGGATGCGCCCGGAGCCGGCGGCTTTGTCGCAGGAAGTCTAGTTCATGGCGCGAGCTTGCGCCGTCCGAAGAAGGGTACGCGTTTCACCACGCCCGTTGCGAGCGCCGTGCCCGCGAGCACGATCGCGCAGCCCGCCATCATCGCGGGCGCCACGTGCTCGCCGAGAAAGAGCGCGCCCCACAGAATGCCGAAGAGCGGGATGACGAAGGTCACGGTCATCGCGCGCGCGGGGCCGGCTACCGCGACCAGATGGAAGTAGATGAAGTAAGCGATGCCCGTGCAGCCGATGCCGAGCGCGAGCACCGCGCCCCACGCGTGCGCCGAAACGGGCGCAGCGGGCCACGTGAGGAACGCGATCGGCGCGAGCGTCAGCGTCGCGCCGATCATGCTGCCGGCGGCGTTGGTCATCGCGTCGACGTCCATCAGATACTTCTTCGCGAAGTTGCCCGCGACGCCGTAGAGCGCCGACGCCGCAAGCGCCGCGGCCGCTGCGAGCAGGCCTTGCACGGGCAGCGCGGCGTCGTGTCCCGCGTGATCGGGCGCGATCTGGTTCCACACCAGCACGAGCACGCCCGCGAAGCCGATCGCCATGCCGATCGTGCGGGTGGCCGTCAGGCGGTCGCGCAGCCACAGATACGCGACGAGCGCGCCGAAGAGCGGCGTCGTCGCGTTGATGACGGAGGTTGCGCCGGCCGAAAGCGTCAGTTCGGCGTAGGCGAAAAGGCAGAACGGCGCGGCCGAATTCAGGATGCCGACAACGAGCAACTGCGGCCAGCGCGAGCGCAGCGTCGCCGCGGTGCCGGCGATCGAACGGCGCGCGAGCAGCATCGCGACGAGAAACACGGCGCCGATGCCCACGCGCAAGGCCATCAGCGGCGCGACGCCGAACTCGGCTACGCCCACGCGGATGAAGAGAAACGATGCGCCCCACAGGGCGGCGAGCACAATCAGTTGCAGCAGGTTGGCGGGCGGCATGGCGAGCGGATTTCGTGATGCTGATCAAAAGTCCGCGCATGTTAGCACCGCGCGCGTATCGAAAATACGCCCGCTGAATGGAACAGCAAGAAGCGGGAACTCAATGCGGCGGAATCACCCACGTCAGCACGTTCTGCTGCAGCCACACGAGCACGCCGAGCAGGACCGTGAGGAAGATCGAATGCCAGAACGTGCGCGCGAAGACCAAGCCTTCCTTGCCCTTCAACTCGGTCGTCGCCACGCCGGTCGAGATGTTCTGCGGGGAGATCATCTTGCCCATCACGCCACCGGACGAATTCGTGGCGGCCATCAGCACCGGGTTGAGATTGAGCTGGTTCGCCGCGACCACCTGCAGATTGCCGAAGAGCGCGTTGCCCGAGGTATCGCTGCCGGAGAGGAACACCGCCACCCAGCCGAGGAACGCGGACACGAGCGGGAAAAACGCCCCGACCGACGCGACGCCGAGACCCAGCGTGTAGTTCATGCCCGAGTAGCTCATCAGATACGCGAGGCCGACGATGGTCGCGACCGTCAGAATGGCGATGCGCGTCTGCACCCACGTATCGGCAATCGCGGCGCCATAGTCGCGCGCGGGCAGCTTCACAATGAGCGCGGTGACGATCGACGCGACCAGGATCGCCGTGCCGGTCGCGAGCGGCTGGAAGTCCCAGATCGCGCCGTAGGGCTGGTTGTAGAGCGTGATGTACACGGCCTTGTCGAGGCCCGGCCACGCGACCTTGACGTCGCCGATCATGAAGATCTTGAGCACGGTCCAGACGATCACGACCACCGAGACGACGATCCACGGCAGCCAGCCCTGGCCGCCGGGAATCGCCGAGTGCGTTTCGCCGAGGCGTTCGACGTTCACCGCGAAGCGCTCGTCCGCGACGGGCTTCCACACGCGCAGGAACGCGATCGTCAGGATCAGCGAGACGAGCGACGACAGCACGTCGGTCAGCGCATAGCTGATGAAGTTCGACGTCACGAACTGCGTGAGCGCGAACGCGCCGCCCGAGACGAGCAGCACCGGCCAGACGCGCATCATGTTGCGAAAGCCCGCATAGATGCCGATCACGTAGAACGGCAGGAAGAACGCGAAGAGCGGCAACTGGCGGCCGACCATTTTCGCGAGGGCGTCGGTCGGCAGGTGGGTAACGGCGCCGAGCACGGTGATCGGCACGCCGAGCGCGCCGAACGCGACCGGCGCCGTGTTGAAGATCAGCGTGAAAGTGAGCGCTTCCAGCGTCGGGAAGCCGAGCAGGATCAGAAGCGAGCTCGTGATCGCTATCGGCGTGCCGAAACCCGAGATGCCTTCCAGCAGCGCGCCGAATGAAAAACCGATCACGACCAGCACGATGCGCCGGTCGTTCGGCAGGTTGTCGACCATCCACAGGCGAAACGCTTCGAAGCGCCCCGAGCGCTGCGCGACGTTATAGAGCAGGATGGCCGCGAACACGATCCACATGACCGGCCACAACGCGAAGACGGCGCCGGCCGCGACCGAATCGAGCGCGAGCCCGACCGGAAAGTGCCAGCCCGCCACCGCGATGATCAGCGCGAGGATCAGCCCCGCGAGCGACGCCTGCCACGCGGGGCGGCGCGCCCAGCCGAGCAGCACGAGCACCAGGACGATCGGCAGCGCGGCGACGACGAAGGACACGAACAGGGAATGGGCGATCGGAGTGAGCAGCTGGTGGAACATCGGAGCTCCTTTCTGATGTCATGAGCGGAAGCGGCGATGGATGACGCCGCGGTGCGCGCGGAGCTCGATGTTCGGCAGCAGGCAACCGGAAACTTAAGCAAACGCATAACGCGCACCCTAAGAATAGGGCGCGAACGGCGTGCGTCAAGGCGTGAATGCCCGTTCATTGCGGCACGGGCGTGGCGCATGGATTCGACTGGCGCGCCGAGCGTGGCGCGTCGTCGATGGCGAAAGGGAAGAGGCGCGGGCGGTTCAGCCTTCGGCGACGGCTCCCGGCGTTCTATCTTCCCGGCCGGCGGGCGGCGTCTGGCGGAAAACCCACACGGTCAACAGGCCGAGCGAGGCGAGCATCCACAGCAGGAAAAACACGAAGGCCATCATGTCCGAATCCCCCGATACGGAAAGTGCGCGGAAGAGCCGCGCGAAGTCGCAACATTGGTCGCCGTTGCAAAGCGGTAAATGGGGGAACCATGTAGCCAGAATTGTGCCAATCGTCTGGCGAAATGCGCCGAGGCCTTGTCGGAAAAGGAAAGTGTCCGGGCGCACAGTTGCGTTTTCGCGAGCAAACGGCCGCGCCGGACAGAAAATGTTGCAGCAGTGTTACGCGACCGCGGTTGAAACCCGTTTCTGTCTCATCCGATGTAACGCGGCGCGGCCCGCTCAGTGCCCGTGGCCGCCGCCTCCGCCATGCCAGCCGCCGCCACCGCCTTGCCAACTGCTGCCGCCGCCATGCCATCCGCCACCGCCGCCATGCCAGCCGCCGCCATGCCAGCCGTGTCCCCAGCAGCAGCCGCTGCCGCCCCAATAGCCGAAGCTGAACGAAACCGCCGGATAACCGTAGCCGTAATACGGGTAGCCGTAATAGGCCGGGTAAGCAGCGTAGGGCGGGTAATACGGATAAGGATACGGATAGGTCTGGTAGTAGCCGGTATAAGGCGAGCCGACCGCGTACTCGTACTGGGGCGGAAGTGTCGCGGGCGACGTGGCGATGGCTGGGGCACCCGACGCGGGCACGGTGAATTCCCGCTGGGTATATGTCGTATCGACGACCGGATAGGGCGGATAGGGCGGATAGCCGTAAGGGTAGTAGCAGCCGCCGAGAAGAAGCCCGACGGCGAGCGCGATGATGGCCGTTTTGGGTCCGGGAATACCGCAGGCGGAAATCATGATGCTGCTCCTTGCGTTACGGCTGTCCGGACTCTTGGATCGGATGGGTCGAGAGCGGGTCCGTTAAGAGCAGCTTAGTCGAACGGTGGCACTATTCACGACGGGTGTGTGACAAAGCATCAAATCGTGGGTTTATGTAACAAATTTGAAACAGCGGGCGAGCGGAGCGGCGAAGTAAGTCTGCTTCGCCGCCGAAAGCGAGTTCGCTACTTGCCGATCTGATTGCCGATAACGCCGCCGACCGCCGCGCCGCCCAAGGTCGAAAGCGCGCTGCCGCCGATCGCGGCCCCGCCCGCCGCGCCCACGCCGGCGCCGATGGCGGTATCCCGTTGACGCGTGGTCATGTCGCCGCAAGCGGTCAGTCCTCCCAGGAACGCAACGACCATTGCGGCGGCGCCGATCTGTTTGATGTTTTTCATGTCGACTCTCCAATTCGATGACGAGATGAATCGGCTGCGGTTCGACCGCGGCTGCCAGAAGCGCGGTGCGACCGTTTCGGCGTTGGCCAATAGGGCGCCACGTTTTTCGCCGGTTCATTCACATCGTCAGCAGAAAGAGTGCCCGATTCGTCCGATAAGCGCGCTCAGCCAGCTCCGACAAGGCTTTGCGCCCGATCGGCACGAAAAAAAAGCCTGCCGCACGCACCGTGCGACAGGCTTTTGTCAGCCAAGGCCAAGCATCAAGTCGGCTGGTAGATTTCCGCGCCTTTCTTCACGAACTCGATCGCCTTCGTCTCCATGCCCTTCGCGAGCGCCTCGTTTTCGCTCACGCCCTGCTTCGCCGCGAAGTCGCGCACGTCCTGCGTGATCTTCATCGAGCAGAAGTGCGGGCCGCACATCGAGCAGAAATGAGCGACCTTGGCGGAATCCTTCGGCAGCGTTTCGTCGTGGAATTCGCGCGCCTTGTCCGGATCGAGGCCGAGGTTGAACTGGTCTTCCCAGCGGAACTCGAAACGCGCCTTGGAGAGCGCGTTGTCGCGCACCTGCGCGCCCGGATGGCCCTTCGCCAGATCGGCCGCGTGCGCCGCGAGCTTGTACGTGATGATGCCTTCCTTCACGTCGTCCTTGTTCGGCAGGCCGAGGTGCTCCTTCGGCGTCACGTAGCAGAGCATCGCGGTGCCGAACCAGCCGATCATCGCGGCGCCGATGCCCGACGTGATGTGGTCGTAGCCCGGCGCGATGTCGGTCGTCAGCGGCCCGAGCGTATAGAACGGCGCTTCGTCGCACCATTCCAGCTGCAGGTCCATGTTCTCCTTGATGAGCTGCATCGGCACGTGGCCGGGGCCTTCGATCATCACCTGCACGTCGTGCTTCCACGCGATCTGCGTGAGCTCGCCGAGCGTCTTCAGTTCGCCGAGCTGCGCTTCGTCGTTGGCGTCGTAGATGGAGCCGGGGCGCAGGCCGTCGCCGAGCGAGAACGAGACATCGTATTGCTTCATGATTTCGCAGATGTCTTCGAAGTGCTCGTAGATGAAGCTTTCCTTGTGATGCGCGAGGCACCACTTCGCCATGATCGAGCCGCCGCGCGACACGATGCCCGTCATGCGGTTCGCCGTCAGCGGCACGTATTGCAGACGCACGCCCGCGTGGATCGTGAAGTAGTCGACGCCTTGCTCGGCCTGCTCGATGAGCGTGTCGCGGAAGATTTCCCACGTCAGGTCTTCGGCCTTGCCGTTCACCTTTTCGAGCGCCTGATAGATCGGCACCGTGCCGATGGGCACCGGCGAATTGCGGATGATCCACTCGCGCGTTTCGTGGATGTGCTTGCCGGTCGAGAGATCCATGACCGTGTCGCCGCCCCAGCGGATCGCCCAGGTCATCTTGTCGACTTCCTCGCCGATGGACGACGTCACCGCCGAATTGCCGATGTTCGCGTTGATTTTCACGAGGAAGTTGCGGCCGATGATCATCGGTTCGCTTTCCGGGTGATTGATGTTCGCGGGGATGATCGCGCGGCCGCGCGCCACTTCCTCGCGCACGAACTCGGGCGTGATCTCCTTCAGCGCGTCCTTGCCGAACGCGGCGGCGCCGAACGCCTGGCCGGGATGCTGGCGGCCCATCATCGCCGCGAGCTTTTCGCCATTCGGGCCGCTGGCCTTGAGGCTTTCGAGATACTCGGCACGGCGCTGGTTCTCGCGGATCGCGATGTACTCCATTTCCGGCGTGATGATGCCTTGCCGCGCGTAGTGCATCTGCGAGACGTTCTTGCCCGCGATCGCGCGGCGCGGCTTGCGGTGCAGGCCGGGAAAGCGCAGTTCTGCGGTTTTCGCGTCGGCGGCGCGCTCGCGGCCGAATTCGCTGGAAAGACCCGCGAGTTCCTCCGTGTCGCCGCGCTTCTCGATCCACGCGCCGCGCAGCGCGGGCAGCCCCGAGCGGATGTCGATCTTCGCATCCGGGTCCGTGTACGGGCCGGACGTGTCGTAGACAAAGACGGGCGGATTCTTCTCGCCGCCGAAGCCGTCGGGGGTGTCGGACTGCGTGATCTCGCGCATCGGAACGCGAATGTCGGGCGTCGAGCCTTCGACATAGACCTTGCGCGAATTCGGCAGCGGCGCGATGGCGGCGGCGTCGACGACGGCGTTCTCGGACAGGAACTTCGGGTTGGCATTCATGTGCTGTCTCTCCTGTGTCGACATACAGAGTAGTAGTGGGACCGTTATATCCGGGCCCGACGCGAACGAACGCCGTCGAGCTCGGCTGATTCAGGAGCTAAACAGGGAGGAACGAGATGGAAAGGTACGGGTTCTGAAGAAGTGGCCGGATGCTGCAAGCCGTGGAACCCGAACGCTTCCCTGCGCTGGCATTATCCAGATCAGGTTCAAAGGGTATTTCTCACCCACGCCACACGAAGCGATCCAGTTCGATGAAAGCCGATTGGATCGCGATGTGCAACGCAGGACCCCCGCGTTAGCAGCCGCCACATTACACCGCGGCGTGGTGTCTTGGCAACCATTCGCGAAATCCTTCTATCGTGCATCGGCGCTTACTGCATAATGTCGGGCGCCGCGGCTTTCCGGGTTTTCCCCGAGAGAGGGTGCGGTCCGTCCTCGCGCAATCGCACTTCTCCGTTCCGCCATGTCGTTCAGTCTGGTATCTGCCGCAGCGTCTTTCCCGGTCTTTCTCGCAGTCGTCCGGCACGCAGCCGTCGCGGAGTAATGCATGTCCGCTCTTCCGCCGCCGCGTTTGCCGTTCAGCTTTCCCGACCGTTTTCCGTTTCGCGCGCCGCGCTCCTTCAAAGGGCAGGTCGCGCTTGCGCTCGCGGTCGTTTATCTCGTGTGGGGATCGACGTATCTCGGCATCCATCTCTCGCTCGAGTCGTTTCCGCCGCTCATGCTCGGCGGTCTGCGCAACCTGTTCGCCGGCATCGGGCTGTTCGCTATCGCCGTGCATCGCAAGGCGGTGTGGCCCAGCGCGCGGGAAATTCGTAACGCGGCCATCGTCGGCACTTTGCTGGAGGGCCTGTCGAGCGGGATGATGGCCTACGGCATGCGCACGGTGGGAACCGGCACGGCCGCCGTGATGGTGGCGACCGTGCCGCTCTTCGCGACGATCTTCACCGCGCTCGCGGGGCGCAGCGTCGCGAAGGGCGAATGGTTCGCGGTGGCGCTGGGCCTTATCGGTATCGTGCTGCTGAATCACGGCGATCCTTCGCCGAGTTCCACTTTCGGCACGCTCGCCATCCTGTGCGCCGCGATTTTCTGGGCGGGCGGCGCGCATCTGGCGACGCGTTTGCCGCAACCTTCCGATCTGCTGATGTCGACATCCCTGCAGATCGGGCTCGGCGGCCTGATCGCGACGGGCATCGCGCTGTTGTCGGGCGAGCGGCTCACGCAGGTGAGCGCGGGAGCGGGGCTGTCGTTCGTGTATCTCGTGGTGATCGGTTCGATGGCCGCCTACGTCGCCTATAACTTTCTGATCCGCAACACGAGCACGATCGTCGCGACGAGCTGCCTGTACGTGAATCCGGTCGTCGCGGTGCTGCTCGGCGCGGCGCTGCTCGGCGAAATCATCACGCAATGGACCGTCATCGCGACGGTCGTCATTCTGCTTTCCGTCGGGCTTTCCTTCTGGTTCGACTATCGGCGGCGCGGGCTCGCCTAAGCGCCTTCGTTGTAAAAGCGGTATCCGCATGACGGCGGCCTGCATCGTTCGATGCAGTGCCGCCGCGCGCTTTTTCCACATCCCGAGCGATTCCTCTAACGAATTCAGAAGCCTTGCCGCGCAAGGCTCGGCGGCACGCGCCTGGATTTATCGCACCGTATCGGGGCATGGTCATTGCTGAACGCAGGCACCCGAATCGGCGGCGCCTCGGCGTCGGTCGATCGGGCCAGAAAGCAAAAGAACCAGGGTCGGCGAACGAAGCGCGCGAAGTGATGCGCACGTCCGGTCGTCCGGACCCGGATAACGAGGTGTCGATCCAAAACCAAGGAAGGTGGAATCATGAAGCTCATCCGCACCGCTGCCGCGCTCGCCGCTGTCGCCTCGTTGCTCTCCGCTTGCGGCGGAAGCTCCGATGACGTGGGCAAGGAAATCGGCGTCACCCAGCCGCAGGTCCATTTCATTCACGCGATCCCGAGCGGCCCGAACGTCGACTTCTACGACAACGGCAAGATCCTGCAGCCGAATCTCGCCTACAAGACGGTGACCAACTTCGCGAACATCGACACCGGCCAGCACAACTTCTCCTATGCGGCCATCAACACGACGACGCAGCTCGCCACCGACACGAGCATCAACAACGCGGCGAAGGGGCATGAGTACACGGTGATCGCGCTGCCGGACGCGGGCTTCGTGCCGTCGATCGCGGTGATCGATGACCCGTTCGACAAGGGGCTGCTGTCGGGCAGCGCGCGCGTGCGGGCGTTCAACGCGTCGACGAATGCGCCGAATCTCGACATCTATCTCGTCGCGCCGGGGACGAACATCGCGGGCGTCAGCCCGACGATGGCGGGCGTCGCCTACAAGAACGCGGTGCCCGCGACGACGCAGGATTCGATCTACGTTTCGGGCGGCACGTATCAACTGATCGCGACGCTGCCGGGCTCGAAGACGCCGGTGTACAGGTCGGCGTCGTTCGATCTCGTCAACAACGCGGACTGGCTCGTGACGACGCTGCCTTCGGGGAACGCGGCCTCGCAAATCGTGCCGGAGAAGATCCGCGTGCTGGTGGCGCAGGGCGGCAACACGCAGCAGCCGGCGCTGGAGTTGCCTGATACGCAGTGAGGGCAGAGCGCCTTACGAAGCGAAGCCCGGCCGTGTGCATCGGCCGGGTATTTTCCGATCGGGATGGCACTCAGGAGTCTCGGGGCTGGAAGATAATCGAATGTAGTAAGGATGCCATAAGATCGCAGATCAGTCTTTCCAAAGAAAACAGCATGTGTGGCCTTCCGCTCCGCGACACCGATGTACTTCCCGAAGCAGCATAAAAAGGCCCGCAAGAGCGGGCCCTGAAAGCCGCGAGTCACGGAGACCAAAGACGAAAAGAAAACCGTGCGCGGTTTGACGCGACTTCATGCTCGAGAATCGCGCCGATTGTCAGTATAGGGTGTGCTTCGCAACGACGCATAAGATTTTCATTCGCATTTGTGGAGGAGTAAGCGAAAGGTGCTTACTGACCTGCGGCGTTATGCGCGGCCTTGATAGCGGCGTCACGTTCCTTTTTCGCCGCCGCTTTCTTTTGATCAAACACCTTCTGGGCGGCAGCGACTTTTTGCTCATAGGTACGGTTCGCCGCCGCTACTTGTTGATGCATTCTCACTAATGGGTCAGCGTGACTAGCAGCGTCTGGCGAGCTAGCTCCCGCATCGCCTTGTGCTCTTGCGGCAGTAGCAGGAAGAAATGAAAGCGCCAAAGTGAGTATCGCGATAACTAGTCTCTTCATCACACTCTCCTGAATACTCCGGCGAAAGAACATGAGGGGCGCCCGGATAGCTCGGCTATCAACGGCCGCCTCCCTCCGTGCTTAAACGATAGATAACTTTCGGCAGTCTGCCAGTCGCGGCAGTCTATTCAAATCTTCAGCCGTGAAACCTTGGTTCCTTGCAGCGAAAGATCACCCATGATGCCCGCATTAGTAAGCACGATGGCTTCGACGGGCGCATTCGCCGTGGCTGTATCTATTGCCTTGTTGGCGCCGGTCTTCATGACCGCAACGGACGCGTCGGCACCAGCGGTCCAGCCTTTATCCGAAGTGCGGAATTTGTCGAGCGCTTCCTGTGTCATGAATAGAAAGATGAGAGCCTTCGACTGAGCTCCGGCAAGCAGCCCAAACGACGCCGCCGTCGTGCTGTAATAGCCGACCGTGGTTCCGCCCACGCGCAAGGCGCCATCGCCATGCTGGCCGCCGATAATCAGCCCCGCCTCGACCACGGAAGGAAAGACGAGCACGCCCTTCGCCTTCTGGGTCAGCTCACGAGAACCAGGCACCGTCGAGTACAGTTTCGTGAGCGTCGCATCGACCTCCGTATCGATCGACTTACGTTTCGCCATGTCCGGTTCACCGCTGGTTGAACAACCCGCAAGAGTGAAGCCTCCCAACGCAAGCACAGCGGACGCACGAACAAAGTTTCTTCTTTGCATGTTGCTCTCCATAGTGGTTGCTCTCTCGATGTTGCCTGGATGCTTTTTTAATCCGGCCAGGCTCTTCGTGAAGACAGTGTATGCACGGCCAAGGACAAGCCCAAGGTAAAGCCCGGAAAAGGCCTTGAGTTCGCATTGGATGAAAGCACCGCTGCAAATGAAGATTTGCACGATGAATGAGATAACTTTCTCTGCTTGCCTATCGATAAATCAATAGCCCAAGAAGGCAGTCGCTTCGATACGTGTCTTTACGTAGAGAACAGCAGCACACCGACATCGGGTCTGGGTTGCTTAATCGTTTACGGAGTTCATGCTGGCGGCTGTTATCAAATGGCATTGAGAGCTTTCCCGATATGCAATCAGGAGATTCCAGGTGGATGAACGCGAGTCATGGGTGTTCGTCCGGCCAATACGTCGTGGAAAATCACGCGTTTTCTGCCTATATTCCAAACGAAGCCGAACGGCTGCCCGCCGCACTGCACGAATCGTGAACGTGTCTGCTTTTGAAGCCGATGCGCGGGGCAGCTTTCTGAAAATAAATCCGATCGTCCGGACTCCATGAACGTACAAGTAGCGCAGTGACGATCCCACGAGCAAGGCAGACCGGGTTCCAGGCCGGTGAAGTAGCGGTTCATCCGGCGAGGCGGCAAAAGCCAACGAAAAAGGTAGTTCGTATGAAGGGGCGATAGCCGTTGGACCCGGGGTGTGGCTCTATCAGCTTACCGACAAAGGTCTGGCGGTGGAGCTCACGGCTAAAGGAACCAAGTACTACAAGGACGATGATCTGAATGGCTGAACCAAACCAGAGGAGGTTAATACCGACATGAAGTATCCATTAGTCGCATCCGTGCTGGCACTCGCCGCTTGCGCGGCACCCCCATCGGGGAATCTTCAATCCGTCGGTCAGAGTCAGAATTCGCCAAGCGCGGTAGCGCGATGCATCGCAACGAAGTGGGCGAACGCGTCTGGTCAGACCGTCTATATGCAATACGAACTTGCCGGCGATCGCGCTTTCAACGTCTTCGTACCGGGCCAGCAACCGCCGAACGGTGCAGCCGCCCTGGTGCGCCCGGCCACGGGCGGTCCAGGTTCATCGGTTAGTTTCCGGGGCGATGGCGGAAGCGCCGCAAGCTCGGTGGGCACGTGCCTGTAAATCCGTTGCCGAAGTCAGTGGCAGGCAGTGCATTTCGCGAACCGCATACACGCGATCTTTTTCAGGAGCGCGGAAATGAACGTCAAGCCTTTGCTCGCTGCCGTTGTCGTCTTGACGATGGCCTGCCCTGCGTTGTCTCAACCCCAGACCTCGGTGGAGGTTACAAAGGGAACAGATAAAGCTACGGTGGTCGGAACGACCAAGGTCACGGCCACGATCGTTGCCATCGACCCGGCCACCCGAACCGTTACGCTCAAAGACAAAAGAGGAAAGGTCGTGGAGCTGGAGGTAGGGGAAGAAGCGCGCAACTTTGAACAGCTCAAGGTGGGTGACGTGGTCACCACCGAATACAAGGAAGCGATGTCCCTGAGCCTCTCGAAAACCAGCGGCCCGCGTTCCGCCTCGCAGCGTCAGATAGAACAGCGGGCTGCTCCGGGCGCCAAACCCGGAGGGACGATCGGACGTGAGATCACCATCATGGCCGACGTCATCAACGTCGACGCGAAAGCGCAGACTGTCACGTTGAAGGGCCCGCGAGGCAACAAGGTCGATCTGATTGTCGAAGACCCCGCGCAACTGAAGAACATCCGCAAGGGAGATCAGGTGGAGGTCGTGTACACGGAAGCGCTCGCAATTTCCGTTGCGCCCGGCGCGAGCCAATAGAACGGCCGTCAAGCAGTAGTCCGACCGTTCCACGCCGATGTCTGGCATCGCGCCTTCCTTTCGCGACGACTCCGGCTCTAACGAGGCTTGATCGCGATGAGACAAGTATCGGCAACCTGTGAGGAGACGGATGATGCTGCTCACACCCATTACCCAGCGAACGTTGTCGAGAGAACTGCTTGATGTCCTGATCCGCGCCGGGCTGATCGCTGTTCTGGCCGTATTCTGCTTTCGCATCTTTGTCCCGTTCCTCAGCCTGATGATCTGGGCGTTGATCCTGGCGGTCACGCTCTATCCGTTGCAGGTGAAGCTCAGACGCTGGCTCTCCAACAAGGATGGGCTCGCCGCAACGTTGATCGTTCTCATTGCCTTCGCAATCATTCTGGTGCCGACGTACCTGCTGGGCGTAGCGCTCGCCGACTCTGCCGCGCACATCGTGGCCGTATTGCAAAGCGGAACCTTCCGCATCCCGGCACCGGCGGAATCGGTGGCGGGATGGCCGCTCGTGGGCCAGCGGGTCTATGACTTCTGGTCGCAGGCTGCCAATGACATGACCGGCCTCGCGCAGCGATTCGCGCCGCAATTGAAGGATGCGGGACTCGCACTGTTCGGGACGGTCACCGGTCTTGGTGCAGCGCTGCTGATCTTCTTCATTGCATTGATCGTCGCGGGCATTTTCATGGCGTACGGGGAGAAAGGGCACCAAAGCGCCGTGCAGATTGCCTCGCGGATCTCGGGCCCGGAGAACGGCCGACAGATTGCGGATTTGTGCACGGCCACCATTCGAGCGGTGGCTCAGGGCGTGGTCGGAATCGCGTTCATTCAGATGCTGCTGATCGGTATCGGCTTCGTGGTGATGGGCATTCCCGGTGCAGGATTGCTCGCGCTCGCCGTCCTGTTGGTGGGCATCATGCAATTGCCCGCCACGCTGATCACGATCCCGGTGATCATTTTCGTCATTGTCACCGACGGTGCCAGTACGGCGACGATCATCTTCTCGGTCTATGTCTTTATTGCAGGTCTGGCCGATAACGTCCTCAAGCCATTGATGCTGGGGCGTGGTGTCGCCGTGCCAATGCCAGTGGTTCTGATCGGTGCGCTCGGCGGGATGGTTTCGGGTGGCGTCATTGGCTTGTTCATCGGCCCCGTGATGCTTGCGGTTGGTTACCAACTGTTCTGGCGATGGGTGAGACAGTTGCCGGCACAACGGGACACAGGCACGGAAAAGCAGCATGCGGTGGGTGTTCGCCGATAACCCGCGTCCCTGCGCTGCTCTGCCTTGGTCATGTGAAGGACGTGCATCCACGTTGAATTGGACGCGCATCAGCGATGAAAGGAATTCTCGCCGGCCCGCTTGCTGCAATCGCAATCGCCTGCACGCTCGCGGGGTGTGTCGCGCCTTTATCGACGACGTCCGCACTCGGCTACAAGGAACGGGCCGTCACACGTAGCGAGGACCTTCTGCGAGTGTCGGCCGCGGCGCTCTCGTGGGACGAAAGTACTGCCGTATATGGAGTGCCACTCGCCTCTGAAGGCGTTCAGCCGGTCTGGATCGAGGTCGAGAATAAAAGCGACGACAGCTATTTCCTGCTCTCGCCGGGCGTTGATCCGAATTTTTTCCCGGCGTCCGAAGTTGCGGAGGCTTTTGTCCAGAGAAACCCGCGCGACGTCCCCGCTGAACTGGACCGACGTTTTCGCGAGCTTGCGTTTCCCAACCCGGTGTGGCCCAGGCGCACGATTTCCGGTTTCGTGCTGACCAACCTGCAGGAGGGCGTGAAGTTCGTGCAAATAGACTTGGTTGCCAACCAGCGCGCAGCGACATTCTCGCTCTTCGTGCCGGTTCCGGGCTTCCAGGCCGACTATAAGACGAGTGAAGTTTTCATCCGCGACCTGTACCCGCGCGAAGCGGTCACGAATTACACGGACGACAATGCCTTCCGCGCCGCCATTGAAGCGCTGCCATGCTGTGCGACCAACGAGGACGGCACGAAAAACGGCGACCCCCTCAATCTCGTGATAGTGGGCGGGCTGGACGACGCCTTTCCCGCGCTCGTTCGGCGCGGATGGACGCCCACGGAAACAAAATGGTCGGGCGCCATCATGAAGCTCATAACCGCGGC
This sequence comes from Caballeronia sp. 11_S32, assembly GCF_056930355.1. NCBI lineage: Bacteria > Pseudomonadati > Pseudomonadota > Betaproteobacteria > Burkholderiales > Burkholderiaceae > Caballeronia > Caballeronia sp. 11_S32. The sequence goes on from NZ_JBXOWH010000003.1 coordinate 1,537,575, forward strand.
TTTGGCCGGCGAACGATACGTCAACGCGCCGGTGAGCGATCTTTATCTGTTTGGTCGGCCGCAAGACCTCGCATTGCAGAAAGCACGCGGCACGATCCACGAACGTAACCACCTGCGGCTCTGGTTGAGCCCGATGCGCTATAACGACAAGCCTGTCTGGGTCGGCCAGATCAGTCGCGATATCGGCGTTCGGCTCACCATTCACTCGCCGACTCTCACCACACACAAGATCGATCCTGATGTGGACGAGGCGCGCAGCGCGCTGAGCGAAGACATGGCATATTCGCAAAGCCTGAAAAAGCTCGGTCTGGTGAAAGGCAGTGATGCTGCTCCGCAAGGCGCCCCGCGAAAGAACCTCACGTTGGACCCCTACTACACCGATGGTTATCGCATCGTGTTGTTGTTCGACCGGAAGCCGACATCCCTTTCGGAGATCAGCTTCTTTCGCTGGGATACCCCTGGCGCTCGCCAGCAAGGCGATTCCGGAGCCGGACAATGAACCGGCGTCGGCGGTTGCGTCATGGGCTCGGTTTCCTTTGCTTCGCTTTGATTTTCGTGCTGGCAAGCTGCGCAACGTGGCAAACGCCGACGAACACCGATGACTCGGGCATTCGCGCGCGTGCGGTGACTGCAACAAGCCGCGGTGTAAAGGTCAGCGCGACGGTGCTAAGCGCAGACGACAGCAAGCGCATGTTCGGCGCCGATCTCAATGCCGCGCATATACAGCCGGTCTGGATCGAGATCACGAACGGAACTACCCAAGCCTTGTGGTTGTTGCGATCGGGAACCGACCCGAAATACTTTTCCCCGCTCGAAGTGGCGTGGTCAATGCACACGCTGCTCGATAGTGCGACGAACGCACGCATCGACGACTATTTCAACAAACTCGGGTTCAGAAACCCGATTCCGCCCGGCGCCACTCACACGGGAATGCTCTTCACGAACGAGGACCGCGGCACGAAGCTCTGCAACATCGATCTGTTTGCGGACCGCACGCTGATTCCGTTCTCGCTTTTTCTTCCTGTGCCCGGCGGCGGAGATCCGCGTTTCGAGGACACCTTCTTCCACTATCCCGAAGCTGAAGTCACCAATTACGACGACCTTTCTTCTCTGAGAGCGGCACTGGAACGGATGCCGTGCTGCGCGACGGATGCCAGCGGGACCGGTCAGGGCGATCCGCTCAACGGAGTCTTCATCGGCGGTCTTGACAACCTCGGCGCGGCCGCCGTCCGGCGGGGCTACCATGGAATCAAGCGCGAATCGGACCTCGCCCAGCGACTGTATGGCCGCGCCCCCGATTTCGTCCTGAGCAGGCAGGCGTCCGCCGAGGCCCCGTCGACCTGGATACGAGCGTGGCTTGCGCCCATCCGGTTTCGGAACCAGGCCGTCTTCGTGGCGCAGATCGGCCGGCCAGTCGCAGGGCGCTTCGCGGTCAAGCGGCACGCGGGCCTTACGCTTCAGGCGGACGTCGACGAGGCCAGAAATCTGCTGCTTCAGGACATGACTTATTCGGGCGGACTGGAGAGCGTGGGATTCGTGTATGGCGTCGGGCCAGCGCCTTTGTCTCAGCCACGCACGACGCTCGACGGTGCCCCGTATCACACGGACGGATTGCGCGCGGTGCTGTTCTTTGCGACCCGTCCATTGAGCCTGTCGGACATCCGGTTTGTCGACTGGGTCCCTTATCTGCAACCGGCCGGCGCTGGCAAAGTCGAGACGAGAAACGATGACCGCAACTAGAAGACGCCCCGAACGGGGAGTTGGCGTGCTCCCGAGGGCGGCGTCATTTCGCACTTTGCGCGACGTCGTCACCATGCTCGCGCCATTATCGATTTGCCTTGCACTCGTCGCCTGCGCGTCGAAACCGCTGATCCCGTACTCGACCGATACACCGCCACTTGCCTTGGTTCCGGCGTCATATGCAGGCGTGGAAGACAGACGAGGCCGTTTCCGCGAGATCTATTGTGCGGTGCTGGAAGCAGGCGGATCTAAGTTACCCGACTACCGACCCTGCGACGATGCGCTGACGCGCGTAGGCGCCGAGCCCGGCGGCACCGGCAAGCCGGTCGATCTCGGTCCATCCAGGCGGCACCTCGTCGCGGCGATCGTGGCGGGTATCGGCTACGACTGCTTTAAACCCTGGTTGAACCCGCCCCGCACCGTCGCGAGCCACGTGCGCCAGTTCGGCTACGACGCGATGCTCCTGCCGGTCGATGCGCTATCGAGTTCCGCCCGCAACGCTCGCCAGATTCGCGACGCGATCATGGCCATGCCTTCAGATGCGGGCGCGCCGCGACTCGTGCTGATGGGCTATTCCAAGGGTGCACCCGATATCCTGGAAGCGCTGGTCGACTATCCGGAGATCCGAAGCCATGTCGCGGCGATGGTCAGCGTGGCCGGAGCAATTGGTGGCTCACCACTGGCGAACGACGTCGAGCAATACCACGCCGAGTTGCTCCAGCATTTTCCGGGCGCCGCCTGCACGGAAGGGGACGGCGGTGGCGTGCAAAGCCTGAGACCCGCGTCTCGAAGGGCGTGGCTCGCGCAGCATCCGCTTCCCGATGGACCGCGCTACTACTCGGTCGTCACGTTTCCTTCGCAAACGCGCATCTCGTCGATCCTCGAGTCGAGCTATGACAAGCTGGCCCGCATCGATGCGCGCAATGACAGTCAGGTTATCTTCTATGACCAGATAGTGCCCGGAAGCGCGTTGCTGGGTTATGTGAACGCGGATCACTGGGCCATCGCGGTGCCCATCGAGCGGTCCCATCCAACGGTTGGCTCGATCTTCGTCACGCGGAACGACTATCCGCGTGAGGCACTGACGGAAGCGATCCTGCGCTTCGTCGAGGAAGACCTCGACCTGCACCGCTGAGTCCCGACGCGAGTGTGCGCACATCCGGCGCCCACGCAAAAAAAATCCCGCCACTCAAAGGTGGCGGGAAGACAGGAACTACAGCAACGCTACGGAACGCGTGAACGGCGAGCGCCGCAACGAATGCGGCGCTCGTGAGTTACTTGTGCTCCTCAGCGGAGTTCGTGATGGCGTGACCGCCCTTCGAGATATCCTGGCCCGCTCCTGAGATCGTGTTGCAACCCGCGAGAGCCGCCGTGCCGGCGATCAGCAGCAAAGCGATAAGTCGAGTCATGTTTATTCCCCCTGGATTTGAAAAGTGCAACAGGAATCGGGTTGGCGCGTCGGGGCGCCTTGTCGATGCCTGTCCGCACCGGTGTAATCAATCATAAAAAAGCGGGTGGTCCGAAGCTGTAGGCACGCATGCGATTTTGTTGTCGGCAGCGTCCGCATTTCGTGTCGGCGTCGTCCTACGCGGAGGGCGCGGCGATAGACGTATCGGCGCTGCGCTCGCGCGGCATCGACACGCTGATCGCCGTGCCGTGCGGCGTCGCACGCTCGATCTCGAAGCGCCCGCCGCGCGCCGACACGCGCTGGCGCATGCCGACGAGGCCGTGCGTTTGCGTGCGCTTCAGGTCCTGCGGCCGGATGCCGATGCCGTCGTCGGTGATCGAGAGCGACACGCTTTCTTCATCGACCGCGAGCGCCACGCGGATGCGGCTCGCGTGCGCATACTTTGCCGCGTTCGTGAGCGTTTCCTGCGCGACGCGAAAGAGCGCGATCTCGATCGCCTCGCCGAGCTTCACGTCCTCGCCCGGCAGATCGAACTCGACGCTCCAGCCATTGCGCTGCGCGGCTTCATCGGCGAGCGAGCGCAGCGCCGTCACGAGGCCGAAGTTGGCGAGCACCGTCGGGCGCATGTCCTCGATGATGCGGCGCTTCAACGCGATGCCCTGATCGAGATTGCCGAGCGCGCGCGCGAGCTTCTCGGCCATCGCGGGTTCGGTGTCCCTGAGCTTGCCGCGTACCCACGCGACATCCATCTTGCTCGCGGTGAGGATCGAGCCGAGTTCGTCATGCAATTCGCGCGCGAGCTCCGTCTTCTCGTTCTCGCTGACCGACTGCAAATGCCACGCGAGCGCTTCGAGCTGCCGCGTGCGCGCGAACACGAGCTGATCGAGCTCTTCCTGCTGCGTGATGAGCGCTTTCTGCACGCGCGCCTGCTTGTCGAGCTGGATGCCCAGATTGCGAAAGAGCAAGAGGAACAACACGATGTTGAGCGCGCACAACGCGGCGACGCATAGCGTCGAGATGCGCTGATCGGCGCGGCTCGCGTCTAGCGCGTGTTGCGCGCGCTGTTCCTCGTTCAGACGCAGCAGCGACAGCGCCGCGTCGAGGGTCGCGCTCGCGTCGGGCGGCGCAGGCACGAGCGCGGACGCGCCGGCATCCGCGTCCTGCGGCGGACCGTCGAGACGCGCCGTGCCTTGCGCGATTGCATCGTCGGCGGCGGCGCGGATCTGCGCGAAGCTGGCGAGCGCGGTGTCGTCGCCGATGCGCCGGTAGTACGCATCGAGCGATGCGAGCGCGCGCCGCACGCGCGCGGCCGTTTCCCGGAAATGCGCCTGATACGCGGTGTCGGGCTGCAACGCAAAGCCGCGTTCGTCGGCGGTGAGGGTGACGATATCGGCGGCGAGCGTCGAAAGCTGCGCGGTCGCGCCTTTCGCGTCGAGCGCGGTTTCATACTCCGACGCGATGCGCATGCGTCCCGATTCCAGAATGACGAGCCCGCCTACCGTGATGACGATCGCCACCGTCATCGCGACCGCCCAGCTGTAGCGGCGCATCCATTCGTTCAAGCGCGCCGCGCGGCGGGCGATCCCGGCCGGCGCGGGCGCGGGCGTGGCCGCTTTCGGCGCGGCCGGCTCATCGGTGGCGAAGGAAGGCGCTTCGTCCGGAAGGATCGTAGGTATCGCGGCGCGCGGTACGTGGCTCATGGTGTCGGTGCAGCGGCGTTTCACGTCGGGAAGCGGAATTGAAAGCAAGTGTCGGTGGATTCCCACAGCAAAAAAGGAGCCTGCCCGAATGCGCGGCGCAAAGCGCATGGCTAGCATGAATCCGTCATCCACTCATACGGGGAACGATCATGTTGAAGTGGGCGTTGTTTTTCGCGATCGTGGCCGTGATCGCAGGCGTGTTGGGCTTCACCGGCGTCGCCGCCGGGGCTGCCGCCATCGCCAAATTCCTGTTCGTGCTGTTCCTGATCCTGTGCGTCGTGTTCCTGGTGCTCGGCTTCATCGTCACGAAGAAAGCCATCGATTAGCGCCGGTTCCGTCAGCATCGCCGGACCGTTTTCCAACCACTCGTGAAGGAGGTCACATGCTCCACTACGCTGCAGTCTTCTTCGTCATCGCGCTCATCGCGGCCGTCTTCGGCTTCACCGGCATCGCGGCCGGCGCGGCGGAAATTGCGAAGATCCTTTTCTTCATTTTTCTCGTCGTGTTCGTGGTCACGCTGCTCCTCGGCGTGTTCCGAACGTGATGCCCTGATCCGGGCGAAAGCCAGGAGCCACCAAGCCGCGCGCGGGATTCACGACCGTCGCGCGGCTTTTTCGATGGACCAGGCATGGTGCATGCATCGGAGTCCCTGATTGGATAGCAGGGCTCTATGCGGGCCGCGCCTGCAGGAGTCTGCTCCAGCGACCGTCATCTCATTCCATTACAGAGGAGCGAATCAAATGTCCAAATCGTCTGCTGTAAAAGCCGCGCCGGGCCAGTCTACGGACGCCTTCGTCCTCGATGTCGAAAAGATTCGCGCCGACGCGCGCCAGCACATGGACGAAGGCGCGGTGACGACGGGTTACGGCGCCGACCGCGAGACTGTGCTGAAGCTGCTCAACGACTCGCTCGCCACGGAAATCGTCTGCACGCTGCGCTACAAGCGTCACTACTTCATGGCGAAGGGCATTCACTCGGAAGCCGTCGCGCAGGAGTTTCTCGAGCACGCGAACGAGGAGCAGCAGCACGCTGATACGCTCGCCGAGCGCATCGTGCAGCTTGGCGGCGCGCCGAATTTCGCGCCGGACGGCCTCTCGTCGCGCTCGCATTCCGAGTACACCGAAGGCAAGGATCTGATCGACATGATCCGCGAGAACCTGATCGCCGAGCGCATCGCGATCGATACCTACCGCGAGATCATTCGCTATCTCGGCGACAAGGACGTCACGACGCGGCGCATCTTCGAGGAGATTCTGGCCGTCGAGGAAGAGCACGCCGACGACATGGCCGACCTGCTGGAAGGCCGCAACGGCTAAGAGCGATGCCGCCGGATGCGCGCGAAAGCGTATCCGGCGCTCTGCATGACATGTCCGATCAACTCCTGGAAGAACGTCCGGCAGCGCGGACGACGCGAATGATTCGAGTCTTGATAGCCGACGACCACGCGATCGTGCGCAGCGGGTTCAGGCAGTTCGTCGCCGACGAACCCGACATGGAGGTGGCCGCCGAAGCCGCGACCGGCGATGAGGCCATTGCGCGCGTGCGCGAGCAGGCGTTCGACGTCGTGCTGCTCGACATCGCGATGCCGGATAAAAACGGCGTCGACACCTTGCGCGTGATCAAGCAGATCCGGCCGGAGCAGGGCGTGCTGATGCTCTCGGGTTTTCCGGAGAGCCAGTACGCGATCAACCTGCTGAAAGCGGGCGCGAACGGCTATCTGAACAAGGACGCCGCGCCCGATGAGATCGTGCGCGCGATCCGCACGGTGGCGCGCGGGCATCGGTATCTGTCGGAGTTCATCGCCGATGCGCTCGCCGACAAGCTCGACAAGCCCGCCGCGGAGCGCCCGCACGAACTGCTGTCGGAGCGCGAGTTTCAGATCTTCTGCAAGCTCGCGGGCGGCCGGATTCCGACGGAAATCGCGCAGGAGCTGCATCTGTCGGTGAAGACGGTGAGCACGTATCGCGCGCGCGTGCTCGAGAAAATGCGGCTGTCCAATAACGCCGACCTCACGTATTACGCGATCAAGAACGGCCTGATCGAGTAGCGGCGCGCCGCTCGAATTCCGCGCCGTTCGTTCGGGCGCAGCACAGCCGGGAGGCGCCCGACGTGGGCAATCACATCACCACCGACGACGGAGCAGGGCAAGCGGACGCGCGGCGCGCGCCGCTCGCGGTGCTGCTGATCGAGGATTCGCCGCTGATCCGCCGCAGCCTGACCGAAGCCATCGACGCGCTCGGGCCATGGCGCGTGACCGCGTTCGCCGACGCGCCGGACGACGCCATCGCGCTGTTGTCGTCGCAGGCGTTCGACGCGGTGATCGTCGATCTGCAACTCAGGCGCGGCTCGGGCCTCGACGTGCTCGCGTGGCTCGAAGCGAGCGGTGCGGCCCGCTCGCGCGGCGCGTTCGTCGCGGTGCTGACCAATCATGCGCTGCCCGCGTATCGCGAGCGCTGCCTGCAATATGGCGTGCGCCACTTCTTCGACAAGTCGCTCGAATTCGACCGCGTGCTCGACGCGCTCTGCGGCTACGCGCGCGAGCGGGCGTGAGCGCCTTGTTGCCTTAGCGCCGCGCGCGTCCGCGCCAGTGGCTGAAGGCGGCGAGACCCGTCGCCGCGAGGCCCGCGAGACAGACGCCCGTCCAGCCCATCGCGTCCCACGCAAGCGACGCGAGCGCCGACCCCGCCGCCCCGCCGATGAAATACGCGACCATGTAGACCGTGTTCACGCGGCTGCGCGCCTCGGGCTTGAGCGCGTAGATGCGCGACTGGTTCGAGATCTGCGCGGCCTGCACGCCGATATCGAGCACGATCACGCCGACGACGAGCCCCGCGATGCTCTTCGCCGAGAACGCGAAGATGACGAACGACAGCGCCACGAGCCCGATGCACAGCGCGATGACGGCGCGCGGCCCGCGCCTGTCGGCGGATTTGCCCGCGAGTGGGGCGGCGAGCGCGCCCGCCGCGCCGACGATCCCGAAAAGCCCGGCTGCCTGCGGCCCCATGTGAAACGGCTCGCCCGCGAGCAGCAGCGTGAGCACCGACCAGAAGATGCTGAACGCGGCGAAGAGCGCGCCGCCGGTCAGCGCCGCCTCGCGCAGCACTGCGTTCTCCACCGCGAGATGCCACATGGAGCCGAGCAGCTTGCCGTAGGGCAGCGTGGAGGTGGGCCGGCTCTTCGGCAGCCGCGCGACTACAACGGCCGCGAGCGCGATGGTCGCGAGCACGGACGCGCCGAACACCGCGCGCCAGCCGAAATACTCCGCGACGAAGCCGGACACCGTGCGCGCGAGCAGGATGCCGAGCAGAAGCCCGCTCATCACCGTCCCGACGGCGTGGCCGCGCTCGGCGGCGGGCGCGAGTTCGGCGGAGAACGGCACGGCCTGCTGCGCGATCGTCGACACGATGCCGATTGCGAGGCTCGCCGCGATCAGGACCACGAGCGTCGGCGCGCTGGCCGCGGCCACGAGCGATGCGCCGAGCGCCGCCAGTTGCAGCAGGATCAGCAGACGCCGGTCGAAGCGGTCGCCGAGCGGCGCGAGCACGAGCATGCCGAGCGCGTAGCCGAGCTGCGTCGACGCGGGTACAGCGCCGATCAGCCGCGCGCTCTCGGGAAAGCTCGCGCGGAAGTCGCCGAGCAGCGGCTGGTTGAAGTAGATGTTTGCCACCGAGACGCCCGCGATGGTCGCGAGCAGCCACAGCGTGGCGCGCGAATAGTGCGGATGACGTTCCGGCGGATGCGATTGAGGCGAAGTGGGCATGGATCGAAGGCGATGACGGCGAGCCGCCGATCATACTGAAGACGCGCGAGCGGCGCTGAACGTCACGCGAAGGGCCGTGGTCCGCCGCCTTGCTCGACGCTCATGCAGTGCGTGACGAGGCCGAGACCGGCGCGCCACAGATGCAGCCCGAATCCGGGCGGCTCCATCACGAAGGCTTCCGGGCCGTCGGGCTTCAGTTGCAGCGCGACCTGATGCGCGGTCGAAGGCGCGCACCATACGATCGTGCCGCCGAACCGGGCGCTGATCGCCCGATGCACGTGCCCGCACACGATCCGCTCGACGTTCGGATGGCGCCGCAGGAGCGCGTCGAGCGCGCGGCTGTCGTCGGGGGCGAGGCGGATGTCGTCCATGAAGCCGATGCCGCACGCGAAGGGCGGATGATGCATGCCGATCAGCACGGGCCGCTCGCGGCACGCGTCGAGCTGCGCTTCGAGCCAGGCGAGGCGCGTCGCGCACAGGCGGCCCGCGCCCGAGCCGGGATCGAGCGTGTCGAGCGCGATCACGCGCACATCGCCGACATCGAATGCGTATTGCACGAAGCCGTCGTCGTTCGCGAGCTCGGGGCGGCCGCCGAACACCGCGCGCAGGGCGTCACGGTCGTCGTGGTTGCCGACGAGCAGGCGCCACGGCATCGCGAGCCTGTCGAGCAGCGTGCGCAGATGCCGGTATTCTTCGATGCCGCCCGCATCGACGAGATCGCCCGTGATCAGCGCGGCGTCGGGGCGCGGGTCGAGCGCATTGAGCGCATCGATGGCGCGGGCGAGGAAGGCGGCTGTATCGACGCGCCCGTAGGCGAGCGTGCCCGGCGGCGTGATGTGCAAATCGCTGATCTGGGCGAGCAGCATGCGCGTGTCTCTCCTCGTCGCGGGCGGATTCCTGGTTTAGTCGTCGGATGCGGCGACCGGCGGCTTCGGCGCGAGCTTCGCGGGCACGAGCCACTGGAAGCCGGTCATCGATGTCTCGCTGAACGTGCATTCCGCGGCCGCGGCCACGGACACCGGTTTGGTGGCGGGCGACTTCGGTGGATTCTGGATCGTGCCGTGCACGACCACCCGCGAGCCATGATAACTCGCGCCGGAACCGGTGATTTTGAGGGGCGCGCTCGCGGCGTCGGGATAATCGGCGCGCGCCTTCTCCTTGCAGGCTTCGACGTTCTTGTAATAGGGCGTGCAGCCCGCCAGGAACGCGAGCGGAATCGAGAGCAGGGCGAAGAGCAGGTGGCGGGAGCGAAGATTCATCGATGAAATTCGGACGATGCCCGATGCCGCGGGGGCGTCGGAGCGGGATGGATTCGGGGCGAAGCTTTATAACACGCGCGCGGCCGTGCATCACTGTAGTGCATTGCGGCGAGGCGCGCGCGGGGCGTGCATGCTTGTTTTATCGCGCGAAGCGGTAGCACAATCGGCACTGTCATTCGACGAGCACGTTCCTCACCCATGGAGACCGCCATGCAGAAGGACATCGAAGTAGGCGATTATCTGCTCGCCATGCAGGCCGTGGCCAGGCCGCTCGTGGGCGATGCCGACGCCGACGTGGCGCCCTCGGAGGGCTACGCGATCCGCGTGCGCGTGACGCGGCTCGACCAGAAGCCGGTGCACGGTTCGACGCTCGCCGACGATTCCGGCGAGATGCTGGGCGACCATGGGCCGTTCGAGACCGTCGCGGAGGCTATCGCGCATGGCGAGGCGTGGGGACGGCATTACGTCGCGCGCGTGCTGGGGCATTCAGTGTAGCGCCTCAGTCCGCGAAAGAGGGGAGCGCTCCCCGCGTCAGGCGGGTGCCAGGCGAAAAGGCGCGTCGCTAGACTCTGGCTTATCGACCGGAACATCGCCGGAGGCTGCCATGACGCCCGTCGCGCTTTACATCACGCCCCATTACATCGCTTCGGTGCGCAGAGGCAAGGCGCGCGACTGCTTCGGCGGGACGGTGCGCTTCATCGGCGTGGATGCGCTGCCGTTCGATATCGAGCACGTGTGCCTGCTCGATCGCGATACGGCGATCGAGGCGCTGTTCGATGCGGTGAGGGACGCGGAGCGGTTGTTGAATGCGGTGTGAGGACTGCGTTCGCCGGTGTCGTGGAGGATCGGAGTTCAACCGCGGATTTGACCGGTGCTGTGATTGCCTGGTGCCGGGGACCGGACTCGAACCGGCAAGCCGTGAGGCGGCGGATTTTAAGTCCGCTATGTTTACCAATTTCATCACCCCGGCAGGGCGGACGCGATTCTACCATTGCGCCGCATCGAGCCAAAACCGCGACGTCGCGCACCGAGGTCGCGTGCCGCGCCGTTCGACAGGGCCGCGCACGTCTCCCATAATCAGCGGCGGACCCTTCGGCCCCGCATGAAACGACGCGAGACCGACGGCTGGCAAAACCAGCAAAAGCGCGAGGACGAAGAACCGTGATGCGCATCGGCGTCATCTCCGACACCCACAACCTCGTGCGCCCCGAAGCGCTCGACGCATTGCGCGGGTGCGCGCACATCATCCACGCGGGCGACATCTGCGGACGCGAGGTACTCGATACGCTCGCGCCACTCGCGCCGCTCACTGTCGTGCGCGGCAACAACGACATCGGCGATGACCTCGCGCGGTTGCCCGCGCATGCGCGCATCGAGCTCGGCGGCGCGACGTTCCACGTCGTGCACGATATCGCCGATGTGCCGAAGCAGCTCGGCAGCACCGATGTCGTCGTGACCGGGCATTCGCACAAGCCGCTCATCGAGCAACGCGGCGATGTGCTCTTCGTGAATCCCGGCAGCGCGGGCCCGCGCCGTTTCAGGTTGCCGATCACGCTCGCGCTCATCGATATCGGCGAAGGCAGGATCGATGCGCGCATCATCGCGCTCGTCGAATAAAAAAGGCCGGCGCTGCGCACCGGCCCTTCCATTCGGTCAAAGCCGAACGCTTACGCGCGCACCGTGCCTTCCGGGAACGCATCGTCCATTTCTGCGGCTTCGCGATGGCCGCGCAGAATCGCATGCGCTTCCGATTTCGACGCCACGGCCGGCGGCGAGCCCTTCAGCGGCTTCTTCGCCGTCTCGTGCAGCGCGAGCACCGACACGATGCCGATCAGCGACGCGCCCATCAGATAGTACGCGGGCATCATCAGGTTGCCGGTCTTGTCGACGAGCCATGCCGTGACGAGCGGCGTCGTGCCGCCGAACAGCGACACCGACACGTTGAAGCCGATCGCGAGCGCGCCGTAGCGGATCTTCGTCGGGAAGAGCGCCGGCAGCGAGGACGGCATGACGCCCGTGAACGTCGACAGCAACGCGCCGAGAATCATCATGCCCGCGAAGATCGACGGGACCGTGCCCATGCGAATCAGCGAAAGCGACGGGATCGACAGCACCAGCAGGCCGATACAGCCCGCGAGCATCACCGGCTTGCGGCCGATCGCATCCGAAAGGCGGCCGGCGAGGAGTGTCAGCGGCATCATCAGCACCATCACGACGAGCACGATGAAGAGGCCATGCGTCTCGTTGAACTTGAGCGTCGCCGACAGATAGCTCGGCAGATACGACAGCGCCATGTAGTCGGTCACGTTGAAGATCAGCACGAGGCCCACGCACTGCAGGAGCGGCTTCCACTGCTGGATGAGCGTCTCGCGGAACTGCTCCTTGGTCGTTTCGTGCGACACCGCTTCCGCCTTCTCGGCTTCGCGCTGGAAAGCGGGCGTCTCTTCGAGCTTCATCCGGATATAGAGGCCGATGAGACCGAGCGGACCCGCGATCATGAACGGAATGCGCCAGCCCCACGACAGCAGCGCGCTTTCCGACATCACCGCCGTCATCACCGCGACCACGCCCGCGCCGAGCACATAGCCGACGAGCGTGCCGAATTCGAGGAAGCTCGACATGAAGCCGCGCTTCTTGTCCGGCGAGAACTCGGCGATGAACGTCGCCGCGCCGCCGTATTCGCCGCCCGTCGAGAAGCCCTGCACGAGACGCGCGACGAGCAGCAGCACCGGCGCCATCACGCCGATCGACTCATAGCTCGGAATGATGCCGATACAGAACGTGCCGACGGCCATCATGATCATCGTCATCGCGAGCACGCGCTTGCGGCCGATGCGGTCGCCGAGCGGGCCGAACACCATGCCGCCGAGCGGGCGCACGAGGAACGCGGCCGCGAACGTGCCGAAGGTCGCGAGCAACTGCGCGGCCGGGCTGCTCGACGGGAAGAACACCTTGCCGAGCGTCACGGCGATATAGCTGTACACGCCGAAGTCGAACCATTCCATCGCGTTACCGATGGCCATGGCGCCGACGGCGCGCTTCAGCAGGGATTGATCGACGATGGTGATGTCGTCGAGGGTGAGATCGGACTTCTGACTCGATGAATCGCGGTTGCGCCAAAGGCCCTCGTGAAGAGAAGACATAGTTCGAAAAACTCCGTATTCGATCCCGAGAACTCGCGGGGAGCTTCGGGCGCGCCGTCGATACCGACGGCGCGTATTGCCGGGACAGTGCAGTTTCGCGACGGCGCCGCCTTTTCCCGAGACAGCGGAAAACGATCGCCAATGGCTCCGCTCGGCATGTTGCAGAGCGCAGATGCCGAAAATGAAAAGCGAACGCGGTGCCGATGCTTCGCGGTGGGTCGCGAAATTGCACTCGGGTTGAAACAAACGAATTTGACGTGCGGACGGCGAACCGAGCGGTGAACTCGAATTGCCGCGGGTGGGCCGCGACGTCGGCGAAAAAACTGCTTGAGACGAAAAAGGCCGGCGTTGTTGCTGGAAACCGACGCGCCTCTTTGTATAAATACTGTCACTACCGCGCGATGATCCGAAGCGTGGCTCGGAAACATTTACGCGTGAATGATGGTGAATTACTGTTGATAACGAGCAAGATAATAACACGATGACAGACGATGTGCAAACCGCCCCGTCAACGGGCAATTGCCCTCGTGGCCCGATCCCTTATCCCGCCTGGGATTGCGCCGGATCATTCTTATTTGTCTGATGGTCCAAACGGACCAATTTTGCGGTCGTGCGGACAACAAAAAACCGGCCGCATGGGCCGGTTTTTGCAGAGCGATTCAGACGCGATTTTCAGCTTCGATTTTCAGCTTTGCGGCGGCACGTAGCCCGAAGCCGTATCGGCGCCTTCGCCGAAGAAGTATTTCTCGGTCTGTTTGATGAGGTACTGGCGCGCGCGCGGATCGGCCATATTCAGGCGATTCTCGTTGATGAGCATCGTCTGCTGTTTGAGCCAGCCTTGCCAGGCCTCCTTCGAGATCGTTTCGTAGATGCGCTTGCCGAGCTCGCCCGGCAGCGGCGGGAAATCCAGTCCTTCGGCTTCCTTGCCGAGCTTCGCGCATTGAACCATTCGGGCCATTGTGAGTTTCTCCTCTGTATCGGGGGGAAAAGCGCGGTTCCGCGCTTCTCAAATCGTGTTCAAAGCTGTTTCATCAGGACGAGCGATTTGCGCTGCCAGTTATAGAGGCGCCGGCGGTCCTCGGGGAGATCGTCCACCGTCACCTTCACGAAGCCGCGCTTCAGGAACCAGTGCTCGGTGCGCGTCGTCAGCACGAAGATACGCGTGAGGCCGCGCGCGCGGGCACGCTGCTCGATGCGCTTCAGGAGCCGCTCGCCGTCGCCCGAGCCTTGCGCTTCCGGCGCGACCGTGAGGCACGCCATCTCGCCGATGCGCTCCTGCGTGTACGGATAGAGCGCCGCGCAGCCGAACAGCACGCCGTCGTGCTCGATGACCGAGAAGTGGTCGATGTCGCGCTCGATCTGGTGGCGCCCGCGCCGCACGAGCGTGCCATCCGTTTCCAGCGGCTCGATCAGCGTGAGAATGCCGCCGACGTCATCGGGCGTGGCTTCGCGCAGGCTCTCGAGGTTCTCGTACGAGATCATCGTGCCGACGCCGTCGTGCAGGAAGAGTTCGAGCAGCACGCTGCCGTCGAGGCGGTACGGAATGATGTGGCCGCGCGCCACGCCGCCGCGGCACGCGCGCACCGTATGCTTCAGATAGAACGCCGTGTCGCCCTGCAGCTCGCCGCTTTCCTGCAGGCGATATGCGTCGTCGAGCGACATTTCGCGGATGAGCTCGCCTTCCGTGTCGACCAGCCCGTCGATTTCGGTGACGAAAATGATCTTGTCGGCACGCAGCGCGATGGCGGCGGCGGACGCGACATCTTCCATCGAAAGATTGAACGCCTCGCCGGTCGGCGAAAAGCCGAGCGACGACAGCAGCACGAGCTTGTTCGACGCGAGCGACTGGCGGATCGAATCGCCGTCGATCTTGCGCACGACGCCCGTGTGCTGGAAATCGACGCCGTCGAGAATGCCGACCGGCCGCGCGGTCACAAAATTGCCCGACACGACGCTGATGTGCGCGTGCGCCATCGGCGTGTTCGGCAAGCCCTGGCTGATCGCGGCCTCGATGTCGAGGCGCACTTCGCCTGCCGCTTCCTTCGCGGATTCGAGCGCGCGGGCATCGGTGATGCGCAGACCATGCGAAAACGACGATTCGACGCCGTGCAGGCTCAGTTGCTCGTCTAGCTGCGGGCGCGAGCCGTGCACGAGCACGACGTGGATGCCCATCGCGTGCAGCAGGCCGACGTCCTGCACGAGCGCGTTCAGGCGTCCTTCCTGCACCAGCTCGCCGCCGAACGCGACGACGAAGGTCTTGTTCCGGAACGCGTGGATATAAGGCGCGACGGAGCGCATCCAGTCTACGAACTGGGCGAGGGGATTGGGCGCTTCGGGCTCTGTTTCAGCCGGCTGCGATGCCGCCTGTGTGCTCATCGTGAGGTCGGTTTGGGAATTCATCCCGGGATTATAATGCGACGCTATGCCGAATGTTTCCCGACCCGCACGCCCTAACCAGCCGGGCAAGCCGCAACCCGCCGACAAATCCCTCGATACTCAGGAGCAGTTGCGACAACTGCGTGAAAATCTGCTGCGCGACGCGCGGGAGGGAACGGGCGCGTCCGGCGATTCCGGCGCGTTGAGCAAGAAGGAACTCGCCGCGCGGCGGTTCGCGGGAACGGCGCAGCAGACGGGCGGCGACGCGGCGGGCAAGCAGGGCGCTTCGACGGCGCCGAAGCGGGCGCCTTCGACATCGGCGGTGCGGCAGCCGCAATCGGCGCAACCTGCGCAGAAAGCGCGCGACGTGGCGCAGGCGAAACCGGCGGCGCCGACCACGGTTTCCGCTCCGGTGCACGAGCCGCGCGCGGAAGTCGAGCGACCCGCGCCGTCGCACGCGAAACGCGACGATGCGCGGCGTGGGCAAATCGAACGTCCGCAGCGAAATGCGCAGGCGAAACCGGCCGAAGCGCGCATCGATGAAGCGCAGCGCGCGGAGCGTCGAAAGGCGCCGCCCGCGCCCGAAGCGCGTCAAAACCAGCCGCGCGAGCAGCACAAGTCCGAAGCGCAGCGCGCGGAGCGTCGAAAGGAGCGGCACGCGCCCGAAGCGCGTCAAAGCCAGCCGCGCGAACAGCACAAGCCAGAAGCGCAAAACGCGGAGCGTCGGAAAGAGCGGCCCGCGCCCGAAGCGCACGAGCACGAGCCTCGCGAGCCACGCGAGCCACGCAACGCCGAAGCGCAACGCGCCGAACGTGCGCCGGAGGCGCGCGAACCTCGCGAGCAACGCCCGCCGCGCGCCCCTCGCGAACCACGCGTCGTCACGCCAAACCCCGTTCCGCCGATCACCTTCCCCGAAGCGCTTCCCGTTTCCGGCCGTCGCGACGAAATCGCGCGCGCGATCCAGGCGAATCAGGTCGTGATCGTCAGCGGCGAAACCGGCTCGGGCAAGACCACGCAGCTCCCGAAAATCTGCCTCGCGCTCGGACGCGGTCTCGGCGCGGGCGGCAGCGGGCTGATCGGCCACACGCAGCCGCGCCGCATCGCCGCTTCGGCGACCGGACGGCGCATTGCGGAGGAGCTCGGCACGCCCTTCGGCGAAGTGGTCGGCTACAAGGTGCGCTTCACGGACAACCTCGCGCCGGGCGCATCCGTCAAGCTGATGACCGACGGCATCCTGCTCGCGGAAACGCAGACCGATCCGCTGCTCAAGGCCTACGACACGATCATCATCGACGAGGCGCACGAGCGCAGCCTCAACATCGACTTTCTGCTCGGCTATCTGAAGGAAATCCTGCCGAAGCGCCCGGATCTCAAGCTGATCGTCACGTCCGCGACGATCGACGCGGAGCGTTTCGCGCGCCATTTCGGCAGCGACGAGAAGCCCGCGCCCGTGATCGAGGTGAGCGGGCGTTTGTATCCGGTCGAAGTGCGCTATCGGCCGATCGAGGAAGAAAGCGAGGCGATCAGGAACGCGCAAGGCACGCCCGCGAGACGGAACGACCGCAAGACCGACCGCGACCTGATGGAAGCCATCGTCGATGCAGTCGATGAGCTGTGCCGTGTCGGCCCCGGCGACGTGCTCGTATTCCTGCCCGGCGAGCGCGAAATCCGAGACGCCGCCGAAGCGCTCAGAAAACACCATCCGCCGCACACGGAAATCCTGCCGCTCTTCGCGCGCCTCTCCGCGCAGGAGCAGGAGCGCGTGTTCAAGCCGTCGAACGCGCGGCGCATCGTGCTCGCGACCAACGTCGCGGAGACGTCGCTGACGGTGCCGGGCATCCGCTATGTCGTCGACACCGGCATGGCGCGCGTGAAGCGCTATTCGTACCGCAACAAGGTCGAGCAATTGCAGATCGAGGCGGTGTCGCAGGCGGCGGCGAATCAGCGCGCGGGCCGCTGCGGGCGCGTCGCGGACGGCGTGTGCATCCGTCTTTACGAC
This sequence comes from Caballeronia sp. 11_S32, assembly GCF_056930355.1. Lineage (NCBI taxonomy): Bacteria > Pseudomonadati > Pseudomonadota > Betaproteobacteria > Burkholderiales > Burkholderiaceae > Caballeronia > Caballeronia sp. 11_S32. The sequence goes on from NZ_JBXOWH010000003.1 coordinate 1,554,960, forward strand.
GAAGCGGATTTTCAGGCGCGGCCGCGCTTCACCGATCCGGAAATCCTGCGCTCGTCGCTCGCGGCGGTCATTCTGCGGATGAAATCGCTGCATCTGACGGCGATCGAAACCTTTCCGTTCATCGAACCGCCGCCGGGCCGCGCGATCGCGGACGGCTATCAGCTGCTGAACGAACTCGGCGCCGTCGATGACGACAACGCGCTCACGCCGCTCGGCCGCGAACTCGCGCGCCTGCCGCTCGATCCGCGCGTCGGCCGCATGATTCTCGCCGCGCGCGATCATCTGGCGCTCAAGGAAGTGCTGGTCATCGCGTCGGCGTTGTCGGTGCAGGATCCCCGCGACCGGCCTATCGAGGCGCAGGAGCAGGCGGATCAGGCGCATCGCCAGTTCGTCGACGAGCGCTCCGAATTCCTGCAATGGACGCGCATCTGGAAATGGTTCGAGGACGCCGTCGCGCACAAGAAATCGAACAAGCAGCTCGCCGATGCGTGCCGCGCGAATTTCCTGTCGCATCTGCGTCTGCGCGAATGGCGCGATGTGCATTCGCAATTGCTGACCGTCGTGCGCGAGCACGGCTGGCGTCTGAACGAATCGGACGCGACGTTCGAGCAGGTGCATCTGTCGCTCCTGACCGGCCTGCTCGGCAACGTCGGTTTGAAGGCCGACGACGAGCCGCACTATCTCGGCGCGCGCGGCATCAAGTTTCATTTGTGGCCCGGCTCCGCGCTCCTGAAGAAAGCGGGGCGCTGGGTGATGGCGGGCGAGCTCGTCGAAACGAGCCGGCTGTACGCGCGCACGATCGCGAAGATCGAGCCGGAATGGCTGGAAACGGTGGGCGCGCATCTGCTCAAGACCTCGCTTTCCGATGCCCATTGGGAGAAGAAGGCCGCGCAGGTCGTCGCGTTCGAAAGGGCGACGCTTTACGGCCTGACCGTGTATGCGCGCCGGCGCGTGAGCTTCGGCAAGCAGGACCCGAAGTACGCGCGGGAATTGTTCATCCGCGGCGCGCTCGTCGAAGGCGAATTCGACACGCGCCTGCCGTTCTTCGCGCATAACCGCAAGCTGGTCGCCGACATCGAGCAACTGGAGCACAAGTCGCGCCGCCAGGACGTGCTCGTCGACGATGAACTGATCTACGGCTTCTACGATTCGCTTATTCCCGAAGGCATGTGGACGGGCGCGGCGTTCGAGCGCTGGTATCGCGACGAGCAGAAGAAAGAGGGCAACGAGAAGCTCCTCTTCCTGTCGCGCGACGACCTGATGCGCCACGAAGCCGCCGGCGTCACGACCGACCTGTTCCCGAAGCGCATGACGATGTCAGGCATCGAGATGTCGCTCACGTATCACTTCGAGCCGGGTTCGCCGCGCGACGGCGTCACGCTGCAAGTGCCGCTCTACGGGTTGAACCAGGTGGACGCGCGCCGCGTCGAATGGCTCGTGCCGGGCATGATCAAGGAGAAGACGCAACTGCTGCTGAAGTCGCTGCCGCAGAAGTTGCGCCGTCATGTCGTGCCGCTGCCGGAATACGCGGCGGGTTTCGCCGAGCGCCATGCCGGACCGAAATTCGGCGCGGGCGCGCTCGTCGATTCCTTGATCTCGGATATCCGTGAGCAGACGCAAGTGGCCGTGAAGAGCGCGGATTTCAAGCTCGAAACGCTGCCCGCGCACCTGTTCATGAACGTCAAGGTCATCGACGAGCACGGCCGCCAGCTCGCGATGGGCCGCAATCTCGCGCAATTGCGCGCGGAACTCGGCGGTCAGGCGCAGCAGCAGTTTCAGAAGCTGACCGCGACGGCCGCGCTCGACGCGCTTTCCGGCGACGGCGGCGCGCAGCCCGCGCCGCAAGCGCAGCCGACGGCCGGCGAAAGCACCGCGCTCTACGAGAACCTCACGACGTGGAACTTCGGCAAGCTGCCCGAACTGCTGGAGATCCGCCGTCGCGGGCAGACCTTGTTCGGTTATCCCGCGCTCGTCGATCGTGTCACGCACTGCGACGTCGAAGTGTTCGATTCGCCCGAGGAAGCGGCGCGCATTCATCGCGCCGGCTTGCGGCGGCTGTTCGCGCTGCAGCTGCGCGAGCCGATCCGCTATCTGGAAAAGAACCTGCCCGGCCTGCGCGAAATGTCGATGCAATACATGGCGCTTGGCACCGCCGACGAACTGCGCGATCAGATCGTCGAGACGGCGCTCGATCGCGCGTGCCTGCAGGACCCGCTTCCCGACGACGACGTCAGCTTCCACGCCCGCCGCGACGCCGCGAAAGGGCGTCTCACGCTGCTCGCGCAGGAAATCGCGCGGCTCGTCGGCGCGATTCTGGCCGAGTATGCGGCGCTCGCGAAAAAGCTCGCGCAGGCGAAGCCTTTCGCCTCGGCCTACGCCGATATGCAGACGCAGTTGAACGCGCTCATCGGCAAGCGCTTCGTGATCGACACGCCGTATGCGCAGCTCGCGCATTTTCCGCGCTATCTGAAGGGAATCGGTCTGCGCATTGACAAGCTCAAGGCCGATCCCGCCCGCGACGCGCGGCTGCTCGCCGAGTTGCAACCGCTCGCGCAGCATTATCAGCGCGCGTTGTCGCAGCGCGGCGGCGTCGCGGATGCGCGGCTTTCCGAGTATCGCTGGCTGCTGGAGGAACTGCGCGTGTCGCTGTTCGCGCAGGAATTGCGCACGCCGATGCCGGTTTCGGTGAAGCGCCTCCACAAGGTCTGGGAATCGATGCAGCGCTGAAAGGCCGGCGCGGAAGCGAGGCCGAAAGCGTCATTTCTTGCGCCGACTCAGTGTATTGCGCAAAAAGCCGCACTTGGGTCAACGCGCCGCGCCGGGCAAACGTTCTACAATGACGCCTGCCTCCCGAAGCCTACTTTTCATGCGCAATATTTTCCGTTCCGGCCGCCTCCGCGCGGCTGCCACGCGCGCCGCGCTCGCAACCGGCGCGGCTCTCGTCGCCAGTGCGGCGTTCGCCAACAATGTCATCGTGCTCAATTCGGCGGAAGCCACGCTGAGCCTCATCGATGAAAACACGCATCAGGTCGTCGGCACCGTGCCGACCGGCAAGGAGCCGCACCACTTGATGCCGCTGCCTGACAATTCTTCGCTGATCGTCGCGAATTCGGTGTCGAACAATCTGATGTTCGTCGATCCGAAAACGGGCGGCCTCCAGCGCTGGGTGCAGGACATCGAGGATCCGTACCAGATCGGCTTTTCGCCGGACAAGAAATGGTTCGTGTCGACCGGCCTGCGCCTCGACCGCCTCGACATCTACCATTTCGACGGCAAGAACGTCTCCATCGCGAAGCGCCTGCCGCTCGCGACGATGCCGAGCCACATCGCGTTCACCAACGACAGCACGACGGCGTTCATCTCGCTTCAGGTGTCGGGCGAAATCGCCGCGATCGACCTGCCGACGCAGACGGTGAAATGGAAGATGAAGGTCGGCAAAGTGCCGGCGGGCGTCTGGCTCACGCCGGGTGACAAATACCTGCTCGTCGGCATGACGGGCGCGGATTACGTCGCCGTGGTCGACTGGCGCAACCAGAAGGTCGTCAAGACGATCACGACGGGCAAGGGCGCGCACAACTTCCGTTCGATGGTCGATGGCAAGCACGTGCTGGTGTCGAATCGCGTCGCGAACACGATCAGCATCATCGACGAGGACTCGCTCACCAATGTCGGCGACATTACCGGCCTGTTGCCCGGCCCCGACGACATGGAACTTTCCGCCGACAAGAAGTATCTGTGGGTAACGTTCCGCTTCGCGAAGCATGTCGGCGTGATCGACCTTGCGAATCGTAAGCTCATCGAGACGATCAAGGTGGGCCGTTCGCCGCACGGCATCTACTTCTACAACCGCGCGCCGGTGATGGCGCCGAACGGAGCGTAAGCAGATCGCACGGGCGCCTCGCCGCGCCCTGTACTACGATTGAAGCAGGGCCGGCGCACCGGACGGCCGCACGCATCACGGAGCACCATGTTTCATTCCATTCTTTCGTCCCTCGACAGTCTCGTTTCCTGGCTGCAGACGCTTCTCTATGTCGACGTCGTCCAGCCGGCGCTGTTCAAGCTCGGCATGATGGACTACGACGAGGACACCTACGACGCGCTCTACTGGGTGATCGTCGGCGTGCTGGAAGTGCTCGCGATGTACTCGATCCTGCGTCCGCTCGAAGCGTTCCGTCCCGCGGAAACGTGGAAGGACCGCAAGGGCGTGCGCGTCGACGTGCTCTATACGTGGATCGTCAAGCTCGGCATCCTCAATCTGTTTTTCTTCTTCACGTTCCAGCCGCTCTTCGATTCGCTGCAGAGCTGGCTGCGCATCCATAGCGTGCCGAATCTCGAGATCGACAATCTCTGGCCGGGCGTGACCACCGAGCCGCTCGTCACGTTCGTCATCTATCTGCTGATTCTCGATTTCGCGGGCTACTGGTATCACCGTCTGGAGCACCGGTTCGGGATCTGGTGGGAGCTGCACGCGGTGCATCACAGCCAGCAGAAGATGTCCCTCTGGACGGACGATCGCAACCATCTGCTCGACGATGTCCTGCAGGCGAGCTTTTTCGCGTGCGTCGCGCTCGTGATCGGCGTGGAGCCGTCGCAGTTCGTCGTGCTGGTCGCCATCACCAATTTCATGCAGAGCGTGCAGCACGCGAACATCCGCCTGCACTACGGCTGGCTCGGCGAGCGGATCATCGTGAGCCCGGCGTTCCATCGCCGCCATCACGCGATCGGCTTCGGCCACGAAGGCACCACCTACGGCTGCAACTTCGGCGTGCTGTTCTCGTTCTGGGACATCCTGTTCCGCTCGGCGTCGTTCGACCGCACCGTCGAGCCCACCGGCATTCGCGACCAGCTCGGCGCGCCAGGCGTGGCGCCCGTCCATTACGGCGACGGCTTCATCGAGCAGCACTGGCTCGCGTTCAGGCGCATCGCCGCGCGTCTCTCGGCGCGTCGCGCGGGTGCGTCCGCCTCCGACAACTCGGCGGCCGTCTGAGCTTTCCTCGCAAGACCAGCGCCCGCGCGCGGCGCTGGTTTATGCTGTCGGTTTCTCTTTCTTCTACGAATCACGCATGAGTGACTTGCTGCGTTCGTTCGTGCGCGCGCTTGCGAACGTCTTTCATCCGCGCATGCTCTGGCTGACCCTGATGCCGTTCGGCGTCGCCACGGTGGTATGGGGCGCGCTTCTCTGGTTCTTCTGGCAGACGCTCACGGGCGCCGCGAACAGCTGGCTCGACGGCTGGTCCCTCACGTCAGCGATGTACCGCCTCTTCGACGCGGTCGGCTTTTCGTCGCTGCATGCGGTGATCGCGCCGTTTCTCGTCGTCATCATGACGGTGCCGCTGATCGTCGTCACGGTGCTGCTGCTGATCGCGACGCTCTCGATGCCCGGCGTCATCAAGCTGCTCACGCGGCGGCCGAAGGGGCATTATTCGTCGCTGGAAGAGCGGCGGGGCGGCTCGTGGTACGGCAGTCTCGGGCATTCGGTCGTGACGACCGTGGTGTGCCTCGTGGCGCTCGTCGTCACGCTGCCCTTGTGGCTGATTCCGCCGTTCTTCGCTCTGATTCCGCCCTTGCTGTGGGGCTGGCTCACGTATCGCGTGATGACCTACGACGCCCTCGCGTTGCACGCCAGCGTGGAAGAGCGCCGCGCGATCGTGCGCGACGCGCGCTGGCCGCTGCTCGGAATCGGCATCATCAGCGGCCTGTTGAGCTCCGTGCCGACGATGCTCTGGGCATGGTCCGTGTGGCTCTTGCCGCTCTTTCCGGTCGTCGCCGCCGTGACGATCTGGGCGTATGCATTCATCCTCGTGTTTTCCGCGCTTTGGTTCGCGCATTACTGCCTGCACGCGCTCGAGCGCCTGCGCGCGAACGAAGCTCACTATCCGGCGATCACGGTCGAATCCTGATCCCGGAGATCGAACGATAAAGGGGCATTCATGGGCATTGGCGTCATCATCATCGGCGATGAAATCCTGTCCGGCCGCCGCACCGACAAGCACCTGCCGAAAATCATCGAATTGTTGAGCGCGCGCGGCCTGTCGCTCGACTGGGCGGAATACGTCGGCGACGATCCCGCGCGCATCACCGCGACGCTCGCGCGCACGTTCGCGTCGGGGGACATCGTGTTCTCGACGGGCGGCATTGGAGCTACGCCGGACGACCACACGCGCCAGTGCGCGGCGAAGGCGCTGGGCGTGCCGCTCGCGCTGCATCCGGAAGCCGCCGAGCTGATCCGCGCGCGCATCCGCGACACGGCGGCGCAGGCGGGCAAGCCGGCCGAACTGGACTCGCCCGAAAACCTGCATCGGCTGAACATGGGCACGTTTCCGCGGGGCGCGGCGATCATCCCGAACAGCTACAACAAGATTCCGGGCTTTTCCGTAGGCGATCATCACTTCGTGCCGGGCTTTCCGGTAATGGCCTGGCCGATGATCGAATGGGTGCTCGACACGAAGTACGCGCATCTGCATCACGCGAGGCCGTATGTCGAACGGTCGCTGCTCGTGTTCGGCCTGCCGGAATCGCGCATCACGCCGCTGATGGTGGCGATCGAGCGCGATTTCGACGGCGTGCGCGCATTCAGTCTGCCGAGTGTCGGCGATGCGGCGCGCGGCGCGCTCTACGCGCGCTCGCATATCGATCTCGGCGTGAAGGGCGATCCGGAGCAGGCGAACGCCGCGTTCGACGTGCTGCGCGAGGGCGTGACGGCGCTAGGCGGCGAGGTCGTGGAAGTGCCGCCGGAGGAAGCGAAGTGATCTTGCTGGAAATCATCGCGACGACCGTCTCCGACGCGCGCGCGGCCGAGCGCGGCGGCGCCAACCGGCTGGAGCTCGTCACGGCGATGGGCGAGGGCGGGCTGACGCCGAGCATCGGATTGATCGAATCGGTGGTGGATGCCGTGCGGATTCCGGTGAACGTGATCGTGCGGCCGCATAGCCGCTCGTTCGTCTACGATGCCGACGACTACGCGGTCATGCTGCGCGACGTGCGCGCGATCGCGAAGACGGGCGCGAATGCGATCGTCGTGGGGATGCTGCGCGCGGACGGTTCCATCGAAACGGATGGTCTCGCGCGCGTGATCGAAGCGGCGGATGGCCTGCAACTGACCTTCCATCGCGCGTTCGACGAATCGCGTGATCTGCCCGCCGCGTTCGACACGCTACTGCGCTTTCATGCCGTCACGAATGTGCTGACGTCGGGCGGCAAGCCTTCGGTGCTGGAAGCGGAAGACACGATAGCGAAGCTCGCCGCCACGGCGGCGGGCACGCGCTGCACGGTGCTGGCGGGCGCCGGACTTACCGTCGACGCAGTCGCGCCATTCGTCGCATCGACGGGCGTGCGCGCGGTGCATTTCGGCTCGGGCGTGAGAGTCGATGGAAAGGGGCTGGCGCCGGTTGATGAAGAGCGCGTCAGGCGCGTGCGGACATTGCTCGACACAATGGCTACGTGAGTCTTGCATGAGTCCCAAGGGTTGAGCACGGTCAACCCTGCTGCCTCGAACGCAGAGGTGTCGCATGCATTTCCTGCCGCCTCGCGCCCCTTAAGCCCCGATCCACGGCAGCCCGCGAAAACACCATCCCGACACCGTCTTCCGATGCCCCTGCCCATCCTTGTCGCCTTCAAAGCCTTCGAGCAGGTCGAACGCCTGCGCGTAACCTTCCTTCTGCGCTGCAACTGCAGCGAGCTTCGAACGCGCCGCGCTGCGGCACAAAAACACGACCGGCGTATCCGGGGTGGCGACCTGCCGCAATTGTTCGATAAACTCGGCGTTCGGCACCGAGCCGGGATAGCGGATCCACTCGATGTGCGCGTACTGCGCGCCGTCGACCGCCGGGCGGCCGACCCAGTCGATCTCGGCACGCGTGCGGACGTCGACCAGGCGGGCGCGCGGATCGAGCTGCAGCAGTTCGAAGGCTTCGGTGGGCGAAAAGGCGCCGGCATATGTCAGCTTGCTCTCGGTGGCGCGCTGGGCCGCCTGGCCATACAGTTGTTCGATCGTGCTCATGGCGCATCAGTCTCCGTTCAAGGCGCAAAGAATCATTCTAGCGTCGCGCGCGCAGACAAAAGCCCTGGCCATTTGGCCGAGTAGAGAATGTTCTGAATTGGTGCGAAACTCACCCGATGCACAAACATAGTGCGAAGGTCTGATTGAGCAGATGGTTGCGCACAAAAATGGTGCGAAGCAGTGCGGACGCCATCTGCCGAAGTGAAGTTGTTTCACCCAAAACGCGCGCTGCTTCAAGCGCTTAGCGCAAGGTTGGTGCGCTTGGCACGGAAGCTGCTTTTCCATCCTCGATTGAATCGATGTACAGGATTGGTCGGGGCGGCGAAGCGATTCGCCGACTTTTGTTAATCAGGAGATAGGTAATGAGTAAATCCGTGGCCGACGTCATGCAGCTCGTCAAAGACGAGGACGTCAAGTTCGTCGACTTCCGTTTCACCGACACGCGCGGCAAAGAACAACACGTTTCCGTGCCGGTTTCGCACTTCGACGAAGACAAGTTTGAAAGCGGCCACGCTTTCGACGGTTCGTCCATCGCTGGTTGGAAGGGCATCGAAGCGTCGGACATGCTGCTCGTTCCGGATGCGGACAGCGCGTTCATCGACCCGTTCTTCGAAGAGTCGACGCTCGTTCTGACCTGCGACGTGGTCGAGCCCGCCGATGGCAAGGGCTACGAGCGCGACCCGCGCTCGCTCGCGAAGCGCGCGGAAGCCTATCTCAAGAGCTCCGGCCTCGGCGACACCGCTTTCTTCGGTCCGGAACCCGAGTTCTTCATTTTCGACTCGGTGCAGTGGAACACGGACCAGTCGGGCACGTTCGTGAAGATTGGCTCGGAAGAAGCGCCGTGGTCGTCGGGCAAGGAATTCGAAGGCGGCAACACCGGCCACCGTCCGGGCACGAAGGGCGGCTATTTCCCGGTCGCGCCGGTCGACACGTTCCAGGACATCCGCTCGGAAATGTGTCTGCTGCTCGAGCAGATCGGCATTCCGGTCGAAGTGCACCACCACGAAGTGGCGGGCCAGGGCCAGAACGAAATCGGCACCAAGTTCTCGACGCTGGTTCAGCGCGCGGACTGGCTGCAGCAGATGAAGTACATCATCCATAACGTGGCGCACACGTACGGCAAGACGGCGACCTTCATGCCGAAGCCGATCGTCGGCGACAACGGTTCGGGCATGCACGTTCACCAGTCGATCTGGAAGGACGGTCAGAACCTGTTCGCGGGCAACGGCTACGCCGGTCTGTCGGAATTCGCGCTGTTCTACATCGGCGGCATCATCAAGCACGCGCGCGCGCTGAACGCGATCACGAACCCGGGTACGAACTCGTACAAGCGTCTCGTGCCGCACTTCGAAGCGCCGGTGAAGCTGGCTTACTCGGCTCGCAACCGTTCGGCATCGATCCGTATTCCGCACGTGAGCAACCCGAAGGGCCGCCGTATCGAAACGCGCTTCCCGGATCCGCTCGCGAACCCGTACCTGTGCTTCTCCGCGCTGATGATGGCGGGTCTCGACGGCGTGCAGAACAAGATTCATCCGGGCGAAGCCGCGGACAAGAATCTGTACGACCTGCCGCCGGAAGAAGACAAGAAGATCCCGACCGTGTGCGCGGGCCTCGACCAGGCACTCGACGCGCTCGACGCGGATCGCGAGTTCCTGACGCGCGGCGGCGTGTTCACGGACTCGATGCTCGACGCCTACATCGAACTGAAGACGCAAGAGCTGCAGCGTTATCGTCAGTCGGTGCATCCGATCGAGTTCGAGATGTACTACTCGCTGTAAAGCGACGCAAACCCGCATGACCGAAGCGTGCTTCGTTTCGAGCAGTTCGATGAAGCGCGCGACGCTTGCATCGCGGTGACGAAAAAGGGACGGCGCGCCGTCCCTTTTTTAATCGGCGCCGTGTCATGCAACGGTGTCACGCAACGAGAAGAAGATCGGTGTCACGAACGACCTCATTCATTGCACGATGGTGCTCAAGAATCTGATCAAGGCGCGCAAAGGCCATGCCGACGCGCTGTCCGACGACACGCAACTCGCGGCGACCGGCCTTCTGCCGGGACTCGAAGCGCTGCCCACGGTTGTGCTCGTGCTCGACATGCGCAACCTGAGAATTGCCTACGCGAACCCTTCGGCCGAATCGATGCTGGAGATGTCGCGCAAGCAGTTGACGCAGATGAACTGGCCCGAGCTCTTCGCCAATGCGGAGGAACTCGCGAGCACGGTGGCGTCGATCGCGGAGAACCGCTTCAACGCGACGCGCCTCGACGCGGTGCTCGAGCGCCCCGGGCGCGAGCAGGTGCATGTGCATGCGATCGTCGCGTATCTGGAAGCGGCCAGCGAATACGTGCTGCTCGAGCTCTTCGAGAACGAGCGCCATTTGCGCACCGACCGCGAGGAGCGCATCCACGATCTCACCGCTGTCAACAAGCAATTGATCCGCAATCTCGCGCACGAGATCAAGAATCCGCTCGGCGGCATTCGCGGCGCGGCGCAGTTGCTCGAATTCGAGCTCGGCGCGCGTGAACGCGATGAGCTGCGCGAGTACACGCAAGTCATCATCAAGGAATCGGACCGGCTGCAGACGCTCGTCGATCGATTGCTGGAGCCGCACCGGCATCCGCATATCGTCGGCGATGTGAACATCCACGAAGTCTGCGAGCGCGTGCGCGCGGTGATTCTCGCGGAGTTTCCGCGCGGCCTCACGATCGAGCGCGACTACGACGTGAGCGTGCCCGACTTGCGCGGCGACAAGGAGCAGCTGATTCAGGCGCTGCTGAACATCGTGCGCAACGCTGCGGAAGCGCTGAAGGAACGCATTTCACAGGGCGATGCGAAGATCGAACTGCGCACGCGCATCGCGCGCAAGGTGACGATCGGCAAGAAGCTGCACAAACTGGCATTGGACTTGCATATCACTGACAACGGTCCCGGCATCCCCGAGGAAATCCGCGACCGGATCTTCTTCCCGCTCGTGTCGGGCAGGGAAGACGGCAGCGGACTCGGTCTCACGCTCGCGCAATCGTTCGTGCATCAGCACGATGGCCTGATCGAAGTGGAGAGCAGGCCGGGCTGTACCGAGTTCGCCATCTTGTTGCCGTTTGAAAGTTGACCAGCGACTTCACGCCAAGGAACGCAGTGCATCCTGCTTTGACGCCTGACCGTTTCGACGGGCTCACACCGAACCATACGAAGACTTCTCGCCGAACGATATGAAGCCGATCTGGATAGTAGACGACGACCAATCCATCCGCTGGGTGCTGGAAAAGGCGCTCGCACGAGAAAACTTCACGACGCGCAGCTTCTCCGGCGTGCGCGACGCGCTCGCCGCGCTCGAAAGCGAAAGCCCGCAAGTGCTCGTCTCGGACATCCGCATGCCGGGCGGCTCCGGGCTGGAGCTGCTGCAGACGGTGCGCGACCGCTTGCCGGGCCTGCCCGTCATCATCATGACGGCGTTCTCGGATCTCGACAGCGCCGTCGCCGCGTTTCAGGGCGGCGCGTTCGAATATCTCGCCAAGCCGTTCGACGTCGACAAGGCGGTCGAGCTGATCCGCCGCGCCGTGGATGAAAGCATGCGCGGCGAGGCGTCGGTCGACGAGCGCGTGACGGAAACGCCCGAGATGCTCGGCCAGGCGCCCGCGATGCAGGACATGTTCCGCGCGATCGGCCGCTTGTCGCATTCGGCGGCGACCGTGCTCATCACGGGCGAATCAGGCACCGGAAAGGAGCTTGTTGCGCGCGCCTTGCACCGACATAGCCCACGCGCGAACGGGCCCTTCATTGCGCTGAACACGGCGGCGATACCGAAGGATCTGCTGGAGTCCGAACTGTTCGGCCACGAGCGCGGCGCGTTCACCGGCGCGCAGGCGATGCGCCAGGGCCGCTTCGAGCAGGCGGAGAACGGCACGCTCTTTCTCGATGAAATCGGCGACATGCCGTTCGATCTTCAGACGCGCCTGTTGCGCGTGCTCTCGGACGGGCAGTTTTATCGCGTGGGCGGGCACAATCCGCTGCGCGCCAATGTCCGCGTGATCGCGGCGACGCACCAGAATCTCGAATCGCGCGTGCGGCAAGGGCTCTTTCGCGAGGACTTGTATCATCGCCTGAACGTGATTCGCCTGCGCCTGCCGGCGTTGCGCGAGCGCAGCGAGGATATCCCGCTGCTCACGCGTCATTTCCTGCAAAAGAGCGCGCGCGATCTGGGCGTGGAGCCCAAACGCGTATCGGACGATGCGCTCGCGTATCTCGCGTCGCTGCCGTTTCCGGGCAATGTGCGTCAGCTCGAAAACCTGTGCAACTGGCTCACGGTGATGGCGCCCGCGCAGGTGATCGAGCAGAAGGACCTGCCGCCCGATCTCACGCCGCGTCAGGACGTGACGCCCGAGAGCATCGCGGTGTCGACCGATGGCGCGGTTGCCGCGGCGCCCGCTGCGGTCAATGGCGCGGCGTCCGCGCCGGCGACGGCCACGGCGGGCGTTGCCGCGAGCGTGTGGGAGAACGGCTTGCGCACGGAGGTTGCGCGTTTGCTGCGCGAGAATTCCGCCGATGTGATGGACGAGCTCGCACGCCGCTTCGAAGCCGCGGTGATCCGCGAGGCGCTCGATTTCACGCGCGGGCGCAAGGTGGAGGCGGCGGAGCGGCTGGGCATCGGCCGCAATACGATCACACGCAAGATCCAGGAACTGCATCTGGACGCGTGAGCGTCTTTCGACGCGGGATCAGCCGATCGTCGCGATCACGGGCGCGTGGTCCGACGGCTGATCCCATTTGCGCGGCACCTTGTCCACTTCGCACGAGGTGCAGCGCGCCGCGAGTTCCGCCGACAGCAGAATGTGATCGATGCGCAGTCCCGCGTTGCGGCGAAACGCGAGCATCCGGTAATCCCACCACGTGAAGAGCTTTTCGGGCTGCTCGAACTTGCGGAAGGCATCGGTGAGGCCGAGTTCGACCAGTTGCGCGAAGTGCGCGCGTTCTTCGGGTGACACGAGGTTCTGTCCTTCCCATGCCTTCGGATCGTGCACGTCGCGGTCTTCCGGCGCAATGTTGTAATCGCCCAGCAGCGCGAGCTGCGGGTGCCGCGCCATATCTTCGCGCAGCCATTCGCGCAGCGCATCCAGCCAGCGCATCTTGTAGGCGAATTTCTCGGAGCCGGGCGCCTGTCCGTTGGGGAAGTACGCGGAGATGATCCGCACGCCGTCGATGGTCGCGGCGATCACGCGCTGCTGCAGGTCCTCGAAGCCGGGGATGTTGCGCACGACGCTGATTTCATCGACCTCGAAACCCGCATCGGCGCGCACCAGAATGCCGACGCCGTTATACGTCTTCTGTCCCGCGAACCAGCTTTTGTAGCCGGCGGCTTCGAGCTCCGCGCGCGGGAATTTTTCGTCGGGGAGCTTCAGTTCCTGAAGGCACAGCACGTCGACGCCCGAGAGCGCGAGCCAGTCGATGACGTGCTGCTGGCGGACTTTGAGAGAGTTGACGTTCCAGGTGGCGATTTTCATTGGACGGCGAAGACGTTGGTTTCCTGTTTGGATCGATCGAGCCGCGTGCCTGGGTTCCGTCGAAGGCACGCACGAGCCGACCGCGTGATTCGGGATGATACCGCCACGCGTGCCGGCCGGCTCTCGTGCCGAAATCCGTGCCTGCGCCCGGACATGCAAAATTTTGACGCGTAGTTTCGACCCTGCTCATCGGCAATGTAAAGTCTCAGCCACTTCGACAATCGATTCCCGTACGGATTCGAACTCGAACAAATCGGTATCCGGTTACTTCGCTATCCGAATGGATATGAACGTTTCGATTCGTAGTTTCGATTCGTTATCGGGTCCGTTCAGGCGCGAGCACATTCCAACAATAATCAATCAATCAATCGATTCCCCACGATGTTTCGTTCAATCTGCAAGATCTCGATGATGGCCGCGCTGATCGGCGCGGCTGGCGCGCAGGCGGCGACGGCGCCGATTCAGGTGCTCAGCGCCACGGTGAGAGACCAGAAGATTTCCGGCGCGACCGTCATTCTCCAGAAGGACGGCACGCAGTCGATTCGCGTTCAAAGCGACGCGCAAGGAACCGCGCAGCTTCCGAGCGATGTGGCGAGCGACGGCAACGCGCTCATGATCATCAAGAAAGCGGGCTATTCCGATCTGGTCGCCAAGTGTCCGTGCACGGGACTCTCCTATGCGCTGAGTCCGGTGTTGAAGAATCTGGACGGCATGCGCGTCGTGCTGACGTGGGGCGAGCGTCCGCGCGACCTCGATCTGCACGTGTCATATCCGGAAAATCACGTCTACTTCGCCTCTCAGAAAGGCGCCGACGCAAACCTGGACATCGACCACAGGGATAGCTACGGCCCGGAAACGATCACGCTGGAACGCAGGCATCAGGGGCAAACCTACGTCTTTGCCGTGCATGATTACAGTGACAAGACGAGTCCTGCTTCCTCGGCGCTTTCGAATAGCCAGGCCAAGGTGTTCGTGTATGTCGGTCAGTCACTCGTGCGGAGCTTCAACGTGCCGCGCCAGGCCGGCAATCTGTGGACCGTGTTCCGTCTCAACGGCGAGGGTGAGATTCAGGACATCAACACCATGCGAGGCGTGACGGTCGATGCCAGCGACGTGCTGGGCACCATCGACAACTACAACAACGAGCAGATGGATATCGTGGCCGCGAATCAGGACTTCGTCGACCCGGTTCGCGCGACCCAGCTCAACAAGGACGGCGAGCGCGCCTATCACGCGGGCGATCTCGATGGCGCGATCGAGCTGTATCGCGAGGCGATCGGCCTGAATCCGAATTATGGCCAGGCCTATAGCAACCTCGGACTCGCCTTCCAGAAGGCCGGGCGTGCCGCCGAGGCGATCTGGGCCAACCGCAAGGCGATTGCGCTCGCGAGCGGCGCGACGGCCGCGACGGTCCGTGCCAGTTCGTACTACAACATCGGCCGTATCTATGAGGACGCGAGCCAGACCACCGATGCGCTGAACAGCTACCGCGCCGCGAAGCGCGAAAAGGCCAATCCGGTTTATGACGCGGCCATCGCGCGCGTCGGCAATCGCTGAACACGTCCGATCAACGCCCCGCATAGCCGGGGCTCGCAATGCTCACACATGTACAAGAAAGCCCTCGCGGCGATGCTCGTGACATTGGCCGCGGTATCGGCGCACGCAGCGGGGCCGGCCGCGGTCGCCATCGGTGACCGCGCGACGTGGCCGCAACCCATCGACAGCATCGAGAGTTTCGATCTGGCTTCGCGCGCTGAGCTGCTCGCGTTCGGCAAGGCGCTGTCCGATAGCGAGCAGTTGTCGGACGCCGAGTTGCAAAGCCGGTTGAAGGTGAAATCGATCGACCGCGCATCGGTCGATCGCGTTCGCTCGCGCTATTGGAAACGCTTGACCGACAACTATATGGCGGCGTCGGCCAACTGCGCGGCCGGTGTGCCCTTCTGCGGCAAGATCCGCAACGAGGCCGATTTCATGAAGCTGGCGAAGGGTTTCGCGGCTTCGACAGACAACCGGTATGGCGCATGGTCATCGCAAGCCGAGGTGTTTCATCGGACCTACCTGAACGAGCTGTTGCGGCTGGCGGCGCTGTTTCCGAAGATCAGCAGCGAGATCGACACGTTCTCGCCGCGCGAGATCGGCGGTGGCTTGCTGCCCGACCGCACGTTCCTGCTCACCTTCGACGACGGCCCGACGAACGCCGGCGGAACCACCGACCATCTGCTGCAGACCTTGCGCGACGCGCATCTGAACGGCGTGTTCTTCACGATCGGGCCGCGCCTGCAATCGCGCCTGCAGCAAGCCGGTGTGTCATCGACGGCGAGTGCTTATCGCGGCATGTGCGTGGGCGCGCACGGTTGGGAGCATCGCTCGCACGCCAACTGGCCGGCATGGGAAGACTCGGTGACGCGCAGCATCGGACTCGTCCGCGAGAATCTGCCAGACAGCTTCGTGCCGCTTTTCAGGCCGCCATATGGTCAGCGCAGATCGGATAGCGGCGAGTTCTTCGCATCGCACGGGCTGTATGTCGCGCTCTGGAATATCGATTCGCAGGACTGGAACGAAAAAGTCACCGCAGATGATGTCAGGCAGCGCGTCTTCACGTTGATGCTGCTCTGGCGGCATGGGGTCATCCTCTTTCACGACATTCATCCGAAGGCGCAGGTTGCGGTGCCGTGGTTGCACGAACAGTTGAATGCCACCGGCGTTCGGTGGATGGACTGCAAGACGCTTCTTGCGATGCATTGAGTCAATGCGAACATGACGGCTTCGCGCGATGAACGCATCGTGCGAAGCCGTTGGCCGTTTACACGATTTTTACGCGCCACCCCCCACCTTTATCCCGCCCTTTACGTCCATTTCCTTACTCTCCACCTTGTCCTGAACCGCACAAGGGGAGAACACGACAATGGACCTGCTTTACCTCGCCGGCATCGTCCTTTTCTGGGGGCTTTGCGTGGCGCTCACGAGCGGCTGCGAGCACTTGCGCCGCCGCGCGCCGGGGGGCCGCTCATGAACGCCTGGATGATCTGGCTCGCCGCGGCTTCGACGCTGCTGCTTTTCGTGTACCTCGTGTACGCGCTCCTACGCGCGGAGGATCTCGAATGAACGCCAATTCGCTGATGCAGGCGACCCTCTTCATCGCCGCGCTGATCGGGCTCGCGATTCCGCTCGGCCGCTACATGGCCGGCGTGCTCGACGGCACGTCGGTCGTCGTGCGCAAGCTCGGACGGCCGGTGGAAGCGGTGCTGTATCGCATCGCGGGTGTCGATCCCGATGCCGAAATGTCATGGAAGCACTACGCGCTCGCCGTGCTGCTCTTCAACGTGCTCGGCGCATTCGTGTTGTACGCGCTGCTGCGCCTGCAAGGCACGTTGCCGCTGAATCCGCAATCCATGAGCGGCATGTCGCCCGATGCCGCGTTCAACACCGCCGTCAGCTTCGTGACCAACACGAACTGGCAGGACTACGGCGGCGAGAGCACGCTCGGCTATCTCGCGCAGATGCTCGGCCTCACCGTGCAGAACTTTCTGTCGGCGGCGACGGGCATCGCGGTCGTCGTGGCATTGATTCGCGGCTTCAAGCGGCATTCCGCGCAGACCATCGGCAACTTCTGGGTCGATCTGACGCGCACGACGCTGTACATCCTCGCGCCGCTCGCCGTCGTCTTCGCGCTCGTCTTCGTGAGCCAGGGCGCGATCCAGAACTTCAAGGCGTATCAGGAAGTGTCGACGCTGCAAGTCACGACGTATCAAGCCCAATCGACGGACGCGCAGGGCAAGCCGGTCACGCAAACGCTCAAAGCCGAAACGCAGACGCTGCCGATGGGCCCGGTTGCCTCGCAGGAAGCGATCAAGATGCTCGGCACCAACGGCGGCGGCTTTTTCAACGCGAACTCCGCGCATCCGTACGAGAACCCGACGCCGTTCTCCAACTTCATGCAGATGCTGGCGATGCTGATCATTCCGGCGGCGCTGTGCGTGGTGTTCGGCCGCATGATCGGCGACGCGCGGCAGGGCTACGCCGTGCTCGCCGCGATGACCATCGCGTTCGCCGCCGCGTGCGTCGGCGAAATTTCGGCGGAG
The DNA here is from genome assembly GCF_056930355.1 of Caballeronia sp. 11_S32. Lineage (NCBI taxonomy): Bacteria > Pseudomonadati > Pseudomonadota > Betaproteobacteria > Burkholderiales > Burkholderiaceae > Caballeronia > Caballeronia sp. 11_S32. Next base: position 1,572,538 of record NZ_JBXOWH010000003.1, read on the forward strand.
CAGGCGGGCAATCCGCTCTATGCATCGCTGCACGTCGATACCCAGGCGTCCGCGCTGCAGGCGGGCGGCAACATGGAAGGCAAGGAAACGCGCCTGGGGATCGCGCAATCGGGACTCTTCACGGTCGCGACGACGGCCGCATCATGCGGCGCGGTCGCGAACATGCACGATTCGCTGACGCCGCTCGGCGGCCTCGTGCCGATGCTGCTGATCCAGCTCGGCGAGGTGATCTTCGGCGGCGTCGGCTCCGGTCTCTACGGAATGCTCGTGTTCGCGCTGCTCGCGGTGTTCGTCGCGGGTCTCATGATCGGACGCACACCCGAATACGTCGGCAAGAAGATCGAGTCGTTCGAGATGAAGATGGTGTCCATCGCGATCCTGCTCACGCCGCTGATCGTGCTCGCGGGCACGTCGATCGCCGTGCTCACGGCTTCGGGCACCGCGGGCATCGCGAATCCCGGCGCGCATGGCTTCTCCGAAATCCTCTACGCGTTCAGCTCCGCCGCCAACAACAACGGCAGCGCGTTCGCGGGCCTTTCGGTGAACACGCCGTTCTACAACACGATGCTCGGCATCGCGATGTGGTTCGGGCGCTTCGGCTCGATCGTGCCGGTGCTCGCCATCGCGGGCTCGCTCGCGGCGAAGAAGCGGCTCGCCGTGACCGCGGGCACGCTGCCCACGCACGGCCCGCTCTTCGTGGTGCTGCTGATCGGCACGCTGTTGCTCGTCGGCGCGCTGACGTATGTGCCCGCGCTCGCGCTCGGGCCGATCGTCGAGCATCTCAGCATGATCGCAGGTCACTGATTTTCGAGGACAGCATGACTCAAACGAATCAAACGCCGCTGCATCGCCCGGAGAATCTCGGGCAGGCGCGCACGGCGGCACGCTCGATGTTCGATCCGGCGCTGGTTACGCCCGCCATCGTCGATGCGTTCAGGAAGCTTGCGCCGCGCACGCAGTTGCGCAATCCGGTGATGTTCTGCGTCTACGTCGGCAGCATTCTGACGACGGTGTTGTGGATCGCCGCGCTCGCGGGACAGGCCGAAGCGCCCGCGGGTTTCATCCTTGCGATTGCGCTGTGGCTGTGGTTCACGGTGCTCTTCGCGAACTTCGCCGAGGCGCTCGCGGAAGGCCGCTCGAAGGCGCAGGCAGCGTCCTTGCGCCACGCGAAGCACAACGTGATGGCGAAGAAGCTCAACGAGCCGCATCCGAAGTCGCCGATCCGCATCACGACATCGACCGATCTGCGCCGTGGCGACGTCGTGCTCGTCGAAGCGGGCGATGTGATTCCCGCCGATGGCGACGTGATCGAAGGCGTCGCGTCCGTCGACGAATCCGCGATCACGGGCGAATCCGCGCCGGTGATCCGCGAGTCGGGCGGCGATTTCTCGTCGGTGACGGGCGGCACGCGCGTGCTGTCGGACTGGATCGTCGTGCGCGTATCGGTGAATCCCGGCGAGGCGTTTCTCGACCGCATGATCGCGATGGTCGAGGGCGCGAAGCGTCAGAAGACGCCGAACGAGATCGCGCTGACGATTCTGCTCGTCGCGCTGACGCTCGTGCTGCTCTTCGCGACGGCCACGCTGCTGCCGTTCTCGATTTTCTCCGTCGAGGCGGCGAAAGCGGGGCATGTCGTGACGATCACCGCGCTCGTCGCGCTGCTCGTGTGCCTGATTCCGACGACCATCGGCGGGCTGCTTTCCGCCATCGGCGTCGCGGGCATGAGCCGCATGATGCAGGCGAACGTGATCGCGACGTCGGGCCGCGCGGTGGAGGCGGCGGGCGATGTCGACGTGCTCCTGCTCGACAAGACCGGCACGATCACGCTCGGCAATCGTCAGGCTTCGTCGTTCGCGGCGGCGCCGGGCGTGAACGAACGCGATCTCGCCGATGCCGCGCAACTCGCGTCGCTCGCTGACGAGACGCCGGAGGGCCGCAGCATCGTCGTGCTGGCGAAGCAGCGCTTCAACATCCGCGAGCGCGACATGGCCATGCTGCACGCGAGCTTTCTGGCGTTCTCGGCGCAATCGCGCATGAGCGGCGTGGACTTGCCGGATCGCGAGATTCGCAAGGGCGCGGCGGATGCGGTGAAGCGCTACGTCGAGGAGCGTGGCGGGCGCTTTCCGCAGGAAGTGCAGCACGCCGTCGATGAAATCGCGCGTCGCGGCAGCACGCCTTTGGTCGTCGCCGAGCGCGTGAACGACGCGACGCGCGCGCTCGGCGTGATCGAACTGAAGGACATCGTGAAGGGCGGCATACGCGAGCGTTTCGCGGAGTTGCGCAAGATGGGCATCAAGACGGTGATGGTGACGGGTGACAACCGCCTGACGGCCGCGGCGATCGCGGCGGAGGCGGGCGTCGACGACTTTCTCGCCGAAGCGACGCCCGAAGCGAAGCTCACGACGATCCGCGAGCATCAGGCGCAAGGGCGTCTCGTCGCGATGACGGGCGACGGCACGAACGACGCGCCCGCGCTCGCGCAAGCGGACGTCGCGGTCGCGATGAACACGGGCACGCAGGCTGCGAAGGAAGCGGGCAACATGGTCGACCTCGATTCGAATCCGACGAAGCTGATCGAGATCGTGGAGATCGGCAAGCAGATGCTGATGACGCGCGGCTCGCTCACGACGTTCTCGATCGCCAACGATGTCGCGAAGTACTTCGCGATCATTCCGGCCGCGTTCGCGACCACCTATCCGCAATTGCGCGTGCTGGACGTGATGCATCTCGCGTCGCCTTCCTCGGCGATTCTGTCGGCGGTGATCTTTAACGCGCTGATCATCGTGTTTTTGATTCCGCTGGCGCTGAAGGGCGTGAAGTATCGCGCTTTGGGCGCTGCGTCGTTGTTGCGGCGCAATCTGCTGATTTACGGCTTGGGCGGCATCCTGTTGCCGTTTCCGTTCATCAAGCTGATCGATATGGCGATTGCCGCGCTTGGCTGGAGCTGATCTCGTTTCTTTTTTCAGGGTATTTGGATCATGAAGAATCTGTTGCGTCCCATGCTGGTGATGTTCGTCGCGCTGACCATCGTGACCGGTGTGGTGTATCCGGCGGTCGTCACCGCGATCGGACAGGTTGCGTTTGCGCATCAGGCGAACGGCAGTCTCATCGAGCGCGATGGCCGCGCGGTCGGCTCGGAGATCATCGGACAGCAGTTCGATGCGCCACGGTATTTCTGGGGGCGCTTGTCGGCGACGACGCCGAATCCGTATAACGCGGGGAGTTCGAGTGGCTCCAATCTGGGGCCGACGAATTCCGCTCTCGGCGATGAGATCAAGGCGAGGGTTGCCGCGTTGCGTGACGCGGATCCTGGGAGCGGTGCTGCCATTCCCGTCGATCTCGTGACTTCCTCCGGCAGTGGGCTCGATCCTGATATCAGTCCTGCTGCGGCGGCTTTTCAGGTTTCGCGTGTGGCGAAAGCGCGGGGGATGTCGACTGCGGCGGTCGAGGCGCTGGTCGCTCAGGCCACTAGCGGACGGCAGTTTGGTTTGCTCGGAGAGCCCAGGGTTAATGTGCTTAAATTGAATCTTTCGTTGGATGGGGGCAGCGTGGGGGCGGTGCGGTGACGGTTTCGCCGGATCCCGTTGTGGTTGGCGCTACGCTTGATGCTGGTTTTGTCGCCGGATCCCGTTGTGTCTTTGGTGTATTAGCGTTGCCCCTATGCGGGGCGGCGGGTGGTTTGCCTGTGCTTTCGCCGGATCCCAATTTCGCGTCGGTTTATTAGCACTGCCCCTGTGCGGGGCGGCAGTCACTTTCTTTGCTGCTGCAAAGAAAGTAACCAAAGAAACAGCTTGTCCCATCCAAAGTGCTTCATGCCGGCCCCGGCACAGAAGATGGTATGTGGTCCGGCAGTAGCGAGTGCCCTCACAGGCCACACCGGGCGTGGACCGCGCACGGTCTGACGAGCTAGTTGTTTTGGCGCGCTGGTTCAGCACAAATAGCTCCGGCACAGCGCTACGCGCTGCCGTTGGGCGTGCAAGGGAAACCAACGGTGGGCGAATGCAGTGAGATGGAAGCCTTAGCAAGGAAGTGTGCGCCGACCCGATTGACCGGTCGGCCGCGAAGCGGGCTGGAGCTATTTCGCGCCTTACCAGTCAGTTGAGCGGCGCGATGTGGCAGACCGTGCGCGATCCAAGCCCGACTAGACCTCTGAGGGCACTCGCTATTGCCGGACCACGTACCATCTTCTGTGCCGGGGCCGGTGTGAAGTACTTTGGATGGGGATAGCTGTTTCTTTGGTTACTTTCTTTGCAGCAGCAAAGAAAGTGACTGCCGCCCCGCATAGGGGCAGAGCAAATAGACCGACGCGAAAACGGGATCCGGCGAAAGATGGATGCAGTGAGATAGAAGCATTAGTAAAGCGGCACACGCCGACCTGATGGACCGGTCGGCCGCGAAGCGGGCTGGAGCTATTTGGTGCTGAACCAGCAAGTGAAGTGGCGCGATGTGGCAGACCGTGCGCGATCCAAGCCCGGTTAGGCCTATGAGGGCACTCGCTACTGCCGGACCACGAGACTTCTTCTGTGCCGGGGCCGGCATGAAGTACTTTGGATGGGGATAGCTGTTTCTTTGGTTACTTTCTTTGCAGCAGCAAAGAAAGTGACTGCCGCCCCGCACAGGGGCAGTGCAAATAGACCGACGCGAAAACGGGATCCGGCGAAAGATGGATGCAGTGAGATAGGAGCATTAGTAAAGCGGCACACGCAGACCTGATGGACCGGTCGGCCGCGCAGCGGGCTGGAGCTATTTTGTGCTGAACCAGCAAATGAAGTGGTGCGATGTGTCAGACCGTGCGCGATCCAAGCCCGGTATGGCCTATGAGGGCACTCGCTACTGCCGGACCACATACCACCTTCTGTGCCGGGGCCGGCATGAAGTACTTTGGATGGGGAAAGCTGTTTCTTTGGTTACTTTCTTTGCAGCAGCAAAGAAAGTGACTGCCGCCCCGCATAGGGGCAACACAAATAGACCGACACGAAAGCAGGATTCCATAGAAAAGAGCGAACCAACCCAAACCAAGCGCCAGCAAAACAAGCCCCCCATGCCTCGCCCAACCCCCGACGAACTCCTCGACAAACTCCACCGCGAGGAAGAAAAACGCCAACGCGGAAGACTGAAAATCTTCTTCGGCGCCTCTGCCGGCGTCGGCAAGACCTTCGCGATGCTGCAAGCCGCGCGCCGCCGCCGCGACGAGGGCGTGGAGGTGGTCATCGGCGTGGTCGAAACGCATGGCCGCAAGGAAACGCTCGCGCTGCTCGAAGGCCTCGAAACACTGCCGCCCGCGCGCATCGAATACCGCAACCGGATACTCGCCGAATTCGACCTCGACGCGGCCCTCGCAAGAAAACCGCAACTGATCCTGGTCGACGAGCTCGCGCATTCCAACGTGCAAGGCTCGCGCCACATGAAACGCTGGCAGGACGTGCAGGAGCTGCTCGACGCAGGCATCGACGTCTACACGACCGTCAACGTCCAGCACCTCGAAAGCCTCAACGACATCGTCGGCCGCATCACCGGGATTCGCGTCTGGGAAACCGTGCCAGACCGCGTGTTCGATCTCGCCGATGAAGTCACGCTCGTCGACCTGCCGCCCGAGGAGCTCCTCGACCGCCTGCGCGACGGCAAGGTCTATCTGCCGCAGCAGGCCGAGCATGCGGTGCGCAACTTCTTTCGCAAAGGCAACCTGATCGCGCTGCGAGAGCTCGCATTGCGCCGCACGGCGGACCGCGTCGATGCGCAGATGCGCGAGTACCGCGCCGATCAATCGATCGAACGGATCTGGCGCGCGCGCGAGCGCCTCATCGCATGCATCGGGCCGGGGCCGGAAAGCGCCACGCTCGTGCGCGCCGCCGCGCGTCTCGCGGCCGCGCTCAAGGCCGACTGGCTCGCCGTCTACGTGGAAACGCCCAGGCTGCAACGCCTGTCCGACGAACTCAGAAAGCGCACGCTCGACGCGCTCAAGCTCGCCTCCGAACTCGGCGCCGAAACCGTCACGCTCGCCGGCGCGGATGCGGCCGCGACGCTCATCGACTATGCGCACATGCGCAACGTGTCGAAGCTCGTGGCGGGCGCGTCGGCGGCGCAGGGCTGGCGGCGCGTCATCGAGCGGCCGGTGAGCGAGCGCATCATCCGGCAGGGCTCGGATATCGACGTGACGCTCGTGTCGGCCGGCACGCGCGACGAGCCGCGCCGCACGCTCGCCGAAGCCATCGGCGCGTGGCGCGACGGCGCGCATTCGCCGCCGCGCGCCTATTTGCAGGCGCTCGCGATCGGCGCGGGCATCACGCTCGTCGCGGCCATGCTGGCCGCGCACCGGTTCGCGATCACGAACCTCGTGATGCTCTATCTGCTCGGCGTGATCTTCGCCGCGGTGCGGCTCGGGCGCGGGCCGGGCGTGATGCTGTCGTTTCTATCGGTCGCCGCGTTCGACTTCTTCTTCGTGCCGCCCGAGCTTTCTTTCTCCGTGACGGACACGCAATACCTGCTGACCTTCATCGTGATGCTGCTGACTTCGCTGACCATCAGCCATCTCACGTCGAGCCTGCGGCGCGAGGCGCGCATCGCGTCGCAGCGCGAGCGCCGCACGGGCGCGATGTACGCGATGACGAAAGAACTCGCCGCCGCGCTGATGACCGAGCAGATCATCGAGATCGGCACGCGGCACGTCGCGGAAGTGTTTCAGGCAAAGGTCGCGATGCTTCTGCCCGATGCCGCCGAGAAAGTGCGGCAGAAAGTGGGCGAGCCGAATCCGGACGTGACGCTCGACGCCGCGCGTCTCGATCTCGATATCGCGCAATGGGTCTACGACCAGCAAAAGCCCGCTGGGCGCGGCACGGAAACACTGCCCGCGAGCCAGGCGCTCTATCTGCCGCTGAAAGCGCCGATGCGCACGCGCGGCGTGCTCGCGCTTCGCACCGAGCGCGAGGCCGAGCTCGCGGTGCCCGAGCAGCGCCGCATGATCGAGACGTTCGCGTCGCAGATCGCGCTCGCGCTGGAGCGCGTGCATTACGTCGAGATCGCGCAGGACGCGCTCGTCAACATGGAATCGGAGCGCTTGCGCAACTCGCTCCTGTCCGCGATTTCGCACGATCTGCGCACGCCGCTCACATCGATCGTCGGGTTCGCTTCGGTGCTCGAGGAGCAGGCGCGCGAGGCGGGCGGCGGCCCGCAGGCATCGCGGGAACTCGTGCAGGCCATCCACGAAGAAGCGCTGCGCATGAGCGGGCTCGTCACGAATCTGCTCGACATGGCGCGCCTGCAAGCGGGTGCGATACGCCTGAATCGCCAATGGTCGATGCTCGAAGAGACCGTCGGCGCGGCGCTCGCCACGTCGCGGCGCGTGCTCGCGGGCCGGCCGGTGCGGGTGAGCGTGCCGGCGCATCTGCCGCTTCTGCAACTCGACGCCGTGCTGATGGAGCGGCTCTTCGCCAACCTGCTGGAAAACGCCGCGAAATACACGCCGCCCGGCACGCCGATACGGATCGGCGCGGCGCTGGAGCACGATGGCGACGCGCGCTTCGTGCGCGTCGCCATCGATGACGAAGGCCCCGGTGTGCCGCCGGGCATGCAAAGCCGTCTCTTCGACAAGTTCACGCGCGGAGAAAAGGAATCGGCGCAACCGGGCATCGGGCTCGGTCTCGCGATATGCCGCGCGATCGTCGAGGCGCATGGCGGGCAGATCGGCGTCGAGAATCGCGTGGATGCGAACGGGCGCATGCAAGGCGCGCGCTTCTGGTTCACGCTGCCCGCGAACGATGCGCCGCCCGAAGACGTGCCGCCCGACGAGGAAGTCGAATCGAAGTCGGCCGGGCCCGAAGCGTGACCGGAGACGGCGTCGATCGGCATCGCGGCTTATGATGTCGGCTCACGCAAAACACGCAATCGAACGATGAGCCAACCGACCCTGACCGGCGCACGCGTCCACCTGCGCCCGCTGCAGCGCGATGACCGCGCCGCCCTGCTCGAAGCCGCCGCCGATGGCGAGCTCTGGAATCTGCGCGTGACGGTCGTGCCGAACGACGACACGATCGACCGCTATATCGATACCGCGCTCGCAGGCCGTGAAGCGGGTACGGTGATGCCGTTCGTCATCGCGCGGGCGGATGATGGGCGTGTCGTCGGCAGCACGCGCTACTGGAAGATCGATCGCGTGAACCGCAAGCTCGAGATCGGCCATACGTGGCTCGCGGCATCGACGCAGCGCACGGGCATCAACACCGAGGCGAAGTATCTGCTGCTCGCGCACGCGTTCGAAGCGATGCACTGCGTGCGCGTGCAGTTCACCACCGACGAGCTCAACGAGAAGTCGCGCGCGGCGATCCTCGGCATCGGCGCGAAAGAGGAGGGCGTCGTGCGGCACGAGCGCATCATGCCCGATGGCCGCAAGCGCAACTCGGTGCGCTTCTCGATCATCGACGACGAATGGCCCGGCGTCAAAGCGATGCTGCTCGCGAAGCTCAGTCGCCGAGCGTAGCGCGGGCCTTCAATGTCTTCACGCGCGCTTTCATGAACGCGACGAAGCCGCGTGTCACCGTGTCATCGCGCTCGGCTTGCCATGCGAGACCGACGCGCCATCGTGCGGCCCGGTCGCGCAAGCTCAGCACGCGCGCATCGCGCAGCAGGTATTGCGCACGCGATGGCAGGAACGCCGCGCCCACCCCGCCCGCCACCGACGCCAGCACGGACTGGATGTCATCCGCTTCCTGAATTACACGCGGCACGAAGTCGTGCTCCGCGCACCAGCGGTCGATCTGCGCGGCGAGTCCCGGCCCGCGCGTGCGCGACAGCGCGATGAATCCCGGCTCGTTCAGTTCGTTCAGGTTCGCGGGCAGACGCTTGTGGCGCGTGTGCTCTGGCACGGCCAGCGCGAGCGTTTCGTCGAGCATGGTGAAACCCGACAGCCCGGCGCCAGCGGGCATGCGCATGAAGCCGACATCGAGCTTGTTCGCGAGGATGCGGCGCGTCTGCTCATGCGACGACAGATCGTGCAGCGTGATGCTCACGCCCGGATTGAGCGCGCCGAATTCCGCGATCAGCCTGGGGACATGCGTGAGCGTCGACAGACACAGTCCGACGCGCAAGAACCCGCGCGTGCCGCTCGCCGCTGCGCGCGCGCGGGCGAGCACGGCATCGGCGTCGCGCACGAGCGATTGCGCATCGGCGATGAAGCTCGCGCCGAAGGTCGTCAGGTCCGCGCCGTGACGGCCGCGTTCGAACAGGCGCGCGCCGAGGCTTTCTTCGAGTGCGGCGATCTGCTTGCTGAGCGCGGGCTGGCTCAGATGCAAGGCTTCGGCGGCGCGGCCGAAATGGCGCAGCTCGGCAATCGTCAGGAAGGCGCGCAGGAGTCGGAGTTCCATCTCGGGCTCGATTCCAATTGGTGATCGAATCGATCGAAACATTCATTTTACTTATCGATCCGCGAGCGTTTCAATGAGGTTATCTACTCGTTTTCGCCGGGGTTTCGCATGAATGCCGCTTCGTTTCGTGTCGCTGTGCTCGCGTTGAATTCATCGCATGAAGATAACGCGCGCAAATGCTCGCATATTGCCGCGCGACTCGCGCACGCCGCGCGTGAGGACGTGCAGCTCGCGGTGTTTCCCCAGTCGAGCATCAGCGCGCCGCACGAAGAAGCGCGCGCCGAGCCTTTCGACGGTCCTTCGATCGACGCGATCGCCGCCGCCGTCGATGAAACCGGCGTTGCGGCGGGCGTCGGCTGGCTCGAGCGCACGGAGGACGGACGGCTCTACGACAGTTACGCGATCTGCTTTGCGGGCGGCATGCGCGCGCGACATCGCAAGCTGCATGCGGCGCATCCGCGCCTTCACGGCGGCAACTGCTTCACGGTGCTCGATGCGCCTTTCGGTGTGCGGATCGGCATACTGATCGGCGAGGACAACGATGTCGTCGAGAATGTGCGGATGACGGCGCTCATGGGCGCGACGCTCCTCATCGCGCCGATGCGCGGCGACCGATCGCATCGCGCGACGCTCGCCGCGCGCGCAGCCGACAACGGCATGTACATCGCATACAGCCACGCGGCCGGCGAGGAGTCGATGATCGTCGGCCCCGATGGCCGCGTGCTCGCGTGCCGCGCGACGGCGCACGAAGGCCTCATCGTCGCGGACGTGAGCCCGTCGCTGGCCGAGGCGAGCATCGGCCAGCAGGCATTGGCCGCGCGCCGGCCCGATCTCTACGCGCCGCTCGCGCGTCAAGGCAATGCGTATCCGCTCACGCCGGAAACGGAACGCGCGAGGCCGCGCGGTTCGCTGCCGCTCAGTTTCGCGATGATCGGACGCAATCGCGCGATACGTTGAATCGATCCTCCGCACGGCATTTCTGTCCCGATACAATCGGACGAACGAATTGGCAGAACAGCCAGGGACGGAGGTTTCGCACATGGATTTGATCATTCGCCGCGCGGCGCTCGCGGACTCGCGCGAGCTTGTCGATATCGGCATGGAAGCGGGACGCATCGCCGCAATCGAGCCGCATCTCGCGGCCGCGGCGCGCGAGGAAATCGATGCGAACGGCTCGCTCGTCACCGCGCCTTTCGTCGACGCGCATTTCCACATGGACGCGACGCTCTCCTACGGCTTGCCGCGCGTGAACGCGTCGGGCACGCTGCTGGAAGGCATCGCGCTGTGGGGCGAACTGAAGCCCGATCTCACGCAGGAAGCGCTCGTCGAGCGCGCGATGCAGTATTGCGACTGGGCCGTCGCGCGCGGGCTGCTCGCAATCCGCTCTCATGTCGATGTCTGCGATCCGCGCCTGCTCGCGGTGGAAGCGCTCGTCGAAGTGAAGCGGCGCGTGAAGCCGTACCTCGATCTGCAACTCGTCGCGTTTCCGCAGGACGGCGTGTTGCGCAGCGCGGGCGCGTTCGAAAACCTGAAGCGCGCGATCGCGCTGGGCGTCGATGTCGTCGGCGGCATTCCGCACTTCGAGCGCACGATGGCCGACGGCGCGGCATCCGTGAAGCTCCTGTGCGAGTACGCGGCGGAGCAGGGCTTGCGCGTCGACATGCACTGCGACGAATCCGACGATCCCATGTCGCGGCACATCGAAACGCTCGCGGCTGAAACGCATCGCCTCGGCCTGCACGGACGCGTGACCGGCTCGCATCTCACATCGATGCATTCGATGGACAACTACTACGTCAGCAAGCTGATTCCGCTGATGCGCGAGGCGGGCGTGTCTGCTGTCGCCAATCCACTCATCAACATCACGCTGCAAGGGCGCTCGGACACGTATCCAAAGCGAAGGGGCATGACGCGCGTGCCGGAGCTGATGGCGGCGGGCATAGACGTCGCGTTCGGCCACGATTGCGTGATGGATCCGTGGTACAGCCTCGGCTCCGGCGACATGCTCGAAGTCGCGCACATGGGCCTGCATGTCGCTCAGATGACAGGCGTGGACGCAATGCGCGCATGCTTCGATGCGGTGACGAAGAACCCGGCGCGCATTCTCGGGCTGGAGGGCTATGGGATCGAAGTGGGATGCAACGCCGATTGCGTCGTGCTCGATGCGCGCGACCCGATCGAGGCGATCCGGCTGAGGGCGGCGCGCACGGCGGTGGTGAGGAGGGGGAAGGTGGTGAGCCGCAGTCCCGCCGTGCGCGCGATGCTTGCGCTGGAAGGACGGCCTTCGGAGGTCGACTTCAGGATCGACAGGCGATAGAGAGGCGGTTTTCTCGCGGAGAAACCCGGCCCGCACGAAACGCTCAGCGATTCAGTTGTTTCACTGCGCGGGCCTTCTCCGCATTCGCTTCCTTGAGTAGACGATAGGAAGCGTAGTACTTGTAGATGTTTCTCACGTAGGTCGTCGTCTCGATGCCGATCTTCTCGGCCACGACGACCTCCACGTTGTTGAACCAGACATCGGGATCGAAACCGCGCTCGGCAGCCAACTTGCGCATCTTCGCGATGTTCCCCGGCCCGGCGTTATAGCTGGCGAAGGCGAACAGCGGCCTGTCCACTTCGGAGAAATGGGCATCCTGGAAGTAGCGTGTCATCAGTTGGTCGAGGTACTTCGCACCCGCATGAATATTGGACTGCGTTAGCTTGATGTCGCCGACGTCGAGCGATTTTCCGGTAGCCGGCATCAGTTGCATGATACCGACCGCGCCGACCCGGCTCTTCGCGTCCTGATTCAGCTGCGACTCCTGAAATCCCTGGGCCGCGAGCATCAGCGGATCGAAATGGTATTGCTGGCCGTACTGGTCGAAGAAAGCCACGGTCTGTCTGAAGCGCTTGAGTTCCTCGGTCTCGGTGTTGTCATGGATCTGTTTGATCCCTTGCATGTACTGTTTGAGGCGCACCTGCGCGACGCTTTGCTTCTTGATGAAGTTGTCGTAAAAGTTGCTTACCACCGCCTGCAACTGAGGACTTTGCTTGCGGATGGCCCATCCGATCTGCCCGCCCTCACGCACCGCGATGTTGTCGTGCACCTTGACGTCCGGCAATAGCTGCTTCCACATGTTCGCCTTCCAGTCATCGACGACCAGGATCTGAACGATGCCGACGTTCAGCATCTCCATGGCGTCTTCATCCTCGAGCGCATCCGGCAATGGCACGAGGCGCATCGGGGGCTTGCCGGCCTGCTCGAAGCGCTTGTTGAGCGCGCTCAGACTGTCGAAATAGCTGCTGGAGCGGCGCACGTGCACGGTCTTGCCGCTCAGATCGTCGAGCGTCGAAAGAGCGGGTGACTTCGGACCGGTCAACACGAGTTCACGGGTCGGCTTCAGTCCATGCGCCGTGACGAAATCGACCTGTTTCAGGCGATCCGGAGTCACCGTCAGATTGCCCGCGGCGATATCCCCGACACCTTCCACGAGGCCGGGCAGCAACTTGTCGCGCGTGGAGGGGATCATGATGACCGTGATCGGGCGCTTGCCGAGGCGATGAGCATAGGTCTTGTTGAGGAAGCCTTCGAAGTCGCGCACGAAGTCCGCGGTCAACCCGCGCTCATGCCCCCGGTCATTGAAATACAGCGTGCGGCTGAACGGGACGAGAACGCGAATCATGCGTCGTTCGAGCATCGCGTCGAAATCGCCGCGCCAGGGCTTGTTGGTGAGATCGATCCGGCGCGAGGGGCCGGCACGAGGCGGCGCGGACGCTGCGGGCGCCGACGCCGACGAGGCCGGCGATGCCTGCGGTGCCGTCGCGCAAGGCGAGCTCCACATCAGGAGCGCAATGACGATCAGGCCCGTCGCCGGCCACGCGTGATGAAAATGCATCATATGCACCGTTGCGGCTCGTTTATCACGTCACGTCACGGCACGGCCGTCCGGCAGCGCGCCGTTCCCCGTTTCGGGTGATGAAGTGGAACCGCTCTGGAATTCGTCGATGACATCGGCCACTGCAAGGTGTCGGTCCAGCGCGCCGACCTGGTCTGTCACGCCCTCTTTGCGCAGGATGTCCCGCACCGCCGCGTGGGCTTCGACGAGCCGGAAGCTGATGCCCGCCGCCTGCAGTTCGGCGTGCAGGGTCGCGAGCATGCGCGCGCCGGCAAGATCGACGACAGGCGATGTCGAAAGATCGCAGATCACCAGTCGAGGCATCACCGGGTTCGCGCGAATGCTTTGCCATACCATCGCTCGAACGTGTTCCACGTTGAAGTAGAAGAGTGACGTTTCCACGCGGAACATCAGCACGCCCGGAATGGTCTCGTTGTCCGGATGGCGTTCGAGATCGGAAAAGCGGCGGGTGCCGGGAATGCGTCCGAGAATGGCGACATGCGGGTGCGCTGCGCGCCTGATGAGCAGGAGCATCGAGAAGACCATCGCCACGATCACGCCCTGCAGGATGCCGAGCAACAACACGGCGGCGAAGGCTACGCCTGCAATGAAGAACTCGTAGCGGTTGACTCGCCAGACGTGGCGCAACTCGCGCACGTCAACGAGCCCCTTCACGGCAACGAGCACGATCGCCGCAAGCACGACGCTCGGAAGATTGCGCAGCAGGTCCGTCAGGAACAGCAGGCTCAGGCCGATCGTCACCGAAGCGAACACCAGGGCGAGGGGAGTCCTCGCGCCGGCCTTGTCATTGACCGAAGATTGCGAAAGACCGCCCGCCACCGGATACCCCTGGAACAGACCCGCGGCCAGATTGGCGGCGCCCAGCCCGAGCAGTTCCTGACGCGGATCGATCTCATAACCGTTCGCCCGTGCGATGGCCCGCGCAGCCGACACGCTTTCGACGTAGGAGAGCAGAAGACACGCGAAAGCGAGCGGCACGATGCCGTCCACATCGCGCACGCGCAGACCCGGCAGTTGGAATTCCGGCAGGCCGCGCGGCAGCTGGCCCACGACCTTGAATCCCATGTCGCCCAGGGGCGTGGCCGAAAGCAACACGATGGACAACACGACGACCACGAGCGCGACCGGCCGGCCCGGAAGAAACTTCTCGCCGAGCAGCAGCAGGACGAGCGCGGCGATGCCGAAGGCAAGCACGGTGTAATGCGTTTGGGGCAACTGACGGGCGAGCACGAGGACGCGCTCGTAGAATTGGTCTCCGCCGCCCGGGACGCCGAACAGTTTGGGCAATTGCGTCAGTGCGATCGTGAGGGCAGCACCCGCCTTGAAGCCGAGAAGAATCGTCTCGCTGATGAAGTTGACGAGTGAACTCAGACGCAGGATCCAGGCCGCCAGGCACATGGCCGCGACGAGGATCGCGGTCAATGCCGCGATCGACGCGAAGCGAGCCGGGTCGCCGCTGGCCATGCCGGCAACCGTCACGCCGACGAGCATCGAGATCGCCGATGTAGGCCCGATCGCGAGCTGACGCGAAGAACCGAATACGGCGTATGCAACGCCGCCAGCCAGATAACAGTAGATGCCGTATTGCGGCGGCAGCCCCGCGAGCGTCGCATAAGCCAGCGATACCGGTATGCCGTAGGCCGCAAGGGTCACGCCGGCGACGGCATCGTGCGCGAGCCAGCGAGGCTGGTAGCCGTGCAGCCATTGCGCGATCGGGAACCTCGCGCGCGCACCGGCCCGGTCGGTCGACTTCGCGATATCGCCGGCCGGACTCATCTTGTCGCTCATGGCAACACCTCCTCCGGCCCGCCGGTCGGATTCACTAAGGGGCAGACCTCCTATTCCTCGATCGTCGCCTGGATCCGCCCTTCACGGATGGCGCGGACGAACGCGCGGTAGTCCCGCCGGTTCTGGGCGCTGTAATCGGTGGCGAATTCGGTGATTGCATCGTCGAAGGTCTGCCCCGAGCCCAGGTAGCCCGCGATCATCGCGGCATCGCCCGAGCGTGCGTGCGCCCGGGCCAGCGCGTGCGCGCACATGCGTGCGTACTGCCGCAGCAGACCCGCATCCAGATCGTCGATGAGCACGGACATCTTCATGTCCCGAAGCTGGCGGATGTAGAAATCGCGGCCGTTGCTGCCGCGTGTCCATCCGAGAAACACGTCGCTGGCGGCCTGCATGATGCGCTGGCCGGCGATCACGCGCTGGCCGTGATTGGGATGCCGGCTCTTGCCCGCATAAGGTTCGAGCACCGAGGCTCGCGCCTCCTTCACCTGCAGGAACAGCGGATCGTTGTTCCCCGCCATGAACAGGCCCACGGCGCACATCGTCCCCACGCTGCCCACGCCGACCACCTTGATCGCCAGATCGATGAAGCTGTAGCGGTTGAAGAGGGTGCGGACATGCTCGGGGAGGCTCTCTCGGTAGGCATCGATCGCCTCTGCATATCCCGAGGCAACGCCGGGCGCCATTTCTTCCTCCGGATGGAAGATGAGCGGCGGATCGTCCTTGATTCTCGGCAGCGTGCCCGCTTCCGAGACGAGTTTCGGATAAAGATGATCGGGGATGGTCTTGCGGCGCACATCATCCATGCGCTGCGCGATTCGCTTGCGCACCTCGGCCATGACGGCGGGATCGCCCGAGCGGTCTTCATACTTCTGCAGATCGATGCGGTCGTACCAGACATCGAGCGCCCTCATCGAGGCGTAGTCGCGCATCCGCTCGCGGTACTCGCGCACCAGCCCCGAGACCATTCGTGCGCCCTCGCTGGGGGTGAACGCCAGATGTTCCGCGGCGATCTCCACGCTCGCCGCCAGCCGTTTGAGATCCCACTCGAACGGCGCCGGCAGGGTCTCGTCGAGATCGTTGATGTCGAAGATCACGTTCCGCTCCGGCGTCGCGAAGCCGCCGAAGTTCATCAGGTGCGCGTCTCCGCACGCCTGCACCCGGATGCCGCTGGTCGGCGTGGTGGCGAGGTCGGCGGCCATCAGCGCGGCCGCGCCGCGATAAAACGCAAACGGCGACGCCGACATTCGCCCGAAGCGGACAGGGATCAGCCCCGTCAGGCGGCCTTCGTTCGATTCGATCAGGATTTTCACCGGGTCGACGCGCTTCTCGGCCGGCTTCCATCCGGCCTGTGAAGGGCGCGGCACCGAGTCGCGCAACGCGCGGCCCTGAGCGGCGCGGTCGTCGGCGGACTGGTAGGTGGTCTCCGAGTCGGAGCGCGCACGGGCATGCTTTGAATTCACTGCTTTATCCATGTCCGCTCCAGTCGGAAACACGGCGTGCTTCGCGGCGCCGACGCGAAGTGCGAGCGCCGCGCAAGGGTGTGCTGATTGCCGGCTGTCCCGTCATCCCGTCGCCATTGCGACGATGCCGGACTCAGCGCAAATGCCCGGCGTGTCATGAAGCCTATGCTTGAAGACTAGGTATATCGTTGCCTTGAATCAAGAGATAGACGCGGCGTAGCGAACATGCGCGCGCAAAGTGTCTTCTCGAGCCGATCATCTGCACGGCTGACCGGCTCGAGATAAGTAAGCCCGTTGTTACCGGCAAAGTGCTCGATGTCGACGGATGGCTCCCGTTTCGTGCGGGAACGCCGCGCGCGGCCGATGGCCGGATTGCCTCAGTCGACCCTGAGCACTTTCATCGATGTGGAGACGAACATGAAATTCGATTACAAGCACTTTAGTATCGACGCTTCGTGTCTCGAGGAAGGCGGCCGCTACTATGCCCGCGCGAAGATATTCCAGCGCACGTCGGCGGCCGACGATGCACGCGAAGTGAAATGGTCCGGCGACATCGGCGACTACCGGAGTGACGCCGATGCGGTCGAGGCCGCGCAGCGATGGGCGCGTCAATGGTGCGACGAGAACGAACACTGATGCGGGACGCCCGGAAGAACCAAAGAAAAACCCCGGCCCTATGGACCGGGGTTTCTCGCTAAAGCCAGGCGCCTCAATGCATCGCCTGTCCCGACATCCCGTTATGACGCAGCAACGCGTCGATATCCGGCTCCCGCCCACGGAACGCCTTGAATGAGTCCATAGCCGGACGGCTGCCGCCCACTTCGAGAATCTCGCGGCGATAGCGCGTGCCCGTCGACACATCCAGCACCGAGCCGTTGCCGGCCTTCGCGGCTTCCTCGAACGCGGCGTACGCATCGGCGGACAGGACTTCGGCCCACTTGTAGCTGTAGTAGCCCGCCGCATACCCGCCCGCGAAGATATGGCTGAAGGTGTTCGGCCAGCGCGAGAACGGCGCCTGCGGGATCACATGGAACTTCTCGTTGATCGTGCGCGCAAGGTCGTTGACGTTCTGGGTCGCGTTCGCGGGATCGTAGGACGTGTGCAGCACCATGTCGAACATCGAGAAGACGATCTGGCGCAGCGTGCCGAGACCGCTCTGGAAGTTCTTCGCGGCGAGCATCTTGTCGAAGAGCTCGCGCGGCAGCGGAGCGCCCGTGTCGACGTGCGCGGACATGTCGGTCAGCACGTCCCACTCCCAGCAGAAGTTCTCCATGAACTGCGACGGCAACTCGACCGCATCCCATTCCACGCCGTTGATGCCCGATACGCCGAGCTCGTCGACGCGCGTCAGCATGTGATGCAGGCCGTGTCCGAACTCGTGGAACAGCGTGATGACTTCATCGTGCGTGAAGCACGCGGGCTTGCCGCCCACCGGCGCGGAGAAGTTGCAGGTGAGATACGCGACCGGCGTCTGCACGCCGCCTTGCGTGCGCTTGTGACGCGAGCGGGCGTCGTCCATCCATGCGCCGCCGCGCTTGCCTTCGCGCGCGTAGAGATCGAGATAGAACTGCGCGACGAGCGTGCCGTCCTTGTTCTCGACGCGGAAGAAGCGAACATCAGGATTCCACACGGCCGCTTCGTCGCGGCGGATCGACACGTTGAAGAGCGTCTCCGTGACCTTGAACAGGCCCTTCAGCACGGCTTCCTGCGGGAAGTACTGCTTCACTTCGTTCTCGGAGAACGAGTAGCGCTTCTGACGCAGCTTCTCGGCCGCATACGCGATGTCCCACGGCTGCAGCTCGGGCATGCCGAGCTCGGTCGCGGCGTACGCGCGCAGCTCCATCCAGTCGTTCTCGGCGTAAGGGCGGGCGCGCTTCGCGAGATCCTCGAGGAACGCGATCACTTGCGCGGGCGATTCGGCCATCTTCGGCGCGAGCGACACTTCCGCGAAGTTCTGATAGCCGAGCGTCTTCGCTTCTTCCTCGCGCAGCTTCAGATGCTCGACGACATTCGCCGTGTTGTCCCAGTCGGCACGGCCATCGCCATAGGTTTCGCCGAGCTCGGACGCGCGCGTGACATACGCGCGATACATCGCCTCGCGCATCGGGCGATGCTCGGCATACTGCAGCACCGGGAAATACGACGGGAAATGCAGCGTGAACTTCCAGCCTTCCTTGCCGTCGCGCTGCGCGGCTTCGCGGGCGGCTTCGATGACGTCGTCGGGCAGGCCGGCGAGATCGCCTTGCTGCGTGACGATGTACGCGTAGGCATTGGTGGAATCGAGCACGTGATCGGAGAACGCCTTCGAGAGCGCCGCCTGCTCTTCCTGCAATTGCGCGAAGCGCGGCTTGCGGTCTTCTGGCAGTTCGGCGCCCGAAAGACGGAAATCGCGCAGCGAGTTTTCGAGGATCTTCTTGCGCTCGGCGGACAAGCCGGCGAATTCCGGTCCGGCGGCGATCGCCTTGTACTTCTCGTAGAGCGCGAGGTTTTGACCGACGCTCGCCGAAAATTCAGTGACGCGCGGCAGGTTTTCCGCATGCGCGGCGCGCAGTTCGGGGGTATCGGCAACGGCGTTCAGATGGCCGATGACGCCCCACGCGCGGGAAAGCTTTTCCGATTCCTGCTCCAGGCCCTCGACGACGTCCTTCCACGTCGCGGGCGTATCGGGCGCGCTCGCGCGGTCGACGGCGGCTTTCGCATCGGCGAGCAGCACGTCGAGCGCCGGCGTGACGTGAGCGGGCTGAATCTCGCCGAAGCGCGGGAGATCGGAAAAATCGAGCAGCGGATTGGCCGCCGCCGTAGTGGACGTGTTATCGCTCATGGCTCTCCCGTTCTGGTGTTGGGTGAAGCGCAGGCGGGGGGATTGCACCCGGCATCCGGGCACCCCGCGCCGGCTCTCCTCGAGATTATTGGGGCGGGCGGGGCAAATTCCAATGGATTGTTTTAAAGGGGCCGATTAGCCGGGCCCCTTTGCGCAGGCCGCGAGACGATTTATTACGCTCGTGCCGCGCGTTCGGCCGCCTCGATCGTGTTGACGAGCAGCATCGTGATGGTCATCGGGCCGACGCCGCCCGGCACCGGCGTGATATGGCCGGCCACTTCCTTCACGCCCGCGAAATCGACGTCGCCGCACAGCTTGCCTTCGTCGTTGCGGTTCATGCCGACGTCGATCACCGTCGCGCCCGGCTTCACCATGTCGGCGGTCACGATGTTGCGGCGGCCGACCGCGGCGACGATCACGTCGGCGTCGCGCGTGTGCTTCGCGAGGTCGCGCGTCTTGCTGTGGCAGATCGTGACGGTCGCGCCGGCTTCGAGCAGGAGCAGCGCCATCGGCTTGCCGACGATGTTCGAGCGGCCGATCACCACCGCGTTCGCGCCTTTAAGGTCGATTTTGTGCGCCTCGAACATCTTCATCACGCCGTAGGGCGTGCACGGGCGAAACAGCGGCTTGCCGGTCAGGAGCGCGCCCGCATTCGCGACGTGAAAGCCGTCGACGTCCTTCGCGGGGGCGATCGCCTCGATGACCTTGTGGCTGTCGATATGCGCGGGCAGCGGCAGTTGCACGAGAATGCCGTGGATCGACGGATCGGCGTTGAGCTTCGCGATGTGCGCGAGCAGTTCGGTTTCGGAGAGGGTCGCGGGGAAGCGGTCCATCACCGAGTGCAGGCCGTTGTCGTGGCACGCTTTCACCTTGTTGCGCACGTAGACTTCGCTGGCGGGATTGTCGCCGACGAGCACGACGGCGAGTCCCGGCTTGTGTCCACGTTCGGTGAGGGCGGCGGCGCGCGCGGCGACATCGGCGCGAAGGGTCTTGGAAAGGGCGTTGCCGTCGATGAGTTGGGCAGTCATGGCGAATCGGATCGAGGATGGGCGAGGGCGCGCGAGGGCGTGAAGCCGTCGCCGTGCCCGCCGCTCTGTGCGGCCGCGGTGCGCGGCGCTCGCGCATGTTGCCGGGCGCTCGATTTCGACGATCTTCGATAACCGCGCCCGTGAGAAGGGCGAAATTATACCGCCGGGCGCCTTCTCACGTTCCGATGCCCCGTTCCCGGTGCGTCGCCGCCCCTACGGCGAGACCTGTTGCCACGACGAATCCGGGTCGAACGACTGGATGGCCGCCGCGCGTTTCGTCGATGCGGGGCCGAGGTCCTTCTCGTAGACCTGCCCGTCCTGATTGACGATGAAGGTCATCACGCCGGTCTCGCCGTAGCGCGCGGGCGCGGCGATCAGGCCGAAGCCCTCGGTCAGCTTGCCGCCCTGCGTGAAGTGCTTCGCGCCGCCTTTCGCATGCGGGCCCTGCGCGGTCAGGACGCGGTAGTGATAGCCGTAGTAGCCGTCCGCCGCGCTCGGCTTGTTCGGCATCATCGCCGCGAGCGGTCCGAGCGGACTGTCCGGCTCGCCGGCCGCGGTCTTCCAGTAGAGGCCGTCGTGCTTGCCGGGCGTGGAGACGAGGCGGTCGGCGTAGTGGTTCATCGCCTGGTGATAGTCGCTTTGCGCGGCGATGTACGCGAGCGCGACCTGCATCGCCGAGCGCTCGTTGCGGCCAATGCGCCGCGTGAGCACTTCGTCGCGCGCGGCGCGCATGTCGAAGCGCCAGCCGTTCGCGACCTTGATGAGCGGAATCGGCAGCGTCCAGCCGCTCGTGCCCGCCTCGATATGCGCGGCGGGATGGCCGTCGACCGGCTGCGGATCCTCGACAATGCGATGCTGCTGCGCCCACGCGCCGAGATACGCATAGATGTCCTCTTCGCCGATGCTGCCTTCCGGCACGTAACGGCCGTGGTCTTTGCCGAGCACCTTGGCGAGCGCGGTTTCGTCGTTGCTCGCGATGGCGTCGGTGAGCGCCTCTGCCGCGGCTTCGGCGGTGGGATACACGGCCTGCGCGCGCGCGAGCGATGCGCCGAGCGCGAGCGAAGCGGCGATGATCGCGCACAGGACTGGCTTCTTCGATGAGGCGAATGCTTGCATGTCGGGCTCCTGGTTCTGGCGTGCGCCGCTCGCGCGGCGTTTGACGATGGACGCGCTCATCAACGGCGAAAACCTCCGCCACCGCCGCCGCCTCGCTGGAACCCGCCGCCACCGTGCTGAGCCCCTCCGCCTCCGGCACCGAGCCCGCCGCCGTGCTGAACCCCTCCGCCTCCGGCACCGAGCCCGCCTTGCTGCTGCCGCTGAACGCCGCCGCCTCCCGCGCCGCCCTGATGCTGCACGCCGCCGCCGCCCGCGCCGGGCCGGTTCTGCGCCTGATTCGCGTACGACTGCCGGCTCGCCTGTCCGCGCTGGGTGTCCTGCCGCGCACCGTTGCCGTCGCCCGCGCCGCGCAGCGCGTTGTCGCGGTTCACGTCCTGCGAGCGCTGCTTCAGATCGCTGGTGTCGCGCGCGTTCGGCCCGCCCTCCTGACGGATGCTCTGCACGCGCTGGCTCGCCGGCTCGTTGAGGTTCTGTCCCGTGCGCTGCTGCAGGGTCTGCGCCGCCTGCGCGCGCGCATCCTCGCGGCCGCGATACTGGTTGGCGTTCGCGCCGCGATTCGCGCTGTTCAACGTGTTCTGCCGGTTCGCGACATTGGTCCGGTTGAACTGCGGATCGTTGCGGTTCCAGCGCACGTTGTTGCTGTTCGAGCTGATGCGGTTGTTCACGTTGATATTGTTGTAGCGGTTCACGTTGACGTTCACATCGCCGCGATTCCAGTCGCAATTACCCCACAGCGAATTCGCGACCGCGATCCCCGCGCCGAACGCAAGTCCCGACATGAACCCCGACGCGATCGCGTAGCCGGGCGGCGGCGGCACATAGACCGGCGGATACGCCGGATACGGCCACGTGCCGTAGACGACCGTCGGGTTGTACGTCGGCACGTAGACCACTTGCGGATTGGCCGGCTCGATCTGGATCGTCGTGGTGCTGCTGCTCGGCGCCTGCTGCACGACGACCTTCTGCTGCTCGGTCGTCTTGAGATTCCCCGCGCTCTGCGCCGCGCGCCGCAGACGCTGCACCGAATCCATCACGTCGCTCGGCTGTGCGATGAAGGCGTTGCCGAGCTGTGTCACCCAGTCGATCTTGGAGGCCATCGTCTCGAGCGCCTGCGGGAATGCGACGAGCGACTGCACGCTCGGATCCCACGGCTCCGACTGCACGGCTTTCACGGCATCGTCGCCCTTGACGTTCGGATTCGCCTTCGACCACGCGGCCGCTTCGCTGATCTGCGATGGATACGTCGACGCCATCAACACCTGCGCGAGCAGCGCGTCGGGATAGAGCGCGACGGGCGCGGTCAACGCATCGAGTTGCTGGTTCGTGAGCTTCTGGCCGGCTGGCGCGTTGGCCTGCGCGAGCGCGTCACCCGAATACGCCGCGAGAAGCGGCATCGTCGCGAGCGTAGCGGCGAGCGCGATCGCTCTCAATGTGCCGATACGCGAACCAATGACACGAATTCGTTTCGACATCGAATCCCCCGTACAAGAGCCGGCGTGATTCAGCCAATATCACTTTTCACTTCGGCCGACAACGGGACTTTGAAGGGAGGCAGACGCGGGCGCATTCGCTCGGGAGCGCGCCGGTAAAGGCGCGGCCGGCATGACGATGCCGGCCGCGAAGGGAGAGGATGCAGCGGTTACTGTTGCGGCTTGTTCGACAGCGCGAGACGCAGCAGATCGGCGACGGTGTTCACGGAGAGCTTCTCCATGATGTTCGCGCGATGCGCTTCGACCGTCTTGATGCTGATGCCGAGATCGTCGGCGATCTGCTTGTTGAGGCGCCCGGCGATGATGCGCTCGAGCACCTGATGCTCGCGCGCCGTCAGCTTGCCGAGCCGCTCCGCAGCGGCGCGCTGCTGCTGCACGCTGGTGCTTTCGCTGCGCGCCTTTTCCAGCATGCGCTCCACGAGCTTGCGCAGTTCGGCTTCGTCGAAAGGCTTTTCAATGAAGTCCATCGCGCCTTTCTTCATGGTCGAGACGGCCATCGGCACGTCGCCATGACCCGTCACGAAGATGATCGGCAGAAGCGAGTTTTCCGCGATGAGCTTCTCCTGCAGCTCGAGACCCGTCATGCCGGCCATGCGCACGTCGAGGATAAGGCAGGAGATCGCGCCGGAATGGGAAATCGGCAAATAGACGTCGAGGAACGATTCCGCGCTGGAGAAACACTGAACGCGATAGCCGTTTGCTTCGAGCAGCCAGCGCAAGGAATCACGCACGGCTTCGTCATCGTCGACGACGAAGACGGTTTCCTGGGTGGTGACTGTGCTCATAGTTCTCCCGTAACTGTTTGTTGTCTCGTATGTTCGTCCTGCGCATCCGTGCCGCCCGTGTCCGACGAGCCGCCCACCTCGCCGATCGGCAGGCTGCAGTGGAAGGTCGCGCCGGTCACGTGGCCGTCCGCTTCGACGTTGTTGACCACCCAAAGGCGTCCGCGATGCGACTCGATGATCGAGCGGCAGATGTTCAGCCCCATGCCCATGCCGTCGGACTTGGTGCTGTAGAACGGCTCGAAGAGGCGCTCGGCGGTGGCTTCGTCCACGCCCGGACCCTGATCGACCACGCTGATGCGCACGAACCCGCCGTCCATGCGTTGGACGACTACGCGTATCACCGGATCGACGGCGTTTGGTTTCGCATCATGCATTGCCTCGGCCGCGTTTTTCAACAGGTTGACCAACACTTGTTCGATCAAAACCGGGTCGACGTAGATCACCGGCATGCGCGAGCGGATTTCGGTGAGGATGCGGATCTTGCGTTTGCGCGCCTCGATCTCGGCGAGACCGACCGCGTCCGCGACGATATCCGCGACGCGCGCGGCCTGGCGCTTGGGCTCGCTGCGCTTCACGAACTCGCGGATGCGCTTGATGATCATGCCCGCGCGCACGGCCTGCTGCGCGGTCTTTTCGAGCACGGGAAGCAGCGTTTCCTGCGTCATGCGGCCGGACTTCACCATCGCGACGCAGCCCGAGCAGTAGTTGTTGATCGCGGCGAGGGGCTGGTTCAGTTCGTGCGCGAGCGACGAGGCCATTTCGCCCATGGTCATCAGGCGGCTCGTGAACTGCAGCTTTTCTTCCTGCTGATGCGCGAGCTCCTGCGCCTGCTTGCGCTGCGTGATGTCGGTCGCGATCTGCATCTGCGCGAGATGGCCGTCGACCCACTGGATGTACTGGCGGCGCACCTCGAACCACTTCTGGATGCCGTCGACATAGACTTCCTGCGCATCTGCCGAGCTCTCTGTGAGCGCGGTGGCGGGCAGGCCCGCGTAGGTGTCGACCATGTCGATGGTGTCGGACGAGCTTTGCGCGCTGCCGTCGAACGCGGCGCCCGCGAGCTCCAGATGGCCGTCCGGTCGAATGCCGAAGAGATGCCGGTAATAGCGGTTCGCGAAGAGCAGTTCGGCTTCGTCGGCGGCGAGCACGGAGACGGCGGCGTCGAGGCTTTCGAGCACCGTGGTGAAGCGTTCGTGCGCGGCGGCGAGTTCCTCGCGCGCGCGCTTGGGCTCGGTGATGTCCGTCATCGACGACATCCAGCCGGTCTGACGGCCCGAGCTGTCGATGAGCGGCGAGACGTACAAGCGCGCGTGAAAGAACGAGCCGTCTTTGCGGCGCACGCGCAGTTCGAAACCGGAAGAGGGCGCCTTGCCGCGCAAGGTCATGTCGAGCTGACGCTGCATCTCCGGATACGCATCGCGTGGCCAGTACGGGAACGGTGCGTTCTTGCCGACGAGATCGCTTTCGTCCCAGCCCGTCATGCGGCAGAACGCCGGATTCACGTGCGTGATCCGGCCGTGCATGTCGAGCACGCGCATGCCGATCAGCACCGAGTTCTCCATCGCGCGGCGGAAGAACGCTTCGGCGTAGAGCGCCTGCTGCGCCTCGAAGCGCTGGCGCGTGTGCTTCCAGAGGCTCCACAAGCTCCACAGCACGAAGCAGGACAAGCCGGCCACGAGCCACACGAGCGTGTTATTGGTGAAGTTCGTGAGCTGCGGATACGAATACACGCGCACCGACAAGCCCTGGCCCGGCGGATCGAGCGGCAGGTCGTAGAACATGTCGCGCGGCAGGCGCGGGCGGCTCGACGTGGTCGCGAGTTCGCGGTTATTCAGATCGGTGATGGAGATCTTGTACTTCGCCGACAGTTCGCTGGGAATGTCGTGCTTGAGGATGCCTTCGATCGAGAACACCGCGGCGATGGAGCCGAGAAACTCGCGGTCGCGAAAGACCGGCGTCTGCAGCGTGATATAGCCGTTGCCGAGGTCGTCGTAGAGCAGTGGCGAGTAGACTTGGCGTCGGGTGGTGCGCGCTTCGTCGAATGCGGCCTGCACGGCTTCGTCCATCTGCGTTTCGTTCGGCTTCGCGAGGCGCGATCCGAGCACGGGCAGCGGCGTGTTGGGCCAGCGCGGCTTATGCTCGCTCGTGTACCAGTTCATGTAGAGGATCTCGGGATGCCCCTGCATGATGTCGGTGGACGAGGTCTGGAAGGTTTGCGGGTCGCCGTGGCCGGTCGCGAGATCGCGCGAGAGCGCCTGGATCTGCTCCTGCGCGCCGGTCATCGACAGACGAATCTGCTGCTGCGCCCACGCGACATTCCGGTAAAGCGTGTCTTCCTGTTGCTGTTGCTCGCGCCGGTTGAGGCTCCAGAGGATGAGACTCATCACGACCAGAAATACCAGGATCGAAATGAGCGGCGTGAGTAAATAGGAGTTCGACCACCACGGTCCGTGGTGCCAGCGGGAGGGCGAGGCGTCGGTCGGCTTGCGCGCGGACCTCGCCGAGCGTTTGATCAGCCGTTCGGTCAACATGGAAGCGATTGTAACGCAGCACCTGATTGTTAATTGGCGTAAAAAGACGGTAAAGAAGGCTCGATTTCAGGGAAAAGGAGGAGAAACATCTGAACAAAAAAGTGTTATCGGACGGTGCGTTGCAGCAATTTTTCGCATGGTGAGATGTACTCTCATGATTTGAAAAATTCCTTGCGTCATGGTCTGGACCCTCTTTAGAATTGCCGGCACGCGGCCAGTGCCCGCCTTCGATCGGGCGTGCGCCGGCGGTTCTCAGAGTGTTCCTCACATCAGGAGACGAGCATGTCCGCTGTACCCGACGAAGTTCTCAAATATGTCGCCAACGCCAAGGACGACGATCCTCAGGAAACCGCCGAGTGGCTGGACGCGCTCGATGGCGTGATTTCCGCGGTCGGTCCCAATCGCGCGCACTACCTGATCGAGAAACAGATCGAATTCGCTCGCGTACACGGCGAGCACCTGCCGTTCTCGGCGAACACGCCGTACATCAACACGATCCCCGTCGCCTCGCAGTCGAAGATTCCGGGCGATCAGGACATCGAACACCGGATCCGCTCGTACACCCGCTGGAACGCCATCGCCATGGTGCTGCGCGCGGGCAAGGACACGAACGTCGGCGGCCACATCGCGTCGTTCGCATCCGCCGCGACGCTCTATGACGTCGGCTTCAATCACTTCTGGCACGCACCGTCGAAGGATCACGGCGGCGATCTCGTATTCGTGCAGGGCCACTCTTCGCCGGGCGTGTACTCGCGCGCATTCCTGCTCGGCCGCCTGACCGAGAAGCAACTGAACAACTTCCGCCAGGAAGTGGGCGGCGAGGGCATCTCGTCGTATCCGCATCCGTGGCTGATGCCGGACTTCTGGCAGTTCCCGACCGTGTCGATGGGTCTCGGCCCGATCATGGCCATCTATCAGGCGCGCTTCATGAAGTACATGGCGGCGCGCGGCATGGCGAAGACCGAAGGCCGCAAGGTCTGGGCATTCCTCGGCGACGGCGAGACGGACGAGCCGGAATCGCTCGGCGCGATCGGCATGGCTGGCCGCGAGCGTCTCGACAACCTCGTGTTCGTCATCAACTGCAACCTGCAGCGTCTCGACGGCCCGGTGCGCGGCAATGGCAAGATCATTCAGGAACTGGAAAGCGAGTTCCGCGGCGCGGGCTGGAACGTCATCAAGGTGATCTGGGGCAGCCGCTGGGACGCGCTCTTTGCGCGCGACAAGACCGGCGCGCTGATGCGCCGCATGATGGAGGTCGTCGACGGCGAGTACCAGACGTACAAGTCGGAGTCGGGCGCGTTCGTGCGCGAGCACTTCTTCAACACGCCGGAGCTGAAAGCGCTGGTCGCCGACTGGTCCGATGACGACATCTGGAATCTGAACCGCGGCGGTCACGATCCGCACAAGATCTACGCGGCTTTCGACGCAGCGACCAAGACGAAGGGCGCGCCTACCGTCATCCTCGCCAAGACCATCAAGGGTTACGGCATGGGCGAGCATGGTCAGGCGATGAACATCACGCACCAGCAGAAGAAGCTGCCGATCGACACGCTGAAGAAGTTCCGCGATCAGTTCCGTCTGCCGCTGACCGACGAGCAGATCGCCGACGTGCCGTACCTCACGTTCGAGGAAGGTTCGAAGGAACTGGAATACATGCGCCAGAAGCGCATGGACCTCGGCGGCTATCTGCCGACGCGCCGCGAGAAGGCGGAATCGCTGCCGGTGCCGGCGCTCTCCGCGTTCGAGCCGCTGTTGAAGGGCACGGGCGAAGGCCGCGAGATCTCCACGACGATGGCGTTCGTGCGGATCCTCAACATCCTCCTGAAGGACAAGGCGCTCGGCAAGCGCGTCGTGCCTATCGTTCCGGACGAGTCGCGCACCTTCGGCATGGAAGGTCTGTTCCGCCAGATCGGCATCTGGAATCAGGAAGGCCAGAAGTACGTGCCGGAAGATTCCGACCAGCTGATGTTCTACAAGGAATCGGAAACCGGTCAGATCCTGCAGGAAGGCATCAACGAAGCCGGTGGCATGTGTGACTGGATCGCAGCCGCGACGTCGTACTCGACGCACGGCGAGATCATGATCCCGTTCTACATCTTCTACTCGATGTTCGGCTTCCAGCGCATCGGCGATCTGGCATGGGCCGCGGGCGACATGCGCTCGCGCGGCTTCCTGCTGGGCGGCACCGCTGGCCGCACGACGCTCAACGGCGAAGGCCTGCAGCACGAAGACGGCCACTCGCTGCTGTGGGCGGCGTCGATCCCGAACTGCGTGAGCTACGACCCGACCTTCGGCTACGAACTCGCGGTCATCATGCAGGACGGCCTGCGCCGCATGGTCGCGGAGCAGGAGGACGTGTACTACTACATCACGGTGATGAACGAGAACTACGAGCATCCGGCGATCCCGCAGGGCGATGCCGTGGCTTCGGACATCATCAAGGGCATGTACGCGTTCAAGAAGGCCGACGCCGCCGGCAAGGCGCACGTCCAGCTGATGGGCGCGGGCACGATCTTCAACGAAGTGATCGCCGCCGCCGAACTGCTGAAGAGCGACTGGGGCGTCAGCGCCGATCTCTGGAGCGTGCCGAGCTTCACCGAACTGGCCCGCGACGGTCAGGCGTGCGAGCGCTACAACCTGCTGCATCCGACCGAAGAGAAGCGCCTGCCGCACGTCACGGCGCTGCTCAAGGACGCGAAGGGTCCGGTGATCGCATCGACGGACTACATCCGCGCGCTCGTCGACCAGATCCGTGGCTATGTGCCGCAGAAGTTCGTGGTGCTCGGCACCGACGGCTACGGCCGCTCGGATACGCGCGAAGCGCTGCGCCACTTCTTCGAAGTCGACCGCTACTGGGTGACGCTGGCCGCGTTGAACGCGCTGGCCGACGAAGGCACGATCGAGCGCAAGGTCGTCGCTGAGGCGATCAAGAAGTACAACCTCGACCCGTCCAAACCCAACCCGATGACCGTCTAAAGGCATCGCCCCCGTGTGTTGTGACGCGGCCTCTTTCCGAAGCGGAAGGAGGCCCGCGTGCAACCCAGGAGACACTAATAATGAGTCAAGCGATCGAAGTCAAAGTGCCGGACATCGGCGATTACAAGGACGTCCCCGTGATCGAAGTGCTGGTCAAGGTGGGCGACACCGTGGAGCCCGAGCAGTCGCTCGTCACGCTCGAATCGGATAAAGCCACGATGGACGTGCCGAGCTCGGCAGCGGGCACCGTGAAGGAAATCAAGGTCAAGGTGGGCGATGCCGTGTCCGAGGGCTCGCTCATCGTCGTGCTGGAAGGCGGCGGCGCCGCTGCCGCGCCCGCACAGGCGGCGGCGCCCGCACCTGCGCCGGCTGCCGCGCCCGCACCGGCCGCGGCTTCGGGCGGCGGTACGGTCGAAGTGAAGGTGCCGGACATCGGCGACTTCAAGGACATTCCGGTCATCGAGATCGCCGTGAAAGTGGGCGACAAGGTGGAGAAGGAGCAGTCGCTCGTCACGCTCGAATCCGACAAGGCGACCATGGACGTGCCTTCGCCCGCTTCGGGCACGGTGAAGGAGCTGAAGGTCAAGATCGGCGATACGGTCTCCGAAGGCTCGCTGATCCTCGTGCTGGAAGGCGGCGGGGCAGCGGCGCCCGCCGCGGCTCCCGCTCCCGCGAAGCAGGTCGAAGTGCCGTCGGATGCGCCCGCGAAGCCGGTGCCCGCGAAAGAGCCGCCGTCCGCGCTCGCGCAGGCGCCCGTCATGCCCGCCGGCGACGGCACGCGCACGTCGAGCCACGCGTCGCCGTCGGTGCGCAAGTTCGCGCGCGACCTGGGCGTCGATGTGTCGCGCGTGCGCGGCACGGGCCCCAAGAACCGCATCACGCAGCAGGACATCACCGCGTTCGTGAAGGGTGTGATGACGGGTCAGGGCGCCGCACCCGCGGCGGCAGCGCCCGCTG
Organism: Caballeronia sp. 11_S32; assembly: GCF_056930355.1. NCBI lineage: Bacteria > Pseudomonadati > Pseudomonadota > Betaproteobacteria > Burkholderiales > Burkholderiaceae > Caballeronia > Caballeronia sp. 11_S32. Next base: position 1,602,742 of record NZ_JBXOWH010000003.1, read on the forward strand.
GCGCCGGCGGCGGCGAGCTCGGCTTGCTGCCGTGGCCGAAGGTGGATTTCACGAAGTTCGGCCCGGTCGATCCGAAGCCGCTGTCGCGCATCAAGAAGATCTCGGGCGCGAACCTGCATCGCAACTGGGTGATGATCCCGCACGTCACGAACAACGACGAAGCCGACATCACCGAGCTCGAAGCGCTGCGCGTGAAGCTCAACAAGGAGAACGAGAAGTCGGGCGTGAAGTTCACGATGCTCGCGTTCGTCATCAAGGCCGTGGTCGCGGCGCTGAAGAAGTTCCCGACCTTCAACGCGAGCCTCGACGGCGACAACCTCGTGTTCAAGCAGTACTACCACGTCGGTTTCGCGGCCGATACGCCGAACGGCCTCGTCGTTCCGGTGATCCGCGACGCCGACAAGAAGGGCCTCGTCGATATCGCCAAGGAAATGAGCGACCTGTCGAAGCTCGCGCGCGAAGGCAAGCTCAAGCCCGATCAGATGCAGGGCGGCTGCTTCTCGATTTCGTCGCTGGGCGGCATCGGCGGGACGAACTTCACGCCGATCATCAACGCACCCGAAGTGGCGATTCTCGGCCTGTCGCGCGGCCAGATGAAGCCCGTGTGGGACGGCAAGCAGTTCGTGCCGCGCCTCACGCTGCCGCTGTCGCTGTCGTATGACCATCGCGTCATCGACGGGGCGGAGGCTGCGCGCTTCAACGCTTTCCTGTCGGCGATTCTGGCGGATTTCCGTCGCGTCATTCTTTGATCGTGGCGCGCGCTTCGCTCTTCGTGAGCGAAGCGCGTGATCCCGCTCGACGGCGGAACCGCGCCCGAAGCACGGTTCCATCCGCTCTTCTTTAGGGGACAACATGAGTCTCGTCGAACTGAAAGTACCCGACATCGGCGACTTCTCCGATGTCGATGTCATCGAAGTCAATATCAAACCCGGCGACGCCATCGAAAAGGAACAGGGCGTCATCACGCTCGAAACCGACAAGGCCACGATGGAAGTGCCCGCCGATGTCGCAGGCGTCATCAAGGAAGTGAAGGTCAAACAGGGCGACAAGGTCAGCCAGGGCTCGGTCATCGCGATGGTGGAAACCGAGGGCGCCGCTGCTGCTGCTGCTGCTCCGGCTGCCGCTCCCGCGCCCGCCGCGGCTCCGGCTGCGGCACCGGCTTCGGGCGGCGGAACGCAGGACGTGAAGGTGCCGGATATCGGCGACTTCAAGGACATTCCGGTCATCGAAGTGCACGTGAAGCCGGGCGATACGGTCGAGAAGGAGCAGTCGCTCATCACGCTCGAATCCGACAAGGCCACGATGGACGTGCCTTCACCCGCCGCCGGCACGGTGAAGGAGCTGAAGGTCAAGGTCGGTGACAACGTGTCGGAAGGCACGCTGATTCTGACGCTCGAAGGCGGCGCGACGGCTTCCGCGGCCGCGCCTCAGAAAGCGGCGCCGGCCCCGGCCGCGGCAGCCCCGACGCCCGCGCCGCAAGCGGGCAGCTATTCCGGCGCGGCGGATGTCGAATGCGACATGCTCGTGCTCGGCGCGGGCCCCGGCGGTTATTCGGCGGCGTTCCGTTCCGCCGATCTCGGCATGAAGACCGTGCTCGTCGAACGTTATTCGACGCTCGGCGGCGTGTGTCTGAACGTCGGCTGCATTCCGTCGAAGGCGCTGCTGCACACCGCGCTCGTCATCGACGAAGCGGCTGAGCTCGCGGCGCACGGCATCAGCTTCGGCGAGCCGAAGGTCGATCTCGACAAGCTGCGCGGCTTCAAGGAAGGCGTCGTCAAGAAGCTGACCGGCGGTCTCGCGGGCATGGCGAAGGCGCGCAAGGTGCAGGTCGTGACGGGCGTCGGCACGTTCGTCGATCCGTATCACATGGAAGTGAACGGCGCGGACGGCAAGAAGGTCGTGAAGTTCAAGCAGGCGATCATCGCGGCCGGTTCGCAGGCCGTGAAGCTGCCGTTCTTCCCGGACGATCCGCGCGTCGTCGATTCGACCGGCGCGCTCGAACTGCGTCAGCTGCCCAAGCGCATGCTGGTGGTGGGCGGCGGCATCATCGGGCTGGAAATGGCGACGGTGTATTCGACGCTCGGCTCGGACATCGATGTCGTCGAAATGCTCGACGGCCTGATGCTCGGCGCGGACCGCGATCTCGTGAAGGTCTGGGAGAAGTTCAATTCCAAGCGCTTCACGAACGTGATGCTCAAGACCAAGACGACCAAGGCCGAAGCGAAGGAAGACGGCATCTACGTCACGTTCGAAGGCGAGAAGGCGCCGGCCGAGCCGCAGCGCTACGACCTCGTGCTGCTCGCGGTCGGACGCAGCCCCAACGGCGGCAAGATCGGCGCGGACAAGGCGGGCGTGGCGGTGACGGATCGCGGCTTCATCGACGTCGACAAGCAGATGCGCACGAACGTGCCGCACATCTTCGCGATCGGCGATCTCGTCGGCCAGCCGATGCTCGCGCACAAGGCCGTGCACGAAGGCCACGTCGCGGCGGAAGCGGCGCACGGCGAGAAGGCGTATTTCGACGCGATGCAGATTCCGTCCGTCGCTTATACGGATCCGGAAGTGGCGTGGGCCGGCAAGACGGAAGACCAGTGCAAGGCCGAAGGCATCAAGTTCGGCAAGGCGGTGTTCCCGTGGGCCGCATCGGGCCGCGCGATCGCCAATGGCCGCGATGAAGGCTTCACCAAGCTCATCTTCGATGAAGAGACGCATCGCGTGATCGGCGGCGGCATCGTCGGTCTGAATGCGGGCGATCTGATCAGCGAAGTGTGTCTCGCGATCGAGATGGGCGCGGATGCGACCGACATCGGCAAGACCATCCATCCGCATCCGACGCTCGGCGAATCGGTCGGCATGGCCGCCGAATTGTACGAAGGCGTGTGCACGGACCTGCCGCCGCAACGCAAGAAGTAAGCTCGCGCACTGGAAGATGTGCAAAGGCGCGCTCCTTCACGGGAGCGCGCCTTTTTATTTGCGAAGCGCAAACGCCAGACGACAAAAAACCCGGCGCAATGGCCGGGTTCTTCGTGATGCGTGCTGCGCTAAACCGGGCAGGGCCCGGCTGCAAACTTACGCGACCGACTTCTTCGTGGCGCGGGCAGCTTGCTCGGTCGCTTGCGTAGCGGCCTTCGTCGCAGCCGTGGCGGCAGCGTTGAAGTTGCTTTCGGCGATTTCGACAGCTTGCTTCGTTGCCTTGTGAACCGTTTCGTACGTCGTGTTGGCGGCGGTGATGGCCGACTTCATCACGGCGACAGCGGTTTCCGAACCGGCCGGTGCGTTCTTCGCGACGTTGTCGACGAGCGTTTGCACCTTGCGGTTTTGCTCTTCGTACTGCGCTTCCGCGACGCGGGCGAATTCGGCTTGCGTGGCCGATGCGATTTCATACAGGTGACGGCCGTACGACAGCACCTTTTCCGCGACCGGCTGGGTCAGGCTGGCTTGCAGCGCGAGGAGTTCTTGCGCATCCTTCACCGACAGCGCGCGCTGTGCGTTTTCCTGGCTTTCGGCCAGCGTGGACTTCACGACTTGCAGGTTCAGTTCGACCAGCTTCTCGACGCCTTCGAACGCCTTGTTCGTCAGACCGAACAGCGTGTCGAAGTTGGCTTTCTGTGCAGCGGCGATTTGCTCGGGGGTCAACAGCGTCATCTCAGGCTCCTGATGGCCGACCCATCAAACGCGGGTCGTGGTTTGGGTAGATCCGGCACGGTGAACCTGGCCGGCTAGGTGCAACTGCGATTGGTGCGTCGCAACATGAAGCTCATTTTAGAGATATTCCGATGGATGTCAAGCGCTTTTTGTGCGCCGCACAAAAGACCGAAATCGCTTATTAAACAAGAACTTACTTGTGACAAAACGACGCTGGAGGGAAGTCGGTGGAAACCCTAGCGGCCAAGGCGGAGTAAGGCTTTCCGGGCGGGATCGTGCGTCGTCTATGAGTGATGAAAGCACAATCGGATGAACATTTGATGTTGCGCACCCACGGAGCCGGGCCGCCGTGTCGCGCCGCAAAACGAGAGCCTTCTTAAGTTCGTCCTATTTTTAGGATGCCGCCGTACACCAAATTGTTGAAGAAACGTTAACATTTCGTCTGCCCGATTTTTCCGTGAATGTGTCCGAGGCATCCGACCTTACCTGCTTCGATTCAAGAGTCTGCCTCTTGTCCGATCTGAAGCTCGATTTTGACTAAAGTCGTGGAAAGTTTTGCCGATAGTGCGTTGGTCGCCATGAAGAAAAGCGCGCTTCGGGCAACACTGTTCCGCCCGAACGATCGTTTTTGCCGATCGAGGCGCGCTGTTGATCAGCAATATGCAATCGCGGCTTACAACTCGGTTTAACGTGTGCCGATAAGTGCTTAATATTGCTTAAATTTCGTAGCTTCACTACACTTGGCGGTACTCCTCAGCCGCCCAACAGAACACTAATGAAAACCGAAATGTTTTCGTCGTTGAAGGTGGTGCATGGCGTGGCGATGCGCTCCGCATTGTCCCTCGCCGTCTCCATCGCAGTAGCGACGTCCTTCGCAGCGGCTCCGGCTGAAGCCCTCGCAAAGACTGCCACCGCAACCAAGACCGCAAAGAAACCCGCCACGGCTGAAAAACCGGCGCGCGTGGCCAAGACCGTGCTCAAGGCGCCGAAGCCGGTGAAAGCCGCAAAGGTCGCCGCTGCCGATGACGACGATGACGCGCCGCGGGTCTCGCGCAAGCGCCGTGCGTCGTACCGGATGGAGCCGCACGCGCGCCGCGCCGCGGTGCATGCGGTCGCGTTCCAGCCGCGTTCGCCGTCCGTCGGCCAGGCGTTCGGCCTGCACGACACGCCCGACAGCCTCGCGCTGCGCTCGAGCGTCGCGTATGTGGTCGATCAGAACACGTCCGAAACGCTCTTCGACAAGAACTCGCGCGCCGTCGTGCCGATCGCATCGATCACCAAGCTGATGACGGCAATGGTCGTGCTCGATTCGCACATGCCGCTCACCGAAGACCTTTCCGTCACCGACGAAGACCGCGATTACGAAAAGTTCACCGGCTCGCGCCTCGCCGTCGGCTCGGTGCTCAATCGTGAGGACATGCTGCATATCGCGCTGATGGCCTCGGAGAATCGCGCGGCGGCTGCATTGTCGCGCTACTACGCCGGCGGCCGTCCGGCGTTCATCGCCGCGATGAACGCGAAGGCGAAGTCGCTCGGCATGACCGACACGCACTTCGAGAACTCGACCGGTCTCACGAGCCAGAACGTGTCGAGCGCGCGCGACCTCGTGAAGATGGTCAACGCGGCGTATCAATACCCGCTGATCCGCAAGTTCTCGACCGACCGCAGCTACGATGTCTTCACCGGCAAGCGCAATCTCGCCTACAACAGCACGAATGCGCTGATCCGCAATGCATCGTGGGATATCGGCCTGCAGAAGACGGGCTTCATCAACGAAGCGGGCGAGTGCCTCGTGATGCAGGCGAACGTGAATGGCCGCCCCGTCGTGATCGTGCTGCTCGATTCATACGGCAAGTACTCGCGCTTCGCCGATGCCGGCCGCCTGCGCTCGTATCTCGATACGCTCGGCGAGCCGCACATCATGAGCGCCGACATGGGTACCGGCGCGAATCCGTAAGCCTTAGCCGGCCGCCGCTGAAAAGCAAACGGGCTTCGTCGCAAGACGAAGCCCGTTTTTTCATGCCGCGTGCATCAACGTTGCGCGTGCTGAGCCTGTTGCGATTCGATCACCGCTTCTTCAGGGCGATAGCCCAGCGAGCGCGAAATTTCGAGCGCGGTATGGCTCAACTGCTTGAGCCACGCGTCCTGCAGACGATCGGCCGGCGCCGACAGCGACAGCCCGGCGACGAGCCGCCCCGTGTCGTCATAGATGCCCGCCGCGATGCAGCGCACACCCAGTTCCAGCTCTTCGTTGTCCCGCGCGCACGCCTGCTGGCGCACGTGCGACAGTTCGCGCTCGAGCTTGCCGAGATCGGTGATGCTGTTCTGCGTGTGGCCCGAGAGGCCGGTGCGCATCGCGTAGGCGCGCACACGCGAGGCTTCGTCGGCGGCGAGGAAGAGCTTGCCGACCGAGGTCAGATGCAAGGGCGCACGCCCGCCGATAGCGCGCACGACCTGCATGCCCGAGCGCTCGGAATACGCGCGCTCGATATAGACGATCTCGTCGCCCTGGCGCACCGACAAGTTGACGGTCTGTCCCGTCTGCCGATGCAGTTCGCGCATCGGCGGCATCGCGGCTTCGCGCACCGAAAGGCGCGCCTTCACCAGATTGCCGAGCTCGAGCAGGCGCATGCCGAGCCGGTACGTGCCGGGATCGGAGCGGTCGACGAGGCGGCACAGCACCATGTCGTTCAGGATCCGATGCGCGGTGGACGGATGCAGATCGGTGCTCTGGGCGAGCTCTTTAAGGCTGACGGGGTCAGTGTGATCGGCGAGGGCGTCGAGAAGACGCATCATGCGCTCGATCACCTGGATGGAGGTTTTGGAGTCCGGGTTCGTATCGCTCATCGTGAAAAATCGGTTGATGCGTCAAACAGCGGAACAGCAATTGTATCTCATAATGTGAAAAAAGCGAACGCTGCCAAGAAACAATGAGCTTGCAGGTGGCGCGTGCGGAGCGCGCGAGCGCCGTCGTGTGGGACTTTTCGCGGATAATCGGCGTGCGTTCATCACTTCTACAAAACAGGAAACGCCCCCAATGCGAGTCGGACTATTCGTCACGTGTCTCATCGACATGATGCGCCCCGAAATCGGCTTCTCGGTCATCAAGCTGATCGAGCGCGCGGGCTTCGAAGTCATCGTGCCGCCGTCGCAGACCTGCTGCGGCCAGCCTGCCTATAACTCGGGCGATCGGCCGCTCGCCCGCGATCTCGCCGAGAAAACGCTGAGCGAGTTCGAGCAGTTCGATTACGTCGTCGTTCCGTCGGGTTCGTGCGGAGGCATGATCCGCGCGCATTACGGCGATCTTTTTCGCGACGATCCGCAATTGATGAACCGCTTCGCGCGCCTGCAGCCGCGCGTGTTCGAACTCACGGATTTTCTCGTGAACGTCGCGAAGGCGCGTATGGAGCCGGGGGCCTTCGACGGCATGGTGACGTATCACGATTCCTGTTCGGGCCTGCGCGAGCTGGGCGTGAAATCGCAGCCGCGCGAGCTGCTCGCCCAGGCCGGCGTGGCGGTCACGGAGATGAGCGGCTGCGAGCACTGCTGCGGTTTCGGCGGCACGTTTGCCGTGAAGTACGGCGATATCTCGACGGCGATCGTCGACGAGAAATGCGCGAACATCAAGGCGAGCGGGGCGGAGGCCGTCGTGCTCGGCGACCTCGGCTGCATGCTGAACATCGAAGGGCGCCTGCGCCGCACCGGCGACACCTCGACGCGCGTGCTGCATATCGCGCAGGTGCTCGCGGGCGATGTGCAGGGCCGCGCCTGAGCGTATCCGAAAAGAGAGACCTCACATGCAAGTCCAGACGATGCATTTCAAGGCGCGCGCCGCCAGCAAGCTCGCCGACGAGCGCCTGCAGCAGAACCTGACGAAGCTCTCGACCAAGTTCGTCAGCGCGCGGGCGAGCGCGGTGCGCGACATCGACTTCGAAGCGACCCGCGCCGCGTTGAAGGAGCGCCGCAACCGCGCGCTCGACAATCTCGACGTGTGGCTCGAAACCTTCGAGCGCGAGGCGACGCGGCGCGGCGCCACGGTGCTGTACGCCGAATCGACCCAGGACGCGGCGCGGCTCGTCGCGGATATCGCCCGCAAACACGACGTGAAGAAGGTCATCAAGACCAAGTCGATGGTCTCGGAAGAGATGCAGTTGAATCGCGTGCTCGGCGAGATGGGCGTGCAGTCCATCGAAACCGATCTCGGCGAATACATCCTGCAGATCAACGACAACGAGCCGCCGAGTCACATCATCGCGCCGGTCGTGCACAAGGATAAGGAGCAGATCGCCGATCTCTTCGCGAAGACGCACAACAAGCCGCGTCTGACCGACATCCCCGAAATGACGCGCGAAGCGCGCGAAGTGCTGCGGCCGCATTTCATGTCGGCGGACATGGGCGTGACGGGCGGCAACTTCCTGATCGCGGAGACGGGATCGGTGGCCGTCGTCACGAACGAGGGCAACGAAGGCATGTGCACGGTGATGCCGCGCGTGCATGTCGCGGTGACGGGCATCGAGAAGGTCCTGCCGACGCTCGAGGATCTCGCGACCGCGATGCGTCTCTTGCCCCGTTCGGCGACCGGACAGACGATCTCCAACTACTTCTCGCTGTTGACCGGTCCGCGCGCGGTCGGCGAAACGGACGGTCCCGAGCATATGTACTTCGTGCTCGTCGATGGCGGGCGCACGGGGCTTATCGGCGGCGAGTTTCAGGAGATGCTGCGCTGTATTCGCTGCGGCGCGTGCATGAACCATTGCCCGGTGTATCAGAAGATCGGCGGGCATGCGTACGGCTGGGTGTATCCCGGTCCGATGGGCTCGGTGCTTACGCCGGCGTATGTCGGCATCGATCGCGCGCTCGATCTGCCTCAGGCCGCGACGCTTTGCGGCGAGTGCAACAGCGTCTGTCCGGTGGGCATCCCGCTATCGGACCTGTTGCGCAAGCTGCGCGAGAAGCAGATGGAGCGGCGGCTGCGTCCCCGCAACGAACGCGTGGCGCTCGCGCTGTGGGGTTATCTGGCGAAGCGTCCGGCCGTGTACGCGCTCTTCACGAAGCTCGCGGTGCGCGTGCTCGAACGCATGGGCGGCGACAAGAAAGCGATTTCGCGCCTGCCGTTCGGCGCGGGATGGACCGCGACCCGCGATATGCCCGCGCCCGTCGGGCGCACGTTCCGCGAGCTTTACAAGGCGCAGCACTCGCATCTGGGTTAGAGCAAGGCCGCGCCAGTTCATGCGATCTGGCGCGGCCCGTTTCAACCGCCGTATCGGCCGATAAAGCCGCGGGAGTTCCCGCTGTTGCCGCTGTTGCCGCCGTTGTCGCGATTGCCGCCGTTGGCCGACGGCGGCGGGGCGCGATTCGGCCCCGGGGGCTGTCCGCCGACCGCTTTCGGCAGCGGCGCGCCGCCGCCTGCTTGCGGCGGTGGGCCGTTCGGGTGTCCGCCGCCGCCACCGCCCGCTTGCGGCGGCGGTCCGCCGGATCCGTGATCGTGCGGCGGCCGGCCGCCATGCCACCCGCCCGGCGGCGGACGACGCCAGCCCGGACCGTCATCCCAGTAACGTCTCGGTCCCGGACCGTAGTACGCCGGGCCATTGTAGTAACCGCCGCCGATGACGACGCCCGGCTGAACGACCGGCGGGCCGCCGTAGTACGCGTAGCCGGGATCGTCATAGACACCCGGGTAGCCGCCATAGGCGTCAGGATAGGCCGCGCAGCCGCCGAGAAGCGCGACCGACGACCCAAGCAAAAGACCAGCGACTGCGAGTTTCATGATGTTGAAAAAATCTGTCGAGCCATTACTGCATAAGACAGCAGCGTCGCGCCGATGTCTCCAAGAACTTTGTAAGCCTTTATGACGGCGAGACGTCATAAAGGGGCGATGCGGTGCGTCTCTCATCCAAGACGGGCTTGTTGCTGCAAGTGCAACAATCCTTTGCTTTTCAATGGCTTTTTAAGATCGGGACGATTCCGTACCATTCGAAGCGTCCGTTAGTGGGTTTTCGACATCTGTAACCCGCCGCGACAATTCGACTAAAGGCAGTCCCATGAAAAAGACAATATCGACCTATTGGCCCGTCGCCATCCTGCTTCCGATCGCGCTGGCGTTCTGCATGCACGCGGGCGAAAGCGGCAGCGCGGCCATGCGCCACGAGGAAACCAGCGTGGCCGGCGTCAGCGCCGAACTGGCCCGCGCGATCTCGCTCGGCTTCGTCGAGGACGACGACGCGACGCCGCCTGTCGTCGCCACGGAAAAGACGCTCTGAATCATCGGCTTTCGACACGCACAAAAAATGGCGCCCCGAAAGGGCGCCATTTTTGTTCCGGCAGCAGCGGCGCGGAATTACTTCAGCACAGCGGCGACGGCGTTCGCGACGACATCGAGGTTGCGCGTGTTCAGCGCGGCCACGCAGATGCGGCCGGTGCTGACCGCATAGATGCCGAACTCTTCACGCAGGCGGTCCACTTGCGCGGCCGTCAGGCCCGAGTACGAGAACATGCCGCGCTGCTTGTTGACGAACGAGAAGTCGCGATCGACACCGCTTGCCTTCAGGCGCTCGACGAGACCGTTGCGCATCGCGCGGATGCGGTCGCGCATTTCGCCCAGTTCCTGCTCCCAGGTCGCGCGCAATTCCGGCGACGCCAGCACGGCCGCCACGATCGAGCCGCCGTGCGTGGGCGGGTTCGAGTAGTTGGTGCGGATCACGCGCTTCAGTTGCGACAGCACGCGGGCCGATTCGTCCTTGCCGGTCGTGATGATCGACAGCGCGCCGACGCGTTCGCCATACAGCGAGAACGACTTCGAGAACGACGACGACACGAACACGTTCAGTTCCGATGCCGCGAAGAGGCGCACCGCGGCCGAGTCCGCGTCGATGCTTTCCGCGAAACCCTGATACGCCATATCGAGGAACGGCACGAGATTCTTCGCCTTCACGACATCGACGATTTGTTTCCACTGGTCGTCCGACAGATCGACGCCCGTCGGGTTGTGGCAGCACGCGTGCAGCACGACGATCGTGCCCGGCGCATAGCCGTTGAGCGCGGCGAGCATGCCGTCGAAGTTCACGCCGTGCGTGGCGGCGTCGTAGTACGGGTAGTTGACCACTTCGAAGCCGGCGCTTTCGAAGAGCGCGCGGTGGTTTTCCCAGCTCGGATCGCTGATCGCGACCTTCGCGTCCGGATTCACGCGCTTCAGGAAGTCCGCGCCGATCTTGAGCGCGCCCGTGCCGCCGAGCGCCTGCGCCGTGACGACGCGTCCCGCGGCGATCAGCGGCGAGTCATTGCCGAGCAGCAGCTTTTGCACGGCGGCGTCATAGGCGGCGATGCCGTCGATGGGCAGATAGCCGCGCGGCAGCGCCGCGTCGACGCGTGCCTTCTCGGCTTCACGAACGGCGCGCAAGAGCGGAATCTTGCCTTCCTCGTTGGTGTACACACCGACGCCCAGATTGACTTTGGTCGTGCGCGTATCGGCGTTGAAGGCTTCGTTGAGGCCCAGGATCGGGTCGCGGGGAGCGAGTTCGACGGCAGAGAAAAGAGACATGATCTATCGGCAGTGAAGGAAAGACGTGCGGCAGGGTGCAAGGGAATGATGCGGGCGCGGCTGAAAAACATCGCGCGGGAAGGCGCGGCGCGCGTGGCGAAAAACGGCTGGAAACCGTTTGGCCCAGTCGCACATTGTAGCGAATCCCGCAGGGCTTTTCGGACGAATATGACGCGAATGCGTGCGCTCTTTGGCCCTTTTTTGCCGGAAAGCGCTATGGGCCGGCGATAAAAAAGGGCGCGAATATCGGTGCTTGAGTTTGACGATCCGCGCCCAACATCACGAAGACGAAGCTCCCGAATTCCCCGTCACGTCATGGCAAGCGCGTGTTTCGCGTACGACGCTAGAATGATTGTTTGCCTCAGGCGTTGACTCTCCCGATTTCTCATGTCCGATACTCTCATCGAAACGCCCGACGAACTGGACGAGTCGAAGTTCGTTACGTTCGAAGGCTCGCCGTTTCAGCTTTATCAGCCGTATCCGCCCGCGGGCGACCAGCCCGAGGCAATCAACACGCTCGTCGAGGGCGTCGAGGACGGCCTGTCCTTCCAGACCCTGCTCGGCGTAACCGGCTCGGGCAAGACTTTCACGATGGCCAACGTGATCGCGCGCCTCGGCCGTCCGGCGATCGTCTTCGCGCCGAACAAGACGCTCGCGGCGCAGCTCTACGCGGAGTTCCGCGAGTTCTTTCCGCGCAATGCCGTCGAGTACTTCGTCTCGTACTACGACTACTACCAGCCGGAAGCGTACGTGCCGCAACGTGATCTCTTCATCGAGAAGGATTCGTCGATCAACGAGCACATCGAGCAGATGCGGCTCTCGGCCACGAAGAGCCTGCTCGAGCGCCGCGACGTGGTGATCGTCGCGACCGTATCGGCGATTTACGGTATCGGCAATCCGTCGGAGTATCACAGGATGATTCTCACGCTGCGCACGGGCGACAAGCTCGGCCAGCGCGATGTCATCGCGCGCCTGATCGCGATGCAGTACACGCGCAACGAAGCCGATTTCCAGCGCGGCTCGTTCCGCGTGCGCGGCGACACCATCGATATTTTCCCGGCGGAGCACGCGGAAATGGCGGTGCGCGTCGAGCTCTTCGACGACGAAGTCGAATCGATGATGCTCTTCGATCCGCTCACCGGCCGCGTGCGCAACAAGATTCCGCGCTTTACCGTGTATCCGTCGTCACATTACGTGACGCCGCGCGACACGGTCATGCGCGCAATCGAAACCATCAAGCTCGAACTGCGCGAACGGCTCGAGTTCTTCCACAGCGACGGCAAGCTCGTCGAGGCGCAGCGGCTGGAGCAACGCACCCGCTTCGATCTCGAAATGCTCCAGGAGCTGGGTTTCTGCAAGGGCATCGAGAATTACTCGCGGCATTTCTCGGGCGCGGCGCCCGGCGAGCCGCCGCCGACGCTCGTCGACTATCTGCCGCCCGACGCCGTGATGATGCTCGACGAATCGCACGTGCTGATCGGCCAGTTGAACGGCATGTACAACGGCGACCGCGCGCGCAAGGAAAATCTCGTCGATTACGGCTTTCGCATGCCGTCCGCGCTCGACAACCGTCCGCTCAAGTTCAACGAGTTCGAGCGCAAGATGCGCCAGGCGATCTTCGTTTCCGCGACGCCCGCCGATTACGAGAAGGCGAAGACGGGTCAGGTGGCGGAGCAACTCGTGCGTCCGACCGGCCTCGTCGATCCGGAAATCGAGGTGCGTCCGGCGCGCTCGCAGGTCGACGACGTGCTTTCGGAAATCAACGCGCGCGTGGCGGCGCACGAGCGCGTGCTCGTCACCGTGCTCACGAAGCGCATGGCCGAGCAGCTCACCGAGTTTCTGGCCGATCACGGCGTGAAGGTGCGCTATCTGCACAGCGACATCGATACGGTCGAGCGCGTGGAAATCATCCGCGACCTGCGGCTCGGCACGTTCGACGTGCTCGTCGGCATCAATCTGTTGCGCGAGGGTCTCGATATTCCCGAGGTGTCGCTCGTCGCGATCCTCGACGCCGACAAGGAAGGCTTCCTGCGCGCCGAGCGCTCCCTGATCCAGACCATCGGCCGGGCGGCGCGTAACGTGAACGGCAAGGCGATCCTCTACGCCGACAACATGACCGACTCGATGAAACGCGCCATCGACGAAACCGAGCGGCGCCGCGCCAAGCAGATCGCGCACAACGAGAAGATGGGTATCACGCCGCGCGGCGTGGAGAAGCGCATCAAGGACATCATCGATGGCGTCTACAACGCCGACGAAGCCCGCGCCGAACTGAAGGAAGCGCAGGCGCGCGCGAAGTTCGAGGACATGTCCGAGAAGCAGCTCGCGAAGGAAATCAAGCGGCTCGAAAAGCAGATGATGGATCACGCCAAGAATCTCGAATTCGAAAAGGCGGCCCAGACCCGCGACCAATTGGCGCTGCTGCGACAGCGCGTATTCGGCGCGAACGTGGGCGATCACGTGAGCGGAATCGGCGGAAAGTAAGTGATATGTAAGTGTTTTTCAGGGCTTGATGCAAGAAGCGCGGCGAATCAAAAGGTTCGCCGCGCTTTTTTATCGCCGGGCGGTACGTTCCGATCCCGCGAAAAGCCTTACTGCGCCTAGGTCTGTAAGCTCGCTCAAATTGTTCCGCGTGTGGGATGATGCTAAACTGACGAACATTGAGAATGGTTCGTATTAACGTTCACGGAGTTGTGCTAGCGCGCCTCCGGTAAACGGCGGTCCGACCATTCCGACGGGAGGTGTTGCCCCGGCCGGCGCTTTCTTTTCCGGGCGCCTGGCGTGCCGGTCCGGTGTTCCAGTGGCAAGGCTCGCGTGGCACGCGCGCCAATCGATAACAAGAAGGAGTTTCTGATGGGTTCAACGTTGATGCGCGGCCTCGTCGCCGCCGCAGGTCTCACGGCGATGATGGCAGCTTCGGCCGCCGAATATCCGATCGGCAAGCAGCACATCGAGGGCGGCATGGAAACCGGCGCCGTGTACCTCCAGCCGATCACGATGGCGCCGGAAGGCATGATGCGCAAGGCGTCGGATTCGGATATCCACCTCGAAGCGGATATCCACGCGGTCAAGAACAACCCGACCGGTTTCGCCGAAGGCGACTGGATGCCGTATCTGAACGTGACGTATGAACTCACGAAGGTCGGCACGACGCAGACCGCGAAGGGCGACCTGATGGCGATGGTCGCAAGCGACGGCCCGCACTATGGCGACAACGTGAAGCTCTTCGGCCCGGGCAAGTACCACCTGAAGCTGCATGTCTCGCCGCCGACGGAAACGGGCCACATGGCCTTCGGCCGTCACACCGACAAGGAAACGGGCGTAGGCCCGTGGTTCAAGCCGTTCACGATCGAATACGATTTCCCGTTCGCGGGCATCGGCAAGAAGGGCGGTTACTGATCGTCCGAAGCGCCCGGCATCCCGGACCGGGCGCGTTCTTTCTCAGGAAGTACGCATGAAACTGAAAAGCCAGATCGTCGCGCTCGCGGTATCCGTGTTCGCTTCCGGGATCGCATCCGCCGCGGATCTGCCGACGTTCAAGCTCGAAATGAACGACGGCAAGCTCAACCCGGCTCGCATCGAAGTGCCGGCGGGGCAGCGCATCAAGATCGAAGTGCACAACATCGGCAAGGGCGCGGCCGAGTTCGAAAGCGTGCAGTTGCGCAAGGAAAAGGTGCTCGCGCCGGGCGCCGATTCGTTCGTCGTGATCGCGCCGCTGGAGCCGGGCGAGTACAAGTTCTTCGACGACTTTCATCAGACCGCGCAGGGCGTGATCGTCGCGAAGTAACGGACGCGCCGCGCGAGCGCTACATGCTGCGCGCGGCCGATTGAAGTGGAATTGCTGGAGGTTCGAAATGGGGCAGGTACTTTTCATCGTATGGCGGGAGAGCGTCGAGGCGTTGCTCGTCGTCGGCATTCTCTACGCGTGGCTGAAGAACGGCGACCATCAGGCGCGCCGCGGCCTGCCTTATCTGTGGACCGGTGTCGCCATCGGTCTGTTCGCAGCGGTGGGGCTGGCGGCCGCGCTCGTCGGTTTCACGGAAGTGCTGTCGGGCAATGCCCAGGATTACTTCCAGACCGCCATGGTGCTGATCGCGTGCGTGCTGATCGTGCAGATGGTCTTGTGGATGAAGCGCCACGGACGCACGCTGAAGCGCGACATGGAGACGTCGCTGCAAAAGAGCACGCAGGACGGGCACTGGTGGGGCATCGCGGTGCTGGTCGCGCTCGCAATCGCGCGTGAAGGCAGCGAGACCGCCGTGTTCCTGTATGGCGTCGGCTTCGGGCAGTCGGGGCATGTCGACGCGTCTCAGTATGTCGCGATCGTCCTCGGCTTCGGTCTCGCGCTGCTGACCTTCTACCTGCTGCAGCTCGGCGGCAAGATCTTCTCGTGGCGGTCTTTCTTCCGCGTCACCGAAATCATGTTGCTGTTCCTCGCGGCGGGCCTCTTCGAGACGGGCGTCGACAAGCTCATCGACATGGAAGTGCTGCCGGTCATCGTGAATCAGGTGTGGAACACGTCGTGGCTGCTCGACGATTCGAGCACCTTCGGCTCGCTCGTCGCCGCGCTCACCGGCTATCGCGCGCATCCGGCGGGGATGAACCTCGTTGCGTATGCGGTGTACTGGATCGTCATCTATCTTCTCCTGCGCCGTTCGAATCACCAGATGGCGCAAAAGCAAAAGGCGGCAAGCCGTCCAGCATGAGCTCTGTAATGCCTAGAGGCCCGGAAAACTCGGGCCGGCTTCAGCAAGCCGGCCACTGGATGCAGCGTCACGGCAGCACGATCCGCATGATTCAGTGGATCGTCGTTGCCGTGTATGCGTTTCTGATCATCGTTCCCGCCGTGATGCCGCTGCCCGACGGCTCCGCGCACCTGTGGAGCAATCTCACGCTCGCCGCGCAGTTCGTGTTCTGGGGCATCTGGTGGCCGTTCGTGCTGCTGTCGATGGTCATGCTCGGCCGCGTCTGGTGCGGCGTGCTGTGCCCCGAAGGCGCGTTGTCCGAGTTCGCGAGCAAGTTCGGCCGCGGCTGGGCGATTCCGCGCTGGATGCGCTGGGGCGGCTGGCCGTTCGTCGCATTCGGCCTGACGACGATCTACGGCCAGATGGTCAGCGTCTATCAGTATCCGAAAGCGGTGCTGCTCGTGCTCGGCGGCTCGACCGTGGGCGCGATGATCATCGGCGTGCTGTATGGCCGCGAGAAGCGCGTGTGGTGCAAGTACTTGTGCCCGGTGAACGGGGTGTTCTCGCTGCTCGCGCGTCTCGCGCCGTTCCACTACAAGGTCAACGAAGACGCCTGGCGGCGGTCGTACACGAAAGGCGAGCACGGCCATCGCGTGATTCCGATCAACTGCGCGCCGCTCGTCCCGCTGCGCAACATGAAGGGCGCCGCCGACTGCCACATGTGCGGCCGATGCAGCGGCCATCGCGATGCGATCGCGCTCACGTGGCGCTCGCCTTCGGAAGAGGTCGTCAGGCTCGGCGACAAGGCCGCGAACCCGTGGGACACCGCGCTGATTCTGTACGGCCTGCTCGGCATCGCGATCGGCGCGTTCCACTGGACCGTGAGCACTTGGTTCGTCGATCTGAAGCAATATCTCGCGGCGTGGCTCATCGATCACGACATCCTCTGGCCGCTCGACACGACCGCGCCGTGGTTCCTCTTCACGCACTATCCGGAGCAGAACGACGTCTTCTCGTGGCTCGACGGCACGATGGTCATCGGCTATATCGTCGTGACGGGACTCGTGTACGGCACCGCGCTGCTCGCGCTCCTCGCCGCAGGCACGCGCATGCTCGGCAAGTTCGATGCGACGCGTCTGCATCACCTGACGCTCGCGCTGATTCCGCTCGCGGGCTGCGGCGTGTTCCTCGGCCTGTCGGCGACGACCGTGTCGCTGCTGCGCGCCGAGCACGTGCCGCTCTGGTGGGTCACGGATCTGCGCCTCGGTCTGCTCTTCATCGCGAACGCATGGAGTGCGTGGCTCGCGTGGCGCGTGACGAGCCGCTATGCGTCGACCCTTGTTCCGCGCGCACTCACGATGGTATGGTTTATGGCTGCGCTGGCCGTCGCGGACAGCGCGTGGTACCTGATGTTCTGGGGCTTCAGCCGATAAACCGTCCACGCCGTGTCGAACGGCAACGAGAGCGAGAAGTGAGAACCAAACCTGTACTGACCGACGAAGACGTCAAGTCGATGGCCGCCGCCGCCGAGGCGCATGCGAAGGAACACAACTGGAACGTGACGATCGCGATCGTCGACGATGGCGGGCATCTGCTGCACCTGCATCGTCTGGAAGGGGCGGGCGCGAGCACCGCCGAAATGGCCACGGGCAAGGCGCGCACCGCCGTGCTCGGCCGCCGCGAGACCAAGGTCTACGAAGACACGATCAAGCAGGGCCGCACGGCGTTTCTGAGTGCGCCGATGACCGCGATGCTCGAAGGCGGCGTGCCGATCTTCGTGGGTACGGATATCGTCGGGGCGGTGGGCGTGTCGGGCGTGAAGTCGGACCAGGATGCGCAGATCGCGAAGGCGGGTATCGCGGCGTTGGGCATCGAGAACGTCTGATTCTTCCGCTGCGGTTAATCACGGCAAACAAAAACGGCACGCCTTCACAGGAAAGCGTGCCGTTTGTTCGATCATCATCGCGTGGCTTGCTCATCAAGCGCATCGCGAAAGCGCGGGAACCAAAAAAAGCGGCTTCGCTTGCTATCGACGACTGGCTGGTGTTTGCACGAAGGGGTCTGAATTCTCGCGTGCAAGTCGTCCTCGCTGGCTAAGGCCAAACACCTCTTGGCGAGGTGGTCCCCACAATACCCGGTACGTACTGCTGTTCTTGCGGCTTACTTCGTCAGGATCAGTTTGCCCAGACGCGTCGCGCGCAACTGATAGGTCTCCCCGTTATGCACAATGCTCACGTGGCTGCGCCCCTGCAACAGCGCGTCGCTCTTGAGCGAGCGCTCGCCGCTGCTTTCCGCCGCGTGGGCGACATGAACCGTCGTGACGGTGGTCGCCTTCGGGCGGGTGATCGCGGCGTCGCGGACAGCCGGGCGGCGCAGCCTGAGCGTGGAGGATCGCGGCGTGTCGGTCATGGCGAAGTGTGTGCGTTCGTTGATTCGATGGGTCTATAGTAAATGATAACTATTCCTATTTGCAAATAGACTTTCCGATTGAAGCACGACTTCTGATAGCCAGTCTCGATGCGGCCGCGAGGCATCCGCCGCCGCATCGACGCACTGTGCCAACAGCCGCTCAATGCAGCGGACTTTGATCCTGACGGCCGTGCGCGAACTGGCGAATCAGCCGCACGGTGTCGATGTCCGACTCGCGATACGCCGACTTCACGATTTCCTGCGTCTGACGCTCGTCAGGCGTTGCATTCTCGTTTTCCGGCAGCGTCGTGCTGTAGCTGAAGCGCAGGAAGAGCTGGAGCGGGTCGGGCTGCTCGATCGCCATCGTGAGCGAGCCGCCGACATATTCGGCGGTCGGCAGGATGTCGTAGCGCACGCTCGAACCGGGTGTGAGCGTCACGCGATCGCGCACGGTGGCCTGGCCATAGTGGAGCTCGCGCTCCATCGTGTCGCCATCGCGCGAGATGATGTCGCAGCTATCCAGGCCCAGCACGAACAACTGCGGCTGCTCGGCACGCAGGACGAGCCCTTCCCAAAGCTGCTCGCGCGTGAGCGACTCGACGAGCGGATTGAGCGGATCGTTGATCTGGATGAGGTGTTCGAAATTCAAGACGACGGTTTCCTTGGACGTTCGTGTGCCCGCGATGCATCACTGCGGCGTAAGTCCGGACTCGATGTGAATCGCGCCGGACAGAACCTTGTGCATCGGACACGCATTGGCAATTTGCAAGAGCCGTTCCCGCTGTTCATCGGAGAGGGCGCCCGTGAGCGCGATGCGCCGGTCGATGTTCGTGCCTTCCGCGGTGCTCTTCATCGACAACTCGACGTGCACCGCTTCGAGCGGCCATTCCTTGCGCTTCGCGTACATCTTCAGCGTGATGGACGTGCATGCGCCGAGGCTCGCGAGCAGGAGCGAGGCGGGTTCCGGTCCCGTGTCGCCGCCGCCGATACGGGCGGGTTCGTCGGCGAGCCACGAATGCGTGCCGTCCGCGAGACGGACTTGATAGTCGATGTTGCCGATGCTTGCGGTCACGGAAGGTCCGGCCATGCGTTGCTCCTGCTTTGATTGGACTGTATGAATGACAAAAACGGTGCGGCAAGAACGGTCATTGTGACGCAATGTGTCCGTTCCTGCCGCACCGCTTTGCCGATTTCGACTGCTTCGGCACTAAGGCGCCTAGTGCGTGATCGCGCCCATGCGGCCCGCCTGATAGTCGATCACCGCCTGGCGGATCTCGTCCTCGGTGTTCATCACGAACGGACCGTAGCGCACGACGGGCTCCTTCAGCGGCACGCCGCCGATCAGCAGCAGTTCCACGGGCTCGTCGCCGGCGGCGAGCGCGATCGTGTCGCTGTCGTCGCGAAAGATCACCATCTGCTGCGCGCGCACCGGCTGGCTTTGCGGGCCGTACAACGCGGTGCCCGAAAGCGGATACGCGAACACCCGATAATCACGCGGCACGGCCAGTTCGATCTTCGCGCCCGGCTTCAGCGAGAAGTGCTGATACAGGATCGGCGTGCGCGTCTCGACCGCGGCCTTCACGCCAAGCGCCTCGCCCGCGATGACCTTCACGCTGACCTTGCCGTCCTCGCTCGTCGCGACGGGAATCTGCGTCGACGGAATCTCCTGATAATGCGGCGCGATCATCTTGTCGCGCTGCGGCAGGTTCACCCACAGTTGCAGACCATGCACGCGGCCGCCCTGGCGAGTGAATTCCTCGGCGGGCATTTCGCTGTGCACGACGCCCGCGCCGGCGGTCATCCATTGCACGTCGCCGGGACGCAGCGTGCCGGAGTGGCCCGCCGAATCCTTGTGGCCGAACTCGCCTTCGAGCATGTACGTCACCGTCTCGAAGCCGCGATGCGGGTGATCGGGCGCGCCTTTGGCCTCGCCGGGCGCGTAGTCGGCGGGCCCCATCTCGTCGAGGAGAAGGAAGGGATCGAAATCCATCAGAAGACGGGTCGGAAACGGACGATGCACGACGAACCCGCCGCCTTCAACGGTGCGGGTCGCCGGAATGATGCGTTCGATGCTGCGGCTGGTGGACATGTTGCCTCGCGTCGTGAATACGGAAATAAGGGAATAGCGATAAATTTGAAACACAGAGCTATTATATGGGCCGCATTTCGCGGTAAAAGACGTCGCGGCGCAATGGATTGTCCCGCTGGCGATAACGAACCGCACGGGTACGTGCGCACACTTCCGAGTCTCACCGAGCGACCATGAAAGCCGACTCGCATGATCTGAACGATCTGATGTATTTCTCGCACGTCGTCGAGCACGGCGGATTTTCCGCTGCGGAGCGCGTGCTCGGCATCTCGAAATCGCGGCTGTCGCGGCGCGTGTCGGAGTTGGAGGCGTCGCTCGGCGTGCGCCTGCTGCAGCGCTCGACGCGCAAGCTCGCGCTGACCGAGGCGGGGCAGCTTTTCTACCAGCATTGTCAGGCGATGCTCGCCGAAGCCCAGGCGGCCGTCAACGTCGTGCAAAGCCTGCGCGATTCGCCTCGCGGCACGGTGCGCGTGAGCGTGCCGGTCACGATCGCGCAGACCTTTCTCTCCGCGGTGATGCCGGACTTCATGCATCGCTATCCGGAAGTGCGCGTCGTGATGCGCGTGACGAACCGCGTCGTCGATCTGTTCGAGGACGCGGTCGATGTCGCGCTGCGCGTGCGCTCGGAGCCGCCGGCGAGCTCGAACGTCGTCGCGCGGCCGCTGTGGCGCACGGAGCAGATGCTCGTCGCGGCGCCGTCGCTGCTCAAGTCGAACGCGCCACCCATGACGCCGGCGGAACTCGCCCAGTACGACACGATCGACATGCCTTCCGCCGACGGCCGTCACGTTTATCGGCTGATCGCGCCGGACGGCACGCGCCACGAGTTCGAGCACGAGCCGCGGCTCGTCACTGCGGACCTGTCGATGATCCGCGAGGCCGTGATGCGCGGCGTCGGCATCGCGGCGCTGCCCGAGATGATGTACGGCGCGCCGTTGCGCACGGGCCAGCTGTCGCCTGTGATGCCGGGCTGGACGTTTCCGTCGCCGCAACTCTATGCGGTCTTTTTGTCGCGCCAGGGCATGGTCCCTGCAGTGCGCGCGTTCGTGGATTTTCTCGTCGAGTCGATCGGTAGCGGCGAGCGCTTTCCTGGAGAATGTCCTGTTCACGAAAGCGCGGATCGAGAAACAGTTTGACCGCATCGGCGCTTGTCATTGATTTCTGACATTGAAGCGCGCGCTTGCGATGGACAGATTCAATTGATCGTCAAAATTCGCAGCGGTATATTGAAGCCTCCTTCGCTAAGGAGCTCCTTATGCGAAAACTGACGGCTGCTCTGATAGTTAGCCTGATAGGGTTGATTGCACTGTCCGTGTCGACCACGGCTGCTGCATGCGACGGAACTTCTGGTTCTGGCTATTCGAACCCAAAGTGACCGCCTCACCCGAATGCGCCGAGTGCGCACAAAAAAAGGCCTTCATCTGACGATGAAGGCCTTTTACTTTTGGCGCCCGGAAAGAGGGCGCCGCGTTCCTCGCTTACTTGCCGCTCTTCGGCTCGGTGACGAAGCCGATCTTGGTCAGTCCGCCTGACTGCGCCGCCGACATCAGATCGGCGACTTTCTCGTAGGCCACCTGGCGATCCGCACGCAGATAGATCTCGGGCTGCGGCGTCTGCTGCGCGGCTTGCGCGATGCGCGCGTCGAGCGTCGCTGCGTCGACCGGCTGATCGTCCCACAGCGTCGTGCCGTCGGCCTTGATCGCGATGTTGACGTGCGCGGGCTTCTCGTCTTGCGGCGCGCTGCTCGCGTGCGGCAGGTCGATCTTCACCGCGTGATGCATGGCCGGAATCGTGACGAGGAAGATGATCAGCAGAACCAGCATGACGTCGACGAGCGGCGTCATGTTGATCTCGCTCATCATGCCGTCGTCTTCATCTCCGGCGAATGGGCTCATGGCCATGATGCAAACCTCCCGGCTTACGACGCGCGCGTCGCGAGACGCAGGCTGTCGGTCGAGGCGTTGGTCGCGCGCTTGGTCGACGAGAGCTTCGAGCCCGTCACGAAGAACGCGTGCAGGCCGTGCGCGAAGCGGTTCAGCTTCGTGACGATGCCCTTGTTCGCGCGGGTGAGGGCGTTGTAGCCGAGCACCGCCGGAATCGCGACGAAGAGGCCGAACGCGGTCATGATCAGCGATTCGCCGACCGGGCCCGCGACCTGATCGATCGAGGTCTGGCCCGTCGCGCCGATGGTCAAAAGCGCGTGATAGATGCCCCAGACGGTGCCGAACAAGCCGACGAACGGCGACGTCGAGCCGATCGACGCGAGAATCGCGAGACCCGACTGCATGCGGCCGACGCCTTCGTCCATCACATCCTTGAGGCAGCGCGTGATCCAGTCGGACACGTCCATGCGGTCGTGCAGATGCGGCTGCGTCTGATGATGATGGTCCGCCGCTTCCTGGCCGGCGAGCGCGAGTGCGAGGAACGGGTTGTCCGCCGCGCTCGACGACTGGCTGCCGAGCTTCTTGATACCGTCGTTGAAGTCGTCGGAGTGCCAGAAGGCCTGCTCGGCGTTCTTGGTCAGGCGCTTCAGGCGCACGACGTTCCACGCCTTCACGACGATCACCGTCCACGAAAGCACCGACATGATGACGAGCGCGAGGGCGATGCCCCGCGTCACGAAATCGCCTTGCGCCCAGACGTGCGCAATCCCGTAGTTTTCCATTTCTCGTTCCTTCCTTGTATCTGATTAAACCGGTCAGTCGTTCAGACTGAAAACAAATGGGACCGTGGCGGTCGCGCGAATCGCTTCGCCATTTTCCTTGTAGGGGCTGCACGCGCTGCCCCGCACCGCGTCGAGCGCCGCGTCATCCAGCCGCGACGAGCCGCTGCTCTTTTGCAGCGTGACGTTTTCGATCTTGCCCGCGAGGCCGACCGTCAGGCGGACGACGGCCGTGCCCGTTTCGCCGCGGCGCTTGGACATTGCCGGATAGTCAGGCTGTGCGATGTTGCAGCTCAGACGCGCGACGTTCTTCGGTGCGGCGAGATCCATGCTCGGCTTTCCGATGGCCGGAGCAGCAGGCGGCGGCGCGGGTTGCGCCGGCGCGGGCGGTGTCGGTTCCGGCGCGGGCGCCGCGATCTGCGACGGCGCTTCGGTCACCGGCATCGGCGTGGGCTTCGGCTCGATCTTCGGCTTGACCTTCGGTTTGGGTTGCGGCTTCGGGACCGGTTGCGGCACCGGCTTGGGCGGCGGCGTTTCGACTGCAACGGGTTGCGGCGCCGGCTGCGGCGTCTCGCTGATGAGCTGCGCGGTAATCGACTTGGCTTCGATCGGACGCGGCAGCGGCTCGTTGCGCATCGACAACGCAGTGCCCAGCAGCGCAGCGTGAATCACGACGACAGCGGCGCACGCCGCGATCACGCGCGGATTCGCGTTCGATGCCGGGGCCGTCCGGAGAGCTGCGGGAGAAAGGGTCGGGGACTGCATTGTTATTGGCTGCTTGTGGTGCTGCGTGAGTTCTTGCTGATGGCGCGGCCTTCCAACTCGAGGTCCAACGACTGCACAAGCGCGGCGCGGAAGAAACCTGACGACGTCATTTTCGGAAAATAAGCAGGGAGATAAACAGGGTGGCCACGAAACCGATAAGCAATTCCATCTTTCCCTCCAGGGGTAAAAGAGTTGCGCGGCTGGCTAAAGTGACCGGATGCCCGAGTGACCGGATGCTCGAAGGTAACCTGGCTTGCGAAGGCGGTAAGACGACCAAACGACGCAGACGCCGTTGGTTGAGCGCGGCACGGCGGCCGCGCGGATGCATCAGGCGGCCTGGCGCTCGTAGAACGTGAGCGGCGCCACCATGTCACGCTGCTCGACGCCGCAGCGCGACGCGCACACGCCGCTTTCCGCCATTACGTCGCGAACGCTCGCCTCGCACTTGCCGCAGCACATTGCTACGCCGAGCTCGAACTGAAGTTCGTCGAAGGAGTCCATTCCCTCGGCGATGGCGGCTCGGATCTTTCGGTCAGACACTGATTTGCAGACACAGACAATCATGATCGTTCGCGATAGCTAGCGTTAATGCGAATTATTATCATTCGTCATGAGCGCGTTTGCAAGCGGGCCACTGTGTTTTTTGTAACAGAGTGAGCGAGTTAGCGGGTTTATTGCTAGGAGCCTTGTCTGGCGGGGAAAAGCGCGCTGGGAAATTGATGCAGCGCGAGAGAAACCCTCAGACGATGTCGGGTTCAGCGAGGCGCGTGCGGCGCGAAGGGATGTCGACGTGCTCGACTTGGGCGTCGAGTTGGAGCAGGGATGCGGCGAGCTGGCGCTGGGATTCGCCGTCGGCGGTGGAGAAAAAGCGCGGCAGGGTGTCTGCCGGTGCGGCGACGTGCCTGAGCGCGTGGGCATCGAGCAGACGGTCGAGCTGGCGCGCAATGGCGACGCTGGTATCCACGATATGCAATCGTTCGCCCGCGATGTCGCGAATCGCGCGGTCGAGAAAAGGGTAGTGCGTGCAGCCGAGCACGAGGGTGTCGGCGCCGGCGTCGAGCATCGGCGCGAGATAGCTTTCGAGCAAGGCCATCAGCGCCGGCGACGACGTGTCGCAGCGCTCCACGGCCTGAACCAGACCGTGTCCGGCCTGACAGATGAAGCGGCAATCGCCCGCGTAGCGCTCGAGCAGCGACTGGAACCGCGCGCTTCGCAGCGTCACGGCCGTGGCGAGAACGCCGACCACGCGCGACTTCGACACCGCCGCCGCCGGCTTGACCCCCGGCTCGACGCCGACGAGCGGAATCGGCAGGCGCTCGCGCACGAAGGCGATCGATTGCGCGGTAGCCGTATTGCACGCGACGACCAGTGCCTTCGCGCCTTGCCCGACGAGCCATGCGCCGATCGCCATGGTGCGGTCGACGATGAAATCGTCATCGCGCTCGCCGTAGGGTGCGTAAAGCGAATCGGCGACGTAGATCAGGCGCTCGTGCGGCAGCGTCGCGCGCACGGCGCGCAACACCGACAGACCGCCGAGGCCGGAATCGAAAATACCGACCGGCGCGCTCGCGTCGGACGGAGCACGCTCGTTCGGAAGCAGGGAAGCCACCGTCATGGACGCCCGATTTACTCGTGATCGCCCATCATGGTTTGCTGGTAGTTCTGGATGCCGACCTTGTCGATGAGATCCAGCTGCGTTTCCAGCCAGTCGATGTGCTCTTCGGTGTCGTGCAGAATCTTTTCGAAAATTTCGCGCGAGACGAAGTCACGCACCGACTCGCAGTACACGATGGCTTCCTTGCAGGTCGACTGGGAAATCTGCTCGAGCTTCAGGTCGCACTCGAGAATTTCCTTGGTTTCCTCGCCGATGAGAAGCTTGTGCAGGTCCTGCAGGTTCGGCAGTCCATCGAGCATGAACACGCGCTGGATCAGCCAGTCGGCGTGCTTCATTTCGCCGATCGATTCGTCGTACTCGTGCTTGTTGAGCTTTTCCAGGCCCCAGTGCTGATACATCCGCGCGTGCAGGAAGTATTGATTGATCGCGGTCAGCTCGTTTTTCAGTTGCGCGTTCAGATATTCGATGACTTTCGCGTCGCCTTGCATGGTTGTTCCTTTTTTGTAACGTGGGGCACTTGAACAAAGATAAACCTTGAGCGCGAGAATGCCAAGGTTGAGTAGAAATTTTTGCTTTCAGACAAAACTGAGAATGAAAATCTTTATCGAGACGGATCGATTCAAAGAAAAGAGCCGGGCGAAACGCCCGGCTCTGTCATTCACTGAAGGTATAAACCGTCTTTAACCCGGGTTCAAGCCGTCGCGACCGGGATTTTTCCGATTTTTGCCTGCCATTCGGCCGGACCCGTCTTGTGAACGGACGTGCCGCTCGAATCGACCGCAACCGTCACCGGCATGTCCTGCACGTCGAATTCATAGATGGCTTCCATGCCGAGGTCTTCGAACGCAAGCACCTTCGCTTCACGAATCGCCTTCGACACGAGATACGCCGCGCCGCCGACCGCCATCAGATACGCGGCCTTGTGATTTTTGATCGCCTCGATCGCGACCGGGCCGCGTTCGGCCTTGCCGATCATCGAGATGAGGCCGGTTTGCGCGAGCATCATCTCGGTGAACTTGTCCATGCGCGTGGCGGTGGTCGGGCCCGCAGGGCCGACAGCCTCGTCGCGCACCGGATCGACCGGTCCGACGTAGTAGATCACGCGGTTCGTGAAGTCCACCGGCAGCTTCTCGCCCTTGGCGAGCATGTCGGCAATGCGCTTGTGCGCGGCGTCGCGGCCCGTCAACATCTTGCCCGACAGCAAGAGCGTCTGGCCCGGCTTCCATGACGCGACTTCTTCCGGCGTCAGCGTGTTCAGGTCGATGCGCTTGCTCGTTTCCGTGTTGGGCGCCCACGTGACCTTCGGCCATGCGTCGAGCGGCGGGGCGTCGAGCTTCGCGGCGCCGGAGCCGTCGAGCGTGAAATGCGCGTGGCGCGTGGCCGCGCAGTTCGGGATGATCGCGACCGGCTTCGATGCCGCGTGCGTCGGCGCTGCCATGATTTTCACGTCGAGCACGGTGGCGAGGCCGCCGAGACCTTGCGCGCCGATGCCGAGCGCGTTCACCTTCTCGTGCAGTTCGACGCGCAGCTCTTCGATCCAGTCCTGCGGACCGCGCGCGATGATGTCCTGAATGTCGATCGGGTCCATCAGCGATTCCTTCGCCATGACCATCGCCTTTTCAGCCGTGCCGCCGATGCCGATGCCGAGCATGCCCGGCGGGCACCAGCCCGCGCCCATCGTCGGGACGGTCTTGAGCACCCAGTCGACGATCGAATCCGACGGATTCAGCATCGCGAACTTCGACTTGTTCTCCGAGCCGCCGCCCTTGGCCGCGACCTGCACATCGACCTTGTCGCCCGGCACGATCTCGTAATGGATCACGGCCGGCGTGTTGTCCTTCGTGTTCTTGCGGCCGCCTTCGGGCGGGCTCACGATGGACGCGCGCAGCACGTTGTCCGGGTTCAGATAACCGCGGCGCACGCCTTCGTTGATCATGTCGGTGACGCTCATCGTGGCGCCGTCCCAGCGCACGTCCATGCCCACCTTCACGAACACCGTGACGATGCCCGTGTCCTGGCAGATCGGGCGCTTGCCTTCGGCGCACATGCGGCTGTTGGTCAGGATCTGCGCGATCGCGTCCTTTGCCGCCGGGCTCTCTTCGAGCTCGTAGGCGCGGCCGAGCGCCTGGATATAGTCGAGCGGATGGTAGTAGCTGATGTACTGCAGCGAATCAGCGATGCTCTGGATCAGATCTTCCTGCTTGATGACGGTCATGGCTTGAGCTCTGGGGGACGAAATTTTGTGTGCGTTCTGTCGGACGCTTCAGTCGAGCGCGCTTCGGGGCGCGATGGTTTCGCTATGGAAGTGCTTCGGATGCGTATGCGTGGTCAGCCGGTCGACATACGCCATGATCAGCGCGGACACGAGGAACGCGACGTGGATGATCACCTGCCACAGCACCGTGTGGAACGTGTGCTGGTCGGGGTTGATGAAGGTTTTCAGCAGATGGATCGACGAGATGCTGATGAGCGCCATCGAAAGCTTCACCTTCAGCACGCCCGCGTTGACGTGATCGAGCCACTCGGGCTCGTCGGGATGGCCTTCCACGCCGAGTTTCGACACGAAGGTTTCATACCCGCCGACGATCACCATGATGAGCAGGTTCGAAATCATCACCACGTCGATCAGGCCGAGCACGACGAGCATGATGTTGGTTTCGTCGAGCGTCATCGCGTGCGAGACGAGGTGCCACACTTCCTTCAGGAACAGCACGACGTAGACGGCTTGCGCGACGATCAGGCCCAGATACAGCGGCACCTGCAGCCAGCGGCTCATGAAGATGATTTTCGGCAGCGCTTTCATCGTGCCGGTCTGCGAGGGCGAGGTGGAAGCATGCTTGGGAGCGGACATGGGCGGCTTTTGAGTCGGTGCGGTCGGGCCGGAAATGATGACGGAAGAATATGACGAGCCAAACCGTGCGATGCGCCGGCCGGGGCGCGCGTGGGCGCATTGGCGGTGTCGGGAAGCCCGCTATTGTAGCGCGTCGCCATGCGGACTTGCCGAAACCTTTCAGAATGCGCTGATGAAACGCTGAGACGGTGCTAGACGCCCGTCTCACGCGATACGGCGCCGGCGCCGCGCGTCCTGAGGCTCGCGAGCCCGATTCCCGCGACGACGCACGCGAGCGCGATGCCGTGCGCGAGCGTCGGCCGCTCGTCGAGGAACGCGATGCCGTAAAGCGCCGCCGCGACCGGCAGCACGGCGCAGAAGACGCCGGCGAGACTGCCGTCGACGTGGCGGATGCCTTTCATCCACAGCCAGAACGAGAAGATGCTGGCCGAGAGTCCGTACCAGACGACGAGCGCCCAGGTATCCCACGCGACGTTCGTCCAGTCGAAGCCCGTGAGCGACGTCGCGCCGAGCGGCAACATCAGCAGAAGGCCGATCGCGTGCGTGTAGGCGCAGATGTCGATGGCGGGCAGCGTCTCTGTGAGACGGCGCGAGAGGATCACATAGAGCGATTCGCAGCACACGGCGCCGAGCACCATCAGGTTGCCGCTGAACGAGCTTGCACCGGCGCCGCCCGCCTGCGCGACGTTGATGACGAGCACGCCCGCGATCGCGAGCCCGATCGACGCGAATGCGCGCCCGCCCGGCTTTTCCTTCAGGAAGAGCCACGCGAAGAGCGCGACGACCGCCGGAATGGTGCTCGTGATCACGCCCGCCGCGACCGCGCTCGTGCGCGCGACGCCGTTGAGCATCAGGAGCGTGAAGCCGAAGGTGCCGAAGAACGCCTGCAGAAAAAGGTTGACCCATTCGCCGCGCGCGACGCGCTTCATCTTCGACCAGCGCAAGAGCGGCCAGAGCACCGCGAGCGCGATCACGAAGCGCAGAAGGGCAAAGAGCGGAACGGGAACGGAAGCGACGATCGACTTGCCGATGCCGACATTGCTCCCGACGAGCAGCATGGCTGCGATGAGAAGAAAGGCGTAGCGATTCAAGCTGGATACCGCGCGGCGAGTTCAGTTACGATTGTGGGGACGCATTGTAGAAGCCGCACGGACTCCGTGTATACCCCGTGCCCGCTGGCCGGGCCACGTAAGAAGCGGGTAAGTTGGGCGGCTTATCTTGAAATCAATGCGGGATGTCGCTGGCAGACGAATGTGCCGTGACATTCTTCCGTGCCGCCTCGGTACGGTACAAATGGAGACAAGGTCGGAACCGGATACGCCGCGCGCTTTTCGTTTTTCGAACCTCATAAACATGCGGCGTGCGCAGCCCATTCAGCGATGCGCGCGCCGCCGGATTTTGGAATCACCATCAGGAGAGGTTGTCGATGTCTGCGATCGAATCGGTTCTTCAGGAAAAACGTGTGTTCCCGCCGTCAGCCAAGGCAACCGCGGGTGCGGCAATCTCCGGCATGGACGCCTACAAGGCGCTTGTAGCGGAAGCGGAGCGTGATTACGAAGGTTTCTGGGCGGGCGTCGCGCGCGACACGCTTTCGTGGCACAAGCCATTCACCAAGGTGCTGGATGAATCGAAAGCGCCGTTCTACACCTGGTTCGAGGACGGCGAGCTCAATGCGTCGTACAACTGTCTGGACCGCCACGTCGAAGCGGGCCGCGGCAACGACAACGCGATCATCTTCGAAGCCGACGACGGCACCGTCACCAACGTCACCTATCAGGACCTGCTCGATCGCGTCTGCCGCCTGGCCAACGCGCTCAAGAAGCGCGGCGTGAAAAAGGGCGACCGCGTCGTGATCTATCTGCCGATGTCGGTGGAAGGCGTCGTCGCGATGCAGGCGTGCGTGCGCATCGGCGCCACGCATTCGGTCGTGTTCGGCGGTTTCTCGTCGAAGTCGCTCAATGAGCGTCTCGTCGATGTCGGCGCGGTCGCGCTCATCACCGCCGACGAGCAGATGCGCGGCGGCAAGGCGCTGCCACTCAAGAGCATCGCCGATGAGGCGATCGCCGCGGGCGGCTGCGAGAAGGTGAAGGACGTGATCGTCTACAAGCGCACCGGCGGCAAGGTCGCGTGGACCGAAGGCCGCGACCTGTGGCTGCACGAGATCGTCGAGAACGAATCGAACAAGTGCGAGCCGGAGTGGGTGAGCGCGGAGCATCCGCTCTTCATCCTCTACACGTCGGGGTCCACGGGCAAGCCGAAGGGCGTGCAGCACAGCACGGCGGGCACGCTGCTGTGGGCCGCGCAGACGATGAAGTGGACCTTCGACATGAAGCCGGGCGATATCTTCTGGTGCACGGCGGACATCGGCTGGATCACGGGGCATAGCTATATCGCGTACGGCCCGCTGGCCATCGGCGCGACGCAGGTGATGTTCGAAGGCGTGCCGACCTATCCGCACGCGGGGCGCTTCTGGGAGATGATCGCGCGCCACAAGGTCACGATCTTCTATACAGCGCCCACCGCGATCCGCTCGCTCATCAAGGCATCGGAAGCAGACGCGAAGGTGCATCCGAAGAGCTTCGATCTGTCCTCGCTGCGAATCCTCGGCACGGTCGGCGAGCCGATCAATCCGGAAGCGTGGATGTGGTATCACGAGAACGTCGGCAAGGGTCAGTGCCCGATCGTCGATACGTGGTGGCAGACGGAAACCGGCGGCCACATGATCACGCCGCTGCCGGGCGCGACGCCGCTCGTGCCGGGCTCGTGCACGCTGCCGCTGCCGGGCATCATGGCTGCCGTCGTCGATGAAACCGGCCAGGACGTGCCGAACGGGCAGGGCGGCATTCTGGTCGTGAAGCGTCCGTGGCCGTCGATGCTGCGCAATGTCTGGGGCGATCCGAAGCGTTATCAGTCGAGCTACTTCCCCGAAGAGCTCGGCGGCAAGCTGTACCTCGCCGGCGATGGCGCCGTGCGCGACAAGGAGACCGGTTACTTCACGATCATGGGCCGCATCGACGACGTGCTGAACGTCTCGGGCCACCGTCTCGGCACGATGGAGATCGAGTCGGCGCTGGTCGCGAATCCGATGGTCGCGGAAGCGGCGGTCGTCGGCCGTCCGGACGACACGACGGGTGAAGCCGTGGTCGCGTTCGTCGTGCTTAAGCGGCCGCGTCCCGAGGGCGATGAAGCGAAGCAGATCGCCATCGAGCTGCGCAACTGGGTCGGCAAGGAAATCGGCCCGATCGCGAAGCCGAAGGACATCCGCTTCGGCGAGAACCTGCCGAAGACGCGTTCTGGCAAGATCATGCGCCGCCTGTTGCGCTCGCTCGCGAAGGGCGAGGAGATCACGCAGGACGTTTCCACGCTGGAAAATCCCGCGATTCTCGATCAGCTCGGCGAAGCGCGCTGATCTTCGCTTCGGCCGCTGCCCGGCGAGCAGCGGTCGATCCTAATTGCCGATGCCGTGCGGTTTTGGTAAATAACCGCATGGTCACGCAGCCTCCCGCCGATACCTCCAATCCGACGCCTGCCACACCGCCGCCCGTTTCGGCGGCGATGGCGCGCGCGCATCGCGCATACTGGCGCTTCAACGTCGCGCTGATCGCCGTGCTGATGGCGATCGGATTCGTCGTTTCCTTCGGCTTGCCGCTTTTCGCGCAGCGCTTCGAGCACGTGCGCGTCGCGGGCTTTCCGCTGCCGTTCTACTTCGGCGCGCAGGGCGCGATACTCGTCTACGTCGCGCTGATCCTCGTCTATATCGTGCTGATGCAGATTGCCGATGCGCGTCTCGCGCGGGCCGCGAGCACGGAACAGGGCGGGGCATCATGAAGCTCACCAACCGGCTGATCCTTTCCTACGCGCTCTACACGGTCGGCTTCCTCCTGTTCATCTTTCTGATGGAGCGCATCGAGCGCACGACGGGACCGGGCATGTGGATCGGCTATGTGTTCCTGTTCGTGCCGATCGCGGTGTACGCGGTGATCGGGCTCCTGTCGCGCACCTCCGATCTCGTCGAGTACTACGTGGCGGGGCGGCGCGTGCCTTCCGCGTTCAACGGCATGGCGACCGCCGCCGACTGGCTTTCGGCGGCATCGTTCATCGGCCTTGCCGGGTCGATCTACGCGAGCGGCTACGACGGCCTTGCTTATGTGATGGGCTGGACGGGCGGCTACTGCCTCGTCGCGTTCCTGCTCGCGCCTTATGTGCGCAAGCTCGCGCGCTACACCATTCCCGATTTTCTCGGCACGCGCTTCTCCAGCAACCTCGTGCGGGCGCTCGCGGCCATCGCGGCGATTCTCTGCTCGTTCGTGTATCTGGTCGCGCAGATTCAGGGCATCGGCCTGATCGCCTCGCGCTTCATCGGCATCGAGTTTTCGATCGGGATCTTCTGCGGACTCGCGGGCATCCTCGTGTGCTCGTTTCTCGGCGGCATGCGCGCGGTCACGTGGACGCAGGTCGCGCAATACATCATCCTGATCAGCGCAATGCTGATTCCCGTGTCGATGATCGCGCATCGCGAAGGACTCGGCTGGTTTCCGCAATTCAACTACGGGCGCGTGATGGAGCGCGTCGAAGCGCTCGAGCGCGCCGTCGCCGTCTCGCCGGACGAGGCGCGCGTGCGCACCGATTACCAGCGTCAGGCCGTGCAGATGCAGCAGCGCATCGACGCGCTGCCGCAGTCGTTCCACGCGGAGCATGCGCGCCTCGTCGCCGAGATCGCCGAATTGCGGCGGCACAACGGGCCGCTGCGTGAGATCAACGAGCGCGAACGCGAGCTCGCCGCCTTCCCGCGCGATGCCGCCGACGCGCAGGCCAAGTGGTCGCGCGAACGCGACGCGCTGACCGAGCGCGTCGCGGCGCCCGTGCCGATGACCGAGGCGTTCGCGCCGGGTTCGGCGGGGGACGAGAGTCCGCGCGTGCATCAGATCAACTTTCTATCGCTGCTCCTGTGCTTGTCGATCGGCACGGCGAGCCTGCCGCATATCCTCACGCGCTACAACACGACGACGTCGGTGTCGTCGGCGCGGCGCTCCGTCGGCTGGACGCTGTTCTTCGTCGCGCTTTTTTATCTGACGGTGCCGGTGCTCGCGGTGCTCATCAAGCATGAGATATTGACGGGGCTCGTGGGGCATCGCTTCGCGGATCTGCCGCAATGGGTCACGCAGTGGCGCCGCGTGGAGCCGTATCTGATCCGCATCAGCGACGTGAACGGCGACGGCATCGTGCGCTGGTCCGGCATTCAGATGCAGCCGGACATGGTCGTGCTCGCGGCGCCGGAGATCGCGGGATTACCGTATGTCATCTCGGGGCTGATCGCGGCGGGCGCGCTGGCGGCGGCGCTTTCGACCGCGGACGGGCTCCTGCTCACGATCGCCAACGCGCTGTCGCATGACGTCTACTACTGCATGGTCGATCGCCGCGCGACGAGCCAGCGGCGCGTAACCATCTCCAAGATTCTGCTGCTCGGCGTGGCCTTGCTCGCGTCGTACGTGGCGTCGCTCAACGCGGGGAATATTCTCTTTCTCGTGGGCGCGGCGTTCTCGCTTGCGGCGTCAAGTCTCTTTCCAGCGCTCGTGCTCGGCGTGTTCTGGAAGCGCACGACGCAGCGCGGCGTCGTCGCGGGGATGATCGCCGGGCTCGTCGTGTGCGTGTACTACATCGTGTCGACGTATCCGTTCTTCGTGCAACTGACGGGCTTTGCGGGGCCGCGCTGGTTCGGCATCGAGCCGATCAGCTCGGGCGTGTTCGGCGTGCCGGCCGGCTTTGCGGTGGCGATCGCGGTGAGCCTTTTCGATCGCAAGCCGGATGCGTACACCCGCGCACTCGTCGATTACATTCGTCACCCGTAGGGGCTGGCGCAGGCGCGGGAACTTGGTATAATCGCGGTCTTCCGGAGAGATGGATGAGTGGTTTAAGTCGCACGCCTGGAAAGCGTGTATAGGGTAAAACCTATCGGGGGTTCGAATCCCCCTCTCTCCGCCAGAATAATCTTGAGCATCAAGCGCTCATATTTTCACAGCTGCGATTCAATCAGCCATATCCTTTGCTGAATCGCACGCTGATCGCAGCATCTCTGCAGCGAATTTCCCCGCCGCCTTACGGCGATATCAAAGTCCGCGTTCAGAATCCGTCGGGCATCAATATTTCAGGGCCTGTAAAGCGTTATTGTGCAAGCCATTTATATTGGTCCACGTTCCCGGCCCGTTGCTGAACGCCGAACGCGCATGTGTGTTCACCGTGGCAAGTAACGATTGATTCGTCATCAATTGGCCCGCCCGGAACGCCGCATACGGCGTGTTGAGATTTTCTCGAGACCTGACCACATCCGTGGAAAGCCGTGCTTGTGCAAGGTCATGAATTCCCTGCTGGCCTTGCACGATTCGCCGGTCTTTAGCGGCCTCACAATCGGCCTGTCCGATTGCATGACATAGACGGGAAGGGACGTCTTCAAACCGCGCGCGATCAATTCAGGCTGTCGTAAGAGCAGTGGGCGCCACGGCATGACTGCGCCTCTAATAATGCACGATGAAATCGCGCACATGGCAGGGCGCAGCGGGCCATGCAGCCCACCTCTTACGACGGTCAGAAGGATAGTCGATGCTGACAGAAAAGAAATCGGAATAAGCGCGATGTGAGCGATATTTCACGCGCTAATCAAGGAGCGGCTCAGCGTCGGGCCGCTTTGCGCTGCGATTTCGCGGGGCGGGCGAACGCCGCAATGGGATCGTCTTCGGCGGTCGCGGCCTCAGTCTGCACCGGCGCTTTTCGAGCGGTTTTCTCGCTTGAACGCGGCTTGGCAGCCGATGACCGCGCGTGCGTCATTTCCGAATACGTCATCCAGTGCTCGGAGTATTTCGCGCTGGCGGGCAACGCGGTGATGAGAAGCGCGGCGGCGACCGGCATCAATAGAAGTCTGGGTGTTCGCATGGTTGTTACGGCTGGATTCAAACTCGCGCTCGTGGCGACGCCCGCGCCGCTTTGAACGGTTCAGTACGCCAAGATCAGTCGAATGCGCAGACGTTCGCCGTGGCGATGCCACGCAGCGTTCACATGAGCAATGAGCACTGCGCGCATGTCCCACCTGCATCGCGTGTTCACATCCGATGAGCTTCTTATGAGACGAAAAGGAGCTGTATTTAAGCAGGCTTCGTCGGTAAAAAACGCTCAGACGAATCCTAATGCCTCGACGTGCGACGATCCTTTACTTTCGATTGCCGACGGTCAGCGGCTTGTGTGTTCGATGGAAGCATCGCGCAAGCCCGCGCCAGAATCTGCGCCAGCGGCTCTCCGTCGCGATGCGCGATGCATCCAGATCGCGCCGCCAGGTGTCGTTCTCCTGATCCGTGCGCGCCTGAGTGACGAGTGTCCCGAAGTACATGGCGGTCTCCTTTGCCGATATCGATGATGGAAGGCATTCAGGATGCCGATGCTTCGTCATCCGCGAAACCCGGATGACGGCGGGCACACGACGCGGGGAGCGAACCCGCCGCGCGGAGATGGATGAAAGGAGGGGGCTTACCGGCGCGCGTCAGACCGGATGAGGCAGCGCGCGCAAGCGCTCGAGCGCGGCGCGCGATTCGTCGCGTGCGGCGCGGTTCAGCCAGCGCACCGCTTCGTCGATGGCTTGCTTGTCGTTCAACGCCGGCGCGACGCGCCGCACCACCGCCTCGCTCGCGAGCACATCATGGAGCCGCAGCAGCGCCGCTTGCGCCGCGAGCAGCTGCGGCATCGTGTGCCGATGTCCGCGCTCGAGAACCGGCGCGAAAAGCTCCAGAAGACATTGCAGTTTCGTCGCCGCTTCCTCGATGCTGCGCAAGGTTTTCGCATCGACACGCTTCATCCTGGCCGCGCGATGTTCCCGCTTGCTGAGCAGATCATCGGCGAGCGAGACGCGCTGACGCGCGAATTCCTCCAGCGTGCGATCCTCGGCACGCGCCTCCAGGCGCCGCCGCGCATCCGCGAGCGCGCGACGCAGCAGCACGTCGACGTGCGCCTTGCGCAGCGTCACGCAAGTCATCGCCGATGCCTCGCGCCGCTCCCGCCGCAGTGTGCGCACGACCGGCCCGAGGCGCGCGCAGTTCTCGTGCGCGTGCGTGAGCAGATCGCAGGCAGCCTCGAATTCATGTGGCTCCCCGGCGATATCCGCTAGACGTTTGAAGCGCTTGCGTACCACGCGCGCTTCCTTCTCGTCGAGCAGCGGCTCGAACGCCCACCACAGGGCGCGCAGTCGCCGCAGCGTCGAACGCAATCGATCGAGCAACGCGGCGTCGGCGCGCCCGGTCATCAGTTCGGTCTGCTGGAACGCTTCGCTTGCGAGCGGGGCCGTCAGCATGACGAAAGCATCCGCGACCGGCTGATCGCGAAGCGAAAAGGGATCGGACACGCGCGCCGCGGCGGGG
The DNA here is from genome assembly GCF_056930355.1 of Caballeronia sp. 11_S32. NCBI lineage: Bacteria > Pseudomonadati > Pseudomonadota > Betaproteobacteria > Burkholderiales > Burkholderiaceae > Caballeronia > Caballeronia sp. 11_S32. The sequence goes on from NZ_JBXOWH010000003.1 coordinate 1,639,399, forward strand.
CGGGGATTGAGCGAACTGCTGAGGCTCGCTCGTGCAAACGCTGGGTCGAAGTTCAGTGTCATCGTCTCGGTATGCACTTATGTCGCGCGGCGTTTCGTTTTGTTCGCGTTTCTGGCCGCGCGCCGGTGGTCCCGCCGGCAGTTCAATGGGTGTGCTGGCCGGAAAACATAGACATGCAGAATGTCATCCGTGTGACAGCGCAGCGAACCCTCGATGAAATCGTTCTCGCGCCGATATCGGACGACTCTGCTGCGCGTGGTGAAAGCTTTACATGAACAGTTGACACAAAAGATTCACAATTCGCCGCGTCGGCGGAACGTATGCTTGGCACCGCCACGGTAAACGCGCGAGGCGATCCATGCCGGACATCGCATTTCCTCAGCAAGGCGGCGTGTCCGAACGCGCCCGCCGCACCAGCCTCCTCGTTTTCCTTATCATACTCATCGGCGGCATCGGTTATGTCGGGATGCATCTCGCGTCCGATCTCCAATCCGTCCGGCTGAGCTCCGCCTTTCCTTATTTCCTGCTTGGCATCGCGCTCCTGATCGCGCTCGGCTTCGAATTCGTCAACGGCTTTCACGACACCGCGAACGCGGTTGCCACCGTCATTTACACGCACTCGCTCACGCCGAATGTCGCGGTGGTCTGGTCGGGCGCGTGGAATTTCCTCGGCGTGCTGGTGTCCAGCGGCGCGGTCGCGTTCGGTATCCTGCAATTGCTGCCCGTCGAGCTGATCCTTCAGGTCGGCAGCAGCGCGGGCTTCGCGATGGTCTTCGCACTGCTCATCGCCGCGATCATCTGGAATCTCGCGACGTGGTATTTCGGCCTGCCGTCGTCGAGCTCGCATACGCTGATCGGCTCGATCATCGGCGTCGGCCTGATGAATCAGCTGTTGCGCGGGCCGAACGGCACGAGCGGAGTCGACTGGTCGCAGGCGGCGGGCGTCGGCAAGGCGCTGCTGTTTTCGCCGATCGTCGGCTTCATTTGCTCGGCGCTCCTCTTGCTTCTGCTGAAGGCGCTCGTGCGCGTGCCGGCACTGTACAAGGAGCCGAAGAAGAATCATCCGCCGCCTTTCTGGATTCGCGCGCTCCTGATTCTGACCTGCACGGGCGTGTCGTTCGCGCACGGCTCCAACGATGGCCAGAAGGGCATGGGCCTCATCATGCTGATCCTGATAGGCACGGTGCCGACGGCCTACGCCCTCAACAAGGCGGTGAGCCCGGCCGAGACGCAGAACTTCGTCGCCGTGGCGCACGAGGCATCTGTGACTTTCGCGAAATACCTGAACGGCGCCCCGCCTTCCGCCGATGCGCGCGAGGACACGCAATCCTATGTGCGCACGCGCCAGCTTTCAACGGCGACCTTGCCCGCCGTGAAGCAGCTCACCGATATCATCGCGAATCAGGTCGGCTCGTCGGGGTCGCTTGCGGCGGTGCCGCAGAACATGGTCGATAACGTGCGCAACAACATGTACCTCGTTTCCGAGGCGATCCGCCTGATGGAGAAGGCGAACGCGCCCGTCTTCGCGCCGGCGGACCGTGCGGTGATCGACAACTACAAGAAGCAACTCGATCACGCGACGAAGTTCATCCCGACGTGGGTGAAGGTCGCGGTGGCGATCGCGCTCGGGCTCGGCACGATGGTCGGCTGGAAGCGGATCGTCGTGACCGTGGGCGAGAAGATCGGCAAGCAGCATCTGACGTACGGGCAGGGCGCTTCGGCCGAAATGGTCGCGATGCTGACTATCGGCGCCGCCGACCTCTACGGTCTGCCTGTCTCGACGACGCACGTGCTGTCTTCGGGCGTTGCCGGAACAATGGCGGCCAACGGTTCGGGGCTGCAATGGAACACCGTGCGCAGCCTCGTGCTCGCGTGGGTGCTGACGCTGCCCGCGTCGATAGCGCTGGCCGCCGCGTTGTACTGGGTCTTCAGAAATTTCTTCTGAGGCGCTGACGCTCAGGCGTTCGCCGGGCGGCCGGTCTTGACCGTTTCGAGCGCCTTGATCGCTTCGACGAGGCGCTTTTCCGTGGCGGCGTCGAGCAGTGAAAGGGCGGCACGCAGCAGTTCGCTCTTCTTAACGCGCACGCCGTTTTTCAGGCACTTCTCCTTCAGCGTGGCGATCTTTGCGTAGTCCGACTTGGGCATAGTGAAGCTGTCGCGCACGACCTTTTCCTTCTTCACGCGCTTCGCTTTCGGCTCGGACTTCGGCTGGCTCTTCACGGTTTGATTCGTGGCGGCAGCTTCGGCTGCGGGCGTCTTCGCGGATTGCTTCGCGGCCGGCGTTTTCGCTGCTTGCTTCTTCGCTGCTTGCTTCTTCGCGCTCTTCGGTGCCGTGGCCGGGGCTGTCACGCTCGCTTTGGGCTTCTTCGCGGTTGCGGTTGCGCTGGCTTGCGGTTTTTTGGCACCTTTGCCTTCGGGCTTCGCCGGCGCCTTGTCCGCGGCGCCCTTCGGGAAATGGAACGCCTTCTTCGTCGGCGCCTTGACTTGAGGTGTGCTCATTCGTTCTCTCCTGTCTGTGGAGAAAACAGTATATACGGTTTATGATCGCGTGCGCCGTGCGGCGCGATCCGTGGTCGCGTCTCGAAACGCTTTGCGCTTCAACGGGATGGGCGCGCGGCCTTCGAGACGAACAGGAAATCGGTATGTTGTAAGAACTCGAACAGCAAGCCTCAGGGGTCGCTCGGGCCCCCCCGACACAGCGCACCGGGCAATATAGCCAGATGCGTGCTGGAATCCAGCGCGTCGCCACCGGAATGTCAACGACACTGCGCCAGTACCGGGGTGTATGGTTCGACACCTGCTTGCACCATTTGCGGGATGCTCTGGCGAAGGCAACGGAGCGTTACGAAAAATGCGTCCCTTCAGTGCTCGTCCAATTTGATATGGATTACATACAACGCTTACCGGCGATTCCCGACATCGCTCGCGCAGCAAGTTAATATATCGAACATCAGCAACCCCTTTTCCCCGCTTCACGCGGGGTTTTTTTCGGGATAACGAATCATGAGAGATGATCAAGGGCGCGATGTAGCAGTCCTTAATGGAATGACGGATCACGGCGGAACCATTATCGAAGCCGCCGAAACGTTCACAGTGAAAGGCGCGCGCGTCGCGCTCGATGGGCATTTGACAGAGTGCCCAAAATGCAGCGGCACATTCCCGATCCTCGCGAGCGGCAGCATGACCCATCGGGGCAGGCGTGTCGCCCACCTAGGCGACAAGACCGCGTGCGGTGCAACGCTGATCGCGGGGTAATACATGGCAGAAGAGGTACAGATGCATGTGCTCGGGTTGCACTGCGACGCGCTGCCCGAGCCGGATTATTTCGGCACGCCGTTCCTCACGCCAACGCGCATTCGCGGCACCGAAGGGCTGAGTGAACTCTTCGAATATGTCGTCACCGCACGTATATCGGACGGGCGCCAGGACTTGCTTACGACCGACCAGAACTTCGACATTGCGGCGATTGTCGGGGCCGAAGCCACGGTATCGATCGAAGTCAACGGCAACCTCGGCGCGTACACGCGTGAGATCACCGGCCTTGTCAGTGCGGCGCGCATCGTCGGTCCCGATGGAAGCTCGATGATCTACGAGTTGACTCTGCGCCCGTGGCTGCACCTTGCCACGCTGAACCAGACGAGCCGGGTGTTCCTCGGCATGAACGTCGTCGAGGTCACACGCGAGGTGCTGAACGGCTACGCGTACCGGGTCGATTACCGCATCAGCGCGTGGGAATTCTCGAATGGCATGTTTCCCAAACGGGACTACCAGCGCCAAGCCTTCGAAAGTGATTACCAATTCTTGTGCCGCTTATGGGAAGAATGGGGCATCTGGTTCTGGTTCGAGCACACCGAGGGCTTTCATCGTCTGGTCCTGTCGGATTCGATGAGCACTCATCGGCGTCACGAGCTTGCCTACGAGACACTGCGCTTTCACGCTGCGTCGGACAACTGGCTTGACGAAGAGCACATCGACCGGCTTTCGTTGACCAGCGAGATAACCACCGCGCACGTGGCGATCAAGGACTACGACTACACACGCTCAGGCGGCGTGCGGGCCTTTCCCCCGATGGAGCACTTCGCGGAGGATCAGCGCGATCTGAACTACCCCCGCGCTGAACACTATGACTGGGGCAACTTCAGTCAGCCGCTCGAAGGCGGGCTCGCGAACGCCCCGAACGACCCCCTCGCCGAAGCCCAGTATCTCGCACACGTGCGGCTCGATGCCCTGCGCTGCGCGGGCGCACGCGCGCATGGGCATGGACATCTCACGGGACTCATTCCGGGCCGGTACTTTCAACTCATCGGCTACCCGCAGAAAAAGGCCAACGCCGAGTATCTGGTCGTGTCCTGTACGCTCGACATTCACGAAGTCCATACGCGTTCAGGCACGCAACCGCTCGTCTGCGATGCCGACTTCGAACTGCAACCGATGTCGGTCTACTTCCGCGCGCCGCAGAAGACCCCCAAACCGCGCATCAGCGGCCCTGAACATGCCGTCGTCGTCACCGCGGACGACCAGTACGAACACTGGCTCGATGCGATGAACCGGGTAGCGGCCGAGTTCTTTCAGATACGCCGCGCGCGCCGCGAAGCCGGTGTTGGCGAAATCGGTGAACACGCCGTCGACGCCCAGCCGGAAGAACGTCAGATACTCGGCGTTCGGATCGCCGTTGTAGCTGGCCGCGAGATACTTCTTTTCGTTGCGGAACGTGAAGACGTGCACGAAGAGCCCGGCCTTGTGCGCATCGCTGATGACGCTCGTCGGCGTTTGTATCGCCGCCTGCGAGGTCGAGCCGGCGAAGGGCGTGCCGTCGGGATTCGTCGCGGGGAAGGGCGATATCCTGAGCGGCACGATCTGCGGCTTCCACGGGCCGATGCCGTCCGCATAGGTTTTGATCTGCGCGAGGCCGGCGGGCGTGAGCATCGCGTCGAACCAGCGCGGGTCGCCGGCGACGGTCCAGTCGAACGGACGGCTGTCGGTGATTTCGTTGTAGATGACGGCGCCCGTGCGGTAATCGACATCGTAGCCGTCGATCAACTGCACGATCTTCGTGTTCAGGCCGTGCGAACGCATGTACTGGAGGCTGCCCGGCTCGAAGCTCTGCACGAACACGGCCGCGCCGCGGCTGTTTAGGCCGTTGTCGTTCAGGATCCTGATGAGCGCGTCCTCCAGCGGATGACTGCCTGCCGGCCCGCAGCCGTTCGCGATCGCCTGCGCATTGTTCCAGGTCGGATTCTTCGTTTCGGGATACACGGCGATCGCGCGGCCGCTCGCCGCGCTCCTCGCCTTCGCAATGTCGATGATCTGCTGGAACGTGAGAATCGGATACTTCCCATTGAATTCGGCGGGGCGCTCGTTCGCTGCATCGTAGGTCGTGCCGCCCAGGAGCGTGCCGAGTTCGGCGGCGGTGAAATCCGTGATCGACCAGTCGCCGGTGTGGTCCTCGCCATCGACGACCAGCGATCTCAGCACCGATTTCGGATCGGCGGGGTTGGTCAGGTCGGTCAGATACTGAGACGGGCCGCTGCCGGGCGTGCTCGCCCATTTCACGTTCACGAGCACGCCAGGCACGTTGCGCTTTCTCGCGGCGACCGAAGCGTTCGTCTTCGCGACTTCCGCGACGTTGGTGTTATCGGAGAGCCACGGATTGTGCCGGGCGACGAGCACGCAATCCTTCGACAGATGCAGGTCCTCTTCGAGCGCGTCCGCGCCGCTGTCGGCGGCGAGTTCGTACGAGGGCAGCGTTTCCTCGGGGCGCAGCCCCGGTAATCCGCGATGACCGATGACGAGCGGCATCCGGCCGTCGAATGTCGAGAACGCGGCCGGCGCGCCCTGCGCGGGTGCCGATGTCGCGGTTCCGTCGCCATGACAGGCGGCGAGCGCGAAAGAGAAGACCAGAGCGGCCCGCGCCGCGATCGAATGCCTGCGATGCTGTCGCCCGAGCTTCATTTCGCTTCCCGTCAGCTTCGAATTGTCCCCGCGCATTATTACGACCGCCGGGTGACGTTTGTATGACTAAGGAAGCGAACCCTTACTTGTCGGGCGTGCTGCTTTCCGAATCGAAGAACGCCGGCGCGCGCCGGTCATTGCTTGATCGTGCCCGTCGACTGCGAGCCTTGCGACGGGCCCGTCGACATGCCTTGCTCACGCTGCTGCATCAACGTGCCGCTGCCCGACGTGCCGGACTGGACGCCGCCTTGCGATGAATCTCCGGCGCGCGGGGCCGGCACGGGCTCGTTCTTGCCCGGCTGCATCTGCTGCTGGCGCTGCATCAACTGATCGCGCGACATTTCCTGCGAAAGCGCGGCAGTGCTGGCGAGCGCGAGTAGCGCGCCAGCGATCACGGTGGTGGTTCTCATGTCCGTCTCCTTGGGGGCGACGCGACGCGCGCCGCTTACTTGCTGGTCAGCATCGAACGTGCCGCACCGGAGCACATAGGACTGGCCTTATTTACGTCCCAAACGACGGCAAAACGACCGCAAACGGATAGCATATTCATCCGGCGATCAAGGGAAACGGATCTCCTGCGATTCGCGATCCAAATGATCAAAGCCGCCCGAATCCGGTTCGAGAGGCTGAGTGCCACGGAGTATGTCATGTTGATTTCACTGAACGGTTTATTGGAATGGCGCGATCGCTTGCCGGAACAGTCGGGCGAGGAAGCCAACATGATTCGCGCGTTGATTGCATGCCGCGAAGCGGAATTGCGCACGCGTATCGCCGATTTGATCGCGACGGTCAGCCAGTCCGAAAACTGGAGATTGCAGCGCTGTGCGGCTATTGCGCGGCGTGTCGAGCAGGCCGGCGTTGCGCATCTCGAATCGGTTCACGACTTCTTTCGAATTCGCAGCGCGGGTGAGCGGCACATCGACGCGCCTGCCGTGCTTTTCGATTTTTTCGCGGATGAGCGAGCAGCGGCCGACGATCTGCGTGTCCCGATGCAAATGACTGTCAGTATGCAGGTTCCGCCCGCGCCGTCTGCGCGCATCGCGAACCTGCACGGACTGATGGGCAGCCTGGAATCGCGCGTCTCCAAGACGCCGGGGCTGGCGTGCGGCGTTCAGGGAATCAGGCTCATGCGCATGGTCGCGTTGATGTCGCAGGCGCGTTCCGCCCGGATCGAGAAAATGACATTGAGCGGCGCGCAGGCGGTTTATCACCACTCGTGACATTCAAATAGTTTCACCCGGCGTTTTAAATTTTTCGTCGCGTGATTTTGCGTCGATTTAGTCGAGGTTTCCGGAAGCCGTATGGAACGTTTTTAGCGCTTCGTTTGAAACGCAGAACGTCTCGCCTATACTTGAATCACCAGCTGATTCGATCAGCGACAATGCGAAATCGTTCGTTATGCGGAGCAATCCCGGGCTGCATTCACGAAATTCGAATAACGCGTGTTGCGGTTCTGATTTTTCGTCCATCATTCATGAAGGCTGATCCTTGAAGAAAGGGATTAGCCAGGGAGCCATCGTGAAAAGCCTCCTGAGCAGAAGAGGTAGCTTGCTCGACAATGCGCCATCGTTTCTCGCGCGCCAAAGGGTGAACAGCCCAATCCGTTTTGCCGCGCCGGAGATCAATGCCGAAGACGTGTCCGCGGACGAGGACGAAGGCGTTGCAACGCCTTCGTCTCCCACTCGGGTGACGCCTCTGCGGCCGGCCGCCGTTCCGACAACGCAATCGGGCGTGCAGACGTTGCAGGCCACGCAGAACACCGAAGTCGAATGGCTCGTTCAGCAGGGCTCGCTCACGACCTTTCGCACGTTTCGGAGCTTTGCCTATTCCGCGAGCCTGCTGTTTTATCCGCGCGAACTGATCTATTACGCCGTGCTGTATCACGAGGACGCCGTATGGCGCGTGCTCAAGGCCGGCGACAGCGAGGCGGCCGAGCCGGCGTTTCGCCATTTCGTCGAACAGGCGATGCGTCTCGCCGACGCCGAGATGCGGCGCGCGCATCTCGAAGCGCAGAACGAGCAGTTCTCGCGTCTCATCGCGGAGTCGGAGGCACATATCGAACGCGTGCGTGTCGACTTGCAACGGGGCAACGGGCAGGATCAGCGAGTCGCGTTGAAGCAGCAGGAAATCCGCAAGGAGCTGGCGCAACTGGAAGGGCAGCGCGCGGCGGCCCAGGCGCAACTGAACAAGTTGCAGCGTCAACTTCATCAGTTGAACGCAACTGTCAATGACAGGGTTCCTCACCTGCCACCCGTGCGGTCACGATAAACCTTGCGGGAATCATAAGAAGAATGTCCCGCCATATCGCGTAAAATCGCCCCTTCGCGCAGCTAATCGAGTCGTTCGGCATACTCCGCGCTGACTTTCGATATATAGCTGCTGAGCCCGCGCCCGGCGCGGGCGAGCCGCTTCATTTCCTCGACGCGCGTGCGACCGGGCACGCGATAGTCATACAAGTAAGTCCCGCCGTTGACGAAGCGCACCTTGATGCCGTCGCGCAGGATGTCGAATGCTTCGACGCCCGAATTGCCGGCGAGATTCCGATAGGGTTGCATGGTGTCTTCATGCTCGATCACACGCAAACGATTGCGTGTTCGAAGCAGGCCTCAAGTTTCGTTGGCCGGGACCGTTAAAGGTGTCATGGATAAAGATCAATTCCCGTTCCTCGACTCGGACGATCCGCACTTTCAGCACGCACGCGCGCTGAGCCTCTCGGTCGGTGCGATTCGCCGCGCGCAGGGCAAGTGCAACCCGAACGACTTTCCGGTCGGCTCGCTCGAATGGCACTTCGCCATCGAGGACTTCGCGGGCGACGTTCTCCGCGCGCTGATGGACGAGACCGAAGGGGTCGACATTCAGGTCGGAGAGCGTCCCCGCGACTGAGCGGACGCACGCGCCCGGCGTCATCCTGGCCGCCGTTCGGCGGCGATACCCCATTCGTTACAGCTTTACGCCGCCTGATTCGGGCGCGTCCACGCCGCCGGGCGGAATCGCTCCGGTCGCGCTGAGGTTGCTCGCGCGATCGTTCGACCAGTACGGCTCGCGCCCATAGTGCTGATGCACAGTGCTCGCCCAGACGCGATCCGCCATCGACGGCCACGAATCCTTGTCGAATCCCGGCGAGTTGCGCACTTGCTCTGCGGTCGCGTCGATCCGGAAGCAGCGGTTGTCGGTGTCGAGCGTGAGCGCGCTCCAGGGCACGGCAAGCAGCTTGTCGCCGATACCGAGAAAGCCGCCACTCGACAGCACTGCATACGCGATGCGCCCGTTCGTCACGTCGAGCATGATTTCCTTCAGCGAGCCGACGTCGTGTCCGTCGCTGCTTATCACCGAATTGCCGTCGAGTGTGCTCGCGGCCATCACATCGGGTCCGGGGCCCGCGGCCGTTGCCGCGCCCTTGCCGACGATCTTCGCTCCGCCCGAAGACGGCTCCATCGATTGACTCATGATCCGCTCCTTTTCGACCGGTTGTGTGGATGCGTAAAGGCGTTTCCCTTCGCGCATTCGAATCAGCAACGGCCGTACCCATGGGCGTCACGGGCGTTTCATGGGCGTCTGTTAAGCTCGGAGTTCGTTCAATCCGCCCGCTGCCCATGATCGCTTTCGAGGAATTGCTCGCCGTCGCGTACAGGAAGGAGCGCATGCTGAGCCGCAGGCTGGCGAAGGGCGCTGCGATCTCCGAGCATGCGGCGCTCGTCAGGACGTTGGAAAGGGCGGCAGGCGGGCAATCCTTGCGCGATTTCGTCGATGCGCGCCGCGCCGCGCAAACCCGCAACGCCGATGCCCAGCGCTCGCGCGAGGTGCGACGCGCCGAGCGGGCGGGCCGAGCGAAGGCGCGAAAGACCGGCGCCGAGACGAGCGGATGGCGCGGCTGGTTCGACGGTTCCGCGCTGCCGAATCCCGGGCGGCTGGGAATGGGCGGCGTGCTGATCGGGCCGGCCGGAGAAACGTTCGAGATCGGCGTTGCCGCAGGCATGGGCGACAGCAGCGCGGCGGAATATCTGGCGCTCATCGCGGTGCTCGAAGCGGCGCTGCGGGAAGGCGCCGCGGATGCCGTGATCTACGGCGACAGCCGCGTCGTGATCGACGACATGAGTGCGCCGGACGGTGCGAGCATCCGCTCGCTCGCGCATCACGCGGCGCGCGCTCGCGCGCTCATCGCGCAGATCGGCGAAGTGCGGCTGCAGTGGATTCCGCGTGCGCGCAATGTCCGCGCGGACGCGCTTTCGCGCCAGGCGCTCGATCCGGCGCGCGCGGCGGGCCGGGCGGCATGACTCCGGCTTGAACGAAGCGTGAGCCGGCGGCTTCGATACTCACTTCAATTCGCGCACATCCGCCGTCGGCGTATCGCCGAACGCATCGCTCAATAGATAATCGATCACCTTGCGCGCCGACTGCCCGGGCGTGGCGAGGTGGCCGTCGCGCTTGAGCGCGTCGAAGCGTTCTCGCATCGGGAAGCGCTCGAGATTCGTGCCGCGGATTTCCGCCTGCATGTCGGTGTCCACGACGCCGGGCGCGACGCTGCAGATGCGCAACGCGCGATTGCTGTCGAGCGCGACCGCGCGCGCGTGGTGGTCGAGCGCCGCCTTGGTCGCGCAGTACACGCTCCAGCCGGGATAGGCATTGCGCGCCGCTCCGCTCGAGATATGAACGATGCGCGTGTCTGCCGCCTGCGCGCTCGCCTGCACGACGGCCGCGGCGAGCATCATCGGCGCGGCGACATTCACGCTGACCGCGCGCGCGACGGCGGCCGGTTCCTGATCGGCAAGCGCGCCGACCGGCGCAAGCATTCCCGCGTTATTGATGAGCAGCACGCGTTCCGCGCCCGAGACGAAGCGGGACAGGGCATCGCCGGACAGCCATTCGCTGACTGCCGTCAGATCGGCGAGATCCAGTTCGACCTCGTGCAGCTTGCCGGGATGGCGCGCGGCGAGTTCGCCGTTGCGCTTGCGCGAGATCGCGAGCACTTCGACGCCTTGCGCGAGCAGAAGCTCCGCGAGCGCGGCGCCGAGCCCGCGGGTATGACCGGTGAGAATGGCGCGGGTCGAGACGGACATGGGCTTGATCGGATGGTTGATGTCGCCTCGATTCTAGCGACAAGCGTGCTCGCGCGTTGACTACGCTCAAGAGCGCCGATCCGGCAAGACGGAGAAACGTGAAAATCGGAAGTTCGTTGGTTCCTGGACACAGAAGCGGGAGGCGACGCATTTTTGACTGACAAGCTCTGTAACAGAACTGACAATCGTTCTTGAATCGAGAACCGCCGGAGACTTCCATGCCCCTTTGCCCGAAAGCGCCACGAGCCGCGTCCATGATCTCCGAAGCGGGTCGTCCCGCCGCGCGCTCGCTGACGTTTTCGATGGCGGTGTGCGCGACGTTCATCGGCCTGCCTGGCGCGGCGTGGGCGCAAAGCTCGGTGCAGCTCTACGGCGAGTTGGATGCGGGCGTCGCCTATGTGAACAACGTGGGCGGGCATTCGCAATATCGTCTGACGTCCGGCACGATCGACGGCAGTTACTGGGGCCTGCAGGGTTCCGAGGATCTGGGCGGCGGCGCCCGCGCGATCTTCCGGCTCGAGCGCGGCCTCTCCGTCGCAACGGGCGAAGGCCTCAACGATCATCCGATGTACGTCGGCATCGGCACCGATACCCTCGGCACCGTCACTTTCGGCCGTCAGTACGATTCGATCCACGACTATTTCCAGACCTTCACGCTGACCGGCAACACCGGCGGCACGGCGTTTGCGCATCTGCTCGACAACGACAACGCCAACAACTCGTTTCTTGCCTCGAACTCCGTCAAGTACACGAGCGGAAACTACGGCGGCTTCAGCTTCGGCGGCCTCTACGCGTTCTCCAATCAGGCGGGCGCGTTTGCGAACAACCGCGCGTACAGTGTCGGCGCGAACTATTCGGCGGGCGCCTTCAACGCGGGCGCGGCGTATCTGCACAACAACGGACGCGGCAACACGACGAGCGGCGCCTACGATTCGCTCGCGCTGCCCGGCTCGGCGAACACGGTCTTCAACGCCAACGTCGAGCGGCAGAACACGTTCGGCGTCGGCATGAGCTACGAGATCGGCGAATTCACGTTGGGCGGCGCGTTCTCCCGCGCGATCAACTCCGGCGTCACCAATGCCGACACCGGCGACCTGCTGCCGTCGCTCGCGCTCAACAACTATGAAATCAACGGCATCTACAAGCTGACGCCGGCCATCCAGTTGTCGGGCATGTATGTGTACACCAATGGCGGCGGCGCGCACTGGCACGAAGGTGCGCTCCAGGTCGACTATCTGCTGTCCAAGCGCACGGATATTTATCTCGAGTCGATCTATCAGCGCGCATCGTCGGGCGCGCCGGCGGTGATCAACACGAACGATCCGTCGAGCGGCCGCAATCAGCTGATGCTGAGCACGGGCATTCGGCATCGCTTCTGACGCTTCAGAACGCGTAGCGCGCGTGCTAACTTAGCGGTCTCGTGTCCGCCGGTTCGCAGGTGTCCCATGTCGCTCCAGACTTTCTCGCTTTTCCTGCCGGCGTGTTTCGCCATCAATATGGCTTTCGGGCCGAACAACGTGCTGTCGCTGTCGAACGGCGCGCGCGACGGCGTGCGCGCGTCCGTGCTGGCGTCGTTCGGGCGGCTCGTCGCGTTCGCGATCATGATCGCCATTGCGGGACTCGGACTCGGCGCGCTGCTGCTCGCGTCGCAGACGCTCTTCACGGCAATCAAGCTCGCGGGCGCCGCCTACCTCGTCTGGATCGGCGTGAAGCTGATCCGCTCGGGGCCGTCGCTCGTCGTGAAGGAAGAGGGCGCGCCGCGCGGCCCCGTGAGTCTCACGCGGCTCACGAAGCAGGAATTCTGGGTTGCCGCCGGCAATCCTAAGGCGATACTCGTGTTCACCGCGTTTTTCCCGCAGTTCGTCGACCGCAGCGCCTACGCGACGAGCTTCACGATCCTCGGCGCGACGTTTCTGCTGCTCGAACTGGTGGCAATCGTCATCTACGCCGCGTTGGGCGCGCGCCTCGGCTCGCTGTCGCGCGGCGCGCGCGGCTTTACGTGGTTCAATCGCGTGAGCGGCGCGCTCATGATCGGCTTCGGCGTGATGCTGGCGTTCGTGCGTCGGCCGGCGAGCTGAATGTCCGCGCTTTCGGCATCGAGTTAATCGCACGGGTTATTACATTGAGTTATCGCGAATAGCGGCGCATTAAGTCTTCAGGGCTATCCCCGAGTGACCCGAATCAAAAATGACAACACAATGCGTCACTCGCGAATCGCAATAAGCTTGCGATTTGCTTAAATCAACTGACACGCATGGAAGCGATCCTTCTGTGCGTGCGAATCCGCAACGGTCGAATTCACGCCACACGCGAGAAGCCGATCGCGGAAAACGGAAGCTCGATGAAACCTCAATTCCCCGCACGCCTGGCGACATTGCGTCGCGCGCCTGTCTGCCGCCCCTTCCTCGCTATCGCCTTCCGCGCCACTTCTGCGCTACCGCCATTTCCTGCCTGTCAGCAAGCGAGCGTCTGCAATTTGCGATAATCACGCGTTTTGCCCACGGATAATCGCCCGCGTACTCATCCGATGATCGCGCGGGGAATTCGCGCGACTCGCTCGTACTGTCATCGAAAGTAATCGGCGCATTGCAATTCGCCGATTCGCTCATCGCTGTTTGAAGGATCTTTTCCGATGCTTAATCAATCGTCCGGCCCCTCGCAGACGCGCTCGTTCTCGACCGTCTTCCTGATCGAAATGTGGGAGCGCTTCGGCTATTACGGCATGGCCGCGCTGCTCGTGCTGTTCATGATCGACAAAATCGGTTTCGCCGACGATCACGCCAACCTGACCTGGGGCGCGTTCACGGCGCTTGTGTTCTCCGCGCCGTCGATTGGCGGCTGGATCGGCGACAAGGTGCTCGGCGCGCGCCGCACCATGACCGCGGGCGCGATCGTACTCGCGCTCGGTTACCTGATGCTTGCGCTGCCGGTCGACACGCTCGGTTTCATGTACGCATCGCTCGGCGTGATCGTGGTCGGCAACGGACTCTTCAAGTCGAACGCGGCGAATCTCGTGCGCCGCATCTACGAGGGCGACGATGCGCGCATCGACAGCGCGTTCACGATCTACTACATGGCGGTGAACATCGGCTCGACCTTCTCGATGCTGGCGACGCCGTGGATCAAGGACCACTGGGGCTGGCACACCGCGTTCGCCGTGTGCTGCGGCGGCATGGTGCTCGGTCTCCTCAACTTCGCGCTGATGCGCAAGACGCTCGCGCACGTCGGCTCCGCACCGGACGATGAGCCGATCCGCTGGAGCCGCGTGTTGGCCGTCGCGGCGGGTAGCGTGGCGCTCGCGGCAGCGACCATGTTCATCCTGCAGCACAAGGCGGTGGCGGTCGCGTGCGTGTACGCGGCGGGTGTCGCGATTCTCGCGATCTTCGGCTACATGCTCACGAAGTGCGACCGCAGCGAGCGCGCGGGCCTCGTCGCCGCGCTGATCCTGACACTTCAGGTGATCCTTTTCTTCGTCTTCTATCAGCAGATGTCGACTTCGCTCACGCTGTTCGCGCTGCGCAACGTCGATCCGTCGTTCTCGATTGACGGCGTCGAACTGTTCACGTGGAGCGCGGCGCAGTTCCAGGCGCTCAATCCGATCTGGATCATGCTGCTGAGCCCGATTCTCGCGTTCGTCTATACGCGGCAGGCGCGCCGCGGCCGCGATATTCCCGTGGCGGCGAAGTACGCGCTGGGCTTCGTCGTGGTGGCGGTCGGCTTCTTCGTGTTCGGGCTGAGCGGACGTTATGCCGTGGAAGGGCGTGTGTCGTCGTGGTTCATGGTGGCGGGCTACGGCCTGTATTCGCTCGGCGAACTGCTCGTGTCGGGCCTCGGCCTCGCGATGATCGCGCGCTATGTTCCGGCTCGCATGAGCGGCTTCATGATGGGCGCGTATTTCGTCGCGACGGGCGTGTCGCAGTATCTCGGCAGTGTCGTCGCGAATTTCGCGCGCATGCCGTCCGGTAACCTGGAGCCGCTGCAATCGCTGCCGCTCTACACGCAGCTCTTCTTCGGACTCGGCTGGCTCGCCGCGGGCGGCGCGGCGGTTGCCGTGGCGCTGTTGCCGCTGCTCGGCAGGCTGTCGCGCGCGCATCAACGCGCGGCAGAGGAGGCTGTCAAAACCGGCGCGGCGGAGCGCATGCAGCCGGCGGCGACGTTGGGTGCAAACAACGTTTGACTTTGCAGAATACTTCGGTCTATAATTTCTTTCTCAGACGCGGGGTGGAGCAGTCTGGCAGCTCGTCGGGCTCATAACCCGAAGGTCGTAGGTTCAAATCCTACCCCCGCAACCAGTTTCATCAAGCAAAGAGCCCGGTACAGCCGGGCTCTTTGCTTTTGTGCGCCTTTCGTACGTATTCTCGCCGTAGCGATCAGATCGATGCGGCCGCATCGGCAAAAGCCCGCATGGGCACAAGCGCATCGCCCAAAAACGCTCCCATAACACTCTCATAGCGCTCCAATAGGGCTCCAAATGGCGCCCAAATGGCGCCCCATAAGCACGAAAAGCCTGCATGAGCATTGACTCATGCAGGCTTTTTGCGATCTTGCCAACCTTCATCGATCGGGGCGCATTCGTGTTTTGCGCCTCTCCGCGAGCTTTCACGCGACCTGCGCGCGAAACCGCGACCGGCCGATTCAGGCTGCGATGCCGATGCCGGTTCTATCCGGACAGACGAGGGCGGAACGCCCCGCGTCGATCAATAGAACTTCTTCGGCAGTTGCGCGCGACGGATCTGCTTGCGCAGACGAGCGACAGCAGCAGCTTTCTTGCGCTTGCGCTCGGTGGTCGGCTTTTCATAAGCCATGCGCGACTTGAGCTCTTGAATCAGGCCCGTGCGTTCGACGGTACGGCGAAAACGACGCATGGCGACGTCGAAAGGCTCGTTCTCTTTCAACAGTACTTTAGTCATTGAAATCTCGGTTGATCTGGCCCTGCCAGAATTTGGGGCAAAGCGCAATTGTACACTTTTTGAGAGTCACCCTGCACGTACTTTGTACGAAAGCATATACATGCGGACTCGGGATTCACATCGTAGGTCGTTGAATCGAGACGACAATCCCGAAATACCCGCGCTCAGAAGCCGCGCGGGCGCACGGGACGCGAATCGGGCGTGGCTTCGCGCGCGTCCGGCTGGTCGATCATCACGTCCGATCGAGCGAGCGCGACGCACGGCAGAATCCAGCCTTCGGCCTTTTCTTCGGCGGTGAGGCCCGGCCATTCGATGCGATACGCGATCTCGCCATCGACGAGCCGGCACATGCACGCGCGGCAGGTTCCGTTGCGGCACGATCGCGGCAACGTCAAACCCGCCCGCAACGCGGCTTCGAGCAGTGTCTCGCCGTCCTTCACCGCGACGAAGTGCCCGGCCGGCTCGATGACCATCGCGAACGCGCGCGGCTCGTCCGTCACGCTTCCACCTCGACGCCCGCGCGGCCGTTGGTGAGATCGCGCAACTCGACGGCGGCCGGCTCGCGCGCCGCGGCGGCCATCCGCACGACGAGCCGCACGGTCATGCCGTATTCGCTCTGCACGAGTTCAGCTTCGTTTTGCTCGATCCAGCGCCGCACGCGCGCTTCGTCGGCATAGTCGATTTCGATGCGCAGCAAGCCGCGCTCGATGCGCTCGACGCGCTCGGCCAGTTGCATCGCGCTGGCGATCGCATCGGTGTAGGCGCGCACGAGCCCGCCCGCGCCGAGCTTGATGCCGCCGTAATAGCGCACGACGGCGGCCAGCACGCCATCGACCTCGTGATGACGCAGCACTTCGAGAATCGGGCGCCCGGCGGTGCCGGATGGCTCGCCGTCGTCGGACATGCCGGATTGCCCGCCCGCGAGCAGCGCCCAGCAGACGTGCGTCGCGCCCGGATGCTCGGCGCGCAGGCGCTCGAGTTCGCGCATGGCTTCATCGCGGTCCGCGACGGGAATCGCGAGCGCGATGAAGCGGCTCTTGCGGATGTCGATTTCGGCGCTGACGGAAGAGGCGAGGGTATAGGTGGGCAAGGCGTGGACCGCGTGAAATGCAAATGCTGAATCTTAGCCGTTCAGCGCAATGGATCCGTCCGCGACGTCCGTGGCACCGTTCAGCGCGCGTTGCATCAGCACGGAATCGACCCATCGGCCGTGCTTGAAGCCGACATCGCGCAGCACGCCGACATGCTCGAAGCCGAGCCGCGCATGCAGCGCGATCGAACCGGCGTTGCCGCTGTTGCCGATCACCGCGATCATCTGACGCCACGGTCCGCGCTCGCACCTTTCGATGAGCGCCGCGAGCAGCGCGAGACCGATCCCGCGCCCGCCGTTGCCATCGGCGACATAGACCGAGTCCTCGATGGTATGCCGGTAAGCCGAGCGCGGCCGATAGGCCGACGCGTACGCGTAGCCCGCCACGACGCCATCGAGTTCGGCGACGAGATAAGGCAAGCCCGCCGCGATGATCGCCGCGTGGCGCGCGCGCATGT
Organism: Caballeronia sp. 11_S32; assembly: GCF_056930355.1. NCBI lineage: Bacteria > Pseudomonadati > Pseudomonadota > Betaproteobacteria > Burkholderiales > Burkholderiaceae > Caballeronia > Caballeronia sp. 11_S32. The sequence continues at coordinate 1,656,866 of NZ_JBXOWH010000003.1, forward strand.
CGTCGACGGAAGGCGCAACTTCCTCGAACGTCGCGAGCGCGTTCCTTACGTAATGCGAATAGATGTGCGTGATTGAGTCGAAGTCGCCGGGCGCGGCGTCGCGCACGAACGGAACGAACGGCACGAACGGACGGGCGGTGTTGAGTGTGACCATGATGCGATGTTCCGGCAGAAGAAAGGCGAATATGAAGCGCCGATTTTCGCACGGCGCGCCATCGGCAAAAAAAGGGCCTGCGGGCCGTGCGGAAGCCCACTAAAAGGGTGAGTTTTCGGGCAAAGAAATCGTTGAACCGGGGGATGCGCGCCCCCTACACTAAGTCGTTTGTCCGAGACTGCGCGAGGACGGCTTTGAAACGAGCCGGCGGCGTCGAGCAGGGAGAAAAAAACGCGCGCGCGGCAGGTCTCGCGCCGCGGACCATAACAGGCAATGAACAAAATTCAACGTGGGGCGCTGGCGGCGCTTCTGATCGTTATCGTGGTGATTGCGGCGCTGGCGCCGGCGGGGATCGGCTTTTTGTTCGCACAGCGCAGTCAGCGGCATGAGGAAGCAGAGCGTCTGAACACGTTCGCCGAGGCCGCGCTCTTTCGCGCCGAGGACGTGACGCGGCGTCTGTCGGGCGCGCTCGGGGAGATCGGCAAGGTGGCCGCGGCGCCTTGCTCGCCGCATTATCTGCAAGAGCTGCGGCGCATCGCGCTCACACACGAGCAGGTGCGCGATGCGGGCGCCTACGATCACGACGGACGCTGGCAATGCTCGTCGCTGCTCGGCGCGGTATCGGCCGGCCCGCCCGACAGTCTCACGCTGCCGGCGCCCGACTGGCGCTCGCGCGACGGCGAGATGGCCTGGTACGGTCTCTCGCGTCTGCCGGGGGCCAAGGATTCGCTCGTGATGGGCCGCGACGGTGTCTATGTCGCCGCCGATCCCTCGCTCTATGTCGACAGTCTCGACGCGCCCGGCGATCCCGCGAGCGGCGTCGCCGTCATCAACACGGACGTGAGCCGCGTGATCGCGACCACGCCGGCCACGGACACCGCCGCCATACTCGCCGTCTATCGCACCGCGCCGCCCGTGCGCGACTGTTCGCCGTACGTCGTGCGGCGTTCCGCGTCGATGCCGCTCGCGGTCGTCGTGAGCGCGCCGCATCAGTCGGTGCGCCAGCGCTTGCGCACGCTGCCGTGGGGCTGGCTGCTCGGCGGTCTCGCGGCGGGGCTCGTGCTCGCGAGCTGGGCGGCGCTGTTCTTCGTGCGCCGGCTTTCTCCGCGCGGCCAGCTGAGCGATGCCGTGCGGCGCCATCAGTTCATCGTCGCGTATCAGCCGATCGTCGATCTCTCCACGCGCCGTTGTGTCGGCGCGGAGGCGCTCGTGCGCTGGAAGTATCACGACCGCATCGTGCGGCCCGATCATTTCATCCCGCTCGCGGAGCATCGCGGGCTGATCCAGGCGATCACCGATCAGGTGCTCGACACCATCCTCCTCGAACTCGGCGAGTTTCTTAAGCGCTACCCGGAGTACTACGTGTCGGTGAACCTGTCCGCGCCCGATCTCACGACGCACCGCTTTCTCGACGTGCTCGGCCCCGCGATCGCGCGGCAGGGCGTGCGGCCCGAGCAGATCCGCATCGAGGCGACGGAGCGCAGCTTTCTCGATGCCGACGCCGCCAAGGAAGTCATCAGCGCGTTCCGCAAAGCGGGCCACGCCGTCTATCTCGACGACTTCGGCACGGGCTACTCGAGCCTTTCGCATCTGCAGACCTTTCGCATCGACGGCCTGAAGATCGACAAGTCCTTCGTCGATACCGTCGGGCAGGATGCGGCGTCGAGCAGCGTCGCGTCGCACATCATCGACATGGCCGCGACGCTCGACGTCCAGGTGATCGCCGAGGGCATCGAGCACGAGGAGCAGGCGGCCTATCTCCAGGCGCGCGGCGCGCAGTTCGGGCAAGGCTGGCTCTTTTCGGCGCCGCTTTCAGCCGCGGAGTTCATCCGCTATGCGGGCAAGACGCGCGGCGCTTGATCGGCACCGAATCGTCCTCATTTAGGATGTTTCCAGACGAGGCCCGACCATGAACGACCAGACAGCCACCGTTTTCCTGCGCGACGTGCGGCATCCGCTGCTCGCGCTTCATCGCAGCGTGCTGGCGCATCTGCGTGCGCGGCACGAGACCGAGTTCGGGCCGGTGTCGCCGGGCGAGTTTCTGCAGATCGTGATCAACGGCTCGGCGTATCGCTGGCTCACGCCGTTCTCGACGCTGATCGCCGCCATCGACGATGTCCTCGACGACGACGAAGCCACCGCCGATGACCGCATCGGGCATGCGCGGGCCGTCGTCGACATGTTCAGCGCCGGCACGCGCGATCCCGTGTTCGCGGAGCAGTTCCTGCCCCTGCTGCAGGACAGCCCGGACATCGCCGTGGCGAACGGGCAGCTCGCGCAGCTCGTGCGTGGCGTGGCGCAGAAGTAGGCCGCCACGTTCTATCGAAAATGCGACCTGAAAAGCGCAAGTTTCGTCCGGCGCGCGGATGCGGGTTTTCCTGCCTGTCGCGCGCGGGCAGCGTTGCGCGGCGGGCGCCTGCCCCCGTAGCCGCTCGCCCAGGTCGCGTGCTGCATCGCAACAAAGAAGGTTCTTCACATTTGAGCGATTGATTTTCGCTTGCGAGTATCGCCGCCAGTCGACGGAGCGCCACTGACACGCGCTCCGCTTCTTTCAACGAAAGACGATGGAGGCGCTTCTTGATTCTGCACGGCTTCGGTCCGCTCCTTTGGGCGGGCGCCAAAGAGACGCTCGCGCTCGCGGTGCTATCTCTCGCGGTATCGGTGCTCCTCGGCCTGGCGGGCGCATCGGCAAAACTCTCCCAACACGCGCTGTTGCGCGGCATCGCGACCGCGTACACGACGCTCATCCGCTCGGTGCCCGATCTCGTCCTGATGCTGCTGCTCTTCTACAGCATCCAGATCGCGGTCAACAATCTCACCGATGCATTCGGCTGGGATCAGTTCGACATCGATCCGTTCACGGCCGGCGTGCTCACGCTCGGCTTCATCTACGGCGCGTATTTCACCGAGACGTTTCGCGGCGCGTTTCTCGCCGTGCCGCGCGGTCAGCTGGAAGCGGGCAGTGCCTACGGCATGAGCGGCATGCGCGTGTTCGGCCGCATTCTCTTTCCGCAGATGATGCGTTTCGCGCTGCCGGGCATCGGCAACAACTGGCAGGTGCTCGTGAAGGCGACGGCGCTCGTGTCGATCATCGGTCTCGCGGATGTCGTGAAGGCCGCGCAGGACGCGGGCAAGAGCACGTTCAACATGTTCTTCTTCATCCTGATCGCGGCGCTCATCTATCTCGCGATCACGAGCGCGTCGAATCTCGTGCTGATGGCGCTGGAAAAGCGCTATTCCATCGGCGTGCGGCATGCCGAACTCTGACCCCTGCTAGCGAGCGAAAGACATGATCCAGATCCTCGCCGAATACTGGCGCCCGTTCCTGTACTCCGACGGCATGCGCGCATCGGGCCTCGTCGTCACGTTGTGGCTGCTCGCCGTATCGATCGTGCTCGGCTTCTGCGCGGCGGTCCCGCTCGCCTGCGCGCGCGTGTCCCGAAACCGCTGGCTGTCGACGCCCGTGCGCATCTACACCTACGTGTTCCGCGGCACGCCGCTCTATGTGCAACTGCTCTTGCTCTACACGGGCATGTACAGCCTCGAATTCGTGCGCACGCAATCGTTGCTGGAAGCGTTCTTCAAAAGCGGCTTCAACTGCGCGATCCTCGCCTTCGCGCTCAACACCTGCGCCTACACGACCGAAATCTTCGCGGGCGCGATCCGCGCGACGCCCCACGGCGAAGTGGAAGCCGCGCGCGCCTACGGCATGAGCACGTTCACGATGTATCGCCGCGTGATCCTGCCGTCCGCGCTGCGCCGCGCCTTGCCTTTGTACAGCAACGAAGTGATCCTGATGCTGCACGCGACGACCGTCGCCTTCACGGCCACCGTGCCGGACATCCTGAAGGTCGCGCGCGACGCCAACTCGGCGACCTATCAGTCGTTCGAATCGTTCGGCATCGCGGCGCTGCTGTATGTGGCGATCTCGTTCGCGCTCGTCGCGGCCTTCCGGCGCGCGGAGCGGCGCTGGCTCGCGTACCTGCGGCCGGCTGGCGCGGCGCGCGCGTCGCGCGCCGGGTGAACGGAAGCACTGAGCGGTAGAATTCGAACCCATGGAAGAGACTGTGTCATCACCCGAGGAGAAAGCGTTGGAGCCCACCGCCAAAGACGTCGCGACGAAGCTCGTCGCCGAGGACATTCACAAGCGCTACGGGGACAACGAAGTGCTGAAGGGCGTCTCGCTCGCCGCGAAGGCGGGCGATGTCATCAGCATCATCGGCGCGAGCGGCTCGGGCAAGAGCACGTTCCTGCGCTGCATCAACTTTCTCGAGCGGCCGAATTCCGGACAGATCATCGTCGACGGTGAAGCGGTGCGCACGAAGACCGATAAAGCCGGCAATCTCGAAGTCGCGGATCACAAGCAGTTGCAGCGCGTGCGCACCAAGCTCGCGATGGTCTTCCAGCACTTCAACCTGTGGTCGCACATGACGGCCATCGAAAACGTGATGGAAGCGCCTATCCACGTGCTCGGCGTGTCGAAGAAGGAAGCGGAGGACCGCGCGCGCGAGTATCTGGAGAAAGTGGGCCTGCCGCCGCGCGTCGAGAAGCAGTATCCGTCGCATCTGTCGGGCGGGCAGCAGCAGCGCGTCGCGATCGCGCGCGCGCTCGCGATGCATCCCGACGTCATGCTCTTCGACGAGCCCACGTCCGCGCTCGATCCCGAACTCGTCGGCGAAGTGCTGAAGGTGATGCAGCGTCTCGCGGAAGAAGGCCGCACGATGATCGTCGTCACGCACGAGATGGGCTTCGCGCGCAACGTGTCGAATCACGTGATGTTCCTGCATCAGGGACGCACGGAAGAAGAAGGCGCGCCTTCGGACGTTCTGACCGCGCCGAAGAGCGAGCGTCTGCGCCAGTTTCTTTCGGGCAGCCTGAAATAACGTGACGCGGCAGGTTGCGATCGTCGCGCTCCCGCCCGTGTCGATGAGCGGCATCGGGCCGATCATCGACAGTCTTGCGCTCGCCAACGAGATCGACGGGCATCGTCTCTACGAATGGCGCATCTGTTCCTGGGACGGCCGCCCGGTGCCGCTTTCCGGCGGCGCGCAACTGCCAGCCGACTGCGCGTTCAACGACGCCGTGCGCTGCGACTGGCTCATCGTCGTGTCGGAGCGCTATCAGCAGTTCGCGGACTACCGGCTCTTTCTCGCGAGTCTCGCGCGCGTGGCGCCGCGCACGCCGCTCGTCAGCGGCATCCATCACGGCGTGTGGTGGCTCGCGATGGCCGGTCAGCTTTCGCAATATCGCGTCGCGGTGAACTGGGAAACGTATCAGCAATTCACCGAACAGTTCGAGCGCGCGATCGTCAGCCAGCAGATCTTCGAGATCGATCGCGACCGCGCCACATGTTCCGGCGGGCAGGCGAGCATCGATTTCATGCTCGCGATGATCGCGCGCGATCACGGCCCGGATCTCGCGGAGCGCATCGCGGATTCGCTCGGCATCGGCACGTTGCGCGCGGGCACCGAGCGTCAGCGCATTCCGTTCGTCACCGCGCCGGGCGAGCGCCATCCGCGTCTGAACGATGCGCTTCAACTGATGGAAGCGAACATCGAAGATCCGCTCGCCACCGATGAAATCGCGAATCTCGTCGGCATTTCGCGCCGGCAACTGGAGCGGCTCTTCCGGCAATATCTCGGCGCGATGCCGTCGAAGTATTACCTCAATCTGCGGCTGACCAAGGCGCGCACGCAGTTGCAGCGCACGAGCAAATCGGTGGTGCAGATCAGTCTCGCGTGCGGGTTTTCGTCGGCGGCGCATTTTTCCAATGCGTACCGCGACCGCTTCGGCGTGACGCCGCGCGAGGAGCGCCGCAACTGGATCGAGAAGCAGCGCGGCGGCGCTATCGACGAGCCGCGCGGCGGCGCGCTGATCGAGCCGCCCGGCGCGTGAGTAGTGTCGCAAAAACCCCATCGAAGCATGTCGCGAACGCGCAAGACGGAACGCGCGCGATTGCCTAATATCGAACCAATCACAAAACCGCTGCACGAACCTGACGAGGAGTCGCTCATGACCGACATCAATGTGAATCGCGGTACGTTCGACGAGGTAATGGTGCCGGTGTTCGCACCGGCCAATTTCGTGCCCGACCGGGGCCGCGGCTCGCGCGTGTGGGATACCGACGGCCGCGATTACGTGGATTTCGCCGGCGGCATCGCGGTGACGGCGCTCGGCCACGGCCATCCGGAACTGCTCAAGGTGCTGCACGAGCAGGGCGAAAAGCTCTGGCACATCGGCAACGGCTACACGAACGCGCCGGTGTTGCGCCTCGCGAAACGCCTGACGGATCTCACCTTCGCCGACCGCGCGTTCTTCGCGAATTCCGGCGCCGAAGCGAACGAAGCGGCGCTGAAGCTCGCGCGCCGCTATGCGATCGACAATCACGGCGAGGACAAGATCGAGATCATCTCGTTCACGCAGTCGTTTCATGGGCGCACGTTCTTCACGGTGAGCGTCGGCGGCCAGCCGAAGTATGCGGAAGGCTTCGGCCCGCAGCCGCAAGGCATCCGTCATCTGCCGTACAACGATCTGCCGAAGGCGCTCGAAGCGATCGGCCCGAAGACCTGCGCGGTGATCGTCGAGCCGGTGCAGGGCGAAGGCGGCGTGCTGCCCGCCGATCCCGCGTTCCTCAAGGGCCTGCGCGAAGCGTGCGACAAGCACGATGCCCTGCTGATCTTCGACGAAGTGCAGACCGGCGTCGGCCGCACGGGCACGTTCTACGCGTACATGCAGTACGGCGTGACACCCGATATCCTCACGAGCGCGAAGGCGCTGGGCAACGGCTTCCCGATCGGCGCGATGCTCACGACGAACGAGATCGCCGCGCACTTCAAGGTCGGCGTGCACGGCACGACTTACGGCGGCAATCCGCTCGGCGCATCGATCGCGGAGAAGGTCGTCGAACTGATCAGCGATCCGCAAGTGCTCGAAGGTGTGAACGAGCGCAGCCGCGCGATCAAGGCGCATCTCGAACGCATCAACCAGCGCTTCGGCCTGTTCAGGGAGATTCGCGGGCGCGGCCTGCTGATCGGCGCGGAGCTGAACGACACGTACAAGGACCGCGCGAAGGACGTGCTCAATGCGGCCGCGGCGAACGGCGTCATCATGCTGATCGCGGGGCCGAACGTGCTGCGCTTCGCGCCGTCGCTCATCATGCCGATGGCCGATCTCGACGAAGGCTTCGCGCGCATCGAGAAGGCGATCGAGCAGGTCGTCGGCGTGGCAGCCGTCAAGTAACGAACAGGAACCGACGATGCTCTTCGTTCGTCCCGCAAGACTCTCCGATCTCGACGAGCTCGAACGCATGGCGCGCGCCGCACAGCCCGTGCTGCACTCGCTGCCGCGCGACCGGCGCGCGCTGGAAACGCGCGTCGCGCTTTCGGAAGACTCGTTTCGCGCCGAAGTCGAATTTCCCGGCGAGGAGTTCTATCTCTTCGTGCTCGAAGATTCGCAGACGGGCCGGCTGCTCGGCACATCGAGCATCGTCGCGTCGGCGGGCTATTCCGAGCCGTTCTACGCGTTTCGCAACGATGCGCTGATCCACGCGTCGCGCGAGCTCAAGGTGAATCGCAAGATCCACGCGCTCACGATGTCGCACGAGCTGACCGGCATGAGCCGCCTGACGGGCTTCTATATCGATCCGTCGTTGCGCACGGGCAATGGCGAAGCGGCCGCGCATCTGCTGTCGCGCGCGCGCATGATCTACATCGCCGCGAACCGCAAGCGCTTCTCCAGCGAAGTTTTCTCGCTGATGCTCGGCGTCACCGACGATGCCGGCGCCTCGCCATTCTGGGATGCGGTCGGCCGCAAGTTCTTCGGCCGCGACTTCGAGCAGGTGGAATCGGAATCGGGCGGACGCAGCCGCACGTTCATCGCGGAAGTGATGCCGAGCTATCCGCTCTACGTGCCGCTGCTTCCGGGCGAAGCGCAGCGCGTGCTCGGCGAGCCGAACGAAAGCACGCTGCTCGCCTACGACATCCATCTGGAAGAAGGCTTCGAGCCGGACCGCTTCGTCGATATCTTCGATGCCGGCCCGGTGCTCACGATCGCCGTCGACAAGAGCGCGTCGGCCAGCTCGGGCGAGTTGCGCGCCGTGCACGAAGCGGCGGCATCGGGCGGTGCGCCGTACCTCGTCGCGGCGGGCGGGGCGCACGAGTTCCGCTGCATCGTGACGGATCTCGCGGGAACGCGCGCAGACGGCGCCGCGCTTAACCCCGCCGCCCGCGCGGCGCTCGGCGTGGAGGACAAGGACACGGTGCGTTGCGTGCCGTTGCATCAGGCATCGGGAGAACTGCAATGATCGTCGTGCGTTGCACGCAGCCGGGCGATGTCGACGCGCTCGTCGCGCTCGCTCAGGAAACGGGTCCGGGGCTCACCACGTTCAAGCCCGATCGCGGCGCGCTCGCGGCACGCGTCGAACGCGCGCGCCGCACGCTGACCGGCGACGCGCAAGCCTTCGAAGCGGGTTACTTCTTCGTGATGGAAGACACCGCGACGGGCGATGTCGCGGGCGTGTGCGGCATCGAAACCGAAGTCGGTCTCGAGCAGCCGTTCTACAACTATCGCGTGTCGACGGTCGTGCATGCGAGCCAGGACATGGGTGTGTGGACGCGCATGTCGCTGCTCAATATCTCGCACGATCTGACGGGCTATGCGGAAGTGTGCTCGCTCTTCCTGAGCCCGCGCTATCGCACGGCGGGCGTGGGCGGCTTGCTTTCGCGTTCGCGCTTCATGTTCATCGCGCAGTTCACGGACCGTTTTCCGCAGCGCCTGTGCGCGGAGTTGCGCGGCCATTTCGACGAGAACGGCGAGTCGCCGTTCTGGAACGCGGTCGGCTCGCACTTCTATCAGATCGATTTCAACGAAGCGGATTACCTGAGCTCGCACGGCAAGAAGTCGTTCGTCGCCGAGCTGATGCCACGCTATCCGGTGTATCTCGACCTGTTGCCCGAATCCGCGCAACACGCGGTCGGCGTCACGCACAGGGACACGGCGCCCGCGCGCAAGATGCTCGAAGCGGAAGGGCTGCGTTACGAGAATCACGTCGATATCTTCGATGCGGGTCCGGTGCTCGAATGCCATATCGCTGACTTGCGCACGGTGCGCGAGAGCGTGATCGCGAACGTGAAGATCGGCGATCGGCCGGCGACGGACAGCGGCGCGAAAAGCCTCGTATCGAACACGCTGCTCGAAGACTTCCGTTGCGGCGCGACGACCGGCGCGGTGGAGAACGGCTTCTTTTTACTGACGCGAGACGAAGCGGCTGCATTGCGCGTGCAGGAAGGCGACAACGTGCGCGTGCTGACTTCTTATCCGCGCGCGAAACAAGAGAGATGACATGAACCATTTGTACATCGGCGGTGACTGGCAGGAAGGGAAGGGCGCGGCCTTCGCGTCGCGCAATCCGGGCACCGATGAAACCGTGTGGCAAGGCAGGAGCGCGTCGGCGGAAGACGTGGACCGCGCGGTGTCGTCGGCGCGGCGCGCGTTTGCATCGTGGTCCGCGCTTTCGTTCGATGAACGCGTCGCGATCGCGAAGCGCTTCGCCGCGCTGCTCAACGAGCACAAGGACGCGCTCGCCCACGCCATCGGGCGCGAGACCGGCAAGCCTTTGTGGGAAGCGCGCACGGAAGTGGCGTCGATGGCCGCGAAGGTCGATATCTCCGTGCAGGCGTACCACGAGCGCACCGGCGAGAAGCGCGCGCCGATGGCCGATGGCGTCGCGGTGCTGCGGCATCGTCCACATGGCGTCGTTGCCGTGTTCGGGCCGTACAACTTTCCGGGGCATCTGCCGAACGGGCATATCGTGCCGGCCTTGATCGCCGGCAATACGGTCGTGTTCAAGCCGTCCGAGCTTGCGCCGGGCGTCGCGGCGGCGACCGTCGCGTTGTGGATTCAGGCGGGCTTGCCAGCGGGCGTGATCAATCTCGTTCAGGGCGAGAAAGATACCGGCGTCGCGCTCGCGAATCACCGGCAGATCGACGGGCTTTTCTTCACCGGCAGCTCGGATACCGGCACGCTGTTGCACAAGCAGTTCGGCGGCCGGCCCGAGATCGTGCTCGCGCTGGAGATGGGCGGCAACAATCCGCTCGTCGTCGCGAACGTCGAAGATATCGACGCCGCCGTGCATCACACGATTCAATCGGCGTTTCTGTCGGCGGGGCAGCGTTGCACGTGCGCGCGGCGTCTCTTCGTTCCCGACGATGCCTTCGGCCAGCGCTTCATGCAGCGTTTCGCCGACGTGAGCGCGAACATCGGCGTGGGCACATACGACGACGAACCGCAGCCGTACATGGGCGCGGTGATTTCGGCGCGCGCGGCGGCGCGTCTCGTCGGTGCGCAGGCGCGTCTCATCGAAGCCGGCGCGCGGCCGGTGCTCGAAATGAAGCAGCGCGCGGCGAATCTCGGCTTCGTGTCGCCCGCGATTCTCGACGTGACGAACGCCCGCGGCGTGCCCGACGAAGAGCACTTCGGGCCGATGGTGCAGGTCACGCGCTACAAGACCTTCGACGAAGCCATCGAGCGCGCCAACGACACCGCGTACGGCCTCTCGGCGGGCCTCCTCGCCGACGACGAAGCCGCATGGAAGCACTTCCAGCGCACGATCCGCGCGGGCATCGTCAACTGGAACCGGCCGACCAATGGCGCGTCGTCAGCGGCGCCGTTCGGCGGCATCGGGCGTTCGGGCAATCAGCGGCCGAGCGCGTATTACGCGGCGGACTATTGCTCATATCCGATGGCGTCGGTCGAAAGCGCGCAATTGCAGATGCCGGCGAGCGTATCGCCGGGACTTACGTTCTGAAGAGCGGGAATGAACATGCTTGCAACCGAAGCAAATTTCGACGGGCTGGTCGGCCCGACGCACAACTACGCGGGACTTTCGTTCGGCAACGTCGCGTCGCGCAGCAACGAGAAGTCGGTGGCGAATCCGAAGGCCGCCGCGAAGCAGGGCTTGCGCAAGATGAAGCAGCTCGCGGATCTCGGTTTTCATCAGGGCGTGCTGCCGCCGCTCGAACGTCCGTCGGTCAGGCTGTTGCGCGATGTCGGCTTTTCGGGCGACGACGCCACGGTGATCGCCCGCGCCGCGCGCGAAGCGCCCGAGCTGCTCGCGGCGGCGAGCTCCGCATCGGCGATGTGGACGGCGAATGCCGCGACCGTGAGCCCCTCGGCGGATACGGACGATGGGCGCGTGCACTTCACGCCGGCGAATCTGGCCGCGAAGCTGCATCGCGCGATCGAGCACGGCGAAACGCGCCGCTCGCTCGCTGCGATCTTCGCCGATGAAGCGCGCTTTCGCATCCATCACGCATTGCCCGGCACGCCCGCGCTCGGCGACGAAGGCGCGGCGAACCATACGCGCTTTGCGCGCGAGTACGGCGAGAAGGGCGTCGAGTTCTTCGTGTACGGACGCAGCGAGTACGGCCAGGGACCGCAGCCGCAGCGTTATCCCGCGCGCCAGACGCTCGAAGCGAGCCGCGCGGTTGCTCGCCTGCACGGTCTTTCCGACGATGCCACCGTGTTCGCGCAGCAATCGCCCGATGTGATCGATGCCGGCGTGTTCCACAACGACGTGATCGCCGTCGGCAACCGCACGACGCTCTTTTGCCACGAGCGCGCGTTCCTCGATCAGCACAAGGTCTATGACGAACTGCGCGCGAAGCTCGATGCGCACGGCACGCCGTTCACCGCGCTCGAAGTGCCGGCGAGCGAGGTGAGCGTGGAGGACGCGGTCTCGTCGTATCTCTTCAACAGCCAGTTGCTGTCGAGCGCGGACGGGCGGCAAGTGCTCGTCGTGCCGCAGGAATGCCGCGAGAACGCACGCGTGGCGGCGTATCTCGATTCGCTCGCGTCGCGCCAGACGCCGATCGACGAAGTCCTCGTCTTCGATCTGCGCGAGAGCATGAAGAACGGCGGCGGTCCGGCCTGCCTGCGTCTGCGCGTCGTGCTCAATGATGCCGAGCGCGCCGCGGTCAACCCGCGCGTATGGATGAACGACGCGCTCTTCACGCAACTCGACGCGTGGATCGACCGGCACTATCGCGACCGCCTCGCGCCTGCCGATCTCGCCGATCCGAAGCTGCTCGCGGAATCGCGCGCGGCGCTCGACGAACTGACGACCCTTCTCGGACTCGGTGCCGTCTATGACTTCCAGCGCTGATTCGTCCTTGCTCGAAGACTTTCTTGCGTTCACGCTGGCGGGCGAGCGTCCGGCGGCGGGTTCGGGCAACGCGGCATCGGGCGTGCGCTGGACCTGGCAAGGCGCAGGCGTGTTGCTGCTCGAACCGGCAGCTAAGCCTGCAATGGAGCCGACGCACAGCGTGCTCGCATCGGCGGGCGTGCATGGCGACGAAACCGCGCCCATCGAAATGTTGTCTGCGCTGGTCGCGGATATCGCCCGTGGAAACGCGCCGCTTTCCGCGCGCATGCTCGTGATCCTCGGCAACGTCGATGCGATGCGCGCGGGCGAGCGCTATCTCGATGACGATCTGAATCGCCTTTTCAGCGGCCGTCACGCGCGTTTCGAGACGAGCCGCGAAGCGCCGCGCGCAATCGAACTGGAAACCGCCGCGTTGAATTTCTTCAATGGCGCCGCGCATCCGAAGTGGCACATCGACATGCACACGGCGATTCGCGCCTCGGTGTTCGAGCAGTTCGCGTTGTTGCCGCACACCGGCGCGCCGCTCGCACGCGCGATGTTCGACTGGCTGCGCGATGCGCGTCTGCAGGCGGTGCTGTTGCATCGCGAGAAGGGCAACACGTTCACGCACTTCACGGCGCAGGAAGCGGGCGCGCTCGCGTGCACGCTCGAGCTCGGCAAGGTGCGGCCGTTCGGACAGAACGATCTCGCGCGTTTTGCCGCATCGGATGCGGCGTTGCGTCGCCTGATCGCGGGCGAACCGGCACGGGAGAACGCACCCTTGCGCGTGTTCAGCGTCGTCGCGCAGATCGACAAGCACAGCGAGCACTTCGTGCTCAACGTCGCGAGCGATGTGCCCAATTTCACCGCGTTTCCCGCGGGCACCGAACTCGCGCGCGACGGCGATTATCGCTATCGCGTGTCGCACGACGAGGAGCGCATCGTGTTTCCGAATCCCAAGGTGAAGCCGGGATTGCGCGCGGGCCTGATGGTCGTCGACACGACCGAGGCCACGCTCGCATCGCTCGACTGACAGCGCCTTCATCCGCTCACGCGAGTCGTCGGCTTGCATGAGCGCGACACCGGCTTGCCAAATCACATCCCTGTTCCGTTCGCCGCTGTCGCGCTGCGCGCGCGCTACAATCGCGCCCCGTGTTTGATGCGACGCATCAATCCACGCGCGCCGGTTTGAACGTGGATTTTTGTGCCGCGATGCTTCATCGGCTGCGCGAGGCGGCATCAATACACAGGGTTCGAACTGCAAATGGAAGGAGATGGAAGTTGAAGAAATCGCATCTGATCAGCCGCAAGCTCGCCGCGTTCGCGGTGCTGGGCGCAACCGTCGCCATGGGCGTCGTGGCGCTGAACGCGCAAGCGGCCGATAACATGAAGGAATTGCGCTTCGGCGTGGAAGCGTCGTATGCGCCGTTCGAATCGAAGTCGCCGGCTGGCGAGCTGCAGGGCTTCGATATCGACATCGGCAATGCGGTGTGCGCGAAGCTGAAGATGAAGTGCGTATGGGTCGAAAACTCGTTCGACGGCCTGATTCCCGCGTTGCAGGCGCGCAAGTTCGACGGCATCAACTCGGACATGACGATCACCGATAAGCGCAAGCTCGCCATCGACTTCACCGATCCTATCTACACGATCCCGAATCAGCTGGTCGCGAAGAAGGGCAGCACGATCCAGCCGACCGTCGACGGTCTGAAGGGCAAGCGCGTCGGCGTGCTGCAGGGCTCGATCCAGGAGACGTACGCGAAGGCGAAGTGGGCGCCCGCGGGCATCGATGTGGAGTCGTATCAGGCGCAGGACCAGGTCTATGCGGATCTGGCGTCGGGCCGTCTGGATGCGGCGTTCCAGGATGCCGAGGCAGCGTCGAAGGGCTTTCTGAAGCAGCCGCAGGGCGCGGGTTTCGCGTTCGCGGGCCCGGCTGTGTCGGATGACAAATTGCTCGGCTCGGGCGTGGGCTTCGGCGTGCGCAAGAACGACAAGGCGCTGAAGGAAGCGATGAATCGCGCGCTCAAGGAGCTGAAGGCCGATGGGACCATCGATCGCTTTGCGGCGAAGTATTTCGATGTGAAGGTGGTGTTGAAGTAAGGCGGCGCGCTGAAAGCGAAAAGCCCGCGCGGAGCGATCCGGCGCGGGCTTTTTTTGTTATAAGGCGCGGCATGTCGTTCAACTCGACGGCGCAATCACCACCGTGCACGTCGTCCCCGCGCTCAACAGCACGCCATCCGGCACCTCATCAATATGCACGCGCACCGGCACGCGCTGCGCGAGCCGCACCCAGTTGAACGTCGGGTTCACATCCGCGAGCAGTTCGCGGCTTTGCGGATTGTCGCGGTCATAGATGCCGCGCGAAATGCTTTCCACATGCCCCTTCAGCTCGCCGCCGCTCATCAGGCGGATCGACGCCTTGTCGCCGATGCGCACATGCGGCAGCTTCGTTTCCTCGAAGTAGCCGTACACCCAGAACGAGTGACTGTCGACGATCGCGAGCTTGGCCGCGCCCGCCGTCGCATAATCGCCGCGGAACACGTTCAGATTCGTGACATAACCGTCGACCGGCGAGAACACCTTCGTGCGCTCGAGATTGAGCTTCGCCGCATCGAGCGCGGCCTGCGCCTGCTGCAACTGCGCTTCGGCGGTCGATGCGGTCTGCATCGCGTTTTCGCGCGCTTCCTTCGACACGACCTGACTGTCCATGTCGGCGCGGCGCGCGGCATCCGCGCGGCGCATGCGCAGCTCGGCCGCGCGCGCCGCGACGTTCGCCTGCGCCTGCTCGACCGCGATCTGATAGTGCGACGGATCGATCTCCATCAGCAGATCGCCTTTCTTCACGAACTGGTTGTCGCGCACCGGCAGCTGCACGACCGCGCCCGACACGTCCGGCGCCACGTTGACGACATCCGCGCGCACGCGTCCATCGCGCGTCCACGGCTCGTCCATGTAATGCACCCACAGCATGCGCCCGATGACGAGCGCGACCGCGAAGATGGCGATCGTCAAAACCAGGCCAATGATTTTCCTGAGAATCATGATGCAACTCTTTTTCAGCTTGTATGAATGTGATGTTCAGCGATACGCGACGAGCCCGAGCGTGCCGCAGATGCACACGAGCAGGCTCGCGCGAAACAGCGCCGGATGCCAGACCACGCGATAGAGGCCGGTCATCGCGAGCACGCGGTCGACGATCCACGTGATCATCGCGCCGGCGATGAAGAGCAGGAGGATCGTCGGCACATAGGCTTCGAGGATCGCGACGTTACGCGGCAGCATGGGGCGCTCCTTCGGGCGTGTGTTTCCGGGCAGGCGCAAATTGCGCGAACGGGGATTCGTGATCGAGCAGCGCCGTGCGAACGAAGTGCAGATGACTCGCGATGCGCTGCAGCCGGTGCCGCTCCTCGCGCGGCGGATCGAGCCGCGCGAGCAGGTCTCGCGTATCGGCGATCGCGCGTTCCGTCGATGCGAGCGCGAGGTCGAAACGCCGTGCCTTCGGCCGATCGAAAAGCCGCGCGACGGCATCGAGCGTTGCATCGACCGAGCGGCGCCACGGCATCGACGCGGCATGGTGCGGCTCGCCCGACAACCCGGCAATTTCGCGCCGCAAGTCGATGACCGCATTGCCGAACTCGAGCACCGCGAAGAGCCATTGCAGCGCATCGCGTTGCAGATCCGGCCGGCCCTCGGCGAGCGCGTTGATCTGCGCGAGCAGATCGCGCGTGCGGCTTTCGAAGTGCGTCGTGAGACTGGCGAGCCGTCCGCGGCGCGCGCTCACCACTTCGCGTCGCAAGTCGCCGAGCAGCAGATGACGCAGCCACGGGGCATCGGTGGGCAGCAGCACGGCGAAGGCGATCGCCGCGACGATCATCGAAAGAACGAGCGCGAGCGCATCGTTCATGAAGCCGGTCGGATCGTAGTGGACGAGATTGTCCGGCCCCGCGAGAAAGCAGAAGAAGATGCAAAAGCCGATGCCCACACCCGCGAGCGCGCGCCGCGTGGTCAGATACGCGCCGAACATGAGCGCGGGCGCGAGCGCGGCGCACATCATCGCGAAGCCGTCGATATGCGGAAACACGCCGAACACGACGGTCATCCCGGCAATCGCGGCGAGCGTCGTGCCGACCGCCATTTGCGCGGACATCAGCGCCGGGCGCGGCGAAGAGGACGCCAGCGCGCACACGGCCGCCGCGTTGAGGACCATCGTGCCGCCGCTCGGCCACGCGGTCTCGATCCAGAACGCGGAAAGGATGAACATCACGACCGCGCCGCGCAATCCGGAGATCGCCGCCGCGAGCATGTTGGTTTTCGGCACGTAGCGCGCGATCCAATGCTCGCGCTCGTGCGACGGCGATGTCAGCGATGCATAGGTTTCGGCGTACGCGAGCATGTCGTCGACGAAGCGATAGAGCAGTTCGGACGCGGTGTCGAACTCCAGTTGCGCGAAGTCTGGATTCGTCCCGAGCGCGGTGCGCGCCGCGCGCACGCGCTTGGGCAGCGCCGCCTTGTATTCGCGCAATTGCGCGGCGGCGTGCGCGGCGTCGCCGGCGTTTCGAACCGGCTCGCCCGATACGGAAAAGAGCGGCGGCACTTCGCGAAAGAACGGCTCGAGCGCGGCGATCGTCGTCGCCGACGCGTTCTCGCGCAGCCGGTTCATCAACTGATGCAGCGCGTGAAAGCGCGTCGATGCGCTCATGAATTCGCTGTTCAGACGCGCGAGCCGCCCGCCGCGCATGCGCGACTCGGGATTCTCGAACACGGCGACACTGCGCGCGGCCTCGAAGCCGACGATGTCCGACACGAACGCGAGATTGGTCCGCTCGATCTGCGCGCGCTCCATGTTGCCCGACAGCGCGCGGCACACGTACTCGACGAACTGCGAGAAGCGGCGGCGCACGGTGGTGCGGACCTGCTCGCCCGCATGCTGCGGAAAGATGAGCGCGCTGACCGCGCCGGAACACACGATGCCGAGCGTCACTTCGCCGACCCGCGTGAGCGCCGACAGATACGCGCCGTCCGGATGCTGCGCGGCCGGAATGCCGATCAGCGCGGCGGTGTAGCCCGCGAGCACGAAGCCATACGAACGGAAATTGCGATTGCGCGCCGCGCCCGCCGTGCAAATGCCGACCCACAGCGCGGTCGCCGAGAGGAACAGCACCGGCTGCTGCGAGAACAGGCTGATGAAGATCATCATCACGACGAGGCCGACCATCGTCCCGCAGAAACGATAGAAGCTCTTCGCGAGCACCATGCCGCTTTGCGGCTGCATCACGACGAATACGGTGGTCATCGCGGTGCGCGGCTGCTGCATGTCGAGGCGCATCGCGATCCAGAGCGACAGGAGCGCCGCGAGCACCGCCTTGAAGATGTAGATCCACGCGAGGCCGTCGGTGCGCGCCCAGTCGGCGAACGCCTGCACGAGCGGCCCGCGCGATAGCTTGTCGAGAGTGGTGGAAGGAGTGGACATGCGCGTTGCCTTACTTCTGCGCGCTCTGGGCTTCACCGGCACGGCTGAACGGCCCGATGTGCTTCGACGGCGCGAGCGCGGTCTGTTCCGGCCCGTTCGACGGATCGTCGATGCCGCCGCCGAGCGCCGACGTGAGCGTGGCGTAAGACGCGAGCCGTTGCGCGCGCACGCGCGCCTGACCGTCCTGCGCCTTCAGCAATTGCGTCTGCGCAATGAGCACGTTCAGATAATCGGTGAGCCCGCGCTTATAGCCTTCGTTCGCGAGATCGTAGTTCTTGCGCGCGGCGGCGACCGAGCGGCCGGACGCTTCGAGCTGCGTGTCGAGCGAATGCACGCGCACGACCTGATCGGCGATGTCCTTGAGCGCCGCGACGAGCGTCGCGTTGTAGTGATCGACGGCCTGATCGTATTGCGCCGATGCCGCGCCGAGTTGCGCGCGCAGGCGGCCGCCTTCGAAGATCGGCAGCGAGATCGCCGGGCCGAAGCTGTAACCCGATGCCTTGCTGGTCAAAAAGCTCAGCAGCGCGCCGCCCGCGAAGGCCTGCGTGAGCGAGGCCGCGAGATTGATGTTCGGATAGAAGCCGGCCTTCGCGACATCGATGCCGCGCGCCTCTGCCGCCACCATCCAGCGCGCCGCGACGATGTCCGGACGATGGCCGACCAGTTCCGCAGGCAGCGCGGACGGCAACGGCAACGGCGTCGCCAGCGACAACTCCGGGCGCGTCAGCGCTTCGCCCGCGCCCGGACCTTCGCCCGCGAGCGCGGCCAGTCGATGGCGCGCGAGCTGGATCTCTTCCTTGTAGACATCGACCTGACGCTCGTATTCGGGCAACGGCGTTTCCGCCTGGCTCACTTCGAGCTGCGTGCCGAGGCCGCCCTTGAGACGGCGCCTCGCGAGATCCGCGATGCGCTCCTGTTGCTGGAGCGTGTCTTGCGCGATATCGAGCAGCGCGAACGACTGCGAAAAGCCGATGTACGCGCGCACGATGTTCGTTTCCAGTTCGAGCTGCGCGGCGCGGGCATCGGCGGCGCGCACGTGGGCGACATCGAGCGCGCGCTCGGCGTTGTTGTCGTCGCGGCCCCAGAGATCGAGGTTGTAGGAGAGCGTGAGGCCGGCGGTGTTGTCCCAGGTCGTCGTGTCGGCGAACGGGCCAGGGCCGTAGAAATCGTTATTTGGCCAGTTCTTGCGAGAGACGCTCATCGCGCCGTTCACGTGCGGCAAAAGCTCGGAGCGCGCGACGCCCGCCTGCTGCTGCGCCTCGCGCACGCGCGCCGCGGCCATTGCAAGCGTCGGGCTGCCGCTGGTCGCACGCGCGATCCAGGCGTCGAGCTGCGGGTCGCGGTAGGCGCGCCACCATGACTGCTCTGGCCACTGCGCGTCGGCATTGGCTGCGCGAATCGCGCTGCCGGCATCGAGCGTGGAGGCATCCTTGAGCGAATCCTGCGGCGCGATCTTGCCCGTGCTGGCGCACCCGGCAATTGTTAATATTGCTGTAAGAACCGCGGCTGAAGCAGTCTTACTGAATACTCGCCCTCGCACGATTCACTCCCAAATTCGAATTAGATTCCAGGAAGTGATTATATTTTTGCGAAGATTGTCGAATAACCAGTAAGAATGCAAAGCATTCTTACGGAAGATGTGATAATCGTCGTTGCCGATCGTGCAACAATTCACTACATATATAGTTCTTGAAGTCGGGAAAACGCCATGGACACGCTCCAAAACATGCGCGTATTCGTGCGGGTCGTCGAAGCGGGCAGCTTCACCGCGGCCGCGCAGCATCTCAATACGACGACGGCTTACGCCTCGCGAGCCGTCTCGGATCTCGAAGCGCATCTGCGCACACGGTTGCTGAATCGCACGACGCGGCGTATCGCGCTCACCGAGGCGGGCGAGCGCTATCTGCAGCGCTGCGAACAGATCCTCGCCTATGTCGATCAGGCGGAAGCCGAGGCGAGCGACGCCCACGCGCGTCCGTCCGGCAAGCTGAAGGTGCATTCGATGACGAGTTTCGGCCAGCACTACATCGTGCCGATGATCTCGCGCTATCAGCAGCGCCATCCGTCGGTGCAGGTCGATCTGACGCTCGCGCAGCGCGTGCCGGACCTGCTCGACGAAGGCTACGACGTGTCCGTCGTGCTCGCCTCCGATCTGCCCGATTCCGGGCTCGTCTCCGCGCGGCTGGGCTCGGTGTACAGCATCGCGTGCGCGTCGCCGGCGTATATCGAGAAGCACGGCGCGCCGCACGTGCTGTCCGATCTCGTGCGCCACACCTGCCTGCATTTGATGACGCCGGTGTTTCCGCCGGACCGCTGGGTCTTCGACGGCCCGAACGGTCAGGAGACGGTGAGCCTCGGCGCGTCGACGTTCACGGTGAATGTCGCCGAGGCGATGGTCGCGGCGATCCGCGAGAGCATGGGCATCGGCGTGCTGCCCACATCGTCCGCGCTGCCGGGGCTGCGCGCGGGCACGCTCGTGCGCGTGCTGCCGCAATACACGATGCAGGAACTGAACGTCTACGCGCTCTATCCGTCGCGCCAGTATCTCGACGCGAAGATCCGCACGTGGGTGGAGTTTCTGCGCGAGGCGCTGCCCGACACGCTCGCCGCGGACGCCGAATCGCTGAAGGAATTCGTCGTCACCTGAGAACGCGCGTGAAGGCGCGTTCCGTTACGAAAAAAGTCGCGGCGCAACACTTGCTTACTCATGAATCGTCCGCAGCTTGCTATTTTCAGCACTGTTCAATCGCATTTTTTACGGGGATAAGTCACATGAGTACGCCACTCCTGCTCGCACTCGCCGCGCTTATGGTGCTGATCGCCGTTCCGGCGTCGCGCGATCTCTTCAACGCCATGCGCGCGCAGTCGGAACGCGACCCGAAGCGGCGTCTGGTGCCGGTGCGCATCGACGACGATCGCGACGCGCGCGCACGCCGCACGCGCGATCCGTACGACCGCTGAGCGTTCTTCAGACGGCGTTCAAAGCAGCGTTTCCAGTGGCTCGATGAGCCGCGGCTCGTCGTTGGTCGCGCGATTCACATCGGTCGATACGCGATGCCACACGAAGTGCGACGCCGGCACGCCGTCCGCCCCGACGAGCGCGCCGAGATCGTCGAGCGATTGCACCCGGATCGAGCCAGCGAAGCGCTGCGGCGGGCGAAAACACGAGCGGGCGGCGGTCGTGCACGTCGACCAGACCCTCGTCGGCGGCGGCCGTCACAATGACGAAGCCCGCGCCGGGCGCAGCGGCGTCTTCGTCGCGCAGGATGCTGGTAAGCGCGGCGAGATACATCGGCTCGCCGTCGGCGCGCTGAATGAAGTAGGGCTGCTTGAAGGGCTTTGCGGCCGGATCGCCCGGACGCGGCTCGACGCGCCATTCGAACCAGCCATCGGCCGGCACGAGAATGCGCGCTTTCTTCCACAGATGCTTGAAATACGCGCTCGTCGCCGCCGTCTCGACGCGCGCGTTGATGCATTGCGGCAGCTTCTTCTGAATGGCCCACGGCGGACAATAGCCCCAGTGCACCGCGCGGATGGTTTCGTCGGGATAAACGGCGAGCGGATGCGTGCCGGGTGAGAGGTTATAGCCGGGGCGTCTGTCGGCGGCATCCACGAGCACGAACGGATTTCTCAGATGCAGGCGTTGCGCATAATGCATCGGCAGTCGGTACTGGCTGATTCGGCCGCACATGGCATTCCTCCGCTAGGTCCAACACGGTTCCGTGCTTCTTTTTCGTCGATGCTCAGATTTCGACGACCTTGTCCCACGCGAAATCGGGATTTTCCCACCGTTGCTCGCGTCGGCTGAAGTAGCCGCGGGGATTGCACACGACGCGCGTGCCGTTCACCACGTAATCGAACGACGTATGCGTATGCCCGTGTATCCACAGCGACGCGGGCGCGCGAGCGAGCGTCGGCAAATGATTGACGAAGCCCGCCGAAACGAGATCCTGCGCATAACGCGGCGCGAGGCTTTCGCGCATCGGCGCGTGATGCGTGACGACGATCGTCTGGCCCGCGAACGGCTTCGCAAGTTCGGCTTCGAGCCACGCGCGTGCCTGCTCGTGCAGCGCGAGCGAATCCTCGGGCGCGAACTCGCGAGGCTCGCCGTCCGGCTCGGGCCACGCAAGCTGAATGAGGCCCTTGTAGTCGAGCATGACTTTCGTGCACGCTTCCTTGGCGCGCTCGATATCGGCTTCGCCCGAGCCGAACAGCGCGAAGTCCGTCCAGAGCGTCGTGCCGAGCACGCGCCACGCGCCCCGGCGATCGACCAGCGAGGCGTTGTTCAGATAGTGCACGTTGTCGACGCTGCGCGCGGCATCCAGCATTGCCGCCTCCATCGCGCCGAACTCGGCGTCGTAGTACTCGTGATTGCCGGGCACGTAGATGACGGGCACGTCGGGATCGAAATTCTCCGCCGCCCAGCGCAGGCCTTCGGCGTGGTTGTGAATGTCGCCCGCCAGCACGACGAGATCGGCCTCGGCATAGGGAATCGCCAGCGGCTCGTCGCATTCGAGATGCAGGTCCGACAGCACGCGAATCTTCATGCGGCGTTCTCCTTGGCAGGGAACGCGTTCGAGCGGACGACCTTGCCGGGGTTCATCAGGTTGTCCGGATCGAGCGCGGCCTTGATCGCCTGCATGAGGCGCACCTCCACCGGCGACTTATAGTGCATTGCTTCATCCACCTTCAACTGGCCGAGCCCGTGTTCGGCGCTGATGCTGCCGCGATGCCGGGCCACCTGGTCGTACACGAGCGCATTGATCGGCGTCTGATATTCGTTGAGAAAGCGCTTCTGATCGACGCCCTCGGGCGCCTGGACGTTGTAGTGCAGATTGCCGTCGCCGAGATGGCCGAAGGTCACCATGCGCGCGCCGGGCACGGCCTTCGCGATGATCGCATCGGTTTCGTCGATGAAGCGGCCGATGCTCGAAATGGGCACGGCGATGTCATGTTTGATGTTCAGGCCTTCCTCCGCCTGCGCGAGCGGAATATGCTCGCGCAAGTCCCAGAACGCCTGCGATTGCGCGAGATTCTCCGCGACGACCGCATCTTCGACGATGCCTTTTTCCAGCGCTTCTTCCATCAACCGTTCGAAGAGGGCGCGGGCGTGCTCGTCGCTTTCGCTGTCGGAGAGTTCGAGCAGCACGGTCTGCGCGTGCGGCTCGCCGAACGGATAGCGCAGTTGCGGGAAGTGCCGCCCGACGAGGCGCATCGAGAAATCCGACATCAGTTCGAAGCCAGTCAGGAGCGCGCCCGCGTGATGCTGCGCCATCGAAAGGAAATCGAGCGCAGCGTGCGGCGATGCAAGGCCGGCGAGCGCCGTGACCTTCGCGACCGGCGCGGGATGCAGCTTCATGACGGCTGCCGTGATGATGCCGAGCGTGCCTTCCGCGCCGATGAAGAGGTCGCGCAGATCGTAGCCGGTGTTGTCCTTGCGCAAGCCTCGCAGGCCGTCCCAGAGTTCGCCCTGCGGCGTCACGACTTCGAGGCCGAGACACAGTTCGCGCGTGTTGCCATAACGCAGCACGCCGGTTCCGCCGGCGTTCGTCGACAGATTGCCGCCGATCGTGCAGCTGCCTTCCGCCGCGAGACTCAGCGGAAAGAGGCGCTGTTCGCTTTCGGCGCGCGCCTGAATTTCGGCGAGCACGACGCCCGCTTCCACGGTGATCGTATTGTTGTGCGGGTCGATGCCGCGAATGCGATTGAGCCGCTTCAGGCTGATGACCGCCTGTGCGCCGCTCGCGTCGGGTGTCGCGCCGCCGGCGAGACCGGTGTTGCCGCCCTGCGGCACGATCGCGATGCGATGCTCGCGCGCGAGCCGCACGACGCCGGCGACCTGCGCGGCATCGGCGGGCAGAAGCACGGCGCACGCCTTGCCGCGATAGCGCTTGCGCCAGTCGACGAGATAGGGCTCGGTATCGTGGGCGTCGGTCAGGACATGCGCCGCGCCGAGCAGTTCGGTGCAGGCGGTGATAAAGGCTTGAGATGCGGTCATGGGCAGAAAAGCAGGGATTCCGGTAGAGCGTAGTCCACAGTATCGCGCAGGGCCGCCGCGCGCGAAGCCTCGTCCGAATGGCATAGGCACGTGCGACATGCGCCGCTTCGCATCATTCCGTGCTACAAAGCATCACGTCCCGTTGCTACGGACGTCGAAAAAGCGAACGAACTAGCTTTTTTTCGCACGTGCGTTCATGCGGGCCGTCCGCTTGAACGGCGCGACGTAACCCAGCGCGCAGACGAAGAAGGCGAGCGCGAGCAGCGCTTCGAGCCAGGCGAGCGATGCGGAAAGCCCCGCATCCGTCATGCCCCGCACGACGCCTTCGGCGAGATAGAGCAGCACGAGCATCGAGGCCCATTGCAGCGTGTAGAGATTCCTGCGCGCGACACCGGGCAGCGCGCACGCGAGCGGCAGCGCCTTCAGCGCGAGCGCCCATGCGCCGGGGCGCAGCGGCGCGAGCCACAGTTCCCACAGGAGCGCGAGCGCGATCAGCGCGACGAGGCTCGCGAGCGCGCCCGGCGCGAATACGGCGTTCGGCCGCGAGCCGGAAGCGGCGGGCGCGTTCATTGGCCGGGTCATGCGGCGCGGGCGCCGCGCACGAGATTGAGCGCGGTGCGCGCGAGCCGTGCGCCGAGCGCGATGGCGAGCGCTTTCTCGTCGGCGGAAATGCCGTGGCGCTGGTTGTCGTCGCCGCCCGCGCGCGCATGATGCGACGCGCCGTAGGGCGTGCCGCCGCTTTGCGTCGTGGTGAGCCGCGATTCGGTGTACGGGATGCCGACGATCATCATGCCGTGATGCAGGAGCGGCAGCATCATTGAGAGCAGGGTGCTCTCCTGGCCGCCGTGCAGGCTGCCGGTCGACGTGAAGACGCTTGCCGGCTTGCCCGCGAGCGCGCCGGAAAGCCACTGCGGCGTGGTGCCGTCGAGGAAGTATTTGAGCGGCGCGGCCATGTTGCCGAAGCGCGTGGGCGAGCCGAGCGCGAGTCCGGCGCATTCTTCGAGATCGCGCAGTTCGGCGTAGGGCGGGCCGTCGGCGGGAATGTCGGGCTGGGACGCTTCGCAGACGGTCGAGACGGGCGGCACGGTGCGCACGCGCGCCTGCATGCCGGGCACGCTGTCGACGCCCTGGGCGATCGCGAGCGCAAGCTCGCGGGTCGCGCCATGGCGGCTGTAATAGAGCACGAGGATGTCGTTCATAAGGCTTTTTTAGTGAACGGCTATTATAGGTATTGGGCGATTTTCGTGGCGAAGCACGGCTTCGCGCGCCGGAGGTCGCCACGACGGGAGAATGCGTTTGCAGCACCTTTCCATCGATTTCGCAGCGGTCAAGCGGCTCGCCAGCTTCGTCGCGCGGCGCATCGGCGAAGACCGCGTCGCGCAAGTGGCGGGCAGCCTCACATTCACGAGCGTGCTGTCGCTCGTGCCGCTCGCCACGGTTGCGTTCGCGCTCTTCACCGCGTTCCCGATCTTCAGTTCGTTCCAGGCGTCGCTGCAGGATTTCCTCGCGGTGCACCTGATGCCGCCGCAGATCAACGACCAGATATTCAAGTATCTGAACCAGTTCGCGTCGAAGGCGAAGGGGCTCACGACCGTCGGCATGATCATCCTCTTCGTGACCTCGGTCATGACCATGATGACCGTCGAGTCCGCGTTCAACGTGATCTGGCGCGTGAAGAAGGCGCGCCCGATCGCGCAGCGCGTGCTCGTTTACTGGTCGATCATCACGCTCGGGCCGATTCTCTTCGGCTGCAGCCTGTCCATCTCCTCCTATGTGTTCGCGCATTCGGTCGCATACGCGGGCTCGCACAATCTGATGCCGCCGATCGTCGAATGGGCGTTGACGGGCGTGTCGCTGCCGCTCACGGGGCTCGCCTTCACGATGATTTACGTGTACATGCCGAACTGCAAGGTCGAATGGCGCGATGCGATCGTCGGCGGGTTGATCGCGGCGATCGCGTTCGAGTTGGGCAAGCGCGGCTTCGGCTCCTA
The DNA here is from genome assembly GCF_056930355.1 of Caballeronia sp. 11_S32. Taxonomy (NCBI): domain Bacteria; kingdom Pseudomonadati; phylum Pseudomonadota; class Betaproteobacteria; order Burkholderiales; family Burkholderiaceae; genus Caballeronia; species Caballeronia sp. 11_S32. The sequence continues at coordinate 1,682,615 of NZ_JBXOWH010000003.1, forward strand.
CGTGCGCAGCATTCCGACCTATACCGCCGTGTACGGCGCGTTCGCCGCGCTGCCGGTGTTCCTGCTGTGGGTCTATCTATGCTGGATGATCGCGCTCGTCGGCGCGATGGTCACGTCCGCGCTGCCCGCGATTCGCACGGGGCAGTATCATCGGCGCGATTTTCCGGGCAGCGATCTGCTCGATGCGCTCGAAATCCTCGCGCGGCTCGTCGAGGCGCGCGACGAGGGCAAGCCCGGCTACACGGCGCTGCAGTTGTCGAGCATGGCGCGCTGCGATCTGGATACCTCCACGCGCCTGATCGCGCGGCTCGATGCGCTCGGCTGGATCGGCCGGCTGGAAGATTCGCGCATGCCGCGCTATGTGCTGATCGCCAATCCGAATCAGATCACGGTGACAATGCTCTTCGAGCAATTCGTCATCGACCGCGCCGAGTTGGAGTATCAGTTGAAACTGGATGCGGCGCAGGTGGATTGCGGCGCGCTCATGAATGCGCTAGCGAACGAGAAGCTGGAGATCACGCTCGGCTCGCTGATCGCTGCGCGGGCATCGGCGCTGACGAACGCGCGCCTGCGCGAGCATCCGCGCTCCTCGATGCCGGAGCAGCCGGCGTGAGCGTCCGGCTTGCGCGTATCAAAGCGAAATCTTGCCGACGCAGATGTCCTTGAACATTACCCAGTCGCCCATCAGGCTGTAGACGGGATGACGGAACGTCGCCGGGCGGTTCTTCTCGAAGAAGAAATGGCCGATCCATGCGAAGCCGTAGCCGCACACGACGGCTGCCGGCAGCCAGAGCCAGTCGCCGGTGGCGATGGCCATCGCGACGCAGCCGATCACGCCGAGCGAGCCGATGAAATGCAGTCTGCGCGAGACCGGATTGCGATGCTCGTCGAGGTAATAGGGATAGAACTCGGCGAAGTTCGCGAAATGCTCTCCGTGTGCGGTGTGCGCCATGACGGCCTCCGTGACGATGCCTTGCTGGTCTCGCGCGGGCGGTGCGCGCCCGTCTGACGATCAGACCAGCAAGATTCATTCTGCGACTGCCATGCGCGCCGTGCAAGCGGGCGTGGCGCGGTTTCGCGGCCCGCCGCACAGGCGGTTCAGACCGCGCTGGCCTTCTATTGCGTTTTGGCGCAGCCGAGCGCGAACGCGAAAAGCGTGTCCAGCGTCGCATCGGGCTGCTCGGACATGAGCGCGTGCCCGGCATCGAGTTCGACCGTGCGCACCTGCGCTCCAGCCGTCGTCAATGCGCCGATCAGCGGGCGGGCGGCGCGCGGCGGCGTCATCACGTCGCGCTTGCCGCTCACGATGCAGACCGGGCAGCGCACGGCGGCCGCGCGCTCGAGCGCATCGGCGTAGGTGTTGCAGGCGCTGAAATCGGTATGGAAGAGCTGCGCCTCGCCGCGCAGGCTCACACGCTCCATGAGCCGCTGATTCACACCTAGCAGCCAGAAGCCCGGCGCGGGACTCGAAGGCTTCGCGGCGATCGTCGAATGTGACCACTGATTGACCATGGCGATCGCCTCGGGCTCGTGCTCGCGGGCGGCATCGAGCAGCGTATCGGAGACGGTCATCGGCGCGGCGGTCGCGAGGAGCGCGAGACCCATCGCTCGGGCGGGATAGCGGCCAGCCGCCTCGAGCGCGATCAGCGAGCCCATGCTGTGGCCGACGAGAATCGCCTGCCGCACGTTCGCCGCATCCAGCACGGCGATCACCCAGTCGGCGAGCGCGCCGATGGTGGAGAGCGCGGGCCCGTCGCTGCGCCCGTGCCCCGGCAGGTCGAGCGCCAGCACACCGAAGCCGTGGTGCGCGAAATAGCGCGTTTGCAAGGCCCACACGCTGTGATCGTGCTCCGCGCCGTGGATGAACACGATGGCGGGCCGCGCGGCGTCGAAAGACTTGCCGCCGGTATAGGCGTAGGCGGCGCGGCCGTTCAGATCGAGCATCATGCGCGGCTCCCGAGCGGCGCGGCCGCGCCTGCGTCCTGACCGCTTTCGGCGGCTTTCTGGGCGGCCTTCAGCCCGCGCTTGAGATCGTCGATGAGATCGTCCGGGTCTTCCAGTCCGATCGACAGGCGGATGCACCCCGGCCCGATGCCCGCGGCTTCGAGCGCGGCGGCATCCATGCGGAAGTGCGTCGTCGAGGCAGGATGGATCACGAGCGAGCGCGCATCGCCGACATTCGCGAGATGCGAGAACAGCGTCAGCGTTTCGATAAACTTACGCGCCGCCGGCACGCCACCTTTGAGATCGAAGCTGAACACCGCGCCCGCGCCGCGCGGCAGCAGGCGTTCGGCGAGCGCGTGATCGCGATGCGTCGGCAGTTCGGGATAGGCCACGCCGTCGACCGCGGGCGAGCCCAGCAGGAAGTCGATCACCTTGCGGGTGTTGGCAACGTGCCGATCCATGCGCAGCGGCAAGGTCTCGATGCCTTGAAGCAATTGCCACGCGGCTTGCGGGTGCAGGCATGCGCCGAAATCGCGCAAGCCTTCGCGCCGGGCGCGCAACAGGAACGGCGCGACGGTGCTCTCTTCGGCGAAGACCATGCCGTGAAAGCCGTCGTACGGCTCGGTGAACTCCGGAAAGCGTCCGCTCGCGGCGAAGTCGAACATGCCGCCGTCGACGAGCACGCCGCCGATCGTCGTGCCGTGCCCGCCGAGAAACTTGGTCGCGGAGTGATAGACGAGGTCCGCGCCGTGCTCGAAGGGGCGCAGCAGATAGGGCGTCGTGAATGTGGAATCGACGAGCAAGGGCACGGCATGCTCATGCGCGATCTCCGCGACGCCCGCGATATCGAGCACGTCGAGCCCCGGATTGCCGAGCGTCTCGCCGAAGAAAAGCCGCGTGTTCGGCCGCGCCGCCGCGCGCCACGCATCGAGATCGTGCGGCGGGACGAAGGTCGTCTCGATGCCGAAGCGCCGCAGCGTGTAATGCAGCAGGTTGTGCGAGCCGCCGTAGAGCGCGCTCGATGCGACGATATGCGAGCCCGCGCCCATCAGCGTGGCGATAGCGAGATGCAGCGCCGCCTGGCCGCTCGCCGTGCCGATCGCGCCGACGCCGCCTTCGAGCGCGGCGACTCGCTCCTCGAACACCGCGACGGTCGGGTTCGAGATGCGCGAATACACGTGCCCCGAGCGTTCCATGTTGAAGAGCGCGGCGGCGTGATCGGAATCGCGGAAGGTGAACGAGGTGGTCTGATAAATCGGCGTCGCGCGGGCGCCGGTGGCGGGGTCGGGTGCGGCGCCCGCGTGCAGCGCGAGCGTGTCGAAACGGTTGGCTGGCATCATAGGCGGCCGGCGCGGTTAGGCGGGCGGCATGCGGCGGAAATGAGGGTCAATCATCGTAACATCGGGCGCGCGCCGCAAAACCTAGGGCGAACGCGTGGCCGCCGATCGCGCAAAGCCTTGTCCGTTCGGCCGATGCGCGTGCCAGAGCCATCGCGCGATGTCTATAGAAGAATTAGACACTTAGCCATTCGGCACTGCAATTGGCGCGCAACGTGTCTTCTACTTTCGCTTTTGGCTCGCACTACCACATCGCAAGATGCAAGCGACGCCCTGAGAAGGGCCATCGGTTTCGGTAGTCTGAAAGATCCAGCTTGTGAACAGGGTCGGTGAGTGGGTGCTTCGTGAGATGACTCCGCGTCGTAGTTGTGAATCGCCGGTGTATAGGACTTATCTAGTAGTTGGTTATCCGAAGTATCGGTATAAAACTATCTTCCAAGGCGATTCGAGGACCCCGCTTCATGTCGATGCTGGCAGTCAACCACCTGACGCCGGTGGTCGGAATCGACGTCCACATGGTGATCGTGCCGCCGGCGCCCAGCCCCATTCCGCTGCCGCATCCGCACGTGGGCGTGGTGCTCGATCTGCGCGAATACGTCAATGCGGCGATGGCGGTCATCGGCAGCATCGTGTTCAGCTTCGTCGAGGAACAGGCCGAGGCCTTCGTGCAGGCCCACGAGCAGCAGATCGAGCAGCTCATGCGCAGCGATCTCGTGCAATCGGGCATGGGCGCGGTGAACGCCGTCATGAGCAACGACGCCGTGCAGGCCGGCATGGGCGCGATGAACAAGCTCAACGCGCTGCAGAACAAGCTCAACGACGCGCTGGGCGGCAACGTCGGCCAGGGCGGGGGCGGCGCGCCGATCTTCATCAACGGGATGTTGCGCGCGACCGCCGGCACCCACACGTTTCACGTGCCGGGTCTGCATTTCCCACTGGGCGCGAGCTTCGCGGCATCCGATGCGAAGGGCCCGTCGCAGGATTCCGAATCCTTCATGGGCAGCCGCACGGTGCTGGCCAATGGCGATCCGATGTCGTTTCTCGCGCTGCCCGCGCTCAGTTGCTGGTGCGCGGGCATGCTGCCGATGTCGCACAACAGCGCGCACACCGACCGCAAGTACATGTCGCTGCCCACCTCGGTGATGCTGCCGATCCCGGCCGAGCGTCCGGTGCTCGTGGGCGGGCCGCCCGTGATGAACATGATGGCGGTGGCCGCTGCGCTCTTCAAGGCGTTTCGCGGCTCGAAGCTCGCGAAGAAGCTGTTCGCGAAGTTTCCGTCGGGCTTCATCAAGTGCGTGATCTTCGACGCGGAGCCGGTCAACTCGATCACCGGCGAAGTCGTGGTGCAGCAGAACGACTTCACGGTCGAGGGCCGATTGCCGCTGGTGTGGGACCGCTATTACGCCAGCCACGACGATTTCGCGGGCGCGCTCGGTCACGGCTGGCGCAGTCCGGCCGACATTCGTCTCGAGCTGGTGCGAGAAGGCGCGCAGTTTGGCGCGGCGGTGTATTTCGCGGATCACGCCACGGCGTTCGACGAACTGCCTGCGCAGTCGGGCTGGACGGAGCGTGTCTACGATCGCCAGCATGGGCATGCCCTCTTTATTGAGGATGACGAAATTCGTATCCGCACCCGCGCCGGAATCGAGTACGCGTTCGCCTTGCCTCGGCAGTGGCGCGAACGCGTGCCGAGCGTCGCGGAGGGCCGCACCTTCGGCCTGCCGCTCGCGCGCCTGTCGGATCTGAACGGCAACGCGTGGCACATCGAGCGGCGTGTCGAGCCGCGCGACGGCAGCCTGTCGATCCGCTTCATCGAGCATGGCGGCGAGCAGCCGACGGGTCGCGAAGTGCTCGCCGGCCCCGGCAGCGTGAGGGGCTGCATCGGCGCGGTGGTCTTGCGCGATGCGCAGGGCGGCACGCACCCACTGGCGACGTATCGTCAGGACGAGCAGGGCAACCTGGGCGCGGTGCGCGACGCGCACGACGTGCCCTACAGCTTCGAGTACGCAGGCCCGCACCAGATGGTGCGTCACACGGACCGCAACGGCCTGTCGTTCTACTACAACCACACGCGCCATGTGGACGGCATCTGGCGCGTCGATCACGCGTGGGGCGATGGCGGCCTGTACGACTATCGCTTCGAGTATGACCTGGCGCATCTGGAGACGCGCTTCACCGACTCGCTCGGGCATGTGACGGTGCTGCAGTACAACGACCAGCAGTGGCCGGTGGCGCGCATCGACGGATTGGGCGGCGTGCGCAGCTACCAGTACGACAGCCAGGGGCGAACCATCGCGGAAGTCGATCCCGGCGGCCACACCACGCAGTGGGAATACGACGCGTACGGCAATCTGCTGACGCATCGGCTGGCGGACCGCACGGTGGTGCGCACGGAGTACGACGCGGATCATCGTCCGGTGTCGATCACCGATCCCGAAGGCGGCGAGTGGCAGCAGTCATGGGATGCGCAGGGAAACCTGATCGCGCAGACGACGCCCTCGGGTATCGCAACGGCCTTCGCCTACGATGCGCGCGGCCAGCTCCGGCAGGTCACCGATGCCGCGCGGCGCACCACGACGCTCGACTACGACGGCTGCGGCCACCTGTCGAGCCTGAGCGATGCGTTGGGCCGCATCACGCGCTTCACGCACGATGCGCGTGGCAATCTGCTGCGCCGCGAATCGCCCGGCGAGGAGTCCACGCGTTATGTGTGGGACGCGAAGGACCGCCTGGTGGCGTGCGAACTTCCGGGCGGGCGGCAGGTGCGCTGCGAGTACGACCGTGAGGACAATCTGATCCGCTACACGGATGAAGCGGGGCAGATCACGCGCTTTGGCTACTACGGGCAAGGGCAGTTGCAGACGCGCACGGACCCGGACGGCAGCCTCACGCGGTATCACTACGATACGGAAGAGCAGCTCATCGGCGTGAGCAATCCGCTGGGCCAGACCTGGCAGCTCAGGCGCGACGCGGCGGGGCGGCTGATCGAGGAGATCGACTACTACGGGCAGTCGCGGCGCTATGCATATGATGCGTCGGGCCACCTGAGCCGCACGGTCGATCCGCTGGGCACGGTGCTGGCGATCGCGTGCGATCCGCTCGGGCGCATCACGCGTCGAAGCGCGGACAGCGGCGCGGTGGAGGAATATGCGTACAACCGTCGCGGGCAGTTGATCGAAGCGCGCAATGCGCATGGCGTGGTGGCACGCGCGTATGACGTCGATGGCCGGATCACCTGCGAGACGCAGCAGCAAGACGGGACGCTTGGCACGGTGGAATACGTGTACGACGCGGCCGGGGAACTGGTCACGCAGCGGCGTGAATTGCGTTCATCGGCGAGCGAGGCGGCGTATCGTCAAACGCTGACGTACGGTTACGACGCGTTGGGGCAGGTACAAACGCTGAAGATCGGCGCGCACGAGCCGATTCGCTTCACGCATGACATGGCGGGTCGGCTGAGCGGGCTGCGGCTGAGCGCGCAACTCGATCAGCTGTACGAGTACGACGGCGCGGGACGGCTTGCACGGCAGACGGCAAGGGCGGCGGGGCAGCGCGATGCGCAGGTGGCGTACGAGTACGACCCGAGCGGCAATCTGGTGACGCGCAGCGATAGCCGGCTCGGGGTGGATCGGTATCGCTACGATCCCTTGGGGCGGATTGTCGCGCATACGGATCCGGCCGAGCGCGTGCGTCACTTCGTGTACGACGCGCAGGGCGATCGTTTCCGCACGGTGCGCGAGGATCGGGACGGGCGCGAACTGCGTCAGGCCGATGGCGCGCATTGGTGGATGGATGCGGCGGGGCAACTGACCGAGCGTCACGATCGCGAGCTGGGCGTGCAGCGTTTCGAGTGGGATGAGTTTGGACGCTTGGCGCGGTTCGAGAACACGTCCAACGAGCGCTGGACGTATCGCTACGATGCGCTGGGGCGACGGATCGGCAAGCAGGCGGCGGAGGGGCGCATCGCGGGGAGGACGCATCGCGAGCAGGGTTCGCGCACGCACTTCCTGTGGGACGGCGATGTGATGGTGGGCGAGGTGCGCGAGGCGCCGGCCTGTGCTGGACAGGCTCGGTTCTATGCGTATCATGAAGGCGGCTTCGAGCCGCTGGCGATGCAGGGGTTGGAGCGGCAGGCGGATGGCGCGGGTAGTGGGCAGGTGGTTGAGACGGGGTTATTCTTTTACGAGAATGAACCCAATGGTGCGCCGAGCAGGCTACGAAACGAAGCAGGCGAGGTCGTCTGGGAGGCGCATTATGGTGTGACCGGTGGGGTGGATTGGGTTGAGGCGCGAGGCGTCGAGCAGCCGATTCGGCTGCAGGGCCAGTACTTCGATCAAGAATCGAACCTGCATTATAACCGGTTCCGTTACCACGATCCGCAGACGGGCATATTCATCAGCCAAGACCCGATCGGACTTATCGGCGGAGAAAATCCATATGAATTGAGCCCTAACGTATTTGGATGGATTGATCCGCTAGGACTTTGGAAAGGTCAGCCCCGTGGTAAGGGTGGCCGCTTTGGTCATGGTAAGGACCCTAATTCCAAGAAAAATCAAAAAGGATGCGGCAAAAGCAATCACGGAAATTCGCGGAACAGTAGCGTTGATGCCACGCTTTATGGCAAATATGATAAGGATGGAAACTTTCTGAAATGGGGCATTTCGCAAGATACCAAGACGCGATATACAAGCACAGAATTGAACGGCGGCTACGTTATTGAGTACAGGAAGGGGCCGAGGGATAAAATACTTGATTTGGAGCGAGCGTTGACTGAACGCTTTCCAGGACAAGATAATCGCGAAAGCTGGGCCGGGAAAATTGGACCGGACTCTACTATTGGATCATGGCTATCTAAGCCGTTGTAGCGTTGCGATCCATGTTATTCGGACGAAGACTGGAAGGAGGACTGGTGATTGAGATAAGCGGCCAATATGGTGACCCGCAGTGCGCACCACTTTTTTTCCCTCTTCAAAGGGAACTAAATGATTTATTTAAAAAATATTGCATTGGTGATTATTTCGATTCTCTGGAAAAGCTTTCTATAGTATTCAGAGTTTCTGGGGAGATAACAGACTTTGAAGGGGATGGGCCGGAAAAATTTAAATTTATCAGGAAGAAGTCTGAGTTTACTATAGATCTCACTTTCCCTAGATTTAAGTGGATGGATAAAAGCGAGATGGAGCTGAGGTTGTTGATTAAAGGTGGGTTGGTCGGCTGTTTTAATATTTTTATTAACAAGTCTATCGAATTTAAAGAGATAAAAAATAAAAATGGTTTGTTGCAGGATATTGGCTTCGTTCTGAAGGATTTCGTGCCGTTAGATTAGCTTGAATATCTGCCCCTAAAAAATAACAGTACAACCGCTATCGGTACTACGATCCGCAAACGGGCATCTTTATTAGCCAGGATCCGATTGGGCTCGCCGGTGGTCTCAATTCGTATCAATTTGCGCCTAATAGGTTTGGGTGGGCAGATCCTCTAGGACTCACAGAAGCTTGGATATCCAAAGATTTATATTCAAAGCTATCCGAGGTTGAGCGAGCCGTATTTGAGGATGCTTTGAAGAGGGGCATGGTCACTCGTGCCGAAGGAGTTGCTGGTATAAAAAGACTGAAAAACAAGATTTTCCAAAAGAAATCCTACGATTTTGAATTGAAAATCACAGGGCAGAATGGTAACAAGAGATTATATGGAAATCTTGAGGAAGCAGAGCTGAAGTCAAAGAAGGGATGCGGGAAAAAAAGAAAATAAGTATGAGTGTATTTCGTGCATTTGATAAAAATCATCAGTGATTTTATTGTGAAAAATGACGAATTAGATATTGTGAAAAATTGACGTCATAGTGACGATATTTTTTTGACTTATTGAAAAAAGGATGTTTGCTCGAAAAGCTTAATGTGTTCTTTCTGGATTATGCTTTTGCGACACCGGATCGAGACGGATTTATTGTGACGGTTAGTACGGGCGAAGAAGAGAATGTATTTGTTTCAGAGAAGAATGAATTTTCGTTGTACGCAATAAGATCAATATCCGTTGTTGAGAATGGGGATATTTATTTTCATGTTGTTTTGAATTTAAAGGATGAGCGAAAAGAAGTATTTTTTTGACACTGTATTTAAATAGCAATCTTTCTTTGTATGGCAGTGATTTGAGAAGATAAAGCATTTTTAATGCTACCGATTCCGTTACCACGATCCGCAGACCGGCATCTTCGTTGGCCAAGATCCGATCGGGCCTGTTGGAGGATTCAATCCATACGAGTTTGCACCTAATGTATTTGGATGGATTGATTGATCCGTGGGGACCTGCAAAGGCTTGGATATCCAAGCATACATATTCGAAGCTTTCCAGAGGAGAGTGGGAAGCATTTGAAGCCGCGCTGAGTAAGGGGATGATTGCTCGCGCTGAAGGGGCGACTGGTATAAAGCAGGTGAAAGGCAAGAAGTGCCGAGGTTGCGAATATGAATTCGAACTAAAGGTCCTTGGTGCGCGTGGGGATAAGAGGTTGTACGGAAGTGCGGAATATGTCGAGCTAAAACCTAAGAAGGGATGCGGGAAAAGAAGAAAGTAAGCATGATGGTATTTCGGGATTCGATAGGCAGGCATGAGATAAAACTATGTCAACATAGTGCTTGAAGTTCGCAATGTTAATAGTAAATCGTTCTTTTTGATCACGTGCCTAAACGACCACCTCGCCCTATGCGACATAATCGCAACGAAGTGAAGGCTAGAGAACGAAAAACAGATGAATTGCATAGGGCCGCGAAGAGCAGTCCTTTGTCTTTTTCGAGTGTTGGACACCCTCACGGCCCACGCTTCGTGGCCCGCCATGCTTCGTGCAACGGCCCGTCCGCCCCCGCCTGCCTTTCTTTTTGCAGGCCTTTCCGATAGCATCGAACCATGGTTTCATCATCGTTTGAGCATTTGAACAGGCATTTCGCGAGGAGACAGTCATGCGAGTCAGCGACATTCTGAAGGTGAAGGGCAATACGCTGTTCACCGTGACACCCGATACGCCGCTCTCCGACGCGATCGACACGATGGCGGCGCACGACATCGGCTCGCTCGTCGTGATGGAGTATGGCGATCTCGTCGGCATGCTGACCTTCCGCGAGATCATCCTGACCTTGCACAACAACAGCGGCTCGGTCGGCACCACGACGATCCGCAAGATCATGGACGACCATCCGCTCACCTGCACGCCGGAAACGGATGTCAACGAAGTGCGCCGCATGATGCTCGAGCATCACGTGCGCTATCTGCCGGTCATGGACAAGCGTCAGTTGATGGGCGTCATCTCTTTCTATGACGTGGCGAAGGCCGTCGTGGAAGAGCAGGGCTTCGAGAATCGTATGCTGAAGGCGTATATCCGCGACTGGCCGGAGCAGCAGGAAGAGGCTCGCTGAGATTCGCTATCATGCCGCGAGGCTTCGTGCTTCGCGGCGAGACGGTCGGACCAATGCCTTGCGCAGAACTCATCATCCGCAGCGCGCCCCAATGGCGCGCTTTTTTTCGTCTGGCCCAAAGGCTCGATGCTGAGTTCCGGCCCGGTTTTCGTTCCATTCGGATTCGATCGCGGTACAGGCGCGATCAACGCCGAACTTCATTATTCCGTAAGACATGAGTGACAAACCGTTGCGCGCCGCGTCGCGCACTTCCCAACGTTCGCACGCCGAGGGCGAAAGCCAGTTTCGCCTGTTGCGCGAGCGCCGCTTCGCGCCGTTCTTCTGGACGCAGTTCCTCGGCGCGATGAACGACAACGTTTTCAAGGTCGGCTTCACGTCGCTCGTGACGTTTCAGGCCGCGCGTTTTTCCGGGGTCGATCCGAAGACCGCCGCGTTTCTCATTTCCGCGATTTTCATCGTGCCGTTCGTGCTCTTCTCGGCGACGTCCGGCCAGATCGCCGACAAGTACGACAAGGCCGTGCTCGCGCGCCTCGTGAAGAGCTTCGAGATCGTCGTGATGCTGATCGGCGGGGCGGGCTTTCTGCTGCACAGCGCGCCTTTGCTCTATGCCTGCACGTTCCTGATGGGCGTGCATTCAACCGTCTTCGGGCCGGTGAAGTATGCGTATCTGCCGCAGCATCTCGACTCGCATGAACTCGTCGGGGGCAATGGGCTCGTCGAGATGGGCACCTTCGTCGCGATCCTGATCGGCACGATCATCGGCGGGGCAGCGGCGGGGGCGTCGGAGCATGGCGCGATGCTGCTCGCGGTGGCGTGCATCGCGTTCGCGATCATCGGGCGTGTCGCGTCGGCGTTCGTGCCGAAGTCGGAGGCGTCGCAGCCGGATCTGCGCATCAACTGGAATCCGTTCTCGGAGACGTGGCGCAACCTGAAACTCGCGAAGGCCGACCGCACCGTTTTCCTGAGCCTGCTCGGCATTTCGTGGCTGTGGTTCGTCGGCGCGACCTTTCTCACGTCGTTCTTCAATTTCGCGAAGGACGTGCTGTGGGCCGATCCCGACGTCGTGACCATTCTCCTCGCGACGTTTTCCATCGGCATCGGCACCGGATCGCTGCTGTGCGAACGGCTTTCGAAGCGCCGCGTCGAGATCGGGCTCGTGCCGCTGGGTTCGATCGGCATCAGCGTGTTCGCGATCGATCTGTTCTTCGCGAGCCATCGCATCGCGCCCGCCGGACACCTGCTCAACGTCGGCGAATTTCTGCTCGCGCTGCCGCACTGGCGCATTCTCGCGGACCTGTTCCTGCTCGCGATGTTCGGCGGCTTCTACAGCGTGCCGCTCTATGCGCTGATCCAGGCGCGCAGTCAGCCGACGCATCGCGCGCGCATCATCGCGGCGAACAATATCCTCAACTCGTTCTTCATGATCCTCTCGGCGCTGATGGCGCTCGCGCTCACATCGTTCGGCGTCGGCATTCCGGGCCTGTTTCTCGCGACCGCGCTGCTCAATGTCGTGGTCGCCGTGTACATCTATTCGCTCGTGCCGGAGTTCCTGCTGCGCTTCATCGCGTGGATTCTGGTGCACACGTTCTATCGCATCCGTCTCGTCGATGCCGGGCGCATTCCGTCGCAGGGCGCGGCCGTGCTCGTGTGCAATCACGTGAGTTTCGTCGATGCGCTCGTCATCATGGCCGAGAGTCCGCGGCCGATCCGCTTCGTGATGGATCACCGAATCTTTCGCACGCCGTTCGTCGGATGGCTGTTCAGGCACGTGAAGGCGATTCCGATCGCGCCCGCGCACGAGGACGCCGACATGCTCGAACGCGCGTATGCGGCGGCGGGGCGCGCGCTGGAAGAGGGCGATCTCGTCTGCATCTTTCCGGAAGGCAAGCTCACGCGCACGGGCGACATCAATCCGTTCCGGCACGGCATTTCCGAGATCCTGCGACGCCATCCGGCGCCCGTCGTGCCGATGGCGCTGCGCGGCCTCTGGGGCAGCGTGTTCTCGCGTCACGAAGACGCACAATGGCCGCGTCCGATCCATAAAGGCGCGATGACGCGTCTGACGCTCGCGGTCGGCGAGCCTATCGCGCCCGAAGACGCAACGCCGCAGCATCTTCAGGAAGTCGTGACCGCGCTGCGGGGCGCAAGGCGCTGAGCGCGATGGCGCTGGCATAATATCGGTTTCCCCGACACTTTTTTTCAGGTCGACGCTCATGTCCGGCAATACCCTTGGCACGCTTTTCACCGTCACGAATTTCGGCGAGTCGCATGGTCCGGCGATCGGCTGCGTGATCGACGGCTGCCCGCCGGGCATGGCGCTCACGGAAGCCGATATCCAGGTCGAACTCGATCGCCGCCGCCCCGGCACCTCGCGTCATGTCACGCAGCGGCAGGAACCGGATCAGGTCGAGATTCTCTCCGGCGTCTTCGAAGGCATGACCACCGGCACGCCCATCGCGCTGTTGATCCGCAACACCGATCAGCGCAGCAAGGACTACGGCAACATCGCGCAGACGTTCCGCCCGGGTCATGCGGATTACACGTACTGGCAGAAATACGGCGTGCGCGATTATCGCGGCGGCGGGCGTTCCTCGGCGCGTTTGACCGCGCCGACGGTCGCCGCTGGCGCAGTCGCGAAGAAGTGGCTGCGCGAGAAGTTCGGCCTGGAGACGCGCGGCTGCATGAGCGCGCTGGGCGAGATCGAGATTCCGTTCGCCGACTGGCAGCATGTGCGCGAAAACCCGTTCTTCTCGCCGAACGCCGAGATCGTGCCGCAGCTCGAGGAATACATGGACAATCTGCGTCGCGACGGCGATTCGGTCGGCGCGCGCATCCAGGTGACCGCGACGGGCGTGCCGGTCGGTCTCGGCGAGCCGCTTTATGACCGGCTCGACGCCGACATCGCCCACGCGATGATGGGCCTGAACGCGGTGAAGGCGGTCGAGATCGGCGCGGGTTTCGCGAGCGTCGCGCAACGCGGCTCGCAGCACGGCGACGAGATGACGCCCGAAGGCTTCGCGACGAATAACGCGGGCGGCATTCTCGGCGGCATTTCGAGCGGGCAGGACATCACGGTGACGATCGCGATCAAGCCGACGTCGAGCATCCGCACGCCGCGTCAGTCGATCGACAAGGAAGGCGCGAGCGCGACCGTGGAAACCTTCGGCCGTCACGATCCGTGCGTGGGCATCCGCGCGACGCCGATCGCCGAGGCGCTGCTCGCGCTGGTGCTGATGGATCACGCGCTGCGCCATCGCGCGCAATGCGGCGATGTGGTCGTCGGCACGCCGAAGATCGCGGCGCAAGCGCCCGCCAAATAAGTCGCAGCATAAAAAACGGGCGCCGGTCTCAACGACCGGCGCCCGTTTTCATTTGGCGACGCGGAAAATCACATGTTCGGATAATTCGGCCCGCCGCCGCCTTCCGGCGTGACCCACACGATATTCTGCGTCGGGTCCTTGATGTCGCAGGTCTTGCAGTGCACGCAGTTCTGCGCGTTGATCTGCAGGCGCTCGCTGCCTTCGTCGGACTTGACGAACTCGTACACGCCCGCGGGGCAGTAGCGGCCTTCCGGTCCGGCATAGGTGCGCAGGTTCACGTTGACCGGCACGCTCGCATCCTTCAGCGTCAGATGCGCGGGCTGGTTCTCTTCGTGGTTCGTGTTGGAGATGAACACCGACGAGAGACGATCGAACGTGAGCTTGCCGTCCGGCTTCGGATAGACAATGGGCTTGCACTGCGACGCCGGCTTCAGCATCTCGTGATCCCAGTGCTGATGATGCAGCGTCCACGGCACGTTGCCGCCCATCACCTTTTGCTCCAGGCCGACCATGAACGTGCCGAGGTACAGGCCCTTGCTCATCCACTGCTTGAAGTTGCGCGCGCGGTGCAGTTCGGTCTTGAGCCAGGACGTATCGAACAGTTCGGGGTAGGCGGTGAGCTCATCGTTCTGACGGCCCGCCTGCACGGCTTCGAATGCGGCCTCGGCGGCCATCTTGCCGGACTTGATCGCCGCGTGGCTGCCCTTGATGCGCGATGCGTTCAGGAAGCCCGCGTCATCGCCCGCGAGCGCGCCGCCGGGGAACGTGAGTTTCGGCAGCGACATCAGACCGCCGGCCGTGATCGCGCGCGCGCCGTAGGAGATGCGCTTGCCGCCTTCGAGGAACGCGCGAATCGACGGATGCGTCTTGTAGCGCTGGAATTCCTCGAACGGCGAGAGATACGGATTCGAATATCCGAGCCCGACGACGAAGCCCACGACCACCTGGTTGTTGTCCATGTGGTAGAGGAACGAGCCGCCATAGGTATCGGGTTCGAGCGGCCAGCCGGCGGTGTGGATCACGAGGCCGGGCTTGTGCTTGACCGGATCGATCTCCCACAGCTCCTTGATGCCGATGCCGTACACCTGCGGATCGGAATTCTGGTTGAGCCTGAACTTCTCCATCAGCTGACGGCCCAGATGCCCGCGCGCGCCTTCGCAGAAGAGCGTGTACTTCGCGTGCAGTTCCATGCCGAGCTGGAAGTTCTCGGTCGGCTCGCCATCCTTGCCGACGCCCATATTGCCCGTCACGACGCCGCGCACCGCGCCGTCATCGGCGTACAGCACTTCGGCGGCCGGAAAGCCCGGGAAAATCTCGACGCCGAGTGCCTCGGCCTGCTGCCCCAGCCAGCGCGTGACGTTCGCGAGACTGATGACGTAGTTGCCGTGGTTCTTGAAGTTGTCGGGAAGCAGCCAGTTCGGCACCTGCTTCGCGTCGTTCTGCGACAGGAACAGGAAGCGGTCTTCGGTCACTTCGACATCGAGCGGCGCGCCTTTTTCCTTCCAGTCGGGGATGAGTTCGGACAGGCCGCGCGGGTCCATCACCGCGCCGGAGAGGATGTGCGCGCCGATCTCGGAGCCTTTCTCCAGGACGCACACGCCGATCTCGACGCCTTTTTCCTCCGCCAGTTGCTTCAAACGGATGGCCGCCGACAAACCGGCTGGTCCGCCGCCGACGATGACGACGTCGTATTCCATCGATTCGCGGGGACCGTATTGCTCGATGAGGCTCGCCGGGGTCATCAATGCTCCTATGTGCCGTTAGAATGCCCTTTCGGGATCGCGTATTGTCAGGGAAGGTCAGGCGCGCTGCAACCAAAGCTCGCCATTTTAGCACGATCGTACTATTATCGCGGCACCCGTGCTATCGGTGTCAACGCTGACAGCCCGCATCGGCGCAAGCGCGCGCCAGCCAGGGCTTATCCAACCATAGAACAAGGAAGCACAATGGGCCGTTCGATCAACCTGGAAGGCAAGGTCGCGCTGATCACCGGCGCGTCCAGTGGTTTGGGCAAGCGTTTCGCGCAGGTGCTGTCGCAGGCGGGCGCCAAAGTGGTGCTCGCCAGCCGCCGAACGGAGCGTCTTAAGGAGCTGCGCGCCGAAATCGAGGCGTCGGGCGGCGCGGCGCATGTCGTGTCGCTCGATGTGACCGACTACCAGAGCGTGAAGGCAGCGGTCGCGCACGCCGAGACGGAAGCGGGTACCATCGACATCCTTGTCAATAACTCGGGCGTGTCGACCACGCAGAAGCTGACGGACGTGACGCCCGCCGACTTCGAATTCGTCTTCGGCACGAACGTGCGCGGGTCGTTTTTCGTCGCGCAGGAAGTGGCCAAGCGCATGATCATGCGCGGCAACGGGGCGGCGAAGCCTGCTTACCGGATCATCAACGTGGCGTCGGTGGCCGGCTTGCGAGTGTTTCCGCAGATCGGCCTCTATGCGATGAGCAAGGCCGCCGTCGTGCAGATGACCAAGGCGATGGCGCTCGAATGGGGCCGCCACGGCATCAATGTGAACGCGATCTGCCCGGGCTATATCGACACCGAGATCAATCACCACCACTGGAAGACCGAGCAGGGGCAAAAGCTCATTGCGATGCTGCCGCGCCGCCGCGTGGGCTCGCCGGGCGATCTCGACGGCCTGCTCCTGCTGCTCGCCGCCGACGAATCGCAGTTCATGAACGGTTCGGTGATCTCGGCGGACGACGGTTTCTCGCTCTGAGGGACCGGTTTCTTCACACTGAACACTGAATACAGGTAAAGCAGTCAATGAGCACCGACCACGACTTTCACACCGTCATCGACTTGTCCATGCCGATCCGCTGGGGCGACATGGACGCCTTCGGCCACGTCAACAACACCGTCTATTTCCGTTACATGGAGCAGGTGCGGATCTCGTGGTTCGAGCAGGTTGGCATCGCGGGCGGCAACGGCGAGGGGCAGGGCCCGGTGATCGTGAACGCGTCGATGGAGTTCCTGAGGCAGCTTCATTATCCCGGCGATGTGATCGGCCGGATGTCCGTCGGCAAGCCGGGGCGCAGCAGCTTCGATACGCGCTTCGAGCTGTATCGCGCCGATGCACCCGGCGTGCTCTACGCGCGCGGCGCGGCGAAGATCGTGTGGATCGATTATGCGGCGGGCAAGTCCGTGCAGATTCCCGATCTGTTGCGCCAGACCTTCGAAACCGGTTCGCCCATCGCGCTTTAATCGCGTCTTTCAGGTGCCGAGCAGCCGCTGCAGCAGTTCGGTGGCATTGCCCGTGTCGTATTTCCTCATGAGCCGCGCGCGGTAGATATCGACCGTGCGCGGGCTGATATCGAGCACGCGTCCGATCTGCTTGCTCGTCTTCCCCGTCACCAGCTGCGCGGCGATTTCCCGCTCGCGCGGCGTCAGTTCGATCGCGACGCGCCGCGTCGAGCTCAGGTCCTCGAAGGTCCAGACGCCTGCCGCGTGCGGCGCGCCCTGATCGAGCGCGCGCCCGTTCACGTGACACCAGAACAGCTCGCCGTTTCTGCGCCTCATGATCCGGTCGTCGCTGTACGTGCCTCCCTTGCTGATATGCGCGGCGATGCGCTCGCCTATGCGCGCGAACTCGTCGGACGATGGATACAGCACCTCGAACGACTTGCCGATGAGCGCCTCGCGCGCGAAGCCGAAGATCGCGCAGACCTGCTCGTTGCAGTCTTCGATGGTCCGCTCGCGCGAAAGCACGAGCCCGACGGGCGCGAGATGAAACGCGGTTTGATAATCCAGTGCACGCATGTGATATCGGGCGCGCGGCGCGTGAGTTTCGCGGCGAAATGCCGCCGGGAACCAAACGCGCGCGGGCAATGACTTATGTATTTTTGCGTATTGTGCCGGATCGACCGGCCAGCGTACTCTTGTGCGACGCCAAAAGGCCGCCCGACGCGCTGATGAGCGCACCGCGGCGGCACTAATAAGCCGATTTTCAGTTGGTTTCAAACATGGAAGGGACACTCAGATGAACAAGGTCTATCCCAGCGCGAAGGCGGCGCTCGAGGGCATCGTCAAGGACGGGCAGACATTCGCCGTCGGCGGTTTCGGGCTGTGCGGCATTCCCGAGGCGCTCATCGCCGCGCTGCGCGACTCGGGCGTCAAAGACATCACCTGCATCAGCAACAACGCGGGCGTCGATGGCTTCGGCCTCGGTTTGCTGCTCGAGACGCGCCAGATCAAGAAGATGATTTCGTCGTACGTCGGCGAGAACAAGGAGTTCGAGCGGCAATATCTCGCCGGCGAACTGGAGCTCGAATTCACGCCGCAAGGCACGCTCGCCGAGAAGCTGCGCGCGGGCGGCGCGGGCATTCCGGCGTTCTTCACGAACACCGGTTTCGGCACCGTGATCGCCGAAGGCAAGGAAACGCGCCAGTTCGGCGAGAACCACTACGTGCTCGAGCATTCGCTGACGGCGGATGTCGGTCTCGTGAAGGCGTGGAAGGCCGACAAATCCGGCAACCTGATCTATCGCCGCACCGCGCGCAACTTCAACCCGATGTGCGCGATGGCCGGCAAGATCACCGTCGTGGAAGTGGAAGAGATCGTCGAGACGGGCGAACTCGATCCGGACGCGATCCATACCCCCGGCATTTTCGTGCAGCGCATCGTGCTGAATGCGCATCCGGAAAAGCGCATCGAACAACGTATCGTCCGCGCGAAAGGAGAGTAATCATGGCTTGGACTCGTGACCAGATGGCCGCGCGCGCGGCGCAGGAACTGCAGGACGGCTTCTACGTGAACCTCGGCATCGGCCTGCCGACGCTCGTCGCCAACCACGTGCCGGAAGGCATGGAAGTGTGGCTGCAATCGGAAAACGGGCTGCTCGGCATTGGGCCGTCGCCGTATGAGGACGAAGTCGACGCCGATCTCATCAACGCCGGCAAGCAGACCGTGACGACGCTGCCGGGCTCGTCTATCTTTTCGTCGGCTGATTCGTTCGCGATGATCCGCGGCGGCCACATCAACCTGGCGATCCTCGGCGCGATGCAGATCAGCAAGAAGGGCGATCTCGCCAACTGGATGATCCCCGGCAAGATGATCAAGGGCATGGGCGGCGCGATGGATCTCGTCGCCGGCGTGAAGAAGGTCGTCGTGCTGATGGAGCACGTCGCGAAGGGCGACCAGCACAAGATTCTCGAAGAGTGCACGCTGCCGCTGACGGGCGTGGGCGTCGTGAATCGCATCATCACGGATCTCGGCGTGATCGATGTCGTCGACGGCGGGCTCAAGCTCGTCGAGCTGGCAGACGGCGTGACGGTCGAGGAAATCCAGAAGAAGACGGGCGCGCCGCTCGATGTCACGAGCGTGAAGTGACGCTGAAGTGACGTCGCGGTGACATGAGCGCCGTTCTCACGGCGTGAGCGCGAATCAGGGCGGGCGAGGCTTTTCAAGCCTCGCCCGCTTTGTTTTTGCGCGCTCGGCCGTATCTGCATTGCGCGAGCGGGGTCGTCCGTTCGGCCAGCGGCGCTCGATCAGACCCGAGGGGCTTTACAATCGTTTCGACACTTGCCACCAGGGACTCTCCATGACCGCATCCATCGTCGTCGAAGCAGTTCATTCGGATCTGAGCGAGCCGCGCCAGCGCTTCGTGCAATGCGCGAGCCCGGCGGGTCTGCATCGCATCGCCTATACCGAGTGGGGCGATCCGGCGAATCCGCGCGTGCTCCTCTGCGTGCACGGCCTGACGCGCTCGGGCCGCGACTTCGACAAGCTCGCGCAGGCTTTTTCGCACGACTATCGCGTGGTGTGCCCGGATGTGGTCGGGCGCGGGCTGTCCGAGTGGCTAGCCGATCCGCGCTATTACGGCGTGGCGCAGTACGTCGCCGATATGGTCACGCTGATCGCGCGGCTGAACGTGGAGACGGTGGACTGGTTCGGCACGTCGATGGGCGGGCTCATCGGCATGGCGCTCGGCGGGCTGCCGAACACGCCGATCAGGAAGATGCTGCTCAACGATGTCGGGCCGCATATCGAGCCGATCGCGCTTCAGCGCATCGGCGAATATCTCGGCAAGGCGCCGCGCTTCGCGTCGCTCGACGAAGGCGTGCGTCACGCGGCGGCGCTCGCGGCGTCGTTCGGACCGTTGACCGACGAAGAGTGGACGAGCATCAACACGCCGCTTCTGCACGAACGCGATGGCGCTTGGGGTTTTCGCTACGACCCGCGCATCGCGCAGCCCTTCGCGTCGGCCACCGACGAGCAGAACGCGGCCGGCGAGGTTTTCCTTTGGCAGTCGCTGGCGTCGATCAGGACGCCGGTACTCGTCGTGCGCGGCGAAACATCGGATCTGCTGTCGCGCGAGACGGTCGCGCAGATGGTCGAAAAAGGCCAGGCCGTGACGAGCGCCGAGGTTGCCGGCGCTGGGCATGCGCCGGCCTTTCTTGCTGAAGATCAAATCGCTATCGCCAGGGGGTTCTTTCTCGAAAATGGCGGCAGCGGGGCATAATATTGGGCTGGGCGTGCGTCGCCCATGCCTGTTTTTTCATCATTCATCGATCAGGAACACACAATGGCAGTCATTCGTCATCACGTCGGCCCGCGCCTGTCCGAGATCGCGATCCACAACGGCACTGTGTATCTCGCCGGCCAGATCGCCGAGGACACCGGCCAGGACATCACCGGCCAGACGCGCGAAGTGCTCGGTCACGTCGACCGCTTGCTCGAAGAAGCGAACAGCGACAAATCGCACCTGTTGTCGGTGCAGATCTATATCTCCGACCTCGTGCATTTCGACGGCATGAACGCCGTGTGGGACTCGTGGGTTGCCGAGGGCAGCACGCCGCCGCGCGCCACGGTCGAGGCGAAGCTGGCCAATCCGGCATGCCTCGTCGAAATCGTCGTGGTGGCGGCACAGCGCAGCTGATGCGTTGGCTGGCATGAAGTAGTGGCATCGCCCGTATGACCGAGACCGCCGTTCCCGCCGAAACGCTGCCCGAGCCGTCCATCGACGACGCGCTCGCGTTCGTGCGCGAGCACGCGAAGGACGCGCGTGTCTCGACGGGCGAACTGCTCGCCGATCACGCGGCGGGCACCGCGCGCATCATGCAGACGCTCAACGTCGATTCGCACGCGGTGGCAGCGGCGGCGCTCTTCGTTCTGGCGCCGCATCTCGACGATCCCGAGAAGGTCATCGGCGAGCGCTTCGGTCCGGAAGTGCAGCGGCTCGTCGGCGATGTGAGAAAGCTGTTGCGGCTGGGCTCGGTCAGCTCCCGCGCGACGCTCGCGGAACTGCCCGAGAACACGCGCGATGCGCAGGCCGCGCGCCGCGCGCAGGTCGAGGCGCTGCGCAAGATGTTGCTGGCGTTCGCGCAGGACATCCGCGTCGTGCTCATCAGGCTCGCGTCGCGCGTGCAGACGCTGCGCTATCACGCCGCGCACAAGATCGATCCGTCGCCGGACGTGCCGCGCGAAACGCTCGAGATCTATGCGCCGCTCGCCAATCGGCTCGGCATCTGGCAGTTGAAGTGGGAACTGGAGGATCTGTCGTTCCGTTTCGAGGATCCGGTCACCTACAAGCGCATCGCGAAGCTGCTGGACGAAAAGCGCGTCGAGCGCGAAACCTATGTGACCGAGGCGATCGCACGGCTGCAGAAGGAGCTCGACACCGCGCACATCAAGGCCGATGTGAGCGGGCGGCCGAAGCACATCTACAGCATCTGGAAGAAGATGCGCGGCAAGCAGCTCGACTTCACCGAGCTGAACGACGTGCGCGCGTTTCGCGTGATCGTCGGCGACATCAAGGATTGCTACACGGTGCTCGGCATCGTGCACAACCTGTGGCAGCCGGTGCCGCGCGAGTTCGACGATTACATCTCGCGTCCCAAGCCCAACGGCTACAAGTCGCTGCATACGGTCGTGATCGGCGACGATGGCCGCGCGTTCGAAGTGCAGATCCGCACCTATGAGATGCATCAGTTCGCCGAATATGGCGTGGCCGCGCACTGGCGCTATAAGGAAGCGGGCACGCGAGGGTATGCCGGGCAGGTGACGGCGAGCGAGAAATACGACGAGAAGATCGCGTGGCTGCGCCAGCTTCTCGCGTGGAAGGATGACGTCGAGGGCGAGGGGGAAGGCGAACAGCGGGGCTGGCAGCATCTGCGCGACGCCACGCTCGACGACGACCACATTTACGTGCTCACGCCGCAGGCGCGCGTGATCGCGTTGCCTCAGGGCGCGACTGCCGTCGATTTCGCGTATCACCTGCACAGCGAGCTTGGGCATCGCTGCCGCGGCGCACGCGTCGACGGCGCGATGGTGCCGCTCAACACGCCTTTGCAGAACGGGCAGACGGTCGAGATCGTCGCGGTGAAGGAAGGCGGGCCGTCGCGGGACTGGCTCAATCCGCAGCTCGGCTATCTGCACAGCGCGCGGGCGCGGCAGAAAGTGCGGTCCTGGTTCCTCGCGGCGGACGCAGCGGAGAATATTGCCGCCGGACGGACGATCGTCGAAAAGACTCTTCAGCGCGAAGGGAAGACTTCGGTCAGCCTGGACCAGCTCGCGACGAAGCTCGGTTTCAAGACGCCGGAAGACCTTTACGCGGTCGTCGCGAAGGAAGAGTTCAGCCTGCGCAACATCGAGCACGCGCTCTCCGACACACCACCGCCCGAGCCCGAGCCGGAAGCGCCCGAGCAATTCGAGAAGCGCAGCAGCGGGCAGAGCGTCGCGCATGGCGCCTCGACGGGCGTGCTCGTCGTCGGCGTCGACGCGCTGCTCACACAGCTCGCGCGCTGCTGCCGTCCGGCGCCGCCCGATCCGATCGCCGGCTTCGTCACGCGCGGCAAGGGCATGTCGGTGCATCGCACCGATTGCGCGACCTTCAAGCGCATGGCGCAGCGCTCGCCCGAGCGCGTGCTGCACACGACATGGTCCGCCGACGTGATGAACGGTCGCGGTTCGTCGGTGTATCCGGTGGATCTGGCGGTGGAATCGGCCGACCGGCAAGGTTTGCTGCGCGACATTTCCGAAGTCTTCGCGCGCGAGAAGATCAATGTGATCGGCGTGAAGAGCCAGAGCCGCAGGAACATCGCGTATATGCAGTTCACTGTCGAAGTGTCGAATGCGGCGCAGATTCAGCGCGCCTGCACCCTGCTCGGTGAAGTGCAGGGCGTAATCCGCGCGTCGCGGAGGGCGTAGTCAATACGAGCGTTGAACGGATCGGCGAATATTTTCGATTTTTCTGAAGATAAGCACTTGCCAAGTTCAGAAACGCTCCATATAATCTCACTTCTTTCAGGCTCGTAGCTCAGCTGGTTAGAGCACCACCTTGACATGGTGGGGGTCGTTGGTTCGAGTCCAATCGAGCCTACCAACGAAATCGAAGCTTCGGCGAATGCAAGTTCGCCAGAGTTTCAAACCGCAAGAAGCGCTCAGCGCAAAAGGCGAAAAGAAAATGGCACGTCGAACGTTGACCGAAACAACTTCGGAGCGACGCTAGTCGAGGACCTAATTCGCCTTCTGCCAAATTGTTTCGCGGTATGTGTGAAAAGTGAATGCGGCCCCTCGATAGCGGGGCCGCATTTTTTTTGCCTTTCGATTTTCGATGTGAAATCGCGCGGCAATGCTTAATCGAAATCGCCCGGCGTGTGCCGGCGTCTTGGAGAACGATATGGTATCGGTACGTTTGCCTGATGGGTCGGTCCGACAATACGACCACCCGGTGACCGTCGCGGAAGTCGCGGCTTCGATCGGCGCGGGCCTTGCCAAAGCGGCGCTCGCCGGCAAGCTCAACGGCGAGCTCGTCGATACCTCGTTTCTGATCGACAAGGACTCGTCGCTCGCGATCGTCACCGACAAAGACCCCGAAGGCGTCGATGTCGTGCGTCACTCGACCGCGCACTTGCTCGCATACGCGGTCAAGGACCTGTTTCCCGAAGCGCAGGTGACCATCGGGCCGGTCATCGACAACGGCTTCTATTACGACTTCTCGTATCACCGTCCCTTCACGCCCGAAGATCTCGAGAAGATCGAAAAGCGCATGCAGGAGCTCGCGAAGAAGGACGAGCCGGTGTCGCGCCGCGTGGTGTCGCGCGACGAGGCGGTGGAGTACTTCAAGAGCATCGGAGAGAAGTACAAGGCGGAGATCATCGAGTCGATTCCGGACAGCGATGAAATCAGGCTCTACGGGCACGGCAACTTCATCGACCTGTGCCGCGGCCCGCACGTGCCGTCCACCGGCAAGCTGAAGGTCTTCAAGCTGATGAAGGTCGCGGGCGCATACTGGCGCGGCGACTCGAAGAACGAGCAGCTTCAGCGCATTTACGGCACCGCGTGGACCAAAAAGGAAGATCAGGACCAGTACCTGCACATGCTCGAAGAAGCCGAGAAGCGCGATCACCGCAAGCTCGGCAAGCAGCTCGACCTGTTCCATCTGCAGGATGAAGCGCCGGGCATGGTGTTCTGGCATCCGAAGGGCTGGTCGCTGTGGCAGCAGGTCGAGCAGTACATGCGCCGTCGCGTGAACGAGGCCGGCTACCTCGAGATCAAGACCCCGATGGTGATGGACCGCTCGCTGTGGGAGGCGTCGGGTCACTGGCAGAACTATCGTGAAAACATGTTCACGACCGAATCGGAAAAGCGCGACTACGCGATCAAGCCGATGAACTGCCCGGGCCACGTCCAGGTGTTCAATCACGGCCTGCGTTCGTACCGCGATCTGCCGCTGCGTTACGCGGAATTCGGGTCATGCCATCGCAACGAGCCGTCGGGCGCGCTGCACGGCCTCATGCGCGTGCGCGGCTTCGTTCAGGACGATGCGCACATTTTCTGTACCGAAGACCAGTTCATCGCGGAATCGATCGCGTTCAACACGCTGGCGATGAGCGTCTACAAGGATTTCGGGTTCGATCACATCGACATCAAGCTGTCGCTGCGTCCCGAGCAGCGCGCGGGCACCGACGAAACCTGGGATCGCGCGGAGCAGGGCCTGCGCGAAGCGCTGACCGCGTGCGGCCTGCAGTGGGAAGAGCTCGCCGGAGAAGGCGCGTTCTATGGTCCGAAGATCGAGTACCACATCAAGGACGCGCTCGGCCGTTCGTGGCAGTGCGGCACGCTGCAGCTCGATATGGTGCTGCCGGAGCGCCTCGGCGCGGAGTACGTGGCGGAAGACAACAGCCGCCGCCGTCCGGTGATGCTGCACCGCGCGATCGTCGGTTCGATGGAGCGCTTCCTCGGCATTCTGATCGAGCACCATGCTGGTGCAATGCCGCCGTGGCTCGCGCCGATCCAGGCCGTTGTGCTGAATATTGCCGAAAGTCAGGCTGAATATGCCGGTAATCTGGCCCAATCGTTGCAAAAACAAGGGCTTAGAGTGGAGTCCGATTTGCGCAATGAGAAGATTAGCTATAAAATACGCGAGCACACGCTGCAAAAGGTTCCGTATTTGCTGGTCGTCGGGGACAAGGAGCGTGATGCGCAAACCGTAGCCGTGCGTGCTCGTGGCGGTGTCGATCTCGGCGTGATGCCGGTCGACGCATTCCTCGAACGTCTGCAGCAGGAAGTGCGGGCGTTCAAGTAAGTCACTCGCAGCGCGGCTTGTTTTTTCATTTTTAGAGGAAACGTAACATCGCTACTGATAAGTCGTCACATCGCATCAACGGTGAAATTACCGCACCGGAAGTGCGCTTGGTCGGAGTGGACAACGAGCCGCT
This sequence comes from Caballeronia sp. 11_S32, assembly GCF_056930355.1. Taxonomy (NCBI): domain Bacteria; kingdom Pseudomonadati; phylum Pseudomonadota; class Betaproteobacteria; order Burkholderiales; family Burkholderiaceae; genus Caballeronia; species Caballeronia sp. 11_S32. The sequence continues at coordinate 1,708,283 of NZ_JBXOWH010000003.1, forward strand.
CGGTATCGTGAAACTGGCCGAGGCTTTCCGTCAGTCGGAACAGCTCGATGTGGATCTCGTCGAAATCGCGCCGCAGGCCTCGCCGCCTGTCTGCCGTTTGATGGACTACGGCAAGTTCAAGTATTCGGAAGCGAAGAAGCAGCACGAGGCGAAGTTGAAGCAGAAGATCGTGCAGGTGAAGGAAGTCAAATTCCGCCCCGGCACGGACGACGGTGACTACAACGTCAAGCTGCGCAACCTCACGCGCTTCCTCGAAGACGGCGACAAGACGAAAATCACGTTGCGTTTCCGCGGTCGCGAAATGGCGCACCAGGAAATCGGCATGCGCATGCTCGAACGCCTGAAGACGGATCTGGACGAATACGGCCAGGTCGAGCAGATGCCGAAGATGGAAGGGCGCCAGATGATCATGGTGCTTGCCCCGAAAAAGAAGGGTAAGTAACCGTAGGCAGTAAGGTGATGGATCGCGCGCCGTCGAAAGGCGGTTGGCGCGGCATTGCCGGCAGTTTCAGATCGGCGTCATTCACGTGACGCGGGTCATGAAAAGCGGCGGTTCTTCACTGAGCCGTTCGCACACAAGTGGAGCGTGGGTTTCGAAGGGCGGGAAGCGGTCTTGGCCAGCATGGAAGGATCAACCGCACACCCATGACCATCTAATAAACTGGAGTTGTTTCATGCCGAAGATGAAGACCAAGAAGAGTGCTGCAAAGCGCTTCGTGGTGCGTCCGGGCGGTACCGTCAAGCGCGGTCAAGCGTTCAAGCGCCACATTCTTACCAAGAAAACCACCAAGAACAAACGCCATCTGCGTGGCGCCACGGCCGTTCATGATTCCGATCTGAACTCCGTCCGCGCAATGCTGCCGTTCGCCTAACCTCAACTGACACTCCAAGGAGAGCAACATGCCTCGAGTAAAACGTGGGGTTACCGCACGGGCCCGTCACAAGAAGATCATCCGTCTGGCCAAGGGTTACCGCGGCCGTCGCAATAACGTCTATCGCATCGCCAAGCAGGCGGTCATGCGCGCAGGCCAGTACGCCTACCGCGATCGCCGCAACAAGAAGCGTGTGTTCCGCGCACTGTGGATCACGCGTATCAACGCGGCGGTGCGTCAGCACGACATGACCTACAGCGTGTTCATCAACGGCCTGAAGAAGGCTTCGATCGAACTCGACCGCAAGGTGCTGGCTGACATGGCTGTGTTCGACAAGGCTGCTTTTGCTGCGATCGTGAAGCAGGTGAAAGCCGCCGTTGCAGCCTAATTGCGAAATTAGTACTGCGTGGTTCGCCTGAGCGTCATCGAGCGGTAGACGGTGGCGCGAAGGCAGAAAACGGGGCTCTCACCGAGCCCCGTTTTTGTTGGTCGGACGGTTTTGCTTATTTTCGCGGTCCGCATGCGCGAAGCACTGCGTGGATGAGCAAAACCGAACCTCAGTTTGAATTCGACGTTAAAAGATGGGATCAATGGATCTGGACCAGATTGTCGCCGACGCGAAAAGCGCCTTTGAACACGCCGCCGATACCACCACGCTCGAAAACGAGAAGGCCCGGTTTCTCGGCAAGTCCGGCGCGCTGACCGAATTGCTGAAGGGCTTGGGCAAGCTCGACCCGGAAGCGAAGAAGACCGAAGGCGCGCGCATCAATCAGGCGAAGCAGCAGGTCGAGGCCGCGCTGAACGCGCGCCGTCAGGCGCTCGCGGATGCGTTGCTCAACCAGCGTCTCGCGGCGGAAGCCATCGACGTCACGCTGCCCGGCCGCGGTGCGGGCGCGGGCACGCTGCATCCGGTGATGCGCACGTGGGAGCGCGTCGAGCAGGTGTTCCGCACGATCGGCTTCGACGTCGCCGACGGTCCCGAGATCGAAACCGACTGGTACAACTTCACCGCGTTGAACAGCCCGGAGAACCATCCGGCGCGCTCGATGCAGGATACCTTCTATGTCGACGGCAAGGACGCCGATGGCCGGCCGCTCCTGCTTCGCACGCACACGAGCCCGATGCAGGTGCGCTACGCGCGCATGAACAAGCCGCCTATCAAGGTGATCGTGCCGGGCCGCACGTATCGCGTCGACAGCGACGCCACGCACTCACCGATGTTCAACCAGGTGGAAGGCCTGTGGATCGAAGAGAACATCAGCTTCGCGGACCTGAAGGGCGTCTACACCGATTTTCTGAAGAAGTTTTTCGAGCGCGACGACATTCTCGTGCGCTTCCGTCCGTCGTACTTTCCGTTCACGGAGCCGTCCGCCGAGATCGACATGATGTTCGAACACGGCAAGAACGCGGGCAAATGGCTGGAAATCTCCGGCTCGGGTCAGGTGCATCCGACCGTCATTCGCAACATGGGCCTCGACCCGGAGCGCTATATCGGCTTCGCGTTTGGCAGCGGCCTCGAGCGTCTGACGATGCTGCGCTACGGCGTGCAGGATTTGCGTCTGTTCTTCGAGAACGATCTGCGTTTCCTGCGCCAGTTCGCGTAACGCGACTGCTTTGCCTGCGACGTTCGGCGCTCATGAGATGCCGGACGAGAGACTCCAAACATTTCGAACGTAGACACACATGCAATTCCCAGAATCCTGGCTCCGCAGTTTCGTCGATCCCAAGCTCTCCACCGACGAACTCGCGCACGCGCTGACGATGGCCGGCCTCGAAGTCGAAGACCTGCGCCCGGTCGCGCCGCCGACCACGAAGATCGTCGTCGGGCAGGTGCTCGAAGTCGCCAAGCATCCCAATGCCGACAAGCTCAACGTGTGTCAGGTCGACGCCGGCACGGGCGAGCAGCTGAACATCGTGTGCGGCGCGCCGAACGTGTCGCCGGGCATCAAGGTGCCGGTTGCGCTGATCGGCGCGATGCTGCCGCCGGCCGAAGCGGGCGGCGAGCCGTTCGCGATCAAGCCGACGAAGCTGCGCGGTGTCGACAGTCAAGGCATGCTGTGCTCGGCGCGCGAACTCAAGCTGTCGGAAGACCACAGCGGTTTGCTGATCCTGTCCGCCGATGCGAAGGTCGGCCAGAACATTCGCGAGGCGCTCAATCTCGACGACACCGTGTTCGAGATCAAGCTCACGCCGAACAAGGCGGACTGCCTGTCGGTGTTCGGCGTCGCGCGCGAGACCGCGGCGATCACCGGCGCGCCCTTGAAGCAACTGGAGATGCCCGCCGTCGAGACGAAGCTCGACGAAAAGCTGCCCGTGAAGGTGCTCGCGCCCGACCTGTGCGGCCGCTTCTCGGGCCGCGTGATCCGCGGCGTGAACGCGCACGCGAAGACGCCGCAGTGGATGGTCGAGCGCCTCGAGCGCGCGGGCCAGCGCAGCATTTCGGCGCTCGTCGATATCTCCAACTACGTGATGCTCGAGCTCGGCCGTCCGACGCACGTGTTCGACCTCGACAAGATCCACGGCGCGATCGAAGTGCGCTGGGGCAAGAAGGGCGAGTCGCTCAAGCTCCTGAATGGCAATACCGTCGAGCTCGATGAAACCGTCGGCGTGATCGCGGATGACCGTCACGTCGAAAGCCTCGCGGGCATCATGGGCGGCGACAGCACGGCCGTCTCGCTCGACACGACCAACATTTATCTCGAAGCCGCGTTCTGGTGGCCGGACGCGATCCGCGGCCGCGCGCGCAAGTACAACTTCTCGACCGATGCCGCGCATCGCTTCGAGCGCGGCGTCGATTATTCGACGACGGTCGAGCACATCGAACGCATCTCGCGCCTGATTCTCGATATCTGCGGCGGCGAAGCCGGTCCGGTCGACGATCAGATCGTCAACGTGCCCGATCGCAACCCGGTGTCGATGCGCGTGTCGCGCGCGCACCGGATCATCGGCGTGGAAGTCGGCGCGGAAGAGATCGCGCGGATTTTCGAGCGCCTGAACCTCGCATTCGAACGCGATGGCGACACCTTCAAGGTCACGCCGCCGCCGTATCGCTTCGATATCGAGATCGAGGAAGACCTGATCGAGGAAGTCGCGCGCATCTACGGCTTCGAGAAGATTCCGGCGCGTCCCCCGGTCGCGCGCAGCGAGATGCGCATCACGAACGAAACGAAGCGTTCGATCCACACGCTGCGCCATGAAGTGGCCGCGCGCGATTATTCGGAGACGGTGAACTTCAGTTTCGTCGATGCCGAGTGGGAGAAGGACTTCGCCGGCAACGACAACCCCATCCGGCTGCTGAACCCGATCGCGAGCCAGCTCTCGGTCATGCGCACGACCACGTTCGGCAGCCTGATCGAAGTGCTGCGCCACAATCTGAACCGCCGCGCCGAGCGCATTCGCGTGTTCGAGGCCGGCCGCGTGTTTCATCGGGATGCGTCGGTGAAGGCGGGCGAACTGGCTGTCGAAGGCTTCGCCCAGCCGAAGATGATCGGGGCTCTAGCCTATGGTCCGGTGATCGAGGAGCAATGGGGCGCGGCGTCGCGCAACGTCGATTTCTTCGACGTGAAGGGCGATGTCGAAGCGCTCTTCGCGCCGGTCGTGCCGCGCTTCGTGAAGGCCGAGCATCCGGCGTTGCATCCGGGACGCTCCGCGCGCATCGAAGTGGCGGGGCGCGCGGTCGGCTGGATCGGCGAGCTGCATCCGCGCTGGCTGCAGAAGTACGACCTGCCCAATGCGCCGATCCTCTTCGAAATCGATGCCGAAGCGCTGATGGATCGTGCGCTGCCGGCGCCGTCGGAAGTGTCGAAATTCCCGCCCGTGCGGCGCGATATCGCGATTGTCGTAGATCAACACGTGGCGGTTCAGGCGCTTCTCGACGAGCTCGAAAACGCGCGCTCGGAGCCCGCTTGCAGGCACGTCACGAGGGTTGCGCTTTTCGATGAATTTCGTCCAAAATCAAGTACTTCCGGTGGCTTGGGAGCGCATGAGAAAAGTCTTGCCTTCCGTGTAACGTTGCAAGATACTGGCGGCACGCTTCAGGACGAAACGGTCGATACGGCTATTAAAACGCTGGTGGATCGCCTGGCTCGAGTACACGGCGCGCGGTTGCGCGGATAGCCTGCAGTTGGCCCGTCCGTCTCAATCGCCAAGTCTTAATGCGTCAAGCGCCGTTTTACCGATATGAACCAAATGAACTCGAGTGATTTCGAAGCCCTTCTTTCGGCGCAGCGTAGCGCCATGACCCGAGATACCCTGACCTCGAGCGCGTCCAGCGACACGCCGACGCTCACCAAAGCCGAACTGGCCGAGATGCTGTTCGATCACGTCGGTCTGAACAAGCGCGAAGCCAAGGACATGGTCGAAGCCTTCTTCGAAGTCATTCGCGATGCACTGGAGAGCGGCGAAAGCGTCAAGCTCTCCGGCTTCGGCAACTTCCAGCTGCGCGACAAGCCTCAACGTCCGGGCCGCAATCCGAAGACGGGCGAGGCCATTCCTATCGCCGCGCGGCGGGTCGTCACGTTTCATGCAAGTCAGAAGTTGAAGGCGCTGGTCGAAACGGGAGCGGAGACGGATCTCACTCGCTGATCTCCACACGGCGCGCGGACATCCGCGCGCCGCGTTGCTTGCCCACCGCGCTTCAATCGACATCACTTATAACGATGGTTGATCGACGATGGAAAAAGTCGTCTTGCCTCCGATCCCCGCCAAGCGTTACTTCACGATTGGCGAAGTCAGCGAGTTGTGCGGCGTCAAGCCTCACGTGCTGCGCTATTGGGAGCAGGAGTTCACGCAACTGAGGCCGGTCAAGCGTCGCGGCAACCGCCGCTACTATCAGCATCACGAAGTCCTGCTGATCCGGCGCATCCGCGAGTTGTTGTATGAACAAGGCTTCACGATCAACGGCGCGCGCAACCGGCTCGATTCGCAGGGGCGCGCGAGCGGCGAAGAAGCTGAGATGAGCGAAACGGAGGCCGCGGCGCAAGCGCAGCCAGCCGTCGATGTCGATCAACTGCGCAAGGACATTCTTCAGGTAATCGACCTGCTGGGCGGATGAGCGCCGCCGCTATCCACTCCACGATGCCGCGATTCGTCGCGGCATTTTTTTTGCCCGCGTTTTCGCGGCGCCGTCGCTCTGCATGCGTTCGATGGCGGCAGTAGCATAGTCTCTTGCTCTTTCCTCGTTGCCGCGCCGGGTGTGCCCGCCGCGGTCTTGTCACGTCGATTCAGGAGGGCTTATGCGAGTGCTGCTCGTTGGCGCAACCGGTATGTTGGGCACGGAGATCAAACGGATTCTCGAAACCTCGCACGAAGTGATCGCCGCGAGCCGCAAGGGCTCGGAGGTATCGGTCGATTTGTCGGACAAGGCGAGCATCGTCGCGATGTACGGCAAGGTGGGAAAGGTCGGCGCGGTCGTGTGCGTCGGCGGCGCGGCGAAATTCGCGCCGCTCGCCTCGCTCGGCGACGACGACTACGCATTCAGCCTCGCCAACAAGCTGATGGGACAGGTCAATCTCGTGCGCTGCGCGATCGGTCATGTGGATGAAGGCGGATCCATCACGTTGACGAGCGGCACACTGGCTCAGCAGCCGATGGTGGGCAGCTCGGCGGTGAGTCTGGTCAATGCGGGCATCGAAGGTTTCGTGCGCGCGGCCGCGCTCGAACTGCAGGGCAAGATGCGTGTGAACGTCGTGAGTCCGGGATGGGTCGCCGAAACGCTGACGTCGATGGGCAAGGATGCTTCGGAAGGCATCGCGGCGGCGGACGTCGCGAAGGTGTACAAGCGTGCCGTCGATGAAACGATGACCGGGCAGACGCTGCTCGCGGCTAAGACTTGATTCCGGCGCGGAAGCACTTCTTCGGACCGGCTGCTTGCGATGCCGGCAGAGCCATTTTCACCGACCAGTACACAATGCTCGGCCCGACGCCCCAGGGCGGATAGATGCGCCAGTCGCCGACGCCATGGTGAAAGAAGTAGAGCGCGAAGAAGCCGCCGCGCTTGGGCGCGCTCACGCACACATAGCGGCTGCCCCCAGGATAGATTCGACCGAAGCGGGTGACACGCGCACGGCTGCCTGGATCGAACCATCTTGCGACTTCGGCACGCAAGGCGGAACCGGCTCGATCGGATCGGGTGCGCCGCGATTGAGCGGGCGCTGGGACAGACAAAGACATGGGGCGCCGTTCCTTATGTGTCACCTTAAGATTAGGACTTAAATCACTGACACACAAGTGTTTTTTCGCGTTTTACGTCTGAATATACGACGCTGGACGCCGGCGAAAGTGTCAGACGTTCAAGCCCATCATCGCGGTCGTGTTGGTCAGGGCTTCGTCCTGTGCGCGGACCTTGAGCATGGCGTCGGCGAGGCGGTAGTAGAACTGAGCGCGTTCTTCGAGCAATGCGGACGACGCGTCGATCGGAAGCGCTTCGTCGGCCATGTCGCCCATTAGCGCCTGAGCCGCGAAATAGTCGCGTAGCGACATGCCGTAACTGCCGTTGCCGGGAAACGCGCGCGGGTTGTTGAGCTTGTTATACGCCATTGTTTTTGCTCGTCATGTTCTGTACGACGACCCGAATGGGCAAAAGAAAAAAGGCTCTCCGGCCAGAAGCCGGAGAGCCTTTAATATCTGGTCGGGGCGAGAGGATTTGAACCTCCGACCACCTGCACCCCGTTTTGTTAATCCTGATTTTTCGGACATTCCCGCGTCTTTCCTTAAAGCTCGTTAATTCACGTATAACCAGTGATTTAAACAAGCTTTCTCTTTCCAAACGTTCCCGCTCTTTTCGGGTGATTCTTCGAGGTGGTGGCGGTACGGAAGCAGAGAGTCAGCGATGAAGGTCTACACGGTCAGGGAATTTGAGGCAATTACGGCGGCGCGCAAGGGCGAAACCATCAGGGAGCCGGGCGGGCTTGTCGGCAAGGTGCATGTATCGAAGGTGGGTGGCGTGACCTTGTCATTCGTCTTCGAGTACAAATTCGCGGGCACCAAGCGCCGGTTCGGTTGCGGCACTTGGCCCACGGTCAAGCTTGTCGACATTCGCCGCACACATACCGATCCGCGCGCACTGGTCAACAGTGGCGTCGACCCGCGTGAAGGGCGGGATGCGGTCAAACTCGAGAAGCAGGTTGCCGTCGAAACGCGGATTGAAGAAGCGCAAGCCGTGTTATCGCGCCCGACCTTCGAACAGCGCTATGACGAATGAAAGCGTGCCGCGCTTTTCAAGCGCAAGGACGGCGGCGCGGAAACTGACCGGGCATTTCAGAAGGACGTTATTCCGGCCGTCGGCGCGAAGGTGCTTGAAGACGTGCGGTGCTCTGACCTGATGGCGGTTCTTGACGGCATTATTGCGCGCGGTGCGAACCGGATGCTAGGCGACCGGCTCGAACTGATATTGCGCGCCGATGCCGGAAATGTCCTCATGCTGCCGATTAACACTGCGTGACCACTTGCCCGACACTCCCGAACGTTTCCAGATGTGGCGCATTGACACGATAGGCGCGGCGGTTCGGTTATAGACCCCGAGCCCCTTTGCGCGTCTTGCTCGGCTTAGGTTGTGTGCGCGGCCAACAACATTCAAGCCCCTTGACTCCGCTTTGATGCGGTCAAGGGGCTTCGTCGTTAGATGCTTTTTGGTATTCCTGCAAAGACCCGTACGAACGGGTCTGTGTGTTATTGATCCGGTTTTGCGCAGCAGTTTTCAGGGCATCCGATGCTCAACTGGATAAATGCTGATCGGCCTTCTGATCGATAACTGTTTGGATTGCCAACAGAGCCAACTTCGCTCTTTATCTCAACTGGCGCAATCGACAACCCAAGATCCAAAGCAAGCTTCGCTGTTTCTATCGCTCGACGGCGTGCAAGTGCATTTGCATCACTTTCGGTCGGCATCGCATCACCGGAAATCGAAAGCCATTCCTGAAGAGGATACTTCGAAAGCATCTCGGTTGCCCACGCTCGAAAGAGCTGCACCTGATCAGCAGGGATTTCAGAGCGATCCTTATCGAATGGTATAGAAAAATATTGTGCAGGCCGATTCGTTGATCCATTACACGCTGCATGGGACTCCATGCACAGTAACGCGAAACCGAGTATGGCCGTTTTAAGGCATCTTCTCATCATAGGTAACGAAGGCAGCAAGGGAGTCAGCATTTTTTAGCGCCAGTTCTTGGTTGCTTTGCCCCCAAAGAGCAAGCGGAGTTGAGATTACATACCGTGGATCACCGCTACCGAAGGTGTCAACGAAATGAGTTACTTCGTGGATAAGCGTCGAAACTCTTGAATCTTGAAATTCTCTGAAGTCTGTAAGCACGTTGCAAAACTGAAGACCAATCGCGATCCGTCTATTCTGAATATTTGGGCAGCACACGTGTGCAGCCTCACCGTCTAAATTATTCAAGTTTGGGGCACGACCTAGCGCACGGTCTTCGTCCGAACCTGATCGAATCAGATGAGTCGGTTTCAACTCCAACATGATGCTGCTTACCTTCGAAAAACCATCTAGAAGATAAGCTCTCGTAGCCTCATCATCTCGCCCAAACCACTTCCGCATTCGTTCCTTTGTCTTGCTGTCGTTGCGCCGAAGATCATCCAGACGCCTTCTTAAAAGAACATTCGACCATTCAATCAGGCGCTTCGCCATTTCGCGAAACTCGCTGTTGGTCATGTTCGGGCAAATGCGCTCGGTGTCGACATACACGTCTACGGACGAACCCTCGACCGTGTTCGTCACCGACGAATGCACTTCAAAAAGTTCTCTCGTCATTAGTCTGCTTCCCCAATTTTTATCGTGATTTTTTCGGCGGAGCTAGTCCTGATGCGCTGCGTCTTTCCTGATTGGTCTGTTACCCCTTCCACAATCACCCCGCTAGGGCTAGTCAAGCGATAGAACACGTTCGCAAGCGGTCGACCAGTTGCGCGGTCGCGGAGCACGTACGCTTCATCGAAGACGGAAGCGACCGACGGAGAACTTATAAAAGCTGTAGGCGTTGCTGCGCCACTGCTGGGTTCTCCACCGCCCGTAATGAGAAATTCCCAATTTCCCGAGAGCACACGGTTTTGTCCACACGGGCACAAAACCCGATCCATGTGCTTGACGGTTGGGAGCCCATCATCGAGCCAAGTGTCCGCCGTTCCTAAAATGGGAAACGCCCCTTTGCAGGTTCCGCATGTTGCGAGGTCATTGCGTCGGGCCAGTGTCTGACCATTTGAGGCATACCATGAAGAAGAGCCGCCCATGACGCGGCCCCCTGTGGTCGTCAAATCGTCTTTTGCGACGAGTCTGTCAGTCATGTAGATCCCGCAGCGTAGTCAGGCGCACGTAGGTAGGATCGAACAGGCCGGGAATAATGCGGTCGTGACGAATGAAGAGGCCCGATCGATCCTGAAGCGACTCAACAATTCGGTCGCCGTTGCTCAGGCGACTGCCGACCAACGCAACTGACCTGTCAACGTTATCGGCTGCCGCGCAAGCCCCATCGACGATGGTTGCTTCACTGCCATCATCATAGGTAACCGTATCGCCAACACGCGCGAGCCGATGACCAACGATCGTACCGGTGCCCGTTGCGCGCGTTACCAGTCCACAGCGCTCGGTGCGGGAACCAAGCGTCGCGAAGAAATTGATCCTTCCGTTATCCTCTGAAATCTCGATATCTTCTGTCGTTTCGTTATGCTTGCTTTCTTGCACAGATCAATCTCCCGCTTTTCGATGCCACCCGAATGGGTGGTCTGGCAAGCATAGCGGGTCTCAGATGCAAGCTTGTCAAGAGATGTCATGCGGATTTCGGCCATTCCGCGAGCGGAGTTCGTTCGCGATCGCTTGGCCTTCGTGCCATTTGTCTCGGCTCGTACAGATGCGATTTGCGAAGTAGTCGATAGGCGTGAGCCGCACAACCGGATCACGTCGCCGTGACGCGCTGTCGAGCCTCACGATGTGCGCGGGGGGCGTGTTTATTCGGCGTTGCTCAGTGTCGGCGCTGCGAATTGCCGTGATACTCGCATCGGCGTTCGCCGGGATCGTCACGCACGATAATGGCGCATTCGGCAAGTAGCGCGGGTCGGACCGGTTTTCGTTCCTTTGTCTTCCCACAATGCCCCCATCGTCTGAAAGGGCATTTTGCGGGCGTTCCGGACGTTTTCGAGCGTGCCCGCCGTCGTAGTGGCAGTAGGGTGGCGGTATGGCGCTGTAAGCAAAAAAGGACTTAGCCCTGTTGAGAGCTAAGTCCTTGATTTATCTGGTCGGGGCGAGAGGATTTGAACCTCCGACCACCTGCACCCCATGCAGGTACGCTACCAGGCTGCGCTACGCCCCGAAAGAGCGAAAGTATATCAGAGAGAAACGAATAGTAGAACTGCTTCGACGAATTTCGGTGATGCACTTACCAAATTCACTCGCAACGCGTCAGAGCGTCAACTCCGAGCGCGTATACGGCGAGGTTTGAATTTGCACCGGGTGCTCGCGATCCGTCGAACTACGGCCACGAGCCGCCTCGCGCGCGAAGCGCTGCCTCCTGCGAAACCGCAAGGCCAGCAGCAACGACACTACACAGGGAACCAGATAAGTGAAGACCCGGTCGGCCCATGCCGTCTTCGATGCGAGGCTTTCGTACTCGGTCCGTTCGTGGAAGGATGCGGATGCGAAGACCATCGTCAGGACGAAATCCAGCAGCATCGCCGTGAAGCACAATGCCAGGAAAAGCAGCGCGCCGTTCCACTTCAACGAGCCTTGACTCGCATTCAACGCACGGCAGATGAAGAGCGTCAGGCCGAGCAAGGTCAGGCTGAATGCCAGCGGAAGCCAGGGAAAATCCATACGCATATGCCTCGCGTGCGGGTAATGGGAATGAACCCGGCGGCACGCAAGAGCAGAGTCTGTCGCGTCTCGACGGCCGGTCCGGAAGCGGGCGCGATGATTACACGCAGACGAAGACGAAAGAATAAGAGTTATCCTAATCACATTGGCCGATCGGCCAGCGATTCCGAGAGGAAGTCGATGAAGGTCCGCACCTTCGTCGTCATATATTTACGGCTCGTGTAGACCGCGTACACGGACGGCGCGAACGCGGTGTAGCTCGGCAGCACGCGTACGAGCGAACCCGACGCCAGCTCGGGCTCGACGATCCACGCTGGAAAGTACGCGAGCCCGAGGCCGGCGCGAACGAGCTGCAGCGCCATCGACGTATCGTTGGTCTTCAGCACGGCCTGGTTCTTCACGGTGAACGTGCCGTCCGGACCCGTCAGCGTCACGGAATCGATGCTCGTGTAAGTCGGCAAGACGAAGCGATGCCGCGCGACATCGTCCGGATGACGCAGCTTGCCATGCTGTTCGAGATACGCGCGCGAGCCCGCAAGCACGAAGGGCATCTTGCACAGCGGCCGCACGATCAGCGAAGGCGAGGGCTCGGAGGTTGCGCGTATCGCCATGTCGTAACCTTCCTCGACCAGATCGACGAAGCGGTTCTCCAGGCGCAGATCGACGAGCACGCCCGGATAGCGCGCCTGATACGCGACGAGCAGATCGGCGAACTTGCGATTGGCGAACCAGCCCGGCGCGGTGACCTTGAGCACGCCCTGCGGCTGCGCCGTCTGCACCCCGACGGCGGCTTCGGCGGCCTGCAGGATGTCGAGCGCCTCGCTGCACTGCTCGTAGTAGACGTTGCCGGCTTCCGTGAGGCTCAGGTGCCGCGTCGTCCGGTTCAGGAGCCGCACGCCCAACTGGCGTTCCAGATTGGCGACGTGCTTGCTCGTCATCGCGGTCGAGATGTCCAGCCGCTCCGCGGCCTTCACGAAGCTGCCTGCCTCCACGACCTCGCGGAATACGCGCAAGCTGGTCAGAGCATCCATCGATCATTTCCTGTTGGGAAACAAAACGCCAATGTTAGCCGGATTTATCGACGGACGATGTCTGCATAGACTGGCCGCAATCCTTCTTCACGGAGTTTTGCCATGTCCACTCAGGTTCGTTCCGTTTCGCCCAGCGTGCCCGCGATGGCGAGCCACGCGCATGCGCTCTTGCGCATCGTCGCGTCGTATCTGCTGCTTACGCACGCGAGCGCGAAGCTCTTCCACGTTCCGCACATCGCCATGTTCGACGGCCTGCCGCTCTTTTCGCTGCTCGGCGCGGCGGGAATCATCGAACTGGTGGGCGGGGTGCTCGTGCTCTTCGGCTTCCTGACGCGTGCGGCGGCGTTCGTGCTGTCGGGCGAGCTGGCGTTCGCGTATTTCATCGGCCACGCGCCGAAGGGCAACTTCTTCCTGCCGCTCCTGAATCAGGGCGAGCCGGCCGTGCTGCTCTCGTTCATCTTTCTGTTCATCGCGGCGGCGGGGCCGGGCGCGTGGAGCATCGACAGCCGGCGTTGAAGCCTATTTCGGCCACTCGTCGAGCTCGTCGTTGAACAGCGAAGCGACGACGCCGCGCAGCCACATCGTGCGCGCGTCGTTGTGAAACTTGCGATGCCAGTGCTGCTTGAGATCGAAGCGCGGCAGCGGGAGCGGCGGCTCGGCGAGCGTGATCGACGCATGTTCGGCAACATACGCGAAGCCGATCGCATGCGGCACCGTCGCGATCAGATCGGTGCGCGACAAAATGAACGGCAGGCTCATGAAGTGCGGCGTCTCGAGCACGGCGCGGCGCCGCACGCGCTCCTTGTCGAGATAGTTCTCGAGAATCTCCTGGCTGCGGCCCTCGGCGCGCACGACCGCATGGCCGCATTCCATGAAGCGTTCGAGCGTGAGCGGCGCGTTCGCGAACGGATGATCGCGCCGCATCAGGCAGATGAAGCGGTGCGAGAACAGCCGCTGCTGAAAAAAATTGTTGCCGCGCAAGTCGGGAAAATAGCCGACGGCGAGGTCGATATCGCCCGTTTCGAGCCCGCGCTCGACATCCCCGTGCGATGCCGACACCGAGCGCAGATTCGCGTTTGGCGCCTCTTTCGCGAACGCCTGCAAGAGCCGCGGCAGGAATACGATTTCGCCGACATCCGATAACGCGATCGAAAAGGTATCCGCGCTCGCCGACGGATCGAAGTGCTGCCGGTCGAGCAGGCCGCGCTCGATGCGCGCCAACGCCTCGCGCGCGGCGGGCACGAGCGCGATGGTGCGCGGCGTCGGCTCCATGCCGCGCGATGTGCGCACGAACAGCGGATCGTTGAAGTATTCGCGCAGCCGCGCGAGCGCCGTCGACACACGCGGCTGGGACACGCCGAGCCGTTCGGCGGCGCGGCTCACGTTGCGCGTCTCCTCGATGGCGACGAGGTACGGGATCAGATTCAGATCGAGGTCGGTCATGGCGTCATGCTCCTTCCACGTCAATGCAGGCCGTCACCCACGCCGCGCAACCATGTCGGACACGCGCTGCGCGGCTTCCTGCAGCGGCTCGAGAAACGCCTTCACCATCTGCTTCGCGTTCTTGCGCTGCGCATTGCCGCTGATATTCAGCGCCGCGATCACACGGCCCTGCCGGTCGCGGATCGGCGCGGACATCGAAATCAGTCCTTCCTCGAGTTCCTGATCGACGATCGCCCAGCCCTGGCGGCGCACGAGGGCGATGGCTTCCTTGAGCGCGCTCTTGTCGACGATCGTGCGCGGCGTGCGCGCGACGAGTGCGCTCGAATCGAGCACTTCGTCGAGGCGCGATTCGTCGAGCGCGGCGAGCAGCACGCGGCCCATCGACGTGCAGAACGCAGGCAGGCGGCTGCCGATGGACAGGTTCTGCGTGATGATCTTGTGCGTCGGCACCCGCAGCACGTAGACGATTTCCGCGCCGTTCAGCACGGCCGCGGAGCAGCTCTCGTGCACCTGCTCGACGAGATCTTCCATCACCGGCTCGGCGAGATTCCAGAACGGCATCGAGGTCAGATACGCGAAGCCGAGATCGAGGATCTTCGGGGTGAGCTGAAAGAGACGTCCGTCCGCTTCGACATAGCCGAGCGACTGCAGCGTCAGCAGGATGCGGCGCGCGCCGGCGCGCGTGAGGCCGGTCGCGGCGGCGACATCGGTCAGCGTCTGCGCGGGACGAGTCGCATCGAACGAGCGGATCACCGCGAGTCCGCGCGCGAACGACTGGACGTAAGCGTCGCCGGGACGCGATTGCGCGTCGTGCGGCTCGGCATCCGGATTGAGCGTGGCTGAATTCTTCATAGGGCAGATCGTGAAGGGCGCGAACGGCCGGCGACTCCGTGAAAACCCGCAGTTCGCACATGCTTCGTTGACACGACAACGAATGCGGGACTACCATGCCGATGTTCGCTAAACGAATCCATGTTCGCATGACGAACATTTTGACGCAAGTCTGATTTCGAGCAGGTAAACCCCGAGTTCGGGACGGGCGCACGAAGGCAAATCGGCGTCCAGACTGGAGAAGAACGGCAATGATCAACAAGATTTTCGATTCGCTCGCTTCGGCCGTCGCCGACGTCCACGACGGAGCGACCATCATGATCGGCGGTTTCGGCACGGCGGGCATGCCGTCCGAGCTGATCGACGCGCTCATCGAGCAGGGCGCGCGCGAGCTCACGATCGTCAACAACAACGCCGGCAACGGCGACACGGGCCTGGCGGCGTTGCTGAAGGCCAAGCGCGTGCGCAAGATCATCTGCTCGTTTCCGCGCCAGACGGATTCGTATGTGTTCGACGCGCTCTACCGCGCGGGCGAAATCGAGCTGGAACTCGTGCCGCAGGGCAATCTCGCGGAGCGCATCCGCGCGGCGGGCGCGGGCATCGGCGGTTTTTTCACGCCGACGGGCTACGGCACCAAGCTCGCGGAAGGCAAGGAAACGCGCGTGATCGACGGCAAGCACTACGTGCTCGAAGCCCCGCTGCACGCCGACTTCGCGCTCGTGAAGGCATACAAGGGCGACCGCTGGGGCAATCTGGTCTATCGTAAGACTGCGCGCAACTTCGGGCCGATCATGGCGAGCGCGGCGAAGACCGCGATCGTGCAGGTGTCGAAGGTCGTGCCGCTCGGCGAGCTGGACCCCGAAAACATCGTGACGCCGGGCATTTTCGTGCAGCGCGTCGTGGAAGTGCCGCAAGCGGTGCATCAAGCCGAACTCGCAGCTTAAGGATTCGAAGCCATGAAGAAACTCACTCGTGACGAAATGGCCAAGCGCGTGGCCGCGGATATTCCCGAAGGCGCGTATGTGAACCTCGGCATCGGCGTGCCGACGCTCGTCGCCAATCACCTCGCGGCGGACCGCGAAATCTTCCTGCACAGCGAAAACGGCCTGCTCGGCATGGGCCCAGCGCCCGCGAAGGGCTCCGAAGACGACGAGCTCATCAACGCGGGCAAGCAGCACGTCACGCTGCTTACGGGCGGCGCGTATTTCCATCACGCGGATTCGTTCGCGATGATGCGCGGCGGCCATCTCGATTTCTGCGTGCTCGGCGCGTTCCAGGTATCGGCGAAGGGCGATCTCGCGAACTGGCACACCGGCGCGCCCGACGCGATTCCCGCAGTCGGCGGCGCGATGGATCTCGCGATCGGCGCGAAGCAGGTTTACGTGATGATGGAGCTGCTCACGAAGCAGGGCGAAAGCAAGCTGGTCGATGTGTGCACGTATCCCGTGACGGGCGTGGAATGCGTCAACCGCGTATACACCGATCTCGCCGTGTTCGACGTCACGCCGGAAGGCCTGGTCGTGCGCGAGATCGTGGAAGGCCTGTCGTTCGAAGAATTACAGAAGCTGGCTCAGGTGCCGCTGCAATACGCGCCGCTGTCCGAAGCCGCCTGAACTACGAGACCGAGACATACAGAACAGAACTGGAGTTGATCGATGAAAGAAGCTTTCGTATGTGATGCCATCCGCACGCCGATCGGCCGTTACGGCGGATCGCTCGCGTCCGTGCGCGCCGACGATCTGGGCGCGGTGCCGCTCGCCGCTTTGGTCGAGCGCAACAAGGAAGTGGACTGGGACGCCGTCGACGAAGTGATCTACGGCTGCGCGAATCAGGCGGGCGAAGACAACCGCAACGTCGCGCGCATGTCGGCGTTGCTGGCGGGCCTGCCGGTCGGCACGCCGGGCTCGACGATCAACCGCCTGTGCGGCTCGGGCATGGACGCGATCGGCGTCGCGGCCCGCGCCATCAAGTCGGGCGAGACGAGTCTGATGATCGCGGGCGGCGTCGAAAGCATGAGCCGCGCGCCCTTCGTGATGGGCAAGGCGACGAGCGCGTTCTCGCGTTCCGCCGAGATCCACGATACGACCATCGGCTGGCGTTTCATCAATCCGCTGATGAAGAAGCAGTACGGCGTGGATTCGATGCCCGAGACCGCCGAGAACGTCGCGGACGATTACAAGATCAGCCGCGCCGATCAGGACGCGTTCGCGTTGCGCTCGCAGCAGAAAGCGGCGCGTGCCCAGAAGGACGGCACGCTGGCGCAGGAAATCGTAGCGGTCACGATTCCGCAGAAGAAGGGCGATGCGCTCGTCGTCGATAAAGACGAGCACCCGCGTGAAACGAGCCTCGAAGCGCTCGCGAAGCTGAAGGGCGTCGTGCGTCCGGACGGCAGCGTGACGGCGGGCAACGCGTCGGGCGTGAACGACGGCGCGGTCGCCATGCTGATCGCCGACGAAGAGAGCGCGAAGCGTCACGGCCTCACGCCGCGCGCGCGCATTCTCGGCCTTGCGACCGCTGGCGTGCCGCCGCGCGTGATGGGCATCGGTCCGGGTCCGGCGTCGCAGAAACTTTTGAAGCGTCTCGGCATGACCATCGACCAGATGGACGTGATCGAGCTGAACGAAGCGTTCGCATCGCAAGGTCTCGCGACGCTGCGCATGCTCGGCGTCGCCGACGACGATCCTCGCGTGAACCCGAACGGCGGCGCGATCGCGCTCGGCCATCCGCTCGGCGCATCGGGCGCGCGTCTCGTCACGACCGCGAGCTATCAACTGCAGCGCACCGGCGGCCGCTTCGCGCTGTGCACGATGTGCATCGGCGTGGGCCAGGGCATCGCGATGATCATCGAGCGAGTCTGATCACATGTTCGAAGCGACCGGACGTCTGACCGATCTGATCTGCGGCAACGAAGCGGCCAACGCCGTCTGGTCGCCGCGCGCGACCGTGCAGGCGATGCTCGACGTCGAAGCCGCGCTCGCGCGCGCTTCGGCGCTGCATGGCGTGATTCCGTCGAGCGCGGTCGAGGCGATCGTCGCCGCGTGCAACGCGGACAACATCGACGCCGATGCGTTGATGGCCGGCGCGCAAGCGGGCGGCAATCTCGCGATTCCGCTCGTCAAGCAGCTGACGGCCGTCGTCAAGGCGCACGATGCCGAAGCCGCGAAGTACGTGCATTGGGGCGCGACGAGTCAGGACATCATCGATACCGGCGTCGTGCTGCAGTTGCGCGCGGCGCTCGATCTGATCGATGCCGATTTGCTCGCGCTTTCCCATGCGCTCGTTACACAAGCGCAAGCGCATCGCGCAACGCCGATGATCGGCCGCACATGGCTGCAGCAGGCGCTGCCGATCACGCTCGGTCTCAAGTTCGCGCAATGGCTCGATGCGGTGACGCGTCATCGCCAACGCCTCGGCGAGCTGAAAGCGCGCGCGCTGGTGCTGCAGTTCGGCGGCGCGGCGGGCACGCTCGCCAGCTTGCGCGACAAGGCGTTGCCGGTTGCCGGGTCGCTCGCGCAAGACCTGAAGCTTACGCTGCCCGCGCTGCCGTGGCACACGCAGCGCGATCGCATCGCGGAAGCAGCGTCGTTCCTCGGCATGCTGACGGGCACGCTCGGCAAAATCGCACGCGACATCTCGCTGATGATGCAGACCGAACTCGGCGAAGTCGCCGAGCCGGCGGCGGCAGGCAAGGGCGGTTCATCGACGATGCCGCACAAGCGCAATCCGGTTGGCTGCGCGGCGGTGCTGACCGCGGCGACGCGCGCGCCGAATCTCGTCGCGACGATCTTCGCGGGCATGGTTCAGGAGCACGAACGCGCCTTGGGCGGCTGGCAGGCCGAATGGGAAGCGCTGCCCGATCTCGCGCGTCTGACGGCGGGCGCATTGTCGAGCGTGCTGGGCATCGTGCCGGCGATGGAAGTCAACGTCGCGCGGCTCGCGCACAATCTCGGCGCGACCAACGGACTCGTGCTCGGCGAAGCGGTGATGCTCGCGCTCGGCGATGCGATCGGCCGGCTGGATGCGCACAAGCTCGTGGAAGGCGCGTCGAAGGCATCGGTCGCGAACGGCACGTCGCTCTTCGACGCGCTCGCCGCGAACGAAACCGTCACGCGCCATCTGTCGCAAGATCAACTGAAGCAATTGCTCGATCCGGCGAACTACGTCGGTCAGGCGCAGGCGTTCGTCGCCGCCGCCATCGCAAGCGCTGACCCGAAACAACAGGAGCAGTAAAAACATGCCTCTTGCCGAAGTGAACGGAACGCGGATTCACTATCGCATCGATGCCACGGCGGGCGACAACGCGCCGTGGCTCGTGCTGTCGAATTCGCTCGGCGCCGATGTCTCGATGTGGACGCCGAATATCGAGGCGTTCGCGCAGCACTATCGCGTCGTGCGCTACGACACGCGCGGTCACGGCCACTCCGACGTGCCGCCGGGACCGTACACGATCGATCAGCTGATCGGCGACGTGATCGGCCTGATGGATCATCTGAAAATCGAGCGCGCGAACTACTGCGGCTTGTCGATGGGCGGCCTCACCGGCATCGGCCTCGCGGCGCGCCATCCGGAGCGCTTCTCGCGCGTCGTGCTGTCGAACACCGCCGCGCTCATCGGCTCGGACGCCGTGTGGACGCCGCGCGCCGCGAAGGCGCGCGAGCCGGGCGGCATGCCCGCGCTGACCGACGCCGTGATCGCGCGCTGGTTCACCGCGCCGTTCATGGAGCGCGAGCAGCTCGCGCTGTCGAATATCCGCGATGTGTTCCGCCACACCTCGGGCGACGGCTACGCGTCGAACTGCGAGGCCATCCGCGATGCCGACCTGCGCGGCGAAGCGAAGACCATCAGGCTGCCGGTGCTCGTGATCGCGGGCACGCACGATCTCTCGACGACGGCGGAGCAGGGCCGCGAGCTCGCGGGCTACATCGAAGGCTCGCGCTATGTCGAACTGGATGCGGCGCATCTGTCGAACATCGAGAAGCGCGATGACTACACGCGCGCCGTCCTCGACTTCCTCGGAGAACAACAATGACCGACGACGAACGTTACGAAGCCGGAATGAAGGTGCGCCGCGCGGTGCTGTCCGACGCGCACGTCGACCGGTCGCTCGCCAATCGCACGGAACTGACGACCGAGTTCCAGAACTTCATCACGCGTTATGCGTGGGGCGAGATCTGGACGCGCGACGGCTTGCCGCGTCACACGCGCAGCCTCCTCACGATCGCGATGATGGTCGCGTTGAACCGCAGCGAGGAGCTCGCGCTGCACTTGCGCGCCGCGAAGAACAACGGCGTGACGCAGGACGAGATCAAGGAAGTGCTGTTGCAGACGGCGGTCTACTGCGGCGTGCCGGCGGCGAACTCGGCATTTCACCTCGCGCAGAAGATCTTCGACGAGGAAAGCAAGGCGTAATCGCATCGCCGCGCAGCAAGCAGGCGCTGAAGCCGTCTCTCGGGAAACCGGAGACGGCTTCTTCGCTTGTGCGCCTCAGAACGCGTAATACGGCCCCGCGCCCGCGGGCGTCGGCCGCCCGGCGAGCGCCGTGAAGATGCGGCGTCCGTAGAAGAACGGCAGACCCCAGTCGAAGTAGCTGCCAGCCGGTCCGGCGAGGTTGTCGAAGGCGAAGTTGCCGGTGCCGAACAGCGCCGTCGACGTGGCGACCGTGAAGCTGACCGCGCTTTGCGCGCCGCTTGGCGAGCGGATCGTCGCGGCGAAGGTCTGCGGCGTCGCCGGGCAATACCAGACGCCGCATCGGGCGAGTGTCGTCGACGGGAAGAAGACGCCGTTCGAGCCGCTGTCGATGAAACTCGTGCCGTACTGGCTGCCGCCGAAGTCCGTCGTCACATAGCCCGACACCGAATTCGACTTGAGCACGGTCGCCGAACCGAGCAGATTGTTCGACTGCGAGCCGATGCCGAAGGTCATCGTCCCGGTCACGGCCGATGCACCGCCATCCGGCACGTCCGGCAGCTCGATCAGCACGCCGTTGTTGTCGGTGGCGAAGTTAGCGACCGGGTTCGTCACCTGCAACGCGACTGCCAGCGTGCTCGCGCTGCAATTCCCCGAGATGCAGCTGTAGTACCAGCGCGGCATGGCGGACACCGCGCAGCCCGCGCCGCAATCGGCGGTGAACGGCCCGACGCCGAGGATGCCGTTGCCGCGCAGGCTCGACGCGGTGAGCATAGGCAGGCCCGACTGGTTGCAGTCCTGCGCGGCGTTGCCGGCGGCGGCATCGGCGATCAGTTGCACGGAGGTCGCGCGCGCGACCTGGCCCGCGAGCCGCACATCGGCCCGGCGCACCGCGCCCCAGGTATAGCCCGAGCCGAACACCGCGCATTCCGCGACGATCGCGTTCTGGTTGCCGCCCGCGACGAACGGAAGCGCGATGGAAGGATCGAGCGCGGACGCCAGAATCCTCAGGCCGTGCGAGCCGGTATCGACCTGAATATCGTCGATGGTCTGACACGTGTTCGTGCCGGGCACGCAGACCGTCACGCTGGTTTGCAGCATGTTGCGCGTGCTGGTGGGCGTTCTGGCGACGTGGATGATCTGGACGTTGGGCGTCGTCGATTGCGGCACGACGGTATCGCCGAGCGACGCCGATGCCGCGCTGGCGGGTGCGGCGGCGGGCGCGCTTGCCGTCACGGGCGCGCTGGTCTGCGCAGGCGGCGTGGCGGGTCCGCCGTCCGAGCCGCCGCCTCCGCCGCACGCGTGAAGCAGCGCGCAGAAGGCGAGCGCGGATATCAGTAGGAGGGTGCGTGTCGTCTTGGTCTCGCCCCTACTGGATGTCCGTTTCGCCGACGCCCGGCGGCAGTTCGCTCGCGAGCCATGCGCGGCCGCTGAACTCGCGCAGCCGTACCCGGTTCTCGACGACGAGATCGCCTTGCGCGACGCGCACCGTGTGCAGACCCGCATCGGCTATCGACGCGCTCGCGCCTTGCCTGAACGTGTCGAAATGCGCGCCGAGCAGCGACTGTACATCGGGCATCGCGGGTCCGCGCCAGGAGACGGCGTACACGCCGCCGTCCGAATCGACGTACTGACGCACGACGATACCGTGTGCATCGGTCGTTTCGTGATAACGCACGGGGCCGCCCTGGGCCTGATGCATGACATCGCCCTGCGACCCGCTCCCGGCGCGCCCGGCCGCGCCGAGTTGAGCGTGGACGGATGTCGCCGCTCCGAATGCGAGAATCGCCAGATTCGTCGCGATCACGTAGTGAGGAATTCTGATTTTTATCATTGCATCTCTCATGTAATTAGGACTCTTCTTATTTTTCGAGATGCAATTTTAGGATGAAGGTCGGACAGAGCAATACCTGGCCGTGCGTATCCGCTACGCGCTCCGAGGTGCGGCCAAAACCGACAAATTCCTTACTAATCAGGATGTTGCAAAAAATGAGAGCGCAAATTGCCGTTGTTCGAGATTGTCATAAATTGTCAATTTGATGCGCGCGGGCTTAAATAGGAGATGCGAACGCGTCATTTGCTGCATGCGGTCCATTTGTGCGGGGCCGAAAGCAATTTCCCGAATGTGCGCGAAGCACGCGCCCCGATGGAACCCGTTCATCCTGTCTTTTTGCACGGCGCGGCGCCGGACCGGTAAAATAACGGGTTGATCCACGGAAGAACGCCCGTGGCGTAGCGGAAGGACTTCTCCAAATGACAGATTTTCGTGTAACGAAGCGGATGGCTGCGCTCTTCGCGGTGGCCGGAATCGTGGCGGGATGCGGCTCGACCAATCCCAACGCGTTCAACTACAAGAGCGATCAGCGTTCGAAACAGGTGTCTCTCGCCGTTCCGCCGAATCTGCTCGACGAGGCGGCCGATCAGCGTTCGCTTCCGCCGCAGGGCGGCCAGGCCACGCTCTCCGATCTGCAGCAGATTCAGAAGGTCGCGCCGAACACGCCCACGGTGGTTCCACCCGTGTCGGGCATGCACATCCAGCGCGAGGGCACCGAGCGCTGGCTGGTCGTCGACGGCAAGACGCCCGATCAGGTATGGCCGCAGATCCGCCGCTTCTGGCAGGAGCAGGGCTTTCTGCTGGTCGTCGATCAGCGCGACAAGGGCGTGATGGAAACGGACTGGAACGAAACCCATCCGCAGATTTCCGACGGCCTGATTCGCGACACGCTCGCCAAGGCAACCGGCAACTCCTATGTCACCGCCGAGCGCAACAAGTACCGCACGCGGCTCGAGGCGGCGCCCAGCGGCGGCACGTATGTGTTCATCAGCCAGAAGGGCATGCGCGAGGCGCTCACCGGCGTGAACAACGATTCGAGCCAATGGCAGGCGCGCCCGAACGATCCGGCGCTCGAAAACGAGTACCTGAAGCGCCTGATGTCCTCGCTCGCGATGGCTGATCAACGCACGGCCTCGGCTGGCGCCACGTCGCTCGACGCGCCGGCGGGCGGCGCGGGTGCTGCTGCAGGTACGCAAGCCGCGAAGGGCGGCGATTCGAAAGCCGCATCGGTGGCGGCGCAGAACGTCGCGAACACGGGCAACTCGCCGATCAGAAACGAGGTCGTGCCCGAAGCCACGACCTCGCAGCTGACCTTGCCGGACGCATATGACCGCGCGTGGCTGCGCGTGGGCATCGCGCTCGATCGTGCCAACTTCACGGTGGACGACCGCGACCGCAACAAGGGCGTCTACTACGTGCGCTACGTCGATCCGACGGACAAGTCGTCAGCCGAGCAGGGCTTCTGGAGCCAGGTGTTCCACGGCCGCAAGGAAATGAAGGCGAAGCAGTATCAGGTCAACGTGCGCGCGGTCACCGAGCAGCAGACGCGCGTCGCGATCGTCGACGACAAGGGCGAAGTGGACTCGTCGCCGCAAGCGCGCCAGATCATGGCCTTGCTTGCGGACCAGATCAGCTGATCGTTTGATTGCGGTCGAACCGTGGCAAAAACCGCCTCCATCGCGAGGCGGTTTTTTTGTGCCTTCATCGTTGCGCCCGTCGCGCAAACGATTTTTTTCAGCATGCGCGGAAATGCGAGGCTCACGGGCGAATTGCGCAGACAATTCTTTCTATCCGGAAATGTGCGCAAAAGCTTATAAAAACGAGCGTGTGGACAGTACATTGCATCAATGGCGCAAAACGCAGCTTCCGCGACCTTGCGACGCGGCTCTCCGCGTGTCTCACCCAACACAAACAGAATGATTGGTTCGCTGCGTGCGAACCCCGATGGCCCCGTCGCCTATCCTCGTAGGGCGACGGTTTTTGCCCGCGTTTCTCTTGGAACGCGGGCTTTTTCTTTGACGCCGCGATCGAGCGGTTTCGGCGGCACGCGCCGGGCGCGGTTATGCTCGTGCTTTCATCGTTTCATGGAAAACAGGAGAAACCTTATGTCGGAAGTTGCCGTCGTCGCGCTATTCGTCGCCAAGCCGGGCAAGGAAGAGGAGTTGAGGCAAGTGCTGGAAGCCAACGTCGAGCCGACGCGGAAGGAGCCGGGCGCGCTGCAATACGACTTGCACCGCGACATCAAGGAGCCGCGGCGCTTTATTTTCGTCGAGCGCTGGGAGAGCGAGGCCGCGCTCGCGAAGCACGGCGAATCCGCGCATATTCAGGCGTTTCGCGCGAAATCGCCGGATTTGTGCGAGCACGGTGAGGTCCGCGTCGCGAGCAAGATTCTCTGACGAACCTCAGGCCGCCGTTAGTGCGTTTCCTGCGGCACGTCGAGGATCAGGATGATGGTCCAGTCGGCTTCGCCGTCGTGATGATACTGGCGCTCGGCGACGATGAACGGCTGCTGCTTGCCGGCCGGCCCGAGAAAGAGCACGTCGCCTTCCATCGGCAGGCATTCGACGGGCGGCAGCGCCAGATACGCTTCCTTGTTCGCGTTGCGCGGCATCAGCTTTTCGATCTTGCGCGATGCCGCTTCGGTCCATTCGATATCGAGCTGGATATTGCTCATGCTGTCGTTCGCACGTTTCGTGCGCTCCACGGTTGAATCGTTTAAAAGACGATGCGCAATGTAGCACACGCCGTGCACCGTTCATGAGGCGTCGCCCACGAAAAAACGGCCCGAAGGCCGTTTTTTCGTCACGAGTCGAAACGCGCGGAACGTTCAGATTTCCTCGTACAGCGGCAGCGTCAGAAACTCGGTGAACTGCGACGATGTCGACATCTCTTCGAAGATCTTCGCCGCGCGCTCATACGGCTTCGTGTCCGCGCCCGACGCGCTCACGGACTGCTTCACCTTCTCCAGTTCGTCGATGGTGATGTCGCGCACCATCGACGCCGTGACCTTGCGGCCGTCGTCGAGCTTGCCCTTCGGCGAGCGGATCCATTGCCACACTTGCGAGCGCGAGATCTCCGCGGTCGCGGCGTCTTCCATGAGATTGTGGATCGGCACGCAGCCATTGCCGGCGAGCCAAGAGCCGAGATAGTGAATCCCGACGTTCACGTTGTTGCGCAGACCCGCTTCGGTGATCGGATCTTCCGGGCGGAAATCGAGCAGATCGTGCGCGGTGACCTGCACATCGGTGCGCTGCTTTTCGATCTGGTTCGGCTTGTCGCCGAGCACCTTCACGAACTCTTCCATCGCGACCGGCACGAGCCCCGGATGCGCAACCCAGCCGCCGTCGTAGCCGTCGCTCGCATCGCGCGCCTTGTCGGAGCGCACGCCACCCATCGCCTTGTCGTTCGCGGCGGGATCGTTCTTGATCGGAATGAGCGCCGACATGCCGCCGATCGCCGGCGCATTGCGCTTGTGGCAGGTCTTGAGCAGCTCGAGCGCGTAGGCGCGCATGAAGGGTGAGGTCATGGTGATCTTCGCGCGGTCGGCGAGGCAGAAGTTCGTGTCGTTCTTGAACTTCTTGATCGCGGAGAAGATGTAGTCCCACCGGCCCGCATTCAGCCCGGAACTGTGCTCGCGCAGCTCGTACAGAATCTCGTCCATTTCGAACGCCGCGAGAATGGTCTCGACGAGCACTGTCGCGCGAATCGTGCCGCGCGGGATCCCGACGCCTTCCTGCGCCGCGACGAAGATGTCGTTCCACAGGCGCGCTTCCAGATGGCTTTCCATCTTCGGCAGATAGAAGTAGGGGCCGCTGCCGCGCGCGATCAGTTCCTTCGCGTTGTGAAACAGGAAAAGCGCGAAATCGAAGACGCCGCCGGACACGCGCTGACCGTCGACGGTCACGTGCTTCTCATCCAGATGCCAGCCGCGCGGACGCACGATCAAGGTCGCGATCTTCTCGTTGAGCTTGTACGACTTGCCGTTTTGTTCGAGCGAAATCGTGCGGCGCACCGCCTCCTTGAGGTTGATCTGGCCGACGATCTGGTTGTCCCAGTTCGGCGCGTTCGAATCCTCGAAGTCGGTCATGTACGAGTCCGCGCCGGAGTTGAGCGCGTTGATGATCATCTTGCGCTCGACCGGACCGGTGATCTCGACGCGGCGACATTGCAGGTCCTTCGGCAGCGGCGCGACCTTCCAGTCGCCTTCGCGGATCGATTTCGTTTCATCGAGAAAGTTGGGGCGCTCGCCCGCATCGAGACGCTTCGTGCGCTCGACGCGCGCGGCGAGCAACTGCTGGCGGCGCGGCTCGAACTGGCGATGCAGTTTCGCGACGAATTCCAGCGCCTCGGGCGTCAGGATGGTCTCGTAGCCGGGTTTGATATCGGCCGAGATTGCCATGCCTTTCGGAAGCGAAAGCGGATTCGATGGATGCGTCATGGTTTTCTCCTTGGTCGGTCAGACGGTTTTGCTGGTAGTTCGCTTGCAAGCGATTAAAAAAAGTTGAAGGCGTCAGGCGTCGCGCGGACGGCGCGCGCTGCCCGCGCGGCGGCTCGCGAGCGGGATGTCCTGCCGCGCGCATCCGCCTTCGATGAATGCGATGAGTTCGTCCATGCCGCGCCCGCTGCCGTTCGGCGCGACGCCGAGCTCCTCGACAGGCAGCGCCGCGCGGTTGATCCAGAAGGTCGTGTAGCCGAACCACGTCGCGCCGGCGACGTCCCAGCCGTTCGACGACACGAACACGATATCGCGCGCGGCCGCGCCGAACGCGTGCGTGCCGAGCGCATACGTGGCGGCGGCGGGCTTGTAGGCGCGCACGGCATCGACGGACAGCACGTGATCGAAAAGACCGGTCATGCCGGCGCTCTTCACGGCGATATCGAGCATCGGCGGATTGCCGTTGGACAGGATCGCAAGAGGAATGTCGAAGCGCTCGCGCAGTTGCCGCAGCGCGGGCACGGTGTCGGGGAACGCGGAAAGGCACGCATATTCGTCCATCAGACGCTTTTCGGCGGCGCGGGTCAGTGCGTCGGCGAGATTCAGCCTGGCTGCCGCATGGCGCAGCGCATCGATCGTAATGTTCCAGAACGGCTCGTAATGCGCCCCCGCCGGATCGGCGAGCGTGCGCAGTTGCGTGTACTCGATCTGCTTCTGACGCCAGAGCTGCGAGAGCGCGTCGCCGTGGCCGGGAAAAAGCTGCTCGGCGGCCGCGACGACCGAATGGACGTCGAACAGCGTGCCGTAAGCGTCGAAGATGACTGCGCGGGGAGGGCTGGAAAATCCGGTGGACGATGCGTGTGTCGTTATGGCCGACATAGCCGTGCGCTCCATTAGAGGTCGGGATCGATTGTATTCGTGATCGAAGTGATGGAAAAAGCACCGCCGAATCACTTGATCTTTTACTTTTACTTACCTAATCTGTGCGCCAATACCCGTATTGACGACGAACACGCATGGATCGATTCAAGCAGATTGAGACTTTCGCGGCGGTGGCGGCAAAAGGCAGCCTGTCCGCGGCGGCGCAGGCGGAGGGCATCGCGCCGGCGGTCATCGGACGCAGGCTGGATGCGCTCGAGGAGCGGCTCGGCGTGAAACTGCTCGTGCGCACCACGCGCAAGATCACGCTTACGTTCGAAGGCTCGGCGTTTCTCGAAGATTGCCAGCGCATCCTCAACGACATGCAGAACGCGGAGGCGAGCGTGTCGGCGGGCGGCGTGAAGGCGAGCGGGCATTTGCGCGTGTCGGCGCCGGCGGGTTTCGGGCGGCGCCACGTCGCACCGCTCGTGCCGAAATTCACGACGCTGCATCCGGATGTGTCGGTGAGTCTCGATCTGACCGACCGCATGGTCGACCTCGTCAACGAAGGCTTCGACTGCGCGGTGCGCCTGGGCGAGTTGCCAGATTCGTCGCTCGTGTCGCTCAGGCTCGGCGAGAACCGGCGCGTGTGCGTCGCGTCCCCGGACTATCTGAAAAAGCGCGGCGAGCCCGCGGATCTCGCCGCGCTCGGGCATCACAATTGCCTCGCGCTCGGGGCATCGGCCAATCAGCAGCGCGGATGGGTGTTCCAGCAGGACGGCAAGGTCGTGACGATCAAGGTTTCCGGCACGATGGAGTGCTCGGACGGCGCGGTGCTCCACGAGTGGTGTCTCGAAGGGCGCGGCCTCGCGTGGCGCTCGTGGTGGGAGGTCGGCGAGGATATCGGCGCGGGGCGACTCGTGAGCGTGCTCGATGCGTTCGCCGCGCCGCCGATCGGCATTCACGCGGTGTTTCCGCAGAGAAGGCACTTGCCGTTGCGGGTGCGGTTGTTTCTCGATCTGCTCAAGCATACGTATAACGCGACGGGGTATTGGGGGTAAGACTTCGGGTCAGGGGAAGTTTCGGATTCCTACGCGGGTGTCATGGGCCGGCGTGCCATGCCGATGTGACGAGGCGACACATCGACGCGCACACGCATCGAAATTGCTCAGCCTCCTTCCCCCTTACTACAATAGAACCACGCACACACACGTATCGGGGAGGACGCCATGTTCAAACACATCCTCGTGCCGACCGACGGCTCCGAGCTATCGCAAAAGGCCATCGACGGCGCGATCGATCTCGCGCAATCTGTCGGCGCGCGCATCACGGCTTATGCGTGCCTGCCTCAATATCCGTACTCTCCCTTCGCCGATGTCGCCGTCGAGCCGCCCGACGACTTCCACGCGCGCGCCGAGAACGAAGCGCGAGAGCACCTGCGCGAGGTCGAGCGCGCCGCAGAAAGCGCGGGCGTCCAATGCACGAGCGTGACGAGCATCGAAGCCGCGCCGTATATCGGCATCATCGATGCGGCGGAGCAGAACGGCTGCGACGTGATCCTGATGGCCTCGCACGGACGGCGCGGTCTCGGCAGCCTGCTCATCGGCAGCGAGACGCAGCGCGTGCTCACGCACACCAAAATTCCCGTCATCGTGTACCGGTGACACCCAAACGGAAGCGCACCACGATGCGCTTTCGTTTGAGCGGCGGCCGTGGCGCGTTACTGCATGCGCCACGGCCGCCGCCTTATTTACCGCTCTCCCTGATTCAGCCTGCTATCAAGCGACCTTCTTGTCGAAGAACTGCTCGTCTTCCGTCGAGCCGTGCAGCGCGGTCGTCGATGCTTCGCGCTCGACCGTCTGCGTGACCGCATCGAAATAGCCCGTGCCCACTTCGCGCTGATGCTTGACCGCCGTGAAGCCCTTGTCGGCGGCGGCGAACTCGGCCTGCTGCAACTCGACGAACGCGCTCATTTGCGAACGGGCGTAGCCGTGCGCGAGGTTGAACATCGAGTAGTTCAGCGCGTGGAAGCCGGCGAGCGTGATGAACTGGAACTTGTAGCCCATCGCGCCGAGCTCGCGCTGGAACTTGGCGATGGTCGCGTCGTCCAGGTTCTTCTTCCAGTTGAACGACGGCGAGCAGTTGTACGAGAGCATCTTGTCCGGGAACTGCTTGTGGATCGCCTCGGCGAACTTCTTCGCGTATTCCAAGTCCGGCTTGCCGGTTTCGCACCACACGAGATCCGCATAGGGCGCGTAGGCGAGGCCGCGCGACACCGCCTGCTCCAGACCCGGCTTCGTGCGGAAGAAGCCTTCCACGGTGCGCTCGCCGGTCAGGAACGGCTTGTCGTTGTCGTCGATGTCGGACGTCACGAGATCGGCGGCTTCCGCATCCGTACGGGCAATCAGCAGCGTCGGCGTGCCGCAGACGTCCGCCGCCAGACGCGCGGCCGACAGCTTCGCGACGTTCTCGCGCGTCGGCACGAGCACCTTGCCGCCCATATGGCCGCACTTCTTGACCGACGCCAGCTGATCTTCGAAGTGCACGCCCGCGGCGCCGGCTTCGATCATCGCCTTCATCAGCTCGAACGCGTTGAGCACGCCGCCGAAGCCTGCTTCGGCATCGGCCACGATCGGCGCGAAGTAATCGATATAGCCTTCATCGCCCGGATTCTTGCCTTCGGACCACTGGATCTGATCGGCGCGCGTGAGCGTGTTGTTGATGCGCTTCACGACGAGCGGCACCGAGTTCGCCGGATACAGCGACTGGTCCGGATACATCTCGCCCGCGACGTTCGCGTCGCCGGCCACCTGCCAGCCCGACAGATAGATCGCCTTGAGGCCGGCCTTGACCTGCTGCATCGCCTGATTGCCGGTCAGCGCGCCGAGCGCGTTGACGAACGGCTCCTCATGGATCGACGCCCACAGCCTTTCGGCGCCGCGCTTCGCGAGCGTGTGCTCCGGCTGCACCGAGCCGCGCAGACGCACGACGTCTTCCGCCGAGTAGGTGCGCTTGATGCCTTTCCAGCGCGGATCGCTTTCCCATTGCTGTTGGAGTTGCTGAGCTTGTTGTTGACGTGAGGTCATGGCGTTTCTCCTTGAGATCGGACTGAACGACGAATGGTGAATCGATGTTCCTTGACGACTTGAGCTCCGGTGCGCTGGATTCGGCAGCCTGCGTTTGCTCAACTCTTATATAAGAGTCTAGGCAAATGCCGACTTGCGAAACACCCCTTGGAAGGAGATTTTCGGATTATTTTTTTCATTGAAATTCAATTAGATAGAGGTTCCATATCGTATCGCGGAATGTCTTTTCCTATCTTGCAATGGACTCAATGGTGCCGCGCAGCACATCTTTTGCGACGCAAAAGGCCATTGCGCATCGTGAAATATGGAGACGGGACGAAAAAAAACCGACGCGCGAGGCGTCGGTTTTCCTTGAGACGTGAGAAGCGGCGCTGAAACCGCTTCCTGAAGGCGCTGCTTAGCTGCCGCGGCGCGGGGCGCGCGGGCCGTCGTTGCGGCGCGCGCTGTAGCCGTCACGCTGGCCGAAGCCGCCTTCGCCACGGTTGCCGCCGCGATAGCCGCCATCGCTGTTGCCGCCGCGATAGCCGCCATCGCTGTTACCGCCGCGATAGCCACCGTCGCTGTTACCGCCGCGATAACCGCCGTCACGATAACCGCCTTCGCGCGAACCGGCGTTCGACTTGTTGCCGTAGCCGCTCGCGTTGCCCGAACCGTAGCCACGGCCACCGCCGTTGCCGCCGCCGTTACCGCCGAAGCGACGACCGCCGCCATTACCGCCCGGACGGCCGCGTCCGCCGCCGAAACCGCCCTTGGGCGGCGCCTTGCGCGGCTCGAAGCCCGCGACGACGTTCACCGGCAGCGGCGAGCGCACGAAACGCTCGATGCGCTTAAGCGCGCCCATTTCGGCGTAATGCACGAGGCTCACCGCGGTGCCGCTGCGGCCCGCACGACCGGTACGGCCGATACGGTGCACGTAGTCTTCCGCGAACTTCGGCAGGTCGTAGTTGAAGACGTGCGTGATGCCCGGAATGTCGATACCGCGAGCGGCGACGTCGGTCGCGACCAGCACGCGCACGCGGCGCTCGCGCAACGCGCGGATCGTGCGGTTGCGCGCGCCTTGCGGCAGATCGCCGTGCAGCGCGGCGGATTCGAAACCCGCGTCGGCGAGACGGTTGGCGATGAGATCGGCATCGCTCTTCGTCGCGGTGAAGACGATCGCCTGATCGAGGCCGTCGTCGCGCAGCAGATGATCGAGCAGACGATCCTTGTGATCGCGGTCATCGACGTAATGCACGGTCTGCGCGATGTTGCTCTTCGCTTCGAGCTTCTGCACGATCTCGATGCGCTCGGGGTCCTTCAGCAGACGGCCGGTCAGCGACGTGATCTTGCTGTCGATGGTCGCCGAGAACAGCAGCGTCTGGCGCGATTCGGGCGTTGCGTCGACGATCGTCTCGATGTCTTCGATGAAGCCCATGTCGAGCATGCGGTCGGCTTCGTCGAGCACGAGCATGTTCAGCTCCGACAGATCGATGCGGCCGCGCTCCAGATGGTCGATCAGGCGGCCCGGCGTCGCGACGAGAATCTCGGGGTTTTTCGCGAGCAGCATCAACTGCTGGCCGTATGCGACGCCGCCGAGAATGCTGACGGTGCGCAGGCGGCGCAGGTGCTTGCCGTACGTCGTCGCGGCGGTGGAAACCTGCATCGCGAGTTCGCGTGTCGGCGTGAGCACGAGCAGGCGCGGGCGCGCGACCGGCTGCGGGCGGCGGCCGCGCGGCGCGTTCGGGTCGCGCGGCGCACGCGGCTGCTGCGCTTCCTGCTTTTGCAGTTGCGCGAATTTTTCGATGGCGGGCAGCATGAACGCCGCGGTCTTGCCCGAACCGGTCGGGCTGGAAACGAGCAGGTCGCGGCCGGAGAGCGCTGCGGGAATCGCGCGCTGCTGCACGGGCGTCGGGGATTCGTAGCCCGCTGCGGTCAGCGCGGACACGATCTCGGCGGAAAGGCCGAGCGATTCGAAAGTGGGGCCGGCGGGCTTTTCGACTGCGGGAGCGGCCGGGGCGTCGGTCGTGGGGGTGATGCCAATATTTGCTGCGAGGTTGTCCAACGGGCTAGCGGTGAAGCTCGAAGTCATGTCGATCCTTGAAACGGGGAATGAGGCGTCGGCGCCAATCGGCATACCCAAGTCGTTGGATTCAGCGAGCGAAGAAACAGCGGGCAAATCGAAAAACGGGGGCCACTCGCGCGAACGTGCGGCGAGTATCTTTGTTAGAAGCTGTATCGGATACGGCAGACCCAATGAATCGGCGGGTGCTGACGTCAGCCTGATGCATGACGGGCCGTGGAACAAACTGCGTGCAAATGCAGCGCAAAGGCCTGGCAGGGAGGGGACAGTTTCTAAACTGGATTGGGGCGAAACGCTACGGAGCGCCTTGCTGCGCGAGCCTCTGCTGAAAAGCAGGCAACTCACAGTTGAGCGCTGGCCGCTAGTATAGCCGAATTTGCTGCACTGCGCCACACTTTGACGCATGACCGCGCCATCTTCGGGAATCGGACGGCGCGGCGCCTTTTCATACCGCGGTGCTGCGTCCGACCGGTAGGTCAGGCCGCTTCGCCGCGCTTGAGCGAGTCGACGAGCTCGACGTAGCGCGTCTTCGCTTCATCGGCGGGCGTGCCTTGCAGCGCGGCCCACGCTTCATATTTGTACTTTCCGGCGATGTCGGTGAAACCGGGCTTGTCGCCCTGCACGTCGCCTACGCTCGCCTGCTTGAACAGCGCATAGAGGCGCAACAGCGTGAGATTGCCGGGTCGCTCGGGCAGCTGGGTCACATCGGTCTGGGCTTGAGCGAATTGCTGGTCGATATCGGTCATGTCTTCTCCGTTATTGTCGATACAGGACCGGACGATCTTAGCAAGCGTGGCGCGCGCATCTTGTCGAGGCTTTCCTCAAACCGAGCGTGCCTTCCAGACGCGTTCCGGATCGGCTCGCGCGCGCGGATCGTGCGAAAGCGGCGCATCTCCCGCATTACAATACCGCCTATGACACGCACCGTTCTGCTCGCCCTCGACACTTCGACGGAGTTCTGCTCCGTCGCGCTCCTGCTCGCCGACTCCGCCTCCGCCACCGTTCAGTCCGCCGTCGCGCCTCAATACGTGAACGGCGATACGCGCGTCTGGTTTCGCCACGAGGCGACCGGCGCGGTATCGAGCACACGCCTTTTGCCCGCCGTGCGCGAACTCTTCGACGACGCTGGTCTCGCCCTCGCCGATTGCGCCGCGATCGCGTTCGGCGCGGGCCCGGGCTCGTTCACCGGTCTGCGCACCGCGACGGGCGTCGCTCAGGGGCTGGCGTTCGGCCTGAGCGTGCCGGTGGTGCCGGTGAGCACGCTGCTCGCGTGCGCGGAAGCGGCGCGGCTCAACGATGCGGCGATCCCCCCGCGCGTGCTCGCGGCACTCGATGCCCGCATGGACGAGGTGTATTGGGCCGACTTCGACTTCGATGCCGCCTCGGGCGACTGGCGCACGCTGCACCCGGCCGCGCTCGATGCGCCCGGCGCGCTGCCGCTGCCGGACGTGCCGTTCGCGCTCGCGGGCAACGCCGCCGCTGCGTTCGGCGATCGCCTGCCGGCGCTGGCCTCCGCCGCGCAGGTGGATCGCGAAGCGCTGCCGCATGCGCTGCCGGTCGCGCTCATCGGCTTGCGCGCCCTGCGGGCGGGGAAAGCGGTCGCACCCGAACTCGCCGCGCCGGAGTATGTCCGCGACAAGGTTGCCCAAACCACGGCCGAGCGCATGCAGGCCCGCGAGGAGGCGCTTCGGTGAGCGGCGTGCTGCTCGCGGATCGGTATCTCACGCCGATGACCGAAGCCGACCTCGACGAAGTCGCCGCGGTCGAAAAGCTCGCCTACGAGTTTCCCTGGAGCCGCGGCAACTTTCAGGATTCGCTGCGCAACGGCTATTACGGCGTCTGCCTGCGGCATGTGACGGGCACGCTGATCGGCTATTGCGTGCTGATGCCCGTCGTCGACGAGATGCATCTGCTCAATCTGTGCGTCGCGCCGTCGGCGCAGCGCGCGGGCGCGGGCCTCACGCTCTTGCGCGAAGCGGTGCGCATCACGCGCGCCGAAAAGCTCGAAGGCGTGCTGCTCGAAGTGAGGCCGTCCAATCCGCGCGCGATCCAGCTTTACGAGCGCTTCGGCTTCGCGGCCATCGGGCGCCGCAAGAACTATTACCCCGCGCGGCATCGTTCGCGTGAGGACGCAATTGTCATGCGTCTGTCGTTACCGAAGGAGAGTGCGCATGGCGCTCGATGAATCGCTGGTTGAGGAGTTGGGTATCGGGCCGGTCTGGGTCCGGCGTGGGGCGGCGGCGCCGCGCGAGCCGGAAGCGGAGGCTGGCGCGCCTGCGCAGCCCGTCATGCAGACGGAAGCTCGCGCGCCTGAGGCTCGTACGCCCGAAGCGCCGACGCCAGTGGAAACTGGCGCGCCTGCGCAGCCCGTCATGCAGACGGAGGCTCGCGCGCCTGAGGCTCGTACGCCTGAAGCGCCGACGCCAGTGGAAACCCCGCAAGAGCCGACGCCGTCCATCCCGGCACGCAGCGAGCCGCCGAAAGACACCACGCCCGATTTCGACGTACCGCCGCTCGACGCCTACGACGACCTTCCGTGGACCGACGACGCACCCGCCCATGCCGAACCCGTCGCCGCCGAAGCCCCGAGCGATGTCCACACGCTCGACTGGGACGCGCTCGCCGCGCGCGTCGCGAACTGCGAGCGCTGCCGGCTGTGCGAACGCCGCACGAACACGGTCTTCGGCGTCGGCGATCGCGAAGCCGACTGGATGCTGATCGGCGAGGCGCCGGGCGAGAACGAGGACAAGCAGGGCGAGCCCTTCGTCGGCCAGGCGGGCAAGCTGCTCGACAACATGCTGCGCGCGCTCGCGCTGTCGCGGCAATCGAACGTCTATATTGCCAATGTCATCAAGTGCCGCCCGCCCGGCAACCGCAATCCCGAGCTCGATGAAGTCGCGCGCTGCGAGCCGTATCTGCAGCGGCAGGTCGAGCTCGTGAAGCCGAAAGTGATCGTCGCGATGGGGCGCTTCGCCGCGCAAAGTCTTTTGAAGAACGAAGCCAGCATCGCATCGATGCGCGGGCGCGTGCACGAATATCGCGGCGTGCCGGTCATCGTCACGTATCACCCGGCCTATCTGTTGCGCAGCCTGCAGGACAAGGCGAAGGCGTGGGCCGATCTCTGCCTCGCGCGCAACACGTATCGCGAGGCGCTCGCCGCGCTCGGCGTCGAGCAGGGAGCGGAGAAGGGCGGCCACTGATGACGGTCTCGGCGACCGACCTGTCGCGTCTCGTCGACCGCTTCGACGACGTCACGGTTCGTGATCTCGCCTGGCTGCTCTTCGCGCCGGATCTGCTGCGCGAGGGCGACGCTACTCTGGCGCGGCCCTTCGCGACATCCGCCGAGCGCGACGCGACGCTCGCGTGGCTGACGGCGCTCGATGCCGCGCCGCAACCGCTGCACGATCACGCGCGCAATCCGAAGTTCACGCGGCTCGGCATCTATGCCGAGAGCCTCATCCGATATTTCCTCTCCCACGGACCGGCGGCGCGCCTCATCGCGGCGAACGTGCCATTGCGGCGGCAGCGGCGCACGATCGGCGAATGCGATTTCCTGCTGGAGTCGGCCGACGGCGCCCGGCTGCATTGGGAGCTCGCGGTCAAGTTCTACCTGCATATCGGCGGCATCGACGGCGCTGCGTCACGCGCGGCGCGGCTGTCCGACTATGTCGGGCCGAATCTCCAGGATCGCTTCGATCTGAAGCACGCACGGCTCGTCACGCATCAGCTCGCGCTGACCTCGCGCGCGGAGTTCGCGGCGCTCGGCTTCGAAGGTCCGTGGCGCCCGCAGTTGTTCATCAAGGGTCGGCTCTTCTATCACGGGGTCGAGGGCGAACGCATCGAGCCCGCGCCCGAGATCGGCGAAAGCCATTTGCGCGGCTGGTGGCTGACGGCGTCGGAGTGGCGCGCGGCGCACTCGGGCGCTTCGGACATCTCGAACGATGAGCGCGCGTGGGTCGTGCAGCCGCGCATGGCCTGGCTTGCGTCGCGCAAGCTCGATGCGGCCGCCGCGGAAACGCTCGTCGCCGAATCGGCTGCGATTCACACGCGTCTCGAAGGCACGGTCGCGCCCACGATGATCGCCGCCTACATACGCGATGAAGCGGGCGGCTGGATCGAGGAATCGCGCGGCTTCATCGTCCCGGACGACTGGCCGGAGGAAGCGCGCGCGTTCGCCGCATCGGTTCAATAACCGCGCCGCTCACCACCAGCGGAAGAAGTGATGCACCGGCCCGACGCCATGACCGACGTCGAGCCGCACGCTCGCCTCGATCGCACCGGTGAGATAGCGCTTCGCTTCGGCGGTGGCGCTCGCCAGATCATCGGTTTGAGGAATCAGCGCCGCGATAGCCGACGACAACGTGCAGCCCGTTCCATGCGTATTCTTGAGCGGCACGCGCGCGCCGCCGAGCCTGAGCGATCCGCCCGCCTCGATGAGCCAGTCGGGACTGTCCGTCGATGCGAGATGGCCGCCTTTCATCAGCACGGCTCGCGCGCCGAGCGCACGCAATGCTTCGCCCTGACGGACCATCGCGTCTTCATCGGCGGCGCTTTCGGTGCCTAGCAGCGCCGCCGCTTCAGGCAGGTTCGGTGTGACGAGCGTCGCGAGCGGCAGCAATTCGTCTCGCAGCGCGGCGACCGCCTCCGGCGCGAGCAGCGCGTGATGGCTCTTCGAGATCATCACGGTGTCGAGCACGACATGCTTCGGCCGATGACGCCCGATCGCATCCGCGACCGCGCGCACGATGCCCGCGTTGGCCAGCATGCCGATCTTCACGGCATCGATGCGGATATCGTCGAACACGGCGTCGAGCTGCGCGGTGATGAACGCGGGTTCCGGCGCATGCACCGCCGTCACGCCGCGCGTGTTCTGCGCGGTGAGCGCGGTGATGACGCTCGCGCCGTATGCGCCGAGCGCGGAGAAGGCCTTCAGATCGGCCTGAATGCCCGCGCCGCCGCCCGAGTCGGAGCCGGCGATCGTGAGCACGTTGGGGATGGTTTTCGTTGCGGCCATATCGGATTCAGGTTCGTGTGCGGGCGATGGTCGCGCGCAATGCCGCGGCCGCCTCGCGCGGATCGGCGGCCTTGCAGATCGCCGACACGACAGCGAGACCGGCCGGTCTGGCGCGCATCACGTCGGCGGCGTTGTGCGCCTGGATGCCGCCGATCGCGACGGTCGGAAAGCGCGTGGCGGCGCGGATTTCAGCGAGGCCCTCGATGCCGCACGGCGTGGAGGCGTCGGTCTTGGTCGGCGTCGCATACACCGGTCCGGCGCCCAGATAGTCGATCACGCCCGCGAGCTGTTCCGCGTCGGCGGTTTCGTCGAGATTCGACACCGACAGCCCGATCAGCGCATCCGGTCCGAGCAGTCGCCGCGCAACATCGGCGGGGAGGTCGCGCTGGCCGATATGCACGCCATCGGCGCCGACGGCGAGCGCGACATCGACGTGATCGTTGATGACGAACGGCACGCCGCGCGCCCGCGTGATCAGCAGAAGCTCGCGCGCGAGATCGAACCACGCGCGCTTGTGCCATTCCGGCGCGCGCAACTGCACGAGCGTCGCGCCGCCTTCGAGCGCCGCGCGCGCGACCGCGAGCGCCGCGTCATGCCCGCCGCACTGCACGGGATCGAGCACGAGATAGAGCGAGAGATCGAACGAAGCGCGCATGGTCAGCCGGAAACGATATCGCGCTGCACGAGCGTCTTTTCGAACGCTTCGGCATCGACGGATGCGAGCCGGTCCAGATACGCGACGGCGAAGCTGCCGGGCAGAGCGGCCTCGCGCGCGGCGAGCTCGCCCGCGATGGTCGAATAGGCGATTCCCGCGACGGTCGCGGCCCAGAACTCGTCGCGATCCGACGCCGTGCCGACGAACGCCGCAACGGTCGCCGACAGCGCGCAGCCGACGCCCGTCACGCGCGTCATCAGGGGCGAGCCGTTGGACAGCGCGATCACGCGCCGGCCATCGGTCACGTAGTCGGTCTCGCCCGTCACCGCGACGACGGCCTGCGTCTTCAGCGCGAGGACCTGCGCGGCATCGAGCGCGGCGTCGGTGGCGGCGGTGCTGTCGACGCCGCGTGCGCTCGCCGCGCCGCCCGACAGGCTGATGATCTCGGATGCGTTGCCGCGAATCACCGCGGGCTTCGAATCGAGCAGATCGAGCGCGAACTCGGTGCGAAACGCGAGCGGCCCGACCGCGACCGGGTCGAGCACCCAGGGCTTGCCCGCGCCGCTGGCGGCATCGACGGCGGCGCGGATCGCGCGGCTCTGCGGCACGTCGAGCGTGCCGAGATTGACCGACAGCGCATTCGCGATGGGCGCGAACTCGCCGACTTCCTCGCGCGCGACGACCATCGCGGGCGCGGCGCCGATCGCGAGCAGTACGTTCGCGGTGAAGTTGGTGACGACGAGGTTCGTCAGGCAATGCACGAGCGGCGCGCGTTCGCGCACGCGGGTGACGAACGAGAAGAGGTCGGCGGCGAGCATGATGTCGGTCGAAAGAAAACGAAAGCGCGGAAAGCGCGCGGCGTCAGTGACGCGCTTCGCCGATCAGCGCGACGGAATCGAACGCGCGCTGATTGGCCTGATGCCGACGCATCACGAAGTACATCATCAGGCACACGAACGAGCCGAACAGCACGATGACGAACTGGATCGGCATGTCGAGCCACACGAGCACCGCGTAGAGACACAGCATCACGAGCACCGAGAGGTTCTCGTTGAAGTTCTGCACGGCGATGGAGTGCCCGGCGGACAGCAGCACGTGGCCGCGATGCTGGAGCAGCGCGTTCATCGGCACGACGAAGAAGCCTGACAGACCGCCGACGATCATCAGGAACACATACGCGATCAGCAGATAGCCCGGGAAGTGCATCTTGCCGAAGTAGATGCCCCAGTGCGCGGGAAAGAGATGGCGCGTGTAGAAGGCCATCAGCATGACGGCGAGCCCCATGATGATGCCGACCGGCAGCACGGTGAGCGAGCGCTTGAGCGGCACGCGTGCGGCCGCGAGCACGGCGCCCGCCGCAACGCCGACCGCGATCACCGCCTGCAGGATGGCGGCCTGGGAGAGCGTCATGCCGAGCGAGACCTCGGCCCACTTCAGCACGATGAACTGCAGGGTCGCGCCGGCGCCCCAGAAGAGCGTCGTGACGGCGAGCGAGATCTGGCCGAGCTTGTCGCGCCACAGGACGAGAAAGCAGTCGGCGAAATCGGTGATGAGCTTGAGCGGCCGCGTTTCCTGCTTCGGATAGCGCGCGCCGGTGTCGGGGATGCGCAGGTTGAAGATCGCGGCGACTACGTACATGAGCATGATGACGAGCATCGCGGCTTCGGCGGGCGTTTTGATGCGCGGAATGTGCAGCGACAGCAGATGACCCGCGATATGCGGACTGATGAGCGCGCCGCCCATCACGGTGCCGAGAATGATCGAGCCGACCGTCGTCCCTTCGATCCAGCCGTTGGCCGCGACGAGCCGGTCGGCGGGCAGGAGTTCGGTGAGAATGCCGTATTTTGCCGGCGAGTAAGCGGCAGCGCCGAAACCGACGATGCCGTACGCGAGCAGCGGATGCGCGCCGAAAAGCATGGTCACGCAGCCGACGACCTTGATCGAATTGGTCACGAACATCACGTGACCCTTGGGCCGGGAATCGGCGAAAGCGCCGACGAAAGCCGCGAGAATCACGTAGGACAGGACGAAGAACAGCTTGAGCAGCGGCGTCATCCAGTTCGGGGCGTGAAGGTCTTTCAGCAGTGCGATGGCAGCGATCAGTAGAGCGTTATCGGCCAACGATGAGAAAAACTGCGCGGCCATGATGGTGTAAAAACCTTTTTTCATCTGATCCGAAGCTTTCCTCACTGCGGGTGATCCGCCCCGGGCGCCTGTTGAGCGCGCGGGCTTATGCCTTTCGAAATGGGTTGTGCGCACGGCTTTATAACACGAAAATAGGCGCATTCTGACTAGCAGTAATCTCGATCGCGCGAGAAATCACACGCTCGTGCGCGATTTTCCTCATAAGATACTGATTCGCAAGGCGGTCTCGGAGAGCGCAGCAGGACGCGTCCCGCTGTCGTATGCTCACCTTTTCGACCGCATTCACTGCAATTCCACACACGCTCATGCCGCGCCCCCTTTCTGCAACGATCCATACCGCTGCGCTCGCCAACAACCTCGGCATCGCACGCAAGTACGCGCCGAAATCCAAAATCTGGGCCGTCGTCAAGGCCAATGCTTATGGCCACGGACTCGCCCGGGCGTTCCCGGGGCTGCGCGCGACGGACGGCTTTGGCCTTCTCGACCTCGAAGAAGCCGCGAAGTTGCGTGAATTGGGCTGGGCGGGGCCGATTCTTTTGCTCGAAGGCTTTTTCCGGCCCACCGACATCGACGTGATCGACCGCTACAGCCTGACCACGGCGGTCCATTGCGACGAGCAGTTGCGCATGCTGGAAATGGCGCGCCTGTCGAAGCCGGTCAACATCCAGTTGAAGATGAACAGCGGCATGAACCGCCTCGGCTACACGCCCGAGAAGTTCCGCACGGCGTGGGAGCGCGCGCGCGCCGTGCATGGCGTCGGCCAGATCACGCTCATGACGCATTTCTCGGATGCCGACGCTCCGCGCGGCATCGCGCATCAGCTCGAGGCGTTCGAGCGTGGCGCGGAGGGCATCGCGGGCGCGCGCAGCCTCGCGAACTCGGCGGCGGTGCTGTGGCATCCGGACGCGCATTTCGACTGGGTGCGGCCCGGCATCATGCTGTACGGGGCATCGCCGTCGGGCGTGACCGCGGATATCGCCAATACCGGTCTGAAACCCGCGATGACGCTCCAGTCCGAGCTGATCGCCGTGCAAACGGTCGACGCGGGCAGCAGCATCGGCTACGGTTCGGCCTTCACGGCGGGTCAGTCGATGCGCATCGGGGTGGTCGCGTGCGGTTACGCGGACGGCTATCCGCGCGTGGCGCCGGAAGGCACGCCGGTGATCGTCGATGGCGTGCGCACGAAGCTCGTTGGCCGCGTGTCGATGGACATGCTCACCGTCGACCTGACGCCGTGCCCGAATGCCGGAATTGGCTCCCGGGTCGAGCTGTGGGGCGCGAACCTGCCGATCGACGATGTGGCGAGCGCGGCCGGCACCATCGGTTATGAACTCATGTGCGCGATCGCGCAGCGCGTGCCCGTGCGCGCGGAATAACGCGTAGTCTCTGCGCGACAAGAACGACATCAAATCAAGGCTTTAAGTGGCAAAAGCAGCGAAGGCGAAGACGCTCTATACCTGTAGCGAATGCGGCGGGCAGGCGCCGAAATGGACCGGCCAGTGCGCCGCGTGCGGGGCGTGGAACACATTGCTGGAAACGGTGGAGCAGGCGGCATCGGCGCATCGTTTCCAGGCGCTCGCGAAGAGTTCGCCGGTGCGCAAGCTCGCGGAAATCGAGGCGTCGGACGTGCCGCGCTTCACAACCGGCGTCGGCGAATTCGACCGCGTGCTGGGCGGCGGTCTCGTGCCGGGCGGCGTCGTGCTGATCGGCGGCGATCCGGGCATCGGCAAATCCACACTGTTGTTGCAATCGCTCGCCGAAATCGCGCGCGACCGGCCCGCGCTCTATGTGAGCGGCGAGGAATCCGGCGCGCAGATCGCGTTGCGGGCGCAGCGGCTCGGCCTGATCGGCGGCGCGAGCGCGGCCGGCGATCTCGCGCTGCTCGCGGAAATTCAGCTCGAAAAGATTCAGGCCACCATCGACGAGCAACGGCCCGAAGTCGCCGTCATCGACTCCATCCAGACGATCTATTCCGAAGCGCTAACCTCCGCGCCCGGCTCGGTCGCGCAGGTGCGCGAGTGCGCGGCGCAACTGACGCGCATCGCGAAGCAGACGGGCACGTCGATCATCATGGTCGGCCACGTGACGAAAGAGGGCAGTCTCGCGGGGCCGCGCGTGCTCGAACACATCGTCGATACGGTGCTGTATTTCGAAGGCGACACGCATTCGTCGTTCAGGCTCGTGCGCGCGTTCAAGAACCGTTTCGGCGCGGTCAACGAGCTCGGCGTCTTCGCGATGACGGAAAAGGGCCTGCGCGGCGTCGCCAATCCGTCGGCGCTCTTTTTGTCGCAGCACGAGCAGAGCGTCGCCGGATCGTGCGTGCTCGTCACGCAGGAAGGCTCGCGGCCGCTGCTCGTCGAAGTGCAGGCGCTCGTGGACACCGCGCATGTGCCGAATCCGCGCCGGCTCGCGGTCGGTCTGGAGCAGAACCGGCTCGCGCTGCTGCTCGCCGTGCTGCATCGGCATGCGGGCATCGCGTGCTTCGATCAGGACGTGTTCCTGAACGCGGTCGGCGGCGTGAAAATCACCGAACCCGCGGCCGACCTCGCCGTGCTGCTCGCCATCCACTCCTCGATGCGCAACAAGCCGCTGCCGAAGGGCCTCATCACGTTTGGCGAAGTGGGGCTGGCGGGCGAGATCCGTCCGTCTCCGCGCGGTCAGGATCGTCTGAAGGAAGCGGCGAAGCTCGGCTTCTCGATGGCGCTGATTCCGAAGGCGAACGCGCCGAAACAGACGATCGACGGCCTCAAGGTGATTGCGGTGGACCGTATCGAGGAGGCGATCGACCGCGTGCGCGATCTCGAATGATCGTGTGATCGGACCCCTCGTAACGAGTCGTAAAAATCTCGTTGCGTAATGTAACCCAAGCGACGCGTGGTTTTTCTATCCTTACGAGGCTACGACCCGGCCAACTTCGCTAAAGGCATGTAAAGAAGCGAGGTGGCCGGAAGGATCGAGAGGACCATGCTTTGAAACACGCAAAATCAA
Source organism: Caballeronia sp. 11_S32 (assembly GCF_056930355.1). Taxonomy (NCBI): domain Bacteria; kingdom Pseudomonadati; phylum Pseudomonadota; class Betaproteobacteria; order Burkholderiales; family Burkholderiaceae; genus Caballeronia; species Caballeronia sp. 11_S32. The sequence goes on from NZ_JBXOWH010000003.1 coordinate 1,751,750, forward strand.
CCCGGCCGAAGCCCGTCGCGTTCCATCTGCGCGGGTGCCGCGTCTCCGCGCCGCTGCAGCAGCCATGGGGCAGCGGTTGCCGGATCGTCGAATGGATCGACGAGCAAGGCCAGATCTCGCGCCGCGTCGTTGCGGCCGATGTGACCGAAGATGAAGTCGTCGCGACCATTCGTCAGCATGTGACAGGGCGCAAGCACGTGCTCGTCGACGACGAGCGCCAGCCGCGCCAGGTCTTGCCGCGGCGTTAGACGGTCCGGAAAAGCGGATGCGCCGCCGCTTCCGCGGGCGTGAGCACGGGCGCGACGCAGCAATCGAGCGGGTCCAGCAGCGCCATCCATTCGTCGCGCGTGCGCTCGCGAAACTTCGCGGCCAGTTCCGCCGATAGTTGCGCGGCGTCGGCGCCGCCGATCGCCTGGCCGAGGCTCCAGTGCCGCGTGGCCCAGTCGGGACGGCCGAGCGCATCGCACAAGGTCTGCCAGAACTTCAATTCGAGCGCGCCCACCGCGACGAAGCGGTCATCGCGCGTGCGATAGACGTCGTAGCACGGTGCGCCGCCGTTCAGCAAACCGGCGCCGGCGCGCGTGCTCGCTTCATTGGCATTGGCGAGCGCGATATGCGCCATCACGTTGTGCGCGTGTATCGCGTGCGTCATCGAGACGGTCAGGCAGCGGCCTTCGCCGCCGCGCGCGACGTGCCACGCCGCCGCGAGTATGTCCATCACGGCCGAAAGCGCGCCGCCGAGCAGATCCGCAAGCTGGAAATTCGGCGCGATTGGCCGGCCGTCGCGTGCCGCGAGTTGGTCGAGCACGCCCGCGTAGGCGATGTAATTCAGGTCGTGACCGGCCTTGTTCGCGAACGGCCCGTCGTTGCCGTAGCCCGTGATCGCGCAGTAGACCAGCTTCGGATTCGCCTCGCGCAACACGTCGTAGCCGACGCCCAGCCGCGCCATCACAGAAGGGCGAAAGCTCTCGACCAGCACGTCCGCGCCGCGCGCGAGCTCGATCAGCTTCGCTCGGCCTTCCTCCGTCTTGAGATCCAGCGTGAGCTGCCGCTTGCCGCGATTGACGATGCGATAGAACGCGCTCGGCGTGCCGCTTTGCCGGTCGGCTTCGCTTTGCAGCATCGTGCGCGTGTAGTCGCCTTCGCCCGGCGGCTCGATTTTGAGCACATCGGCGCCGAGCTCGGCGAGCCTCAGTGTTGCGACGGGGCCGGGCAGCAGCCGCGTCAGGTCGAGCACGCGCAGGCCGGTGAGGGAAGGTGTCAAATCGATGATCTCCGTTATGAACCGATCTGTTATGAACCGATCTGTTCGAGTTCCTCGTGTGCTTCGAGCCATTCCATTTCTAGCGTTTCGAGGCGCGCGTTGACTTCGCCCTGGCGACGAACCGTCTCGGTCAGCTTCGATTTCATCGCGACCTCGTAGCTCGCCGGATCGGCGACGAACGCATCGAGTTCTGCTTTCTCCGCGTTGAGCTTGTCCATTTCCTTCTCGATCTTCGCGATGCGCGACTGCAGCGGCTTCTTCAAATGCGCGAGCTTCTGCCTTTCCTGCGCCTCCTGCCGACGCTGTTCCTTGCGATTGAGCCCGTTGTCCTGCGCGTCGCCGGACGAAGCCGAACTCGCTTCCTTCGCCGCCGCGCGCGTTTCGGCGGCGTGCTGCAGCAGCCAGTCGCGGTAATCGTCGAGATCGCCGTCGAACGGGTTCAGGCGATGCTTCGCGACGAGCATGAAGGTATCGGTCGTCGCGCGCAGCAGATGCCGGTCGTGCGACACCAGGATCAGCGTGCCTTCGAACTGTGCGAGCGCCATCGTCAGCGCGTGGCGCGTTTCGAGATCGAGGTGGTTGGTCGGCTCGTCGAGCAGCAGCAGATTCGGCTTCTGCCAGATGATCAGCGCGAGCGCGAGCCGCGCCTTCTCGCCGCCGGAGAAGGGCGCGATCTTCGCGGTGGCCATATCGCCGGAAAAATTGAAGCTGCCGAGAAAATCGCGCAATTCCTGCTCGCGCGTGTCGGGCGCGAGGCGCGCGAGATGCTGGAGCGCGGAATCGTCGGGACGCAGCGTTTCGAGCTGATGCTGCGCGAAATAGCCGATCTGCAGGCCCTTGCCCTGACGCACACCGCCCGACAGCGGTTCGAGCGTCTGCGCGAGCGTCTTGATGAGCGTCGACTTGCCCTGGCCATTCGCGCCCAGCAAACCGATGCGCTGACCGTTCTGAATCGACAGCGTCACGCCCTCGACGATCGGAATCTCGCCGCCTTCGTCGTTGTGATAGCCGCAGCGCACGCTTTCCATGACCATCATCGGATTGGGCGCGGCATCGGGCTCGCGGAATTCGAACGTGAAGGGCGAGCTCGCATGCGCGGGCGCGATCAGCTCCATCTTCTCCAGCGCCTTGACGCGGCTTTGCGCCTGCTTCGCCTTGGTCGCCTTGGCCTTGAAGCGGTTGATGAAACTCTGCAGATGCGCGACGGTTTTCTGCTGCTTCTCGTACGCGCTCTGCTGCAGCGCGATTTGCTGCGCGCGCAGCACTTCGAACTGGCTATAGTTGCCGCCATAGCGCTTCACCTGACGATTCTCCAGATGCAGCGTGACGTTGCAGACCGAATCGAGAAACTCCCGGTCGTGCGAAATGACGACGAGCGTGCCCGGATAACGCCCGAGCCAGTCTTCCAGCCAGACGATGGCGTCCAGATCCAGGTGGTTGGTCGGTTCGTCGAGGAGCAGCAGGTCGGACGGGCACATCAGCGCCTGCGCAAGATTCAGGCGCATGCGCCAGCCGCCCGAAAAGCTCGACACCGGCTCGCGGGTCTGCTCCAGCGTGAAGCCGAGGCCGAGCAGCAGCGTTTCGGCGCGCGCGGGCGCGGTGTAGCCGTCGGCGTCCGCGAAGGCGGCGTGCGCTTCTGCTTCGGCGGCGCCGTCATGCGCGGCGGAGGCCGACGCGATGCGCGCTTCGATCGCGCGCAGGTGCGTGTCGCCGTCGAGCGTGTAGTCGAGCGCGCTGCGGTCCACGGCGGGCGTTTCCTGCGCGACATGCGCGATGCGCCACGACGGCGGCATCGAGAAATCGCCGCCGTCCGCGTGCAACTCGCCGCGCAGCACGGAAAAGAGCGTGGACTTGCCCGCGCCGTTCGCGCCGATAAGACCGGCTTTCTCGCCCGGATTGAGCGTGAAGCTCGTCTCTTCGAAAAGCGGCTTGGTGCCGCGGGACAGGCTGAACTGATTGAAACGGATCACGTCGGAATGGCGGCGAAAAGGGCGCGGCTTTGAAGGAATGCGCTATTTTAGACCGGACGCATCGTCGGCTGAGGGTCGGCCGTTCGGCCAATGGCGGACGAACGCGTGTCGCGGTAGCATCGCCTATCTTCCATCGACTTCATTTCGCGGAGCGTGCGATGAGCGCAGCCACCGACGGCATCTACGGCTTCTCGGCCGAAACACTCGACGGCGCGGCCGTCAGCCTCGACAAGTACCGCGACAAGGTGCTCCTCATCGTCAACACGGCGAGCGAGTGCGGCTTCACGCCGCAATACAAGGGCTTGCAGGAGATCTACCAGCAACTCGCGGCGCGCGGCTTCGAGGTGCTCGGCTTCCCGTGCAACCAGTTCGGCAAGCAGGAACCGGGCGATGCCGGGCAGATCGGCAGCTTCTGCGAGAAAAACTACGGCGTCACGTTCCCGATGTTCGCGAAGATCGAGGTGAACGGCTCGAACGCGCACCCGCTCTACAAGTATCTGAAGGACAAGGAGCCGGGCCTGCTCGGCATCGAGGCGATCAAGTGGAACTTCACGAAGTTTCTCGTCGACCGCAACGGCCGCGTGGTGAAGCGCTACGCGCCGCAGACGAAGCCCGAGTCGATCGTGGAGGACATCGAAAAGCTGCTGTGAACGTGCTGAACGTGCCTCGGCGCGCTCAGAGAATCGGCGAGAAGAGCCGCGCGACGTGCATCGCCATGCGCCGCCAGAACGCCTTGCCGCGATAATCGCTGCCGTCGATCTCGAATGACTGCGCGAAGTCCGCGAGCAGCATCGCTTCCACCTGGCTCGCGAACGCGCGATCGACCGTGAGCACCGTGATCTCGAAGTTCAGCCGAAACGAGCGGTTGTCGAGATTCGCGCTGCCGACGGTCGCGGCTATATCGTCGACGAGCACGACTTTCTGATGCAGAAAACCCGGTTTGTAGCGGAAGATGCGCACGCCCGCCTGCACGAGGTCGTACGCATAGAGCCGCGACGCGGCGAACACCACGCGATGATCGCGCCGGCTCGGAATCAGGATGCGGACGTCCACGCCGCGCATCACCGCGAGCCGCATCGCCGAGAACACGGCTTCGTCGGGAATCAGGTAGGGCGACGTGATCCAGATACGCTCGCGCGCCGCGTTGATCGCCTCGACGAAAAAGAGCGAGCAGGTTTCCTGCTTGTCGGCGGGGCCGCTCGACAGCACCATGCAGTGCATGTTTTCTTCTGAATGCGGCGCGGGGCCGAGCTCGGGCAGCCGCTGCGTCGCCCAGTACCAGTCCTCGGTGAAGACGAACTGGATGCTCGCCACCGCCGGGCCGCGCACTTCCACATGCGTATCGCGCCATGGCGAGAGCCGCGGATTGCCGCCGAGATATTCGACGCCCACGTTGTGCCCCCCGATGAACGCGCGCTTGCCGTCGACGACCACGATTTTCCGATGATTGCGGAAATTGATCTGGAAGCGATGCACGAACTTGCGCTGGGCCGCGAACGGATGCGCCTCCACGCCGCCCGCGCGCAGCGCGTACACGTAGCGATGCGGCAGATCGAAGCTGCCGATGCTGTCGTACAGGAAGTACACGCGCACGCCCGCCTGGGCCTTTTTGATGAGCGCGTCCTTGAGCATTTCGCCGAGGGCGTCGGCGCGCACGATGAAGAACTGCACCACGATATAGCGCTCGGCGGCCGCGATGGCTTCGAGGATCGCGGCGAACGTGGCGTCGCCGTTGACGAGCACGCGCACCGAGTTGCCGCGCAGGAACGGCATGCCGGAGAGGCGCTGCAGCGTGCGGATCGTCGGATTGCCGAGATAGGTGGCCGGTCCCGGCGCGAGCTCGCCGCGCACGCCGGAGGAATCGACGAGCGGAGCGGTCTCGGGGGCGTCGCTGCGATCGCCCGAATCCCATTCGGCGGGCTTCGAGCGGCTGCGCAGGATCTCGACTTCGAGCCGCCGCTCGTCGATATAGCCCGCGAACTTGCTGCGGCCGAGGAACAGATAGGGGATCAGCGTGAAGTAAGGCATCGCGACGAGCGACACGGCCCACGCCACCGCGCCCTGCGATGTGCGGGTGTTGATGACGGCATGGATCGCGGCGATCACGCCGAGCACATGCGCGGCCATCACGAGCGTGCCGAGATGTAGCCAGTCGGATGCTTGCATAGACGCGGAAGTTGGGAAGCGATGCGCTAATGGCGATTCGCCATATTACCCAAGCCTTCCGCGCGAAGTGTTAGCGAGCGTCACAGCAACGCTCGCCCGGACAGCCGGTCAGGCGGGCAGGTCGGCGGCCTGGATCAGGAACACGTTGTCATCGCCGGCGCTCGTCGAGAGCCACACGAGATCGAGTCCGCCCAGCGCAGCCTCGACATTGTGCCGCTCGTTGCCGATCTCGACGACGAGCACGCCGTCTTCCGTCAGCCACTTGCCCGCGTCGCGCACGATGCGCCGCACCACGTCCATGCCGTCCGCGCCGCCCGCGAGCGCGAGCTCGGGCTCGTGCCGGTACTCTTCAGGCAGCGCCTGCATGGCCTGCGCGTTGACGTACGGCGGATTGGTGATGATGACCTCGTAGCGCCCCTGCGGCAGCGGCGCGTACAGGTCGCCTTCGTAGAGACTCACGCGCTCGTCGAGCCGGTAATCGTCGACATTGCGGCGCGCGACGGCCAGCGCATCCGGCGAAATGTCGACGGCATCGACATCGGCGTTCTCGAACGCCTGCGCCGCGAGAATCGCGAGGCAGCCCGAGCCGGTGCACAGCTCGAGCACGCGCGTGACCTGATCCGGATCGGCGACATACGGCTGCAAACCGTCCTGCAGCAGTTCGCCGATGAACGAGCGCGGCACGATCACGCGCTCGTCGACATAGAAGCGGCGGCCGTGCATCCACGCTTCCTGTGTGATGTACGCGGCGGGAACGCGCTCCTTCGCGCGGCGCTCGAGCACTTTCATCACGGCGTCGATCTCGTTGTCGAGCAGGCGCGCGTCGAGGAACGGATCGAGGGTGTCGAGCGGGAGATGCAGCGTATGCAGGATCAGATACGCGGCTTCGTCGTAGGCATTGGTCGAGCCGTGGCCGAACGACAAACCCGCTTCGGTGAAGCGCGAGACGCCGAAGCGCAGCAGGTCGCGCACGGTGGTGAAGGGCAGCGCCATCGAAGGCTCCTTTTTATTGTGGGATTGAGTTCAGGCGATCAGTGCTTCGAGCACGCGGCGGTACACGTTCTTCAACGGCTCGATGAACTTCACTTCGACATGCTCGTCGATCTTGTGGATCGTGCCGTTGGGCGGGCCGAACTCCACGACCTGATCGCAGATCCGCGCGATGAAGCGTCCATCGGACGTGCCGCCCGTGGTAGACAGCTCGGTGCGCACGCCGGTTTCATCGAGAATGGCTTTTTCGAGCGCGTCCGAGAGCGCGCCGCGCGGCGTGAGAAACGGCAGGCCGCTCACGATCCACTTCAGATCGTAGTCGAGGCCGTGCCTGTCGAGAATCGCGTGCACGCGGCTTTGCAGGCTTTCGACCGTGCTCGCCGTCGAAAAGCGGAAATTGAACATCAGGTCGGCGTGGCCGGGAATGATGTTGGTGGCGCCGGTGCCGGAATGCAGGTTCGACACTTGCCAGGTCGTCGGCGGGAAATATTCGTTGCCGTCGTCCCATTTTTCGGCGACGAGATCGGCCAGCGCCGGCGCGAGCAGATGCACCGGATTCTTCGCGAGATGCGGATACGCGATATGCCCCTGCACGCCCTTCACGACGAGCTTGCCGGTCATCGAGCCGCGCCGGCCGTTCTTGACCATGTCGCCGAGCGTGGCGTTCGAAGTCGGCTCGCCGACGATGCAGTAGTCGAGCCGCGTGCCGCGCGCCTTCAGCGCTTCGACGACCTTGATCGTGCCGTCGGTGGCGGGGCCTTCCTCGTCGCTCGTGATGAGAAACGCGAGCGTGCCGCGATGTTCCGGATAGTGCGCCACGAACTCCTCGCTCGACACGACGAACGCCGCGAGCGATGCCTTCATGTCCGCCGCGCCGCGCCCGTAGAGCTTGCCGTCGCGATGCGTCGGCGTGAAGGGCGGCGAGCTCCATTGTTCGAGCGGGCCGGTGGGCACGACATCGGTATGGCCGGCGAACGCGAGCAGCTTGCCATGGGCGTCCGTGCCGCGCTTCACGGCCCACAGGTTCGTGACGCCGCCCGATTCGATCGTTTCGCATTCGAAGCCGATCGCGGCGAGCCGCTCGATCATGAGCGCCTGACAGGCCTGATCGTCGGGCGTGACGGATGCGCGTTCGATCAGCGCTTCGGTGAGTGTGAGAGTGCCGGACATGGTCGATTGAAGATAAAAAATGCCGGCGCTGCGGCCGGCACTCGTGGCGTTCGCGCGATGGCCGAAGAGTTCGCAGCCATCGCCCTGTATCACGCAAAAAGCGTTTCGTACTGCTCGGCGGAAAACCCGAGCGTCCTCACGCGCCCGTTCACGACGACGACAGGCCGCTTGATGATCGACGGCTTGTGGATCATCAGCGCGATCGCGCCGGAAGTCGTGTCGGCTTCGGCCTTGTGCACGTCCGACAGGCCGCGCCATGTCGTGCCGCGCTTGTTGATGAGCTGATCGAGCGGCACATCCTTGAGCCAGTCCTGGATCAGCTTGTCATTCACGCCGGCCTTCTTGAAGTCGTGAAACTCGAATGGCACGCCATGCTCTTCCAGCCATACGCGCGCCTTCTTCACGGTGTCGCAATTCGGAATGCCGTAGACGACGGTCGTAGCGGACCCGCGCGCCACGATCAGTCGCCTCGCAGCAGTTCGTTGAGACCCACCTTCGCGCGCGTCTTCGCATCGACCTTCTTGACGATCACGGCGCAGTACAGGCTGTGCGAACCGTCCTTCGACGGCAGATTGCCCGCGACCACGACCGAGCCCGCCGGAATGCGGCCATAGCTCACTTCGCCGGTTTCGCGGTCGTAGATCTTGGTCGACTGGCCGAGATAAACGCCCATCGAGATGACCGAGTTCTCTTCGACGATCACGCCTTCCACCACTTCCGAGCGCGCGCCGATGAAGCAGTTGTCCTCGATGATGACGGGGTTCGCCTGCAGCGGCTCCAGCACGCCGCCGATGCCCACGCCGCCCGACAGGTGCACGTTCTTGCCGATCTGCGCGCACGAGCCGACGGTGGCCCACGTGTCGACCATCGTGCCTTCGTCGACATAGGCGCCGATGTTGGTGTACGACGGCATCAGCACGACATTCTTCGCGATGAACGAGCCGCGGCGCGCGATGGCCGGCGGCACGACGCGAAAGCCGCCCGCCGCGAAGTCTTCGGCGGTGTAGTTCGCGAACTTCGAGGGCACCTTGTCGTAGAACTGCGAGTAGCCGCCCGCGGGCATCGGTGCGTTGTCTTCCAGGCGGAACGACAGGAGCACGGCCTTCTTGAGCCACTGATTCACGACCCATTCGCCGTCGCGCTTCTCGGCAACGCGCATTTGGCCTTTGTCGAGCTGTTCGATCGCGTGCGCGACGGCTTCGCGGACTTCGGCGGGCGCGGCCTTGGGCGAAAGCTCGGCGCGGTTGTCCCAGGCGGTATCGATGATGCTCTGAAGTTGTTGCGACATAGTTGGTATCAAGGATGGGTAGTTGGGCCGGCTACGTTTTCAGGACCGATGTCAGGACCTGAGCGCGCGGCAGAATTCGACGATGCGGCGGGCTCCTTCGACACATTCCTCGGTCTCGGCCACGAGCGCGATGCGCACGAAGCCCTCGCCGGGATTCGTGCCGTGCGCCGCGCGAGCGAGAAAAGAGCCCGGCAGAACCGTCACATTATAGTCGGCGTACAGGCGCGCCGCGAACTCGGTATCCGTGAGCCCGGTGCCCGCGACGTTCGCCCAGAGGTAGAACGCGGCGTCCGGCAGGCGCACGTCGAGCACATCGGCGAGCATGGGCGTGACCGTCTGGAATTTTTTCAGATACTTCGCGCGGTTGTCGCGCACGTGCGTTTCATCCTGCCACGCGGCGACGCTCGCGCGCTGAAACACCGTCGAGAGCGCCGCGCCGTGATACGTGCGATAGAGCAGGAAGTCCCGCAGGATCGACGCGTCGCCCGCGACGAAGCCGGAGCGCATGCCCGGTACGTTCGAGCGCTTCGACAGGCTCGACAGCATCACGAGGCGCTCGAAGCCGCGATTGAGCAGCCGCGCCGCTTCCAGCCCGCCGAGCGGCGGATTGGTTTCGTCGAAATAGATCTCCGAATAGCATTCGTCCGACGCGATCACGAAGCCGTGCCGGTCCGACAGCGCGAAGAGCTCGCGCCAGTTTTCGAGCGTGAGCACCGCGCCGGTCGGATTGCCCGGCGAGCACACATAGAGCAGTTGCGTGCGCGCCCAGATGTGATCCGGCACCGCCGAGTAATCGCACGCGAAGTTGCGCGCCGGGTCGCTGTTGACGAAGTACGGCTCGGCGCCCGCGAGCAGGGCCGCGCCTTCGTAGATTTGATAGAACGGGTTCGGACAGAGTACGATGGGCGGTTCGGCGGCGTCCGTGCTGCGGCTGTCGATCACGGTCTGGGCGAGCGCGAACAGCGCTTCGCGCGAGCCGGAGACGGGCAGCACTTCGGTTGCCGCATCGACCGCTTCGAGGCCGTAGCGCTCTTTCACCCACGCCGCGATCGCCGTGCGCAGCGGCTCGCTGCCGAGCGTGGCCGGATAGGAGGCAAGGCCGTCGAGCGAATCGATCACCGCATCGCGAATCAGCGCGGGCGTCGGATGCTTCGGCTCGCCGATGCCGAAGCTGATCGGCGTGAATCCGGCGCGCGGCTCGATGCCCTTGAAGAGCGCACGCAGCTTTTCGAACGGATAAGGCTGAAGTTTCTTGAGAAGTGGATTCACGGCGTGACCGGTAAGCAGTGAGCGATGCGCGCGAGGCAGAAGGTGCCTGCGAGCGCGGCCTCGGAAGACATCGAACGGACGTGAAGCAAGCGGACGATTATAGCGCGCGGCCCCGGCTCGCAAGCGGGCGGCGGCGCGCGGCATGAAGGACAAGTACGAATGAACAAGCTCGAAAAGGGCGCGATGGGCGGAGCGCCGGCATGACCCGCGGGCTCCGGAATGCCTGGCCGACGCTCGCGATCATGATCGGCGCGTCGGTGTGGGGCCTCGTCTGGTACCCCATGCGCATGCTCGCCGCCATCGGCCTGACCGGCACCGCGGCCAGCGCGACGACGAGCGGCGCCGCATGCATCTTCGTGCTGCTCCTGAAGCGCCGCTCGATCAGCACGCTGTCCTGGCACTGGCTGCTCGTCGCGCTCGGCGTGGCGGCGGGCGTCACGAACATCGGCTTCGTGTGGGGCGCGATCCACGGGCAGGTGATGCGCGTGCTGCTGCTCTTCTATCTGACGCCCGCGTGGACCGCGATCTTCGCGCACTTCATCCTGAAGGAACGTCTCACGCGCGCCGACGCCGCGCTGTCGCTCCTCTCGCTGATGGGCGCCGTGACGATGCTCTGGTCGCCCGAGATCGGCATGCCATTGCCCGCCGATCTCGCCGAATGGGCGGGCCTCATGGGCGGCATGGGCTTCGCGATGAGCAACGTGCTCGTCGTCAAGGTCACGCGCACCTTGCCCGCCATGAAACCCGAGATGCGCACCGCGGTGATCTTCGGCGGGGCGGCGCTCGTCGCCTCCGTCGTCACGCTGTTCGAGCCGATGCCCGCGCCGCCGGCCGCCTCGCAACTGCCCATGGCGACGTTCATCGTGATCGGGCTGGGCGTCGTGCTCGCGGTGAACAACATGATCGTGCAGGTGGGCCTCGCGCGCGTGCCGGCCAACCGTGCATCGATCATCATGCTGTTCGAGCTCGTCGTCACCGCGCTGTCGTCGTGGCTTTTCGCGGGCGAAGTGCCCGGCCCGCGCGAATGGGCGGGCGGCGCGTGCATTGTCGCGGCGTGCGTGCTGTCGGCGTGGGTGCATCGGCAGGGTGCGTCGCGTTCGCCTCCCGCGCCCGAAGCGCTCGATGTCGTCCGCGACGCGCCGGAAAGCAAAAAGAAATCGACTCGCGCGATGGTATGATGGTGCCCACTTCGCCGGGCCCGTCACGCAGTGATGCAGCGCGTGGCCGATTGCGATCGACGGGCCGCGCTGCGGCCTGTCTGCCATATATCCTCCGTCACTCATTCAAAACAGCGATATCGCCGTGCGTCTGACCTCGATAAAACTCGCTGGCTTCAAGTCTTTCGTCGATCCCACGCATTTTCAGGTCCCCGGCCAGCTGGTCGGCGTCGTCGGGCCGAATGGCTGTGGCAAGTCAAACATCATCGATGCCGTGCGCTGGGTGCTCGGCGAATCGCGCGCTTCCGAATTGCGCGGCGAATCGATGCAGGACGTGATCTTCAACGGATCGACAGCGCGCAAGCCCGGCAGCCGGGCAAGCGTCGAACTCATCTTCGATAACGGCGACGGCCGCGCCGCCGGTCAATGGAGCGCGTACGGCGAGATCGCCGTGAAGCGCGTGCTCACGCGCGACGGCACCTCCAGCTACTACATCAACAATCTGCCCGCGCGCCGCCGCGACATTCAGGACATCTTCCTCGGCACGGGTCTCGGCCCGCGCGCGTACGCGATCATCGGGCAGGGCATGATCGCGCGCATCATCGAGGCGAAGCCGGAAGAGCTGCGCGTGTTTCTCGAAGAAGCCGCGGGCGTGTCGAAGTACAAGGAGCGCCGCCGCGAGACGGAGAATCGTCTGCACGATACGCGCGAGAACCTGACGCGCGTCGAAGACATCATCCGCGAGCTTTCGACCAACCTCGAGAAGCTCGAAGCGCAGGCGGTCGTCGCGACGAAGTACAAGGAGCTCCAGGCCGAAGGCGAAGAGAAGCAGCGCCTGCTGTGGCTGCTGCGCAAGAAGGAAGCGGGCAACGAAGCCGAGCGTCAGCAGCGCGCGATCCGCGAGGCGCAGGTCGAGCTCGAAGCGCAGACCGCGCGTCTGCGTGAAGTCGAAGCGCAACTGGAAACGCTGCGCGTCGCGCATTACAGCGCGAGCGACGCAATGCAGGGCGCGCAAGGCGCGCTCTACGAAGCCAATGCCGAAGTGAGCCGTCTGGAAGCGGAGATCCGTTTCATCGTCGAGTCGCGCAATCGCGTGCAGGCACAGATCGCGGCGCTCACCGCGCAGCGCGAGCAATGGCAGGTGCAGGCGCAAAAGGCGCGCGACGAAATCGACACCGCGACCGAAGCGCTCGCCGAAGGCGAAGAAAAGGCTGCGATCGCGCAGGAAAACGCGGCCGCGAAGCACGATGCGCTGCCCGCGCTCGAAGCCCGCTGGCGCGATGCGCAGGCACAACTGAACGAAGAACGCGCGGGCATCGCGCGCGCGGAACAGGCGCTGAAGCTCGAGGCGGCGCATCAGCGCAACGCCGATCAGCAGCTTCAGCAACTGCAGCAGCGCCAGGAACGCCTGAAGAACGAAGCGAGCGGGCTCGACGCACCGGATGAAGCGCATCTCGAAGAGTTGCGCATGCAGCTCGCCGAGAACGAGGAAATTCTCGCCGAAGCACAGGCGCGCCTCGCCGATGCGCAGGAAACCGTGCCGCGTCTCGACGCCGAACGCCGTGCGGCGCAGGAACGCGTGCAGAAGGAAAGCGCGCACATCCATCAGCTCGAAGCGCGCCTCGCCGCACTGAAAGCACTGCAGGAAAGCGTGCAGACCGAAGGCAAGATCCAGCCGTGGCTCGACAAGCACGAGCTCGGCGCGCTGCCGCGTCTGTGGAAGAAGCTGCACGTCGAGGCCGGCTGGGAAGCGGCGCTGGAGTCCGTGCTGCGCGAGCGGCTCGCCGCGCTGGAAGTATCGAACCTGGATTGGGTCAAGGCCTTCGCCACCGATGCGCCGCCCGCCAAGCTCGCGTTTTATTCGCCGCCCGCCGCGGGCAAGCCGGTCGAGACGCCGCAAGGACTGCGTTCGTTGCTGTCGCTCGTGCGCATCGACGATCCGGGCCTGCGCGCCGTGCTGAACGAATGGCTCGCCACGACCTTCGTCGCGGATGACATCGCGCAGGCGCTGGCATCGCGCAATCAGTTGCCGGATGGCGCCGCGTTCGTCGTGAAGGCGGGGCATATCGTGACGCGCGTGGGCGTGCAGCTTTATGCGTCGGATTCCGAGCAGTCGGGCATGCTCGCGCGCGCGCAGGAAATCGAAAATCTGACGAAGCAGGTGCGTGCTCAGGCCTTGCTGTCAGACGAAGCGAAGGCCAACGCCGTGCGGGCGGACGCCGCGCACACGCAGGCGTCGCAGGCGCTCGCGGAAGCGCGCGCCGCCGCCGAGCGCGCGACCCAGCGCGTCCACGCATTGCAGATGGACGTGCTCAAGCTCGCGCAGGCGCACGAGCGCTACACGCAGCGCAACACGCAGATCGGCGAGGAACTGGAAGAGATCGCCGCGCAGGTCGATGAGCAGCGCGCGCTGCGTGCCGAATCGGAAGCGGCGTTCGAGCGTCACGACGGCGAGATCGCGCAATTGCAGGCGCGTTTCGAAGATAACCAGCTCGCGTTCGAATCGCTCGACGAGGAACTCACGAACGCGCGTCACGAACTGCGCGAACTGGAGCGCGCGGCCAGCGACGCGAGCTTCGCCGTGCGCGGGCTCGCCGCGAAGATCGACGAGTACAAGCGCAATATCGAGACGGCGCACGAGCAGAGCGAGCGCATCGCGGGCACGCTGGAAGACGCGCGCGCCGAACTCGAGACCATCAACGAGCAGACCGCGCAAACCGGCCTGCACGACGCGCTCGAAGTGCGCGCGGCGCGCGAGGAATCTTTGCATGCGGCGCGCGTCGAACTGGACGATCTCACCGCGCGTCTGCGTCAGGCGGACGAGCAGCGCCTCATGGCCGAACGCTCGCTGCAGCCGCTGCGCGACAAGATCAACGAATTGCAGTTGAAGGAGCAGGCCGCGCGCATCAGTGGCGAGCAGTTCGTCGAGCAGTTGCAGGCGGCGGGCGTCGATGAAGCCGAGCTCGCCGAGAAGCTCACGCCGGACATGAAGCCTTCGTATCTGCAGGGCGAAGTCACGCGCCTGAACAACGCGATCAACGCGCTCGGCCCGGTCAACATGGCCGCGCTCGAAGAGTTGGCTGCGGCGACCGAGCGCAAGCACTTCCTCGACGCGCAGTCGGCGGACCTGAACGACGCCATCGGCACGCTGGAAGACGCGATCTCGAAGATCGACCAGGAAACGCGCGCGCTCCTGCAAGGCACGTTCGACGAGGTGAACCGTCACTTCGGCGAACTGTTCCCGCGTCTCTTCGGCGGCGGCCAGGCGAAGCTCATCATGACCGGCGACGAAATCCTCGACGCCGGCGTGCAGGTGATGGCGCAGCCGCCCGGCAAGAAGAATTCGACCATTCACCTGCTCTCGGGCGGCGAGAAGGCGTTGACGGCCACGGCGCTCGTGTTCGCGATGTTCCAGCTGAATCCCGCGCCGTTCTGTCTGCTCGACGAAGTGGACGCGCCGCTCGACGACGCCAACACCGAGCGCTTCGCGAATCTCGTGCGCGCGATGTCGGCCAAGACGCAGTTCCTGTTCATCTCGCACAACAAGATCGCGATGGAAATGGCGCAGCAGCTGATCGGCGTGACGATGCAGGAGCAGGGCGTGTCGCGCATCGTCGCGGTGGATATGGAAGCCGCGGCGGGCTTCGCGCAGAACGGCTGAAGCGTCGCGGTTCGCAAAAGTTTTGATTGAGTGTGGGGCCGGACGGCGATCCGGCGGCGTGCGTCAAGGCGCGGAGTGGCGCGCATCGGCCAGGCGGCGGCGAGAAGCCGGAACGCGGCGCGATGCGTGCGACAGATCGCGCGGCGCTTCGTAACGTAAAAAGAATGATGGAGCCTGCATGGACGAGTTGACACTCGGTTTGATTGGAGCCGGAGCCGTGGTGGTGGGCGGCGTGGTGGTGTACAACGCGTGGCAGAGCGCGAAAGTGCGGCGCAAGATGCCGCGCCCGATGCCCGACGAAGCGGCCGATGCGCTCGCGCGCCAGGAAACCGACGACGAACAGCCGTTTATCGAGCCCGTGCGCCAGCCGCGCCGCGAGCCGGTGGCGGGCGAGGGTGACGCCGAGACGCGTGACACGCGCCTCGAGCCGAGCTTCGGCGCTGCGAGTGCCGCGACGGCGCCGCCGCCCGTCGCACCGGCCGATACCGCCGTCGACCTTCAGGCGGAGGCGACGTCCGCCAACGGCGATGCCGAGGAAGCCGAACCCGAAAACGAAGAAGAGCGCGCCGAACCGGTCATGCCCGCCGCCACGACGATTTCGTCGGCGCCGCCGGCGGCGGTCGATCGCCGCATCGATTGCGTCGTGCCGATCCGCCTCGCCGCGCCGGTTCCGGGCGATCGCGTGATTCCGCTCGCGCAGCGTCTGCGCCGCGCCGGCACGAAGCCCGTGACGATCGAAGGCAAGGCAGAAGGCGAGACCGCGTGGGAATTGCCGCGCAACGGCGTGCGTTACGAGGAACTGCGCGCGGCCGCGCAGCTGGCGAACCGCAGCGGTCCGCTGAACGAGCTCGAGTTTTCGGAGTTCGTGACCGGCGTGCAGCGCCTCGCCGATGCCATCGACGGCGCGCCCGAGTTCCCGGACATGATGGAGACCGTCGGCATGGCGCGCGAGCTCGATGCCTTCGCCGCGCAATGCGACGCGCAACTTTCGATCAACATCCTCTCCGACGGCGCGCCGTGGTCCGCGAACTACGTGCAGGCGGTGGCGTCGCAAGACGGATTGCTGCTGTCGCGCGACGGCACCCGCTTCGTGAAGCTCGATGCGAAGCAGAATCCCGTCTTCATGCTCCAGTTCGGCGACACCAATTTCCTGCGCGACGACCTCACGTACAAGGGCGGCCAGATGATCACACTGGTGCTCGACGTGCCCGTCGCCGACGAGGACATCCTCCCGTTCCGGCTGATGAGCGACTACGCGAAGTCGCTGTCGGAGCGCATCGGCGCGCGCGTCGTCGACGATCAGCGCCGGCCGCTGCCCGAATCCGCGCTGCTCGCCATCGAAAAGCAGTTGATGACGCTTTATGGGAAGCTGGAGCAGGCGGGCATTCCGGCCGGCTCCCCCGCGACGCGGCGTCTTTTCAGCCAGTAGGGTTCGGGCGCGCGCGTTTTGCGACGCGCGCTTGCCGGCAGGGAATCGCGCCCCATCCGGGGCGCTTTTCTTTGCATGCGCGCCGCCGCACCGACGCCCGCACTTAGGCCATTCGGTCGATGCCACGATTTACCGATCTTCTGAGACAATCGGACGGCCGGTTATCGGATTTACGCACTATCGATCTACCTTATTCATTCATTCGAAGCCGCATGTCCGCAAAAACGAAAGCCGAATCCGCCGCTACCGCCAAGTCGGGAGCCGCCGTGCCCAGCGCCGACCGTCCGGCCGAGCGCGCGGCGTGGCTGCGCTCGGAACTGGAGCGCGCGAACTACGCGTACTACGTGCTGGATCAGCCGGATCTGCCCGACGCCGAATACGACACGCTCTTCAAGGAGCTTCAGGGCATCGAGGCCGACCATCCCGATCTGATCACGCCGGATTCGCCGACGCAGCGCGTGGGCGGCGAAGTGGCCGAGGGCTTCACGCCGGTCGTCCATGACGTGCCGATGCTTTCGCTCAACAACGGCTTCGCGGACGAAGACATCGCCGCGTTCGACAAGCGCGTGTCCGATGCGCTGGGTCACGCGAGCGTCGAATACGCGTGCGAACTCAAGTTCGACGGCCTCGCAATTTCCCTGCGTTACGTCGACGGCCATTTCGTGCAGGCCGCGACGCGCGGCGACGGCGCGACGGGCGAGGACGTCACCGCGAACGTGCGCACTATCCGCTCGATTCCGCTGACCCTGAAGGGCAAGACCGTGCCGAAGCGGCTGGACGTGCGCGGCGAAGTGCTGATGTTCAAGCGCGATTTCGAGCGCCTGAACGCGCGTCAGCGCGACGCGGGGCAGCGTGAATTCGCGAATCCGCGCAACGCGGCGGCGGGCGGCTTGCGCCAGCTCGATTCGAAGATGACCGCGCAACGTTCGCTGTCGTTCTTCGCGTATGGCATCGGCGTGCTGGAAGGCGCGGAGATGCCCGCCACGCACGCCGCGCTCCTCGACTGGTACAAGGAAATGGGTCTGCCGGTGAACGCGGAGCGCGCGGTCGTTGAAGGCGCGGACGGCCTGCTGGGTTTCTTCCGCAAGATCGGCGAGAAGCGCGAGACGCTGCCCTACGACATCGACGGCGTCGTCTACAAGGTCGATCGCCGCGACGAGCAGGACAAGCTCGGCTTCGTGTCGCGCGCGCCGCGCTTCGCGCTCGCGCACAAGTTCCCGGCGCAGGAAGCGCTGACGCAGCTGCTCGCTATCGACGTGCAGGTCGGCCGCACCGGCGCGATCACGCCGGTCGCGCGGCTCGCGCCCGTGTTCGTCGGCGGCGCGACGGTCACCAACGCGACGCTGCACAACGAGGACGAGGTGCGTCGCAAGGACATCCGCATCGGCGATACGGTCACCGTGCGCCGCGCGGGCGACGTGATTCCCGAAGTCGTCGGCGCGATCCTCGAACGCCGTCCCGCCGACGCGCGCGAGTTCGTGATGCCGACGGAATGCCCGGTCTGCGGCTCGAAAATCGAGCGACTGCCGGACGAAGCCATCGCGCGCTGCACGGGCGGGCTCTTCTGCCCGGCGCAGCGCAAGCAGGCGCTCTGGCACTTCGCGCAACGCCGCGCGCTGGATATCGACGGGCTCGGCGAGAAGATCATCGATCAGCTCGTCGACCAGAATCTCGTGCGTACACCGGCCGATCTCTTCAATCTCGGCTTCTCGACGCTCGCCGCGCTCGACCGTTTCGCGGACAAATCCGCGCAGAATCTCATCGATTCGCTGGAGAAGGCGAGCAAGACGACGCTCGCGCGCTTCATCTATGCGCTCGGCATCCGGCACGTCGGCGAATCGACGGCGAAAGATCTGGCCAAGCACTTCGGCTCACTCGATCCGATCATGGCGGCGTCCGTCGAAGAGCTGCTCGAAGTCAATGATGTCGGGCCGATCGTGGCCGAGGCCATTCACAATTTTTTCAGCGAAGAGCACAACCAGCACGTGATCGAGCAGTTGCGCGCGAAGGTGTCGTGGCCGGAAGGTCCGCCCGCGCCCAAGGCGCCGCAAGGCGTGCTCGCCGGCAAGACGGTCGTGCTGACGGGCACGCTGCCCACGCTCGCGCGCGAGGAAGCGAAGGAGATGCTGGAGTCGGCCGGGGCGAAGGTGGCCGGCTCGGTATCGAAGAAGACCGACTACGTCGTGGCGGGCGCGGAAGCGGGCAGCAAGCTCGCGAAAGCGGAGGAACTCGGGGTTCCGGTGCTGGACGAAGACGGCATGCGCAAGCTTTTGGAAGGAGTCACTCCATGATCCGAGAAATCCTGAAGATGGGCGATCCGCGGCTTTTGAGGATCGCGCAGCCAGTCGAGCATTTCGACACGCCGGAACTGCACACGCTCGTGCAGGACATGTTCGACACGATGCGTGACGCCAACGGCGCCGGACTGGCTGCCCCGCAGATCGGCGTCGATCTGCAGGTGGTGATCTTCGGCTTCGGGCACAACGAGCGCTATCCGGATGCGCCGTCGGTGCCCGAGACGGTGCTCATCAACCCGATCATCACGCCGAACGGGCACGACATGGAGGAGGGCTGGGAAGGCTGCCTCTCGGTGCCGGGCCTGCGCGGCGCGGTGCAGCGTTTCTCGATGATCCGCTACCAGGGCTTCGATCAGTACGGCAACGCGATCGAGCGGCTCGCCGAGGGCTTTCACGCGCGCGTCGTGCAGCACGAGTGCGATCATCTGATCGGCAAGCTCTATCCAATGCGCATCACCGACTTCTCGAAATTCGGCTTCACGGAAGTGCTTTTCCCGGGGCTCGATCCGGTGCGCGACGAATAAACGCGCGTTTCGAATCGTGCGGGAATGACGCAGCAGGCCGCTTCGCGAGGAGCGGCCTTTTTGTTACGCCAACGTTTTCGGATTGCCGCTGATATCGGGCTGACGGAACAGGGTGACATGCTCCGGATTCGCGGACGCCTGCAGGCGCCCGTCGGGCAGGCGGGCGATCACCATCTCACCGACGCCGGGACTCATCACGACAACTTCGTCGCGCAGGGCGAGCAGGGCTTCGAGCCGTCGTCGGCCGCTGATGATCTCCAGACCGGTTCCCGTCTCACGAACGATGATCTCAACTGACATGGCGATTCTCCCTCGATGCCGTTCAATGCTGCCGATCCTGCTGCCGTCCACCCGGTTTGCGAGGCCGCGCGCGGCGCGCATCCGCCTGACAGGTGTAACGGATCGATGATTGATTTTCTTTAGCCAAAAAGCGGCCAAAAAGGAAAAGGCACGATCTGGACTGCATCGTGCCCAATTGCTTGCTGAAACGTCGTTTTTTTGCGACGCAACAGAAGCCCGCACGGACGTACGTGCGGGCTTCGAACCGCGTTCAGAACGTCTCGTTCGGGGCGAGATAGCGCCATTGGCCCGGCGGCAATGCGCCGAGCGTGACGCGGCCCATGCGGATGCGCTTCAGACCGACGACTTCCAGACCGACCAGCTCGCACATGCGGCGGATCTGCCGCTTTTTGCCTTCGCGCAGCACGAAGCGAAGCTGCTCGCCGTTTTGCCAGCTCACCTGCGCCGTCTTGAGCGGCACGCCGTCGAGTTCGAGGCCGTGGCGCAGCAGCGCGAGCTTTTCGGCGGGCAGGTGCTGATCGACGTCGACGGTGTGCTCGCCGAAGCGCACGCGCACGAGATATTCCTTGTCGACTTCCGAGTGGCCGCCGATCAACTGCTTCGCGATGCGGCCGTCCTGCGTGAGCACGAGAAGGCCGGTGGAATCGATATCGAGACGGCCTGCCGGCGCAAGCGTGCGCAGATGCCCCGGCGTGAAGCGGATGCCGGAGTGGTCTTCGTCCCAATGATTCGCGGGGTTGATCAGCGTAACCGCCGGCTCGTAGCCGTCTTCCGCCTGACCCGACACATAGCCGACCGGCTTGTGCAGGAGAATCGTGACGAGTTGCGACTGCGCGGAGCGCGCCACGGGCAAGATCTCGATGTTTTGCGTCGGACGGATGCGCGTGCCGAGCGTGTCGATCACTTCGCCGTCGACGAGCACCCAGCCTTTTTCGATCCATTCGTCGGCTTCGCGGCGCGAGCAGAGGCCGAGTTCGGACATGACTTTCGACAGGCGCACGAGGCCGTCGTGGTGATCGCGATGCTTCGGCGCCGATTCGGCGGCAGGCGCTGACGGTTTGGCCGCCGGTTTGCGTGCTTCGGCGCGTTCGTCGCGCTTCACGAACGGGCGATCGCTCTCGTCACGGCGCGCGGGACGCGCTCCAGAGGCGCGATCCTGTCGGAATCCGCGATCGTCGCGCGAATCGTCGCCACGCGGCTTGAACGAGCGGCGCTCGTCGCTGCCCGATGCGCGTTCGCCGCGCGGCGCTGGACGGTCTCCGAATGACTTGCGCGGTCCGCGCTCGCCGAACGCGGGACGCGAATCATCCCCACGCGGCTTGAACGAGCGGCGCTCGTCGCTGCCCGATGCGCGATCGCCGCCGCGCGGTGCCGGACGGCCTTCGAACGACTTGCGCGGTCCGCGCTCACCGAACGCGGGACGCGAATCATCCCCACGCGGCTTGAACGTGCGGCGCTCGTCGCTGCCCGGTGCTCGATCGCCGCGCGGCGCCGGACGGTCTCCGAACGACTTGCGCGGTCCACGCTCGCCGAACGCGGGACGCGAATCATCCCCACGCGGCTTGAATGGGCGACGCTCATCGCCGCCCGATGCGCGATCGCCGCGCGGTGCCGGACGTCCTTCGAACGACTTGCGCGGTCCGCGCTCGCCGAACGCGGGACGCGAATCATCCCCACGCGGCTTGAACGAGCGACGCTCATCGCCGCCCGATGCGCGATCGCCGCGCGGCGCCGGACGGTCTCCGAACGACTTGCGCGGTCCACGCTCGCCGAACGCGGGACGCGAATCATCCCCACGCGGCTTGAATGAGCGACGCTCATCGCCGCCCGATGCGCGATCGCCGCGCGGCGCCGGACGGTCTCCGAACGACTTGCGCGGTCCACGCTCGCCGAACGCGGGACGCGAATCATCCCCGCGCGGCTTGAATGAGCGACGCTCAGCGTTGCCCGAATCACGCTCGCCGCGTCCGGGCGCGCGACCTTCCGCGCTCTTTCTCGGGCCAGAGCCCGGGCGCGAATCGTCGCCGCGCGGTTTGAACGAGCGCGACTCACGCGGCGCATCGCTGCGCTTGTCCGCGGCGGGCTGGCTCGCGCGCTTCGGACGCGCGTCTTCCGGCGCCGGAGCGCGAACAGGCTTGCGCCCAGTGGAAGTGCCGGAGCGAACCGGCGATCGCGTCGCCGACGTGGGACGCGGATGTTTGGCTGTCAGTTTGACGCGCATAAAGTCTCAGGCTGCGATCGCGCGCAGCAGTTCGGTTTCGACCTGGATCTGGGTGCGGTTGTTCGACAGGCTTTTGCCGTCGATCAGGAACACGTCCTCGACGCGCTCGCCGAGCGTGTTGATCCGCGCCGCCTGCACGCCGATCCGGTGTTGCGCGAGCACGCGCGCGATCGAATAAAGAAGGCCCTGCCGGTCGTTGGCCGACACGGACAGGATGTAGTACTGGCCGCGGTCGTCGGGACGCAGGTCGACGCGCGGCGTGATCGGAAACGTGCGCACGAGCCGCGATACGCGGCCCTTCGACGGCTCCGGCAGAATGCGCTCGTCCGCGAGCAAACCGGCCAGTTGCTGCTCGACGAGATTGGCGATATCGCGATAACTCCCGTCGTGATCCGGATGCGCGACGAGGAAGTTATCGAGCGCGTAGCCGTGGCGCGTCGTCGTCACGCGCGCATCGAGCACGGAGAGGCCGTTCTTGTCGAAATACGCACAGATGCCGGCGAAGAGATCGGGCCGGTCCTTCACGTAGACAAGCACCTGCAGCGCCGCGCCGATGGGCGAGGGCCGAGCGCGCACGATCGGTTCCTCGCTCTCGACGTGCCGGTAAAGCACACGCGTCTGCCACGCGATATCGGCCGGATCGTGACGCAGGAAATAGCCGACATCGAGCTGGTCCCACAGGCGCCTTTGCGCATGCTCCGGCACGGTTTCCAGCCGCAGCAGCGCGAGCGCCGCTTCCTGCCGCGACTTGAGCTCCGAATGCGTGTCCGGCTGGGCGCCGCCGAGCACCGCCTGCGTCGCGCGGAAGAGGTCTTCGAGAAGCTTGCCCTTCCAGTTGTTCCAGACCTTCGGACTCGTGCCGCGGATATCGGCCACCGTCAGAAGGTAGAGCGCCGCGAGCCGCCGCTCGGTCTTCACCACCGATGCGAACTGCTTGATGACTTCCGGGTCGCTCGTGTCCTGCTTCTGCGCGACCTGGCTCATCGTCAGATGCTGCTGCACCAGCCAGACGATCAGCTCCGTATCTTCCTGGCCGATCTCGTGCTCGCGGCAAAAGCGCCGGGCATCTGCCATGCCGAGCGTGGAATGATCGCCGCCGCGACCCTTCGCGATATCGTGAAACAGCGCCGCGACATAGAGCACCCATGGACGCTCGAAGTTGCCCATCAACTGGCTGCAGAACGGATACTCGTGCGCGTGCTCGGCGATCGCGAAGCGCCGCAGGTTGCGCAGCACCATCAGGATGTGCTGATCGACGGTGTACACGTGATAGAGGTCGTGCTGCATCTGCCCGACGATGCGCCGGAAATTGAGCAGATAACGCCCGAGCACGCTCGTCTGGTTCATGAGCCGAAGCGCGTGCGTGATGCCTTCGGGCTGCTTCAGGATCTCCATGAAGAGACGCCGGTTCTCCGGATCGCGCCGCCAGTCGCGGTCCATCAGGTCGCGCGCGTTGTAGATCGCCCGTAACGTGCGCGCCGAGAGACCCTTCACGCCGCGCGTCTGCTCGTAGAGCAGGAAGGCTTCCAGAATGGCGTGCGGCTCGCGCTCGAAGACATCGTCGCGGGCGATTTCCAGCATGCCCTGCTTCTCGACGAAGCGCCCGGAAATGACGCGCGTGATGCCGCTCGTCGACGGAAAAAGCTGCGCCTCGACGTTCTGGATCAGGATGGTGGCGAGCTGCGTGACCGCCTTCGCCGCCCAGTAGTAGCGGCGCATCAGCTGCTCGCTCGCGCGCTTGGCGGTGGTCGCCTCGAAGCCGAAGCTTTCCGCGAGCGGCGTTTGCAGATCGAAGACGAGAATGTCCTGGCGGCGCTTCGCGATCACGTGCAGTCGCGCGCGCAGCGCCTTCAGGAAGCCCTCGTTGCGGCGCAGTTCGCGCGCCTCGCGCTCCGTGATGAGACCGCGCGTATCGAGCTCGCGCCAACTGCTGCCGAAGCCTGCCCCGCGCGCGATCCACAGAATGAGTTGCAGATCGCGCAGGCCGCCGGGGCTTTCCTTGATGTTCGGCTCGAGGCTGTATGGCGTGTCCTGAAACTTCGCATGACGCTGGCGCATCTCCAGCACTTTGGCCTGAAAGAAGGCGCGCGGATCGAGCGTCTCGCGATAGCGCGTGGAAAACCGCTGGAAAAGCTGCGGGTCGCCGCAGATGCGCCGCGCTTCCAGCAGCGAAGTCTGCACGGTGATGTCGTTGCCCGCCTCGGCGATGCACTGCTCGACCGAGCGCACGCTGCTGCCGATATCGAGCCCCAGATCCCACGCCATGCCGATGAAGCGCTCGACGCGGCCGTTGAGTTCGGCGTCTTCCTTTTGCGGCGAGACATCGGGCAGGAGCACGAGAATGTCGACGTCGGAATAGGGCGCGAGCTCGCCGCGCCCATAGCCGCCTACCGCGACGAGCGCGGCGTCATCGGGCATGTCGCAGGCGGTCCAGGCGCCTTTGAGGGCGTCGTCGGTGGCGCGCGCGAGGGCGTGCATCAGCGGCTCGACGTTCGACGCCGCCTGAAAGCGTTCGATGAGCGCCGCCTTCGCCACCTTGTAGGCGGCGCGCAACGTTTCACAAGGCGTGGCGACGGCGGCGGTGACGCTCATGGATTGAAAAGGGCGAGGGACGATCAAGGATGCGCCCGCGTGCGGACACGCCGGGCGCCGGAAAATGCGGAATCAGGCGGTGGCCGCGATCAGTTGCGACGGCGCCTGCGTGCCCGCCGAGACGGTCAGCACTTCATAGCCGGTCGGCGTGACGAGCACCGTGTGCTCCCATTGCGCCGACAGGCTGCGGTCGCGCGTCTTGACCGTCCACTGATCAGGCATCGTGCGGATTTCACGGCGCCCGGCGTTGATCATGGGCTCGACGGTGAAGATCATGCCCGCCTGCAGCTCGATGCCCGTCCCCGGGCGGCCGTAGTGCAGTACTTGCGGCTCCTCGTGGAAGACCTGGCCGATGCCGTGGCCGCAATATTCGCGCACCACGCTGTAACCTTGCGCCTCGGCGTGCTTCTGGATGGCGGCGCCGATATCGCCGAGATGCGCGCCCGGGCGCACCTGATCGATGCCGAGCCACATGCAGTCGAAGGTGGTCTGCACGAGACGCTTCGCCAGAATCGAGCCTTCGCCGACGATGAACATGCGGCTCGTATCGCCGAAATAGCCGTTCTTGATGACGGTGATGTCGATATTCAGTGCGTCGCCGTTCTTGAGCACCTTCTCGCCGGGGATGCCGTGACAGATCACGTCGTTCACCGAGATGCACGTGGCCTTCGGGTAGGGCGGATAGCCGGGCGGCTGATAATTCAGCGGTGCGGGAACGGTGCCCTGTTCCTTCACCATATATTCGTGACAGAGACGGTCGAGCTCCTCGGTCGTCACGCCGGGGGCGATATGCGGCGTGATGAAATCGAGCACTTCGCTGGCGAGCCGGCAGGCGACGCGCATCTGCGCGATATCGTGTTCGTTTTTCAGCGTAATGGACATGACTTGGCTCGGAAATGCAGGTATGCGGCCGTGAGCCGCGAAAGCGGCATTATCGCACCATAAGAAATGCGCCGCACCCGGATAGTTGGGGACGGCCAGCGTGGCGGCAAGGGAATGCGCGGTGAAGCGCCGAAATCCAGTTCGGTCGTGCGGCTTGAGCCGACCAATCCTCACATGCTATACTCGCAGGCTAAGTCGCAATCCATATTGCCGTCATGATTTTGCAAGAGACTTTGCAAGACAATCACGACGCAAGCGCGAATCAAGCAAGCGCAAGCAAGCGCGGATCGCGGCTTGGAAACTGAATGTTCAAGTCGATACGCAAGCCGGCGCACCCAGGGTGTCCCACACGTCAGCAAAGGCGAGGGATGCGGCAGCCGGCTTAAGACCCAACCCTCGCGGAGAATTTCATGGCAGTCACGATGCGTCAAATGCTGGAAGCTGGTGTCCACTTCGGTCACCAAACGCGCTTCTGGAACCCCAAGATGGCCCCGTACATCTTCGGTCATCGCAACAAGATTCACATCATCAACCTCGAAAAGACGCTGCCGCTCTACAACGACGCGCTGAAGTACGTGCGCCAGTTGGCAGCGAACCGCGGCACGATTCTTTTCGTCGGCACGAAGCGCCAGTCGCGCGACACCATCGCGCAGGAAGCAGCGCGCGCCGGTATGCCTTTCGTCAACGCCCGTTGGCTCGGCGGCATGATGACCAACTTCAAGACGCTGAAGGTCTCGATCAAGCGCCTGAAAGACATGGAAGCGGCGCTGGAATCGGGTGAAACCGAGCGCATGAGCAAGAAGGAAGCGCTTCTGTTCGAACGTGAAATGGTCAAGCTGCAAAAGTCGATCGGCGGCGTGAAGGACATGGGCGGCATTCCGGACGCGATGTTCGTGATCGACGTCGGCTACCACAAGATTGCTGTGACGGAAGCCAAGAAGCTCGGCATTCCGGTCATCGCCGTGGTCGATACGAACCACTCGCCGGAAGGCATCGACTACGTGATCCCGGGTAACGACGACGCGTCCAAGGCCGTGTCGCTGTACGCCCAGGGCGTTGCCGACGCGATCCTCGAAGGCCGTGCGAACGCGGTGAACGACGTGGTCCAGGCCGTGCGCAACGGCGAAGGCGACGAGTTCGTCGAGGTCAACGCAGAGGCGTAATCGAGCCCTGTGGCCGACAAAAAAGGGGGCTTTGCGAAAGGCCCCTTTTTTTTAGTCAGCGCGATGGAAGTGCCTCGAAGTGCCTATTTCTCTGCCGTGGGCGTGATTCAAAAGCCGGCGGCACGTATCAAACAGACTCAAGGAGCGAATGATGGCGGCAATTACCGCAAGCATGGTGGCAGAACTGCGCGCGAAGACCGACGCGCCGATGATGGAATGCAAGAAGGCGCTGACGGAAGCCGACGGCGACATGGCGCGCGCCGAAGAGCTGCTGCGCGTGAAGCTCGGCAACAAGGCGAGCAAGGCGGCATCGCGCGTGACGGCTGAAGGCATCGTCACGGCGCACGTCGAAGGCGGCGTGGGCGCGCTCGTCGAACTGAACTGCGAAACCGACTTCGTCGCGAAGAACGACGACTTCCTGGCCTTTGGCAAGACGATTGCTGAACTGGTCGCCAAGCAGAACCCGGCCGACGTGGCCGCGCTGTCGGCGCTGCCGCTGGAAAGCTCGACGGTCGACGCAGTGCGTCTCGCGCTGGTCGGCAAGATCGGCGAAAACCTGTCGATCCGCCGTTTCGTGCGTTTCGAATCCGCGAACAAGGTTGCGTCGTACCTGCACGGCACGCGTA
Organism: Caballeronia sp. 11_S32; assembly: GCF_056930355.1. Taxonomy (NCBI): domain Bacteria; kingdom Pseudomonadati; phylum Pseudomonadota; class Betaproteobacteria; order Burkholderiales; family Burkholderiaceae; genus Caballeronia; species Caballeronia sp. 11_S32. The sequence goes on from NZ_JBXOWH010000003.1 coordinate 1,778,719, forward strand.
TCGGCGTGCTGGTCGAGTTCACGGGCGCGGACGAGCAAGTCGGCAAGGACGTGGCGATGCACGTGGCCGCGATGAAGCCGGTCTCGCTGTCGTCGGACGAAGTGCCGGCTGACCTGATCGCCAAGGAGCGCAGCATCGCCGAGCAAAAGGCGGCTGAGTCGGGCAAGCCGGCCGAGATCGTCGCGAAGATGGTCGACGGCTCGATCCAGAAGTACCTGAAGGAAGTGTCGCTGCTGAACCAGCCGTTCGTGAAGAACGACAAGCAGACGATCGAACAGTATCTGAAGGCAGCCAACGCGTCGGTGCAGAAGTTCGCGCTGTTCGTGGTCGGCGAGGGCATCGAGAAGCGTCAGGACGACTTCGCGGCGGAAGTTGCGGCGCAAGTTGCGGCCGCCAAGCAGTCTTAAGGCGCGCTTTTAAGGCTCACTTCAGGCGCGTGTGTTGAGATGACGCGACCACGCGTCGAGCCTGCGGTACCTGCGGCGGAACGTCCCGCCGCAAGAATTCAGCGATCCGGTTCGCACCAGCAGCGGGCGCGGCAGACTAGGGGTAAACCCTGATCTTCCGCGCCCGCCGCCCGATCCGGCCCGCTTGCGGTAAGTAATGTTTCACCCCTACAGTTCTACGTTGTTGCAACCCTCCTCGGCGCGATCGGAACCTCATATGCCCACAACCTACAAACGCGTACTCCTCAAACTCTCCGGCGAAGCCCTGATGGGCGACGATGCTTTCGGCATCAATCGCGCAACGATCGAAAGGATGGTGGCGGATGTCGCGGAGGTCGTGCGGATGGGGACGCAACTGGCCGTCGTGATCGGCGGCGGTAACATTTTTCGCGGCGTGGCCGGCGGAGCGGCCGGCATGGATCGCGCGACGGCCGACTACATGGGCATGCTCGCCACGATGATGAACGCGCTGGCGCTCCAGGACGCGATGCGCCACGCGGGCATCGAAGCGCGCGTGCAGTCGGCGCTGCGCATGGATCAGGTGGTCGAGCCGTACATTCGTCCCCGCGCGATCCGCCAGCTGGAAGAGGGCAAGGTCGTGATCTTCGCGGCCGGCACGGGCAACCCGTTCTTCACGACGGACACGGCGGCCGCGCTGCGCGGCTCGGAAGTCGGCGCCGAAGTGGTGTTGAAGGCGACGAAGGTCGATGGCGTATACTCCGCCGACCCGAAGAAGGATCCGCACGCGACGCGCTACAGCACGATCAGCTTCGACGAGGCGATCGGCAAGAATCTTCAGGTGATGGACGCCACGGCGTTCGCGCTGTGCCGCGACCAGAAGCTGCCGATTCGCGTGTTCTCCATCACGAAGCCGGGCGCGTTGAAGCGCATCGTGCAGGGCGACGACGAAGGGACGCTCGTCCACGTGTAAACTCTCGCGATATCAGGCGCCGCGCGGCACGGCAGGAAGTGCGCGCGGAATGCGCCGTTATCGCCAGTAAAACCAGGTTTGGAGGTTCAAATGAGTGTGGCTGACATTAAAAAGGGCGTCGACCAGAAGATGCAGCGGTCGATCGAAGCGTTCAAGGCCGATCTCGCGAAGATTCGCACGGGGCGTGCGCACACCGGCCTGCTCGACCATATCCAGGTCGACTATTACGGCTCGAACGTGCCCATCTCGCAAGTGGCGAACATGACGCTCGTCGACGCGCGCACGATCGGCGTGCAGCCGTGGGAAAAGAAGATGGTCGCCGTGATCGAAAAGGCGATCCGCGAATCGGATCTCGGCCTGAATCCGGCGACGCAGGGCGACCTGATCCGCGTGCCGATGCCCGCGCTCACCGAAGAGCGCCGCCGCGAGCTCACGAAGGTCGTGAAGAGCGAAGGCGAGACCGCGAAGGTCGCCGTGCGCAATCTGCGCCGCGACGCGAACGATACGCTGAAGAAGCTCGTGAAGGACAAGGAAATCTCGGAAGACGACGAGCGCCGCGCAAGCGACGAAGTCCAGAAGCTCACGGACAAGTTCGTGGCCGAGATCGACAAGCTCGTTCAGACCAAAGAATCGGAAATCATGACGGTGTGAGACCGTAGCAACGGTTTCGCCAGCCTCGCGCCTTTCTACACGAGGCTGGCTTTCACTCCTTCAGATTCCAAGATTCAGCGGCCATGACCTATACCAGCTCTACCGTTACCGTGCCCGATGTCGCGGCTGTCCCGCGCCACGTCGCGATCATCATGGACGGCAATGGCCGATGGGCGACGGAGCGGCGCTTGCCGCGCGTCGCCGGTCATACGCGCGGCGTCGATGCGGTCCGCGCGACCGTCGAAAGCTGCGCGCGTCGCGGTGTCGAATTCGTCACGCTCTTTGCCTTCAGTTCCGAAAACTGGCGCCGTCCGACCGACGAAGTGTCCTTCCTGATGCGCCTGTTCGTGACCGCGCTCGAGCGCGAGATCGGCAAGCTGCACGCGAACGGCATCCGCCTGCGCGTCGTCGGCGACACCGCCATGTTCGACGACAAGATCCGCGCGCTCATTCAGCGCGCCGAAACCAAGACGGCCCGCAATACCCGCCTCACACTGACCATCGCCGCCAATTACGGCGGACGCTGGGACATCATGCAGGCGACGAAAAAGCTGATCGCGCAATCGCTCGAGACGGGCACGCCCGCCCGCGTGGACGACGAATCGTTCGCCGAGCATCTCGCGATGGCCTACGCGCCGGAGCCGGATCTCTTCATCCGCACGGGCGGCGAGCAGCGCATCAGCAATTTCCTGCTGTGGCAGCTCGCGTACACCGAGTTCTATTTCACCGATACCTACTGGCCCGATTTCGACGCCGACGCGCTCGATCGCGCGATCGCGTCCTACGGTGACCGTGAGCGCCGCTTCGGGCGCACGAGCGCGCAGCTCGCTTCCCAATCGCAGAAGGCCGATACCCTTTCATGCTAAGAACCCGTGTCATCACGGCAATCGTCCTGCTCGCTGTTCTGGTGCCGATCACGCTGTTCGCGCCGATCGGCGCGTTCGGGGCACTGATCGGGTTCGTCGTCGTGTTCGCGGCGTGGGAATGGGGGCGTCTGCTCAAGCTGAACGGGGCGGGGCCGGTGGCTTACGCGCTCGTCGCGGGGCTCGCGCTCATTCTCAGCACGTTTCTGGGCATCAAATCCACGCCGCTATACCAGATGGCCGGGATCTTCTGGGTGCTCGCCGGTCCTTACGCCTTGCTGCGCAAGCCCGCGCTGGCTGCCCACGCGTGGCGCGCGTTCCTGCTTTTCGCGGGTATCGTCGTGTTTCTTGCCTGCTGGCACGCGGTCGTCGACGCGCGCACGCGGGGCGTCGCGTTCGTGCTATCGCTTCTGCTAGTAGTCTGGCTGGCTGATATAGGCGCATACTTCGCCGGAAAAGCGCTGGGCCGCCACAAACTCGCCCCGTCGATCAGCCCGGGCAAGACTTGGGAGGGCGCCATCGGCGGGTGGCTCGCCGTCATCGTCGTCGGCACGCTCGCCGCCGCCACCGGCTTTTATGCGCCTACCGTGTTCACGGCCTTTGTCGGGCATCTCGGCTGGGATCGCTCCTTCGTCGCACTATCCGTGCTGGTCGCGTTCAGCGTGGTCGGCGATCTCTTCGAGTCATTGCTGAAGCGCCAGGCGGGCGTCAAGGATTCGAGCGGTCTTCTGCCGGGTCACGGCGGCGTCCTCGACCGCATCGACGCACTGTTGCCTGTATTGCCGATTGCATTGCTCATGCTTGGCTAATCGGCTAGAGAAGAATTTATGCAAAAACGTCTCACATTGCTCGGCTCCACGGGCTCGATCGGCGACAGCACGCTCGACGTCGTGGCGCGGCATCCGGACCGCTTCTCGGTCTACGCGCTCAGCGCCCATCGCAACGGCGACAAGCTTGTCGCCCAATGCCTGAAGTTCCAGCCCGAAGTCGCGGTCGTCGGCGACGCCGATACGGCCGCGCGAGTCGCGGCTGCGTTGCGCGCCCAAGGTTGCAAGACCGAAGTGACGCACGGCCCGGACGCGCTGGTCGAAGTCGCCCGCGCCGCGCAGTGCGATACGGTGGTGGCCGCCATCGTCGGCGCGGCGGGCCTCGCGCCCACGCTGGCCGCGGCGCGCGCCGGCAAGCGCATCCTGCTCGCGAACAAGGAAGCGCTCGTGATGTCCGGCCAGATCTTCATGGACGCGGTGCGCGACAACGGCGCTATCCTGCTGCCGGTCGACAGCGAGCACAACGCCGTGTTCCAGTGCCTGCCGCCTTGCGCGGACAAGGAGGCGAAGCTGCACGGCGGCGTGTCGAAGATCATCCTGACGGCATCCGGCGGCCCGTTCCGCACGCGCGAGCCCGCGACGCTCGTCAACGTCACGCCCGAAGAGGCGGTGAAGCACCCGAACTGGGCGATGGGCCGCAAGATCTCCGTCGATTCCGCGACGATGATGAACAAGGGCCTCGAAGTCATCGAGGCGCACTGGCTCTTCGATCTGCCCGGCTCGCGCATCGAGGTGCTGATCCATCCGCAGAGCGTGATCCATTCGATGGTTTCCTACGCCGACGGCTCGGTGCTCGCACAACTCGGCAATCCCGACATGCGCACGCCGATCGCCCACGCACTGGCGTATCCTGATCGTGTCGATTCGGGTGTCGCGCCGCTCGATCTCGCGCAGATCGCCTCGCTCACGTTCGAAAAACCCGATTTCGCGCGCTTCCCGTGCCTCGCGCTGGCCATCCAGGCGCTCGAAGCGGGCGGCATCGCGAGTGCCGCGCTGAATGCGGCGAACGAAATCGCGGTGGAAGCGTTCCTCGAGCGCCGCATCGGCTTCATGGCGATCGGCGGTGTGGTGGAGCGCGTGCTGTCCGCGTTGCCGAACACGAGCGCCGCCTCGCTCGACGACGTCCTCGCCGCCGACGCGAACGCGCGCCGTCTCGCCTCCCGTTTCGTCGCAGAGCTCACCGCGAGCGCGCCAGGCGCCGAACCCATCGCCCATTGAGGCCGTCATGAACTTTCTGACCGAAATCGTCGCCTTCGTCGTTGCGATTGGCGTGCTCGTCGTCGTCCACGAATTCGGTCACTACAGCGTCGCGCGGCTGTGTGGCGTGAAAGTGCTGCGCTTCTCGGTCGGCTTCGGCAAGCCGCTCGTGCGGTGGGTGAGCAAGAAGACCGGCGTCGAATGGACCATCGCCGCGCTGCCGCTCGGCGGCTACGTGAAGATGCTCGACGAGCGCGAGATCGACCCCGAGAGCGGCACGAAGATTCCGCCCGAGGAATTGCCGCGCGCGTTCAATCGCCAGAGCGTCGGCAAGCGCATCGCGATCGTCGCGGCGGGGCCGATCGCGAACTTCCTGCTCGCGATCGCGCTTTTTTCCGCGGTGTTCGCGGGTGGCGTGACCGAGCCCGCGGCAATCGTCTCACAGCCCGCCCCCGACACGGCGGCCGCGCGCGCGGGCTTCGAGGGCGGCGAGGCCATTCTGTCGATGCGCGACGCGCAAGGCGGCGAGACGCAGCCGATCCGCTCCTGGTCCGACTTGCGCTGGAAGCTGCTCGACGCATCGTTCGATCACCGCCGGATCGTGCTGACCGCGAAGACGCACGAAGGCACCTTCGATTTCCCGGTGAGCGTCGCCGGCATCACCGACGCGGACGCCGACCAGGACTTCATGGACAAGCTCGGCTTCGCGCCGGGCGGCGGCACGCTGACGGTCGCGGGCGTCGAGGCGGGCAGCGCCGCGCAGAAGAGCGGGCTTACGGCAGGCGACACGCTGCGCGCGATCGACGGCCGTTCCGTCGACAACGCGACGAGCTTCATCGACTACGTGAAGGCGCACGGCGGCAAGCCCGTGACGCTCGTGATCGAGCGTGGCGCGGGCGACGGCGCCAAGCGCGAGTCCGTACAGATCGTGCCGGACCTGAAGCGCGATGCGTCGACGGGCAAGGAAGTCGGCCGTATCGGCGCCGCGCTCGCGAATCAGCTGCCGACCGTGGACGTGCGTTACGGGCCGCTCGAAAGCCTGCGTCTCGGCGTGAACCGCACGTGGGACATCAGCGTCTATTCGCTGCGCATGTTCGGGCGGATGATCGTCGGCGAGGCGTCGCTCAAGAATCTCTCGGGGCCGGTCACGATCGCGGACTACGCGGGCAAGAGCGCAAGGCTCGGCGTGACGGCCTTCGTGTCGTTTCTCGCGCTCGTCAGCATCAGCCTCGGAGTGTTGAACTTGTTACCGATTCCGGTATTGGACGGTGGGCATCTGTTATATTATTTGGTTGAGGCTGTTACCGGCAAGGCTGTATCCGATCGCTGGCAGCTGGTTCTGCAAAGGGCGGGCCTGGTCTGCATCGTCGCGCTGTCGATGATCGCCCTATTCAACGACCTCGCTCGCCTGATTCGTTTTTGATCCACTTTCACAATTTCTGGCGGCGTCTTTCGAGCGACCGCCGGAACGAATGCAGCTTTAAATACTGGGGAAGCACGTTGTTCAAACCTCATCGCTTTGTTCCTAAGACGGCTGTGGCCGCGGCATTTGCCGCAACGGGTATGGCGGCGCACGCCACCACGCCGTTCGTCGTGCAGGATATTCGGATCGACGGTCTCCAACGCATCGAACCGGGCTCCGTGTTCGCTTATCTGCCGATCAAGCAAGGCGACACCTTCACCGACGACAAGGCCTCCGAAGCGATTCGCGCACTCTACGCGACGGGCTTCTTCAACGACGTTCAGATTGCCACCGAAGGCAACGTGGTGGTCGTCCAGGTGCAGGAGCGCCCGGCCATCTCCGCCATCGATTTCGCGGGTCTGCACGAGTTCGACAAGGAAAACCTCACGAAGGCGCTGCGCTCGGTCGGTCTGTCGCAAGGCCGCTCGTACGACAAGGCGCTCGTCGACAAGGCGGAGCAGGAGCTCAAGCGCCAGTACCTCACGCGCGGCTACTACGCGGCGGAGGTGACCACCACCGTGACGCCGGTCGACCGCAATCGCGTCGCCATCCTGTTCTCGGTGGCCGAAGGCCCGAGCGCGAAGATTCGCCAGATCAACTTCGTCGGCAACAAGGCTGTGAGCTCGGGCACGCTGCTCGGCGAAATGCAGCTGTCCACGCCGAACTGGTTCTCGTGGTACACGAAGAGCGATCTCTACGCGAAGGAAAAGCTGACGGGCGACCTCGAGAACGTGCGCTCGTACTACCTGAACCGCGGCTACCTCGAGTTCAGCATCGATTCCACGCAGGTGTCGATTTCGCCGGACAAGAAGGACATGTATCTGACGATCGCCGTGCATGAAGGCGAGCCGTACAAGATCAGCAGCATCAAGCTGTCGGGCAATCTGCTCGACCGCGAGGCCGAGCTCAACAAGCTCATCAAGATCAAACCGGGCGAGCGTTTCTCGGCCGAGAAGCTGCAATCGACGACCAAGGCGATCGTCGACAAGCTCGGCGAATACGGCTATGCGTTCGCGCAGGTCAACGCGCAGCCGGAAATCGATCAGGCGAACCACACCGTGGCGCTCACGCTGCAGGTCGACCCGAGCCGCCGCGTGTATGTCCGGCGTGTGAATATCGTCGGCAATACGCGCACGCGCGACGAAGTGGTGCGCCGTGAAATGCGCCAGCTGGAAAGCTCGTGGTTCGATTCGAGCCGCCTCGGGCTCTCGAAGGACCGTATCAACCGTCTCGGCTACTTCACCGACGTCGACGTCACCACGACGCCCGTCGAAGGCACGAACGACCAGGTCGATGTCGACGTCAAGGTGGCGGAAAAGCCGACCGGCGCCATCACGCTCGGCGCGGGCTTCTCGTCGACGGACAAGGTGGTGCTCTCCGCGGGTGTGTCGCAGGACAACGTGTTCGGCTCGGGCACGAGTCTCGCGGTCAACATCAACACCGCGAAGACGTACCGCACGCTGACCGTGACGCAGGTCGATCCGTACTTCACAATCGACGGCATCAAGCGCATCACGGACGCGTACTACCGCACGTATCAGCCGCTGTACTACTCGACCGATTCGAGCTTCAAGATCATCACGATGGGTGCGGACACCAAGTTCGGCATCCCGTTCTCCGAGCAGGACACGGTGTTCTTCGGCGTCGGCGCCGAACAGAACACCATGGACGTGGACAGCAACACGCCGCAGTCCTACATCAACTACGTGAACGAGTTCGGCCGCGTAGTGAACAACTATCCGCTGACGGTGGGCTGGTCGCGCGACAATCGCGACAGCGCGCTCGTGCCGAGCCGCGGCTACTACATTCAGTCGAACGCGGAATACGGCACACCGCTCGGCAACACGACGTACGCCAAGTTCGACGCGCAGTTCCAGTATTACTACTCGTTCGCGCGGGGCTTCGTGCTCGGCTTCAACCTGCAGGGTGGCTACGGCAAGGGCCTGCAAGGTCAGACGTACCCGATCTTCAAGAACTACTACGCCGGTGGTATCGGTTCGGTACGCGGCTACTCGCCGAGCTCGCTGGGTCCGCGCGACGCGAAGACGGGCGACCCGATCGGCGGTTCGCGCATGGCGGTCGGCAATATCGAGCTGACGTTCCCGCTGCCGGGCACGGGCTACGACCGCACGCTGCGCGTCTTCACCTTCCTCGATGCCGGTAACGTCTGGGGCGATCCGAACCAGGGCGGCACGAGCGGCGGCGCGAACGGCTTGCGCTACGGCTACGGTGTGGGTCTTGCGTGGATCTCGCCGATCGGCCCGCTCAAGCTGAGCCTTGGCTTCCCGCTGCAGAAGCACGATGGCGACCAGTACCAGAAGTTCCAGTTCCAGATCGGTACGGCGTTCTAAGCGGCCCGCCGATGAACGCGAACTTCATTCATTCAGACGTAACGTGAGGAACACTTTGGGAACCGGTAAGCATTCGAAACATATGGCGCTGGCGCTTGCGTTGTCGATGGTTCTCGGCCTGGGCACGGCGATGACCGCCAGTGCTCAGGAGGCGCGCATCGCGGCGGTCAATTCGGACCGCATCCTGCGCGAATCGTCCGCGGCGAAAGCCGCGCAGTCGAAGCTCGAGCAGGAATTTTCCAAGCGCGACAAGGCGCTGCAGGACATGGCACAGCGGCTGAAGGCCATGTCGGACAACATCGACAAGAACGGTTCCTCGATGTCACCGACCGACCGCGCGGCACGCCAGCGCGATCTCTCGCAACTCGACGCGGACTTCCAGCGCAAGCAGCGCGAGTTCCGCGAGGACCTGAACCAGCGCCGCAACGAGGAGCTCGCGGCGGTGCTGGACCGGGCCAACAAGGTCATCAAGCAGATTGCCGAGCAGCAGCACTATGACCTCATCGTGCAGGAAGCGGTGTACGTGAGCCCGCGCATCGACATCACGGACCAGGTGCTGAAGGCGCTGGCCGCCGGTGCGACCGGCACCGGCTCGAGCTCGAACTGACGAGGACTGAAACGAGATGGCATCAGGCATGGCGATCACGCTCGACGAACTGGTGAAGCGCTTCGGCGGCGAGGTGGTCGGCGATGGCGCGCACGCAGTCGGGAGTCTCGCGCCCCTCGACAAGGCCGGCCCAGCGCAACTCGCGTTTCTCGCGAACCAGAAGTATTTGCCGCAGGTGGAAACGACGCGCGCGGGCGCGGTGCTGATTTCGCCCGCCGATCTCGAGAAGCTGACGAATCGCGCGGGCAGTAATTTCATCGTCACGCCGAACCCCTACGCTTATTTCGCGCGCGTGGCGCAGGCGTTCATCGACCTTGCCACGCCCAAGGCCACGCCGGGGGTGCATCCCACCGCTTATATCGATCCTGCAGCGAAGGTCGCGGCGAGTGCCGTGGTCGGGCCGCACGTGACGGTGGAGGCGGGCGCGGTCGTCGGTGAGCGCGTGAAGCTCGATGCGGGCGTGGTCGTCGGGCGCGGCGTGAAGCTCGGCGACGACGTGCATCTGTATCCCAACGTCACCGTCTATCACGGCTGCAAGCTCGGCGCGCGCGTGATCGTGCACGCGGGCTCGGTGATAGGCGCGGACGGCTTCGGCTTCGCGCCGGACTTCGTGGGCGAGGGCGATGCGCGCACCGGAAGCTGGGTGAAGATTCCACAGGTCGGCGCGGTCGATATTGCCGACGATGTGGAAATCGGCGCGAACACCACGATCGACCGCGGCGCGATGGCGGACACCGTCATCGAGGAATGCGTGAAGATCGACAACCTCGTGCAGATCGGCCATAACTGCCGCATCGGCGCGTACACGGTGATCGCCGGCTGCGCGGGCATCGCGGGCAGCACGAATATCGGCAAGCATTGCATGATCGGCGGGGCGGTGGGCATCGCGGGCCACGTGACGCTCGCGGATTACGTGATCGTCACGGCGCAGTCGGGCGTTTCGAAGTCACTGCTGAAGCCCGGCATGTACACGAGCGCGTTTCCAGCCGTGCCGCACGCGGACTGGAACAAGAGCGCGGCGATCATGCGCAATCTCGACAAGATGCGCGAGCGTATCAAGGCGCTGGAAACGGCGCTCGCCGACGCGGGCAAGCGCGCCGATCAAAGCGGCGGCGCATGAGCGCCGCGCCTCGTCGGACGAAGAACAGAACCACAAGCAAGAGCGGGCCGCGTCGCACCGCCTGAGCGACCCAGCAATCCCGGGCGGGCGTCCGGTACGGCCCGCCATCCTATATCCGCGCCCGACGCGCGCGTGAGCAGAACGACCATGAGCACAGAAAAAATCAATCTCGACATCCACAAGATCCTCACGCTGCTGCCGCATCGCTATCCGATCCTGCTCGTGGACCGCGTGCTCGAACTCGAGCCGCACAAGAGCATCAAAGCGTTGAAGAACGTGACGATCAACGAGCCGTATTTCCAGGGCCACTTCCCGACGCGGCCGGTCATGCCGGGCGTGCTGATCCTCGAAGCGCTCGCACAGACGGCGGCGCTCTTGACCTTCGCGGAAGAGCCGCACGATCCGACCAACACGCTCTACTACTTCGTCGGCATCGACGGCGCGCGCTTCAAGCGCGTGGTGGAGCCGGGCGATCAACTGATTCTCAACGTCAACTTCGAGCGGTACATGCGGGGCATCTGGAAGTTCAAGGCGCGCGCCGAAGTGGATGGCGTGACCGCCGCCGAAGCCGAGCTCATGTGTACCGTGAAGAACACGGACGCCTAAGCGCACTTGCGTGCACCCGCGTTCACCGCAACAAGCAGCACGAACAGTACAGGCGAAAATCGCATGAGCAAGATTCACCCCACCGCGATCATCGAGCCGGGCGCTCAACTCGACGAGTCCGTCGAAATCGGACCGTACGCGATCGTCGGTTCGCACGTCGTGATCGGCGCGGGCACGACCGTCGGTTCGCACAGCGTGATCGAAGGGCACACGACGATCGGCCGCGACAACCGCATCGGCCACTACGCGTCGGTCGGCGGCCGTCCGCAGGACATGAAGTACAAGGGCGAACCGACCCGCCTCGAAATCGGCGACCGCAATACCATCCGCGAATTCACGACGCTGCATACCGGCACGGCGCAGGATCAGGGCCTCACGTCCATCGGCAGCGACTGCTGGATCATGGCGTACGTGCACGTCGGTCATGATTGCCGCCTCGGCGACAACGTCATCATGTCGAGCAACGCGCAACTGGCTGGGCACGTGATCGTCGGCGACTACGCGATCATCGGCGGGATGTCGGGCGTGCATCAGTTCGTGCGCATCGGCGCGCATTCCATGTTGGGCGGCGCCTCCGCGCTCGTGCAGGACGTGCCGCCCTTCGTCATCGCAGCGGGCAACAAGGCGGAGCCGCATGGCATCAACGTCGAAGGCCTGCGCCGGCGCGGCTTCACCGCCGAGGCGATTTCGGCCCTGCGCACGGCTTATCGCATCGTCTACAAGAGCGGCCTGTCGCTCGAAGAGGCAAAGGCGCAGTTGAAGGAACTGAGCACGGCAGGCGGCGAGGGCGACGAGCCCGTCAAGGCATTCTCCGACTTCATCGCGGCGTCGCAGCGCGGCATCATCCGCTAGACACGCTGCCCGATGACCCTGATCACCAACCCGCCACGCATCGCGATGGTCGCGGGCGAGCCTTCCGGCGACCTGCTCGCGGCCTCGCTGCTCAAGGGCCTCAGGCAGACGCTGCCGGAAGGCACGCGTTATAGCGGTATCGGCGGCCCGCGCATGATGGCCGAAGGCTTCGAGGCGCACTGGCCGATGGACAAGCTGACCGTGCGCGGCTATGTCGAAGCGCTGAAGCACATCCCCGAGATTCTTGGCATCCGCAACGAGATCAAGCGGCAACTGCTTGCGGAGCCGCCTTCGGTGTTCATCGGCGTGGACGCGCCCGATTTCAATTTCGGCCTCGAGCAGCCGCTGCGCGAAGCGGGCATTCCGACGGTGCATTTCGTGTGCCCGTCGATCTGGGCGTGGCGCGGCGGCCGCATCAAGAAGATCGTGAAAGCGGTCGATCACATGCTGTGCGTGTTTCCGTTCGAGACCGCGCTGCTGGAGCGGTCGGGCGTGGCGGCGAGCTATGTCGGTCATCCGCTGGCGGACGAGATTCCGCTCGAGCCCGACGTGACGGGCGCGCGCCGCGAGCTCGGCATCGCGGAGGGCGGCCCGGTGATCGCCGTGCTGCCGGGCAGCCGGCGCTCGGAAATCTCGCTGATCGGCCCGACCTTCTTCGACGCGATGGAGCTGATGCAGCTTCGCGAGCCGGGCGTGCGCTTTTTGATGCCGGCTGCGAACCCCGCGCTGCGCGAATTGCTGCAGCCGCTCGTGGAGGCGCATCCGCACCTGTCGCTGACGATCACCGACGGCCGCGCGCAAACCGCGATGACCGCCGCCGACGCGATTCTCGTGAAAAGCGGCACCGTGACGCTCGAAGCGGCGCTCCTCAAGAAGCCGATGGTCATCTCTTACAAGGTGCCCTGGCTGACGGGTCAGATCATGCAGCGGCAGGGCTACCTGCCGTATGTGGGCTTGCCGAACATTCTGGCGGGCCGCTTCGTCGTGCCGGAAATCCTCCAGCACTTCGCGACGCCCGAGGCGCTCGCCGACGCGACGCTGAAACAGTTGAACGACGACGCCAACCGCCGTACCCTGACGGAAATCTTCACCGAAATGCACATCGCGCTGCGGCAGAACACGTCGCAAAAGGCGGCGGAAGCCGTGGCGCGGGTGCTCGACACGCGGAGACCGCGATAATGGCGGCGATACGATCGGCTCAGGCAGGCCTCGATTTCAGCTCACCGTTCGACATCATCTGCGGCGTGGATGAAGCCGGGCGCGGGCCCCTGGCCGGTCCGGTCGTTGCGGCGGCCGTGATTTTCGATCCCGCCAAGCCGCGCATCAACGGCCTCGACGATTCCAAGGCGCTGACCGCCAAAAGGCGCGAAGAGCTCTACGAGAAGATCGTCGACCGGGCGCTCGCGTATTGCATCGCGTCGGCGAGCGTCGAGGAAATCGACACCATCAACATCCTGCACGCGAGCATGCTCGCGATGAAGCGCGCGGTCGAAGGGCTTTCCGTTGCGCCGACGCTCGTGAAGGTCGACGGCAACCGCTGCCCGGTGCTCTCGATCCGCGCGGAAGCGGTGATCGGCGGCGATGCGCTCATCAAGCAGATCTCGGCGGCATCGATTCTCGCGAAGGTTACGCGCGACCGCATGCTCGTGGAACTGCACGAAATTTATCCGATGTACGGCTTCGACGCGCACTCGGGTTACGGCACGCCTCAGCATTTGAAGGCGCTGCGCGAGCATGGCCCTTGCGAGCATCATCGGCGTTCGTTCGCGCCGGTGCGCGAGGCGCATGCGCTCGTCTTCGGATCGGTGTTGCCCGAAATCGCGCCCGAGGTGCTTCAAACGTCTGCGGCACTCGACGACGATTCCGACGCGCTCGCCTTCTGAGCCTGCCGAGGCGCAATCAATTCAACGTGAAATCCATCACTTCGCGGGACAACCCGCTCTACAAGCGCATCAAGGCGCTTGCTGGCTCGACGGCGCAGCAGCGTCGCAGCGGCCACGCGCTGCTCGAAGGCCTGCATCTCGCGTCCGCTTATCTCGATGCGGCGGGACAGCCCGAGACCTGTGTCGTCACCGAAGGCGCGCTCACGCATGAAGAAGCACGAGAAATCGTCGCGCGCATCGAGGAGAAGCGCGTCGTCGTGCTGCCCGATGCGCTCTTCGGCCAGCTTTCCAGCGTCGTGCATGGCGTGGGCATGCTGTTGCTCGTCGAAAAGATCGAGGCGGCGCTGCCCGCGCGCGTCACCGAAACCTGCGTGATCCTTGATGGCATTCAGGACGCGGGCAACGTCGGCTCGATTCTTCGCAGCGCGGCGGCGGCGGGCATCGCGCGCGTGTTCTGCGCGCCGGGGACGGCGTACGCGTGGTCATCGAAGGTGCTGCGCTCGGGCATGGGCGCGCATTTCCTGCTGGATATTTTCGAGGACGTCGAGCCCGCCGGTCTGATCGCGCGGCTGGATGCGCCCGTGACCATCACGGATTCGCACGGCGCGGTCGCGCTCTACGATTGCGATTTGTCGGGCGCGCTGGCGTGGGTGTTCGGGAACGAGGGCGCGGGCGTGTCGCAGATCTGGCGCGATGCGGTGACGCATCGCGTGACAATCCCACAGCCGGGCGGCATGGAATCGCTCAACGTGGCGGCCGCGGCGGCGATCTGTCTTTTCGAGCAGTGCCGCCAGCAGCGCTGACCAGGGCCGTCAGTAGTAGGAAGGCCGTTCCGGCTTGATTTCCTGAAGGATCGTCGTGGCGATTTCCTCGATCGACTTGTGCGTCGAGGAAAGCCACTTGATGCCCTCGCGCTTCATCATCATTTCAGCTTCGTTGATCTCGTAGCGGCAGTTTTCGAGCGCCGCGTACTTGCTGCCCGGACGGCGCTCGTTGCGGATCTCGGCGAGCCGCTGCGGATCGATCGACAAACCGAACATCTTCGTCCGATGCTCGAGCAACGGAGTAGGCAGCTTGCCGCGCTCGAAGTCCTCGGGAATCAGCGGATAGTTGGCCGCCTTCACGCCGTACTGCATCGCGAGATAGAGGCTCGTCGGCGTCTTGCCGCTGCGCGATACGCCCACGAGGATCACATCGGCTTCGGCGAGATTGCGGTTCGACTGGCCGTCATCGTGCGCGAGCGAGAAGTTGATCGCCTCGATGCGGTTCTTGTATTCCTCGGTGTCGGCGTTCTGGTGCACGCGGCCCATCGCGTGCGTCGACTTCATTTCCAGTTCGTGCTCGAGCGGCTCGATGAAGGTCTGGAACATGTCGAGCACGAGCGCGTTGCAGCCCTTGACGACCTCGTTCGATGCACTGTCGACGAGCGTGGTGAAGACGATCGGCCGGCGGCCATCGAGCGCGACGGCCTCGTTGATCTTCTCGACCGTCGCATAGGCCTTGTCGATCGAATCGACGAAGGGCACGCGCACGAGCCGGAATTTTTGATCGAACTGGGCCATGATCGAATGCGCGAAGGTTTCGGCAGTGATCCCAGTACCGTCGGAGACGATGAATACGGAAGGCGGCATCGCGAAAAAACCAAATGGGGAACGAGTTGGGGCGGGCGCGCTCAAACGCTGACACGCGGATGACGCCGAAGGCGGCGCCCGCACGGCGAAGCAGAGCGCCTGTGTTACATTGGTCGCCTGCGGTGGTCACTGGCTAACCAGACGGCGTCAAAGACCTCGATTTTGCCGTGGAATTACTGACTCTGCCGAAACAAAATTGAGAATCGGCACGGTAGAATAGCGGCAACCTGTTCGATAAGCAATTGCGGACAAATTGATTCGGATTTTCGTCAAATCGCGATCGTTTCGTCGGTTTTGGCAGCAAAAACCCACGGTTTCGAGTAGATTTCCGACGTTCCCGCTTCTTTTTGCAACGCGCTCCGGCTCCGGAGGCGCGCTCCCCGAAGGTTTATCAAACAGGTTGTGCGAGATGCGCTGGTGCTTCCAATGAGCGCCTGCGCATATGAGCCCACTCGTGCGATCGTGAATTCCATCCACCTTAGGGGCTTGTATGACTAACGCAGTCAATGTTGCGAACGATGTCGCAAAGGATCAGGCGTATGTAGTTCCATTCGAGCAGTTGCGAATGACCGACGTGGAAATCGTCGGTGGCAAGAATGCGTCGCTCGGCGAAATGATCAGCCAGCTTTCCGAAGCTGGCGTTCGTGTGCCGACGGGCTTCGCCACGACCGCGCTCGCATTCCGCGACTTCCTGCAGCATAACGACCTGACCGACCGCATCGCCAAACGTCTCGAGACGCTCGACGTCGACGACGTGAAGGCGCTCGCCGAATGCGGTAAGGAAATCCGCCAGTGGATCGTCGACGCACCGCTTCAGCCGCGCCTCGAAGACGAAATCCGCCGCGGGTTCGACATTCTCCAGAACAGCTCGCCCGAAGAGCTTTCGTTCGCCGTGCGCTCGTCCGCGACCGCCGAGGACTTGCCCGACGCATCGTTCGCGGGCCAGCAGGAAAGCTATCTGAACGTGGTCGGCATCGAGGATGTGCTCGATCGCATGAAGCACGTGTTCGCGTCGCTGTATAACGACCGCGCCATTTCTTATCGCGTCCACAAGGGCTTCACGCATGCTGAAGTCGCGTTGTCGGCGGGCGTGCAGCGCATGGTGCGTTCGGACGTCGGCGCGGCCGGCGTGATGTTCACCATCGACACCGAATCGGGCTTCAAGGAAACCGTGTTCATCACGTCGAGCTACGGCCTCGGTGAGACGGTCGTGCAGGGCGCGGTGAATCCGGACGAGTTCCACGTTTTCAAGACCACGCTCGAGCAGGGCAAGTACCCGATCATCCGCCGCTCGATCGGCTCGAAGCTCATCAAGATGGAATTCACGAAGCCGGGCGAGCCGGGCCGCGTGAAGACCGTCGACGTGCCGCACGAGCAGCGCAACCGCTTCTCGATCACCGATGAAGACGTGATCGAGCTCGCGAAGTACGCGGTGATCATCGAGAAGCACTATCAGCGTCCGATGGACATCGAGTGGGGCAAGGACGGCCGCGACGGCAAGATCTTCATCCTCCAGGCGCGCCCGGAAACGGTGAAGAGCCAGGCGTCCGGCAAGGCCGAGATGCGCTTCAAGCTGAAGGGCCAGTCGAACGTGCTGGCCACGGGCCGCGCGATCGGCCAGAAGATCGGCGCGGGCCCCGTGCGCGTGATTCACGATCCGTCGGAAATGGAGCGCGTGCAGCCGGGCGACGTGCTCGTCGCCGACATGACCGACCCGAACTGGGAGCCGGTGATGAAGCGCGCTTCCGCCATCGTGACGAATCGCGGCGGCCGTACGTGCCACGCGGCGATCATCGCGCGTGAACTGGGCGTGCCGGCGGTCGTCGGCTGCGGCGACGCGACGGATATCCTGAAGGACGGCGCGCTCGTCACCGTATCGTGCGCGGAAGGCGACGAAGGCAAGATCTACGACGGCCTGCTCGAAACCGAAGTGACGGAAGTGCAGCGCGGCGAACTGCCGAAGATTCCGGTCAAGATCATGATGAACGTCGGCAATCCGCAACTCGCGTTCGACTTCGCGCAGTTGCCGAACGCGGGCGTGGGTCTCGCTCGACTCGAGTTCATCATCAACAACAACATCGGCGTGCATCCGAAGGCGATTCTGGAGTACCCGAACATCGATGCTGACCTGAAGAAGGCGGTCGAGAGCGTCGCGCGCGGTCATGCATCGCCGCGTGCGTTCTACGTCGACAAGCTGACGGAAGGCATCGCCACGATCGCGGCGGCGTTCTATCCGAAGCCCGTCATCGTGCGTCTGTCGGACTTCAAGTCGAACGAGTACAAGAAGCTGATCGGCGGTTCGCGCTACGAGCCGGACGAAGAAAACCCGATGCTCGGTTTCCGCGGCGCGTCGCGTTACATCGCGGAAGACTTCGCCGAGGCGTTCCATATGGAATGCATCGCGCTGAAGAAGGTGCGCGAGGAAATGGGTCTGGACAACGTGCAGATCATGGTGCCGTTCGTGCGCACGCTGAAGCAGGCGGATCGCGTGGTCGAACTGCTCAAGAAGTTCGGTCTCGAGCGCGGCAAGAACGACCTGAAGCTCGTGATGATGTGCGAGGTGCCGTCCAACGCGATTCTCGCCGAGCAGTTCCTGGAGCGCTTCGACGGCTTCTCGATCGGCTCGAACGACTTGACCCAGCTGACGCTCGGCCTCGACCGCGACTCCGGCATGGAATTGCTTGCCGCGGACTTCGACGAGCGCGACGAAGCGGTGCAGTTCATGCTCAAGCGCGCGATCGAAACGTGTCTCAGGCTGAACAAGTATGTCGGCATTTGCGGTCAGGGCCCGTCGGATCATCCGGACCTCGCCGAGTGGCTGGCGAAGCAGGGCATCGAGTCGATGTCGCTGAATCCGGACACGATCATCGACACGTGGCAGCAACTGGCGAAGACCTTGTCAAAATAAGTTGATGACGCACCTTTCCACTTGCTTTCGGATTGGTGCAGCGTGCTATAAAAACACCCCGGACTTTTCCGGGGTGTTTTCGTTTGGAGACCGGCGATGGAAACGAGCGGATTGATCTGGTGGATTGCGGCGGGCGCGCTGATCGTCGCGGAGCTATTCACCGGAACGTTCTATTTGCTGATGATCGCGCTCGGGATGATCGCAGGCGGCATTGCGTATTGGTTCGGCGCGTTGCCGCATGTGCAGATGGGCGCGGCGGCTGTCATCGCGTTGATCGCGGTGGCGGTGTTGCGGCGCTCGCAGTTCGGCAACTGGAAGCGGCGCAGTGACGCTTCGCGCGATGCCGCGGTCAACCTCGACATCGGCGCGACGCTCGAAGTCGATCAGTGGCGCGATGGCCACGCGCGCGCGATGTATCGGGGCGCGCAGTGGGATGTCGAGCTCGCGCCGGGCGAGACGGAGGGCGCGCGCTTCTATCGCATTACGGCGCTCGACGGAAACAGGCTGATCGTGGCCGCCAAACGCTAGTTTCATAAGGAGAAAAACAATGTACTTCGCGCTTATCGTGCTCGTCATCGCGATCGTGATCGTGATGAACACGGTCAAGATCGTGCCGCAACAACACGCCTGGGTGCTGGAGCGGCTCGGCCGCTATCACGCGACGCTCACGCCGGGGCTCAACATCGTGCTGCCGTTCGTCGATCGCATCGCCTACAAGCACGTGCTGAAGGAGATTCCGCTCGAAGTGCCGAGCCAGGTCTGTATCACGCGCGACAACACGCAGCTTCAGGTCGATGGCGTGCTGTACTTCCAGGTCACGGACGCGATGAAGGCCTCGTACGGATCGAGCAACTTCGTATTCGCGATCACGCAGCTTTCGCAGACCACGCTGCGCTCGGTCATCGGCAAGCTGGAACTCGACAAGACTTTCGAGGAGCGCGATTTCATCAACCAGAGCATCGTGAACGCGCTCGATGAAGCCGCGTCGAACTGGGGCGTGAAAGTGCTGCGCTACGAGATCAAGGACTTGACGCCGCCAAAGGAAATCCTTCACGCGATGCAGGCGCAGATCACCGCGGAGCGCGAGAAGCGCGCGTTGATCGCGGCATCGGAAGGGCGCAAGCAGGAGCAGATCAATCTGGCGTCCGGCGCGCGCGAGGCGGCGATCCAGAAGTCGGAAGGTGAACGCCAGGCGGCGATCAATCAGGCGCAGGGCGAGGCATCGGCAATCCTCGCGGTGGCGGAGGCGAATGCGCAGGCCATTCAGAAAATCGGCACGGCGATTCAAACGGCGGGCGGCATGGAAGCGGTGAACCTGAAAATCGCGGAGCAGTATGTCGGCGCGTTCGGCAATATCGCGAAGACGGGCAATACGTTGATCGTGCCGGGCAACCTGTCGGACATGAGTTCGATGATCGCGTCTGCGTTGACCATCGTGAGAGGCGAGGGCGGCGGGGTCATCAAGAAAAGCTGACGCGGAAGAGCAATCGGGGCGCTGAAAAGCGCCCCGATTCGTTTAGCGTGCCGCCGTGCGCATCAAACGCGCGCGCTCGCGATCCCAGTCGCGCTTCTTTTCGGTCTCGCGTTTGTCGTGCAGCTTCTTGCCCTTGGCCAGGCCGATTTCGCATTTCACGCGGCCTTCCTTGTAATGGAAGTTGAGCGGCACGAGCGTATGGCCGCGCTGCTCGACCTTGCCTATCAGCTTGTCGATCTGATCGCGATGCAGAAGCAGCTTGCGCGTGCGCACCGGATCCAGATTGGCGAATTTCGACGCCTCGGGCAACGGACTGATATGCGTGCCGATCAAGAAGAGCTCGCCTTGCTTGATGACGACGTAGCCTTCCTTGATCTGACCACGGCCCGCGCGCAGCGCCTTGACTTCCCAGCCCTCGAGCACGAGACCGGCCTCGTAGCGCTCTTCGATGAAGTAATCGAAGAAGGCTTTTCTGTTGTCGATGATGCTCATGAATGGAAAGTGCTCAACTCGTTTAAAATCCTGATTTTAGCAGCGCGCGGGCGGGCATTCGAACTGCCGCCATGTTCTCATGCGCGTTGCCGCCCAATTAAGCCACCGCTGCGCCCTATATGGCAGACGTCCAGAAAACCGTATTGATCCGCCATTCAGCGGAAGAAATGTTCGACCTCGTCACCGATGTCGCCGATTACCCCAATTTCCTGCCCTGGTGTGGCGGCGTCGAAATCGGCCGCCAGGACGAGAACGGCATGGAGGCGAAGATCGACATCAGCTTCAAGGGCATCAAGCAGCATTTCGCGACGCGCAATGTGCAGAAGCGTCCGACCAATATCGATATGGAGTTCCTGAGCGGCCCTTTCAAGAAGTTCACCGGCTACTGGCGCTTCACGCCGTTGCGCGCGGACGCATGCAAGATCGAGTTCGCCCTGCATTACGAATTCTCCAACGTGATCCTGGAAAAGCTCATCGGGCCGGTGTTCAGCCATATCGCGAATACGTTCGTCGATTCCTTCGTGAAGCGCGCGGATCAGCGCTACGGCAAGGCATGATGCAGATCGACGTTTGCTACGGCCTGCCCGATGGCGCGAGCTTTCTCGCACGCGTCGATCTGCGCGAGGGCGCGACGGTGCGCGATGCGATCGAGGCGAGCGGCGTGCTGCGCGCGCATCAGGATATCGATCTGACGACGCAGAAGGTCGGCGTTTTCGGCAAGCTGAAGCCGCTCGACGCGGCGCTCGCCGATTTCGATCGCGTGGAGATTTATCGGCCGCTGAAAGTGGATCCGAAGGCCGCGCGCCAGCGCCGCGTCGACAAGGCGCGCAAGGCGGGGTCCATCGAAGGGCGCAAGTGGCAGTCGAAGGATTCGCGCTGAGCCGCTCTAGTGCGCGGGCGCTTCCTTCGCGGCTGCCGGCGCGGGCTCGATCGTATGCTGTCTGACCGACCAGATCACGCCAACGAGCAGCAGCACGATCGCGAGCACTTCGGGCGTGCGCGGCCAGCGGCCGTCGTAGACGAAGGCGTAGAGCAGGGCAAAGAGCGTTTCGAACACGATCATCTGGCCTGACAGCGTCAGCGGCAGGCGCTTCGCCGCCGCGTTCCACAGCATGTTGCCGAGCCACGAGCCGCCCGTCGCGAGCGCGAAAGACACGATCCAGAACAGATGCCAGCGCGCGGCCGGCACGCTCGCCTGTACGGCGCCGGCGGGCAGCATCCAGACGATCGCGCCGAGCAGCGCGCCCAGGAGGCCCGTCACGATGCCCCACAGCACCGACCACTCGTTGCCGTCGAAATGGCGGTTCGACTGCAGATGGCGCGCGTTGACGACCGCGTACCAGGTCCACGACGCGAGCGCGCCGAGCGCACAGGCAAGACCGGTCAGGCGCGTGAGCACGCTCGTCCCATGCTCGCTGGCCGATGAGGGCGTGAGGACGTCGCCGAACACATCGAGATTGATGCACGCGATGCCCGCCAGCACGAGCAGCAAAGGCCCGACGAGCCGGCGAAGATCGACCGCGCCGTGATCGCGGCGTCCGGCGAGCGTGACGGTCACGGGCAGAATCCCGACGATCAGCGACGCAGGCGCGACGCCCACGAGTTGCACCGCGCTCGCGAGCAGCATGTAGTAGAGCAGGTTGCCGACGAGCGCGAGCTTCACGAGCGCGATGAAATCGGCGCGCGTGAGCTTGGCCGTGAGCCTGCGCGCGAACGGCAGCGCGACCGCGAGCGATACGGCGCCGTACATGAGATAGCGCCCGATGGAGAGCGTGAGCGGCGAGAAATCGGGCAAAAGCCGAGGCGCGAGAAAGATGAATCCCCAGATCGCGCCCGCCGACATTCCGTACACCACACCGCGTTGCATTTCCCGACTCCCTGCCGTTATTTCGATTGACGGCGCGAAGCGTATCACGCGAGCCCGGGCGGCCGTCTTGTCGAAAACTGCACAGTGCAAAAGCGCCGCAAAGAAGTCCGCGCGCGGCCCGAAATTTGCCTCCGCGTTAGCTAAGCTGCTGTTCGGGCAGTGAAAATGCAGGGAACTATCGGTATAATCTGCTTTTGCGCCCATAGGATTTGCCATGCGTCTGATCCAGAAAGCACTCACGTTCGATGACGTGCTCCTCGTGCCCGCCTTCTCCAGCGTTCTCCCGCGCGATACCAGCCTGAAATCCCAGCTGACTCGCAACATTTCCCTGAACATGCCCCTCGTGTCCGCCGCCATGGACACGGTCACCGAAGGCCGGCTCGCCATCGCGATGGCGCAGATGGGCGGCATCGGCATCGTCCACAAGAATCTCACCGCCAAGGAACAGGCCCGTGAAGTCGCCAAGGTGAAGCGCTTCGAGTCGGGCGTCGTGCGGGATCCGATCACGGTTCCGCCGCAAATGCGCGTGCGAGAAGTCATCGCGCTGACGCAGCAGCACGGCATTTCCGGCTTCCCGGTGGTCGAAGGCGCGCAACTGATCGGCATCGTCACCAACCGCGACCTGCGTTTCGAAGAGCGTCTCGATGAGCCGGTGCGCAACATCATGACGCCGCGCGAGCGTCTCGTGACGGTCAAGGAAGGCACGTCGCTCGCCGAGGCGAAAGCGCTGATGCACAGCCATCGCCTGGAGCGCGTGCTGGTCGTCAACGACGCGTTCGAGCTGCGCGGCCTGATGACGGTGAAGGACATCACCAAGCAGACCGAAAACCCGGACGCGTGTAAAGACGAAGACGGCAAGCTGCGTGTGGGCGCGGCCGTGGGCGTCGGTGCGGACAATGAAGAGCGCGTCGAGCTGCTGGCGCAGGCGGGCGTCGACGTGATCGTCGTCGATACCGCGCACGGCCACAGCCAGGGCGTGCTCGAGCGCGTGCGCTGGGTCAAGCAGAATTATCCGCGCGTGCAGGTCATCGGCGGCAATATCGCGACGGCGGCGGCGGCCAAGGCGCTCGTCGAGTACGGCGCGGACGCGGTGAAGGTCGGTATCGGCCCGGGTTCCATCTGCACGACGCGTATCGTCGCGGGCGTGGGCGTGCCGCAGATCACGGCCATCGCCAACGTGTCGGAAGCGCTGCGCGGCACGGGCGTGCCGGTCATCGCGGACGGCGGCGTGCGTTTCTCGGGCGATGTCTCGAAGGCGCTCGCGGCGGGCGCGAACGTCGTCATGATGGGCAGCATGCTCGCGGGCACCGAAGAGTCGCCGGGTGACGTGTTCCTGTATCAGGGCCGCCAGTACAAGTCGTATCGCGGCATGGGCTCGGTCGGCGCGATGAAGGACGGCGCGGCGGACCGCTACTTCCAGGACAACTCGGCGAACATCGACAAGCTCGTGCCGGAAGGCATCGAGGGCCGCGTCGCGTACAAGGGCTCGGTCAACGCGATCCTGTTCCAGATCGTCGGCGGCGTGCGCGCGAGCATGGGCTATTGCGGCTGCCGCACTATCGCCGAGATGCACGAGAAGGCGGAATTCGTTCAGATCACGGCGGCCGGCATGCGCGAGTCGCATGTGCATGACGTGCAGATCACGAAGGAAGCGCCGAACTATCACGTCGACTAACGTCGATTAACGTCGACTCACCACGTGGATCGATCATGAAACCGTTGCTGCGGGTCGTACTGGTCGTCAATGCCCTGATCTTCGTCGCGTTCGGCCTGCTGTTTCTGCTGACGCCGTGGGCGGCCTTGTATGGCGCGCTGCAACTGGATTCGATCCGCGTCCAGCCCGCGTTCGCCGGGCAGTTGCTCGGTCTCGCGCTCCTCGGTCTGGCGTGGCTCGCGTTTCATGCGGCAGTCGATGGCGCCTTGACGGCCCGCGCCGCTAAAGTCTCGGGTCACGTCGAGTGGCTCTCGGGCGTCGTGGTGCTGGTGTGGCTGCTCGGGCTGCATGCGCCCCAGGTCGACGGCTTCGGGCAGATCAGCGCGGCGGTGGTCGGCATCGTGCTGCTCGTGCTCGGTCTGGGCAGCGTGAGGCTGTCGTCGGCGGTGCGCCGGCGGGAGCGCGCGGCGCAGGCCGGAGCGGCGTCGGCGCGACGCGCGGAGAAGAAAGCGGTGGAGAAGCGCGAGGACGTTCGCGCGGCCGCCACGGTTTCACCGGCGCGCGTCGAGCCTGTCGATGCCGCCGTGCGGCCGTCCGCCCGCGCACCCGAGGCGACCGCCATCGACCCGGTTTCGGGCCGCGCGATCGATTCGTCGGGGCGTCCGCTAGATTCTGCGTCGCCGGTTGCGTCCGCTGCCGTGCGCGCGCATCCGGACGGCGCCGTCGATCCCGTCACGGGCGGCACGCTCGACCCGGAGACGGGACGCGCGATCGATCCGGTCACTGGCCGGCGCATCGAGCCTGTCATCAGCGGCGAGATCGATCCGGTAACGGGCAGGAGAGTGGACCGGCTCGCGCCCGATGCGGGCCATGCACCACGTTGAGGGCGCGCAGCGCATGCCGCAAGCCACGCAAGCCAGCAGCGCAGACACGCAAGACAAGCACGGTCGGCCTTCGCGCCGGCCGTCGATTTATATGCAGGCGGGCCGCGCGACGTCGCGGCCGGCAGCACAAGACACTATTCGTTCACTTAGCCTTTGGCCGCAGCCATGCACGACAAAATCCTGATTCTCGATTTCGGCTCCCAAGTCACCCAACTGATCGCCCGGCGCATCCGCGAGTCGCACGTTTATTCGGAGATCCATCCGTACGACGTCGACGAGACCTTCATTCGCGAATTCGCGCCGAAAGGCATCATCCTGTCGGGCGGACCGAGCTCGGTCACCGAGGCGAAGTCGCCGCGCGCGCCGCAGATCGTCTTCGATCTCGGCGTGCCGGTGCTCGGCATCTGCTACGGCATGCAGACGATGGCCGATCAGCTCGGCGGCAAGGTCGAACTCGGCAACGTGCGTGAATTCGGCTATGCGGAAGTTCAGGCGCTGAACCACACGGGCTTTCTCGAAGGCATCGAGGATTTCAAGGGCGGTCAGGGCGATTCGATGCTCAAGGTGTGGATGAGCCACGGCGACAAGGTCGTCGACCTGCCGGCGGGTTTCAAGCTGATGGCGTCGACGCCGTCGTGCCCGATCGCCGCGATGGCCGACGACGACCGCCGCTTCTACGGCCTGCAATGGCATCCGGAAGTCACGCACACGGTGCAGGGCAAGGCGATGCTCGACCGCTTCGTGCTGGAGCTGTGCGGCGCGAACACCGACTGGGAAATGGGCCATTACATCGACGAGGCGGTGGAGAAGATCCGCGCGCAGGTTGGCAACGAGCATGTCATTCTCGGTCTCTCGGGCGGTGTGGATTCGTCGGTGGCGGCGGCGCTGCTGCATCGCGCGATCGGCGATCAGCTGACTTGCGTGTTCGTCGATCACGGCCTCTTGCGTCAGAACGAGGCGGAGCAGGTGATGTCCACCTTTGCGGATCATCTGGGCGTGAAGGTGATTCACGTCGATGCGAGCGAGGAATTCCTGCAGAAGCTTGCGGGCGTGACCGATCCCGAGGCGAAGCGCAAGATCATCGGCGCGGAGTTCGTCGAGGTGTTCCACAAGGAATCGGACAAGCTCACCGATGCCAAATGGCTTGCTCAGGGCACGATCTATCCGGACGTGATCGAATCGGCGGGCAAGGGCAAGAAGGGCGCGCACACGATCAAGAGCCACCACAACGTCGGTGGCCTGCCCGAGACGCTGAACCTGAAGCTGCTCGAGCCGCTGCGCGAGCTCTTCAAGGACGAAGTGCGCGAACTCGGCGTGAAGCTCGGCTTGCCGCACGCTATGGTGTATCGCCATCCGTTCCCCGGGCCGGGCCTCGGCGTGCGGATCCTCGGCGAAGTGAAGCGCGAGTTCGCGGACCTCTTGCGCCGTGCGGACGCGATTTTCATCGAGACGCTGCGCAACACCATCGATAAGGAAACGGGCAAGTCCTGGTACGACCTGACGAGCCAGGCGTTCGCGGTGTTCCTGCCGGTGAAGAGCGTCGGCGTGATGGGCGACGGGCGCACGTACGAGTACGTTGTCGCGCTGCGTGCCGTGCAGACGCTCGACTTCATGACGGCGCATTGGGCGCATCTGCCGCATGAGTTGCTCGGGCATGTGAGCAACCGCATCATCAACGAAGTGCGCGGGATCAATCGGGTGGTGTATGACATCTCCGGGAAGCCGCCAGCGACGATCGAGTGGGAGTGAGGCGCATCGCGCCGCGTTGAAGGCGGGTCGGGCGCATGAGTGACGCCGCGCCCGATCGCGAGCGGAGCGAGCGACTCACCGACTCCCTCTTCTTCGCCCTCTACCCCGACGAACCCGCCGCCGCGCGCATCGCCGAACTGGCGGCGCGCTTGCGCATCGAGCACAAGCTGAAGGCGAGGGCGATTCCAGCGGATCGCCTTCACATCACCTTGCATTACCTCGGCGCCTTCGCGGGCGTTCCCGCCGATGTGCTCGCGCGAGCGCGCGCCTCGGCGTCCCAAATCGCATTGCCGCCGGTCGCAGTGACGCTCGACCGCATCGAAAGCTTCTCGGGCCGTCGCGCGAAACGCCCGCTGGTTCTTTCAGGCGACGTCACCGAACCGCTCGACGCGCTCGAACAAACCCTCGGCGCCGCGCTCGATAGCGCCGGCGTTCCCACCAAGCGCCATCCCCGCTTCACGCCCCACGTGACCTTGCTCTACGACGAGCATCGCGTTCCAAGTCACGCCATCCGGCCCATTGCATGGACCGCGCACGAATTCGCGCTTGTCCGCAGCCTCCTCGGCAAATCGCAACACGAGATTCTCGCGCGCTGGCCGCTCGCATCCTGAATTCAGAAAAGCCAACGACGGAAAGGGTTTCGAAGATTTTTCTAACGCGTTAAGGTTCGTCTATCGATATCAGAGCCTCGCGCGTTCCCATGACTCGATCCCGCCTGTTGCACATCACGCCCGAAACCCACGACGTCCAGATCGATCTCGTCTACGCGACCGATCGCAATTTCACCGGCAAGCCAATCTACAAGGCACAGCACTGCCTCTTGCTGGAGCCCGCCGAAGCCGCATTGCGAAAGGCGGTCGAGATCGCGCGCAGCATCGGCACGACGCTCAGGATCTTCGACGCCTACCGCCCGCCGCAAGCGCAAAAAGTGCTGTGGGACTTTCTGCCCGATCCCAACTTCATCGCCGAGCTGGGGCGCGGGTCGAACCATAGCCGCGGCACGGCAGTCGATCTCACGCTGGTCGACGGGCAAGGCAACGAACTCGACATGGGCACCGGCTTCGACGCAATGGTCGTCGAATCCGAGCATTTCCACGCCGGCCTGCCGGAGCATGTGCAGCGAAATCGCACGCTGTTGCTCGGCGTCATGCATGGCGCGGGCTTCACGCACATCAAAAGCGAGTGGTGGCATTACGAATTGCCGGGCTCGCGCGAACTTGCCTTGATCGACAACGAAGAAAGCGGCCCGCTGCGGCTCATGTAATCGCGATATCAACAGGACGACATCAACAGGACGACATCACATGAAAAAGGCATTGGCAGCGGTCATGCTCGCATCGGCGCTGACGGCATTCGCAGGCTTGCCGGGCGCGCAGGCGGCCACGCCGAAGGACATGTTCGTCATGGCGACGCTGCTCGATGAATTCACGTCGCTCGATCCCGGCGAGATCTACGAGCTCGTGCCGGAGGAATACGTCGCGAACACCTATGACCGTCTGGTGCGCGTCGACCTGAAAGACCCGTCGAAATTCAATGGCGATGTGGCCGAGTCCTGGACCGTGAGCCAGGACGGCCTCACGTTCACCTTCAAGATCCGCCCGGGCCTCAAGTTCCACTCGGGCAATCCGCTCACCGCCGATGACGTCGCCTGGTCGATCCAGCGCACCGCGCTGCTTGACAAGGGCGCGGCGGCGGTGCTCGCGGGCATCGGGCTCACGAAGGCCAACGCCCTGCAGAACGTGAAGAAGATCGACGACACCACGGTCTCCGTCACGACCGATCGTCGCTACGCGCCCACCTTCGTGCTCAACGTGCTCGGATCGTGGCCGGCGTCGGTGGTGGACCGCAAGCTGGTCGAATCGCATGCGAAGGGGAATGACTACGGCAACGAGTGGCTGAAGACCAACGAAGCCGGCTCGGGCGCCTACAAGCTCGTCAAGTGGACCGCGAACGACAGCATCGTGCTGCAGCGCTTCGAGGGCTACCGCATGCCGCTCGCGATGAAGCGAATCGTGCTGCGTCACGTGACCGAAGCGGCGAGCCAGCGCCTGATGATCCAGAACGGCGATATCGACGTCGCGCGCGATCTTTCTCCCGACGACCTCGACACGCTCTCGAAGAACGGCGTCATCAAGGCGACGGCCATCCCGCAGGCAACGCTCATGTATCTCGGCCTCAACAACAAGAACCCGAATCTCGCGAAGCCGGAAGTCTGGGAAGCGATGAAGTGGCTGATCGACTATCAGGGCATTCAGAAGAACGTGATCCGCACGACCTACAAGGTCCATGAAACGTTCCTGCCCGAAGGCTTTCTCGGCGCGCTGAACGAAAACCCGTATCACCAGGATGTCGCGAAGGCGAAGGCGCTGCTTGCGAAGGCCGGTTTGGCGAACGGCTTCACCGTGAAGATGGACGTGCGCAACGATTACCCGTACAGCGAAATCGCGCAGGCGGTGCAGGCGAATCTCGCGCTCGCCAACATCAAGGTGCAGCTCGTGCCGAGCGACAACAAGCAGACGCTCGGCCGCTACCGCGCGCGGGCACATGACATCTACATCGGCGAGTGGTCGGCGGACTACATCGATCCGCACAGCAATGCGCAGGGCTTCGTGTGGAATCCCGACAACTCGGATGCATCGAGCTACAAGATGCTCGCGTGGCGCAACGCGTGGGACATTCCGCAACTGACGAAGGAAACCGACGCCGCGCTCGCTGAAAGCGACACCAAAAAGCGCGCGCAACTGTACGAGAAGATGCAGCGCGAGGTGCTCGCGAAATCGCCGTTCGTCATCATGTTCCAGAAGGTGTCGCAGGTGGCGGCGCGCCCCGGCGTGACCGGCCTCGAAGTCGGGCCGATCAACGATCTCGTGTCGTACCGAAACATCAAGAAGCAGTGAGCACGGCTCCGCTGATCGACCGCATGCGAGCCGCGAGTGCGCGGCGCGGCGTCGTGCGCATCGCGCTGGCATTGTTGCGCTGGATCGCGATGCTCGCCATCACGTTCACGGGGCTGCTCGCGATCACGTTTTTCATCGGCCGAAAGATTCCGATCGATCCGGTGCTCGCGATTCTCGGCGACCGCGCATCCGCAAGCGCCTACGCGGCCGCGCGGCTGCGGCTCGGGCTCGACAAGCCGCTCATCGATCAATTCCTGATCTACGCGCGCGACGTGCTGCACGGCAATCTCGGCATGTCGCTCCTGACGGCGAATCCCGTTATCGACGATATCAGACGCGTCTTTCCCGCGACGCTCGAGCTCGCGACGCTCTCGACCTTCCTCGGCGTGGCGATCGGCGTGCCGCTCGGCGTGGCGGCGGCGGTGAAGCACAACCGCATCGTCGATCACATCGCGCGCGTGATCGGCCTCGCGGGCAGTTCTGTGCCGGTGTTCTGGCTCGCGCTGATGGGCCTGTTGCTCTTCTACGCGCGGCTGCACTGGGTATCGGGGCCGGGGCGCATCGATCCGCTCTACGACGGCATGGTGGATACGCGCACGGGCAGTCTGCTGATCGATTCGCTGATCGCGGGCGAGTGGGACGTTTTCAGGAATGCGTTCTCGCATATCGCGCTGCCGGCGAGCGTGCTCGCGTTCTATTCGATCGCGTATCTGTCGCGCATGACGCGCTCGTTCATGCTGGAGCAACTGAGCCAGGAATACGTGACGACGGCGCGCGCCAAGGGCTTGCCCGAGCGGCGCGTGATCTGGCGTCATGCGTTCGGGAACATCGCGGTGCCGCTTCTGACGGTGATCGCGCTGGCGTACAGCTATCTGCTCGAGGGTTCGGTGCTGACGGAGATCGTGTTCGCGTGGCCGGGCATCGGCTCGTATCTGACGGGCGCGCTGCTCAACGCCGACATGAACGCCGTGCTCGGCAGCACGCTCGTGATCGGCGCGACGTTCATCGCGCTCAATCTCTTGACCGATGCGCTCTATCGCGTGTTCGATCCACGGGCGCGCTGACATGGAGGACTTTGCGCAGATGAACCCTCCGCGAACGGGCTTGCGTGCCTGGCTTCTGACCGATGAGCCCGCGTCGCCGCGTCAGGCCGCGCTCGGGCGCGCGTATCGGCGCTGGCGGCGGTTCGCGTCGAATCCGTTGAGCATGTTCGGGCTGGCCATTCTCGTGTTGCTGGTCGTGGTCGCGGCGGTCGGGCCGATGCTCGTCACGCAGGATCCCTTGCAGCAGGTGCTCGCCGAGCGCCTCACGCCGCCGAACGTGGCGCACTGGTTCGGCACCGATCAGCTCGGCCGCGACATCCTTTCGCGGCTCGTGCACGGCTCGCGTCTCACGCTCGCGATCGCGATGCTCGTCGTCGTGCTCGTCGTGCCGGTCGGCCTTCTGATCGGCACCGTGGCGGGCTATTGCGGCGGCATCGTCGATACGGTGCTGATGCGCCTCACCGACGTCGCGCTCGCGTTCCCGAAGATCGTGCTCGCGCTCGCATTCGCCGCGGCGCTCGGGCCGGGCGTGCTCAATGCGGTGATCGCGCTGTCGATCACCGCATGGCCGCCATACGCGCGTCTCGCGCGCGCCGAATCGCTGCGGCTCGCGCAGGCCGATTACATTCACGCGGCGCGTCTGCAAGGCGCGTCGTCGTTGCGCATTCTGCTGCGCTACATCGTGCCGCTGTGTTCGTCGTCGGTGATCGTGCGCGCGACGCTCGACATGGCGGGCATCATTCTCGCCGTCGCGGGTCTCGGCTTTCTCGGGCTGGGCGCGCAGCCGCCGAGCCCGGAATGGGGCTACATGGTCGCGGCGGGCCGCAACGTGCTGCTCGATGCATGGTGGGTCGCGACGATTCCCGGCCTCGCGATCCTCGCGGTGAGCCTCGCCTTCAACCTGCTCGGCGACGGTCTGCGCGACGTCTTCGATCCGCGTCATGGAGGCTGACATGTCGACGCCGCTCGCGGAAATCGATCGTCTCGAAGTATCGTTCGCCGGCCACGACGGCCTACTCATGCCCGCGGTGCGCGGCGTATCGCTGACGGTGCGGCGGGGCGAGCGGCTCGGCATCGTCGGGGAATCGGGATCGGGCAAATCGCTGACGGGGCGCGCGCTGCTCGGGCTCTTGCCCCCCGAGGCGCGATGGTCGGCGAAGGCGCTGCGTTTCGAGGGACAAGACCTGCTCGCGATGCGGCCGAAAGAGCGTCGGCGGTTGTGCGGCACGCGCATGAGCATGATTCTGCAGGACCCCAAATACTCGCTCAATCCGGTAATGACCGTCGCGCAGCAGATGCGCGAAACCTTTGTGCGGCAGGGCGTGAAGGAGAGCAGGCGCGCGCTTCGCGAGCGCATCGTCGCGGCGCTGGAGGCGGTGCATATCCGCGAGCCGCAGCGCGTCGCGGATGCATACCCGCACGAGTTGTCCGGCGGCATGGGCCAGCGCGTGATGATCGCGATGATGGTCTCGGCCGGCCCGCGCCTTCTGATCGCCGACGAACCCACGAGCGCGCTGGACGTCCTCGTGTCGATGCAGGTGTTGTCCGTGCTCGACGAGATGATTGAGCGTCACGACACCGGGCTCGTGTTCATCAGCCACGACCTGCCGCTCGTGATGTCGTTCTGCGACCGCGTCGCGGTCATGTACGGCGGCCGTGTCGTCGAAACGTGCGCGGCACGCGATCTCGCGCACGCGACGCATCCGTACACGCGCGGGCTGCTCGAAGCGAATCCGCCGCTCGACAATCCACCCGACGAGTTGCCGACGCTGCGCCGCGACCCGGCCTGGCTCGATGAAAGGACATCGTGATGATCGACATCGAGCGCGCGCGCATCCGCTTCAGGACGAAGACCGGCCACGTCGATGCCGTGCGCGATGTTTCGCTGCGCGTGGAAGAGGGCGAAGTGTTCGGGCTCGTCGGCGAATCGGGCAGCGGCAAGTCGACCATTCTGCGCGCGCTCGCCGGGCTGACACCGCTCGCGGGCGGCAGCATACGCGTCGGCACGCGTGCCGCACGGCGTGACGTGCAGATGGTGTTTCAGGACCCGTACGGCGCGCTGCATCCGCGCTTCACCGTCGACAAGACCTTGCGCGAGCCGCTCGCGATCAACGGCATCGGCGACGAGGACGCGCGCATTCTCGATGCGCTCGGCGAAGTCGGCCTCGGCCCGGCATTCCGCTTTCGCTATCCGCATCAGTTGTCGGGCGGACAGCGCCAGCGCGTGTCGATCGCGCGGGCGTTGATCGTCGAGCCGCGCGTGCTGCTGCTCGACGAGCCGACGTCCGCGCTCGATGTCTCCGTGCAGGCGGAAATCCTCAACCTGCTGCGTCGGCTGCACCGCGAACGCAAGCTCACAATGATCCTCGTGAGCCACAACCTCGCGGTCATCGGCTTTCTCTGCCAGCGCGTCGCGGTGATGCGCAATGGAGAAATCGTCGAGCAACTTGGCGTGGACGCGGTGCGCGCGCGCGATGTCACGCACGAATACACGCGGCGCCTTTTACTCGCGACCGAAGGCTACACGCGCGACAGCGGAGTGCGTCTCGAAGGCGGGCAGGGTCGCTAGACATCGTACAAGCACAAATGTTGTGGCGCGGTCAACGAATGTTGCGCAAACGACGCATAAGCAGGCCGATAAGCCCGGTATATGGCCTTGCGGTGCAAACGCGCGTGCCCCGGACGAAAACCGCACCGCAGCGGCTGATAGAATAGGCTTTTGGAGTGTCGAGACGTGCCGAACAACGCACCAGCGTGGTCTTCCGGCTGCCTTCCGACTTCGAGCTAACCAACGGAAATCGTGACAGACCGCGCCCGCTCGCGGGTGAAAGCCGGTCGTAATCCCCGATGAAATTGCTAGATGCTTTGGTCGAACAGCGGATCAATGAAGCCGCTGCGCGTGGCGAGTTCAACAACCTGCCGGGCGCGGGCGCTCCGCTCCACTTCGACGACGATGTCCTCGTGCCCGAGGAAGTGCGTGTCGCCAATCGAATCCTCAAGAACGCGGGCTTCGTTCCGCCCGCCGTCGAACAGCTCCGCGCACTGCGCGGCCTGCAGGAAGAGTTCGACCGCGTGACCGACCCCGCCGCCCGTTGCCAGTTGCAAGCCAGGATGCTCGCGCTCGACATGGCGCTCGAATCGCTGCGCGGCGGCGGCTGCGTGCCGCACGAGTACCGCCGGCGTATCGCGGAGCGGCTCTCGGAGCGCGCGTCGTCCCGCGCCGCGCTCGAAACCAAGTGATCGCGACGCCGCCGGGCGCTGCGCCAGACACGCTTCCCATCGCCGATTCTTCGGGCGAGCGCGACCGCCGCTTCATGGCGCTCGCGCAACGCGCCGCCGACGAAGCCCGTCGCGCGGGCGAGGTGCCCGTTGGCGCGGTGATCGTGCTCGGCGATGAAGTCATCGCCACGGGTTTCAATCATCCGATTCGCGGACATGATCCGTCCGCGCATGCCGAAATGGCCGCGTTACGCGCCGCCGCGCAAAAGCTCGAAAACTACCGTCTGCCGGGCTGCGAACTCTACGTGACGCTGGAGCCGTGCCTGATGTGCGCGGGCGCGATCATGCACGCGCGGATCGCGCGCGTGGTGTTCGGCGCCGCCGATCCGAAGACGGGCGCGTGCGGCAGTGTCGTCGACATGTTCGCGAACGGCCAGCTCAATCATCACACGGCCGTCACCGGCGGCGTGCTCGCCGACGAATGCGGACACGCGCTCAAGAATTTCTTCGCGGAGCGCCGCAGACTCGCGCGGGAAGAGCGTGACGCACGCCGGGCGCGCGAAGCCGGCCTCTCCGATCCCACAACGAATCCAACGACAACATCGTGAAATCACGCACCATCGACCTCGTTGCGCCTTCTGGCTATCCGCACGATCCTGCGGCGGTGGACCGCGGTATCGGGAGGCTGCGCAGGGAAGGGCACCGCCTGGAGAACGTCGACGCGACGCGGCGGCGCTTCCAGCGCTTCGGCGGCACCGATGCCGAGCGCGCGGCGGACCTCAATCGCCTCGCCGATCCATCCCGCCGGTTGCCTGACATCGTACTGGCGGTGCGCGGCGGCTATGGCGCGTCGCGCATTCTGCACGGGCTCGATTATGACGGCCTGCGCAGGCTTGCCGATCAGCCGGTCGCGCTCGTCGGTCACAGCGATTTCACCGCGATCCAGTGCGCGCTCTTCGCGCAGGCCGGCGTGAAGAGCTTCGGCGGCCCGATGTTCGCGGGCGATTTCGGTGCCGAGCAGGTGAGCTCGTTCACGATGCAGCACTTCTGGCAGGCGATCTCGCATTCGAGCTTCACGATCACGAGCAAGACGCCGCAAAGCCAGTCGGTGGACGTCACCGGGATGCTGTGGGGCGGCAATCTGGCGATTCTGACATCGCTCGTCGGCACGCCGTATCTGCCGCCGGTCGAGGGTGGGATTCTGTACATCGAGGATGTGAACGAGCATCCGTTTCGCATCGAGCGGATGATTTATCAGTTGCATCAGTCGGGCGTGCTCGGCCGACAGCAGGCCATCGTGATGGGCGAATTTTCCGGCGGCCGGCTCTCGGATTACGACAACGGCTACTCCCTCGACGCGATGATCGAGCAGGTTCGTTCGGTGATCGGCATTCCGGTGGTGACGGGGCTGCAGTTCGGTCACGTCGAAAATCTGCTGACGCTGCCGTTCGGTGCAACGGCGCATCTCGTCGCCACGGAGCGAGGGTTCACGTTGAAGCTGTCAGACTATCCGCATCTGGCTTGATGATGGCTCGAGAGGCGCTCCCGGCGGGCGCCTCATTTTGGGTCCAAAAGCGCAACTAACGGTCTTTGTTTTCCCCGTTCACGATTTGTCGATATGCCGCCGCTGAGCTATGAATTGTCGACAAAAAAGTGCTGGCAATGCTGACAAAAACTTGTGAAATTGGCTGAAAGCCTTATAGATATTGGGAGACCCGCTAGCGGCCTGACGGAAATCCGCCTGAAAAACGCCTCTTCCCAAAATGAATTGTTGACAATCTTTATGTCGATTCTAAGATGCTTAACATGCAAGCGAGCACATCATGTCCGACACCAACCGTAGTGCTGCATCGAACGCTTCAGCGGCCGCTCCGAACGGGGCGAATGCCGAGTCGATCGCCGAGAACATTCGCGCCGCGATCCTCGAGCATCGTCTCGCGCCGGGCGCCAAGCTGACCGAAGCGCAACTGTGCGAGGTGTTCGCCGTGAAGCGCGGCACGGTCCGCCAGGCGCTCGCTCAACTCGCGAACGAACGGCTCGTCGATCTGGAGCCGAATCGTGGCGCGTTCGTCGCGAGTCCGTCGCTGCAGGAAGTGCATGAAGTGTTCGAAATGCGCCGCATCATCGAGCTGGCGGTGGTGGAGCGGATCGCGCAGGGTCACGGCACGCGTCGGCTGAAGTCGATCGGCGCGACGATCGGCAAGGAGCGCCGCGCCTTCGAAAGCCACGACTTTTCCTCGTGGATCCGGCTCTCCGGCGAGTTTCATACCGAGCTCGCGGCGCTTACTGGCAACACGGTGCTGTGCGAATGCCTGTCAGGACTCGTCGCGCGTTCGACGCTGATCTCGGCGCTGTACGAATCGCTCGGCAAGAGCTCGTGCTCGTTCGAGGATCACGAACAGATCCTCGCCGCGCTCGATGCGGGCGAAGCGGCCCAGGCCGCCGATCTGATGGCGCAGCATCTACGCGATGTAGAGCTGAAGATGCTGGAGCGGCCGGCGCGTGGCGCGGTCGATCTGAAGGAAGTTTTCGCAAGGCCCGCGGAGCGCGAGAAGGCGCTCGATACGTAAGGCAGCGGAACGGCAGATCGAGGAATCTGCCATCCACGGAATGAAGCAGGACTAAATAATTGGAGGCCGTGCCCCGCGCGTTGCGCTGGGCGCGCGAAGAGGTGCACGCGTAAAAATCCGCGGCGTGTATCGCATCGAACAGGACGCTCGCATGAGCGTGAAATGAAAACCGCGACAGGGCGGGCGTGCAGGGCAGGTGCCTCGCGCGCTCTTGGTTGCAGGCCCTCGAGCGAAAACGCAAATCCAAAGAATACCGCGCCGATTCGAGACGTCGGTGAAGGTATCCGATTGAAGCTTGTCACTCGAGCATTTGCAGTTTTTTCATTACGCAAGCAGCCAATGAAGGAGACGTCATGGCCCAGTTCAGTGCATCCGGCAGCTCAGCCCTGCCGCAATACGAAGAGCAGACATCACACGATCCGAATCTGCCCGCCGGTTACAGCGACCGCCTTTACAACGAGGACCTCGCCCCGCTCAAGAACCAGACCTGGGGCGCGTACAACATTTTCGCCTTCTGGATGTCGGACGTGCATAGCGTCGGCGGCTACGTGTTCGCCGGGAGTCTTTTCGCGCTCGGCCTGACGAGCTGGCAAGTGCTGGTGTCGTTGTTGATCGGCATCGGGTTCGTGAATGTGTTGTGCAATATGATCGCGAAGCCGAGCCAGGTTGCGGGCGTCCCGTATCCCGTCGCGTGCCGCGCCACCTTCGGCGTGCTCGGCGCGAATATTCCCGCCGTGATTCGCGGGCTCATCGCGGTGGCGTGGTACGGCATTCAGACGTATCTGGCATCGAGCGCATTGGTGATCGTCGTGCTGAAGTTCGTCCCGTCGCTGATGCCTTATGCCGATGTGCATAAATACGGCTTCGTCGGACTCTCGGCGCTCGGCTGGGCAGGCTTCATGCTGCTCTGGGTGCTGCAGGCCGTCGTGTTCTGGCGCGGCATGGAGATGATCAAGAAGTTCATCGACTTCGCGGGTCCGGCCGTCTACGTCGTGATGTTCATTCTCGCCGGCTACATGGTTTGGCGCGCAGGCATCAAGAACATTGGCCTGAATCTCGGCGGCGTGAAGTATCACGGCATGCAAGTCATTCCTGTGATGATCACCGCGATCTCGCTCGTCGTGTCCTATTTCTCCGGCCCGATGCTGAACTTCGGCGACTTCTCGCGGTACGGCAAGAGCTTCCGCAGCGTGAAGCGCGGCAATTTCTGGGGCCTGCCGGTCAACTTCCTGGCGTTCTCGCTCGTGACTGTGATTACGACCGCCGCGACGCTGCCGGTGTTCGGCCAGCTGATCACCGACCCGGTCGAAACCGTCGGCCGCATCGATCATCCGTCCGCCGTGATTCTCGGCGCGCTGACCTTCACGATCGCCACCATCGGTATCAATATCGTCGCGAACTTCGTGTCGCCGGCCTTCGACTTCTCCAACGTCGCACCGAAGCTCATCAGCTGGCGCATGGGCGGGATGATGGCGGCCGTCGCGTCGATCTTCATCACGCCGTGGAACCTCTTCAACAACCCGGCCGTGATTCATTACACGCTGGATATTCTCGGCAGCTTTATCGGACCGTTGTATGGCGTGCTCATCCTCGACTTCTATCTCGTGAAGCGCGGCAAGCTCGCGGTCGACGATCTGTACACGGTGTCCGAGGAAGGCAAGTACTGGTACACGAAGGGCGTGAACCGCCGCGCGGTGATGGCGCTGCTGCCGGCCGCCGTGATCGCGATCCTCTGCGTGATGCTGCCGTCGCTCGAAGGCGCCGCGAACTTCTCGTGGTTCATCGGAGCGGGTCTGGGCGCGGTGTTCTATTACTTCCTCGCGGATCGGAATCGCGCAGTTTGAACGGTGGCCTATAACGAACGATAGAACCTGAGAGAACGCTCGTCCGAGCGACCAAGAACGAAGCAGTTTTGCACCGAAGCATGGGACCAGAGTAAGCGCTAAAGCGCTAACTCTGGTCGACAGGAGAAAGCAATGCGCATCAAACTGATCAACCCGAACACCACGCAGCGCATGACCGATTCGATGGGCCGCTGCGCGCGCGAAGTCGCCGCGCCCGGCACGGAGATCGTCGCCGTCAGCCCGACGATGGGCCCGCCGTCCATCGAAGGCTATTACGACGAGGCCATCGCGTCGCTCGGCCTGCTGGCGGAAGTCGAAGCCGGCGAGAAACAGGGCTTCGACGGCTACGTGATCGCCTGTTTCGGCGACCCGGCCCTCTACGCCGCCCGTGAACTGGCGCGCGGTCCGGTGATCGGTATCGCGGAAGCGGCGATGCATGCGGCGAGCGTCATCGCGCCGGGATTTTCGGTCGTGACGACCCTGCAGCGTACCTGCGGCATGGCATGGCATCTGGCGGAACGCTACGGCATGACGCGCTTCTGCAAGAACGTGCGTGCCACCGATGTTCCCGTTCTGGAACTCGACGTGCCGGGGTCGCCCGCGCGTCAGACGATCATCGACGAATGCAGGCGCGCGCTCGACGAGGACGGCTCGGACGCCATCGTGCTCGGCTGCGCGGGCATGGCGGAGTTCTGCCGCGAGGTGGAGGACGCGATCGGGGCGCCGGTCGTGGAGGGCGTGACGGCGGCCGTGAAATGGGCGGAGGCGCTGATCGCGCTCAAACTTCATACGGCAAAACGCGGCGACTACGCGCGCCCGCTGGCGAAACGCTACGACGGCGTGCTGGGCGATTTCAGCCCGCGCTGATGGCGGGTTCAGGAAATTTG
Source organism: Caballeronia sp. 11_S32 (assembly GCF_056930355.1). Classification (NCBI taxonomy): domain Bacteria; kingdom Pseudomonadati; phylum Pseudomonadota; class Betaproteobacteria; order Burkholderiales; family Burkholderiaceae; genus Caballeronia; species Caballeronia sp. 11_S32. The sequence continues at coordinate 1,817,634 of NZ_JBXOWH010000003.1, forward strand.
CCGGGACACATACCAATGACGTGACCCGGATTATCTGCCCTGATGTATGGGCGCGTCCGGGTCTTTTAGCTACACTGAATCGTCAACAATCCCGTAATTTCAACGCCTGATCTCTACGCCAGCCATGTCACTCGATCCGAAATACCCACGCGACCTGATCGGCTACGGCCGCCACCCGGTCCAGGCGAACTGGCCGGGACGCGCGCGCGTCGCCGTGCAATTCGTGCTCAATTACGAAGAAGGCGGTGAGAACTGCGTGCTGCACGGCGATCCGGGCTCGGAGCAGTTCCTGTCGGAGATCGTGGGCGCGGCGGCGTATCCGTCGCGTCACATGAGCATGGAGTCGATCTACGAATACGGCTCGCGCGCTGGCGTGTGGCGCATCTTGCGCGAGTTCGAGAAGCGCGGCCTGCCGCTCACGATCTTCGGCGTCGGCATGGCCATCGAGCGGCATCCGGAACTCGGGAAGGCGTTCGTCGAGCTCGGGCATGAAATCGCGTGTCACGGATATCGCTGGATTCATTACCAGGACATGTCGCCGGAGCGTGAAGCCGAACATATGCGCCTCGGCATGGAAGCCATCGAGCGCGTGACGGGCGTGCGGCCGCTCGGCTGGTACACCGGGCGCGACAGCCCCAATACGCATCGCCTGGTCGCGGAATACGGCGGCTTCCTCTACGACTCGGACAATTACGGCGACGACCTGCCGTTCTGGACGGAAGTGGAAGTCACGGGCGGCGGGAAGAAGCCGCACCTGATCGTGCCGTACACGCTCGACACCAACGACATGCGCTTCGCGACGCCGCAAGGCTTCAACACGGGCGATCACTTCTTCACGTATCTGAAAGACGCGTTCGACGTGCTCTACGAAGAAGGCGCCGAAGCGCCGAAGATGCTTTCCATCGGCATGCATTGCCGGCTGCTCGGACGCCCCGGGCGCTTCCGCGGCCTGCAGAAGTTTCTCGATCACATCGAGAAACACGATCGCGTGTGGGTTACGCGGCGTGTCGATATCGCGCGTCACTGGCGCGAGCAACATCCTTTCGAACAAGCTAACAACGGGACGGCGGCATGAAGGCGATGCAATACACACTCGACCAACTCAACACCATGCCCGCCGACACGTTCGTGACGGTGCTCGCGGGCATCTTCGAGCATTCGCCGTGGGTGCCGGAAGCGGCAGCGCTTCAGCGCCCGTTCCGGGACATCGATTCGCTTCATGCGGCGATGTCGCAGATCGTCGAGCAGGCAGGCGGCGAGAAGCAGCTCGCGCTCATCAACGCGCACCCGGAACTCGCGGGCAAGGCGGCGGTGCGCGGCGAACTGACGGCCGAATCGACGCGCGAGCAGAGCGGCGCGGGCCTCAACCTTTGCACGCAGGAAGAATTCGACAAGCTGCAAGCGCTGAATACGGCGTATCGCCAGAAGTTCGGCTTTCCCTTCATTCTCGCCGTGCGCGGCTATGACCGTCACGGCATCATCGCGAACTTCGAGGCGCGGGTGAATCACGACCGCGCCGAGGAGCTTCGCACGAGTCTCGATCAGATTTACCGGATCGCGCGCTTCAGGCTGAACGACCTGATCGCAGCGTAATCCGCATTCACCGCAACCGAACGAACCTAAGGACGAAGACAATGGCAATTCCGATACTCGATCCCAACGCGCCCGAATTCACGCGCCGCTATGTGAACCTCGCGGACCCGCGTCTCGGCGCGCAGGCGCTCGAGGCGAGCGACGATTTCTTCGCGCCGAAGGAACGCATGCTGAACCCCGAGCCGGCGGTGTTCATCCCCGGCAAATTCGACGATCACGGCAAGTGGATGGACGGCTGGGAAACCCGCCGCAAGCGCACCACGGGCTATGACTGGTGCGTCGTCAAGCTGGCGCGCCCGGGCGTGATCAAGGGCATCGATGTCGACACGAGCCACTTCACCGGCAACTTCCCGCCGGCGGCATCGATCGAAGGCGCGCATGTCGCCGAAGGCGCGCCGAACCAGTCGACGCAATGGACCGAGATCGTCCCGTCGACGACGCTGCAGGGCAATAGCCACCACTATCTCGACGTGAAAGCCGAACAGCCGTTCACGCATCTGCGCGTGAACGTCTATCCGGACGGCGGCATCGCGCGTCTGCGCGTGTATGGCCAGCCGCAGCTCGACTGGACCAACGCGGATCGCAGCCAGCTCGTCGATCTCGGCGCGATGGAAAACGGCGCGTACATGGTCGGCACGAACAACCAGCACTTCGGTCTCGCATCGACCCTGCTGATGCCGGGCCGCGGCGTGAACATGGGCGACGGCTGGGAAACGCGCCGCCGCCGCGAGCCGGGCAACGACTGGTGTATCGTCGCGCTGGCGCAGCCGGGCATCATCAAGAAGGTCGAAGTGGATACCGCGCACTTCAAGGGCAACTATCCGGACCGCTGCTCGCTGCAGGCCGCGTATGTGAAGGGCGGCACCGACAGCTCGCTCGTCACGCAGGCGATGTTCTGGCCGGTCCTGCTCGGCGAGCAGAAGCTGCAGATGGACAAGCAGCACTTCTTCGAATCGGAACTGGCGGCGCTCGGTCCGGTCACGCACGTGCGCTTCAATATCTATCCCGACGGCGGCGTGTCGCGCCTGCGTCTCTTCGGAACCCTCGCATAATGAAAAAGCTCGCTATCGAACCGTTGACGCGCGCTGCGTTCAAGCCTTATGGCGATGTCATCGAACTCGATGGCGCGAAAGAGATCCCGATCAACCTCGGCACCACGATCCGCTTTCACGATCTGTGCAACGTGGACGTGGAAGAGCAGGGCGGCCACACGCTCGTGAATCTTTTTCGCGGACAGCCGCGCGCGCTGCCGTTCGAGATCAAGATGATGGAGCGTCATCCGCTCGGCAGCCAGGCGTTCTTTCCGCTCGACGACCGGCCGTATATCGTGGTCGTCGCGCCTGCCGGCGATCTCGACGAGTCGAAGATTCGCGCCTTCGTCACGCGCGGCTGGCAGGGCGTGAACTATGCGAAAGGCGTGTGGCACCATCCGCTGCTCGCGCTCGGCAAGGTGAGCGATTTCATCGTCGTCGATCGCGGCGGCGGTGAAGGGCATAACCTCAACGAGCAGGATCTGAAGGAATCGCTGTGGCTGACTGACGAAGCGATGCGTTGAGTCGGCTTCCGCCAGCCTTTCAGGGCTGGACGGCGTTTCATCGAGGACCGGAAGCGATTCCGGTCCTCTTTGTTTTTGCGGTCCTTGCGGTCCGAACGGTCTCCACACCTCCCCCCCGATATTCCCCGCGTCCCACCCGAATCATGCGTTGAGCCTTCATTCGCCCCGCCTTACCCTCGACGGACTGCTTGCGTTGGCGCCTCGTCGCGGACGATGCGCCCCGAGCCAGAGCAACCGATACCAATGGAGACGACATCGGCATGGCGGCGAATCATGGGAGCAGAACGGACGCGAGCGATGAGTTCGACTACATCGTGGTCGGAGCGGGTTCAGCGGGATGCGCGGTGGCGGGCCGGCTCGCCGAAGAGCATGGCGTCACCGTCGCGCTGATCGAGCCGGGACCGGACGATCATCACTACACGGTCTGGACGCCGATCGGCGTCGGCAAGCTCGCGGTCAGGCCCGGGCCGCGCAACTACGGCTACATGAGCACGCCGCAGCCCGCGCTGAACAACCGGCGCTCGTTTCAGCCGCGCGGGCGCGGGCTGGGCGGCAGTTCGTCGATCAACGGCATGGTCTACATCCGCGGACATCGCAACGACTATGACCATTGGGCCGAGCTCGGCTGCCGTGGTTGGGGTTACGACGACGTGCTGCCGTACTTTCAGCGCGCCGAAGCAAACGGCCGCTTGTCCACCGCTCGCGGCGCTGACTATCACGGCGCGAATGGCCCGCTTCACGTGAACGACTTGCGAACGCCGAATCCGTTCAGCCGCCGCTTCATCGAAGCAGCCGCGCAGGCGGGCATTCCGTTCAATGACGATTTCAACGGTCAGAACCAGGACGGCGCGGGTCTCTATCAGGTCACGCAGTATAACGGCGAGCGCTGGAACAGTTCGCGCGCCTATCTGCATCGCGGTAACGCAGCCGATACGGCATTCAACAACGGGCGCGACAACCTCGCCGTGATGACAGGCACGCTTGCCTTGCGCATCGAGTTCGAAGGCCGGCGCGCAGTCGGCGTGCGTGTCGAGCGCGAGGGCGTCGAGCGCACACTGCGCGCGCGGCGCGAAGTGATTCTGAGCGCGGGTGCGTTCAACTCGCCGCAATTGCTGATGGCATCGGGCATCGGGCCGGGCGCGCATCTGCGTGCGAACGGCGTGCGGGTCGTCTGCGATCTGCCGGGCGTGGGCGAGAACCTCCAGGATCACATCGACGTGACGATCAAGAAGGTGGTGCCGACGACTGAACTCTTCGGCTACACCTTGCGCAACATCCTGCACATGATTCCGGAACTGATGCGCTACCGGCGCGAGCGCACGGGCATGTTCTCCTCGAACGTCGCGGAGGCGGGCGGCTTCGTGCGCAGCCGGCCCGGACTCGCGGAGCCGGATATCCAGCTCTCGTTCATCTGCGCGCTCGTGACGGCGCGCGGCGAGAACATCGGCAAGAAGGGGCCGCCGGGATACAGCTGTCACGCCACCAATCTGCGCCCCGCGAGCCGCGGCGTCGTGCGGCTCAAATCAGCCGACATGCGTGAGGCACCGGTCATCGATCCGCGCTATTTCAGCGTCGAATCCGACATGGACACGCTCGTCACGGGCTTGCGCCTCATCCGCAAGATATTCGCGCAGCCCGCGCTCGCCGAGGCGGGCGGGCGCGAACTCCATGCCGAAAGCTTCGGGTCGGGCGAAGGCGACGAGCGCCTGCTGCGCGACTACATCCGCGCGCACGCCGACACGCTGTTCCATCCGGTCGGCACCTGCAAGATGGGCGTGGACGACATGGCCGTCGTCGATCCGACGCTGCGCGTGCGCGGCGTGGAAGGCTTGCGCGTCGCCGATGCATCGGTCATGCCGACGCTCATCGGCGGCAACACGAATGCACCCGCGATCATGATCGGGGAGAAGGCCGCGGATCTCATTCGCGGCCGGCGCCTCGAAGGCGCTTCCAGCGCGGCCCATGTGGCGCATGCAGGCGGCGCCCGCTACTCGCTCGATACATCGAATAACGGATAAGACGAACGCAGCGCGCGGCGAGGGGCGCAAGACGCGCTCGCGTCGCCGCGCGCGCAAAGGACACGGTCATGTCAAATCAGGAACACATCGAACTCGCAAAGTCTTTTTCATCGCTGCCGCCGACGCAGGCAACAATGGCGGCGCAGGCACTCGCGTTTCAGGAGCTGCCGCCGGATGATCCCGACGAAGGAGCCGACGCGCGCCGTGGCTTCATCGGCACGATACCGGATGCGGAAGTGCGCGGCGCCTACGATCAGGTGATCTGGAGCCTCGCGGATTACGGCTTCCTCGACGAAGCGCGCGCGCCCGCGTCCGCGCATCCGGCGCTCTGGCGCCATGCGCGCATCAATACGCTGCATGGCCTTTTTCGCGTGACCGAGCGCATCTTTCAGGTGCGCGGCTTCGATGTCTCGAACGTGACGTTCATCGAAGGCAATAGCGGGCTCATCGTCATCGATCCTTTGACCTGCAAGGAGACGGCTGCGGCGGCGCTCGAGCTTTACTTTGCGCATCGTCCGAAGCGGCCGGTGGTGGCCGTGATCTACAGCCACAGCCACGCGGATCACTTCGGCGGCGTGCGCGGCGTCACCTGCGACGCGGACGTGAACGCGGGGCGCACGAAGATCATCGCGCCCGCCGGCTTCATGGAAGAGGCGGTGTCCGAGAACGTGATGGCCGGGCCCGCGATGGCTCGCCGCGCGCAGTTCCAGTTCGGGCATACGCTCGCGCGCAACGCGTGCTGCCAGATCGACTCCGGCATGGGCAAGACCATTCCGCGCGGCACGATCACGCTGATTCCGCCCACGCAGCTCATCAGCGAAATGACGGAGACGCATGTCATCGACGGTATCGAGATCGTGTTCCAGCTCACGCCCGAAAGCGAAGCGCCCGCCGAAATGCACTTCTATTTCCCGCAGGAGCGCGCGCTCAACCTCGCGGAAAACGGCACGCGTTCGCTGCACAATCTTTGTCCTTTGCGCGGCGCGAACGTGCGCAATGCGCAGCGCTGGGCGCGCTATCTCGGCGAATCGCTGGAGCGCTTCGGGCGCGAAGCCGAAGTGGTTTTCGCGCAGCACAACTGGCCGACTTGGGGCGGTGAGCGCATCGTGAGCTATCTCGAAGCGCAGCGCGACTTGTACAAGTTCCTGCACGATCAGACCGTGCGCATGATGAACCGCGGCCTGAACGCCGCCGAGATCGCGGAAGTCATGCGTCTGCCCGATTCGCTTCGCGCGCTGTGGCACACGCGCGGCTATTACGGCACGGTATCGCACAACGTGAAGGCGATCTACCAGCAATATTTGAGCTGGTACGACGGCAATCCTTCGAACCTGCACGCATTGCCGCCCGAGATGTCCGCGCCGCGCTACGTCGAATACATGGGCGGCGCAGACGCGATTCTCGATCGCGCGCGCAGGGACTTCGAAAAGGGCGAATATCGCTGGGTCGCGCAGGTGATGAATCATCTCGTCTTCGCGCAGCCGCAATTGCGCGAAGCGCGCGAACTGGGCGCGGCGGCGCTCGAACAGATGGGCTATCAGGCGGAATCGGCCACATGGCGCAACGCGTTCATGCTCGGCGCGCGAGAGTTGCGCGAAGGGCGGCGGTCGGTCACCGAGTTCGCCGGACGCAGCCGCGACATGGTCTGCGCGATCACCGAGGAAATGTTCTTTGATTACCTCGCGGTTCGCGTCGACGGCCTGAAGGCGCAGCACATGAACGCGCGCATCGACTGGCAATTCACCGATATCGGCAAGCGCTTCAGGCTCAATCTGCAGCATGGCGCGCTGACGTGGTCGGCGGTGCCGGCATCGCAGCCGCCGCATGTGACAGTCGCGATGACGCGCGACTTGCTGAACCGCATCCTCTGCGGCGAGACGGGTTTCGTCGACGCGCTGGGCGATGGCAGCATGCGCTTCGAAGGCGACGGCGCCGTCTTCAAGGCCTTGCTCGGCACGCTCGACAAGTTCGACGGCGAGTTCAACGTCGTGGAGCCGTGAGCATCGCGGGCGAACGGGTGGGATCGATCTGCGGCATGTAACATAGCGCTTCTCGATGAGCACGCAAAAGGGAAGAGCGCATGATCGATCTACGCAGCGACACCGTTACCCGTCCGGGCAAGGCCATGCTCGCCGCCATGTCGGCGGCCGAAGTCGGCGACGACGTATGGGGCGACGACCCGACCGTCATCAGACTGCAATCGTCGCTCGCGGAGCGCACCGGCAAGGAAGCGGGCCTTTTCTTCCCGAGCGGCACGCAAAGCAACCTCGCGGCCTTGATGGCGCATTGCGCGCGCGGCGACGAGTACATCGTCGGGCAGGCCGCGCACACGTACAAGTACGAGGGCGGCGGCGCGGCGGTGCTCGGCAGCATCCAGCCGCAGCCGATCGAAAACGCGTCCGACGGCTCGCTGCCGCTCGACAAGATCGCGGCCGCCATCAAGCCGATCGACAATCACTTCGCGCGCACGAAGCTGCTGGCGCTCGAGAACACCATCGGCGGCAAAGTGCTGCCGGCTGATTACGTCGTCAAGGCGACGCAACTCGCGCGCGATCGCGGTTTGTCGACGCATCTCGACGGCGCGCGCGTGTTCAATGCGGCGGTTGCATCGGACAAGCCGGTCAGGGATCTGTGCGCGCCGTTCGATACGGTCTCGATCTGCTGCTCGAAAGGACTGGGCGCGCCGGTGGGCTCGGTGCTGGTCGGGCCGAAAGCATTGATCGATGTCGCGGGGCGCTGGCGCAAGGTGCTGGGCGGCGGCATGCGGCAAGCGGGCGTGCTCGCGGCGGCCTGCCTGTACGCGCTGGATCATCACGTCGATGGCCTGGCTCAGGATCACGACAACGCCGCGCATCTCGCCGCCGGTCTCGCGCAAATCGGCGAAATCGAGGTTCAATCGCACGCGACCAACATGGTCTTCGCGCGCATTCCCGAGGCGCATTGCGCGCCGCTCGAAGCCTTCCTGAAGGAGCGCGGCATTCTCATGCAGATGCTTTATGCGTCGCGCTTCGTCATGCATCGCGATGTGTCGCGCGCGGATATCGACACGGTCATTCGCGCGGTGAAGGAATACTTCGCGCGTTGAATGAAAAATGCCCCGCTTCAATACGAAGCGGGGCATCTCACGACTCAAAGCCGCAAACTCATTCCACCGCGCCGCCCGCAAACCACGCGGCCACTTTCTGGCGCTCCGCATCCGTCATTTGCGTGACATTGCCGAGCGGCATCGCTTTCAACGTCACCGCCTGCTGATGCACGCGCTGCGCGTTCTGCTTGATCTCGGTGGGCGTATCGAGCAACACGCCGGCGGGCGCGCTGCCCATCATCGTCGGATGCGCGGAGTGGCACGTCGCGCAACGCTGCTGGATGATCGGCTGAATGTCGGACACCTTGATCGTCGGGGCGCCCGCGGCTTGCGCGACCGGCACCGACGGTGCGGGCATCGTCCATGCGAACGCGCCGAGCACCAGCACGAGACCCGCGACCGGCATGTACCACAGCACCTGGCCGCGATGGCGCATCACGAAGAACTGGCGAATGAGCGCGCCCGCCAGCATGATGAGCACGAGGATCACCCAGTTGTATTTGTGCGTGTAGGTCATCGCGTAGTGGTTCGACAGCATCGCGAACACCACCGGCAGCGTGAAGTAGGTGTTGTGCACCGAGCGCTGCTTGCCGCGCTTGCCGTAGATCGCGTTCGGCGTCTCGCCCTTCAGCATCGCCGCGACCATCTTGCGCTGGCCCGGAATGATGACGAAGAACACGTTGGCCGACATGATCGTCGCGATCATCGCGCCGGTGATCAGATACGCGGCGCGGCCCGCGAACACGTGGCACGCGATGAACGCCGCCACCAGCACATAGATGCCGACGCAGATGCCGAGGAGCTTGTCGTTGGTGCCGAGCAGGCGGCACAGCGAGTCATACACGATCCAGCCGGCCATCAGGAAGCCGAGCGCGGCGGACACCGCGACGACCGGACCCATGTCGAGCACGCTCTTGTCGATGAGGTAGGTGCTCGGGGCCATCAGATACAGCACGAAGAAGAGGCCGAAGCCCGACATCCACGTGGTGTACGACGGCCAGAACGACCAGTGCAGGTTCTCCGGCATGTCCTGCGGCGCGACGGAATACTTCTGCATGTGATAGAAGCCGCCGCCGTGGACGTGCCAGAAATCGCCGAACACGCCGCGTCGGCGCGCGTTCGGGTCCGTGGGCGGTTTCAAACTGTTGTCGAGCGCGACGAAGTAGAACGATTCGCCGATCCACGCGATCGCGACGATGACATGCAGACAGCGCAATACGAGATTGAGCCAGTCGGTGACAAAGCCTTCCATGTACTCCTCCACTACCGATTCGTTATGCGCACATCGTCATGAGATGGGGACGGGCGCGATGTGCTTGAATGTCTCTTTTATTGGGTGCCGCTCAGCTTCCACGATAGGTGCTGTACGCCCACGGCGAGACGAGCAGCGGCACGTGATAATGCGCCGAAGCATCCGCGATGCCGAAGCGCAGCACCACGCGATCGACGAAGCGCGGCTCTGGCACTTTCACGCCGAACGCGGCGAAGTAGTCGCCCGCGTGGAACACGAGTTCGTATTCACCGGTTTCGAGCTCGGCGCCTTCTAGCAGGGGCGCGTCGGCGCGGCCGTCGTCGTTGGTGTGGATGGTCTTGATCGCGCGGCGGGCGTCGCCGTTGAGCGCGAACAGCTCGACTTTGATGTTGGCGCCCGGGCGGCCGTGCGCGGTGTCGAGGACGTGGGTAGTGAGCTTGCCCATTCGCAGTTTCCTTGAGTTGTGCGAGATCCGGCTTTGCGCATCGATCCGAAATTCGGCACCGGTCGGTTCCGGTGCGTCTGCGGCGGATCGAGGCTCCACGTCAGTGGCTACATACCCGTCGGCGTTTCAGATGCGCGCCGTGTACAGCATTGTAGGAATTTGAGACGCGCTGTGCGCCCGCGATAGGAAAGATAATGCCCAACGCATGACAGCGGCGCGTAAGCCTTGGCGGAAAGGGCGCCCAGGCGCTTTCGTACGATGCCTGGAGCGATGCTACCGGCGCCAAAATTCGCGAATATATTGCGGGCCTGAAGACGACTATGGCGGCAGTCTGATTGCGTCCGATTTTTTGGCCGCGGACAGTGGCGATGCGCGCAAACTCGATGCATATTTGCGGCGTCCCGAAGACGGCGGCAGACGCTGGGTAACCGGGGCTTTTCTGGTTCCCCGATCGTCTCTGGAGAAAAAGCCGATGCAACGCACTCTTTTGGTCAAGAACGCCCACATGCTCGTCACGATGGACGAGAGCCGCCGCGAAATCGCCGATGGCGGCCTTTATATCGAAGGCAATCGCATTGTCGCGGCCGGACCGACGCACGAACTCCCGTCCACCGCCGATGACGTGCTCGACATGCGCGGCCATCTCGTCATTCCGGGCCTCGTCAACACGCACCATCACATGTATCAGAGCCTGACGCGCGCGATTCCCGCCGCGCAGAACGCCGAGCTGTTCGGCTGGCTCACGAATCTCTACAAGATCTGGGCGCATCTGACGCCCGAGATGATCAACGTCTCGACCAAGACCGCGATGGCCGAACTGCTGCTGTCCGGCTGCACGACGTCGAGCGACCATCTGTATATCTACCCGAACGGCAGCCGGCTCGATGACAGCATCGCGGCGGCACGCGAGATCGGCATGCGATTCCACGCGGCGCGTGGCAGCATGAGCGTCGGGCAGAAGGACGGCGGTTTGCCGCCCGATTCGGTCGTCGAGAAGGAAGACGCGATCCTGAAGGACTCGCAGCGCCTCATCGAGACCTATCACGACGAAGGCCGCTACGCGATGTTGCGCGTGGTCGTCGCGCCGTGCTCGCCGTTTTCAGTGAGCCGCGAATTGATGCGCGATGCGGCGGCGCTCGCGCGTGAATACGGCGTGTCGCTGCACACGCACCTGGCCGAGAACACGAACGATGTCGCGTACAGCCGCGAGAAATTCGGCATGACACCGGCCGAGTACGCGGAAGACCTCGGCTGGGTCGGTCATGACGTGTGGCACGCGCACTGCGTGCAGCTCGACAAGCCGGGCATCGATTTGTTCGCGCGCACCGGCACGGGCGTTGCGCACTGTCCGTGCTCGAACATGCGGCTCGCGTCGGGCATCGCGCCGATCCGCGCGATGCGCGATGCGGGCGTGCCGGTGGGCATCGGCGTGGATGGCTCGGCATCGAACGACGGCGCGCAGATGGTCGCGGAAGTGCGACAGGCGTTGCTGTTGCAGCGCGTCGGCTTCGGCCCGGACGCGATGACCGCGCGCGAAGCGCTCGAAATCGCGACGCTCGGTGGCGCGAAAGTGCTCAACCGCGATGACATCGGCGCGCTTGCACCCGGCATGGCGGCGGATTTCGTCTCGTTCGACCTGTCACAGCCCGCATTCGCGGGCGCGCTGCACGATCCGGTCGCGGCGCTGGTGTTCTGCGCGCCGTCGCAGGTATCGACGAGCGTGATCGACGGGAAGATCGTGGTGAAGGACGGCAGATTGACGACGCTGGACCTCGGCGCGGTCGTGGAACGGCACAACCGGCTGGCGGAGAGGTTGGCGAATAGCGCGTAACGGGCTGAGGCGGTGGCAAAGCGCAAGCGAAGACCGCGCGAAACATGAAATAGTGAGGCTTTACGCAGGTTCGGCCCGCTCACGTAGCGGGCTTTTCTTTGCCTCCGAAGATGTAATCGCGAAAGCTGCGCCTATACACGAAACAAGCGAACTCGACGCCGCAAGGGACGACTTGCCGACACCGCCGCACGGTGAAAATTTTGACGTCGTTGCGGTCGCATGATTGAGCGGTTGAGCCGTGTTCTGTGCAGTCCGTCGCGTGGTCGCGCTGGAAACAGGTTTGAAAGCCTGTGCCTGGTATCTCGATGCCATTTCGTCTGCAATCCACTTGGGTTGCTGGACCCTCAAAACCGCAAAACCGATAGCCGCGCTGCAAAACGAACGGGGCCATGCCTCAATGTCCTATCCATTGCGAGTACCGCGGCAAGGCTCCCGGTGCACTCGATGACACGCACGTCCAACAGGATCCGGACAAAAGCCCCGACAAGCGAACAGCGCCCTAAACCCCCACCGGCGGCTTGGCCGTTTCCTCCTTTGCCACCTGCGTCCCACGCGTCTCCGGCATCGCGAGCCAGACCATCAGCACCGCGAGCGCGCCCGCGCCAGCGAGACCAAAGAAGCTCATCGCGGTGCCTAAGCGATCGGCGGCAAATCCCGCCGCAGCCGTGGAAAGCGTCGCGCCGACGCCCGCCGCAAGCCCGAAAAACCCGATCGTCAGGTTGTAATGCCCACGCCCGCCGGCGACATCGGCGGCAATGAGCGGCAGCATGACGCCGAACACGGCAGCACTGATGCCGTCGAGCATCTGCACCGGCACCAGCAGATACGGGCTGCTCACGCCCGCGAAAAGAATCGCCCGTATGGGCAGCGCACAGAAGCCGAGGATCAGCACCGGCCTGCGCCCCCACTTCTGCGCTTGCCGCCCGACCCACGGCGACATCGCCGCGACGATGAACTGCGGCACGATGATGCACGCCGCGATCACGAGTTGAACGTTGTCGCCCATGTGCGCGGTCACTTCGCCGGCGGCGAGATTGAGCATCGCCGCGTTCGACAAGTGAAAGAGCACCACGCACGCCGCGAAAATCAGAAGCCGCCTGTCCTTCAGCAACTCGCGCAGCGATTCGCGCTCTTCGCCCTCGGGTGTGAGCTTGGGCTTGCCGGGTGGCGCGCGCGGCACGGCGGGCGGCGCATCGTAGTGGATCATGCGCAGCGCGACGATCGCCGGCAAGGCGAGCGCAGCCGTCAGGAAGAACACCGAGCGCAGCGACAGATACTCGCCGAACGCGCCCATCAATGCCGCGGTCAACGCGCTGCCTATCGACGCCCAGCGCGCATTGCGGCCGAGCCGGTCGCCGAGATCGGCGCGCGAGACGAGGGCGAGCGAGATCGCGGCCATCGCGGGGACGAGCATGCAGCTCGCGAAGCCGTGCAGCACTTCGGCCGCGAAAACCGGGATGAACGTCGGACTCGCGGCGAGCAAGAGCGCGCTCACGATGATCGCGATGATCGCGGAGAGCGCGGCGAATTTCTTGTTGCGCATCGCATCGACGAGCGCGCCTGCCGGCAGCTGGCTCGCCATCGCGCTGATCGTGCCGACGGAAAGCATCAGGCCGATCTCGCCCTGCGTCCACTTGTTGGCCGAGAGGTACGAAGCGATGAAAGGGCCGAAGCCGGTCTGCACGTTGGCGACGAAGAAGTTCAGCCAGTCGAGTGCGCGCAGACTGCGTGCAATTACCATGTTGTGAATCGGTTATCGATGTCGTTATCCGTTATCTGGCGAGGCGCGCACCCGAAGCCGGCGCTTGCGTCGATACGGCGCCGGATGCCGTCGCGCCCGCCGCTCCCGACGAAGCCGGAGCCGAAGCCGCGCTCGCCGTCGATGCCGGCGCGGGCACGACCGGCGACACGATCTTGATCGGCTGCTCGGGCGCGTAGGTCGGCGCGGCCTTCAGCTGCGCGTCGTTGAAATCGATCTGCAACTGCCACTGCTTGTTGCGCGAGAGCACATGCAGGTCGCCCCAGTTGGCCGCGACGTGCCGCTTGTCGCCCGCGAGCGAGCTGGACAGATCGAGCACGAGCGCCTGCGGCTGAGCCTGCGAGTCGACGAGCACGTCGACCACACGGCCGATACGGGCGCCGTTCTTCTGCGTCACCGTCGAATCGACGAGCGGCACGAGATTCGCCGGCGCCTCGTTGACGGGCTGTGGCTTGGGCACCGGATCCGCCGGCTTGCCCTTCGCCGCGGGCGGCGGCGGCAGGAAGGTGATCGGCGCGGTCTTCGAGTTCGGCGTGAAGCGGAAGGCTGTCCACGGGAAGTTGACCTTGCGGTCGCCCACGCCCATGAAGCCCGCGAGATTCACCATCAGAAGCTTCGGCTTCGCGGCCGCATCGACATACATGTCCACCGCGCGGCCCACGACCTTGCCTTCAGGGCGCTGCACCTCGGCATCGAGCAGGCCGTGCAACTGCTCGTGCTGCATGATGCGCGTCGAGATGATTTGCGGCGGAGGCGGCGGCTCCGGCGGCTCCGCCGGCGCAGCGATGACCGGCTCGGGCGGCTTCGGCCTGACGACTCGGCGCTTGGGCTTTGGCGCGGGCGCGGGCTTCACGGCGGACGCGGGCTCCGGCGCCTGCACGGCGGGCAGAGGCTCTTCGGGCTCGCCAGAGCCGGTTTCATCGGGCGCCGGGATGTAGGAATGCTCGACGATCGGCGCAGGCGTCTGCTGCGGTATCAGTCCGCACGCGGAGAGCGCGAACGCGGCGGCGATCGAGAGGCTCGCGGTGAGGCGCAGCGCGCGCAAGGCGCGCGTCACGGCGACGACGAGCGCGGCCGCATGCAGAATCAGGCGCGCGGCGGCACTGAAGGCGCCATCTGCCCGACACGCTCCCCCGAGCGCGTGAGGGCCGATCGACGGCGCATCACCCCGATGCGAGAAACCGCCTGTCATCGCAAAAGCTCCATGGTTCCGGGTCACCTGCTTGTCTGTTCGTTGTTGGATTGGTGCTGGTCAGATCGCTTCGACGCTCACGACGCGTCGTTCGTTCAGCGGATTGCATCATGCATGCAAAGAACATCATCGAGCGATGCGAACGCGTCCGCGATGTCCTGGCCGGATAACCTCACACGCCGGGCGGGCGCGTACGCGCGTTCGCCGCTTGCGCGAGCCGCGCGGCGGTGTCCGGGGCGCCCATCTTCTCGGCTGCGTCGCGCGCGCGGAAGCCGCCGGCATCGCGCGCTTCAGGATTGGCGCCGCGCGCGATCAGCAATTCGACGATCTCCACGCGGTTGAACATCGCCGCGATCATGAGCGCGGTGCGGCCGTCGGGCGATGCGCCCTCGACATCCGCGCCATGATCGAGCAACGTTTCGATCACGTCGGCGAAGCCCTTGAACGCGGCGCCCGCGATCGGCGTCTGGCCGTTGTCGTTGCGCAGGTTCGGATCGGCCTTGTGTCCGAGCAGCACACGCACGGCGTCGGCGTGGCCGTGGTAGCTCGCGAGCATCACGAGGCTGTCGCCCTTGTCGTTGCGCAGATTGGGCGGCAGGCCTTTGACGAGCAGCGCATCGAGCATCACGGCGTCGCCGCGGCGCGCGACATCGAACACTTCGCTCGCGAACGCGATCATGTCGTCGTCGGGGCCGTCGTTCGATTGCGTCGGCGGCGGGTTCGGGTTCGGGTCGTGCTGCATGATTCACTCCATTTCGATCGCGCCGCGTGCGCGGTCCTGAGTTGTCGGGATGCATTCGGCGTCGCGCCCGGTATCGTGTCGCGCGGGTGGTTTGCACGCATCCGGAATGCATTCGATCAGGCATTCGGAATGCAATACGCGTGCATGCAAAATGCAAATGCGGACGCGGGATCAACCGGGAGCATACACAGGTTTGCTTGCAGGTCGCGCATTCCGCATGGTGCGAGAGCACGGCAAGAGCACGACGCGGCAGCAAGTGCAGGCAGCACGGGCAGCACGAATCGCGCCATGCCGGTGAGCCTTCGCATGCGTGGAGCACATCGTGCTTGACGCTTCATCGCGCGTCCCATTAGGCTCGACGCGACTTTCGCCATTCACACACGCGCGCACGCGCCATCGCACATGAATTCAGCCTCGTCCCGCTCCGACGACGACACGCCAGATCGCCACGCCGCCGTGCGTCGCCGCGCACCCGCCGCCGAACGCAATCGCGACGCGATCCTGTCTATCCTCGCGCGCGTGCTGCCGCAAAGCGGCGTCGTGCTGGAGATCGCGAGCGGCACCGGACAGCACGCCGTGCACTGCGCGGCCGCGCTGCCGGGCATCGTGTGGCAGCCGAGCGATCCGGATGCGAACGCGCGCGATTCCATCGCCGCATGGCGCGCTCAAGCGGGGCTCGCGAACCTGAACGGACCGCTCGCGCTCGACGTGCTGAACGACGACTGGGGCATCGCGAACGCCGCAGCCATCGTGTGCATCAACATGATCCACATCGCGCCCTGGGAAGCCGCCGAAGCCCTGTTTCGCGGCGCGGGCGCGCGCCTCCACGCGGGGGGCGTACTGTACCTGTATGGGCCGTATCGGCGCAACGGCGCGCATACCGCGCCGAGCAACGAAGCCTTCGATCAGCAACTCCGCGCGACCGATCCGCGCTGGGGCGTGCGCGACATGGAAGCAGTCGAGGCGCTCGGAGAGAAAGCCGGCCTGACGCTCCTTGAGACCGTCGCGATGCCGGCCAACAACTTCAGTCTCGTGTTCCGGAAGACCACGTAGCGTCGGCCACGGTCAGGCTTCGCCCGGACGCGCGGCGGCGATGCCGCGCCACGGCACGGTCGCCATCAGCGAGGCCGCGACGATCATCCCGCCGCCGATCCAGCCCGCCGTGGATACATGCTCGCCGAGCCACGCGCTCGCGAAGAGTGCGCCGAACGCGGGCTCGCTGCCCATCAGGAGCGAGACGCGCGTAGGACTGCTGCGGCCGATCGCGTAGTTCTGCGCGAAGAACGCGAAGAGTGTGCACGCGCCCACGAGATAGAGCACCGAGCCCCAGAACATCCCGTGGCCGGCGAGCGCGGGCAGCGGCTGCCATTGCGACGGCGCGAAGAGCAGGGCGATCGCCACGCTCCCCGATGCCACGACGCCCGCCTGCACCGCCGTCACGGTGAGCGCGGGCAGGGGCGCCGCGCGCAGCACGCGTTTGGTCACGCAGACCGACACCGCGCGCAGTACGGCGGCCGCGAGGATGAGTCCATCGCCGAGATTGAAGTCGAAGGAGAGTGCGCCGTCGCCCGCGAGCAGCCACGCGCCCGCGAACGACACGCCGACCGCGAGCCACTCCGCCGCGCCGGGCCGGCGTTTGAGCAGCGCCCATTCGACGAGCGGCGTCAACACGACGCACAGGCTGATGAGAAACGCGGCGTTCGCGGCGCGCGTGTGCAGCACGCCGAAGGTTTCGGCGAGAAAGATTGCGAGCAGCAGAATTCCGAGGACGAGCACGCCGCGCAGCGTCGATGCGCTCGCGTGCCGCAGATGCCGCAGATTCACCGCCAGCAGGCAGAACGTGATGCCGAAGCGCAGCGCGAGGAGCGCCAGCACGGGATAAAACGCGAGCGCGGTCTTGACGATGCCGTAGCTGCTGCCCCAGACCATCGCGACGAGGAAAAGCAGCAAATCGGAAACAGGAAGCAGGCGTTGGACGGACGAATCGGTTGTCATGCGGCAGCTCCGGTGCGAGGGAACCGTCATTGTCGAATGATGCGTGTAGCGCGATAATCAGGTTCGGATGCACAGCCTTGTTGTCGCGAATGCACAAATGAATCCTGCCGATCTTTTCGAACTGATGCCGGACATGGCCGTGTTCGCGCGCGTCGTCGATGCGGGCAACTTCTCGGTCGCGGCGCGGCAATTGGGCAGCACGCCATCGACCGTCAGCCGGCGGATCAAGCGTCTCGAAGAGGCGCTCGCCACGCGTCTGCTCGAACGCTCGACGCGCAAGGTCCGCGTGACCGAATCGGGGCAGGAGGTTTACCGGCATTGCCGCGATATGGCGGCAGCCGCGTCGGGCGCGGTCGATGCGGCCGGACAGTCATCGGGCAGGCCGCAGGGGCGTGTCACACTGTCGGCGCCGACCGCTTACGCGAAATCGGTCATTCATCCGCTCGTGCCGGCGTTTCTCGCCGCGTATCCGGATATCGATCTGCAACTCGTCTTCACCGATCACGATATCGATCCGCTCGAAAGCGATGTCGATCTCGTCATCCGCGCGACGAGTCATCCGCCTCAGGGTCTCGCGGCGCGGCCGCTCGGGCGCGTGCGCTGGCTGCTGTGCGCATCGGCCGAATACTTGCGTGAGCGCGGCGCGCCTGCGCATCCGCGCGAGCTCGCGCGTCACGATTGCATCCATCTGGGCGAGACCGCCGTCGACCACCGCTGGCGCTTCACCCGGCGCGGCGAGACGGTGACGGTCGCGGTGCGCGGGCGCTATGTCGCCAATCACGCGGGCGCGCGGCTCGAAGCGGCCGAAGGCGGGCTCGGCATCGCCACGCTGCCGGACTTCGCCGCCCACGAGGCGCTCGCGTCGGGCAGCGTGCAAGCTGTCCTCGCCGACTGGGAAATGCAGGCGCGCGCGTATCAGGGGCCGGTGTGGCTGCTGTTTCCGCCGAACCGTTTTCTGCCACCGAAGGTGCGCGCGTTGATCGATCATCTGCACGCGCATCTCGGGCCGCAAGCATGACGCTTGCGCGGGAACGGCGTCCCGGCAATTCAGCGGCCACCGAAATGATCGACGCCGTGTAGACTGCGAATGGTCGTTCATTGCGCCGCAGGTGGACGCGGTGCTCCATCCGATCTCCTTTCACGGAGGCGTCGTACATGCACGCAGCGTTGCCCGAAGGCGGGCGGGAAGCCGGTTCCACCGATATATCGACCAAGCCGCCGCGCGATCTGCGCCGCGTGGACATCCACCCCGATCACTGGTATCCGCTCGCGTGGTCCCGCGAAGTCAAACGCGGCAAGGCGCACGGCGTGCGCTTCGCGGGCGATCCGATCGTCCTCGTGCGCACTGCATCGGGCAAGGTCTTCGCGCTGGAGGACCGCTGCGCGCATCGGCAGGTGCCGCTGTCGGCGGGCGTCGTCGATGGGGAATCGATCCGCTGCTGCTATCACGGCTGGACCTACGACTGCACCGGCCGTTGCACCGACATTCCCTATCTCGGCCGCGAGCGCCTGCCCAACGGCGTGCGCGCCTATCCGTGCCGCGAGTCGGGCGGGCTCGTCTTCGTGTTCACCGGCGACGCGGCGCGCGCGCAGAAGACGAAGTTTCCCGAACTCGACTCGGTCACCGATCGCGCCTACAAGACGCGCCGCTTCGGCGGCGAAGTGAAGTGCCATTACACCTTCATGCACGAGAACCTGATGGACATGAACCATCAGTTTCTGCATCGGCGGCAAATGGGCAACATGCGCGCGCGCTCGCTCGGCAGACGGCGCGGCGAAGACTGGATCGAGGTCGACTACACGTTCGCGCGCGAGGCGGGCAAGCAGCCGATCGGCGAGGCGCTCGTTTTCGGCCAGAAGCGCGGCACGAAACCGGATGACGGCCACAAGGACGTGATGACGATCCGCACCGATTACCCGTATCAGACGCTCAAGATCCGCACTAAGGACGACACGATGGTGATGGACCTGTGGATCGCCTACGTGCCGCTCGATGCCGAGCAGCGCACGAACCGCACCTTCGGCCTGTTGTCGATCCGCCGCCCGAAGATTCCGCTCGTGCTCGATGCCGCCTGGCCGCTGCTCGTGTGGTTTACCGAGCGCATCTTCACGGAGGACCGATGGATCGTCGAGCGCGAGCAGGAGGCGCATGACCGGCAGGGCGCGGACCACAATCACGAGGTCTTTCCGGTCATCAACGAGTTGCGCGCGCTCCTGATGGAGCGCGGCGTGCCGCACGCCACGGGCAAAGGCGCATGCGACACGCGGCGCGTGCATTTCATCCAGCCGGTGCAGGAGTTGCCCGCATCGTGACGTGTGCGGCGATATGCCCGTCGGGACCCCGCACGCACCCGATTGCACGCGCGGCGCCGTGGCGCTATACAGGAAGCAGAGACCACCTACGGAGGACCATCATCATGAACAGCGACCCGACCGAGCCGCGCGACGACGCATCGGGTATCGGAGAAGCGCATCCCGAAGTCGAACATTTCGATGCGGCCATTTCGCATGTCGACGAGTCCTATGCCGCGGGCAAGATGGCGGCGGGCGCGGCGAAGGGCATCCTCTACAGCATCATCGAGACGCTCGGCACGCTCGTCGGCGACCCGGACTTGCCCGCGCATGCCCGCTCGGGCTACGAAGGTCTGATCGAGACCGCACGCGAGGTGCGGGCGAAGATCGAGCACTGACGCGTTTGTGGGGCGGCGCACGCTTGCGGCGAGCCCCCTTGAGTCATATTTGCGCCTGCGCACTGTTGGCTGTATTACGAAAGCCTTGCATGCGCAGGCGCTTTCATTCGCCCGAAAAGCTTGGGCGTGTCATCGGGCAATCTAATTCCGATTCGCCCGGCCCGGGCTCCCATCTCACCCCGATAAACGACCGGCGCCTTGCAGCGCAGCACGCGCAGCGGCCTCGCGCGGCGGCCCAGCGCGTAAATCATTGCGCACAAACTGCCCGTAAACCGTGTCCGGCACGCCATGGTAGGGCCCTCTCAGTGCTGCGTTCGCGCCATCTTTCTGTCGGCGAAATGTCAGTTTCATGCCCGATTGCCGAATATCTGCGCGGCAGCAAATACTGGTTAACCAGACAGTGAAAAAAAACGACACCGACTCGCA
Source organism: Caballeronia sp. 11_S32 (assembly GCF_056930355.1). Classification (NCBI taxonomy): domain Bacteria; kingdom Pseudomonadati; phylum Pseudomonadota; class Betaproteobacteria; order Burkholderiales; family Burkholderiaceae; genus Caballeronia; species Caballeronia sp. 11_S32. Next base: position 1,838,217 of record NZ_JBXOWH010000003.1, read on the forward strand.
GCTTTCTTTCGCATTCTGTCTGTAAGCCATACACTTGCCAGCGATAAAAGTTACGAGTTGAAACATATCGTCGTCGCCATTGCGGCACCGGTTCCAGGACTCGCAAAGAAGTAATCCGCCCACCGCTTGAGGAGAAAAAATGAAGGGTTTCACGATGACCAAGGCCGCAGTCGTCGCAGCCACGGCGTTCGCAGCCGCGGCGCCGGCGTTCGCGCAGAGCAGCGTGACGCTGTACGGTATCGTCGACGATTCGCTCGTCTATCAAAGCAGCCAGACGAACCTGGCGAAGACGAATCCGGGCCGCCACAACATCAAGATGGCTTCCGGCATCTGGGCGGGCAGCCGTTTCGGCCTGAAGGGCGCTGAAGACCTGGGCGGCGGCAACAAGGCCATCTTCCAGTTGGAATCGGGCTTCGACCTCAACAGCGGCAGCCAGCAGTTCACCAACGCAATGTTCGGCCGTCAGGCATGGGTCGGTCTCACGAACCCGGCTTACGGTACGATGACCCTGGGCCGCCAGTACACCTCGTACTACACGCTGCTGTCGCCGTATAGCCCGACGAACTGGCTGACCGGCTACTTCGGCGCGCACCCGGGCGATCTGGACGGCCTGGACACGATCTACCGCGCGAACAACTCGGTCGTGTACACGTCGCCGAAGCTGTACGGCTTCACGGTGAGCGGCTCGTACTCGTTCGCAGGCGTGCCCGACAGCGTGTATCAAGGCTCGACCTGGACGGCTGCGGTTCAGTATCAGCAAGGCCCGATCGGCGGTGCGGTGGCGTTCTCGCGCATCAACAACGCGGCCAACGGCGGCGGCATCTACAGCGGCAGCTCGACGACGATCAACAGCACGTCGGCGACCGACGGTTCGGGTCAGCCGGGCGTGTCGGCGGTGACGGCTGGCTACCAGCGCGCGCAGGCTCAGCAGCGCTTCGCGGTTGCAGGCGGCTACCAGTTCAACAGCGCGTGGGACATCTCGGTCACGTACACGAACGTTCAGTACATTCCGGGCGTGAACTCGCTGTTCACCGACGAAGCCGTGTTCAACACGGTCGGCTCGGTGCTGCACTGGAAGGCGACGTCGGCATGGGACTTCGCGGCGGGCTACAGCTACACGTGGGCCAGCAAGGCGAACGGCATCAACGATGCAGCTTCGTACCACCAGTTCAACCTCTCGCAGTACTACTCGCTCTCGAAGCGCACGGGCCTGTACGCACTCGAAGCGTTCCAGCGCGCCAACGGCAACACGCTGGCTGTTCCGTCGGGCACGACGCAAAACCGTCAGACGGCGGCCAATGCAACCATCGGCGATGGCTTCCAGAGCGCGCCGTCGGCATCGCGCAGCATGTTCGCGGCAGGCGTGGGTATCATCCACCGCTTCTAAGCGACGCTTCGCGGCATTACGCCAGCAGCACGAAACCGGACGCCTCGGCGTCCGGTTTTTTTTGCGCCTGCGCCTGTGCCTGAACCGGGCGACGCGTCAGATGAACATCCCGCCCGACACCTCGACGCGCTGCGCAGTCATCCAGCGGTTTCCCTCCGAGAGCATCGCCGCGATTGCGCCGCCGATGTCGTCCGGCACGCCCGCGCGTCCGAGCGCCGTGTTGTCTGCGATGAACTGATTCGTATCGTGATCGTCGCGCACGACGCCGCCGCCGAAGTCCGTCTCGATCGCCCCCGGCGCGATCGTGTTGACGGTTATCCCATGCGGCCCGAGCTCCTTCGCGAGATAGCGCGTGAGCACCTCGATTCCGCCTTTCATCACGGCATACGCCGCGAAGCCCGGCAGCGCGAAGCGCGTGAGTCCGCTCGACACGTTGACGATGGCGCCTTCCTCGTGGAGATAGGGCAGCAGCGTCTGCGTCAGAAAGAACGGCCCCTTCAGCTGGACATTGACGAGCTCGTCGAACTGCTCGGGCGTCGTGTCGATAAACGGCGCATGAATGCCGATGCCCGCGTTGTTCACGAGAAAGTCGAAGTTTTCGCGCTCGAAAGTGTTTTCGAGCGTCTTGCAAAGGGCATCGGCGAAGGCGCCGAAGGTGTCGCACCGGGCGATGTCGAGTTCGAGCACGGCCGCCTTGCCGCCCGCTTTCGCGATCTCGTCGACGAGCGTCCGCGCGGCCTCCGCGTTGCGGTTGTACGTGCCGATCACCCCGGCGCCCATTGCGCCGAGCTTCAATGCTGCGTTGCGGCCCAGTCCGCGGCTCGCGCCGGTGATGACCGCGACCTTGCCGCGCATGGTTCCATCCGCTTTTGCATTCACGGTGACTGCTCCTGTCATTGCGTGGGCGATGCTTCACTGTAGGACGGCACGCCCCGCGCGGGAAAGGCACAGTCATGCTGCGCCGCACAGACGGCGGGCGCGGCCCTTGCTGCATTGCGTGTTACAGCTTTTCGACAGATGCACTCACCGGAGAACCGCACCATGGCCAATCGTGGAAGCAAGGAAAGCCCTCCCGAGCAGCCCGCGCGCCTCGAACGTCCGTTCAGACTTTTCGCGGTGGAGCAGCGCGTGCTTGCGCAGAATGTCGACGGCAAGGTGATCGACATCGGCGGGATGGATTCGAAGAACGGGCAGTTCTGCGCCTGCATGGATTCGGGCGACATCACGACGGAGCCGAAGCGCAGCGCCGAACTGGCGCTGAAGGCGCTCGTCGGGAAGCTCTCGTTCGACTATCTCGACGGCCTCTTCACGAGCGAGCGCGAAGCCGAAGTGAGCGGGCGGCTGCAGGACTATCCGAGCGTCGAGTTCGAACTCGACGAAACCCTGCCGCGCGACATGACCGAGCGCACGCCGCCGCATCTGTTCTGAGCGGTCGCACTTCAGGCGCCCGGCGGCAGCGGGCTCTTCGCGGCGGGTTGTGCGGCGGACGGAGCGGCGGCGGCTACGCGGGGCGTGCCGCCATCGTTGCGTGTGGGGCGCGGGGGGGCCGCGGGCGGATCGATGCGCTGCGGAAACATCGCGCCGACGAGCCTGTCGACGAAAAAGAAGAACTTGTCCGACGCATAGCCCGCGACGAACGCGATCGCGAGCGGCGATACGTCCTTGCCGCCTTCGAGCAGCTTGCTGAAGAGCCCGATCGAAATTCCGACGATGATCGCGCTCGTCACATGCGCGCGGTTCGCGACCTTCGAATGCTCGGGATGGAACGTGTTGGCCGACGAATCGGCGGAAAGCTGGCGCAGGATCGCCGCGCACGCGCCGAGCCACGCGTAGAGCACGGGCAGCAGAAAGCCCGTCACCGCGCCGACGACCGAAAGGATGATGTCGTTCGCATAGAGCGCCATCGCGCGGATGTCCTGATACACCGCGATTTTCTGGAAGCCTTGTGCGACCGCGTCGAGATCGGTCGGCGCGTGTTTTTCGCCCGGCTCGGCGTTGGGTTTGGCGAGCAGCGGCAGCGTGATTTCGAGCACCCTGCGCGCGACATCCGGATTGCATTGCCAGCCGCCACCGCCACTCCCCAGCGTGCCTCGATAGAATTTCGGCGAATGCGAAGTGCGATACGCGCCCTGGAAGGTGAGCACGTTCTCTTCGGCGTCGCAGGGGGCCGTGTAGGGACTGCGGATCGCGCCGAGGCCGAGGCTCGTCGTGAACGCGCTGATGCGCGACACATCCGCGAAGAGTTGCCGGTTGTTGGTCGCGAAGCTTTGCAGCTCTTCCTTGATCTGCAGCGCGGGCTGCGAGTTTTGCAGCGCGATGACGGCGGCCGCGTCCTTGTTTCTTTCGGCCTCGGCGATTGCAACGGCGTGCGCCTGCAACTGATTGTGCAGCCTGAGCCCGGCGGCATCGTTCGCCTTGACGACCATCGCGATATCGGTCGACACCTGATTTCCGACGAAGAGCAGGCACGACAGCGAGACGACGAGCAGCGTCAGCGCGATGGCCAAATGCGTGTAGATGCGGATCGCGCGCCGTGCGCCGCGCCGGGCCTCGTCGCCGGCCGTCTCCGCGACGACCGGCGTCACCGCGTGCGCGATGCGGCTCATCGCCGCGTAGAACGCGCTCTCGATCTCCGGATTCCACGTGTGGTCCTGCTGCGCGGCGCGAGCCTTCGACATCGCTTCGATATCGTGCTCGTCGAGCGGCTTGCCGTTTTGCGCGCCGTACGAAACCAGGTCGCGGCAGTGATCGAGATCATCGACGATACGCCGGCCCGGATACTGCACCGACGCCGCGATACGGCTCATCGCGCCATAGAACGCGCTGCCGGTCGCGCGGCTCCAAATGCCCTGATCGAAGGCGGCACGCGCGCCGCGCACCGCGTCGACGTCGGTTTTTTCGAGGATCGTTCCGGTTTCAGCCGCGTGCGAGATGAGCGCCTCGCACTTGCCGATGTCCGCTGCCGCGCGCGGGCCGGGCTGGCCGTCGCTGAAGTCGCCTTCGTCGTTGTCGCTGGCGCTCGAAGGCGGCTCCTCATGGCCCGGGGCGCCATGCCCGGCGGAATCCGTGGTCGTCGTGGTGCTCATGCCGGTCTCCCTGAGGTCCGGGCGAAGCATGGGCTGCGGGCGGACTTCGATGCCGAGTCGTGCGCGTCGGGCAGATGGTTTCGCATGCAACTATCCGCGCGCGCTCTGTTCAAGGCGATGCGCTATGAGACGCGATTCGTTTGCATCGCCCACATTTGGTAAACGAATCCCGGGCATCGACTTTTCAGCGACGCATGCGCGTACTCGCGCACGCATCGCCAGACGACGCCGATGGCTGATCTATGTCCCGACCGGCAGCGCCTTCAACTGGGCGACGAGCGCCGGATACATGTCGAGGAATCCTGCGCTCCCGAGGCGCTCGAGCAGGCTCCGGTCGATCGTCTCGTTGAGCGCGGTGCCCGCCACGCGCGGCTCCTTCTTGCACACCGCCTGCAGGAAAGGGTGATGCGCGGTGAACTCGGTGTATGAATCGATCGGCTGCGATTGAAACGCCTGCGGCGGAATCGGGATGGGCTGGTCGATCAGGAGACCGTTCTGCGCCGCCTTCTGACGCAGCCATTCCGCGGGAATGAGGGGCAGCAGGTCTTCGGGCGTGCGCGGCGGCGTCACATAGCCGCCCCCGACATTCGCATGCGCGCCCGCGAACCAGCGCTGCTCGAGCGGCTGATCGGCGGGGCGCGACTCGGTGCCGGGCGTCCACAAGGTCGGCTTGTAGAGCGAGCGGAATTCGTTCGCCGCGATGGCGTGATAAGCGGCCTTGGTGCTGTTGGAGAGCGTCGTGTCGTGAAACTTGTAGTAGCTCGAAAAGCCTGGCACCGGCAGGCCGTCGAGCGGAATGCCCAGTTCCCCGACCGTATCCCATACGCCGATGAACGCGACATCCACTTCGCGCGCGAACTGCTTGCGAAAATCGACGACCGATTGATCCGAAGGCCCCACGTCCTTGTCGCGATAGATGCCGTAAGCCTGATCGATCGACTCCGGGCTCCAGTCGTTCGCGAGCCCGCATTTGCGGATCAGTCCGGCGAGGCTGCGCGCGGAATACGCGCCGCGGCTGAAGCCGAAGATGTAGATCCTCGCATCCGGCTTGTAGCGCTGACACAGCCACGCATAGCCGCTCTTGATGTTCGCGCTCAGGCCGTCGCCGAATGCGCCGCCCAGAAATTTGTTGGCGAGGGAGAAGAGCCCCTTGTCCTGCGTGCCGACGCCGGGCACATACAAGGTTTCCTGCTGGTCGGTCTCGGGCGCGAGCTTGTAGAGGAGATAGGCGTTGGTGCGGTCGTTGGGCTCGTTCCACGTGCCGTCGAAGAAGATGGCGAGGTTCATGAGCGCGGGTCTCCGTGGTCTTCCTGACTGTCCGGCACCGGTATGACAACAGGGCGCCTCGAAGTAAGGAATAGGAAATCGGAAGACGGTGCGCAAGGACGCGAACGTGCAAAGTGCCGCTCATGCCGGGGCACGCTGGATTTTGGCGGAAAGGCGAGGGTGCTGCCGGGCTTGCGTCCGCCATGGACGCAAGCGCGCGCCGCGCAGCTTTCACGCCGATGTGCGATCCTAGCCGGGCGGCCGGCATTGGGGGCCGGCCGCGCTCAATCGCGGGGTGAATCATGAAAAGAACGCCTTTCGCCACGGTCATCGTCCTCACTGCGGCGACGCTCGCCGCACCGGCTTTCGCTCGCGAAGACGGTCCGCGCTTCGCTCAGGACCGGCTCGACGCGCTCGTCGCTCAGCACAAGGAAGCGAGCCGGCATATCGCTCAAGCGCCTGCGCAGGAGAAACGCGCGCAGTCGAAAGCGCAGCACGGCGCTTCGTGACCTGAACTCGCATGCGGCCTGACGGGCACGTCGGGCCGTGACGTCCGCGACAATCCGGCGTGCAACGCGCCGGAGGGGATCGCTCGCGCCTTCATCGATCGAATCGCACTTTAAGGTATGAAATTTGCGACCGCGGCCCGGGTGCTCCGCGGCCGCGCGCCGTCGATCCTCCTTATCACCTTCACTCAGAGCCATGACAAGGAAAGCCCTATCGATCGCCATCCTCTCCGTCTCCTTTCTCGCAGCGGGTTGCGCGGGCATCGGCCCGAGCCGCCTGAAAGCGGATCAGGTGGATTACGCCCGCGCCCTCGGCGATGCGAAGAAGCGTGAAATTCTTGCCGCGATTGTCGGATTGCGCTTCGCGGACGCTCCGTCGTTTCTCACCGTGAGCAGCATCATCGCGGCCTATACGTTCGATACCAGCGGCGGCGTCACGCTCAATGCGGGCTCGGGCGCGCAGCCAAACTACGCGCTGGCGACCGGCAGCGTCTCCTATTCGAATCACCCGACCTTCACGTTCACGCCGACCACCGGCGACGCCTATGCGAGCGCCTATATCCGTCCGCTTTCGCCGACGCTTGTGATGCCGCTCGCCGAAAGCGGCATCCCGATCGACTTGCTGCTGCGCATCACCGCGCAGTCGATCAGCGGCTTGCAGAACGGGACGGCGCTGGGCGGGCCGAATTCGTCGGGGTCGCCCGAGTTTTTCCTGCTGCTGCGAGCGCTGCGCAGGCTGCAACTCGCGGGCGAACTGAACATCGAATCGCGCAACACCGATGACAAGGCTGGCAAGAACGACAAAAGCAGCAAGATCAACAACGCCGACAAAGGCGGCGTCTTCATCACGCTCGGCGCGACGCGTAGCGGGTCGAACAAGGCTGTCGTGGACGATCTCACGCTCGTGAGAAAGCTCCTGCATCTCTCGCCGAAGATGAAGACGTACGAGATTGTCTATGGGCAATCGGCGGATCAGGACCGCATCCCGATGGTCACGCGCTCGGTGCTCGGCATCCTCACCGATCTCGGCGCGCAGATCGCCGTGCCGGACGAGCAGGTGGGCAGCGGCGCGACGAAGCCGAGCATCGGGTTGATCGGCGGGGAGACGCGGCCGACCATCATCGTGAAGGTGGGCGAGAAGGTGCCGCAGGACGCCTACGTGAGCGTGCTCTACGACAGGGCGAACTACTGGATCGATCGCGGCGATTTCGATTCGAAATACGCGTTCACGGTCGTGCAGAACCTGATGGCGCTCGCGGAAGTCACGGACACAGCGAAGTCGCCCGTGGTGACGATACCGGCGAACTAGCGGCATCGGGCGCGTCACGGTCCTTCTTCTTTCCTCTTTGTTCTTTCTTCTTTCTTCTTTCTTCGATGAAGGGCCGTAGCTGGAATAGCCAGATGACCGACATTGCAAGCGCGCTGCTACCACGCGGTCGAATGTCTCTGTGCGTGGAACGCAGCGCGGCGCTACCTCGAAGCGGCGGCATGCGATCCTAGGCGGTGGCGCTGCCTTGAGGATCTAAGAACCCACGATCACTCGTTTTGCATCAAACATGCGAAATGCAAAATGCCATCGCGCATAAAGCATTTCGCATGCAAACGCAAAAGGCGACATCGCGCGAATGTCGCCTTTTTACTTTGCCGCCGAAGTGTATCGGCGGGTGCTGCTGTCGGCTTACTGGCCGAAGTAGGTGCCGAGCGTGCGCGGCTGAGCGCCGGCCGTGCGGCCCGACTGCGACGAGCCCGTGGCGACGGAGCCGTAATCGCTCGACTGCGTCGGTGCTTGGGCAAGGGTTTGCGCACTCACGCGGGTTTCCGCAGCCTGAATGTTCGACGGATACGACGGATCGCTGATGTTCGGGTTGTAGCCGGCCTTTTCCAGTTGAACCAGCTCGGCGCGCACCTGAGCGCGGGTGAGCGGTGCATCCGATTGTTGCGCGAACGACAGGGCGGGAACGGCGAGAGCAGCGGCGACAGCAACTGCGGAAATGAACGTCTTCATGGTGACAACCTCCGATTCGGATTTCTGATCATGCTGCCGGTTTCGTGTTGAGCAGCTTGTGAACGGAGTGTAAGGACGCGTTCTCCGAAGATCATTCTCGTTTCCGTTGAATGATCTTTGTCGGAATAGGAATAATCGCGTTGATCCATCGTTGCATTGCGCGAAGCTGGCTGAGCGGGGCGGCTGAGACAGGCTGTTCGCAGCGGCAATAGTGCCGCGTCGCAATATGACGTGTATTGAGTTCGCGCTGTTTCTTACCGATTTCGCAAAGATTCTTCACTGTTCCGGCGAATGATCATTCGCGGCTGTGCACCTACACTTCCGGTCGTCCGCCCTGCATCGCTCCGATCTTTAAGCGCGCCGGGCTTCATGAATACCAGGGAGAGTCGATCATGAAATCGTGGGTCAACGGCGTTATCGCAGTGGCAGTCTTGTCCGCACCGCTTGCCTCGTTCGCGCAATCGAGCGCGCCGGTGAGCCGTGCCGATGTTCGCGCCGAACTCGTTCAAGTCGAGAAGGCCGGTTACTCGCCCGCCGCGGAAGACGCGTCTTATCCGGCGAAGCTGCAGGCCGCCGAAGCACGCGTCGCCGATGTGCGCCTCGCTCAGGCACGAGCAGAAGGATACGGGGCGTCGACAGGCGCGGCGTCTCAGTCGGGCCGCGCGAGCAAGCGCGTCGATCCGCAGGGCGTGTTCTTCGGTCAGTGAAGCGGTAGAAGTATCGAGGGAATGACCGTGGTGACGTGACGCGCGACCGACCGCGCGATGGTTCATTGCATACAAAACTCGAAATGCGCTTCCCGGCGCGATGTTCGCGAACGTGAAGCAACCTCCGCCGCCGGATACCGGTGGTTTTGCCCAGTCCGTTGTACGGCTGGGCTTTTTTGCGTGCGTCGTCCGCTGCGATAAAGAGGAGTTTTCCGGGTTAACGCGATGCTATTTAGTGCGAGATAGTTGCATGTAAAATTAATCAACCGTCCGGTCGGTTAATAGTTATACTCGCTCCATCGCATCTCAAAAAGGATGGCGGAGCCCCGCATGTACACCCAATCCCTCGACCTCCCGAGCCCCACGCAAGCAGCCGACGCGTCCGCACCGGCGTTCACTCCCGAGCAAACCCGCTTCGACGCGGTGATGCAGGCCGACGGCAAGATCGAGCCGCAGGACTGGATGCCCGAGGCGTATCGCAAGACGCTGGTGCGCCAGATCTCGCAGCACGCGCATTCGGAGATCATCGGCATGCAGCCCGAAGGCAACTGGATCAGCCGCGCCCCGAGCCTGAAGCGCAAGGCGATTCTGCTCGCCAAAGTGCAGGACGAAGGCGGCCACGGTTTGTATCTCTACAGCGCCGCCGAAACGCTCGGCGTCTCGCGCGATCAGTTGGTCGCGGCGCTGCACGCCGGCAAGGCCAAGTATTCGAGCATCTTCAACTACCCGACGCCCACCTGGGCCGATGTCGGCGTGATCGGCTGGCTGGTCGATGGCGCCGCGATCATGAATCAGATCCCGCTGTGCCGCTGCACCTACGGCCCGTATGCCCGCGCGATGATCCGCATCTGCAAGGAAGAGTCGTTCCATCAGCGCCAGGGTTTCGATGCACTGCTCGCGATGATGAAGGGCACGCAGGCGCAGAAGGACCTCGTGCAACAGGCGGTGAACCGCTGGTGGTGGCCGGTGCTGATGATGTTCGGCCCGAGCGACAAGGATTCGATCCACAGCGGCCAGTCGTTCGCGTGGGGCATCAAGCGCATTTCCAACGATGACCTGCGCCAGAAGTTCGTCGATGCCACGGTGGAGCAGGCGAAGATTCTGGGCGTCACGCTGCCCGATGCGGACCTGAAGTGGAACGACGAGCGCAAGGCCCACGACTACGGCCAGATCGATTGGGACGAGTTCTGGCGCGTGGTCAACGGCGACGGCCCGTGCAACAAGGAGCGCCTCGCTACGCGCGTGAAGGCGCACGACGAGGGCGCATGGGTGCGCGAAGCGGCGCTGGCGCATGCGGAAAAACAGAAGGCGCGCTTGCACAAGCAAGCGGCGTGAAGGGATCAAGGAGACATCGACGATGAACAAGGAATGGCCGATCTGGGAAGTGTTCGTGCGCAGCAAGCAGGGACTGGATCACAAGCACTGCGGCAGCCTGCACGCGCCGGACGCGAGCGGCGCATTGCGCATGGCGCGCGACGTGTACACGCGGCGTCAGGAAGGCGTGAGCATCTGGGTGGTGCCGTCGGCGGCGATCACGGCATCGGACCCGGCGGACAAGGGTGAGCTGTTCGAGCCGGCGGGCGACAAGATCTATCGGCATCCGACGTTCTTCGTGCTGCCCGACGAAATCAATCACATGTAAGGGGCAGGCGATATGACGAAGGAACATCTCGCCTACGTGCTGCGTCTTGCCGATAACGCCTTGATCCTCGGTCAGCGCAATACCGAATGGTGCAGCCACGGCCCGGCGCTGGAAGAAGACATCGCGCTGGCGAACATCAGTCTCGATCTGATCGGTCAGGCGCGACTTCTTTATACGCACGCGGCGACGCTCGACGCGGCGCTCAACGGCACGAAGAAGACCGAGGACGATTACGCGTACTTCCGCAGCGAGCGCGAATTCGCCAACTACACGATGGCGGAGCTGCCGCACTTCGGCCCGCTCGCGGGCACGACGCGCACCGAGCGCGATTACGCGGTGACGACCGTGCGCAACTTCCTGTATTCGGCGCTGATGGTCGAAGTGTGGACCGCGCTGCAAGCCTCGAGCGATGCGCAACTCGCGGCGATCGCGGCGAAGTCGATCAAGGAGACGAGCTATCACCTGCATCACGCGCGCGACTGGCTGGTGCGTTTCGGCGATGGCACGGAGGAGTCGCATCGGCGTGCGCAAGCCGCGCTCGATTATCTGATGCCGTACACGCGCGAGTTCTTCGCGACCGACGCGATCGAACAGGCGGTCGCCGATGCGGGCATCGCGCCGCTCGCGAGCACGTTCGAAGCGGCGTGGCGTGAGCACGTGCAATCCGCCCTCGATGAGGCCACGCTCGTGGCGCCCGCCGAAGTGAAGCACATCACCACCGGCAAGCACGGCGAGCACTCGGAGCACATGGGCTATCTGCTCGCCGAGATGCAGAGCCTGGCACGTCAACATCCGGGCGCGAGCTGGTAAATGCACACCATGCAAACGATGAACACGACGATCGAACGCGCGTGGCACGTGCTCGAAGCGGTGCCCGATCCGGAGATTCCGGTGGTATCGATTCGCGAGCTGGGCATTCTGCGCGATGTGCGCCACGGCGACGATGGCGTGCTCGAAGTGGTGATCACGCCGACGTACTCGGGATGTCCGGCGATGTCGCAGATCGCGGAGGACATCGCACAGGCGATCGACGCCGCTGAACTCGGCGCGCATCGCATCGAGACGGTCCTGGCGCCCGCGTGGACGACCGACTGGATCACCGACGAAGCGCGGGAGAAGCTGCGCCGCTACGGCATCGCGCCGCCGACGGGCGCATGTAGTAGCGCAGAAAAGCCGATCCGTTTCGTGCCCCACAAGAAAGAAGTCATCGCGTGCCCGCGCTGCGGCTCGACGCACACCGAGAAGCTGGCGCAGTTCGGCTCGACGGCGTGCAAGGCGCTGTATCGCTGCATCGATTGCCGCGAGCCGTTCGATTACTTCAAGCCGTACTGAACCGATTCAACCGAATCAACTGAAAGCGAGCCGAAAAACATGGCGACTCCGCAATTCCACCCGCTGCGCATCCGCGACGTGCGACCCGAAACCGCCGATGCGGTCACCGTATCGTTCGAGGTGCCGCCCGCATTGCGCGAGGCGTTTCGCTTCACGCAAGGCCAGTTCGTGACGCTCAAGACGCATATCGATGGTGAAGAGACGCGCCGTTCCTATTCGATCTGCGTAGGCGTGACCGACTACGATCGCGACGGCGAATTGCGCATCGGCATCAAGCGCGTGCGCGGCGGGCGCTTCTCGAACTTCGCGTTCGATACCTTGCAGCCCGGCCATGAAATCGACGTGATGACACCCGATGGGCGCTTCTTCACGCACCTGAACGCCGATCACGCGAAGCATTACGTGGCGTTCTCGGGCGGCTCGGGCATTACGCCGGTGCTGGCGATCATCAAGACGACGCTGGATATGGAGCCGACAAGCCGCTTCACGCTCGTGTACGGCAATCGCAGCGTGGACGCGATCATGTTCGCCGAGGAGCTCGAGGATCTGAAGAATCGGTATATGGACCGGTTCTCGCTGTATCACGTGCTCTCCGATGATCTGCAGGATGTCGAGTTGTTCAACGGCGTGCTGGATCAGGAGAAATGCAAGGCGTTTCTGGAAACCTTGCTCTCGCCCGAAGAAATCGACGAAGCGTTCATCTGCGGCCCCGGCCCGATGATGGATGCAGCCGAAGCGGCGTTGAAGGATTCGGGCGTTGCACCGAAGCAGATTCACGTCGAGCGCTTCGGCTCGCCGCTGCCGCAAGCGGGCGTGCCGCCGATCGAGATCACGGAGAACACGCCGGCGGCGGATCTGGAGCTGATCATCGATGGCAAGAAGCGCAAGCTGCGCCTGCCGTATGAAGGCGTGAGCGTGCTCGATGTCGGCCTGAAGGCCGGACTTGCGCTGCCGTATGCCTGCAAGGGCGGTGTCTGCTGCACGTGCCGCGCGAAAGTGCTCGAAGGCGAAGTGAAGATGGAAAAGAACTACACGCTCGAACAACACGAGATCGATGACGGTTTCGTGCTGACCTGCCAGTGCCATCCGGTCAGCGAGCGCGTGGTCGTGAGTTACGACGAGCGCTAAGAGCCGTCCCTGATTCCTGTGAACGACGCGCATCGCAACGATGCGCGAAGCCGAAGCATTCCCCATCAATGCACGCCGAAGTCGTTAGCAATGCAAGCATTGCGCGGCTTCGTCGTAATCGAACATCCAACACATCGAGACTTGTCATGACTGAAGCCTTCATCTGCGATGCGATTCGTACGCCCATCGGCCGCTACGGCGGTGTTTTCAAGGACGTCCGCGCGGACGATCTCGGCGCCGTGCCCATCACCGCGCTCATGAAGCGCAACGCGTCGGTGGATTGGGCGCGCGTCGACGACGTGATCTACGGTTGCGCGAATCAGGCCGGCGAGGACAACCGCAACGTCGCGCGCATGTCGGGCCTGCTGGCGGGCCTGCCCATCGACGTCCCCGGTTCGACGATCAACCGCCTGTGCGGCTCGGGCATGGACGCCGTGGGCAGCGCCGCGCGTGCGATCAAGGCGGGCGATGGCTCGCTCTATCTTGCAGGCGGCGTCGAGAGCATGACGCGCGCGCCCTTCGTGATGGGCAAGGCATCGAGCGCATTCTCGCGTTCGGCCGATATCTTCGATACCACCATCGGCTGGCGCTTCATCAATCGTGCGATGCGTGAGCGCTATGGTGTCGATTCGATGCCCGAGACGGCGGAGAACGTCGCCGTCGACTTCGGCATCTCGCGCGATGCGCAGGACCGCTTCGCGCTGCGCAGCCAGCAGCGCGCCGCACGCGCGCAGGCCGACGGCACCTTCGCGCAGGAAATCGTCGCGGTGAATGTGCCGCAGAAGAAGGGCGAAACGATTGCGATCGATCGCGACGAGCATCCGCGCGAAACCTCGCTCGAAACACTCGCGAAGCTGAAGGGCGTCGTGCGCCCCGATGGCAGCGTGACCGCCGGCAACGCATCGGGCGTGAACGACGGCGCATGCGCGCTCATCATCGCGAATGAGGAAGCGGCAAAGCGCAATGGACTGACGCCGCGCGCGCGCATCATCGGCATGGCGACGGCGGGCGTCGAGCCGCGCATCATGGGCATCGGGCCCGCGCCGGCGACGAAAAAGCTTCTCGCGCGCAAGGGTCTCACGCTCGATCAGTTCGATGTGATCGAGCTCAACGAAGCGTTCGCATCGCAAGGCATCGCGGTGCTGCGTCAACTGGGGCTCGCGGAAGACGATCCGCGCGTGAACCCGAATGGCGGCGCCATCGCGCTCGGCCATCCGCTCGGCGCATCGGGCGCGCGTCTCGTGACGACCGCGATGTACGAGCTCGAGCGCCGCAACGGCCGCTATGCGCTGTGCACGATGTGCATCGGCGTGGGGCAGGGTATCGCGATTGCGATCGAGCGCGTCTGAGGGCCGCACCACATGACACAGGCCATCCAGACATCGGCGATCGTCGGCGTGATCGGTGCGGGCGCGATGGGTGCCGGCATCGCGCAAGTCGCGGCGCTCGCGGGACATACCGTGCTGCTCTACGATCTCGACGCGAAGGCGCTCGACAAGGCGCGCAACGGCATCGCGGCGAACGTGCAGCGTTCGATCGACAAGAAGAAGCTCGATGCCACCGCGGGACATGAAGCCATCGAACGCGTGCGCATCATCACGAGCCTCTCTGACTTGCGCACGGCTGCGCTCGTCATCGAAGCCGTCGCCGAACGGCTCGACGTCAAGCGCGCGCTTTTCGGCGAGCTCGAAAGCATCGTGACGTCCGAGTGCATTCTCGCGACCAACACGTCGTCCATTTCGATCACCGCGATCGCGGCGCCGTTGAAGCATCCGTCGCGCGTGGTCGGCATGCACTTCTTCAACCCCGCGCCGTTGATGGCACTCGTCGAAGTCGTGCACGGCCTCGCGACGTCCGATGCCGTCGCGCAAGCCGTGTACGCCACATCGGCCGCATGGGGCAAGAAGCCCGTTCATGCGAAATCGACGCCGGGTTTCATCGTCAATCGCGTCGCTCGGCCCTTCTATGCGGAAGGCCTGCGCGTGCTCAACGAGCAAGGCGCCGACGCGGCTTCCATCGATGCCGTCATGCGCGATTCCGGCGGCTTCAGGATGGGCCCGTTCGAATTGATGGACCTCATCGGCCATGACGTGAACTTCGCGGTGACGCAATCGGTGTTCAACGCGTACTTCAACGATCCGCGCTTCACGCCTTCGCTGATTCAACAAGAGCTGGTGAACGCGGGCTTTCTCGGCCGCAAGACGGGCCGCGGCTTCTATGACTACGCCGCCGATGCAACGAAACCCGCCGCGCGCATCGAGACGCACACGCGTACGCCTTCGACCATCGTGCTCGGTGAAACCTCGCCCGTGTATGACAACTTGCAGGCGCGCATTGCGCAGACGAACGCCGCCCGCAACGACATGCCCGGCCTCATCGCGCAGATCGACGATGCCTACCTGTTCCTCACCGATGGCCGCACCGCGACCGAACGCGCGCATGCGCTCGGCATCGACAACGTCGTGCTGATCGATCTCGCGCTCGACTATGCGAACGCGCCAAGCGTGGCCGTCACGCGTGCCCGTCAATGCGCCGACGATGCGTACGCCGCCGTCACCGGCGCGCTGACGAAAGTCGGCTATGCAGTCGTGCCGCTGAAGGACATCGCAGGCATGGCCGTGATGCGCACGGTCGCGATGCTCGTCAACGAAGCGGCGGACGCCGTGAATCAGGGCGTCTGCACGAGCGCCGATCTCGACCTCGCGATGGAAAAAGGCGTGAACTATCCGCTCGGTCCGCTCGCGTGGGGCGAGCGCATCGGCATCGAGCGCGTTCACGATGTGCTGATCCATCTCGCGTCACATTACGGCGAAGACCGCTATCGCGCGTCGCCACTCATTGCGAGCTTGCGTTACTCGGCCCAGCGATTTCATTGAAGCATTCGCGTCATCTTTTATCGAGCATTCATGCAGGAGACAACCGTGGTCCAATCCATTGCACAGCAGAGCGAACTGGAACCGATCGAACGCGCAAGCCGTGACGAGCTTCAGGCCTTGCAACTCGAACGCCTCAAATGGACGTTGCGTCATGCTTACGAGAACGTGCCGCACTATCGCCGCGCGTTCGATGCGGCAGGCGTGCACCCCGACGATCTGCGCGAGCTCTCCGATCTCGCGCGCTTCCCGACCACGTCCAAGACCGATCTGCGCGACAACTATCCCTTCGGGCTCTTCGCCGTGCCGCGCGATCAGGTCGTGCGCGTGCATGCATCGAGCGGCACCACGGGCAAGCCGACAGTCGTCGGCTACACGGCGAAGGACATCGACACCTGGGCCAACGTGACCGCGCGCTCGATTCGCGCGGCGGGCGGCCGCAAGGGCGACACGCTGCACAACGCATTCGGCTATGGTCTCTTCACCGGCGGCCTCGGCATTCACTACGGCGCGGAACGTCTGGGCTGCATGGTCGTGCCGATGTCGGGCGGCCAGACAGAAAAGCAGGTGCAGCTCATCCGCGACTTCGAGCCGAAGATCATTCTCGTCACGCCTTCGTACATGTTGAATCTGCTCGACGAGATGACGCGTCAGGGCATGGACCCGGCGAACACGTCGCTGAAGATCGGCATCTTCGGTGCCGAGCCGTGGAGCCAGGGCTTGCGCAGCGAGATCGAAACACGCGCGGGCATTCAGGCGCTCGACATCTATGGCCTTTCGGAAATCATGGGGCCGGGCGTCGCGTGCGAATGCATCGAAACGAAGGACGGCCCGACGATCTGGGAAGATCATTTCTATCCCGAGATCATCGATCCGGTGACGGGCGAAGTGCTTCCCGAAGGCAGCACGGGCGAACTCGTCTTCACGTCGCTCACGAAGGAAGCAATGCCGATGATCCGCTACCGCACGCGCGATCTCACGTCGCTTCTGCCGCCGAGCGCGCGTTCGATGCGACGCCTCGCGAAGATCACAGGCCGCTCCGACGACATGCTGATCATTCGCGGCGTGAACGTGTTCCCGAGTCAGATCGAGGAACTGATTCTCGCGATTCCGCGCCTGAGCGGTCAGTATCAGTTGTGCGTGTCGCGCGAGGGGCACATGGATTCGCTGTCGGTGTCCGTCGAAGCGCGCGCCGAAGTCTGCGCGACGTTGAGCGACAGCGAGCGTACCGGCTTGTCGCGCGAGCTTCAGCACCGCGTGAAGACGATGGTCGGCGTATCGACGCAAGTGCGCGTGCTCGACTCGGGCGAACTGCCGACGACCGCTACCGGCAAGGCGAAACGCGTCGTCGACCTGCGTCCCGCGACCGTCTGATTTTCATTGAAGCCGAGCGCCCCGCATATCGCGGGGCGTATCTTTTCCCACCAATTGGAGCGCGCGTTTCCAATTCCGGTGCGGCCATGCATTCTTCAGCAGAATATCTTCCGCATAAACCCTCGCAACCGTTTGCGCAAATTGTTTTGTAAGCTTCAATTGTGTCATCGTAGCGAGTGCATTTGCTCGGACCATTATTCGAGCATCCAACAGTATTCGAATAACGAACACCAAACGGGGCAGGCGGAATTTCGATGTGGATCGTCAGACTCGCGCTCAAGCGCCCGTACACGTTCATCGTCCTGTCGCTGCTGTTGCTGATCATCGGTCCGCTCGTCATCGTTCGCACGCCGACCGACATCTTTCCCAACATCGATATTCCGGTCGTCAGCGTCATCTGGTCGTACACAGGCTTGCCGCCCGATCAGATGGAGAGGCGCATCACGCTCAACTATGAGCGCGGCTTGTCGGTGGCGGTGAACGACATCGAGCATATCGAGTCGGAATCGCTGCCCGGCATCGCGGTGATTCGCATCTATTTTCAGCCGAACGCGAATGTCGACGAAGCCATCGCCGAGATCACCGCGCTTTCGCAGACCCAACTGCGCTCATTGCCGCCGGGCATCACGCCGCCGAACATCCTGCGCTTCAATGCATCGACGGTGCCGATTCTGCGGCTCGCCCTATCATCGGCGGAACTCACCGAGCAGCAGCTCTACGACTTCGGCAACAGCTTCCTGAAGACGCAGCTCGCGACCGTGCAGGGCGCGTCCGTGCCATTACCTTATGGCGGCAAGCAGCGGCAGATCATGGTCGATATCGACTCGCGCAAGCTGCAGGCGAAGAACCTCGCGCCGACCGATGTCGTCAACGCGATCAGCGCGCAGAACCTCATCCTGCCGACGGGCACGACGAAGATCGGCTCGACCGAATACTCGGTGGGCCTGAACGCGAGCCCGGGCTCGATCGAAGGCCTCAACGACATACCAATTCGCACCGGCCCCGGCGGCACGATCTATATCAAGGACGTCGCACATGTGCGCGACGGCTTTCAGCCGCAGACGAACATCGTGCGCGTGGACGGCACGCGCGCTTCCTTACTCACGATCAACAAGAGCGGCAACGCATCGACGCTCGATATCGTCGCGCGCGTGAAGAACCTGTTGCCCACGTTGCGCGGCATGGTGCCCGAGTCGCTGAAGATCGAGCCCGTGGCGGATCAGTCGCTCTTCGTACGCGCATCGGTGTCGGGTGTATTGCGCGAAGCCGTGATCGCGGCGGGCCTCACGGCGCTGATGGTGCTGCTCTTTCTGGGAAGCTGGCGCGCGACGCTCATCATCGCGATCTCGATACCGCTCTCCATGCTCACGTCGATCGTCGCCCTCTCCGCGATCGGGCAGACCATCAACATCATGACGCTGGGCGGGCTGGCGCTCGCGGTCGGTATTCTCGTCGACGATGCGACCGTTGCGATCGAAAACATCAGCCAGAACCTGGAGCAGGGCAAGGAACTGGAGCAGGCGATTCTCGACGGCGCGCAGCAGATCGCAGTGCCGACGCTCGTATCGACGCTTTCCATCTGCATTGTGTTCATTCCGATGTTCCTGCTGACGGGCGTCGCGCATTACCTCTTCGTGCCGATGGCCGAGGCCGTCGTATTCGCGATGCTCGCATCCTACTTCTTCTCGCGCACGCTGATTCCGACGCTCGCGAAGTATCTGCTGCGCCATCACGAGCATATGGGCGGCGATGTCGAATCGATGAAGGGCTCGCGCAATCCGTTCGTGCGCATTCATCTCGCGTTCGAGCGTCATTTCGAATCCGTGCGCGGCCGCTACCGGCGCTTTCTCGAAGCCCAGCTCGCGCATCCGGGACGCTTCGCCTCATTGTTCCTGCTGTGCTGTGTGTTGTCGCTCGGGCTCGCGCCATTCCTCGGACGCGACTTCTTTCCATCGGTCGATTCGGGTGTGATCGCACTGCACATGCGCACGAAAACCGGCACACGTATCGAGGAAACGGCGGCGTTGACGGATCGCGTCGATGCGCGCATCAGGCAATTGATTCCGCGCGGCGAGATTCGCTCGATCATCGACAACATGGGCTTGCCGGTGTCGGGCATCAATCTCTCGTACAGCAACACGGGCACGATCAGTTCCGCCGATGCCGACGTGCTCATCAGCCTGAATGAAGATCACGCGCCGACCGAAGGTTATATCCGCGAGCTGAGAAAGCGCCTGCCGCAGGAGTTTCCGGGGGTGACCTTCTCGTTCCTGCCCGCCGATATCGTGAGCCAGATTCTCAACTTCGGCGTGCCCGCGCCGATCGATATAGCCATCACGGGGCGCGACGTGCGGGGCAACCGCGCGCTCGCAAACCGCTTGCTGGAGAAGATCCGCCGCGTGCCGGGTCTCGTCGATGCACGCATCCAGCAGCCGTCCGACTTGCCCGCGATCAATGTCGAAGTCGATCGGACCAAGGCGCTGCAAGCGGGCTTTACGCAGCGCGATGTCGCGAACAATCTGCTGATCACGCTTTCGGGCAGCCAGCAGACGACGCCCACGTTCTGGCTCAACCCCGTGAACGGCGTGAGCTATCAGGTCATCACGACGGCGCCGCAATACGACATGAACTCGCTGCAATCGGTCGCGAACATTCCGGTCACGTCCGCGAGCGGCAAGACGAATATTCTCGGCGCGCTCGCAACGCTCTCGCGCGGCGCGCGCGATGCGGTCGTGTATCACTACAACGCGCAGACCACCATCAATCTGTATGCGACGACCGAACGGCGCGATCTCGGCGCGGTATCGGACGACGTGCAGCGGATCATCGACGAAGTGCGCGGCGAGTTGCCCAAGGGCTCGTCGATTGAGATGCGCGGGCAGGTCGAGACGATGAACGGTTCGTTCTCCGGTCTCGCGTTCGGGCTCATCCTCGCGGTCGTGCTGGTGTATCTGCTGATCGTCGTGAATTTTCAGTCGTGGCTCGATCCGTTCATCATCATCACCGCATTGCCGGGCGCGCTCGCGGGCATCGTGTGGATGCTGTTCCTCACGCACACGACGCTGTCGATTCCCGCGTTGACAGGCGCGATCATGTGCATCGGCATCGCGACGGCCAATAGCATTCTCGTCGTGAGCTTCGCGCGCACGGCGCTCGCCGAGCACGGCGATGCGGTGCGCTCCGCGCTCGAGGCAGGCTATACGCGCTTCAGGCCCGTGCTGATGACCGCACTCGCGATGATGATCGGCATGGTGCCGATGGCGATCGGCCTCGGCGAAGGCGGCGAGCAGAACGCGCCGCTCGGACGCGCGGTGATCGGCGGCCTGATGGTCGGCACGGTCGCGACATTGTTCTTCGTGCCGGTCGTGTTCTCGATGATCTATCGGCGCATGGAAGCGCGCGGCAAAGGTCCGGGCGCGATGGCCAGGGAAGCAACGCAATAAAACAATCGAACAGCAGGCGGAGTGAGCATGGAAGAGCAGGTGTCGCAACGATCGGGCAACAGGCGACGAGGGCGCGTGTGGCTCGCGATCGCGCTCGTGGTGGTCGTCGCGCTCGTCGCGCAAGGCATACTTTCACGGCGCGCGGCGCATGCGGAACTCGAACGCGATGCGAACGAACATGGCGTGCAGACGGTCGAGGTCATCAAGCCGGCGCGCATGAAGGCGTCGCAGGATCTCGTGCTCGCGGGCGATATCCGCGCGTTTTCCGATGCGCCGATCTTCGCGCGCACGAACGGGTATCTGAAACGCTGGACAGTCGATATCGGCACGAAGGTGAAAAAGGGCCAACTGCTCGCGGAGATCGATGCGCCCGAAATCAACGATCAGCTTCGTCAGGCACGCGCCGACGCGCAGACCGCGCGTGCGAACTATCTGCTCGCGAAGACCACGGCCGAGCGCTGGTCGCAGATGTTGAAGAACAACTCGGTATCGCGTCAGGAAACCGATGAAAAGCAGGGCGACATGCTCGCGAAGGAAGCGGCGTTCAATGCGGCGCAGGCGAACGTGTCGCGGCTCGAACAGCTCGTGTCGTTCCAGAAGATCTATGCGCCTTTCGATGGCGTCGTGACCGCGCGCAATACCGATGTCGGTCAACTGATCGATGCGGGCAGCGGCGCGGCGGGCCGCGAACTATTCCACATTCAGGATGCGTCGACGTTGCGCGTGTTCGTCGATGTGCCGCAGGCTTATGCGCGAATGGTGACGGTTGGCTTGCCTGCGGAGCTGCTGCTCAATGAAGAGCGCAATCGCACGTTCGAAGGCGTCACGGTGCGCACGGCGGGCGCGGTCGATCCGGTCGCGCGCACGATGCGCGTCGAGGTCGATGTGAAGAACCCCACCGGCGAACTGCTCGCGGGCGCGTATGCGCAAGTGCGCTTTCGTCTCACGAGCGCGAATCCTTCGTACACGCTGCCGGGCAACGCGCTGCTGTTTCGTCCCGATGGCGTGCATGCCGCGAGCGTCGATGCGAACAATCGCGTGAAGCTTCTGCCCATCACGCTCGGCACCGACTATGGCACGCGCGTGTCCATCGTTTCGGGATTGAACGGCGATGAACGCGTGATCGTGAATCCGCCCGATTCGATCGTCGATGGCGCGACGGTGCGGATCGGCCGTGCAGGCGCTGGTCAGGGCGCAAGTGGCGGCGCCGCGAAGTCCGAAGGAAGCGAGTCGTGATGATGCGCTCATTGCTTCGGCTCGTGGCATGGCTGACTATCGCCGCGTCGGCGGGCTGCGCGGTGGGGCCGGATTATGTGCGGCCCGAGATGACGGTGCCCGCCGCGTACAAATCGCCGATACCGCTCGATGCGCCCGCCGCATCCGCCACGTCATCGCAAGAGTGGAAGCCCGCGCAGCCCGCCGACGCCAAACCTCGCGCGCCGTGGTGGGAAGTGTATGGCGATCCGCAACTCGACGCGCTCGAAGAACGCGTCGCGGCCGCGAACCAGACGGTGGCCGCCGCCGCCGCGCGTTTTCGCGGCGCGCGCGCGGCGGCGGCGCAAGCGCGTTCGGCGTACTTCCCGACCATCACCGCGAATGCGGCGTTCAATCAGTCGCGCGTGTCTTCGAATGTGCTGTACAAGTCGAGCGCGGGCGTTACCGTGCCCGACTATCTGATCGATGCGCAGATCTCGTGGGAGCCCGATCTGTGGGGCCGCATCTCACGCGCCGTGGAAGGCGGGCGTGCTCAGGCGCAGGCGAGCGCGGCGGACCTGCAAAGCGCCATTCTTTCGATGCAGGCCGAACTCGCGACGAGCTACTTCGAATTGCGCGGCACCGTCGAGGAAGAGCGGCTGCTGCAGGCCACGCTGCAAGCGTATGAAAAGGCGCTTGCACTGACGCGCGATCGCTTCGCGGGCGGCGTCGCGGCGGAATCGGACGTTGCGCAGGCGGAAGAGCAGTTGCGCGCGACGCAGGCGCAACTGATCGATCTCGAAACCACGCGCACGAGCCTCGTCAACGCGATCGCGATTCTCGTCGGCGAGGCGCCGCCGAGCTTCACGCTCGATGTCGCGCCGCTCAATGAACACCATTCGCCGCATCCGTCGGCGGCGCTGGCCGCATTGCCGCTCAGCGTGCCGTCCGCGCTGCTCGAGCGGCGCCCGGACATCGCGGCGGCGGAGCGGCGCGTGGCCGATGCGAATGCGCGCGTCGGCGTCGCGACGGCGGCGTTCTTCCCGAACCTGCTGCTCGCCGCCACAGGCGGGCTGGAAGCGACGCGCTTCACCTCGTGGCTCGAAGCGCCGAGCCGATTCTGGTCGCTCGGGCCGCAGCTCGCGTTCACGGTGCTCGATTTCGGCGGCCGCGCCGCAGCCCGGGATGCGGCGCGCGCCGCTTACGACGAGAGCGTCGCCGATTATCGGCAAACGGTGCTGACCGCCTTCGGGCAGGTCGAGGACAACCTGAACGCGCTGGAAGTGCTGCGCCGTGAGAGCGAAGCGCAGCGCGATGCGGTCGATGCTGCCCAGCGCGCACTCGGCAAGGTGAGCAACCGCTACGAGAACGGCGCGATCACGTATCTGAGCGTGGTGGTGACGCAGGCCATCGTGCTGTCGGATCAGCGCACGGCGGTGCGCATCGAGCGGCGGCGCATGGCGGCGAGCGTCGCGCTCGTGAAGGCGCTGGGCGGCGGATGGAGCACGGCGGCGCTGCCGAGCGCGGAAGAAGTCTCGCGACGCGATTGAATTTTGCGCTATGCATGCAAAATGTCATCGCGCGTAACGCATGCAAAATGCGATTGCTGCGGTGCACGAACGATGCCCGAAGGCGGCGTCGAAGCTACACGAACAGAAACACGCCACATCCAATCAGCGCCGCGCTCCACAGCCAGTCGATGTTGATCCAGCCGCTTCGCAGGAAGCCGAGTCCGCCGCGTTCCTGAACGGACATCGCGAACATGGAGATCGCGGCGATCACCGCGAGCATCGCGCCGGTGTGCACCGTCAGCGCGAGCGCGCTGGCTTCGAACGCACCCGCCGCGACCTTGCCCGTGCAAAGCGGCAGGAGCGCCGGCACGAGCATCAGGCCGGCGCCGTGCGCGCTCGACATCACGAAGGACCATAGCGCGAGCCCCGCAAGCCCTGTGCGCATGCCGACGGTCGGACGTCCGCGATGCCCGCGCCATGCCCGCCACACGCCCCAGCCGATCAGAAGCGCCCCGCACGCGCGC
This sequence comes from Caballeronia sp. 11_S32, assembly GCF_056930355.1. Classification (NCBI taxonomy): domain Bacteria; kingdom Pseudomonadati; phylum Pseudomonadota; class Betaproteobacteria; order Burkholderiales; family Burkholderiaceae; genus Caballeronia; species Caballeronia sp. 11_S32. The sequence continues at coordinate 1,862,195 of NZ_JBXOWH010000003.1, forward strand.
GCGAGCACGTCATGGCCGACGACCGCGCCGAGCGTGAGCGCGCCCGCGAGCACGAGCGCCACCGACACCGCATGCCCCAGCGCGATCGGCACGAGAGACACGAGCGCGACGCGGCGGCTGCGGGCGTATAAGCCGAGCGCGACCGCAAAGAGCCATCCCATCGCGGGATTGAGACCGTGAAACGCGCCGAGGCCCGCGGCGGTGTAGAGGAGCGCGGGCGATGCGGCATCCATGCAAGACGGCTCGCGGCGTGTCAGGGGTAGCAGTACGAATCCGACGAGCAGTCGCCGCCTTGCAGCCGGATCTGATGCGGCCGCTGCCCCTTCGGCCAGTCGATGAAAAACTTCTCGTCGACGGCAAGTCCGCCGTTGGGATCGGCGTCGAGCTTCACCATCCAGCCCGCGATGCCTTCGGGATAGAACTGCGCATCCACTGCGCCGTAGAGCGAGTTCGTGAAATAGACGCGGCGTCCGTCGCGGCTCACTTCGACCATCTGCGGGCCGCCGTTCAGTGCGCCATTCGAAGCGCCCGGATGCGTCGCGCGCGCGACCACGCCGCCGATGCGAACCTTGCCCGTCAGCTTCGGCGCGAACGGGTCGGAGACGTCGTACTGCAGCATGTCGCCCGTGCCCCAGCACGACACGTAAAGAAAGCGGTCGTCCATCGACAGATCGATGTCGGAGACGAGCGGCGGCACCGCGCCGAAGCCCTGCAAGAGCGGCGGAAGCAAGGACGCATCGGCGGGTTCGGCGGGAATGTCGATGATCTTCTTCACCGCCCACTTGTCCTTGTCGCGATACCAGGTCCAGATCGACGACGACAGATCCTTCAGGCTGATCACGCAGTTGACGAAGCCGTAGGCCTTGGTCGGGTCGTGCGCCGGGCGCAGCTCGAACACGAGCTGATATTCGTCGCCGAAATCGATCTCCTGAATGTGCCTGCGCTTCGTGAAGTCCCAGAAATGCAGCTTGCGCCCGTACTTCGCGCCGAGCAGCAGCTCGGGCACGAGGCCATCCTCGAAGGTGTCGGGCGTGCCCCATTCGCTCGTAACCATCGTGTCGTAGCCGAGATGCCACCAGCCGTCGTACGCGAGGCGTTGCGGTCCGCGATCCACTTCCCAGCGGCCGAGCGGATCGAAGCTCTGCTGATCGAGCATCAGCACGCCGCCCGGCGCCTTGCCCTCGGCGTTGCCGAGCGCGGTGATATAAATGCCGCCCGGCCCGCAATGCACGGTGTGCGGGCGCGTATAGCCGGCCTTTTCCGCGAGCTCCTCGGGCTCGATCGTCTTCACGATGACGGGCTTCGTCGGATCGGGCTTCGTGTCGATGATATGGATGCGCGACGAGCGCAGCCCCGGCACGACGAGATAGCGCCGCTCCATGTGCGGATGCGGCGCATTGGGACACAGGCACGACGAGCACGCGTTCCAGCCGAAGTGATGCAGCTCGTCGCCGGTATCGGGCATCGAGATCTCGCCGACGATCTTCGTATAGCCGGGCGAATCGGGATCGACATCGACGACGGCGATCTTGTCCGGCGACTTGCGCTCGGGATCGAAGGTCGCGACGTAGGCCAGCGTTTCGCGCGGCGCCTTTGCCGCGAGCCGCGGGGAAGGGTAGAAGCTCGGATCCGGTTTCCAGGTCGCCATGCTGCGTCTCCCAGTTGGTTTGCCCACTTTCGAAGCACACGTGCAAAAGCACTATAGGACACATGGGCGCGGCACGCTCCCGCCGTCGCCGCTTCACTTCTATGCTTTCGTGGATAGCTTGCGCGCGCGGCGCGCGATTCGGCATGGGAAATCAGCGCGTAGAATAGAGGCATCGCCCCTTTAATGAACGAGGAGGTAGCGATGGCCGAGCCGATGATCAGCCTGATGGCGGGAGTCGTCCTGGTGCTATGCGTCGCGGTGGTTATCGTGATGCATCACCGGCACCCGCATGTCCATACTCCGAAGGCGCGCTGGCTGGATACGCATCCGCCGCGCGACTGGCGGCACAGGCATTGAACGTGCAGTGCAAGGTGAATTAAATGCATGCGGCGCCGGCGTCCACCGGCGCTTTTTTTTGCGCGAGCGTCGCGCGCGGACTCAGCGTCTTGGCCCTTTCATCGCCTCGGCTTCCATCGCGGCGTGCCATTCCTCGCTGTTCTCGATCGGGTCCATGCCTTCGTCGATGAACGCCGACGCGCGCTCCGCCACCGCGCGCGTTTCCTCCTCGGTGCCGTCGTCGGCGAGGGCGTCCTCGTCGGCGGGGGGCTCCAGCATGTCCTGCAGCATCGCCTCCAGTTCGGGCGTCTCCCACGGCTCGCCGCGCTGCCTTTTCTTCTTGATGTAATGCCGCACTTCGGCATCCTGTTCGGGGGTCAACGGAAGCCCGCGGAAGGTGCTGTTGGCGTCGAAGTCACTCATGTCCGCTCCTCTCGCGCATAGCCTGTGATGCGTTTTCAAGCGCCTTTAGTGTAACGCCGTTCGTCTGCGGGTAAAAACGTCCCAATGCTCAGCCTAACGGCGGCAGGCGTCTTTCGATCGGCGTGGCCTTGACGATGGCCGTGCTCGTCGCGGCTCGCTCGGTCACGCGCGACAGAATGTCGTCGAGATGGCCGATCGAGCGCAGCCAGAGGCGGCAGACGAAGCAGTCGTCGCCCGTCACCTTGTCGCATTCGACGAACTCGGGAATGCGCCGGATCGCTTCCTCGACGAGATGCAATTGCCCCGGCAGCGGCTGCACGCGCACGATGGCCTGCAGCGTGTAGCCGAGCGCGCGCGGATCGATATCGACGGTGAAGCCGCGAATCACGCCTTGCGTTTCGAGGCGGCGCACGCGCTCGGCGGTGCTCGGCGCCGACAGCCCGACGCGCTTCGCGAGCTCGCTGATCGCGATGCGTCCGTCGCTCGCGAGCACGCCGATGAGCTCGCGATCGATTGCGTCGATATCCGCGTGCGAGGGAGTGTTCAGGTTCTTTGCCATGACGGCCTTCGATTCAAAGGTCAAAAGGTGTACGCGCCTAATTTTAGGCATGGTTTTGGGTGCAGCGCATCGATAGACTGGAGCACATCGAAACTTGCAGGGCAGGGTCGAAATGAATACCGAACGAATCAATGCGCGCTTTGCGGGCGCATCGAATGCGAATGACCTGCGCCGCGGCGCGATCGAGATGTCGGTCGCGATGCTGATGTCGGGCACGATCGGCTGGCTCGTCGTGTCGTCGGGGCAGACGCCGTGGAACGTGGTGTTCTTCCGCTGCGTGTTCGGCGGGGCGACGCTCATCGCCGTGTGCGCGGCGCTGGGCTTTTTGAAGAAGCGCTATTTCTCGTGGCGCATGATCGGGCTCGTCGCGCTCGGCAGCGCGGCGATAGTCGGCAACTGGCTGCTGCTCTTTGCCGCGTACTCGCGCGCGTCGATCTCGATGGCGACGACCGTCTACAACACGCAGCCGTTCATGCTCGTCGCGCTGGGCGTGATCGTCCTGCGCGAGCGCGTGTCGGCGTCGACCTTCGCGTGGCTCGGCATCGCGTTCGTCGGGCTCGTGATGGTGGTGCGCGTCGAGCCCGCCGTGCTCGCGATGCCGGGGCAGTATCTCGAAGGCATTGCGTATGCGCTCGGGGCGGCCTTTCTGTACGCGATATCGTCGATCGTCACGAAGCGGTTGCAGGGCACGCCGCCGCATCTGATCGCAATGCTGCATGTGCTCTTCGGCATCGTCATGCTCGCGCCGTTCGCGCGCTTCGATCAGACGCCGGCGTCGATTTCCGGCTGGTCCGATCTCGTCGTGCTCGGCGTGGTGAACACGGGGCTCATGTACGTGCTGCTCTACGGCGCGATCCAGAAGCTGCCGACCGCGACTACAGGCGCGCTGTCGTTCATCTATCCGGTGGTGGCGATCGTCGTCGACTGGCTCGCGTTCGGGCAACGGCTCGCGTGGCCGCAAGTGGCCGGGGCCGTGCTCATTCTGCTCGCGGCGGCGGGGGTAAATCTGAAGTGGCGGATCGTGCCGGGAAAACAGCGCGCGAACGATTGACGCCACCTCGTATAGAATGGCGCCCCCTCCGACTACATCGAAATCCCGCGCCATGTGGTTCAAGAATCTTCAGCTTCACCGTCTTCCCGCTCACTGGTCCGTCACGCCGCATCAAATGCAGCAATGGCTCGCGCCGCTCGCGTTCAGCGCGGCGTCGAGCGTCGAGAACGAGCGGCGCGGCTGGGTCGCGCCGCGCGGCGACGATGAGCTCGTCTACACGGCGAACCGTCAGATGCTCATTGTCTATCGCGCCGAAAAAAAGCTGCTGCCCGCATCGGTCGTCACGCAGTTCGTGAAGGAGCGCGCGGCCGAGCTCGAAGAGCAGCAGGGCTTCAAACCCGGCCGCAAGCAGATGAAGGAACTGAAGGAGCAGGTCACCGATGAACTGCTCCCGCGCGCCTTCAGCATCCGCCGCGACACGCGCGTGTGGATCGATCCCGTCAACGGCTGGCTCGCGATCGACTCGTCATCGGCCACGCTGTGCGACGACATCATCGGCCTGCTCGTGAAGTCCGTCACCGATCTGCCGCTCGCAAGCGTGCGCACCGCGCGCTCGCCCGTGTCGGCCATGACCGAGTGGCTGCTGTCGGGCGAAGGCCCCGCGGGCTTCACGCTCGATCGCGACACCGAGCTGCGCTCGACCGGCGAAGGCAACGCGACGGTGCGCTATGTCGGCCACGCGCTCGAAACGGAAGACATGCGCCGCCATATCGAAGCGGGCAAGCAGTGCATGCGCCTCGCGATGACCTGGAACGACCGCGTGTCCTTCGTGCTGACGCCGTCGCTCACGCTCAAGCGCGTGAGCCCGCTAGACGTCATCAAGGAAGCCGCCGATCCCACCGCCGCGAACGACGACGAACGCTTCGAGTCCGACTTCATCCTGATGACGGGCGAACTCGCGCGCATGCTCGCGCACATCGCCGAAGCGCTCGGCGGCGAAGAGGACCTGCGCGCGGCGGCCTAGGAACCGCGCGTTACTCGGCGGCCGGCGCCGAAGCGAACGCGTAGCCGTTCTTGCCGTTGCGCTTGACGGTGTACATCGTGTCGTCGGCAGCGGCGACGAGCCGCCAGTAATCGCTGACGCGATCCGGAAAGCTCGCAATGCCGATGCTCGCGCGCACGATCGACAGGCCCATCTGCGCATCGGTCTCGGCGACGCACGCGATGATCCTCTGGGCGATCGAGGCGAGCTCGCCGTCGCTCGAGAACTGGCGCACGAGCAGCGCGAACTCGTCGCCGCCGATGCGCGCCACCAGATCGCCGCCGCGCACCGTCTGACGGAAACGCCGCGACACCGCGATCAGAAATTCGTCGCCGATGCGGTGGCCGTGCGTGTCGTTGACGCGCTTGAAGCCGTCGAGATCGATATACAGCACCGCGATTCGCGCCGAGCCGCGCGTGCCGCTCGCGATCGCATTCGCCGCATCCTCGAGCGCGGCGAAGAGCTTGCGGCGGTTGGGCAAGCCCGTCATCGGATCGTGCAGCGACGCCTGCTCGAATTCGTTCGAGATGCCGAGGAGCTGCCGGTTGCGCTTCGCGTACATGCCGAGCGCCGTGATGAGCACGCCGAAAACGATCGCCGACAGCGCGATCAGCGTGTGCGACACGCTCAGGATGCGCTCGCGCACATCGGCGCTCGTGCGGTCGCGCTCGGTGCGCCACCAGGCGTAAGCGGAATCGAGCGCGGCGCTCGCGTCGCCGAGCGCGGCCGTGGGCGAGAGGACGGCCGACGGCAAGGCCGGCGTGGACATCGGACTGGACGACACCAGCGCGTGCAGCGCGGCGAGGCGCGCCGCCAGTTCGATGCGCGCCTCGCGATAGGCAGCCCGGTGCTGCACGTCGTCATCGGGGGTGTTCTGCAGGGACAGCGCAGCCGCGCGGGCGGCATCCGCGCGCTCGACCGCTTCGAGCACGAGCCCGACGTATTCCTGCTGGAGCTGCGCGGAAAAGATCGCGCGCACCTGCAATGCCAGGAACAGCAGGCCGATCAGCAGGCACAGCAGCGCCGCGCCCGCGAGCGGGGTGGGGCCGGGCACGCGAACGCGCTGCAGGGCGCGCCGCACGCGGCTCGCCAGCGTCTCTTCAGGGACGGGAATACTCCTCTCGCTGACGGGTCGGAACATTGTGTCGATAGCTCACTCGATGAAAGAACGCGCCCATGCGGGCAAAGAGCCCGCCCTCGGGCTTCGCGCGCGCCTGATGCCTGCTTGCCTGTGCGGAAGGGTTGGCGCGGTTCGCCGCGGCCTGCTGCGTCGCCGGCGGATTGCGGCGGCGCTGCACGGCGGCGCTCTGCGCAGGCGCGGCGGCGGACGATGCATCTGCCTGCGAGCGGGATTGCGTCTGCGCGGACGCCGCGGCGGCCGTCGCCAGTGCAGCCGCGCCGGCTGCGCCGGAACCGTCCGAGGCATCGGTGAGTGTGATTTCGTCGGCGGCGTCGGGCGTGGGCGCGTTGTCCGCGAGCGATGGGGTGTCCACGGGCGCCGGCGGGTCGGTCGCGGCGTAGCTGTTCGTGTAGCCGGACGGCGTCATCGTCGCGGGCGTTTCGACGATGCCCGACGACTCCGTCCTCACGGCGATGGCGGGCTGATCGATGCCGAGCGTCCTGCGCGCGCTGGCCATCGCCTCGGCGTACACGCGCTGGTCGTGGTTGAACCACATGCCGTACGCGACCGTGCCGAGCACGCCGATGCCGAGCGCGCTCGCCGACGCCATCCACAGCGCGAGACGGCCGAAGCGCAGCGGGATGCGCGAGGGTGCGGGTTCGTCTGAGAAATCGATTCCAGGCTCGGGCAAGTTGATGACAGTCGGATCATTCGCAGGACTCGCGTGGTCCGCGATGCTCTCTTCGGGTAGCTTTGCGTGCTGAGGCATGACAGCGCTCTCCAGAACGTATTCGTCGGACGGCGGACCAGCGCGAACGCACGGCGGCCGCCGAGTCCACTACAGCCGGATCGCGCAATACGATGCGTCTCATCATATGAATATTCGAACGCGTCGCAGCTTCGTCGGGCATAAGAGCGGGATACCGGTCCAGCCTGCGCTGTCCGGCCCATTTTTGCCAATCAATGTAACTCGCACCACATACCGCGACAATCAGGGGCGGCGATGAGGCGTCGAAAAAGAAGTCGCGGACGCTTTCGCGCGATGCCGGCGCGGCGCGCTCCGGGGGCGCCCGACACACCGACGCGCGGCGCTTTCCCCACTTGGCGTCACGCCACGGCGATACTTATTCGCGCACTACATCAGCAGTTTCCGTTCCCGCCCCGTTTGATGGATCGCGCATGCATCATTCTTCAGAGGAAGTTCCCGCTCGTATGTGAGCTTGCGCACATACGAAGCACGGCGGCCCGTGAAACGCGCGGGCGAGCACCGTTCAGCGGGGAATCGGCGGATCGCGTCAGTGGCGCTTCGGCAACACCACGAGCGCAATGCCGCCGAGTATCGCGACGGAACTCGCCACGAGCCGCGCCGTGAGCGTCTCGCCGAGCAGCAGGACGCCGCCGGCCGCGGTGATGACAGGCACGCTCAGTTGCACCGTGGCGGCCGTCGCGGGCCTCAGGCCTTTGAGCGCCGCGTACCAGACGACGTAGCCGAGCCCCGAGGTCAACGCGCCGGATGCGGCGGCGTAGGCGAAGCCCGGCGCATCGAAGCGCGCGTGCGCGAACGCGAGCGCCGACACTGCCGCCGCGAAGGGCAGCGCGCGCAGGAAGTTGCCCGCCGTGGCGGCGACCGGATCGGCCTGGCCGCGCCCGCGCAGCGAGTAGACGCCCCAGCCGATGCCCGCGGCGATCATCAGCGCCGACGAAAGCGGATCGGGCGCGGCCAGCCCCGGCAGCACGAGCCACACGAGCCCGGCAAGCGCGAGCAGCAGGCCGGTCCATTGGATCGCGGCAAGGCGCTCGCCGATCGCGATGCCGTAGCCGATCATCGTCGCCTGCACGGCGCCGAATAGCAGCAGCGCGCCGGTGCCTGCCGCGAGCCGCACATAAGCATAGGAAAACGTCACCGCGTAGCCGATCAGCGCCAGCGCCGAAGGGAGGCTTCCCGCGCGCCGCATGCTGCCTGGGCCGCCGCCGCGCACGCACAGAATCACCCCCAGCACGAGCGCCGCCGACGCGATGCGTACGAGCGTGAAGCTGGCCGCATCGATTTGCGTGCCTTTGAGCGCGAGCCGGCACAGGAGCGAATTGCCCGCGAAGGCGAGCATCGCGACCACGGTCAGCATGACGATGCGCGCGCCGTGCGAGGGCGTGGCGGATGAGGCGGCGTTGGACGTGAGCTTGGACATCGGCAGCGCGCTTGGGGAGGGCGCACCACTGTAGCGCACGCGCGCGAGGAAGACATGCTGCGCCGCTTCAATCGGTGGTGAAGCGCTGCGGCGGCGCATCTGCCTCGATGCCGAAGCGCTCGAATTCGGAGATCACCTGCGCGCCGAAGAGCAGCAGCGTCGCGAGCGCTTCGAGGCTGAACAGCACGACGATCGCCGTCGTCAGCGAGCCATACACGACGCTCACCTGCGAGAGCGTCGCGAAGTACCACACGAGAAAGTGCCGCGTGATTTCCCAGAGCACGGCGGCGGTGATGCTGCCGAGCAGCGCGAGCCGTATCGACGGCCTGCCGACCGGCATCACCATGTAGATCGACGTGAGCACGAAGATCTCGCCCGCGAAGCCGAGCAGATAGAGCAGGAGCCGCGACACGCCCTTCAGCGACACCTCGACGCCGAGCAGATCGATGCTGCTGGTGCCCATCGCCTGCAAGCCGTTGGACACGAGCGTGACGATCAGCATGCCGACGCCGAGAAACAGGATGTAGCAGTAGGGCAGGAGCGCCGAGAGCAGAAAATGCCGGCGGCGGATCGCAACGCGATGCACGAAGATCACCGACATTGCGTTCTCCAGCACCGTGAAGGCGAGCGAGCTGAAGAAGATCATCGTGACGAGCAGCAGCCAGCCGAGCACCGCGCGATGCGCCAGAAAGTTGGCGAGCTCGCGCACGATCGCGCGCGCCTGGCCCGGCACGAGCCATTCCAGCAAATGCGTGAGCGCGTCGAGCAAGGCCTGCTGTCCGACGAATTTCGACAGCACGATGACGATCAGGATCAAGAGCGGAACGATCGACAGCAGCGCGTAGTACGCGACGGCGCCCGCGAGCAGCAGGCCCTGATTCGCGCGGAAGGCTTTCACCGTGCGTATCGCGAAGCCGAGCGGATGGCGCGCGACGCTTCTCACCTGCGGGCCCAGCACGGGGCCGAGAATCTTCGACATGGGACCTCCGCGGCGCGAGCGCTGCCCATCCCTTACGGACCGACACGCGGTACGAGCAAGTTTCGCACCTGTAAGGCATGCGCGCAGCGGAGAGGTCGAAACGCGCGCGTCAACCCGGCCGGCGGGCCTCGCTGCGCGCCGCGGCCTGCTGCGCGGCTTCCTCGAACGCAAGATCGAGGATGGCGTCGACTTCGCGCGCCGGCAAGTTGGCGGCATCGACGTTGCGCAGCCGGCAAAACAGCGCGAGCGCCTCGGCCGCGGCGGCGAAGGCAATGTTCATGTCCCGTGAATCAAGGCGTTGTTTTCTCATGCTCCGCATAACGGCAGCCGCCCGGCCGGACTTTAATGTGCGGCGGTGCAGCGCGCACGCGGTTTCACCTTCGGTTTTTGATGGATTAATCTAGGTGCATAACACGAGCCCGTCGAAGGCTTTGGAGGACATCATGGCCGCATCCCACGCAACCTCCGCCGACGACATCGCGCTCGGCGCCGACGCGGAAATCGTCAACGCCGACGAGCGCCTCTACAACCACGACCTCGCTCCCGTGCCGCGCGCGAAGCGCACCTGGACCGGCTACAGCATCTTCGCGATGTGGATGTCGGATGTGCACAGCGTCGGCGGCTATACCTTTGCCGCGAGCCTCTTTCTGCTCGGCATCTCCGGCTGGCAGGTGCTGCTCGCGCTCACCATCGGCATTCTCGTGGTCTATGTGCTGATGAACTGGGTCGGCAAACCGAGCCTCAGGCACGGCATCCCGTTCCCGGTGATGGCGCGCGTCTCGATGGGCGTCATGGGCGCGAATCTCGCCGCGCTGATTCGCGGCGTGGTCGGCATCGTGTGGTACGGGGTGCAGACATATTTCGCGTCGAAGGCCGTCGTGACATTGCTGCTCCTGTTCGTGCCGTCCGTCGCCGCGTGGCGCGACACGAGCTTCCTCAGGCTCGACCTGCTCGGCTGGGTGGGCTTTCTCTTCATGTGGCTGTTGCAGCTCATCATCTTTCAGCGCGGCATGGAGATCATCCGCAGGTTCATCGACTTCTGCGGGCCGGCCGTGTATGTCGTGATGTTCGTGCTGATGGGATGGATTCTCTATCGCGCGGGTCTCGGCAGCCTGAATCTCACGCTCTCCGGCAAGGTGCTCACCGGCGACGAACAACTGCACGCGATGATCAACGCGATCCTGCTCGTCGTGAGCTATTTCGCGGCGCTGCTCTTGAACTTCGGCGACTTCTCGCGCTTCGCCAAGAGCGAGCGGCAGATGAAGATCGGCAATTTTCTCGGGCTGCCGTTCAACTTCGTTGCGTTCGCGATCATCACGGTGATCGTCACGGCGGGCAGCGAGAAGGTGTTCGGCACGATGATCATGGACCCCGTCGAGATCGTCTCGCGCATCGAGAACAAGGTGTGGGTGGCGATCGGCAGCATCACGTTCATCATCGCGACGATGGGCATCAATATCGTCGCGAACTTCGTCTCGCCCGCGTATGACATCGCCAATCTCTTTCCGAAGCACGTGGACTTCAAGAAGGGCGGTCTGATCGCGTCGATTCTCGCGGTGGTCGTGTGCCCGTGGATCTTCGTCGACAGCCCGAAGGCGATCACGATTTTCGTGTCCGTGTTCGGCGCCGTGCTCGCGCCGATGTACGGCGTGATGATGTCCGACTACTACCTCGTGAAGCGCCAGCAGGTGAGGACCGCCGAACTCTACACGATGCAGCCCGGCGGACGCTTCTACTACGACGGCGGCTGGAACAAGGTCGGGCTCGTGGCGCTGATCATATCGGGCGTGATCTCGGTCGGCTGGGAATTGTCGACGCAGATACTCAAGCTCCTGCCGCCGAACAATCTCGGCTGGCTGATCGGCGCGGCGGCGGGTGCATTGCTCTATGTGCTGTTCATGCGCATGGCCCACCGAAAATAGAACGGCTTCATTTCAGCCATTTGCGCACGTCCTGCTCCCATTCGGGCTGACCGCAGTTCGGCGGATTCTCCGGGCCGAGCACGGTGATGTAGCCCTTGTCCTTCATGCACGCCTCGTAGGCGCGCACCTGCGTGCAACGGCCCGCGCCGGCCTTCTTCGCGGCGGCCTTGCACGCGGACATCGAGTTGTCCATGCCGCTGAAGTCGGCGTCGCCTTCGTTGTTCAAAGATGGCGGGTTCGCGCTCGCCGAGAATTCGACGGGCGTGCTGCAGGCGGCGAGAAGGAGCACGGCGAATGGAAGAAGGCGCGAGCGAAGAGGTCGGTTCATCGGCTTGAATTCCTGTCGTTGAGGGCTTATTGAAGGCGCGGGATTCGCCGCCCATTATTCTGCGCCGTCGTCGGGCGCGTCGACACATTCGCATCGAAGCGATTCAACCGCGCCGCGCTTCCCACAGCAGCCACGCCGCCGCGATGCCCATGCCGCCGAACGTGAGCGGCCCGCCCGGCCACGCATGCGTCTTGAAGATCGCGATGCCGAAGCTCGCGATCACGAGCAGCAGGAGCGGCGGCCACGAACGTCCGTCTTCGCGCAACGCGACGGCGGCCGCCGCCGCGCCCACGCTCAACGCGGTCGATCCCAGCACGGCGAAGAGCGGCAGCGCGAGCGTGGGCGCGCTGCCGACGACGGGATGCGTCCAGACCGCGTCGATGGCCATGCGCCACGCGTTCGCATCGCCCGAGGCACGCGCGGCCTCGACGAAGATGCCGACGACGACGCCCGCCGCCGTATCGAAGGCAATGTAGCTCGTCGCGAACACGAACATGGCGATGCGGCACACGACCGGCGCGATGCCCGGAAGCCCGCGCACCAGCGCCGCGATAGCGATGGCCGCGAGCGCGAAAAGCGGAATCTGCGCATAGTGCACGGCAAGCCATGCGTTGACGTCGAGCTGCATCAGATCGTGCGGATGCGGATGAAACACTTCGACGACCGCGAGCGCGATGAGGGATGCGGGGATCATCACGATATCCGCCGCAGTGGGCCAAGCATGAGAGAGGGACGCGTGCATGACTCCTCCCGATGAATCTTCCGGTTCTACAGATGCCCGCGCAGCCAGTGCCATGCCAGCGGCCCGCAGATGACGCCCCAGGTCATCGCGGCGATCACGAGCGCGACGGTCACAGCCGCGCTGCCGCAATCCTTCGCGCGTCCGGAGAGTTCGTGATGCTCGAGCGAAATGCGATCGATTGCCGCTTCGATGCTGGAGTTGATGAGTTCGACGAGCAAAACCAGCAGCACCGACGCCGCGAGCAGCACGCGCTCCGTCGCGCTCACATGAACGAACGCGGCGATCGGCAGCAGCACGGCGGCGGCGCACGCTTCCTGACGGAACGCGCTTTCCTCGCGCCACGTCGCGACGAGGCCCGCCCACGAATGACGCAGTGCAAAGACGCCGCGCAGGAGGCCGCGGCGCTTGCCATGAGCCTTCTTTGCGGATGTCGACGAGGAACGCGAGGTGGACGAAGTGGGACGGTTCATGGAGATCATGTTACCGCTTGCCCGTCGTGGGATTCCACGCGTCGAGGCGAAAACGTTTGCTGGGTCCGTAACGCACAAAGCGACCATGATTCGGCTTGTCAGGGCAATGACCGGCCCTTCATACTGACGCGCAATCGTGATGCGAAAGCGCTCACGTCCATAAGAAAAAGAGAGCCGGGGAAAACCATCATGAAGTCACGTTTTACCGCTGTTCATTTGCGCCCGGTCGAGCTCGCAGACCCGCATCTCGCGCATCTGTACATGGAGTGCGTCGATGCCGAGACGCGTCTGTCCGGTGCAAGCAGGGTCGCGGCGGTGGCCGTGTTCGAGGCACGCGAAAAGACGCTCGCGAACTTGTGGGCGCGTCTCGATACGCTCGACCCGAAGCTATGCCGTGAACTGAAGCACGCGGTGAACGACTGGCACGATATCGCGGTGAAGCTGCGCGGCGGCGAGTGATACGACTTTGAGACGCGCGAGCAGACGAACGAGACGCTGCGACATTCGCGCGCGAGGCCGCCGCCACTAACCTTTCTCCAACGACGCAACGAGCGCGTTTCGCGCTTTCGGCGGACTTCAAGGAGAAGGGCAATGAACGTCAACAATGATACGAACAATGGCGCGCGCAACGCTGCACCGATGCCGGTGGCGTTCTTCGGCATCGCGGTCGGCGCGCTCGCGCTCAGCGGCGCATGGCGCGCGGCGGCCCGCGTGTGGCCGATTCCCGATGCCGTGCCCGCGCTGCTGACGGCGCTTGCGCTCGTCGTCTGGCTCGCGCTTCTGATCGCCTATGGGCGCAAGTGGCTCGTCGAGCGCGAAGCGGCGAGCGCCGAAATGCGTCATCCGGTGCAGTCTTCGTTCGCGGTGCTCGTGCCGGTGTCGACGATGCTCGCTGCGCAAGCCGTGCAGACGTATTCGCGCGGTGTCGGGATTGCGCTGTTTGCAATCGGCGTGTCGGGCTCGCTTGCGCTCGGCGCGTATTTGCACGGACGCTTCTGGCAGGGCGGCCGCAAGCCGGAACTGACCACGCCGGCCGTCTATCTGCCGACGGTCGCACCGAGCTTCGTCGCGGGAACGGCGGCGGCGGGGCTCGGCTTCACGCAGACCGGCATGTTGTTCTTCGGCGCGGGCGTGTTTTCGTGGCTCGCGATCGAATCGATCGTGCTGCATCGCGCGGCGGTACATGAGCCGCTGCCCGAAGCGCTGCGCCCGAGCCTGGGTATTCAGCTCGCGCCGCCGGTGGTCGGAGGCGTGTCGTATCTCGCGATCACGCACGGCGTGCCCGACACGTTCGCTTACATGCTGCTCGGTTACGGGCTCTATCAGGCGCTGATGCTTGCGCGTCTCATCCCATGGATTCGTCAGAACGCGTTCACGCCTTCATACTGGGCATTCAGTTTCGGCGCAGCCGCATTGCCGACGATGGCGATCCGCATGCTCGAACGCGGCGCGACGGGACCGGTGGCGTGGATTGCGCCTGCGGCGTTCATCGCGGCGAACGTGGTGATCGGCGTGCTGATCGCGGGAACGGTGCGCGCGATGGCGCGAGGCGATCTGCTGCCCAACATGGGGGCCATCGAACGCCGCGCGGCGGCGGGCGCGCGCTGAGCGATCCCTTAAGCGCGCAACTAGCTAGCGATGCAACTATCGCCCCGACATCACAACGCCAGCACTTCACCCGCCCGCAACGCCCGTAACGCAACACCCGGCAACGCGGCGCGCAGTTCGTCGATGATCTGCGCGCCGTGCGGCGGTTTCAGATGCGAAATCAGCAGCTCGGCTTGCATCTCGACGCCGCGCAGATCGTCGGCGATGAGCCTCGGACAGTAATGATGCGCCGCGTGCGCGAGGCGGATCTGCGCATCGGGAAATGCGGTTTCGACGATCACGTAACGCAATCCCGGCAACGAAGACACCGTGGCCCAGAACTCCGGATTCGTCGTGGTGTCGCCGCTGAACGCAAGCGACGCCTGATTCGTGGAAAGTGCATATCCCATAGACGGCACCACATGGCGCGCGGGCAAAGCCGTCACGATGCGTCCATTGAGCGTCACACGCTCGCCGGTCTCCAGCGCTTCGAAACACACCCCCGGCGCCTGCGGCGAAGGAATGCGCGTGAAGTCCGGCCAGATCAGGTTATTGAAGACATGCGCGCGCAGGATATCGAGCGTCGCGCGGCTCGCGTGGACCGTCAGCGGCGCGTCGCGCGCATCGCTCACGGCGTCGATCATGAGCGGCAGATACGCGAGGTGATCCAGATGCGAATGCGTGAGGAACACATGATCGATACGCGCGAGCTCGTCGTCGCTCAACACGCCGACGCCCGTGCCGGCATCGATCAGCAGATCGTCGTCGACAAGCAGCGCCGTTGTGCCGCCGGGTTCATGCGCAGCGCCGCCGCTGCCGATCGCGCCGCTACAGCCGAGTACCCGAACGTTCATGATGCAGCCTTGCTGGTCCGCCCCGCCGGTTTCACTTCGTATCGAATGCGCTCACGCTGTCCCAGTCCTCGGGCAATTCGACGCCTCGCAGCGCATCGATACGCTTGCGATAGATCCCATACACCTGTTGTTGAGGATACTGCGCCGCGAGCGTCGCGAGTAGCGTTTCCGCCTCGTTCCACTCGCGCGCGCGATAGTGCGCGAGCGCCGCGTGCCAGCGCGCGAGCGCATCAGCATGTTCGTGCGGCGGCTGCGGCTCGAACACCGCGATCGGCGCGACGCGTCCCTTCACGCGCACGCGGTCGATCTCGCGGAACACCACGTCGGGCACCTGCGCGCGCGTCGCCTCGCCGACGATGATGTCGATATCGAAACGCCGCGTGAGCCCTTCGAGCCGCGCCGCGACGTTCACCGCATCGCCCATCACGGTGTAGGCCTTGCGCACGGACGAGCCCATGTCGCCGACGGTCATCGGCCCCGTATTGATGCCGATGCCGATCCATAACGTCGGCCAGCCGCGCGCCGTCAGCGTGCGGTTCAGATCGACGAGCGCCGCGCGCATGCCGAGCGCCGCCGCGACCGCATGGCGCGCGTGATCCGGATCGTCCACGGGCGCGCCCCAGAAGCCCATGATCGCATCACCGATGTACTTGTCGAGCGTGCCGCGATGCGCGCGTATCACCGCGGTCATCGTGCCGAGATACTCGTTCATCAGGCGCGCGAGCGCTTCCGGCTCGAGCGTTTCGGCGATCGCGGTGAAGCCGAGCACGTCGCAGAACAGCACGGTCAGCTCCGCGCGGCGGCTCGCCATGCTGTAGTCCTCGGGATGGCGGCTCATCTCCTCGACGAGCTCGGGCGGCACGTATTGCCCGAAGAGCGCGGCGAAATGGCGTTTCGCGCGCGCCTCGACGAAATAGCCATACGACATGTTGAGCACGTAGAGCGCGAGCACCGCGAGCAGCAGCGACGCCACCGGAATCGACCAGCCGGGCCGCGCGAACGCGTACAGGTCCGCTGCGACGATCGCCGCGACGAGCAGCGCGCTCAGGAGCGTCGCGCGGGCGGGCGCGCGCCACGGCCACAGGAAGATCATCGCGAAACCGGCGACGGCGAGCGCGAACGCCTGCAACGCCGGGGCGAACGGCGGCTCGAAGCGGATCGTGCCGTCGAGCATGCCGGCGATCAGATTCGCATTCACTTCGACGCCCGGATACACCTCGCCGACGGGCGTCGTGCGCTGATCCATCAGCCCCGGCGCCGTCGTGCCGACGAGCGCGATCTTGCCTGCGAGCGCGCCCGCCGGAATACGCTCTGCGAGCACATCGGCGATCGAGTAGTACGGAAAGCTGCCCGCCGCGCCGCGATACGGCACGAGCGCCGCGCCGTTTTCATCGACGGGAACGATGCGCGCGCCGCGCGGCGTCGACAGCGCGAGGCCCGCGAGCGGCGCGGCGGGATCGGCGGGATCGTCGAAAAGCGGCGCGACCGAAGCGTCGCCGAAGAGCGCGCGGATCACTTCGAGCGACAGCGCGCCGTACACGCCGTCGCGGTGTGCGGTGACGAGCGGCACGCGGCGCACGGACCCGTCGAAATCGATCACCGGATTGAAATAGCCCGCGCGCCGCGCCGCCTGTTGCAGCGCGGGAAGATTGCCGCCGTAGCTCGTCCAGTCGAAAAGCGTGAGCGGATGCGCGCCGAACGCGCCCGCGCTCATGAGGGGCGCGGGAATCGCGCCGCTCGATGCATCCTGATTCGAGAAGTAATAGCCGAGCACGACGGGATGGCCCGCGAGCGCATCGGCGAAGCGCCGGTCGTAGTCGAGGCGCGGCGCGAGTGCGTCGAGCGCGCGGCGATAACCGGCGTCGTCCGCGAGCGCGCCGCGCGCGAGCTCGTCGAGCACGGGAAGGCCCGAACTCGCGTCGGGTTCCGCGAACACCATGTCGAAGCCGAGCACCGCGATGCGCTCGCGCGCGAAGAGCGCATCGACGAGCGCCGCCATGCGCGCGCGGTCCCACGGCCAGCGGCCGAGCTCGGCGAGACTTTTCTCGTCGATGTCGAGTATCGCGATGCGCGCATCGGTCGTGCGCGGCATGAAGAGACGCACCTTCGCGTCGTAGATCATCGCGTCGAGCGCATCGACGAAGCGGATGTCGTAGCGCGCGAGTGCGTGTCCCGCGAGCGCGACGACGATCGCGAGCCCCAGCGCCCAGCGCGCGCCCGAGCGTCGCAGCACGAACGCGAGCGGCTCGCGCGTGTTCATCGCGCCGCCCGCGTCTGCTCGTCCGCGATGCCGTGCGCTTTCATCGCGGCGCCCGCTAGCGGCACGCCGCCGACGGCACCACCGGCGTGACCCGCGATGCCGGCAGCACGTGGAACGGCAGCCGCGCGTTGATGACGATCGTGCCTTCGCCCGCGCGCACGATCTGCCTGTCGACCTGATTGATCACGACGATCTGCCCGTCGTAGACGACGATCTGATCGCCCTTGCAGTCCGCGTTGCCGCCGGGCTCGAGGTTGGCGCAATCGGTGACGGAGTACTCGGTGCCGCGTATGCCGATGGTCGAGGTCGGCGTCTTCACGCGATAGTTCTCCGGCTTGCCTTCCTTCGCGACGAGCCCGTCGACCGCGCGCAATCCGCCTTTGACGAGCGAGAGAAAACTGCGGTCTTCCTGCGGCGCGTTCGCCGCGTAATGAAAATCGTCGACGCGAAACACCGAGCCGGGCTTCAGATAGACGCGCTGCCTGTCGGTGAAGATCATCACGATTTCGGACGCGACGCCGGTCTGCACGGTGTCGCCGTTGTCGATGCCGCCGCCGACCGCCGCCACGCGCTGCGCGCCGCCCGCCGACTGGATAGCGACATTGCCGACGAGCGCGGTGATCGTCGCGACCGGCTCCGCGCATGCGGCGCGCGCGGCCAGGAGCAGGAGCAGCGGGAGCAGCGGGAGCAGCAGGAGAAGGCGTCGGGCGCGCGTCATGATCGGCCTCAGAAGGACTTCGTAAGCGCGATCCAGAAGCGGTTCGCGTGGCCGGTGCCGAGCGTCGGCGGCACATGGCCGAGCGTGTGCGCGTAGGACATCGAGAGCAAATAGTCGTGCGGCGCGGTAAAGGTCGCGCCGACGCCAAGCCCCGAGAGCCGCACGTGATTGGTGCCCGGCACGACCGGATGCGCGACGATCTTGCCGTCGGCGGTATCGATGAAACCCGCCAGCGTGACGAGCACCGGCACGAGCGATTGCCTGATCGTCTGCCGCAATTCGAAGGTCGCGATATACGCTTCGTCGACGGGCGCGTCGCCGGTCGCGTAGGCGCGCACCGCATACGGGCCGCCGAGCGAGATCTGCTCCGACGAATCGAGATTGCGCGAGCTCGCCTGGCCGGTCAGCGAAAAGTAGAGCTGCGTGCCGTTGGCCTGATCGCCGATCACGTGCATGTGCGTCACCGCGAACACGAACTTCGTGAACGAGCCCGCGATCTGCGACGCGATCTGCTCCTGCTGCGGCGACTTGTAGCGCAGATTGCCCTGCTGGATGCTCGTATCGAATGTGGTGATGCTCTTTTCGAGCGTGAGATTGCCCGACAGCCCGAGCCGCCCTACGTCGCTCGTCTTGTCGCTGACGGAATCGAACGCGCCCAGGTGATCCGACAGCAGCTTGTGGTCGTAGCCGAGCGTCGTGTACACGTTTGCCGACGGCGCGCGCAACAGCGGATAGCTGACAAAGGTGGAGAACACGTTCGCGCTGCCGTAGGCGTCGAGCTCGTCGAACTGGCCGCCGACGGAGTACGTCGAGCGCGTATAGCCGATGCCCCACGCGAGCCCGCTGCCGCCCACCGGCACCGTGTAGCCGATATTGCCGTAGAACTGCCCGGTGATCGACCCGAGCAGCCGCGCGCCCAACTGATCGCCGATGCCGAGCGGATTGTTCCATTGCAGCGCGCCGATCAGCCGCGCGGTGCCGGTCGTCGTCTGGCCGTAGTTGTCGGCCTGCACGCTGCCGGACAGCGGCCGCGCCTGCGGCATCTGCAATGTCATGTCCGATGTGCCGGGCAGAAGCCCCGGCGAGATCGTCGCGTTCGCGCCCGTCGTGCCGGCGGCGTCCTGCGCGAGCAGCGTCGCGCGGGTGAGGGCGTGCTCGTCGATCACGTCGCCCGGCTTGAGCGTGTCGAAGAAGCGCGCGATGACCGGATCGCGCGTGCGCGACCGGTTGTCGATGCCGATATGCCCGTAGCGTCCCTCGCTCACCGCGATGCGCACGACGCCGTTATCGATCTGCTGCGGCGGCACATACGCGCGCGCGACCAGATAGCCGTGCCGGCGGTAAAACGCGCTCACGCGATCGGCTGCGTTTTCGAGATCGTCGAGCGAACGATCCGGGCCGATGACCGGGCGCGCGACATCGGCCAGTTCCGCCGCTGAAAAGAGCGTGTTGCCGGTGAACTCGAAGCCTTTCACCTCGAAGCGGATGCCGCCCGGCGCGCTGGATGCGGGCGGCGGCTCGGGCGCGGGCGTCACGTTCAGGCGCAGATCGGACGGCGGCGGCGGCACGGGCGCTTGCTGCTGCTGCTCGCGCAGGGTGCTGCCCGCGTTCGGCAGCGCCTGTGCGTGCACATCGCGCATGTCGCGCGCACAGGCCGCGACGAGCGTCGCGAACAGCACGGCGAGCCGCCGCGCCGCGATGCGCCGGCATCGTGCGTGAGGCCCGAAGCGTCGCACGCGGCGCGCCCTCACATACGGCATACGTGGCCGGGCCATGCGTCGTCCGGCAGGCGGCTGCCGTCGCTCGACGAATCGGTGCGCTGCCGCACGAGCGGCGCGGACTCCGGCTGGAGGCCCGGCGTCGCGTCGAAGAGATGTGGGGGATTGGCGGCGTCCGTGCGCACGGAATCGAGAATGCCGGGCAGCGCCGCCACGGTCGTCACGACCGATTCCGGCGGCTGCGGTGTCACGGGTTGTTGGGGCGGCGTGGGCGGCGCCGGGGGAACGGGCGGCGTCGGCGCGCCGGCGATGTGCAGCGTGCCGCCTTGCGTCGTGATCTTGTAGCCGGTCGGGCCGCCCGTCGCCGTGATCGTGATCGCGTAGGTGCCGCTCGGCGCGCCCGGCGCCGCGCCCGTGCTCGTCACCGTGAAGACGAAAGGTTCGTGAACGGTCGGGCTGTCCGCGAAGGCATTGCCGTACTTCGCGCCGTTGTAGCGCAGCGCGATCGTGACGTCGTTGGGGCCGAGCGTGTGCGGCGTGGCGAACGGCACGTCGATGTTGATCGCCGTCAGTGTGACCTGCTGGAGCGCGTTGAAGGCGAAGCGGTTGCCCGGTGACGCCGCGGCGCGCGGATCGGCGCCGCCCGTGTAGGCGTCGCCCCAGAGCGCGAGGTTGCCGCTTTGCAGGCCGCCGAAGGCGTCGGTGTCGGGCGAATCGGTGTAGACGAGCCAGCGGCCGTTCGGCGCGGAAAGCGCCCGCGAGCCCGCGCGATTGTCGAAGCTCGCGGCGGCGAGCGTGATGGCCGTGCCGCTCGCGCGGCTCGTGACCGGCGCGGCGAGCGTCAGCGACGGCGCCGTGAGCGTGACCGCGCCGCTCGCCGACACGCCCGTCAGTCCGGCGACGCTGCCGATGGTGAGCGGCGCGCTATCGTCGACGGCGACCGTGGCGGCATCGGCGGCGAGCGTGCCGATGCGATTGCCCGCGTTCGTCAGCCGATACGTGCCGCCGCCTTGCAGCGCGACATTGGCCGCTTCGATGGGCGCGCGCTGCGTGGTCACGCCGGCCGTCGTCATCGACAGCGTGCCGCGCGGCGCGCTGATCGGCGCATCGAGCAGAATGCCGCTCTGCGCCGCGAGCGAAAGCGTGTTGGCGCCGCGCCACGCGACGGGGCCATCGATCAGCACAAAGCCGAACGGCTCGAAGCCCGAAGGCGCGGCGGCACTGATCGACACATTGGTCGATTCGAGCACGCGCGAGAGCGTGGTGCTCTGGATCGTGCCGAAGCGCTGCCCGAAGCGGTCGCCCGAGCCGACGAGCGCAGCGAAATCGCTCGCGATGCGCCACGTTCCGGTTCGCCCCGATGCCGCCGCCGTCGTGACCTGCGCATCGGGCGCGACGCGCACCTGCGTGCCCGCCGTCTCGATAGTGCCGCCGTTGCCGCCGCCTGGCGCGGACGCGTCGAGCGTCCCGCCGACCTGCACGATGCCGCTCTCCGCGACGAGCCGGATCACGCCGTTCTGGTTCACGGCGCTACGCGCGCGGATGACGCCCGTGTTGTTCACGACGTTCGCGAAAAGCGCATCCTCGGCGCTCGCGGCGAGCCATGCCTGACCGCCATCGGCCTGAATCAGTCCGTGATTGGCGGCGAGCGCGTGCAGTGCGCCGCGTTCTACCGAGAGGCCGATCATGCTGTGATCGCCGAGCGTCACCGCGATGCGCTCGCCCGCCGCGAGCGCGGCGAACCCGCCGGGCGAGTCGATCGTGCCGGCGTTGATCGCGCGCGCGCCGATCAGCGCGACATAGCCGCCCGGCGCGCTTTTGATCGAGCCGAGATTGACGACCGCTGCACCGTCGTCGTGATGGTGATGATGCCAGCGCTCGCCGCCCGCGAAGGTGTAATGGCCGCTCATGAAATCGTTCGTCGAAAGATTGAGCGTCGACGCGAGCAGGCCGCCGACGTTCACCTGCGCGCCCGGCCCGAAAATCACGCCATTCGGATTGACGATGAAGACCTGCCCGTTCGCGTCCAGCCTGCCGAAGAGCGCCGAAGGGCGCGGCCCGGTGACGCGATTGAGCGCGATCGCATTCGCGCCGGGCTGATTGAACGTGATGGATTCACCCGGGCGCGTGCTGAACGAATTCCAGTCGATGGCGAGGCGGCCGCTGTTCTGCTGAATGGTCGTGTTCGCGCCCGCGCTCGTGACCGAGCCGGCGCCCGCGACGACGCGCCCGCCGCTCGGCCCCGCATGCGCAAGCGCGAAAGCCGCGCCGAGAAGCGTGGCCGTGCAGAGCCGCAGCGCGGGGGACGCGATGTTTGTGCGCAGAGTCTTGATCATGTCGGCCGACTCCTTTCTGTTGCGGTGCATCGTCGTCAACGAATGCAGGCGCACCATCAAGCAGTTTAGTGTTCCGAAGCATGCTTGCAACTACGCGTTTAGATGCGCCGGCTCACGCATCCGGGCAGTTGATTTGTATTAGGGATGCGATGTTTGCCGGCGCGCTCAGGCCGGCTCGTTCGCGAGCGTTCCTTCGACGAATTCGCGCAGGAACGCAACCCACGTCCGGATCTTCGCGTCGAGATACTGGCGGGACGCGTACATCGCGTAGATGGTCATCGTCTGGAGTTCCCACTCGGGCAGCACGCGCACGAGCGCGCCGCTCTGCAGCCACGGCAGCGCCGCGAGCATGGGCAAGGGCGCGATGCCGAGGCCGTTCGACAGCGCGACGGCGAGCGCGTCGGCGGAATTCACGCGCAGGCGGCCGGGGTCCAGCTCCATCTCGACCTGTCCGCGCGGGCCTTCGAAGGTCCATCGGTCGACGGGGAAGAAGGTCGTCACGAGTTGCAGGCACGCGTGGCTCGACAGATCGCCGATATCGCGCGGGATGCCCGCTTTCTTCAGATAAGCAGGCGATGCGCAGAGCACGCTCGGCATCGAGCAGATTTTCGTGGAGACGAGCGCGGAGTCGGGCAGGGTGGACGTGGTGACCTGCAGGAAGACGTCGTAGCCTTCGTCGAGCATGTCGGGCACCTGCTGCGACAGCGTCAGCTCGACGCGCACCTGCGGATGCGCTTCCAGATAGCGCGTGAGCGCGGGCACGACGTAATGCTGGCCGAAGGTGATCGGCGCATGCATGCGCAGCACGCCGCTCGGGGAAACCTGCGCGTTGCTCGCTTCGGCCTCGGAGAGATCGACGAGCTCGAGCACTTCCTTGCAGCGGGCGAGATAGCGGTTGCCGGCGTCCGTGAGCGCGACGCGGCGTGTCGTGCGGTTCAGAAGACGCGTGCGCAGATGCGTCTCGAGCTCGGTGACGGCGCGCGACGCCTGCGCCGTGGTGATATCCATATGCTGCGCCGCGACAGTGAAGCTCGATGCTTCCGCCACCCGCGCAAAGATCCTCATGCTCCGCAACAGATCCATCGTCCCGCCGTCCGTTTGACGAAGCCGGAACTATCCCACGGCGGTGCAAGGCCGCGCAACCCGCGCACGGGCGAGCGTGCTCACGCGCGTTTCCGCACATTCGTTTCAGTGTTCACATCTGTTACATGGCTTGTAACTCAGCGCGTAAAAGGCGCGGCTAACATGGATTCATGGCCGGATATGAATTCAGGATCGCATGGCGGTCTTCGTGACGGCGTTCCAAGAAGAGGAAGAAATGAACATCAAGGGCTTGGTCGGGATCGGAATCGCGCTGTCGGCAGGGCTTGCCTGCGAAGCGGCGATGGCGCGCGTGAGCGTCGGCATCAATCTCGGGGTTCCCGTCGCTCCCGTTTATGCGGCGCCGGTGTATGCCGCGCCTGTCTATGCGCCGCCCGCGCCCGTCTACGTGGCGCCGCCGCCTCCGCCCGTCGTGTATCAGCCGGCCCCGGTCGTCGTCGCGCCCGCGCCCGCCATCGTAGTGGGATGGCATGGCGACCGCTACTGGGATGGCTACCGCTACTGGGGACGCCGCGACTGGTATGCGCATCACGGCGGCGGTTACTACGGCTATCGGCACTGGTAAGCGAAGGGAATCGGGGAACGGGGCATCATCATGAAAAATTCAACTCGAACTCGAACCGGCGCGCGCGTCGCGCGCTCTTTGATCGTGCCCGCCGCGCTGGTGCTGGCGGCGGCGCTCGGCGGTTGCGTCTACGCGCCGCCTTACGGCTACGCGCCCGCGCCGGCATACGGCTACGCACCTGCTTATGGCTATGCGTATGGGCCGGGATATTACGCGGCGCCGTCGGTGTCGCTCGGAATCGGCTTCAGCGGCGGCGGAGGCGGCGGGCACTGGCACGGCCGCTGATGCGGGCGACGGCCGAATAGCATCGAGCCGCACTGGAACGTCTGTTGCTGCGCTTTCTCCGACCTCTCAGGAGAAAGCGCAAGATGGCTGAGCAAACCGTAAGCTTGCTCGCGCGAAACGCGCGCTGCGAGCATTTCATGCTGCCGCCAAACGGCTGGGTGCCGAATAACACGCGCCTGCCGGTGCTCGTATGGCGCGGCGCGATCGATCCGCACGCGGCGGACCTCGCCGCCCGTTTCGAGGCCCTGTTCGCGCAGAACGGCTGGCCGCCGCAATGGCGCGACGGTGTCTTCGATTATCACCATTTCCATTCGACGGCGCATGAGGCGCTCGGCATCGCTTCGGGCGACGCCGAGCTGATTCTCGGCGGCCCGCACGGGCGCGTGATTGCCGTCTGCGCAGGCGATGCGCTCGTCCTCCCCGCCGGCACTGGTCATTGCCTGCTGACGGCAGGACGCCGCTTTCAGGTGGTCGGCGCGTATCCGCCGGGCCAGCAATGGGATATCCGGCGCGAAGCGATCAGCGAGCCGGAGCGCATCGCGATGGAAGAGCTGCCGTTTCCGAGGAGCGATCCCGTCGCCGGAGAGGACGGGCCGCTCGCGCGTCACTGGCACTGAATCACGCCTTGCTTTCCTTCGCGCATTGCGTCCGGCGCGCGCCCATCAAGGGCATGCGCTTGACCACGCCCGTCGCGAGCGCGGTGCCGACCAGCACGATCGCGCATGCCGCCGCCATGCCCATCGAGACCCGCTCGGCGAGGAACAGCGCGCCCCACAGAATGCCGAAGATCGGGATCAGGAAGGTGACGGTGATCGCGCGGGCGGGGCCGACCACCGAGATGAGATGGAAGAACATCATGTACGCGACGCCCGTGCACGCGACGCCCAGCCCGAGCACCGAGCCCCACGCGTGGAGCGACACCGTGCCAGCCGGCCAGAAGACGATCGCGAAGGGCAGCAGCACCAGGGTCGCCGCGCTCATCGTGCCGGCGGCGACCGTCAGCGAATCGACGCCCATCAGATGCTTCTTGGTGTAGCTCGCGGCAACGCCGTAGCTGGCCGACGCCGCGAGCGCGGCGAGGGCGGCGAGTGCGGTCGTCATCGGCGAGACGGGAGCAGCGCTCGCTTCATGCGCGAACATCTGGTCCCAGACGAGCGCGAGCACGCCCGCGAAGCCGATCGCGAGGCCCGCGATACGCATGCGCGTCAACCGGTCGTCGAGCCAGAAGAAGGCGACGATCGCGCCCCAGAGCGGCGTCGTCGCGTTGATGACGGACGTGACGCCCGCCGACAGCGTGAGCTCCGCATACGCGAACAGGCAGAACGGCGCGGCGGAATTCAGGACGCCGACGACGAAGAGCGGCCACGCGCGCTCGCGCATCGTCGATAAGGCCTGGCGCGCGGTGCCGCGCAGCACCAGCATCAGAAGCAGAAACGCCGCGCCGATGCCGACGCGCAGCGCCATCAGCGGCGCGACGCCGAGATCGGTCACGCCGACGCGGATGAACAGGAACGAACCGCCCCACAGCGCGGCAAGGATGAACAGCTGAACGAGATTGACGGGATTCATGGCTGGCTTCGCAAAAGGAGTCGGAAAGCGAAGCCATCGTAGCGGCGCGCGGCCAGCCGACGTTTCCGCGCGGCGTGAAACGAAAGATGCAGCGCTGGCGCGCGGCTCGTGTTGCGCCGCCTCTTTCGGGACACGCGCCCGGCTTCGCTCTACGCCACGGATCGTAGGCGCGCGCGGGCGTGCCGGCAAACGAGCAATTCTCACCGTTATGTGAGAAAAATTGCCATGTGCCGCGCGGGCCGGGTGGCCACTATCGGGCGGGTTGCCGGCGCGCGCATTCGGTGCGACTCTTGCATCATCGGAAGGCGGTGGACGCAGTGAACGGGAGATAACCATGGAAAAGGCAAACGGCAGCGCATCCACGATCCGGACGATACCCACGGGCGATCCGCCCATCGCGCGCCGCACGGTCGCAAGCGCGATGGAAGCGGCGCTCACGCCCGGCATGACGCACGGGCAGGCCGCGAGCGTGACGCCGCTCGCGCCGGGTGCGGCGCACAAGCCGGCGATGTACGCGCCGTATCACGTGCACGGCAGCGTGCTCGAGGGCGGCGACAGCCCGACCGTGCTCGCCCAGCCCGCCGCCGCCAGGGCCGAAGGGCAGGGCAGCGAGTTCCATCCGGCGCGGCCGGTGCCGCGCCGCGCGCGCGCCGCGCTCGCGGATGCGCAGGATGTCGTCGCGGCGCGTTATCGGCAGGCAAGGGCAGGCACCGAGGATTACGTGCACGAGAACCCCTGGAGGTCGATCGCGCTGGCGGCGGTGGGCGGGCTGATCGTCGGTTTGCTGGCTGGGCGCTGAGCGTCGCATCGGCTCGCACCGGCATGATGGAGTAAGCGGGCCTTAACCTTGCTGGACTAGCGGTACCGGCACGGCGCCAATCGCCGTGCCGCGCCGATATGGAAGAACGATCGTACGATCTCTGCACCGAACGGTGCGAAGTATGGAACCCGTTGACCTCGGCGCTGGCCGGTACGCGGCGCGTTCTGATCGTGCATTCCGAATCGAACGTCGGCGATTCCTTCGCGCTCCTGCTCGCCATGCGCGGCTTCGAGGCCGTGCAGATCGGCGATACCGACAGCGCATTGCAGTTCGTCCGCACGTGGCGGCCGCAGGTGTTGTTCGTCGATACGCTCATCGGCGACGCACACGACCACGCGCTGGCGCGCACGCTGCGCGAGGCGCTGGCGAAGGAGCCGGTGGAAGGTGAAGTCCAGTTGCTGATCGCGCTGGCTGCCGATGCCGCCCGCGACCCGCGCGATACGCTTTTCGATGCGGGCTACGACGGCTTTTGCAGGACGCCGTGCCCGGTCTGGTGGATGTTCGACGTATTGAAGTGCTTCTATGCGCGCTGATTGCGCTGACGCGGGGCGGCGAATCCTGGCGATACGCTCACGATGCGCTGACGATGCGCCGCCCGCTGCGCGGCCTCAGACCGCCCGGGACGCCTTGAAATCGTTCGTTTCCAGCTCGACCGACTGACCGCCGTTGCGCTCCAGTGCGCGCCGGGCCGCGTCCTCGATCTGCACGCGTCCCCCTTCGAACGCGGAGAGGAGATCGTGCGAGGACGTTCCGCTGTTGCCGAAGTGATCGTTGAGCGCATCGAGGGAGACGCTGCACCAGACCTCGCGGCCCTCCACCTTGGCCTCGAACGCGACACGCGCTGCCGCCACGACATGACGCCGCCCGCTGAACTCTATCGTCATCCTTATCACCTCCTGTTATTCGATCGGAACACGCTAAGCGCGATCATCGCAAGCGCCGCAACGACCCGCGGCCCGCGATGGCGATGCCCTCGACTGCGCGCGGCTTGCGCGCCACGCACCGTCGTCTTGCATCATACGCCCGCCCCGCGCGAGGCGGGCGCCACGCTGACTTTGCAATGGCTGTGCCCGGGCGGCCGGCCCGGCTCGCCCTAGCGGCAGCAGAGACAGCCGCCGCGATGCTGCATGCCGTAGCTGCCGGCATCGTCGGCGCCGGACGGACTCGCGCCGCCCACGCTCGGCGCGCCGATGGTCACGCGCGCGGCGATCGCGCCGCATTGCGGGCAGGCCGCGGGTTCGTCGCGCTCGGCGATGCGGCGGACGGCTTCGAATGCGCCGCAGCGCGCGCACTCGTAATCGTAGACAGGCATGGCGTTTCCACTCGATTGCAGATTGCGTATTGATCCAGTTTAACAAGCGTGTTGCAAGCGGTTTACGTTCCCGGCCCCGATGCCCCGTGGCACCGCCATTGCTGAAAAAGAGGCGGACCTATTTTGCTCAAGGAGGCCTCATGAAACGCAATGCAACGCTGTGCGCGGCGCTCGCTTCGACCCTCATCGCCGCTATGCCGCTTGCCGCGCTCGCGCAGACCGAGGCGGCCAGCACGACGATGGCGAATGACCTGCCGCCTGTCGACAAGGCTTTCGTGCAGGCCGCGTCGGCGGCGGGATCGACGGAAATCGACGCCGCCAAGCTCGCCACGAAGCAGTCGCAGGACAAGGACGTCAAGAGCTTCGCGCATCACATGATGGTCGATCACACCAAGCTCACGATGCAGCTCAAGATGGCCGCGTCGCACGGCGTGACCGTGCCGAAGGACAACTCCGATCCGGCCGTGCTCGATTCGCTGAAGTCTTTGCACGGCAAGGAGTTCGACGCCGCGTACATTCAGAAGGTGGGTGTGGAGGGACACCAGGAAGCCGTCCAGCTCTTCCAGAAGGAAGCCCAGGAAGGGCAGAACGCCAAGCTGAAGCAGGCCGCGCAAAAGGCGCTGCCGACGATTCAGGCGCACCTGAAGATGGCGCAGGATCTCGCCGCGAAGAAGGGCGTGCAGTAACGCGCCGCGCCGCGCGCCGCCCGTGCGCGCGGCTTCGTGAATCGGTCAGCGCGCGTCCTTGCGCAGCATCCGCAGACGCGCTTCTTCCAGCGATTCGAACTTGCTGTCGGTTTCGTCGAACACCGACACCTTGCCGCGTCCGATGTCGTACACCCAGCCTTGCACCTGCAGCTTGCCGAGCGCGAGCCTTCCGGCGACCGCCGGATGGGTGCGCAGGTGCGTCAGCTGCAGGCGGATGTTCTCCTCGACCATCGCCTGGACGATGCGCTCCTCTTCCAGCTTTCGCGCCATCACCACACTGCGCGCGGCTTCGGCATTGCGCAGCCACGCGTGCACGGTCGGCATTTCATCGGCGATGGTCGCGCCCGACGCGAGACCTTTCATTGCGCCGCAATCCGAATGTCCGCAGATCACGATCTGTCGCACATTGAGCGCGAGCACCGCGTATTCGACCACCGCCGACACGCCGCCGAGCATCTCGCCATAAGCCGGCACGATATTGCCGATGTTGCGGCACACGAAGAGCTCGCCGGGGCGCGTCTGCGTGATCATTTCCGGCGACACGCGCGAATCCGCGCAGGTAATGAAAAGCGTGTGCGGGGTCTGCCGGCGCGCGAGGCTCTTGAAGAGCGCTTCGCTGTCGGGGAACACGAGGCGGCTGAAGTCGTCCGCGCCCTGCAGCAGATACAGGAGATCGGGCGTCTCGGCGCCGTCGCGTTCTTCGATCGTGGATTTGTCGGGCATGATCTCGCCTTTGGTTGTGCGGTCGCAGCGCGCGCCCCGCGCGCCGCCTCTAGCCGAAAGCTTGCGGGGTTTTGAGATGGATCGCAAGTCGGCGTTGCTCATGCCCGGCATGTGCGCGGGCGTAGTGCAGTTTTGCGGTCCGCTCCCGATGTTTTATTTCGTTTCGCGCACCATTCAATGTTTATTGACGAATTCGCTTCGCGGCTCTGTTAGCTTTACCCTGATCGAGGCCATAAATAATCGATCTTTTCCGGCGCGCGCCTCCGCCAGGTCTCAATATCAGCCGATGTCATTCGATTCAAGCATTTACCAGACCGCCGCCGCCCATTGCGCCGCCGGCCGATATTCCGATGCCCTCGCGGCGCTCGATCCCTTGCTCGCGGAACGCCCAGCCGACGCGGAGGCGCTCAATCTCGCGGCGGTGTGCTGTTATCACACGACGCGTTACGGCGAGGCCGAATCGCACTGGCGGCGAGCAGTCGCGGAAAATCCCGGGCATGTGGGCGGTTACGGCAATCTCGGTAATCTTTTTATGGCGCAGGGCCGTTTGTCCGATGCCGAAGCGGTTTATCGCGAAGCGATACGGCTCAAGCCGGATTTTGCCGAAGCGCACTATAACCTCGGAAATCTGCTGATCCGGCTCGGCCGTCCCGCGCAAGGCGAGGCGGCGCTGCGCGATGCGCTCACTCTGCGTCCGGATCTCGCCGAGGCGCATTACAACCTCGGAAATCTGTGCAAGGAGCAGGGGCGCACGTCCGAAGCGGAGTACGCGTTTCGCGCGGCAATTGCGGCGCGGTCCGATTACGCCGACGCCCTCAACAATCTCGGCAACCTGCTGCGCGAAACCGGGCGGCCGGAAGCGGCGAGGGCGATGCTGCGCCGGGCGGTGAGCGTGCGGCCGCGTTTCGCGGAGGCGCATTACAATTTCGGCCATCTCATGAGCGATTCGGGCCGATGGGTCCGGGCGCTGGCATGCTACCGGCGGGCCGCGACGCTGCAGCCCGGTTTCGCGGATGCGCATTCGCGACAGGGCGTGTCGCTGCTCGCGCTGAAGCGCCCGCGCGACGCCGAAGCGGCGTTCAGGACCGCGCTCTCGGTCCACCCGGACGACGCGAGTGCGCTGGGCGGACTCGGCGAGGCGTTGCGCGACCAGAATCGGCTGGCCGAAGCAGAAGTCGTCTATCGACACACACTTGCGCTGCGTCCCGGGGAGGACGCTGTGCGCGGTGCGCTCGGCTACGTTCTGCAGTTGCAGGAGCGGCTCCACGAAGCCGAAGCGGCCTACCGGACGGCGCTCGCGATGCGGCCCGACGCCGCCGAACTCCATTTCAATCTCGCTGTGCTGCTGAGCGCGCAGGAGCGTCCGATCGAGGCGGAACAGGCGTATCGCGGCGCGATCGCGCATCGTCCCGACTATGCCGAGGCGCACACCAATCTCGGCGGCGTCGTGCACGGACTCGGACGGCTCGCCGAAGCGGAAGCCATTCTCCGCCGCTCGGTCGCGCTTCGTCCCGATCTCGCGCAGGCCCGCAACAATCTGGGCGGCGTGCTGAAGGACATGGGCGCAATGGAAGAGGCCATCGGGCAATTCCGCGAAGCGGCGGCATGCGCACCCGATGATGAGCTCGTGCACCGCAATCTCAATTACGCGCTGACTTACGTCGCCGAGAACCCGCGCGAACTCCTCGACGAATGTCTGCGCTTCGCGGCACGCCACGAGGCGCCTTTTCTCGGGCAGGCGGTGCGGCATCAGAACGACCGCACACCCGCGCGGCGGCTGCGCATCGGATACGTGGCGCCGGATTTCAACGCACACTGCCAGTCGCTCTTCACCGCGCCCGTGTTCGCGGCGCACGATCACGAGGCGTTCGAGATCATCTGCTATTCGAGCACCGGCGTGACAGACGAAGTCACCGCCGCGATCCGCCCGACGGTCGATATCTGGCGCGACGTGCACGCGCTCTCCGACGAAGCGCTCGCGCAACGCATTCGCGACGACGGCATCGACGTGCTGGTCGATCTCACACTGCATATGTCGCGCGGGCGCCCGTTGCTGTTCGCGCGGCGGCCGGCTCCCGTGCAGGTGCAATGGCTGGGCTATCCCGGCACCACGGGCAGCAGCGCGATCCGCTACCGTCTGACCGATCCGTGGATCGATCCGCCCGGCAGGCCGGACGTGGACGCTCGCTACAGCGAACGCTCGATCCGCCTGCCCGACACGTTCTGGTGCTACGACCCGCGCGCAACCTCGCCCGATGCGTCTGGCGTCGACGACCGGCTGCCCGCCCGCGAGAACGGCCACATCACGTTCGGCTGCCTGAACAATCCGTGCAAGGCATCGGCGCGCACGCTGCGGATGTGGGCGGCGGTGCTCTCGGCGGTGCCGGACGCGCGCTTCGTCGTGCTCGCGCCTGACGGCGCGCGCGAGCGGTTGAGCGAATGCCTCGGCGCGCTCGGCGTCGATCCGGCGCGCATCGAATTCGTCGGCTATCAGCCGCGCACGGCGTACCTGCGGACCTGGCAGCGGATCGACATCGGCCTCGATACTTTTCCCTACAACGGCCACACGACGAGTCTCGACGCACTGTGGATGGGTGTGCCCGTGCCGTCGCGCGCCGGGGAGACGGCGGTCAGCCGCGCGGGCTTCAGCCTGCTGATGAATCTCGGTCTCGGCGATCTCGTGGCGCACGGCGACGCGCAATACGTCGATATCGTTTGCCGTCTCGCGAACGACCTGCCACGTCTGACCATGCTGCGCGAATCGCTGCGCGCACGCCTCGAAGCCTCGCCGATGATGAACGCGCCGCGCTTCACGCGCCATCTCGAGCAGGCGTACCGCGAGATGTGGCAGGAATGGTGCGCCTCCGCGACCTGAAGAAGGGCGGCATGGCCTCGCGCCTGACTGCGGTTTTTCCGAAGTAAAGCGCTCAAAATCTCGCATTTTTCGATCCCGGTCCTTGGGTTAGATTGTTTTCATCGAAAGCAATCAGAAAGGAACCGACATGAAATGCCCGGTATGTCCCGCCACCGAACTGCTGATGACCGTGCGCGAGGGCATCGAGATCGACTATTGCCCGCAATGCCGCGGCGTGTGGCTCGACCGCGGCGAGCTCGATCAGATCATCCGCCGCGCGGCGCAGGCGTCGCTCGCCGATGCGCAGGCGGCCAGCGACGAGTGGCGCGAGCGCGGACACGATCGCGAGCGCCGCGCGCCTCGTCACGACAGCCATCACTACGGCGATGGGCCGGGCAGGCGCGAGCACCCGCGTCGCAAGAAATCCTTTCTCGGCGATCTGTTCGACTTCGACTGAGCACGAAACCGGGAACGTCATCGCTCATTGGCGAGGCCCTTGAAACGCAGTGCGCCGCACCCGCGGATGCATCGGAAAACAGCAACGGAGAACGGCAATGGCAACGGTGAAGCAAGTCCTGAAGGCGAAGAGCGATACGACGGTCCACACCATCGACGTGGAAGCGAGCGTCTATGAGGCCGTCGCGCTGATGTCGAGGGCGGAGGTCGGCGCGCTCGTCGTGACAGTGGGCGATGTGGTGTGCGGCATCGTCACGGAGCGCGACTATGCCCGCAAGGTGATCCTGCAGGACAAGGCATCGCGCACGACGACGGTCTGCGAAATCATGACCGCGCCCGTCATGTCCGCGAGCCTCGGAACGAGCGCCGACGAATGCATGACGTTGATGACGCAGCACCGCATCCGTCATCTGCCGGTGATCGAGGGCGGGGCGCTCGTCGGGATGATATCCATCGGGGACATGGTGCGGCATCTGATCGACGAGCAGCAGTTCGCCATCGATCAGCTGGAGACCTATGTGCGCGGGCCGGGCCACGAGATGCCGACCTGCGCGCTCACGCGCCGCAGCGCGATTCCGCAGACGCTCGCGGCGCGTTTTGCGTGAGCCGACGATGCGCCTGAAGCGCCGTTCAGAAGTTGCAGACGCTGTGGCGGGTTACGCCTGCGACGCGGCGCCATTCGACGGCGTCCATCTGCCGGATGGGCAAGGGTTTGCCCGGGGCGCGGCGCCGCTCAGCGCGCGTCGAACGCGAGGCGTTGTTGCAGATTGCGCACGACATCCGCCCAATCGCCCATCCGGCGGGCGCGCACGAGCCGCGTCGACGGATACCACGCCGTGTGATGCGGCTCGCGTTCGTAACGCCAGTCGGCCATCTGGCCGTTGAGCAGCAGATAGTTGCGCTTGCCGAGCCCGCCCGCGATATGCGCGAGACTGCCGTCGTTGCCGACGAACGCGTCGAGCCGGTCGATCAGCGCGGTGGACTGCGCGAGCGACGTCGCCGGGTCGATCGTCGTGTAGCGGTCGGTATCGGCCGAGCGCGGATCGTGCAGCCAGCGCCCGCGCTCGAAGCCGCGCTGCATGACGACCCAATGGATATCGTCCGATGCGGCGAAGAGCGGATCGAGATGCTCCAGGCAAAGGCTCTTGCGCGCGTAGTTGTCCGGCGACTCGCACGACGACCAGAAGATGCCGACGCAGCGCCGTCCGCGCGCGCGATGCCGGATTTCGGCGACGATGCCATCGGCGGCCGCCGGTTCCGCCGGTTCGAGATAGCGTGCGGACGCCGCATAGCCGAGCACGGGAAAGAGCGCGGTGAAGAGGGCGAACGGGTCGGTCCACATCGTGCCATCGGACGCGCGGGTGAAGCCGGCCGCCTGCAGCGTCCGCGTCTGCCGGGCGCGTTCGTCCTCGCACACGACGGGACGATAGATGCGGTCGAAGCCGTCGCCATATTCGATCTGCACGCCCAGCGCTTGAAGCGCGCTGGCGTAGCGCGACCACTGGATCATGTCGCCGAAGCCCGATGCGATCGATTCGATCCTCATGCGCGCCGGCAAGACGCGCTGTCCGCACCAGTAGTGTTCGACGTCGAGATGCGGAAACAGCACGCGCCGCGCTTCCCGCGACGACCAGTGGCGGTGCATCGACTCGACGCCTTGCGCGATGCCATGAAGCCGCATCGCGCTGCGGCCCTGGTGATGGCCGAGCACCTGAGCCGTATGTTCGTCAACGCCTTCGGCGCTCAATTGCAGCACGCGCTCGTCTTCGCCGAGATAGTGCCAGCCGTAGACGCGCCACAGGAATGCGTTGATGGGCGGCGTGGAGGGCTTGTGCGCGTAATACTCGATCATCGCGAGCGCGACATGCTTGAGGCCGAGATGCGCCGCCGCGTCGCACAGGCAATGTATCTGGAAGCCGAATGTG
Organism: Caballeronia sp. 11_S32; assembly: GCF_056930355.1. Lineage (NCBI taxonomy): Bacteria > Pseudomonadati > Pseudomonadota > Betaproteobacteria > Burkholderiales > Burkholderiaceae > Caballeronia > Caballeronia sp. 11_S32. The sequence goes on from NZ_JBXOWH010000003.1 coordinate 1,896,731, forward strand.
TCCGACTCGTGCGTGATCCGGGCGCATAGTTCGAGCGCCGCGTCGAACTGGCCCGCGCGAAGGTGCGTGACCGCGCGCCAGTGCAGATGCTCGTCGGTGTGTCCGTCGAAGGGAGCGCGTTCATCGAGAAAGCGGAAGCAGTTCTCGATTTCGCCTGCGTAGAGTTTCGGGGAAAGCTGGTCGTAACTGTCGATCATGCTGGGCGGATGCGGGTTGACATGAGCTCTGCAACTGGCGGGCGTTATTCCGCGCGCGTGTACGGCGGAGCGCCAGATGTACGCAACCCCAACAAAAATTTCGGATTGTTCATGGGTCTTTGCGAGACGCGACAATCTTTGATGAAACCGCGCGGGTCGGATTATAGGCACCGAACCGATCCGATTTTCTTCAGATCGGTCTGAACCGAGGGCACGGAGTGCCTGTCTGCGGGGCGCGTGTCTGGTCGCCGCGAGTTTTATAATTAGCCACCTTACGAAATGTTGATAATTTATCTTATGTTAAATTAGAAATTTAGCCGACACGAACCAACCCCGGTCCTTTCAATCCATCGCTCCGGCCCGCCCCAACAGAAACTCCCGCTCCCGCGCGTTCTTCGTGAGCGACGCCGCGCGCTCGAACTCCGCGCGCGCCTCGTCCTTGCGTCCCACCTTCGCGAGCAGATCCGCGCGCACGCTCGGCAGCCAGTGATAGTTCCGGAGCGCGGGCGCATTGGAAAGCGCATCGACGATCGGCAGCGCCGTCTCCGGCCCGTACGCCATGCTCACCGCCACCGCGCGATTCAGCTCGACCACCGGCGTCGGCGCGGTCTGCATCAGCGCGTCGTAAAGCGCGACGATCATCGGCCAGTCGGTATCGGCGGCGCTCGGCGCGCGCGCGTGACACGCCGCGAGCGCGGCCTGCAGCGCGTACACGCCGCGCGCGCCGCCCAATGCCTCGGAACGTTCCAGCGCCGCGAGCCCGCGCCGGATCAAAAGCGGATCCCAGCGGCTGCGATCCTGATCCGGCAACAACACCGGTCTGCCTTCCCGATCGACACGCGCCTTCGTGCGCGACGCCTGAATCTCCATCAGCGCGACCAGCCCATGAACCTCGCTCTCCTCGGGCGTCAGTCCGGCGAGAATGCGTCCGAGCCGCAGCGCGTCCTCGCACAGCGCCGGACGCATCCAGTCGTCGCCGGCCGTCGCCGAATAGCCTTCGTTGAAGATCAGATAGATGACTTCCAGCACCGATCCGAGCCGCGCCGCGCGCGCGTCGGCTTTCGGCACCTCGAACGGCACGCGGGCCGCCGACAGCGTGCGCTTCGCCCGCACGATGCGCTGCGCGATCGTCGGCTCCGGCACGAGGAACGCGCGCGCGATTTCGTCTGTCGTGAGACCGCCGATCAGGCGCAGCGTCAACGCGGCGCGCGCATCGACGGACAGCACCGGGTGGCACGCCGTGAAAATGAGCCGCAGCAGATCGTCGCCGATGTCGTCCTCGCGCGCGGCGTCGAGCGCATCGACGAAATCCGGCGTGACGTGCGCCTCCTGCGCGTCGAGATCGCGACCGTATTCCTCATGCTTCCTCGCGTGCAGCGCGTGCTGCCGCAGACGGTCGAGCGCCTTGTTCTTCGCTGTCGTCATGAGCCACGCTCCCGGCTTTTCGGGCACGCCCGTTTCGGTCCAATGCTCCAGCGCGGCGACGAACGCGTCCTGCGCCAGCTCCTCGGCGAGCGCGACATCGCGCACGACGCGCGCCACGCTCGCAATCACCTTCGCCGATTCGATGCGCCATACCGCGTCGATGGCGCGGCGGGCGGCATCATCGGCTGCATTGTTCCGCTGCGCGGGCCCGCTCACGCCGCTTCCGGATTCATGTGCACGAGCTCCCAGATATGGCCGTCGAGGTCCTCGAAGCCGTGGCCGTACATGAAGCCGTGATCCTGCGGCTCGCGCGGCGCGCGTCCGCCGGCGGCGATAGCCTTCGCAACGATCTCGTCCACTTCCGCCCTGCTCTCGCACGACAGACACACGAGCGTCTCGGTGCTCGTGTGGGCATCGGCGATCGTTTTTTCCGTGAAGGTCTGGAAGAACTTCTCGACGAGCAGCATCGCGAAGATGTTTTCACCGATGACGAGGCACGCGGCGTCGTCGTTCGTGAACGCCGGGTCGAAGTTGAGGCCCAGTGCCTTGAAGAAGGTCATCGAGCGCTTGAGATCGCGCACGGGAAGGTTCACGAAAATCTGCTTGTGCATGGCGGAGGTCTCCTGGTTGGATCGTTACGCGGGGTGTTTCATCGTTGGCCGTCAACTGCACGACGATCCGCGCACGCCGAAATCGACACGAACTTCAGGAATAGCAAGGCCCGACTTTGCGGACTTCGATGGTGCACCACTGCGCCGCCGGGCATTGCTCGGCAATGGCGAGCGCTTCCGCATGCGTTTCGCAATCGATGAGGAAAAAACCGCCGATCATCTCCTTGGCCTCCGCGAAGGGACCGTCGATGACCCGCGCATCGCCATTGCTCGCGGTCACCCGCGACGCATCCTTCAGCGACGTCAGCGATTCGACCGCGCGCAACACGCCGCGCGCCTTCAGGCCATCGGCGAACTCCCCCATCTGGCGATACGCTTCGCGCCCTTCTTCCTGCGTGCGCTGGCCGCGCTGTTCGACCGGTTCCACCACGAGTAGCAAATAAGCCACGACGAGTCTCCGAATGTTTTGCGATGGCGTCCAAGTTAAACCGTCGCAGGCGTGTCGGCAAGGCCCGCCCCGCTCCTGTTCTCCGCATCCCGCACCATCTCGATATTGACAAGCGCCCTCGTGCCACACGATACTGCGACACATGCACGCAGCCATCCTTTTCTCCATCGCCGCGATTAAAAACCGTATGAACGCCATCCGTGGCGGGTCATCGGGACAGCGTGTGCGCTAGCGAGACAGGCAAGCAAACAAATTCCGAAGGCCCCGCCGCAAGACGGGGCCTTCTTGTTTTTGCGTGCAAGGTTTCCGTCTTCGGCTCACATCATGGAGAGCAAAGATGGAAGAGGTATCGCAGGTTTTCGCGCGTCATGGCGTCGGCCACGGCGTGGCGTCGGGCCGGCTGAGCGCATCGGGCGCGCGCGTCGTGGTCTATGTCGAAGTGCATCCGCATCAGATGGTGTCGTGGCGCCTCACGCGCGATGCCGAGCTGCGCATCGGCGATGCGTCCGCGTGCTCCCTTTGGCTCACGCGTCATGGCGATCCGTACGACTACTGGATGAAGCCCGGCGATGTCGTGCGTCTTTCGCGCGGCGAACGCGTGTGGCTGACATCCGAGAGCGATGAGCCGCTCGAGGTGTCGCTCACGTCGTATCGGGCCGCGCATCGCGGGTTCGTGTCGCGCTGGCTCGCGCGGTACTGGCCGAGCATGGCACAGCGCCATGCGAACGCGTTCTAGCTTTCAGGGCTCCACGCAACGGAAGTTCGCCGCGAGATTGATGCTGCCGCGGCCCATGTAGCGCGGATAGTTCGGATAACGGCATATCGGCCGCGTGCGTCCGTTGGTGGCGGGCGCGATGTCGCTGCCGATGAGCGTCTCGGGCGCGATGCCGTTGCTCACCCATTCGTCGAGCGCGCCGAGCTCGTCCCATGCGGGGATGAACACGCCGTTGCCGTGCTGAAAACCCGGCACCATGTAGAGCCGCATGAACGAATCGACGGTTTCCTTGCCGTATCGCTCGATGAGCCCGCGATAGAACGCGATCGTCTGATTGGGGCTGATGACTTCGTCGGCGAGGCCGTGCATTGCGATGAGCTTGCCGCCGTGCGCGATGAACGCGGAGAAATCCGGATTCATCGCGCCGACGGTGTACGCGAGCGTCGTCAGGCGCTGCCTGAAGCGGCCGGGATTGTCGAGGTCGAACGTGAGCGAGCTGAAGTTGAGATCGCGCGTGACGAAGTGGCGGATATACGCGTCGCCTTGCGCGAAGAGATAGCCGTTCGCGGCGAAGGTCGGCGGATTCAGCAGCGTCGGCGAATCGCCGAGACCGAGCGCGCCGGACAGGTCGACGCCCTGAAACACGTTGTAGCCCGGGTACGCATCGACACCGTAGGCAAGCGCATACGGCAAGGCGACGCCGTCGCGCAGCATTTCCAGCGTGTCGATCTGCGCATCGGACAGGCAACTGTCGCGCAAGGCAGGACGCTGCCCGTTCGCGCAACGCAGCGACGCGATGATCTGCGGCTCCAGCTTCCTGCACGCCTCGACATTGCCGACGATGCCGTCCGCCGCGCCGTCGAGCCGGTCGCATTCATGCACGACGGTCTCGAACACACGCCGCTGCTGCGCGAGTCCGACGAAGCCGCCCGGCTTCGCATACGACGCCTGCCCGATCTGCACCCCCATCAGCCGCACGCCCGAGAAATTGATCGCGGGCGCGTTGGCGATCACGCCGTCGTAGTCGTTCGGGAAGCGCTCGATCACGGTGAAGCCTTCGCGGCCGCCCGTCGATCCGCCGGCGAAGTAGGTTTTATCGGGCGCGCGCCCGTAGCCCATCTGGATCAGCGCGAGCGCGACATCGCGTGTCTTCTTGAGATGCCCGAAGCCGAAGTTGACGATGGCTTCGTCGTTCCCCGCGAAGTCCGCGCGCCCCGAATTGCCGACGTGGCCCGAATCCGAGCCGAAGGTCGCGTAGCCGCGCGCGAGCGGCGTCGAATCGGGCGCGAAAGGCATCGGATCGGTGCCCGAGACGATCGTGCCGTTATAGCCGCCGCCGCCCATCTGCAGCGCGCGGCCGTTCCAGCGGCTCGGCAGGTTCACTTCGAAGCGGATATCGGGCGTCGTTTCCTGCAGCGCCTTGATGAATCCCGTGATCCGGCAATACTCGCCGTTGCGGTTGCCGGGCGCGGCCGCCTTCACCACCCACGCGGACACGATGGTCGCGCCGCGCGTAGGCAGGCCGATGATCGACGCGGGCACGGACTTGCCTTCGAGGTCGTCGCAGTGCTTCGTCACGTAGGCGGCGGCGTGAGCGTCCGAGCACGCCGCGAGCGCCATCGCGACGAAAATCGCCGGCAAGCGGAACGGATCGGAGGAAAGCAGGCGCAGGAAACGGAACACGTCTTGGAAGTGGCTACTTCAAACGCCGCACAATATATAAGAACAGATTCTCGATAGCCATTCGGGTCTCCCGGTCGTTGCAGCGGCACAACCGGCTTCCCTGCCCTCGCGTGTTCTTCGTGCGGTCATTGTTGCAGTCATTCGCCGTCCCATTCGCCGCGCAGGTCGCTATTCTCGAGAAGCTGCAGCAAGGTTTCGGCCGGACGGCTCAGATGTTTCGCGCCGAACGCGATGAACTCCACTTCCGGCAACACGGGCAACTCCGCGCGATTCACCGGCGGCGCCAGTCCGCGGGCCGCGAGAAAATGCGAGCGAACCGTCAGCCCCAGGCCGCCGCGCGCCGCGGCGATGCACCCCGCGTGGCTGCTGCTGGTGCAGACCATCTGCCAGCTCGCGCCCGTCATCGCGAGCGAATCGAGCACGACGCCGCGCGTGACGCTCGGCTCCGAGACGAGAATGAGCGGCAGCGGCCCGCTCGTATCGACGACGGTGCCGGGCTTCGCGAGCCATTCGAGCCGCCCGGAAAAAAGCCGCATGCCGCGCGCATCGCCGAGACGGCGCTTGCCGACCGCGAGATCGAGTTCGCCCGCATCGACCATCTGATACAGCCGCCCCGTCATGCCAATGGTGATTTCGAGCTCGACGTCCGGATGCGTGTCGCGAAACGCGGCGAGCACGCTCGGCAGCGGCCCGAGCGCGATATCGTCCGATGAACCCAGCCGAACGCGCCCGCGCAGGCGCGGCGAACTGAATTGCGACTGCGCGTGCGCCATCGCTTCGAGGATCACGCGGGCGTGCACGAGCATGGCTTCGCCGTCGGCAGTGAGCGCGAGCGAATGCGTGTCGCGCACGAAAAGCCGCCGCCCGACGCTCTCCTCCAGACGCCGGATATGCTCGGAGACGCTCGATTGCCGCAGCCCGAGTTGCCGGCCGGCGTCGGTGAAGCTGTGCGACGCGGCCACCGTCGCGAAGGTGTTCAGCCAGACTGGATTGAGCATGCCGTATTGTGATCGTCAGAACCGATCACAGTCAATGCGGTTAGCGGTCTTCCCGATGACGCCCTAAGTCACTAAGATTTCACAATGCGCGGCGGAAACCGGTTTCAAACAGCTTTCCGATGGCTTTCGAACACGCGCGGCCCCAAGCACACTGCCCCTCACATGACCAGACAGTCTTCGCACACGGCACTTCTATGGATCGTCGCCGTGGGCTTTTTCATGCAGGCGCTCGATACGACGATCGTCAACACGGCGCTGCCTTCCATTGCGCATAGCCTGAACGCCGCGCCGCTCGCGTTGCAGTCGATCGTTGTCGCCTACACGCTCACGATGGCGCTCTTCACGCCCGCCTCCGGCTGGCTCGCCGACCGCTTCGGCACGCGCCGTGTCTATCTCGTTTCGATTTCGCTTTTCGTGATTGGCTCGCTCGCCTGCGCGGGCGCGCATACGCTCAACCAGCTCGTGCTCGCGCGCGTGCTGCAGGGCATCGGCGGCTCGATGCTGCTGCCGATCGGACGTCTCGCCGTGTTGCGCGCGGTCTCGGGCGAAGCCTACGTCTCCGCGCTCGCGATGATTTCCGTCGCTGGCCAGGTCGGCCCGATTCTCGGCCCGACGCTCGGCGGATGGTTCGTCGAGTCGTTCTCGTGGCACTGGATCTTCCTGATCAACGTGCCGATCGGCGCGGTCGGGCTGTACGCGGTGCACCGCTATCTGCCGAACGATACGCGGCACGATGCGCCGCCCTTCGACTTCGTCGGCTGCGGATTGCTCTCGATGTGCATGGTGTCGTTCTCGCTCGCGCTCGATTGCCCGGTCGAGACGCATCGCGGCGCGGTGTCGGCGGCGCTGTTCGCGCTCGCGGCGGTATCGGCGTTCGCGTATGTGCCGTACGCGCGGCACAAGCGCAATCCGCTCTTTCATCTCGCGCTTTTTCACGAGCCGAACTTCAGCGTCGGGCTGATCGGCAATCTGCTGTGCCGGATCGGATCGAGCGCGGTGCCGTTTCTGCTGCCGCTTCTGATGCAGCTGGAGCTCGGTTATAGCCCGCTGCATTCGGGCCTGATGATGTTGCCGATCGCGATCGCCGGCACGATCAGCAAGCGCTGGATCGCGCAACTCGTCAAGCGCTACGGCTACGACACGTTCCTGCTCGTCAACACGGCGCTCGTGGGCGTGTCCATCGTCGCGTTCGCGCTCTTCTCGCCGACGTTGCCGCTCGCCCTCGAAATCGCGATCCTCGCGGCGTTCGGCGCCTGCAACTCGATGCAGTTCGCCGCGATGAACAGCGTCACGCTCAAAGGCCTTTCGAAAAAGGATGCGGGCAGCGGCAACAGCCTCTTCTCGATGGTGCAGATGCTCGCGATCGGTCTCGGCGTATCGATCGGCGGCTCGCTCGTGCAGCTCTTCCAAGGGCCGTTCTCGACGTCGACCGGCTTCAAGCTGAGCTTCGTGTGCATGGGCGTGGTGACGCTGCTGTCGGGCGTCGTGTTCCGCTATCTCGATTCCGCGCCGCAAGGCGCCACGCCCGCCCGCGCCGGCACGTCCTAGCGGTTGCGGCTATTCTGTCGGTCCCATCGAACCGTTTTCTTCTGGAGTGCAACCGTGCAATACGGCAAATTCGGCAACACCGGTCTCACCGTTTCGCGTCTCACGCTCGGCACGATGACCTTTGGCCTGCAGACCGAGGAAGACGTTTCGCGCAGCATCATGGATCGGGCGGCGGATGCGGGCGTCAATTTCATCGACACGGCGAACGTCTATCCGCTCGGCAGCGGACATGATCTCGCGGGCCGCACCGAGGAGATCGTCGGGCGCTGGCTCCAGGGCCGGCGCGACAACTTCATTCTCGCGACCAAGGCCGTGCATGAGATGGGGCCGCACGCGTGGCACAAGGGCGCATCGCGCAAGCACCTGCTCGACGCGATCGACGCATCGCTCAAGCGCCTGAATACCGATTACGTCGACCTGTACCAGCTCCATAACGACGACCGCGACACGCCGCTCGACGAGACGCTCGAAGCGCTCGACATTATCGTGCGGCAAGGCAAGGCGCGTTATATCGGCGTGTCGAACTTTCTGGCGTACCGGCTCGCGCGCGCGCTCGGCCGCTCGGACGTTCTGCGGACCGCGCGCTTCGTTTCCGTGCAGCCGCGCTACAACCTGCTGTTCCGGCAGATCGAGCGCGAATTGCTGCCGCTCGCGACCGAGGAAGGCCTCGCCGTGATTCCGTACAACCCGCTCGCGGGCGGTCTTCTCACTGGCAAGCACAAATACGATGCGGGCCCGGGCGAGGGCCGCTTCACCGGCGCGGTCGGCAAGGCGGGCGCGATGTACACGGAGCGCTACTGGCACGAGCGCGAATTTCACACCATCGAGCAGATCAGCAAGATCGTCGCGCCGACGGGACGCTCGCTCGCAAGCACGGCGCTCGCGTGGGTGCTGGCGAATCCGGCGGTGAGCTCGGCGATCATCGGCGCGAGCCGGCCCGATCAGTTGAACGAGACGCTCGCGGCCGTCGACCAGCCGATCGATCCGGAGATCAAGGCGAAGCTCGACGAGGCGACGGTCGAATATCGCTTCGGCGACGCGTTGCGCTGATCCTTCAGGCGCGGGCCGCGCGCGCGCGATAGAAGCCTTCGAGCGAGTAGATCGCGAGCGCGGTCCAGATTGCGCCATAGCCGATCAACTGATCGTGGCCGAAAAACTCCTGATAGATCACGACGCCGATCAGCAATTGCAGCGACGGCGTGATGTACTGGATAAGCCCGAGCATTGACAGCGGAATGCGCCGCGCCCCCGCCGCGAAAAGCAGCAGCGGCACGGCGGTCACGGGCCCGGCCGCGGCGAGCAGCAATTTCACGCCGAGCGAAGCGTGCGCGAAGCCGCTGCCGCCATGCGCGTTCAGGAAGAACAGATAAAGCAGCGCGATGGGACACAGCAGCATGGTTTCGAGCGTGAGCCCTTCGAGCGCGCCGAGCGACGCGGTCTTGCGCAAGAGTCCGTAGCCGCCGAATGTCAGCGCGAGCGCGAGGCTGATCCACGGCGGCGCGCCGTTCACCCACGTCAGCCACAGCACGCCGAGCGCGGCGATGATCACCGCGATCCATTGCACCGGCCGCAGCCGCTCGTGCAGAAACGCCATCCCGAACAGCACGTTGACGAGCGGATTGATGAAGTACCCGAGACTCGCCTCGACGATGCGTCCGTCGTTCACCGCCCAGATATAGATGCCCCAGTTCGCGGACAGCAACACGGCGCTCGCCGCGAAGCGCGCGAGCAGGCGCTTGTCGCGCAGAACCGGCCCGAGCCACTTCCACTGACGGCGCACGGTCATCACGATGAGCAGGAAGACCATCGACCATGCCATGCGGTGCGCGAGCATCTCGACCGCGCCGATCGAATGCAGGACCTTGAAATAAATGGGAAAAAGGCCCCAGATGGCAAAGGCCGCGAATGCGTAGACGACGCCTGGATTCATTGTTCGATGCGTTGAGCGGAAATGGGCGCACGAACGATCGGCTCGTTCTCGGGCGTGCTTGCCGGCTGGCCGGAAGCGTTCCGCAAGGATTGGAAGCCGGATTTTAGTCGACGTGCGGGGTTTGGCTCCAGCGGCGTGCACGCCCTTTGCGAACTGTTTCACGAACCCTTGGACGAATTAGCGCTCGAACCCAGAGCGCGAAAGCCGCCCGAAGGGCCGTGATAGCATGGCCGGCCTCGCGATTGCTCAGAAGCTCCCCGCCTGTTTTACCGTTCGCCAATGGATAACCACACCGTTCACCAGAATTTCTTTCATATCTTGCTGGCTGTCGTGACGCTCGCGCTCGCGTGGGTGCTGCTGCCCTTCTTCGGCGCAATCTTCTGGGGCGTGATTCTCGCGATCCTCTTTCAGCCGATGCAGCGCTATCTCGCCGCTCGCTTCGGCAAGCGCCGCAATCTCGCCGCGCTGACGACGCTGGCCGCCGCGATTCTTATCGTCATCATTCCGCTCGCGGTCGTCGCGGTGACGCTCGTGCAGGAAATCGCCCTCGTGTATGCGCGGATCAAGAGCGGCGAGCTGAATTTCGGGCTGTACTTTCAGCACGTGCTGCACGCGCTGCCGGTCTCGGCGCAGCAGATGCTCGGGCGCTACGGCCTCGACGACATCGTCGGCGTTCAGCGCAAGCTGATGGAAGGCGCGGCGCAGATCAGCCAGTTTGCCGCGGCGCAGGCGCTGTCGATCGGGCAGAACACGTTCCAGTTCGTCGTGAGCTTCGGCGTGATGCTCTATCTCGTGTTTTTTCTGCTGCGCGATGGCGGCGAAATCGGCCGGCGCATCCGCCGCGCGCTTCCGCTCGATCCCGAGCCGAAGCTTCATCTGATCGCAAAGTTCACCACGGTGGTGCGCGCGACGGTCAAGGGCAATATCGCGGTCGCGGCGGTGCAGGGATTGCTCGGCGGACTGATTTTCTGGATTCTGGGCATCGGCGGCTCGCTGCTGTGGGGCGTGCTGATGGGGTTTTTGTCGCTGCTGCCGGCCGTTGGCGCGGCAATCGTCTGGGTGCCCGCGGCGCTCTACTTCTTCATGACGGGCGCGATTCTCAAGGGGCTGATTCTGGTCGTATTCTGCGTGGTCGTGATCGGACTCGTCGATAACGTGCTGCGGCCGATTCTCGTCGGCAAGGATACGAAGATGCCGGACTGGGTCGTGCTCATCTCGACGCTTGGCGGGATGGCGCTCTTCGGGATCAACGGGTTTGTGATCGGGCCGCTCGTCGCGGCGCTTTTCATGGCGAGTTGGGATTTGTTTTCGCAGGATCAGGGGAATACGTAGTGCGTACGGTATGGTTCGGGACCGGCCGCGAGATTCGCGCCAGACGTTGTTTTGCTCGCTCGCTTACCGTTTCGGCTTTATCAAATGACAAAAGGCTTTGCTCAACAAGGTTTGCCAAGCGCACTACTGTCCCAGACTCCTATCTCAACTGCTTTCTCAAGCATACCCAGCGTCAGAGGTTCTTTATCATATTTTTTCCTCATCTTCTGAGAAAAAATAAATCCAACGATTACGAAAGGATTGAAGCCCTCCCTAGAGAAATATCGATCGAATTCAAAGTCACCATGCTCTATTTTGAATACCTCAAAGAACTTCCCCATAAAGTCATCGGCATCATCCCCAGTTAAATCGAGATCTTTTTCCAGGCTGAGCTGCCGGGTCAGGGTCTTACGCTTGCCGACTTCACTCTCCGATCTGACGAAGGACTCCAGTTGATCCCATATGGAAATTGGCATTAGAAAATCCTGTCTTTCTGTCCGACAAGTCTATTATAGTGACGTACGGAATTGATGCTGATCATCGTTACATCATGTGCAGCAATAATCCAACCGACAACCGGCACGGATCTGCCAACAAATTTCCCGATATTTCGGGTCATCAGAAATTTTAACTGTCTGACGCTCCCATTAGTCACTGTCGGCAGGATTTTCCATTTTATGTCGTAATCCAAGAATCTGCGACTTAGTTTTGACGCAACAGAGGTCCCCGGAGTAGCGCCCAATGGTTTGGCCCGAGTTGGAAGCCAATTCTGGCCGGCAAGTATTGTCGCGACAGCCACCGCATCATCAACCCCAAGGACATCGCAGGTTTCATCGACCGCAACCAGAAAAAATAACTCTGCCGGAGTAAGGCCTTGATGTATGCCGTATTGATAAGTATTACCCATAATTTATAGCAATTGATCCGCAGCGCCTAATCACATAGCCCAACTCCGAAGACTGATTATCCGGCTAAAGAGCATCAACGTTTATACTAGTTTTCTTAATTTTCGCTGTGAAGTGACAACGACCAAATGGCCAAGCGCATACGCATCGATTCGCTATAGGCAAAAGAAAATGCCCGGAGGCAGAACTCTCGGGCATTGTTGAAATATGCAGTCGACTTCGGCTGCGTTAGCCAGTAGTAGAACGTCAGCGCATATTCGGCGCCGTATACCGACACTCGAACCGCTTCCTCACCGTCCCATTCTCATCGACACTTTCCAGATAAACATCGAACTGCCACAAGCGCGCCATGTGCTTGAGCACTTCGTCGCTGTCGTTCGACAAATGCCGGTTATCGGTCATGAAGTGGCGCAGCGTAAGACTCCGATCCCCGCGCGTATTCACCGAATACACTTGAATGTTCGGCTCGCGATGGTGAATATCGTATTGCCGCGACAAAGCCTGACGCACATACCGATACCCGCTGCCGTCATGAATCGCGGAGACTTCGAGCGCGTCGCGCATGTCGTCGTCGAGAATCGAGAAGAGACGCATCTCCCGAATCAGATGCGGCGACAAATACTGCGCGATAAAACTCTCGTCCTTGAAATTGCGCATCGCGTAGTGCAGCGATTCCAGCCAGTCGCTGCCCGCAAGCTCCGGAAACCACTCGTGGTCTTCGTCCGTGGGGTTTTCGCAGATGCGGCGAATATCGCTCATCATCGAAAAACCGAGCGCGTACGGATTGATGCCGCTGTAATACGGCTTCGTCACCGGCGGCTGATACACGACATTCGAATGCGAATGCAGGAACTCCATCATGAAGCCGTCTTCCAGGCGGCCTTCGTTGTAGAGCGTGTTCAAGAGCGTGTAGTGCCAGAACGTTGCCCAGCCCTCGTTCATGACCTGCGTTTGCCGCTGCGGATAGAAATACTGGCCGATCTTGCGCACGATGCGGATGACTTCCCGCTCCCATGGCTCGAGCAACGGCGCGTTCTTCTCCGCGAAATACAGCAGATTTTCCTGCGGCTCAGGCGGATACCGGCTTTCGATTTCCTCCTGCGAATGCTCCTTCCCTTTCGGCAGCGTGCGCCACAGTTCATTGACCTGCGACTGCAGATACGCTTCACGCTCACGCCGCATCGCCGCTTCCTTCGCCAGCGACAGCTTCTGCGGACGCTTGTAGCGGTCGACGCCATAATTCATCAGCGCATGGCACGAGTCGAGCAGTTCCTCCACGCGATCCAGCCCGTAACGCTCCTCGCATTCCGCGATGTAATTCTTCGCGTAGACGAGGTAATCGATGATGGCGTGCGCATCCGTCCAGAGCTTGAACAGATAATTGCCTTTGAAAAACGAGTTATGCCCGTACGCGGCATGCGCGATCACGAGCGCCTGCATCGTCATGGTGTTTTCTTCCATGAGATACGCAATGCAGGGATTCGAATTGATGACGATTTCGTACGCCAGGCCCATCTGCCCGCGCCGATAGCCTTTCTCGGTCGCGAGAAAGTGCTTGCCGAACGACCAGTGCCGATAGTTCACCGGCATGCCGACCGACGCATACGCGTCCATCATCTGCTCGGAGCTGATGATTTCGAGCTGAATGGGATAAGTGTCGAGACCGTAGCGGTTCGCGACGCGCGAGATCTCGGCGTCGTACTCCTCGATCAGCTCGACGCTCCAGTCCGACGGGCACGGCAGCGGCCGCCGTTTCTCCGAAACATTCATTCTGCCTTCCTTGTGCGCCTCATCTGTCTTCGCGGACGCATCGCGTTGCCCTGCTTCAGGCCCAAGCTGCGCGGCGGCACGATCGTCCGTGCCATCCAGCTGATACCCGCGCGTCTCATTGTGCAAATGCCGCGTCGTCATGCGGCCGCCTGCTGTTTTTCGAACAGTTCGCGGAACACCGGATAGATGTCCGCGGCCGAATCGACCTTCTTCATGGCCAGCTCGGGCGCGCCCATGGCAAGCTGAGCATACTCCAGCCAGAGATTTTGCTCCTCCGGCGCAACTTGAATATAGGCAAAATACCGGACCTTCGGCAGGATGTCTTCCGCCAGCAGCTTGCGGCACTTCGGGGAATCGTCCGTCCAGTTGTCGCCGTCCGATGCCTGCGCACCGTAAATGTTCCACTCAGTCGGCGAATAGCGCTCGTCCATGATCTTCTTCATGAGCTCGAGCGCGCTCGACACCACCGTGCCGCCGCTTTCCGTCGAATGGAAGAACGTGTCCTCGTCCACTTCCTCGGCGCGCGTATGGTGCCGGATGAACACCACCTCGATCTTCTCGTAGTTCCGCTGCAGGAACAGGTACAGGAGGATGAAGAAGCGCTTGGACAAATCCTTGCGCTGCTCGTCCATCGAGCCGGAGACGTCCATCAGGCAGAACATCACCGCCTTGCTCGACGGCGTGGGCTGCTTCACGCGATTGATATAGCGCAGATCGAACGGATCGATGAACGGAATGCGCGTGATACGGCCCTGCATGATGACGATATCCGCTTCGAGCCGCGCGATTTCCTCGGCGTCGCCGTTCTCTTCCTTCAACTGCTCGAGCTGGCGTTCCATCTCGCGCAATTGCGAAGCAAGCGGCCAGCCGAGCGCGATGCGGCGCCCGAGTGCGCTCCTCAGCGATCTCACCACATCGATATTGTTCGGCGTGCCTTCCGCCGCCCATCCCGCACGCACGTTCTTCCATGTCGGCACGGCGAGCAGTTGCGTCTTCACGAGGCGCGGCAGTTCGAGGTCGTCGAAGAAATACTGCATGAATTCATCGCGCGAGAGTTCGAAGACGAAATCGTCCTGCCCTTCGCCCTCGTTGCTCGCGCTCTTGCCGCCGCCGCCCGCGCCGCCCGGCGGACGCGGAATCTTGTCGCCGCGAATGTAATCGGCGTTGCCCGGATGGACATACTCGCGCTTGCCGCCCGGTCCATGACGGAACGAGGGCTCGGAGATATCCTTCTTGGGAATGGTGATGCTCTGGGTGCTTTGAATATCTTTGATGCTGCGATCGCGCACCGCGTCGGAAACCGCGCGGCGAATGTAACTCTTGACGCGTCGCAGGAAGCGCTCGCGGTTGGCGATGCTCTTGTTCTTGCCGGCTAACCTGCGGTCGATGATTTGGTGCAGCACATCCAGTCTCCCGCGTTATTGGCGAGATGGCGAGGCGCTGCGCGAGCCTTGAATCGTTCGCAGCGTCTCTGTCTCGCAAACTCTGTCCACTGTGCCGGCCGGACGCAATCCACGCACCCGCACGGTCAGGGACATCATAACTCCCGCGCTGCGCGGGACCGGAACCGGCGTTGAAGCGCCGTTCCGGTCTATGGGTTTCACGCCTGAGATGAAGCCAGGCGCTGGCCCTGCATACTTACTTCACGACGACTTGCGCACGCGCAGATACCAGTCGCACAGCAGGCGCACCTGCTTCGGCGTATAGCCCTTCGCGACCATGCGATTGACGAAGTCCTCGTGTTTGCGTTGCTCTTCCGCCGATCCTTTCGCGTTGAACGAAATCACCGGCAGAAGTTCTTCGGTGTTGGAGAACATCTTCTTCTCGATCACCACGCGCAGCTTCTCATAGCTGATCCACGCGGGGTTCTTGCCGCCATTCGCCGCACGCGCGCGCAACACGAAATTCACGATCTCGTTGCGGAAGTCCTTCGGGTTGCTGATGCCCGCGGGCTTCTCGATCTTCTCAAGCTCGGCATTCAATGCCGCGCGGTCGAAGCTCTCGCCGGTGTCGTGATCGCGGAACTCCTGATCCTGAATCCAGAAGTCCGCATAGGTCACATAGCGGTCGAAGATGTTTTGTCCATACTCCGAATACGACTCCAGATAAGCGGTCTGAATCTCCTTCCCGATGAATTCGGCGTAGCGCGAAGCCAGTACGTCCTTGATGAACGACAGGTACTTCTGCTCCGTTTCCGGCGGGAACTGCTCGCGCTCGATCTGCTGTTCGAGCACGTACATCAGATGCACCGGGTTGGCGGCGACTTCGGTCGAATCGAAATTGAAGACGCGCGACAGGATCTTGAACGCGAAACGCGTGGAGACGCCCGTCATGCCTTCGTCGACACCCGCGTAATCGCGATACTCCTGATACGACTTCGCCTTCGGATCCGTATCCTTCAGGTTCTCACCGTCGTAGACCTGCATCTTCGAGAAGAGGCTCGAGTTCTCCGGCTCGTGCAGGCGCGTGAGCACGGCCATCTGCGCCATCATCTTGAGCGTGCCCGGCGCGCACACCGCCTCGGCGAGCGACGAGTTGCGCAGGAGCTTCTCGTAGATCTTGATCTCTTCGCCGTAGCGCAGGCAGTACGGCACCTTCACGACGAAGATACGGTCGAGCAGTGCTTCGTTGTTCTTGTTGTTGCGAAATGCCTTCCACTCCGACTCGTTCGAGTGCGCGAGGATGACGCCGTCGAAAGGAATCGCGCCGAAGCCTTCCGTGCCCTTGAAGTTGCCTTCCTGGGTTGCGGTGAGCAGCGGGTGCAGCACCTTGATCGGCGCCTTGAACATTTCGACGAATTCCAGCAAGCCCTGATTGGCGAGGCACAGGCCGCCGGAATAGCTGTACGCGTCGGCGTCATCCTGCGAATAGGTTTCGAGCTTGCGGATATCCACCTTGCCGACGAGCGACGAGATGTCCTGATTGTTCTCGTCACCCGGCTCGGTCTTCGCGATGCCGATCTGACGCAGAATGGAAGGATAGCGGCGCACCACGCGGAACTTGCGGATGTCCCCGTTGTACTCGTGCAGGCGCTTCACGGCCCACGGCGAGAGGATGTTCTTCAGATAGCGGCGCGGAATGCCGTATTGCTCTTCGAGCACCGGGCCGTCTTCATCGTAATCGAAGAGACCGAGCGGCGATTCGTTGACGGGCGAGCCCTTCAGCGAATAGAACGGAACGCGCTCCATGAGCTGCTTCAGTCGTTCGGCGATTGACGACTTGCCGCCGCCCACCGGACCCAGCAGATACAGGATCTGCTTCTTCTCTTCCAGACCCTGCGCCGCGTGCCGGAAGTAGGACACGACGTTCTCGATCACTTCCTCCATTCCGTAGAACTCGCGGAATGCCGGATACACCTTGATGACCTTGTTTGCAAACACACGCGAAAGCCGCGGGTCGAGGCGCGTATCGACATGCTCCGGCTCCCCGATGGCCGTCAACATGCGTTCGCCCGCTGTTGCATATGTGGCAGGATCTTCTTTGCAGAGCGCGAGATACTCTTCGAGCGAGAACTCCTCCTCGCGGGTTTTTTCGAAGCGGGTCGCGAAACTGCTGTAGATATCCATGCTACCTCCTCGCCGAAGTCAGAAAGCTATGCCGTGCGCAACGCGCGTAATCGAAACGACATCGCTTGAAATCATCCTAAACCCTTTCGAATTTTTTTTCACGCACTTGCGTTGTTCATTTGCTTCGAAGTATTACTAGCTTGGTGAGTTATTTTCGTTCACCTACAATCCTCATCCCAATGTCCGTATCGTGTTGCCGCAACGTTGGTCCTGCCTGTTCGCTTCCCCGCGCTCGCCGCTACTTACGCGCTGCTTTTGTCCGCCAATGCGGCCTGCGCCTCACGCTCGCGCAACCATCGCCGTGCTGCCCGCATTCATCCATCGCACAGGTATCGATACGCGCTCGTTCTCATGAGATGCAATACATCGCAGCGTAGGCGACAGCATCAATAATCATTCCCGCTGCATGGTGTTTCCGCTTCATGCAAGCACCAGCTCCAGTTCTCCGATGCGATCGATCGCGCCGTGCAGCATCGCCGGTCCGTCGACGCGATACGCGCCCGTATAGGAGCCTGTCGTGATCGTCCAGAACGGTTCGACGGTCAGGCCCATCCGCGAGCAATGGTTGACGAGCCACGGCAGCAACTCGCGCGGGTCGCCCGCAGGATTGCCGAGCGCCGCCGGCGCGATCGATTCGCCGTCGAGCGTGAGTTCCAGGCGCGGGGTGAGAAAGTCGAAACCGGGCGCAACCACGTCGTAAGGCTCCATGCCCGAGACGACGAGCGCGCCGTTGTTCTGCGAATCCGCGAGTTGGGCGAGCGGGTCGAGATTGGGCCATTGCGCGAAACGGCTGTCCACGACTTCGAGCGCCACCGCAATGCCGCCTATCGCGTCGAATACTTCCTCGCGGGTGTAAGGGTCGTGTCGCGCGGGCAGCGCATAGGCGAAGCGGAACGCGATCTCGAGTTCCACCAGCACCCGGAAAAACGATTGAAAAGGCAGGCGCGCGGGCGAGACGTGAACGAGCGCCGTGTCGATGGGCGCGCCCGTGGCGAGCGCATCCGGCGCGCGCGCGCCGATTTTCCAGGCGCCGATGCGCGCATCCGACTCTTTCAGCATCTCGTGCTGGATGGCGTAGGCGGTAGGCGCGTCGGCCGGAATATCGGCGGGCTCCAGCGTTTCGATCAGCTGATGCCGGCGGCGGGCGTCCGCGAGTTTCGCGGCGAGTGTCGATCCGGTCATGGCGATATCCTCGTGTGAACAGTCACGCATATTCCCACCAGTGTACGGGTTACCGGATCGCCGTTGGTCGCGTGCGTGTGGAATCGCGCGCATTCCCGCCACGCGCCGCATGACGCGTTTAGAACGTTTCCCAGTCGCCGCCCGCGTCCGCGTGCGCGGGCGCCCTGGGCGCGAGCGGCGGCACGGGTGCGGCACGCTTCGCCGGCGCCGCCGCGACCGGCTTCGGCGCGACGCGCGCGCTCACCGTTGCATGCGATGCAACTTTCGTGACCGGCGCGGACGCTGCCGCGAGCGCCGCGCCATCCGCCACCTGGAACACCGCCACCGCCTGACGCAGGCGCGCGGCCTGGTCTTCGAGCGACTGCGCGGCCGCCGCCGCTTCCTCGACGAGCGCGGCGTTCTGCTGCGTCACTTCGTCCATCTGCGTGACGGCGCGCGACACCTGCTCGATGCCGCTCGACTGCTCCTCCGACGCCGCCGCGATCTCGCCCATGATGTCGGTCACGCGCTGCACGGCGCCGATGATCTCGTTCATCGTGCGCCCGGCTTCGTCGACGAGCGTCGTGCCCGTCCGCACGCGCGCCACCGAGGTATCGATCAGCTCCTTGATCTCCTTCGCCGCCGCCGACGAGCGCTGCGCGAGACTGCGCACCTCGCCCGCGACGACCGCGAAGCCGCGCCCTTCCTCGCCCGCGCGCGCCGCTTCGACCGCCGCGTTGAGCGCGAGGATATTGGTCTGGAACGCGATCCCTTCGATGATCGTGATGATGTCCGCGATCTTCGACGAGCTGCCGTTGATCTCGCGCATCGTGTCCACGACCTGCGTGACGACCGCGCTGCCCTTGCCCGCGATCTCCGACGCGTTCGCCGCGAGCGCGCTCGCCTGCCGTGCGTTGTCGGCGTTCTGGCGGACAGTGCCGGTCAGTTCTTCCATGCTCGACGCGGTTTCCTGCAGCGCGGACGCCTGCTCCTCCGTGCGCGAGGACAGATCGGTGTTGCCCGCGGCGATCTGCTGCGTCGCCGACGCGATCGATTCGCTGCCCGAGCGCACGGTCCGCACGGTCGTCAGCAGGCTCGCGCGCATCCTGGCGAGACCTTCGAGCAACTGGCCCATTTCGTCGCGCGACGTCACGACGACCTCGCGGCGCAGATCGCCGGCGGCGATCGCCTCGAAATGGCCGAGCGCGGCTTCGAGCGGACGCGCGATCGCGCGCCGCAGCGACACCCACGCGAACGCCGCCGCCGCGATGCCGAGCGCGATCGCGCCAAGGCTGAGCGCGCGGAACCACAGGAAGTGGTTCTGCGTTTCCTCGTAGCTCGTCTTCGATGCCTGCGTCAGGAACGTGCGCAGCGCGTCGTTCGCGTTGGCGAGCTCGTTATAGGTGACCTGCATCGCCTTGGCGTTCGCGATGATGCCGTCGTGATCGTTCGCCAGGATCGCGGCGATGCCCTTGTCGACGATGCCTTGCAGCGCGAGGCGCTTCTCCTGCGCGGCATCGGCGAGACGCTTTTCCTCCGGCGAGCGCGGCAGCGACGCATATTGCTTCCAGTAGCCGTCGGCGCGTTCGCGCATCAGGCGCGAGCGCTCGACGGTGGCCGCGACTTCCGACGTGCCGGCGAGCAGCGCCGCGCGATCGAACACGAGCCGCTCGCGCGCCGCGTACATTTCCGCGTTGCCGACCGCGATCGCCGCGGGCATCTGCACTGAATAGGTCGCGAGAAACGCGTCGTTGGAATGGCTCATGCCGGCGAGCCCCAACGCGCCGATCGCGATGAGCAACGCACCCAGAAACGCCATCGAGACGCCGAGGCGCGCCTTGATCGTCAAAGCCTTTTTCATTGAGTTTTCCCTTGCCGCTTGCGAGCGGGTCTCCCGGCCGGTTGACGGCCGGCGCGCGCGTTTTGCCGCACGAAACGCGCGCCGAAGACGTCCGCGCGGCCGAGGCGCGCCGTCCTTTCCGTCGATGGGCGTGCGCGCGAGGCATCGCGCGTCCGCTATCGACGTAAACGGCGCCAAAGAGACAGCACTTGAGGGAATTGTTTCGTATGAAGAGAAAACGGCGCGTCAGGCGCGCCGTTTTTCAGCGAACATTGCAAACTTATTCTGGCAGTTCGCTGCGGTGCGGAATGGAAGGCTGCGCGCCTTCCCGCGTCACCGCAATGGCCGCCGCGCGCTGGCCGAAGGCAATCGCGTCCATCGCGGCGGCCCCGCGCGCAAGCTCCGCCGCGAAGCCGCCGATGAAGGTGTCGCCGGCGGCGGTCGTGTCGACGGCCTCGACGTTCGGCGGCGCGAGATGCACGCCTTCATCGCCCGCGCCGTCGAGCATCGCCAGCACGCCTTGGGCGCCGAGTGTCACGATCACGTTGCGCGCGCCCTTCGCCTTGAGCGCCTGCGCGGCGCGGCGGGCGTCGTCGGGCGTGGAGATGGCGACGCCGGAGAGCGTCGCCGCTTCCAGTTCGTTCGGAATCAGATAGTCGATTAAGGGAAACCAGTCCGGCGGCAGCTTGCGCGCGGCGGGCGCGGGATTGAGGACCGTCGTGCGTTGCAGACGGCGGCCGGCCGCGAGCGCGGCACGCACCGTTTCCGGCGGCGTTTCGAGCTGGCACACGATGACATCGGCGCGCGCGAGCAGCGCTTCGTGTTCCTCGATGCGCGGCGGCGTCACTTCGGCGTTGCTGCCCGCGACGATGACGATCGCGTTCTGGCTGGCATCGTCGACGACGATGAGCGCGACGCCGGTCGGCGCGTTAGCGCTCGTCGCGAGCGCCGTGCAGTCGATGCCCTCGGTCTCGAGGCTGCGCTTGAGCGTCGCGCCGTTCGAATCGTTGCCGACGCAGCCGATCATCGCGACCTGCGCGCCCAGCCGCGCCGCGGCGACGGCCTGATTGCCGCCCTTGCCGCCCGGCACCTGCGCGAACGCGTGTCCGGCGAGCGTCTCGCCCGGCTTCGGAAGACGCGGCGCGCGCGCGACGAGATCCATGTTGAGGCTGCCGACCACGGTCACGCGGCCGATCGCTGCGGTGTCACCCATCTTTTCTCACATCCTGAATATCGGCCTTCGTCAGGCCTTCGCACTGCGCGGCTCGGGCGCCACCGCAGTCGATTCGCGGCGTACGAGCCGCGGCGGCACCACGCGCCGGCGCGTCGTCCCGGTCAGCTTGCCGGTGATGCGGTCGATCAGCGTTTGCGCAGCCATTTCGCCGAGCGCGCGCACCGATTGACCGACCGTCGACAAGGCCGGATAGGTATAGCGCGACAGCTCGACATCGTCGAAGCCGATGATAGAGCAATCCGTCGGCACCTTGATGCCGCGCTCGGCCGCCGCCCGCAGCGCACCGATGCCCATCATGTCGTTGCACGCGAAAATCGCGGTCGGCTTCGTGGTGTCGAGCAATTGCGAGGCCGCCGCGTAGCCGCCCGTAGCCGAGAAGTCGCTCTGCACGATTGCGTTCGGCTCGATCTCGATGCCGCGCTCGGCCATCGCGCGGATGAAGCCGTGCAGGCGCATCGCGGAGACGGCCGTAGCGACGGGCCCGGTGATGCAGCCGATCTGCGAGTGCCCGAGCTGCAGCAGGTGGCGCGTCGCGAGATACGCGCCCTTTTCGTGGTCGATCTGCACGAGGTCCGACTGCAGCCCCTCGATATTCCGATCGACGATCACGAGCGGCTCGCGCGCCCCGGCGAGACATTGCGCGAGCACCGAGTCCTCACCCGCCGATGCGATCACGAGCCCGTCGATGCGCTTTTCCTGCAGCACGCGCAGATAGCTGCGCTGCTTCGCGGGATCGTCGTCGGAGTTGCAGAAGAACACGCAATAGCCGTTCTTCGCGCAGCCGTCCTCGACGCCGCGCGCGAGCTCGGCGAAATACGGGTTCGTCGCGTTCGGCACGAGCAGGCCGATCGTCGCCGTCGAACGCGCCTTCAGCGAGCGCGCGACCGCCGACGGCACGTAGTCGAGCTCGCGGATCGCCCGCTCGACTTTCGCCCGCACGTCGGCCGACACCGGCCTCGAATTGTTCACTACGTGGGATACCGTCGTAAACGACACCCCGGCAATGGCTGCCACGTCTTTGATCGTCGCCATACATCGTCCTTCGCTATCTTTGGTCCAACTGCTCTCTTATTGGTCGTAAGGCGTGCGGCGCGACCTGCTTTCGTTCGCCGCTTGTTTCCCCGCGCCCTGCTTGCTGCTTCGGTTGCTTCAGCCGGTTGCGATCAGCCCCGCTTCCTTCTGCTCCGGTACGTATCCAGCACCACCGCCACCACGATCACCGCGCCGGTAATGATGCGCTTGGTCGGCTCGTTCGCGCCGATCTGCGCCAGTCCCGCCGCCAGCACGGAGATGATCAATACGCCGAAAAACGTGCTGATGACCGAGCCGCGCCCGCCCATCAGACTCGTCCCGCCGATCACCACCGCCGCGATCACCTGCAGCTCCAGCCCCGCGCCCGCGTTCGGATCGGCGGCTTCGAGACGCGAGATCTGGAACAGCGCCGCGAGCCCCGACAGCGCGCCCATCAACGCGAAAACGATGACCTTGTACGGCCGTGGATTCACGCCCGCGAGCCGCACCGCTTCCTCGTTCGTGCCGATCCCTACGAGATATCGGCCAAAAATCGTCCGGGTCAAGACCAGATGGGCAATTATCATCACCGCGACCGCAATCAGAAACGCGGGCGAGATGCCGAACGCGATAGGGTTCGACAGAAAATCGAACGCATCGCCAATGTACGCCGTGCGCGAGTTCGTCATCTGGTACGCGAGCCCGCGTGCGCCCTCCAGCACGCCGAGCGACACGATGAACGACGGAATCCGCCAGGCCACCGTCACGAGGCCCGTCACCGTGCCGGTCAGCGCGGCGGCCGCGAGCCCGATCAGCGCGGCAGGAAACGCGGGCCAATGCCACTTGAGCGCGGCCACGCTCACCACCGATGCCCCCAGCGCCAGCACCGAGCCCACCGACAGATCGATGCTCGCGATGATCAGCACGAAAGTCATGCCAACCGACATCACGACGAGATCCGGAATCTGGTTCGCGATCGTGCTGAACGTGTCGTACGTCAGAAAGTGCGAGCTCAGCACCGAAAACAGCGCGATCATCGCGGCGAGCGCGCCCGCGAGACCGAGGTAATTCGAAAAACCCAGGCGCGTGCCGACGCCTTTCGTGCTCTTCGGCGCATCGGCGGGCAGGTTCGCTTCGCTCATTCAATGCTCCACATTGTCTTCGGGCGCCTTCGCGTCCGGCGCGATCGGCTCGTGCAGGATCGCCTCGCGCTTCGCGTAACCGGAGAACGCCGCCGCGAGCAGCGCGTCCTGCGTCCAGCCCGCGCGCTCGAACACGCCCGTCATGCGTCCCGCCGACATCACGCCGATGCGGTCGCAAATCAGCATCAGCTCGCGCAAATCGCTCGACACGACGACGAGCGCGCGTCCTTCGCGGGCCAATGCGCCCATCAGCCCGTAGATGTCGAACTTCGCGCCGACATCGATGCCGCGCGTCGGCTCGTCGAACAGGAGCACCGAGCAGTCGCGCGCGAGCCAGCGGCCGATCACGACCTTCTGCTGGTTGCCGCCCGACAGCTCCGACACCGCCTGCGCCGGGCCGGATGTGCGGATGCGCATGGCGTCGATCTGCCGCTGCGCGAGCGCCGCTTCCTTGCGCGTATCGACGACCCCGTGCCGCGCCACCGCGCTCACATTGCCCAGTGAAACGTTCGCGGCGATGGGCAGGCTGAGCAGCAGGCCCTCGCCCTTGCGATCCTCCGTGATGAGCGCGATGCCTGCCTCGACCGCATCCGACGGCGATTGCACATGCACTTTGCGCAACGGCTGTCCGCCGCGCGCGACCGACACGCTGCCCGCGTCCGCGCGATCCGCGCCGTAAATCAGGCGCATCAGTTCAGTCCGGCCCGCGCCGATCAGCCCGCTCACGCCGAAGATCTCGCCCGCCCGCACCTCGAACGACACGTCGCGGACCACGGGCGCGCGCGTCATGCCCTCGACCTTCAGCGCGACGCCGCCGATCCTTCGCTCGCCCAGGTCGATGCGCTCGCCGATCTCTCGTCCGACCATCAGCGTGACGAGCCGCTCGCTCGTCAGCGCGTCCATCGGGCCGATGTGCACGAGCCGTCCGTCGCGCAGAACGGCTGCGCGCTCCGCGATGCGCCGCAGTTCCTCAAGCCGGTGCGAGATATACACGAGCGCCACGCCGCGCGCCTTCAGCCGCTCGACCTGCTCGAACAGCAGATCGACTTCGCGGGCGGTGAGCATCGCGGTCGGCTCGTCGAGGATCAGCACGCGGCAATCGCCGATCAGATTGCGCGCGATTTCCACCATCTGCTGATGCCCGATGCCGAGACCGCCGACGAGCGTGTCCGGATCGATCGCGTCGAGCCCCACTTGCGCCATCGCGTGACGCGCGTCCTCTGCGAGCCGTTTCCGGTCGATCCATCCGAAACCGCCCTTCCTCGGCAAGCGGTTCAGAAACAGATTCTCCGCCACCGATAAAGTCGGCAGCAGGTTCAACTCCTGCATGACCATCCGCACGCCGAGCGCCTCGGCATGCGAACGGCTTTTCGGCGCGTAGGGCTGGCCCGCGAGCGTCATCGTGCCGGTGGTCGGGTCCGTGAGCCCGCCGATGATCTTCGACAGTGTGCTCTTGCCCGCGCCGTTCTCGCCCGTCAGCGCGAGCACCTGGCCCGGGACGAGCTCGAGCGAAACGTCGGCCAGCACCGGCTCGACATACGTCTTGCCGATGCCCGTTACCGTCAGCACGTTCGCATCGTTCGATCCGGTCATGGGGCGCTTCAAGGCTTCGCTGTGCATCCTCGATGGGGGTTGCGCATGGCTTCGGATAACGGCCCGCGCCTTTTCCGGCGCGGCTCGGAGCGTCTCCCGAAGTCTGTGCACGGAAGTCTTCGGCGGCCGCGGCTCGAAACCGCGCCGTCTGCCTTCCGCACTCGTCAGTGTCTTATCGGCACGTCGGCCGTGAACTTGAGGCCTTCTTTTCCGGCTTTGGCGCGGGCGGCGCTGCAATACGTCGCAGCACGACACGATACGCCGCCTCGCGCCAGACTTACTTCGTCACGAGATCGACGGGCGTTTCCACGACCTGCGACAGCTCCGACTGCTTCTTGTGCCCGGCAATCGCCTTCAGCGCCACGTCGATGCCGAACACCGCCTGCTTCGCCGCGTACTGGTCGGCGGTCGCGAGGACGCGGCCGTCCCTGAGCATCTGCTTGATCGCGCCGATGTTGTCGAATCCGACGACCTGCACCTTGCCCGCCTTGCCCGCCGCGCGGATCGCCGATACCGCGCC
Source organism: Caballeronia sp. 11_S32 (assembly GCF_056930355.1). Lineage (NCBI taxonomy): Bacteria > Pseudomonadati > Pseudomonadota > Betaproteobacteria > Burkholderiales > Burkholderiaceae > Caballeronia > Caballeronia sp. 11_S32. The sequence continues at coordinate 1,922,339 of NZ_JBXOWH010000003.1, forward strand.
GATCGCCATGTTGTCGTTGTCGCAGAGCAGCGCCTTCACGTTCGGATTCGCGTTCAGGATCTGCGAGGCGACCGCGTTGCCCTTGTCGATTTCCCACTCGCCCGACTGCAGCGCGACGACCTTCATGCCGGCCGCGTCCATCGCCTCCTTGAAGCCCGCGCTGCGCGCCTGCGAGTTCGTCGTGGTCGTCACGCCTTCGATGATCGCGACTTCATCGCCCTTCTTGAGACGCGGGGCGAGATAGTCGCCGACCTTGCGCGCGCCCTTCTTGTTGTCCGGGCCGACGAACGGCACGTTCAGATCTTTCGACTTGAGCACGTCCGGGTCGAGCCGGTTGTCGATATTCACGACGATGATGCCCGCGTCCGCCGCCTTCTTGATGACCGGCACGAGCGCCTTGGAATCGGCCGGCGCGATGACGAGCGCGTCGACCTTCGAGACGATCATCTGCTCGACGATGCGGATCTGCGCCGCGGTGTCGGTCTCGTCCTTGATGCCGTTGGTGATCAGGTCGAACTGGCTCGAGTTGTGAGCTTGATACTCCTTCGCGCCGGTTTCCATTGTCAGGAAGAACTCGTTGGCGAGCGATTTCATGACGAGCGCGACCTTCGGCTTGGCCGGCGTTTGCCCAAATGCGGATGACGATGCAAGCGGCAATACGGCGCAAGCGGCGAGCGCGACGGCCGTCGTCAGGACGCGTCGGCGGATGGTTCGGTTCATGCGGATCTCCAGTGCTTTGTTCTGGTTTGTCTGGTCATGCGAGATGCAGCGAACACGAGCAAGGCGTTCTCGTTGCGCGCCGGACGGCGGAGCGAAGCGGTGGGTAGGCGATGACGGGCGCCTGCCGCGCCCGTGTTTCCTTCATCTCCGCTTAACAAGCCGCGAGCCCCCGATCGCCTTTGCAGGCACGGTTTGAACGTTTGCTCGCCGTCGATTCTCGTTGCAGAGGCGGCGGAGGTCAATCGGGCTAACGTGTAGGGCATCCGCGAAACCGCCGGACGCGCGAGGCGCCCTGCCGCGCGATCCGGCGCGTGCGACTCAGAGATCCTCGACCGACTGCCCTTCCACCTTGTTGTCGATGATGTCGCGCGCGTAGTCGATGCCCGCGCGCGTCGCATCGATCGGGCTTTCGAAGGGTTCCTGATCGGGTACGCCGAACATGACCGAGCGGCCGCTCTCGCCATGCGCGCTCTTCGCGATCGTCACGACGATATCGAAATGGCGCGGGCCGTCGTCCGGCTCGTCGCGTTCCTTCGCGCGCCGCAAAGCCTGCACCTTGATTTCGAAGCCCTTGTAATGATCGGACAGCGGCGTGGACATGAACCGTCTCCTTTGGGTTGGACGTGCATCGCACGATCATACGTCGCGCGCCTCTTTCGTGCGGCTCGGTCGATGTCGGCGAAAGCGCGTCGTTGATGCCGGTCATGTAAGGCGCCTGCAAGCATCATTCCCGCAGCCTCCCGATTTCACCTTATCCCACACACTGGTCATATTGGCTTTGCCATAATGCGCGGGCGACATGCCGCAAAGACGCGCGCCGTCGAAAAACAACTTTTATTCAAATCAGGGAGCGTCACATGAACATTCGAGCCACCGCCCTCATTGCCGTGCTGAGCCTCACGCTCGGCGCGAACGCGGCTCTTGCTGCCAACAGCCAGCAAAGCAAGATGACCGACTGCAACAAGCAGGCGGGCGACAAGAAAGGCGACGACCGCAAGGCGTTCATGCAGAGCTGCCTGTCCGCCGCGCCCGCCGCCGCCTCCGCGGCCTCCGCGCCGATGACGCAACAGCAGAAGATGACCGCCTGCAACAGCCAGGCAGGCGACAAGAAAGGCGACGACCGCAAGGCATTCATGAAGAGCTGCCTGTCCGCCGCGCCCGCCGCCGCCGCCTCCGCGCCGATGACGCAACAGGACAAGATGACTGCCTGCAACAGCCAGGCAGGCGACAAGAAGGGCGACGACCGCAAGGCATTCATGAAGAGCTGCCTCAGCAACAAGGGCTGAGTTCGTCGAATATCGCTTCACGCCGCGCCGTTCGCGCGCGGCGTCCCTGCCGTATTTACGCTGCCTACCCGCCGTTATTGCACTGCACCCAAGCAAGTGATTCGCACCGTCGTCTTTTTCTCATAAGATGGCGCGAAGGCGGCCCCTCACGAAATACAAGAAATACGCCATCGGCCGCCGCCGTTTTCGAGCGAGGCGAGAAGCCGCGCATGGAGGGATCGGATGGCATGGAGACACAAGAACCGCTGGTTCAGGCGGTGGCTCGTGACGATCACGTTCTGGTTCGTGCCGGTGCTGATCGTCGCGGTGAATGAAGTGCGCGAGGAGATGGCGTACAACAACGTCGATCTCCAGAAGTCGCTCTCCACGTGGGAGCTGACCGACGCACAACGCGCGGCCGGCGCCGCCGCGCGCTGCCACGGCGCGCCCGACGAAGCGCGCGCCGCGGGCTGCCCCGCCGATGTCCTGCTGGCCAACGAGCCCAGGCATCAGGCCGCCCTCGATGAATACGCGCATCGCAAGGCGACGCTCGCGGATTATCTGTGGCATGCGTTCGTCGGCTACTGGATCGTGCCTGCGGCGTTCCTGCTCGTGCTCGGCATGCTCATCGGCGGAATCAGGCGCGCGCTGCGGCGTCCACCGCGCGCGACGTCGCCTGCTGAAGTAAAAACGACAAGTCATCCGTGAACGACGGCCGGGTACGGTCGTTGCTACTTCCTGTTGCGGTTTTCGTCGGACACGCTAAGGCGATGCCACGAAAATTGTGCTTTCTTCGGAATGACGTTTCGGGAGAAAACTCCGTTTCCATTTCGGTTTGGTCAAAGCTTCGTCTAACCTGATATGAGGCGGAGTACGCGGTCGAAAGTAATATGTAAATTTCCGCCGACACCGGCATTGATGGGGCCGGATTCGGAGTAAGCTGAAGCCATTGTTGCACTTGCGTGCCGCGAAGCCCGAAAACCCGCGAGTGACAAGGCTTTGGGCGCGTGGGCCGAGGTTCGCGTTTCATGTGGCTGTGCTATAACTTTGCGTGCCTCACCCTCCCGCTCTATGGGGTTTCCTACTTCCACGATGGAGAACAATGATGCAAAGACGAAACTTCATGCTCAAGTCAACTGCCGTCCTGGCGCTGGGAGGCCTCGCGCTTGCCGGCTGCACGACGAACAGGAATGCCGGCGCGGAACAGGCCGCGGGCGCTGCTGATGAGCACCGCTCGATTGACGCCGACGTCGACAGCACCATTCAGCGTCTCTACGCCACGGTCTCCGGCTCGCGCGAACTGGTCGCAAAGGCGCGCGGTGTGCTGGTGTTCCCGTCGGTGCTCCAGGCGGGCTTCATCGTCGGCGCGCAATACGGCAAGGGCTCGCTGCGCGTGGGCGGCAGCACGGTGGGCTATTACAGCACCACCTCTGGCTCGTTCGGCCTGACGGCGGGCGCGCAATCGAAGGCGCTGATCTTCCTGTTCATGACGCAGGACGCGCTCGACAAATTCCGCAATTCGGACGGCTGGTCGGCTGGCGCGGACGCATCGGTGGCGCTCGTCAAGATGGGCGCGAACGGCACGATCGATACGACCACCGCGACCAAGCCGGTCGAGGTGATCGTGCTGACCAACGCTGGGCTCATGGCCGATGTTTCGCTGGAAGGCACGAAGGTTTCGCGCCTGAAGTAGTGAGCGCGCGCCACTGGCGGCGCCTGACTGCAGAGCATGACCGCCGTGCGGCGCGATCTTCGGGTCGCGCCGCACGGCGGTTTTTTCTTGGTTTTTCGAGCGCTCAGCTCGTCGTCGCGCGATCGATCAGCTTGAAGCGCGCGCGCTTTTGCGCCCGCACGACGGCCTGATACGCATCGAGATATTGCCGCGCCATGCGATGCGACGTGAAGCGTTCCTCGAAACGCTTGCGCACGCGCTCGCGCGGCAAGGTATGCAGGCGGTTGACCGCCGCCACCGCGCCGATCTCATCCTCGACGATGAAGCCCGACACGCCCTCGTCCACCACTTCGGGCACCGCGCCGCGATTGAACGCGATGACAGGCGTGCCGCACGCCATTGCTTCGATCATCGCGAGGCCGAAGGGCTCCGGCCAGTCGATCGGGAACAGGAGCGCATGCGCGCCCGACAGGAATTCGGCCTTCTGAGTGTCGTTGATCTCGCCGATATATTCGACGTACGGCAATTCGAGGAGCGGCGCGATTTCGCGCTCGAAGTATTCGTGATCGGCGGCGTCGACCTTGGCGGCGATCTTGATCGGCAAGCCGCAGCGGCCCGCGATGCGGATGGCCGTATCGACACGCTTTTCCGGCGAAATGCGCCCGAGGAAGGCGAGGTACTTCTGCTCCACCGGCTGCGGCACGTAAAGCGTCTCAGGCAGGCCGTGATAGACGGTGGTGATCCACCTGGCCTGCGGCAGCGGATGCCGCTGCGAATCCGAGATGGACACGACGGGCGCCGTGTTGAAGGTATCGAACACCGGCTGCTGCTCGGGAAGATCGAGACGGCCGTGCATGGTCGTGATGAACGGCGTGTCCTGGCGCTTGAACAGCGAGAACGAGTAATAGTCCATGTGAAAGTGCAGGACATCGAACTCCTCGGCACGGCGCCGCACCAGTTCCATCAGCAGCATATGCGGCGCGATGCGGTCGCGGATCGCCGGATCGAGCCGCAGCGCGCGCGGCCACACGGGTTCCAGGTTGGCGCTGGTCTGCGAATCGCCGGTTGCGAATAGCGTCACCTCGTGGCCGAGCTCGACGAGCGCCTCGGTGAGGTACGACACCACGCGCTCGGTTCCACCGTAGAGCTTCGGCGGCACCGATTCGGTCAGCGGAGCAATCTGCGCAATTCTCATCGTTCTCGTCTCCATGCGGATATCGACGTGCGGCACGACTACGCAGGCCGGCCGCGGCGCGCATCGAGTATGACAGTGGAATGTAAGACCGCCACCAAGGTTTGCCCTTAGGCGTAATTCCGTCTCGCGTCACGGGTCGATGCGTGTCGCGGGTCGCGAAACGACCCCACGACGAGCGCATTATGGAGGGCAAATGCGCCCGTGACGGGCGTCTCTTGCACTTTCATCGCTCTGTTACAGGGCCGAAACATTCGATTGCGGCGGCGTTACGCTTTGGCGTCGCCGCGAAGATCCGCGAGGAAGTCGTCGCGCCACACGCCCAGATCGTGTTTGCGCAGCGCGGCCATGTTGGTCTCGTAGCGCTGCTTGCGCTCGGCGAGCGGCATCGCGAGCGCGCGCCCGATCGCCTCGCTCGTGCCGACGATATCGTGCGGATTCACCATCACCGCGCCGGTCATTTCATCGGCCGCGCCCGCGAATTGGGACAGCACGAGCACGCCGGGATCGTCCGGATTCTGCGCGGCGACGTATTCCTTCGCGACGAGGTTCATGCCGTCGCGCAGCGGCGTGACGAGCCCGATCTGCGATTCGCGAAACAGCGACATCAGCTTCCACCGGTCGTAGCGCTGGTTCAGATAGCGGATCGGCGTGTAGTCGAGCCCGGAGTAGCGTCCGTTGATGCGCCCCGCCTCGTACTCCAGATTCTGGCGGATCTGCTGATAGGTCTCGACGTCGGAGCGCGTCGGCGGCGCGATCTGCACGAGCGTGACGTTGCCGCGCCACTCCGGCGATTTCTCCAGGAAATGCTCGAATGCCCGAAAACGCTCGACGAGACCCTTCGAATAATCGAGCCGGTCCACGCTCATGATGAGCTTGCGGCCTTCGAGGCTCTGCTTCAGGTCCATCACGTCCTGACGCGCCTCGCCGCGCTCGGCCTGCTCCGCGATCTCGTCCGGAAACACGCCGATGCGGTAGACGTTCGTCCTGAGCTTCCTGCCGAACGCTTCGACGTGGCCGTCGGGCGTCACGGTGCCGTGCGCGTGCCGGATGATGTAATCGTGAAACGCGGTGCGATCGCCTTCGGTCTGAAAGCCCACGACGTCATAGCAGCACAGCGACCGGACGAGCTCCTCGTGCGGCGGAATGTTCAAGAGAATTTGCGGCGACGGAAACGGAATGTGCAGAAAGAAGCCGATGCGATTGTTGACGCCCGCCGAGCGCAGCGCCTCGGCGAACGGAATCAGGTGATAGTCGTGCACCCAGATGATGTCGTCGGGTTCGAGCAGCTTGATGAGCTTGTGCGCGAGCCACGCGTTCACGCGCCGGTAGCCCGCGTATTCGTCGCGGTCGTAGACGGCCAGATCGTTCCGATAGTGAAATACCGGCCACAGCATTGCGTTGGAAAAGCCGCGGTAGTACTGGTCGTAGTCCTTTTTCGGCAGGCCGACGGTCGCGAAGGTCACCGCGCCGTCCTGTTCGAGCTTCGGCCCCTGGTTGGCCACGGTCTCGCTCACCACGTCCCCGCTCCAGCCGAACCAGACGCCGCCGCTGTCCTTCAGCGCGCCGAAGACGCCGACGGCGAGCCCGCCCGCGGAGCCCTTGGTTTCGGTCGGCGTGGCGACCCGGTTGGATACGACGACGAGACGGCTCATATGCTTTCCTTTTCCTCTTCGACTGTTCGATTTTCAGGATAAACCTGAAATTTTCGACTGGAAAACTCCGTGCGGGTTTCTTTCGCTCCGGTCAGGACTTTTCGGCGGGCGTCGGCGCGGTGGACGCCGCAGAATGCGCGCGAGGGTCCGGCCCGGTCGGCTCGCCGCGGCTCGCGACCGGATCGGCGGCGGTGTTCGCCGTGCTTGCGGGCCGGGCCGTGCCCGCGCGTTCGAGCGGCGGCGCGAAATCGACATGATGGTCCTTGTCCGTCGACAAATCCGCCCGCGCGCGCGGCAGATACTGCGGAAACGCCGCCTGCACGAAATTCACGAGCCCTTCCCGCACGCGGCAGCGCAAGTCCCAGTTGAGCGCCGAATCGAAAGAACTGACGAGCACGCGAAGCTGCATCGCGCGATCGGTGGCGTCGGTGACTTGCAGCACCTGCACGCGGCCGTCCCACTCCGGCGCGTGCGCGAGAATGCGCTCGAGCTCCTCGCGCAGCGGCGCGATGGGCATGCGGTAATCCACGTACAAAAACACCGTGCCGATGATCTGCGAGCTGTTGCGCGTCCAGTTCGTGAACGGATTCTCGATGAACCACTGCAACGGCACGATCAGCCGCCGCTGGTCCCAGATGCGGATCGACACATACGTGCCCGTGATTTCCTCGACGCGCCCCCATTCGCCCTGAATCACGACGACATCGTCGAGGCGGATCGGCTGCGACAGCGCGATCTGCAGACCCGCGATCAGATTGCCGAGCACCGGCCGCGCCGCGATACCTGCGACCAGCCCCGCGACGCCCGCCGAAGCCAGCAGGCTCGCGCCGATCTGCCGCACGCTCGGAAACGCCATCAGCGCCGCGCCGAACCCGATGATGACGATCACCACCATCACCGAGCGCGCGAGCACCCGCGCCTGCGTGTGGATGCGGCGCGCGTTGAGGTTGTCGTCGGTGTCGAGCGGATGCGCCTGCACGATCGCCTCGCCCACCGCGCCCGCCGAGCGCGCCGCGAGGAACGTGAGCGCGCCGATCAGCGCGACGGTTTCCATATCGCGCAGCACGCCGATGAACGGCAGCGTATCGGGCGCCTCGAAGATCATGAAGCCGATGCCGAGGAAGACGAGCAGGATGAGCGCGGGCGTGTCGATGTAGCGCAAGACGACGCTCATGAGCGGATACGGCCGCGCGATGCGCGTCAGGATGCGCGCGCCGATGCGATGCACGCCGAGCGCGACCGCCACCGCGATCGCGGCGACAACGAATGCGCCGGGCCAGGTGCCGAGCGGCCGTTCGGCCAGGTCCAGGAAATGATCGAGTGAGAGCATGAGCGTCGCGGATCAGCCTCGTGAAGTGACGAGCGTCGAGGTGGATACGGCGGTCGCATCGCACGGATGCGGGATGCTGCGGATGCTTCCGGGTGGCCGTCTGGGGGCGGCCACCGTGCCTGCCGGTTCAGCAAGCGTGACGCAGGACGCGCGACGGCGCGCCGGCGTCGAAAAGGCGCTCAGCGTTCCGCCTTGCAGGGAAACGCCTTGCCGAGACCGAGCGAGACCATCGTGGTCGCGTTGTAGTCGGCCTTGTCGGGATTGTTGGCGATGTATTTGCGCACCGCGTCCGTGAGTTGCTGCGGCTTCACGTCCGCCGGCAGGCAGAAGTACTGGCCGATCTGCGGCCCGGAGGTTCCGCCGATCGCCTCGATCGTGTTGTAAATGCCGTCCGCCGCGCCTTCGATATAGGCCGCGCAGGCGGTCCGCGAGTTGGGATCCGTTTTGGTGCAGAGCTTGTTCAGATCGTTGCCGGTGAACGCGAACGCGCACACGGGCGTCGCGAGAGCACAGGCGATGACGAATTCCCGCAGCATGGTCTTCCTTTTATGTTGAGCGGCGGTTTGATTGGGGCAACGGGTTCGGAGCGACGCGCGGCCGCGCCTGACCGCCCTCGCCCCGAACCCTGAAAACGCGCGCTGCGCTATTTTGCACCGTTTGAGCCGCTTTGCGGAGCGCCGCCGCCTTGCGGCATTGAATCCAGGCGCGCCTGCAGGCCCGCGGCGACATCCCTCGCCTCGTACTTCCGGGCGAAGTCCACAGCCGTCATGCCGAGCTGATTCTTGACGCGCAGATCCGCGCCTTCGTCGAGCAGCAGCTTGCAGGTCGAAAGATGGTTGCCGCGCGCGGCCATCATGAGCGGCGTCGTGCCGTTGGGCGAGCCCGCGTCGATATAGGCCGAATGGTCGACCAGAATCTTCACGATATCGTCATGGCCGTTGGTCGCCGCGTAGTGCAGCGGCGTCCAGCCCTTCTTGTTCACTTCGGCATCCTTGGCGATCAGCAGATTCACGAAGGTGGCGTCGCCGTTGAGCGCGGCGAGCATCATCGCGTTCTCGCCGGCGGCGTCGAGCTTTTCCAGATCGGTCTTCGGGTTGTCGGCGAGCAGCTGGCCGACCTTGTCCGACTTCTCCCGCGCCGCGATCACGATGATGGGCGTGCCGGTGTCGTCGACCGTGTTCGGGTCCGCGCCCTGCGCGAGCTGTTTCTTGACAGCCGAGACGTCGTCGAACTTGACCGCCTTGATGAGCGAGTCCACGGATGCGGCCCAGACCGGCTGCGCGACGGCGCAGGCGGCCAGCAGCGCGCCGGCTACCAGACCGCGCACGGCCGCGCCCTTGCGCGATGTGCGGGAAACGTTTGGCGCGCTCGCCGCGGACAGGGTGGAAACCATCGGGGAATTGTTCATAAGAGACCTTCGGATTGCCTTGAATCAGTTTTTTCGCGCGCGGGCCGGCCGCCCTCAGGCTGGCCGCGCGATCTTGAATAGCCGGAAGAAATTGTCGGTGGTTGCCTGTGCGACCGCTTCCTCCGGCTGTTCGCGCAACTGCGCGATGAAACGTCCGACATAACTCACGTACGCAGGTTCATTCGGCTTGCCGCGATACGGCACGGGCGCGAGATACGGCGAGTCGGTCTCGATGAGCAGGCGCTCGATCGGCACGCGCCGCGCGACGTCCTGCACATCCTTCGCATTCTTGAACGTGACGATGCCCGACAGCGAGACATGGAAGTTCAGCGCGAGCGCCTTCTCGGCGACCTCCCACGGCTCGGTGAAACAGTGCATGACGCCGCCCGGCACGCCCGCGCGCTCTTCCTCCATGATGCGCAGCGTATCTTCCGACGACGAGCGCGTATGGACGATGAGCGGCTTGCCCGTAGCGTGCGCGGCGCGGATGTGCGTGCGAAAGCGCTCGCGCTGCCATTCCATGTCGGCGATGCTGCGCCCTTCCAGACGATAGTAGTCGAGCCCGGTCTCGCCGATCGCGCAGACCTTCGGATGCTTCGCCAGTTCGACGAGTTCCGCGACGCTCGGCTCTCTCATGTCCTCGTGATCCGGATGCACGCCCACCGACGCATACACGTTCTCGTACTGCTCCGCGATCTCGAGCACGGAAGGCAGCGTCTCCAGATCGACGGACACGCACAGCGCATGCGTGACCGCGTGCGCGCGCATCTTGTCGAGGACGTCGGGCAAGCGGTCGGCGAGCCCTTCGAAGTTGATGTGACAGTGCGAATCGACGAACATCCGGTGCTCCTTAATGCGTGGCTTGCGTTCCGACCCGCTGCCCGTCGAGGCGCAGGCCGAGAATGACGAGATCGCGCTCGACGCCGTCCAGCACGGCGACGCGCGGCAGCGTGCCCCACGCTTCGAAGCCGAACGCGGCGAAGAGCTTCATGCTTGCCGCGTTATGGCCGAAGACGAAGCCGAGCACGGTATCGACGTTCAGCGACGGCGCGCGGTCGAGCGCCGCGCGCAGCAGCTTCTTGCCGAGGCCCTTGCCTCGCGCGCGCTCGTCAAGATAAATGCTCACTTCGACAGTGCGCGCATACGCGGGACGGCCATAGAAATCCGAGAAGCTCAGCCACGCGATCACGTCGCCGTTTTCCTCGACGACCCACAGCGGCCGCGATTGCGGGCTGTGCGCCTGAAACCACGCGAGACGGCTTTCGACCGTGACCGGATCGAGGTCGGCCGTGACGAGGCGCGAGGCGATCGTCGAATTGTAGATGCCGACGATGGCGGGCAAGTCGTCGAGCGTGGCGTCGCGGTAGCTGGGCTTCATGGCTGTGCTGTAGTGTGCCGTCAGGCCGTATAGATCCCGCGATAACCGATGAACAGTTCCTCGAACACGAGGCGCGCGTTGAGCGGGTGATTTTCAACCGCGCGCTGCCGCGTGACGGTTTTGATGTAGCGCGCGAGCGCGGCGGCATCGGCACTTTGCGCGCAACGCGCGAGCGCCTTCGCCGCGCCGGGGAAATAACGCGGACGGCCCGCCGTGCGCTGGGCGAGCAGGTCGTAGAGCCAGCGCTGCAGCCAGCCGAGCACGAGCGGCACGGGCAGCTTCTGCAGATTCTCGCCGCAAGCGAAGGCATCGCAGTTCGGGCCGGCGGCGAGCTGTGCGAGCGTGAAGTCGCGCAAGGCGCGGTTTTCGTCGTTCGAGAGCGCAAGCGCAGCAAGCGGCGCGCCGCCCGCCTGCGCGAGCAGCCCCGCCGGATCGTCGACGCCTTGCGACGCGAGCCACGCGCTCGCTTCATCCGGCTGCGGGACACCCATCGGCCATTGACGGCAGCGGCTGATGATCGTCGGCAGCAGGCGGTCGATGCGCGCCGACACGAGCAGGAACACCACACCCGCGGGCGGCTCCTCGAGCGTTTTCAAAAGCGCGTTCGACGCCGCGACGTTGAGCGCCTCCGCCGGATAAAGCAGCACGACGCGCATGCCGCCGCGATGCGAGCCGACGCCGCAGAAATCCAGCAGCGCGCGCACCTGCTCGATCTTGATTTCCTTGCTGGGCGTGCGGGTCTTCTTGCCTTCGTCGCCATCGGCTTTTTCGGCGGCGGCATCCGCCGCGTCGCCGCTTCCGGCAGCGAGACCCGCGAGCGCTTCAGGCAGCACGGCGCGGTAATCGGGGTGATTGCCCTGCGAAAACCAGAGGCAGGCCGGGCACGTGCCGCATGGCTCGCCGTTGGCGGCCGGCGTCTCGCACAGAAGCCCCTGCGCGAGATGCTGCGCAAACTGCAACTTGCCGATGCCGGCCTCTCCGTGCAGCAGCAGCGCATGCGGCCAGTGCGCGCGCAATTGCTGTAGACGCTGCCAGTCGTCGGTTTGCCAAGGGTAGATCATCGATGAGTTTCTTAACTAAATCAGAGACTTGAAACGACTTCTTCGAGTTTCTTGCGAATCTCGCCGATAGGCCGGGTCGAATCGACGATATAAAAACGCTGCGGCGATTCCTCCGCGCGGCGCAGATACTCGTGGCGCGTGCGCTCGAAAAACGCCTCCGACTCGCTCTCGAACTTGTCCGGCGCGCGCGCGGCCGAGCGGCGCTCGCTCGCGGTGTCGGTCGGCACGTCGAAGAGCACGGTGAGATCCGGCTGAAAACCGCCCTGCACCCAGCGCTCCAGCGCTTCCAGCTTGTCGCGCGGCAGGCCGCGCCCGCCGCCCTGATACGCGAAAGTCGCGTCCGTGAAGCGGTCCGACAGCACCCAGTCGCCGCGCGAAAGCGCCGGTTCGATGACTTGCGCCAGATGCTCGCGGCGCGCGGCGAACATCAGCAGCGCTTCGGTTTCGAGATCCATCGGCTGATTCAGCAGGATGCCGCGCAGCGTTTCGCCGAGCGGCGTGCCGCCCGGTTCGCGCGTCATCACCACCTGGTGCCCGCCCGGCGCGACCTTCGCCGCGAGTTGCTGGCGGAACCAGTCGAGATGCGTGGTCTTGCCCGCGCCGTCGATGCCTTCGAACGTGATGAACTTGCCGCGCGCCATTCATTGACCCCGGATATATTTGTCGACGGCCTTGTTGTGGTCGCCCAGATTGTCGGAAAAGATGCTGCTGCCGTCGCCGCGCGACACGAAATACAGCGCGTTGCTCGCGGCGGGATTGAGCGTGGCGTTCAATGCGGCCACGCCGGGCAGCGCGATCGGAGTCGGCGGCAGGCCCATGCGCGTGTAGGTATTGTACGGAGTGTCCGTCTGCAGGTCTTTTTTCCTGAGCTTGCCGCCATAGGCGGGACCCAGGCCGTAGATCACGCTCGGATCCGTCTGCAGCGGCATGCCGATGCGCAGGCGGTTCGCAAACACCGCCGCGACGAGCGGCCGGTCCTGCGCACGCCCCGTCTCCTTCTCGACGATCGACGCCATGACGAGCGCCTCATAAGGCGTCTTGTAAGGCAGATTCTGCGCGCGCGTGTTCCACGCTTCGGAGAGCCGCGCCTGCATCGTCCGGTACGCGCGCTTGTAGACGGCGAGATCGCTCGTGCCTTTGTCGAAGAGATAGGTATCGGGGAAGAACAGCCCCTCGGCCGACGCCTTGTCCACTTCCGCCGCGCCGATGGCGCGCAGGAGGTCGGTGTCGGTCATGCCCACGGTGTCGTGCTTCAGCGCGGGATTGCTGTCGAGTTCGCCGCGCATTTTCTGCAGCGTCCAGCCTTCGATGACGGTCGCGACATATTCGTTCACGTCCCCGCGGGCGATCTTCTGCAGCACCTCGTAAGGCGTGACGCCGCTCTTGAACGCGTAATTGCCCGACTTCAACTGTGCGGACAGGCCGAGCACGCGCGTCATCAGCACGAACAGCTCCGGCTCGACGGGCACGCCGCCGCGGTTCAACTGGGCGCTCACGCTGCGCAGGCTGCTGTGGGGCTTGATGATGACGTCGAGCTCGGGCGTCGGCAGCTCCATGGGCCGGTTGGCCCACCACCAGACGCCGCCGGCGACGGCTGCCGCGAGCATCGCGGCGAGCACCGCCGCCACGACGCATTTCTTCAGAAGGGACATGCGAAACACACTTGAGATAAGACCAATATAATAACTTGCCGCCTGCGCCAGAGTCGCATTCGCCGACCCGCGCCCAAACGACAGGATTGACAGCCCGCCCGCCCATGAATTCCCAGACCACCGCCCTCACCGCCTCCGATTTCGAATCCGTCAAGACCGCCGGCGCGTACATGCCGCTCACGCAGTTCGGCGTGATCGACGTCAAGGGCGAGGACGCCGCCCCATTCCTGCACAACCAGGTCACGAACGACGTCCAGCATCTCGATGCCTCGACCGCTCGGCTTGCGGGCTACTGCTCGCCGAAGGGGCGCCTCCTCGGCTCGTTCCTGATGTGGCGCACGGCCGACGCGGTGCGCCTGCTCATCGCGCGGGACGTGCAGGCCGCCGTGCAAAAGCGCCTGTCGATGTTCGTGCTGCGCTCGAAGGCGAAGCTCTCCGACGCGACGCCCGAAGTCGCCGCGGTCGGTTTCGCGGGCGATGTGCGCGCGGCGCTGTCCGGCATCTTCGATGCGCTGCCCGACGGCGTGCATGTGAAGGTCGAAGGCCCACACGGTTCGCTGATCCGCGTGCCGGACGCGGCGCACCGTCCGCGTTTTCTGTGGGTCGGTCCGAAGGCCGATGTCGAGGCCCGGCTCGCGAAGCTCGACGACAAACTGCAGCGCGTGCCGGAGACGATGTGGGACTGGCTCGATATCCACGCGGGCGAGCCGCGCATCACGCACGCGACGGTCGAGCAGTTCGTCCCGCAGATGGTGAACTTCGACGTGCTCGGCGCGGTGAATTTCAGGAAGGGCTGCTATCCGGGCCAGGAGATCGTCGCGCGCAGCCAGTATCGCGGCACGATCAAGCGGCGCACGGCCCTCGCCCATGCCGATACCGCGACGCCCGGCGCGGAGCTCTTTCATTCCGGCGATCCCGGCCAGCCGTGCGGGCTCGTCGTGAACGTGGCGCCCGCGGAGGGCGGCGGCGTGGATTGTCTCGTGGAGATCAAGCTCGCCGCGCTCGATGACGGCACGGTGCATGTCGGGTCCGCCGATGGTCCCGCGCTCACCTTCGTGCCGCTGCCTTATGCGTTTCCGGCCGACGCCTGAGGCTTTGCGCGCATGTGTCTGATCGTCTTCGACTGGCAGCCTGCGGCTTCGCGCGAGAATGGCCGCGCGTTGCTGACGCTCTCGGCGAACCGCGACGAGTTCTTTCGCCGCGACGCCGAGCCGATGCACTGGTGGAACGACGCGCCCGGCGTGCTCGCGGGCCGCGATCTGACGGGCGGCGGAACGTGGCTCGGCATATCGCGCGATGGCCGCTTCGCCGCGCTGACGAACTATCGCGCGCCGAGCGAAGCGCGGCCGAATGCGCCGACGCGCGGCACGCTCGTGAGCGCGTTTCTCGCCGGCGAGCGTCTGGCGCCGCTCGATTATCTCGAACGCGTGGCCGAGGAAGGTCACCGTTACAACGGCTTCAATCTGCTTTGCGGCGATTTCGCACGGCGCGAGCTCGGCTGGTACGGCAATCGCGCCGAAGCGCCGCCCGCCCTGCTCGATGCCGGCGTGCATGGTTTATCCAACAGTCTGCTGAACACACCATGGCCCAAGCTCGTCGCGCAGCGCGAGGCGTTGTGCGACCTGATCCACGCCGATGAGCGCCCTTCGCTCGATGTGCTCATCGAGACCTTGCGCGATCCGCGCATCGCGAACGACGAGCATTTGCCGTCGACGGGTATTTCGATAGAACGTGAGCGCGTGCTGTCGGCGGCGTTCATCGAGACCGCGGATTACGGGACACGCAGCACGACGGCTTTGCGCGTGAAGCCGTTGGCGCGTGGCTTATCGGTCGATATCAAGGAACGCAGCGACGATGACGGTTCGCATCGCATCGTCAGGCCCGGCGCGTTCGAGCGGGCGTTCGGATTCGAGATCGCGTGATCAGCGTTTTCGGCGCGTCAAATACATGGTTGCGGCGACGAGCAGCGCGGTAGTGACATCGATTGCTCCGAGCATGGGCAAGGGATCGGACCACTTGTCCATGCTCGCCGTGCGTGCATAGTACGGCGGGCCGTTGCCGTATGCTTCGTTCAGATTCAGCGCGTTGACTGCGCCGACGAGAAGGACGGCGGCAAGCAAGACAACGCCAAGCCTGGCTTGCAGGATTGTGGTGTTCACAGCGAATCTGTTCCGATCGAATGGATGAAACGCCATTTAACAATCCGAAGCAGATTTCCTGCAGGCGAAAACTCGGATTCCTTATTCGAACACCGCCCGCAACGCCCTCACCGCGTCCGCATGCGCCTGCGCCACTTCCGGCACGAACCCGCCCATTTTGAAGAACTCGTGGATCATGCCTTCGTAGCGCATGAGCGTGACCGGCACACCCGCTTCTTCAAGTCTTGAAGCGAACGCAATGTCCTCGTCATAGAGCGGATCGTGATCTGCCGCCGCGATCCACGCAGGCGCGACGCTCCTGAAATCCGGCACGCCGCGGGCTGCATCGAGCGGTGCGAAGCGCCAGTCGTCGCGGTCGCGATCGTCGCGCACATACTGTTCGAAGAACCATTGAATCGTTTCGCCGGAGAGCAGATAGCCCTCCGCGAGCCGCTCATGCGATGCGCTCCCCTGCCACGCGCTCGTGCCCGGATAGATCAGCAGTTGCAGCCGCAGGCCGATGCCCGCATCGCGCGCGAGCACCGCGCACACGATCGCGAGCGTGCCGCCCGCGCTGTCGCCGCCGATCGCGAGCCGGCCGGGATCGATGCCGAGCGTCGGCGCCTCGCGCGCGAGCCACTGCAGCGCGTCGAACGCGTCGTGCACCGCGACGGGAAACTTGTGCTCCGGCGCGAGCCGGTAATCGACCGATACGACCGCGCAGCCCGCGTCGTGCGCGAGCTTGCGGCACAGCGCGTCGTGCGTCGACACGCTCCCGACCGTGAAGCCGCCGCCATGCAGATACAGCAGCGCGGCGGAAGGTTCGGCCCAGCTCGGTTCGGCAGGCTGGTACACGCGCACGCCGATGGTTTCGCCATCGCGCGCCGGAATGCGCATGTCTTCGACGCTGTGCATGGGCAGCGGCGCGATATCGAGAATCTGCGCGCTCATCGCGTAGGCGGCGCGCGCCTGTTGCGGCGTCAGCGTGTGATACGGCGGGCGATTGGCGCGCGCGACCATCTCCAGGATTTGCGCGATCTTCGGATTGAGCGGCATCGGCGGAAAAAGCGTCAAAGGGACACGATGATGCCACGATCCGCAAGCCGTCAGCGCGGACGTTTCAGCGACATCGGATCGGTGGGATTGCGCAGTTGCGCGATGTCGTCGAGCCGCAGTTGCACCGACGGCATGATGGACGGATGCGTGATGACGTAGAAACGCCCTTCGCGCACCGCATCGAACGTCATGTCCGCGATGTCGCTTGCCGAAAGCTTGCCGCCCTCCACCGCCTTCGTCAGTTGCCGCGCCGCGAGTTTTTGCGAGGCGGTATACGGCGCGTCGTTGGCGAGCGCGCCGGGCCGCGAGCGTTCGGCATCCGCGATACCGGTCGGCACGAACGCGGGACATAGCAGCGACACGCCGATCGACGACGCGCCCGCGAGCCGCAGGTCGTGATAAAGCGTCTCGGTCAGCGCGACGACCGCATGCTTCGACGCGTTGTAGACGCCCATCGCGGGCGCGGCGAGCAGGCCCGCCACCGACGCCGTGTTGACGATATGCGCCGGCTCGTTCTGCGCGAGCATGACCGGCACGAACGCGCGCAGACCGTTCGCGACGCCCATCACGTTCACGCCGAAGACCCATTGCCAGTCGTTCGCGCTGTTCTCCCAGACGAAGCCGCCCGCGCCGACGCCTGCGTTGTTGAAGAGCAGATGCACGCCGCCGAACGCATCGAGCGATGCGCGCGCGAGGGCTTCGACCTGAGCGCCATCCGATACGTCCGTCGCAACGCCGATCGCCTCGCCGCCGGCCACGCGCACCGCGTCGACGGTCGCGGCGAGCGCGGTGGCATCGACGTCCGCGAGCACGAGCTTCATGCCGAGCGCCGCGCCTTTCGTCGCGAATGCCCGCCCGAACCCGCTGCCCGCGCCGGTGATGACGGCGACCTTGCCTTCGAAGCGATCCACGTGCGTTCCTTTGCTTAAGGGAGAGCTAGACGAGCTTCACCAGTTGCTTGCCGAAGTTCTTGCCGCGCAGAAGGCCGAGAAACGCTTCGGGCGCATTCTCGAGCCCTTGGGCGATGCTCTCGCGAAAATGCAGCTTCTTCGTCGCGACACGTTCGCCGAGTTCCTTCAGCGCCTGCGGCCAGATATCCAGATGTTCGTAGACGATGAAGCCTTGCAGCTTGAGCCGCTGCGTGAGGATGAGCCGGGGCGCGTCCATCGGCATCGGCTTGCCGTCGTAGCCGGAGATCATCCCGCACACCGCGATGCGCCCGAACGCGTTCATGCGCGCGAGCACGGCGTTGAGCACTTCGCCGCCGACGTTCTCGAAGTAGCCATCGATGCCATCGGGCGTCGCGGCTTTGAGGTCTTCGTAAAGCTTGCCCGCCTTGTAATCGACGCATGCATCGAAGCCGAGCGTCTCGACGACATAGCGGCATTTCTCCGCGCCGCCCGCGATGCCCACCGCGCGGCAGCCGGCCGCCTTCGCCAGTTGCCCGACAACGCTGCCCACCGCGCCGCTCGCCGCCGACACGACGACCGTCTCGCCTGCCTTCGGCTCGATGATGCGATTCAACCCGTACCACGCGGTGACGCCCGGCATGCCGACCGCGCCGAGATACGCGGACAGCGGCACGCGCGATGCATCGACCTTGTTCAGGCCTTTCCCATCGGACGTGCCGTATTCCTGCCAGCCGAGCACGCCGACGACGCTATCGCCCGGCTTGAACGCGGGATTGCGCGATTCGCTGACGATGCCCACCGTGCCGCCGATCATCACTTCATTGAGCGGCTGCGGCGCGGCGTACGATTTCGCATCGCTCATGCGGCCGCGCATGTAGGGATCGAGCGAAAGATAGTGATTGCGCACGCGCACTTCGCCGTCCTGAAGCGGCGCGAGCGGTGTTTCGACCAGCTTGAAGTTCGACACCGACGCCTCGCCCTCGGGGCGCGACACGAGCAATATCTGACGGTTGATCTGTGCGTCTGCCATGCGGGTTCTCCTTCGGGTTGACGTTCAGGCGTCGCTCGGTCCCGGCGTCGCCTTCGGATCGGAGCGCATCTTCTGGCGGACGATATCGCGCCCGACCGCAAGCCGCTTCATGTATTTGAACGTGCCGAGCGCCTTCGCGACGAAGTGGCCTTCGCTGTCGCGGATTTCGCCTTCGCAATAGGCCATCGTCGTCGAGCGATGCAGCACGCGCCCGTAGCCGCGCAACTCGCCGCGCCCCGGCTGCATGAAGTTCACCTTCATCTCGACGGTGACGACGCCGATGCCGTCGCCCGCGACGCTGCGCGCGGCGAGCGCGAGCGCGGCATCGAGCAAGGTCATCGTGACGCCGCCGTGCGCGATGCCCCACGTGTTCAGGTGCGCTTCCTGAAGCGGCATGCGCACTTCGGCTTCGCCATCCTTCGCCTCGACGAGCTGCACGCCGAGGGCGTCGATGAACGGGCTTTCGATCGAGACGCCGCCCGTGCCTGCTGATGTATCGGATGTGGCCATCGCGCTCACACTTCGTAGTCGACGCACTGACGGTCTTCGCGGACCGCCGCGACGAAATCCTTCAACGCCTGGTGCTTCGGATGCACCTGATAGGCCTCGAGCGCGGCGCGGTCGTCGAAGTCGGAGACGAGCACGACGTCATACGTGCAATCGAAACCCGGCTGCGCGGTGCCGACCTCGAAATGCCCTTGACCCTTCACGATGCTGCGGCAGGTTTCGAGCTTCGCCTTGAGCTTTTGCGCGTTCTCCGCGCGGCTCGCGCCTTCGGCGCTTTCCTTGAGTTTCCACATGACGATGTGACGTAGCACGGCGGCTCCTGATATCGAACAAGACCTGAAGCGTAGCAAAAATCGCCGTGCTTCGACGACTCGCTCCTGCTTCGAAGCACGCGCAACCGTCACACGATTTCGAACAGACCCGCCGCGCCCTGCCCGCCGCCGATGCACATCGTGACCACGACGAACTTCGCGCCGCGCCGCTTGCCTTCGATAAGCGCATGGCCCGTCAGACGCGCGCCCGACACGCCGTACGGATGCCCGACCGCGATCGCGCCGCCGTTCACGTTCAGGCGCTCGTCCGGAATGCCGAGCCTGTCGCGGCAATAGAGCACCTGCACGGCGAAGGCCTCGTTCAGCTCCCACAAGTCGATGTCATCGACAGACAAGCCCGCGCGCTTCAAAAGCTTCGGCACCGCGAACACCGGACCGATGCCCATCTCGTCCGGCTCGCAGCCCGCGACCGCGAAGCCGCGGAAAATGCCGAGCGGCTGAAGCCCTTCCTTCTCCGCGAGCGTCGCGTTCATCACGACACATGCGCAAGCGCCATCGGAGAACTGGCTCGCATTGCCCGCCGTGATGACGCCGCCCGGCAGCGCGGTGCGGATCTTCGATACGCCTTCGAGCGTCGTGTCGGCGCGAATGCCTTCGTCGGCGGCGAGCGTCACTTCCTTCGTGTACAAGCGCCCCGTCGCCTTGTCGGCGATGCCGGCGAGCACGGTGATCGGCACGATTTCATCGTCGAACCTGCCCGCCGCCTGCGCGGACGCCGCGCGCTGCTGCGAACGCACGCCGTAAGCGTCCTGCCGCTCCTTCGCGATCTCGTAGCGCTTCGCGACGTTCTCCGCCGTCTGCAGCATCGACCAGTAGATTTCGGGCTTGTGCCGGTTGAGCCAGCCTTCGGTCAGCATGTGGCGGTTCATCTCGTTCTGCACGCACGAGATCGATTCGACGCCGCCCGCGACGAAGACCTCGCCCTCGCCCGTCATCACGCGCTGCGCGGCGAGCGCGATCGTCTGCAGGCCCGACGAGCAGAAGCGGTTCACCGTCATGCCGGGCACGGAGACGGGCAAGCCCGCGCGCAACGCGATCTGCCGCGCGATGTTCGCGCCCGTCGCGCCTTCCGGATTCGCGCAGCCCATGATGACGTCCTCGACGCGCGCCGGATCGATGCCCGCGCGCTCGACGACAGCCTTTGTCACATGGCCGCCGAGCGTCGCGCCGTGGGTCATGTTGAGCGCGCCGCGCCACGATTTGGCGAGCGCGGTGCGCGCCGTCGATACGATCACTGCATCGGTCATGTCGTCTTCCTCACGATGTCTTCGGAATTCACGCGGCGCACGCCCGCCGCGTTCATGTCTTGCCAGGCTCGGTCGAGCGAGCCGTTCAGATCGATCGCGCGGCACGCGTCCTCGATCACGATCACGTCGAAGCCCGCCGCGCGCGCATCGAGCGCGGACCACGCGACGCAATAGTCGGTCGCGAGTCCCGCGAGCCACACGCGCTTCGCGCCGACATCGCGCAGATAGCCTGTGAGGCCCGTGGGCGTCACGCGATCCGCTTCGACAAACGCCGAATAGCTGTCGACGTGCTCGTGATGCCCCTTGCGCACGACGAGCCGTGCATGCGGCACGTGCAGATCGCGATGCAGCGCCGCGCCTTGCGTGTCCTGCACGCAATGCACCGGCCACAACACCTGTTCGCCATAGGGCAGCGTCATCATCTCGAACGGCTCGCGGCCGGCGTGATTCGCCGCGAAAGAGACATGCGAGCGCGGATGCCAGTCCTGCGTCAGCACGACATGCGAGAACGCGCGCGCAAGGCGGTTGATGACGGGCACGACTTCATCGCCCTGTGCGACGGCAAGCGCGCCGCCGGGCATGAAGTCGTATTGCACGTCCACCACGAGGAGTGCATCTTCGACAGGTTTGATCATGGCGTTCGATTCTCAGGCGTTGAAGCGTCCATCGGCGGCCGCGAGCCCGGTCACGCGCGCAGCCGGCCGCCACGCGTCGCCATTGGCCTGCTTCACGTACTTGCGTATCGCGCGCTCGACGTTATAGAGACCGATGGTGTCCGCGTAGAGCATCGGGCCGCCGCGCCACAGCGGAAAGCCGTAACCCGTCAGATAGACCATGTCGATATCCGACGCCTTCGACGCGATGCCTTCGTCGAGAATCTTCGCGCCTTCGTTCACGAGTGAGAGAACGAGACGCTCGACGATCTCGTCATCGCCGATCTTGCGCCGCTCGATGCCGCGTTCGTTCGAATACGCGACGATCATGTCGTCGACGAGTTTCGATGGCTGCGCATCGCGTTTGCCCTGCTCGTAGTCGTACCATCCCGCGCCGGTCTTCTGGCCGAAGCGGCCCAGTTCGCACAGACGATCGGCGATGCGCGAATAGTGCAGCTCCGGCTGCTCGCGATAGCGGCGCTTGCGAATGGCCCAGCCGATGTCGTTGCCAGCGAGATCGCTCATGCGGAACGGGCCCATCGCGAAGCCGAACTTCTCGATCGCGCGATCGATCTGCGCGGGCAGCGCGCCTTCCTCGAGCATGAAAAGCGCCTGCCGGATGTACTGCTCGATCATGCGGTTGCCGATGAAGCCATCGCATACGCCCGACACCACGGCCGTCTTTTTGATCTTCTTCGCGAGCTGCATGATGGTGGCGAGCACGTCCTTTTCCGTCTTCTCGCCGCGCACGACTTCGAGCAGCTTCATCACGTTCGCGGGACTGAAGAAGTGCATGCCGATGACATCCCCGGGACGCTTCGTGAACGCGGCGATGCGGTTCAGATCGAGCGTCGAGGTATTCGATGCGAGGATCGCGCCGGGTTTCGCGATTTCGTCGAGCTGGCGGAACACCTGCTCCTTCACGCCCAGCTCTTCGAACACGGCTTCGATGATGAGATCCGCCTCTGCGAGATCGGCATAAGACAGGGTCGGGGCAATGAGCGCGATGCGCTCTTCCACCTTCTCCTGCGTGAGCTTGCCCTTTTTGACCTGCGCTTCGTAATTGCGGCGGATCGTGGCGATGCCGCGATCGAGCGCGTCCTGCTTCGTCTCCAGCAGCACGACGGGCAGCCCCGCGTTGAGGAAGTTCATCGCGATGCCGCCGCCCATCGTGCCCGCGCCGACGACGCCCACGCGCTCGATCTTCCTGACCGGCGTGCCGGACGGCACATCGGCGATCTTGGCGGCCGCGCGCTCGCCGAAGAACGCGTGCCGAAGCGCGCGGCTCTCGGGCGTCTGCACGAGCGCGAGAAAGCATTCGCGCTCGAATGCGAGACCGCGCTGGAAGCCTTCCTTCACGCCCTTCTCGATTGCGTCGATGCATTTGTGCGGCGCCGGAAAATGCTTCGCGACAGCCGCAGCGCCGTTGCGCGCGAACTGAATGAAGCCCTCGGCGTTCGGATGTTCGATCGGGCGGTCGCGCACCTTCGGATACGGGCCGCCGCGGTCGGCCGCCTGGCGCGCGAACGACAACGCGGCTTCCAGCAGATCGTCTTCGGCGAGTTCGTCGAAGAGCGCCGTTTTCGCGAGCTTCTCGGACGGCACCGGCGTGCCCGACACGATCATGTTCAGTGCCGTCTCGAGCCCGACCACGCGCGGCAGGCGCTGCGTGCCGCCCGCGCCGGGCAACAGGCCGAGCTTCACTTCCGGCAGCGCGATCTGCGCGCCGGGCGCGGCGATGCGGTAATGCGCGCCGAGCGCGAGCTCGAGACCGCCGCCCATCGCGACCGCGTGGATCGCCGCGACAACGGGCTTCGCGCTGGCTTCGAGCGCCTTGATCACGGTCATGAGCGTCGGCTCTTGCGTGGCCTTCGGCGTGTTGAATTCGGTGATGTCCGCGCCGCCTGAAAACGCCTTGCCCGCGCCGATGATGACGACTGCGCGCACGCTCGCATCGCCGTTCGCGCGTTCGATGCCATCGACGATGCCAAGGCGCGTCGAATGGCCAAGCCCGTTGACGGGGGGATTGTCGAGCGTGATGACGGCGACGCCGTCGCGGATCGTGTAGTCCACTGCCATGAAGTGACTCCTGTCGAGCGGATAACGGAATTATGGTGGGTGATGACCGCAGAATACACAAAAAAGCACGATCGTTCAAATGAAGCAGTCATGCATTTGCGCGGGACGAAAATGCAAAAGCCCCGGCTCCGCGCTGGCGGACCGGGGCCTTCAGGCATGGACGCAGTGCTAGACCGGGTTTTCCGTCGTGTTCGGCAGCACGTAATCGCAATACTGCTCGCGCAGCCGCACTTTCTGCAGCTTGCCGGTCGCGGTGTGGGGCAATGACTCGGCGAACACGACATCGTCCGGAATCCACCATTTGGCGACCTTGCCCTCGAAATGCGCGAGCAGTTCCTCGCGCGTGACTGTCGCGCCCGGCTTCAGCACCGCGACGATCAAGGGCCGCTCCGTCCACTTCGGATGCGCGCACGCGATGCACGCCGCCTCCGCCACCTGCGGATGCGACACCGCGATGTTCTCCAGATCGATCGAGCTGATCCATTCGCCGCCGGACTTGATCACGTCCTTGCTGCGATCCGTGATCTGCATGAAGCCGTCTTGGTCGATGGTCGCGACGTCGCCCGTCGGAAACCAGCCGTCGACGAGCGGGGAATCGTCGCGGCGGAAATAGCGGTCGATGACCCACGGCCCGCGTACATGCAGATCGCCGAAGGATTTGCCGTCCCAGGGCAGTTCGCGGCCATCGTCGCCGACCACTTTCATATCGACGCCGAAGAGCGCGTGGCCCTGCTTCTCCAGCGAGCGGCGCTGCGCTTCCAGCGGGCGCTGCTTCTGCTTGAAACTGAGACGCGCGAGCGTGCCCAGCGGCGACATCTCCGTCATGCCCCACGCGTGGATCACCTGCACGCCGTAGTCTTCCTCGAAGGTGCGCAGCATCGCGGGCGGACACGCGGAGCCGCCGATCACCGTGCGTTTCAGCGTCGAGAAGCGCAGGTTCTGCTGCTTCATGTGGGTGAGCAGGCCCATCCAGACGGTCGGCACGCCGGCGGAATACGTGACGCCTTCGGCTTCCATCAACTCATAGAGCGACTTGCCGTCGAGATCCTTGCCGGGGAACACGAGCTTCGCGCCGACGAGCGGCGCCGCGTGCGGAATGCCCCATGCGTTGACATGGAACATCGGCACCACGGGAAGGATCGAATCGCTCGACGATGCGCCCATCGCATCGGGCAGCGCCGCGGCGTATGCATGCAGCACGGTCGAGCGATGCGAGTACAGCGCGCCCTTCGGATTGCCCGTCGTGCCCGACGTGTAGCAGAGAAACGAAGCCTGGCGCTCGTCGAGCATCGGCCAGTCGAAGTTGCCGTCCTGCTCGCCGATGAGGCTCTCGTAGCTCATCACCGGCACGCTCATGTTCGACAGATGCTCGGCAATGCACGCGGCATCGCCGAGCGCGATCCAGCCTTTCACGTTCGGACACTCCGGCGCGATGAGTTCGACGAGCGGGCCGAAGGTCATGTCGAAGCAGACGTACGAATCGTCCGCGTGATCGATGATGAACGCGATCTGATCGGGAAAGAGCCGCGGATTGACCGTGTGGCACACGGCGCCCATGCCGCTTACGCCGTAATAGCACTCCAGATGTCTGTAGCCGTTCCACGCGAGCGTGCCGATGCGCTCGCCCTGCCCGACGCCGAGCGCGACGAGCGCCTGCGCAAGCTGTTTCGCGCGCTTCTCGCAATCGCGGTAGGTATAACGGTGGATATCGCCTTCGATGCGCCGCGACACGATCTCGTTGTCGCCGAAGTGGCGTGAGGCATGGGACAGCAGGGACGACGCGAGCAGCGGTATTTCCATCATCTGGCCGTGAAGCGGCGACGTCATAGGCGAGGTCCTCGGATGAGTCGAATGCTGGATTGGCGTCGACGATCGGGCTCCTGCAGGCCCGCGAGCGCGGAATTACAATATCGTTTAACTCAGAGGCGCTCAATATGTCGTTTTCCCCAAGCAATGCAGTGCGCGCGGCGCGCGACGAGACGCTCGCCGACGCGCATTCCATGAGCGAAATCGCCGACGCGATCCGGGTCGGCGAGCCCGGCTCGTTCGCCGCGCTCGGCACCGCTTTTCTCACGCGTCTTCCTGGCGCGCCCGTGCCCGATCCTTATCTCGTCGGAATCTCGCGAGAAACGGCCGAATCGCTCGGCTTCGATCCGCACATAGCCAGCGGCCCTGAAAAGGATGCATTCGCCGCGTACTTCGCAGGCAATCCCACGCGCGACTGGGCCAGCGATGCGCTGCCTTATGCCGCCGTGTATTCGGGGCATCAGTTCGGCGTGTGGGCGGGTCAACTCGGCGATGGCCGCGCGCTGACCCTGGGCGAGGCCGAGCATGACGGCGCGCGCCTCGAAGTGCAGTTGAAGGGCGCGGGACGCACGCCCTATTCGCGCATGGGCGACGGCCGCGCGGTGCTGCGCTCGTCGATCCGCGAATTCCTGTGCTCGGAAGCGATGCACCATCTCGGCATCCCCACGACGCGCGCGCTGACCGTCATCGGCTCGGATCTGCCGGTGCGCCGCGAGACCATCGAGACGGCGGCGATCGTCACGCGCGTATCGCCGAGCTTCGTGCGCTTCGGACACTTCGAACACTTCTATTCGAACGATCGCGTCGACGATCTCAAGAAGCTCGCGGATCACGTCATCGACCGCTTCTATCCGCATTGCCGGGACGCGGACGATCCGTATCTCGCGCTGCTCGACGAAGCCGTGCGCTCCACGGCATCGCTGATGGCACAGTGGCAAGGCGTCGGCTTCTGCCACGGCGTGATGAACACCGACAACATGTCGATCCTCGGCCTCACGATCGACTACGGTCCGTTCGGCTTCATGGACGGCTTCAACGCGCATCACATCTGCAATCACTCGGATACGCAGGGCCGCTATTCGTATAGCCGCCAGCCGCAGGTCGGATACTGGAACCTCTTTTGTCTCGCGCAGGCGCTCGTGCCGCTCTTCGGCGCGAACTTGCCGGAAGAAAACCGCGCCGAGCGCGTGGTCGAAGCGGCGCAGAAGGTGCTCGAGCGATACAAGGATCGTTTCGCGCCCGCGCTCGTCGCAACGATGCGCGCGAAGCTCGGACTCGAGGTCGAGCGCGAAGGCGACGACAAGCTCGCCAACGGTCTCTTCGAGATCATGCATGCGAATCGCACGGACTTCACGCTGACGTTCCGGAACCTCTCGAAGCTCTCGAAAGCCGACGCGAGCCGCGATGCGCCCGTGCGCGATCTCTTCCTCGATCGCGCCGCGTTCGATGCGTGGGCCGCGCAGTATCGAGAGCGCCTCGCCCACGAACCGCGCGACGACGCCGCGCGCGCCGCCGCGATGAACCGCGTGAACCCGAAGTACGTGCTGCGCAATCATCTGGCGGAACAGGCGATCCGCCGGGCGAACGAGAAGGACTTCTCGGAAGTCGAGCGCCTGCTGGACGTGCTGCGGCATCCGTACGACGAACAGCCGCAATACGAGGCCTATGCGGGCCTGCCGCCTGACTGGGCGGGCGATCTCGAAGTCAGTTGTTCTTCGTAGGTTCGCCCTCACATACAGGGCCTTCCCGGCCACATCAAAGGAACGACAGATGAGCAGAGACGACACCCCGACGAGCTACCCGCTGAAAAAAGACGACGCGGAATATCGCCGCGAATTGGACGACATGCAGTATCAGGTCACGCGCCACGCCGCGACCGAGCGCCCGTTCACTGGCAAATACTGGGATCACAAGGAGCGCGGCGTCTACGACTGCGTGTGTTGCGGCACGCCGCTTTTCGAGTCGGACACGAAATTCGACGCCGGCTGCGGCTGGCCGAGCTACTTCAAGCCGATCAACGGCGAAGTGATCCAGGAGAAGACCGACCGCTCGCACGGCATGCTGCGCATCGAAGTGCTGTGCAAGAACTGCGGCGCGCATCTCGGCCACGTCTTCGAGGACGGCCCCGCGCCCACGGGCCTGCGGTATTGCATCAACTCGGCTGCGCTACAATTCGAACCCAAGTAAGCGCGAGCCAGGCACGGGGCGCCCGGCCGCGCCCCTGCATTCAAGCCGTATCGACGCCTGCTGCTGTTCGAGCGGGCGTTCGTCACACGCGCGCCCCGCATCTCATCCGATGCCCATCACGTCCGGACGCCAATGAAATTTCTGTTCGATCTGTTTCCGATCATCCTCTTTTTCGTCGCATTCAAGGTGTGGGGCATCTACACCGCGACGGCCGTCGCGATCGCGGCGACGCTCGTGCAGATCGCCTGGGTTGCGTTCCGGCACCGCAAAGTCGATCCGATGTTATGGGTGAGTCTCGGCGTGGTCGTCGTGTTCGGCGGCGCGACGCTCGTGCTGCACAACGACACCTTCATCAAATGGAAGCCGACCGCGCTGTACTGGCTTTTCGCGTTCGCGCTGATCGTCGCGCAGATCGGCTTCAGAAAGAATCTGATCGAAGCGATGATGGGCAAGCAGATCGTGCTGCCGCATCGCGTGTGGGGGCAACTGAATGTCGCGTGGGCCGTGTTCTTCGCGCTGCTGGGCGTGGTGAACCTGTTCGTCGCGTATAACTTCACCACCGATCAGTGGGTGAACTTCAAGCTTTTCGGCGCGACGGGCTGTCTTGTCGTGTTCATCGTCGCGCAGAGCTTCTGGCTCGCGAAGTATATGAAGGAGGACGGACAATGAGCGCATCCTTCGATTTCATGAGCGCGTCGGCGGCGGACAAGATCGCGCATCTCGAAGCGCGCCTGAATGCGGCGCTGCAGCCGGAGTCGGTGCATATCGAGGACGACAGCGCCGCGCACGCGGGCCATGCCGGCGCGGCTGCGGGCAGCCACTACACGGTGACGATCGTCGCGCAATGCTTCGCGGGCCGTGCGCGCGTGGCGCGGCATCGACTGGTGTATGATGCGCTGGCCGAGGAAATGCGGCGCGGCGTGCACGCGCTCGCGATCCGGGCTTATACGCCGCAGGAGTTCGCAGAACAATTCGAATAGACACGCGCGCGCTTCACCCATACGCCTTGCCTCTTTAAATCTCGCCTCTTGAAGGCGTCTGTTTGTTCAGTTAGGAACCTCCGATGACTTTGAAAAAAACCCGCGTCTGGGTGTTGCTGGCTGCATTCGCGGCGGCGCCCGCGTTTGCGCAAAACATCGCCGTCGTGAACGGCACGCCGATTCCCACGTCGCGCGCCGATGCGCTCGTGAAGCAGCTCGTGGCGCAAGGTCAGCAGGATTCGCCGCAGCTTCAGCAGGCGGTGCGCGAGGAACTCATCAATCGCGAGATCCTGATGCAGGAAGCCACGCGCGAAGGCATCGCGTCGCGTCCCGACGTGAAGGCGCAAATCGCCGTCGCGCAGCAGACTGTGGTGCTGCGCGCGCTGATCGAAGACTTCGTGAAGAAGAACACGCCGACCGATGCGGAAATCAAGGCGCGCTATGACCAGCTCGTCAAGCAGAACGGCGGCGGCAAGGAACTGCATCTGCATCACATCCTCGTCGAGGACGAAGCGCAGGCGAAGGACCTGATTGCGAAGATCAAGGGCGGCGCGAGCTTCGAGGATCTCGCGAAGCAATATTCGAAGGACCCGGGATCGGGCAAGAATGGCGGCGATCTGGACTGGTCGTCGCCGTCGGCCTATGTGCCGGAATTCGGCGCGGCCGCCGAGAAGCTGAAGAAGGGTGAAGTGACGCCCGCGCCGGTGAAGACGCAGTTCGGCTGGCACGTCATCCGCCTTGACGACTCGCGTGAAGTCGCCCCGCCGCCGCTCGATCAGGTGAAGGCGCAGATCGCGCAGCAGATCCAGCAGGAGAAGCTGCAGGCGTTCGAGGAAGGCTTGCGGAACAAGGCGGTGATCAAGTAAGCCCACGAATTCCGCAGCTTCGCCTTTGCGGCATGCAGCGCCCCTGACTTCGCGGTCAGGGGCGTTCTCATTTGTAGTGCCTCTGTCGTTCGGCCAACCCAGGCCTTTTTCGGACAAATCGACTGTCGTCGGACCCACTCTATCCGCAAGATCGCTCCATCAAAGCTAAGGCCGGAGATGAAACGATATGAGTGACGACAAGGTTAGAACCGACCCGTCAGACGGAATGGATGCGATGGTCGTTGGCGGCTGGTCTCAACAAAAGCATGAACGACTCACGGACTATATCGTCGCGTCCCGTCTTGCGCGCGCGAAATGGGAACAAGCGTGCTACATCGACGTTTTTTGCGGTCCGGGGCGTGTCGTCGAGCGCGAAACAAATACGTTTCGGGATGGCGGCGCACTAGCGGCATGGAAAGCGTCTTGCATCGGAGGCGGCCGACCATTTTCGACTATGTACATTGCCGATCTGCGGGAGCGTTCCGTCGATCTCTGTCAGCAACGCCTCTCCGGTCTCGGCGCTTCTGTTCGCCGTTTCGTCGGACCTGCGAACGAAATGATCCACAAGATCGTGCCCGAATTGCCTCGAGGTCTTCATCTGGCCTTCCTGGACCCCTTCAATGCTGAGCATCTGGATTTCGAGATTATCCACGCACTTTCGAGCCAGCGATTCATGGATATCCTGGTTCATTTCAGTGTGATGGATATTCAGAGGAACATCGACATGGAAGCGGCAACATCCGGGGCGCGACTCGACCGAATCGCACCCGGATGGCGGCAATCGATCGATCTCAACCGTCTGCCCAAGGGCGCGTTTGTGAATGCGTTTCTCGATTATTGGAAGGAACTCGTGGAACGAACGACGAATATGACTGCGGCGGATATTATGCCCTTGATAAAAAACAGCAAAGGCGGGCCGCTATACCGCCTCATCATGCTGAGTCGCCACAGTCTTGCGGAGAAACTATGGAACGACGTAGGACGAGAAGACAAGCAGCAAAGGACCTTGTTCTAGCAAGACGAAGCTCCTACACTCCGAGCCAAACAACAACGGTAGAACGCTGCGATGGCAACAAAGACCGGAATCGAGTGGACCGAAATGACCTGGAATCCGGTAACCGGATGCGTAAAGATCAGCCAGGGTTGCAAGCATTGTTACGCGGAAAGAATGGCAAGGCGGCTCAAAGCGATGGGCAGCGCGCGCTATGAGAATGAGTTTGCGCCCACACTTCATGAAGATCTGATCGACCTGCCCCGCAGATGGAAAAAGCCGCGCACGGTGTTCGTGAATTCGATGAGCGATCTTTTTCAGGACGCCGTTCCCATTGATTTTATTCAGCATGTGTTCGAGACAATGGTGGCCACGCCTCAGCACACTTATCAGGTGTTGACCAAGCGTTCTGAACGCCTGCTCGACTTATCGCCGGAACTGCCGTGGGCTCCGAACATCTGGATGGGCGTGAGTGTCGAAGATGCCCGCGTGATCCACCGCGTCGAGCATCTTGCCGCCACCGCGGCGCAGGTCAAGTTTCTGTCCTGTGAGCCGCTGATCGGGCCGCTCGACGACCTACCCTTGACAGGAATCGATTGGGTCATCGTAGGCGGCGAATCTGGGCGCGGCGCCCGGCCGATGGAGGAAGCCTGGGTGCAATCCATCCGCCGCCAGTGCCGTGTTCATCGCACTGCCTTCTTCTTCAAGCAATGGGGAGGCGTCCGGAAGGACATGACCGGAAGACTCTTGAATGGGCGTACTTACGACGCAATGCCTCGCAAGGTGATTCCGCTTGTTCTCGCGCCGTAGCGCTCGGCGACGCAGCCCCGAGCACGAGAATGTGCAACCATCGACAAAGCCGCCCTCGGGCGGCTTTGTCGCGTTACAACCCGCTTCTCACATCATCACCCGCCCAGCTTCGCCCTCACCACCGCGCCCGCCCGCGTCAGCTTCGGCAACTCGCGGTTCTGCACTACGCTCATGAACCCCGCCCAGTCCTGCGCGAGCGCGGCCTTGTCGACGTGGTTCGTGTCGCCGAGCATGTAGCGCTCGCCCTGCGTGTACGGCAACTCCCACGCCGCGCGATGCCACGCGCGTTCCGCGAGCGCCAAGAGCCGCGGATACACCATGTACTCGAACTGCTGATCCGTGCGCATCACTTCGGCCCACGCCTGCCCCTGAATGCCTTCGATGCGCGGCGCCGGTCCCGCGCTCGTCACCTCGAACGGCTTGCCGTCGCGATCGGCCATGATCTCCGCGTTCTGCGGCAGATTGTCCGGCGCGAGCGAGAACGTCTTGAAGCTGTCCGTGCCGTGCGACCCCCAGTAATAGCCGCGCTCGTGCTGATCGAACGCATAGGGGAAATCGAAGTACAGGTAGTCCGGCAGCGCGAGCACCGTCTTGTAGCCCTGACTGCTGAGCGACTGCACGGTGTCGGATGCGCCCCAGAATATCGTGTCCCACATCGTCACCATCACGTTCGACGTCGCGAAATCCTGCGGGCCGTTCGCATGCTTGATGCCGTCCTGCCACGCGGCCATCGTGCCTATGCCGTTCACGCGCACGATCTGGCTGACCTCGCGCGCGAACATCGACGGCAATTCGTCCACGGATGCGAGCTTGCCCGATGCGATCAGCGCCGCGCACTGGGGCGAGCGTCCCCACGGCTTGTCCTGCGCCGCGAGGTTCACATGGCCCTTGCCGGCGTCGGTGCCGTCGAGCGGCTGAAAACCCGCGCCGAGCAGGATGTTCTTCGCTTCGTCGCCGCCGAAGTGCCACACCGAGAGCGGCGCGCCCGCCTCGCGATGCATCGCCGCGATTTCGCCGATCACCTTCGACGCGAAGCGCTGCGCGCCGTCCGAGCACGGATTGATGAAGCTGCGCCGGTCGTAGAACTGGACGGTCGTCGTGTTCGACGTGTCGGCGGGATCGAGCAGCCGGTAAGCGCTCGCGGCCGTCTGATTGCCCTGCGCGCGCAGACGCTGATACCGCGCCTCCATCGAGACGACCGCGGCGCGTGCATGCCCGGGCATGTCGATTTCCGGGATGATCTCGACGAAGCGATCCGCCGCATAGCGCACGAGCGCGACATACTCGGCGCGGCTCAGATAGCCGCCGCCCGAGCGGTTGTCCGGGCCCGATGCGAGCTGCGGCAGCAGACACTTCGTTTCGGTGAGATCGTGGCAACGTTTCGCGCCGATCTCGGTGAGCTCCGGCAGGCCGGGAATCTCGATACGCCAGCCTTCATCGTCCGACAGATGCACATGCAGGCGGTTGAGCTTGTACGCGCCCATCTGGTCGATCAACCGGCGCAGCGTAGCGGGCTGACGGAAGTTGCGCGCGACATCGACGTGCATGCCCCGATGCGTATAGCGCGGCGCATCCTCGATGGTCATCGCGGGCACGCTGCCGCCTCCCGCGGGCGCGAGCGACAGCAGTGTCTCTACGCCGTAGAAGACCCCGGCCGCGTCGAAGGCATCGACGTTGACGCCGGCCGGCGCGATCGTCAGGCGATAGCCGCCGGAGCGCGCGATGTCGGCGGGCAGCGCGCCGCCCACGATCTGCCCGCTCACGCGCACGGCCGCGCCGTTCAGGCCGAGCGTCGCGGCGCGCGACCTGAGCGCCGCCGCTTGCGACGCAGTCAATCCGGACACCGACAAATCGATGCCGCCAACCTGCGCCGAGCCCTCGCCCGGCGCCGAGCGCAGCGCCGCAGGCAGCGCACGCGCGGCGGTCTGCTGCGCCGATGGCAGTGCGGCTTCCGCGCGGGCGCGTTGCACCTGCGCGGGCGTCGCGGCGAACGCGGCTGCGTCGTCCGAACTCGGCGGAATGCGGTCGACGTAGCGCGTCTCGTCGTCGGTATCGTTGTGCTCGAGTACGGCGGGGGTCGCGTTGCCGTCGGCGACCACGTACGCGCGCGGCAAGAGATCGCTGTAACGCTGATACCAGTACTCACCGATGAACGGCACCTCGATGCGCTCGCCTGCCCCGAGCGTGAAAGCGCCGGCGGTCGGCGTGAGCGCGTAGAGATCGCCCGTGACATGCTTCCACGCGAACGCCGGATGCTCGACCATCAGGATGCGCCGAATGCTGTGCACGTAGAGCGTCCAGCCGCCCGCCGCGAGACTGCGGGCGCCGGTGTTCTCGAGAATCAGCTTGCCGCGCGCGCAGCTCGCCCAGTCGGCGCCGAGGTCCGCGCACTTCGTGCCGGATTTGGCGGCATCGTTCGTGTCGATCTCGACGCGCACCATCAGGTTTTCGCCGAGCGCGGCCGCGCGCGCCGTCGGCGACAGATTGGCCGAGTCCGGGTTCGAGCTGTCGCCGCACGCCGTCAAGAAACACGACATCGCGACGAGCGCCGCGCCCGCCATCGTCGATATGCGCCCCGATAAACTTAGTTTGCCTAAATGATTCGCTCCAAATTGCCTCATATCTCCTCCGTAAGCCGCGCATCGCGGCGTGCGGACGACTATACCCGCAACTTACAGCCAGTTTATTTTGAGAAAGATGCTGATCGGCAAGGTTGTCGTGGGCAGCATCGCGGCAAGCGTCAAAAACAAAACACCCCGAAGTTTCAGCTTCGGGGTGTTTTGTCCGGCGATTGAAATGATCAGCCGAGGAAGCGTCGCGCGTTCTGGAACACGCGCAGCCATGGGCTGCCGTCGGTGGTCCAGTCGTCGGGCGTCCAGCTCATCTGCACGTTGCGATGCACGCGCTCCATGTGCGGCATCAGCACGGTGAAGCGGCCATCGGGTGTCGTGACGGACGTGATGCCCTGCGGCGAGCCGTTCGGGTTGAACGGATACTGCTCGGTCGCGTTGCCGCGATGGTCGACGTAGCGCATCGCGACGAGCGCCTGGCTCTGGTCGCCCTGTTGCGAGAAGTCCGCGAAGCCTTCGCCGTGCGCGACCGCGACCGGAATGCGCGAGCCTTCCATGCCGGCGAAGAAGATCGACGGCGAGCTCTGCACTTCGACCAGCGAGAAGCGCGCTTCGAACTGCTCCGACTTGTTGCGCGTGAACTTCGGCCAGTTTTCCGCGCCGGGGATGATCGACGCCAGGCTCGACAACATCTGACAGCCGTTGCAGATGCCGAGCGCGAACGTGTCCGGACGCGCGAAGAACGCGGCGAACATGTCGGCCAGTTGCGCGTTGAAGCGGATGGTCTTCGCCCAGCCCTCGCCCGCGCCGAGCACGTCGCCGTACGAGAAGCCGCCGCACGCGACCGCGCCCGCGAAATCGGCGAGCGTCGCGCGGCCTTCGAGCAGGTCGCTCATGTGGACGTCGTGGGCGTCGAAGCCGGCGCGGTCGAACGCATAGGCCGTCTCCAGATGCGAGTTCACGCCCTGCTCGCGCAGGATCGCGACACGCGGACGCGCCTTCGCCGCAATGAACGGCGCGGCGACGTCTTCAGCCGGATCGAAGGTCAGCACCGGCGAGATGCCCGGATCGGCGGCATCGAGCAGCGTGTCGTATTCGGCATCCGCGCAGGCCGGGTTGTCGCGCAGACGCGCGATGCGCCAGCTCACCTCGCTCCACGCGCGATGCAGCTCGACGCGCGGCGCATCGAAAATCTTCTTTGCGTCGCGATAGATTTCGATCGCGCCGCTCTCGTTTGGCTTGCCGATAACATGCGAGCACGCCGACAAACCGTGTTCGCGCAGCGCGCCGAGCACCGCGTCGCGGTCCGACGCGCGCACCTGCACCACCGCGCCGAGCTCTTCCGAGAACAGCGCGCGGATCGTGCGATCGTCGCGGCGGCCGCTCGTCTGCTTCGCCCAGTCCTTGGCGTCGCCGTAATCCGATTCGTGCTCCGCGTCGAGCGTCAGCATGTCGACGTTCAGCGACACGCCCACGTGGCCCGCGAACGCCATTTCGCAGACCGTCGCCCACAGACCGCCGTCGGAGCGGTCGTGGTAGGCGAGCAGCTTGCCATCGGCGTTGAGCGCCTGGATCGCGGCGAAGAAGCGCTTCAGGTCTTCGGGATCGTCGACATCCGGCACCGCGTCGCCGACTTGCTGCGTCACCTGCGCGAGGATGCTGCCGCCCATGCGGTTGCGGCCGCGTCCGAGATCGATCGCGATCAGCACCGTGTTCGCATCGTCGACGAGCTGCGGCGTCAGATGACGGCGCACGTCCTCGACCGGCGCGAACGCCGAGATGATCAGCGACACCGGCGACACGACTTCGCGCGCACCACCGCGTGCGTCCTGCCATTTCGTGCGCATCGACAGCGAATCCTTGCCGACCGGAATGCTGATGCCGAGCGCCGGGCACAGCTCCATGCCGATCGCCTTCACGGTGTCGTAGAGCGCCGCGTCTTCGCCCGCGCTGCCGCATGCGGCCATCCAGTTCGCGGAGAGCTTGAGCTTGTTCAGCGATTCGATCGGCGCCGAAGCGATGTTGGTCACCGCCTCGCCCACCGCCATGCGGCCGGACGCCGGCGCGTCGATGACGGCGAGCGGCGTGCGCTCGGCCATCGTCATCGCTTCGCCGCGGAAGCCCGCGTAGTCCATCGTCGTGACGGCGCAATCCGCGACGGGCACCTGCCACGGACCGACGAACTGATCACGCGCCGTCGTGCCGCCGACGGAACGGTCGCCGATCGTGATGAGGAACGACTTGCTCGCGACCGTCGGATGCTTCAGCACATCGACCGCGACTTCCGACAGCGGCAGGCCGGTCACGTCGACAGGCGTGAATTGCTCGCTTTCGCGCTTCACGTCGCGATGCATCTTCGGCGGCTTGCCGAGCAGCACGTCCATCGGCATGTCGACGGGTTCCTGGCCGTCGTTGGCTTCATCGATGAGCTTCAGCTGACGCGCTTCCGTCGCCACGCCCACCACCGCCACCGGGCAGCGCTCGCGCTCGCAGATCGCCTGGAACGCGGGAAGATCGGCGGGAGAGATCGCCAGCACATAGCGCTCTTGCGCCTCGTTCGACCAGATTTCGCGCGGCGACAAGCCGCTTTCTTCCAGTTGCACCTTGCGCAGCTCGAAGCGCGCGCCCTTGCCCGCGCCATCGACGAGTTCGGGGAACGCGTTCGAGATGCCGCCCGCGCCGACGTCGTGAATCGACAGGATCGGATTGCCCTCGCCCATCTGCCAGCAGGTGTTGATGACTTCCTGCGCGCGGCGCTGGATTTCGGGATTGCCGCGCTGGACGGAATCGAAATCGAGCTCGGCGGTGTTCGCGCCGGTCGCCATCGACGACGCCGCGCCGCCGCCCATGCCGATGCGCATGCCCGGACCGCCGATCTGGATCAGCAGCGTGCCGGCCGGCAGGTCGTGCTTGTGCGTGTGCTGGTCCGAAATATTGCCGATGCCGCCCGCGATCATGATCGGCTTGTGATAGCCGCGCACGCGGCCCGCAACGTTCTGCTCGTACGTGCGGAAATAGCCGCCGAGGTTCGGGCGGCCGAATTCGTTGTTGAAGGCGGCGGCGCCGATCGGCCCGTCGATCATGATCTGCAACGGCGACGCGATGCGGTCCGGGCGGCCATACGGCTCATTCTTGTCGGCCGGATTGCGCGACGTCAGCGGCACGGCGGAATCGCGGTCGTTTTCCCACTTCTCGCGCGCATCGGGCAGATCGAGGTTGGACACCGTGAAGCCCGCGAGACCGGCCTTCGGACGCGCACCGCGCCCCGTTGCGCCTTCGTCGCGGATTTCGCCGCCGGAGCCGGTCGCCGCGCCCGCGAACGGCGAAATGGCCGTCGGGTGGTTGTGCGTCTCGACCTTCATCAGCGTGTGCGTCATCTCTTCGTGACGCCGATATTGCTCGTCGGTGCCGCGCGGGAACCAGCGCTCGGCCATGCCGCCCTGCATGATCGCCGAATTGTCCGAATACGCGACGATCGTGCCCGCGTGATTCAGCTTCTCGGTATTGCGGATCATCTGGAACAGCGACATGTCCTGCTTCTCGCCGTCGATGGTCCATTCGCCGTTGAAGATCTTGTGGCGGCAGTGCTCGCTGTTGGCCTGCGCGAACATCATCAGCTCGACGTCGGTCGGATTGCGCTTCAGCGCTTCGAACGCGCTCACCAGATAGTCGATCTCGTCTTCGGCCAGCGCGAGGCCGAGCTCCGTATTCGCGGCTTCGAGCGCCTTGCGTCCCGCGCCGATGATATCGACCGTCTGCAAGGGCTTCGCGGGCAGTTCGTCGAACAGATGCAGCGCCTGATCGCGCGAGGCCGCGACGCTTTCCGTCATGCGGTCGTGCAGCGCATCCGCGACGGCCGCGCGCGCTTCGTCCGACAGCGCCTTCTTGCCGCCGAGAAAGCCGCTTTTCATGATGACCGAGTACTCGACGCCGCGCTCGATGCGCCGCACCTTGTCGAGCCCGCAATGGTGCGCGATGTCGGTCGCCTTGCTCGCCCACGGCGAAACGGTGCCGAAGCGCGGCACGACCATGAAGGTCTCGACGTGGCCGCGCTCCTTCGATTCCTCGAACGGCGCGCCGTAGTGCATCAGCGCCTCGATGCGGCCGTTGTCATCGTCCGTGAGCGGCTCGGATGCGTTGACGAAATGCAGGAACTGGCCGCGCACGCCGACGATATTCGCGTCGATGCGGGCGAGCGTTTCGAGGAGGCGGGTCTGACGGAAATCGGAGAGGGCCGAAGCGCCGGGGAAACACGAGAAGTGGGCCATTGTGACGATGCGTCGATGACGT
Source organism: Caballeronia sp. 11_S32 (assembly GCF_056930355.1). Taxonomy (NCBI): domain Bacteria; kingdom Pseudomonadati; phylum Pseudomonadota; class Betaproteobacteria; order Burkholderiales; family Burkholderiaceae; genus Caballeronia; species Caballeronia sp. 11_S32. The sequence goes on from NZ_JBXOWH010000003.1 coordinate 1,960,125, forward strand.
CTGTGTGCCGCTCGCGCGCCTCGCAAATCCAGAAATTTCGCAAATTCGGATTCGAGCACGCAAAACGGCGTGAGGCGAAAGGAAGACCGCGATTATAACCCGGAAGCGTCTCGAAATCGGTCCGGGTGGACCGTCCGGACGCCGTGCGGCAGCGGCCGCGCCACGGCGGCCGCGTCATTGCACATCCCGAAATCACCTGCGGGCGCCTGCGGACGCGGCGCACCGGGCGCGCGGCGTGCCCCGCGCGTCGCATCCAGGCGTCGCTCGCGGTCCCCCGCAAACGATTTTGGCGCTATCATGGCGCGCTTTCTTCGGGGACGGCACACGCGGCAAGCCGCCGGTCCCTGGTTTCACTCGAGGCGCGACGCGCGAGGCCTGTCCGCTCGCCCCTCGCCCCACGCAGCACAGCAATCTCGCGCCTTCGGGCACAAAAAGTCATGGATGTCATCGTCATCGGCGGAGGAATCGCCGGCATCGCCACCGCTTATCAGTTGCATGCGGCAGGCCTCAGCGTCTGCGTGGTCGAACGCCACGCGACCGTCGCGCAAGGCGCCACCTATGGTCAGGGCGGCGCGCTCCTGCCGTCGCCGCTCGACGTCTGGTATGGGCCGACGTTCATGGCGTCGAGCCGCTCGAAGCAAAGCGGCATGGTGGTCAAGACCGGCTTCGACTCCGCCGCGCGCGATTTCGTCAAACAGCTCGCGATGCTGCGCGATCCCGAGGCGTTTGCCGCCCAGTACGCGCACCTGCAAGCACTCGTCGATGTGTCGCGGCGCGTGATCGCGGACATCGAAAGCCGCCTGGAGCTCGATTTCGAGCAGCGCCGCGGCATGCTGCACGTGTTCCGGCAGGCGCGCGAGCTCGAGGAGGCGCAACCCGCCATCGACTTGCTCAAGCGTTTCAAGGTGCCGCATCGGCTGCTGACGCCCGAGGAATGCGTCGCGATCGAGCCTTCGGTGCCCGACTATCCCGAATTCGCAGGCGGCGTGCTGCTGCCCGACGAGCGCACGGCGAACTGTCCGCTCTTCACCAAGCAACTGAAGCAGGTGCTCGAGGACGACGGCGTGCAGTTCCGCATGCATCGCGCGGTCACGTCGGTGCGCCTGGACGGCCCGCGCGCCGCGGTCGAGCTCGCCGATCCGAACGAGGGCAAGGACGGCAAGAAGCGCTCCGCCGATGTCGAGCTGATCACGGCGGACGCGATCGTCGTCGCGGCGGGCACCGGCACGCCCGCGCTCGTCGGCGGCATCAAGTCGGCGGCGTCGCTCTTTCCGCTGCGCGTGCACACGCTCACCGCGCCCGTCGCCTATGAGGAGCGCGCGCCGCATCTCACTGTCGTCGATTCGATCAAGCGCATCACGATGTCGCGCGTGAACCAGCGCCTGCGCGTCGGCGGCGCGGGCGTCCTCCAGAGCGCGTCGAAGGCCGACAAGCCGCTCGACGCCGCCCTCTCCCGCCGCGCGCTCGATCTGCTCGGCCAGGGCACGCACGACTGGATTCCGGGCGCGGCGCGCGTCTCCGCCGCGCGCGCGTGGGACGGTCTGCGGCTCGTTTCCGCCGACGGCCTGCCGGTCGTCGGCGCGACGCGCCATCCGCGGCTTTTCGTCAACGCGGCGCACGGCCCGGCGGGCTGGGGCCTCGCGTGCGGGTCTGCTAAAGTGGTCGCGGATCTCGTCTCCGGCGTCACGCCCGACATTCCCGCCGATACGCTCGCCGCGCTGAGCCTCGAACGCTTCTAGCGGCGCATCGGCGATGCACGCGGCCCGCACGGCCGCGACGGGCACGCTTGCTGCAAGCGACGCCGGGTTTCCGAACGGCTTCGAGCCCCTTCCGTCCGCCGCCATGACCGCTGCCCGCTCCCCCTACTTCACCCCCAAAGACGATCCGCTCGCGCTCCTGACCTTGGCCGAGCTGCGCACGCTCGAAGCGCGCGCCGCCGCCGCGCTGCCGCCGCACACGCTGATGGCGCGCGCGGGCGCGGCCGCGGCCCAATGCCTCATCGATCTGTTCGAGCACGATCCCGACTCGCGCGCGCGGCCCGTGTGGCTCGTGGCCGGCCCCGGCAACAACGGCGGCGACGCGCTCGTGATGGCCGAGCGCCTGCATCGCGCGGGCATCGCGGTGCGGGTGTGCATGCCCGTCGAGGTCAGGCCCGACGATGCGCGCTGGGCGCTCGAAACGGCGCGCGCGGCGGGCGTGCCGATCGACGCCCAGCCGCCCGCATCGTTCGACGGCTTTGGCTGGCTCGTCGACGGCATGTTCGGCATCGGTCTCACGCGGCCGCTCGAAGGCGTGTTCGCGGAGATCGCCGCACGCATGACGCGCCGTTCGCGCCAGGCGCACGACGGCGGCCGCGTGCTCGCGCTCGATGTCCCGAGCGGCCTGAACAGCGACACCGGCGCGCCCGTGAGCGGCGGCGAGGCGGTGCGCGCGACGGACACCATCACCTTCATCGGCGCGAAGCCGGGGCATTTCACGTCGCAAGGCCGCGATCTGACGGGACGTCTCTTCGTCGCGACGATCGAGGTGGAGACGAGCGTCGCGCCGTCGATCGTGCTCAATGCGCCCGCGCTCTTTGGCGCGTGCATGCCGCCGCGCGACAACGCGACCAACAAGGGCACGTTCGGCTCGCTCGCGGTGATCGGCGGCGACACGGGCATGTGCGGCGCGCCGATCCTCGCGGCGCGCATGGCGCTCTACGGCGGCGCGGGCAAGGTGCATGTCGCGTTTCTCGGCGACGGCTTTCCGCCTTACGACGCACCGCATCCCGAACTGATGCTGCATCGCGCCGACGGCTTCGCGCTCGACAAGATGGACGCGCTGTCGATCGGCTGCGGCATGGGCACGAGCGAGCACGCGAAGAACGTGCTCGCAGGCGTGCTCAAGCTCGATGTCCCCAAGCTGCTCGATGCCGACGCGCTCAATCTCGTCGCACAGGACGACGCGCTCGCGTCCGCCGTGGCGGCGCGCGGCGCACAAGGCGATCCGTGCATCCTGACGCCGCATCCGCTCGAAGCCGCGCGGCTGCTGCAAACCGACGCGAAAGCGGTTCAGGCCGATCGCATCGCCGCCGCGCGCCAACTGGCCGCGCGCTATGCGTCGATCGCGGTGGTCAAAGGCTCGGGCACGGTGATCGCGTCGCCGGACGGCCGCGTCGCCGTGAATCCGACCGGCAACGCCGGACTCGCGTCGGGCGGCACCGGCGACGTGCTCGGCGGATTGATCGGAGCATTGCTCGCGCAGAAGCTGCCCGCCTACGAAGCCGCGCTCGCCGGCGTGTATCTGCACGGACTCGCCGCGCAGACGCTCACCGATGACGGCATCGGCCCGGCGGGATTGACCGCGGGCGAACTCGCGCCGGCGGTGCGCGGTCTCATCAACCGCCGTTTCTACGCGGAGCACGCGCGAAGCTGAGCGCGATCGCGCGCCTCGCCTATCGACGTAACGCTTTGCAAGCATCCGTTCATGCATCGTCGCTATACTCTTTTTTGATTCGGGCAACCGCGGCGTGTTTAGTCGCGTTCACCAAACACGACACGCACAGGCAAGCCGGGCCGCAATCGCACGAACGTATTCCTCTGTCACTCTCAGACTAACGGACCGCTCATGACCCAAACCTCGATGCTCAATTCGCTTCCTGCCTGGTCGGCGCTCCAGTCGCACTACGATGCCATCTCCGGCGAGCGCCTGCGCGACTGGTTCGCGCCGCAAAACGACACCACGCCCACGCGCGCCGAACGCCTGACCTTCGAAGGCGGCGGCCTTTCGATCGACTTCTCGAAGAACCGCGTCAAGGACGAAACCCTCAAGCTGCTCGTCGAGGTCGCGCAGCAGGCCGGCGTCACCGAACGCCGCGACGCGATGTTCCGCGGCGACATCGTCAATATCACGGAGCATCGCGCGGTGCTCCATACCGCGCTGCGCGCACAATCGCCCGACGCGCCCTTTTACGAACAAGTGCAAAAGGAAAAGGCCAGGATGGCCGCCTTCTCCGATCGCGTGCGCGACGGCTCGTGGACGGGCTACACCGGCAAGCGCATCCGTCATGTGGTGAACATCGGCATCGGCGGCTCGGATCTCGGGCCGAAGATGGTTGTGCACGCGCTGCATCATCTGGCGTCGAAGGAACTCGATACGCACTTCGTATCGAACGTCGACGGCGCCGATCTCTGGAACGTCCTTCAGCAAGTCGACGCCGAGGAGACACTCGCGATCGTCGTCTCAAAGACCTTCACGACGCTCGAGACCATGACCAATGCGCATTCGATGCGCGACTGGTTCCTCAAGTCCGGCTGCCCCGAAGATCAACTGTCGAAGCATTTCGTCGGCGTGTCGGCGAATCCGGAGGAAGTGGTCAAGTTCGGCATTGCGAAGGAAAACGTCTTCGAAATGTGGGATTGGGTCGGCGGCCGCTATTCGTTGTGGTCGGCGGTCGGGTTGTCGATCATGCTTTCGGTCGGTCCGAAGAACTTCGATGCGCTCCTGCAAGGCGCGGCCGCGATGGACGAGCACTTCCGCACGGCGCCGCTCGACCGGAACCTGCCGGTGCTGATAGGCATGATCGGCATCTGGTATCGCAACTTCTTCGGCTCGCAGAGCGATCTGGTCGCGCCGTATTCGCAGGCGCTGCACTATCTGCCTTCGTATCTCCAGCAACTGGAGATGGAAAGCAACGGCAAGTCCGCGCGGCTCGACGGCAAGATGGTCGACTATCCGACCGCGGCCGTGATCTGGGGCGAGCCCGGCACGAACGGCCAGCACGCGTTCTTTCAGATGCTGCATCAGGGGCCGACGCTCATTCCGATCGACTTCATCGCCGTGCTGACGCCGGAGCATCCTCTCGTCGATCATCACGCCAAGCTGCTCGCCAACTGCTTCGCGCAAAGCGAGGCGCTGATGCTCGGCCGCACGCTCGAAGAGGCGAAGAAAGTGGCGGGCCCGGGCAAGGAGGAACTCGCGACGCATCTGAGCTTCCCCGGCAATCGTCCGACCACGACGATCATGCTCGATGCGCTCACGCCGCAAACGCTCGGCGCGCTCATCGCGTTGTATGAGCACAAGGTGCTCGTGCAGGGCACCGTGTGGGACGTCAACTCGTTCGATCAGTGGGGCGTCGAGCTCGGCAAGATTCTCGGCAAGGTCGTCGAGGCCGATATCACCGCCGCGAGCGTCGATGCAGCCAAGCATGATTCGTCGACATCGGCGTTGATCGCGCGTGCGCGCAAGGCTTTGAAGCGCTGAGGCCCGCGTTGAGGCATGCGGCCCGCAGCGCATTCGCGTTGCGGGCTTCTTTACACGCTCAGGCCGTTGACGAGCCGTCCCGCTTCGATCGTCACCGTGGCGTCGCAGCGCTCGGCGAGTTCCGCATCGTGCGTGACGAGCACGAGCGTCGCGCCGTTGCGGCGGTTCATCTCGAACATCAGATCGATGATCGCGTAGCCTGTGGCGGCATCGAGACTGCCGGTGGGCTCGTCGGCGAAGAGCACGGCGGGATGCGTGACGAACGCGCGCGCGAGCGCGACGCGCTGTTGCTCACCGCCGGACAGCAGCTTGGGATAATGGCCCGTGCGCTGGGACAGCCCGACCTGATCGAGCAGCGACCGGGCACGCGCCGCGATCTCGCTGTGCGGCATCTCGGCGCGCAGTTCGAGCGGCAGCATGACGTTTTCGAGCGCGGTCAGATGCGGCATCAACTGGAACGACTGGAACACGAAGCCGACAGCGCCGCTTCTGAGCGCGGCGCGCTCGTCTTCGTTCAACGTGGACAGTTCCTTGCCGAGCAGACGAACCGAGCCCTCGCTCGCGCTGTCCAAACCGGCGAGCAGGCCGAGCAAGGTCGATTTCCCCGAGCCCGATGCGCCGACGATCGCCACGCTGCTGCCCTTCGCGATCGACAGATCGATCTGATCGAGAATCGTGAGCTCGCCCGTTGCGTCCTTCACCCGCTTGCTTAATCCCCGTACTTCGATGACCGGCTCGATATTGTTTTGCATGGACACCTTGAAAATGAACTGGCGCGGCTTGCTTCCCGCGATCGCGCTGATGGCGACATGTTCCGCGACTGCACACGCCGCCGAAGCCCAGGCGGCAACGCAAGCGAAGCCCGCGATCGTCGTGCTGGGCGATAGCCTGTCGGCCGAATACGGCCTGCCGCGCGATACCGGCTGGGTCAATCTGTTGCGCGAGCGGCTGGCAAAGGAGCGTTTCGATTATAGCGTCGCCAATTCGAGCATCAGCGGAGACACCACGAGCGGTGGACGCGCACGCCTGACGGCGGTCCTCGCACGTATCAAGCCCGCGGTTGTGATCGTCGAGCTCGGCGCGAACGATGCACTGCGCGGCGTGCCGCTCGCGACGACAGAGACGAATCTGCGCGGCATCGTCGATGCATCGCAGGCCGCGCATGCGAAGGTTTTACTCATCGGCATGTATGTTCCGCCCAATTACGGCCCGGACTATACGCAAAAGTTCCACGCCGTCTACGAGCGCATCGCGAAGGACAAGAACGTGCCGCTCGTGCCTTTCCTGCTTGCGGGTATCGCCGACAAACCGTCGATGTTCCAGGCGGACCAGATTCATCCGACGGTGCAGGCGCAGCCCTTGCTATTGGATAACGTCTGGCCAACCTTGAAACCCTTGCTGGGCGCCAGCGCCGCGCATTGAAGACGACGCCGGCCGCGACAGCTTTCCCTATCCACGCGGAACACGGCCAGGATTCAGATATCTGAGATTTTCGCGTAGCTCTTATAACCCGCTCGTCGTGTGAGCGACCTTACAAGGAGGTCACGTGAAACTTATCCCCCTTCTCGCCATGACCGTTGCGTTCTCGGCCTGTGCCGCGCAGCCGCCCGCCGGGGTGCAGCAAGTCGGCACGAGCCAGAAAGCCCCGAAGCTCGTAGCGCAATGCGTCGCCCAGAAGTGGGCCGACAAGTCTCAACAGCAAGTCGTGTCGCAGAACACACTCGCGAACGATCAGGCGGCCGATGTATACGTTCCCGGCCAGCAGCCGCCGACCGGCGCGGCGGCGATCATCCGTCCCGCACCGTCGGGTTCGGGTACGTGGGTTGGTTTCCGCGCCTCGGGCGCTGCCGGCAGCCAGGCCACCGGCGATATTCAGGCGTGCCTGTAAGCGCTTCTCGCATGCTTCGTTGCTGCGTGGTGGCTGCATAGCCAAACAAAAGCCCCGCCTTCTTTCGGAAGCGGGGCTTTTTTGTGACGTCAGCGCGGAAGATCAGTTCGACGACGGCGTCGGCGCCTGACTCAGCTTGACCTTGGAGCGCGCCTTCAACGAGTCGATATACGCTTCCATTTCCGCTTGCGCATAGACTTGCGCGACCTGCTGCTGCGCGCCCGCGAGGCGGTCGGCCGCGACCGGCGCCGCTTTCTCGATGCCGTTCACGCGATAGATGGCATAGCCGCCCGCGCCGAGATCCACGCCGACATAGGCCGGCAGCTTCGACGCGTCCGCCTTGAAGATCGCGCTCAGCGCGGCAGGCGGCAAGCCCTGCGCGTCGTTGCGCGACACCGTGACGGGCGACGTGAAGCCATCGGTCGACTTCGACTTCTGCAGGTCGGCGAGCTTCGCCTCACCTTCCTTCTTCGCCATCGACGCGGCCATCTCGGCGATCACCTTCTTGCGCACATCGTCCTTGACCGCGTCGAACGCGGGCACGGTCGAAGCCTTGTAGTCGGTCACGCGCGCGGCGATCAGCGTGTTATTGCCGACATCCGTAGCTTGCGTGTTGTTGCGGTCCTTCACCGAATCCGGCGCGAACACGCCCGCAAGGAACTTCGGATTGTTGAGCGGATTGTCCTGCGGCAGTTGCGGGTTCGGCTTCGGACCGATCGTCGCGGTCTGGATCGCCAGCTTGTACTTGTCCGCCGCGGGTTGCAGCGACTTCGACTTTTCGTAGACGAGATCGGTGAAGCCCTGCGCCTCGTCGGCAAAACCCTTTGTGCCTTGCTGCGCGGCATAGTCCTTCGCGATCGCGTCCTTCACTTCATCGAACGGCTTCGTGACGGACGGCTTCACGTCGGTCGCCTGGATGATGTGATAGCCGAAATCCGATTCGACGATATTGCTCACCTCGCCCTTCTTCAGGCCGAACGCGGCGTCGTCGAAAGCTTTGCCGCCCGCGATCTGGCCGTGCGCGAAGTAGCCGAGATCGCCGCCCTTGCTCGCGGAGCCGGGATCGTCCGAACTCTTCTGCGCGATCTGCGCGAACTGATCCGGATGCGCCTTGACTTGCGCGAGCAGTTCCTCGGCCTTCTGCTTCGCCTTCGCCTTGTCGGCCGCGCTCGCGTCCTTCGGCGCGTTCACGAGAATGTGACTCGCGCGCACTTCCGCTTCCGTGCGATAGCGCTGGATGTTGTCGTCGTAGTACTTCTTGAGATCGGCGTCGCTCGGCTTCGATGCCGCGGCGATCGTCGACGGCGACAGCACAAGGTACTGGATCGTGGCCGTTTCGGGTGTCGCGAAGTCCTTGCGGTGCGCTTCGTAATAGGCGCTCAGTTGCGCGTCGGTCGGCTGGATCTTCGCAAGGTAGTCAGCCGTGCGCAGCGACAGTCCTTGCACCGAGCGCTTCTGTTCAGCGAGTTCCGTCAGGCTCTGCGCGAGCGACTTCGACGTGAACGACGTCGACTGGATGCTGCCCGGAATCTGCTCGGTGGCGATCGTATAGCGCATGCGCTCGTCGTATTGCGCGGGCGTCATGCCCTGCATCGCGAGGAGTTGCTTGTAGCGGTCGAGGTCGATCGTGCCGTCGGGCTTTTTCAGCGACGAGATCACCGGATCGGAGAGCAATGCGCGGCGCACAGCGTCGTCCGATGCGGTCAGATGCAGGCGCTGCGTTTCGTCGGCCATTGCGCGCTGCTGCACGAGGCTGTCGACCATTGCGGCGCGCGTCTCCGGCGTGTCGAACATCTTGGCGTCGAACTGCGAACCGAGCATCGAGCGGGCACGGTCCACTTGCTGCCTGAAGGCGCTGTCGAATTCGGCGCGCGTGATCTTGTGACCGTTCACGCTGGCGACGTAAGAACTCTCGTCAAAGTAATTGCTGAAACCCTGAATCCCGACCATGCCCAGTCCGGGCACGATGATCAGGATCAGCAAGGCCATCATCAGGCGCTGGTGATTTCGGAAGAAGTCGAGCATGCGTAGCGCTGCGTTGTCAGAACAAAACGCTCGATATTACAACAGTGGCGAAGGAAAAGGCGAAAGGCGGCAGGCGAATGGTTTTTCGGGCAGATCGCATGTGTGGGAAGCACTCCTCCGGACGACGCAATTTCCCCTATATATCAACCATTTAACCTTGGATTGGGTCAATTTGCGCAATGCGTGTCACGCACGCGCCGCGCTTCGCCGCCATGCAAGCGACGATGTATGCGCCACCGATCCTTAGCACTCTTGATCGAAGACCTGAAGCATGACGCAAAACAAAAAAGTCCCGTGAGCCATGCGGCTTACGGGACTTTCCTGTTTGATTCTGGCGGAGCGGACGGGACTCGAACCCGCGACCCCCGGCGTGACAGGCCGGTATTCTAACCAACTGAACTACCGCTCCTGGGTAGCGCGCAATGAACTGAGACCTGGTGGGTGCTGAGAGGCTCGAACTCCCGACCTACGCCTTGTAAGGGCGCCGCTCTACCAACTGAGCTAAGCACCCGGTCCGCAAATTCACTCGGTTTGCGCTGCGCTGAATTCAACGGCTTCGTGTTGCGAAGCGCTGTATCCAGCGAGTCCGCTAGTTTAGCGCATCCTTCAGCGCTTTGCCAGGGCGAAATTTGGGGACTTTCGCGGCCTCGATCTTGATCGCATCGCCGGTGCGCGGATTGCGGCCCGTGCGCGCGATGCGCTTGCCCACAGCAAACGTGCCGAAGCCGACGAGCGTCACCGTGCCGCCCTTCTTCAGCGTCGCGCGCACGCCGCCGATGACCGCGTCGAGCGCGCGGCCGGCGGCTGCCTTGGAAATATCGGCCTGCAGCGCGATATGGTCGATCAGTTCCGTCTTGTTCATTGTGTTCCCCGAATCTGTGATGGCACGTTGTAATCGATCTGGTTCTGCATCGAAGCGAATGGCATCCCGATATTGTCGGATGCGGCGCTCATTTAACTTAGCCGAAACAGGCGTGTCAACGGGGGTTCAGCCTGATCCGGCGCGGTTTTGGGGGCAATTAGAAGACCTCTTCGAAAACGCAATGCGCAAAAAGAAAAACCCGCGGGGATGAACCCGCGGGTTTTAGCTTCACACACGAAACACGCGCTTAGTGCTTCACAAAGTCGCCCGAAGCCGGCGTGTCCTTCTGCGCTTCCGCGCCGACCGGTGTGGCCTTGGCTTCGTCTTCCGGCAGCGCTTCCGGCGTGCGTTCCAGCGCCAGTTCCAGCACGCGATCGATCCAGCGAACCGGCACGATCTCGATGGCGTTCTTCACGTTGTCGGGGATGTCGGCCAGATCCTTGGTGTTTTCCTCGGGGATCAGCACGAGCTTGATGCCGCCGCGATGCGCCGCCAGCAGCTTCTCCTTCAACCCGCCGATCGGCAGCACTTCGCCGCGCAGCGTGATTTCGCCCGTCATCGCGACATCCGCGCGAACCGGGATGCCCGTCAGCACCGACACCAGCGCCGTGGTCATCGCGATACCGGCGGACGGACCGTCCTTCGGTGTCGCGCCTTCCGGCACGTGGATATGGATGTCCTTCTTCTCGAAGGACTCATCCGTGATGCCGAGACGCCGCGAGCGCGAACGCACCACCGAGCGCGCCGCTTCGACGGATTCCTTCATCACGTCGCCGAGCGAACCCGTGCGGATCACGCCGCCCTTGCCGGGCATCACCGCCGCTTCGATCGTCAGCAGATCGCCGCCCACTTCCGTCCACGCGAGACCCGTGACCTGACCGATCTGGTTTTCCTTCGCAGCCAGACCGAAGTCGTACTTGCGCACGCCGAGGAAGGTGTCGAGGTTGGAACCGTCTACCTTCACCGCGCCTTCCGCCTTCTTCAGCAGCAGCATCTTCACGACCTTGCGGCAGATCTTCGAGATTTCACGCTCGAGCGAACGCACGCCGGCTTCACGCGTGTAGTAGCGAATGATGTCGCGGATGGCTTGCTCCGTGACTTCGATCTCGCCGTCCTTCAGACCGTTGTTGCGCTTTTGCTTCGGCAACAGGTAACGCTGCGCGATGCTGACCTTCTCGTCTTCCGTGTAGCCCGACAGGCGGATGACTTCCATCCGGTCGAGCAGCGGCGGCGGAATGTTCAGCGAGTTCGAAGTCGCGACGAACATCACGTCCGACAGATCGAAGTCCACTTCGATGTAGTGGTCCGCGAACGTGTGGTTCTGCTCCGGATCGAGCACTTCGAGCAGCGCGGAAGCCGGATCGCCGCGGAAATCCATGCCCATCTTGTCGACTTCGTCGAGCAGGAAGAGCGGATTGCGCACGCCGACTTTCGCGAGGCTCTGCAGGATCTTGCCGGGCATCGAACCGATATACGTGCGACGGTGGCCGCGAATCTCGGACTCGTCATGCACGCCGCCCAACGCCATGCGCACGAACTTGCGGTTCGTCGCGCGCGCGATCGACTGGCCGAGCGAGGTCTTGCCGACGCCCGGAGGCCCGACGAGGCAGAGGATCGGCGCCTTCACCTTCTCGACGCGTTGCTGGACCGCGAGATACTCGAGAATGCGTTCCTTCACCTTCTCGAGACCGAAGTGGTCTTCGTCGAGCACGCGCTCGGCGTTCGAGAGGTCGTTGTTGACCTTGCTCTTCTTGCGCCACGGCAAGCCGATCAGCGTGTCGATGTAGTTGCGCACGACGGTCGCTTCCGCGGACATCGGCGACATGAGCTTCAGCTTCTTGAGCTCGGCATCGGCCTTCTTCTTGGCTTCCTTCGGCATGCGCGCGGCGGTGATGCGCTTCTCGAGTTCTTCGAGATCCGCGCCCTCTTCGCCTTCGCCCAGTTCCTTCTGGATGGCCTTGACCTGTTCGTTCAGGTAGTACTCGCGCTGGCTCTTTTCCATCTGGCGCTTCACGCGGCCACGAATGCGCTTTTCGACCTGGAGGATGTCGATTTCGGCTTCGAGCTGGGCGAGCAAGTGCTCAAGACGCTCGATGACAGGGAACATCTCGAGGATGTGCTGCTTTTGATCGAGCTTGAGCGGCAAGTGCGCGGCGATGGTATCGGCAAGACGACCCGCTTCATCGATGCCCGACAGCGACGTCAGGATCTCCGGCGGAATCTTCTTGTTGAGCTTCACGTACTGATCGAACTGCGAGACGATCGCGCGGCGCAGCGCTTCGGTTTCCGCGCTGTCGGCGTGATCGGGCTCGAGCGGCATCACGTCGCACGAGAATTGCGTTTCCTGCTCTTCGATCGAGAGCGTTTTCGCGCGCTGCAAGCCTTCGACGAGCACTTTCACCGTGCCGTCAGGCAGCTTCAGCATTTGCAGGATGTTGGCGACACATCCCACTTCGTACATGTCCTTTTCGGTCGGCTCGTCTTTCGCCGCCGTTTTCTGGGCGACGAGCATGATGTGCTTGCCGCCTTCCATCGCGGCTTCGAGGGCCTTGATCGACTTGGGCCGCCCGACGAAGAGCGGAATCACCATATGCGGGAAAACGACTACGTCGCGCAGCGGGAGCAGCGGCAGCGTAATGCGTTCCTGCGGGAGGAGTTGGGTTCCTGACATTTCATTTCCCCATGAGTGGAATCAGTTCAGTCGTAAGTAAGGCCGTTCAGAGCTATTGCAAGCCTTTATCGGAAGGGAAAAGTCGTTAGTCAAAGATCGCGTCAGTAACGTCCACAAGATAAACCGACAAAAATAAAAGGCCGTTCACGTCGCCATGAACGGCCTTTCGCCGACACACAGCCTGCTTCAGTTCGATCCTGCTACTTTCGGTGCGTCTTCGTAGATGAGCAGCGGCTTGCCGTCGCCGTCGATCGTGTTGTCGTCGACGATCACCTTCGAAACGCCCTTCATGGTCGGCAGTTCGTACATCACGTCGAGCAACGCCTGTTCCAGAATCGAACGCAGGCCGCGCGCGCCGGTCTTGCGGCGAATCGCTTTCTGCGCGATGGCCTGCAGCGCGGCCGGACGAATTTCCAGTTCAACGCGTTCCATCGCGAAGAGCTTGTGATACTGCTTCACGAGCGCATTCTTCGGTTCGATCAGAATCTTCACGAGCGCGGCTTCGTCGAGCTTGCCGAGCGTCGCCACGACGGGCAGACGGCCGATCAGTTCCGGAATCAGACCGAACTTGATCAGATCTTCCGGCTCGACTTCGCGCAGCACTTCGCCCGCATCACGGTCCTGCTTGCTCTTCACGCTCGCGCCGAAACCGATACCAGTTTTCTCGGTGCGATCGGTGATGACTTTTTCCAGCCCGTCGAACGCGCCGCCGCAGACGAACAGGATGTTGGTCGTGTCGACCTGGATGAAATCCTGATTCGGATGCTTGCGTCCGCCTTGCGGCGGCACCGACGCCATCGTGCCTTCGATCAGCTTGAGCAATGCCTGCTGCACACCCTCGCCCGACACGTCGCGCGTGATGGACGGGTTGTCCGACTTGCGGCTGATCTTGTCGATTTCGTCGATGTAAACGATTCCGCGCTGCGCCTTGTCGACTTCGTAGTTGCAGTTCTGCAGCAGCTTCTGGATGATGTTCTCGACGTCCTCGCCGACATAACCCGCTTCGGTCAGCGTCGTGGCGTCCGCGATCACGAACGGCACGTTCAGCATGCGTGCGAGCGTCTGCGCGAGCAGCGTCTTGCCCGAGCCGGTTGGCCCGATCAAGAGAATGTTGCTCTTCGACAGCTCGATGTCGTCCTTCTTGTCGAGATGCTTGAGCCGCTTGTAATGGTTGTACACGGCCACCGCGAGAATCTTCTTCGCGCGTTCCTGGCCGATCACGTACTGATTGAGGATATCGCTGATTTCCTGCGGGCTCGGCAGGTCGGACTTGGTCAGCCCGGCCTCTTCCGCCGCGCCGGCTGCTTCGTCGCGAATGATCTCGTTGCACAGGTCGATACATTCATCGCAGATGAACACCGACGGCCCAGCGATGAGTTTTTTCACCTCATGCTGGCTTTTGCCGCAGAACGAGCAATACAGCAGCTTTTCGCTGCTGGAACCTTTTTTGTCCGCCATAAATGTGTAAGCCTCCGGACACTCTTGTTACATGATACGCCCTTCGATTCGCCCACGCAGATTCACACCCGCGAGGACGAACGAAGCGCGTTTTGGCGTTGGGCCGCATGCGCGACTTCGCACTCTTGGCCGGCTCCGTCTCCGAGGACCGGCGCGGCGCCGCTCCGGACGCCTTCAGGGACGCTTGTGAAGCACCTGGTCGACGAGGCCGTAAGCCTGCGCATCGTCGCCCGACATGAAGTTGTCGCGATCGGTGTCGCGCGCGATGCGCTCGACCGGCTGACCCGTGTGATGCGACAGCAGCTGATTCAAACGCTCCTTCAGGTACAGGATTTCCCGCGCCTGGATCTCGATGTCCGATGCCTGACCGCGTGCGCCGCCGAGCGGCTGGTGGATCATCACGCGCGCGTTCGGCAGCGCGACGCGCTTGCCTTTCGCGCCCGCCGCCAGCAGGAACGCGCCCATGCTTGCGGCGAGCCCCATGCACAGCGTCGAAACGTCCGGTTTCACGAACTGCATCGTGTCGTAGATCGCCATGCCAGCCGAGACCGAACCGCCCGGGCTGTTGATGTACAGGCTGATGTCCTTGTCCGGGTTCTCGCTTTCGAGGAACAACAACTGCGCGACGACGAGATTCGCCGACTGGTCGTTCACTTCGCCGACGAGAAACACCACGCGCTCCTTGAGGAGGCGCGAGTAAATGTCATAGGCACGCTCGCCGCGGCCGCTCGTTTCCACGACCATCGGAACGAGGCCGAGCGCCTGGGCTTCGAAATCCCGCGGTGCGTGGGACGCCAACGTGTCGAGCAATTCAGCGCGAAAGGTCATGCAATTTCCTTGTTCGGAATAGGGATACTGAACGACAAAGGAACATCCACTAAAACGGCATGCAAACGCCCAAACTTTAATGCAAAAAAGGCGTGCGAGCCGTCAGTCCGACGACTCCGCACGCCCCTTGCCTAACGCGTCAGGCTTGCGCCGTTGCGCTGGCCAGTTCCTCGAAGCTGACTTCCTTGTCGGTCACCTTGGCCTTGCCCAGGACGAAATCGACGACGTTGCTTTCCACGACGTACGCTTCCATCTCGGCGAGGCGCTGCTGGTTCGAATAATACCAGCGGACGACTTCCTTCGGGTCTTCGTAGCTCTTGGCGAATTCGTCCACTTCAGCACGGATCTGCTCGGGCTTCGCCTGCAGTTCGTTGGCCTTCACGAGTTCAGCCAGCACGAGGCCCAGCTTGACGCGGCGCTCGGCCTGCTCGGCGAACATTTCGGCCGGGATCGGCGCGTCGGCGGCGTTCGGCACGCCGCGCTGCTGCAGGTCCTGGCGAGCCATTTCGACGAGGCGCTGCTGATCCTGCTCGATCAGCGCCTTCGGCACGTCCAGTTCCGAGATCTTGAGGAGCGCGTCCATGACCTGGTTCTTCACGATCTGCTGCGTGCGGCGCTTCGCTTCACGCTCAAGGTTGTCCTTGATCTCGGTGCGCATCTTCGTGAGGTCGCCGTCTTCGATGCCGAGCGACTTCGCGAAGTCCGCGTTGATTTCCGGCAGATGCGGCCACTCGACCTTCTTGATGGTGATCGTGAATTGCGCCGTCTTTCCCGCCACGTCCTTGCCGTGGTAGTCCTCGGGGAACTTGAGGTCGAATTCGCGCGATTCGCCGGCCTTCAGGCCCGTCGCGGCTTGCTCGAATTCCGGCAGCATGCGGCCTTCGCCCAGCACGAACGCGAAGTCCTGTGCGCTGCCGCCTTCGAACGCGACGTCGTCGATCTTGCCGACGAAGTCGAGCGTCACGCGGTCGCCGTCCTTGGCCGCGGCTTGCTCGCCGCCGTCGCCGTGCTCACCGGCTTCGCCACGCGAGTGGAAGTGCACGCGCTGCTTGCGCAGGATATCCAGCGTGCGGTCGACTTCGGCTTCGGAGATGGTCGTGACCGTGCGTTCGATTTCAGCGGTCGCCACGTCGCCCAGTTGCACTTCGGGATAGACCTCGAAGGTCGCGTCGAACGCGTACTGGTCTTCCGTGCCTTCCGACTTCGGCGCGAAGCTCGGCTGGCCCGCGACGCGCAGGTTTTCGGCGCGCGTGACGTCGAAGAATTCCTTGCCGACCTTGTCGCTCAGCACTTCTGCCTCGACCTGGCCGCCGTACTGCTGCGTCACCATCTTGAGCGGCACCTTGCCCGGGCGGAAACCCGGCATGCGCACGTTCTTGGCCAGCTGGCGGATACGCGAATCCACTTCTTTCTGCACCGTGTCTTTCGGCAGGGAAATCGTCACGCGGCGTTCGAGCTTGCCGAGGTTCTCAACTACGTTAGCCATGGCTGAAATCGTCCTAGAGTAAATCGTAAATTCGGTGTTCGGTTCTTCCGCGGTTCTTAAGGCGCGGGTCCGGATGCGGGCTCTGCGCGAGCCGGCCGAAATCGACGCCTGGCGCCACAAGACGCGCAAGACGCGCCTCGCGGGAGTGCCCGGCCGTCGCCCGACACGGTGTCAGTCAACAGAGCCAAGCATTTTAGCAAACAATTCCGGCCGGTCTGTCCGACGAATTCATGAACATGGCGTTTCGGCCGGATTTGCCCCGAAAAGTGCCTGTTTTCCATGCGGATTTCGGCGTAAGTCCGCGTTTTCCCGACGCGCCCGCGCGCGCACAATTCCCGCTATCGGCACGCCGCTATTTTGCGTCGC
This sequence comes from Caballeronia sp. 11_S32, assembly GCF_056930355.1. Classification (NCBI taxonomy): domain Bacteria; kingdom Pseudomonadati; phylum Pseudomonadota; class Betaproteobacteria; order Burkholderiales; family Burkholderiaceae; genus Caballeronia; species Caballeronia sp. 11_S32. The sequence goes on from NZ_JBXOWH010000003.1 coordinate 1,976,950, forward strand.
GCGCCGCGCTGATAAGCTTGCCGGCGCATGTTTCACGCGACGAAGCCGCCGGCCGCGCAGTGCATTGCCGCAGCGCATGAAGCGCATGCAGCAAGTGCATAGATGGAGCCTCGCCGCGGCTTTTCAATCGCTCCTTCCACACCAGAACATTCGAGACACCATGCCTAACGCCACGTCTGCTGCTCCAGTAGTTGTCATCGCTCCCGATTCCTTCAAGGGCTCGCTTTCCGCGGAAGGCGTCGCGAACGCCATCGCGGAAGGCATCAGGCGCGCGCGGCCGGACGCCGATATCCGCATCCGCCCGATGGCCGACGGCGGCGAAGGCACGCTCGACGCAATGCTCTCGGCGGGCGGCGAGCGCCGCATGCTCAACGTGCGCGGCGCGGCCGCCGCGCGCCGGGATGCCGCGACGGGACTGCTCGCCGATGGCGGCGCGATCATCGAGACGGCGGAGGTCGTCGGCATCACGGATCCGGACGGCATGGCCGTGCCCGTCACCGAGCGCAGCACGCTCGGCATGGGCGAGGCGATTCGCGCGCTGCTCGATTCGGGCGCGCGCAAGTTCTATGTCGCGCTCGGCGGCAGCAGCACGAACGACGGCGGCGCGGGCCTGCTCGTCGGTCTCGGACTGAGGCTGTTCGATGCGGACGGCAAGGAACTGGAGCCGGTGCCTTCGGCGCTCGCGCGAATCGCGCGCATCGATGCGTCCGGGCTCGATCCGCGCGTGAAGGAAGCGGAGTTCGTCGGCATGTCGGACGTCGACAATCCGCTCACGGGCGACCACGGCGCGACCGCCATCTTCGGTCCGCAAAAAGGCGTGACACCGGAGCAGGTGGCGTCGATCGACGCGGTGCTCGCCCATTTCGCCGATGTGCTCGAACCCGCCATGGGCGTCGTCAAGCGCAACGAACCCGGCGCGGGCGCGGCGGGCGGGCTGGGCTTCGCGCTGCACATGCTCGGCGCGCGCTTCGAGACGGGCGCGGAAGTGGTCGCGCGCGAGATCGGGCTCGACGCCGCGCTCGAAGGGGCGAACTGGCTCATCACGGGCGAAGGCCGCTCGGACGTGCAGACGCTGCACGGCAAGGCGCCCTTCATCGCCTGCAAGCATGCGCGCGACGCGGGCGTGCCGGCGTCGCTCTTGTCGGGCGCCGTCGATTCGGCCGCGCTGCCGCGCCTCTCCGAGTTCTTCAGCGGCTGCTTCTCGCCCGCGCCCGGCCCGATCACGCTCGACGTCGCGATCCGCGATGCCGCGCGGCTGCTCGAGAACGAAGCCGAGCAGCTCACGCGCCTGAAGTTCGGCTCGAAGTAATTCCAGGAAGACGCGCGCGGATGCCTCAGGCCGCCGCGCGCTTGCCGCCGAACGCGAGCCGGTCGAGGCACCAGACGGCGAGCATCGTCGCGCCCATCAGCGGGAAAATCACGCCGAGGAAGGTTAGGCCGCCGCGCCACGCGCGCATCGGCGGACGCTTGACCGGGCGTGCCGGGGCGCCTAGTTCACGCGCGGGCCGGCGCTTCATCCACATGATGAAGCCCGAGACCGACAGCGCCGCGAGCCCGAGCGAGATCGCCGAGCAGACGATCTGGTTCGCAAGCCCGAAGTAGCGCCCCATGTGCAGCGACGTGCCATACGAGATCCATTGCGCGACGGGTCCGTAGCTCGCGTAGTCGATGTCGGAGAGCACGCGGCCGCTGTATTGGTCGACGTGCAGCGTGCGCTCGGCGCGCGGATCGGCGGGGAAATACGACACGGTGTAGACGCCCGTAGGCTTATCGGGAAGCGCGATGCCGTAGTCGTCGGTGACGCCGTGCTTCGCGGCAAGCGCGACGACATCGTCGATCGACACTCGCGCTCCCGCTGCCGCCGTACTTGCGCTGTCCGGCACCGTCGTGGCGCCGACGGCCCACGGCGTCTGATGCAGCGGCAAATCGTCCATCTTCATGTGCATCGCGTGTTCATTCGCGTCTTTCGACGGAGCGCCGGGCGCCGTCGAATGCACATGCGCCTCGCCCCACGCGCCCTTCGGATAACCGAGCGACGCCGATGTCGCCAGCGCCTTGAACTGCTTGCCCCACGATCCCGACCACGGCAGCCCGGACAGCACGAAGAAGAGCGCGCCGATGGCGAGCCAGATGCCGCCGACCGCATGCAGATCGCGCCACCACGCGCGCCCCTGCAGCGACAGACGCGGCAGCCACACCCCGCCCTGTCTCGCGTTCGCGCGATTCGGCCACCACAGCGCGACGCCCGTGCCGATCATCACGAGCGTCCAGCAGCCCGCGAGCTCCATCAGCAGCTCGCCGGTCTTGCCGAGCATCAGCCCGCGATGCAGATTGCGGATCTGCTTCATCAGCCGATGTTCGACGGAGAGCGTGCCGAGCACGGCGCCATCGTAGGGATTCACATACACGCTTTCGCTCTCGCCCGAAGGCAGCCGAAAGACGAACTCGGCGCTGCGCGTGCGATCGGCATCGATTTGCGCGAGCGTCGGCACGGCGCCGCGCGGCTCGCTCGCGGCGGCCTTCGCGAGCAGCACGTCGCGCGGAAGTCGCGGACCGTGCGTATCCGCGACGATCATCCTGTCGCGATACAGCAGCGGCTCGATTTGCGGCTGAAAGCAGTAGATCGTGCCCGTGATGGCGAGCACGATGAGGAGCGGCATCACGAAGAGCCCCGCATAGAAATGCCAGCGCCAGAGCGTGCGTCGATGCGCGATGACCTCCGCGTTCGACGTTGCCGCTGCCGTGTTCGAGTTGGGTGCAAGCATGGCGATTCTCGTTGAGTGTGTGTGTTTCAGTTGAAGTGCATCAGATGCCGATGCGTCCTTCGAGATAGAACGTGCGTCCCGCATACGGGTGGAACACGTAGTAGCGCTTGTCGAACATGTTGTCGACGCCGACGCCCAGTTCGGTTCGCTTCGTCGGCTTCCAGGTGAACTTCGCGTCGACGACCGCGTAGGTGCTCGCGCCGCCGTATGTGTTCGGATTCACATCGGTGTTCGTGAGCGTGTTGTATTGCCGGCCCGAATAACGTACCGCGAGCGTCGTGGCCGTATTCCCCGGCGTGTGATACGTCGCCGCCACATTCGCGCGCCACAGCGGAATGCGATAGAAGTACTTCCCCACCGACGCCGGATTGTTGCTGTTCGCGAGGATCTTCGATTGCGTGTACGCGGCATTCGCGATGAGATCGAGACCGCGCACGAGCACGTCCTGTCCTTCGTAGGCGAACTCGACGCCGCGCGAGCGCACCTTGTCGATGTTCTGGAAGTTCGTGATGTTGGGGATGACCGTCGTGTTGGTCTGGCTGAAGATCGTGTTCTTCACGTCGTCCTGAAAGAGCGTGAAGCGATACAGCCCGTTGCCGCGAACCCATTGCGCCGTGAGCTCCTTCGAGAGGTCGTCTTCGGGCTTCAGGTTCGGATTGTTGTTGACGATCGAGATGCCGTTGATCTGCCCTTGAAACAACTCGCCGACGGTCGGAAACCGGTACGCCCGCCCGATCGAAGCGCGCAGCGTCAGGTCCTGCGTGACATCGAACGACAGCGATGCTTTCGGCGACCAGTGACTCTCGCTCGCCTCCGCATACCCGAGCGCGGTCGACCCGACGGCGCGCGTGCCGTCGTACGCGTTCCAGTTCTCGTAGCGCACGCCGTACGTGAACGCCCAGCGCGGCAGAAAGCGCCACGCGTCCTGCGCATAGACCGCCTGCGTGCGCGTGCGTCCGCCGAACGAATTGGCGAAGGACACGCCGGGGCCGTCGCGCCACGCGTTGGTGTTCGACGTCACGTTGTCGAGAAAATAGTTGTCGTAGTGATAGCCGAACGACAGCGCGTGCGCGGCGAGACCCGAGCGCGCGGTCGGCGTCCAGCTCGTGCGCAGGTCGAGCGATTTCCAGCCCGAGCCGCTGCCGTCGGTGAGCGTGCCGGGGCCGTCGCCGGGCACGCCGGAGCTCGCCGTGCGCGCGAAGCTCTGCGTGATGTCGAAGTACGACGCGATCGCTTCCGCGTTCCAGCCCGTGTCGTTGTGCGTGCGCAGCGAAAGGCCATAGAGGAAGTTCTCGCTCGACCCCATGCTCGGCGCGAACGTCGCCGCCGGAATGATGTACTCGAATCCGCCGATGTTCACGCGCCCGCTGTACACCGGATTGCCGGCCGCGTCGCGCAGGAACGTCTGCGTGTCGCTGTTGTACTTCTGGTGCCAGTAGCCGAGCGTGAAACCTGCCTGCAGCGTGTCCGTCAGGTCGTACGCGAGCTTCACGCGCAACTGGTCCTGAAACGTGCGCTCGATGCCCTCGCTCGACGTGCCGAGCACCGCGGTGCGCGCATTGAATTGATCGTTGTAGAAGTACGCGCCGGTGACGGGCTTGTCGGCGGCGGTCGCGGGCGTCTTCGACTGCGCGAGCGTCGCGAACTGCAGCGGCTGTCCCGTGTTCTCGAGATGATCGACGCCGATCAGAAACGACAGCTTGCCAATGCGATCGCCGACTGTCGCCGTCGTGTTCGTGCCGTTGAAGTTGCGGTTCACGCCGAAGAGATCGAAGTGCTGCGTGAAGCCCTGCACTTTCGCGTCGGCTTCGAACTTCGTCGGCATGCGCGTCGTGATCGCGACCGTCGCGCCGATCGAGTTGCCCGGATAGAGCGCCGAGTACGGACCGTAGATGACATCGGTGCGCTCGATGTCGTCGGCGAAGACCATCGACCAGCGCGGCGCGAAGGTCCATGTGTTGCCGAGGAAGTTGCTGAGCAAGAGGCCGTCCGCATAGACGAGTCCGCGTGCCGTCTGCGAGTTGCTCGTGCCGCGAACGGCGATCGTCGCGTTCGGGTCCCCGATGAAGCGTTTTCGCACCGCCATGTTCGGCGCGTACTTGAGCACGTCTTCGGGCGTCGTCACGTTCCAGTACTGGAACTGGTCGGCGGTGACGGTATTGACGCTCGCGGGCAGATTCGGATCGAGCGACGACGCGCGCGGCGCCGCCTGCGCGGTGACGACGACCGGGGCGAGCGCGGCATCGGCCGGATCGGCGGACGTGCTGATTTCGGCTTGCGCCGATGGAGAGATGGGAGAGGCTGCGGCGGACAAGGCCGCATGCGCCATCAGCGATAGCGGCAGCCAGGCGCGCGCAGGCGCCACGGCACGGCGGCGCGAACGCCGTCGCGCTCGCGTTGTGAGCGTGAACATCGTGAATTCCTGAAAGATGACGGACGACCGCGCGCGCCGTCGCGCTCATGCGCGCGGCGAACGTCGAAGCGATCGGACGATGGACGGTTTCAGGAAAGGACGGGAGGCGCGCGCGGGCTCGCGGCGTTGAAGGACTTGGAAACGACGCTACCGATATCCGCGAAGGCCGGGACGCGTGTGACGCGCTCGATGCGCGCGACGTCATGCGCGGCGCCCGTGGCGATCGGCAGATTGTGCGCGAGCAGTCCGCAGTAAGAGCAGGCGTCGAAATGGCTCGCGGCGTCGTGATGGCCGGCGTGCGCGGTGTCTTCCTGCGCGGCGGCGTGGTGCCCTTCGTGCGCATCGGCCGCAGCCGTGCCGACGGCGCACAGGATCGCTTGCGGATCGTTCGCGGCATTGCGCGCGGCAAGCGTCTGACTGATGACCGGCGCGACAATGGCGAGCCACATGGCGGCGATGCCGAGCCATGCGACGAAGCGATTGCGCGCGTTGCGAGTCATGAGGGAAGTGCGTGACGAAGCGGAGGATGGAACGGAATTGTAGGCAGGCCCGCGAGATGCCGCAATCTCGCGGTTTGTAATGACCGGAATCGGAAATCTGACGCGCATGCCGTGTCCCGTTCGCCATGCTCCGGGCATCGACGCAATTTCGCAGACATCGCCAGACGAATCGGTTAGAATCTTCGGCTCCGCACATTGGACCGGTGCCGGACACGGCGGCACACGCCGTGCTGCGAGGATGGCGAAATTGGTAGACGCACCAGGTTTAGGTCCTGACGCCCGCAAGGGTGTGGGGGTTCGAGTCCCCCTCCTCGCACCACATCAAACCCCTTTCATCGGCAAAGGGGTTTTTTGTTTCGGCGGTTCGATCGTTGCACGCTCGATGCCGTCCGATTTCGAGCATCGCGATCTCGCAGCGCTCAGGCTTCAGTCAGCGAAGCCGCGCCCCGCCGGATAAAATGGGCGGCCACGCGCTCCGCGCAGATGCAACGCGCAGTCGCAACGCGCAGTCGCAACGCGCAGTCGCAAGACAAGAACAGGCAAGACCGGCCGCGACGCCCATCCTTCGAACCCCACAAGCTCCGTTCGTGAATTTCGACGACTATTGCCAACAAAAGGCCGCCCCCGATGGCTCCGGCACGTACTACGCGCTGCGGCGCGCGCCCGCTGCGAGCCAGCCGCTTCTGACCGCGCTCTACGCGCTCTATCGCGAGCTCGAGGAGACGGTGAAGGAAACCAGCGATCCGACGATCGGCCGCACCAAGCACGCGTGGTGGCAAGGCGAGCTCGGCCGGCTCGATGGCGGCGAGCCCACGCATCCGGTGACGAAGGCGTTGAAGGCACATGCCGGCGACGCCGCGCATCCCGTGCTCGACGATGCCGGGCGCGCGTCGCTCGCCGCGCTCGTCGATGGCTTCGGCATGGATCTGGATCAGGCGCGCTATCTCGATTGGCCCGGCTTCAGGCGCTACCTCGATCAGACCGGCGGCGCGTTCGCGACGGCCATCGCGCGGGCGAGCGCACGCGATCCGCAGCAGGCCGCCGCATGGGCCGCGCCGCTCGGCTCGGCGCTGTTGCTGGCCGAGCGCGTCCAGGAGATCGGCGACGATGCGCGCAATGGCCGCATCTATATTCCCATCGACGAGTTGCAGCGCTTCAGCGTGACGGCCGCGGATATCATCAATCGCAAGTACAGCGATGCATTCGGGGATCTCATGCGCTTTCAGACCGGCCGCGCGCGGCAGGCGCTCGACGATGCGCTCGCGGCCATGCCCGCTTCGGAACGCGCGACGCAACGCGTGCTGCGCGCGCAGGCCGCGCTTTCGCTCGCGCGGTTCGACGAGATCGAACGGGAAAACTTTCAGGTGCTGCATCAACGCATCTCGCTCACGCCGATCCGCAAGCTGTGGATCACGTGGAAGACGCGCTAGCGCTACACGCGCAGCACCGGCAGCGGCTCGAAGCGCTGACCGAGCACCGATGCCGAATCGATCCGCCAGCATGCACCGAGGACCGTCGCATAGACTCTTCTGAAATCGATGCCGACGGGCAGCCCGCCGTCCGCATCGAGTCGATCGAGGCGAGGCGGCGTGCCGAAAAGTCCGCCGCGCACGCTTCCGCCCATCAAGAAATGCGCCGCCGCCGCACCGTGCTCCGTGCCGCCTGCGGCATTTTCGCGCGCGGTTCGCCCGAATTCCGATCGCGTCATGACGAGCGTGCGACCCCACGCGCCGGATGCGACCGACGCCGCGCGCAGTGAAGCCAGTCCATCGGCCAACTGGGCAAGACGCGACGCATGCCGATAGCCCTGATTCTCGTGCGTGTCGAAGCCATGCAGCGTGAGATGGATCACGTTGACGCCGCGCTTTGCCGGGCGCGCTATCGCATCGCACGCAGCGGCGAACGTCGGCGCCTCGGTGACGCCGTGCGCAGGCGGAAGGCTCACGCGATCGAGCCAGCCATCGGTACGATATTCATCGACGTGCGAAGCGGTGTCCCAGATCTGCCGCGAGCGGTAATGCGACCGGTTGAGCGCGTCGTAGCCGACGCCCTGCACGATCGCCAGTTCGCGCGCGCGCCATGCGCTCATCAGCGGACGCAGCGACGGATGCAAGGCGGTGCGTTCATCCAGCATCAACGCCCGGTCTTTCGATACGGCCAGCTTGGGCCTGAGCGCGCGATAGCGCGGATCGGCGATTGGGATGACGGTGTTGAGGCCATCGTTGCCGCCGTCGAGATCGACGAGCACGAGCGACCGAATGGACGAGGAAGCATCGGCACGGCTAAAGGCGAACGTCTCGGCGACGCTGCCCGCACATCCCGCGAACGCGCCGGCAATCGAGAGGAATTGACGTCGGTTCATCGCGGTTCGCGCCGCTTACCGCTTGTAGAGATCGCGCACCGCTTCTTCGATGTGCTGCCGCAAGAGACGCCGCTCGTCGGCGGTCATCACGGTGTGGCGCGGCGGACGCGCGGGCGGTGTCTGATCGACCTGCTGGATGGGTTGCATGGCCGCCTTCGGGTCGTGATCACGGCTCGAAGCGGTCGAGCCTTTGCTCATGCGTTGCTGCGCGCGAATCATATGGCCATCTAAACGATTCGGCGAACCGGCCATGCCGCGATCGAAACCGGCGGATTGCGCATAGGCGTGAGGTGTGCTCAGTACTGCGTAGAGCGCACTGGCAAGAAGTGTCTGTCTGAAAATGCGCTCGGTGCGCACAGGTCCGCGCTGCCGCGCTCCCTTCATGTTGTTCCCTTCGTTGCTCGACAACCGGACAGCCTCAGTCTTTTCGCGCGCGTCTGCCACGGCTTGGTCGGGCCGCATGATGCGCTGGTCTAATGGAGTATCTACCGAATGGCGGGCTTAGGTAAAGCAGTGTACGCACCAAACTCTTGGGCCGTGCCACAGCCCCCGTAAATTTTGTAACCAACTGTTACACTCGCTTTTGTTACAAACTCGGCGTTTGACCAAACGCGCTAAGATGCCGCCATGGAAACCAAGAACCCCTCAAAAATTCTCGTAGTCGACGACGATCCGCGCCTGCGCGATCTGCTGCGGCGCTATCTCGGTGAGCAGGGCTTCAACGTGTACGTCGCGGAAAACGCGCCGTCGATGAACAAGCTCTGGGTGCGCGAGCGTTTCGATCTGCTCGTGCTCGATCTGATGCTGCCCGGCGAAGACGGTCTTTCCATCTGCCGTCGTCTGCGCGGCAGCAACGATCGCACGCCGATCATCATGCTCACGGCGAAGGGCGAGGACGTCGATCGCATCGTCGGCCTCGAAATGGGCGCCGACGACTACCTGCCGAAGCCGTTCAATCCGCGCGAGCTGGTCGCGCGCATTCATGCAGTGCTGCGCCGCCAGACGCCGTCCGAATTGCCGGGCGCGCCATCCGAGACCACCGAAGTGTTCGAGTTCGGCGAGTTCGCGCTCAACCTCGCGACCCGCACGCTCACGAAGAACGGCCAGGAAATTCCGCTCACCACCGGCGAGTTCTCGGTGCTGAAGGTGTTCGCGCGTCATCCGCGCCAGCCGCTCTCGCGCGAAAAGCTGATGGAGCTCGCGCGCGGCCGTGAATACGAAGTGTTCGATCGCAGCCTCGACGTGCAGATCTCGCGTCTGCGCAAGCTGATCGAGCCAGATCCCAGCAGTCCGCGCTTCATTCAGACCGTGTGGGGTCTCGGCTACGTCTTCATTCCCGACGGCGCGGCCTGATCGATCTTCGAGCGAGTATCGTCACGCTTTCTCCCCTCCACCGAGCTGAACCCGACAGACCCATGCGCATCGACAGGCGGCTACTGGCGCTCGCGTTCGGCGGCCTGTTCTGGCGAACCTTCGCGCTGATCGCGCTGCTCATCGCCGTCAGTCTGACGGCGTGGTTCCAGAGCTTTCGCGTGATCGAGCGCGAGCCGCGCGCGCAGCGCGTCGCGCTGCAACTCGTCGCCGTGGTCAAGCTCACGCGCACCGCCCTGCTCTATTCCGATCCCGATTTACGCCGCGCGCTGCTTCAGGATCTGGAGAGCAACGAGGGTGTGCGCGTGTATCCGCGCGAGACCACCGACAAATACAAGCTCCAGCCCGATGAGTCGCTCAACCGGCTCATCGAGCGCGACGTGCGCGGGCGGCTCGGCAACGAGACGATCATCGCGCAGTCGGTGAACGACATTCCCGGCGTGTGGATCAGCTTCAAGATCGACGACGACGACTACTGGGTCGCGCTCGATCGCGATCAGCTCGACACCGTCACGGGCCTGCAATGGGCCGGCTGGGGCGTGTTCGCGCTCGCGCTGTCGCTGTTCGGCGCGGCGTTCATCACGAGTCTCGTGAACCGGCCGTTTGCGCGCCTCGCGCTCGCGGCGCGCAAGCTCGGCTCGGGTCAGTCGCCCGAGCGCCTGCCAGAACGCGGCATGGGCGTTGCGGCCGAAACCAACCGAAGCTTCAACCAGATGGTGCAGGATCTCGAGCAGCTCGAAGCGGACCGCGCGCTGATGCTCGCGGGCATCTCGCACGATCTGCGCACGCCGCTCGCGCGCCTGCGTCTGGAGACGGAGATGAGCCCGTCGGACGAAGCGACCAAGCTTGCGATGATCGACGACATCGAGCAGATGGACATGATCATCGGCCGCTTCCTCGATTACGCGCGGCCGATGCAGCGCATGCCCGAAGCCGTGGATCTTTCGATGATCGCGAGCGAGTTCGCCGCGCGCTTCCAGGCCGATGACGGCGTCGTGATGCGCACCGACCTCGCGCAAGGCGCGGTGATCGAAGGCGATCCGACAGACGCGCGCCGCGTCGTCGGCAATCTGCTGGAAAACGCGCGCAAGTATGGACGCAGCGAGCACGACGACATCGCGCGGATCACGCTGCAGACGCGCGTCGCGCACGGCAAGGTCGAGCTTTCGGTGATGGACGAAGGCCGCGGCATCCCCGACGATCAGGTCGCGCTTATCACGCGCCCGTTCTATCGTGTCGATGCGGCGCGCACGCAGGCGAACGGCACGGGCCTCGGCATGGCCATCGTGCAGCGGCTCGTCACGCGCCAGCGCGGCACGCTGCGTTTGCGCAACCGCACGCCCATGCCGGGTTTCGAAGTGACGATCGACTTTCCGCCGATGAAAGGCGGCGCACGCTTCGACGGCTAAGGTTGCTGTCAGATCAGTTAGTTAAAAACTATTGAGGCGAATTTTTAATCAGGGTTAAGATGACCGGGTTAACGCGCAGCACGTCTGGCATGAAGATGTCACGCGAGCGTTACGGCGATCACGTAGTTTGGCTGGAGTTTGTCCTTTCAACGATTCAACAGGAGTTACTGCATGAAGACCGTTGGCGATAAAGTCGAAGCATTCACCGTCACCGCTGCGAAGCCGGGTTTCAACCATCACGAAGAAAACGGCCAGTCCGCTTTCGAGGAAATCACCGAGCAGTCCTTCCCGGGCAAGTGGAAGATCATCTACTTCTATCCGAAGGATTTCACGTTCGTGTGCCCGACCGAAATCGTCGAGTTCGCGAAGCTGGCGAAGGATTTCGAGGACCGCGACGCGGTTCTGCTCGGCGGCAGCGTCGACAACGAGTTCGTCAAGCTCGCATGGCGCCGCGAGCACAAGGACCTGAACAAGCTGAACCACTACGCGTTCGGCGACGTGAAGGGCGAGCTGATCGACCAGCTCGGCGTGCGCGACAAGGAAGCCGGCGTGGCGCTGCGCGCGACGTTCATCGTCGATCCTGACAACGTCATTCAGCACGTTTCGGTCAACAACCTGAACGTGGGCCGCAGCCCCGAAGAAGTCCTGCGTATTCTCGACGGTTTGCAAACGGACGAACTGTGCCCGTGCAACCGCGCTGTCGGCGGCGCAACGCTGTAAGCGTTCCTGCATGCCGCAAAGCCCGCCATTCGGCCGAGTGATTGCTCGGCGCTGGCGGGCTTTTTAACGCCATCGAATAGGAGAAAACAATGGAATTCCTGTCTGCGATCAAGGAACTGGTGCCGGACTACGCGAAGGATATTCGCCTGAACGTCGACGGCACCATCGCCCGTTCGTCGCTCGAAGGCAATGACGCGGTGGGCGTCGCGCTCGCCGCCGCCTACGCCGCGAAGGCGACGAAGCTCGTCGGCATCATCCGCAATGCGGGCGTGCTGTCGCCCGAAGAGACGAACGCCGCGCTCACGGCCGCCGCACTGATGGGCATGAACAACGTATGGTACCCGTACCTGGAGATGGCCGACAACGCCGATCTGAAGACGCAGCCCGCCGGTTTGCGCATGAACGCGTATGCGTCGCATGGCGGCGTCGACAAGCGGCGCTTCGAGATGTATGCGCTCGCGGCGTCGATCGTCGGCAAGTGCCACTTCTGCGTGAAGTCGCACTACGAGAATCTCGTGACCGAAGGCATGTCGACGACGCAATTGCGCGACGTTGGCCGCATCGCGGCGGTCGTCAACGCGGTCGCGCTGACGATCGAAGCCGAAGGGAAGTAAGTCTTTCACAAACGCCACGCGCAGTCAGCGTGGCGTTGCGTCATCCGTCGATGGACGTGCGGCGCAGCAGCACGGCCGCCTGCGCCTCGATGCCCTCTTTTCGGCCGAGATAGCCGAGCTTCTCGTTGGTCTTCGCCTTCACGTTCACGCGATCGAGGCTCAAGTCGAGATCGGCGGCGATGTTCGCGCGCATCGCGTCGATGTGGGGCGCGAGCTTCGGCGCCTGCGCGATGATCGTGCTGTCCACGTTCGCGATCGCGAAACCCGCTTCCGACACGCGCTTGAACGCTTCGCGCAGCAGCACGCGGCTGTCCGCGCCGGCGAACTCGGTCGCCGTGTCCGGAAAGTGCCGCCCGATATCGCCGAGCGATGCCGCGCCGAAGAGCGCGTCGGTGATCGCGTGCAGGAGCACGTCGGCGTCCGAGTGGCCGAGCAGGCCGCGTTCGTAGGGAATCGTCACGCCGCCGATGATGAGCGGGCGCCCTTCGACGAGCTGGTGGACGTCGTATCCTTGTCCGATTCTGAAATCCATCGATCCAAACCTTGGTTGAGTGTGAGTCAGGCGTTCGCCGAGAGGATCGCGCCCGCGAGCGCGAAATCTTCCGGATAAGTCACCTTGAAGTTGCGCAAGCTGCCCTGAACTAGCTTCGGCGAGTGCCCGAGCCATTCGATGGCGCTCGCTTCGTCCGTGAGGTCGTGGCCGTCGTGGCGCGCACGGTCGATCGCCTCGCGCAGCATGCCGAGCCGGAACATCTGCGGCGTCTGCGCCTGCCAGAGGCCGTCGCGCGATTCCGTCCGGGCGATGCGCGTCTCCCCTTCGCCCGCGGGCGACGGCACATCGGGCATGTTCGGTGCGACGCGCTTCAGCGTATCCGCAACCGGCAGTGCGAGAATGCCGCCGACCGCATCATCGCGCAGTTCCGCGACAAGTTTGCGAATCAGCTCCGGCGTGATGCCGGGGCGCGCGGCGTCGTGCACGAGGACCCAGTCGTCGTCGCGCGCGCCGAATTTCGCGAGCGCGATGAGCCCGTTGTACACCGACGCCTGCCGCGAGGCGCCGCCGCAGCGTTCCACCGCGAAGCGCAGCCCGGCGAAGCGGCGCGCGTCGAAATGAGTGTCGTCCGGTGCGAGCACGACCAACGTCTGCGAGAATTCGGAGCACGCGTCGAACGCCGCGAGCGTGTACGCGAGCATCGGACGGCCCGCGACGGTCTGGTATTGCTTCGGCATCGGCGCGCCAGAGCGGCTGCCGGTTCCGGCGCAGGGAATCAGTGAGAACAGGCGCGAAGTCACGGGCAAATGAAGTGGGCGAGTCAAAGTTGAAGCCCGGATTTTATAATAGGTCTTTCGCGACCACGTCCCGCGCACGCCGGTTCGGCTCCTGAACCCGCGTTCGCCGGTCGGCTCCATGCACACCTTATGCCTTCCAAAGCCGTCAAAGCGCAGTCCAGTTCTCCCATCGCGCTCGTGAAGCCGGGCCAGCGTTTCGCCTTCGACGGCGCGACCGGCTCGTCCGACGCGCTCGCCATCGCGCGCTATCACGCCGCATACCGCGAGAGCGTGCCGCTGCTGACGGTCGTCACGGCGAGCGCGGTCGATGCGCAACGTCTCGCCGCCGAGATTCCCTACTTCGCGCCGGACGCGCGCGTGCGCCTCCTGCCCGACTGGGAAACGCTGCCGTACGACACGTTCTCGCCGCACCAGGATCTCGTCTCCGAGCGTCTCGCGACCCTGCACGATCTCGGCGAAGGACGCTGCGACATTCTCATCGTGCCGGCGACCACCGCGCTGTATCGCATGCCGCCCGCCTCGTTTCTCGCGGCCTATACGTTTTCGTTCACGCAGGGCGAGCGCCTCGACGAAGCGAAGCTGAAAGCGCAACTGACGCTCGCGGGCTACGAGCACGTGAGCCAGGTCGTGCGTCCCGGCGAATACTGCGTGCGCGGCTCGCTCATCGATCTCTACCCGATGGGCTCGGCGCTGCCGTATCGCATCGACCTGTTCGACGATCAGGTGGACTCCATCCGCGCGTTCGATCCCGACACGCAGCGCAGCCTCTATCCGGTGCGCGACGTGCGCCTCCTGCCCGGCCGCGAATTCCCGTTCGACGAAGCCGCGCGCACCGCCTTTCGCAGCCGCTGGCGCGAGGTGTTCGAGGGCGATCCGAGCCGCTCGCAGATCTACAAGGACATTGGCAACGGCGTGCCGTCGGCGGGCATCGAATACTATTTGCCGCTCTTCTTCGAAGAAACCGCGACGCTCTTCCACTATCTGCCGGAAGGCTCGCAACTCGCCTTCGTCGGCGACATGGACGCGGCGATCAAGCGCTTCACGAACGACACGAAGCAACGCTACGACTTTCTCTCGCACGACCGCGAGCGCCCGTTGCTCGAACCGCGCCGGCTCTTTCTCACCGACGACGATTTCTTCACGTTCGCGAAGCCCTTCGCGCAGTTGAAGTTCCCGAGCACGCCGGAAGGCGGCTGGGCCGTGCCGCTGCCGGGCCTCGCGATCGACCGTCACGCCGACGAGCCCCTGCTCGCGCTGCGCCATTATCTGGAGCAGACGGAGAACCGCGTGATGCTCGTCGCGGAATCGGCGGGACGGCGCGAAACCATTCAGCAATTGCTCGCGGACAACGGGCTGCGCGGCGACTCGCGCGATACCTTCCAGGAATGGCTCACGAGCGACGGCAAGTTCACGCTCGGCATCGCGCCGCTGGCCAACGGCTTCGTGTTGCCGTCGGAGAAGCTCGCGATCGTCACGGAGACCGAGCTTTACGGCCCGCTCGCGCGCCGTGCCGGTCGACGCCGGCAGGAACAGGCGAGCAACGTCGATTCGATGGTGCGCGATCTCGCCGAGCTGAAGGTCGGCGACCCGGTCGTGCATGCGCAGCATGGCATCGGCCGATACATGGGTCTGGTGTCGATGGATCTCGGCGAAGGCGAAACCGAATTCCTGCATCTCGAATACCAGAACGAAGCGAAGCTGTACGTGCCTGTTTCGCAGTTGCACGTGATCTCGCGCTATAGCGGCGCGGACCCGGACAGCGCGCCTTTGCATCAGCTCGGCTCCGGCCAGTGGG
The DNA here is from genome assembly GCF_056930355.1 of Caballeronia sp. 11_S32. NCBI lineage: Bacteria > Pseudomonadati > Pseudomonadota > Betaproteobacteria > Burkholderiales > Burkholderiaceae > Caballeronia > Caballeronia sp. 11_S32. Next base: position 1,992,189 of record NZ_JBXOWH010000003.1, read on the forward strand.
AAAAAGCGAAGCGCAAGGCGGCGCAGCAGATCCGCGACACCGCCGCCGAACTGCTCAACCTGTATGCGCGCCGCGCGGCGCGCGAAGGCTACGCGTTCAAGCTCGAACCGCGCGACTACACCAAGTTCGCGGAAAGCTTCGGCTTCGAGGAGACGCCCGATCAGGCGGCCGCGATCGCGGCCGTCATCGGCGACATGACGAGCGGCAAGCCGATGGACCGCCTCGTGTGCGGCGACGTCGGCTTCGGCAAGACGGAAGTCGCGCTGCGCGCCGCGTTCATCGCGGTGATGGCGGGCAAGCAGGTCGCGATTCTCTCGCCCACCACCCTGCTCGCGGAACAGCACACGCAGACCTTCACCGACCGCTTCGCCGACTGGCCCGTGCGCATCGCGGAGCTGTCGCGTTTCAAGACTGGCAAGGAAGTGTCGACGGCGGTGCAGCAGATCAACGAAGGCAGCGTCGATATCGTCATCGGCACGCACAAGCTCTTGTCGAGCGATGTGAAGTTCAAGCGCCTCGGGCTCGTGATCATCGACGAGGAGCATCGCTTCGGCGTGCGGCAGAAGGAGGCGCTCAAGGCGTTGCGCGCCGAGGTCGACGTGCTCACGCTCACCGCGACGCCGATTCCGCGCACGCTCGGCATGGCGCTGGAAGGCCTGCGCGATTTCTCCGTGATCGCGACCGCGCCGCAGAAGCGCCTTGCGATCAAGACCTTCGTGCGCCGCGAGGAAGACGGCGTGATCCGCGAGGCGATGCTGCGCGAACTGAAGCGCGGCGGTCAGGTGTACTTCCTGCACAACGAGGTCGAGACCATCGACAATCGACGCGCGATGCTGGAAGCGCTCGTGCCCGAGGCGCGCATCGCGGTCGCGCATGGGCAGATGCATGAGCGCGAACTCGAACGCGTGATGCGCGACTTCGTCGGCCAGCGCGCGAACGTGCTGCTGTGCACGACGATCATCGAGACCGGCATTGACGTGCCGAGCGCGAACACGATCCTCATGCATCGCGCGGACAAGTTCGGGCTCGCGCAGCTGCACCAGTTGCGCGGGCGTGTCGGGCGTTCGCATCACCAGGCGTATGCGTATCTGCTCGTGCACGATCCGCAGTCGCTGACGAAGCAGGCGCAGCGCCGGCTCGAAGCCATTCAACAGATGGAGGAACTCGGCTCGGGCTTTTATCTCGCGATGCACGACCTCGAGATTCGCGGCACCGGCGAAGTGCTCGGCGACAAGCAGTCGGGCGAGATTCACGAGATCGGCTTCCAGCTTTACACGGACATGCTGAACGACGCCGTGCGCGCGCTGAAGGAGGGCCGCGAGCCGGATCTGAACGCGCCGCTGGCGGCTACGACCGAGATCAACCTGCACGCGCCCGCGATTTTGCCCGCCGATTACTGCGGCGATGTGCAGGAGCGTCTGTCGCTGTACAAGCGGCTTGCGAATTGCGAATCGAGCGATGCTATCGACGGCATTCTCGAGGAGCTCGTCGACCGCTTCGGCAAGCTGCCGCCGCAGGCGCATGCGCTCGTCGAGACGCATCGGTTGAGGCTGGCCGCGAAGCCGCTCGGCATCTCGAAGATCGATGCGGCCGAGCAGTCCATCTCGCTGCAGTTCGTGCCGAATCCGCCTGTTGACGGCATGAGGATCATCGAGATGGTGCAGAAGCATAAGCACATCAAGTTGGCCGGGCAGGATAAGTTGCGCATCGAGACGCGCAGCCCCGATCTGGCTGTGCGGCTTTCGACGGTCAAGGAGACGCTGCGGGCGCTGGGGGGGCCGGTTAGGCAGTCGGTTGCTGCAGCGCGGTGAGGTTTTTTGGGGGGGCGGTCGGCTGGTGCTTCTATAGACTTCCTGCTTTCGCTTCGGTCTATTAGCCACTGCCCCTGTGCGGGGCGGCAGTCACCTTGGTTTGTTTGCGGGTACGTGGAATCCTGTTTTCGCGTCGGTCTATTAGCCACTGCCCCTATGCGGGGCGGCAGTCACCTTGGTTTGTTTGCGGGTACGTGGAATCCTGTTTTCGCGTCGGTCTATTAGCCACTGCCCCTATGCGGGGCGGCAGTCACCTTGGTTTGTTTACGGGTACGTGGAATCCTGTTTTCGCGTCGGTCTATTAGCACTGCCCCTATGCGGGGCGGCAGTCACTTTCTTTGCTGCTGCAAAGAAAGTAACCAAAGAAACAGCTATCCCCATCCAAAGTACTTCACACCGGCCCCGGCACAGAAGATGGCACGTGGTCCGGCAGTAGCGAGTGCCCTCATAGGTCTAATCGGGCGTGGACCGCGCACGGTCTGACAAGCTAGAACGTTAAGGGCGCTGGTTCAGCCCAAACAACTCCGGCACAGCGCTACGCGCTGCCGATGGGTATGCAAGGGAAACCAACCTAACGCGAATGCAGTGAGATGGAAGCATTAGCAAGGAAGCACGCGCAGACCCGATTGACCGGTCGGCCGCGCAGCGGGCCGGAGCTATTTCGCGCCTTACCAGTCAGTTGAGTGGTGCGATGTGACAGACCGTGCGCGATCCAAGCCCGGTTAGGCCTGTGAGGGCACTCGCTACTGCCGGACCACTTGCGAAGTTCTGTGCCGGGGCCGGTGTGAAGTACTTTGGATGGGGATAGCTGTTTCTTTGGTTACTTTCTTTGCAGCAGCAAAGAAAGTGACTGCCGCCCCGCACAGGGGCAGTGCCAATAGACCGACGCGAAAACAGGATTCCACGTACCCGCAAAGAAACCAAGGTGACTGCCGCCCCGCACAGGGGCAATACCAATCGACCGCCACGCCCACGGGTATCCGGCGAAAACCAAAAACCCAAAAGCCCCAGCCGGCGGGCCAGCCCCCCACATTTCGGCTATGATCAAACTCTACCCGCAGGAGTCAAAAAATGTCACAGATCGCTGATCCGGCGCATCTCGAAGCTCAATCCAAAACCGAAACGCCCATTTCCCTGCCGTGGATCGAACGGCTAGTTTCCATCGACACTGTCAGCCGCAATCCGAACCTCGGCCTGATCGAAACCGTCCGGGACGAACTGCGCAAGTCGGGCATCGAAGCCACCATCACCACCGATCCCCGCGGCCAATGGGCGAATCTCTTCGCCACGATCCCGGCGCACGACGGCGAGACCAACGGCGGCATCGTGCTGTCGGGTCACACGGATGTCGTGCCCGTCGACGGTCAGGACTGGCAGAGCGACCCGTTCAGGCCCGAAGTCCGCGAAGGCCTGCTCTACGGCCGCGGCTCGTGCGACATGAAAGGCTTCATCGGCGCGGCGCTCGCGATGCTGCCGAAAATGCAGGCGACGAAGCTCGCGAAACCCATCCACTTCGCGCTTTCGTACGACGAAGAAATCGGCTGCGCCGGTGCGCCGCTGATGATCGCCGACCTGCTGAAGCGCGGCGTGAAGCCGGACGGCTGTATCGTCGGCGAACCGACGTCGATGCGCCCGATCATCGCGCATAAAGGGATCAACACGTATCACTGCTGCGTGCGCGGCTTCGCGGCGCACTCGTCGCTGACGCCGAAGGGCCTCAACGCGATCGAATACGCCGCTCGGCTGATTTGCCACATCCGCGACATCGCCGACGAATTACGCGCGAAGGGACCGTTCGACGAACTCTACGACGTACCCTTCACCACCAGCCAGACGAGCACGATCAAGGGCGGCAACGCGATCAACACCGTGCCCGCCGAATGCAACTTCGAGTTCGAATTCCGCAATCTGCCGACGATGGACCCGGAGCAGATTTTCAGGCGCATCGAATCGTACGCGCATGACACGCTGCTGCCGAAGATGCTGAAAGAGCACGGCAACGCGGCCATCGAATTCACGAAGCTCGCTTCGGCGCCGGGCCTCGACGCCACCGAGCAGGCCGCGATCACGCAGCTCGTGCGTGCGCTCACGGAGAACCAGGACAAGCGCAAGGTCGCGTACGGCACCGAAGCGGGTCTGTTCGCGAACGCTGGCGTGCCGAGCATCGTGTGCGGGCCGGGCAACATCGAGCAGGCGCACAAGGCGAACGAGTACGTGTCGCTCGAACAGCTCGCGCAGTGCGAGGCGTTCCTCGGCAGGTTCATTCACAGCATGTCCGTCGAAGCACAGGCCCGCTGATCTTTTCAGAGCAAGAAGAACCATGTCCACTGCCACGCAGCATTCCGACAATACGATCGACGGCACGCCCATTCCGACGCTCGACGAAATCGCCGAGCAGCACATGGCGCTCACGCCCTGGGTCGCGCGCACGCCCACCTTCGAGCGCCACGACTTTCCGACGCTCGAAGGCACGCCGATCACGTTCAAGTTCGAATTGCTGCAGGCGAGCGGCACGTTCAAGGCGCGCGGCGCGTTCTCGAACATCCTCGCATTGAGCGACAGCGAGCGTTCGGCAGGCGTCACGTGCGTGTCGGCGGGCAATCACGCGGTGGCGGTCGCGTATGCCGCGCAGCGCATGGAAGTGGGCGCGAAGGTTGTCATCATCAAGAGCGCGAGCCCGGCGCGCGTCGCGCTATGCCGGCGCTTCGGCGCGGAAGTGGTGTTCGCGGAGAACGTCGCCGAGGCCTTCGACGTCGTGCGGCGCGTCGAAGCGGAAGAAGGACGCGTGTTCATTCATCCGTTCAACGGCTATCGCACAGTGCTCGGCACCGCGACGCTCGGCTATGAATGGACGTCGCAGGCGCCGGATCTCGACGCGGTGATTCTGCCGATCGGCGGCGGCGGGCTGGCTGCGGGCGTATCGACGGCAATGCGTCTCGCGAATCCGTCGCTGCATGTGTACGGCGTCGAGCCCGAAGGCTCGGACGCGATGAGGCGCAGCTTCGAAGCGAATCACACGATCAAGATGGGCGCGATGCACGGCATCGCCGATTCTCTGATGGCGCCGCACACCGAGCAGTACAGCTATGAGCTGTGCCGGCGGCATATCGATGAAATCGTCACCGTGTCCGACAACGAACTGCGCCACGGCATGCTGCAGCTGTTCAACGAGTTGAAGCTCGCTGTCGAGCCCGCATGCGCCGCCGCCACGGCCGCCCTGCTCGGCCCGTTGCGCGAGCGTCTGCAAGGCAGGCGCGTCGGCGTATTGCTGTGCGGGACCAATACCGATCCGGCGACGTTCGCGAAGCATCTGGCGAGCGTCTGAAACGCACGCGGCCCCTCATCCGTCGACGAGGGGCCGCTTACTTGCTGCTTCCTTGCTGCTTCCTGCGTTACATCACCGCTGCAAGCCTTCTGCGCTCACTGCGCTGCATGAAGTAATTCGCCGCGATCACGCCGATCGTCACGAGCGCGATGAACAAGGTCGCGAGCGCGTTCATCTCCGGATTCAGGCCCAGACGCACGCGCGAGAACACGACGAGCGGCAGCGTCGTCGACCCCGGGCCGGACAGGAACGCCGATAGCACCAGGTCATCGATCGACAGCGTGAACGACAAGAGCCATCCCGCCACGAGCGCCTGCGAGATCAGCGGCAGCGTGATCGAGAAGAACACGCGCAAGGGCGTCGCGCCGAGATCGAGCGCAGCTTCCTCCAGCGAAGGATTCAGCTCCCGCACGCGCGACTCCACGATGATCGCCACGTACGAGATGCACAGCATCACGTGGCCGATCCAGATCGTGAAGAAGCCGCGATCCGGCCAGCCGAGCAGCTTCGACATCTCGACGAACAGCAGCAGCAGCGAAATGCCCTGAATGACTTCGGGAATCACGAGCGGCGCGTTGATCATGCCCGTGTAGAGCGTGAAGCCCTTGAAGCGGCCCATGCGCGCCAGCACGAAGCCCGCCCACGTGCCGATCACGACCGACGCGCACGCCGTGAAGAACGCGATGCGCAACGACAGCCACGCGGCGTTGATGAGCTCGTCATCGGTGATGAGCGCGCGATACCACTTGAGCGACGGCTCGGTCCATACGGTCACGAGCGGCGAGTCGTTGAACGAATAGACGATGAGACTCAGGATCGGGATATACAGAAATGCGAACCCGAGGCCCAGCGCGGTGATTTGCAACGGACGGCTGGGCTTGATCATCGCTTTTCCTCCAGTTGCTTCGCCTGGAAGTGCTGGAAAAGCGCCATCGGCACGAGCAGCAGCAGCACCATCGCGCAGGTGACGGCGGAGGCCATCGGCCAGTCGGCGTTGTTGAAGAACTCGTTCCACATGACGCGGCCGATCATCAAGGTATCCGCGCCGCCGAGCAGTTCAGGAATCACGTACTCGCCCACCGCCGGAATGAACACGAGCAGACAGCCCGCGATGATGCCGTTCTTCGACAGCGGCAGCGTGATCTGCACGAACGCCTTCCACGGCTTCGCGCCGAGATCGTAGGCCGCTTCGAGCAAGGTCAGGTCCATCTTCACGAGATGCGCGTAGAGCGGCATCACGAGAAACGGCAGATACGAATACACCATGCCGATATACACCGCGATGTTCGTGTGATACAGCTCGATGGGCGAATGCAGCAGGCCGATCGACATCAGGAAGTTGTTGAGCAGGCCGTTGTTCTTGAGAATGCCGATCCACGCATACACGCGGATCAGAAACGACGTCCAGAACGGCAGCATCACGGCCATCATCAGGATGTTGCGCGTGGCCGGATTCGAGCGCGCGATGTAATACGCCATCGGATAGCCGATCACGAGGCACAGCACCGTGGACACCGCCGCGACCAGCAGCGAGTTCATGTAGGTCGCGAAGTACAGGCTGTCCTGCACGAGAAACGCGTAGTGCGCGAAGTCGAGCGCGATATGCATCACGCCCTCTTCCATCGACACGAGATCCGTGTACGGCGGAATGCCGAGCTGGCTGTCCGCGAAGCTGATCTTCACGACGAGCAGGAAGGGCACGAAGAACAGCAGCAGGAGCCACAGATACGGCCCGCCGATGACGAGCGAGCGCCCGCTCACGCCCAAGCGCTTGAGCAGATTCATCATGACGTCAGCACCACGCCCGCCGACGCGCTCCAGCGCACGTAGACTTCGTCATCGAACGTGGGCGAATCGATCTCGCCGATCGCGAGGCTCGACAGATTCGCGACCACCACTTTCCCGGAATCGAGCGTCACGTGATAGAGCGTGTAGCCGCCCATGTACGCGATGTTCGTCACCTTGCCGCGGCCCCAGTTGTACGCGCCCTCGGGCGGCTTTCTCGTCAGCGCGATGCGCTCCGGGCGCACGGAGATCGTCACCGGCATGCCGAGCGGCCCGGTGATGCCGTGGCTCACATAGAGACGCACCGGCAGCTCCGCCGATTCGACGAACACGTGATCCGGCTCGTCCTCCACGACATTGCCGTCGAAGAGATTGGTCGAGCCGATGAACTGCGCCGAGAAGCGGCTGTTCGGATATTCGTAGACTTCGTGCGGCGTGCCGAGCTGCACGATCTGGCCTTCGCTCATCACGGCGAGGCGATTGGCCATGGTCATGGCTTCTTCCTGATCGTGCGTCACCATGATGCAGGTCACGCCGACCTGGTCGAGAATGTTGACGAGCTCGATCTGCGTGCGCTGGCGAATCTGCTTGTCGAGCGCGGACATCGGCTCGTCGAGCAGCAGCAGCTTCGGGCGCTTGACGAGACTGCGCGCGAGCGCGACGCGCTGCTGCTGGCCGCCCGAGAGCTGATGCGGCTTGCGCTTCGCATACTGCGCCATCTGCACGAGTTGCAGCGCGTTGTGCACGCGGTCTTTCAGCTCGCTGCCGCGCACGCCTTCCTGCTTCAGCCCGAACGCGACGTTCGACTCCACGCTCATGTGCGGAAAGAGCGCGTAGGACTGGAACATCATGTTCACGGGCCGGTTGTACGGCGGCATCTTCGCGAGGTCTTCGCCGTCGATCAGGATCTGCCCTTCGGTCACGGACTCGAGCCCCGCGAGCATGCGCAAGAGCGTCGACTTGCCGCAGCCCGAGCTGCCGAGCAGCGCGAAAAGCTCGCCCTTCTTCACCGACAGGCTGACGCCCCGCACGGCCGTCGTCTCGCCGAACTTCTTCACGACGTCGACGATCTGCACGAAGTTGTCGTCCGTGCCCGGGGCCGACGGAGAACTGCCCGGCTCGCGCCGGCCGGAATTAGGCGCTGCCTTCAACGCGCTCGACTGCTCACTCATGATTGCCTGTTCGACTCCTTGCTTCCATGCGTCCTTCGTGGCTCGCCGCGACGTGCGACACGACCACGAACAAAGCCCCCGGAGGTCCAGGGGCTTCGTCGATTCAAAAGAATAACCGGCTTACCAGTTTCATCGGCCGGACTTGAATTCCGTCCAGAGCCGCGTCTGCAGGCGCTGGATTTCCGGCGGCAGCGGCTTCAGCAGGAACAGCGTCTTGATGACATCCTGCGGCGGAAAGACGGCCGGATCGTTCGCGACGTCCTTGTCCACGTACTTGCGGGCTTCGAGGTTCGCGCTCGGGTAATACACCGCGTTCGTGATCGCGGCATGAACCTGCGGCGTCTCGATGTAGTTGATCCACTCGTGCGCGGCTTCCTTGTTCTTCGCGTCCTTCGGGATCGCCATCACGTCGAACCACACGGGCGCGCCGCCCTTCGGAATGTAGTACTCGATCTTGAACGGCTTCTTCGCCTCGATGGCGCGATGCTTCGCGATCACGACGTCGCCCGACCAGCCGTAGGTGAAGCAGATGTCTCCGCCGACCATGTCGTTGATATAGCCCGACGAGTTGAACTGCGTGATGTACGGGCGGATCTTCTTCATCATCGCGAGCGCTTCGCGATAGTCGGCCGGGTTCGTGCTCATCGGATCCTTGCCGATGTAATGCAGCGCGGCCGCAAACATCTGGTCGGGCGCGTCGAGCACCGAGACGCCGCACGCCTTCAGCTTCGAGATGTTCTCGGGCTTGAAGAGGATGTCCCAGCTGTTGAGTTCGGCGTTCGCGCCGAGAATCTGCTTCGCCTTGTCGACGTTGTAGCCGAGGCCGGTCGTGCCGTACGCCCAGGGCACCGTGTACTTGTTGCCCGGATCGGCGCCCTCGACGAGCTTCATCAGGTCGGGATCGAGATACTTGAGGTTGGGCAGCTTCGATTTGTCGAGCGGCGCGAAAATGTTCGCCGCGATCTGCTTGCCTGCGTAGTTGCTCGTCGGCACGACGATGTCATAGCCCGAGCGGCCGGTGAGCAGCTTGGCCTGCAGGGTGTCGTCGCTGTCGTAGTTGTCGTACTTCACCTTGACGCCGGTCTGCTTGGTGAAGTTGGGGATCGTGTCCTTGGCGATATAGTCCGACCAGTTGTACACGTTCAACTGTGTGTCCTTCGCCGACGCTGCGAGCGGCGTCAACATCGCGGCGCATGCGAGGGCGCCCGCCAGCTTCGCCACCGGGCTTGCCAGTTTCTCGTTCATCTCGATTCTCCCTTGTTCCGACTTGTCACGGCGTCGTGCCGCGCGGACCCGGCGCATTGTCCGATCGCCCGGTCTGGCCGCGACTCCCTTTAAAACCCCGAAAACTACCACTAAACACAAGCGCGACAAAAAATAATGCGCCGCGTGTCGCGCAAAATGTACACGCCCTCACACCATGCGCCCGCGCGGTCCTGGCATACGGTATTTACCGGCCGCCGCCGCCGCGCGCGCCGGTCTTGAAGACCGCGCATTTTAGCCCCTAATCGACCCCGGCGGCACCTCAGAAAACCACACTCATCAAAGTGACACGGACGCGTAAGCCCGATGCAATGTCATTATTCGTGATCGGTCTCCGGCCCCCGCAATGACGGGGGTCCCGAGCCTGACGAATAGCCAGCGGAACGGTTGTTGCGAGCCAATTCGACGTGCGCCGCCCAAAGCGGCGTCTCCTGAACCGGCAACGCACGCGCAGACGACCGGCTCGCCGCTGTTGCATCGCTATTCGAGGCCACTTCCCGCATGAATACGAATCCGTCCGCGCTCAGCCGGCTGTCCGCCGCGAAATCCGGCACGCAGCGGCCCGCCCGCGAGGACACGACACAGGAGCCGCGTCCGCGCGGACGCTGGACCTCGTTCGCGGGCGCGGGCGCGCTCGTTGCCGTCGGCTATATGGACCCCGGCAACTGGGCGACGGCGCTGTCGAGCGGCGCGCGCTACGGCTACTCGCTGCTCGTCGTCGTTTTGCTCGCGAGCCTGATGGGCATGCTGCTGCAATGGGTCGCGTCGCGCGTGGGCGTCGTGACCGGGCGCGATCTCGCGCAACTGTGCCGCGAACGCTACGGCCGTCGCACGACGCTCGCGCTGTGGATCGCGTGCGAAATCGCGATCATCGCGTGCGATGTGGCGGAAGTCGTCGGCAGCGCGGTCGCGCTTCAGTTGCTCTTCGGACTCTCGCTCATCGCGGGCGTGCTGATCTCGGCGGTCGCCACCTTCGCGATGCTCGCGCTGCAAAGCCGCGGCGAACGCCCATTGCAGCGCGCCGTGACGGCGCTGATCCTGTTCGTGAGCGTCTGCTTCGTGGTCGAGCTCGCGCTCGCGCATCCGGTCTGGCGCGAGGCGCTGCGCGGCCTCGCGCCGTCGCGCGAACTGGTGCGCGACGCCGGGATGCTGTGGCTCGCGGCCGGCGTGCTCGGCGCGACGGTGATGCCGCACAACCTCTATCTGCACTCGGCGCTCGTCAAGGAGCATGCGAACGCCCGCGACGACGCGGCCATCGGGCGCGCGCTGCGCGGCGTCAACTTCGACACGTTTGCGTCGCTCGGGCTCGCGTTCATCGTCAATGCGTCGCTGCTGGTGGTCGCGGCGGCGGTGTTCCACGCAAGCGGCCACACCGAGGTCGACGATCTCGCCGATGCGCACCGGCTCATCGCGCCGCTCGTCGGCAGCCATTGGGCAGGTTCCGTGTTCGCCGCCGCCCTGCTCGCCTGCGGGCTGAATGCGACCGTGACCGGCACGCTGGCCGGTCAGGCGGTGATGGAAGGCTTCCTGCGCCTGAAGGTGGCGCGCTGGGCGCGGGCGCTTCTGACGCGCGCTCTCGCGATCGGGCCCGCCCTCGTCGCGGTGGCGGGCTTCGGGCAGCACGGCTCGAACGCGCTGCTCGTCGCCACGCAGGTCGTGCTGAGCCTGCAATTGCCGCTCGCGGTGATTCCGCTCGTGCGCTTCGCCTCCGATGCGGGTCTGATGGGCCGCTGGCGCGTCGCGCGGGTGCCGCTCGCGCTGGCGTGGTCGTGCGCGGGCGTGATCGTCGCGCTGAACGGCGCGATGCTGTGGCAAGCGGTGGCTTCGGGCTGAGGTCGCCGATCTCAGGTCGTCGGCAGTGCGTGTCTGTTTGTCAGTTACTTCAACGGCTACGGCGAGGACATCCTCGACTACAACCAGCAGCATCACTGGATCGCGCGAATAGGCTACAGTATCGCGCGCTGAGTTTTTTTACGAATCTGACCACCGCGTTGCCGCCCTCTTTTTGCGGCGACGCGGTCGAGAGCTTGCCTTATGTCTTCGAATCTTCACGACCTTCCTGATAGCCCGTGTATCGGCGTGTGCTCCACGCTGTTCGACGAAATCTGCAAGGGCTGCGGCCGCACGGCGAGCGAAGTGTCCAACTGGGTGTTTCTTTCCGATGAGGAAAAGCGCGCGATCTGGGCGCGCATCACGCGCGAGGGAACGGCGATGCGGTTTCGGAACGACGGGCTGTGAGCGCTTCACCTTCGAGGCGCGCGCTGGCCGTTCGACAGAGTTGAACGCCCGTCTGCCAGCCGGATAAGATGACTATCGGCGGACCCGGAGAGCCGTATCCGCCTCCGTCATGGCGAAACCTGGGATGGGCTGCCGATGCGGGGTTGCCGGTTTCCCGACACAACAAAACCGGCACGCTTTCATGCAAAAAAAGCCGCATATGCGGCTTTTTTTGTTAGTGCGGCAGGAGGCGCGTTACTGGATCCCCTGACTCGACAGGAAATCCTCGTAATTCCCGCCGAAGTCGCGCAGCGTGCCATCGGTCTTCACTTCGATGATCCGGTCCGCCAGCCCGCTCACGAATTCGCGGTCGTGCGACACGAAGATCAGCGTGCCTTCGAACTTTTCGAGCGCGATCTGCAGCGATTCGATCGACTCCATGTCCATGTGGTTCGTCGGCTCGTCCATCAGGAGCACGTTGTGGCGGCCGAGCATCAGCTTGCCCCAGATCATGCGGCCCTTCTCGCCGCCCGACAGTACCTTCACGTTCTTCTTGATGTCGTCTGCATTGAAGAGCAGACGGCCGAGCGTGCCGCGCATCATCTGCTCGTCGTCGCCTTCCTTGCGATACTGGTCGATCCACTCGGTCAGCGTCTCGTCCTTCGGAAACTCTTCGTAGGTGTCCTGCGGCATGTAGCCGACATTCGCGTTCTCCGCCCACTTCACGTTGCCGGCGTCGAGATCGAGCGCGCCCTTGAGCGACTTGAGCAGCGTGGTCTTGCCCGCGCCGTTCTCGCCGATGATCGCAATGCGCTCGCCCGGCTGCACGCTCAGATTGAAGTTCTGGAAGATCGTGCGGTCGTACTTCTTCGTGATACCTTCCGCGACCACCGCGATGTTGTGCAGCTTCTTTTCGTAGTCGAAGCGGATGAACGGATTCTGCCGCGACGACGGCTTGAATTCCTCGATCTTGATCTTGTCGATCATCTTGAGACGGCTGGTCGCCTGACGCGCCTTCGACTTGTTGGCCGAGAAGCGGCGCACGAAGTCCTGCAAGTCGGCCACGCGCTCCTTCGCCTTCTGGTTCGCGGCCTGCTGACGCTCGCGCGCCTGCGTCGACGCCAGCATGTAGTCGTCGTAGTTGCCCGGCCAGACCTTCAGCGTGCCGTAATCCATGTCCGCCATGTGCGTGCAGACCTGGTTCAGGAAGTGCCGATCGTGCGAGATGATGATCATCGTCGAGTTGTACTGGTTGAGGATGTCTTCCAGCCAGCGGATCGAGTTGATGTCGAGATTGTTGGTCGGCTCGTCGAGCAGCAGCACGTCGGGCTTCGAGAACAGCGCCTGCGCGAGCAGCACGCGCAGCTTCCAGCCCGGCGCGACGTTGCTCATCGGGCCGTTGTGATCGTTGATGTCGATGCCGATGCCGAGCAGCAGCTCGCCCGCGCGCGCCTCGGCCGTGTAGCCGTCGTATTCGGCGAACCTGGCTTCGAGATCCGCGGCGCGCATGTAGTCGTCGTCGGTCGCGTCGGGGTTCGCGTAGATCGCGTCGCGCTCGGTCATCGCGGCCCACATTTCGGTGTGGCCCATCATGACGACGTCGAGCACGCGCATGTCTTCGTACGCGAACTGGTCCTGACGCAATTTACCGAGACGCACGTTCGGCTCGAGCGCGACGTTGCCGGAGCTCGGCTCCAGATCACCGCCCAGGATTTTCATGAACGTCGACTTGCCGCAGCCGTTCGCCCCGATCAGTCCATAGCGGTTTCCTTCGCCGAACTTGACCGAGATGTTCTCGAAGAGGGGCTTGGGCCCGAATTGCATGGTGATATTGGCGGTAGACAGCACGGCGCGTCCTTTTGAATGGGGTACGACGAAAAACCTGAGATTTTAACAGCTTTTGGCGGGGTTTTGCCCGATGGCGCGATTGCGGCGAACCGCGCCCGAATGCGGCGCGCATGCCGCATCATGAAAAAAGGGCGCAGCCGATGCGGCCGCGCCCCGTGCGTTCCGAAGACGATCCGCACGAGGCGGATGCGCCTCTCGCGTTATGTGCGCTCGGCGATGAACGCCTTCACGACGCCTGCATCCGCGGGAACGATATCGAACCTTTGTGGCAGTTTTTCAAGCCCGACGAACGCCGCCGGCCGCTCCGGCTCGCGATTGAGCGCCTCGCGGATGGTCTCGCCGAACTTGATCGGCTGCGCGGTTTCGAGAACGATCATCGGCACGCCGGGCTTCAGGTTCTCGCGCGCGACCTTCACACCGTCGGCGGTGTGCGTGTCGATCATCGTCCGATAACGCTCGAAGACGTCGCGAATGGTCTTCACGCGATCGTCGTGCCCGCTCTTGCCCGACACGAAGCCGAACGCTTTCACGCGCGCGAAATCGCCGCTCGCGGCGAGATCGAAGCCGCCCTTCTCCTCGACGTCGCGGAACAGTTGCAGCACGCGCGCCGGATCGCGGCCGAGCAGGTCGTACACGAAGCGCTCGAAGTTCGACGCCTTCGAAATATCCATGCTCGGCGACGTGGTGTGATACGTCTCCGCCGCGCCGCGCACGCGATACACGCCGGTCTTGAAGAACTCGTCGAGCACGTCGTTTTCGTTCGTGGCGACAACGAGCTGGTCGATCGGCAGGCCCATCATGCGCGCGATATGCCCCGCGCACACATTGCCGAAGTTGCCCGACGGCACCGTGAACGACACGCGCTCGTCGTTGGCTTTGGTCGCGGCGAAATAGCCCTTGAAGTAGTACACGACCTGCGCGACGACGCGCGCCCAGTTGATCGAATTGACCGTGCCGATCTTGTGCTTCGCCTTGTAGGCGTGATCGTTCGAGACTGCCTTGACGATGTCCTGGCAGTTGTCGAAGTTGCCTTCCACGGCCAGATTGAAGATGTTCGGGTCTTGCAGCGAGAACATCTGCGCGGTCTGGAACGCGCTCATCTTCTTGTGCGGCGACAGCATGAACACGCGCACGCCGGTCTTGCCGCGCATCGCGTATTCGGCGGCGCTGCCGGTGTCGCCCGAGGTCGCGCCGAGGATGTTCAACGTCTCGCCGTGCTTGGCCAGCGCGTACTCGAACAGGTTGCCGAGCAGTTGCATCGCCATGTCCTTGAAGGCGAGCGTCGGGCCGTTCGACAGTTCCAGCAGCGAAAGCGTCGTGCCGTTTTCCTCGCCGAGCGTCTTGAGCGGCGTGATCTGCACGGCGCTCTCTTCATGGCGCACGTTGCTGTAGACCTGCGCCGTGTAGGTCTTGCGCGTGAGCGAGCGCAGATCGTCGGCGGGAATGTCGTCGCTGAACTTCGACAGCACTTCGAACGCGAGGTCCGCGTACGACAGCGTGCGCCAGCGCGCGAGCTCATCGGCGCTGACCTTCGGATACTCGTTCGGCAGGTACAGGCCGCCGTCTTTGGCGAGGCCGCCCAGCAGGATGTCGGAAAACGTGTGGCGCTCGTTCGTGCCGGCGCCGCGCGTCGAAATGTAGTTCATCGTGCTTGCCTTTAGTTGAGCGCTTCCATGCGCAGCTTCGTCACCTTCGAGACCACCGTGGACAGCGCCTCGATCTCCGCGATCGCCGCGTTCACATTCTTTTCCAGCGTCACGTGCGTGATGAGGATGATGTCCGTCTCGCCCTTGTTCGCGCCGTCGACTTCCTCCGATTCCTTCTGCAGCAAGGCATCGATGGAAATGGCCTTGTCGGCGAGAATGCGCGTGATGTTGGCGAGCACGCCCGTCACGTCCGCGACGCGCAGGCGCAGGTAGTAGCCGCTCGTCACTTCATCGATCGGCAGGATCGGCGTGTTGGAGAGGCTGTCCGGCTGGAACGCCAGATGCGGCACGCGATGCTCCGGATCGGCCGTATGCAGGCGCGTCACGTCGACGAGATCCGCGACCACGGCCGAAGCGGTAGGCTCCGCGCCCGCGCCCTTGCCGTAGTACAGCGTGGTGCCGACGGCATCGCCGTGCACGACGACCGCGTTCATCGCGCCTTCCACATTTGCGAGCAGGCGCTTCGCCGGAATGAGCGTCGGGTGCGTGCGCAGTTCGATGCCCTTCTCCGAGCGCCGCGCGATGCCGAGCAGCTTGATGCGATAGCCGAGATCCTCGGCGTACTTGATGTCGATCGCCGCGAGCTTGCTGATGCCTTCCACATACGCGCGATCGAACTGCACCGGCACGCCGAACGCGATCGCGCTCATGATCGTGACCTTGTGCGCGGCGTCGACGCCTTCGATGTCGAAGGTCGGATCGGCCTCGGCGTAACCGAGCTCCTGCGCGGCTTTCAATGCGGTCGCGAAGTCGAGCCCGCGGTCGCGCATTTCCGAAAGAATGTAGTTCGTCGTGCCGTTGATGATGCCCGCGATGTACTCGATGCGGTTCGCCGTCAACCCTTCGCGCAGCGCCTTGATGATGGGAATGCCGCCCGCCACCGCCGCTTCGAACGCAACCATCACGCCCTTCGCGCGCGCGGCCTCGAAGATTTCCGTGCCGTGCACCGCGAGCAGCGCCTTGTTGGCCGTCACGACATGCTTGCCGTTCGCGATCGCGCGCAGCACGAGTTCGCGCGCGAAACCGGTGCCGCCGATCATTTCGCACACGATATCGATGGAAGGATCGTCGACGACGGCGTTGAAGTCGTCCGTCACCGCGATGCCTTCCTGCTTCGCGGCTTCGGCCTTCGCCGGCGTGCGCACCGCGACGCGCGCGATTTCGATGCCGCGTCCGGCGCGTCGTTTGATTTCTTCCTGGTTACGGCGCAGCACCGTGAAGGTGCCGCTGCCGACCGTGCCGAAGCCCAAGAGTCCTACTTTGATCGGTTCCATGCAGCGCGAGTCTATAAAAGAGAAATTAAGCGGAATGTCGTTTGCGATAGCCGTCGAGGAAGCGCGCGATGCGGTTGATCGAATCCGCGAGATCGTCGACGTTCGGCAGGAAGACCACGCGGAAATGATCCGGTGTCGGCCAGTTGAAGCCCGTGCCCTGCACGAGCAGCACACGCTCCTCGAGCAGCAGGTCGGTGATGAACTGCTGGTCGTCCTGGATCGGGTACATCTTCGGATCGAGCTTCGGGAACATGTAGAGCGCGGCTTGCGGCTTCACGCAGGAGACGCCCGGAATGGCGGTGAGCATGTCGTAGGCGAGCTCGCGCTGCTTGAAGAGACGCCCGCCCGGCACGATCAGGTCGTTGATGCTCTGATAGCCGCCGAGCGCCGTCTGGATCGCGTACTGGCCGGGCACGTTCGGGCACAGGCGCATCGATGCGAGGATGCCAAGGCCTTCCAGATAGTCTTTCGCGCGGCGGCGGTTCTCTTCGATCAGCCCGGAAATCGCCATCCAGCCCGCGCGATAACCGCACGAACGGTAGCTTTTCGACAGGCTGTTGAACGTGACCGTGATCACGTCTTCGGATAGCGCGGCCATCGACGTGTGCGTCTTGCCGTCGTAGATGATCTTGTCGTACACCTCGTCGGCGAAAATGATCAGCCCGTGCTCCCGCGCGAGCGCGATCAGGTCGAGCAGCAGCTCGTCCGAATACAGCGCGCCGGTCGGGTTGTTCGGGTTGATGACGACGAGCGCCTTCGTGTTCGGCGTGATCTTCGCGCGGATGTCGTCGAGATCGGGCATCCAGCCGTTGCTCTCGTCGCACATATAGTGGCGCGGCGTGCCGGACGACAGGCTCACGGCGGCCGTCCAGAGCGGGTAGTCCGGCGCCGGGAGCAGCACTTCGTCGCCATCGTTGAGGAGCGCCTGCATCGCCATCACGATGAGCTCGGACGCGCCATTGCCGATGTAGATGTCATCCAGCTCGACGCCCGTCACGCCCTTTTGCTGCGTGTAATGCATGATCGCCTTGCGCGCGGCGAACACGCCCTTCGAATCCGAATAGCCCGACGAGCCCGGCAGGTTGCGGATCATGTCCTGAATGATCTCGTCCGGCGCCTCGAAGCCGAACGGCGCCAGATTGCCGATATTGAGCTTGATGATGCGATGGCCTTCCTCTTCGAGGCGCTTCGCGTGTTCGAGCACGGGCCCGCGAATGTCGTAGCAGACGTTTTGCAGCTTGTTGGATTTGAGAATCGGTTTCACGCTGGCGCTCTGGGTCTTGAGTGGTGATGCGGACTGGTTTTTGTTGGTGCCGGTCAGCTGCGGCCCGGTGTTCCGCACAGCCAGCCCCGCGCGCGGGCAGCGGGCGGGCGTGGTGCAAGGAACCAAGGTTGAAGCCTGAAGGCGGCTCGCCCGGACGACTCGCTCGTTTCCGAGCGCCGAACGATGCATTTTAGACGCCGCGCCAGGTAAGGCATGGGCGATGCGGACCGGATTGCGTGTCGGAGGCGGCTTGTGGCGGCGCGCGAGCGCAACGGGCGGCGCACGAGCAAGCCCGGCAGCCGGAAAGTTATAATTTACTGATTATGGCCCAGTTCCGCAATGCACCAAAGGAACACGCCGGCCGCGGCGGAAATTGCGGTGCGCATGCACGCGCCGCCCGGTTCGCATGGCTGCGCGGACGCCGGGTCTCTCCTCTATTCCTTGCCGGATCACTGTTTTGAAACTTCACCAGGATTCCAACAGCGCGCTCAACACAATAACGAGCTACGGAGACGGTTTCGTGGCGGTCAATCTCGAAAGGCACGAAGGCAGCGTGATCATCATGCCCGAGACGCCCGTCGCGGCGTGGCCGGTGTCATCGTTCGACGCGCTCACGCCCGAGCACTTCGATGCGCTCGTCGAGGCCGCGCCTGAAGTCGTCATTTTCGGTAGCGGCTCGCGCCTGCGCTTTCCGCATCCGCGTCTCACGGCGCAGCTGGCGAAGCACCGGATCGGCGTCGAGACGATGGATTTCGGCGCGGCCTGCCGCACCTACAACATCCTGATGTCCGAAGGCCGCCGCGTAGCCGCCGCGCTTCTGATCGAAGCCTGACGACATTCCTAAGGAAACGCTAAGGAAGCGCTGGCAGACTGCCGCCGCCCGTCCGAGATCGGCGCAGCCCGGGCCGTCACGCGACGGATTTGGCGAATGTCGGACGTCCGTGCGCTACACTCCCGCCCGGCGTTCGCCTTTGCGCGGCGCTTCGGGCGTGGCGCGGACGGATTCGGCGGGCATTCACCGGGACGGTTTCGCCGCGCATATCCGGCCGCCAATGGCGCGCGCGTAGCGCGCGGCGGGCCGGATATGCGAACTTGCAGCGAAAATGCGTGCCTGAGCATGCGCGAGCGGCATCGTCGCGCTGCCCGCATTCATCGCCCATTTCGTTTCACTAGCGCCGCGCATCGCGGCATCGGACAGGTCGACTTCATGAACGATACGCCTTCGCGGCTACCGCTCACACGTCTTTCGCTCATTCTTCTGGTTCTCGCGCTCGCGATCATCTGGTTCGCGCCGCTGGGCTATCGCCATCTCGTTCCGAGCGACGAAGGCCGTTACGCGGAAATGGCGCGCGAGATGTTCCTCACCGGCGACTGGATCACGCCGCGCTACAACGGCTACAAATATTTCGAGAAGCCGCCGCTGCAAACCTGGGCGAACGCGCTCACGTTCGCGTGGTTCGGCATCGGCGAATGGCAGGCGCGGCTCTATACCGCGCTCACGGGCTTCGCGGGCGTGCTGCTCGTCGGCTACACGGGCACGCGCGTGTTCAACGCGATGACCGGCTTCGCGGCCGCGGTCATTCTCGCGACCTGCCCGTACTGGAACCTGATGGGCCACTTCAACACGCTCGACATGGGCCTCGCGTTCTGGATGGAGCTTGCGCTCTGCGCGCTGCTGCTCGCCCAGCGCCCCGGCCTGCCGACGCGCGAGGTGCGCCTGTGGATGTGGCTGTGCTGGGCGGGAATGGGCGCGGCGGTGCTCTCCAAGGGCCTGGTCGGCCTGATCCTGCCGGGCGCGGTGCTTATCCTCTATTCGCTCGTCTCGCGCGACTGGGCGCTCTGGAAGCGGCTCTACATCGGCAGCGGGCTGATCGTGTTCCTGATCGTGACCGGCCCCTGGTTCGCGCTCGTGCAGATGAAGAACCCCGAGTTCTTCAACTTTTTCTTCATCGTCCAGCAGTTCAAGCGCTATCTGACACCCGAGCAGAATCGCCCCGGCGCGTTCTATTACTTCGTGCCCGTGCTGATCGTCGGCTTTCTGCCGTGGCTGTCGATCACCTTTCAGAGCGTGCGCCACGGCCTGAAGACGCCGCGCCAGCCCAACGGCTTCGCGCCCGTCACGATGCTGCTCGTCTGGACGGCGTTCATCTTCCTGTTCTTCAGCGCGTCGCATTCGAAGCTCATTTCCTACGTGCTGCCGGTCGCGCCCGCAATCGCGCTGGTGATCGGGCTCTATTTGCCGTCGCTGACGAAGCCGCAGTACCGCATGCATCTGATCGGCTACGCGGTGTTCCTGATCGCAGCGGCGTTCGGCGCGATCTTCCTCGGCCGGGCGGGCAGCGCGAACACGCCGAACGCGCTCTATCGCGCGTTCCAGATCTGGGTCTACGCGGGCATCGCCGTCGCCTTCGTGGTGACGCTCGTCGCGCTCTGGCTCAACCGGCGCAGCGTGCTCGCGGGCGCGGCGGGACTGGGCGCGGCCTGGCTGCTGCTCGGCACCATCGCGGGCTCGGGCCACGACGTGTTCGGCACGCAAAGCTCGGGCGTGAACCTCGTGCCGCCCGTGAAGGCCGCGATGGCGAAGCTGCCGCCCGATACGCCGTTCTATTCGATCGCGAAGCTCGATCACACGATGCCCTTCTATCTCGGCCACACGATGATCATGGTCGGCGAGGCCGATGAGCTGACCTTCGGCGTGCAGACCGAGCCGCAGAAATGGGTGCCGAGCATCGACGAGTGGGTCACGCTGTGGGATTCGAAGCGCTACGCCTTGGCGCTGATGCCGCCGGGCCGCTACGACGAGCTCGCCGCGCGCCACGTGCCGATGCAGGTGCTCGCGCGCGACGAACGCCGCGTGATCGTGGAGAAGCCGCAGCCGTGAGCCCTTTCGCCCCCGAATACGCCCCCGATTGCGCCCATGTTGCGGCGCACGATCGTTCGGCATTTGCCGATATACCGAGTATCCTTGTTTCGCATTTGAAAAACGCGCGATGAACCCGATTTCCTTTATTTGCATCGTCATCGGCGTATCGTTGAACGCGTGCGCCCAGCTTCTGCTCAAAGCCGGCGTGAATGCGGTGGGCCATTTCGACTTCACGCCCGCCAATATCATCCCGGTCGGCTTCAAGATCGCGACGCAGCTGCCCATCATCGGCGGGCTCGCGTGCTATGTGCTGAGCGTCGTCGTGTGGATCGTCGGGCTGTCGCGGGTGGACGTGTCGATCGCCTATCCGATGCTCTCGCTCGGCTACGTCGTCAATGCGTTCGCGGCGTGGTATCTGTTCGGCGAAGTGCTGTCGATGCAGCGGCTCGTCGGCATCGGCATCATTCTCGTCGGTGTCGTCGTGCTCGCGCGCGGCTAGCGGGCCGCATCGAAGCTTCGTCCGGATCAATCATTTTTTAAGCGCATAGTCCATGACTCAAACAACGCGGCCGTTTCTGCCTTTCGTGAAGCCCGAGATCGACGAGGAAACCATTCAGGGCGTCGTCGACGTGCTCCGGTCCGGCTGGATCACCACCGGCCCGCAGAATCAGCAGTTCGAGGCCGAGTTGTCGGCGTATGTCGGCGGCCGTCCGGTGCGCGCGTTCAATTCCGGCACCTGCACGATGGAGATCGGCCTGCGCATCGCGGGCGTGGGCCCGGGCGACGAAGTCATCACCACGCCGATGACCTGGGTGTCGACGGCGAACGTGATCATCGAAGTGGGCGCGACGCCCGTGTTCGTCGATATCGATCCGGTCACACGCAACATGGACCTGAACTTGCTTGAACGCGCGATCACCCCGCGCACGAAGGCGATCATGCCGGTGTATCTGGCGGGCCTGCCGGTCGACATGGACAGGCTTTACGAAATCGCGCGCGCCCACAAGCTGCGCGTGATCGAGGACGCCGCGCAGGCGTTCGGCTCGACCTGGAAGGGCAAGCGCATCGGCGCGATCGGCGACATCGTCTCGTTCAGCTTCCACGCGAACAAGAACGTGACGTCGATCGAAGGCGGCGCGCTCGTCATGAACAACGAGGACGAGGCGGAGCTCGCGCGCAAGTACCGGCTGCAGGGCATCACGCGCACGGGCTTCGACGGGATGGACTGCGACGTGCTGGGCGGCAAGTACAACCTGACCGATGTCGCGGCGCGCGTCGGGCTGGGCCAGTTGCGCCAGGTCGAGCGCTTCACCGAGAAGCGCCGGCAGCTCGCGCGCGCCTACTTCGACGCGTTCGAAGGCGGCGCGGCCGTGAAGCTCGGCATCGGCCTGCCGCCGGAGAATTTCACCGACAGCAACTGGCACATGTTCCAGATCGCGCTGCCGCTCGAGAAGCTCGGGCTCACGCGCGCGGAGTTCATGGCCGAGATGAAGGAGCGCGGCATCGGCACGGGTCTGCATTACCCGGCGCTGCATCTCTTCACGCTGTATCGCGCGCGCGGTTTCAAGGAAGGCATGTTCCCGCACGCGGAGCGCTACGGCGCATCGACGGTCACGCTGCCGCTCTTCACGCTGATGAGCGCGGACGACGTGGCGTATGTCGTGAAATCGATCAATGAGATCTGCGAGCAGTTCGCGGACAACGGCAAGAGCCACGGGTAACCAAGGACAACCAGCGCAACATGAGTCATATGGATTTTCCGGCGACCTCCCCCGAGCTTTCGGTGATCATCCCGGTGTACAACGAGCAGGACGGGCTCGCCGCCCTCTTCGAGCGCCTCTATCCGGCGCTCGACGCGCTCGGCACGTCGTACGAGGTGATCTTCATCAACGACGGCAGTCGCGACAAATCGGCGGCGCTGCTCGCGCAGCAATTTCACGTGCGGCCCGACACCACGCGCGTCATTCTGCTGAACGGCAATTACGGCCAGCACATGGCGATTCTCGCGGGCTTCGAGCAGTCGCGCGGCGAGATCGTCGTCACGCTGGATGCCGACCTGCAGAATCCGCCGGAGGAAATCGGCAAGCTCGTCAGGAAGATGCGCGAGGGCTACGACTACGTCGGCACGATCCGCCAGCAGCGGCAGGACAGCCTCTGGCGCAAGAAGGCGTCGCGCGCGATGAACCGCCTGCGCGAGCGCATCACGAAGATCAAGATGACGGATCAGGGCTGCATGCTGCGCGCGTACAGCCGCCATATCATCGATACGATCAACCGCTGCGGCGAGATCAACACGTTCATTCCCGCGCTCGCGTACACGTTCGCTCAGAACCCGATCGAAGTCGATGTCGCGCACGAGGAGCGTTTCGCGGGCGAATCGAAGTATTCGCTCTACAGCCTCATCCGCCTGAACTTCGATCTCGTCACGGGCTTCTCGGTCGTGCCGCTGCAATGGCTGTCGTTCATCGGCGTGATTCTGTCGGTCGGCTCGGCGGGCCTGTTCCTGCTGCTGTTGATTCGCCGCTTCATGTTCGGCGCGGAAGTCCAGGGTGTGTTCACCCTCTTCGCCATCACGTTCTTCATGCTCGGCGTGATCATCTTCGCGCTCGGGCTGCTCGGCGAATACATCGGCCGGATTTATCAGCAGGTGCGCGCGCGGCCGCGCTATCTCGTGCAGACGATCCTCGAGGAGCGCGAAGGCCTGCCCATGACGGCCAAGCCACTTCAGGAGCCGGTGCAGCGCGTGGCCATCGCCCGCGAGGAAGACGGCCAATGAAGCCGCGCGCAGTCGTCTTCGCGTATCACGATGTCGGCGTGCGCTGCCTGCAGGTGCTGCTCGCGCGCGGCGTCGATGTCGCGCTCGTCGTCACGCACGAAGACAGCGCGAGCGAAAACATCTGGTTCGGCAGCGTCGCGCAGGTCGCGGCGGAACATGGCATCGACACGATCACGCCCGCCGATCCGAAGTCGCCCGAGCTTTACGACACCGTGGAGAAGCTCGCGCCGGACTTCATTTTCTCGTTCTATTACCGGAACATGCTGCCGGTTTCGCTGCTCTCGCTCGCGCGGCGCGGCGCCTACAACATGCACGGCTCGCTGCTGCCCAAGTACCGCGGCCGCGTGCCGACGAACTGGGCCGTGCTCAACGGCGAGACCGAAGCCGGCGCGACGCTGCACGAGATGGCGGAGAAGCCCGACGCGGGCGCGATCCTCGCGCAGACGCCGGTGCCCATCCTGCCCGACGACACCGCCGCGCAAGTCTTCGATAAAACCGTCGTCGCGGCCGAGCAGACGCTCTGGCGCGTGCTGCCCGCCCTGCTCGCGGGCGAAGCGCCGCATCTGCCGAACGATCTCGCATCCGGCAGCTACTTCGGCGGGCGCAAGCCGGAAGACGGGCGCATCGACTGGACGCAGCCCGCGCAGCGCGTCTACAACCTGATTCGCGCGGTCGCGCCGCCGTATCCGGGCGCGTTCACGGATATCGGCGCGCACCGCTTCATCGTCGCGCGGGCGCGGCTCGTGCCTGAAACGGGCGCGCCCGGCATTTCTCTCGAAAGACTCGGTGAGTTGCGGAGTTTGCCCCCGGGCCTAAGGGTGGCGGATAATGCGCTGTTTGGCGTCTGCGGCGATGGCCGCGTCGTCGCCATCCACGAGTTGCGCCATCGGCCGCTCGATACCGAAGGCGTTCCGTCAGGCGAAGCGCGCACCGTCGATCCCGCCGAATTCGGCCGAATCATTCAATCCTCTCGTCATTCATGAAAAAAGTTCTGATCCTCGGTGTCAACGGCTTCATCGGCCATCACCTGTCCAAGCGCATCCTCGAAACCACCGACTGGGAAGTCTTCGGGATGGACATGCAAACCGATCGCCTTGGCGACCTCGCGAATCACGAGCGGATGCATTTCTTCGAAGGCGACATCACGATCAACAAGGAGTGGGTCGAGTATCACGTGAAGAAGTGCGACGTGATCCTGCCGCTCGTCGCGATCGCGACGCCCGCGACCTACGTGAAGCAGCCGCTGCGCGTGTTCGAGCTCGACTTCGAAGCGAACCTGCCGATCGTGCGCTCGGCGGTGAAGTACGGCAAGCATCTGGTGTTTCCGTCGACGTCCGAGGTGTACGGCATGTGCACCGACGAGCAATTCGATCCGGAAAACTCCGTGCTGTCCTACGGCCCGATCAACAAGCCGCGCTGGATCTACGCGTGCTCGAAGCAGCTGATGGACCGCGTGATCTGGGGCTACGGCATGGAAGGGCTGAACTTCACCCTCTTCCGCCCGTTCAACTGGATCGGCCCGGGCCTCGACTCCATCTACACGCCGAAGGAAGGTTCGTCGCGCGTCGTGACGCAGTTCCTCGGCCACATCGTGCGCGGCGAGAACATCAGCCTCGTGGACGGCGGCGCGCAGAAGCGCGCGTTCACCGATATCGACGACGGCATCGGCGCGCTGATGAAGATCATCGAGAACAAGGACGGCGTGGCGACGGGCAAGATCTATAACATCGGCAATCCGAAGAACAACTTCTCGGTGCGCGAGCTCGCGAACAAGATGCTCGCGCTCGCGAACGAGTTCCCCGAATACGCGGACAGCGCGAAGAAGGTGCAGCTCGTCGAGACTTCGTCGGGCGCGTACTACGGCACGGGCTATCAGGACGTGCAAAACCGCGTGCCGAAGATCGAGAACACGATGCAGGAACTCGCCTGGGCCCCGCAAGCCACCATGGACGACGCGCTGCGCAAGATCTTCGAAGCGTATCGCGCGCATGTGGGCGAAGCCCGCAAGCTCGTCGAGCAAGCGTAAGCAAGAGGAAGAAGCGTGGCCCGCATCGTTCTCAAGATCGACGTCGATACGCTGCGCGGCACGCGCGAGGGCGTGCCCAATCTCGCGCGTCTGCTCGACAAGTACAGCGCCCGCGCGACGTTCCTCTTCAGCCTCGGCCCCGATCACACCGGCTGGGCGCTCAGACGCGTGTTCCGGCCGGGGTTTCTCAAGAAGGTGTCGCGCACGTCGGTGGTCGAGCATTACGGCGTGAAGACGCTCATGTACGGCGTGCTCTTGCCGGGACCGGACATCGGCCGTGAAGCCGTGTCGGAGATGCGCGCCATCCACGAGGCCGGTTTCGAATGCGGCATCCACACGTGGGATCACGTCTACTGGCAGGACAACGTGCGCGCGCGCGACCGCGAATGGACCGTCGCGCAGATGCGGCAGAGCCACGCGCGTTTCATCGAGATCTTCGGGGCGCCGCCCGTCACGCACGGCGCGGCCGGCTGGCAGATGAACGGCTACGCGTTCGAGCAGATCGATGCGTGGGGCATGCGTTACGCATCGGACGGGCGCGGCCACACGCCGTACATCCCCGTGCTCGACGGCCGCACGCTCAGCCACGTCCAGATGCCCACCACCTTGCCCACGCTCGATGAAGTACTGGGCGTCGACGGTGTCGACGAAAGCAATGTCGCGGCGCATCTGCTGCGTCACACGGCGAACAATCCGCACGATCAGGTCTTCACGCTGCACGCCGAACTCGAAGGCCAGAAGCTCGCACCGGTGTTCGAGCAACTGCTTGCGGGCTGGCGCGCGCAGGGACACAGCTTCGCCACGATGGGCGACTACCATGCGGCGCTGGACCGCGCGACGCTGCCCACGTACCCTGTGACGTGGGGCGAGATTCCGGGCCGCGCGGGCGAGCTGATCGTTCAGCCGGGCTGAAGCGGCGCGTGGCTGCTTCCGAGATTCGTCGTGAGTTTCATCGTTTTTCTCATCTACAAACCAAAACAACCGGAGAAACCTTCGTGTCAGTCGCAGTCGACCAGCCCGTTCCCGACTTCACCGCACCCGCGACGGGTGGCGAGTTCACGCTTTCGAGCCTGCGCGGCACGAAGGTCGTGCTCTTCTTCTACCCGAAGGACAACACGCCGGGCTGCACGACCGAAAGCCTGCAATTCCGCGACCACTATGACCAGTTCAAGGCGGCGGGCGCGGAAATCGTCGGCATCTCGCGCGACAGCGTGAAATCGCACGACAACTTCAAGGCGAAGCTGGAGCTGCCGTACACGCTGGTGTCGGACGGCGACGAAGCCATCTGCTCGCTGTTCGATGTCATCAAAATGAAGAAAATGTATGGCAAGGAAGTGCGCGGCGTGGAGCGCTCGACCTTCCTCATCGACGCGAAAGGCGTGCTTCGCCGCGAGTTCCGCGGCGTCAAGGTGCCAGGCCACGTAGAGGCCATCGTCGAGGCTGTACAAGCGATTTGAGGCACGTTATATTGGTCCGCAATGAGCGCCTGTCCTCCCCATTCCCTTTGCCTTAGCGCGAGCCGCCGTGCGCCAGCCGGCGCGGTCGGCATGGACCCCGGCTATGTGGAGTCGGCAAGGGAAAGGCGCTCTGAAGCAGAAGTGAGCCGCTGGTTCCGGTAGTCGGAACGGCGGCTTTTTTATTTGGCGTCGCACAAAAGCCACGCTTCATCGGCTCGCGCGCGGCGTGTTGCACGCAACCTCCAAGGAGCAGATCGAAACTTAGGCGAACCGGCGATTTCGACAACGAAGCGCGCCACCGGGCGCAAACTGCGGGATCCGTATCGCTTCGAGGGCGTACGAGCAGGATGCGACAGGCGGCGCACGATACACGAACCCGATTCCTTTCGAGGGAACACCATGCCTTTGCCTACCGCCCCGGCCAAGCTCGGCCATCTCCTTCCGGCTGAAGAATACAAGGCCAAAGCCCGGCCTTCGAAGCAGTCGAAAAAACAAGCCGCGGCGAGCGATGACGACGCGTACGGCGCGGTCGAGACCGTCGCCGCCGAACGTCCCGCGACCAACGCCGCGCACACGCTGCGCTCGATCGCGAGCGACGTGCTGACCCAGATTCCCGCCGAAGCACACGCGGAAGCCGTCGTGCCACCGCCCGCGCCCGGCACCGTGCCCACGCGCGGCCGAAAATCGAAACAGACCGCGGCGCTGCTGCAGCCGGCTTCCGGCGCGCGCGCCACGCCGGACCAGGCCGAAGCCCGCGCGGAGCGCGCCGGCACGCCCGTCGCGCCCGCCCCGGTCGCCGCCACGGAAGCGCGCACGCAGAGCAAACGCCGCAAGAGCGCGGCGGCCGAAACCGAACTGCGCAAGCTTTTCGTGCTCGATACCAACGTGCTGATGCACGATCCGAGTTCGCTCTTCCGCTTCGAGGAGCACGACGTCTATCTGCCGATGATGACGCTGGAGGAACTCGACAATCACAAGAAGGGCATGTCGGAAGTGGCGCGCAACGCGCGTCAGGTGAGCCGCACGCTCGACGCGCTCGTCGCGGACGCGGGCAAGATGACGGAGGGCATTCCGCTCGCGTCGCAAGGCAACCGCGATGCGCTCGGCCGCCTCTACTTCCAGACGACGCTCACCGACATCGAGCCGGTCCAGGGTTTGCCCGTCGGCAAGGCGGACAACCAGATTCTCGGCGTCGTGCGCGCGCTGCAGAAGGAGCGTCCGGACCGCCAGGTCGTGCTGGTGTCGAAAGACATCAACATGCGCATCAAGGCGCACGCGCTCGGCCTGCCCGCCGAAGACTACTTCAACGATCAGGTTCTCGAAGACAAGGACCTGCTCTATTCCGGCGTGCGCGCGCTGCCGCAGGACTTCTGGACCCGGCACGCGAAGGGCATGGAGAGCTGGCAGGACACCAAGACGGGCACGACGTATTACCGCGTGACCGGGCCGCTGTGCCCGTCGATGCTCGTCAACGAGTTCGTCTATCTCGAGCCGCAGAACGGCGAGCCGTCGTTCCACGCGGTCGTGCGCGAGCTGAACGGCAAGACCGCGCTCCTGCAGACGTTGCGCGACTACGGTCATCACAAGAACAACGTGTGGGGCATCACGGCGCGCAACCGCGAGCAGAACTTCGCGCTCAACCTGTTGATGAACCCGGAAGTCGATTTCGTCACGCTGCTCGGTCAGGCTGGCACGGGCAAGACGTTGATGGCGCTCGCCGCAGGCCTCGCGCAAGTGCTGGACGACAAGCGCTACAACGAGATCATCGTGACGCGCGCGACGGTGCCGGTCGGTGAGGATATCGGCTTTCTGCCGGGCACCGAGGAAGAGAAGATGCAGCCGTGGATGGGTGCCTTCGATGACAACCTCGAAGTCCTGCAAAAGACCGACGACGCCGCCGGCGAATGGGGCCGCGCCGCGACGCAGGAGCTGATCCGCTCGCGCCTGAAAGTGAAGAGCATGAACTTCATGCGCGGCCGCACCTTCGTCGACAAGTACGTGATCATCGACGAGGCGCAGAACCTCACGCCGAAGCAGATGAAGACGCTCGTCACGCGCGCGGGCCCGGGCACGAAGATCGTGTGCCTCGGCAATATCGCGCAGATCGACACGCCTTATCTGACCGAAGGCAGCTCGGGCCTCACGTATGTCGTCGATCGTTTCAAGGGCTGGACGCACAGCGGACACGTGACGCTCGCGCGCGGCGAGCGTTCGCGTCTCGCCGACTACGCGTCCGACATTCTGTAAGCGCGCGGCATTCGTCGCGATGAGCGGCCCGGCGGAGCAATCCACCGGGCCGCTTTATTTTGTCTGAACGTTCCGCCGCTGCAACACTTACGGCACAAACTTCATGTAAATCCTCAAGACATCTTGCTGCACGCCCGTTCGGCGGATTAGTATCGGCACACTGCCCTTTCTGGCGCGTTTTCGCTCGCCTATTGCAATGCGTCGAATCTGGTTGCTGCTTCTCGTTGCCGTGCTGCTCGCCGCGTGTGGAACCGCGCCGCAGCAGACGGCGCGCAAGCCCGCCGCCAGCACGAACGCCAACCGCGCCTACAAGCCGCCGCCCGGCTTCCCGAATTTCGTCGATCACAGCGTCGGGCGCGAGGAAATCTCCATTCAGGCGATGTCGCTCGTCGGCGTGCCGTACCGCTGGGGCGGCAATACGCCGGACGCAGGATTCGATTGCAGCGGGCTCGTGCGCTATGTCGTCGATCGCGCGGCGTCGGTCAATCTGCCGCGCACGACGGCGGAGATGAGTTCGCGCGGCGATTCCGTCGAGCCGGACGAGATCGCAACGGGCGATCTCGTCTTCTTCAACACGACCGGGCGGCCGCATTCCCACGTGGGCATCTACGTCGGCAAATTGCGCTTCGTGAACGCGCCGTCGACAGGCGGCACCGTGCGGCTCGACTATCTGACGAATCCCTATTGGGCGAAGCGCTTCGACGGCATCCGGCGCGTTGCGGCGCCGAAGGCAGCGCCGACGCCGTTCGATGCGCCGACATACATGGCATCGCCGGCGCAGACGCCCGCCCCGGCGCCAGCCTATGCGCGGCAAGCGGCGCCCGCGACGGCGAACGCTGACGCCTTCGAGCCGCCGCCCTCGTCCCTGAACGCAGCGCAGCGTCAGGCGCAGGCTGCGGGCGCGACCGCGCCTTCCGTCGCGACGATCAACGCTTCGTCCGATCCGATCCAGGCCGCCGCCGACGCCTTCGAGCCCCCGCCACCAACCTCGCGCGCCGCGCGTCAGCAAGCACGCGCGGCCGAGGCCACGGCGGAAGCCGTCGATTCCACCGAGCCGCCCGTGCGCGTGATGCGCGCGTCCACTGGCTCGCTCGCCGCGCCGCGCCCCGCTCAAAGCGACGATCCCATCGCGCGCTTCGCCACCGGCAGCAACTGACGCGCGTTGTGCGTCTCTGCTATCGTGTTCCGATCATCTTCATCGGAGCGCGGCATCATGGACTTGGGACTCGCGGGCAAGGTCGTCCTGATCACGGGCGGCAGCAAGGGAATCGGATTTGCATGCGCGAAGGCGTTCGCGAGCGAAGGCGCGAAAGTCGCGATCGTCTCGCGCGATGCCGCGAATCTCGCCCGTGCCCGCGAGCAGCTGGCGAGCGCCGGTCATCACGTCCATCTCGCCCGCGCCGATCTGCATGAGGCACACAGCGCCGAAGATGTCGTCGAGGAAGCGAGCGCCGCGCTCGGACCGATCGATATTCTCATCAACAGCGCCGGCGCCGCGCGCCGCTACGATCCGGATACGCTCGACGCCGCCGCCTACAAGGCCGCGATGGACGCCAAGTATTTCTCCTATGTCTATCCGCAGCAGGTCGTGCTGAGGCGCATGGCCGAGCGCCTGCGCAACGATCCGCAGGCCGAGCCTGGCGCGATCGTCAATATCGTCGGGATGGGCGGAAAAATCGCGACGGACATCCACATCGCGGGCGGCGCGGCCAATGCGGCGCTGATGCTCAACACCGTCGGGCTCGCCCATCACTATGCGAAGCTCGGCATCCGCATCAACGCGATCAATCCGGGCGCGACGCTGACCGAACGTGTAGAGGAAGCGCTCGAACTCGAAGCGAAACGCCAGGGCGTCACGCGCGATCAGGTGCTCGCCGATAGCCAGTCCAAGGTGCCGCTCGGGCGCTACGCGAAGCCGGAGGAAATCGCCGACGTGGCGCTCTTTCTGGCCAGCCGCCGCGCGAGTTACGTGTCGGGCGCGATCATTCCGATGGACGGAGTGTCGTCGCCGATCATCTGAAGCGCTTCGGCCCCGAAAGCGCTCGGAGCCGAAGGCAAGGTAGAACGCTTACAGGAAGCGGTGGCCGACCCACCAGCCCGCCGCCGCGAGCGCCGCGGACGCGGGAATGGTCAGAATCCACGCCCACACGATATTGCCCGCGACACCCCAGCGCACGGCGCTGAACTTCTGCGTCGCGCCGACGCCGACGATCGCGCCGGTGATCGTATGCGTCGTGGACACGGGAATGCCGAGGAACGACGCCATGAAGAGCGTGAGCGCCCCGCCCGTCTCCGCGCAGAATCCGCCGACGGGCTTGAGCTTCGTGATCTTCTGCCCCATGGTGCGCACGATGCGCCAGCCGCCGAACAGCGTGCCGAGGCCCATCGAGAGATAGCACAGGCCGATCACCCAGATCGGCGGCGCCTCTGACGTCACGGATGAATAGCCGGTCGCGATCAGCAGCATCCAGATGATGCCGATGGTCTTCTGCGCGTCGTTGCCGCCGTGGCCGAGCGAATACAGGCCGGCGGACACGAGCTGCAGGCGGCGGAAACGCCGGTCGACCTTCGAAGGCGGCGTGCGGAAATACAGCCACGACACGAGCAGCATGAAGAACGAGCCGAGCACGAAGCCGAGCAGCGGCGAAATGAAGATGAACGCGACCGTCTTGAGCAGGCCGTCCCAGTTCAGCGAAGCCCAGCCCGACTTGGCGAGCGCCGCGCCGACGAGACCGCCGATGAGCGCATGCGACGAGCTCGACGGAATACCGTAGATCCACGTAACGATGTTCCAGCCGATCGCCCCCACGAGCGCGCCGAAGATGACGTAGTGATCGACGATTTCCGGATCGATCGTGCCCTTGCCGACGGTCGCGGCCACCTTCAGGTGGAAGATGAAATACGCGATGACGTTGAACGCAGCGGCGAACGCGACTGCCTGCTGCGGCTTGAGCACGCCGGTCGAGACGACCGTCGCGATGGAGTTGGCGGCGTCGTGAAAGCCGTTCATGAAGTCGAACGCGAGTGCGACTATGACGAGCAAGGCGACTGCCCAGATGGCAAGTTGAATCGAATGCATCGGTTGGTGTTTTTTTGACCGGTCTGGAAATGCGCTGCCGGTTTTTCGTGCGGGCGCGCTGGCCTGCCGCGCGCCGCGGGTTCGGACTACTTGATCAGGCGTTTTCCAGCACAATGCCTTCGATGATGTTCGCGACGTCCTCGCACTTGTCGGTGATCGTCTCGAGAAGCTCGTAGATGGCCTTCAGCTTGATGAGCGTCTTCACGTCGTCTTCCTCGCGGAAGAGCTTCGACATCGCCGAGCGCAGCACACGGTCGGCATCCGACTCGAGGCGGTCGATTTCCTCGCAGATCTTCAGGATCTCGCTCGCGCGCTTCATGTCGGCCAGCAATTCGACGGCCTGCTGCACGCGCGTGACCGTGCTCGTGCAGATATGTGCGAGCTGGCTCGCCTCGGACGTCACGGAGCGTACGTCATACAACGAAATAGCGGTGGCGACGTCCTCCATCAGGTCGAGGATGTCGTCCATCGTGGTGATGAGCTTGTGGATTTCGTCGCGGTCGAGCGGCGTGATGAACGTCTTGTGCAGCAGATCGATGGTCTCGTGCGTGAGCTTGTCGGCGCGCTTTTCGTTCGCCTGCACGTTCTGCTTGTGGACCTCGGCTTCGTCGAGGTTGTCGATCAGGAGTTCGAGCTCGCGGCTGGCATCGACCATGCACTTCGCGTGCGCGTTGAAGATCTCGAAGAATTTGCCCTCGGTGGGCATGAAACGACCGAACATGAAATTCCCGTTAAATGGGTCAGTTTTGAGACGGACATCAAACTGACATATTGTACCTGCGCACACTACCCCGCGCACCGCGCGTGCCTGACGCGCGGTGCGCGGGTGTCGCGACAAATTGACAGTGGATGCAGTGGAGCGCTTATTCGCCGCCGTAGAAGTTCTGCGCGCCGGCGAAGTTGTCGAACTTCGTGTATTGGCCGTGGAAGGTCAGTCGTACCGGGCCGATCGGACCATTACGCTGCTTGCCGATGATGATCTCGGCGGTGCCTTTGTCGGGGCTGTCGGGGTTGTAGACTTCGTCGCGGTAGATGAAAAGAATGACGTCCGCGTCCTGCTCGATTGCGCCCGATTCGCGCAGATCCGACATGATCGGGCGCTTGTTCGGCCGCTGCTCGAGACCGCGGTTCAGCTGCGACAGCGCGATCACCGGCACGTCGAGCTCCTTCGCGAGACTCTTGAGCGAACGCGAGATTTCGGAGATTTCGGTCGCGCGGTTTTCGCCGCCGCCCGAGCCGCTCATCAGCTGCAAATAATCGACGATGATCAGACCGAGCTTGCCGCATTGCCGCGACAGACGGCGCGCGCGCGAGCGCAGTTCCATCGGGTTCAGGCCGCCGGTTTCGTCGATGAAAAGCTGCGCCTCGCTCATTTTCTGCACGGCGTGCGTGAGCTTCGGCCAGTCTTCGTCGGTGAGCCGCCCGGTGCGCATGCGATGCTGGTCGAGGCGGCCGACCGAGCCGAGCATACGCATGGTCAGTTGCGTCCCCGGCATTTCCATCGAGAACACCGCGACCGGCAAGCCGTATTCCACCGCGACGTATTCACCGATGTTCATCGAAAACGCGGTCTTACCCATCGACGGACGGCCCGCCACGATGATCAGTTCGCCGCCGTGCATGCCAGACGTCATGCGATCGAGATCGACGAAGCCTGTCGGCGTGCCGGTGACGTCGCTCGGATTGGCCGTGTGATAAAGCGTGTCGATGCGCTCGACGACCTGCGTCAGCAGCGGCCCGATTTCGAGAAAGCCCTGCGTGCCGCGCGAGCCTTCCTCGGCGATCGAGAAGACGCGCGCCTCGGCTTCGTCGAGGATCTGGCGGACTTCCTTGCCTTGCGGATTGAAGGCGTCGGCGGAGATTTCATCCGCGACCGAAACCAGGCGGCGCAGCACCGCGCGATCGCGCACGATTTCGGCATAACGGCGGATATTCGCCGCGCTCGGCGTGTTTTGCGCGAGCGCGTTCAGATACGCGAGCCCGCCCACTTCCTCGGCCTTGCCGGCCATCGTGAGCGCTTCGTAGACGGTGATCACGTCCGCCGGGCGCGTCGCCGCGATCAGCTTGCCTACGTGCTCGTAGATGATGCGGTGGTCGTAGCGATAAAAATCGCCCTGATGCATGACATCGGCGATGCGGTCCCATGCGGCATTGTCCAGCAGCAGGCCGCCGATCACGGATTGCTCGGCTTCGATCGAGTGCGGCGGGACCTTCAGCGCGTCGAGTTGCGGGTCTTTGGACGGAGCGTTCATGGGGTGGAATTATCGAACAATGGCCGTGCGTGGACAATAAAAAATGGCAGGAGCCATGAAGCTCCTGCCATTTTCATACTGCTCGCGAGGCGCGAAGCCTCGCCTGAAACTTACGCGTGCTCGCCGAGCACCGACACCGTGACGTCGACCAGCACGTCCGTGTGCAGCGCCACTTGAACCGGATGGTCGCCGACCATCTTGATCGGGCCGTGCGGCAGACGCACTTGCGCCTTTTCCACTTCCGCGAAGCCTTGCTTCTTCAGCGCTTCAGCGATGTCCGCGTTCGTGACCGAACCGAACAGACGGCCGTCGACGCCGGCCTTCTGGCCGATCTGAACCGTGAAACCGCTCAGCTTTTCGCCTTGAGCCTGTGCTGCTGCCAGCTTTTCAGCGGCGATCTTTTCGAGTTCGGCGCGGCGAACTTCGAATTCGGCGATTGCATCCTTCGTCGCGCGGCGAGCCTTCTTGCCGGGGATCAGGAAGTTACGTGCGTAGCCGTCCTTGACCTTGACGATATCGCCGAGGTTGCCCAGGTTGACGACCTTTTCCAAAAGAATGATTTGCATTTTTGGCTTTCCTTAGTGCGTCGTCTGATTAGGCCTTGTGCAGGTCGGTGTACGGCAGGAGCGCGAGGAAACGCGCGCGCTTGATTGCCGTGTCGAGCTGGCGCTGATAGTGCGCCTTCGTGCCAGTCAGACGAGCCGGCGTGATCTTGCCGTTTTCGCCGATGAAGTCCTTCAGCGTTTCCGTGTCCTTGTAGTCGATGTACTCGACGCCGGCTGCCGTGAAACGGCAGAACTTCTTGCGCTTGAAGAGCGGGTTTTGTTGCTGACGACGCTTGTCGAATTTCTTACCAGTCGGGCGGGGCATGATTAGTCCTTTCCAATGTCCTGCAATTCTGTGATGTGAAACACCAGGGTTCGCGCGTTACGGCTTTTCTTCGCCAGAAAGCCGGTGAAGCGTGTTTCGACGCCCATCGGACAGCTTTCCAGCTTGCCGCTCGCTTCGCCGGCCGCTACCGCCTGCATGGTCAGCTCGATCTTTCGGGCAATGCCCGCTTCGACGACTTCCGCTGCGTGTTGCAACGTGACGCTTGCGATCGGGATGCCGGCGGGCGTGTACCGCACCGGTTCGCGTTCCACGACGCTTGCTGTCAGTTGCAGCCGGTTCACTTAAAGTGTTCGATCCTGGTGGCTTGACAGTTCGAAACTGTCCTTAAGCCTGCGCTTCGGACGGCTGGCTAGCCGCCTTCTTGGCTTCTTCGCGCTGCACTTCCTTCATCATCGGCGACGGGCCGGTTTCGGCCTTCTTCATCTTGACGATGAGGTGACGCAGCACGGCGTCGTTGAACTTGAATGCGTGCTCCAGCTCTTCGAGCGTGGCTTGATCGCATTCGATGTTCATGCAGACGTAGTGAGCCTTCGCGAGTTTCTCGATCATGTAGGCCAGTTGGCGGCGGCCCCAGTCCTCGATGCGGTGGATCTGGCCACCGTGCGACGTGATCGTGCCCTTGTAGCGCTCGATCATCGCGGGCACTTGCTCGCTCTGATCGGGGTGCACGATAAATACGATTTCGTAATGACGCATATTCACTCCTTGTGCTGACTTGTGGATTGAAGCCACCCGGGCGTCGGACCGGTGCGGCAAGTGAGAAGCCAAAGATTATAGCTTGATGGCTCCGCTCACGCAAATGCAATTTCGAGCGTCTTTTCAAGCAGTTAGCGCCCGAGGGCAGGCTCCTGCTGTGGCTCTCCCGGAAGCGTGAGCGGGCGGCTCCAGTAACCTGGCTGCGCGTAGATTTCCTTAAGATAATCAATGAAGTAGCGCACGCGAGCGGGAACGTAGCGCTGCTGCGGATACACGGCCAGAATGTCGTAATCGGGCAGTTCGAAGTCGTCGAGGACGGTTTCCAGCTCGCCCGATTCC
Organism: Caballeronia sp. 11_S32; assembly: GCF_056930355.1. Taxonomy (NCBI): domain Bacteria; kingdom Pseudomonadati; phylum Pseudomonadota; class Betaproteobacteria; order Burkholderiales; family Burkholderiaceae; genus Caballeronia; species Caballeronia sp. 11_S32. Next base: position 2,028,480 of record NZ_JBXOWH010000003.1, read on the forward strand.
AGTTGCCGCTGGATTTCCCATGTCGAGCGCCAGCCGAGTCCGAGCCCTTCCGACGCCCAGCGGTGCAGCAATTCGCCGTCGTTGCAATCGAGATTGCCCGTGACGCGCACCGTCACGACTTTCCCGTTGCGCCGGAAATACCAGCCGCGGTTCTGGCCGCCCTGGAGATTGAACGCGAGGCAGTTGTGATTCGGCAGATCTTCCAGTGTTTTCGGCCGGCCGTGCTTCCTGAAGTACGCCGGCGTGCCGCACACGACGCGCCGGTTGCTCGCGAGCTTCACCGCGACGAAGTTCGGATCGACCGTTCCGCCGATGCGAATCGACAGGTCGTAACCCTCGCGCACCAGATCGACGACGCGATCGGTCAGATTGAAGGACACCTGCAATTCGGGCTTGTCGCGCACGAACGGCGGCGCGTGCGGCGCCACATGCATGCGTCCGAACGCCGCCGGCGCCGACACGATCAGATGTCCGCCCACCGCCCGCCGCCCCGCTGTGAGTTCGTTTTCCGCCTGATCCCACTCCGAGAGCAGATTCTTGCAGCGCTCGAGAAACGCCGCGCCCTCTTCGCTGACGACCAGCCTGCGCGTGGAGCGATACATCAGCTTCACGCCCAGCCGCTTTTCGAGCGCGTCGATGCGCCGCCCGAGAATCACGGGCGACACGCCCTCCTCCAGCGCCGCCGCGGCCAGGCTGCCCGCCTCGGCCACGCGCACGAAGGTTTCTATCTGCTTGAAGCGGTCCATCTCGTGTCTCCGGATGCGCGCTGGCCGCAAAGCCGCGCGACATCGTCATTCCATACTTTTTGTTCGGGAAAAAGCGACTCCAGCTGATCTTATCAAACCTTTTTCACAGAATTAAAGTGCAACGGAACCCTGCATGAATGCAGACAGAATTTTCGGATAGAGACCCCAGGAAGGAGACAACCATGCCCAAGATGAGAGCCGTCGACGCAGCCGTCCTCGTGCTGGAAAAAGAAGGAATCGATACCGCGTTCGGCGTGCCGGGCGCGGCCATCAACCCGTTCTACTCGGCGATGAAGAAGTCGGGCGGCATCAGCCACGTGCTCGCGCGCCACGTCGAAGGCGCATCGCACATGGCGGAAGGTTATACCCGCGCAGCGCCCGGCAACATCGGCGTTTGCATCGGCACGTCGGGCCCGGCGGGCACGGACATGATCACCGGGCTGTATTCGGCTCAGGCCGACTCCATCCCCATTCTCGCGATCACCGGCCAGGCGCCGCGTGCGCGCCTGTACAAGGAAGATTTCCAGGCCGTCGATATCGAATCGATCGCCAAGCCCGTCACGAAGTGGGCCGTCACGGTGCGCGAGCCGGCGCTCGTGCCGCGCGTGTTCCAGCAGGCGTTCCATCTGATGCGCTCGGGCCGTCCGGGTCCGGTGCTGGTCGATCTGCCGATCGACGTGCAGCTCGCCGAAATCGAATTCGACATCGACACGTATGAGCCGCTGCCGGTCTACAAGCCGAAGGCGACGCGCGCGCAGATCGAAAAGGCGCTGACGATGCTGAACGTCGCCGAAAAGCCGCTGATCGTCTCGGGCGGCGGCGTCCTCAACGCGGCGGCGGAAAACCTGCTCGTCGAATTCGCGGAAACGCTGGGCGTACCCGTCATTCCGACGCTGATGTCCTGGGGCGCGATACCCGACGATCACCCGCTGATGGCCGGCATGGTCGGCCTGCAGACGTCGCACCGCTACGGCAACGCGACGATGCTCGCCTCCGATTTCGTGCTCGGCATCGGCAACCGCTGGGCGAATCGCCATACGGGCAGCGTCGAGGTTTACACCAAGGGCCGTAAGTTCGTGCACGTGGATATCGAGCCGACGCAGATCGGCCGCGTGTTCGGACCGGACCTCGGCATCGTGTCGGACGCGAAGGCCGCGCTCGAACTGTTCGTCGAAGTGGCGAAGGAATGGAAGGCCGCGGGCAAGCTGAAGGACCGCAGCGCATGGGTCACCGACTGCCAGCAGCGCAAGCGCACCATGCTGCGCAAGACGCACTTCGACAACGTGCCGATGAAGCCGCAGCGCGTCTACGAAGAGATGAACCTCGCGTTCGACCGCGACACCTGCTTCGTGACGACGATCGGTCTGTCGCAGATCGCGGGCGCGCAGTTCCTGCACGTGTTCAAGGCGCGCAACTGGATCAACTGCGGCCAGGCCGGCCCGCTCGGCTGGACGATCCCCGCCGCGCTCGGCGTGCGTGCGGCCGATCCGTCGCGCAAGATCGTCGCGCTCTCGGGCGATTATGACTTCCAGTTCATGATCGAAGAGCTCGCCGTGGGCGCGCAGTTCAAGCTGCCGTACGTGCATGTGGTCGTGAACAACTCGTACCTCGGGCTGATCCGTCAGGCGCAGCGCGGCTTCGACATGGACTACTGCGTGCAGCTCGCGTTCGACAACATCAACGCGCCCGAGCTCGAAGGTTATGGCGTGGATCACGTCGCGGTGGCCGAAGGTCTCGGCTGCAAGGCGCTGCGCGTGCACAAGCCGGAAGACATCGCGCCTGCATTGAAGCAAGCGCAAGCCCTGGCCGCCGAACATCAGGTGCCGGTGGTCGTCGAGATGATTCTCGAGCGCGTGACCAACATCGCGATGGGCACCGAGATCGACGCGATCAACGAGTTCGAAGAACTCGCCGAAACGAAGGCCGACGCGCCGACCGCGATCACGCCGCTGGACTGAGCATCGCCGCCGCGCGTTCTATCGACCGGATGCGCGGCGCCCCTCCACTGACCGACCATCAGGAAAGAACAATGCCGAAATTTGCCGCGAATTTGACCATGCTGTTCAACGAAGTTCCGTTCCTCGACCGCTTCGCGGCGGCGGCGAACGCGGGCTTCAAGGCGGTCGAGTTCCTGTTCCCTTACGCGTTCTCGATCAGCGATATCCAGACGCGCCTGAAGGACAACGACTTGCGGATCGTGCTGCACAACCTGCCCGCGGGCAACTGGGAAGCGGGCGAGCGCGGCATCGCCTGCTTGCCGGATCGCGTCGCGGAGTTCCGCGAAGGCGTACCGCGCGCGATCGAATACGCGAAGGCGCTGAACGTGCCGCAACTGAACTGCCTCGTCGGCATTCCGACGGCGGGCGTATCGGCGGATCAGGCGCGCGCGACCATCGTCGAGAACCTGCGTTTTGCAGCGGAAGCGCTCAAGAAGGAAGGCATCAGGCTGCTCGTCGAGCCGTGCAACGCGTACGACATTCCGGGTTTCGCGCTGAACCGCTCGAAGGAAGGTCTGGACGTAATTCAGGCGGTCGGCTCGGACAACCTGTTCCTGCAGTACGACATCTATCACATGCAGCGCATGGAAGGCGAGCTCGCCGCGACGATCAAAAAGAACCTGTCGAAGATCGCGCACATTCAGCTCGCCGACAACCCCGGCCGCAACGAACCGGGCACGGGCGAAATCAACTACCCGTTCCTGTTCAGGCTGCTCGACGAGATCGGCTATCAAGGCTGGATCGGCTGCGAGTACAAGCCGCTCAACGGCACCGAAGCGGGCCTCGGCTGGCTGCAAAGCATTGGCGGAATGAAGGCGCACGCCGCCGCTTAAATCTGACACATAGGAGGAGCTCGAAGTATGGCAACGATCGGTTTCATCGGCCTCGGCATCATGGGCGCGCACATGGCGCGCAATCTCATCAAGGGCGGCCACTCGCTCGTCGTGAACGGCAAGTATCCGGTGCCGGACGATATCCGGGCGCAAACGAAGGTCGTCGAGGATTCGAGCGCGGTTGCGCAGGCGAGCGAGATCGTCATCACGATGGTGCCCGACACGCCCGATGTCGCCAATGTGCTGTTTGCCGATGACGGCGTCGCGAATGGTCTCACGAAGGGCAAGCTCGTCATCGACATGAGCTCGATCGCGCCGCTCGAGACGCAGGAGTTCGCGAAGAAGATCAACGCGCTCGGCTGCGACTATCTCGACGCGCCGGTGTCGGGCGGCGAAGTGGGCGCCCGCGAAGCGACGCTCACGATCATGGTCGGCGGCCCGGAGAAGTCGTTCAACATCGCCAAGCCGCTATTCGAACTGATGGGCAAGAACATCTCGCTCATCGGCGACAACGGCGCGGGCCAGACCTGCAAGGTCGCGAACCAGATCATCGTCGCGCTGAACATCGAGGCCGTGGCCGAAGCGCTGCTCTTCGCGGCACGCTCGGGCGCGGACCCCGAGCGCGTGCGCAAAGCGCTGATGGGCGGCTTCGCATCGTCGCGCATACTCGAAGTGCATGGCGAGCGCATGACGAAGCGCACCTTCAATCCGGGCTTCCGCATCGAACTGCATCAGAAGGACCTGAACCTCGCGCTCGACGGCGCGCGCAAGATGGGCCTCGCCCTGCCCCATACCGCGAGCGCGCAGCAGCTCTTCAGCGTGTGCGCGGCGAATGGCGGCAAGGCGTGGGATCACTCGGCGCTCGTGCGCGCGCTCGAGATCATGTCGAACTTCCAGGTGGCGGACGAGCCGCAGCAAGCCAAGGCTGCTTGAGCAGGCTGCAATGAGCTCGCCCAACACCTGAACCGTGGGGCGTCCCGCGTATGGGCACGCGGGACAAATGTCGCTCTGGGCTGAGGGCGGCAAGTGGGGTCCGAGAGCGGCACCCGGCGGTGCGCCGGGTAAGCCTTGGTCGGTCAGACGGTTTGTCGTCGGGTGTCCGCGTCGGATTGTTGCAAACTGCGTCCTATCCCTGATGCATGAGGGATGCTACAAATCCTTTTGTTGAAACTCAGAACTATCTGGTAGCGATCGCGACTAATGTGCCTAGACTTCGCGGGCCGTATCAACATCGTCAATCAAGGAGTTGAACAATGGGTATCCTCAGCTTTATCAAGGAAGCAGGCGAAAAACTCTTCGGCGCAGCCACGCCGAGCGCGCAGGCGGCTCCCGCTGCCGCGCCCGTGGATGTCGCCGCGCTGAACCAGAAAGCAGGCGAAGCCATCGCGACGTACATCCGCTCGCAAGGTCTCAACGCCGACAATCTCGACGTGAAATATGACGGCGCATCGCATACGGTGACCGTGTCGGGCCAGGCGCCGGATCAGGCCACGAAGGAAAAGATCCTCGTCGCCGCGGGCAATGTGCAGCACGTCGACAAGGTGGACGATCAGCTGACCGTGCCGAACGCCGAGCCGGAGTCGCAGTATTACACCGTGGTGTCGGGCGACAATCTCTGGAAGATCGCCGAGAAATATTACGGCAATGGCTCGAAGAACGATCTGATCTTCGAGGCGAACAAGCCGATGCTGAAGAGCCCGGACAAAATCTATCCGGGACAGGTGCTGCGCATTCCTGCGGCCGCCTGATACCTCTCGTAGCCTGCATGAAGAAAACGCGAACCCTGGTTCGCGTTTTTTCTTTTCAGTAGGCGTCGAAGATGCGTTGCAGATCTTTCGCGCCCGCCGATAGCGCGAGCAGCAGAAGCACACGCGCCTTGTACGGATTGAGCGTTCCCGCGCTGACGGTGCCGAGCGCGTCGTCGTTGGCCGCGCCGTTGCGCATCACGTGACCCGAGCCCACGCGCGACGCGCGCACCACCGCGACGCCCTGCTTCACCGCATCGGCGAGCGCCTGCGTGAGCGTCGCGTGCATCGAGCCGTTGCCCGTGCCGGCGACCACGATACCCTTCACGCCCGCCGCGACGAGCGCATCGACCATCACGCGCGATGCATCCGCGTAGCTCGCGACGATCTCGACCATCGGCCATTGATCGCTGACCGCGAATTCGCTCGCGGCGGTATGCGGCCGCACGACCGTGCGCTGAAACTCCACGCGTCCGTCCTGCACGAAGCCGAGCGCGCCGGCTTCGGGCGAACGGAACGCATCGACCGCGTAAGTGCTTGTCTTGGTGACATCGCGCGCGCTGTGGATCTGATTGTTGAACGCGACGAGCACGCCCTTGCCTGACGCGTCCTTCGACGCCGCGACCGTCACCGCATTGAGCAGATTCAACGGACCATCGGCGGAAAGCGCGGTCGATGGCCGCATTGCCGCCGTCAGCACGACGGGCTTCGCGCTCTTCACCGTGAGATGCAGCAGGTACGCGGTTTCCTCGAGCGTATCGGTGCCGTGCGTGACGACGACGCCATCGATATCGTCCTGCGCGAGCAATGCGTCGATGCGGCGGCTGAGCGCGGTCCACAGCGCGGCGCTCATGTCCTTGCTGTCGATGCTCGCGATCTGCTCTGCGTGAATGCGCGCGACGGAGCCGAGCGCGGGCACCGCGTCGAGCAATTTGTCGACGCCGACGACGCCCGCCTTGTAGCCCGCCGTCTTCGATGCATCGCCCGCCTGTCCGGCAATGGTGCCGCCCGTTGCGAGCACGGCGATGCGAGGTAGAGAGGATGTGTTCATGCCGGCGATTGTAAATCAGCCGGCACGCGATTCACGTTGGATTCACGCGTGCAATCACGCCGCTTCGCGAAGCTGGGCCGCGATCTGCGCTTCGTCGAGCTGCGGCGCGAACATTTCGATCAGCCGGTACGCATAGGCGCGCAGGAACGCGCCCTTTCGCAAGCCCACACGCGTCGTGCTCGCTTCGAACAGATGCTGCGTGTCGAGCGCCACGAGCTCGGTGTCGCGCTTCGCGTCGTACGCCATCGCCGCGACGATGCCAATGCCCATGCCGAGCTCCACATACGTCTTGATAACGTCGGCATCGATCGCGGTCAGCACGATATCGGGCATCGCGCCCGCGCTCGCGAACGCCTGGTCCACGTGCGAGCGGCCGGTGAAGTCCTGGTCATAGGTGACGATCGGATATTCGGCGATCTGTTCCAGCGTGATGCGCTCGCGCCCGACGAGCGGATGATCCTTCGGCACCACGACCGTGTGATGCCACGAATAGCACGGGAACGTGACGATGTCGGGATAACGGTCGAGCGCTTCCGTCGAAATGCCGATATCCGCCTCGCCGTTGATGATCATCTGCGCGATCTGCTGCGGGCTGCCCTGGCGCAGCGCGAGATGCACCTTCGGGAACACCTCCGTGAACTGGCGGATAACCTTGGGCAGCGCGTAACGCGCCTGCGTGTGCGTCGTGGCGACGACGAGATGGCCGTTGTCCTGATCCGCGAACTGGCGCGCGACGCGCCGCAGGTTCTCGGCGTCGAGCAGCATGCGCTCGATCAGCTGATGCACTTCCTTGCCCGGCTCCGTGAGCCCGGTGAGGCGCTTGCCGCGGCGGATGAAGATATCGACGCCGAGCTCGTCCTCGAGATCCTTGATCTGCTTCGACACGCCCGACTGCGACGTATAGAGCACATTGGCGACCTCGGTCAGATTCATGTTCTGACGCACGGCCTCGCGCACGAAGCGCAATTGCTGGAAATTCATGTGTACCTCTCTCGTGATGCTTTTATGTTGTTATGTCATTGCGCCGGAAACACGCGCAGCGCGCGCGGCACGGCGGTCACGCCATCGCCAATGTCGAGCTTGAGCGCGCGCCATGCCTCGCGATCCAGTTCCGCCTCGATCACGCCGCCCGCGCTGCCTTCGAGCTCCACGCGCACCGAGCCGCCCAGCGTCACGACGCGCCGCACGCCAACCACGATGCCGTCGCGATGCGCGCCATCCGCCGGATACAGCGCGATGTCATGCGGGCGCACATACGCGAGCGCGCGGCCGCTGAAATGCGCAACGGTGGCGATCGGGCTCGCGGCGCCATCGGCGATGAAGCCGGTCGCGTCGACCTTGCCCTGCAGCCGGTTCGCTGCGCCGAGAAACTCGTAGACGAACGACGTCTGCGGATGATCGTACACGTCTTGCGGGCTGCCCACCTGCTCCACCCGCCCGTGATTCATCACGACGATGCGGTCCGCCACTTCGAGCGCCTCTTCCTGGTCGTGCGTGACGAAGAGCGTCGAGATATGCAGATCGTCGTGCAGGCGGCGCAGCCAGCTGCGCAATTCCTTGCGCACCTTGGCGTCGAGCGCGCCGAACGGCTCGTCGAGCAGCAGCACTTTCGGCTCGACGGCGAGCGCCCGCGCCAGCGCGATGCGCTGCCGCTGTCCGCCCGAAAGCTCCGACGGAAAGCGTTCAGCGAGCCAGTCGAGCTGCACGAGTTTCAGCAACTCATGCACCTTCTCGCGGATCTTGGCTTCGCTCGGACGTTCGCGGCGCGGCTTCACGCGCAGGCCGAACGCGACGTTCTCGAACACGGTCATGTGGCGGAAGAGCGCGTAGTGCTGGAACACGAAGCCGACCTGCCGCTCGCGCGCGCCGACGTCCGCGACGTCTTCGCCGTGCAGCACGACCTGGCCCGCATCGGCGAATTCGAGGCCCGCGATCACGCGCAGGAGCGTGGTCTTGCCGCAGCCGGAAGGCCCGAGCAGCGCGACGAGTTCACCCGCCGGAAAATCGAGCGTGACGTTGTCGAGCGCGGTGAAATCGCCGAAGCGCTTTTGCAGATTGCGAACAATGATGCTCATGATGTTATCGGCCTCTCAATTCTGTGCGGTGGCTTTGGCTTCGGTGACGGCTTGCGACATGCGCCGCTCCGCGAGGAGCTTCAGCCCGAGCGTCACGAGCGCGAGCAGCGCAAGCAGCGACGCCACCGCGAACGCGGCCGAGAAGTTGTATTCGTTGTAGAGAATTTCGACGTGCAGCGGCATCGTGTCGGTCTGGCCGCGGATATGACCCGACACCACCGACACCGCGCCGAACTCGCCCATCGCGCGCGCGTTGCAGAGGATCACGCCATAGAGCAGACCCCACTTCACGTTGGGCAGCGTCACGCGCCGGAAGATCTGCCAGCCCGATGCGCCGAGCACGTGCGCGGCTTCCTCTTCGTCGTTGCCTTGCGCCTGCATCAGCGGGATCAGCTCGCGCGCGACGAACGGGAACGTGACGAAGATCGTCGCGAGCACGATGCCGGGCACCGCGAAGATGATCTGCACGTCGCGCGCGGCGAGCCACGGGCCGAACCAGCCTTGCGCACCGAACATCAGCACGTAGATGAGGCCCGAGATCACCGGCGACACGGAGAACGGCAAGTCGATGAGCGTGGTCAGCAACGCCTTGCCGCGGAAGTCGAATTTCGCGATGGCCCACGATGCGGCAAGCCCGAACACGACATTCAGCGGCACGGCGATCGCCGCGGTGATGAGCGTGAGCTTGATCGCGGACCACGCGTCGGGATCCTTCAGCGACTCGAAGTAATAATCGACGCCCTTTGCGAATGCCTGCACGAACACCGCGACGAGCGGCACGACGAGGAAGAACGCGAGGAACGCGAGCGCGATGCCGGTCAGCACCCAGCGCACGGCGCGCGGCTCGGTGACGGGATTGAGGCTATGCGTTTCGCGCGAAGTCGCCGTTTGCAACGGAAGAACCTTGCTCATGCCGTTTCTCCCGCAGCCAGCGCTACATTGACGGGCGCAGCACCGGTCTTGCTCGTGCGGCGCTGAAGGAACCACTGCAACGTGTTGATGAGCAGCAGCATCAGGAACGATACGCACAGCATCACGACCGCGAGCGCCGTCGCGCCGGCATAGTCGTATTGCTCCAGCTTGGTGATGATGAGCAGAGACGTGATCTCGGACTTCATCGGCACGTTACCCGCGATGAAGATGACCGAGCCGTATTCGCCGAGCGCGCGCGCGAACGCGAGCGCGAAGCCGGTCAGGAGCGCGGGAAAGAGCGACGGCAGCACGACGCGGCGAAACGTGAGCCAGCGCGTGGCGCCCAGGCACGCGGCGGCTTCTTCCTGTTCGCGCTCGAAGTCTTCGAGCACCGGCTGCACCGTGCGCACGACGAACGGCAAGCCGATGAACGTCAACGCGACGAGCACGCCGAGCGGCGTGAACGCGACCTTGATGCCGAAGACCGCGAGATACTGCCCGATCCAGCCGTTGCTCGCATAGACGGCCGCGAGCGAGATGCCTGCCACGGAAGTCGGCAGCGCGAACGGCAAATCGACGATCGCATCGACGATGCGCTTGAACGGGAACGTGTAGCGCACGAGCACCCACGCGACGAGAAAGCCGAACACCGCGTTGATGAGCGCGCCGCCGAGCGCCGCGCCGAACGTGAGCCGGTACGACGCGAGCACCCGCGGCGAGCTCACCGCGCGTACGAACTGCGCCCAGTCGAGCGTCGCGGTCTTCGCGAAGGTCGCGGCGAGCGGAATCAGCACCACGAGGCTTAAGTACGCCACCGTGATGCCGAGCGTCAGGCCGAACCCGGGAAGCGCGCTCGGCTTCTTGAATGTGAGGGTCGTCATCCTTGATTCATCCTTGTGTGCGCGCCGGGGTCGGGCGCGCATTGCCTCGGGCGCGCGGCGTCATTGGTGCGCCGCGTCGCCCGCTTCTTCTGCTTATTGCGGTTGATAGATCGAATCGAACACGCCGCCGTCCGCGAAATGCGTCTTCTGCGCCTTGGTCCAGCCGCCGAACGTGTCGTCGATGGTGTAGAGCTTCAGCTTCGGAAACTGCTTCGTGAGTTCAGCGGGCACCTTGTCCGAGCGCGGCCGATAGAAATTGCGCGCGGCGATCTGCTGGCCTTCGTCGCTGTACAGATACTTGAGATACGCGTCGGCGAGCTTGCGCGTGCCGTGCTTGTCGACGACCTTGTCCACCACCGCGACCGGCGGCTCCGCGAGAATGCTCACCGACGGCACCACGATCTCGAACTTGTCCGGACCGAATTCCTTCAGCGACAGGAACGCCTCGTTTTCCCACGCGATCAGCACGTCGCCCTGCCCGCGCTGCACGAAGCTCGTCGTCGCGCCGCGCGCGCCGGAATCGAGCACCCCGGCGTTTTTGTAGAGCTTCGTCACGAAATCCTTCGCGGTCTGCTCGTTGCCGCCCGGCTTGTGCTGCGCGTACGCCCACGCCGCGAGGTAGTTCCAGCGCGCGCCGCCTGAAGTCTTCGGGTTCGGCGTGACGATCGACACGCCCGGCTTCGTCAGATCGTCCCAGTCCTTGATGTGCTTCGGGTTGCCCTTGCGCACGAGGAACACGATCGTCGACGTGTACGGCGATGCGTTGTCCGGAAGACGCTTCTGCCAGTCCGCGCCGACGAGACCCTTGTTCGCGAGCGCGTCGATGTCGTAAGCGAGCGCGAGGGTCACGACATCGGCCTGGAGGCCGTCCAGCACCGCGCGCGCCTGTCCGCCCGAGCCGCCGTGCGACTGCTTGAAGGTCACGGTCTCGCCGGTGTCCGCCTTCCACTTCTTCGCGAACGCCTGATTGAAATCCTGGTACAGCTCGCGGGTCGGGTCGTAGGAGACGTTCAGAAACGACGTCTGCGCAACCGCGTGCGCGGTCATGCCGGTGCTCGCCGCCGTCAGCGCCGCCGCCGCGAACAGGCGCCGCGCCCCCTTGCCCAATCCCAGTCTGATGCTTTGCATTCCCCGCTCTCCGTCTTATCGAATTGACGGAATCAGTCTATCGAGGCGTCTATATGATTAGAAATAATCGTTCTTCACTTTTTTATACGTAAAGCTGCTAAGAACGATATTCCCTGATGGAAGAAGCGCAAGTCAGCCTGGAACGGGCGTTCGGAAGCCCGCCGAGCGCGAACTTAAAGTAAAGCTTGAAAAGCCGGAAATACTGTATAAAAATACAGTCACCTGTCCATTCATACAGTGCACCAGGGGCCCGAGCCAGTGACCAAAACATCAAAACTTACCGCGCGGCAGCAGCAGGTGTTCGAACTCATCCAGCGCGCGATCGACCGCACCGGCTTTCCGCCGACACGCGCCGAGATCGCGGCGGAGCTCGGTTTCAGTTCGGCGAACTCGGCTGAGGAGCATCTGCGGGCGTTGGCGCGCAAGGGCGTGATCGAACTGGCGGCGGGCTCGTCGCGCGGCATCCGGCTGCTCGGCGATGCATCGCGCATCGATCGCTCGGAGGAATTGCCGCATCAGTTGACTCTGCCGCATCCGACCATCATGCAGCTTTCGCTGCCTTTGGTCGGTCGTGTCGCGGCGGGTAGCCCGATCCTCGCGCAAGAGCACATCTCACAGCATTACGCGTGCGATCCCGCGCTCTTCTCCAGCAAGCCGGACTATCTGCTCAAAGTGCGCGGCCTGTCGATGCGTGACGCCGGCATTCTCGACGGTGACCTGCTCGCGGTGCAAAAGCGCAGCGAAGCGAAGGACGGGCAGATCGTGGTCGCGCGCCTCGGCGACGACGTCACGGTGAAGCGCTGGAAGCGCCGTCCGGACGGCGTCGAACTGATCGCCGAGAACCCTGACTATGAAAACATTTTCGTGCGCTCCGGCAGCAGCGATTTCGCGCTCGAAGGCATCGCAGTGGGATTGATCCGCTCGGGCGAGTTCTGACGGTCCGGGCTCGCGCATCGGCAACATGGCGACACGGCGGAGGCCGAAAATAAATCCGGTCTTCAAGATTTTCGAGACAAAAAATGTCTCGCTGAGCACGCAAAATAGCCTCACCAACAGCAATCGGCATGCAGTCTTCCGGCCGCCGATCGTAAGAAGATAAATATCTCCAAAGGCCACATCCGGCCCCCGCAACCGCGACCAGAGATATTTACGGGTTCATCTAAACAAGCATGACGGCCACCGTTCGCGGTGCGCCGCGGTGCGTCCTATCGTCTGGAGAGTCATCATGGAACGTTTTGCCCGTCTGCTGCCCTTCCGTCAATTCGGCCGTCTGCGCCATCTGCGCTCACTGATCGGTTGTGGCATGCCGCGCGCCGAGACCACGCCCGATCTCTTCGACGACATGCCCGCGCTGCCGTCGCGCCAGCCGGCGTTCGCACGCGTATCGTTGAACAGCGCGGTGCATGCGGAACCCGCGGAGCGGGCGCCGGTGCGCGTCTATCGCGGGCAATCGCGCGTCATTCTGGTGGGCAAGATCGACGAAGTGTCGCGCATGATCGACCGCTGCATCGCCGAGGAAAGCGCGGACCTGGCCGGCGGTACGCTGGCGTAAGGCATCGGCGAGACTTTGCGGCGGCGAATTGAGACCCAGCGCACGAACGACGCGAAGTCCCGGGATATAATCCGCGCCCGCGCGGTCAATCCTTGATTCACGTCCTGCAAGAGAGGCTTTGTCGTCGCATGACCCGCACTACCCGATCCGTCGCCACCGCGCTCGTCGTCCTGATTCTCGTCGCGGCGCTCGGTTTTATATACGCGTCGCCGTACATCGCATTGAATCGTGTGAAGCGCGCGGCCGATGCGCGCGATGCGCAGACCGTCAACCAGTACGTCGATTTCCCCGCGCTGCGTGCAAGCCTCAAGGAACAGGTCGCGGCGCTGCTGACGCGGCGCGTGGATATCCAGAAGAGCGGCAATCCGCTCGCGATCATCGGGGCGATGATCGGCGCGGCGCTCGTCGGTCCTCTGGTCGATTCGTATGCGACACCGGACGGCGTCGCGGCCATTCTGAACGGCATTCCGCCGCGCGGCGTTCCCGGCGAGCGTCCGCCGCAGGCAGGCGATGGCTCCCCGGCCACCCCGGCGAACGCGCCTTCATCCGGCGTCGCGACCGCGCAACAGCCGCCGAGGGAACCGCCGCAGACCACCGCCGGCTACAGAAGCCTGAACACGTTCGTCGTCACGTACCAGCACGGCGCGGGCGACGCGCGCTATTCGGCTATCTTCCATCGCGACGGGCTCGTGTCGTGGAAGCTCGTGGCGGTCGATCTGAACGGTTGACGCGTCAAGCGGCCCCGCGCACGGGGCGCTGCTTCAGACGCTCATGCGCTCACGCCCCGGCTTCGGCCTTGACCGGCTTCGCCGCGTACGCCGCTTCGTCTTCCGCCTCGGCCGATTCACCCGCCTGACACACGGCAACCAGAATGCTGCACTTCACGCGATCGAGCAGCGGCGTGTTGCCCGCGCCCATCCACCAGCGCGCGAGACCGCTGCGGCAACGGTGTCCCACGACGACGAGATCGACCTGAAGACTGTCCGCAAGGGCCGCGATCTCGTCGATCGGATGGCCAAACGCGAAGTGCCCCTGCGCCTGCAGGCCGCGCTCGCGCAGCCAGTCGACGCCCTCCTGCAGAATGTCGCGCGCGGCCTCTTCGAAGCGTCCGCAAGCCATATCGGTTAGCAGTCCGGCGCTCTGCGCAATGCTCGAGCGCATGTCCACCACCGCGAGCACGTGCGTCTCCGCGTTCAGGTCCAGCGCGAGATTGGCGCCCTGACGCAGTGCCTTGCGGCCCTCTCTGGAGCCGTCGTAGCACAGCAGGATTTTTCGATAGCTTTCCATCCTGACCTCCCTGGCCAACTTGCCCTTGAGCGCGACTTGCCCACGGCGTTGCTTCATCATCGTGCGTCGTCCGCTGAGTGACAACGCTGGAAAACGCTAACCGGCGCGAACACGCTAGCTCGCACCGTGCCAGATCCGCGAACACCGCGACGGACAAGCCTCTGGCACATTCGGACGGAACCGGTTCAGCGCGGGTTCAGTGCGCCAGGCACAGGTTTGACACGGGCGCGCGGCTTGCCGTTGCATGCCAAGCGCCGCCTTGGTGCATTGGATTACACTAGCCCGCTGGATTCCTCATGCGGTTTTTTCCTTTGCGGCACGAATGCATGACTGATCAAACATTGCAGCAGACCACACGCGCCGAAGCCGATGAAAGCGGCGCGCCGGCAGCCATCGAATTCAGCGAAGTCAGAAAGCACTACGGCGAGCGCACGGTCGTCGACGGTCTGTCGTTCGATGTTCGGCCCGGCGAATGCTTCGGACTGCTGGGTCCGAACGGCGCGGGCAAGACGACGACGCTCAAGATGCTGCTCGGCATCACCTCGCCCGATAGCGGCGCGATCCGGCTCGTCGGCGAGCCGGTGCCCGCTCGCGCCCGTTTCGCACGCGAGCGCGTGGGCGTCGTGCCGCAGTTCGACAATCTCGATCCCGATTTCACCGTGCGCGAAAACCTGACCGTGTTCGGCCGCTATTTCGGCCTGACGGGCGCGCGGATGGACGCGCTCGTGCCGTCGCTGCTGGAATTCGCCCGGCTGGAGAGCAAGGCCTACGCGCGCGTCGGCGAACTGTCGGGCGGCATGAAGCGGCGTCTCACGCTCGCGCGCGCGCTCGTCAACGATCCCGATGTACTCGTGATGGACGAACCGACCACCGGCCTCGATCCGCAGGCGCGGCATCTCATATGGGAACGGCTGCGCTCATTGCTCGCGCGCGGCAAGACGATTCTTCTGACTACGCACTTCATGGAAGAAGCCGAGCGTTTGTGCGACCGCCTTTGCGTGATCGAGGAAGGCCGCAAGATCGCCGAGGGACGGCCGCACGATCTGATCGAATCGGTGATCGGCTCGGATGTGATCGAGATCTACGGGCCCGATCCGCAGGCGCTCGCTGCCGAGCTCGCGCCTTTCGTCGAGCGCATGGAAGTGAGCGGCGAGACGCTCTTTTGCTACGTCGACGATCCGCAGCCCGTGCATGCGCGCGTGAAGGGCCGCGCCGACGTACGCTATCTGCATCGTCCGGCGAATCTCGAAGATGTGTTCCTGCGTCTCACGGGGCGCGAGATGGTGGATTGAATCCATGGATACGCTCGAACGAACTCGCATCGAAAGAAAGCGCGAGCCGAAGCACGCGGAAAGCTTCATGCCGCTCGCGAGCGCGTTGCCTGCGAACGCGACGCACTGGATGTCGGTATGGCGGCGCAACTATCTCGTCTGGAAGAAGCTCGCGATCGCTTCGATGATCGGCAATCTCGCCGATCCGATGATCTATCTCTTCGGTCTCGGGCTAGGTCTCGGCCTGATGGTCGGCCGCGTCGATGGCGTGTCGTATATCGCGTTCCTCGCGGCGGGCACGGCGGCATCGAGCGTAATGATGTCCGCGAGCTTCGAATCGATGTACTCGGGCTTCTCGCGCATGCACGTGCAGCGCACGTGGGAGGCGATCATGCATACGCCGCTCACGCTCGGCGATATCGTGCTCGGCGAGATCGTCTGGGCCGCGAGCAAGTCGGTGCTGTCGGGCGTGGCGATCATGATCGTCGCCGGTGCGCTCGGCTATGCGAGCTTTCCGTCGACGCTGATCGCGCTGCCTGTCATCGTGCTGACGGGACTCGCGTTCGCCAGCACGGCAATGGTCATCACCGCGCTCGCGCCGAGCTACGATTTCTTCATGTTCTATCAGACGCTCGCGCTCACGCCGATGCTCCTGCTCTCCGGCGTGTTCTTCCCGATCACGCAACTGCCCGCCATCGCGCAGCACGTCACGCAGGTGCTGCCGCTTTTTCATGCGGTGGAACTGATTCGTTCCGCGATGCTAGGCCGCCCGTTCGACGGTCTCGCGGTGCATGTGCTCGTACTCTTCGCGTATGCGGTCGTGCCGTTCTTCCTGTGCGCGTGGCTCTTCAGGCGACGCATGATGAAATGAAAAACGGCGATGGACTCGCAAGATCCATCGCCGTTTTCGCATCATCGGAAAGACGCGCTACTTGACCGGAAACTCGTGGTGCCCGCCGAAGCCGAAGCGCATCGCGGACAGCATGCGCTCGGGGAACGACTCGGCATCGCGCGAGCGGAAGCGCGTGTAAAGTGCCGCCGACAAGACCTGCGCGGGCACCGCTTCCTCGATCGCCGCCTCGATGGTCCAGCGCCCTTCGCCGCTGTCCGCGACTTCCGTCGAGAAGCGTTCGAGCGTGCCGTCGGTGGCGAGCGCGCCCGCGGTCAGATCGAGCAGCCACGACGACACCACGCTGCCGCGCCGCCATACTTCGGCGATATCCGCGAGATCGAGCGTATAGCGCTCGCCTTCCACGAGCTCCTTCGACTCCTTGTGCCTGAGGATATGAAAGCCCTCGGCATACGCCTGCATCAATCCGTACTCGATGCCGTTGTGCACCATCTTCACGAAGTGCCCCGAGCCGACCGGCCCGCAATGCATATAGCCGTTCTCGACGCGCGGATCGCGCCCTTCGCGGCCTGGCGTCGCGGGGATATCGCCGCGTCCTGGCGCGAGCGTCGCGAGAATCGGATCGAGCCGGCGCACGACCGCTTCGTCGCCGCCGATCATCATGCAGTAGCCGCGCTCGAGTCCCCAGATGCCGCCGGACGTGCCGACATCGACGTAATGGATGCCCTGCTCGCGCAACTGCGCGGCGCGGCGAATATCGTCCTTGTAGAAGCTGTTGCCGCCGTCGATGATCACGTCGTCCGCGCCGAGGATCTTGTGCAGATCGTTGAGCGTGTCCTCGGTGATCTTCCCGGCGGGCAGCATCAGCCAGACGACGCGCGGCGCGTCGAGCTTCGCGACGAGATCGCCGAGATCTTTCGCGCCCGTCGCGCCTTCGGCCGCAAGCGCTTCGGTCGCTTGCGGAGCATGGTCGTACACGACGCACGCATGTCCGGCGCGCATCAGGCGCCGCCCGATGTTGCCGCCCATGCGCCCCAGTCCCACGATGCCGATCTGCATGATGGTCACTCCTTGCCGTTGGATTTCACGCGCGCGATCTGCTTCTTCGCTTCGTCGTAGACGCGCTCCGGCGTGAAGCCGAACTTCGTCTTCAGCGCCTTCAGCGGCGCCGACGCGCCGAATGTGTGCATCACGATCTGCGATCCCAGACGGCCGACGTAGCGGTCCCAGCCGAGCGTCGCGGCCTGCTCGACGCAGACGCGCGCGTGCACGTCGGGCGGCAGCACCGATTCCTTGTACGCCTGATCCTGCTTCTCGAAGATGTCCCACGACGGCATCGACACGACGCGCGCCGCGATGCCTTCCGCCTTCAGCTTCTCGTACGCCTCGACGCACAGCGACACTTCGCTGCCGGTCGCGAGCAGCAGCACCTCGGGTTTCTTGCCGCCTTCGGTGTCGGCGAGCACGTACGCGCCGTGCTTAACGCCATCTGCCGATGCGTATTTCTTGCGATCGAAGGTCGGCAGCGGCTGGCGCGTCAGCACGATGCACGACGGCTCCTTCGGTTGCGACAGCGCCACGCGCCACACTTCGCTGACTTCGTTGGCATCGGCGGGACGCAGCGTACAGAGGCCCGGCACGCCGCGCAGGGATGCGAGTTGCTCGATCGGCTGGTGCGTCGGACCGTCTTCGCCGACGCCGATCGAATCGTGCGTGAACACGTAGATCACCGGCACTTCCATGATCGCGGAGAGGCGGATCGGCGGCTTCATGTAGTCGCTGAAGATCAGGAACGTCGACGCGTACGGCCGCAGCCCCGACAGCGCAAGCCCGTTCGCGACCGCGCCCATGCCGTGCTCGCGGATGCCGAAGTGCAGATTGCGTCCGCCGTAGTTGTCGTGCTCGAAGCTGCCGGCGCCCTCGAACTTTAGGTTCGTTTTCGTCGATGGCGCCAGGTCCGCCGCGCCGCCCAGCAGCCAGGGAATGCGCTGCGCGATCGCATTCAGCACCTTGCCCGACGAATCGCGCGTCGCAATGCCCTTCGCGTCCGGTTCGAAGGTGGGAATATCGGCGTCCCAGTTGTCGGGAAGCTTCGATTCGAGCATCTGCCACGCTTCTTTTGCCAGCTCCGGATTGGACTTCGCGTAGGCATCGAAGCGCTGCTTCCACTCGGCGTGCAGCTTCTTGCCGCGCGCGCCCATGCCGTCGGCGAAGTGCTGCATCACGCCGTCGGGCACGTAGAACTGCTTGTCTTCGGGCCAGCCGTAGAACTTCTTCGCGAGCTTGACCTCTTCCTCGCCGAGCGCCTCGCCGTGCGCGCTCGCCGTGTCCTGCTTGTTCGGCGCGCCCCAGCCGATGATGCTCTTCACGACGATGAGCGTCGGCTTGTCGGTGTGAGACTTCGCCTTGTTGATCGCGTCTTCGAGCGCGGCCGCGTCGTTGGCGTCGTCGACGTGCAGCGTGTGCCAGTTGTAGCCGTGAAAGCGCGCTTCCACGTCGTCGCTGTAGGCAAGATCCGTGTGGCCTTCGATCGTGATGCGGTTGCTGTCGTAGATCCAGATCAGGTTCGAGAGCCGCAGATGCCCCGCGAGCGACGCCGCTTCGTGCGACACGCCTTCCATCATGTCGCCGTCGCCGCAGAGCGCGTAGACGCGGTAATCGAAGATCGTGTCCTTGCCCTTGTTGAAGCGCGCCTCTTTCCAGCGCGCGGCCATCGCCATGCCGACGCTGTTGCCGAGGCCTTGCCCGAGCGGGCCGGTCGTGGTCTCGACGCCGGTCGTCATGCGGTATTCGGGGTGGCCGGGCGTCTTGCTGTCGAGCTGGCGGAAGTGCTCGATGTCGTCGAGCGACACCGCGGGCTTGCCGGTGGGCTTGCCGTCCTCGTCGAATTCCTTTACGCCGGCGAGATGCAGCAGCGAGTACAGCAGCATCGACGCATGGCCGACCGACAGCACGAAGCGGTCGCGATTCGGCCATAGCGGCGCGTCGGGATCGTAGCGGAGATGGTTCTGCCAGAGATGGAATGCGACGGGCGCGAGCGCCATCGGCGTGCCGGGGTGGCCGGAGTTGGCCTTCTGCACGGCGTCCATCGATAAGGTGCGGATGGTGTCGATCGTGAGTTGATCGAGATCTTTGGCCTGAGGTGTTGCTTGAGACATGAGCGACGACTCCTTTGCAAAGAGCGCGCTGTGGCGAAAGGCGCCGCAGCGGGCAACCAGGACCATCG
The DNA here is from genome assembly GCF_056930355.1 of Caballeronia sp. 11_S32. Taxonomy (NCBI): domain Bacteria; kingdom Pseudomonadati; phylum Pseudomonadota; class Betaproteobacteria; order Burkholderiales; family Burkholderiaceae; genus Caballeronia; species Caballeronia sp. 11_S32. The sequence continues at coordinate 2,048,034 of NZ_JBXOWH010000003.1, forward strand.
AGCAAGTGTAGTGCCTTGCAGCCGGCACCGCACGGCGAGTGTTGCGGGTATTGCGAGGGGTGCGCCGTGCGCGCGGGGCGTGAGCGGCCTCACGCGGCACGGCGGTATTTTCAGGCGGAAGGCTGGCCCGCCGCACGAACGTCAATGCTGACACATTCGCGGCCAGCCCATCCGATTCTTCGTCAAATCGCTGACCGGACAGGGAATTTCAGGGCGCCGGATTCGGCTGGCGCTCGTGCAGCGCGTCGATTTCGGCCAGAATTTCCTCCGACAGTTCCACGTTCACGCTCGCGATGTTCTCCTTCAGTTGCGGCATCGACGTCGCGCCGATCAGCGTGCTCGTCGTGAACGGCCGCGTGTTGACGAATGCGAGCGCGAGTTGCGTCGGCGTCAGGCCGTGGCGCTTCGCCAGCTCGACGTAGGACGTGATCGCGGCGATTGCCTGCGGCTTGCTGTAACGCTGAAAGCGCTCGAACAGCGTGATGCGCGCGCCCGCCGGACGCGCGCCGCCTTCGTACTTGCCCGACAGCCAGCCGAACGCGAGCGGCGAATACGCCAGCAGCCCGACGCCTTCCTTGTGCGTGAACTCGGAGAGGCCCTGTTCGTAGGTGCGGTTCACGAGACTGTACGGATTCTGGATGCTGACGATCTTCGGCAGGCCCGCCTTCTCGGCCGCGCGCAGGAATTGCGCGACGCCCCACGGCGTTTCGTTCGACACGCCCACATGGCGGATCTTGCCCGCCTTCACGAGATCGGCCAGCGCGGCGAGCGTTTCCTCGATGGGCACCGTGTACTCATCGTCGACATACGGGTACGCCGGGCGGCCGAAGGTCATCGTGCTGCGGTCGGGCCAGTGCAGCTGATACAGATCGACGTAATCGGTTTGCAGGCGCTTCAGGCTGCCGTCGATGGCTTCGTTCAGGTTCTTGCGATCGAACTGGTTGCCCGCGCCGCGGATATGCCGCGGATTGTGCGGCTGGCGCGCGGGGCCGGCGATCTTCGTGGCGAGCACGATGTCGGCGCGTTTCGCGGCGTTTTTCGCGAGCCACGTGCCGATGTATTCCTCCGTGCGGCCCTGCGTCTCGGGGCGCGGCGGGACCGGGTACATCTCGGCGGCATCGATCAGGTTCACGCCCTGTGCGAGCGCGTAGTCGATCTGCTCGTGCGCTTCGCTTTCGGTATTTTGCTCGCCCCAGGTCATGGTGCCGAGCCCGATCAGGCTGACGTCGACACCCGAATCACCCAGTTTCCGAAACTTCATTTGCTCGTTCCTCTTGTTGGCATTGTGTTTGCGCGCTGTCGGCGCATTGTCGGAAACGCTGGCTGGCTGGCTTCCGGCAATCGCAAAACCTACCATAGCCGCGAAAGGTCTGCTCTCGCGGCTAGAATGGCAGGCTTCCAGTGAGGCCGTGAAGGAGCGCCCGACCGATGCCGTCCGAACGCGATCGCGACAATAAAAAGGGCTCGTCGCTCATCATCACGCTGGTCGCCGCGACTTTCTTCATGGAGAACCTCGACGGCACGATCATCGCCACGGCCTTGCCGCAGATGGCGCGCTCGTTCAACGTGCATCCCGCCGACATGAGCCTCGGCATCACGGCTTATCTCCTCACGCTCGCGGTCTTCATCCCGATTTCCGGCTGGGCCGCCGACCGCTTCGGCCTGCGCACCGTGTTCGCGAGCGCGATCGGCGTGTTCACGGCCGCCTCCGTTCTGTGCGCGACGACCTCCACCCTGCCCGCCTTCGCCGCGGCGCGCGTGCTGCAGGGCATCGGCGGCGCGATGATGGTGCCGGTCGGGCGCCTCGCCGTCTTGCGCGCGACGCCCAAGGAAGGCCTGATGCGCGCCATCGCGATCATCACGTGGCCGGGGCTCGTTGCGCCGGTAATCGGCCCGCCGCTCGGCGGCTTCATCACGACGTATTCGTCGTGGCGCTGGATCTTCTATCTGAACGTGCCGCTCGGCCTGATCGGCTTGCTGCTGACGCTGCGCTATATAGACAACGTGCGGGAGGACGCGAAGCGCCGCTTCGATCTGCCGGGCTTTGCGCTGTGCGGCATTGCGTGCACGACGCTGCTCTACGCGATGGAACTGATCGGCCGCAGCGACGTGGACTGGCGCTTCGTCGGCGTGCTGGTCGCGGTGGGCGTGGTTTCGGGCATCGGGTCGTGGTGGCATCTGCGGCGCGCGGCGCAGCCGGTGGTGGATCTGTCGGCGCTGAATGTGAAGACCTTCGCCGTGGCGATGGGCGGCGGCTCGCTCTTTCGCATCGCGATCAGCGCGGCGCCGTTCCTTTTACCGCTGATGTTCCAGGTCGGCTTCGGTATGAACGCGTTCGAATCGGGTTTGCTCACGCTCGCCGTGTTCGCGGGCAACCTCTCGATGAAGCTCGTCACCACGCCCGTGATGCGCCAGTTCGGCTTTCGGCCGGTGCTGATCGTAAACGGCGTGCTCGCCGCGCTGTCGCTTGCCGCGATGAGCCTGCTCACGCCGTCGACGCCCAAGCTCGCGATCGCCGTCGTGCTGTTCGCGAGCGGCCTCTCGCGCTCGCTGCAGTTCACCGCGCTCAACACGCTCTCCTTCGCCGATGTGCCGAAAGCGCAGATGAGCGGCGCGTCGGCGCTGTCCAGCACGCTCTTTCAGATGACGATGGGCATCGGCGTCGCGACGGGCGCGATCGCGCTGCGCATCGGCGAGTGGCTCCACGGGCACGACGCGCATTCCATCGGGCCGGAGGATTTCAGCGTCGCGTTTCTGATCGTCGCGTTCGTCGGGCTGGTGGGCGTGATGGATCTGTTCGGGCTGGCGAGGGACGCGGGCGCGCTCGTGTCGGGGCATCGGAAGCCTAAGGCGTGAAGCTTTTATGACGCGGCGTGGCTCAAGCCCGCGCCCTTCGCGCCGATAACCGCGGTATGAACTCGCATACCCTCGATGCCCTCGCTGCCCTGACCGAAACGGTCGCCGCCATCCGCCACGCACGCGGTCTCAAGAATCCCCACGATCTCCCCGAAGGCACGCACGAACGCCAGCTCGCCGCCGACGCTTTCGCCGACGACTTCCTGCGCGCGCTCGACGCCGAGCCGAGCATCGGTGCGTGGTGGCCTATCTGACTGTCATCGCATCGGCAAGGTCGCGGTATCGATCGCCGCGATCCGCATGATTCGATTCCCGGAATCGACTTCTTCTGAGTCAACTTTTGCTATTTGGCGAAACGTTTGCGTCCGGCTATCAAGTCGCGCGCACGCGCGCCGACAACTCGCATATCGCCATGACCCAATCAGGAGATGCCAGTGAAGTGGGCAGCGTCACTTTTCGCCATCGCGGTCGCCTTCGCCGCGGCCGGCTGCGCGCCGATCCCCCCGGCCAACACGGCTCAGATCGACAAGCCGGCGGCGTCCGCCGAGGTCATCCACTTCGAGATTCCCGCTGACGCGCTCGGCGCGCGCGACCCGCAACTCACCGCGATTCTCGCGAAAGCAGGCGCGCTCGCGGCCGCGCAAAAGCAGCCGACGACGATTCTCGTCACCGCGCTCGCGCAGGATTTCGCCTACCTCAACCAGGCGATCTGGAAAGGCGTGCCCGCGAAGCACGCGGTCAGGCTCAGCCTGGAAAATCTCACCGCCGGCCCACGACAGCCGTACAGCGTGTCCATCAAGCCGACGCAGGGAGGCTGACGTCATGCGCCGCATCCTGATTCTGGCCGCCGGAATGATCTTCGCGCCGAGCGCCTTCGCCGGCCCGCTCGACGTGAGCGCGCCCGCCTCCGTGCAAACGCTCGCCGCCCTCGGACCCGCCGTGCAGAAGGTCTACCCGCCCTTGCCCACGCTCGCGATGCTGCCGCCCGCCACCAGCGACGACGACGATCCGCCCGTCAAATCCGCGAGCAGGAAAGGCAGGAAAGCGCGCCGGGTCGCCGATTGCAAATGCAACGGCCCGGAACCCCGCCTCGTGGTGTCCGGCGAATCGCGCACGTATCTGAAGGACGTCGAGCATCGCATCGACATCGCGCTCGCGCAGTAATCGAAGGAGCCACGCAATGTTCCGTCCGATTCACGCGGCGCTCGCCGCTTGCCTGCTGCTTGCCGCGAGCGCTGCTCTCGCCGACGATTGCTTCGAGCAGGCCGCCGCCTATCAGGGCGTCAATCCGCTCGTGCTGCGCGCCGTGGCGTGGCGCGAATCCAAAGGCGATGCCGCCGCGATCAACCGCAACGCGAACGGCTCGATCGACATCGGCCAGTTACAGATCAACTCCATCCATTTTCCCGATCTGGCGCGCCACGGCATCCCGCATCGCGCGCTCGCCGATCCGTGCGTCAACGTGTTCGTCGCCGCGTGGCTGCTGAAGCAGAAGATGGTGAAGTACGGCAATACGTGGCAGGCGATCGGCGCGTATCACTCGGAATCGCCGAAGCATCGCGATGCCTACGCGCGCAGCATCCAGCAAATCCTCGTCGGCTGGGGCGAGTTGCAGCCCGCGATGCGCTGAGCACCGCCGGGCGCGCCCGCTCTAGCGCCGCAGCCAGTCGAGCCAGCCGAGCGCGATGGCCGCATTGACGAGCACGCCGATCGTCGCCGCGAGCGCCGCGATCATCGTCCAGAAGGCGGAGCGGCGCGACGCCTGCGCGGAGTCGCGCGCAAGCTGCGCGGCGTCGTTGGCGGAAGTCACGGACGCGAACATCGCGCGGAACTGCTCGTCCTGGCGCGTCGCCTCCTTGCGGCGCAGCCAGGCGCGCTTGAACCCGGCTTCGGGATCGGTGTCGGCGGATTCGTCGAGGTCCGCGCGGATCGAAGGCTCCCCAGCCGCCTCGTAACGGCGATAGCGTGCTTCGCGTACCGCTTGCGCATCGCTGTGCTCCTGGTTGTCGCTCATGCCGTTGATCCGCGTGGTGGACTTCGGTGATTGTGCCCCGCCTTCGCCCGAAGCGTTCGACTCAGAGCTGACTCATGCCGCCGTCGATCACGATCTCCGTGCCGACGATGAAACCCGATTCCGGCGATGCGAGATGCAGCACCGTCGCCGCCACTTCGCTCGACTTGCCGAAGCGTCCGAGCGGAATCTGGCTTTGCAGTTGCGCGCCCATTTCATCGCCGAGGCCGAGTTTGTCATGCAGCGGCGTGGTCACCGGACCGGGGCTCACCACATTCACGCGCACGCCGCGCGGCAGCAGTTCCGCCGACAGCGTCTTCGCGAACGACACGAGCGCCGCCTTGCTCGCCGCATACACAGACGACATCGGCATGCCGATATGCGCGTTGATCGAACCGTTCAGCACGATTGACGCGCCTTCGTTCAGGATCGGCACGAGCGACTGGATCTGGAAGTACGGTCCCTTCACGTTGATCGCGAAGGTTTCGTCCCATGTGGATTCGTCGATGTCGGTGAAAGGCGCGAGCTTGGCCACGCCTGCGTTGACGAAAACGGCATCGAGCCGGATGTCCGCGTCGGCCAGGCTTTGCGCGAGTTCGCGAGCCGCGGCGACGGTGCCCGCGACGTTGCGGATCGCGATCGCGTTCGCGCCGAGCGACGCGCGCGCTTGCGCCAGCGATGTTTCATCGCGCCCGGTGATGACGACCCGCGCGCCTTCCGCGGCGAATGCCTGCGCCGCCGCGAGACCGATGCCGCTGTTGCCGCCCGTAACCAGAACTGTCTTGCCTTCGAAGCGATTCATGACGTTCTCCTTGTGAACGTTGATCAGTGTGAAGGCATTATGGACAATGCTTTGCGCCTTGTTGTACGACGCTGCCGGCGCACTCGTTCGATTTCATCGAATGTCTTTCGTCTGCGTGACGCGGCCCACATATCCGCCTTGAATCGGCCGCGGCCGGCGCCTAGAGTTACGCAGTTCTCTCAGCCCGCTGACGTCGCACTTTCGACAGGAGGCGCACCATGCAAGACACCCAGGGCAATACCGACGCGCAGCCCACTCCGGAGCGGCTGCTGCAAATAGGCATGGGTTTCTGGGCGTCGAAGGCGATGCTCTCCGCCGTCGAACTGGGCGTGTTCACGCAGTTGGCGAACGGCCCGAGAGAGGCGGACGATCTCGCGCAGGCACTCGAACTGCATCCGCGCGCGGCGCTGGATTTCCTCGATACGCTCGTCGCGCTCGATCTGCTGACGCGCGAAAACGGCCGCTATGCGAATGCGAGCGACGCCGATCTCTTTCTCGATACCAACAAGCCTTCGTATGTCGGCGGGCTGCTCGAGATGGCGAACGCGCGCCTCTATCCGTTCTGGGGCTCGCTGACCGAGGCGCTGCGCACCGGCCTGCCGCAGAACGAAGCGAAGCACGGCGGCAATCTCTTCGAAGCGCTCTATAGCGATCCGGCGCGTCTGCGCGGCTTTCTCCACGCGATGAGCGGCGTCAGCATGGGCGCGGCCCAGGCAATCGCGCGGCAGTTTCCGTGGAGCGAGTACCGTACGTTCATCGATATCGGCGCGGCGCAGGGCGCGTTGCCGGTGCAGGTGGCGCGCGCGCACCCGCATCTGACGGGCGGCGGATTCGATTTGCCCATCGTCGGCCCGATTTTCGACGACTACATCGCCGCGAACGGCCTGCAGGACCGGCTGCGCTTTTATCCCGGCGATTTCTTCAAGGACCCGTGCCCGCCGGCGGACGTGCTCGTAATGGGCCATATCCTGCACGACTGGGATCTGCCGCAAAAGCTCGCGCTGCTCGGAAAATGCCACGCGGCGCTGCCGCCGGGCGGCTGTCTCATCGTGTACGACGCGATCATCGACGACGAGCGCCGGCACAACGCGTTCGGCCTTCTGATGAGCCTCAACATGCTGATCGAGACGCCGGGCGGCTTCGACTACACCGGCGCGCAATGCTGCGCGTGGATGAAGGAAGCGGGTTTCGCGACGGCGCGCGTCGAACCCCTCGTGGGACCGGATTCGATGGTGATCGCGACGAAGTGATCGCGACGAAGTAAGCGCGTCGCGGGCCGCGCGCCGCGATGCGTCGTCAGCGATCGTTCGACATGCCTTTCAGGCGATCGTTGCCCGCGTCGCGGGCCGCGTCGGCGGTGGAGAAGTTCTCTTCGGAGACCATGGCGCGCTTGACCTCGCGCGCCGCGAAATCGACGAGCGTGATGACCCACACGAAGCCGCCCGCCTGTTCCGCGGTCTGCACGAATGCGCCCAGATTGCCTTCATTCGACGATGCCATACCGACCTCCTCGTTCATGGTGATGCGCCCTGCCGGTGCCGCGGGACGCGGCTGCGCCGGCGATGCACTGCGTCGGCTGAACGGGCGCTTGCGGGCGGCAGCCGGCCGCCGTGATCAGGCCTCGAAGTCGAGACCGCCGAGCATCACCGACGGTTCCGCCTGCGAGCGCGTCGCGAGATCGACTTCGCGCGCACCCTGCCAGGCGTCGAGCTTGGCGCCGATCGCGTCGAGATAGCGCATGAATCGGGCCTCGCCGCCGGCGGCGAGCAGACGTTCGATCTCGTCGTCGTCCCAGGTCAGAAATACATTGAGCGGATACGGGAAAGCGCGCCGATGCGCGTCGCCCTCCTGTGGTGCACGCCCGGCGCTGACACGCAGGCGCGTTGGTACGAGCGGACTTTCATAAGGCAAGACTTCGACGCGCACGCCGTGATCGACGACACGCGCCACGCGCTCGACGATGCGCGGCATGAACTCGGTCTCGAACCGGAGCGCCTGTTGTCGATTCAATGCTTGTCTCCGCGAGCGGGACGCCTGCCGCGAGGCGGCGCCCGTGGCGACTCAGACGGGCGGCAGGTCTTCGAGCGATTTCTCGATCTGCCCGTCCTGCGCGCGCGCCTCGATGCCGATATGTCCGTTCGTATACGGCAGCGCGCTGACTTTCGGGCCGAGGAAAGGGTGGCCGCCGAGCGTGAAGAGCGTGCGGACTTCCTTGCCGCTCTTGATGGCGTCCACGACTTGCTGGACATCCACGATGGTGGTGGGCGCGGCCCAGTTGTTCGTGGCCGGATCGAAACTGCCCCAGCGCACGCTGGTCACGCGGTCGTTGATCCAGCGCACACCGTCGATCGCCAAAGTAGCCATATATGCCTCCAATGTCGTCGTTGGGGGGTGATTTGGAAATCGTAGCATGGTGTGACGAAGGCGGCGCACGTTTGCGCCGACCGAAACGATCGCGCGGCACGACCGATCTCCCGCGCTGCGGTAAAATCGCGGATTCCCTTTCAGATTCAAGTGGTTCGCTCGCAAGCGCGGCCGCTTTGCCCATGTCAGCCGTATCGAAGATCAGCCCCCGCCGCGTGTCCGTCGCACCGATGATGGATTGGACCGACCGTCATTGCCGGTCCCTGCACCGGCTCGTCTCGCGCCATGCGTGGCTCTACACGGAAATGGTCACGACGGGCGCGCTGCTCTACGGCGATGTCGCGCGCCATCTCGCATTCACGCCGGCGGAAGCGCCCGTCGCGCTGCAACTCGGCGGCAGCGAGCCGAACGATCTCGCGAAAAGCGCGAAGCTCGGCGAGCAATGGGGCTACGACGAGATCAACCTGAACTGCGGCTGCCCGTCCGAGCGCGTGCAGCGCGGCGCGTTCGGCGCGTGTCTGATGAACGAGCCGCGGCTTGTCGCCGACTGCGTGAAGGCCATGCGCGATGCCGTATCGATTCCGGTGACGGTGAAGCATCGCATCGGCGTGGATGCGGTCGAGGATTACGAGTTCGTGCGCGATTTCGTCGGCACCATCGCCGATGCCGGTTGCGAGGTGTTCATCGTGCATGCGCGCAATGCGATCCTCAAAGGACTGAGCCCGAAGGAGAATCGCGAGATTCCGCCGCTCAAGTACGAGTACGCGTATCGGCTGAAGCGCGACTTCCCGCATCTGGAGATATCCATCAACGGCGGCATCAAGACGCTGGATGAAGTCGAGGAGCACCTGAAGCATGTCGACGGCGTGATGCTCGGGCGCGAGGCTTATCACAATCCGTATGTGCTCGCGGGCGTCGATACGCGCTTCTATGGCGCCGACACGCCCATTCCCTCGCGCGAAGAAATCGAGGCGGGGCTCATCGGCTATGCGCGCCATGAACTCGCGCGCGGCACGTATCTCGGCGCGGTGACGCGGCATGCGCTCGGTCTTTATCGCGGCGTCGCGGGCGCGCGCGGATGGCGCCGCGTGCTGTCCGACAGCCGCCGGCTGGCCACGGGCGATCTCACGATTTTCGACGAGGCGCGGGCTCATCTGCGCGAGGCCGTGGAAGCGATCGAATCCTGATGCGCGCCTTGCGGAAAAAGATGCTCAAAGGGACTAGGCAAGCGCAATCATTGTTCGTATAATCTCGCTTCTTGATTGCTGCTGCAGTTCTGAAGCAGTCAGGATCGCGGTAACAGTGGTGGCTGTAGCTCAGTTGGTAGAGTCCAGGATTGTGATTCCTGTCGTCGTGGGTTCGAGTCCCATCAGCCACCCCACCGAGAATTCTAAGCGAGTCAACGCTTTACCGAAAAGGCACTGTGATTTTTCACAGTGCCTTTTTTGTTTTCGCTCCCGCGAAAATTCCCATTTTGGAAATCGACGTGCCTCGTATGCTCATGTGCCAGAGCCATTCGATATAGGCACGCGCGATTGCGGCTCGCAAGTGACCGCGATGCCAGAGAATGACGTGCGTTCTGGTGTGGGCAACGGGCGCATGACGAAGACCGTGAGCGGTCCGTCACGCCGAACCCTTGTCGATGGCAGGCCGCAGCCTGAAACACCGCGTGAAACCGAGAACGATACTCACGCTGAGCGCTCGCATGGCGCTCGTTCATCTGTAGCCCTTGGTCGGCCGCGCCGGGCTTCTGTTATTGAGGCCGTGTCTTTGCGCGCGCGGACGCCATGCGCGCGTATCGACCCTCGCGGATAGGAATGCTCGAGCCAATTCGCACAACACGATTACTCAGTTTCTCGTCGCCACTCAATATGATCGTGACTTGCTTGAAAATTCCGCTTGGTGTGACGAATGAGCGTTGATCGAAACGAATGAACTCCGCAGAGCGTTCAGGGAGCTTCAACTTTTCGTACCCGCTGTAGTTATCGTGAGCAATGGGACCGATGCAATACCGAGTTCCCTCTACTAGCTGAAACCTGTTGATTCCCTCGAACTCGTTCCCCCACAGAGCCGCATTAAGTTCCATTTCCAGCAATTCGGCCGTCCAATACCCTATGGGGGTGTTCCCAATGGCCGGGACAAAGAAGCAGTTGCTGAGGATGGCCGAGGTCCCTCCATACGCGCGATAAAGTATTTCACCACCCTTGGCCTCCGTCTCCAACGGCGGCTCGGAGAATCCGGCCAACATCCACGAGGGAATTGCAGACGCCTGGTCCATTACGCCTCCTTATCTCTGAGTGAAAAAACCGGGGTTAGGTTTTCCGAATGTGTCGGAAGGCATCCTCGTGGCTAAGAAGTGCTGCTAGCAGCACAGGGGGGTTTTTCAGCCGAGGTTGACGATTCTCTTACGGATAATTGCCCCTTCATGACCCAGCACAAGGCGGACGCGGCACTCGTGCGGACGTCACCGATATGACAGTAACGCATCGAAGATTTCGTCATTGGAACATTGCAAAGCCCCATACGCCCAGAACTCAAACTGTTCACCGGGCTCAGGTGAATCCGGAAAGTCATAATCAGAGCCTAATAACTTGTTGACTCTGCGAACGTAATGAACCATTTCATGCAATAGAGGAGATTCGAAGCGCCTCTTATTGTTGATGAGGTCGATGTCAGCAAGGCACTTCTCTAGCGGTACAACGCGGACCGCAGAACCAATAACCATCTTTGTATCGAATATCTCGGGTGGGTTTGAGCCGCATATCCGTGAATTTGTGTTCGTGTCTTTCATAAACTCCGCGCCGATTGCGACTTTCGGAAATTCGCCCCACGTCAATGCCTTGATTGCGCCATTCTTTGTTCCACATGCTTTGACGAATGCATCGAAAATGACCGGACGGTGCTTCTTCAAAACGGTCGGATTGAGATCGTGCTTCATATGTAGTGTGCAGCGCGGATATGTGGCCGACGAGCTAGTATCGAAAATCATGACAGGAGCTCCAATTAGTCTGCCGGAATGGGTGGCGCGTCGGTCCTAAATCCGACGACAAACTACTCGTGCTAGACGAAAAGGTGCGACCAGTTTTGAAAAACATCGTCGCCGAATCAGGACAAATAGCAGAGCGTCGCGAGGCAGCACAACGGACGCGCGAGTGCGCTTTCTGCGGCCCAGCGGCACCCCTCGGCGGCGGAGGCAACGGCGAGAGCGGAACGGTCAGGCACAAGCGTAACGACTTCAACTTACTTGTGGGATCGAACAAGAAAAAAGCCCATGTATTCGATGGGACCATTTTCGAGAAGTGTTCGCATCAATAGGACTAAAACGCTTGCCCCGTTAGCTGGATGATCAGGATTGTGATTCCTGTCGTCGTGGGTTCGAGTCCCATCAGCCACCCCACCGAGAATTCATGCAAAAAGCCCAGTCATCCGACTGGGCTTTTTGCTTATCCGGCTCGCCTCGGGCACGCGGCATGCACGTCCATATTCTCCCCTTCGCGGAGAACAATCATGCCCCGGCAACATCTCGCGATCGCCGCCCTCCTGCTCGTCACCACATTCCCAGCCCACGCCCAGACCGCCCGCCCCGACGACAGCGCATCGATGGTCAAACCGCCGGGCGCCCCCGGCGCGCCTTCCGCGAGCGCCACGCGCCCCGACAACCCCGACAACATGCCCGTGAAGCGTCCAAATCCACCGCCAAACAGCGACCGCATGCTGCATCACAGCCCCGCGAGCGACGCCATCGCAAAATAGCGCGCAAGAAGGCTCAGACCCGGCTTGGAAGCGCGCGCGACGCCACTATAATGGCGCTCGTCTCGATAATCGGAGAGAACCGCGCCTCCGGCTCCAAGCGGTCTAGCCAATGCAAAAAGTCATTCTGCCGTTCGTATCTGGTTTCCTTGCCGCGCTGTTCTTCCGCGAATCGACCCTGGCGCTGCTGCACGCAGCGGGTCTCGTCGATCCGGCCGGCTTTTCCACCACACCGTTCCTTCCGCTCGGCATCCCCGAATTCATCGCCAATGCGCTGTGGAGCTCGATATTCGGCGTGTTGATGGCGTGGCTCCTGCGCGTCGCGCCCGACCGCAGCGCGCCGTGGATCGGCGCACTCGTCTTCGGCGGCATCGTGCTGACGGCGGTGGGCGTGTTCGTGATCGACCCGGCGCGCGGCATCTGGCCGAGCGGCAATATGCTGCCGCGTCTCGCGCCGGGCTTCATCGCGAACGCCATCTGGGGCTGGGGCGCGCTCGTCTTCATGCGCGCGTTCATGGCGGGCAGCGAGCCGCGTTGATGCAGCGCTGATCGCGGCCCGGCGCCCAAATCAAAAGCGGCCCACACGGGCCGCTCTTCTCAGCATCAGTCCTTCAGAAGCCGCAGCGGGTGCGCCGCGGGCGTCCACGCGCTCTCGAACATCCGATCCACATCGGCGGCTTCCACGTCCTCGGCGCGCGCGATTCTCCAGCGCGGCTCGTTGTCCTTGTCGACGATGCGCGCACGAATGCCCTCCAGCACGTCGCCGCGCTCGAACACCGTGCGCGTGAGGTCGAGATCGCGTCGCAGCGTCTCGGCCATCGTCGAGAACTTGGCGCGGTCGACCTGCTGCAACGCGATATCGACGGAAAGCGGCGAACGCTCGCGCAGCTCGGCGGCCGTGCGCTTCGCCCAGTCGTTGCCGATGTCCGCCTCGCGCTCGAGCGACACGAGTATCGAGGCGCCGTTGCCGGCCGCGAAGTGCTTGTCGATCATCGTGCGCGCCGCGGCGAGCTCGCCCTTTTCGGGGATCGGCGCGACCTTGTACTTCGTGGTTTCGTTCTGCACGAAGCGCACGATCTCCACGCCGTCGAGAAAGCGCTGATGCCGCAGCGATTCGATGAGACCGGGCAGCGCGCCGTCGTCGAGATAGGCATCGGCCATGCGGGCATAGAGCGCGTCGGCGGCGGCGAGACTCGCGCCCGTCGCGGCGAGATAGCGGCCGATCGCGCCCGGCGTGCGCGCAAGGAACCAGCTCACGCCGACATCGGGAAAGAGGCCTATGCGCGTCTCGGGCATGGCCATCTTCGTCGACTGCGTGACGAGGCGCAGCCCGCCCGTATGATGCGCGCCCTGCGAGATGCCCATGCCGCCGCCCATCACCACGCCGTTCACGACCGCGACATACGGCTTCGGAAACGTGAAGATCGCGTGATTGAGCTTGTATTCGTCGGTGAAGAACGCGTCGATCGCGTCGCGCTCGCCCGCCTTCGCGGACTCGTACAGGAAGCGGATATCGCCGCCCGCGCAAAACGCGCGCACGTGCGGGCTATAGACGACGACAGCGCGGATCGCCTGATCGTGCCGCCACGCGCGCAATGCTTCGCTGATCGCGCGCAGCATCGGCGGCGTCAACGCGTTGAGTGCCTTCGGACGATCGAGCGCAATGAAGCCGATGCCGTTGGCGGTGTCGATACGGATGTCTTCGGTGGTCATCGTGATGAAGTGTCGGGTCGGTTCGCTGAATTGAATCGAAGTTCGGTACCCCCGGGTCGAGGCGCGTGCGCCTGCGCGAACCACGCATCGAGCGACAGGTCGACGAGCGTCGCGGCCGGCGTCTCGGGCAACGGCGCGCCGTTCAGCTTCAGCGCGACGATGCCATGCAGATTCGCCCACAGCCCTTCCGCGCACGCGGTCGGCGCGGCGTGCGGCGGCAGCCGGTCCGCCGCGCGCAGTTCGACGAACGCGTCCACGATCAGCGAGAGCGTCGCCGCGACGGACCCGGCCGCCTTGTCGGTGCGATCGGCATGATCGGCGCCGTTCGCGTCCGTGTCGCTGAAACCCGCGGGCTCCATGAACATCAGCCGATACGTCTCGGGCTCGGCCAGCCCGAATTCGACATACGCGCGCGCCATCGCGTTCAGGCGCGCGGCCGGGTCCGCGATTGTTGCGTGCGCGAGAAACGCGTCGTGCAGGTTCGCGTGGCCTTCCATGCGCAACGCCCGCGCGATCTCGCCACGGCTCTTGAAATGAAGATAGAGCGCGGCGGGCGAATAGTCGATCGCGTCCGCGAGCTTTCTCATCGAGAGCGATGCGAAGCCTTCACGCTTCACGATCTCGCGCGAGACTTCGAGTATGCGCTCGCGCAGCGCCTGGCGCTGCTCGCGTCTTTGCTCGGTGCGGCGCTCTTGCAGTCCCATGCGAGGCATTGTCGGCACCGCTTCTGTCGAAGTCAAATCGCGGCGCGGCGGCGCGCGCTCAGATGGTCATCTTGCTGTCGTCGCGGCGCCGGGATGCCGCGCGATAAAGCGGCTCCTCCGAATCGCCCAGCACAACGGACGCAAACACGATGCACAACGCAAGAATCAGGACACCGACGGCTGCCCAGATGAGCCATAGCGCGTTGGACTCGACAAGTGAGTGAAGAAAGGACTGAAGCATGATGACCCCGCGCGATTTTTATATTTGATTGCTCGAACGAAAGCGCAAGCCGTTGAGCAAGTAATGTGCCGAGCGAATCGCATCGCGTGCGGCGAATAGGAGGATGGTACTCCGTTGCGCGATCACGCGGAAGGCGCGCGACGCATCTCGCTTCGATAAAAACACGCTCGAATGGAGGTCTTACATCGCGCCGTGTAAGAGCGGAAGGTCGCCTTCGCGCGAAACGCGCCGGTCATCGCATCAGACCGTCACGCGCCCCGGCGGAAAGTGTCCGCTTTTCAGGAGCACGGGCATGCCGTTGGTCACGCGCAGATGCTCGCGCGCGACCTCTTCGATGCGCGGGCGGCCCGCATCGAACGCGCTGATCCAGCCGGTGCTGTCGTAGGTCTGCGCGCCGAAATGATCTTCCAGCGCTTCGACCGAAATCGCGCACGGCACGCGCCGGCCATCGACGATCGCAGCGAACTCGACGGTCAGGTTGGAATCGCGGTAATCGGGCGCGTCCGGGAGGAATCGAATATTCATGATTGTCTCGTTGCTTGGGCGTGGCGCCGATAAGGCGTGCATCCGACCGGGACCGACGCGAAGACGTTCAGGCGCTCCATGCTTCATTCGCGCGAGCCTGTTTGCGACACCGCAAACGATCGCACGAATCGATTCGGCGACTATGGTACTCGCGCTCGCGCCGCGCGGTCCAGCGCCGCCCTCTTCACGCGGCAAGCACGGATTCGTCGACATCGACGACGAGCAGCGAGCTCGCCAAAGGATCGGCATAGTTGAAGTCGAGCAGCCGGCTCATGTCGCGCACGCGATCGCATACGCGCTGACGCGCTTCCCCCGACAGGCGCGGATAGTCGCGCAGCACCTGCGCGTCGAAGCGATAGTGCACGCCCCACGCGATATTGCCGGGATGGTTCGCCACGCCGCCCGTGCGCCAGCTCACGAAGAGCGCGGGCGTTGCCTCCAGGCCCACTTCCGCGACGTCGGCGCCGCTCGGAAAGAGATCGATGAGGCAACTCGCGACGTCATACAGTACGGTGTGTCGAAGATGAACGGGGCGCATCACGTCGCTTGCAGCAAGCGGTCGATGTATTCGCGCGCGGCCTGTTCCACATGCGCGAGCGCCTCGCCTTCGGTCGCAAAGCGCCGCTCGGGTCCGAGATCGACGAGCGCCTCGAAACGATGCACGTCGTCAGGCCCGCCACGCGCGAGGCTCACCGAGCCGACATAGATCGGCGCGCCGCCATCGCTTTCGGTGTGCGTCTGCACGAGCCGCGCCGAAGCGCTGATGTAGAACCCTCTGTACGGCCCCGTGACTCTTTCCGCCATGTCGTGCCTCCTTATTTGCGTGCGGCGTGCGCCAGTGCGTGCGCCAGTTGTCGCCCGCGGCCCCGGCAGGCAATTCCAACCGATCTTCGAGATGAATAAGGCGCGCGAACCGGAAAATAGTTCATCGGTATGGTCGGCGCGATGAGCGCGAGCCTGCCACTGCGTGATTCGCAAGCATCGCGCCCGCGCGCGACGCCGCATCCCGGCATGCGCCCTGCCGCTAACATCCGCTTACGTGTCGCGTAAGGCGCGTATGGGACAATGCACATCTCAAAAATGCGCCCTTGCCGCGAATTCGATGGCCAGCGGCGCGCATCGCAATTCGCTCACACGAGGTAAAGATGAAGGAACACGGTCGGCGCATGCGCCGTATCTCCGCACGCGCGGCGCACGGCGGCGCTCATGCGCGCTTCTCCTGGCTGCGCGCGTCGGCGCTCGGCGCCGCTGTCGTTGCCGTGGCGAGCCTCGGCGCGTGCGCGTCGTCGAACGAGGCATCGCTCATCAATCTGCCCGACGGACAGACCGGCTACGCCGTGAACTGCAGCGGCGCGGATGCCGGATCGAGCTGGGCGAGCTGCTACGTGCTCGCCGGCCAGAAATGCGGCGCGACGGGTTACGACATCGTCTCGAAGGACAACGAGGAAGGCGGCCCGACCGGCGGCGGCATCACCAACGTGATCTCGGCGAACGTCAAGAATCGCTCGATGATCGTGCGCTGCAAGTAAGCGCACGTCAGCGCGCGTTCAATGCGCGCTCATTTTCGAGAACGCATTGAGCACGACCACGCCCGCGACGATCAGGCCCATGCCGAACATGGCGGGCAGATCGGGCGTTTGCTTGAAGAGCAGCGCGGCGACGAGCGTGATGAGCACGATGCCCGCGCCCGACCACACTGCATACACGATGCCGACGGGCAGCGCGCGCAGCGTCAGCGACAACAGATAGAACGACAGCCCGTAGCCGACCACGACGATGGCCGCGGGCAGCGCGCGCGTGAAGCCATCGGAGGCGCGCAGCGCGGAGGTCGCGATGACTTCGGTGACGATCGCGATGGCGAGGAGCACATAAGCGGTTGAGCGCATCGGCGTGGAGTCTCTCCGGGTTCTGTTCTTCGTCGATCGGCTCAGTCCCGCCCGAGCGAGAGATTGCCGAAGTTCTCGCCGAGCACGGCGCAAAGCGCTTCGACCACCATCTGATGATCGTCGCGCTGCGGCAGGCCCGACACCGCGACCGAGCCGATCACGCCCGCGCCCGCGACGCGCAGCGGAAACGCGCCGCCGTGCGTCGCGAATTCGGCGAGGTCGAGGCCGTACTTGTCGGCGAGCGTCGTGCCTGCCTGCTGCAGCGAGAGGCCGAGCGCATACGAGCTACGGCGAAAATGCTCGACGGTGCGCGATTTGCGCTCGACCCAGCGCGCGTTGTCGGGCGTGGTGTTGTCGAGCGCGGCGTAGAAAAGCTTGCAGCCGAAGGTACGCACATCGATGACGATGGCCGCGTCGCGCGCGAGTGCCATCTCGCGCAGTTGCGAGCCGATTTGCCACGCGTGCTCGGCGTGAAACTGCGGGAACACGAGTGTGCGCTCCTGATGCGCGATGGCCTGCAGAACGTGTGGAATGTCCATGAGCGAGCGGCTCCTTTTGCGTGCGTGGAATGGAGGTGGCGTGTGCGGCCTGGCCGAGCCTCGTGCCTTGCGATTTTGACATGCGAACGCCATGCGGCGATGTGCAGGTCGGCCATGAACCGGATCAATTGCGACTTCGCGTTGAGCTAGCGGGCCTTGCGTCGAGCGCATCGAATATGCGCGCTGAAAAGCAAAAAGCCCGGTTTTGACCGGGCTTTTCGATGTAATGCTGGACGGGTTGGTTGCGGGGGTAGGATTTGAACCTACGACCTTCGGGTTATGAGCCCGACGAGCTGCCAGACTGCTCCACCCCGCGTCCGTCGAAGAAAAGATTATAAGCTATCGCTTAGTTCGATGCAATGCCTCATTTGCTTCGATCGAAGAAGAAAGATGAAACGAAGAAGCGATACTGCGTCGAAGCGCCTCGGCTCGAAGCGAAGAGCGTGCAAACACGCGTGGCATAATCGTCCGCTCATCATCGTTTTTGTATCGACAACGGGTCGGATCGAGCGCGGCATGCATTCATTGCGTCGAGGCATCATCGGGAAGATCGGCGGGCTCGCAGCGATATGCGCGATCCTGCTGCTCTCGCTCGCGCCCGCCGCATCGCAGGCGCTCGAACATGCGCGCATCGAAGCGCTGCTCACATCCGTGTGCGCGTCCGATGCGCAAGCGTCGAAAGACGCGCATCGTCACGTCGAGCATGGTGTCGCCGGTCATTTGCAGGCGTGTGCCTATTGCGATCTCATCGCGCACGCACCCACGCCGCCCACATCGTCCGAACGAGCCGTCCACGCTTTTTCGTCGCGCGGCGCTTTCGATGCGCCCCTTCTCACCGACGCGCCGCGCCGCGAACTGCCCGGCACCGCGCAACCCCGCGCTCCACCCGCCCTCGCCTGAATCGCGTTCCACGCCAAGGCTCCGCTCGCCGCATGACGCGGCGCGAAGCGGCATCATCCAATCGGCCATCGCTCGACGCGCGTTGCGCTTCGGGCACGCAAGGACACATCATGCTTTCATCATCGCTCATGCGCGGCGCGCTCGCGCTGGCATTGGCAGGCACGGCGCACATCGCGCTCGCGCATGCATTGCCGAAGCTGCAGAACCCCGGCCCCGGCGCGACTGTCAGCGCGCCGCACGAAGTCGCGATCGACTTCGGTGAAGCGCTCGAACCGACCTTCAGCAAGCTCATCGTCACGAACGCGCAAGGCACGCAGGTCAACGCCGCGAAATCCACCGTCGATACGAACGACAGGAAACACATGAGCGTCGCGCTTCCCGATCTCGCACCGGGCGTCTACAAGGTGCAATGGACCGCGGTCGCCGCGGACGGGCATCGCACTCAAGGTCACTACAACTTCACCGTCAAGTGAGAACACAATGAAAAAGATCGCTGTACTCGTGGGCACGCTCGCCTGCATGTCCTTCGCCCAGGCCGCGACGCTCGAAGCACGCGATTGCTGGGTCCGCGCCATGCCGCCGAACCTGCCGTCGTCGGGCTATTTCACGGTCGCGAACAACGGCGACAAGCCCGCGACGCTCACCGCCGCGGAAACGCCCGCGTTCGGCATGGCGATGATGCACAAGTCCGAGAGCAAAAACGGCACGGCGACGATGTCGGCCGTCGATTCCGTCGATGTCCCCGCGCACGGCACCTTGAGCTTCGCGCCGAAGGGCTACCACCTGATGCTCGAAGAACCGGGCAAGCCGCTCAAGGTCGGCTCCACGATTCCCCTCACGCTTTCGTTCGCCGACAAGTCCACGCTCAACGTGAACTGCGCGGTGAAGTCGGCGGCGACGGTCGGTCACTGAGCGCATCGCGCCCAAAAACAAAGCGCGCCGGGTGTCGAGCCCGGCGCGCTTTTTTATCGGCCATGCAAAAGCGGATCAGTGCTTGCTGAACAAATCCATGATCTGCTTGCGCTCGTCGGTGGTGACTTGCGGCGCCGGGGGCGCCTGCATGCCCGCCGGACCGACGCCGCCCATCGTGGTGGCATCGCCCGCCATCGGGTTGGTGTTATCCAGTCCGATGCTCGCGACGAAGCCCGCGCCCGGCGTGCGGTCCGCGTAGAACAGCTCGCCGTCGACGGTCGTGAGGCCATCGGGCATCGGCATCTGTTGCTGCGGAATACCGCGCAGCGCGCGCCCCATGTACTCGACCCAGATCGGCAGCGCGAGCTGCGCGCCGAACTCGCGGCTGCCGAGCGTCTTCGGCTGGTCATAGCCCATCCACGCCACCGCAACGAGTTGCTTCTGATAGCCCGCGAACCAGCCGTCCTTCGCGTCATTGGTCGTGCCGGTCTTGCCTTGCAGGTCGTTGCGCTTCAGCACGTTGGTGCCCGAGCCCGTGCCTTGCGTCGCGACCGTGTGCAGCAGACTGTTCATGATGTACGCGTTGCGCGGCTCGAGCGTCTGCGGCGCGTTGCTGCCGGCCGTGAGCGGATTGGCACGCGAGATCACAGTGCCGCGCGCATCGGCGACGTCGGCGATCAGATAAGGATTGATGCGATAGCCGCCGTTCGCGAACACCGAATACGCGCCGCTCAGCTGCAGCGGCGTGACGAGTCCGGCGCCGAGCGCGAGCGGCAGATAAGGCGGCGTCTTGTCCTTGTCGAAGCCGAACTTCTGCGTGACGAAGTCCTGCGCGTAGCCCGTTCCGATATACGACAGGATGCGGATCGACACGAGGTTCTTCGACTTCTGCAGGCCGGTGCGCATCGACATCGGGCCGTCGGGCTGGTCGTCGTCCTTCGGCTCCCACGCATCGCCGCCGCCGGCCGCCGGGAAGTACAGCGGCGCGTCGTTGATGATGGTCGCCGGCCCGAGCCCCTTGTCGAGCGCCGCCGAATAGATGAACGGCTTGAAGCTCGAGCCCGGCTGACGCCACGCCTGCGTGATGTGATTGAACTTGTTCTTGTTGAAGTCGAAACCGCCGACGAGCGCGCGGATCGCTCCGTCCTGCGGCGTCATCGACACGAGCGCGCCTTCCACTTGCGGCAGTTGCGTGATCTGCCAGTTGCCCTTGTCGTCCTTCGTGAGACGCACGATCGAGCCCGGCTTGATCGCGAGCGCCTTCGATGCATTGCCGCGCAGCGCGGCCGCCACGAAGCGCAGACCCTCGCCTGCGATCGTCGCGGTATCGCCGCCGACGAACTGCGCCGTCACCTGCTTCGGGCTCGCGGCCGTGACGACCGCCGCGACGAGCTCGCCGTTGTCGGGATGATCGACGAGCGCGTCTTCGATCGCCTCGGCGCGGTCATCCGTATTCGACGGCAGGTTGATGTTGCCCTCCGGCCCGCGATAGCCATGGCGGCGCTCGTAGTCCATCACGCCCTTGCGCACGGCCTTGTACGCGGCGTCCTGATCGGCGGAATCGATCGTGGTCGTGACCGTGAGGCCGCGCGTGTAGGTCTCTTCCCTGTATTGCGCGTACATCATCTGCCGGACCATCTCCGCGACGTATTCGGCATGCACGCCGTACTCGGTGCCCGCCGACTTCGTATGGATCTCTTCGGCGATGGCCTGCTCGTACTGCTCGCGCGTGATGAAGTTCAGGTCCAGCATGCGCTTCAGGATGTACTGCTGACGCACCTTCGCGCGCTTCGGATTGACGACCGGGTTATACGCCGACGGCGCCTTCGGCAGGCCCGCGAGCATCGCCGCTTCGGCGAGCGTGATGTCCTTCAGATCCTTGCCGAAGTACACGCGCGCCGCCGCCGAAAAACCATACGCGCGCTCACCCAGATAAATCTGGTTCATGTACAGCTCGAGAATCTGATCCTTGGTCAGCGCGCGCTCGATCTTGTAGGCGAGCAGCATCTCGTAGATCTTGCGCGTGTAGGTCTTCTCGCTCGACAGGAAGAAGTTGCGCGCGACCTGCATCGTGATCGTGCTCGCGCCCTGCGATGCGCCGCCGTGCATCAGATCGGTCACGCCCGCGCGCAAAATGCCGAGGAAGTCCACGCCGCCGTGATCGTAGAAGCGGTAGTCCTCGATCGCGAGGACGGCCTTCTTCATCTGGTCGGGGATGTCCTGGAAGCGCACGAGGCTGCGGCGCTCCTCGCCGAATTCGCCGATCAGCACGTGATCCGCCGTATAGACGCGCAGCGGCACCTTCGGCCGATAGTCGATGAGCGCATCGAGCGACGGCAGATTCGGCCCCATGACGACGAGCGCATAACCGACGATGAGCGCGCCGACCACCACGCCGATGGCCGCGAGACCCGCGAACCACAGCGCGATGCGTCCGAACGGAGAGCGGCCTCGTCCGCCGCGGTCATTGCGGCCGTTGCGGCCATCGCGGCCGCCACCGCCATTGCGTCCGCCGCCGTCGCGGCCGCCCGAGTCGTTGCGTGAATCGTTGCGAGAGTCGTTCCAGCGGGGTTCGCGATCGTATCGCGAAGAATTCGATGAGTCGGGTCGTTTGATGATAGGCATGACTGGGATCGTTCGGCGCGCTGTCAAAGCGCGCGCGCTGCCGCGCTGCGATGCGCCGTTGGCGGCGCTACTGCAAAGACGGGACGAGCGGATGTGCGGGCCGGCTTCGACCGAGGGTAACAGCGCATTTTAAAGAATTCGCGCGGACCGCTACAAAACCGCCGGGATTTTTTTGTAAGTAAATGCCGCTCGTCCGGCGAAATGCCCGGGAATGCGAGGTTACCCACAGCAAGTGTTGAGAGCCTTGTGGACAACCGTATGAGAAAATAGCCAAGTCGTTGATCGCGCGCCGCTTTCGCGCGATGCTCATCGCTTGCGATGCGAGGTGGGCCGCACCCACGGCCGCGCGCAAACCGATATGATGGGCGAACGCATCGCAGGTCCCCGGCGCGTCGTTCGGGGAGCCTGCGGCAAAGCTGTCGTCCCGTTTGATGAACCGAAGCCGCGAATCGTTCCGTTACGATCGCCTTACTGTTTGCGAGCCGCACATGACGACCAAACCCAGCGAACGCATCGTTGTTTTCGTGACTCCCGCGCAGAAGCTGGCCATCAGCAAGACAGCGGACACCCTCGGCATCAGCGTGAGCGAACTCATGCGGCGCGCGGTGCTGAACTTCAACGCGACGAGCGAGCAGATCAAGGTGGCGGGTATCGTCGACCGTTTGCGCGCGCCCAAGGCCCCCGACCTGCTCAATGCCGCGCTGAAGAGCGTCGCCGCGAAAGCGGCCGCGCGCGAAGCCCGCGAAGCGGCGGCGAGCGCAACCAAGCGCGCGGCGCAGGCGCGCAGCGTGCCGCCCGCCCATCCCGCGACCGATGCCTCCGAAACCGAACTCGAGCACGACGCCGATCAAGGCGACGACGCCTCGCTGACCAACGGCACGCGCTCCGGGCGCTGACGGCCCGCCTCCCCTTTTTCACATCGTCGGCCGTGCGCGCCGTGTCATCGCGCGCCGTTACACTCCTTAACCTTCCGTTAAGTCCCGATTAAGTCGCGGCATGCTCTAATGAGCGGGTAAACCCGGCGTGCTCGTGCACTCACGCGCCGCTTGCAATCCCGCGCGTTGCGCCTCACATTCGAGCCGCGTGGTACGCAGGCGAGCACGCCGCCGTCTTCATCCAGGAGAATTACATGTCGCTTTTCGATTCCATCACGCGCACGGTCAAAGGCCTCTTGAACGACGCCGCTGACACCATGCAGGATCCTTCGCGCGACGCACGGCAGATCGTGCGCGAGCTCGACGACAGCATCGCGAAGGCGGAGAACTCGCTCATCGAGATCGAAGCGCAGGTCGCGACGCAGCAAAGCAAGCGCGACGCCGCCGCCGAGAAGGCGAAGAAGTACGAGGACGGCGCGAGGCGCGCGCTGCAGGCGGGCGACGAAGGCCTCGCGCGCGAAGCGCTCGCGGCGCAGGCGAACGCCGACACCGAGCGCGACGCCCTCGCGGCGGAACTGCAGACGCTGGAGCCTTCGGTCGAGCATCTGAAATCGCAGATCGCCGACATGCGCCAGCGCCGCAACGATCTCAACGCGCGCTCGAACATCCTTCAGGCGAAGCAGCAGATCGCGCAGGCGAAGGACACCGCGGCGACGGCGCTCGGCGGTATCGGCGGCAAGAATCTTGCGGAGGATTTCCAGAAGCTCGAGGACAAGGTCCAGCTCGCTAACGCCCGCTCCGATGCGCGCCTCAATTCCGCCGACCAGAAATCCGGCAAGGCGCTCGACGAGAAGCTCGCGGCGCTGAATCGCGGGCCTTCGGTCGAGGATCGTCTCGAAGCGCTGAAGAAGCAGTTGAATACGCCGGCGCAATAAGTATCGGCATCGGCGGCTGAAAAGTGCACGCGCGCCGCGAACTCCCGGGCAAGCGGCGCGTCGCACGAATATGCGTTACCTTGAGCAATACGAATTGCATCACCCGATCGCAGCATCGACAGGAGACGGACGTTCATCGCGTCCGGTCCGCATCATGAAGAAGATTTTGACGGCTCTGGCGTTGTCGCTGTCGCTCGCCTCCCCGCTCGCGTTCGCCGTGCCGACCGCGCAGCAGGTCGAGCAGTCGATGACGCAGGGCAACTGGCAAAAGGCCGACTCCCAGCTGAGCGAAGTGCTCGAAGCGCATCCGAAGAACGCGCACGCTCACTATCTCTACGCGCAGGTGCTCGACCGCGAGGGCCGCTACGACGACGCGCTTTCGCAACTGCAGCAGGCGAAATCGCTCGATCCTTCCTTGAGCTTCACGGATCCTTCGCGCTTCGCGGCCACGCAGGCCCGCATTCAGGCCGATGCGACGCGCGCCAATATTTCGCCGCGCTCCAATAACGGCTCGAACGCCACGGTCGCGCAGAATCCGTTCAATCCGAGCCAGAACCAGGCCGCACCCGCGCCGCAGAAACACGGCGTCGGCATGGCCGGGTGGATCGGTCTTGCGGTGCTGATCGCGGCGATCGCGCTCGTGCTGCGCTGGGGCCTGCGCCGGGCCCGCGCGCGCGACGACGGACAGGCCGAGAACGACCGCCGCGCGCAAATCAAGCGCGCAACCGAACTGCTCAACGACGTGCGCACGCTCAAGCTCGACGTGCGCCTGTCCACCGCGCCGGGGCACGAGGCATTGCTGAAAGACGTCGAAGGCGCGGAGACACAGTTGCGCGAGATGGTGGAGTCCTTGTCGAACTCGAAGAATCCCGTGCCGCCGTATGCCATCGAGGACCTGGAGAATCAGGTCGCGAGCCTGAAAGCGCGCGCCGAAGGCCGTCCCGATCCGAACGCGGCGAACTATGCACAGCCCGGCGCGCCGAACGCATCGCCGTATGCGCAGGAAGCCGAGCGCTTCGGACGCGGCCAGCAGCAGTATCCGCAACAGGGCCCGTATCCGCCCTATCCGCCGCAACAAGGTCAGCAGCCGCCCGTCATCATTCAGCAAGGCGGCGGCGGGTTAGGTGGCGGCGTGGGCGGGCTTCTCACCGGCGTGCTGCTGGGTCAGGCGCTGTCGCATGGGCGCGACCGCGTGATCGAACGTGAAGTGCCGGCCGACCGCCCGGTCCAGAACGACGGCGGCGGCCTCGATTTCGGCAACAACAATGGCGGCGGACTCGACTTCGGCAACGGCTCGAACGACTGGAACGACGGCGGCGGCGGCGGACTCGATCTCGGCAGCAACGACGACAACTGGCGCGATTCCTGACCTCGCGCCGCGCGCGAAAGTGAAAGACAAAGGCCCCGTTCGCGGGGCCTTTGTCGCTTCTGCGTGGAGAATCGGCGCATCAGCCGCCGCCGAGAAAGCGCAGGAGGCCCCAGAGAAATTTGAAGAATCCGACGATGAATTCCCAGATGCGCTCGAGCTGATCCCAGCTCGCGACGCGCAGGATGGCATGCAGGATCATGCCGTCAGCGCCGCGCGGCCGCGATGGTTCGCGCGTTCATGCGTTCGTGATACATGCATCGTGCAAAAAAATGAAGGCGGCTCGCGCCGCCTCGGACGTTATCGCAAAGACCGCATCATAACCGGTCGCTCGAAGCGGCCAGAATCAGCCGCCCCCTTTCTTCTCCGCGCTTTCGGGCGGCACTTCGTCCGTCAGCGCCTCTTCCAGCCGCTTGAAGATGCGCTTCGTCGCGCCGCGCGGCTGCAACGCGAACAGCAGCAGCGAGCGGCCCGTCACCTGATATATGTCGTCCGAGCCGAACTCCGGCAGCTCCTCGCGGATCGGCGCATTCGTGTCGATCAGACAGATCCACTCGTCGGGGCCGGGAATATCCGGCAGCGTGAAATCGACCACGTCGTGATAGGCATTCACGATCAGCAAAAGCGTCGCGTCCGAGGCCGGCTTGCGGATGCCCGTCGCCTGCGCGCGCCCGTCGATGACGAGGCCGAAGCAGCGCATGTTCGGATCGTCCCATTGCTCCTGCGTGAGTTCGTCGCCGGTCGTGCCGAGCCATCTGACATCGGCGACCTGCAGGTTCTCGTTGAATTCGCCCGTCAGAAAACGCTGGCGCCGCAGCACGGGCAGCGTGTGGCGCAGCGTCGTCAGCTTGCGCACGAACTCGGTGAGCGCGCGGCCGTCTTCGTCGATGTCCCAGTTCACCCAGCTGATGTCGTCGTCCTGGCAGTACGCGTTGTTGTTGCCCTTTTGCGTGCGGCCGAATTCGTCGCCCGCGAGCAGCATCGGCGTGCCTTGCGAGAACAGCAGCGTCGCGAGCATGTTGCGCTTCTGGCGCTCGCGCAGTGCGCGGATTTCCGCATCGTCCGTCGGACCTTCGACGCCGCAGTTCCACGACTTGTTGTCCGAATGGCCGTCGTTGTTATCCTCGCCGTTTGCCTCGTTGTGCTTTTCGTTGTAGGAAACGAGATCGTTGAGCGTGAAGCCGTCATGCGCGGTGATGAAGTTCACGCTCGCCCACGGCCTGCGCCCGCGCTTGTTGAACTTGTCGCCCGATGCGGTCATGCGCGTCGCGAGTTCCGGCGACACCCCTTCGTCGCCTTTCCAGAACTCGCGCACGGTATCGCGATAGCGATCGTTCCACTCCGCCCAGCCCGGCGGAAAGCCGCCGACCTGATAACCGCCCGGACCGCAATCCCAGGGCTCCGCGATGAGCTTCACGCTCGACAGAATCGGGTCCTGCCGGCAACTGTCGAGAAAGCCGCCGCCTTCGTCGAAGCCGTATGGCTCGCGGCCGAGAATCGTCGCGAGGTCGAAACGGAAACCGTCGACGTTCATCTCCGTCACCCAGTAGCGCAGGCTGTCGGTGACCATCTGCAGGACGCGCGGATGCGAAAGATTGAGCGTGTTGCCCGTGCCCGTGTCGTTGATGTAATAGCGCGCCTCTTCCGGCATGAGCCGGTAGTACGACGCATTGTCGATGCCGCGAAACGACAGCGTCGGGCCGCGTTCGTTGCCTTCGGCGGTGTGGTTGTACACGACGTCGAGAATCACTTCGAGGCCGGCCTCGTGCAGGCGGTCGATCATCTCCTTGAATTCCGCGACGACCCCCGGACCGCGCGCGAAATAGCGCGGATCCGCAGCGAAGAAGCCGATCGTGTTGTAGCCCCAGTAGTTGGTGAGGCCCTTGTCGAGCAGGTAGCTGTCGTTGACGAACGCGTGGATCGGCAACAGTTCGATCGATGTCACGCCGAGGCTCTTGATGTGCTCGACCACATCATCCTGCCCGAGCCCTTCGAACGTGCCGCGCATGTGCTCCGGAATCGCCGGATGCAGCTTCGTGTAACCGCGCACATGGGTCTCGTAGAAGATCGTGTGCTCCCACGGCACGCGTACGCGCGTCGCGTGCGTCCACGTGAAGCTCTGGTCGACCACCTGGCACTTCGGCATGAAGGGCGCGCTGTCGCGCTCGTCGAAGGTGAGATCGTCGCCTTCGGCGTGCAGCGTGTAGCCGAACACGGCGTCATCCCATCTCAGCTCGCCGACGTGGGCCTTCGCGTACGGATCGAGCAGCAGCTTGTTCGGATTGAAGCGATGTCCGGCTGCCGGCTCGTACGGACCGTGCACGCGGTAGCCATAGACCGTGCCCGGCTCGAGCCCGTGCACGTAGACGTGCCAGACCTCATCGGTGTATTCGGGCAGCTCGATGCGCTGCGTTTCCTGCTCGCCCTTTTCGTCGAAGAGACACAGCTCGACCCGGGTCGCATTCGCGGAAAAAAGCGCGAAATTGACGCCGTTTCCGTCCCAGGTCGCGCCGAGCGGAAACGGGGAGCCTTCGGCAATGCGGAGTTCGTTCGGCATGAGATGATGTGTTCGATTGGCGTGACGCACCGGGCGTCGGGATCGTGCGGCGTGTGCCGGCATTGCGGGGCCTCAAGCGGATCATGGGAAGCATTTCGCATGCCCGTGTGACGCGGCGGCGTGCGGCCTGTTTCATCATGCGCTTCGCGACGCCCCGATGCTCGCGCTTCGAACGCGCCGCGTGTAAAACGTTCCTGCCGGGAGCGCCGAATGCTTGGCCTTCGCCGAACCCGACACGCTCGCCATCGCAGAAGGAGAACACGCCTTGTCCACGCGCCCCGGTTCCGCCCTGACCCATTCTCCGATCAACGGCACGGCCGAAGAAAGCCGCGCGAATGGCCGCGCGCTGCGCGATGCCGTTCCTTTCGAAGCCCACGGCGCCTGGACGCCCGCGCCGGACCGGCCCGACCCGGTCGAGCGCGTGCTCGCGGGCAACGCGGGCCGGCAGGAGCGGCTCATCCCGTTGCGCATGCAGCGCATGGCCGAATCGCCGTTCGCGTTTCTGCGCGGCTCCGCGACGGTGATGGCGTGGGATCTGGCCAGGTCGCCGTCGATCGGGCACAACGTGATCATCGACGGCGACGCGCACGTCAACAATTTCGGCCTGTTTCGCACGCCGCGCCAGGACGTCGTGTTCGATCTGAACGATTTCGACGAAACGCTCGTCGGTCCGTGGGAGTGGGACCTGAAGCGCCTGACCGCGAGCATCAACGTCGCGGCGCGCGAGAACGGCGTCGATGCCGCCGGGCGCGAGCGCGCGGTACGCGCGGCGTGCGCCGCGTACCGCACGACGATGGCGGACCTCTGGCAAGTCTGCCCCTACGAGCTCTGGCAGATGCGCTCCTACGCGAGCGCGCTGCACATGGACGCGCCGACGAAGCTCGACGCCGAGGAACGGGCGACCATCGAAAAAACGGTCGATCGCGCGATGAAGCGCTCGCACGCGACGATGCTCGCGAAAGTCGCCGAGCCGGTGGGCAAGAGCTATCGCTTCAAGGTCGATCCGCCGATTCTCACGAAGCTCGACGCCGCCGAGAAGAATCATGTGATCGATGGCCTGAAGGCCTATCTGCAAACCATCGCCGGCGAATGGCGCATGATGCTCGAGCGCTATGACGTCGCGGATGTCGCGCATCGGGTCGTCGGCGTGGGGAGCGTGGGCACGCGCGCGTATCTCGTGCTGATGCAGGGCCGCGCGCTCGGCGACCCGCTCTTCATTCAGGTGAAGGAAGGCATCGTCCCCGCGGCCGCGCCCTTCGTGCCGCCGCTCGACGAGCCGTATCGGCATCAGGGACGCCGCGTGGTGCACGGACAGCGCCTGATGCAAAGCTCGTCGGACGCGCTGCTCGGCTGGACTACCATCGCCGGCCGCGATTTCTACGTACGCCAGATGAAACAGATTCGCGGTTCGATTCCGGTCGACTGGCTGCATGGCGCCACGTTCGATTTCTATGCATGGTGCCTCGGTCTGCTGCTCGCCCGCGCGCACGCGCGCACCGGCGACGCCGCGCTCATCTCGGGCTATTGCGGCAACTCGGACCGGCTCGACGCCGCGTACGCGATGTGGGCCGAGCGTTACGGCGCGCAGACGGTCGCGGACCATGCCGCCTTCTGCGCCGCGATCAGCGTGGGGCGCGTGCCGGTGGCATGACGCTCACGCGAGGTCACGCGAGCCCGCGTGATTTTCGGCGCGCGGGCGGTGCGCAATCGAATTGACTATCATTGACGGTGCCCGCGATAAAACGCGTCTCGCGGGCGCATCCATGGCATAGCCCTTGCTGCCGCCCTGCCCCGCACAACCGTCCAACTCGAACTGGAGAAGCCGCGCATGAGCATGATCGAAGAATTCAAGAACTTCGCCCTGAAGGGCAACGTCATGGACCTCGCGGTCGGCGTCATCATCGGCGGGGCTTTCTCGACGATCGTGAACTCCGTCGTCAAGGATCTGATCATGCCGGTGGTCGGCGTCGCCACGGGCGGGCTCGACTTTTCCAACCTCTTCGTGCGGCTCGGGCACATACCGCCAACCTTCAAGGGCAATCCCGATTCGTACAAGGATCTGCAGACCGCGGGCGTCGCGGTGTTCGGCTATGGCTCATTCATTACCACGCTGATCAATTTCATCATCCTCGCGTTCATCATTTTCATGATGGTCAAGTTCATCAACAATCTGCGCAAGCCGGCCGACGCCGCGCCGCCCGCGACGCCGGAAGACGTGCTGCTCCTGCGCGAGATCCGCGACGAACTGAAGAGGGCGCCGCGCGTCTAGCCGGGCAAACCCGCGCCAGACCAGCGGAACCCGCGCGCCTCGCGTGGGTCTGCCCTGATGCCACCCTGCACCCTTGGTGCGCCCACCCGCTTTTTTCTTGAGGAAAGCTGTTCGCGCGGGTAGCTGCGGGACTATTATTGAGATAGATGCTCAGAGGGATGCCAAGGCGGGCCGCCAAACGGTCATCGGCACGAATCGTGCGCCACGACGTGCACCGGCAGATTGCCGGTCACGAAACAGTTGGCCCGATTTCACCGTGACCTAATCACATCGATGCGCTATAAAAGATCGACGTGCGGCGCGCAAGACGGGAGTGGCCGCATGAGGACGCTGCGTTTCTTGCAATTCTTTTTCAGGCGAGTTTTTATGTCCTTCCCGAAAAAGCGTAAACGCGTGAAGGCCGATGGCGACGAGTCTTTTCTCGCCGTGCTTCGGCACTTCAAGC
Source organism: Caballeronia sp. 11_S32 (assembly GCF_056930355.1). NCBI lineage: Bacteria > Pseudomonadati > Pseudomonadota > Betaproteobacteria > Burkholderiales > Burkholderiaceae > Caballeronia > Caballeronia sp. 11_S32. Next base: position 2,078,309 of record NZ_JBXOWH010000003.1, read on the forward strand.
CATTCGGTCAACTCGACACGAAGATCGCGCGAGCTCGCGCCCAGGATGAGCCGGTGCTGTACGCCCACGTTCTGCCTGGGCTCGATGTCCTGCTGTGCAGCGTGCGCGGCGCTCAGCCGCCGTATCCTGCCATCGACGAGCTGCACAGGCGCTGTGTCGAATCGATCACCAACGCGCTCGAGCAGCCGCTCGACGGACTGGAGAACGGCGGTTACTGGTACGAGGCGAACGGTTTCGGCTTCCTTGTATTCGCGAGCCGTGCCCGCACGCAGATCCTGAGCGAGTTCGGCGCGACGGTCTCGGCAGGCAGGCGCCGCGGCACGCGCCGCCAGGACGCGGGCGATGCCGCTTCGCGGCCGCTGCGCTGATCCTTTCCTGACGTTTCCGGTTTCGACTTGATGCGTCCGGGCCTCAACGAAGAGGCCCGGCGCGTTTTCGTTCGCGCGTCCCGCGCGCTTCGCGCAAATCCCGACTACTCCCGCACGCTTTCCTGTCCTTTAATGGAAGCCACGCGCGAGAGCGTGATGGCGCGTGCCTTGCTGCATCGGTATTGCAGGCTTCTCGCGACACAACCGGTCGCTCGACTACAAGGAGAACACCATGTCGGAACACGTCTACAAGCAGATCGAACTCACCGGCTCCTCGCCGCAATCCAGCGATGACGCCGTGCGCGTCGCGCTCGCGAAGGCGTCGAAAACGCTGCGCAACATGCACTGGTTCGAAGTGGTGGAAACACGCGGGCACGTCGAAGAGGGCAAGATCCTGCACTGGCAGGTGACGATCAAGGTGGGACTGCGCATCGAGGATTGATGCTTTTCAGCAAAGCATAAAAAACGCGCCTCGCTGTGAAGCGAGGCGCGTTTTGTACTTTGTGGCGAACCGTTCGCTTACTTCGGCAGCGAACCGTCCACGCCTTCCACGTACCAGTTGATGCGCTGGAGTTCCGGATCGGACAGCGTCTTGCCGGCCGGCACCTTCTCCGCGCCAGACTGGTCCTTGATCGGGCCGCTGAACACATCCCACTTGCCGGCGTGCAGCTCGTCACGCTTCGCGGCGACCGCCTGCATCGCCTTCGCGGGGATCACGCCGCTGTTCAGGTCTTCGAGATCCACGGCCTTCTGCGGAATGCCGAGCCACACCGGATCGTTCTTCCACTTGCCGTCGAGCACTTGCTGGATCACGGTGTTGTAATACACGCCCCAGTGCGCGACCACCGAGCCCAGATGCGCGCTCGGGCCGAACTTCTTCATGTTCGAATCCCAGCCGAAGGCATAGACCTTCTTCTCGGCGGCGGTGTTGAGCGTCGCGTTGGAGTCGGTGTTCTGCAGCAGCACGTCGGCGCCCTGGCCGATCAGCGTTTCGGCCGCCTGCTTCTCCTTGCCCGGATCGAACCAGCTGTTGATCCAGATGACCTTCGTGTGGACCTTCGGATTCACCGAGCGCGCGCCCATCGTGTACGCGTTGATGTTGCGCACCACTTCCGGAATCGGCACCGACGCGACGAAGCCGAGCGTGTTCGTCTTCGTCACATAGCCTGCCGCGACGCCCGCGAGATACGCGCCCTGATACATGCGCACGTCATAGGTGCCGAAGTTCTTCGCCTTCTTGAAGCCGGTGGCCGTCAGGAAGATCGTGTCGGGGAAATCCTTCGCGACCTTCAGCGCGAAGTCCTGATAGCCGAAGCTCGTGGCCAGGATGACCTTGTTGCCCTTGTTGGCGAGATCGCGGAACACGCGTTCCGAGTCCGCCGATTCCGGCACGTTCTCCACGCGCGTGATCTTGATCTTGCTGCCGAACTTCGCTTCGGCTTCCTTGCTGCCCGCGTCGTGCGCGAAGGTCCAGCCGGCATCGCCCGGATTGCCGAGATAGACGAACGCGACACCCGGCGCGTCCGCGGCCTGCGCGCTCAGCGCCGCGACGGTGGCGGACAGTGCCACCGTCGCCTTGATCGCCTTCAGCCATGGTTTATTCATTGTGATTCTCCTGGTCGATGTTGTGTGTGAAACGGTCTTTGCAGGCCCGCATCAGTTTCATCGGTCAAAAATGTCGATGAAACCGCGATGCTGCGCGAGAACAACACCGCGGCATCAGCTCGCCGCGAAAAACGGCTTGCCGAGCGATGCGGGCGCGTTGAGCTTGATCGTGTTCGGATTGCGCGAGATGAGCACGAGCACGACGATCGTCGCGATATACGGCAGCATCGCGAGAAACTGTGTCGGCACGGGCACGCCGATCGCCTGCGCGTAGAACTGCAGCGCCATCACCGCGCCGAAAAGCAGCGCGCCGATCAAGAGGCGCCCCGGACGCCACGTCGCGAACACGACGAGCGCGAGCGCGATCCAGCCGCGGCCGGATGTCAACTGTTCCTGCCAGACATGCAGATAGACGATCGAGTAATAGCCGCCCGCGATGCCCGCCATCGCGCCGCCGAAGAGCGTCGCGCCGTAGCGCACGCCCACGACCGGAAAGCCCACCGAATGCGCGACCGCGGGCGATTCGCCGACCGAGCGCAGCACGAGCCCCGCGCGCGTCTTGTAGAGGAACCAGCCGATCACCGCGAACATGATGAACGCGAGATAGCCGAGCGGCGTGAGCGAAAAGACCGCGGGGCCGAGCACGGGAATGCTCGCGAGGCCGGGAATCGGCATCACGTCGATAGTCGAGCGCACCGCCGCCGACGTGTACGGCTTGCCGACATAGGCCGAAAACCCGATGCCGAAGATCGTCAGCGACAGGCCCGTGGCGACCTGATTGGCGAGCATCGTGATGGTGAGAAAGCCGAAGAGCAGCGCCATCGCGAGCCCCGCGAACACCGACGCGACGATGCCGAGCCACGGGCTGCCCGTGATCGCGGTGACGGCGTAGCCGGTGACCGCGCCCATCAGCATCATGCCTTCGACGCCGAGATTCAGAACGCCCGACTTCTCCGCGACGAGCTCGCCCGCACCCGCGTACATCAGCGGGATGGCGGCGATCACGGCGCTCGAGGCGAGATTGCTGGCTTGATTGATATCCATATTCTTCGAGCTCGTTAGGCGGCGTGATGCGCGGGCGTCCTGCGCTTGATGCGGTAATTCACGAAGAGATCGCAGCCGAGCAGGCAGAACAGCAGCAGGCCCTGGAACACGCCCGCGAGCGCTTGCGGCAATTGCAGCGACGTCTGCACCGCTTCGCCGCCGAGATACAGCAGCGCCATCAGCAGACTGGCGAGCACGATGCCCACCGGATGCAGCCGCCCGACGAACACGACGATGATCGCCGTGAAGCCGTAGCCCGGCGACCAGCCCGCCTGAAGCTGGCCAATGGGGCCGGCCACTTCGCCCATGCCCGCGAGGCCCGCAAGGCCGCCGGAAAGCAGCAGCGAGGTCCAGATCGTTTTCTTGTCGGAGAAGCCGGCGTAGCGCGCGGCGAGCGGCGCGAGACCGCCTACGTTCATCCGGAAGCCCGCGAAGCTCTTCCTCATGAAGAGCCACACGCACGGAATCGCGATCGCCGTCAGAAACACCGACGCGTTGATGCGCGTGCCCTTCAGCCACGTCCAGTGCCAGTCGCCGTAGAGGCGCGGGAAGAGCGCGTCGTCGCCGAACATCGCCGAGATCGGGAAGTTCATGCCTTCCGGGTCGCGCCAGGGGCCGCTCACGAGATAGATGAGCAACTGCGTCGCGACGTAGGTGAGCATCAGGCTCGTGAGGATTTCATTCGTGTTGAAGCGGCTCTTGAGCAGCGCGGGAATCGCCGCCCACAGCATGCCGCCGACGATGCCGCCGAGCATCATCAACGGCAGCGTCCACCAGCCTGACGAATCGCCGGCATGAATCGCGATGCCGCCCGCGACGATGCCGCCGAGCAGCATTTGCCCTTCCGCGCCGATGTTCCACACGTTCGCGCGATAGCCGACCGCGAGCCCGAGCCCGATCAGACACAGCGGCGACGCCTTCAGCACGAGCTCGGACCAGCCGTTGATGCTCGACAGCGGCTCGATGAAGAACGCGTGCATCGCGCGCAGCGGGTCCTGGCCGACGAGGCTGAAGATCAGAAAGCCGATGACGAGCGTCGCGACGGCGGCGACGACGGGCACCGCGAGCTGCATGACGCGCGAGGGCGTCGGGCGCGCTTCGAGTCGATAGGGAAAGATCATCGTTCTTTCAATGCTTCAGGAGAGAGTCGGGTTCGGCCGAGGGCGCGGGCTTGCCTTCGAAAAGGCCGGCCATGAAGAGGCCGACTTCCTCCGCGTTGGTCTCGCTCGTCTTGCGCACCGGCGAGAGCTTGCCGCGCGCGATCACGGCGAGCCGGTCGCAGATGTCGAAGAGTTCTTCCAGTTCTTCGGAGATGACGAGGATCGCGACGCCGCGCGCCGAGAGATCGAGCAACTGCTGGCGGATGAAGCCCGCCGCGCCGACATCGACGCCCCAGGTCGGTTGCGCGACGACGAGCACCTTCGGCTCCTGAAGAATCTCGCGCCCGACGATGAACTTCTGCAAGTTGCCGCCCGACAGGCTTTGCGCGAGCGCATCGCTGCCGCCGCAGCGCACGTCGAACGACTTGATGCAGCGCTCGGCGAACGCCTTCACCGTGCCCGCCCTGATCCAGCCGCCGCGCACCATGTTCTCGCGATGTGCGGTGAGCAGGCCGTTATCGGCGAGTGACATCGCCGGGACTGCGCCGCGCCCGAGGCGCTCTTCCGGCACGAACGCGAAGCCGAGGCGCCGCCGTCCGCCCGCGGTCAGACGTGCGGCGGGCTTGCCGCAGATCGACACGGCATCGGCCGCGACGTGTCTGTCGCGGATTTCCTCCGACAGCGCGGCGAGCAATTCCGCCTGTCCGTTTCCCGACACGCCCGCGATTCCGAAAATCTCGCCCGCGTGCACGGAGAACGACACATTGTCGAGCGACGTGCCGAATGGATCGGGGCTCGCGACCGACAGGTTCTTCACCGCGAGCCGTGCATCGCCGGGTTTGTGCTCGCGGCGCGTGTAGTCGGGCAGCGAATGGCCGACCATCAGTTGCGCGAGCGATGCCTGCGTTTCCTTGCGCGGATCGACGTTGCCCGTCACGCGGCCGCCGCGCATCACCGTGGCGTTCTCGCAGAGGGACTGGATTTCGTCAAGCTTGTGGCTGATATAGAGAATGCTGCAACCTTCGGACGCGAGCCGGCGCAGCACCTTGAAGAGCTTCTGGACTGCCTGCGGCGTGAGCACCGAAGTGGGCTCGTCCATGATGAGCAGACGCGGATTCTGCAGCAGGCAGCGCACGATCTCCACGCGCTGCCGCTCGCCGACCGTCAGGCTGTGCACGTGACGCTGCGGATCGACATCGAGGCCGTAATCCTTCGAGACTTCGCGAATGCGCTTGCCGAGCGCTTTCATGTCGAACTTCTCGTCGAGCGCGAGCGCGATGTTCTCGGCAACGGTTAGCGTCTCGAACAGCGAGAAATGCTGAAACACCATGCCGATGCCGAGCTTGCGCGCCGCCGCCGGGCTGCCGATCTCGACCGCTTCGCCCTGCCAGCGGATCTCGCCCTCGTCCGGGCGCACGGCGCCGTAGATGATTTTCATCAGCGTGGACTTGCCCGCGCCGTTCTCCCCGAGCACGGCGTGGATTTCGCCCGGCATGACGACGAGATTCACGCCGTCGTTCGCCTTGACGGACGGATACTGCTTGCTGATGCCGGACAACGCCAGGCGCGGTGGCGTCGTCGACGTGGAGATGGCGTCGCCCATTGATATCCAGAAATGCGCCCGGCCACCGAGCAGGCCAGGCTGGAAAAAATTACCGCGAAGCCGGTGCGTGACATCTCGATGTCGCACGAATTGGGCCGCGGGCAGAATTTACAGAATTCGGGTGATTAAGTCGACAACTCAAAATAGCCCGCCATTTTCCGCAGAGCCATTATTTGCGGGTTAGCCACACCTTGACGAAATTTTTGCGTCATATTAAAAATGATATGCCGCACCCCTACGTCGATCAGCCAGAACATATAGTGGAGATAACATGAGTCAGCAACGCGAGGCGATCGATACGTATTTATTGCGCGTCTTGCACACCCTTCTGATGGAACGCAGCGTGACCCGCGCGGCCGTCAAGCTCAATCAGTCGCAACCCGCCATTAGCGCCGCCTTGCGCCGGCTGCGCGATATCACCGGTGACCCGTTGCTCGTGCGCGGCAAGTCCGGCATGGTGCCGACCGAGTACGGACTGCGCCTGCTCGAACCCACGCAAAACGCCTTGCGCGAGATCGAGCGCATCAAGGTCCAGCAGCACAACTTCGATCCTTCGACATCCGTGCGGTGCTATCGCATCGGTTGCCCGGACTATCTGAACGTGCTGTTCGTGCCGACGGTGGTCGAGCGCTTCCGCCAGGCTGCGCCGAACGCCACGCTCGAGTTTCATTCGCTCGGCCCCGCGTTCGATTACGAACTCGCGCTCGAGGACGGGAAGCTCGATATCGTGGTCGGCAACTGGCCGGAGCCGCCCGAGCAACTGCATTTGTCGAATCTCTTCGTCGACAAGATCGTGTGCCTCGTCAGCAACACGCATCCGTTCGCCAAGCGCGGCGGACTCACGCTCGATCAGTATCTCAACGCGCCGCATCTCGCGCCGACGCCCTATTCCGTCGGCCAGCGCGGGGCGATCGATGTGCATCTCGCGCGCGAGCGGTTGAAGCGCCATGTCGTCGTCACGCTGCCTTACTTCAATCTCGCGCCTTACGTGCTCATCAAGTCGGATCTCGTGTTCACTACGACGCGGTTGTTTGCTGACCATTACGCGCGGTTCCTGCCGCTCGCGGTCGTGCCCGCTCCGCTCGATTTCCCGCCGATGCAGTATTACCAGCTTTGGCATGAGCGTTGTCACTACTCCGATGAAGTGCGCTGGCTGCGGGGGCTGGTTGCTGAAGCGACCCGGTCGCTGATCGATCAGCCTTGAGCTTTTTTCGTTTGTGAAACTTGCTTTCGTGTCGGTCTATTGGCGTTGCCCCTATGCGGGGCGGCAGTCACCTTGGTTTGTTTGCGGGTACGTGGGATCCTGTTTTCGCGTCGGTTTATTAGCGTTGCCCCTATGCGGGGCGGCAGTCACTTTCTTTGCTGCTGCAAAGAAAGTAACCAAAGAAACAGCTTGTCCCATCCAAAGTACTTCACACCGGCCCCGGCACAGAAGAAGTCTCGTGGTCCGGCAGTAGCGAGTGCCCTCATAGGCCTAACCGGGCTTGGATCGCGCACGGTCTGTCACATCGCGCCGCTCAACTGACTGGTAAGGCGCCAACTAGCTCCGGCCCGCTTCGCGGCCGACCGGTCCATCGGGTCGGCGCGCGCTTCCTTGCTAACGCTGCCATCTCACTGCATGCGCCCACCGTTGGTTTCCCTTGCATACCCGGCGGCAGCGCGTAGCGCTGTGCCGGAGCTATTTGGTGCTGAACCAGTGCCCTCAAGGTTCTAGCTTGTCAGACCGTGCGCGGTCCAAGCCCGGTTAGACCTCTGAGGGCACTCGCTACTGCCGGACCACATACCATCTTCTGTGCCGGGGCCGGTGTGAAGTACTTTGGATGGGGATAGCTGTTTCTTTGGTTACTTTCTTTGCAGCAGCAAAGAAAGTGACTGCCGCCCCGCATAGGGGCAACGCTAATAAACCGACGCGAAATTGGGATCCGGCGACCAACAACCCCAAAGTCACCTCAACGGTTTCAACCCCTCCAGCAAGGTAGGAATCAACTCACTCACAGTAGGATGAATATGCATAGCCCGCTGCAGCGTGGTGAACGGCGCATCCGCATTCATGATATCGACGAAAGTATGAATCACCTCATCCCCTTCGATCCCATAAATCGCCGCGCCTAGAAACCGCTTCGTACGCGCATCGACGAGCGCCTTCATGAAGCCATCGGTCTCACCGCGCTCCCGCGCGCGCCCCACGCGCGTCATCGGCATGGTTGCAATGAGCGCCTCGCGGCCATCGCGCCGTACATCCTCCTCGCTCATTGCCACACGCGCGAACGGCGGATCGACAAACACCGCATAAGCCATGATGCGCGTATCGGCACTGCGCGACTCTCCATCGAGCAGATTCGAAGCAATGATCTCGTAGTCATTCCACGACGTATGCGTGAACGCGCCGCGCCCGTTCACATCGCCCAGGGCATAGATGCCTTCGACCGCCGTTCGCAACTGGCCATCCACGTCGATCATGCCGTGCCGGTTCAACGCAATGCCCGCATGCTCTAGGCCCAGATCGTCGGTGTTGGGTATGCGGCCCGTTGCGAAGAGCAGATGCGATGCGTCGATGGTCTCATCGCCGCTGACGATACGCACACCGCCGCCCGCCGACGCCTCCACCCGCGCGATCTGCGCACCGAAGCGAAACTCGATGCCCTCGCGCACGAACACCTCCTGCATCGCGCGGGCGAAGTCTTCATCCTCGCGCGTCAGAATGCGGTCGCCGCGCACGAGCAAAGTGACGCGGCTGCCGAAACGCCGGAACATCTGCCCGAATTCGAGCGCGATATAGCTCGCCCCGACGATCACGAGATGCTTCGGCACTTCGGTCAGTTCGAGGATCGTCGAATTGGTCAGATACGGCACATGTGCGAGACCTTCGACCTTCGGCACCGCCGCGCGCGTGCCCGTGTTGATGACGACGAGATCCGCCTCGATGTCCTGCGTCGAGCCGTCGCCCGCCTCGATCGAGAGCGCATGCGGGCCCGTGAAGCGCGCGTGTCCCTTGAACACGGTGAGGTTCTCCGTGCCGCGCAGCCATGTCTCGATGCCCGTGCGCGAGCCGCCGATTACCTCGTCCTTGCGCGCCTTCACGCGCGCCATATCGATCACGATATCGCCGCCGATCATCACGCCGTATTGCGCCGCCGTGCGCGCGACGTGCGCGGCCCGCGCGCTTGCCACGTACGTCTTGGTCGGCGTGCAGCCGACGTTCACGCAGGTGCCGCCGAACAGATGCCGCTCGATCACGGCGGTGCGCTTGCCGCTCTGCGCAAGCCGCACCGCAAGCGGCGAGCCGCCCTGCCCCGTGCCGATGACGACTGCATCGAAGTGCTGTGACATGCCGAGTCTCCTCCGGTCGAAGACCGTGCGAATGAAGCGGATGACGAATGCAGATGCCGCAACCGAAATGCATGTTACGCGCAAGTCGATAAGCAGGCAGGCGCCCTGCCAAAGCGCCCCTGACACGGGCATGGCTCGTGCTGGATTCGTTCGGAACGTCCCGCACGTCCGTGGCGCGCGGTCCGCTCAGTCATCAGGAGACGAAGCCCGAAGGCATTCATGATCGAGACGATCTGGTTTCTCGTCGTCGGTGGCGTGCTCATCTTCATGGGCCTCGCCAGCTCGACGTTCAAGCGCCTGCCGATCAGCACCGCGATGTGCTATCTCGCGATCGGCTTCGCGATGGGCCCGGCCGCGGCCAATCTGCTGACGCTCGACCTCGCGTCCGACGCAACCGTGCTCAGGCGCATCACCGAAGTCGCGATGCTCGTGTCGCTGTTCGCAATTGGCTTGCGTCTGCGCGTGCCGCCCACCGATCGCATCTGGCTTCTGCCGATACGACTCGGCCTCGTCGCGATGGTGCTCACCGTCGCGGTGCTCACGCTGTTTTCGGTCTACGCACTCGGGCTGAGCTGGGGCCCGGCGCTGCTGCTCGCCGCAATGCTCGCGCCGACCGACCCCGTGCTCGCCCACGACGTGCAGGTGGAAACGCCCGGCGACATCGACCTGTTGCGCTTCTCGCTGACGGGCGAAGGCGGCCTGAACGACGGCATCGCGCTGCCCTTCGCGCTGCTCGGCATCGCGGTGTGCCGCTTCGAGGCGACGCCGAACGAGGCGCTGCACTGGAGCTTCGCCTTGCAGGCCACGTGGGGCATCGCGGGCGCGCTCGTGAGCGGCTGGCTGCTGGGCGCGCTGTCGGTGCGGCTCGTCGCGTATCTGCGCACGCGTCACGGCGAAGCGCTCGGCCCGGAAGGCTTCTATGCGCTCGGGCTGATCGCGCTGTCGTATGGCGTCGCGGAGCTGCTGAACACCTATGCGTTTCTGGCGGTGTTCGCGGCCGGCCTCGCGATGCGCCGCGTCGAGCAGAAAACGAGCGCCGGCAAGTCCGCGCGCGAGGCGATCGGCAAGATCGATGCCGACGATGTCGGCGCCGCCGCAGCCGATCCCGAGCGCGCGCACGCCTTCATGGCCGAGCGCGTGCACGGCTTCACGATCGAGCTGGAACGCATCGCCGAAGTCGCGATCATGCTGACGGTGGGGGCCGTGCTCGCGACCATGTGGCGCGAGCTCTTCACATGGCAGGCGGCCGCGCTCATCGGCGCGCTCTTTCTCGTGCTGCGGCCTGCGGCGGTGGAACTATCGCTCATCGGCTCGCATGCGGCGGGGCCGCAACGAAGGCTCATGAGCTGGTTCGGCATACGCGGCGTCGGCTCGTTTTACTATCTGCTTTACGCGCTCGAACATGCGCCGCACGATGTCGCGGCGCCGCTCGTGCCGCTCGTCATCGCGACGATCACGGCATCGGTCATCGTGCACGGCATCACCGCGACGCCGCTCATGAAACGCTATCAGCGCAATCGCACGGATGAATGAGCTTTCTCGAGGATCGACCGGACGTGAAGCATCTGATCTTTTTCTGCGGCCATGCCGGCACCGGCAAGACGACGCTCGCGAGGCAACTCTTCGGGCCGCTCATGCAGGCGACCGGCGAGCCCTTCTGCCTGCTCGACAAGGACACGCTCTACGGCGCGTACAGCGCGGCGGCGATCGGCGCGCTGACCGGCGATCCGCACGATCGCGACAGCCCGCTTTTCATCGAGCATTTCCGTGATCCGGAGTATCGCTGTCTCGTCGACACCGCCGCCGAAAACCTCGCGCTCGGCGTGAGTGTCGTGATCGTCGCGCCGCTCACGCGCGAGGTGCGCAGCTCACGCCTCTTCGATCGCGCATGGCTCGGCATCGGTGACGATGTCGCCATTCGCGTCGTCTGGGTGCATGTGCATGAAGATGTGGCGCGCGAGCGCATCGTCGCGCGTGGCGATCCGAACGATGCGTACAAGCTCGCGCATTGGGAGGAATATCGTCAGCGCCTCTTCGTCCCCGACGAGACGCTCGCCCGGACGCTCGTGATGTTCGACAACACCGCGCCGAACGATGCAGCGCGCGATGCATTGATCGCGCGCCTGCTCGCTTAAGCTGCCGCCAGTTGCCGCGCCGTCGCCACCGCGTTGGCGCCTTCGTACAGCTTGCCGAAGCGGTTATTGAGGAACGCCTCGAGCGGCACCTGTTCCTGACGCACGAAACCGCTTTGCGGCAGCACGCCTTCACGGAAGAGATCGAGCTCGGCGCAGATCGCGCCGGCGGTCGTGATCTGAATCGCGCTCATCGGCACGCCGCACACGTCCTTCGCGAAAATCTTGCGCGTGAATACGTCCTGCACGAGCTGTCCGCGACGCATGCCGGTCACCGTGACGAAGATCAGTACGACATCCTGCGCCGTCGAAGGCACCGCGCGCTTCAACATCGTCTTCAAGCCATCGCGATCGGTGGACATGCGCAGATCGTCGAGCAGGAACTTCATCAGATCGCGGTGGCCCGGATAGCGCACCGACTTGTAGTCGAGCGTCTCGACCTTGCCCGCAAGCGTTTCACACAGCGTGCCGAGTCCGCCCGACGTGTTGAAGGCCTCGTACTCGATGCCGTCGAGCGAAAAATGCTCGACGCCTTCGAGCGGCTGCACCCATTGCGTGCGGCCCTCGCGGATCGCCTCGCACGGCTGGCAATACTCGTTGATGAGACCGTCGATGCTCCACGTGAGGTTGTACTTCAGCGCATTGGTCGGAAACTCGGGCAGCGCGCCGACGCGCATCTTCACCTCGCGCACATCGTCGAGGCGCTTCGCGAGATCATGCGCGACGATGCCGATGAAGCCCGGCGCGAGGCCGCATTGCGGCATGAACGCGAGCTCGGAATCCTCGGCGATCGCGCGAATCGCATGGGTCGCGCGCACGTCTTCGGTCAGATCGAAATAATGCACGCCGGCCGCTTTCGCCGCCGAGGCGACGTTGATCGCGAGGTAATACGGAAGGGCGTTGACGAGCGCATCGAAGCCAACCAGCGCCTGGCGCAACGCGGGCGTATCGGCGGAATCGACACGGCGCGTCGGGATGCCTTGCGCATCGAGCAGCGCGAGGGCGTGCTCGTCGCGATCGAACGCGACGACTTCGAAGTCCCCCGTTTCACGCAGCAAATGGGCAATGCTCTGACCGATCAGACCGGCGCCGACGAGGGCCACTTTCATATTCATCTCCTTTTTGTGTGCGGGTCGGGCCGCTTTGGCCCATACGTTCTTCACACAGTTTAGGAGCGCGCGAATACTGATCCTAGACGCAAAATGATGCGCTTCGACGATACATTTCGTCGTTTTGACGACGTGTCGCTACGATATGTCGAAACGGCTATCCCACGCGATCGATTTTGCGCGCGAGAATGATCGACGTCGTCGTGCGCTCGACGCCTTCCAGCGCGCCGATCTCGTCGAGCAGATCGTTCAGGCGATCAGGGGAATCGGCGCGCAGCCACGCGACGTAATCGAACTCGCCGCTCACCGCGCAGAGCAGCTGGATCTCCGGCATGCGGGCGAACCGCTTCAGCAGATCGCGGCCGTATTTGGGCATGAGTTTGATGCCGACATACGCCTGGATGCTCGCATCGAGCACGTCCTGTCCGAGCCGCACGCCGTAGCCCGCGATCACGTTGTTCTTCTCCAGCCGCGCGATGCGCGCGATCACGGTCGTGCGCGCAACGCCCAACTGCCGCGCGAGATTCGCGACACTCTCCCGCGCGTTCATCTGCAATAGCGCGACGAGATTGCGATCGATCTCGTCGAGTTGATCGAGGCGCGGCGGTCTCATAGGGGCGTCGTCCTTGGCATTTTGTGTTTTGCGTTATGCGTTTTGCATGCCATTTGGCATTCGGCGTTTTGTGTTTTGCATTATCGCCGAGACGGTGCGGATCCGGCCCGCCCAGATGACCACCGCGTTTTTTCCAGAGACGTTTCGAATGTAAGCAGTTGTGGCAATGCGGGCGAAACCGCGGGCAATCGTGATACTAATATCCGCCGATGTCGTGCCATCGCGCTGCATTCGATGCAGCTTGCGAAGCACACCGCTCTCTTTATCGATCGAAGGTAACCCGAATGAAAAGAACACTCGTTGCACTGGCCGCTTTCTGCGCATTGAGCCCGGTATTCGCGCAGTCGTCGGCGCCCGCGGCGGCATCGGCGGCCGCCGTGCAGGCTGCAGCATCCGCACCGGCCGCCAACAAGCGCCAGGCGCGCGTCGAGGAACGTATCGCGGAACTGCATTCGAGCCTCAAGATCACGCCGCAGCAGGAAGATCAATGGTCGAAGTTCGCCGACGTGATGCGCGACAACGGCCGCACGATGTCGGAGCTTTATCGCCAGCGCATCGCTCAGCGCGATACGATGTCCGCGCTCGACGACATGAAGCAGTACGAGCAGATCACGCAGGCAAACGCCGATGGCACGAAGCGCCTCGTCGAAGCTTTCGAGCCGCTTTACGCGAGCCTTTCGCCAGAGCAGAAGAAGCTCGCCGATACGAGCTTCCGCGAAGAGCACGGCAAGGCGCGGCACGGTCACGCGCATCGTCGCCCGCATGCGGCGGGGGCGGATGCGGCGTCGGCCACGAAGCCCTGAGCGAGCGCATAAAGCCGAGAAGCCTGCATCGCGCGATGCAGGCTTTTTTTATGTCCGCCGGGTGCAAAATGGCGCGAATGCCGTTACGATCGCGCACCGCCACCGCCATTCCCGAACGCACCATGCTCCATTTGTCCCAACTCGATCTCGCCACCGATCCCGCCGCGCGCCGCGTCGTGAAAGACGAAGTCGTCGCTGTCGAATTCGCCGCCGCCGCGGGCGAATTGATGAGTCTCGAAGGTCCGAACCGCTACGCGAGCGGCGACGCGATCGTCACCGGCAGCGGCGGCGAGCGCTGGGTCGTGTCGCGCGAGCGCTTCGACGCGAAGTACGTGCCCGAAGGCGGCATCGCGCATGGCGAGGCGGGCACGTATCGCAATCGCCCGAGCGTCGTGCTCGCGAAGGAGATGCACGAGCCCTTCTCGATCGCGCGCTCCACAGCCGGCGACATCCTCACCGGCGACCCGGGCGACTGGGTCATGCAATACGCGCCGGGCGATTACGGCGTCGTGAAAGCGGCGCGCTTCGCGAAGGTGTATCGCACGCTTTAAGCGAAGTCCTCGCCCATCTCGATGTCCACTTCACGCGGCACGGCCTCGCCGTTCGCGTACATCTCTTCGAGCGATCCGAGCGTCGCTTCCACATAGGCGCGCAGCACCGCGTAACTGCGCGCATGCATGCGCGGCGGCATGGCGCGATAACGCGCGAGCGCAGCCGGATCGAAGCGCACATCGATCGTAATGCGCCGCGCCGTCGAGCCGAAGCGCATTGCCACATAGTGAATCACGAGCGAGGTTCGGCCCTCGTCGTCGCGGCGTTCGGCGAACTGCGTCTGCTCGGGAAAGAGATCGCTGATCACATGCGCGAGCATGTCGATATCCGCGCTCGGGCAGTCGTATTGATAGTCGTCCATTCAGTTTCGATATTCGATTGAAGCGCCGCTTCAGGCACGCTCATGCGCCCTGCGCGGCGACCCGCCGATAGTAGCGCACGAGCGCCACCGCGACGATCACGCCGAGCACGAGATACACGGCATCGGCGGCGATAAGCGGCACGAGCCGCGCCTGAAAGAGCGCGGCGGGCAAGCCGACGAGCGCATGCGCTGCGACGAGAAAGGCAAGCGCGTGACGCGAGCGCTCGCGCAGCATCTGCCACATCAGCGCGGAAAAGCCGAGCTGCAGCACGAACGCACTCGCGCGTTCGACGAGAAAGATGCCCGCCGACACCGGCGAAAGACTCATCAGCACCAGATGAATGCGCGCGATGGCTTCGAGCGGCGCGCTCTCGAAATGCGCATCCAGCGTGCCGCGATTCGCGAGCACCGCATAGACGATCCATTGCACCTGCACCAGCACGCCGACGATCCACGCTTCAGCCCCGCCGTGCCCGATGCCATAGCCGAGCGCCGGCCCGTGACGATCCAGCGCGCCCGGCTCGCGCGAGATGAGCCATTTCATCGCGAGAAAGCGCCCGACTTCCTCGCACAGGCCCGCCGCGATAGCGCCATAGACGACGAATACCGCGGGGTTCATGAGCCACGCCGACGTGACCGCATTGCTCAGCATGAAGCCATGCAGCGCGCGCTCGATGACCATCGCGAAGAGCGCGAACACCGCGATGCCGAGAATCGCTTCGCGCGGCGCGATCGCAAAGCGCGGCCGCAGCTTTCGGTACAGCACGATGGGCATAGCGGCGATGATGAGCGTCGCGAGCGCGAGGCTCAGCAAGGTCGAAACACTGACCATTCAAGTTCCTTGTGATGCTTGCTGCTGTTCGCGCGTGGTGGATGCGCGCACGACGAGTTCGCCCGGCAGCAGACATTCGCGCGCGGGCATCGCGGCGCCGCCGAGACGTTCATGCAGAAACTCGACCGCGCGCCGGCCGATATCGTACGTCGGCTGGCGCACTGTCGTCATGCCCGCGAGTTGCGCCCATTCGGAATCGTCGATGGACATCAGCGCGACGCTCGCCTGCCAGTCCGCGCCGTGACGCTCCTTCAGATGCACGGCGACGCGCAGCGCGACCGGCCCGTTCGCCGCGAACAGCGCGACGCGTTTGCCTGCCGCTCGTGCCGCCGCGACGCGCGCATCGAGTTCGGCGAGCGCGGACGATGCATCGGCGAGATCGATCACGAGCGTCGAGCCGCTCGCATGCAGCGCCGCGACGGTTTCGCGAAACGCGGCTTCGCGCAGGCGCCGCGAACTCACGTGCGTAACGGGCTGCACGATGAAAAGCAGCTCGTCGAAACCTTCTTCGACGAGATGGCGCGTCGCGAGTTGCACGGCGGCGGGATTGTCGAGCCCGACCATATCGGTGATGAAGCCTTCGACGGAACGGTCCACGAGCACGACCGGAATGCCGCCCTGCGCGAAGCCTTGCAGCAGTTCTTCTTTCACGCCGAGCGCGTTGACGATCACGCCTTCGACGCGATAGGTCGTAAGCAGTTGCAGATAGCGCCGCTCCATGTCGATTTCGTTGGCCGCATGACAGATGAGCGGCATGTAGCCGAGCGCGTGACACGCGGCTTCGACGCCTTGCAGCACTTCGACGGAATACGGGTTGGTCAGATCGGCGAGCAGCATGCCGATCAGGCGGTTGCGGCCGCGCTTCAAGCCGCGCGCCATCTGGTTCGGCCGATAGTCCAGCTTGGCGATAGCCGCTTCGATACGTTCGCGCAAGTCGGGCGACAGCACGCCCATCTCGCCGTTCAGATAACGCGAAATGCTGGTCTTGCCGGTGCCGGCTTCGCGCGCGACGTCGGTGATCGTCGCGCGGCGCGCGCCGAACGCGGCCGGGCGGTTCGTCAATGTGGGATCGTCGGACATAGTGGTCGTGGGCCCGCGCTTCGCCGTGAAGCGAGACGCGATGCCGTCATTATCGTTCTCCTCGCATCGCGCATGGTAACGCATGCGCGCGAGCGTGCCCTTGCGATCCCGCGCTTTCAGCGCGCGAGCACGTCGCGATTGACGATGTTTTGCGTGAGCGTGCCGTCCAGTGCGCCAATGAGGTTTTCGGCGGCGTTGCGCGCCATCGCGTGACGCGTTTCGAGTGTCGCCGAGCCGATATGCGGCAGCGCGACGACATTCTTCATCGCGAGCAGCGGCGAATCGGCGGGCAGCGGTTCTTTCTCGAACACGTCGAGGCCGGCGCCGCGGATCGTGCCGTTTTGCAGCGCTTCGATGAGTGCGGTTTCGTCGACGGTCGGGCCGCGCGAAGCGTTGATGAGGATCGCGCTCGTCTTCATCTTCTTCAGTTCGTTCGCGCCGATCATGCCGTGCGTCTCGGGCGTGAGGGGCACTTGCAGACACACGAAGTCGGAGTGCGCGAGGAGTTCATCGAGCTCGACACGCTTCGCGCCGTATTCGCTTTCCGCCTGCTCGTTCGCGCTGCGGTTCGTGTAGAGCACGTTCATGCGAAAGCCGAGCGCGGCGCGGCGCGCGACCGCCCCGCCGATGCGCCCGAGGCCGACGATGCCGAGCGTCTTGCCCTGCACGTCGACGCCGAAGCACGCTTCTCCGATGCTCGCCGTCCAGTTGCCTTGCTTCACCCATTCGGCAAGCTCCACGACGCGGCGTGCGCTTGCGAGAATCAGCGCGAATACGGTGTCGGCGGTGGATTCGGTGAGCACATCGGGGGTGTGCGTGAGCACGATGCCGCGGCGCGTGAGATCGGCAACGTCGAATTGATCGAAGCCTACTGATATCGTCGAGAGCGCTTTCAGGCGTGATGCGCCTTCGATCATGTCAGAGGAGATCTTTACGCTCGCGCCGATCGCGCCGTCGGCTTCCTTCAGCGCTTCCACAAAAGCGGTGTGGTCTTTCGGATCGACGTTTTGGACTTCCGCGTGCTCGCGGAGGTAAGCTTCCACGTCGCTTGGCAAGGCTTTGTAGGCTACGATTTTTCGAGTCATGGTCGGGGTTGATTGGCTTGGGTTTTGGTCGATTTTGGCTTCTATCGGATCCCGTTTTTGATTGGATTGGGGTTGGTCGACTTGAGCTTCTATCGGATCCCGTTTTCATGTCGGTCTATTAGCGTTGCCCCTATGCGGGGCGGCAGTCACTTTCTTTGCTGCTGCAAAGAAAGTAACCAAAGAAACAGCTATCCCCATCCAAAGTACTTCACACCGGCCCCGGCACAGAAGATGGTACGTGGTCCGGCAGTAGCGAGTGCCCTCACAGGCCTAACCGGGCTTGGATCGCGCACGGTCTGTCACATCGCACCACTCAACTGACTGGTAAGGCGCGAAATAGCTCCGGCCCGCTTCGCGGCCGACCGGTCCATCGGGTCCGCGCGCGCATATTTGCTAAGGCTTCTATCTCTTGGCATTCGCCCACCGTTGGTTTCCCTTGCACACCCAACGGCAGCGCGTAGCGCTGTGCCGGAGCTATTTTGTGCTTAACCAGCGCGCCAAAACAACTAGCTAGTCAGACCGTGCGCGGTCCAAGCCCGATTAGGCCTATGAGGGCACTCGCTACTGCCGGACCACTTGCGCCGTTCTGTGCCGGGGCCGGCCTGAAGCACTTTGGATGGGACAAGCTGTTTCTTTGGTTACTTTCTTTGCAGCAGCAAAGAAAGTGACTGCCGCCCCGCATAGGGGCAACGCTAATAGACCGACGCGAAAACGGGATCCGGAAACAAACACAACCACCCCAAGCCCCAAAGTGCCGCCCCGCAAAGGGGCAACCCCAATAGACCGACGCGAAAACGGGATCCGGCAACAAACACAACCACCCCAAGCCCCAAAGTGCCGCCCCGCAAAGGGGCAACCCCAATAGACCGACGCGAACACCGGATCCGGCGAAAAGCAAAATCAAGACCGCGCAACAACCCCCGCCCGAACCGCAGCCTGCGGCTTAACCGCCAACGTAAACCAGACAGCAAGCAACAACGCCACACTCATGAACACGTAGGAGGCCGCCGGCGACCCGGTCGCCCCATTCAGATACCCCACGAAATACGACCCGACGAACGACCCCAACGCGCCCATGCTGTTGATAAGCGCCATCGCCCCGCCAGCGACATTCTTCGGCAAAAGTTCAGGCACGATCGCAAAGAACGGCCCGTAAGGCGCATACATCGCCGCACCCGCAATCACGAGCAACGTATACGAAGCCCAGAAATTCGTCGAACCGAGCAGATACGATCCGGCAAACGCCACCGCGCCAATCAGCAGGAACGGCCACACGAACGCCTTGCGCGCCTGCAGCTTGTCCGATGCCCACGATGCCAGCAGCATCGCAATCGTCGCAGCAAGATACGGCACCGCCGAAAGCCAACCGGTCTCGACCATGCCGAGCGTCGAGCCGCTCTTCAGAATCGACGGCAGCCACAGCACGAAACCATATACGCCGATGCTCCAGCAGAAATACTGCGCGCACAGCTTGATCACCGCCGGCGACTTGAACGCCTCGCGATAGTTCTTCACCGGCTTGATCGCAGCCTGCTCAGCACGCAGCGTCGCGTCCAGATCGCTCTTTTCCTGGTTCGTGAGCCAGCTCACCTGCGCGGGCTTGTCCTTCACGATGAACCACCAGATCACCGCCCACAACACCGCCGGCAAGCCTTCCGCGATGAACATGTGGCGCCAGCCGAACGAGTTCACGAGATAGCCCGATACCACCGACATCCACAGCACCGTCACCGGATTGCCGAGAATGAGGAACGTGTTCGCGCGCGAACGCTCGGACTTGGTGAACCAGTTCGCGATGAAGACGAGCATCGCGGGCATCACCGCCGCCTCGACGACGCCGAGCACGAAGCGGATCGCCATCAGCGACGGGATATTGCTCACCATCCCCGTGAGCGTCGCGCATCCGCCCCACAAAATGAGGCTCCAGAACACGAGCTTCTTCACGCTGCGGCGCTCGGCATAGATCGCGCCCGGAATCTGGAAGAAGAAGTAGCCGAGGAAAAACAGCGCGCCGATCAGCGACGACAGCCCCTTGCTGATGCCGAGATCCTGATTGATGCCCGCAGCCGCGGCGAAGCCGTAGTTGGCGCGGTCGAGATACGCGAGGCTGTAAGTGATGAAAACGATCGGCATGATCGCCCACCAGCGGCGCGCCGCGAGCTTGGGAGTTGAAGAATGCATGGTTGTCTCCGAAGACGTTTCGGTTGAGTCTCTCAGGTTCGCCCCTCGAAGGGCCGTTTATCCGTTACGCCAGATCGAACGCGGCTTTGGCCGTCTTGTCGTTGGAATCCTGTGCTTCGAGCAGATCGAGCGCGGCGCGTGTCGGCAGCCCTTCGCTATCGCCGATCACCTGAATCGCCAGCGCGCCGATACGGTTGCCGCGCGCGATCGCATGACGCACGTCGCGCCCTTCGAGCAGCGCGCTCACGACGCCGACCGCGAAGCCATCGCCCGCGCCCACCGTATCGACGACATGCTCGACCGGAACGCCCGCCACGATGCCCTGCTCGCCGTCCGCCGTGCGGAAGTACGCGCCGTGCGCGCCCAGCTTCACGACGACGCCCTTCGCGCCCCGGTCGAGATAGAACGCGGCGATGTCCTCGGGCTTCGCGTAGCCCGTGAGCGTCAATCCTTCGGACACGCCCGGCAGCACCCAGTCGGCAAGCGCGGCGAGCGAGTTGAGCGATTCGGCCATCGCCTCGCGCGACGGCCAAAGCGTCGGCCGCAGGTTCGGGTCGAAGGAAATCGTCTTTCCCGCCGCACGCATTTCGCGCGCCATGTGGAACGCGAGTTCGCGCGAGGTCGCGGAAATCGCGGGCGCGACGCCCGTCAGATGCAAATGGCGCGCGCCGAGCACGTAATCCGCGGCGTAATCGTCGAGCGAGAGGTGGCTCGCGGCCGAGCCCTTGCGGAAGTATTCGACCGCCGGATCGCTGCCGTCGTCGCATTTGCCCTTCAACTGGAAGCCCGTCGGATAGCGCTCGTCGATCGTCACGCAGCCCGCGTCGATGCTTTCGGACGCGAGCACGTCCAGCACATAGCGGCCGAACGAATCCTTGCCGACACGGCTCATCCAGCCCACCTTGAACCCGAGGCGCGAAAGACCGATCGCCACGTTCAGGTCCGCGCCCGCGACGCGCTTGGTGAACTGGCCGGCCTGCGCGAGATCGCCGGTCTCGGCCGCGACGAACATCGTCATTGCTTCGCCGTACGTGACGACGTCGAGGGCTTCGGGCTTGGCTTGCATGTCGGGTCCTTTACAGATGAATGCGTAATGCAAAACGCGTAATTCAAAATGCCGCGATGCGCGCGACCTGGCGCGCCGCGTCCGCGTCGAGCGAGACGTCCGCGCCGGGCATGAACGGATATTCGATGCCGCGCGGCACATCGCCCGGCAAGTGCGCGAGCAGGGTCGCGAAACGCGCGTCGCCGTGTGCGGGCGCGGCGGCGAATCGGCGTGCGCCCTCGCCCATCACAGCCTTGCAATGCACGTAGGCGACGTGCGGCGCGAGGCGCTTCGCGGCGTCGAGCGGGTCCTGCTCCGCCCAGTGCCAGTTGCCGGTGTCGAAGGTCATCGCGAGGCCGCTCGCCGGCGGCAGCGCGGCGAAGAGCGCGTCGAACGCGCCGATCGTGCCGCCCGCCTTCAGTTGCCCGTTCTCGACGACGACGCGCGCTTTCGATGCGGCGATTTCCGTCATCAGGCGATCAAGAGTGGCCGAATCGGTCGCGACGGCGCTTTCCGTGCCGCCGAGCTGCAGCTTCACGATGCGCGCGCCAAGCGCAGCGGCTTCGCCGAGCGCCAGGCGAAGCGCGTCGAGATCGAGCGCGCCGTCATCGCGGAAAAGCATCGCGGGCGTCGAATAGACGGACCACAGACCGTGCGCCGCAATGCGCTCGCCGAGTTGCGCGAGCGCTTCGGGCTTCGCATCGGCGTCGCTCGCGAACAGTTCGCGGCGCACTTCGAAGCCGTCGGCACCCGCGCGCGCGGCAGCCGCCGCCCACGCGGCGTGGCCGTCACGCCGGATCGCATCCGCGCCGAACGCGCTCGCGACGATCACGACTTCACTGGACCTGGCTTCGCTCGAAGAAATTTGCATCTGCTGCCCCGCTGCTGTTCCGGCCCCGAACTGCGATATGGAACCGGTTCCATAAATGATTTTCAAAAAGGACGCCGCAGCGCCCGTGTTGAGATCGAATAGTGCGCGAGACCGGCTTCGACGCGCCATAGTGGAATTCCCTAGCCGAGCAGACCCGGTTCCTCGCACAGCTCCAGAAACCGCGCTGCGACGCGCGACGGTGTGGCGGCATGCGGCAGCAGAATCGAAAAGCGCCGCGTGAGCGGCTCCGGCGCGATACGCACGCGTCGCAGCGCGCTGTCCTCGTGACGGATCGACATCGCCGAGACGAAGCCGATGCCCATGCCCGCGCGCACCGCTTCCTTCACGCCCTCCACGCCCGCGATTTCGATCGCGACGCGCATCGGCACGTCGCGATCCGCGAATGCCCGTTCGATGACCTGCCGCACGCCCGACCCGGGCTCGCGCAGCACGAGCGGGTGCTCGCTCAGTGCGTCGAGCGTCATGGAATCGCGCCCGTCCGCGAGCGGATGAGCGTTCGGCAGGATCGCGACGATCTCGTCCTCGCGCCACGACGTGACTGTTGTGCCGAGCGGCAGTTCGTTACCGGGCGAGCCTTCGACCAGCGCGATATCCAGCGAGCCGAGCGCCGCGACGATATCCGCGGTGTTGCCGTCGATGGTGGTCACGACGACGTCCGGAAAGCGCTTGTGAAATGCCGCGATCAGATACGGCAGCAGATAGCTCGCGGGCGTCGTGCTCGCGCCGATTCGCAGGGTGCCGCGCTCCAGCCCCCGTAACGCGTCGCGCAGCGCATGGGCCGCGCGAAAGGTCTCGCGCAGGCGCTCCGCGTGGCCGAGCAGCTGCTCGCCGGCGGCGGTCAGGCGCACGCCGCGGCCATCGCGCTGATAGAGCGGCTCGCCGAATTCCTCCTGCAAAAGCCGCAACTGCCCCGACACCGCGGGCTGCGACAGGTGCAGCGCCACCGCGGCGCGGCTGATGTTGCCGTGCTCAGCGACCGTTGCAAAGGTTATCAGTTGTTCCGGGGTCATCTTTCATAAATATCGGTTTATCCGATACATCTCATTCTAAATCACGATTTTTCATATTCATATATCGAGAATAGGATTAGCCCATCGAGTCATCCAACTTTCAACGGGTTTTTCCATGTCCACGGTTACGTCTGCCCAATCCCTGGCGCCAGCCGCATCCTCCACGCGAGGACAGCTCAACGGCATTCTCTTCGTCGCATTGTTCGCCGCGGCCGTGACCCGGCTCGCCGCCGTGCCCGCCATCGCCGGGCTGGGGATCAGCCCGCTGATCGTCGGCATCGTCGCGGGTGCGATCTACGGCAATGCGCTGCGTCATGGCATGCCCGACAGCTGGGCCGCCGGCGTCAACTTCTCCGCGCGCAAGCTGCTGCGCATCGCGGTCGCGTTCTTCGGGCTGCGCGTGAGTCTGCAGGAAATCGCGCAGGTGGGCTTGTCCGGATTCACGGTGTCGGTGCTGGTCGTCGTCAGCACGCTCGTGATCGGCACGTGGGCCGGCATGAAGCTGATGAAGCTCGATCGCGATACCGCGCTTCTGACGGCGGCGGGCAGCGCGATCTGCGGCGCGGCGGCGGTGCTCGCGTTCGAATCGACACTGCAATCCAAGGCGCACAAGAGCGCGATGGCGGTCGGCAGCGTCGTGCTGTTCGGCACGCTCTCGATGTTCCTCTACCCGCTCGCGCTCAACGCCGGCTGGCTGCATCTCGATACGCTCGGCGCGGGCCTCTTCTTCGGCGGCACGATCCACGAAGTGGCGCAGGTCGTCGGCGCGGCGAGCAACGTGAGCCCGGAAGCGACGCATATCGCGACCATCGTGAAAATGACCCGCGTGATGCTGCTCGTGCCGGTGCTGCTGGTGGTTGGCTTCTGGATCAGCCGCTCGCGTGCCGCAGGTTCGGCGCAGGGCAAGGGCAAGATCGCGGTGCCCTGGTTCGCGCTCGGCTTTCTCGCGCTCGTCGTCGTGAACTCGCTGCATATTCTTCCCGATGCCGCAACCAGCACCATCAACATGCTCGACACCTTCGCCCTCACGATGGCCATGACCGCGCTCGGCATGGAGACGCGCATCGCGCAGATCCGCCAGGCAGGCCCCCGAGCACTGGCCACCGGCGCGATCCTGTACGTGTGGCTGGTCGTCGGCGGTCTCGGGATCACGCTCGGCGTCGAGCATCTGTTCGGCTGACCGATGGATTGAAGCAGCACTAAACGCGCAACATGCCCCCGTTGCGCGTCATCGTTTTTGAAGGAGCACTCATGGAACACGGCGCTCGCACCCAGAACGAGAAGCTCGATGTCAAGACCACGACCTGCTACATGTGCGCATGCCGCTGCGGCATCCGCGTACATCTGCGCGACGGCGAAGTCCGGTACATCGACGGTAATCCGAACCATCCGCTCAATCAAGGCGTGATCTGCGCGAAAGGCGCGTCGGGCATCATGAAGCAGTACTCGCCCGCGCGCCTCACGCAGCCGCTCATGCGCAAAGCCGATGCATTACGCGGCGAAGCGCAGTTCGAGCCGGTGTCGTGGGACGTCGCGCTCGACACGCTCGAAAAACGTCTCGCGCATCTGCGCGCAACCGATCCGAAGAAGTTCGCGCTCTTCACCGGCCGCGACCAGATGCAGGCGCTGACCGGCCTCTTCGCGAAGAACTTCGGCACGCCCAACTACGCCGCGCACGGCGGCTTCTGCTCGGCGAACATGGCCGCGGGCATGATCTACACGATCGGCGGCTCCTTCTGGGAGTTCGGCGGCCCCGATCTCGATCGCGCGAAGCTCTTCTTCATGATCGGCACGGCGGAGGATCATCACTCGAATCCGCTCAAGATCGCCTTGTCGAAGTTCAAGCGCGCGGGCGGGCGCTTCATCGCGATCAATCCGGTACGCACGGGCTACGCGGCCATCGCCGACGAATGGGTGCCGATCCGTCCCGGCACCGACGGTGCGCTCTTCATGGCGCTGATCCACGAGCTGATCGCAGCCGACGCCTACGACCACGAGTTCGTCACGCGCTACACGAACGCGGCGGAACTGCTCGACATGAACGAATCGAGCGACACGTTCGGCCTCTTCGTTAAAGACGCCGGCGCGCCCGAAGGCAATGCGCTCTTTCCGCAGAATCATCTGTGGTGGGACACGAAGAGCAATCGCGCGGTCGCGCATCATGCCGATGACGCCGAACCCGCGCTCGACGGCCGCTACACCCTCGAAGACGGCACGCCCGTCGCGCCCTCTTTCGCGTTGCTGCGCGAGCAGGCGGCATCGTGCACGCCCGAATGGGCCGCCGACATCACCGGCATTCCCGCCGAGACGATCAAACGCCTCGCCGCCGAGATGATCCAGGTGAGCCGCGATCACAAGATCACGCTGCCGATCGAATGGACCGACTGCTGGGGCAGGAAGCACGACACGGTGACGGGCAATCCCATTGCCTTCCACGCGATGCGCGGTCTCGCTGCGCACTCGAACGGCTTCCAGTCGATCCGCGCGCTCGCAGTGCTGATGTCGCTGATGGGCACGATCGACCGCCCGGGCGGCTTCCGTCACAAGTCGCCCTTTCCGCGCGCGGTGCCGCCATCGGCGAAACCGCCGAATCATCCCGATCAGGTCAAACCCAACACGCCGCTCGCGAGCGGCCCGCTCGGCTGGCCCGCCGCGCCCGAGGACCTGTTCATCCACGACGACGGCACGCCCGCGCGCATCGACAAGGCATTCTCGTGGGAGTATCCGCTCGCGGTGCACGGCGTGATGCACAGTGTCATCACCAATGCATGGCGCGGCGATCCGTACCCCATCGACACATTGATGATTTTCATGGCCAACATGGCCTGGAACTCTTCGATGAACACGATGGAAGTGCGCAAGATGCTCGCCGACCGCAACGAGGCCGGCGAGTACAAGATCCCATTCATCGTCGTGTGCGATGCGTTCCAGTCGGAGATGACCGCGTTCGCCGATCTCATCCTGCCCGACACGACGTATCTCGAACGCCACGATGCAATGTCGATGCTCGATCGCCCGATCTCCGAGTTCGACGGTCCCGTCGATTCGGTGCGCGTGCCGGTCGTGCCGCGCACGGGCGAATGCCGGCCGTTTCAGGAAGTGCTCGTCGAGCTCGGCAGCCGGCTTAAGCTGCCCGCGTTCACCACGCCCGAAGGCACGCGCAAGTATCGCGACTATCCGGATTTCATCGTCAATCATCAGACCGCGCCGGGCTCGGGCGTCGGCTTTCTGATCGGCTGGCGCGGCAAGGACGGCAAGGACGCGCTCGTCGGCGAGCCGAATCCGAATCAGTGGGAAGAGTACGCGAAGCACGATTGCGTCTATCACTACACGCTGCCCGAATCGCTGCAATACATGCGCGGGCAGAACGGGCCGTATCTGCAGTTCGCGGTCGAGAAGGGTTTTCGCAAGTTCGACGCGCCAATCCTGATCCAGCTCTATTCCGACGTGATGCAGAAGTTCCGCCTCGCCGCGCAAGGGCGCACGAAAGGCCGGCAGCCGCCTGACCATCTGCGCGCGCGCATCGAGCAGTATTTCGATCCGCTGCCGTTCTGGTATGCGCCGCTCGAACTCGATACGACCGATCTCGCGCACTATCCGCTCGCGGCCATCACGCAGCGCCCGATGGCCATGTATCACTCGTGGGACTCGCAAAACGCATGGCTGCGGCAGATTCACGGCGAAAACCTGCTGTACATGAATCCGCGCATGGCGAAGGAGAACGGTATCGAGGATGGCGGCTGGATCTACGTCGAATCGCAATGGGGCAAGGTGCGCTGCATGGCACGCTATAGCGAAGCCGTGGAGCCCGGAACCGTGTGGACATGGAACGCGATCGGCAAGGCGGCGGGCGCCTGGAATCTCGGTCCCGACGCCAACGAATCGCAGCGCGGCTTCCTGCTGAATCACCTCATCACGGACGAGATTCCGGATGCACGGCGAGAAGGCGCGCGCTTTTCCAACTCGGACCCGATCACGGGACAAGCCGCCTGGTACGACGTGCGCGTGCGCGTCTATCCCGCCGAAGCCGATGCGCGCCACACGCTGCCGCAATTCGCGCCGATGCCGCCGTCGCCGGGCATGACCGGTTCGATCCAGCGCGTCGTGCAGACGTACTTCGCCGGGCGCGGCGAATTCGCGGCGCGCCTGCGCAATGCCGTCAAGCGAAACACAAGCAACTGAAGGAGACCGACATGACCCAGATGGCCCTGGTGATCGATTTGAACGTCTGCGTCGGATGCCACGCTTGCGTGACAAGCTGCAAGGAGTGGAACACGTCCGGCGAAGCGGGCAGCCTCGCGGATCAGCGCCCTTACGACGCCGATCCGTCCGGCACCTTCTTCAACCGCGTGCAGACGTATGAGGCGGGCGAGTTTCCGCTCGCCGACACGATCCACTTTCCAAAGTCGTGCCTGCACTGCGAGGACCCGCCGTGCGTGCCGGTCTGTCCGACCGGCGCGAGCTACAAGCGCAAGGAAGACGGGCTCGTGCTCGTCGATTTCGACAAGTGCATCGGCTGCAAGTACTGCGCGTGGGCGTGTCCTTACGGCGCGCGCGAGCTCGATGAAGAGCGCAAGGAGATGACGAAGTGCACGCTGTGCGCGGATCGCATCTATAACGAGGCGCTGCCCGAGCGCGATCGCAAGCCGGCGTGCGTGCTGGCGTGCCCGACTTCGGCGCGGCTCTTCGGCGATATCCACGATCCGGAGTCAGTGGTGTCGAAGGCAATCAAGGAACGCGGCGGCTATCAGCTGATGCCCGAATGGGAGACGAAGCCCGCGAATCACTATCTGCCTCGGCGTCCGGTGAGCGCGTGCAGCAGCGGCGGCTCGTGCGGCTGCAATCCCAACGCCGCCGAAGAACCCGAAGCACACGGCGAACTGAACCTCGCGGCGATGGCCGTGCGCGTCTGACCTTTCATCGGAGCTCAATCATGAAACCCGCGTTTTCCGTCGTGTTTCTCACGACTCTGAGCGGCGCCGCGCAAGGCTTGCTGATCGCGCTCGTCGGCGTGGAGCTCTTTGCGAAGCTCGGCTTGATCGCGTCGCCTTCGCAGACGTTCTTTATCGTCGGCGCGGCGTTGTCGGTCGTGCTCGGCGGCCTCGGGCTGCTCGCGTCGTTCTTTCACCTCGGGCATCCGGAACGTGCGTGGCGCGCCATCGCGATGTGGCGCACGTCGTGGCTTTCGCGCGAATGCCTGTGCCTGCCCGCGTTCCTCGCATGCGGCGCGCTGTACGGCATCGCGCATGGGTTCGGCGCGCCGTGGTCGCTCGCGATCGGCTTGATCGGCGTGGTCGCCTCGGCGGCGCTCTTCGTCTGCACCGCGATGATCTACGCATGCCTGCGCTTCCTTCAGGAATGGGCGACGCCGCTCACGATGGTCAACTTCGTGCTGCTCGGCTGCGCGTCGGGATTCACGCTCGCGACCGCGTGCGCCGCGTGGCTCGCGCCATCGCTCGCGGCGGGACTTGCCGCTTGCGCCTGCACGCTCACGCTCGCCGGCTGCGCGACGCGCGTCGCCAGCCTGCAGCGCAATGCGCGCCTGCGGCCGAAGTCGACCGTGCAGAGCGCGACGGGCATCAAAGGGCCCAACGTCGTGCAGAAATCGCGCGGCTTCACGGCGGGCGCGTTCAATCTGCGGGAGTTCTTTCATGGACGATCGGCCGAAGCGATCGCGCGCATCAAGTGGACGTTTCTCGTCTGCGCGTTCGGCGTGCCCTTCGTGCTGATGCTGCTCGGGATGAGCGCGCAGTCGGCTGCGCTCTTCTGCATCGCCGCGCTGACGCAGTATCTCGGTCTCGTCGCGGAGCGATGGTTCTTCTTCGCGGAAGCGCGGCATCCGCAGAACATCTATTACGCGCGGGCGTCATGACCCAACGAAAAACGCGTGCCGCAAGGCACGCGTTTTCGCTTATACGGCGAGCTTGAGCGCCTGATCGAAATCGGCGATCAGATCGTCGATATCCTCGATGCCAGCGGACAAACGCAGCATGCCGTCCGATATGCCCATCGACTTGCGCACTTCCGCGCCTGCTTCGTAGAAGATCGTTGGCGCGACGGGAATGATGAGCGTGCGCGTGTCGCCCAGGCCCGTCGCCTTGATGGGCACTTGCAGCGCGTTCACGACCTCGATCATGCGGTCCGCATTGCGCAGCTCGAACGACAACAGCCACGACGCGCCCTTGAACAGCGTCTGCGCGATCTCATACTGCGGATGACTCTCGAGCCCCGGATAGAACACGCGGCCGATGGCCTCGTGCTTCTCGAGAAACCGAGCCAGCGCGAGCGCATTCTCGCTGCATTTGGCCACGCGCAGCGCGAGCGTTTCCGCGCCCATCGCGATGGAATGCGCCTGCTCCGACGAAAGCGACGCGCCCATATCGCGCAGCCCTTTCTTGCGAATCTGCAAAAGGCCCTGCTCTTTCGATGGCGAGCGACGGTACTCATCGGCGATATTCGGATACGCGCTCCAGTCGAAAAGCCCCGTGTCCGTGACCGCGCCGCCGAGCGCCGCGCCGTGCCCCGCGATCGTCTTCGTGAGCGAGTTGACGACGAGGCTCGCGCCCACCGACTTCGGCCGGAACAGCGCGGGCGACGTGATCGTGTTGTCGACGACATACGCAAGGCCGCGCTCGCGGCACAGATCGCCGATGCCCTTCAGATCGGGAATCTGCGTGCCCGGATTCGCGATGGTCTCGACGAACACCATGCGCGTGTTCGGCTTGATTGCCTTGGCGACGTTGTTAGCGGACGTGGAGTCGACCATCGTCACTTCGATGCCGAGCGTGCGCAACGTGCCGAAGAGGCTATTGGTGTTGCCGAACACGTAGCGGCTGGAGACGAGATGATCGCCCGCGCGCAGCAAGGTCAGGAACACCGCCGTCAGCCCTGCCATGCCCGTGCTGAAGCAGATCGAACCGATGCCTTCTTCGAGGCTCGTGATCTTGCGCTCGAGCGCGGCTGTCGTGGGCGTGCCCTGGCGCGCGTAATTGAAGCCGCCCTTCTTCGTGCCCTGAAAGACGCCGATCAGATCCTCCACACGCTCGAATCCGTACTGGACCGATGTGTGGATCGCCTGGCGCACGCCGCCATGCTCCACGCCGACGCTTCTGTCGCCGTGAACGATGCCTGTGGTGAAGCCTTGCTTGTCCATCCCTTCTCCGCTACGAGTCGAATCGCAAAACGCCAATTTTGCCCGATCCGCAGCGATTCATGGCGCGATCATGCGGTTGCTGCGTTACGGGAACGCGTGTTGCTCGCCTGCTCCCTCGTCCGCGCGTTTCATCGCAACCGGAAAACGCGCACACTCACATCTCGCCGCGAACGCGGCATGCCCCGACGAGGAGCCTTTCTCATGGCTTACGAACTCCATTACTGGGACGGATTGCAGGGCCGCGGTGAATTCGTGCGGCTCGCGCTGGAAGATGCCGGCGCCGAATATATCGACGTGGCGCGCGAATCGAAGAAAAGCGGCTACGGCATGGACGCGATGATGAAGGTGCTGAACAGCAAGACCGAACCGCACATTCCCTTCGCGCCGCCGTTTCTGAAGGACGGCGATCTGATCGTGCCGCACGTCGCGAACATCCTGCTCTATCTCGGGCCGAAACTTACGCTCGCGCCGAAGGACGAAGGCTTGCGCCATGTCGCGCACGGCCTGCAACTGACCATAGCCGATTTCGTCGCCGAAGTGCACGACACGCATCATCCACTCGCGACCGATCTCTACTACGAAGATCAGAAGGAGGCGGCGAAGATCCGCACGAAGAATTTTCTGGACAAGCGCGTGCCGAAGTTCATGAACTACTTCGAGCGCGTGCTCAAGCAGAATCCGCAAGGCGACACGCAGATGGTCGGCAATGCCACTACATACGTCGATCTCTCGATGTTCCAGATCGTCGACGGCCTGCACTACGCCTTCCCGCGCGCAATGAAGAAGTTCGGCACGCATTATCCGCGTGTAGCCGCGCTGCACGACGCGGTGCTGCAAAGGCCGAACATCGCGGCTTATGTCGATTCGGAACGGCGCATCCCGTTCAACGAATCGGGTATTTTCAGGCACTATCCCGAACTCGATCAGGACGCTTGAAACCCAACGCAAACCCAGCGCAAACCAGGAGCCAGCATGGTAGAAACGATTCCTTCCTTCGGTCTCGGCACGTTTCGCGTCGATGCCGCGAAGACCACGAACGCCGTGAAAAGCGCGTTGCAGATCGGCTATCGTCATATCGACACCGCGCAGTACTACAACAACGAGGCCGCCGTCGGTCAGGGCGTGCGCGACTCCGGCGTGCCGCGCGAGGACATCTGGGTCACGACGAAAGTCTGGTGGGACCGGCTCTCGCGCGACGCGCTCATCGCGAGCCTGAAAGATAGTCACGCCAAGCTCGATATCGGCACCATCGATCTCGCGCTCGTGCACTGGCCGTCGCCCGATGGCGCGGTGCCCATCGCCGAAACGCTCGCGGCGATGCAAGAAGCGCGGGAGCTGGGACTGATCCGTCATTACGGCGTGTCCAACTTCACCGCGCCGCTGCTCGAAGAAGCGCTGAAGGCGCCGGGCGGCAAGGAGATCGTCACGAACCAGTTCGAAGTGAGCCCGTTTCTCGCCAACCGCACACTCGTCGATGCGACGCAGCGGCTCGGCGTCAGGGTGAGCGCGTATATGCCGCTCGGCGAAGGCCGCGCGCACACCGACGCGACGCTCGCGGCGATCGCGAAGAAGCACGGCGCGACGCCCGCGCAGGTGACGTTCGCGTGGCTGCTGTCGCGCGATATCGTGGTGCTGTCGGCATCGACGAATCCGGAGCATCAGAAGAGCAACTGGGATGCGCAGAAGCTGAAGCTCGACGCCGACGACATCGCGAAAATCGATGCGCTCGACGAAGGCAAGCGCAACGCGAATCCGCCGTTCGCGCCGAAGTGGTGACGTGAGACGCGTCGAACGCAGCCCGGCCGCGCGCGCCGGGCTTTTTTTCGTCCGCTGCGAGCGCGTTGCGGCCGTGCGGACGCCCGCACGGCCGCCTCGCAATGCTATCCTTGCGAGTCCTTATTCCATTTCCTTCTAAGCTTTCCACGATTTCGCAAAAGTGCTCTCATTCCTGCTCAAGCTCCGTACACGTGCCCAACGGCTCTTCCGTCTGTCGGACTCGCATACGATGCTCGTCTGGGCGGTCGTCGTCGGCGTGGCCGGGGCCTTCGCGACCTCCGTCTTTCGCGAAGGCATTGAGCTGCTGCAACGGCTTCTCGGCAATCATTCGGAAGGCCTCGTCGCGCTCGCCCGCGATCTGCCCTGGCCCGCGCGCGTCTTGCTGCCGGCTGCCGGCGGTCTCATCGCGGGCTTCTGCCTGCTGATCGCACGCAAGCGCGCCAGCAAAAACGCGAGCACGGACTATATGGAAGCCGTCACCATCGGCGACGGCGTCGTGCCCGTGTGGCAGAGCGTGTGGCGCAGCCTGTCGTCGCTGATCACGATTTCGAGCGGCGGCTCCATCGGCCGCGAAGGCTCGATGGTGCAGCTTGCCGCACTCGCGTCGTCGCTCATCGGGCGCTGGGTGCACTTCGATCCGCCGCGCCTGCGGCTGCTCGTCGCGTGCGGTGCGGCGGCCGGGATCACGTCGGCGTACAACGCGCCGATCGCGGGTGCGTTCTTCGTCACCGAACTCGTGCTCGGCTCGATGGCGATGGAAAGCTTCGGGCCGATCGTCGTCTCGTCGGTCGTCGCCAATATCACGATGCGCGAGTTCGCCGGCTACAGGCCGCCGTACGAGATGCCCGTCTTCCCGACCGTCACGGGCGTGGAGGTGCTGCTCTTCGTCGTGCTGGGGCTTCTGTGCGGCGTGCTCGCGCCGCATTTCCTGCGGCTGCTCGCGGCATCCAAAAAACGCTTTTCGACGCTGCCCTTGCCTCTGCCCGTGCGCCTCGCGCTGGGCGGCCTGATCGTCGGCGTGATCTCGATCTGGTGGCCCGAAGTCTGGGGCAACGGCTATGAGGTCGTGAACTCGCTGCTGCACGAGCCGTGGACGTGGACGGCGCTGCTCACCGTGCTCGTCTTCAAGATCATCGCGACGGCGGCCACCGCCGGTTCGGGCGCGGTCGGCGGCATTTTCACGCCGACGCTCTTCGTCGGCGCGGTGCTCGGCTGTCTCTTCGGCCTCGGCGCACATGCGCTCTGGCCGGATCACACGTCGGCGCCCTTCGCCTACGCGATGGTCGGCATGGGCGCGTTTCTCGCCGCGGCCACGCACGCGCCGCTCATGGCGATCCTGATGATCTTCGAGATGACGCTTTCGTATCAGGTCATGCTGCCGCTGATGCTCTCGTGCGTGATCGCGTATTTCATCGCGCGCACGTCCGAGCAGACCTCGATGTACGAAGTCACGCTGCGCCGCAATCGTGAGGAGAAAGAGCGTCTGCGTCTCGCCGCCACGCAGATGCGCGAGCTCGTCAAGCCTGCCGATACCGTCGTGCCGCTCACGGCGAACATCAAGGACATGACGCGCGTGTTCCTCGAATATCCGGTGAAGTATCTGTATGTGATCGACGAAGCCGGGCGCTTTCAGGGCGTGGTCGCGCTGAAGAACATCACGTCGGACCTTCTCGACGACAAAGGCTGCGACGCCAAGACCGCCGCCGACTACCTCCAGCCGCAATTCGACGTGCTCACGCCCGACATGTCGCTCGGCGAAGCGCTTCAACACTTCCTCGCGTTCCAGGGCGAGCGCCTGCCGGTGATCGAAAAAAAGACGCAGCCGCTGCTGCTCGGCGTCGTGTACAAAACCTCGCTTCTGGACGCATACTTCCGTTTGAATCCGACATCGCGCTGAAACGGCGCATCCGTGCAATTTCGCGGCGCGTAGCAACGCGTGCGCGTGTGTTTCGCGCGAGCCGGACCGACTTCACAATTCACTCGAAGTGTTTCCGCGCGACGTCCGATCGTCGCGCCCGTGCGCAAGACGTCCGGGAGGACCGCGCGCACGGCGGGCAGCGTGAGCGTTCATCGGCATAGCCATTGCTTGATGATCCTCGCTGCTTGACAGAGGAGGGGTTGCCCGATGAAGACCTCAACGTTGTTGTCGATGGCCCTGGTTTCGGTCTCGTGCTATGCGGCGCCGCTGCACACGAGTTCGACGGATGTTTCGCCTGCCGGCGTGGCCGCCACGCGCGCTGCGCTGCGCGTGAATGCCGCGCCCGTCGCGCCGCCCGCGCCGGAAGTCTCGGCGCAGGATCTCGATCACGCGCGCTGGCGTCACGTGCCGCTGCCGAAGTCGCGCACGCCGAGCCACGGCATGGCGAGCCAGCCGATCCAGGTGCAGACCTGACGCCCTCCTTCCCACCGACTCGACACTGGACCTCGCCATGACCGACACGCACGCAAAACACGCCTTGAACGACGAGCCGATCGACGACGAGATCACGCAGGTATTGCGCCTCGTGAAGTATCCCGCCAACAAGGACGCGATCGTCGATGCGGCGCGCGATGCGGGCGTCTCCAACGACGTCATCACGCTCTTCGACGGCTTGCCCGAGCAGGACTACAAGGACGCGGATTCGGTGGAGCAATTGCTGGGCAGCAACGGCGGTCCGGGGATTTCGATCTAGCTTCCCGCTCATGGCGGCGTGAGCAAGCCGG
This sequence comes from Caballeronia sp. 11_S32, assembly GCF_056930355.1. Classification (NCBI taxonomy): domain Bacteria; kingdom Pseudomonadati; phylum Pseudomonadota; class Betaproteobacteria; order Burkholderiales; family Burkholderiaceae; genus Caballeronia; species Caballeronia sp. 11_S32. The sequence continues at coordinate 2,112,686 of NZ_JBXOWH010000003.1, forward strand.
GTTTCACCCCGCGCTCGCTTCGCCCGTTTTCGCGCCGCATCGGTCAGGTCATACAAATCGTTATTCATCAACGACTTAACGCGGATGCACGATGCTTTTCAACATCGCTATCCACAGAAATTGTGGATAAGTCGGGCATCGGTTCGAAGCGCCTCGCGGGAGTGGAAAACTGATGCGATCCGCATCGGGCGGGGTTTCTGGCGCGAAATCAAGAATCTAGGTGAGTCGCCCAGTGGTTTTCCACAGCCCTTTCCCCTTGCGCTGGGGATAAGTTATGCAATCCCGGATGCGCGGTGACGCGCCGTGAAGCGCGTGACACTTTTCCTTCAGTGTCATGTATTTAGCAGACTTTTCGAAGCGTTTTCAACAGGGTGCTCCCCAGTTGGTGGGGACAAGTTCTTGCGGCGATTCTGGCAAGGCTCGACCGGCAAGATTGGCATCCGTCCGTCCCTCAGCTCCCCCGATACTGCGCCGCGCTGGCTGCCGCAGGCGCGGCCGGCTTCTTCGCTGCCTTATCCGAAGCCGCCGCATCCGACGACATATAAGCCGGCGCCGCCTTCGCCTTCTCCTTCTGTCCCGGCGGCGGCGCGGTCGGGGCTTTGCTCATGTCCGCGAGCATCTGATGGCAAGGCAGCGGCTTGTTGTTGCTCGGCGCAATGAGCGGAATCAGCGCGGCGAACGGATTGATGAGCCCCAGCCCGACCATCGCGCCGCCGCGCGCCGCGAGCGCGCCCACGCTCACGCCCACCTTCGGATCCTTGAACGTGCCCTTCACATACAGCGGCGAACGCAGCGAAAACACGCGGAAGCCCTTCGTATGCGGATGAATGCCCAGATCCATGTCCTCGGTCTTCATGTTGATCGTGCCGTCGACGTTGATCACCGCGTCGTCGGTATCGAGCGCGAAGACGCGCGAATCCAGCACGCCGTCCGTCACGACGAAATCCGCCGCCGCGCAATTGATATTCACGTCGCGCTTGCCGAAGAGCTTTTCGTAGACGACGTTTGCCACGTTCAGCCCCGCCGCCTCCATGTACAGGCGGCTCACGGTGCCTTCGGTGATCAGCGCCTTCACCTCGCCGTTCGATGTCGCCGCGAGCGCCGCGGGCGAGTTGCCGGTCGCGGAGAGCGCGGCGTCGCCGTTGATTTCGCCGAGCGCGGACTGCATCGTCTTCACCGTCGGGAAGAGCTGCTTCAGCTTGAGATGCCGCGCCTGCGCCGAGACGCGCCCCTTCAACGGCGCGGCGCTGCCGTCGAGATGAATGTTCGACGCGATCGCCCCGCCCGCCACGCCGAACCTGAGCGGCTCGAACGACAGCACGCCATCGTTCATCAGGACGTGCGTGTACAGGTCGGTGATCGGCAGATCCGGATCCTTGACGATACGCTGGCCGGTGAACTTCACATCGGCGTCGATAGCCTTCCAGCGGTCGGTCTTGAACTCCTCGGTCGGCAGCGCCTTCGACGACGGCTGCTTCTGCGTCTCGCCGCGCTTCTCCTTGCTCTTGTTCGAATCGGCGCCGATGACCGGCGCGAGATCCTTGAACTGCAGCAGATGCGACACGAGCTCGCCCTTGAGCAGCGGACGCGGCTTCTTGCCCGCATAGACCAGCGAGCCGTTGATGTCGCTGCCGCCCACGCGCCCCGTGAAGTTCTCGTAGTGGAACACGTTGCCGTCTTCCCGGAACTGACCCGTCAGACGTCCTTCGGTTGCGAACGGCGGCGTCTCGGGCAGCGGCACGCCGGTGAACGGATAGAGATGCGCCATGCTCACGGCCTGCACCCACAGGCGCAGATCGAGCGCGGCGAGATGCGCGGGATCGGTCACCGTGCCGACGAAAGCGATATGGGTATCGCCGAGGCGCACATCGGCCTGCAAGGGGAACGGCCGCTTCGCGTCCTGCACGGCGAGCACGCCGCCGAGCTTGCCGTCGCCGGAAACCTTGCCGCCGTTGTAGGTGCCCTTCACGGTCCAGCCGAACGCGTAAGGCGGAATGGGCGGCTTCGGCCCTTCCTTGGTCGTAATGCTCGTATTGGCCGACACGCTCGCCGGATTCGGCGCCGATGCATTCGCCGCCGCCGCTGCCGATGCCGCCGAAGCCGCGGAGGCTTCGGACGCGGCGGCGGCGTCGGCCTGCTTGTTGAGCTTCGCCGCGCCGCCCTTGCCGACCATTTCCGCCGACGACTTCGCCGACGCCGCTTCCTGCTGCTTCATCACCTCGCCGATCGGCACGGGCTGACCGAGCGTATCGACGACGACCTGCATCTCGGCCTTCGTGACTTCGTCGCGCACGTCGACGGTGCCTTTCGCGAGCGAGACGTCGCCGAGCCGCAGCTTCCATGTCGACGGCTCGGTCGACTGCTTGAACTTGAAAGTCCAGTTGTTGCGATTGTCCTTGAGCCGCTCGATATCGATCGACGGATTAACGAGATTGATCGCCGGAATCACGATGTCGTGCGCGAGCAGCGGCAGCACGGCCACCTGAAAATCGATTTCGTCGAGGGTCGCGAAGAACTTCTGGCGCGCCCAGTCCGGATTCGCGATGGTGATCTTTTCAGCGGAGAAGCGCGGCCAGGGCACCCATCGCTTCCAGCCCGTTTCGTTCGGCGGCCGCTGCCAACCTACTTTCAGATCGCCGGTGATCTCGAAACGCCGGCCGATCGCCTCCGATACCTTGTCATCCACCCACGGCCGCAGGCGGTTCCAGTCGAAGGTCAGGAAGATCACTACGAGGATTGCAATCAGAACCGCCAGAACGGCAAAAAACCATGCGACGATCCTTCCGATTTTTCCGCTCATTCGGGCCTGCGCCATAACGGCTCCATCCGTTCTTTCTGATTATGTGTGCGGCAGCACATCGTGTGCCCGCGCGCGGGCACGGCCATCGGCGCCGGTAGCTCCGCTGCCCGCCGAATGTCCGTAAGATGTGCGCTCGAAGAACAACACGCCCACATAAAAACAATGCCCGCTGTCCCCTCGATCGAGCTCGTCGCCGCGCACGGCGTCGTGCGCCGCGATGCCGTGCGCGGCACGGTGCTTCTGCATCCAACGGACTTCGCGCTGTACGCGGGCCAGCGCGCGGCGATCACAGGCCCCTCGGGCTCGGGCAAGAGCGTGTTTCTGCGCACGCTGGCCCTGCTCGACGCGTGCGACGCCGGATACGTCACGTGGCGCGGCGCGCGCATCGCGCGGGCGCGCATTCCGGCGTACCGGCGGCGCGTCGCGTATATCGCGCAGCGGCCCGCGATGCTCGACGGCACCGTCGAGGACAATCTGCGCTATCCGTTCACGCTGAAAACCTATCGGGATGCGCATTTCGATCGCCAGACCGCCATGCGGCTCGCGCAGGCGGCCGGACGCGGCGAAGATTTCCTCGACAAACTCGCGGGCGATCTCTCCGGGGGCGAGACGCAAATCGCCGCGCTCGTGCGCGTGCTGCAACTCGCGCCCGATGTCCTGCTGCTCGATGAACCAACGGCATCGCTCGATCCGGCATCGGCGCGTTCGATCGAGGCGCTCGTCACGGCCTGGTTCGACGGCGGCGAAGAACGCGCGTCCATCTGGGTATCGCACGATCCGGAACAGGCGCGCCGCGTCGCCACGCGTCATCTCACGATGAGCGCCGGCGTGCTCGGAGGCGACATGCAATGAACGGCTATCAGAACCTCGGCCTCTTCGACATCGGGCTCGCGGCGGCGCTGATCGTCATCAATGGCGCGCTGTCGGTCGCGCTCGATCTCGGCCTCGAGCGCAAGCTCTTCGTCGCCGCGATCCGCACCGTCGTGCAACTGCTCCTGATCGGCTACGTGCTCGGCTGGGTGTTCGCGTTCAACCGCTGGTATGTCGTGCTGCCGCTCATCGGGCTGATGACCGTGATCGCCGGGCTCGCGGCGTCGAATCGCGGACGGCGCAGCTACGCGGGACAGCGCGCGGACAGCATTCTGTCGATATGGGGCAGCTCGTGGCTGATCGGCGCGTTCGGGCTCTTCGTCGTGATCCGCATTCATCCGTGGTACGAGCCGCAATACGCGATTCCGATTCTCGGCATGATCCTCGGCAACACGCTGACGGGCGTATCGCTCGGCATCGAGCGCATGACGGAGGAACTGACCGCCGGGCGCGCGACGGTCGAGATGTCGCTCGCGCTCGGCGCCTCGCGCTGGGAAGCCGCGCAAGGGCCCGCGCGCCAGGCCGTGCGCGCGGGCATGATTCCCACCCTGAACCAGATGGCGGTGGTCGGCCTCGTCAGCCTGCCAGGCATGATGACCGGCCAGGTGCTCGCCGGGCAGTCGCCGTTGCAGGCGGTGCGCTATCAGATCGTCATCATGTTCCTGATCGCGGCGGCTTCCGGGCTCGGCGTGGTCGGTGCCGTCTTGCTGACGTATCGGCGGCTCTTCTCCGCCGACCACCGGTTCATGGCGTCGAAGCTCGTGGAGCGCAAGGCCAGAAAGCGCGCGTCCTGAGCATGCGCGTCATTCGACGCTGTCATTTGCCGTTATACGCGCGGTCCAGCGTGGCGATGTCCAGCTTGATCATGCCCATCATCGCCTTCATTGTGCGATCGGCCTTCACCGGATCGGGGTCCTGCAGCATGGCGAGCAGACGCCTCGGCGCAATCTGCCACGTCACGCCGAAGCGGTCCGTGAGCCAGCCGCAGGCCATCGACTGGCCGCCGTCCATCAGCTTGTCCCAGTAATGGTCCATCTCGGCTTGCGTCTCGCATTTGATGAACATCGAAACGGCCGGCGTGAACTTGAAATCCGAGTTGCCGTTCAGCGCCATGAAATCCTCGCCTTCCAGTTCGAACAGCACGGCGAGCACGCTGCCGGCCGGTCCCGGGCTGGATTCGGTATGGCGCATGATCTCCTTGATGCGCGCGCTCTCGAACACGCCGAGATAAAAGTTCGCGGCTTCCTCGGCGTTGCCGTCGAACCATAGACAGGGCGAAATCTTGTTCATGGATTGGCTCCGTTTTCGTCAGGCGGGAAAAGTCACGCGTCCTTCCGGGACATGGCGGCCATCGCCTTCTCGATATCTTCCGGCCTGCACTCGTGCTGGTGCGTGGCGACCGACCATTGATGCCCGAACGGGTCCTCGAGCCGGCCATAGCGGTCGCCCCAGAACATGTCGGCCACGGGCATGGTCACTTTCGCGCCCGCGGCTTCGGCCTGGCGCACGACGGCATCGACGTCCTCCACGTACAGATGGATCGTGACGGGCGAACCCTTCAGCGCCTTCGCGCCGATCATGCCGCAGGCGGGATCTTCATCGACGAGCATCAGAGCGGAATCGCCGATCCTGACCTGCGCGTGCATGATCTTGCCGTTCGGGCCCGCAAGGCGGCCCAGCTCGACGGCGTCGAACGCGCGCTTGTAGAACTCGATGGCATCGGCGGCGCCCGCGCAGACGAGATGCGGGGTCAGCGAATGCATGCCTTCGGGGATCGGCTTGACGGCGGAAGTGGACATATCGGCTCCGTGTAGTGAACGAGGCGCGCCGGGTTTGGCGCAGCCCTCATACCCTACAACGAACGCCGGGTCCGTCAATCGACACGAACACGCACGCGGACGTCAAATTTCGTGTAACGGCGCGCGGGAATGGATTATTTCGAATGCTGCTCGGCCAGCGACTGGATCAGCGCTTCGAGCCGCGAGAAATTCACCGGCTTGGTCAGATGATCGCGAAAACCCGCTTCGCGGCAGCGGCGGATGTCTTCATCCATGCCGTAGCCCGTGATCGCGACGGACGGCTTCTCCGGCTGCAAGATCTGCCACGCGCGCGCGATGTCGAGACCGCTGCCGTCCGGCAGGCCGATATCGCTGACGAGCAGATCGAACGGCCCGCTCTGTGCGCGCTCCAGCGCCTCCGCGACGGTCACCGCGACCGTCACTTCGTGGCCGAGCATCTCGAGCACTTCGGCCATCGCCGACGACGTCTGCTCGTTGTCCTCCACGAGCAGCACCTTGAGCGCGCGCCCGTGCTCCTGGCTCGCCGCCTCGACGAGCGGCTGGTCCTCGCGCGCGGGCTGCACTTTCGCGAGCGGCAGCGTGAGCGTGAAGCGCGCGCCCGCGTCGCGGCCTTCGCTGTACGCCGAGAGCGTGCCGCCGTGCTTTTGCGCGAGCGTGCTCGCGATCGCGAGGCCGAGGCCGAGGCCGCCGAACGAGCGCGTGATCGAATCGTCGGCCTGTTCGAACGCCGAGAAAATGCGCGGCAAGGCTTCCGCGCTGATGCCGATGCCGCTGTCCGTCACGGATACCGCGATCGTCGCCGGGTCCGGATTCCATGTCCGCATGTCGATGCGCCCGCCCGCCGGCGTGAACTTCACCGCGTTCTTCATCAGATTCCAGACGATCTGCTGAAGCCGCGCGGCATCGCCGAGCACGACAAAGCGGGCCGCGTCGAAATGTGTTTCCAGCGTGAGGCTCTTCGCGCGCAGATCGGCCTCGGACATGTCGAGCGCGCTCGTCAGCAAGGTATCGAGCGCGACGTTCGCGAAATTGAGCGACAGCTTGCCGCGCGCGATGCTCGTGAGATCGAGCAGATCGTCGATCAGGCGCGCTTCGAGCTCGACATTGCGGCGGATGAGATCGAGTGTCGGATGCGCCTCGCGCGGCAGTGCGTGCTTCATTTCGAGCAGGCGCACCGCGGCGAGAATCGGCGTGAGCGGCGTGCGCAGCTCGTGCGACAGCACCGCGAGAAAATGGTCCTTCGCGCGATTCGCCGATTCCGCCTGATCCTTCGCGAGCCGCAGCGCGTCGGCGGCCATGTGGGCATCGGTGGCGTCGCGCACGATCTTCGAGAAGCCGATCAGCTCGTCGTGCTCGCTGCGGATCGCGGTCGTCACGCCCGAGGCGAAGAAGGAATGGCCGTCCTTGCGCCATAGCCAACGGTCGTCGCTCGCGCTGCCTTCGCGGCGCGCCGTATCCAGTTCATGCTCGAACACGCCCGCCTCGCGGTCTTCCTGAGCATAGAAGATGTTCGCCGACTGGCCGAGCACGTCCTGCGGCGGAAAGCCCAGAATGCGCTCGGATGCCGCGTTCCACGTGCGGATGCGGCCTTCCGGATCGAGCGTGATGACGGCGTAATCCTTCAATGCGTCGACGAGCAGGCGAAAATGCGTCTCCGTCTCGCGCAGCGCCCGCTCCACCGCGATGCGCTGCGCGCGCTCGGCGCTCTCGCGCATCGCCCGTCGCACGACGGCGGGCAGACGCTGCAGGCGCTGCTTCAGCACGTAATCGGTCGCGCCGCGCTTGAGCATGTCGACGGCATGCTCCTCGCCCAGCAGACCCGACACGAAGATGAAAGGCGTGTCGGGCGTTCGCTCGCTCGCGATCGTCAGCGCCTCGATGCCCGAAAACGTGGGCATCACGAAGTCGGCGAGGATCACGTCGAAGCGTTTTTTATCGAGCTCGGCGATGAAGCTTGCCGAGTCGTACACGATCGACGCATCGACCGCGTAGTCCGCGCGTTCCAGCTGGGCGATCGTCAACTCCGCATCGAGTGCGTTGTCTTCGACGAGAAGCAGATGCAGAGGCTGCATGATCTAGGCGTCCTCTTCGAAGGACGCTCGCGGGCGCATGAGACGGGACGAGTTCGCGGACATGGGCACAGCGGTCATTGTGCGGGCGGCGGGCGGCGAAAACGCGTGGAGCCCGGCGGCGGCTCGTTGAGCACGGCCCAGAAGACGCCGAGATCGCCGATCGCTTCGACGAACTCCGCGAATTCCACCGGCTTGACCACGTACGCGTTCACGCCGAGCTCGTAGCTGCGCACGAGATCCTGCTCCTCGCGTGAAGACGTCAGCATGACAACGGGAACGCTCTTCAACGACGCATTCGAGCGGATCATGTCGAGCACTTCGAGGCCGTCGATCTTCGGCAGCTTCAGGTCGAGCAGTATCACAGCGGGATTGCCCGGCGCGCGCTCCTTCCAGTCGCCTTCGCAGGTGAGATAGTCGATGGCTTCCTGGCCGTCGCGCGCCACGATCACCTCGTTCGCGAGCTGACTTTTGTCGAGCGCGACGAGTGTGAGCTCGAGGTCGTTCGGATTGTCTTCGACGAGCAGTATCGGTTTAAGCATGGTCTGTTCTTGGCTTTCTTGTCGATGCGCCAGGCCGGCGCACACCTTGCGTCCCTGACGTTCCACTGGCGTTGCGGTATTCGACGGGCAGGGAGAAATAAAATGCCGCCCCCTCCCCCAGCCGCCCTTCGGCCCACGTGCGCCCTTCATGGCGCTCGACGATGCGCCGCACGTTGGCGAGCCCGATGCCCGTGCCTTCGAACTCTTCCGCGCGATGCAGCCGCTGGAACACGCCGAACAGCTTCGCGCCGTACTTCATGTCGAAGCCAACGCCGTTGTCGCGCACGCCGATCACGTATTCGTCTCCGCTTCGGGTCGCGAATATTTCGATTTTCGCCGATTCCCGCGTTCGCGTATATTTCACCGCGTTCGAAATCAGGTTGCGCAACGCAAGCTGAAGGAAAGCCGCGTCACCGGTGACGCGCGGCAGCTCGCCGATCACCCATTCGATGCGCCGCTCCGAGCTTTCCACCTCGAACTCCTGCACGACGCCGCGCACGAGCTGGTTGAGATCCACCGGCGCGGGCCTGAGCGCCGCACGCCCCATCTGCGAGAAGGTCAGCAGATCGTCGACGAGCGTGCCCGCGAAGCGCGCCGAATCGAGCATGTTGTTGAGAAAGCGCCGGCTCTTCTCCGACATGCGCTCGCCTTCCTGCTCGCGCAGGAGATCGCCATAGCCCGCGATATGGCGCAGCGGCGCGCGCAGATCGTGCGACACCGAATACGAAAACGCTTCGAGTTCCTTGTTCGCGCGCGCGAGCTCGGTCGCGAGCTCGGCGCGCTCTTCCGCGCGGCGCAGCACGATGTTGAGCAGCGCGCCGCGCAATTCGCCGGCGATTTCGAGCTCGCCCTGACGCCACATCGACGAATGTCCGCGCACCGTTTCGAGCCACGGCGAAAAGCTCGTGCGCGGCGCGCTGGCGCCATCGGCGCTTTCTATCTTCACCGGCTCGCCCGCCCACTTGATGGTCTGCATCACTTCGGGCCGGAACCAGAGCAGGTAGTGGCGAAAGATCTGCGAGACCGGCACGGCGAGCACGCCGCAGGCCTTGTCCTCGTGCGCTTTCGCGGGCGGCCATTCGCGCGCGAGCGAATCCGTGGCCCATACGCCGGACGTGTGCTCCGCGAGCCATTGCGTGAGCGCGCGCACGGTTTGCTCGTCGGGCGTCGAGCCGAGCAGCGTGACCCGATCGTCGAACACGATCGCCGCGCCCGCCGAGCGCGCGAAGCTCAACATGTCTTTCGGCGTTGCCTGCAAGCCGGCGGCGAAGTTCTCGTGCTCGCCCATCGCGGAGATGAGCCGGCCCATCGTGCGGCGCAGCCCGGCCAGATATTCGCCTTCGGCGCGCTCTTCCTTCGCTTCGATCTGCAGGGACAGCATGTGCCCGAGATGCTCGACCGCGACGCGCGTGTTGAACGGCACGATGCGCGCGTCATGATCGTGACACGAGATGAGCCCCCACAACTGGCCGCGCACGACGATCGACACCGACATGGACGCATGCGTGCCCATGTTGCGCATGTACTCCAGATGCACGGGTGAAAAGCTGCGCAGCGTTGCGTAGGTGAGATCGGTGGGACGGCCCGTGCCGGGATTCACGTTCGGCACGAGCCGCGCGGGCCTGTAGTTCACGTCCGCGACGAGGCGAATGCGGTTCTTCAGATACAGTGCGCGCGCCTGCCGCGGAATGTCCGACGCCGGAAAGAACTGATGCAGAAACGACGCATAGCGATGGTCGCGGTCTTCCGCGAGCACGTGGCTGCGGCCTTCCTCATCGAAGCTGTAGAGCATCACACGGCCGAAGCCCGTGATCGCGCGCACTTCGCGCACCGCGAGCTCGGCCAGTTCCTCAACGCTCGCCGCGTCCTGAAGCCCGCGCGCGAAAGTGCGCACGAGCGGATACATCGAGGCGAACGCGTCGTTCGTCGCCGCGGCCGCTTCCATCTCGACGATCAACGCTCCGTCATGACGATGCAGCGTGACGTCGAAGCGCATCGCCGGCGTGACTTCGATCGCGCCGATATAAAGCGGCGCGTCGTCGAGGGCCGACGTGAGGACCGCCTTCGCGACGCGTTGCGCGCCGTGCGCGCCGAGCACGGCATCGAGCGGCTGGCCGAGCAAGGTCCCGACGCTCGCGCCTGTGAGCGAAGCAAGATTTTCGCTCGCCTGCGCGATGCTGAGATCACCGGCGAGCACGAGCAAAAAGCCGTGCGGCTGGATGCCGCCGGGAATGTGGATCGGCTCGGCATCGCAGTCCTTGTTCGCGACGCCCGAGCTGAGCGTGCGGCGGCGCGCCTCGGCATCGGGCGGTCCGAGCGACGCCTCGTGCAAGGCCCTCGCGTCGATAGGTTCGCTTTCCGAATCGCTCATGAAGCCGCTCCCGGCGCCAGTTGCAACGGCTCGAGACCGGCGGCTTCGGGACACAGCCACGCGTGCAGGCTGTCGAACGTATCGATGGCGGCCTTCACCGCATCGTCGTACTGAATCTCCGGAACGGATGACGCCGCGGTCTCGCGAAACGCGTTCCACATGCTGCCCGTGCGCGGACCATAGCCGTCGAAATAGGCATTGCCGAGGCCCGGCTCGAGATTTAGACGCCCGGCCACATGCGGGGCGATGAAGCGCCCCCCGAGCGTGCTGCCTTCCATCACGTACATCGAACCGAACACAGCGCCGAGGTTGCGCATGCGCGGCAGGTCATTGCGCGAATCGGCCTGCGGAACACAACCGGCGGACCGGCCCTCTCCCGTCAGCGCGGCGAGATCGGCGGCAAGGAGCGGCGCCTTGCGGCGCGCATCGAAGAAGCCCGCGAGCGATGCGGGCATGCATGCGGCCGCCGCGTCTTCCCACGGCGCGACATAGCCATAGAAGCGCTTGAGCAGCGCGATGTACTCGTCGCGTTGGAGATCGTCCCGCATGAGGTCGAGCGCATTTTCGAGCCGCGCATGACAAGCGGCGGTTTCGTGCTTCAGGCGGGACAGAAGATCGACTGGCATGTTCCGTTGTGTGGGCGTGGGGCCGTTAGGCGGGCAAAAGAATGCATGCATCGGAAGGGCTTACCGGTTCGCGCGTGTCACGCGTTGCGTGCGTCGGTAGAAAGAACGCGGCAAACGTTGCCTTCCAGACCCGCTCCTGATCAACGAATCATTCTACGCAACCGCACTGCACGCTGCCATTCGACGGGGCTGTTCACCGTTCGGTTCATCGCTCGCGCGCGCCGCCCTCGCCGCTGTTCACGTTCACATGTTCGTCGCGCTGCGTGTCGCGTTGATAGTCGTCGCCGCCTCTGCGGTCGGTATCGACGAGACCGCGCTCGATGTCCTCATGCGCCTGCTTGCCGACCTCGCGCGCATCATCCTCGTGTTGCGATTCGACGTTCTGATCCGCCTCGTGAGGCAGCGGCGCGTTCGATGCATCGTCGTGCGCCTGCGTCTCGCGGTCCTTGCTCCCCATCTCGCGCCCGCGCTCGGGCGCGCTTTGCGGTGCCGTGCTGGCCTGCTTCATGATCGTCTCCCTGTTCTCCCTGTTTGAGCGCTCACTTGCGCGAGCCGCCGATGCCGAGCCGCTTCTTCATCTCGGCCGTGAGTCTTTGACGCGCCTTGTCGTAACCCGCCCATGGATCGCTCTTCAACGAATCGAGCCGTTCGCGCACATTGCCGATGTTCCACTGATCGCCGCTCGTCACGTCATCGAGCTCGTCCCAGGAGAGCGTCACCGATGCGCCGAGGCCCGGACGCGCGCGCAGCGAAAACGCCGCGACCGTGCTCGAGCCGCGGTTGTTGCGCAGATAGTCGATGAAGATCTTGCCCTTGCGATTCTGCATGCCCATCTTCGCGGAGAAGAGCTTCGGCAGCGTGCTCGCCATGTGCTGCGCGACCGCCTGCGAAAAGTCCTTCATCTCGTCCCAGCCCGCGTGCTTCGCGAGCGGCACGATCACATGAAAGCCCTTGCCGCCGCTCGTCTTGCAGAATGACGTGAGGCCCAGTTCCGCGAGCAGGTCCCGCGTGAGCTTCGCGGCCTCGATCATGCGTTCCCAGCCGACGCCTTCGCCCGGATCGAGATCGAACACCATGCGATCCGGCTTCTCGATGTTCGACGCGACCGCGTTCCACGTATGCAGCTCGATCGTGCCCATCTGCGCGGTGCCGACGAGCGCCTGAGACGATTCGATCGTGAGCAGCGGCGGATGTCCCGGATCGATATCCGGATGCTGCGTGATATGCGGAATCGCGAGCTTCGCACTGTGCTTCTGGAAGAACAGCTCGCCGCCGATATCCTCGGGCGCGCGCACGAGCGACACCGGACGGTCCTTCAAATGCGGCAGCATCCAGTCCCCGACCGATGCGTAGTACTCGACGACATCGAGCTTCGTGAGACCCGTGGACTTGTCGATCACGCGTTCTGGATGACTGATCTTCACGCCTTCGATCTCCACGGCGTTCGCGCGCGAGCGCGTGGTCTTCGCCGGGCTTGTCTTCGTTGCAGCGGCTTTCGAAGAAGCCGACTTGCGCGCGGGCTTCTTCGCCGCCGCCTCTTCATGATCGGCCTCGACGGCCTTGCCCGATGCGGGCTCTTCCTTCACGATCTGCCGCGCGGGTTTGTCGTCACGCAGACTGACGAACGATGCTTGTCGCACGATGCGCTCCTTGGTCCATTCCGCGAAATTGCATTCGGCCACGAGTTCGGGCTTCACCCAATGCACGGGCGTGCGGCTGCGCTCCTGCGGCTCGCTCGCGAACGGCATGCGCGGGGTCTCGCGCTTGTCGAGTTCCTTCTTCACCGCGACGAGCGTCGCATGACCGAAGCCGCTGCCCACGCGGCCCGCGTATTGCAGCTTGCCGTGCGCGTCGTACACGCCGAGCAGCAGCGCGCCGAACTGCCCGCGGCTGCCCGACGGCTCCGAATAGCCGCCAATCACGAACTCCTGCCGGCGGCGGCACTTGAGCTTGATCCACGAATTGCTTCGCCCGGACACATACGTGCTGTCGATACGCTTGCCAATGATGCCTTCGAGCGCCATGTCGCACGCGCTCTTGAGCAGTTCGTCGGCATGAAAGGCGAAGTCCTGCGAATAGCGCAGCACCGGATCGTCGACCGGCTCGATGAGCGCCTTCAGGATCGCGCGGCGCTGCACGAGCGGCACGTGGCGCAGGTCGTAGCCGTTGAGATAGGGCACGTCGAAGAAATACACGACGATGTCCTGCGGACGGCCCACATCGAACGCGTTCTGCAGCGCCTGAAAATCCGGCAGGCCGCGCTCGTCGAGCACCACGGCTTCGCCGTCGAGCCAGCCGCTTTCGATATCGAGCCCGTCGAGCGCCTTCACCTGCTTCGAGAATTTCGCGGTCCAGTCGTTGCCGTTACGCGTGTAGATGCGCACTTCCCGCTTGCCTCTGATCGTTTCGATGCGCGCGAGCACGCGATAGCCGTCGAATTTTATTTCGTATACCCAATCATCTCCGGGCGGCGCGGAATCGACGAGCGTCGCGAGCTGCGGCTTGAAGGTCGCGGGCAGCTTCGCTTTCACGGCGCCTTCGATCGCCGGATCGTGCGACAGAGTCCGCAACGACTCCGCGTTGCGATTCGCGACGATGTCCGGATGCGCGTGACCGTCCGCGCTCTTGCTCGCCGTCTTGCGTGCGGGCGCTTTCTTCGCGCTCGCCTTGCGCTCGGCGCGCTCGAGCAATGCGCCGCTCTTGTCGCGCGCACCGAGCGATGCCGACAGCACGCTGCCCGGCTTCTTCAGCAGGATGTCGTATTCGGCCTCGGGCCGCGCTTCGTCGTCGCGCTCCTTGATGAGCAGCCATTGCTCCTTGTCGCCGCTGCCGCGCATGTGGCTCTTCACGAGCGTCCATCCGCCGTGCAGCTTTTCACCGTCGAGCGTGAACTTGAGCTTGCCTTTCTCGTAGTCGCGCGCCGCCTCCGCGACGCTGCCCGACTGCGGCGCCCACGTGCCGCGATCCCACACGATGACGTTTCCCGCGCCATAGTTGCCCTCGGGAATTTCGCCTTCGAACGATCCGTAGTCGATCGGATGATCCTCGACATGCACCGCGAGACGCTTCACCGACGGATCGAGGCTCGGTCCCTTGGGCACCGCCCACGATTTGAGCGTGCCGTCGAGCTCGAGGCGAAAGTCGTAATGCAGGCGGCGCGCGTCATGCTCCTGGATCACGAAGGACAACGCGTGAGCCGCGGCCTTCTTCGCGCGGGCGCTACGGCGTGCGGCACCGGAGGGCTCCGGTGTCTTGTCGAAGCGCCGCATCCGTTGATAGGTTTCGAGTTTCTCTGCCATCGCCCTGTGCTTCGTGATTCATGCGCTCGCGCGCCCTATGCGCCTTATGCGCGCTTGCGGCGCGTCGTCTTGCGTGCGGGACGCGCCGCTTCCTCGCCGGTGTCGTCGCCGGTATCGTCGTCCGATTGCGCTGCCTTGGCGCCGCGTTTAGCGGCCGCACCGCCTTTCTTCAGACTGCGCTTGAGCAATTCGGACAAGTCGAGAATGTCGGCGGAGGCTTTTTGCTCGCCGCCTTCCTCGATCTTCATCACCTCGGCGACCTTGCCTTCCTTCACCTTCTTCTCGACGAGCGCCATGATGTCGTCCTTGAAGGTGTCGTGATACTTCGTCGGGTCCCACGTGTCGCTCATGTCGTCGATGAGGCGCTTCGCCATCTCCAGTTCCTTCGGCGTGACACCGGCCTTCTTCGTGTCTTCGTCGGGAAATTTGAACTGGGTGAAGTCGCGCACTTCGTCGCCCCAGCGCAGGGTGTTGAGCGCGAGCGCCGGACCCACGGGAATCAGCGCCGCGAGATGCTGCTTGTTGTGCAGCACGACGCTCGCAATGCCGACCTTGCCCGTGTCCTTCAACGCGTCGCGCAAAAGCGCATAGACTTTTTCGCCCTTGCGATCGGGCGCGAGGTAGTAAGGCGTATCGAGCGAGAGGAAAGAGATCTCGGGCGCATCGACGAAGGCGAGAATATCGACCGTCTGCGTCGACTCGGGATTGGCCGCGCGGATTTCCGCGTCGGTCATCACGACGTACTTGCCCTTCTCATACTCGAAACCGCGCACGATGTTGTCGCGCGTGACTTCCTTTCCCGTGTTCTTGTTGATCTGCTTGTAGCCGATCGGGTCCATCGAGCGCTTGTCGAGCAGGTTGAAGCCGACCTTCTCCGACTGCGTCGCCGGATAGAGTTGCACGGGCACGTGGACCAGCCCGAAGCTGATCGCGCCTTTCCAGATCATGTGCGGCATCGCGGCACCTTCGCTGTCGGATCGAGTCGATGGAAACGCCCGCGGCCTCGCGTCGAAGCGTTCTCTGCGCGCGTGACGGGCGCGGTATCGACAGGAATCGCACGAAGCGTGCCAAGCGACGCGCAAGCGCCGATGCGCGCCATGACTGGGCGCATGCGTTTGCGCGCGACGCGTCAGGGCCGGAGCACCTGTAAGCTTTACTGATGAGAGTCGCCCCGCGTTGCCGTGATGTTAGTTCGATGGTGCGGAGGAAAAAGACAGTTAGTTGCGAACGAACCGATAAAAAAGCGCCGACCGGAGCCGGCGCGTCGGCAATCCTGAGCGTTATTTACGGCTCGCCGTGACGGTCAGTTGCGTGCCGTCGTCGAGCGTGACGGTCTTTTTGGAGCCAGTGGAAGTCGGCATCGAGAAACGCACGATCTGGCTCAAGCGCGTGTCGGCCGGACATTGCAGACTCTTGCCGCCCACGGTCACCTTGCTCGTGCCCTTCGGCGCGTAGGCGCGAAAGCTGATCTGCACATTGGCCGAGCCGTTGTCGCCGACGACCGGCGCGAAGCGGATCTGCACCTGCCGCACGGCCTGGCCATCCGCGCTCTTCGGCACGGAAGCCGCCTCCGGGCATCCGTCCGGCACGGCCTGCGCGCCGCTCGGCGGCGTGCCCTGCCACGTGAAGTCGTCGGTCTGGCCCGAGCGGATGGTGCGCGTTTCCTGCTCGTTGCCGAAGTTCTTCGACACCATCTTCACGGTGTATTTGATGGGCCCGTCATTGGGCGCTTCGGAGAGAACCTTGATGCCTGGCGTCGCATGGACGGTCGCGGCGAACATCGCGAGCGCGGCGACGGGAACGATGCGACGAACGATCGAACGACGATTCATGCCGCCACCTCCGTAACGAGCGCTTGGGGAAGTCCGGCGCGGCACGACCGCGCCAGAAGCTGAAAGGCCGAGTCAGTCTAGCGCCGCGCGCGCCGGGGTCTGCTCATGGAAAACCCGAGTCCCCGGCAACAGCGATGACGTTCGTCAACGCGATCAGAAACCCGTCAACACGATCTTGCCGACAGTACGCCCTTCTTCCAGCAGGCGATGCGCCTCGCGCAGGTTCGCGGCATCGATCCTGCCGAGATCGCGGCCGAGCGTCGTGCGGATCGCGCCTGCGTCGATCAGCCGCGCCACTTCGGAGAGCAGCTTGTGCTGCTCGATCATGTCGGGCGTCTTGAACATCGCGCGCGTGAACATGAACTCCCAGTGAAACGCCGCGCTCTTCGATTTCAGCAATTCGACCGCGACGGGCTTCGCATTCTCGACGATCGTGCAGATGCCGCCTTGCGGCTTGATGACTTCGGCGGCAGCGGGGAAATGCTTGTCGGTGTCGTTGAAGATCAGCACGTAATCGACTTGCGGGAAGCCGATGTCCTTCATCTGCTTCGGAATGTCCTCGAAGTGATTGACGATGTGATCCGCGCCGAGATCTTCGGCCCATTTAGCCGATTCCGGCCGCGACGCGGTGGCGATCACCTGAAGCTTCGCCACGCGCTTCGCAAGCTGAATGCCGATCGAGCCGACGCCGCCCGCCCCGCCGATGATCAGCACCGACTTGCCCGCGTCCTTGCCTTGCGCCGACACGCCGAGCCGCTCGAAAAGCGCTTCCCACGCGGTGATGGTGGTGAGCGGCAAGGCGGCCGCGCACGTGAAATCGAGCGATTTCGGCTTCGCGCCGACGATCCGTTCGTCGATCAGATGGAACTCGCTGTTCGCGCCCTGGCGCGTGATGTCGCCGGCGTAATAGACCGGATCGCCTACCTTGAAGAGCGTGACTTCCGGCCCGACCGCTTCCACGACGCCCGCCGCGTCCCAGCCGAGCACGCGCGGCGTTTCCTCGACCTTTTCCGTCGGCGCGCGCACTTTCGTATCGACGGGATTGACGGCGATCGCCTCGATTTTCACGAGCAGGTCGCGGCCGGTGGGCGCGGGTTTATCGAGCTCGATGTCGACGAGCGATTCGGGATCGGAGATCGGAAGATAACGGGTGAGGCCGATGGCTTTCATGCTTTTGCTCCGTCGAGTGGATTTGCTTCGATGTTAGTGCGCATCCGGCATCTGGAAAACCGTCATAATCGATGAAACATTTTTCGGGAAATCCATCGAATGGCGAGCGATCCACTGACGGACGGTGTCACGCGCGAGCGCCTCGATCTGCTCGATGTCGGCCTGTTCATGCGTGCGGCGGCGTTGGCGAACCTTTCGTCGGCGGCGCGTGAGTTCGGGCTGTCGCCCGCGGTGGCGAGCGCGCGCATCGCGGCCCTGGAGCGCATGCTCGGTGCGCGGCTTCTGCACCGCACGACGCGGCGCGTCTCCGTCACGCAGGAAGGCGAGATTTTCGCGGCCCACGCGCGCGAACTGCTCGACGCCGCCGAAGCCGCGCGCGCGTCGGTGGGGCGCGCGCGCGAGCATCCGCACGGACGCCTGCGCGTGACGATGCCCTCCTCGCTCGGCCGTCAGCACATCTCGCCGCTGATTCCCGCGTTTCTGCGCCAGTTTCCCGGCGTGAGCGTCGATCTGCGCATGACCGATCAGATCGTCGATCTCGTCGATGAGGGCATCGACCTCGCGATCCGCATTGGCGCGCTGAAGGATTCGACGCTCATCGCGAAGAAGCTCGCGAGCAACCGGCGTGTGCTGTGCGCATCGCCCGCGTATCTCGCCGAACACGGCACGCCGCGCCATCCCGCGGATCTCGCGGAACACGAATGCGTGATCCTCGCCGACCAGCGCGACTGGAGCTTCGAAACGCCGACCGGCGTGATCGACGTGCGCGTGTCCGGGCGGCTCGTGACGGACAACGGCGAAGTGATCCGCGATGCGCTCGCGGCGGGCATTGGCATCGGGCTGAAATCGACGTGGAGCGTCGCGCCCTTGCTGGCGAGCGGCGAGCTCGTCACCGTGCTCGACGACTACCCGCTCGCGCAGACCGTCGCGATCTGGGCCGTGTATCCGAGCCGCGCGTTCGTGCCGCCGAAGACGCTCGCGTTCATCGACTTTCTCGCGGCCTGTTTCGGCGAGCCGCCCTACTGGGACGTCGATCCGGCGCGCGTGCAGCGCTGAAGGTTCTTTACAATGGCGGTTTCCTGCCTTTCTGCGCTTTAGCCTCCGATGAACCTCGTCATTCAAAGCCCCGCCCCGATCTCCGATTCGCACCTGCGGCCTCTCGCGGCGCTCGCCCGCTCGCGCGAGACCCTGCGCGTCGATGACACGCTCCTGCGCCTGATCGACGCCGATCCGCTGCAGCGTCCCGATATCGATGCCTATTGCGGCGCGCACGCGCTCGATTACGCCTATGTCGAGCCGAACGCGAAGCTCGCGGATTTCGGCCTCGTCGCGATGGACATGGACTCGACGCTCATCACGATCGAATGCATCGACGAGATTGCGGATTTTTGCGGGCTGAAGGCCGAGGTCGCGGCGATCACGGAAGCGTCGATGCGCGGCGAGATCAAGGATTTCAACGAGAGCCTCACGCGCCGCGTCGCGCTGCTGAAGGGTCTCGACGCGAGCGCGCTGGAACGCGTCTACGATGAACGGCTGCAACTTTCGCCCGGCGCGGAACGCATGCTCGAAGGCGCGCGCGCGGCCGGCCTGAAGACGCTGCTCGTGTCGGGCGGCTTCACGTTCTTCACCGAGCGCCTGAAAGCGCGCCTCGGGCTCGACTACACGCGCGCGAACACGCTCGAAATCGTCGATGGCAAGCTGACCGGCAAGGTCGTCGGGGACATCGTGAACGCCGACGAAAAAGCCCGCACGCTGATCGAGACATGCGGGAAGATCGGCATCGATCCGAAACGCGCGATCGCCATGGGCGACGGCTCCAACGATCTGAAGATGATGGCCGAGGCGGGTTTGTCGGTGGCGTTTCGCGCGAAGCCGGTCGTGCGGCAATCGGCGAGCGTCGCGTTCAACTTCGTCGGGCTGGACGGATTGTTGCGCCTCTTCTGATATAAAAAAAACGGCACCTCGCGGTGCCGTTTTTCAGTTCGTCAGTTCGTCACTCAGGCGAAGGCCTTGACGAGCGCGGCTTCGAGATCCGCGCGCAAGTCCGTTTCCGCTTCCAGGCCGATATAGAAGCGCACGAGCACGCCTTCGTGCGGCCATTGCGATGCGGTGCGCATCGAGCGGATGTTGTAGGGCATCGCGAGGCTGTGCGCGCCACCCCAGCTCCAGCCGATCGCGAACAGATCCAGCGCCTCGACGAACGCATCGACCTGCGCGGCGCTGTAGCGGCCGTCGAACACGATCGAGAACAGTCCGCCCGCGCCGCCCTCGAAATCGCGCTCATAGAACGCGTGGCCGGGGCAATCCTCCAGCGCCGGATGCAGCACCGCCGCCACTTCCGGACGCGCCTTCAGCCACGTTGCGAGCGCGAACGCCGTGCGGTCGTGCGCTTCGTAACGCGTTTTCATCGTCGGCAAACTGCGCAGCACGAGCGATGCATCGTCCGCGGATACGCCGATGCCCATTCTCATGCGCGCGCGCTTCATCTTCTTGTGCAGCTCGATATCGCGCGTGATGGTTGCGCCCATCAGAATGTCGCTGCCGCCCGACTGATACTTCGTGAGCGCCTGCACGGAGATGTCGACGCCATGCTCGAACGGCTTGAACGCGAGGCCCGCGGAGTACGTGTTGTCGATCGCCGTGACGATGCCCTTCGCGCGCGCGACGGCGACGATCGCCGGCACGTCCTGCACTTCCATCGTCACCGAGCCGGGCGCTTCGAGCCAGATGAGCTTCGTGTTCGGACGGATCGAATCGGCGATGCCCGCGCCCGTCATCGGATCGTAATAGCTCACTTCCAGCCCGAAATCGGCGGCGAGCCAGTCCGCGTGCTCGCGGTTCGGCGAATACGCGTTGTCGGGCACGAGCACGTGATCGCCCGCCTTCACCAGCGCGAAGTAGACGTTCGAGATCGCAGCCAGCCCGGACGGCTGCAACAGCGCGTGCTCGCCGCCTTCGATCGCGGCTAAGCGCTGCGCGAGCGCGATTGTCGTCGGCGTGCCGTGCAGGCCGTAGCGCCATTTGGAATCGTCGCTCCAGACGAGCGCGCGCATCGTCGCGAGATCGGGAAACACGACCGTCGATGCACGCGCGACCGGCACCGAGAACGACTCGAAGCCGGGCGTGATGCGATCCTTCGGCTGCACGATGCGGGTTTGCAGATCGCGGTCGGGGGCGTTGTTGTTGGAATCGGTCATGACGTCGGTGTGGATCGGGATAAAGAAAAGCCGCCACCGGTTCGCCCGGCGGCGTGAAGACGAGACAGGCTATTCGCCGATGATGACGTTGCTCGTGCCGCCCACGGCATTTTTCGGCGGCGCAGGCGGCGCCGGTTCGAGCGACGGCGCGGGCGGCGGTGTTTTCGCCGCGCCCGTTGCCGGCATCGGCGGCAGCTTCACGCCCGCGACCGCCGGACGCAGATCGAACGGCTGCCCGTTCGAATCGTCCGGGTCCATGCGCTCGCCGGACACGCTGCCGTCCGCGGCGAACTTGCCGACCCAGTTGCCCGTGATATGCGTGCCGTCGTTCGATTCCTCGATCTCGAGCGTGTCGCCGTCGCGATCGCCCGCGACGAGAATCACGTTCGGGCTGCCGGCGAACTTGTACTCGCCGTGCACGCCGGAAGGCTCGTCGGTCTTCGCGCCGAGCTTCATTTCAATCTGCCTGTCGCCGAGCGTGCCGATGTAGCGCGGAAAGCGCGCGTATTCCGGATTCGGCGTGAGCGGCTTTTTCGGCGGCAGCGCAAGCTCCTTGATGGCCGCTTGCGCGCCGTGGACATCCGCTTCCGCCGGCTCGCGCTTATCAGACGGCAGAACACCGGCCGCGCCGGGCGAACCCGGCGGCATCGGCGAATTGCAGCCGGCCAGCGCGACGAGCGCCGCCGTCAACGTCAAGGCCGCGAGAACGCGCGGCCCTTTCTTGCTTTGCATCATCCTTCGGTCCTTCAAATGCGCTCGAAAATCGCCGCAATGCCCTGCCCGCCGCCGATGCACATCGTCACGAGCGCATAACGCCCGCCGATGCGCTGCAGCTCGTACAGCGCCTTCACGGTGATGAGCGCGCCGGTCGCGCCGATCGGATGCCCGAGCGAAATGCCCGAGCCGTTCGGATTGACCTTCGCGGGATCGAGCTTCAGTTCCTGCGACACGGCGCAGGCTTGCGCGGCGAATGCTTCGTTCGCTTCGATGACGTCGAGATCGTCGACGGTCAGACCCGCGCGCTCCAGTACTTTCTGTGTTGCCGGAACCGGGCCGATGCCCATGATCTTCGGATCGACGCCCGCATGCGCGTAAGCGACGAGGCGCGCGAGCGGTTTCGCGCCGCGCTTTTCCGCGACGCTACGCTCCATGAGCACAACAGCCGCCGCCGCGTCGTTGATGCCGGACGCGTTGCCCGCCGTCACCGTGCCGTTTTCCTTCGCGAACACGGGCTTGAGCTTTCCGAAGTCATCGGCGGTCGCGTTCATGCGCACGTGCTCGTCGCGATCGAACACGGTATCGCCCTTCTTCGAGGCGAGCGTGATCGGCAGGATCTGCTCCTTGAAGTAGCCGGCTTCCGTGGCCTTCGCCGCGCGCCGATGCGATTCCAGCGCGAGCGCGTCCTGCATTTCGCGCGTGATGCCGAACTTCTGCGCGACGTTTTCGGCGGTCACGCCCATGTGGATCTTGTCGAACGGATCGTTGAGCGCGCCGACCATCATGTCGATGACGCGCGCATCGCCCATGCGCTGGCCGAAGCGCGCGGCGGGCATGATGTACGGCGCGCGGCTCATGCTCTCGGCGCCGCCGCCGATGGCGACATCGGCATCGCCGAGCAGAATGGACTGCGACGCCGATACGATCGCCTGCAAGCCCGAGCCGCACAGCCGGTTCACCGTGAGCGCGGGCGCGTGTTGCGTCACGCCGCCGTCGAGCGCCGCGACGCGCGCGAGATACATGTCGCGCGGCTCGGTATGCACGACGTTGCCGAACACGACATGGCCGACTTCATCGCCCGCGACGTTCGCGCGCGACAGCGCCTCGCGCACGACGCGCGCACCGAGATCGGTCGGGGGGAAATCCTTGAGCGAGCCGCCAAAATCGCCGATTGCCGTGCGCACGCCGCTTACCACCACCACTTCTCGCTGCATGTTGTCGTCTCCGCTGGTTGTGTGTTCGTTGGGTGCCGGCCGGCGCGCCGCGCTACGCGGCGAGCGCGCGCTCGACTGCCGCCTTGTCCGGAATCGGCGCGACGGCGCCGAAGCCTTGCGTCGACAAGGCCGCCGCGGCGTTCGCGTAACGCGCGGCTTCGAAAGGGTCGTCGCCCGCGACGATGCGCGCGATGAACGCGCCGCCGAAGCAGTCGCCCGCGCCGGTGGCATCGACCGCCTTCACGACGCGGCCGGGAACCACGCGCCGCTCGTCGGGCGTCGCGATATACGCGCCTTCCTTGCCGAGCTTCAGCGCGACGACCTTCGGGCCGAGCGTCAGGAGCGCATCGACGATCGCGTCCTTGTCTTCGTGGCCGGTGAGCAAGGTGACGTCGTCCCAGCTCGGCAGGCAGATATCGGTCGAGCGGATGGCCTCGAGCATCACCGCGCGGGCGCGCGCGAGCGGCCACAGCTTCAGGCGTAGGTTCGTGTCGAAGCTGACCTTCACGCCGTGCGTGCGCGCGTGATCGATCGCGGCGAGCGCGGCATCGCACGCAGACACGCCGATCGCGAGGCTGATGCCCGACAGATGCACGACCTTCGCGGCGGCGATCGCATCGAGCGGCAGATGCGGCGGCGCGTAGCGGCTCGCCGCGGAGCCCGCGCGCAGATAGTCGAAGCGATGCCCGCTCTCGCCGTGCGACACGAAATAGACGCCCGTGGGCGCATCGTGATCGACGCGCACGGTCGAGGTATCGACATTCTCCGCGCGCCACAGATCGAGCAGCAGTTGCCCGAAGTGGTCGTTGCCGACGGCGGACACGAAGCCCGTCGACGCGCCCTGCCGCGACGCCGCGATCAGGAAGTTGGAGACGTCGCCGCCGAAGCCTTGCAGATAGTTCGGCTGATCGCGGGTCGACTGGTTGAACTCGACCATGGCCTCGCCGAGCGCGAGAACGTGCGGCATCGCTGACATGTGCTCAGACCTCGCCCCAGAGATCGTGGCCATCGGCGCCGGTGATCTTCACCGACACGAAGTCGCCGGCCTTGTAGCGCTTCGATGCCTTCGTCGCCGGCGCGATGTACACGACGCCGTCGATTTCCGGCGCATCCGCCGCCGTGCGGCCGATGCCGCCGTCCGTGCTCACTTCGTCGACGAGCACCTTCAGCGTCTTGCCGACCTTCTTCTTCATGCGCTTCGCCGAGAGCTCTTCCGCGAGCTCCATGAAGCGCGCGCGGCGCTCCTCGCGCACTTCGTCGGGCAAGGCGCCGTCGAGCTCGTTCGCGCTCGCGCCTTCCACCGGCGAGTACGCGAAGCAGCCGACGCGATCCAGATCCGCTTCCTTCAGGAAATCGAGCAGCGTCTGGAACTGCTCTTCCGTCTCGCCGGGAAAGCCCGCGATGAACGTGCTGCGGATCGTCAGATCCGGGCAGATCTCACGCCACGTCTTCACGCGCTCGAGCACCTTCTCGGCGTTGGCCGGACGCTTCATGCGCTTCAGCACCTCGGGATGCGCGTGCTGGAACGGCACGTCGAGATACGGCAGCACGTGGCCGCGCAGCGGGCCTTCGGCCATCATCGGGATGACTTCGTCGACGCTCGGATACGGGTAGACGTAATGCAGGCGCACCCACGCGCCGTATTGCGAGGCGAGCTCGCCGAGCGCGCCGACGAGATCGGTCATGCGCGTCTTGAGCGGCTTGCCGTTCCAGAAGCCCGTGCGGTATTTCACGTCGACGCCGTACGCGCTCGTGTCCTGCGAGATCACGAGCAGTTCCTTCACGCCGGACTTGAAGAGATTTTCCGCTTCGAGCATGACTTCGGCGACGGGGCGCGACACGAGATCGCCGCGCATCGACGGAATGATGCAGAACGTGCAGCGATGATTGCAGCCTTCCGAAATCTTCAGATACGCATAGTGACGCGGCGTGAGCTTGATGCCGGCGGGCGGCACGAGATCGGTGAACGGATCGTGCGGCTTCGGCAGATGCGTGTGCACCGCGTTCATCACTTCGTTGGTGGCGTGCGGGCCGGTGACGGCGAGCACTTTCGGATGCACCTCTTCGATGAGGCCCGTCCCGCTCGCGCTCTTTTTCGCGCCGAGGCAGCCGGTGACGATGACCTTGCCGTTCTCGCTCAATGCCTCGCCGATGGCGTCGAGGCTTTCCTGCACGGCTTCGTCGATGAAGCCGCAGGTATTCACGACGACGAGGTCCGCGCCGTCATAGGTGCCGGAGATTTCGTAACCTTCGGCACGGAGTTGGGTCATGATCTGCTCGGAATCGACGAGCGCTTTCGGGCAGCCAAGCGAAACCATGCCGATTTTCGGCGCGGGAGTCGTCTTGGCGGTTGAATCCAAAGAATTTTTCACGGGGACGGTGCGATGTTGTGGGCGCCTCGCGAGATCGGCAAGGCGAATCCACTATTTTACCCCGGAGCGCTGAGAGGGCGATTTGGCCGCGCCCCTGCGAGTGAAACCAGAACCGCGCGAGCCGTCGCCCGCGTGTCACGCCAGCCAACATGCCGCGCGCCCCCTCACGCTGAGGCCCGCAGCGCCCCGACGCCCGAACGCGCCCATGACATCGATTACTTCTTTTCCGTCGACGAAGGCGTAGGCGGCTGAAACGGGAACGTGTTGAACATCGACTTCGCCTGCGACTGCATCTGCTCCTGCATCTGCACGAACATGTTCTTCGACTGCTCGATGTAGCTCGTCATCATGCCCTGCATCATCGGCGCCTGCATGTTCATGAACTGCGACCAGACTTCCGGATTGAGCCCGTTGCCGTCGTAGATGCCCTTGCTCTGCTCGCTCAGCTTCTGCTGGATGTCGATGAACGCCTGGATATTCTTCTCCAGGTACGTGCCCATCATGCCCTGCATCGCGTGGCCGTAGAAGCGGATGATCTGCGAAAGCATCACCGACGAGAACATCGGCAGGCCGCCGCTCTCTTCCTCGAGAATGATCTGCAAAAGG
Source organism: Caballeronia sp. 11_S32 (assembly GCF_056930355.1). Lineage (NCBI taxonomy): Bacteria > Pseudomonadati > Pseudomonadota > Betaproteobacteria > Burkholderiales > Burkholderiaceae > Caballeronia > Caballeronia sp. 11_S32. The sequence continues at coordinate 2,138,170 of NZ_JBXOWH010000003.1, forward strand.
ATGCTGCGCGTGAGATCGTCGTTGCTCTTCGCGTCGAGGACCTTGAAGTCTTCCTGATCGAGCACGAGCTGCTTCACATCCGACAACGTGATGTAGGTGCTCGTTTCCGTGTCATACAGCCGACGGTTTGGATATTTTTTGATGAGTCGTTCGGCGGGTTTCTTTGTAGTAGTAGTGGTGGTCATTTAACGCCTTTAAACGCAAAACTTTACTGCGATGGCAGCAAGCAGGTCTTGCGTTGTCGCAAAAAAGCGCTGCTGCATGTTCGCCGCATCGTTGATGAATCCGGCGAGTGGCGGCTTCCCGCGCGCGCCCGGAAGCGTCGCGGGAAGCCGCCGCCCGTCAGCCCATATGCAAGCCGCCGTTCAGCGAGAAGTCCGCGCCGGTCGCGAAACCGGACTCCTCGGACGCGAGCCACGCGCAGATCGAGCCGATCTCATCCGGCGTGCCGAGACGCCGCACCGGAATGGTCGCGACGATCTTCTCCAGCACTTCCGGACGGATCGCCTTCACCATGTCCGTGCCGATATAGCCCGGCGACACGGTGTTGACCGTCACGCCCTTGGTGGCCACTTCCTGCGCGAGCGCCATCGTGAAGCCGTGAATGCCCGCCTTCGCGGTCGAGTAGTTGGTCTGGCCGAACTGCCCCTTCTGACCGTTCACCGACGAAATGTTGATGATGCGGCCAAAGCCGCGCTCGACCATGCCGTCGATCACCTGCTTCGTCACGTTGAAGAGGCTCGTCAGGTTCGTGTCGATGACCGCGGTCCAGTCTTCGTGCGTCATCTTGCGGAACACGACATCGCGCGTGATGCCGGCGTTGTTCACGAGGATGTCGATCTCGCCGACTTCGGCCTTGACCTTGTCGAACGCGTTCTTGGTCGATTCCCAGTCGCCGACGTTGCCTTCCGAGGCGACGAAGTCGAAGCCGAGCGCCTTCTGGTCTTCGAGCCACTTCACCCGGCGCGGCGAGTTCGGACCGCAGCCCGCGACGACCGTGAAGCCATCCTTGAGCAGACGCTGGCAGATGCTGGTTCCGATGCCACCCATCCCGCCGGTTACATACGCTATGCGCTTCGTCATTCCTCACTCCATTTTCGTTATGCGGACGGTGATCTCCTTGCCGCCCGCCGGCCCTTCCCTATCCCGCCAGTGATTTACAGACGTTCGACCGCCAGCGCGACACCCATCCCGCCGCCGATGCACAGCGACGCCAGACCCTTCTTCGCATCGCGCTTCTGCATTTCGTGCAGCAGCGTGACAAGAATCCGGCAGCCCGACGCGCCGATCGGGTGACCGATCGCGATTGCGCCGCCGTTCACGTTGATCTTCGACTGGTCCCAGCCCATCTGCTTGTGCACCGCGAGCGCCTGCGCCGCGAACGCCTCGTTGATTTCCATCAGGTCCAGATCGTTCACGCTCCAGCCCGCGCGCTCCAGACAGCGCTTCGATGCCGGCACCGGGCCCATGCCCATGACCTTCGGATCGACGCCCGCGTTGGCGTACGCCTTGATGCGCGCAAGCGGCGTCAAGCCGAGCGCTTCAGCCTTCTTCGCCGACATCACCACGACCGCGGCCGCGCCGTCATTGAGGCCCGATGCGTTCGCCGCCGTCACCGTGCCTTCCTTCGAGAACGCCGGCTTCAGGCCCGCGAGCGCGTCGGCGGTGACGCCGTGACGCACGAACTCGTCGGTGTTGAACTGCAGCGGCTCGCCCTTGCGTTGCGGAATCGCGATCGGCACGATTTCGTCGTTGAAGCGCCCGGCCTTCTGCGCGGCTTCCGCCTTGTTCTGCGACAGCGCCGCGAACGCATCCTGCTGCTCGCGCGTGATGCCGAATTCCTTCGCGACGTTCTCCGCCGTCGTGCCCATGTGATAGTTGTTATAGACGTCCCACAGGCCGTCGACGATCATCGTGTCGATCAGCTTGGCATCGCCCATGCGGAAGCCGTCGCGCGAGCCCGGCAGCACGTGCGGCGCCGCGCTCATGTTTTCCTGACCGCCCGCCACCACGATCTCCGCGTCGCCCGCGATGATCGCGTTCGCGGCCAGCATCACCGCCTTCAGGCCCGAGCCGCAGACCTTGTTGATCGTCATGCCCGGCACCATGTCGGGCAGGCCGGCCTTGATCAGCGACTGGCGCGCCGGGTTCTGGCCCGAGCCTGCCGCGAGCACCTGGCCCATGATCACTTCGCTCACCTGGTCCGGCTTCACGCCCGCGCGCTCCAGCACGGCCTTGATCACCGTCGCGCCCAGTTCCGGCGCCGCGATCTTCGCGAGCGAACCGCCGAACTTGCCTACCGCCGTACGCGCGGCCGATACGATCACTACGTCAGTCATTTCAGTTTCCTTTTGGTATCGAATGTTAATGCGCTTCCAACTGGCTCCATGCGCTCTGGCGCACGGTCACACGCCGCTCAGAAGTCGCGTTCCAATACGTAACGGCCAGGCGCGGCCTCGATCACCGGGTACGTCTTCGAACCTTGCGCCGCACGCGGCTTGACCTGCTCGCCCGCGTTCTCCGCAAGCCAGTTCGACCAGGCCGGCCACCAGCTTCCCGGATGCTCGGCCGCCGCGTCGAACCACGCATCGGGGTTCTCGGGCAGACGCTCGTCGTCGCTGTCGATCATCCAGAAGCTGCGCTTGTTCTTCGACGGCGGATTGATCACGCCCGCGATGTGGCCGGACGCGCCGAGCACGAACTTCTGCGGGCCGCTCAGAACGGGCGCCGACGCATACGCCGATTTCCACGGCACGATATGGTCTTCGCGCGAGCCGTAGATGAAGGTCGGCAGCGTGAGGCGCGACAGGTCGATCGACTCGCCGCACACGGTCAGCGCATTCGGGTTCTTCAGCTTGTTCTCGAGATACGTGTTGCGCAGATACCAGACGCACATCGGGCCGGGCAGGTTCGTCGAATCGCTGTTCCAGAACAGCAGATCGAACGCTTGCGGCGTGCGGCCCTTGAGATAGTTGTCGACGACGTAGTTCCACACCAGATCGTTCGGGCGCAGATACGAGAACGTGTTCGCGAACTCGACGCCGCGCATGAGCCCGGCGGGCGCGCCGCCCTTGCCGCCGATCGCCTGCTCGCGCATCTGCACGTGCGCCTCGTCGACGAACACGTCGAGCACGCCGGTGTCGGAGAAGTCGAGCATGGAGGTGAGCAGCGTCATCGATGCGGCCGGCTCATCGCCGCGCGCCGCCGCCACCGCGAGCGCCGTCGCGAGAATCGTCCCGCCGATGCAGAAGCCGAGCGTGTTGATCTTGTCCTCGCCGCTGATCTCCTGCACGACGCCGATCGTCTCGAGCACGCCCTGTTCGACGTAGTCGTCCCACGACTTGTGCGCGATCGACTGATCCGCGTTGCGCCACGACAGGATGAACACCTGCTGGCCCTGCTCCAGCGCATAGCGCACGAGCGAGCTTTCCGGCGACAGGTCGAGGATGTAGTACTTGTTGATGCACGGCGGCACGATCAGCAGCGGCCGCGCATAGACCTTCGGCGCGAGCGGCTTGTACTGGATCAGCTGCACGAGCTCGTTCTCGTACACAACCGAGCCTTCCGTCGACGCGATGTTCTTGCCGACGAAAAAGCGCGACTCGTCCGACTGCGAAATCTTGCCGCGCTGCATGTCGTTCAGCAGATTCAGCATGCCCTGGCGCAGGCTCTCGCCCTTGCTTTCGATGAGCGCCTTCTGCGCATCGGGATTGAGCGCGAAATAATTGCTCGGCGAGGCCGCAGCCGCCCATTGCTGCACGGTGAACCGGATGCGCTCGCGCGTCTTCGGATCGCTCTGGACCGCGTCCGCGAGTTCCTGCAGATAGCGCGCGTTCAGCAGATACCACGCCGCCGTGAACGCGTAGGCGGGCGTCGACTGCCACGCGGTATCGGTGAAGCGCCGGTCCTTCAGCGCCGACGGATCGATGCTCTGCGCGCTCGCCTGCGTGAGCAACTCGGACGCATCGCGCGAATAGTTGCTTTGCAGTTCATGGAGGCGCTCGGGCGGAATCGCGGCGGTCGGAATCTTCGGCAGCGTGGGCAAGCCCTGCATCGCCGCGCCGAAGCCCGGCATGCTGCTCGCGAGCTTCGCGAACTCCGCCATGCCGTTCATCGTCGTGAAGTCGGGCATCTGTGGCATTGCGCCGAGCGTCGGAAACGCCGTCGGGAATGCGGACGGAAAGCCGTTGGGAAATCCATTGGCCAATGCGCCGAATACGGCGAACGGCGACGCGGCGGCGCCGGACGCATCATTCGCGGTATTCGTCTGTTGAGTGAGATTCGACCATTGCGCGGGATCCGCAACGGTGCGCCACGCGTTCAGCCATTGATCGAACGCTTGCTGTACGCCAGTCGTATCGGCAGGCGAAGCCTGAGCCGAAGTGCTGTCGGCGGTACTGGAGCGGGAAGATGAGGAAGTAGATTTGGAAGCCATACCCGCTATTGACCTGAGAGTCTCGCAAGACTTGTTTGCTAACGCAGGCATCGCCGGGCTTTCCTTCACCAGCGCGCAAGTGTTGGTGCGCCTTATGCGCGTGGCAAGTATGAGCCTTGCTACGCCGTGCCCGATTGAATGAATTCCAGGAACATTCTTGCTCTAGGATGTCAGGCATGTCAATGCTTCGTCCCGATTTTGCCGCAGTGCGATATTTTTTTAATTATCGTTTTCCCCCATGAAATATTGCCTTCATATTGGGGGTTTCGTCATAGGCAACGAACGATAGTTGGATGGACACCAACACTGCTGACGGCGGTCAGTCCGCGAGCCAGATCATCGCGGCCATGCGTCCCGTCACCCGGTCGCGCCGATAGGAATAAAAACGCGCGCTTTCCGTGACCGTGCAGTGCGTGCCGCCGTGGATGCGCGCGGTATCGACGCCGAGATCCGCGAGACGCAGGCGCGCGAGCGCGTAGATATCGGCGAAGTATTTGGCGGGCGCGCCGCCCACATGCCTGAACGCCCTTTTCGTCTCATCGCGGTGAGCGGCCGGCGCCGCCGCGACGAAGGCATCGAGCACGTCCTCGCCCACTTCGAACGCGTCCGGCCCGATCGCCGGACCGAGAAACGCATTGAGGCTCGATGCCGGCACGCCCGCGAGCGTCGCCACGCGCTCGCCCGTCTTCTCGATGATGCCGCCCGCGAGACCGCGCCAGCCCGCGTGCGCGGCGCCTACCGCGCGGCCGTGGTCGTCGCAGAAGAGCACGGGCAGGCAATCGGCCGTCATCACGACGCAGACGACGCCCGCGCGATCCGTCACGCTCGCGTCGGCGCGCGTGCGCTCGCCCTGCGCGAGGCGTTCGATCACGGCGTGCGCGTCCTCGATTTGCGCGCCGTGAATCTGTTCGAGCCACGCGGCACTGCGCGAACCCGCCAACGCGAGCGCGCGGCGGCGGTTCTCCTTCACTGCTTCCGGCGCGTCGCCCGAGGAGAAGCCGAGATTGAGCCCGCCCGCGCCGGGCGCACCGCCGTCGTACGGCGCGTCGCTCACGCCGCCCGCGCGCGTCGTAACGAATGCCCGCACGCGCGGAGACACCTTCCATTGCGGCCAGAGACAGTCCTTCGATTGCAGTTCGCCAGCGTCGCTCGTCATGCTTCGTCGTCCTCGTAATCTTCGTCGTCCCACTCGGCTTCTTCGCCCTCGCCCATTTCGTAGACTTCCGCGAAGTCCTCGTCTTCGTCGAATTCGACTTCCTCATCCTGTCCGAACCCGAGCGCGGCGGAGAGCGTCGCGATATCTTCGGGAACGTCCGCGCGCCAATGCACTTCCTTGCCCGTCGCGGGATGAATCAGGCCGAGCCGCCACGCGTGCAGCGCCTGACGCGCGAAGCCGTCGGGCAGCGGCTTCACCGAACGCTTGCCACGCGCGTGCCCGTACACCGGATCGCCCAGCAGCGGATGCTGGATATGCGCGCAATGCACGCGAATCTGGTGCGTGCGGCCCGTTTCCAGATCGCAGTGGATGGCGCTCACCGGCTGACCGTGCCACGTCGTGCGGTCAACGGTCCGAAAATGCGTGCGCGCCGCCTTTCCCGATGCGGTCTTGACCACCGCCATGCGCGTGCGCTCCCGCGGATCGCGGCCGATCGGGGCGTCTATGGTGCCTTCGTCGGGCATGTTGCCCCACACGAACGCGACGTAGCGGCGCTTGACCGTGCGCGCCTGCAACTGGCGCACGAGGTCGGTCTGCGCCTCGAGCGTGCGCGCGACGACCATCAGCCCGGACGTCTCCTTGTCCAGCCGATGCACGATGCCCGCGCGCGGCAGGCCGGCGGCGGCATCGCCGTAACGATGCAGGAGGCCGTTGAGCAGCGTGCCGCTCCAGTTGCCCGCGGCCGGATGCACGACCATGCCCGCGGGCTTGTTGATGACGACGAGCGCATCGTCCTCATACACGATATGCAGCGGCACCGGTTCCGGCGTGAACGCGAGCTGCTCCGGCAAGAGGTCCGGCACGAGCGTGATGGTCGCGCCGAGCGGAACGGGCTGGCGGATTTTCGCGAGCGCGCCGTCGACGAGCACGCGTCCTTCCTCGATCCAGCTCTGCATGCGGCTGCGGGAGAACTCGGGGAAGATTTTGGCGAGAACCTTGTCGAGCCGGTCGCCCGCGAGCCCGTCGGGCACGCGCGCCTCACGTGGCGCTTCGCGGCCCGCGCCGCCGGTCGAATCGGCGGAAGCTGAGTCGTCGCGGGTGGCGCATGGGCTATAATCTTCAGGTTGGTCTTTGGTACGACGAGTACTTGAGCGGGTCATTTCAACGAGATTCGGCGGGCAAACGCCCTGGAAGCACCACGTAGCCGGCCAGCTTTACGGGCAGCGTTTCACTGTCACGTTGCGCGAAACGCGTCGCACGAAACTCAGGCGGCAACAATCGTGAGCCGCGCCGGAAACACAGCTAGAACAGCGAGAATCAGCCAGGAACAGCAAGCACTGATGCGAGCCTTCAACACCATTCATCACTCGATGCGTCAATCGATCAAGTATCTGGCGCTGGCCGCGAGCGTCGCCATCGTAACGGCCTGTCACGGCCTTCCCGAGAAGACCGACGAAACGGCAACGTGGAATAACAACAAATTATATACGGAGGCTCAGGACGCGCTATCCGGCAGCGACTGGGGCAAGTGCGCGAAATATTTCGAAGCGCTCGAGGGCCGCGACCCGTTCGGCCACTTCGCGCAGCAGGCGCAGATCAACGTCGCGTACTGCAACTGGAAGGATGGCGAAACCGCCAACGCCGACCAGGCCATCGACCGCTTCATCAAGCTGCACCCGGATCACCCCGAGATTTCCTACGCGTACTATCTCAAGGGCATGATCCACTTCAACGACGACCTCGGCCTCTTCGGCCGCTTCTCCGGTCAGGACATGAGCGAGCGCGATCCGAAATCGCTGCGCGAGTCCTATGACGCGTTCAAGGTCGTCGTCGACAAGTATCCGCAGAGCAAGTACGCGCCCGACGCCGCGCAGCGCATGCGCTATATCGTGAACGCGCTCGCTTCGCACGAAGTCCACGCGGCGGATTACTACTATCGGCGCGGCGCGTATGTGGCGGCGATCAATCGCGCACAACTCGCGATTCGCGAGTACAAGAACGCGCCGGCGACGGAAGACGCGCTGCACATCATGATGCTCTCGTACGAGAAGCTCGGTCAGCCGCAACTCGCCGACGACACCAAGCGTGTGCTCGCCGCGACGTTCCCGGACAGCCCGTATGTCACCGGCAAGCGCCGCGCGGGCACTGAGAAGCCGTGGTATCAGATCTGGTAAGAAAAATGGCCGGTTCATAACCGGCCATTTTTTTGCATCCACGCAAACTTAGGAATCCGACCGTTATTCGGCCAGTTCCGTTTTCCACTTCGCGGCATCGCTGAAAAATTCGCGCACCACGTCGAGCTCGCGCGTGCGCTTGAACGGCGGCAGACTTTGCCAGATGCGCCGGCCGTAAGGCTTGTCGACGAGGCGCGTGTCGCAGATCATCAGCACGCCGCGATCCCTCTCCGCGCGAATCAGACGCCCCGCGCCCTGCTTGAGCGTGATGACCGCCTGCGGCAACTGATGCACGGCGAACGGGCTCAGACCTTTCTTTGTCAGCGCGTCGAGGCGCGCAGCGAGCACGGGATCATCGGGCGGCGCGAACGGCAGCTTGTCGATGACGACGAGCGACAATGCATCTCCACGCACATCGACGCCTTCCCAGAAACTTTGGCTGCCCACGAGAATCGCGTTGCCGTAGGCGCGGAAGCGGTCGAGCAGCTCGGTGCGGCTCGCATCGCCCTGCACGAGCAGCGGATTGTCCCAGCCGCGCCGCTCGATCACATCGCGCAGGCGATTGGCGATGCGATCCACCGCGCGCAATGTCGTGCACAGCACGAACACGCCGCCGCCCGCCGCTTCGATCACCGGCAACGCCGCTTCGAAGACGGCATCGGTGAATTGCGGCGACGAAGGCTGCGGCAGATTGCGCGGCACGTAGAGCAAGCCCTGCGACGGGTAATCGAACGGGCTCGGCAAGGTCATCGAACGGCGTGCGTTCAGACCCATCTGCGCGGCGTAGTGCGTGAAGTCGCCGCGCACCGAAAGCGTCGCCGACGTGAAGATCCACGCGCGCGGCACGCCCGAGCGCTGCTTCGCGAAGATCGGCGCGACGGACAGCGGCGTCTCGTGCAACTGAACGGTGTGCGAGAACACTTCGATCCAGCGCACCATCTCGTTCGGCTCTTCCTTCGCGGCTTCTTTCGCGGTGTCTTCGTCCGCGACCACGGCGCGTTCCAGCGAGGTCGGCGGCGTGGTCCAGCCGGCGAGCAGATCCTGCAGCTCGCGCGCGCGGCGAACCAGCGCCTGCAGCGATTCCGCCCGCTCGCCATGCGCCGACAGCGCCGAAGCGAGCGCCGAAAGATGCGTTTCGAGGGTGTCGAGCGCCTCGAAGAGCGGATGTCCGTCCGGCAACTGCCCGAGCGACAGCCGCACCGAATCTTCCTTGAACGCGAGCCGCACGTCGCGCGCCGCACGCTCCAGCGCCGCGCCGAGCTTGGTCCAGTCGGCGGCGTCGCGCGCGTGCGAAAGACCTTCGGCGACCGTATCGCGCGCGAGTTCGAGCAACTGGGTGGTCGAAAGCGTCTCGCCGAAAAAGAGCGTCGCCGTTTCGGGCAGCTGATGCGCTTCGTCGAAGATGATGGTGTTTGCCGTCGGCAACAACTCGGCCATGCCGGTGTCGCGCAACATCACGTCGGCGAAGAACAGATGGTGATTCACCACGACGATGTCCGCCTGCTGCGCCTCCTTGCGCGCCTGCATAACGAAGCATTCTTTGTAGTGCGGGCATTCCTGGCCAAGACAGTTGTCGCGCGTGGACGTGACCATTGGCCAGACGGGCGAGTTCTCCGGCACGCTCGCGAGCTCGGCCTTGTCGCCGGTGCGCGTGATCTTCGCGAAACGGATGATCTCCTGCAGATGCGACGTGTCCTGGCGCGTCGGCAGGCGGCCGTTGTCGGCGGTGCGCTCGAGGTAGTAATGACACAGGTAGTTCGCGCGGCCCTTCAGCATCGCGACCGATACCGGCACGGCGAGCGCATCGCGCACCGTGGGAATGTCGCGCTGAAAAAGCTGGTCCTGCAGATGCTTCGTGCCCGTGGACACGATGACCTTGCCGCCCCACAGCATCGCGGGGACGAGATACGCATAGGTCTTGCCGGTGCCCGTGCCTGCCTCGACGATAAGCGTGTTCTCGCCGCCGTCGATGGCCGCCTTCGCCGTCGCGATGCCGATATCGTCGGCCGGCTGCTCGTCTGGCGTGTACGGTTTGTCGGAGGGGCCGAGCTTGCGCGCGGGGCGGCGCTGCGCTTCGAACATCGCGGGCTCGGGCATTGCGCGGCCGGATGCTTCCATCGCGGCGGCGACCGAGCGGGCCATTTCGATCTGCGATGCGCGCGGCCGATAGCCGTCGATCGCGCGCGCGAGCAGCCCTTGCGCGGAGAAGATGGCGTCGAGTTCGACGCCGCGCTTGTCGGTCAACGCGAGCGGCGCGTTGGCGTCGTCACTGGGTTGTGCGGATGAGTTCAAGGCGTGCTAAATCCTGCGGGTTTCGGCGCGGCCGCGCACGCGAGGCGCCTCCGCCAGCACGAGCCCGCGGCCGGCGCGCGGCGTTCAGTGCGCGTCCGAGTCCAGCTGCAATTGCAGCAGGAGAATGGTGTCCTTCACCTTGAGCTTGCGCTTTTTCAGGCGCCTCAGCTCCAGGTCGTCGGTGCCGGACATCTTGTCGATCAGCGTGTCCAGACTGTGATGCTCTTCCTGCAACTGCGCGATGCGATCGCGAAGCACAGCGGCATCCATGGCGGGTTGTCGGGGTGCGTTCAAGCGCTGCTGCATGTTCGCCTCCTTTCATCCTCTTTGCTCGGGGCTGCCCGGGCTTGCGCGGCAAGCCCTACTTACCTTGCTGCTGTTGCTGCTGCAGTTTCAGTTGCTCCTGGCGCTCCTGCTCCTGCTGCTGCGCCTTTTCCTGCGCCTTCTTCGCGGCTTCCTTCTGACGTGCCTCGACTTCCGCGCGATGCTGGGCGGCTTCCTGCTGCTTCTGCTCGAAGCGCTGCGCCTTGTCCTCGCGTTCCTGCGCTTCCTGCACGCCGCGCGCGCGCGACTCGTCGAGCTTCTTCTGGTAATCCGCCTGCTTGCGATCGTACGCCGCCTGGTTGGCTGCGCGTTGCGGCGCCTCGGCGCTGCGCTGCGCGGCGGCGGCCGCGTTCTGGCGCTGCTTGTCCTCGAAGGACTGCTGGCTCGCCTTCTCGTTCGCCGCGCGCTGTGGCGCTTCCGCGTCGTACTGAGCCTGCTTGAGCGCCTTCTGCTGATCGCGCTCTTTCGCCCGTTCGGCGCGCTGCTCGTCGTCGAGCGCGAGTTGTTCCTGGCGGATCTGCTGACGCGTCTCGCGCATCTCGTTGCGCGCGTTGTCGAGGCAATGATTGACGAAGAACTTGCTATAACAGTCGTGCTGCTTCACGCCATAGCGATAGTTGTTCTCCTCCGTGCGCCGGTCCAGCACTTTCTGGCGTTCCGCGAAACCGGCTTTCAGCGCGTCATCGGCGCTTTGCGCAGCCTGCGGACCCGCCGGCGCCGCGGCGTCGAGCGCTCGCGTGCTCACGGACGTGCCGGGATCGACGGGCTTGGCGGATTGCGCGAGCGCATGCTGCGGCGCAAATGCGCACAGCAGCGAGAGCGCCGCTGCAGCCGGCACGTTTGAAAGGCGGAAGTTGGGCAAATGGATGGACGGCAACGTGATAAAGAATCAGATGCGAAGCGGCTTGTGCGATGCCGAAATTCTATCACCGCGCGCCGGAGCGCTCCGCCATTTATGGCAAAATGCCCGGCTTCAGCAACCCGGTCCGAACCCGGCTCGCCACGTGTCCACCCGCTCGCCGCGCCGCGCTCACACGAGCCTCGCGCACGCGACGCGGATCTCGCCCGCGAGCCGCAGACAGCGCAGAACCATGACGGAAACCGTAGCACTCAAGATCGTACAGCGCATCGCCACTGAACTCACCGTGCAGCCGCGCCAGGTCGCGGCCGCCGTGCAGCTTCTCGACGAAGGCTCGACTGTCCCGTTCATCGCCCGGTATCGCAAGGAAGTCACCGGCAACCTCGACGATACGCAGCTGCGCACGCTCGAAGAGCGCCTGCTCTATCTGCGCGAGCTAGAAGACCGCCGCGCCGCGATCCTGCAAAGCATCGACGAGCAAGGCAAGCTCACCGACGAACTGCGCGGCGCCATCGAAGGCGCGGACAGCAAGCAGGTGCTCGAAGACCTCTATCTGCCGTACAAGCCCAAGCGCCGCACGCGCGCCCAGATCGCCCGCGAAGCCGGTCTCGAGCCGCTCGCGCAGGCGCTGCTCGCCGACCCCACACTCGACCCGCAAGCCGAAGCGGCGAAGTTCGTCGATGCCGAAAAAGGCGTCGCCGATACGAAAGCCGCGCTCGACGGCGCGCGCGACATCCTCTCCGAGCAGTTCGGCGAAACGGCCGAAGTCCTCGGCAAGCTGCGCGAGCATCTGTTCAGCCAGGGTCTCGTGATATCGAGCGTGGTGGACGGCAAGGAAAGCGAGGAAGGCGAGAAATTCCGCGATTACTACGACTACAGCGAAACGATCCGCACGGTGCCGTCGCATCGCGCGCTCGCGCTGTTCCGTGGGCGCAATGCGGGCGTTCTGAGCGTCAAGCTCGGTCTCGGCGAAGAGCTCGACGCGCAGATTCCGCACCCGTGCGAAGCGATGATCGCGCAGCACTTCGGCATCGCGAATCGCGGCCGCGCCGCGGACAAATGGCTCTCCGACGTGTGCCGCTGGTGCTGGCGCGTGAAGGTGCAGCCGCATATCGAAACGGAATTGCTCACGCAGTTGCGCGAGGAAGCCGAGCACGAAGCGATTCGCGTGTTCGCGCGCAATCTGAAGGACTTGCTGCTCGCCGCGCCTGCCGGCCCGAAGGCCGTGATCGGTCTCGATCCGGGCCTGCGCACCGGCGTGAAGGTCGCGGTCGTCGACCGCACCGGCAAGCTGCTTGCCACCGACACCATCTACCCGCACGAGCCGCGCCGCGACTGGGACGGCTCCCTCGCGAAGCTCGCACGCATCGCGCACGCGACGCAGGCCGAACTCGTGTCGATCGGCAACGGCACCGCATCGCGCGAAACCGACAAGCTCGCGAGCGAGCTCATCGCGAAGCATCCGGATCTGAAGCTGCAGAAGATCGTCGTGTCGGAAGCGGGCGCGTCGGTGTATTCCGCATCCGAACTCGCCGCGAAGGAATTTCCGGAACTGGATGTGTCGCTGCGCGGCGCGGTGTCTATCGCGCGGCGTCTGCAGGATCCGCTCGCCGAGCTCGTCAAGATCGAACCGAAGGCGATCGGCGTGGGCCAGTATCAGCACGACGTGAATCAGCGCGAACTCGCACGCTCGCTCGATGCGGTCGTCGAGGACTGCGTGAACGCGGTGGGCGTCGATGCGAACACGGCGTCCGTCGCCCTGCTCGCGCGCGTGTCAGGTTTGAACGCGACGCTCGCGCGCAATATCGTCGAATTCCGCGATGCGAACGGCCCGTTCCCGTCGCGCGAGCATCTGAAGAAGGTGCCGCGTCTCGGCGATAAAACCTTTGAGCAGGCGGCGGGCTTCCTGCGCATCAACAATGGCGAAAATCCGCTGGATCGCTCGTCGGTGCACCCGGAGGCGTATCCGGTCGTCGAGCGCATTCTCGCGAAAATCAAAAAGCATATCGGCGATGTGCTCGGCAAGCGCGAAGCGCTCACGGGCCTTTCGCCCACTGAATTCGTCGATGACCGCTTCGGCCTGCCGACCGTGCGCGACATCCTCACCGAGCTCGAAAAGCCCGGCCGCGATCCGCGCCCAGAGTTCAAGACCGCGACGTTCAAGGAAGGCATCGAGAAGATTTCGGATCTCGTGCCGGGCATGATCCTCGAAGGCGTGGTCACGAACGTCGCGGCGTTCGGCGCGTTCGTCGATATCGGCGTGCATCAGGACGGCCTCATGCACGTCTCGGCGCTGTCGACGAAATTCATCAAGGACCCGCACGAAGTCGTGAAGGCCGGTCAGGTCGTCAAGGTGAAGGTGCTGGAGACCGATGTGAAGCGCCAGCGCATTTCTCTGACGATGCGCCTCGACGATGACCTCGCGCCGGCGTCGGCGGGCGGCAACGCGGGCGCGCCGCAATCGCGCGGTTCGCAGGATCGTCGTTCGGGCCAGCGTCCTCAACAGCGCCGCGAGCCGGAACCGGCGGGCGCGATGGCCGCGGCGTTCGCAAAGCTGAAACGCTGACCGCTTAAGCTGCCAACAAAAAACCCCACGTTTTGCGACGTGGGGTTTTCTTTTTGCGCTTCCGGACGATGAGGCGTCAGATCTCGATCTTCGTCCCCAGCTCGACCACCCGATTCGCGGGAATACTGAAGAAATCCGTCGGCTTCGCGGCATTCTGATGCATCCACGCGAACACGCGCTCGCGCCACACCGACATGCCCGGCAGTTCCGTCGGCACCACGGTCTCGCGGGCCATGAAGAACGACGTGTCCATCAGCTCGAAGGTCATCGCGTGCGTGCGCGTGATCTGCTCGAGCACGGCCTTCACGTCCGGCGTCTCGTTGAAGCCGTAAGCCGCCTTCACGAGGAAAAGCCCGCCGCCAATATCCTTCACTTCGAGACGGTGCGCATCGTCCACATAGGGAATGTCGCGCGTCTTGAAGTTCAGGAAAATGGTGCGCTCGTGCAGCACCTTGTTGTGTTTCAGGTTGTGCAAGAGACTCACGGGCACGAGCGAATCGCTGCCGGTGAGATAGATCGCCGTGCCCGACACGCGATGCGGCGGATGCGCGAGCAATCCCTGGAGGAACGGCATCAGCGGGATACCGTCGGCGGCCGTGCGGTCCTTCACGATCATGCGGCCCTTGTACCACGTCATCAGCAGGAAGAAGAGCGCCCCGCCGATGCACAACGGCAACCAGCCGCCCTGCTCGATCTTGAGCAGGCTCGCGCCGAAGAAGCCGATGTCGATCATCAGAAACACGGCGATCATCCCGCCGACGAGAAAGCGGTTCCAGCCCCACAGATTCACCATCACGACCGACACGAGAATGGTGGTCGTGAGCATCGTCGCGGTGACGGCGAGACCGTACGCAGCCGCGAGATTCTCCGAGCTCTTGAAGCCGATGACGATGCACAAGATGATGAAGAGCAGCATCCAGTTGACGAGCGGAATATAGATCTGCCCGATCGCAAGCTCCGACGTATGCAGAATCTTCATGCGCGGCACGTAGCCGAGTTGAATAGCCTGGCTCGTCAGCGAATACGCGCCGGAAATGACCGCCTGCGATGCGATCACGGTCGCGACCGTCGACAGAATCACGAGCGGCAGCAAGGCCCAGTCGGGCGCGAGCAGAAAGAACGGGCTTTCGATGGCCTTCGGCGAGTGCATCAGCAGCGCGCCCTGCCCGAAATAGTTCAGCAGCAGCGACGGCATCACGAGACCATACCAGCCGTAGCGAATCGGCTTCGCGCCGAAGTGGCCCATGTCCGCGTACAGCGCCTCGGCGCCGGTCAGCACGAGCACCACGGAGCCGAGCACGATATAGGCCTGCAATACGTGCTGCGCCATGAAGGAGATCGCGTAGTACGGATTGAGCGCGGCGATGATGCGCGGCTCCATCACGATATGCGCGCCGCCGAGCACCGCGAGCGTCACGAACCACACGAGCATGATCGGGCCGAAGAGCTTGCCGACCACCGCCGTGCCGTGACGCTGAATCCAGAAGAGCGCGATCAGGATGACGATCGTGATCGGGATCACGTAGGGCGAGAGCGTCGGCGCGGCGAGTTCGAGACCTTCGACCGCGGAAATGACCGACATCGCGGGCGTGATGACCGCATCGCCATAGAACATGCAGGCGCCGAAGATGCCGAGCATCATCAGCACGCCCGAGACCTTGCCCCCTTCCTTCACGCTGCGCAACGCGAGCGTGGTCATCGCGAACACGCCGCCTTCGCCGTTGTTGTCGGCGCGCATGACGAAGAGCACGTACTTGACGGCGACCACCATGACGATCGCCCAGAAGAGCAAGGAGATGACGCCGAGAATCGACGCCTCGGACAAGCCAATGCCGTGGGACGGGCTAAAGGCTTCCTTCAATGAATAGAGAGGACTCGTGCCGATGTCGCCGAATACGACGCCGATGGCCGCAAGCGCTAGCGAGGACAGGGGCTGTTTATGCTCGTGCGCGTGAGTCGTGTTAGTCATAAAAGCGGGATATCCGTCCAGGGCGGAAGAAAAACGAACGCCATTCTATCTAACGTCGCACGCTGTGGCGCCTTCTCGCGTGTTGCTCGAACGCCACGAGAGACGCGAGTGAGAGTTTAGCATCGCGTTCCGCATGCGTCGGCGGGCGCGCCCGGCGCGATCGGGACGCGTCGTCGGCCGATCCCACAAACGAAAAAAACGCCGTTGCGCCCGGCTTCGTGCCAGGCGAACGGCGTTTGTCATGCGAAACGATCAGGCGCCGCGAATCATCCGCGTCCGTTTTGCGTGCCTCGCTTGATCCACGCGCCGAGGTTGTGCGGGCGCACCGTGTCCCACTCCTCGAACGGCTGATGAATCCACGGGTTCGTTTCAAGATGCTGAACGTGGTAGTCGGGCTTGACCTTGGAGCACGCCTTGTACCAGAGCACGGCCGAGCGCACCGCCGTGATCGCCGGATACCGTTCCTTCAGATGCTCCTGCACGCGCGCGAGCGTGACGCCCGAATCGACGAGATCGTCGACCAGCAGCACGTTGCCGGAGAGATCGCCGCGCGTCATCGTGATGTATTGCGCGATGTCGAGATCGCCCTGCTCCGTGCCCGCCGCTTCGCGGTACGAGCTGGTCGCGAGGATCGCGAGCGGCAGATCGTAGATGCGCGAGAGCTGGTCGCCCACGCGCAGCCCGCCGCGCGCGAGACACAGGATCTTGTCGAACTTCCAGCCCGACTCGTGCACCTTCAGCGCGAGCAGTTCGATCAGGCGGTGATATTCATCCCAGCCGACCCAGAGGTTCTTGTCGTCGTTACGCGGGTCCGTCATCGCGATCATGGTGAGGCTCTTTCAAATGCTTAGGTTATATACGAAATGTGGCCGCGTATCTGACAATAGGCGGCCACATTCTTTACAGCGTCCGGTTCAGGTTCAGTGCTCGTTCGAGCTCAGACCTTGAACGGATGGCGAAGCAGGATGGTTTCGTCGCGGTCGGGGCCGGTCGACACCATGTCGATCGGCACGCCCGCCACTTCCTGCACGCGCGTCAGGTACTTGCGCGCGTTCTCCGGCAGGCCATCCCATTGCGTGATGCCGATGGTGCTTTCCTTCCAGCCGCCGAAGGTCTCGTACACCGGCTCGCAACGCGCCACTTCCGATGCGCCGCGCGGCAGGATATCGACCAGCTTGCCGTCGAGCGTGTAGCCCGTGCAGAGCTTCACTTCGTCGAGGCCGTCGAGCACGTCGAGCTTGGTCATGCACAGGCCCGAAATGCCGTTGATCTGGATCGAGCGGCGCAGCGCCGCGGCATCGAGCCAGCCGGTGCGGCGCGGACGGCCCGTGACCGAACCGAATTCCTTGCCCACGGTCGCGAGATCCAGGCCGACCTTCTCCTGACGTTGCGGATTGTCGGCGTCATACAGCTCGCTCGGGAACGGACCCGAACCAACGCGCGTGCAATACGCCTTCGTGATGCCGAGGATGTAGTTCAGGCGCTGCGGCCCGATGCCCGCGCCCGCCGTCGCCGCGCCCGCGACGCAGTTGCTCGACGTGACGAACGGATACGTGCCGTGATCGATATCGAGCAGCGTGCCTTGCGCGCCTTCGAACAGCAGGTTGTGGCCGGCGTGGTTTTCGTCATAGAGACGGCGGGAGACATCCGTGACCATCGGCGCGAGACGGTCGGCGTAGCCGAGCATCGTGTCGAGCGTTTCCTGAAAGTCGACGGCCTTCGCGCCGAGATACTGCGTCAGCACGAAGTTGTGGAAATCGAGCGCTTCGCGCAGGCGTTCTTCGAACACCGCACGATCGAAGAGATCCTGAACGCGCAGGCCGCGACGGGCCACCTTGTCTTCGTACGCCGGGCCGATGCCGCGCCCGGTCGTGCCGATCTTGCCGGCGCCGCGCTTGGCTTCGCGCGCCTGGTCGATGGCGACGTGGTACGGAAGAACGAGCGTGGCGGCTTCGGAAATGAACAGCCGCTTTTGAACGTCGATGCCCGCGGCTTCGAGTTCGTCGATTTCCTTGAAGAGCGCTTCCGGCGACAACACGACGCCATTGCCGATATAGCAGGCCGTGCCCGCGCGCATGATGCCCGAAGGAATGAGGCGCAGAATGGTTTTCTTGCCGCCGATGATGAGCGTATGGCCGGCATTGTGACCGCCCTGGAAGCGCACGACGCCCTGGGCGTGGTCCGTCAGCCAGTCGACGATCTTGCCCTTGCCCTCATCACCCCACTGGGTGCCCACCACGACGACGTTGCGCCCGGGGTTCACATTCACTGCACTGGCAGACATGTTGATTCGTTAGCTGGTTAAAAACGTATTTTACCTATGTTCGCGGAAGGTTCCGAGTTTTTCGGGACGCGTTTCGCGATTTCGTCACGCTCGCCCGATTGGCAAGTTCTAACAAAAAGTCCTTGCCGATCAAGCGATTGTATTCGAGCCGCTCAGGCGCGCGGCTCGACCGCCCACTTTCCGTCGCGCTCGACGAGCACGCGGTCGAACGCGAACTCGTCCAGATCGTGTTCGTGGCCGGGCAGCGCCTGGATCACCACTTCGCCCGCGTCGCGCAACGCGAAAATCGCCGCGCGCAGCGGTTCGTCGTGCTTCCACGGCGCGAGGATCGCGCTGCCGCGCGCATCGACGGGCGAAATGCGCGCCACTTCGCGCAGATCGAGCGAGAAGCCCGTCGCGGGCCGCGCACGGCCGTACGCGAGCCCGACATCGTCGTAGCGGCCGCCGCGCGCGACCGCATTCGGCACGCCATCGACATAAGCCGAGAACATCACGCCGCTGTGATACGCATAGCCGCGCAGGTCCGCGAGGTCGATCATCAGCTCCGCGCCTTCGACCTGGCCCGCGAGGAACGCGAGATCGTCGAGTGCGCGCGCGATCACCGGGAGATTCGGCAGACGGCCGCGCGCGATCTGCAGCACCGATGCATCGCCGTAGAGCGACGGCAGCGCGCGCAGCGCCTCGCGCGGCACTTGGCCGAGATGCGCGGTCAACTCGTGCAGGCGCGGCACGTCCTTGGTCGCGAGGGCGTCGTAGAGCGCCTCGCCGAGCGACGCCGCGGCCGGCTCCAGTTCCAGCAGCGCGGCGAGCACGCCCGCGTGGCACAGATCGAGACGCACTTTCGTCAGACCGGCGAGATGCAGCGAATCGAGCATCAATTGCTGGATCTCGAGATCCGCTTCGAGCCCTGCGTGACCGTAGATTTCAGCGCCGATCTGGATCTGCTCGCGCGTCGCATGCAGCCCGCGCGGACGCGTGTGCAGCACGACGCCCGCATAGCACAGCCGTGTCACGCCCTGACGGTTCAGCAAATGCGCGTCGATGCGCGAGACCTGTGGCGTGATGTCCGCGCGCAGGCCGAGCGTGCGCCCGGACAACTGATCGACGAGCTTGAAGGTGCGCAGATCGAGGTCGCTCCCGCCGCTCGTCAGGAGCGATTCGAGATACTCGAGCATCGGCGGCATCACGAGCTCGTAACCGTACGAACGGAAACGGTCGAGCAGGCGGCGGCGCAGCTCTTCGATCTTGCGGGCTTCCGACGGCAAGACGTCGGCGATATTCTCGGGAAGTAACCAGGTGGACATCGATACGTTTCCTACGGGACGCGAGTCATGGCGCTTGGACGCGGCGCTCGCGGACTTGAACGGTCAGGGACGAAAGAATAAGGACAAGATAGGCGAAATGGCGGCGGGCTGCCGGATGATGCTCATGTCGCGATCAGCAGCAGGATGAGGCCGAGCACCATCGCGACGAGCCCGCCGATGCGGATGTGGTGAATCGGCCGCTCCGCGATGCGGCGAAAGGTGTCGCGCCACGCGGTCGGAAAAACGAAGGGAAACATGCCTTCGATGATCAGCATCAACGCAAGAGCGAGCAGTAACGTCTCGGCCATGTCCAAGGGAGTTTGAGTGCCGCGCGACCGGCAAGGTCCGGCGCGCGGCGCGGGCGGGAATCAGCGCTTCGCCGTCGCGGGCGCCGACGTATCCGCCGCGCCGCCCGTCGGGCTTTTCATGAAGCGGAAGAAATCGCTGCTCGGGTCGACGACGATCACGTCGCCCGGCTTGAACGTCTTCTTATACGCTTCGAGGCTCTGATAGAACTGGTAGAACTGCGGATCGCGCCCGTAAGCGTCGGCCGCTATGGCCGCCGCCTTGCTGTCTCCTTCGCCCTTGATCGACTGCGCCTGGCTGTAGGCATCCGCGATGATCGCCTGCTGCGTGCGCTCCGCATCGGCCTTGATCTTGTCCGCTTCCGCCGTGCCCTTCGCGCGCTCGTTCGCCGCCGCCTGCTGGCGCGCCGCGATCATGCGCTTGTAGACCGAGTCCGCCACCGTCGACGGAAAGTCGATGCGCGTCATCTGCAAATCGACGAGCTGCACGCCGAACGCGGCGGCCGCGCCTTCCACGCTCTTCTGCGCCTCGGTTTCGAGCGCCTGCTGACTCGCGAGCGCGTCGGTGAGCGGGCGCTTCGCGAAGCCGCTTGCGAGCGCCGTGCGCGCGAGCGCGATGACGCGCTCTTCGGCCGTCTGCGTGTTCTTCTCGTTGCTCTCGAAGAGCTTCAGCGGATCGGCGACGCGATACTTGACCACCGTGTTCACGAGCACTTCGTTCTTGTCCGCGGTCGAGAAGCGGTCGGCGCCGGATTCGTCGATCGTGAGCGTGCGCGTGTCGATGAGCGTGAGCGTCTGGAACGGCGGCGGCAGCTTGAAGTGCAGACCGGCGCCTTCGAGACGCGGATTGCCTTCGCCATGCGCGGCGACGATGGCGGCATGTCGTTCGTCGACGGTGAAGATCATCGATGAACCGACGAACAGCACGATGACGACGGCGACGATGAGCGCGATGATTCGATTCATGTTCGCGCTCCTTATTGCAGATCGTCTTGACGGCTGCGGGAGCGGAACGCATCGCGCGAGCGCAGCGGATCGCCGCCGGCATTCGCACTCGCGCCGCTTGCCGCGCTGGCCGGTGCCGCCACCGGCGCCGATGCGCCCGCGGTGCCCTGCGCGCGCGCCTGCGGCGCTTCGGCCGGGGCCGCTGCGGCCGCGCCGCTCGCGCCTTCCGCCGACTCCTTCGCCTGCTGGCGATTGGCTTCGACGAGCTTGTCGAGCGGCAGATACACCACGTTGCTGCCGGCCTTGCTGTCCACGAACACCTTCGTGGTGCGCGAGTAGATCTGCTGCATCGTATCCAGGTACATGCGTTGACGGATGACCGCGGGCGCCTTCGAGTATTCGGCGTACACCTCTTTGAAACGCTCGGCGTCGCCTTGTGCCTGCGTGACCTCGCGATTGCTGTACGCCCTCGCCTCGTCGATCAGCTTGGCCGCGTCCGCCTTCGCGCGCGGCAGCAACTGATCCGCATACGCCTGAGCGGTGTCGCGTGCGCGCTCGTTGTCCTGACGCACCCGGGCCGCTTCCTCGAATGCGGACTGGACCTGCTGCGGCACCTGCACGCTCTGCACCGCGACGCCCGTCACCTGCAGACCGGTGCGATAGGTATCGAGCGAACGCTGGATCGACTCCATCAGGCGCGAGCGCAGCGCTTCGCGATCCTTGTAGAGCAGATCGTCCGTCGAGAGCCCGCCCGCGATCTCGCGGATCGCCGCTTGCGCGGCCTGCGTAACGCTGTCGTCAGCGTTCACGCTGCGGAACAGGAAATCGGTGGGCGACTTGATCTGATATTGCACAGCGAAGCGCACATCGAGAATGTCGGCTTCGTTCGTCAGGAGCGACGCGTCGCGCACGTTGCCTTGCGAGAGCGCGGTGCCGCGCCCCACTTCGACGGAGCGAATCTGCGACGTATCGACGATCTCGCTCGACTGGAACGGATACGGCAGGCGCCAGTGAATGCCTTGCGACACGGTCTGACGATACTTGCCGAACTGCGACACGACGCCGACATGCCCGTCCTGCACGACGAACACGCCGCTGCCGAGATAGATGGCGATCAACACGCCAATGACGATGCCGACGCCGATTTTCGTGCCACGGCCGTTCTCGCGCGGCGCGCCGCCGCCGCCGTTGCCGGGCTTGCGGCCGAACACGCCGGCGATGCGGCGGTTGAACTCGCGCCACATCTCGTCGAGATCGGGCGGACCTTCGTCCTTGCCGTTCGGGCGCTTGCCATCTTGAGGACGCTTCGTGTCGTTCTTCACGCCATTGCCGTCGCCCCGCCCCCAGCGCGGATCGTTGATCGAAAAGACGGCATGCTCAGCTTGCCGGTTAGTCCGCTCTTTGTAGTCGTTCACTCGGTGATTCACCATTAGACAGCCGGATCGATGCCGGGTCGACGCAATCCCAAGCGACTCAATGTCCGTGCTCGGGAACCTTGTGATCGTCACGCTCAACGGCCTGCCGGCGGTCTTCCGGCTGCGCGTTCGCATCGTGTGTGGCGTTTGACCCGGACTGCGTGGATTGCGTTGCTTCGGACGCCTCGTGCGACTCCGGAAGTTCGGCGAGCACGCTGGGTAGGCCCGCATCGGTTTCGTCGGATTCCGCCGTGGCAATTTCGGCGATGGCAGCGCGCAGCGCATCAAGCCCCTGCCCCGTGCGTGCGCTCAAGAAAACGCGCGAAATATTACCATACTCGTCCCTTTCAACCGCCTCGTCACGGGCCGCCAGCTCGGGCACGGAATCGATCTTGTTGAAGACGAGAATCTGGCGGATATTGTCCGCGCCGATGCCGCGCAACACCTCGTTCACCTGATCGATCTGATCGAGGCGCACTGCGCTCGACGCATCGACGACGTGCAGCAGCACGTCCGCGTGAATGGTTTCCTCGAGCGTCGCACGGAACGCGGCGACGAGCTGGTGCGGCAATTCGCGGATGAACCCGACCGTATCCGACACCACCACATGCCCCGCTTCCTCGCCGAGGAACACGCGGCGCGAAGTGGTATCCAGCGTTGCGAAAAGCTGATCCGCCGCGTAGGCCTGCGCCTTGGTGAGCGCGTTGAAGAGCGTGGACTTGCCCGCGTTCGTATAGCCGACGAGCGACACCGACATCGTGCGGTTGCGCGCGCGCTGACGCCGCTGCGTGCCGTGCTGACGGCGCAGCCTCTCGAGCCGCGACTTGAGCGCCTTGATGCGCTCGCCGATCAGACGGCGGTCGGTTTCGAGCTGCGTTTCACCCGGGCCGCGCAGGCCAATACCGCCCTTCTGGCGTTCGAGGTGAGTCCACGCGCGAATCAGGCGCGTAGACAGATATTGCAGTTGCGCGAGTTCCACCTGCAGCTTGCCTTCGTGGCTGCGGGCGCGCTGCGCGAAGATATCGAGAATGAGGCTCGTGCGATCCACCACGCGGCGATTCAGCGCGAGCTCGAGATTGCGTTGCTGCGCGGGCGCGAGCGCGTGATTGAAAATGACGAGTTCGACGTCGTTCGCTTCACACTGAAGGCGCAGTTCCTCGACCTTGCCGCTGCCGATGAACATCTTGGCATCGGGGCTCGATCGGCGGCCGGTGAGCGTGACGGCGGGATGGGCGCCCGCACTTTGTGCGAGCAGACTGAGTTCTTCCAGACTGGCTTCGAAATCGATCTTGCCGAAGTCGATACCGACGAGCGCTGCGTTGATCAAATTAATATGTTTAAGTTTTTGAAGCGACCGGCGAGTTTCTTAATGTTCGGTTTATTACTGCCGGTCGCAACACGGTTTAGGACGTTTCAGCGTCCGGGTGGAAATTCACCGGGCGGGCCGGCACGACCGTCGAAATGGCGTGCTTATAGACCATCTGGGTGACCGTATTTCGGAGCAACACGACGTACTGGTCGAACGATTCGATGTTCCCTTGAAGCTTGATGCCGTTGACCAAATAGATCGACACCGGCACGTGCTCTTTACGCAGTGCGTTCAAAAACGGGTCTTGTAACAATTGCCCTTTGTTGCTCATAGCAAACTCCGTGTTTTTTTGCAGGTTGGAAGTATTGTGGACGAAGAAAAAGAGATCCGCCGACAATCGCTACACTATAGCCGATTTTCGCTGTTTCACGTTTTCGGCGCCGGCTCGGCCAAATGGCCAGCGGCGCCGATACGCAAGGCTTCACGCGGCTCTCATTCCTTGTCCGCGTAAGGGTTTCGGCTCGACCGAAACTCTATGCGAAGTGGAGTGCCGGCGAGTCCAAAAGTTTCGCGAAAGCGCCCTTCCAGATATCGCTTGTACGTCTCCGTGACCGCGTCGAGCGCGTTGCCGTGCACGACGATGATGGGCGGATTCTGCCCGCCCTGGTGCGCGTAGCGCAGTTTCGGCCGCACCGGCCCGCGGCGGCGCGGCTGCTGGAACTCCACCGCTTCGATCAGCGCGCGCGTCAGCTTCGGCGTCGGCAGCTTGGCCATCGCGGCGGCGTAGGCGTCGTCGACCGATTTCATCAACGCGCCGATGCCCGTCTTTTCCAGCGCGGAAACGTAGTGGAATTTTGCGAAGTCCAAAAACTTGAGCTTGCGCGTCAGGTCCGCCTTGGTGCGCTCACGCACATGCGAATCGAGGCCGTCCCACTTGTTCACGCCGACGACGAGCGCGCGGCCCTGCTCCACCACGAAGCCCGCGATGTGCGCGTCCTGCTCCGAAATGTCCTGCTGCGCGTCGAGCAGGAGGATCACGACGTTGGCATCGGCGATCGACTGCAGCGTCTTCACCACCGAAAACTTCTCGATCGCTTCGAACACCTTGCCGCGGCGGCGCAGGCCCGCGGTGTCGATCAAGGTGTATTTGCGGCCTTGGCGCTCGAAATCAATATAGATGGAATCGCGCGTGGTGCCGGGCATGTCGAAGGCGATCACGCGCTCCTCGCCGAGGAGCGTGTTCACGAGCGTCGACTTGCCGACGTTCGGCCGCCCGACGATCGCGATCTTGACGCCGTGCTGCGCCTTTTCCTCGTCCGTTTCTTCCGGCTGATCCTTGTACGCGATATCGAGCGCGTCGTTGATCATCTCCAGGACGCCGTCGCCGTGGGCGGCCGAGATCGCGCGCGGATCGCCGAGACCGAGTTCGTAGAAGTCCGAC
This sequence comes from Caballeronia sp. 11_S32, assembly GCF_056930355.1. Taxonomy (NCBI): domain Bacteria; kingdom Pseudomonadati; phylum Pseudomonadota; class Betaproteobacteria; order Burkholderiales; family Burkholderiaceae; genus Caballeronia; species Caballeronia sp. 11_S32. Next base: position 2,162,948 of record NZ_JBXOWH010000003.1, read on the forward strand.
GCAACCGCCGTGTACTTCATGCCCTCGGCCTTGTTCACGACGAGAAAGAGCGGCCGGCCGGTCTTGCGCAGGTAGTCGGCGATCGCCTTGTCCTGCGGCGCGAGCCCGTTGCGGCCATCGACGATGAACACGACGACATCGGCCTCTTCCACCGCCTGACGCGTCTGGCGCGCCATCTCGTGCAGGATGCCGTCCTTCGCGACCGGCTCGAAGCCGCCGGTGTCCACGACGAGATACGGTCGCTCGCCGCCCACGCGGCCTTCGCCGTAATGGCGGTCGCGGGTGAGGCCCGGCAAGTCGGCGACGAGCGCGTCGCGCGAGCGGGTGAGCCGGTTGAAAAGAGTCGATTTCCCCACATTGGGGCGCCCGACGAGGGCAATCACGGGTTTCATCTGATGTTGTTCAAGGTTGAACGCAAGGCGGACGCGGTACGCGCGGTAGAAACGTCTCGTTGCGTTCCGCTACGCCGCGCAATGGCTGCGCTTGTCGAAAATTAGCATGGATTCGGCCTGCCGCACGCGACGCGCGCCGGAGAACCTGGACTTCGGCGGTCGCTCGCCGGTCTCGCCTCTTCGGAGGCTCGTCGTGCGCGGCGCCTTCGCGCGGCGCGCTTCATTCTGCGACCCTGCTTTTGCATGCGGGTTCTGCCGCGATGCGCGCGCGGCGCACCGCTTCTTTCTCGTGCGGCCCGTCGTGGCGAGCCTGCCGCGTCATCGGAAATCGATGGCGCGCTTTGCTGCTGATGGCCGCGAGCGCATCGAGCGCATTCGCGGCCGGGTTCTCAGTTGCTCGGACGGAAGCCGTAGAGATCGCCGTCATGCGTCTGCACGACGAGCGTATTGCCCGCCAGCACGGGCGCCGCGGTGATCGCGCTGCCATCGGTCGGCGCGCGGCCCACCAGCGCGCCGTTCTCCGTGTTGAGGAAGTGGACGAAGCCCTTGTAGTCGCCCACCACGACCGCACGGCCCAGGATGTACGGCACGCTGACGCTGCGATTCTTCAGCGCGTCCGTCTTCCAGAGCGGCGAGCCGTCCGACGCGCGGAACGCGTTGACGACCGACCAGTCGTCGCCGGCCGCGACGACCTGCTCGTCCTGCGCGAGGCCGCTGTCGCTCGAGAAGTTCTTTTCCCACACCGGGCGGCCCGTGTTCGCGTCGAAGCAGCCGATACGGCCCTGGAACGTCACCGCGCAGGTCTGCGCGCCGACGAGACCCGGCGCGCCGGTTACGTCGTTGATGCGCTCGACTTCGGTCACGCCCTTCGGATACGACACCGGCGCCTGCCAGTACGCGTCGCCCGTCTGCAGGTTGATCGCCGCGAAAGCGCCGCCGGGGAAGCCCGCGAGCACCGCCTGATTGCCGGCGAAGGTCATGCCCGCCGATACGCGCAGGTTCAGCGGCACGGCGCGCAACTGGAAGATCCACTTCTGCTCGCCGGTCTGCGCGTTGTACGCGATGACCTTGCCGTCAATCGTGCGCACGACCACGAGATCGTTGCCGACGAGCGGCGGCGAGATGATTTCGCCCGGCGCGGTGGCCGTCCACAGCAGCTTGCCGTCGGGGCCGAGCACGTCGACCTGGCCTTTCAGTCCGCCCACCGCCGTGAGATTGCCGTCGCTGCCGACACCCGCGGACAGATCGTCCTTCAGCTTGGTGCGCCAGACGTCCTGGCCGGTCTTCGCGTCGATCTTGGCAACGGTGCCGTTCGTGCCCGCGGCAAAGACGAAGTCGTCCACGGCGACCGGTGAGAAGAGATAGCGGCCCGCCTTGCCGACGCTCGCTTTCCACGCCTGATTGACGTTCAACACCGGCTTGAAGTCCGCGAGCGGTGTCGGCTCGCGGCGTTCATCCTTGGTCGACGAGCAAGCGGCCAACAAGGCGGTCATCGCACAGGCGAGCGGCACGGCGTAGCGTTTCAAAAAAGTCATCGGTGGACGCAACATGAATGGGTGAATTGGGTTGATCGGCGCTGGCCGCCGCGTCGCTTCATCACGACGCCGCGGCACGGCGGCCAGATTGAACAATGCTTGACCGATACGGAACGATGCGGATCAGCCGCCCAGCGCATCGAGCTTGAACTGAATCAGCTGACGCGCGGACGTGTCGTTCGCGGGCAGTGTATCGAGCGCCACCTTGTACGCTGCGCGCGCATCGTCGCGCTTGCCTTGCGCGGCGAGCAGGTCGCCGCGGCGATCCGCGATCACGCCCTTGAACGCATCGAGCGGCTGATCGGCGAGCAGCTTCAGGCCGGCGTCGTAGTTCTTTTCATCGAGCAGGATGAGCGCGAGGCGCAGCTTCGCGATCTGCTTGTACTCGTCGTCCTTGGCGTGATCGATGGCCCATTGCAACTGCGCCTTCGCGCCGGCCGCGTTGCCCGCCGCGTAGAGCGACTTCGCCGCCGCGAGCGCGGTCATCTGCGCGTAGCCCGTGCTGCCGAACTTGTCTTCCATGTCCGACGCCACACGCGCCACCAGCGCCTGGTCGTTGCCGTTCACCGCCTGCTGCAGATGGTCGTACAGCACCGATGCTTCGGCTGCCTGACGGCGCTGCCAGAAATTCCATCCGTTGTAGCCGGCCGCGATGATGAGCGCCACGAGCACGATCCAAGTCGTGGTGTTACCCCATCTGGCCCACCAGGCCTTTACGCTTTCCAGTGATTCTTGTTCGTCGTGATAGCTCATCGTCCAGCTATTCCTTCCTGCGTTTCAAATCCCTCAACGAGTGCCGCGCGCGATGCCGGATCGTCCCGATCCTGCCCGATGCGCGCAGCCGGACGCCCGAATCTCAGGCACCCTCGTCATCGGCGGTTGCAACCATCGCATTGATTAGGTATTCGGTCAAGTCTTCCGCCGGAACGTTCACCTGCTCGTTCTTTTGCCCTTCGGACGTTTCGTCGCCCGAACGGCGCAGCGGCTTGACGCCAATCATGCCCTGCGCGAGCTCGTCTTCACCGAGCACGACGGCGAAAGCCGCGCCGCTCGCGTCGGCCTTTTTCATCTGCGACTTGAAGCTCGCGGACGCGCCGTCCGGGCTGCAATGCAGGATGACGTCGAGGCCAGTATCGCGCAGACGCTCCGCGACGATGAACGCGTGCTCCGCCGCCTTCTCGCCCTGATGCACGACATAGACGTCCGTGCCTTCGGCTTCCGGCACGAGATGCTCTTCCTTCAGCAGCTCGAGGATGCGCTCGACGCCCATCGCCCAGCCACAGGCGGCCGTCGGCTTGCCGCCCAGCTGCTCGATCAGCGGATCGTAACGCCCGCCGCCCGCGACCGTGCCCTGCGCGCCGAGCTTGTCGGTGACCCACTCGAACACGGTCAGGTTGTAGTAGTCGAGGCCGCGCACGAGACGCGGGTTGATCGTGAACGGAATGTTGTTCGCCTTGAGCAGCCGCTGCACGCCCTCGAAGTGCTTGCGCGAGGTCTCGCCGAGAAAATCGACGAGCTTCGGCGCGTTCTGCGCGATCTCCTGCAGCGCCGGATTCTTCGTGTCGAGCACGCGCAGCGGATTCGTATAGAGACGGCGCTTCGCTTCTTCATCGAGCGAATCGACGTGCTTCTCCAGATACGCGATCAGCTCCTTGCGATGCGCCGCGCGCTCCTCGGCCTGGCCGAGCGAGTTCAGTTCGAGGCGGATGCCGGTGAGCCCGAGATCGTCCCAGAGACGCTGGCACATCATGATGATTTCGGCGTCGGTGTCCGGACCCGCGAAGCCGAGCGCTTCCACGCCGACCTGATGGAACTGGCGATAACGCCCGCGCTGCGGACGCTCGTGACGGAACATCGGGCCGATGTACCACAGGCGCTTCGGGCCGTCGTACAGCAGATTGTGCTCGATGGTCGCGCGCACCACCGCCGCGGTGTTCTCCGGGCGCATCGTCAGATGCTCGCCGTTCAGCGCGTCGGTGAAGCTGTACATTTCCTTCTCGACGATATCCGTCACCTCGCCGATGCCACGCGTGAACAACTGCGTATGCTCGATGATCGGCGTGCGGATGTTCTGATAGCCGTATGCGCGCAGCATCGACTTGACGGTGGTCTCGAAGAAGTCCCACAACGCGGCATCCTGCGGGAGGATGTCGTTCATGCCCTTCACGCCGCTCAGTTTCTCGAGCCGTTTCTTCTGTTCAGTCATGTGTCTTCAAAGGGTTGCGGTGGACGTCTCTTCACGCGTGCCCGCGGTTTGCCCGTAGGTGCGCTCGACGTAGTCGCTGACGATCTGCTGGAATTCCTCGCCGATGCGCTCGCCGCGCAGGGTCTTTACCTTCACGCCGTCGATGAAAACGGGCGCCGCCGGATTCTCACCCGAGCCCGGCAGGCTGATGCCGATGTTCGCGTGCTTCGACTCACCCGGCCCATTGACGATGCAGCCCATCACCGCGACGTGCATCTTCTCGACGCCAGGATATTGGTCGCGCCAGACGGGCATCGAGTTGCGCAGATAGGTCTGGATTTGCGACGCGAGTTCCTGGAACAGCGTGCTCGTCGTGCGGCCGCAGCCGGGGCACGCGATGACCATCGGCGTGAAGGAGCGCAGGCCCATGGTCTGCAAAATCTCCTGGCCGACGACGACTTCGCCCGTGCGCGCGCCGCCCGGCTCGGGCGTGAGCGAGATGCGAATCGTGTCGCCAATGCCTTCCTGCAGCAGCACGGAAAGCGCGGCCGTGGAAGCCACGATGCCCTTCGAGCCCATGCCCGCCTCGGTCAGGCCGAGATGCAGCGCGAAGCTGCAGCGCTTCGCCAGTTCGCGATACACGGCGATCAGATCCTGCACGCCGCTGACCTTGCACGACAGGATGATCTTGTCGCGGCCGAGGCCCAGTTCGACGGCGCGTTCCGCCGAGCCGATCGCCGATTGAATCAGCGCCTCGTACATCACGCTTTGCACTTCCCACGGCGTCGAGCGCGCGGCGTTTTCGTCCATCATGCGCGCGAGCAGGTCCTGATCGAGACTGCCCCAGTTCACGCCGATGCGCACCGGCTTGTCGTACTTGATCGCGGCTTCGATCATCTGCGCGAATTGCGTGTCGCGCTTCGCACCCTGGCCCACATTGCCCGGATTGATGCGGTACTTCGACAGCGCCTCCGCGCACGCGGGATAGTCGCGCAGCAGCAGATGGCCGTTGTAGTGAAAGTCGCCGACGAGCGGCACCGTCACGCCCATGCGGTCCAGTTGCTCGCGGATATGCGGCACGGCGGCCGCCGCTTCCGGCGTGTTCACCGTGATGCGCACGAGTTCGGAGCCCGCCTGCGCGAGTTCCTTGATCTGGATCGCGGTGCCGATGGCGTCCGCGGTATCGGTGTTGGTCATCGACTGCACGCGCACCGGCGCGTCGCCGCCGATCGTGACGAGCTGGCCGCCCCAGCGCACGTCGACCGCATGCGATGCGCGACGCTGCAACGGACCGCCGAAGACCGGCTCGGTCGAACAAATCTTGCTGCTGATCAGGGATTGAGCTTCGGATTGCATCGAAAAACCCTTTGGCAACCTGCGCGCCGATCGGGCGCCGGGCTGCGTGTGTGGAACCTCAAACGGGCGTCACGGCTTGCACCGTGACGCCCCTGACTTGTCCGCCGCGCGTCAATCAGCCGACCTCGCGCTCACGCTCAAGGCAGCGAGAGGCGCGCGACGTTTCCGCGTGCGGAGGAATAGCGCTTGGCATCGACCGGCTCGTCATCGACCGACAAGGATTCGACGCCCTTTACGTTTCCGACGGTCACCTTGAACGGCGCCTCGCCTTCCACGCGCTGGGTGGCGCCGGCGTGCACGAGACCCGAAAACAGCTCTTTGCCGTCCTTGCCGCGCACGCTGAACCAGCTATCTTCCTTCACTTTCAATTCGACCGCGCCCGAGCCGCTGCCCGCGACCGCCGGAGCGGACGCCGCCGCCGGCGCGACAGCCGAGGCAGCCTTCGGCGCGGATGCCATCTTCGCCGCGGATGCCGGCGCCGCCACGGACGACGGCGCGCTCGCGCCCTGGACCGCGGACAGCGTCGACGACGAAGCCGGCAGCGCGTTCGTGCCGAGCGGACGCGGCATCGGCTGTTCGCCGGGCGCCGCCGCCACTTCGGGCAGCGACGCTTCGCCCGTGTTCGCCGCGGCGGCCTCGTCGGGCGTCGGCGCGGAGACTGCGGCTTTGGATTCGGTCGAGTTCGACGTCGACGACAGGCCGACGCCCGTGCTTGCCTTCAGGCGCGCGAGCCAGTTGCCCGAATCGCCGCCGGTATGCCACATCGCGAGCGCCGCCAGTGCGACGATCATTGCGAGCACACCCCACATCCACGAGCGACGGCGGCCCGATGAATTGCCGAGCGGCACTGAGACGCGTCCGCGCGGCAGTCCCGCGCCCGCCGACGCCGGCACCTTCAGATTGTGCGCGATCTCGCCGCCATCGCGCCGGAACGCCTGCGTGAACGGCGCCGGATCGGTGCCGAGAATCTTCGCGTAGCTGCGCACGATGCCCGCGGCGAACGTGCGATCGGGCAACTGGCTGATATCGCCCGCTTCGAGCGCGAGCAACTTGGGCGGCGACACCTTGAGCCGGGCGGAAACGTCGTCGATCGACCATGCTTTTGCCTGGCGGAGCTGCGCGAGACGCGCGCCGACCGCCTGTATCGAGTCCAGGTGCCCCGCCTGACCCGCATTCGATGCCGCCCCTTGCGCACCGGCCTGACCTTCGTGCTCACTGTCGGATCGGTTGCCGGTATGACTGCCGAAAGGCGTCGGGTGCTGCGGCTCACTCATGCCAAATTCCTCGCATCGATTCTTCTAAATAGCGCTGTTGCTTCGTTAGGTTCGAAAAAGCCCGTGAACGATACAACTCCGGCGCCATTGCAGACCGCTTTATAACAAAATGTTCGGTTTTCGTGCCGCATCGGGCGCCTGCTGCGCCTTTGCGGCGGCTTTTGTTCGATTCGAACGCCGCGTCAGACCGCCCGCACCTCGATCGTCTTGCTGCCCGCGCGGCTCATGCGCTCGGCGAGACGCGTGCGATCCTGCACCGCGCCCGCGAGCTGCCCGCATGCCGCGTCGATGTCGTCGCCGCGCGTCTTGCGCACCGTCGTCACGACACCCGCATCGATCAGCACCTGCGCGAAACGCTTGATCTGCTCGTTCTTCGAACGCGTCAGGCCCGATTCCGGAAACGGATTGAACGGGATGAGGTTGAACTTGCACGGCACGTCGCGCGTGACAGCCAGCAATTCGCGCGCATGCGCTTCGCTGTCGTTCACGCCGTCGAGCATGCAATATTCGAACGTGATGAAGTCGCGCGGCGCGACCTTCAGATACCGCTGGCATGCGGCCATCAGCTCGCGCAGCGGGTACTTCTTGTTGAGCGGCACCAGCATGTCGCGCAGCGGATCGTTCGGCGCGTGCAGCGACACCGCGAGCGCCACCGGCAAATCGGCCGCGAGGCGGTCCATCATCGGCACGACGCCGGAGGTGGACAGCGTGACGCGACGGCGCGACAGGCCGTAGGCGTTGTCGTCGAGCATCAGGCGCATGGCCGGCACGACGGCGTCGTAGTTGAGCATCGGCTCACCCATGCCCATCATCACGACGTTCGTGACGACGCGCTCGCCCTTGCCCGGGCCGCCGACTTCGCGCCCGAGCGAGCGGCGCAGCGCAAACTCCGCCATGCGCAACTGGCCGATGATCTCGCCCGTGGACAGGTTGCGGGAAAAGCCCTGCTTGCCCGTGGAGCAAAACCGGCAGTTCACCGCGCAGCCCGCCTGCGACGACACGCACAGCGTGCCGCGCGTCTCTTCGGGGATGAACACGGTTTCGACCGCGTTGCCGTTGCCGACGTCGATCAGCCACTTGCGGGTGCCGTCGGTGGAAACGTGGTCCGTGATGATGTCGGGCATCGCCATATTGGCGCGGCCCTTGAGCTTTTCGCGCAGCGATTTCGCGAGATCCGTCATGCCGTCGAAGTCGTCGACACCGTACTGGTGGATCCAGCGCTGCAATTGCTTGGCGCGAAACGGCTTTTCGCCGAGACTCGCGCAATACGCGGTGAGCCCGGCGGCGTCGAGATCGAGAAGGTTGACGGTGGTGCTGCTCGTCATGTCGAGTTCTGCCATTTCAGATTGCGAAGCCCGGAGCGGTTCTTTGAAACCCTGCCCGGGACCGTTCGCGCCAATTCCTGCTTGTTTTCGTACCGCTATTGTTGCGTCGAGGCGCGATGCACGCGACGGCCTGCCGACCATCGCGGCGACCGACGCTTCGATTAACGCGAGTAGACGTTCACTTCCGGGAAGAAGAACGCCACTTCCTGACGCGCCGTTTCCGGAGCGTCCGAGCCGTGCACGGCGTTGGCGTCGATGCTGTCGGCGAAGTCAGCGCGGATCGTGCCCTTGTCTGCCTTCTTCGGATCGGTCGCGCCCATCAGGTCGCGGTGCTTGGCGATGGCGTTCTCGCCTTCCAGAACCTGGATCACCACCGGGCCGGAAATCATGAATTCCACGAGGTCCTTGAAGAACGGACGTGCGGCGTGCACGGCGTAGAACTTTTCCGCGTCGGCGCGCGACAGATGGACCATGCGCGACGCAACGATCTTCAGACCTGCGTTCTCGAAACGGCTGTAGATCTGGCCGATAACGTTCTTTGCCACTGCGTCCGGCTTAATAATCGACAGGGTGCGCTCGATCGCCATGAAAAACTCCAAAAAATGAACGGTTTACGGATTAAAACGAATCGACAATTGTAGCACGAAGCAAGGTATGATTGCGATTGAAACCTTACGGCATCGTAAGAATCAAACCCAGCGAGGACTTAAACGTCCGGACGGCCGAATCAGCCCTTCGAACTATTGAATTCGGCGCGCGCCGGGGCCATATTGGAGCAGAACGCTGCATTGCAACCGAGAGGCGCGTCGTGCCGCGGATGCACCAAGACGGTCCTAATTCTGGTTTAAGTCCGCGCACCTTATCATTCGTATATGACGGATGTCGCGGGAAGACCGACAGACAATTGGAGCAAGGAGAAACCATGAACGAATCACCCTACAGCTTTGGCCGTAATGGCAGCGTCACCTCGGTCGAGGTGCGCAACCGCGTGCTGCGCAACACCTACTGGCTGCTCGCGCTCTCGATGGTGCCGACGGTGCTCGGCGCGTGGGTCGGCGTCGCGACGGGCTTCTCGCTGTTCGCCGCCACGAGCCCGGCAATGAGCTTCATCGCGTTCCTCGCGATCGCGTTCGGCTTCATGTTCGCCATCGAGAAGACGAAGAACAGCGGCATGGGCGTCGTCGTCCTGCTCGGCTTCACGTTCTTCATGGGCCTGATGCTCTCGCGGCTTTTGAGCTTCATCCTCGGGTTTTCGAACGGGCCGCAGCTGATCATGATGGCCTTCGGCGGCACTGGCGTGATCTTCGCGGCCATGGCGACCATCGCCACCGTCAGCAAGCGCGATTTCTCGGGCCTCGGCAAGTTCCTGTTCATGGGCGTGATCGTCATTCTGCTGGCGGCGTTCGCGAACATCTTCCTGCAACTGCCCGCACTGATGATGACGATCTCCGTGCTCGCCATCGTGATCTTCTCGGCGTACATGCTGTTCGACGTGCAACGCGTGGTGAACGGCGGCGAGACGAACTACATCAGCGCGACGCTCGCGATCTATCTCGACCTGTACAACGTGTTCACGAACCTGCTGGCGCTGCTCGGCATCTTCGGTGGCAACCGCAACTAAGCGGACTGCACGCGGCAGAAACGAAAAAACCGGCCTTCGGGCCGGTTTTTTTGCGCCTGCTCGATAACGAGCGCCGACTCAATCGCGCTCGAACAACGCGATCGACTCCACGTGCGACGTGTGCGGGAACATGTTCACCACGCCCGCGCCCTTCATCCGGTAGCCCGCCTCGTGCACGAGCAGCCCGGCGTCGCGGGCGAGCGTCGCCGGGTTGCACGACACGTAGACGATGCGCTGGGGCAACGGCCCGTCGCCGCTCTGCGCGATATCCGCGAGCGCCTTCGATACCGCGAGCGCGCCTTCGCGCGGCGGATCGATCAGGAACTTGTCGAAGGCGCCGAGCGCGCGCAAGTCGTCGGCGGTGACTTCGAACAGGTTGCGGCACGCGAACGACGTATGTCCGTCGACGCCGTTCGCCTTCGCGTTCTCCAGCGCGCGGGCGGTCAGCGCCTCGCTGCCTTCGATGCCCACCACTTCGCGCGACACGCGCGCGAGCGGCAGCGTGAAGTTGCCGATGCCGCAGAACAGGTCGAGCACACGATCCGATTTTTCCGGCGCGAGCAGGCTCAACGCGCGGCTCACCAGCACGCGATTGATCTGGTGATTCACCTGCGTGAAATCGGTCGGCTTGAACGGCATGCGGATATCGAACTCCGGCAGCGTGTAAGCCAGCTCGCGATCGAGCGGATAAAACGGGTAGACCGTATCCGGGCCTTTCGGCTGGAGCCACCATTGAACGCCGTGTTCATCGGCGAAAGTGCGCAGCAGCGCTTCGTCGGCTTCGGTCAGCGGCTCCAGGATGCGCAGCACGAGAGCGGTGACATCGGAACCGACCGCGAGTTCGATCTGCGGCATGCGATCGCGGATCGACAGCCCCGCCACCAGATGACGCAGCGGCACGAGCATCGCCGAGACGTGCGGCGGCAGCACCTCACAGCTCGTCATGTCGGCGACGTAGCTGCTCTTCCTCTCGTGAAAGCCGACCAGCACGCCGCCCTTCTTCTCGACGTGCCGCACGGTCAGGCGCGCGCGATAGCGATATCCCCAAGACGGCCCGTGAATCGGACGGAACATGGTTTCCGCGCGCAGCTTCGCCAGATGTTGCAGATTGTCCTCGAGCACGCGCTGCTTCACCGCGATCTGCGCGCGCACATCGAGATGCTGCATCGAGCAGCCGCCACAGATGCCGAAAAACTGGCACTTCGGCTTCGCGCGGATCACGCTCTCGCGAATCACCTTCACCACCTGCGCCTGCTCGAAGCTCGGCTTCTTGCGAAAACTCGAATAGCTCACTCGTTCGCCCGGCAGCGCGCCTTCGACGAAGATCACCTTGCCCGGCTCGCCGTCCTCGTTGACCGTGCGGCCAACGCCGCGCGCTTCCATGTCGAGCGATTCGATTTCGATTTCCGGCGCGACGAAGTTCGGATCGGGCGTGACGGATTTCGCCGGCGCGGCGCGGCGGCGATGGGGAGTTTTTCGAGCGGCTTCAGACACCTGCGTACTTCCTGGCTAACGAATGGCAAAGGCGAGATTGTAGACGAACGTCACGGCGTCAACTGCCGAACGCGGCCAGATACTCGGCCCAGTGCGACGACGTTTCCTGTGCGAGCGCGTTCTTCACGAAGTTGATTTCGTCGGCGTACTCATCCGGCGTGAAACCGCCGCGCATCATCTGGAAGCGGCAGTACATGAGATATGTGTTGACGACATCAGTCTCGCAATAGTTGCGGATTTCGTCGAGATGGCCGTCGCAATACGCCTCCCAGACCTTGCCGCCGTCCATGCCGAGCTTGCCGGGAAAGCCGCACAACTTCGCGAGCGCATCGAGCGGCGCGTTGGCGCGCGCCTGATACATCGCGAGCACGTCCATGAGATCGATGTGCCGCATGTGATAGCGGCTGATGTAATTGTTGAACTTGAACTCACGGTCGTCCTGACCGAGATCCCAGTATCGCGGCGCGGCGATGCCGTGCACCAGCGCGCGGTAATGAAGCACGGGCAGGTCGAAGCCGCCGCCGTTCCACGACACGAGCTGCGGCGTGTACTTCTCGATCACGCGATAAAACGACTGGATGAGCGCGGCTTCGCCATCGGCGGTCGTGCCGAGCGAGCGCACGCGAAAGCCGCTGTTGTCGCGGAACACGCAGGAAATCGCCGCGACGCGCTGCAGATGATGCGGCAGAAAGTCATTGCCCACGCGCTCGCGGCGCGCTTCGAACGCATGTTCGGCGACTTCGCGGTCGGAGAGATCGTCGGGTAAATCTTCTAGACGGCGAATGCCGTCGACATCGGGGATGGTCTCGATGTCGAAAACGAGAATCGGTGTCATTGAATCCTGAAACGCGGCGCCCTGGAACCAAAGGGCGCCGCAAAAGCGTTAAAGCGTTAGAGCACGGCGTCCTTGCGAACGCCGTTGGATGCGAAAAAGCGCTTGAGCCGCACGAGCGCCTCTTGCTGGATCTGGCGCACACGCTCGCGCGTGAGGCCCATTTCGTCGGCGAGCTCCTCGAGCGTCGCGGGCTCGATATGGTTGAGCCCGAAACGCCGTTCGATCACGTGCCGGTGTTTATCCGACAGGCGCGACAGCCACAGGCGCGTGAGCGATTCGAGCTCGCGATGCTGCACTTCCGCATCCGGCGACTGGCTCTGGTCGTCGGACAGAAGATCGAGCAGGCTGCTGCCGGGATCGAGATCGAGCGGCGCATCGAGCGAAGCCGTGTGCTCGTTGAGCGCGAGGATGTCGGTGACTTCATCCGGCGTCTTGCCGGTGAGATAAGCGATATCGTCGATGCTCGCGTCGCGGCGCTCGGGCGCGACGCTGTCAGCCGCATTGGCGGAATTTTTTTCCAGATGGCGCTTCGCGCGCAGCACCTGATTGAGTTCGCGGATCACATGCACCGGCAGGCGCACCGTGCGCGCCTGATTCATGATCGCGCGTTCGATGCTCTGGCGGATCCACCAGGTGGCATAGGTCGAAAAACGGAAGCCGCGCGTGGGGTCGAATTTTTCGATCGCGTGCATGAGGCCGAGATTGCCTTCCTCGATGAGATCGAGCAGCGGCACGCCGCGATTGAGATAACCCTTCGCGATGCTGACGACGAGCCGCAGATTGCGCTCGATCATCACCTGCCGCGCCTCGAATTCACCCGCCTTCGCAAGCCGTGAATAGCGCTGCTCTTCCTCGACGGTCAGGAGCGGCTTCACGCTGATGCGGTTCAGGTAATGCTGGATGGTGTCGGCCGTGAGCTCGGCCTGCAGCAGCGAGCGGAAGTCGTCGGCGTCGGGCGCGGAATCGTTTGCGCCTTCACCCGCTTCGGCGTTGCCCTTGCCACGGCTGCTGCCTTCTTCGTCGGAATCGGAATCGGATTCGGAATCGATATCGACATCGACGTTATCGATGTCGTCGTCATGAGTCGAAGCACCGTCCTCCACCGACACTTGCAAAGGTCGGCTGATCGTCTCAGTCTCGGCTTGCGGCAGGCGGCGCTTCGTTTTTGGCATGATGGTTTCGCTTTATTGCGGCGGCAAATACTTCAGTGGGTCAACAGGTTTTCCCTGCCGGCGAACTTCGAAATGCAACATCACGCGGTCCGAATCGCTGTTCCCCATCTCAGCGATCTTCTGCCCTTTAGTTACCGCGTCTCCTTCTTTTACCATCAAAGCGCGATTATGTGCATACGCTGTGAGAAAAGTTGCGTCGTGCTTGATGATAATGAGATTGCCATAGCCGCGCAGCCCATTTCCGGAGTAAACCACTCGGCCATCCGCCGACGCGTTGACCGCATCTCCCGCCGCACCGCCAATATTCAAACCCTTGTTCTTCGCATCGTCGAACGTGCCGATGATCGGCCCGCGCGCCGGCCAGATGAACGCCGGCTGGGCCGCGGGCGCCGTCGCCCCCGTGTCAGCGCCCGGCGCCGATGTCATGCCCGCCGCCGCGCCCGGAGTCGTGCCCGGCGTTGCGCCCATGCCCGAGTTCGGACCGTAGTACGGCGGCTGCGCGGCCGCGCCGGGCTGCGGCGTGGCGTACGCGTTCGCGCCGTTGAGCGGCTGCGCCTGCACGCCGCCGCCCACGATCGGCGCGGTCGCTACACCAGGCGTTGCCGCCGCGACGTTCGCGCCCGGAGGCGCCACGCGCATCAGCTGGCCGACTTCGATCTGGTTCGGGTTGCTCAGGTTATTCCACGCTGCGATGTCGTGATAATTTTGACCGTTTTCCAGTGCGATCCGATATAGGGTGTCGCCCGGTTTTACACGGTAATAGCCCGGCGGCGGCGGACCGTTGTCCGGCGCCTGCGCCGCCGTGGTGCCGATGGGCGCGCCCGTTCTGTCGACGACGGGCGCCATGTCCATGCGCGTCGAACACGCCGCCAGCGCGGACAACGCCAGCACGCACACGCCGCGCTGCGCCGCGCTTAGGCCTTGGTCCGCACTTCCTTCTCGCAAAGCACGCAGGATACTCATCGGTGTCAAATCACTCCGGATTTTAAGGGTACAAAGAAAACGCGATCGAGCTGCTCTTCCCGCCACTGCGTGACCGAGACGCGCGTGACCAGTGTCAGCACTTGCGACTGCGCGGCCTGCGATCCGACTGGCGCGACGAGCTTGCCGCCCACCGCCAGTTGATCCAGCAAGGCCTGCGGCACGTCGAGTCCCGCGCAGGCAATGACGATCGCGTCGAACGGCGCGGCCGCGGGCAAGCCGAGGCGGCCGTCGCCGTAATGAAGTCTGATGTTCGGCACGCGTAAAGGCCGAAGGTTGAGCTTCGCGCGCTCCGACAAAGGGCGCACGCGCTCGATCGAATAAACCTCAGTGGCGACCTGCGACAGCACGGCCGCCTGATAGCCGCAGCCGGTGCCGATCTCCAGCACCTTGCTCAATGCGCGCCCCGCCGCGACCAGCTCGATCATGCGCGCGACGACGGACGGCTTCGAAATGGTCTGGTGATGACCGATAGGCAGCGCGGCATCTTCATAAGCCTGCGCGGCGAGTCCCGGATCGACGAACATGTGGCGCGGCACCACCGACATCGCGTTCAGCACGCGCGGATCGGTCACGCCGTTCGAACGCAGCCGTTCGACCATGCGCTCGCGCACCCGTTCCGACGTGAGCGTCTGCGTGCTCGCCAGCGCCACGTTCGGCGCGCCCTTTTTCGTCGCGGTCGCGGCCGCGCTCAACTCGCGCTCGACGGGTCGCGCGGCCGTGCGCGGTGCATGCGACGCATGATGTGCCGGCGTGGCGCTCTTGCCCGCACCCGGAACCGGTTTCGTTGCGCCAATTGCGCTCTTCGCGCCGGAACGGGCGGGAAAAACAGAGGTGGCCTGCTTGGCGGACGCCGCCGCCGTCGCGGGATTCTTCATCGGGGCGTTCGCCGCGCGCGATGTATTCGGCTTGGCCGGCGACGCCGGCGCGGGCTTGAGCGCTGCAACGGCGGCCTGCTTGCCGCGCGAGTCCTGCGCCCGGGCCGCGGGCTTGCGCGGCTCGCGAACCAGATCCGCGAGCGCCAGCGGAAAGCGCTTGGCGCGCTCGTCGGTCATGTGCGGCGGCTCCCGGCACGCGCCCATTCGCGCGTCTCGGCCATGAGTTTCGTGTGGGTCAAATCGAGTTGCAGTGGCGTGATCGACACGAAGCCGTTCGCGACCGCGTGGAAATCAGTGCCTTCGCTTGCGTCGAGGGCGTCGCCGGACGGGCCGATCCAGTAGATCGGATTACCGCGCGGATCGCTCTGGCGGATGACCGGCTGCGAAGGATGGCGCTTGCCGAGGCGCGTCACTTTCCACTCGCGGAGCTGATCGTAGGGCAGGCTCGGGATGTTCACGTTCAGCAACGGATGGCCCGGCATCGGATGGTCGAGGAAATGCGCGACGATCTCGGCGGCCACGCGCGCGGCATCTTCGAGATGGAGCCAGTCGCGACCGACGAGCGAAAACGCGATCGCCGGAATGCCGAACATGAAGCCTTCGGTGGCGGCGGCAACGGTGCCCGAGTACAAGGTGTCTTCGCCGACGTTCTGCCCGTTGTTGATGCCGGACACGACGAGATCCGGCTGATGCTCGAGCATGCCGGTCAGCGCGATGTGCACGGAATCAGTTGGCGTGCCGTTCACGAAGTTGAAACCGTTGGGCGCCTGATGAACGCTCAAGGGCCGCGACAGCGTAAGCGAGTTGGACGAGCCGCTGCAGTTCTGCTCCGGCGCCATCACGGTTACTTCGCCGAGCGGCTGCAAGGCGCCGTGCAGCACATTGATGCCGCGCGCCAGATAACCGTCGTCGTTGCTGAGTAGGATTCGCATCCGACGATTGTAACCGAGGAACCATGGCGCGACGACGACTCGAAGGGTCGCGTCCGACGTCGTCCCTGCCCTACACTGAGCTCACTTTCATCAGGAGACGACATGCGCGCCGTACGATGCAACGAACATGGATTACCCGATACGCTTTCCATCGAAACGCTGCCCGATCTTCATCCGGAAGCCGGCGAAGTCGTCATCGACGTGAAAGCGGCGAGCGTCAATTTTCCGGACGTCCTCATCATCCAGAACAAATACCAGTTCAAGCCGCCGCTGCCGTTCACGCCCGGCGCGGAGCTCGCGGGCATCGTGCGCGAGGTGGGCGCGGGCGTCACGCGCCTGTCGCCCGGCATGCGCGTGGCCGCCTACACGGCGCAAGGCGCGTTCGCCGAACAGGCGCGCGCGAAGGAAACGGATTGCGTCGCGCTGCCCGATGACGTCGATCTCGCCGACGCCGCCGCGTTCACGCTCGCGTACGGCACGTCGTATCACGCGCTCGTCGATCGCGGCGCGCTCAAGGCCGGCGACACGCTGCTCGTGCTCGGCGCGGCGGGCGGTGTCGGGGTCGCGGCAATTCAGATCGGCAAGATCGTCGGCGCCCGTGTGATCGCGGCGGCGTCGAGCGCCGAGAAGCTTGCGTTCTGCCGCGAGCATGGCGCGGACGAAGTTATTGACTATGCAAAGGAAGATCTGCGCGAGCGCATCAAGGCGCTGACCGGCGGCAACGGCCCGGATGTCATTTTTGATCCCGTCGGCGGGGCGTATGCGGAGCCCGCGTTTCGCAGCATCGGCTGGCGCGGGCGCTATCTCGTCGTCGGCTTCGCGAACGGCGAGATTCCGAAGCTGCCTTTCAATCTCGCGCTGCTGAAAGGCGCGAGCATCGTCGGCGTGTTCTGGGGCGGTCACATGCAGCGCGAACACGCGCTCGCCGATCAGGAGTTCGCGACGATGGTCGGCTGGATCAAGGCGGGCAAGCTGCGCCCCGTCGTCACGAAACGCTATGCGCTCGACGAAACGCCGCAAGCCCTCGACGACATGATGAATCGCCGCGTGACCGGCAAGATCGTGATCGAACCGTGATGCGCCGGGTGCGGCCATTGCGCCCATTCGCGCAGATTCGCGGCTTGGCCGCGCCCGCTCACAAACGCCGCGATTGCGCGCCGGGCAGTATGCCGATGCGCGTCGCCTGCGCTGCTTGCGCGTCGCCGAACTCGGCCGCCGTGTAGTGGCGCATCGCGCACGCATGCTTGCCATGCAGCGCCTGAAACGCCGCCATCACCCGGCGCACCGAGAGCAAACGCTGCCAGAGCCGTTCCCTGAGTCCGCCGAAGGGCAGCACGGAAAGCGGCAGCACGACCGCGCCCGGCCCCCAGCCGGGACGCCAGGAGCGCGCAAGCCCCTGGCGCATGAACAGCGAAAGCGTGGGCACGCCGATGCACGACGCGAGATGCCCGAGGCCCGAATCGTTGCCGATGAACCAGGACGACTCCGCGATCCACTTTGCGACTTCGCTCAGTCGCGGCAGCGCGTTGACCTCGTGCCCTTCCTCGGCGATATCGCTCCAGCCGCCGATTTCGGCCGGCGCCACGAGAAAGCTCGGCTGCAATCGACGACGGATCAGCACGCGCGAGAGCGCCAGAAACTTATCGCGGCCCCACATTTTTTCGGGATGACTGCCCGTCGGATGGATCACCACGCGATTGGCGAAGCGCCCTGGCATGACGCCAGCCGGCACGACGAGACCGTTCGCGCGCGTCACATCGCGCAGGCCGAGCACGTTCGTCGCAATGTCGACGACACGGTCCACCATGTGCTTCACGCCGCCGTATTCCGGCAGCGTGGCGAAACACAGCGTGCGGCCCGAGCGGCTCAATGCCGACGCGTATTCGGTCGGCCGCAATTCGATCACCGTGTCGAACGCGCCCCGCCACGCGTCGGGCCGGCCGACCGTCATCTGCGGAAACCAGTCGGCGAGCTGCTCCGCGACCCAGCCGAACACGACGGGCCTATAACCATTGCGGATGAGATTGTTGACGAGGACGAGCCCGATGAGGCTGTCACCGATCGGCGATGGAAGTACCACCGCAATCGAACTGTCAGTTCGCAGTTTCATTCTTGTTCTCGCGGGATCGCGCCGATGAACGCCGCGCCGATGCCGCGCAGTAGCACCCGAATACGGAGTATTGCCCGGTTGCGTTACGACTTGATGTGCTCCCGATGCTCCTTTACCTCCGAAACACGCCGGACCTGCAGGAACCCGCCCTGCGGCGTCTGGACTGCGCAGCATGATAGCGATATCAGCCGCACATGACCATAACCGATCAGCGGGAACCGATTTGACAAGTTTTGTCACGCGGCCCGGCAGAGCGAAATCACTGCTTCAAGTCAGAGTTTTTCTGTCTCTCCGGTCTTCGGCTGCCACTTCATGAGCCGTCGCTCGACCAGCGCGACGAGGCCGTCGAGCACGAGCGCGAACGCCGTCAGCACGAGAATCCCGGCGAACACCGTGTTGATGTCGAAAGTGCCTTCGGCCTGCAGAATCAGATAGCCGACGCCGCGCGCCGAGCCGAGATATTCGCCGACCACCGAGCCCACGAATGCCAGACCAACCGACGTGTGCAGGCTCGAAAACACCCAGCTCGTCGCGCTCGGCAGATAGACGTGCCGCAGCAGTTGCTTGCGATTCGCGCCGAGCATGCGCGCGTTGGCGAGCACAACCGGACTCACTTCCTTCACGCCCTGATAGACGTTGAAGAACACGATGAAAAACACGAGCGTCACGCCGAGCGCGACCTTCGACCAGATGCCGAGCCCGAACCACACCGCGAAGATCGGCGCGAGAATCACGCGCGGCATCGAGTTGGCGGCCTTGATGTAGGGATCGAGGAGCGCGCTCGTCGTCGGCGCGAGCGCGAGCCAGAGGCCGACACCCAGGCCGAAGACGGTGCCGATCACGAAGGCCAGCACGGTTTCGATCAGCGTCACCCACAGATGGATATAGATTTCGCCGCTCGTGAACCACTCCCAGATGCGCACGAGCACCTTCTGCGGCTCGCCGAAGAAGAACGCGGCCTTGTTGGCGTCGTCGAAATAGAAAGGCGGCAGGAGCGTCGGGCTCGTCAGCACGTACCACAGCGCGAAGCATACGAGCAGCAACAGCCATTGCCACACGATGAGATTGGCGCGTCTCGGGCGCAGCTTGTTCCACATGTTCGTTTTAGTCTCAGTCGGCGGCGGCGGGCTTCAGCTGCTGCTGATAGCCCTTCAACACTTCCTCGCGCAGCACGCCCCAGATCTGCGCGTGCAGTTCGACGAAGCGCGCGTGCGAGCGGATCTCAGCGACATCGCGCGGCCGCGGCAAGTCGATCACGAATTCGCCGATCGGATGCGTGCCCGGCCCCGCCGACAGCACGACCACGCGGTCGGACATCGAGATCGCTTCGTCCAGATCGTGCGTGATGAAGAGCACGGCCTTGCGCTTCGCGGCCCACAGATCGAGCAGCTCGTTTTCCATCAGTTGACGCGTCTGGATGTCCAGCGCGGAGAACGGCTCGTCCATCAGAATGATGTCCGGATCGAGGATCAGCGTCTGCGCCATCGCGACGCGCTTCCTCATGCCGCCCGACAACTGATGCGGATAGCGATCGCCGAAGCCGCCCAAGCCCACGCGCTTCAGCCACTCCTCGCCGCGCGCGTCGGCTTCATGCTTCGGCAGGCCCTGGAACGCGAGGCCGGCCGTCACGTTGTCGAGCGCGGAGCGCCACGGCATGAGGGCATCGGCCTGGAACATGTAGCCCGCGCGACGGTTGATGCCCGTGAGCTTCTCGCCGAAGACGCTCACCGTGCCCGACGATGGCTCGAGCAGCCCCGCCGACACGTTGAGCAGCGTGGACTTGCCGCAGCCGGTCGGCCCGACCACGGACACGAACTCGCCCGGCGCGATCGTGAGACTGGTATTGCGGACCGCGGTGTAGCGGTCGCGGCGATTCTCGCGCGAGGCGAACGTGCAGGTGACGTCGTCCAGCGCGAGCGCAGGTGTCGGCGCGTTCATCGATCAGACCTTGACGGTGGCGAGCGCCTTCTTCACGAAGTCGTTGGTCCAGGTCTTCGACAGATCGATCGGCTTGCCCTTCACGGTTTCGTCGAAAGCCTGCAGCGTCTTGAGCGAGGTCGCGGGACCGTCGGCGGGCATCAGGCCGTCCGGCGACAGCGCCTCCTTCACGTGCTGCCACGAATCGAGATAGAGCGCGCGATCACCGAGCAGATAGCCTTCCGGCACGGTCGAGATCAGATCCTTGCCCGATGCCGTCTGCAGCCACTTCAGCGCGCGCACCATCGCGTTGGTGAGGGCCTGCGTCGTGTTCGGGTTCTTCGTGATGAAGCTCTGCGACGCGTACAGGCAGCCCGCCGGCATGTTGCCGCCGAAGACCTTTTTCGTATCGGCGAGCGTGCGCGTGTCCGACACGATGAGGATATCGCCCGCACGGTCGAGCTTGGTCATCACCGGATCGAGGTTGGCGATAGCATCGATCTGTCCGGATTGCAGCGCGGCGATCGCACCCGCACCCGCGCCCACGCCGATGAACGACACATCGGTCGCCTTCAGTCCGGCCTGCGCGAGGACGAATCCCGCCATGATCGACGTCGACGAGCCCGGCGCCGTCACGCCGATCTTCTTGCCCTTCAGGTCCGCGACCGACTTGTAGTTCGGCATCGTCTTCTTCGACACGGCCAGCACGATCTGCGGCGCGCGGCCCTGCAGCACGAACTCGCGGAAGTACTGGTTCTTTGCCTGCAACAGCAGCGTGTGCTCGAACGCGCCGGACACCACGTCCGCGCTGCCGCCGACCGCCGCCTGCAACGCCTTCGCGCCGCCCGCGAAGTCGGCGATTTCGACGTCGAGCCCTTCGTCCTTGAAGTAGTTGCGGCGCTCCGCGATCGTGAGCGGCAGATAGTAGAAGAGATTCTTGCCGCCGACCGCGATCGATACCTTGGTCTGTTCCGGCTTGTTCTGCGCGAAGGCGAGCGGCATGCCCGACATTGCCCCGCCCGCGAGCACGGCGCCGCTCGCGATGAACGTTCTGCGTTTCATCGTTGTCTGTCTCCTGGTTTTATCGTTGTCAGCGCTGCCCAGCCCGAGGCTCAGATCACCCTGGCCGCCCGCAGCCGCGCAATATCGTCGGCATCATACCCGAGCGTTTGAAGTACTTCATCCGTGTGTTCACCGAGTTGCGGCCCGAGCCAGCGCGTTTCGCCCGGTGTTTCCGACATCTTCGGCGTCATGTTCGGCAGCGTGATCTCCTTTCCGTCCTGCCACGGGAAACGCTGGAGCATCTGGCGCGCGATGTATTGCGGATCGGTGAACATGTCGGCGACGCTGTAGATGCGGCCCGCCGGCACGTCGGCGGCGTTGAGCACGGCGAGCGCTTCGTCGATGCTGCGCGTCGCGAGCCACGCCGCGATGGCGTCGTCGATTTCCTGCGTGCGCGGCACGCGGCCGTCGTTCGACGCGAGCGCGGGATCGTTCGCGAGATCCGCGCGGTCGATCGCGTTCATCAGGCGCTTGAAGATCGGATCGCTGTTGCCGCCGATCACGATGCTGCCGTCGCGGCACGGATACGTATTCGACGGCACGATGCCCGGCAGCGACGCGCCGGTGCGCTCGCGCACCATGCCGTACACGCCGTATTCGGGCACGACGCTTTCCATCATGTTGAAGACGGCTTCGTACAGCGCGACATCGACGACCTGCCCCTTGCCGCCATTCACCTGCCGATGATGCAGCGCCATCAGCGCGCCGATCACGCCATGCAGCGCCGCGATCGAATCGCCGATCGAAATGCCAATGCGCGGCGGCGGCAGGTCCGGATAGCCGGTGATGTGACGCAGCCCGCCCATCGATTCGGCGATCGCACCGAAGCCCGGACGGTCTCGATACGGACCGGTCTGGCCGTAGCCGGAAAGACGCACCATCACGAGGCCGGGATTCCCGGCGGACAGCACTTCGTAACCGAGTCCGAGCTTTTCGAGCAGACCGGGCCGGAAGTTCTCGACGACGACATCGGCTTCCTGCGCGAGCCGCCGGACGATCTCCTTGCCCTCCTCGGCCTTGAGATTCACCGTGACGGATTTCTTGTTGCGCGCCTGCACCGCCCACCACAGCGACGTGCCGCCGACCTCCGGATAGAGCTTGCGCCACTTGCGCAGCGGGTCGCCGCCGTTCGGATCTTCGATCTTGATGACGTCGGCGCCGAACTCGCCCATGAAGCGCGCCGCGAACGGCCCCGCGATGAGCGTGCCGAGCTCCAGCACCTTGACGCCGGCGAGCGGCCCCGTCGTTGTGCTCATGACGTGTCTCCTTTGGATGTTCTTATGTGTGTTTCTCAGGGGTGTTTCAGAGCGGCATGTCGAGCGGCCTGAAGCGTGGCGTGCCGTCGGCGAGCGTCTCGTTGAACATCTCGGCCGGGCGCACCCACAAGCCGCGTTCGTGCGGCCACAGATGCTCGTAGACGATCATCGCTTCCTCGGTTTCCGAGTGCCGCGCGACGCCGATCACGCGATACAGCCCGCCTTTGTAATGACGATGCGTCGCGAGCGCGAGAGCTTCGGTTTCTGTCATCGGTGTTGTCCTGCTGATGTGCGCGTTCACACTGAGCGGCGATCGAGCATCGCGCGCGCGATCGTGCCGGCATCGACATACTCGAGCTCGCCGCCGACCGGCACGCCGCGCGCGAGACGCGTCACCTTCAGCCCTTTCGACTTGAGCGTCTGCGCGAGATAGTGCGCCGTCGCCTCGCCTTCGTTCGTGAAGTTGGTGGCGAGCACCACTTCCTGCACCACGCCGTCGAGCGCGCGATTGATGAGGCGCTCGAAGTGGATCTCCTTCGGGCCGATGCCGTCGAGCGGACTGAGCCGTCCCATCAGCACGAAGTAGAGCCCGCGATACGTGAGCGTCTGTTCGAGCATGATCTGGTCGGCGGGCGTTTCGACGACGCACAGCTGCGCCGGGTCGCGTTCCTCGTCGAGGCAGACTTCACAGATGTCCGCTTCCGTGAAGGTGTTGCACTTCGCGCAATGCTTCAGATGCTCGGTCGCGAACAGAAGCGATGCCCCTAGCTTCTCGGCGCCCGCGCGATCATGCTGCATGAGGTGATACGCCATGCGCTGCGCCGACTTGGGTCCGACGCCGGGCAGCGCGCGCAGCGCTTCGACGAGCGCCGACAGGGCGGAAGGTTGTTTCATGTGTCCTTCATGTGACATCGAAGCGCGCCGGATTCGCTCCGGCGCGCGCGATCAGAACGGCAGCTTGAAGCCCGGCGGCATCGGCATGCCGGCGGTCATGCCGCTCATTTTCTCTTGCGTGGTGGCCTCGGCCTTGCGCACGGCGTCGTTGAACGCGGCCGCGACGAGGTCTTCCAGCATGTCCTTGTCGTCGGCGAGCAGGCTCGGGTCGATCTGCACGCGGCGCACGTCGTTCTTGCAGGTCATCGTCACCTTCACGAGACCGGCGCCGGACTGGCCCTCGACCTCGATCTGCGCGAGCTGATCCTGCATCTTCTTCATGTTTTCCTGCATCTGCTGAGCCTGTTTCATCAGCCCGGCGAGTTGGTTCTTCATCATGGTTCAGCTCCTTACTGGAAAACGTGTGGCGGAAGCGCGCGCAGTGCGCGCGCTCGATATTCGGTGCGATGCGCGGCGTCGGAGAACGCGCCGCGCCCTTCAATTCACGACGGATTTGCGCCCGATGCGGAAATCGGCTTGATCGAGCCCTGGACGATGCTCGCGCCGAAATCGCGGATCAGCGATTGCACGAACGGGTCCTGCCGGATCTCCTGCTCGGCCTCCTGCTGGCGCCGCGCGCGGTCTGCCGCATCGAGCGCGGCCGCGGTGCGGCGCGCGGGCGCGACGTTGACGGTGACTTCGATCGCGCGGCCGAGCTTCTCGGTGAGCGCGGCCTTGAGCTTCGTGACGTGCGAGGCGTCGGTGTACATCTGCACCGCGACCGCGAGCGTGACGGAATTCGCGTCGCAGGCCGTCAGTTCGCTGTTGAACGCGAGCTGATAGGCGACGCCCTTCAGCGGCAGATCGACGGCGAGCGCGGCCCATTCGACGGACACGCCAAGCGCCTCGAGCGGCACGGCGGGCGGCAGCGGCGTCGTGTCGATCGCGGGCGCGGGCTTCGCCACGGGCTCGCCGCGAAAGTGCAGGTCGTCGGGGCCGCTGTCGAACGCGGGCACGAAGCCGTCGTCCGGCGGCATGAAGTATTCGGCTTCCGATCCCGCCGGCGGATAGTCGTCGGGCGGCATGTCTTCCCACGGCGGCACGACCTTCGCGCCGCCGGCGCTGCTGGCCGCGGGCTTCGGCTCGGGCGCGGCGGATGCCGCGGGCGCAGCCGGCGCGCGGCGTGGCGTGGGCACCTGAACCTGCACGGCAGGCTTCGCGGCAGGCTTGGGCGTGGCGGGCGCTGCCGCCGGCGCAGCCGATGCGCCGCGCGCGCCCCGATCGGATGACAAACGCATGCCCGCGCTACGCAGCACTTCGAGCGCGGCGCTCGCGCCGCTTGCCGCGCGCGGTGCAGCGGCTTCAGTTTCGGGCTCGGGCGCGCGCGGTGCAACGGGCGCGGCTTCATCCACGGCCTGTCGCGCGGCGCTCGGAACCGGCGCGGGTTTCGCGGGAACGGGCTCGCTCGCCTCGAGGGATGCGGCAGGCTGCGCGCTTTCGGCGGCGGGCTCTTTCGGCGGCGGCTCCTTCGCCCTGACGACGACGGTTTCCACCGCTTTCGCGACCGGCGCCGGAGCGACGGCGCGCTCGGCCATCGCGCCCGCGAGCGCGGCACTGCGCACCGGTTTCGCGCCCGACGGCGCGCTCACCGCGACGCCGCCTCCCGAACCGCTTGCCGGCTCGAACGCGAGCATGCGCAGGAGCGTCATCGTGAAGCCGGCGTACTCGTCCGGCGCGAGACCGAGCTCGCTGCGCCCGACCGTGGCGATCTGATAGAAAAGCTGCACCTGCTCGGCGGAAAGCGTCTCCGCGAAGCGGCGGATATCGGCGGCTTCCGGCCATTCATCCAGCACCGACGACGGCGCGAACTGCGCCCATGCGACGCGATGCAGGAGACTCGCGAGATCCTGCAGCGCCGTCGAGAACGACAGGCTGCGCAACGCCATTTCGTCGGCGATCGCGAGCACGCCCGCGCCATCGCTCGCGGCGAGCGCGTCGACGAGACGGATCAGATAGCTTTGATCGAGCGCGCCGAGCATGCCGCGCACGGCTTCCTCGGTGACCTCGTTCGCCGAATACGCGATGGCCTGATCGGTCAGCGAGAGCGCATCGCGCATGCTGCCGTCCGCCGCGCGCGACAGAAGACGCAGCGCCTGCGATTCGAACGTGATGCTCTCCTGCTGAAGAATGTTCTCCAGATGAGACACGATATGCCCTGCCGGCATCTGCTTCAGATTGAACTGGAGGCAGCGCGAGAGCACGGTAACGGGAATCTTCTGCGGATCGGTCGTCGCGAGGATGAACTTCACATGCGGCGGCGGCTCCTCCAGCGTCTTCAGCATTGCATTGAAGGCGTGGTTCGTGAGCATGTGCACTTCGTCGATCATGTAGACCTTGAAGCGCGCATCGACCGGTGCGTACACGGCGCGTTCGAGCAGCGCCGCCATTTCGTCGACGCCGCGATTGCTCGCCGCATCCATCTCGACGTAATCGACGAAGCGGCCTTCGTCGATCTCCCGGCACGCACGGCACACGCCGCACGGCTTCGAGGTCACGCCGGTTTCACAGTTGAGCGCCTTCGCGAAGATGCGCGAGAGCGTCGTCTTGCCGACGCCGCGCGTGCCCGTGAACAGATAGGCGTGATGCAGGCGGCCGCCGTCGAGCGCGTGCGTGAGCGCACGAACGACGTGCTCCTGGCCGACGAGCGACTCGAACGATTTCGGCCGCCACTTGCGTGCGAGAACTTGATAGGTCATGCGCGAAATTGTATCAGCATCGACCTCGCGCAAACGCCGTTCCAAAAGGGCGCCGGCGGGCTTGAACATGACGCTTTCGGCTGACGCGGACGCACGAAAACACCGCGGCCGAATGGCACGCAAATGGCACGCGAACGGCACGTGAATGGCACGCGAAGAAGCAGATGAACCCGGGGAAACGAGGAAGGAACAGCGTGAGAGAGGAACAGCGGAAGAAAAGCGGAAGGTGACGAGCCCGACCCTCGGCACTGGTGGAAAACGGCTGTGGCTGCTTCGTTCCCGACCTGACCAGGTTGACCGCGCCACCATGCGAGGAGGCCCGTCACGTCGAATTGTACCACGGGGCCACGCGCACCCGGAAGCCGTCGGTGAATCGCGCCGACTTCGCGGCGCCCTCTTGTACCTGATGCTTTCGCCCTCAGATCGTCCCTATCAGCATCCGGCAACGGATAGCAAAGTAAGCTAAGATGACATGTGAATTGTGCGGAAGTGGTGCATGTCGCCTTTCCGCGGATCATTCGCCGCTACTCGCGAGTCATTCTGGCGCATGGCGTGCGGGCGTGAACCCCGCTCGTCGGCGACGAAATTTTTTTCAGTTTTGGTGTATCGTGGCGAGCATTCAAACGCGGGCCTCGATTCAATAGAGGTATTCAGACAATGAGCGAATCAATCAAGCACATCAGCGACGCTTCTTTCGAACAGGATGTCGTCAAGTCGGATAAACCTGTCCTGCTCGACTTCTGGGCCGAGTGGTGCGGTCCGTGCAAGATGATTGCCCCGATCCTCGACGAAGTCGCGAAGGATTACGGCGATCGCCTGCAGATCGCGAAGATCAACGTGGACGAGCATCAGTCGACGCCGGTCAAGTTCGGCGTGCGCGGCATCCCCACGCTGATTCTCTTCAAGAACGGCGCAGTCGCCGCACAGAAGGTCGGCGCATTGTCCAAGTCGCAACTCACCGCGTTCCTCGACAGCAACCTGTAACGGCATCATCATTCGCGCGGGCATCGGCATCACCGGGCGCCCGCGCCGCGCATCACGTCGCGATATCAGCACGACTGACGAACGCGCCCCGGATGCAGCCGATGTTGTCACGCGACAACATCGGCGAAAAGCCCCGCCCAAAAGCCCACCCGAGGCTCGTGTGGCGTGTGCTATGCTAGAATCATAAGAGTTCAAGAAGTATTAAGTCTCGAGCGGTTCCGCTCACCTCTTCTCCCAAATCTTTCTGTCGCACCTCTCTCCCCGGCGGGAAATCCGTATGCATTTATCCGAGCTCAAGTCTCAGCACGTCTCCGCACTGATCGAGATGGCCAATGGCCTCGAAATCGAAAATGCGAACCGCCTGCGCAAGCAGGAACTCATGTTCGCGATTCTTAAAAAGCGCGCCAAGGCTGGCGACACGATTTTCGGCGACGGCACCCTCGAAGTGCTGCCCGATGGCTTCGGCTTCCTGCGCTCCCCCGAGACTTCATATCTCGCGAGTACGGACGATATCTATATCAGCCCGTCGCAAATCCGCCGCTTCAATCTGCACACCGGCGACACGATCGAAGGCGAAGTGCGCACGCCGAAGGACGGCGAGCGTTACTTCGCGCTCGTGAAGGTCGACAAAGTCAACGGGCAGCCGCCCGAGGCCTCGAAACACAAGATCATGTTCGAGAACCTCACGCCGCTGCATCCGAACAAGCCGCTGCCGCTCGAGCGCGAAATGCGCGGCGAGGAAAACGTCACGGGCCGGATCATCGACATGATCTCGCCGATCGGCAAGGGCCAGCGCGGTCTGCTCGTCGCGTCGCCGAAGTCGGGCAAGACCGTGATGCTGCAGCACATCGCGCATGCGGTGAAGGCGAATCATCCGGACGTCATCCTGTTCGTGCTGCTCATCGACGAGCGCCCGGAAGAAGTGACGGAAATGCAGCGCTCGGTGCGCGGCGAAGTGATCGCGTCGACCTTCGACGAACCCGCCGCGCGTCACGTGCAAGTGGCCGAAATGGTCATCGAGAAAGCGAAGCGTCTCGTCGAAATGAAGCACGACGTCGTGATTCTGCTCGACTCCATCACGCGCCTCGCGCGCGCCTACAACACGGTCGTGCCGGCATCGGGCAAGGTGCTGACGGGCGGTGTCGACGCCAACGCGCTGCAGCGTCCGAAGCGCTTCTTTGGCGCGGCGCGCAACATCGAGGAAGGCGGGTCGCTGACGATCATCGGCACGGCGCTCATCGAAACCGGCAGCCGCATGGACGACGTGATCTACGAAGAGTTCAAGGGCACCGGCAACATGGAAGTGCACCTCGAGCGCCGTCTCGCGGAAAAGCGCGTCTATCCGTCGATCAATCTGAACAAGTCGGGCACACGTCGCGAAGAACTGCTCATCAAGCCGGACCTGCTGCAGAAGGTCTGGGTGCTGCGCAAGTTCATCCACGACATGGACGAAGTCGAAGCAATGGAATTCCTGCTCGACAAGATCCGTCAGACGAAGAACAACGCCGAGTTCTTCGACATGATGCGTCGCGGCGGAAGCTGATCTCCATTCGTCGCAAAGAAAAACCGCCTGCTTCGCCAGGCGGTTTTTTTTCGTGCAAATTTTTGACCGGGCCGGCCAACCTCGCGCCGAAAGATCCTAAATATAATGATTTTTCGGGAGACGCCCTCATGCGCGCGACATTGTCACTATGCGGGCGTCTTTTGATGCACCACGTCATTGATGCCTATTTTGAATTCGAATAGCAACAAAAGCGGCGACGCGTATCAGACGGCCCTGGACACATATCAGCGCGGCGATTGGGCCGCGGCGATCGAGTATGTGGACCGTTACCTCGCCGCGCGTGGCGCAAACCCGCCGTTGAGCGATGCCCTGCTTCTGAAAGGCTTCGCCGCGTTGAATCTGAACCGGGACACCGAGGCAAGGTCGTGTTTCGAGCAAGCCACGCGGATTGCGCCGGACCCCGCGTCTTTTCGCGGTCTGGCCGTCGCGCTGACGAGGCAGGGCGAATTCGAACTCGCAGCCGCCCAGGCATGGTCAGGGCTCGCGCTGTCGGTCAAGGCGGGGGCGGCGTTGGAAACGTCGGGCCTGCTCAGTTGTCTGGGCGACGCGTTGCGAAACAGCCAGAAGTTCGACGAAGCGGCGCAAGCCTATCGCCACTTGCTCGACATCACGCCCAACAATCGCGCCGCGCATCTCAAACTTGGCTTCATCCTTCAGTTTCAGGATCGGCTGGACGAAGCAATCGGACATTACCGGCAGGCGGTCAGCATCGATCCGGGCTATCTCGATGCCCACTCCAACCTGGCTGGCGCGCTGCTCGCGACAGGCCGTCTCGAGGAAGCGTGGCCTCACTTCGAGCATCGCTGGGTGAGTCTGGTCGGGCCGGACGGCCAGCGCGCGCCCGCGCGCCCCGAACTGCCGATTCGCCGCTGGGAAGGCGACGGACATCGGCGCGGTGATCGCCTGCTAGTCGTGGCTGAGCAAGGCCTGGGCGATACTCTGCAATTCTGCCGCTATCTGCCGATGGTGCTGGGTCAGTTCGCCGAGGTGACCTTCGTTTGCCCAGAGCCGCTGCACCGGCTGCTCGCTCATTCGTTTTTCCCGCGCTGGCCCAATCTGCACCTGGCCGGCACTGTGCCGGCCGAGCCATGGAAGCTCGATTGGCACACGCCCCTGCTTTCCCTGCCGAAGATATTCGGAACCAGTCTGGCGACGATTCCGGCTTGCGTGCCCTATCTCGATGCCGAGCAACGCGCCGTCCGCGCATTCACCAAGCGGCTGGACCGGCTCGGCCCACCGTATTCTCCGCGCATCGGCATCGTATGGGCGGGCGGGCACGCCGGTCTCGGCGTCGATCAATGGCGAAGCCTCACGCCGGAACAGATCGACCCGCTGCTCGCCTGGCCTCACGCCCGCTGGGTGAGTCTGCAGAAACCCGAGAGCGACGCGAAGCGCCTCAAAGCCGGGCAGCAGGCGCGCGTCATCGACTGGATGGACGAGATGAAGGACTTCGCGGATACGGCCGCGCTCGTTGCATCGATGGATCTGGTCATTTCCGTGGATACCTCCGTCGCGCATCTCGCGGGTGCCATGGGTAAGCCCGTATGGCTGCTGAACCGCTTCGCCGGTTGCTGGCGCTGGATGCGCGGGCGCGACGACAGTCCGTGGTATCCGGGCATGCGCATCTTCACGCAGAAAGAGCGCGGCCACTGGAATGAGGTGCTGGACCGCGTTCTGGCGGAGCTGGAGCGCGAATGGCTCGGCGCGGACACGACCGCGCGAAGCGGTTGACGAGTTCGCGAGATTCGATTTGCCGTCGCCGATGCGCGAAAATACACGCGCCGCCCCACTCTATTCCGACCGTCCGAATGGCCAATCTCTTCACCCGTTTCCTCGGCGCGCATCGCCGCGGGCGCGCGCTGCGCAAATACGCGATCGACGACATGCTATGGCAACGCACGCTCGACGCGTATCCGTGCTTCGGCCATCTGGGCGCGGACGATCTCGCACGGCTGCGCGAAACCGCCAGCCTCTTCATCGCCCAGAAAGAATTCTCGACCGCGCACGATCTCGAACTGACCGACGCGATGATCGTTTCCATCGCCGCGCAAGCCTGCCTGCCGGTGCTCAATCTCGACCTCGACCTGTATCGCGGCTGGGTCGGCGTGATCGTCTATCCGGGCGAGTTCGTGATCCGGAAGACAGTCGAAGATGAAAACGGCGTCGTGCACGAGATCGAGCACGATGCGAGCGGCGAAGCGTGGGAAGGCGGTCCGGTCGTGCTCTCGTGGGAAGATACGCAGATGGCCGATGGCTCGGAAGCCTACAACGTCGTGATCCACGAATTCGCGCACAAGATCGACATGGTGAACGGCGAAGCGGACGGGCATCCTCCGCTCTTTCGCCGCTGGCACGCGCCGCTCGATTCCACCGCCTGGGCCGATATCTTCGACAACGCCTACGACCAGTTCTGCGCGCGCGTGGACGCCGTGCCAGAGCGCCGCTGGAGCCGCTTCGAGCGCGAATCGCTGATCGATCCTTATGCGGCGGACCATCCGTCGGAATTCTTCGCGGTGTGCAGCGAAGCGCTCTTCGTCACGCCGCAGGCATTCGAGTCCGAATATCCCGAGCTCTACCGGCTGCTCGCGCGCTACTACCGACAGGACCCGGCGGGCGCGGGCGCGCTCTCCTGATTTGTGTCCTGATTTGCGTCCTGATTCCTCTCCTGATTCTCGCCGGAAACCTCCAAAAAAGATGTCAACCGACTGATTTTCTGGCATAATCGCCGTTTTTCGACCCTAGGCAAGTGACTCGCGCGGCACTGTAGACAAGTGCAACGGGTTGGCTACCGCCAGATCCCAGGAAAGACCATGAAAGAAGGCATTCACCCGAATTACCGCGAAGTCCTGTTCGTCGACATGTCGAACGACTTCAAGTTCGTGACCCGCTCGACCATCCAGACGCGCGAAACCGCCGAATTCAACGGCAAGACCTACCCGCTCGCGAAGATCGAAGTGTCGTCGGAATCGCACCCGTTCTACACCGGTCAGCAAAAGATCATGGACACGGCGGGCCGCGTCGAGAAGTTCAACAACAAGTTCGCGCGCTTCTCCACGAAGAAGTAAGCCGGACTTTCGGGCTTCAAAGGAAAAAGGGCAGCTTTGGCTGCCCTTTTTTGTCGCTGATTGCTTTTTTGCGATATACGGCGGCCACCGGCACCGCATTTGCTCCATTCGGTAAGCGTCGTTGCGGCCCGTTACGGCAACGCCAATGATCCGCCCTTAACGCCGCCGCGCGTCTACAATGCCGGTTGCTCCGGCCCCGCTCCCGCCTCATGGCGCGAGACCAGCGGACCGTTTTCCATCAAGCCTGCTCGCATGCGATCTGTCGTTCGTCTGACTGCCTCCGCCACCAGCGCCCTGCCGCGCTGGCTGCTGCTCGCCATCTGCATCACCTACGCGTCGTTCGGCCTGTTCGGCCGCGATCCGTGGAAAAACGAGGATGCGGCGGGCTTCGGCGTCATGTGGACCATGGCCAACGGCGATGCGCGCGACTGGCTCCTGCCGAACCTCGTCGGCAAGGCGCCCACCGCCGATGGCCCGCTGATGTACTGGCTCGGCGCATCGGCGATCCGGCTGCTCAGCCCGTGGGTCGATGCGAGCAACGCGTCGCGCGTGGTCACCGGCCTGCTCTTCTGTCTCGCCTGCGCATTCGTCTGGTATTCGACCTATCTGCTCGGCCGGCGCGACGAAGCCCAGCCGTTCAAATACGCCTTCGGCGGCGAGCCCGAGCCGCGCGACTACGGCCGCACGCTTGCCGACGGCGCGCTGCTCATCCTGCTCGCGTGCTTCGGCCTCGCCGAGCGCGGCCACGAAACCACGCCGCAGCTCGCGCAGTTCGCCGGCACCGCGATGCTCATCTACGGACTCGTGCGCAGCCTCGACAAGCCGATTCACGGCGGCCTCGTGTGGGGCGCGGCGATCGGCGTGGTCGGGCTGTCGAGTTCGCCGGTGCTCGTATTCGCGCTGCTGCTCTGCACGCTCGCGATGACGATCATCGTGAAGCAGGTGCGCGCCGCGCCGCTCCTGATCTTCGGCCTGCCGGTCGCGATCCTGCTGATCGCCGCGTGGGTGCTGCCGACACTGCATTTCTATCCCGACGACGGCGAATGGTGGCTGCGCCAATGGTGGCGCAACAGCTTCTCGTTCTTCTCCGGCACGCCCGGCTCGATCTTCGGCTACGCGATCAAGAACCTGCCGCTCTTCACGTGGCCCGCGTGGCCGCTCGCGCTCTGGGCGTTCGTGAGCTGGGGCGGGCTGCGCCGCTCGCCGCACGTGGGCGTGCCGCTGTCGATCATCGGGCCGCTGCTCGTGCTGGTCGTCCTGCAGGCGCACGAGACCAACCGCCTCTTCATGCTGCTGCTGCCGCCGCTTTCCGTACTCGCGACTTTCGCGCTGCCCACGTTGAAGCGCGGCGCGATCAACGCGATCGACTGGTTCGCGATGCTGAGCTTCACCATCATCGGCTCGCTGGTATGGCTCGTGTGGAGCGCGGGCATGTTCGGCTTTCCCGCGCCGATGGCCCGCAATCTCGCGCGTCTCGCGCCGGGCTTCCATCCCGAGTTCAAGCTGATCTCGTTCGTGTGCGCGGTGGCCGTGACGGTCTGCTGGTTCCTGCTCGCGCGCTGGCGTCTCGCGCGGCATCCCAAGGTGCTGTGGCGCAGCGTCGTGTTGTCGAGCGCGGGCACCACGCTCATGTGGGTGCTGCTGATGACGCTGTGGCTGCCGGTCGTGAACTACAGCCGCACGTATCGCGATGTCGCCGAGCAGATCGCCGTGCATCTGCCGCCGGATTACACCTGCATCTCGCCCGTGCGTCTCGGCGATGCGCAGATCGCCACCTTCGCCTATTTCGGCGGCATGCACTTCGCGTTCGATGAAGACTGCGACGTGATCCTGCGTCAGGATCCGGCGGACTACGGCGAGCCGTCGTCGATGTCGGCGTACCAATGGAAGCTCGTGTGGGAAGGCCGGCGCGTTGCCGACCGCGACGAGCGCTTCCGCCTCTACGTGCGCATCGAGCGCCCCACGCCGCCGGCGAAGAAACCGCTGCGTCCGAAGAGCCTGCGCCGGGCGCAATGACGCGATGCGCGCGACGCCCACACCGACCAGCACGACCGGCATGCTGAGCGACGTGCGCAAGATCGCCGCGCTGGCGTGGCCGGTGCTGATCGGCCAGCTCGCGGTGATCGCGTTCGGCGTCATCGACACCGCGATGGTCGGCCGCTTCTCCGCCACCGATCTCGCGGCGCTCGGCCTCGGCGGCTCCGTCTATATCTCGGTGTATATCGGTCTGACGGGCATTCTCGTCGCGTTGCAGCCGATCGCCGGGCAGCTCTTCGGCGCGGGCCGCGAGAGCGAGATCGGCGAGGAGACGCGTCAGGCGTTGTGGCTCGCCGCGGCGCTCGCCGTCATCGGCTTCGTGCTGCTCTACTTTCCCGAGCCGCTGCTGTCGCTCGCGAGGACGCCGCCCGCGCTGCACGACCGCACCGTCGATTACCTGCGGATTCTGTCGTTCGGCCTGCCCGCGAGCCTCGCGTTTCGCGTCTACAGCTCGCTCACCAATGCGATCGGCAAGCCGCGGCTCGTGATGTTTCTGCAGATCGGCGGCCTGCTGCTCAAGTTTCCGCTCAATACCTGGTTCATCTTCGGGGGCTTTGGCGTGCCCGCGCTGGGCGGTCCGGGTTGCGCGCTCGCGAGCACGCTCATCAACTGGGTGCTCGCGAGCGTCGGCATGACGGTGCTTTTCAGGTTCGAGTTCTTCCGCCCGTTCGGGATCTTTTCGCACTTCTGCTGGCCGGTCTGGCGGCGTCAGGTCGCGCTGCTGCGTCTCGGCATTCCGATGGGCCTCTCGTATCTCATCGAAGTCACGTCGTACACGTTCATGGCGCTGTTCATCTCGCGCTTCGGGACGACCACGCTCGCCGGCCATCAGATCGCGGGCAACCTCGGCGCGGTGCTGTACATGACGCCGCTTTCCATCGGCATTGCGTCGTCGACGCTCGTGTCACAGGCGCTCGGCGCCGGACGCCACGACGACGCGCGCTCGATCTCGCGCCACGGCATCGGCATGGCGTGCGTGCTCGCGCTCGTCTACGGCGCGATCCTCGTCGCCGCGCGCCCGCACGTGATCGCCGCCTACACGCCCGATGCGAACGTCATCGCGGCCGCGATGCCGCTCGTGCTCATCATCTTCTTCTATCACTTCTGCGACGCGCTGCAGATCACCACCGCGTTCATCCTGCGCGCGTACAAGGTCACGCTCGTGCCGACCGTGATCTATGCCATCGCGCTGTGGGGCATCGGACTGGGCGGCGGCTATCTGCTCGGCTTCGACGTCGGCGGCGGCGTGCCCGAATGGCTGCAAGGCGCGCGCGGATTCTGGATCGCCAATTCCGCGAGTCTCGGCGTCGCGGGCGTCGGGCTTTTCATCTACTGGCGGCGCGTGAGCACGCGGCATCTGCCGACCGCCGGCGCGCGCTGAAGCGCTTGCATCCGATGCGATGGTTTGTCAAAAAAATCATCGGATTTCGCATCGTTGGAAAGAATGACGTAGGGCTCCAGTAAAATTCCGCGTCGAGTCGATCTCGGAG
Source organism: Caballeronia sp. 11_S32 (assembly GCF_056930355.1). NCBI lineage: Bacteria > Pseudomonadati > Pseudomonadota > Betaproteobacteria > Burkholderiales > Burkholderiaceae > Caballeronia > Caballeronia sp. 11_S32. The sequence continues at coordinate 2,198,042 of NZ_JBXOWH010000003.1, forward strand.
CGCTTGGATGAGCCGCGTTGCTACGTCACAAAAAAAATGGATCCTGGCTGCCACTACGCTGATCGCCGCGCTCGGGTTGAGCGCCGCGATCCATCGGGCCGATGCCGCGCGCATCGTGAGCGTGTCGCCGCAAGGCAAGGTCGCGCAGGTGCGCCAGGTCGTCGCCAAGTTCGACGAGCCGATGATCCCCTTCGGCAATGCCGCCGCCACGGCGCCCGGCAAGATCGCCTGTAGCGGCGCAAGCGCCCCGGCCACGGCCGGCTCGGGCCGCTGGATCGACGCCAAGACCTGGGCCTTCGACTTCGAGCACGATCTGCCGCCCGGCGTGCGCTGCGCGCTCGATCTCGCGGACAGCCTCAAGTCCCTCGCCGGCAATGCGCTCACCGGCCCGCGCCACTTCGCCTTCCAGACGGGCGGACCGTTCGTCACGCGCATCATGCCGGGCTATGGCGATATCGAAGAGAATCAGGTCTTCGTGTTGCGCCTGAACGGTCCGGCGACGCAAGCGTCCGTGCTTCAAAACGTCTGGTGCGAATCGAACGCGATCGGCAACCGCATCCCGGTGCGCGCCGTCGATGACGCGACGCGCGCCGCCTTGCTCAAACATTTCCGGCTGGAGAAGGAAAGCGACCGCGTGCTCACGCTCGCGTGCCAGCAAACATTGCCGTCCGCAACGAAGATGCAGCTCGTCTACGGCGCGGGCGTGACGGGGCCGGGCGGCATCGCCAACGATATCGAGAAGCGCTTCGACTTCACGGTGCGCGAGCCCTTCACGGCGAGCTTCTCTTGCGAGCGCGAGAACGCGAAAGCGCCGTGCACGCCGTTGCGCCCGCTGCGTTTGAACTTCAGCGCGCCGATCAGCCGCGCCGATGCGCAGAAGTTCGTGCTGCGCGGACCGAAGGGCAGCGCATCGCCCCATTTCGATGCGGGCGACAAGAACGCGGAAGTCGGCAATATCGAGTTCGCCGCGCCGCTGCCGGAGCGCGCCGACCTCACCCTCGACGCCCCCGCGAACCTGAAGGACGTGAGCGGGCGCGGCCTCGCCAATGCCGATCTCTTTCCGCTCAAGACCGCGACTGCGCCGATGCCGCCGCTCGCGAAGTTCTCGTCGGGCACGTTCGGCATCATCGAGCGATTCGCGGAACCCGGCATGCCCGCGATGCTGCCAGTCACGCTGCGCCACGTCGAAGCGGATCTGCATGTGCAAGGGCTGAATTCGGGCACGTCGCAGATCACGAAGCTCAAGCTCGATGCGGATACGGATATCCGCCAGTGGATGCGCAACGTCGACCAGTTCGACGGCATCTCGATGCCGCGCTCGGCCATTCAGGAGCGCATGCCCGCGATGCTGGGCAACGGCATCGCGCCGGTCATCATCCCCAACAGCGATGGCTCGGTCTCGAACGATCCGCAAATCGACATTCGCTCGCTCTCGATGCTCGCGAAACAACGCGGCGTCGAAACGCTCACCCTCCCCGCCGCCGATCCCAAAGCGCTGCGCCCGTTCGAGGTCGTCGGCATTCCGCTCGCGAAACCGGGCTTCTATGTCGTCGAACTGAGCTCGCCCGCGCTCGGCGCGTCGCTGCTCGGCAAGAATCAGGCGATGTACGTGCGCACGTCGGTGCTCGTCACCAATCTCGGCGTGCATCTGAAGCAGGGGCGCGAGAACAGCCTCGTGTGGGTCACGACGCTCGACAAGGGCAAGCCCGTCGCGAACGCGCAGGTGCGCGTGACCGATTGCAACGGCGACGAAATCGCCACTGCCAAAACGGATACGCAAGGTCTCGCGAAGATCGGCAAGCCGCTCGCCGCGGTCCGCGAATGCAACGAGCACAGTCTCGCGTGGGGCGGCTTCTTCGTATCGGCGCGCGTGGACGATCCGGTCACCGGCCCGGACATGGCGTTCGCGATGTCGGACTGGAATCGCGGCATCGAGTCGTGGCGCTTCAACGTCCCGACCGACATGAGCGCGACGCGCACGACGCGCGCGCATACGGTGTTCGACCGCACGTTGCTGCGCGCGGGCGAAACCGTGTCGATGAAGCATCTGATGCGCGTCGAGACACTGAACGGCTTCGCGTTCCCGCCGAATTATCCGAGCCGCGTGACGATTCGCCATGTCGGCAGCGGGCAGACCTGGCATCTGCCGCTCAAGTGGGCAGCCGATCACAGCGCGGATTCGACGTTCACCGTGCCCGTCGCGGCGAAGCTCGGCGAATACAGCGTGACGCTCGACAACGGCGCGGCTGCATCGAACGATCAGGAAAACAACGATGGCGACAACGACAACGCCGTCACGCAGTCGTATGAATCGGGGAGCTTTCGCGTCGAGGAATTCCGCCTGCCGGTGTTCAAAGGCTCGCTCACGGCGGCCGATGGCAAATCGCCTGCGAATTCGGCCGGACTGGTCGCGGCGCAGGAAGCAGCCGTGTCGGTGCGACTGGAATACGTGCAGGGCGGACCGGCATCGAATCTGCTTGTTCAGGTGTCGGCGCTCGTACGCGACGTATCGCCGCCCTTCGCTTCGCAGTACGAGGGTTTCAGCTTCGCGCCGTATCGCAAGCCGGCGAACGACGGCGCGAGCGCGCCCGCCGAAGACGAAAACAGCGAGGAGCAGGACAATGCCACGACGAAGCTCATCGCCGACAAGCTGCGCTTGACGCTCGATCGCGACGGCGCGGGCAAGGTCACGGTGAAGCCGCTGCCCGCGGTCGAATCGCCGAAGCGTCTCGCGCTCGAAGCCAGCTTCGCCGATCCGAACGGCGAGATTCAGACCATCAGCGGCGGCACGACGCTCTGGCCCGCTGCGGTGGCCGTGGGCGTGAAGGCGGGACATTGGGTATCGGTCGGCGGCGCGCTGCCGGTGCGGGCAATTGCGCTCGATTTGCAGGGCAAGCCGCGCGCGGGCGTATCGGTGGACATCAAGGCGGTCGCGCGCGTGCTGTCGAGCTCGCGCAAGCGCATGGTCGGCGGGTTCTATGCCTATGACAACCACACCGAAATCAAGGACCTCGGCACGCTTTGCAGCGGCAAGAGCGACGATCACGGCATGGTCTCGTGCGATGCCAATCTCAAAGAGCCGGGCAATGTCGATCTGATCGCGGTCGCGAAAGACGGCGACGGTCACGCGGCCAACGCGAGCACGTCCGTCTGGGTCACGCGGGAGGACGAACTGTGGTTCGGCGGCGAGAATACGGACCGCATCGACATCCTGCCCGAGAAAACCAGCTACGAACCGGGCGAGACCGCGCGCTTTCAGGTGCGCATGCCCTTCCGCTCGGCGACGGCGCTCGTCGCGGTCGAACGGGAAGGCATCGTCGAGACGCGGGTCGTCGAACTGAACGGCAAGGACCCGACCGTCGAGCTGAAGGTCGAGGACGCGTGGGGGCCGAACATCTATGTGTCGGTGCTCGCGTTGCGCGGGCGCATCCGCGAAGTGCCGTGGTACTCGTTCTTCACGTGGGGCTGGAAGGCGCCCGTCGAATGGGCGCGCGCGTTCTGGTACGAAGGCCGCCAGTATCAGGCGCCGACGCCGCTCGTCGATCTGTCGAAGCCCGCGTTCCGTTACGGGCTCGCGTCGATCAAGGTCGGCACGGCGTCGCACCGGCTCGCGGTGAGCGTGAGCCCGGACGCGAGGTCGTACACGGTGCGCGGCAAGGCGCACGTGAAGGTAAAAGTCGCGCTGCCCGGCGGCAAGCCCGCGCCCGCGGGCACGCAGATCGCGGTCGCGGCAGTCGATGAAGCGCTGCTCGAACTCATGCCCAATCGAAGCTGGGACGTGCTCGACGCGATGCTGGAGCAACGCGCGTATGGCGTCGAAACGGCGACCGCGCAGATGGAGATCGTCGGGCGGCGTCACTTCGGACGCAAGGCGGTGCCGGCGGGCGGCGGCGGCGGACACAGCGCGACGCGCGAGCTGTTCGACACGCTGCTGTTGTGGAACCCGCGCGTCACGCTCGATGCAAAGGGCGAAGCCAGCGTCGACGTGCCGCTCAACGACGCGCTCACGCGCTTTCGCATCGTCGCGGTCGCCGCGGTCGGCGCTGGGCAGTTCGGCACCGGCAGCGCATCGATCCAGAGCACGCAGGACTTGCAGCTGATCTCGGGATTGCCGCCGCTCGTGCGCGTCGGCGATGCGTTCCGCGCGCAGTTCACGCTGCGCAACACGACGGCGCGGACGATGCGCGTCGTCGTCACGCCGCGCGCCGGCACGCTCGCGCTCGATGCGCGCACGGTGGAACTCGCGCCGGAATCGTCGCGGGAAGTGGCGTGGGATGTCACGACGCCCGATGTGCTCGGCGCGGGCTCCTCCGCGAGTCTCGAATGGAACGTGAGCGCGTCCGAACAAGGCGCACCCAAGGCCAGCGATGCCGTGAAACTGACGCAAAAAGTCGTCGCGGCGATACCGGTGAACGTGCAGCAGGCGACGATCACGCAAGTCGACGGCACGCTCACGCTGCCCGTCGCGCCGCCCGCCGATGCGAGCACGTCGAGCGACGGCGCCGTGCGCGGCGGCATCGCGGTGTCCTTGCAGCCGAAGCTCGCCGACGGCCTGCCCGGCGTGCGCCGCTGGTTCGAGCGCTATCCGTACAGTTGCCTGGAGCAGCAGACATCGCGCGCGCTCGGCCTGATGGACGCGGCGCAATGGCAAGCCGTGCTCGCGAAGCTGCCGTCCTATCTCGACCGCGACGGCCTCGCGAACTACTTCCCGCCCGCCGACGACGCGCGCCCGACCGGCAGCCCCGCCCTCACCGCGTATCTGCTCGCCGTCACCGACGAAGCCGCGAAGCAGGACCGCCGCTTCGCCCTGCCCGACGATCTGCGTAACCAGATGGCCGCCGGTCTCGCGAATTTCATCGACGGGAAGATCGAGCGCAAGTTCTGGGCGCCGCGCAACGATCTCGACATCGGGAAGCTCGCGGCGATCGAAGCGTTGTCGCGCTTTGGTCTCGCGCAGCCGCGCATGCTCGGCTCGATCACGGTCGCGCCGGATCAGTGGCCGACATCGGCGGTGCTGGATTACTACGCGATCCTCTCGCGCGTCGACGGCATTCCGAATCGCGACGAGAACCGCGCGCAGGCCGAGCAGATCATCCGCGCGCGCCTCACGTATCAGGGCACGCGCCTCACCTTCTCGACCGAACGCGACGACGACCTCTGGTGGCTCATGACCGGCACCGAAACCAACGCCGCGCGCACCGCGCTGATCTTCGCCGATGCGCCCGGCTGGAAGGAGGAGATGCCGCGTCTCGTCGCGGGACTGCTCGCGTTGCAGAAGAACGGCGCGTGGCCGACGACGACCGCGAACCTGTGGGGCACGCTCGCGGTCGGCCGCTTCTCGCGGTTGTTCGAGAGCACGCCGGTCACCGGTCACACGGCGATTCAACTGGGAACGGCCACGCAATCCGTGAACTGGAGCGCAGCGCCTTCGGCCGCGCCCGCATCCGCCACGCCCGCGACGAAGACCGCGACGAAGACCGCGAACGCGCGCAGCGTGATGCTGCCGTGGACGAGCGGCTCGCTCACGCTGACGCAGGACGGCACTGGCAAGCCGTGGGCGACGATCGAAAGCCTCGCGGCCATCGCGCTGAAGGCGCCGTTCGCGGCGGGCTATCGCATCGCGAAGACGGTCACGCCTATCGATCCGGCCGTGCAAGGCGTGCTCTCGCGCGGCGATATCGTGCGCGTGCACCTCGACATCGACGCGCAAAGCGACATGACCTGGGTCGTCGTGAACGATCCGATTCCCGCGGGCGCGACGATCCTCGGCTCCGGGCTCGGCCGCGATTCCGAAGCGGCGGCCCTGGGCGAGAAGCGGGATCGCGACGCGTGGCCCGCGTTCGTCGAGCGCGGCTTCGAGGGGTATCGCGCGTATTACGGCTACCTGCCGAAGGGCAAGCTGCAAGTCGAATACACCATGCGGCTGAACAACCCCGGCACCTTCGGCCTGCCGCCGACGCGCGTCGAAGCGTTGTACGCGCCCTCGTCGTTCGGCGCGCTGCCGAATGCGCCGGTGGTCGTGAAGCCGCTCGCCGCGAAGTGACGCCATGAAGCGCCCCGGAGGAAGTCCGCTTGGGAGACGAGCCGCCTGTGTCGTCATCGCGTGCATGTTGCCGGCGACAGCCCACGCGTCGCCGAGCTTCGACGACGTGCGCGCGAATTGGCGCAGCTCCGACTGGGTGCTGCTTTCACGCGACGGCGAACCGCTTGCGCGCACGCGCATCGACAAGCGTGCGCGGCGCGGCGACTGGATCGCGCTCGCGGACGTGTCGCCGGCGTTGCGCGAGGCGATCGTCGTATCGGAGGACAAGCGCTTTTACGAGCACGCGGGCGTCGACTGGCGCGGCGCGGCCGCCGCCGCGTGGGGCAATCTGTGGAACACGCGCACGCGCGGCGCGTCCACGGTGACGATGCAGCTCACCGGCCTCATCGATGAGGATGACAAATCAACTGGACGCCGCTCGATCGGCGAAAAGGCGCAGCAGACAGTCGGCGCGCTGTGGCTCGAACGCAGCTGGCGCAAGGACCAGATTCTCGAGGCGTATCTGAATCTCGTGCCGTTTCGCGGCGAGATCGTCGGCTTGTCGGCGCTGTCGCAGACGCTCTTCGGCAAGGCGCCTTCCGGGCTCGACGAACGCGAAGCCGCGCTCGCCGCCGCGCTCGTGCGCGCGCCCAACGCGGCCTATCCGAAGGTCGCCGCGCGCGCCTGCGTCATCCTGCGCGACATGCAGACTTTGCATGGCATCGCGCGCGGCGTCGATCCTTGCGTCAATCTCGATAGCTACGTCCAGCTCACGCTGACCCGCACCGCATCCGCGCCCGCTCTCGCGCAGGGCGACGACGCGCTCGCGCCGCATCTCGCGCGGCGTATCGCGAGCGAAGTGCATCCGCAAGCCGGCGCGCGCGTGCGCTCGACGCTCGATGCACGTCTGCAGCGCTTCGCCCGCGACACCCTCGCGCGCACGCTCGCCGAACTGAACGCGCGCGCGCATCCGCGCAACGTGCACGACGCGGCCGCCATCGTGATCGACAACCGCTCGGGCGACGTGCTCGCGTGGGTCGGGTCGGCGGGCGGGCTGTCGAACGCGCCCGAGGTCGATGCGGTGCTCGCCGCGCGTCAGGCCGGCTCGACGCTCAAGCCCTTCCTCTACGCGCAGGCGATCGACGAGAAGCGCGTCACCGCCGCGACCCTGCTCGACGATGCGCCGCTCGATCTCGCGACCGGCGGCGGTCTCTATATCCCGCAGAACTACGATCACGACTTCAAGGGCTGGGTGAGCGTGCGCACGGCGCTCGGCTCGTCGCTGAACGTGCCGGCGGTGCGCACGCTCGTGATGGTCACGCCGCACCGGTTCGCGAAAACGCTCGTCGCGCTCGGTCTGCCGTTGTCGCAGGCGGGCGATTACTACGGCTTCAGCCTCGCGCTCGGCAGAGCCGACGTCACGCTGGCAACGCTCGCGAATGCGTATCGCGCGCTCGCGAACGGCGGCGTCGCGCGGCCCTTTTTCGATCTCGCGGAACATCGCGCGGCGCCAGCCGGCACGCGCGTGTTCAGCCCGGAGGCGAGCTTTATCGTCACCGACATCCTCGCGGACAACAACGCGCGCACGCGCACCTTCGGCTTCGACAGCGTGCTCGCGACGCGCGCCTTCAGCGCCGTGAAGACCGGCACCAGCAAGGACATGCGCGATAACTGGGCGGTCGGTTTCACGTCGCGCTACACCGTGGGCGTGTGGGTAGGCAATGCCGACGGCGCGCCGATGTGGGACGTTTCAGGCGTGACGGGCGCGGCGCCGGCGTGGAACGCGATCGTCAACTATCTGAACCGGCGCGCGGATAGCCGCCCTCCTCGAGCGCCCGCGGATGTGGTGACGACGCGCGTCACGTATCAGCACGACATCGAGCCGGCGCGCAGCGAATGGTTCGTGCGCGGCACGCAGATGAGCGCCATCGGTCTCACGTCCAGCGCGGCGCAGGCGGCGCGCGACGCGCAAGCCGACGCGCGGTCGGCACGCATCGCCACGCCGACCGACGGCACGATCTTCGCGCTCGATCCGGATATCCCGCCCGCGCGGCAGCGCGTCTGGTTCGAGCGCGCGACGAACGACGCGCGCCTCGCGTGGCGGCTCGACGGCAAGCCCTACGGCCACGACGCTCGCGCGGCGTGGCTGCCCTGGCCGGGCCGTCACGTGCTGGAACTCGTGGATACGCGCGGCGAAGTCGTCGATAAAGTCGGCTTCGAGGTGCGCGGCGCATTCGCGAAAACCGCCGCGCCGCCATCCAAATGATGCGTCTGAATTGCGCGGAAGTTTGCAGCGCGAAGCATTCTTCGGTATTTGTATGCGTGAACGCAGATAAAAAACCGCAACGTCATCCAATCGGCGTTTCGCAACGTTAAAGATTGTGCGGAAAGCGCGGTGCACGCGGTGGGGTCGTGCACAATGCGAGCCGTTATCGTTCGGGACGATCCATGCCTCGCGTTTTTTTGCCCTATGCTTAACGGCATCTTCCCAATTGGCCCGAACTTATCGATCCGTCATTTCTCTTTCAAAGCCTGGAGTGCCGTCATGCTGAAAAAGCTGCTGATGCTGTGCTTAGCGTTCATGATGTCGATCGGTGCGGCGTTCGCCGCGGTCGACGTCAATACCGCCGATCAAGCCGCGCTGGAATCCGTCAAGGGTCTGGGGCCGGTGAAGTCGAAGGCGATTATCGACGAGCGCACGAAGAACGGTCCGTACAAGGATGCCGACGATCTCGCGACCCGCGTCAAGGGTTTGGGCACGAAGTCGGTGGCGACCCTGGAGCAGAACGGCCTGACGATCGGCGGTTCTTCGCTGCCGCCGACTGGCAAGCCTTCGAAGCCCACGACGACGCAAGGCGGCAGCGCCGCGCCGAACTCGACCGTCAAGTCCTCGACGGCGGCCACCGCCGCGACCTCGCCCGCGGCCACGACGGCGCAGACCCCGGCCGCGACGCCTGCTGCGCCCGCCTCCGGCTCGAAGGCTTCGAAGAAGTCGAAGAAGGAAAGCGCGGCGGCAACGGCAGAAAGCGCATCGGGCCCGTCGGCGGCGAGCGATGCGAAGTCCGGCAAATCGAAGCACAGCAAGAAAGACAAGGCCGCCAGCGCCGCGGCCGCCAGCCAGTGATTCATCGGGGAACCTTGACGCAGGAAATTTGCCTTCGCGTATGACCATCGCTGAACGGCCGCTCGCGGCCGATGCCCGCGCCGCCACGTCCCGGTTTCGTCCGGATGCGGCGGCGCGAGCGAACCCACCCCACAACCTCTCGTAGTGAGACCGCCATGAGCCTACTCGATATCCTCGCCTCCACCCTCGGCAACTCGTCGCAACAAGGCGGCCAGCCTGCCCAGTCGGGGCAAGCCGCGCTGATCGCGGCTGCGCTCCAGTTCATCAACAGCCAGCCGGGCGGCATCATGGGCCTGATCCAGCGCTTCCAGCAGCACGGCGCGGGCGATGTCGTCCAGTCGTGGATCGGCACCGGTGAGAACAAGCCCATCAGCCCCGATACGCTCACGAACGTGCTCGGCCACGACAATGTCGGCGCGCTCGCCCAGAAGGCAGGCGTTTCGGGCGATCAGCTTTCGGGCATGCTGGCGGCGGTGCTGCCGCATATCGTCGATCGCGCGACGCCGAACGGCGAAGTGCCGGCCGAAGGTCAGCTCGATCTGACCGGTGTGCTCGGCTCGCTCGGCGGATTGGCCGGCCTGTTCGGCAAGAGTGAAGAGCCGAAGCAGGGTTGAGCGCGGATCGCGCAGCGTTCGGCTGATCGAAGAAAGCCCCGCAGGGTGTGCGCCCTGCGGGGCTTTTGCATTGCCGGGACGCTGGCCCGGGCGCAACAGGAAGCAAGAAAAAAGGGGCAGCGGTCTTTCCGCTGCCCCTTCGTCATTCGAATCTCGTCAGCGGACGCCGACGAGATTCGCTTTCCGCGTCAATGCACCACACGATCGAACACGAACTTCCCTTCCCGCACATCGACCGGGATCACGTCCTTCGGTCCGAAACGCCCGGCGAGAATCAGCTTGGCGACCGGATTCTCGATCTCCTGCTGAATCGCGCGCTTCAGCGGCCGCGCGCCGAACAGCGGATCGTAGCCAACCTTGCCGATCTGCTCGAGCGCCGCTTCCGCCACGTCGAGTTGCATGTCGAGCTTCGCGAGACGCTCCTGCAGACGCTGCAGTTGAATCTTCGCGATCGACTCGATATTCGTGCGATCGAGCGCGTGGAACACGACGACATCGTCGATACGGTTGAGGAATTCCGGCCGGAAGTGCAGCTTCACTTCCTCCCAGACGGCGTCCTTCACCCGCTCCTGCGGCTCGCCGACCATGCCCTGGATGACTTGCGAACCGAGGTTCGAGGTCATCACGATCACCGTGTTCTTGAAGTCGACGGTGCGGCCCTGGCCATCGGTCATGCGGCCGTCGTCGAGCACTTGCAGCAGCACGTTGAAGACGTCCGGATGCGCCTTCTCGATTTCATCGAGCAGGATCACGCTGTACGGCTTGCGACGCACGGCTTCGGTCAGATAGCCGCCTTCCTCGTAGCCGACGTATCCCGGCGGCGCGCCGATCAGACGCGCGACGCTGTGCTTCTCCATGAACTCGCTCATGTCGATGCGGATGAGATGATCTTCCGAATCGAACAGGAACGCCGCGAGCGCCTTGCACAGTTCCGTCTTGCCGACGCCCGTAGGCCCGAGGAACAGGAACGAGCCATACGGACGGTTCGGATCCGAAAGACCCGCGCGCGAACGGCGAATGGCGTCCGCCACCGCGCCGATCGCCTCGTCCTGGCCGATCACGCGCTCATGCAGCTTGCTCTCGATCTGCAGCAGCTTCTCGCGCTCGCCTTGCATCATCCGCGACACTGGAATGCCGGTGGAACGCGACACGACTTCCGCGATTTCCTCCGCGCCGACCTGCGTGCGCAGAAGACGCGGACGCGTCGGATTGTTCTGCTCCTGCGATTCGGCCTGCGTCACCTGCTTCAGACGCGCTTCGAGCTCGGGCAGCTTGCCGTACTGCAACTCGGCGACCTTTTCGAGCTTGCCTTCGCGCTGCAAACGCGTGATGTCCGCGCGCACCTTTTCGATTTCTTCCTTCAACTGCGCGCTGCCCTGCACCGCGGCCTTCTCGGCGGTCCAGATTTCCTCGAGGTCCGAGTATTCGCGGTTCAGCCGCTCGATTTCTTCTTCGATCAGTTGCAGACGCTTCTGCGATGCCTCGTCCTTCTCCTTCTTCACGGCCTCGCGCTCGATCTTCAGCTGAATGAGACGACGGTCCAGCTTGTCCATCTCTTCGGGCTTCGAATCGATTTCCATCTTGATGCGCGACGCGGCTTCGTCGATCAGATCGATGGCCTTGTCCGGCAGGAAACGGTCCGTGATGTAGCGATGCGACAGTTCCGCCGCCGCGACGATCGCCGGATCGGTGATCTCGACGCCGTGGTGCAGCTCGTACTTCTCCTGCAAGCCGCGCAGGATCGCAATGGTCGCTTCCACCGACGGTTCATCGACGAGCACTTTCTGGAAGCGACGCTCGAGCGCCGCATCCTTCTCGATGTACTTGCGGTACTCATCGAGCGTGGTCGCGCCGATGCAATGCAGCTCGCCGCGCGAAAGCGCCGGCTTCAGCATGTTGCCCGCGTCCATCGCGCCTTCGGCCTTGCCCGCGCCGACCATCGTGTGAATTTCGTCGATGAAGACGATGGTTTGCCCTTCGTCCTTCGCGATGTCATGAAGCACGGCCTTCAGGCGCTCTTCGAACTCGCCGCGATACTTCGCGCCCGCGAGCAGCGCGGCCATGTCGAGCGACAGCACGCGCTTGCCCTTGAGCGTTTCCGGCACTTCGCCGTTGACGATGCGCTGCGCCAGCCCCTCGACGATCGCCGTCTTGCCGACGCCCGGCTCGCCGATCAGCACGGGATTGTTCTTCGTGCGGCGCTGGAGGATCTGAATGGAACGGCGAATTTCGTCGTCGCGGCCGATCACCGGATCGAGCTTGCCCGCGCGGGCGCGCTCGGTCAGATCGACGGTGTATTTCTTGAGCGCCTCGCGCTGGCTTTCCGCGTCCTGGCTGTTCACCTGCGCGCCGCCGCGCACGGCGTTGATCGCCGCCTCGAGCGCCTTGCGCGTCAAGCCGTGCTGCTTCGCGATGCGGCCCGCTTCGCCGCGGTCATCGGCGACGGCAATGAGGAACATCTCGCTCGCGATGTAGGTGTCGTTGAGCTTTTGCGCTTCTTTATCGGCGGCATTGAGCAGACCGGCGAGCTCGCGGCTCACTTGAACATTGCCGTCCGTGCCCTGAACTTGCGGCAGGCGGTTGATCGCGTCGTTCAGCGCCGTCTGCAGCGCCTGAACCTGCACGCCCGCATGCGACAGCAGCGAGCGCGCGGAGCCGTCCTGCTGCGCGACGAGCGCCGCGAGCAGGTGAACCGGCTCGATGTACTGGTTGTCGTGTCCAACTGCCAGGCTTTGCGCGTCGGAGAGCGCTTCCTGGAATTTGGTGGTGAGTTTGTCGATTCTCATTTTCTGAAGCTCCAATTCTGAATACGACCAAAATGAGGCGCTTTCTGTCACTTTCAAGCGTTGTTAAGCTCGATAAGTGCGCAAATTTGCTCTTCGACAATGACGGGCGCGAGCGCCCCGGCTCAGGATGGACCTCCGGCGTTCAGCTTTCGTTCGACGGGTTCGTCAAGAAATCGGCCCGATGCGCTCAGGAAGGCGCACGGCTCGGCTCGAATGCACCCGGCGGAACCGGCGCAATGGGAATGATGCCCAGCAGCCGCGCGAGCTCGTTCGCCGGATGCGCGAGCTCGCCGACCGTGTGCTTGTCGAGTTCGGCGAGAAAGGCATCGCGCGCCGCCGCGAGCACGCCGCGCAGGCGGCAATGCGGCTGGATGACGCAGCGCTGCTGTGAGGCGGCATTCTCACCGGCGGGTTGATCCGCGAAGCAGCCGACGATCGCAAAATCGCTTTCCGTCTTGCGCACGATGTCGCCGATCGTGAGATCGTTCGAGCTCGCCGAAAGCCGCAGCCCGCCATTGCGGCCGCGCACGGTTTCGACCCAGCCGAGCTCGCCGAGCTGCTGCACGATCTTCATCAGATGGTTCTTCGAGATGCCGTAGGCATCCGAGATTTCCTGGATCGTCGAGAGACCGGACGGTCGAACGGAGAGATAGAGCAGAACGCGCAGCGCGTAATCGGTATAGTCGGTCAGTCGCATGGTGTCGCGCGAATGGGTTTAAGCGCCTCGGCACACCCTCGGCGCTTCGGCAGGCAGAGGAGAACACGAGAAAGGCCTTGAAAGGACGCGGCGTCGGGTCGCACCGATGGGCGAAAGTCCGCGCGGCGGCCAGGGAGATGACTTTCGCCCCGCCCCGCAAGGGCTAATATCCGCACGCGGGCAGCCGGAAATGAAACCGGCACGGCGCGTCGGGCAGCCGTCGCCCAAGGCAACGCCCACCCGAGTATCCGATATTTTGCTTCATATTGTTGCGTTTCGTCATCAAAATCGGCCAGCGGTCTGACCGCCGGCTTCTTGCACGACAGCTTTGCCATGAATCCAGACCATCAGCCCGCCGCGACCGAGCGGGACAGCGAACCCAACGAGACCAACGTGCGTGCGCTCGTCGAGGCCTTTTATCGCCGCGTCGATGACGATCCGCTCCTCGGTCCGATCTTTTCTCGCGCGCTCACGGGCCGCTGGGACGAGCATCTCGCGAAGATGACGACCTTCTGGTCGAGCCTCGTGCTCGGCTCGAAGCAATATCGCGGCAATGTGCAGGAGGCGCATCGGCCGTTCGACGATATCGAGCCGCGTCACTTCGCGCGCTGGCTGTCGCTGTTTCTGAACACCGTCGAGTCACGTTACGAGCCGGCCGCCGCCGTGCAGTTCATGGAGCCCGCGCTGCGCATCGCGCAGAGCCTGCAGCTCAGCAAGTTCGGCTGGGATTATCAGATTCCCGTCGAGCAGCAGGAATTGCTCGCGGCGCTCAAGCGCCAGCGCACGGGCGGCGCGCCCGAGCCGCGCTTTCCCGAGCGGCCGGACGCGGAGCCGTTTCCGGCGAAGTTCGTCGGCAAATCCGTAGACGGCAAGTAACCGCGCTCAGGTTTTCGAACCTTCCCAGCGCGCGAGCGCCGCATCGTCGGATTCGCGCGCATCAACCCAGCGCTCGCCCGCCTCGGTTTTCTCCTTCTTCCAGAACGGCGCCTGCGTCTTCAGATAGTCCATCACGAAGGCGCACGATTCGAACGCCTCCCCGCGATGCATCGCCGTCGTCGCGACGAGCACGATCTGATCGAGCGGCTTCAACTTGCCCACGCGATGCACGATCAGCACGTCCGAGCCGCGCCAGCGCTCGCGCGCCTGGTCGGCGATCGCTTCCAGCGACTTTTCCGTCATGCCGGGATAGTGCTCGAGCTCCATCGTCTCGACGGCGCTGCCTTCGTTCAGATCGCGCACCGTGCCGACGAAGCACGCGACCGCGCCCACTTTCGGATTGTCGGCGCGCAACGCGGCCACTTCGGCGCTGATGTCGAAATCGGCTTCCTGAACGCGAATTTTCGAACGCGTGGACATGTCAGCCGCCCGTGACCGGCGGGAAAAACGCGACCTCGCAACCCTCGGTGATGCGCTGCGACGGATTCGTCATCACGTGATTGCAGGCCATACGCAGCGCGCGGCCCTCGGCAAGCGTCTCCGCCCACGCGCCGCCGCGCATGCGCAGCCACGCGCGCACGTCGCCGACGTTGACCACCGTGTCCGGCACGCTGACCGTTTCGTTCGCGACGCCCAGCGCCTCGCGCACGCTCGCAAAAAATCTCAGTTCGACTTTCATGTCCAGCTCGTCCTTACCGCATCAGTTCTGAAAATGGGATGAAGCGCACGATCTCGCCCTCGCTGATCGCGTGATTCGGCGGATTGTCGATGAGGCCGTCGCCCCAGACGGTCGATGTCAGCACGGCCGAACTCTGGTTCTCGAAGAGATCGAGCCCGCCCGCCTCGTTCACGCGCGCGCGCAGGAATTCGTTGCGGCGGTCGCCTTTTTTCTGGCTGAAGTCCGCGCGCATCGAATAGACGCGCGGCGTGACGTTCTTCACGCCCGCGAGCCGCAGCAGGAACGGCCGCACGAACAGCAGGAACGTGCAGAAACTCGACACCGGATTGCCCGGCAAACCGATGAAAAACGCCTCGTCCGCCGAATCGCCGCGCCGCACCGCGCCGAACGCGAGCGGCTTGCCCGGTTTCATCGCGATCTGCCACATCGATATGCGCCCTTCCGCCTCCACCGCCGGCTTCACGTGATCCTCCTCGCCGACCGACACGCCGCCGCAGGTCAGGATGAGATCGTGGTCGGCCGCCGCGCGCCGCAGCGTCTCGCGCGTCGCGTCCAGCCGGTCCGGCACGATGCCGAGATCCGTGACCTCGCAGCCGAGCTTCGCGAGCAGCGCGCGCAGCGTGAAGCGGTTGGAGTTGTAGATCGCGCCGGGTTCGAGCGGCTCGCCTGGCATGCGCAATTCGTCGCCGGTGAAGAAGATCGCGACGCGCACCGGACGCACTACATCGAGCTCTGCGCAGCCGACCGATGCCGCGAGCCCGAGCGCCTGCGGCGTGAGGCGCGTGCCCGCCGGCAGGATGACCGAATCGCGCGTGATATCCGCGCCCTGCCGCGTGATCCATTCGCCCGGCGCGGGCGCCTGCGCGAACGCGACGCGTCCGTCGCCGGAAACTTGCGCCATTTCCTGCATCACCACCGCGTCCGCGCCCGGCGGTACCGTCGCGCCCGTGAAGATGCGCGCCGCCGTGCCTTGCGCGAGCGGTTTGGCCGCGTGACCGGCCGGAATGCGCTGCGACACCGGCAACGCGATGTTCGCGCCTTCGCCCGCGCCCGCGAGATCGGCGGTGCGGACCGCGTAGCCGTCCATCGAGCTGGTGTGCATCGGCGGGACATCGAGCGGCGAGGTCACGTCGGCGGCGAGCACGCGGTGCAGCGCGTCGAGGGTATCGACGCGCTCGCGGCCCTCCACCTGACGCGCGGCATCGAGCAGGCGGCTGAGCGCCTCGGCGGTGGCGAGCATAGGAGGACGGCTGGAAGCGGCGGGCGTGGATGACATGGAGTTCGCTTCGGGCACGCGACGCGCCCTGTTCTTGGCAATGGAGACTGCAATCCGGTCAACTATTGTAACGAGAAGGCGGGCGTCGCACGCTTTGCCGCGAGGAAGCCGTCCATGCGAGAAAACCGATACGTGCGCCGCGCCGAAGCGCCTCAAAGCCGCCGCAGGGCGGTGATACACTCGCACCACACTTCCCACGTCCATTTCCATGAAATTCTGTTCCGTCTGCGGCCACGAGGTCGGCCTGGCCATTCCGCCCGGCGACAATCGCGAGCGCTTCGTCTGCAACAACTGCGGCACCGTTCACTATCAGAATCCGCGTAACGTCGTGGGCACCGTGCCGGTGTGGGACGACAAGGTGCTGCTGTGCCGCCGCGCGATCGAGCCGCGCTACGGCTACTGGACGCTGCCCGCGGGCTTCATGGAAATGCAGGAGACGACGAGCGAAGGCGCCGCGCGCGAAACGCTCGAGGAAGCCGGCGCGCGCGTGGAAATCCAGAGCCTTTTCACGCTGCTCAACGTGCCGCACGTGCATCAGGTGCATCTCTTCTATCTCGCGCGGCTGCTCGACATCGAAGTCGATCCCGGCGAGGAAAGCCTGGAAGTGAAGCTCTTCGACGAAAGCGAGATTCCGTGGGACGAGATCGCCTTTCCGACGGTCGGCCAGACCTTGCGCTTTTTCTTCGCCGACCGCGCCGCGGGCAACTTCACGCTGCATACGGGCGACATCTTCCGCACGCTGCGCGACGGCTGATCGCACGACCCGACGCGGTCTCAAGTTCCAAGCACGAAACCTGCTTTCCCGAGAACATGGTTCCCTGGCTCGCCGACGAAGATCCCTTCCCGCCCGTCGAGCGCGCGCTCGGCGCATCGAGCGGCGCGCCGGGCCTGCTCGCCGCTAGCGCGGATCTCCTGCCTTCACGTCTCATCGACGCTTACGGACGCGGCATCTTCCCCTGGTATTCGGACGGCCAGCCCGTGCTCTGGTGGAGCCCCGATCCGCGCATGGTGCTCTATCCGGCCGAGTTCAAGGTATCCGATTCGCTGCGCAAGACCCTGAAGCGCGTGGTGCGCGAATCCGTCTGGGAAATCCGCGTCGACCACGACTTTCCTGCCGTGATGCGCGCCTGCGCCGAGACGCCGCGCGACGGCCAGCGCGGCACGTGGATCACGTCGGACATCGTGGATGCTTACACGACGCTGCATCGCGCGGGCAACGCCCACAGCGTCGAAACGTGGCACGACGGCGTGCGCGTGGGCGGGCTGTACGGCGTATCGTTCGGGCGCATGTTCTTCGGCGAATCGATGTTCGCGCACCGTACCGATGCATCGAAAATCGCGCTCGCGGCGCTCGTCGGACACTTGCGCCGCAACAAAATAGAGATGATAGACTGCCAGCAGAACACGTCGCATCTGGCGTCGCTGGGCGGCCGCGAGATTGCCCGCCGCGCGTTCGTCACGCATCTCAGACGGGCTACGGCGCAACCCGCGATCGGCTGGCGCTTCGATAAATCCGTCCTTCTCGACGTGCTGGCACGCTGATCGCTCACATAGCGTCACGCCTTTTAGCGACAAACGAATGCAGCCGCCAGGCGCGCGCCCGAATCACGCGCGCGGGCCGCCAACGACGAGACGACGCCTGCGAGAGCCGCCAACGTGACACACCCGAACGAGCTGCCGCTGTCACCGCTTTCCGCGCTGCAATTCTATGCAACAGCGCCCTATCCTTGCAGCTATCTGGAAGGGCGCGTCGCACGCTCGCAAGTCGCCACGCCGAGCCATCTGATCAACTCCGACGTCTACACCGAACTCGTGAAAGCCGGCTTCCGGCGCTCGGGCGTGTTCACGTATCGCCCGTATTGCGATGGCTGCCGCGCCTGCGTGCCGGTGCGCGTGCCGGTCGCGCGCTTCGTGCCGAACCGCGCGCAGCGCCGCGTGTGGAAGCAGCACGGCGATCTGGTGGCGAGCGTCGCGCCGCTGCATTACGACGAAGAGCATTACGCGCTCTACATGCGCTATCAGTCGGCGCGGCACGCGGGCGGCGGCATGGACCGCGACAGCCGCGACCAGTACGAGCAGTTCCTGCTGCAAAGCCGGATCAACTCGCGCCTCGTCGAGTTCCGCGAGCCCGGGGACCCCGCGCATCCCGACGAACCGGGCGAGCTGCGCATGATCAGCATGATCGACATTTTGGGCGACGGGCTTTCATCGGTGTACACGTTCTTCGAGCCGGACATGCCGAAGACGAGCTACGGCACCTTCAACATCCTCTGGCAGATCGAGCAGGCAAAGAGCCTCGACCTGCCGCACGTCTATCTCGGCTACTGGATCCGCGAAAGCGAAAAGATGGCGTACAAGGCCAATTTCCGGCCGCTGGAAGGCCTGATCGACGGCCGCTGGACGCTGCTCGACCCGGTGAACACGCAATCCGCCGGCACGCTGCCGATGCCCGGGCGCATCCACTCGCCGGACCAGCCGAAATAACCCGTGGCGCGGCCCGGACCGGCACCGCGGACAAAGCCGCTAAAATAGCGGTCTTAAAAAAATTCGCCCTCGCCGGCTTTCATTTCGTGTTCAGTTCCTTCTATCCGCTCGCGCGTTCGCATCTCTTCAAGATGGACGCGGAAGACGCTCATCACCTGACGCTGCGCATGCTGGGCGCGGCCGGCCGCACCGGTCTCGCCGGCATGCTCGCCACGCGCGGCCCCGATTCGCCGCGCACCGTCATGGGCCTCACGTTCCGTAATCCGGTCGGGCTCGCGGCCGGTCTCGACAAGGACGGCGCGTGCATCGACGGGCTCGCCGCGCTCGGCTTCGGCTTCATCGAAGTGGGCACCGTCACGCCGCGCGCGCAGCCGGGCAATCCGCGCCCGCGCATCTTCCGGCTGCCGGAGGCGAACGCGCTCATCAACCGGATGGGCTTCAACAATCGCGGCGTCGATCAGTTCGTCGCCAACGTGAAGGCCGCGCGCTATCGCGGCGTGCTGGGGCTGAACATCGGCAAAAATGCCGATACGCCGATCGAGCGCGCCGCCGACGACTATCTCTACTGTCTCGAGCGCGTCTATCCGTTCGCGAGCTATGTGACGATCAACATTTCGTCGCCGAACACGAAGAATCTGCGGCAATTGCAGGGCGCGGGCGAGCTGGATTCGTTGCTCGGCGCGCTCAAGGACAAGCAGCAGCGCCTGTCCGACCTGCACGGCAAGCTCGTGCCGCTCGCGCTCAAGATCGCGCCCGATCTCGACGACGAGCAGATCAAGTCGATTGCGGGCACGCTGCTGGCTCACAAGATTGACGGCGTGATCGCGACGAACACCACGCTTTCGCGCACCGCCGTGACCGGCATGAAGCACGGCGACGAAGCCGGCGGCCTGTCCGGGCGTCCGGTCTTCGATGCATCGAACGAGGTGATCAGCAAGCTGCGCGCTGAAGTCGGCTCGGACGTGCCGATCATCGGCGTGGGCGGCATCTTCTCGGGCGAGGACGCGCGCGCGAAACTCGCGGCGGGCGCATCGCTCGTGCAGATTTACACGGGGCTGATCTATCGCGGTCCCGCGCTCGTGAAGGAGTGCGTCGAAGCGCTCGCGTGATCCCGCCGAACGCGCATATAGACATAAGCAAACGGTATGACGCGGCGATTGCATTTTCACTATGATCGCCGCATATAACGAAGACGCTTTGCCCATCAAGAGGAAAACAACACAATGAAACTGTCCACGCTCAAGAAGCTCGTCGCCGCCAGTCTGATCGGCGCGGCATTCACGGCCGTCACCACCGCCGCTCACGCGGAAGACCTGCTCGATCAGGTCAAGCAGCGCGGCACGCTGCGCGTCGGTCTGGAAGGCACCTTCCCGCCGTTCAACTCGAAATCGCCGAACGGTGAGCTGGTCGGCTTCGATGTCGATATCGCCAAGGCTGTCGCCGCCAAGCTCGGCGTGAAGCCCGAGTTCATCACGACGGAATGGAGCGGCATCATCGCCGGTCTCCAGGCGGGCAAGTTCGATGTGATCGTGAACCAGGTCGGCATTACCGATGCGCGCAAGCAGACGCTCGATTTCTCCCCCGCCTACACGTACTCGAACGCGCAGCTGATCCAGCGCAAGGACGACACGCGCGAGTTCAAGTCGCTCGAAGAGCTGAAGGGCAAGAAGCTGGGCGTCGCGCTGGGCACGAACTACATGGACATGGCGAAGGCGGTTCCCGGCATCGACGTGAAGACGTACCCGGGCGCGCCGGAATATCTGCGCGATCTCGCCGCGGGCCGCCTGGATGCCGCGCTCAACGACCGTCTGATGCTCGCGTACCTGACGAAGAATTCGAACCTGCCGCTGCGTCCGGGCTCGAATGTCGGCGCGGGGAATCCGTCGGGCATTCCGTTCAAGAAGGGCAATCCGAAGTTCGCGAAGGCGATCGCCGACGCGATGACCCAGCTCGAAGCCGATGGCACGTTCACGAAGATCTCTGACAAGTGGTTCGGCATCGACGTGACGAAGCCGGCGAAGTAATTCGCGGCCTCTAAAGGCCGACGGGGCGGCATCGTCTGTCGATGCCGCCCTTCGTTTTTTCTGCACCGGTTTATGATGTGCCGGATTTTTCCCATTCGGCCCATTCCGTTCTTTCACCGCTTCCCCGTTCATGTCCACGACATCCCTGCTCGTTCAATCGGCGCCCGTGCTGGCGCAAGGCGCGCTACTGACGATCAAGTTCGCGCTCTATTCGATGTTCTTCGGCCTCATCGCGGCGGTCGTGCTGGCATTGATGGGCATCAGCCAGAATCGCGCGCTCGTCGCGATCGGGCGCGCCTACGTGAGCGTGATGCGCGGCACGCCGCTCCTCGTGCAGATTTTCGTCGTCTATTACGGCCTGCCGAGCATCGGCATCTCGCTCGAACCGACTCCGGCGGGCGTGATCGCGCTGTCGGCGAACGTCGCCGCATATCTGTCGGAAAGCATGCGCGGCGCGATTCTCGGCATCCACACCGGGCAATGGCTCGCCGCGTACAGCCTCGGGCTGTCGCGCGCGCAGACGCTGCGTTATGTGATCGGGCCGCAGGCGCTGCGCATCGCGGTGCCGAGCCTGTCGAACAGTCTTATCAGTCTGATCAAGGACACGTCGCTCGTGTCGGTGATCACCGTGACCGAGCTTTTGCGCAGCGCGCAGGAAGTGATCGCGGCGACCTATCAGCCGTTGCCGCTCTATCTCGCGGCGGCGTTCGTCTACTGGATCCTGTGCAGCGTGCTCGAATTCGTGCAACGGAAATTCGAGCGGCGTCTCGCGCTGCCCGGACGTCACTGAGAAACGAAAAAGCCGCTGGAAAAGCGGCTTTTTCGTATCAGTCGGTCTCGAAGGGAAAGCGCAGCTTCAGATCGCGCCGCGCGGCATCGATGATCGCGATCATGCGCATCGACATCGCGTGCGGCATGATCGGGCTCTCCGTTTCGCCGGCGCGCAGCAACTCGCAGAAATGCGCGGTTTCGTAGTTCAGGCCGCCGCCCGTGAAAGGCTCGTCGAGCTCGATCCTGCGGCCGTCCGTGTACGCGATCGTCGCGCGCGCCGGGTTCCACCAGTTCTCGTGGATCGTCACCGTGCCGAGCGTGCCGCCGATCAGCGCGTCGCCGCGGCCTTGCAGATCGAGCCCGCAGAACAATTGCGCGATGCCGCGTTCGTGGCGCACGTTGAGGCTTGCAAACACGTCGACGCCGGTTGCGCCGAGGCGCCCGATGGTCTGCACGTCGAGCGCCTCGCCCAGCCAGTCGACCGCGAGGAACGCCTCGTAGATGCCGATGTCGAGCAGCGCGCCGCCGCCCGCTTCCAGCGAGAACGACGGATGATCGAGCGGCACGTTCGCCATCGAGCAGCCCGCGCGCACGAGACCGATCTCGCCGACCGGATCGCTCTTCAGATGCTCGCGCAGCCGCAGGTAGAGCGGATAGAACGGCGGCTTCATCGCCTCCATGAAGAGCAGCTTCGCCGCGCGCGCCGCATCGATCATGCGTTGCAGGTCGCGCGCATTGACGGCGGCGGGCTTCTCGCACAGCACGGGCTTGCCCGCCGCGAAGGCGCGCAACGCGTACTCCGGGTGACTGTCCTGCAAGGTCGCGATGTAGAGCGCGTCGATGTGCTCCAGCATCGCGTCGAAGGAGTCGAAAGCGCGCGCATCGAATGCATCGGCCAGCGCGTGCGCGGGTTCCGCTCGCCGCGACCAGACGCCCGCGAGCCGCGCACCTTCGACGTGCGCGAGGCCATCGGCGAAGCGCCGCGCGATGCGTCCCGCGCCGACGATGCCCCAGCGTATCGTCGCTGCGTTGATGTTCGTATCGGTCAAATCGTGCCTCCGTGCGCAATGTTCGTCGTGCGACGCATTGTGCCTCATTGCATCGCACGGCGAATCCGCGCGGCGCCCTGAACGGCAAAAAGCCGGGACAGGTCCCGGCTTTTTGCTGACGGCGCACCCGCCGACCGACGCTTGAGACCGCCTCACACGCCCGCGGACGCGTTCACGTTCGGCGAGGCCGGCTGGCTGCTCACGCGCTCCAGCGAAAAGGCGCGGCCCACTTCCTCCGCGGCCAGATCGACGAGCGCGCGCGTCGCGGCTTCGGCGGCCGCGGGATCTTTCGCCTCGATCGCCTCGACGACGCTCTTCTGGGCCGCGAGCGTCGCCTCCCGCACGGACTCGATGCCGTCGACGATCGGATTCACCGTCACGAGCGCGCCGCGCACGATCGCCGTCATCTGTCGGAAGAACTGGTTCCCGCTCGCCGCGACGATCCGCGTGTGCAGCACCTCGTCGGCCGCCTGATATTCCGGCTCGCCCACCTGCAGGCGCGAGAGCGTGTCGAACGCGTCGCGGATGCCGGCGATCTCGTCGGGCGTCGCGCGCGCGGCGGCGAGCGCTGCCGCGCGCGGCTCGATCAGCATGCGGAATTCGATTACATCGCGCAAAAATGTCTGATCCGGCTTCGCGCGAAATCGCCAGCTCACCACATCCTCGTCGATAAGCCGCCAGTCGCTCATCGGACGAATACGCGTGCCGGTTTTCGGCCGCACGTCCAGCATGTGCCGCGCGAGCAGCATCGAGAGCGCCTCTCGCATGACGGTGCGGCTCACGTCGAACTCCTTCGAGAGGATGTCCTGCGGTGGCAGTATCGCGCCATATTTCTGCTCGACGATCCCTGAGACGAGTCCATCCATGACCTTCGACACCAGCGATCGCTCTTTGTTGTCATCCATCTCGCTTCTCCCCTCTTCGCCTGTTCCGTAGCCGTGTATATGAGCGCATCGCTTTCGCTTCCCCGGACTGCGAAAGGCACGACGGGTTCCCGACAGGTCCATTCGTCGTGCTCGATACGTTGCGTCTTCGTTGCGCCGAATGCCAGTTAGGAATTTCCTTAAAGGGTAATCCCTCTGACCTCTGCGTCGATGTTTCGTTTTCTTTCTTCTTACCGCTGCACGTGCATCCGCTGCGCTCGCGCCGCGCGCGCGCCGGCATTCATCAGGGAAACTGAAGAATGGCGGCAGCGCGGCGCGGCGCAAGCGTTTTTTGTGGCCCCTTTCGATGTCGTCGGACCGATCATGTACTCATTTGAGCAAGCATCTCGTATGCGTTCTGTGCGAACGCGAACGGAAGCTTGATGCGATATGGCTTTTGTATGATCCGACGGTTGGAACGAAAGCACCGTGGAACGGCGCGGCGCGGGGATTCGTCAGGCCTATGCTTAAACCGCGCCATCCGGTGCGCGCGTGCGTCGCGCGTCGATTGTCATTTGCTCGCGGCGCATCGATTCCCGCTCCGCCAGCGTGTGTTGATAGACCGCCATGTACTCGCTGCACACTCTTTCGACGGAAAGCTGCTGCAGATTCTGCCGCGCACGCGAGGCGAACTGACCGCGCGCCTGTCCGTCGAGCAGCAGCCAGTGCAGTTTCGCCGCCGCCTGAGCGATATCCTCCGCCGGCACGAGCACGCCCGCCGCGCCGCCGTCGAGCATTTCGGGGATGCCGCCCACGCGCGTCGCGACGATGGCGCAACCCGCCTCGCGCGCCTCGGCGATCACGAGCGGGCCCGGGTCCTGTATTGACAGCAGCGCGAATACGTCGGCGCTCGCGAGATACGGCCGCGCATCGGCGATGAATCCCGTGAAGTGCGTGACCGCCGCGATGCCGAGTTCGTCCGCGAGCGCTTCGAGCGAGCCGCGGTCGGGGCCGTCGCCGACGAGATAGAGATGCGGCTCAGGCAGAAACTCGCGCTCCTGCGCGGACTGCTCGCGCACGAGCGCGAACGCGTGCAGCAGGTCGGCGATACCTTTTCGGCGATACATGCCCGCCACGCAGACGATGTTCGGATGCCTGAGGCGCACCGGCTTCGCGGCGGGCCGGCACACGAGCCGCGGCGCGCCCACGGCACCGTTGAGCACGACCGACATGCGCTCGGGCCCGATGCCGCGCGCCTCGAGATCCAGCGCGACCGCGCGGCTCACGGCCACCATGCGATCACCCGTGCGCACCAGCGACGCGCTTTTCTGCAGTTCGTGATGAACTGTCGTGACGAGCGCGAAGCGGCGCCGCATGCTGCCGAAGCGCGATATGAGCGCGCCGGTCATCATGTGCGCGTGCACGATGTCGGGATCGAAACGATCGATGAGACGATTGAAGCCCGCGATCATCGAAGGCACACGCCACGGCTGCCGCGACTGCTGCAGCGGAATATGCGTGATGCCGTGACGTCGCAACAGCGGCTCGAAACCGCCGCCCGACGACGCGACGATCACGTCATGGCCCATTCGCGCCTGCACGCAGGCGAGATCCACCATCATGTTGACGGTGCCGTTGCCGATCGTCTGCGCGTGATTGGCGAGATGGACTATTCGCATGAGAAGAGCTTTTTTCGTGCGCGCGCCGGCGCATGCCGGCGGCGTTGATTCTTATTGTGTCGAGGCCGCGTTCCGAGGCGGCGTGAGCCGCGCTCTTTCGTCGTTCTTGCCTCGATGCCCGATGGTCCACGCCTGAACTGCTACTGACTGCTTTCCTGCGCTTCTCTCCGCTGTGCGCGCCGCCATGTGACGCCCGCAGCGGATCTCCCGTGGCGCTTATAGCAACTCGTAGGTGGTCGCGTTTTCGCGCGGAGCGAATTGCACCGCGCTCGCGCCGAGCGCTTCACGCGGCTGCCTGCTCTTTCTCGTCAGACCGATGTACGGCATGCCGTGCTCGAGAAACGGACCTTCCGTCTTGCGAAAGCCGAATGCTTCATAGAAACCGCGCAGGCTCACAGGCGCGGTCAGACGCACGCCACGGCCCGGCCAGCGTTCGGCGGCCACCGCGAGCACGCGCTCGATCAGCGCGTGCGCCGTGCCGTCGCCGCGGCGCAGCGGGCTCGTCAAGATCTTGTCGACCACCACTTCGGGATCTTCCGCATCGCCCCCTTGAATGCGCGCATAGGCGAGCACGGGCATCGAACGGCTCATATCTTCTGCTGCGAATACATGCGTGCCTGTTTCATCGCGGCCATCCGGGTCGAGATGGACATGCGACTGTTCGACGACGAACACCGCACTGCGCGCGCGCAATATCAAATAAAGCTCCCGCGCAGTGAGTTGTTCGAAATCCAGGTTTTTCCAGTTCATCGATTATCTCCATGCTTTACCGGTAATTACCGGTGTTGCGACGATTAAACGTTACTTTCTGAGCGGCCGAAAATCAGTGCGCCATCGCACCGACCCAGGCCGCACGTGCCTTTCAAATAAGTGAGACCACACGCAAAAAGGCGTCCCGGGGAAAAAGACGCCTGCTCGACGATCGGGAACGAACCACGTGGCAGCCCTTGCCTCGGGCCGCCGCGCGCGTTCGCATGCGTCGATAGCGCTCGCGTAATACGGCACCTTCATGGGAAAATCACAATGCATACCGCCATCGAACGCGACAGAGACGCACAACAAGCACATTCGCTCCGACGCGCATGCGGTATCGGATGCCGGCATTCCCGGCCCGAGGTCACGGCATGAGCGCGTTCCATACGAGCGGTGTGACGAATTCCGGCGCGAGTCGTTCCCGCGTCGTGTCACTCGATCCTCTGCGCATGCGTGCGCGGCGGCATCATGCCCACGCGCTGCATCGGGGCGAGCGCATCTGGCGAGAAGGCGTCGCGCCTGTCGATCTTTGGATAGAACTCCTGCACGGCAACGGCCTCGAGCCGCGCGCGGCGCTTGCCTTCACCGTTGCACAGGACTTCGAAGACGATCAGTTCACGCTCGGCAAGCTGCCGCCGGAAGACATCGAAAAGCTTTACGGCCTGCAGGTGCAGGAGCTTTCCGTATTCGATTCGCTCGAGGAGCGCGCGCTCGTGCAGACGCGCCGCTCGAACACCGTGCTCGTCGAAGTCGATGCATTCTTTCTGCCCGACATGCGCGCGGGCTCGTATCACCGCGAGCATGCGAAGACGACCATCGGCATCGATGTGATCGATCCGGACGCGCGGCGCCTTGGCTACTTTCATCACACGGGTTATCACCTGCTCGATGGCGACGATTACGACGGCGTGCTACGCGTCGACGCGGCGCACGATCCCGAAGCCACGATGCAGCAAGCGCTCTTTCCGCACGTCGAATTCGTCAAGCGCGTAAGAGATTCGCTTTCGGGCACGCCGCTCGCCGAAGTTTCGGCTGATCTTTTGTGCGCGCATTTGCTGCGGCGCCCGCTGCACAGTCCCATCGCCCGCTGGCGCGCGGCCTTTCCCGAGCATGTCGATACGATGCTCTCGCGCGGCGAGTCTTATGCGCGCCTTTATGCGTCCAACATGATGCGGCAGCTCGGCGCGAACTTCGAACTGCTCGCGCATTATCTGCAATGGATGCGTGAACAAGGCTTCGACATTCCCGTCCAGACGCATGCGGGCGCGCGCAAGATCGCGAGCGAAACGATGGTCATGCAATGTCGGCTCGCGCGTGCGCTTTCGCATGGACGCCGCGAACTTTGCGATGCATCGTTCGACGTGATCGAGGATGCATACGAGCGCGTCATTCCTCCCCTCGCCGATATCGTCTGTTGACCAATCCAGGCGCTGTCCGAATGGCGCTGCTTTTCGCATTCAGCAAATGCTTGCTGCAAAAACATATTCGAGGCCCTGTTTCAAGGGCTTTTTCATTCGCTTACGTTCGCGGGACATATTCGCGTTTATGTCCTCGCGATGTCTCCACCGCAATTCGCACACGGTCATTTCGCGCTCCTTAAATCGGTTCCGCATGAGATTGTCCCCAATGAAACATTTCGCGGCGCTTTTTTAGAAGGTAAATATCGGCGCCGTGAAGCATCGGTCCGACAATATTCGCGCAAACGTTTTACGGCCGAACGCCTTTCGTCAGCGGGCTGTTCCCTTCGCTACAAGCCCCGTGCGGGCGACTTCACGCCCGGTCACACACTGTTGATGCGCCAACGCGCGCGGTGTCGCGCACGCATTTTTCATAACGTGCAACGGGCGCCACGTTTTCGGCTTATGCAACGCTGCGCGGCCGACTTTTTGCGCTCCCCGTAAAGCCCCGCCCAGCAAGGCTTCGCGGGGAATCAATGGCGCTCGAATATCACGCGCGTTCGTTAGGCCACCGAGCGCATGGAACACGGATGAATCATTTTTAATTGTCCCTACGAAAGAAGGTGGATTGTCGAAGGGATGTCGACCTGTGAGGCTTGTCGCACGGTGGTCAGAAAAGCCCGGACCTCCATTCGGGGGGATTGCGCTGATGAAACTGATCGGGGCATGCACGCATTCCTAAGACCACCACCGTTCAAGACTGAAACAAAAACGCTGCGCTGCGCTGCATCACGAAAAGTACATCGGCAATGAGGCCTTGCCAGCATTGCGATTGCCCGCATTGGCATAGTCCTCGCTATTAGAGACGCACAACCCGAAGCGACGCTGACAATTAAATCAACTCAGGCGCGTGACGGGCTGCTACGGGGCTGGTGTGAAAGCTTCTTCATGCCAGTAAAAAAAATTGAAGCGCCACGCGCGAAGTTACGAGAGAGAACGAATCATGCTGACCCTCCAGTCCGACCTGCACGGCAATCACCTGCTCGGCGCACTGCCGGCGCACGAATGGCAAGCCCTCACGCCGCATCTCGAACTCGTACAACTGCGCACTGAACAACTGCTGTGCGATTCCGGTCAACGCATTCACCACGTCTACTTCCCGACGACGGCCATCATCTCCCTGCTGCACACGATGGAAGACGGCGGCTCGGTCGAAATTGCCGCAGTGGGCCGCGAAGGCATGACGGGCGTACCGGTCCTGACCGGCGGCGAAACGATGCCGACGCGCGTGCAGGTGCAGTGCCCGGGCTTCGCGTATCGCATGAGCGCGCAAGCCTTGCGCGAGCAGTTCGGCCGCTCGGACTTCTTGCGCCGCCTGATGCTGCTCTATATGCAGGCGCTTCTGACGCAGGTCGCGCAGACGGCGGCGTGCAACCGGCATCACTCGCTGAACAAGCAACTTTGCCGCTGGCTGCTGATCGAAATTGATCGTACCGCGTCGAACGAGCTGCAGGTCACACAGCAACTCATCGCCGACATGCTGGGCGTGCGGCGCGAAGGCGTCACCGAAGCGGCCGGCAAGCTTCACGACGCTGGTCTCATTCATCACAGCCGCGGCTGCATCAAGGTCGTGGATCGCGAGGGCCTCGAAGCACGCGCATGCGAGTGCTACGGGCTCGTCAAGCGGGAGTTCGACCGACTACTCCCGCGTCTTCGTGCAACCGAGGCGGCATCGGCCTCGAGCGTTTAATGGTCTGGATTAATGCAAGAAAAAAATCACGATTTGTTTGCTTGGCTGGCACGTTGTCTGGATGTAAGTCTCATCATTGCGGGCGGATTGATCGCGCATGACGTACGCTTCTCGTCGCTGGATGTCAGCGATATCGAAAGGCTGCTGATCGCGTTCAACTCCGCGCTCGCCCTCCTCCTCTTTCCCGCATTCGGCGTGTACGAAACCTGGCGCGGCAAGCCGTTCGCCATGATGCTCGCGCGCGTCACGCTCGCGTGGATGGCGGTGGTCGCGGCAGGCCTTCTGCTCGCGTTCACGCTGCATCGCATGGATGCGGTGTCGCGCCTCTGGTTCGCGTATTCGACGCTCATCTCCGGCGCGCTCATCATCGCGGCGAAACTCGTCGTGTATTCGGCATTGCGCCTGATGCGCGGGCGCGGCCTGAACCAGCGCACGGTGGCGATCGTCGGCGCGCAGGGCTTTTCGCGCACCCTGCTCGCGCATCTGAGCAGCACGCCGGAGCAAGGCTTCACGCCCGTGTGCATTCTCGATACGACGGGCGACGAAGAGCTGCACGCGGCCGGCGTCGACGCCGACGACGTTCCGACGACCGCGATCGGCGTGCGAGGCAACCGTTTGCCTGTGCTGAACGACTTCGACGAGCTCGTCGACAAGGTGCGCGACGAGGAGATCAACGAAGTGTGGCTCGCGCTGCCGCTTTCGCAGGAGCACACGATCTATCGCTTCGTGCATGCGCTGCGTCACGATTTCGTGGATCTGCGGCTGATTCCGGACACGCGCAGCATCTCGCTCTTCAATCACTCGATGACCGATGTGGCCGGCCTCGCCACGATCAACCTGACGACATCGCCCATCGGCACCTTGCAGATGTGGCCGAAGATGCTCTTCGACCGGCTGTTCGCGGCGATCGCGCTCCTCGCGCTCTCCCCGCTCCTGATTGCGATCGCGATCGCGGTGAAGGCGACGTCGAAGGGCCCGGTGTTCTTCACGCAGAACCGCAAGGGCGCGGACGGCCGGCCGTTCCGCATCTACAAGTTCCGCTCGATGGGGGTGCACCAGGAAAACAAGGGCAGCGTCACGCAGGCTACGCGCAACGATCCGCGCGTGACGAAGGTCGGCGCGTTTCTGCGGCGCACGAGCCTCGACGAGCTGCCGCAGTTTCTGAACGTGCTGTTCGGGCACATGTCGGTGGTGGGTCCGCGTCCGCACGCGCTGGAGCACGACGACCTCTACAAGGATCTCGTCTACGGCTACATGTTCCGCTACCGCATCAAGCCGGGCATCACGGGCTGGGCGCAGGTGAACGGCTATCGCGGCGCGACGGAGAAGGTCGAGAAAATGCAGAGCCGCGTGAAGTTCGACCTCTTCTACATCCACAACTGGTCGTTCTGGTTCGACATCAAGATCGTCGCGATGACGATGTTCAAGGGATTCATCGGACGCAACGCGTATTGATCTTGTCCTGGACGTAAAAAAGCCCGGCGATGCGAGTCGCCGGGCTTTTGCTTTGCCTTGCTGCGCGCGCGTGACTTACTTGTAATCGATCCGCTCGACGCCTGTTTCCGTGCCGAGCAGGCAGATATTCGCGCCGCGCGCCGCGAACAGCCCGACGGTCACGACGCCCGGCCACGCGTTGATCTGCGCTTCGAGCGCGCGCGGATCGGTGATCGACAGCCCTTTCACGTCGATGATTTCGTTGCCGTTGTCGGTGATGTAGGGCGAGCCGTCCTTCGTCACGCGCAACACGGGCACGCCGCCGAGCGCGGCGAGCTTGCGGCCGATCGCGGTGCGCGCCATCGGCACGACTTCGACGGGCAGCGGGAACGCGCCCATCACCGGCACGCGCTTGCTCGCATCGGCGATGCACACGAACACGTCCGCCACCGACGCGACGATTTTCTCGCGCGTGAGCGCGCCGCCGCCGCCCTTGATCATTGCGCCGCTGGCGTCGATTTCGTCGGCGCCATCGACGTAGATGGAGAGCGACTCGATGTCGTTCAGGTCGAACACCTCGAAGCCGTGCGCTTCGAGCCGCGCGGTGGTGGCGACCGAGCTCGACACCGCGCCGCGATAACGCGCCTTCGATTTCGCGATGGCGTCGATGAAGCAATTGGCCGTCGATCCGGTGCCGACGCCGATGATCGCGCCCTCCGGCACGTTCGCGTTCACGTAGTCGGCGGCGGCCTGGCCGACCAGTTGCTTGAGTTCGTCTTGAGTCATGGGAGCGGTGCTGCTTATCGGAGAAAACTGAGATTTTATCGGAGCGCGGGAGGTGCCCGGGCGGATCATGCAATCGCGCGCAGGAAACCGAGCGGATCGTGGCTGCGCGCCACCGACGCGATGAACGCGAACACGACGATCGCCAGCACGCCGAATACCGCCCGCGCGCCCTTCGTGCGGCCGCGCTTCAGCGCGAGCGTGCCGAGCACGATATAGATGACGAGGCCCGCGATTTTCGCGCCGAGCCACGCGGCGTTCGCCGAAAGGCCGATGATCGCGACCAGCGCGATTGCGCTCGCGAGCAGCAGCGTATCGATGATGTGAGGCAGGATTTTCGTCGCGCGCGCGGTGAGCAGGCGCGAATCCATCAGCATCCAGATCCAGCGCAGCACGAATCCGGCGATGGAAAGGCCTGCGCAGGCCATGTGGATCGCGCGCAGCGGCAGGAAGTAATCGCCCATCGTGGGCTCCCTTTTAGTTGGCGAAGTACTTGTCGAGCAAGGCCTGGGCGATGGCGTCGCTTTCCGCGTCCGCGCTGCCCGAGTAGTCCGACGGGCGGAAGTGCATCTGGAATGCGCTGAAGACGCGGCGCGTTTTTTCGTCGAGCACGCCGTCGGTGGCGACGTCGTAGCCGTAGCGCTTCAGCTTGTCCTGCAACGCGCGCACGTCGGACGGCGCTTTCGGATCGCGGCCCGCGAGATGCGCAGCGACGGTGGCGTCGTCGGGCCATGCGCCCACGCCGGCATCGTACAGCGCGTGCCATGGAAACAGCGGGCCCGGGTCGATCTTGCGCTGCGGCGCGATGTCGCTATGGCCGACGACGCGGGTCGGCGGAATGCGGTTGCGCGCGACGATATCGCGCGAGAGCTTGATGAGGGCGTCGATCTGGGCGGGCGGATAGGGTTGCCATTCGCGAACGCCGCCGTTTTCGCCGATAGGACCGAGGTTCACGTTCTCGATGCCGATCGAGGACGCGTTGAGTTCCGTCGCGCCCTGCCAGGAACTGATGCCCGCGTGCCAAGCGCGCTTGTCTTCGGGCACGAGTTGGTAGACGACCGGCTCGCCTCTTTCGATCCGCGGGGCGTCGGGGACGACGTAGTGCACGCTGACCTCGTCGCCTGTGAGGACTTCGATCGAACGGGCTTCGTCGATCTCCGTGTAATGCATCACGAGGAAGCGGATGCGGGAATCGGCGTTTTTCGCGTGGTGCCGCGTGTCGGCGATGTAGGTGCCGCGGTCGATTTGGGTGGTGCAGGCGGTGAGCAGGCAGGCCGCCATGAATCCCGCCAACGCGATTGTTTTTTTCATGCGCTTCAAGATTGTCGTTCCCAGATCGAGCGCACGTGCATCCAGTGAATCTGAAGTGCTTCGGGACTTGGCCGTTGCCGGGAATCGTTCGGCAGCCGAAGCGAACGGCCCGCGAGCGAGGCGTATTCGCTCTCTCGCAGTTCCCGCGCGATGGACACTTCATGCGTCATCGGATCGATCGCGATCAACGCGCGGTCGTACAGCGTGTGCAGGTCGGCGCGCAGCAAAAGGCCATTGCGAACGTCGTTGGTCTCCGGTCCCATGTAGCCGCAGATGTGCGCGGCTTCGAGAACCGCTTCGATCGCGCAGTCCGTAAGCGCGCAACGGCGTTCGTACGCTTCGAGGAGCTTCTTGCGGAACGCAGGCTGTCCCTGACGCATGACGATCGCGGCGAACTTCTTCTTGCGAGCATCCTCGATACTTCCGGGATCGAATGCGCCGCTCGCTTCGAGTTGCGCTTCGGCCTGCGATTCGGCTTCGCGTTCGGCTTGCGCAAACATTGCTCCTGCCCGTTGCAACGTGAAGCTCGCGGGCAGCGAGCCGCGCTGCGAGACATAGTCGAACGGGCCTTCGTATCTGAATCCGGCGCCGGCGTACTGATACTTTTTTGTGCGATAGAACAGCAACAGTTCCAAGCCGCGCGCTCGATGCTCGCTGATCCATCCATCTGTGCGCCCAGCGTTTTGACCTTGCCAGTGCAAGATGTCGCCTTCGAGCTTATCGATGTATTGGACCCGGTCCGGCGTCTTCTTCTCGGTCACGAACAGCAGGACCGAATCGAATCCGGCGGGACGAAACACGCCCGTGTTGATCGTCGCGTCTTGCGTGTTCAAGCGGCCTTTCAGATCCTCGCGCGTATAGATGCCGCCGATATCCAGCAAGTCGGAGACACGCCCGTCCGCACTTCCTTTTACGCCGCCGTCGAGACTCGCGAACTCAAATCCCAAGCTTTCGAGCTTGCGTCGAACAGTCGCCGCGCCGCCGCTGAAGTCTCTCGACCTGAGCGGGCCGCGAGCCGGATATTGATAGCCATGCGCCGCGCCGGCGATGGCTTTCGAATCGTATTGCTTTCCGCTGATTTGCAGGAAATAGCCGCGCGCTTCTCCGAAACCATATTTCGCGAGAAACGCGGGACGGCCGAGCCGATCGAATTCGTCCACCGCCGCGAGCACCGCGAGGCGGTCATTGAGATCTTCCAGCGCCATGGCGAATCGTGCTTACTTCTTGAGCTGCCTCTGCCGCACCGCCTCAAACAAACACACCCCCGACGCCACCGACACATTCAAACTCTCGACGGTCCCCGCCATCGGGATATTCATGATCTCGTCGCACGTCTCGCGCGTAAGCCTGCGCATGCCCTCGCCTTCCGCGCCAACCACGATCGCCACCGGGCCATCGAGCTTGGTCTCGTAGAGCGAAGCCGTCGCCTCGCCTGCCGTGCCGATCACCCAGACCCCCGCGTCCTTCAGCTCGCGCAGCGCGCGCGCCAGATTCGTCACGGTGATGTACGGCACGCTCTCCGCCGCGCCGCTCGCCACCTTCGCCGCGGTCGCATTCAGGCCCGCCGACCGGTCGCGTGGCGCGATCACCGCATGCGCGCCGGCCGCATCCGCGACACGCAGGCACGCACCCAGGTTATGCGGATCGGTGACGCCATCGAGCACGAGCAGCAAAGGCGTGCCCGAAATGCCGTCGAGCAGCTCGGCCAGATTCTGCGCAAGCGGCAGATCATGCGCGCGCGCGACCACGCCCTGATGCTGAATATTGCCCGCAAGCCCCCACAGGCGCGACTCGTCCGCCGCGATCAGCCGCACGCCCGCTTCCTTCGCGGTACGCAGAAAATCCTGCATGCGCCGATCCTTGCGCGTGGGGTCGTACAGCACCTCCTCGATCGACGATGCATCCGCGCGCAAACGCGCGGTCACTGCGTGAAATCCGTATAGAACCTTGAGACGTGACATGACTGATCCGAACCTTCGGTGAAAACATGAAAAGCACGACGCGGTCCGTGCCACCCGGCATCGGACCGCGCACATTCGATGGCAGCAGCGTGAACGCGCCGCCTTAACGTTTCTTGCGCGCCGGCCGCCCCTGCGAGGCCGGCTTCGACGACTTCGCCGCCGCGCCGCGTTTCTTCGCCGCGCCGCCGCGCGTGCCCGCCGCGAGCGCCGCGCCCTTCTTCGTGCCGCCGCGGGCGCGCGTGCTCGGCATATCGTCGTCGCTCATCGACCCCGTCAGCGGACGAATACGCGGACCGGCCGCCCCGATGCCGACACTCGCGGCATCGCCGACATTTGACGATAAACGCGGCGACGACGGCTTCACCGGCGTATCGCGCACGAGACGAAAATCGATCTTGCGCGCATCGAGATCGACGCGGCTCACCTGCACGCGCACACGATCCGACATCCGGTAGCGGATGCCCGTGCGCTCGCCGCGCAACTCGTTCTTGATCTCGTCGTACTGGAAGTAATCGGAGCCGAGCTCGGTCACATGCACGAGACCTTCGATGAACAACGAATCCAGCTGCACGAAGATGCCGAACGTCGTCACGCCGTTCACCATGCCGCCGTATTCCTCGCCGAGCTTGTCGCGCATGAAGTAGCACTTGAGCCAGGCTTCGACGTCGCGCGAGGCTTCGTCGGCGCGGCGCTCGTTCGACGAGCAATGCAGCCCGAGCTCTTCCCAGATCGCGACGCTGTTGCGCGCGCGGCCACGCGCGGTGTCGTCGGCTTTCTGCATCTCGCGCGCGGCTTTCGTGAGACCCGTGCTGAGCGGCACATCGTGACCGATGTCCGGCAGATACTTCTTGCCCTGCAGGATCGCGTAGATCGCGCGATGCGTGAGCAGGTCGGGATAGCGGCGGATCGGGCTCGTGAAGTGCGCGTACGCCTCATACGCGAGACCGAAGTGACCGATGTTGTCCGGGCTGTACACGGCCTGCTGCATCGAGCGCAGGACCATCGACTGCAGCATCTGCGCGTCGGGCCGGTCGCGGATCTGCGCGATCAGCGCGGCGTAATCGCTCGCGTGCGGCTTGTCGCCGCCCGTCAGCGTCAGGCCGACGCCACGCAAAAACGCACGCAGGTTCTCGAGCTTTTCTTCCGTCGGCCCCGCGTGCACGCGATACAAACCCGGATGCTTGTTGCGCTTCAAAAAGTCCGCCGCGCAGACGTTCGCGGCGAGCATGCACTCCTCGATCAGCCGATGCGCGTCGTTGCGATGACGCGGCACGATCTGCTCGATCTTGCCCTGCGAGTTCACGACGATATACGTCTCGGTCGTGTCGAAATCGATCGCGCCGCGTTTCTGGCGCGCGGCATGCAGCGCCTTGTACACGCCGTAAAGATTCTGCAGATGCGGCAGGATATCGGCGCGCTTCGCCGCTTCGGGGCCCTTCGTGTTCGTGAGCACGGCCGCGACTTCGGTGTACGTCAGGCGCGCCGCCGAATGCATCACGCCCGGATAGAACTGGTACGCCTTGATCTCGCCGCGCGCGGTGATGACCATGTCGCACACGAGCACGCAGCGGTCGACATCGGGATTCAGCGAGCAGAGCCCGTTCGACAGCTTCTCCGGCAGCATCGGAATCACGCGGCGCGGGAAGTACACCGACGTGCTGCGATCGAGCGCATCGATGTCTAGCGGCTCGTTCGGGCGCACGTAATGCGACACGTCCGCGATCGCGACCAGCAGACGAAAACCCTGCCCGCGCCCGACTGCGACCGGCTCGCAATAGACGGCATCGTCGAAATCGCGCGCGTCCTCGCCGTCGATGGTGACGAGCGGCACGTCGCGCAGATCCACGCGATGGCGGATATCCACCGGACGCACTTCGTCGGGCAGCTTCGCGGCGGTGGCCAGCGCGGCGTCGCTGAACTGATGCGGCACGCCGTATTTGCGCACGGCGATCTCGATCTCCATGCCGGGATCGTCGATGTCGCCGATCACTTCGACCACGCGGCCGAGCGGCTGGGAATGACGGCTCGGGAAATCCGTCAGATCGACGGACACCACCTGGCCGACCTTCGCCTTCTTGGGATTCTGCGTGATGAGGATGTCATGACCGATGCGCTTGTCTTCCGGCACAAGGATCAGCGCGCCGTTCTCGTTGACGAGCCGCCCGATCACGCGCTTGTTCGCGCGGTCCGTGACCTCGACGATATGCCCTTCCGGCCGCCCGCGCCGGTCATAGCCGACGATGCGCGCGAGCACGCGATCGTTGTGCATGACCTTCTGCATTTCCCCATTGGGGAGGAAGAGATCGTCCTGGCCGTCGTCGCGGATCAGGAAGCCGAAGCCGTCGCGATGTCCCTGCACGCGGCCCGCCACGAAATTCGACGGATGCGTGAGCTGATAGTGGCCGCGCTTGTCGAGGCGGATTTGCCCGTCGCGTTCCATCGCCGCCAGTCGCTTGAAAAATCCTTCGCGCTCCTGGCGCTTGATCGACAGCGCCTCGGCAATGTCGTTCGCGGCATGCGGTGTCTCGCTCGTGCGCAGCACGCCGAGAATCTCTTCACGGCTTGGAATCGGATACGGATATTTGCTCAAGGGCGTAGTCGTGTTTTTTCTCGTTGGACGGGACTTTTGCGGTGCTTTGCAACCAATAATGCGGTCATCGTTGCGGGCCATTCTAACACCCGTCTTTTAAGCGCCACGGGGCTGGGAGGCCGATCCGCCGCGGCTCGCGCCTCGTCACGCGCATTACATCGAAACGCTTGACAGGCGCTTTGGGCTCGCTATAATGGCGTTCTTTGCTGCTGACGCAACAGCGAACCGCAGCAAAAGCAACAGGAAACGCACCCTTGCCCAGGTGGCGGAATTGGTAGACGCACTAGGTTCAGGTCCTAGCGGTGGCAACACCGTGGAGGTTCGAGTCCTCTCTTGGGCACCAAGATGTTCGGAAAAGCCACCTTCGGGTGGCTTTTCCTTTTTGTGCGGAGACTGTGTTTTCGATTCAACAAGTTGTATGACTTTTCGATTGACACGGCGCCCGTTCCCGCTACAATAGCGGGCTCGCTGTACCCCTTGGCCCAGGTGGCGGAATTGGTAGACGCACTAGGTTCAGGTCCTAGCGGTGGCAACACCGTGGAGGTTCGAGTCCTCTCCTGGGCACCAAGGTCCTTATTTCGCGAGACGCTGCTTTCAGCGCATCGCATGCAAAAAACCCCACGCATCGTCGTGGGGTTTTTTGTTTTCCGCCTTCATTTTCTATTCGCTCTTCTTTCATTTTCGATTCGATTATCCAATCGATGAATCGAAACTGAATTGAATTCGTATCCTCCAATTCATTTAAAGCGCACATGCTGGCCGGATTAACCGGCCTGATTAACCGGCTGGTTTAAGCAGCCGGTTAATCGACGGCGTACACTCGTCCGTGCGAAGCGCCCGCACGCCCGGCCCGGGCGCCTGCGGCCGGTTTGCGAATTGCTGACCCGCATTGCAAATACGTCAAACGCTTGACCGAACGGAGACACTGGCAATGAGTTGGACCCGCGAACAGAGAAACGTGACGATTGCCGCCTATTTAGGCTGGACACTCGACGCGTTCGATTTCTTTCTTATGGTCTTCGTATTGAAGGATATCGCCGCCGAATTCAATACGAAAATCCCGGACGTGGCATTCGCGATCACGCTCACGCTGGCGATGCGTCCATTGGGCGCCCTGATCTTCGGCCGGCTCGCGGACAAGTTCGGCCGCCGTCCCACGCTGATGATCAACATCGCGTGCTATTCGCTGCTCGAACTACTCTCCGGCCTGTCGCCGAATCTCGCGACGCTGCTGATTCTGCGCGCCCTCTTCGGCATCGCGATGGGCGGCGAATGGGGCGTCGGCTCCGCGCTCACGATGGAAACCGTGCCGCCCTCGGCGCGCGGCTTCGTCTCGGGGCTGCTGCAGGCGGGTTATCCAACCGGCTATCTGCTCGCATCGATCGTCTTCGGCGTGCTGTATCAGCATGTCGGCTGGCGCGGGATGTTCTTCGTCGGCGTCGCGCCCGCGCTGCTGGTGATGTACGTGCGCGCACACGTGCCCGAGTCGCCCGCCTGGCGCGCGATGGAAAAGCGCGAGCGTCCCGGCCTCATCGCGACGCTCAAGAAGAACTGGACGCTCTCGCTCTACGCGATCGTCCTCATGACCGCGTTCAACTTTTTCTCGCACGGCACGCAGGATCTCTATCCGACCTTCCTGCGCGAGCAGCATCACTTCGATCCGCATACGGTGTCGCTCATCACGATCGTGCTCAATATCGGCGCGATCGTCGGGGGGCTGTTCTTCGGGGCGTTGTCGGAAAAGATCGGGCGGCGCGTGGCGATTTTCATCGCCGCATTGATCGCGCTGCCGGTGTTGTATCTGTGGGCGTTTTCGAGCGGTCCCGTGGCGCTCGCGACGGGCGCGTTCCTCATGCAGATTTCCGTGCAAGGCGCGTGGGGCGTGATTCCGGTCCACCTGAACGAGATCTCGCCCGACGACATTCGTGCGACCTTCCCGGGCCTCGTGTATCAGCTCGGCAATCTGCTCGCGGCGGTCAACGCGACAATGCAGGCATCGCTCGCCACATCGCATGGCAACAACTACGGCATGGCAATGGCGATCGTTGCGGGGGTCATCGCCGTGGTGATCGCGGCGCTGATCTTCTTCAGCCGCGAGCGCCGGGGTATCGATATGACGCGCGCGGCGCAGGAAATGGGTCCGGCCACGTAGTGCCGATGGCCGACGACTGGCCCCGCGGACATCGCGGGGCCGCGCTTACGTCAGGCTCCGCGTGGAACGCGACGCGACCCGCCTTCGCTTCCTTCGAAGGCGAGCTTTTCCAGCAGTTCCAACAACACGTGCCGGTCCGGGATATCACCTGCCTGCTTTCGCTTGCGGCGCAATCGGTGCACCGTACTCGGCGATACGCCGAGGTATCGGCTAAGCGCTCCAACCGGCGCGCCGTTCTCCAGGCAGAACAACATGACGAATCGTGCGACCGGCGTGATGCGTTCCGCTGCGTCCCAATACAGCGACAGCGCCCGGTGTGTGCAGGTTTCGTGAATGCTCGCGATTAGTCTCAGGTTCAACGGTACTCTTATAATTTTCATGCCTCCTTTGGCAAGAGTCAGCGATAACAACAAGTCTCCTGAAATGCAGGCCCAGTCCGGGAATGATGCTTCTTCGGGTACTTCACCGATATTTAGCCTGACTAATTGATCTAGACGCTTCAAAGTCCACTAAGCTCCGGTGACCATGTGCACGTGGCAGGTGGTCACGACAAGAAGCTGGCCCGTAGTGACTTGCTGTGTTGAACTTTCTCACTGGACGACACAGCGCCCTTTTGGTCCCCGCCTCGCGCGGGGATCGATAAATGCTCACGCATTGCGCCGAATGCCTTGAGCATGTACTCGATCTAGATCAAGATATTTTTATCCCGTCTCAGACAAGTCGGGAAGTGGACTATTCTGAGTTTAAGAGTCTCCTTAGTATTTGGAAGGAGTCTTATGTTTTCACGACTGAAATTGTCTCGCAACTGTAAAAAGCTCACGTAGAGAGATCAATCGAGACGATTGGCACGTCGCGTGCTTCTGGCTTTTCATCTCAAGCTCGTCGTCTCTCGTCGGAGACCCGTGATGCTCGCTGCCTACGCCGTCACATTTCTCCTGCTCGCGGGTGTCCTCACGTTCTTTCAGGCCGCCGCTCTCGCCTGGTTTGCCGGGCTGGCGGCCTGGGTCGCCCTGGGGGGCGCCGTCGGCCTCGTGAGCGTCGGCGGCGCGGTCGTTCTCTCGATCATCTTCGTGCTGCCGGCGCTCGTGCTCGCCGCGAAGCCGCTGCGACGTGCGCTGATCAGTCGCAGAGTACTGGACACGTTCCGCAAGATCTTGCCGGAGATGTCGTCGACGGAGCGTGACGCCATCGAAGCCGGCACCGTCTGGTGGGACGCCGAGCTTTTTTCCGGACGTCCGGCGTGGGACAGCCTGCTCGCGCACGGTGCGCCAAAGCTGACGCAGGAAGAGCAAAGCTTCATCGACAACGAATGCGCGCAACTGTGCGAGCTATCGA
Organism: Caballeronia sp. 11_S32; assembly: GCF_056930355.1. Taxonomy (NCBI): domain Bacteria; kingdom Pseudomonadati; phylum Pseudomonadota; class Betaproteobacteria; order Burkholderiales; family Burkholderiaceae; genus Caballeronia; species Caballeronia sp. 11_S32. The sequence continues at coordinate 2,238,512 of NZ_JBXOWH010000003.1, forward strand.
ATGACTGGGATACGACCGCCATCTGGCAGGATTTGTCGCCGCAAGCGTGGGCGTACATCAAGGAACAGGGCTTTCTCGGCATGATCATCCCGAAGCGGTACGGCGGACGCGCGTTCTCCGCCTATGCGCACTCGCAGGTCATCATGAAGCTCGCGACGCATTCGTCGGCGGCGGCGGTGTCGGTGATGGTGCCGAATTCGCTCGGGCCCGCCGAGCTGCTGCTGCACTATGGCACCGAGGAGCAGAAGAACCACTATCTGCCGCGGCTCGCGCGCGGCGACGAAATCCCCTGCTTCGCGCTGACGAGCCCTTACGCCGGCTCCGATGCCGCCGCGACTCCCGATACGGGCATTGTCTGCCGCGGCGTGCACGATGGCCGCGAGACGCTCGGCTTTCGCGTCACGTGGGAGAAGCGCTACATCACGCTCGGGCCGATCGCGACCGTGCTCGGCCTCGCCTTTCGCGCGCTCGACCCCGAGCATCTGCTCGGCGGCGACGAAGCGCCCGGCATCACCTGCGCGCTCATTCCGACGACGCACCCGGGCGTCGACATCGGACGGCGGCACTGGCCGCTCAACGCGGTGTTCCAGAACGGCCCGAACTCGGGCAAGGATGTGTTCATCCCGATGGACTGGGTCATCGGCGGGCGCGCGCAAGTCGGCAACGGCTGGCGCATGCTGATGGAATGCCTCGCCGCCGGGCGCGCCATCTCGCTGCCTTCGTCGAACGTCGGCATGGCGAAGCTGGCCGTGCGCGGCACGAGCGCGTATGCCGCCGCGCGCCGCCAGTTCCGCACGTCGATCGGCCGCTTCGAAGGCATTCAGGAAGCGCTCGGGCGCATGGGCGGCAATCTGTACGTGATGGACGCGGCGCGGCGCCTGTCGGCACAGGCCGTCGATCTGGGCGAGAAACCTTCGGTCATATCGGCGATCGCGAAGTATCACATCACGGAACGCGCGCGAAAGGTGATCAACGACGGCATGGATGTCGTCGCGGGCAAGGGCATCTGCATGGGGCCATCGAATTTTCTGGCGCGCGCGTATCAGCAAATGCCGATCTCGATCACGGTCGAAGGCGCGAACATCCTGACGCGCTGCCTCATCATCTTCGGACAGGGCGCGATCCGTTGCCATCCGTACGTGCTCAAGGAGATGACAGCCACGCGCGAGGACGATCCACACCGCGCGCTGCGCGATTTCGACGAAGCCTTCTTCGGCCACGCGAGCTTTCTCGCGGCCAACGCGGTGCGCAGTCTCGTGTACGCGTTCGGCGGCACCGCGCTCATGCGCAAGCCCGCGCGCGCCGATGCGCGTCTCGTGCCGTATTACCGCGCCGCCACGCGCCTGTCGAGCGCGTTCGCTTTGTTCGCCGATGTCTCGATGCTCGCGCTCGGCGGCGAGCTGAAGCGCCGCGAGCGGCTTTCCGCGCGGCTCGGCGACATTCTCTCTCAGTTGTACCTGCTCTCCGCGACCTTGAAGCGCTTCGAGGACGACGGCCGTCCCGAAGCCGATTTGCCGCTCGTGCGCTGGGGCGCCGAAGATGCGCTCTTTCAGGCGCGCGCCGCGTTCGAAGGCTTGCTCGCGAACTATCCGAACCGCGCGGCGGCGGCGTTCCTGCGCGCGATGGCGTTCCCGTTCGGCGTGCCGCACGCAGCGAGCACCGACGCGCTCGGCAACGAGGTCGCGATGCTGATGCAGACACCCGGCGATGCGCGCGAGCGGCTCGTCGCGAACTCGCACGTTTCGGCATTCGAAACCGATCCGGTCGCGCGCGGCGAAAAACTGCTCGCGCTCACACCGGCGGTCGCGGCGCTGGAAGCGCGTCTGCGCGAGGCCGTCAAGGCGGGCCGGACCGCCCCGCTGCCGCAAAGCCCGCACGATATCGAAGCGTGGACGCAGGCTGCGGCGGAGCATGGTTTCATCGACGAAAACGAGCGGGCGCTGCTCACGCAATGGGCAGCTCATGCGCGCGAAGCGGTGAAAGTCGATGATTTTTCCTCAGACTTCGGTATCCTCGAAGCATTGCAAAAGCGCAGCGCGGCGCTCGAGCGGCAGTTGCCCGAAGCCATCGCCTGATGCATGCGGACCTGAAGCCCGCAGACCCACGGCACCGCCGCGCGCCCGACGACCGATCGCCAATCGATGAAAGACCGCTATCTCGACTTCGTCAATTCGCCCTTCGGCATGAGCATCGCACGCTCGCTCGGCCTTCCGCGTCCCGAGGTATTGCGCCGCTATCGCGCGGATCATGCCGAATTCGGCGGCATGGCCGCCATCGGCGCGGGGCCGTCGCCCGCGCTCTTCGATGACCTGATGGCCGTGCTTTCCACCATCGGCATGACGAGCGTCGCGCATGAGAGCGCGGCCGGCTGGCTGCCGGTTGCCGCGCGTCACGGCGCGATGAGCGGGCGCTTCGAGCCGCGCGCCCGCGATGCGCTCGCGAGCGATCGCGCGGATCGTGTCGAAGCGCTGATCTTCGATGCAACGGGCATCGTCGAAAGCGGCCAGCTGCATTCGCTCTACGCGTTTTTTCACGACGCGCTGCGCTCGCTCGCGAAGAACGGGCGCATCGTCGTGCTCGGGCGGCCGCCCGCCACGCGCGCGAGCGTGCCGGCCGCCACCGCGCAGCACGCGCTCGAAGGCATGGTGCGCTCGCTCGGCAAGGAAGCGCGCAACGGCATCACGTCGAACCTGCTGCGCGTCGCCGATGACGCGAATTTCGAGTCGGCGCTGCGCTTCTTTCTCTCGCCGCGCTCGGCCTATGTGTCGGGCCAGGTCGTGACCATCGATGCATCGTCCATTGCGCCGGACAGCTGGGCGACGCCGCTCGCGGGCAAGCGCGCGCTCGTGACGGGCGCGGCGCGCGGCATCGGCGCATCGATCGCGGCGGTTCTGGCCGGACACGGCGCGATCGTCACGGGGCTGGATGTCGAGACCGTCCGCGATGCGCTCGATCAAACCATGCTCTCGATCGAAGACGCATCGCCCTCGGGCGGCGCGCATGCGGCGCTCGTCGCGGACATCGCCGCGCCCGAAGCGCCCGGTGAGATCGCCGCGGCGCTTGTCGCGTCGGGCGGCATCGATATCGTCGTGCACAACGCGGGCATCACGCGCGACAAGACCATCGCGCGCATGACCGAAGAGATGTGGGACAGCGTGATCGACATCAATCTGCTGGCGCAGGCGCGCATCGATGAAGTCCTGCTCGCAGAAGGCGTGCTGCGCGACGGCGGGCGCATCGTCGCGGTGTCGTCGATCAGCGGGATCGCGGGCAATCGCGGACAAACCAATTACGCGACCTCGAAGGCGGGCGTGATCGGCCGCGTGCACGCGATGGCGCCCTCGCTGCGCCAACGCGGCATCACGATCAACGCGGTCGCGCCCGGCTTCATCGAAACACACATGACCGCGCGCATGCCCTTCGGCGTGCGCGAGGCCGGCAGACGGCTCAACTCGATGGGACAAGGCGGCCTGCCCGTCGATGTCGCCGAGACCGTGGCGTGGCTCGCGAGTCCGGGCAGCGCGGGCATCACGGGCAACGTCGTGCGTGTGTGCGGCCAAAGCCTGATCGGCGCGTGAGGGGAAAAGACGCATGCACGCACCGACCATGCCGCGCGCCCGCACCGTCGTCATCGATACGCTGCCGCCGCCCGCGAAGCTCTACGGGCGCGCACTGCCCGCGCTCTTCAGGCGCTCGCGCGCGCCGGAGCTGCCCGCGATCCGGCTCGTGCGTCCCAATGTGAAGCTCGACGCCGAGCAGGTCGGCCGCTATGCGCGCGTGTGCGGGTTCATCCCCGAGCACGGCGTGCCGCTCACGTTCCCGCACGTGCTCGCGTTTCCCTTGCATCTGATGATGCTCACGGATCCGTCGTTTCCGTGGTCCGCGCTCGGCGTCGTGCATCTCTCGAACAGCGTGCGCCTGCGGCGGCCGCTCGCGGCGGGTCAGAACCTGCGCATCGAAGTGGAGTGCGGGCCGCTCGTGCCGCATCAGAAAGGCCAGGCGTTCACGCTGCATACGCGCATCTACCGGCGCGGCGAGGCCGTGTGGGACGGCGACAGCGTCTATCTGAAGCGCGGCGTGAGAAGCGAGAGCGCCGCGCCGCCGTCAGACGTGATCGAGGCCGCCGATGCGCGCGTGCCGCTCCTCGCCCGCGAGGCGCGCTGGCAGCTTCCGCCGCAGCTCGGACGCGATTACGCGAAGGCATCGGGCGACTTCAACCCGATCCATCTGCACATGCTGAGCGCGAAGGCGTTCGGCTTTCCACGCGCGATCGCGCACGGCATGTGGACGCTCGCGCGCACGCTCGCGGCGCTGCATCCGGTCAAGGCGCTCGCGTCCGGATACGCGCACGGCGATTTCAAGTCGCCGCTTTACATCCCCGGCGAAGCGACGCTGTGGACCGCCGCGCCCTCGCCCGCCGCGCGCGATTTCGAAGTGCGCGATCTCGCGGGCGACCGGCCGCATCTGCGCGGCCATTTCGAATGGGAGCTGCCATGAGCGACGCGCGGCATGAGGTTCGCAGGGTGGCGATCATCGGCAGCAACCGCATTCCGTTCGCACGCTCGAACACGGCATACGCGAGCGCGTCGAATCAGGACATGCTGAGCTTCACGCTGCAAGGGCTCGTCGACCGCTACGGCCTGCACGGCATGCGGCTCGGCGAAGTGGCGGCGGGCGCGGTCGTCAAGCATTCGCGCGACTTCAACCTGACGCGCGAGGCTGCGCTTTCGACCACGCTCGCGAAGGAAACGCCCGCCTACGACGTGCAGCAGGCCTGCGGCACCGGCCTCGAAACGGTGATCCTGGTCGCGAACAAGATCGCGCTCGGACAGATCGACGTGGGCATCGCGGGCGGCGTCGATACGGCGTCGGATGCGCCTATCGCCGTGAACGAGCGCATGCGCAAGATCCTGCTCGAAGCGAATCGCGGACGCTCGGCGGGCCAGCGCCTCGGCGCCTTCGCGAAGCTGCGGCCCGGCATGTTCTTCAGGCCGCTTCTGCCGCGCAACGCGGAACCGCGCACGAACCTCTCGATGGGCGAGCATTGCGAACTGATGGCCAAGCGCTGGAAGATCTCGCGCGAAGCGCAGGACGCGCTCGCGGAGGAAAGTCATCGCAAGCTCGCGGCGGCGTATGGGCGCGGCTTCTTCAACGATCTAATGACGCCGTACAAGGGGCTCGCGCGCGACAACAACCTGCGCCCCGATGTGTCGCTGGATCAGCTCTCGCAACTGAAGCCCGTGTTCGATCGCGACGCCGGCACGCTGACCGCCGGCAATTCGACGCCGCTCACGGATGGCGCATCGGCGGTGCTGCTCGCCTCCGAGCAATGGGCCGCCGAGCGCGGACTGCCCGTGCAGGCGTTCCTGACGTACTCCGCGACCGCGGCCGTCGATCACTTCGACAAGCGCGAAGGCCTGTTGATGGCGCCCGCCTACGCGGTGCCGCCAATGCTCGCGCGCGCCCGCCTCGCGCTGCAGGATTTCGATTTCTACGAGATCCACGAAGCATTCGCGGCGCAAGTGCTGTGCACGCTCGCCGCGTGGGAAGACGACGAATACTGCCGCACCGCGCTCGGCATCGACGCGCCGCCCGGCTCCATCGACCGCGCGCGTCTCAACGTCAACGGCGGCTCGCTCGCGACGGGCCATCCGTTCGCCGCGACGGGCGGGCGCATTGTCGGCACGCTCGCGAAGATGCTCGCGAAGGCGCCCGCGCGCGGCGACGGCAAGCCGCTGCGCGGACTGATCTCGATCTGCGCGGCGGGCGGTCAGGGCATCGTCGCGATACTTGAGCGGTAAGCAGCAGACGTAGAAAGACAAGGCGTGCTATCGACGTGTAGCAACGAGATGAGTTGCGCCAACGGAGACACCACATGAGCCCGGGACAGGCAGCGCCGCGCGGAGCCCTGGAACCGCACGCGACGGACGGCATCTGGTATGCGTCGTATCCGCCGGATGTCGCGCGCGAGATCGATCCTTCGCGCTATCGCTCGCTCGCGCATTTCTTCGACGAATGCGTCGGGCGGTTTCGCGATCGCGTCGCGTTCGTGAGCCTCGGCTCCGAGCTGAAGTTCGCCGCGCTCGGCCAGAAGGCGCATGCGTTCGCAACGTATCTGCAGGACATCGGCGTGAAGCCCGGCGACCGCGTCGCGCTGATGATGCCCAACACGCTCGCCTATCCCGTCACGATGTTCGGCACGCTGATCGCGGGCGCGATCGTCGTCAATGTGAATCCGCTCTATACGGCGCGCGAGCTCCGTCAGCAGTTGCAGGACAGCGGCGCGCAGACCATCGTCGTGTTCGAGAACTTCGCGAAGACCGTGCAGGACGCGCAGCCGGGTACGCGCGTGAGGAACATCGTCGTGACCGGAATCGGCGATCTCCTCGGCAAGGGGCTCAACGTGAAGGGCCGCGCGATCGATCTGCTCGTGCGTCACGTGAAGAAGCAGGTGCCCGCGTACAGCCTTCCCGATGCGGTTCGCCTGCCGCAAGCGCTCGCGCGCGGCGCGCGGCGCCGGTTCGAGCCGGTGCGAGTCGGTCATGGCGATATCGCGTTCATTCAATACACCGGCGGCACGACGGGGGTCGCGAAAGGCGCGATGCTCACGCATCGCAATGTGATCGCCAATCTGCTGCAGGCGCTCGAATGGGCGGGCGGACGGCTCGTCGACGGCGAGGAGATCATCGTCACGCCGCTGCCGCTCTATCACATCTATTCGCTGACGGTGAACGCGCTCGCCTTTCTCGCGATCGGCGCGCGCAATGTGCTGATCGTCAATCCGCGCGACATCCGCGCGCTCGTGCGCGCGCTGCGTCACGAAAATTTCACGGCGATCACCGCGCTCAACACGCTCTACAGCGCGCTCATGGACAACGAAGACTTCCGCAAGCGCAACTTCTCCGCGCTCAAGCTCGCGATGGCGGGCGGCATGGCGACACAGCGCGTGATCGCCGAACGCTTCAGGGCGATGACCGGCCAGTCGCTCGTCGAAGGCTACGGCCTCACCGAATGCTCGCCGCTCGTCTGCGCGACGCCGCTCGATGCGCATGGCGACAGCGCCTTCGCGGGAACGATCGGCGTGCCGGTGCCCTCCACGATGGTGCGTCTGCGCCGCGAAGACGGCGCCTGGGCGAACGTCGGCGAACCCGGCGAGCTCTGCGTGCAGGGCCCGCAAGTGATGAAAGGCTACTGGAACCGTCCCGAAGACACGGCGCAGGCTATCGACGCGGACGGCTGGCTCGCGACCGGCGACATCGGCGTGATGGATGCGCGCGGCATCATCCGGCTCATCGACCGCAAGAAGGACATGATGATCGTGTCGGGCTTCAATGTGTATCCGAACGAGATCGAGGATGTGCTCGCGGCGCATCCGAAGGTGCGCGCGGTGGCGGCCGTGGGCGTGCCCGACCCCGTGACGGGCGAGCGCGTGAAGGCGTTCGTCGTGCGCCGCGACGACTCGCTCACGGTGGAAGAACTGCTGAAGTTCGCCCGTTTACACCTGACCGGCTACAAGGTGCCTTCGTACGTCGAGTTCCGCGACGCGCTGCCGCTCACGACGATCGGCAAGGTGTTGAGGCGCGAATTGCGCGAAGCCGGATTGCAGCCATCGAAACCGCAGGATCGGCTTTAGGAGATGCTCATGCCGCGTGCGCGATGCCGCCGGACGCTGGACGTGCGGCTCGCCCGCGCGTGCCTCTTCTGCTTCTGCGCGATGTTCGCGAGCCTCTTCGCGCGCGCGCAAACGAAAGACGAAATCGCGCAGGTCGCCGGTCTCGGCCTCGAGCAGCAAGTGCAATGGCTCGCGCAGTCGGCCGCGAGCGGCGCGCTCGCGAAACTCGACGATGCCCGGCTCGTCGCCCTCTTCCGCTCGCTCGATGCGCGCACCCTGCCGCGCTATCTGCAGGACGGCCTGCGCGACTTCGCGTCCTGCGAGTTCACGATGCGCCGGCGCGAGCGCATCAAGGGAAAATGGCCGAAGCGCGAGGATCACATGCTCGTGCGCGTCACGCGCGAGCCGCTGCGCATCTACGCCAAATGGCTGCCCGATGGCGCGCACGCGGGCCAGGAAGTCATCTACGACGATTCCAGGCGCCCCGACCAGCTCTACGGTCATCTCGGCGGCTTCCTGAGCGTCGTGCCGATGTGGACCTCGGTGAACGGCGTGTTCGCGCGCGCGCAGTCGAATCACTCGATCCGCGAACTCGGCATCGATGCAATCACGCGGCGCTTCATCGACGAGGGACGCAAGTTCGCGGAAGCCGGCATCACGAAGCCGTCGAATATCGAAGTGAAGATCGTCGACGGGATGCGCGTGGTCGCCTTCACCTATGAAACGCCCGATGGACAACCCGAGTTCTACGCGAAGAAGGAAGTGCTCGGGCTCGACCTCGAGCGGCCGCTCTTTCGCACGCTGGAGTCGTACGACAACGACGGCGAGATTTTCGAAAGCATCGTGTTCGAGCACATCGAAACCAAACCCTTCGACGATCTGACGTTCGACCCGAAGAATCCCGACTATCGCTTCTGATCGAAGCCTTAATGAAACGCCCCCTGACTTCGTGACACGTGGTGTAACAACGGGCCGCACCGCGCGCCGCGCGTTTTAAGTTTCGCCTAAGAGTCGGCCGATAACCTGCCCGCATCCCATCGACATCAAGGTCTGCGCACAGGCGTCATGCCGAGAGCGCCGCGTATCGTCATGCAAACTTGAGGACATCTTTCATGAACCTCCGCCGTCCGGCTTCCGCACCCGTGCGAGCCATCAAAAGGCTTCTGAGCCACCACGAAATCGCCACATTGCTTTTGCTGATGCACGCGCCCATCGACGTCATGGCCGCCACGCCCGATGTCGCCTCGCTGCAGGAATATGGATATGTCGAGATCGTGTCGCCGGAAGTGGGCAAGCCGGAGGTGCGGCTCACCGAAGACGGCAACGCGGTGCTGCGCGGCCTCGGCGTCAAGTAAAGGCATTCTCCGAACCGGGCCTCGCGGACGCCCGCCAACGCGAACTCTGTAATAATCGGTCGATCCCTTTCACCATCGACCAAGGAGTGATTCGCGATGTCCGCCCTCTCGCCCATCCTGCAGCGCGTGCTCATCACCAACGACGACGGCATCGACGCCCCTGGCCTCGCCGTGCTCGAAGCGGTCGCCGCGGAACTCGCGCACGAAGTCTGGGTCATCGCCCCCGAGCACGATCAAAGCGGCACGTCGCACTCCATCAGCCTGCACTCGCCGCTGCGCATATCGCGTCAGGGCGAGCGGCGCTACGGCGTGCAAGGCACGCCCGGCGATTGCGTCGTGATGGCCGCGCGTCACATCATGAAGGACGCGCCGCCCACGCTCGTGCTGTCCGGCATCAACCGCGGCGCGAATCTGGGTGTCGAAACGATGTTCTCCGGCACTGTCGGCGCGGCGATGACAGGCCTCCTGCTCGGCCTGCCGTCGATCGCGCTCAGCCAGGCATTCACCGACCGCGAGAACGTGCGCTGGGATACGGCGCGCGCGCTGGCGCCGGGCGTGATCAGCCAGCTGCTGTCGATTTCCCACGACGCCCCCACGTGCCTGAACGTCAATTTCCCCGATTGCGACGCGTCCGCCGCCGGTCCGCTCACCGTGACGCGGCAAGGCGTCGGGCTCGTGGAAGGCATCGATGTGCTGCCGCTCGTCGATCCGCGCGGCATCGACTATCACTGGCTGCGCTTCCAACGCGGCCCGCGCCCGAATTCGCCCGATAGCGAAACGGCGGTGGTGGCGTCCGGCCGCGTGTCGGTCACGCCGCTGCATTTCGATCGCACCGACGAGCGCACCTTCGCCACGCTCGAAGCGGGTCTGAAACACGGCGTCTGAGTCTGGAACGCGCGCCGCTAGAACGTTTCCTCGCAGACGTAGCCGATCGCTTTCTCGTATGCTCCAGCGATCACGACAAGGAGACGACATGACCCGTTCCATCGGCCCGCGCGGCGTGCGCCTGACGCTCGGCGCACTCTGCGCCACCCTCGCTGCGAGCGCGTTCGCGCAGGCGGCGACGCCCGTCGGCACCTGGCAGACCATCGACGATCAGACCGGCAAGCCGAAAGCGATCATCCAGATCGTCGACGACGGCAGCGGCCAGCTGTCCGGCAAGGTCGTGCGCGGCGTCGGCGAGTTCGATCATCCCGACAGGCGCTGCACGGCCTGCACCGACGAGCGCAAGGATCAGCTGATCAAAGGCATGACGATCATCACCGGGATGAGACAGGATGGCGAGACATGGGACGGCGGCCGGATTCTCGACCCCGAGAACGGCAAGCTCTACAAGTGCAGGATGAAGCTCGAGGACGGCGGGCAGAAGCTCGTCGTGCGCGGGTATGTCGGCGTGTCGCTGCTGGGACGATCGCAGACGTGGGTGCGCCAGCAATAAGCGATGAGCGGCAGCGTCAGACAAGATAAAAGCCGGTCGAAGATGCTTGTCTTCGACCGGCTTTTTCATTGCATCACGGATTTTGAAGTCAGCAGGCTCAGGCGGCGTGCCGCTCCTGCGCTTGCGCGGCTGCCGGCACTTCAGCGCTCTCGAGCTTGAACTCCGCCGGCACGCGCATGCGGGAAGTCATCAGCGAATAGAGCGATTCGCCAGCCGGCCCGAACAACTGAGTCATCACGCGCAGCAGCACGCCCGACTCGTGCCACGCCTTGAAACGCCGATACGGAAAGGCGCTGTGAGCCGCGTCCAGCAAGGCTGTAGCCTCTGACCGGGTTCCACTGGGACACTACTGGGACACCGACATGGCGACGATCACACATAGACCGGACAACGTACCTGCACGCAAATGGCAGGCGAAGGTCAGAAGGAAAGGCTTCCCCTCACAGAGCAAGGCATTCGCCTCCCGCGCCGAAGCAGAGGTATGGGCCAGAAGCATTGAGGCCGAATACGACAAGGGCCACGCCGTCGATCACAGCGACGCTCGGGACACGATCCTGCGGGATCTGCTCCGGCATTACCTCGTGGACGTGGTGCCACGGCAGAAAGGCCATGAGACGGAAGGCCACAGAGTCAGGTTCCTGATGCGGCAGCCTGTGACGGCGTTCTCACTGGCGAACCTGACGCGCTCCGCGCTCGTCGCGTACCGAGATCACCGGCTGCGTACCGTCAGCGGCTCGACCGTGCGGAAGGAACTGCTGGTCATGCGGCGGGCCATCGAACACGGCAGGAAAGAAATGGGGCTGTACTTGGCCGAGAATCCGCTCGTCTGGATCAGGTTGCCCGAGGAGAATGAAGCTCGGGAGCGGCGACTCGCACCGGGAGAGGAAGAACGCCTGCTCGTGGAGTGTCAGGCAGCGCGTGCGCCGTACCTACTGCCGCTCGTCGTGCTCGCCATCGAGACCGGCATGCGGCAGTCAGAAATGCTCGGGCTGACGTGGGATCGGATCGACACTGCGCGCCGGGTCGCGTACCTGCCGACGACGAAGAACGGCCAGCCGCGTGGCGTGCCGCTGACCAGACGGGCCGTGCAAGCAATCGAATCGATGCGGAATGCCCGCGTTTACCAATGGTCCCGCGAACCTGCTGGCGGGCCGTTCCTGCACGTCTCTGCGACAGTAGTGCGCCATGCTTTCATGCGCGCTAGAGACAAGGCCGGGATGCACGATCTGCGGTTCCACGATCTGCGCCATGAGGCTGTCTCGCGGCTATTCGAACGCGGACTGAACGTGATGGAGGTCGGCTCGATCTCCGGCCACAAGACGCTCTCGATGCTTCGCCGTTACAGTCACCTGTCGATGGATCACCTGCTGTCCAAGCTCGACTAAACAGCGCCGCTCGCGTCGGCTTCGCCTCGCTCGGCTGGCGCCCGCGCCAACAGATGGCGCATCGGAAGGCGGCTCGCGCCGCCCTCATTAGATGAACGTCCGATGCTTGCGCCGCACGATCAACGAGACAAGCGCCTCGCTCACACCGTACTTTCGGGCAAGCGCCGCGCCTCCGCATTCCTTGGAGCCTCGCACGTATTCTGCCCGGATAGCGTGTACCTTTTCATCCGTAAGCTTTGCATTGCCATTCCGTGCGCCGATCAGTTCCGTACCGTCGCGGCGTCGGTCCTTCGCGTTCTCCTTCCGCGTCTTCCAGTTCAGATGGACCGGATTGCAGCACAGCCGGTTATGGCATGGTCCGTGTGCGGCTTCTCTGTATTCGCCATCCTCCGGCCAGCCGTACGCAAACATCAGCGCCAGCCTGTGCACCGGGAAATATCGCCGTCGATGATAGACGCGCCCGTACCCATTGTCTGCAAGCGGGCCTTGCCAAATCCAGCAGCCGCGTTCGTTCTCAACGCTCCGGCTTCTGATACCACTTAACGTCATAAAAGCTCCTTGAATACTTCAGGGTTGATGTTGTTCCGCACGTCATGCCAAACTGTCTCCGCCGAGGAACGGGGACACTGACCGCCCTAGTACCTGCACTCGATCAACTATCGGAGAGCAAGGTATGGGTACGCTTCAGAAACGTCCGAACGGTAACTGGACGGGCAAGATTCGCCGCAACGGTTTTCCCTCGCTATCGCAGACATTCCGCCATCGCTTCGAAGCGGTCGCATGGCTAGCGGAACAGGAAGCTGCGCTAGACGAACGTGTTGCCGCCGTGCGCGTGGCCGAACACAACAAACGCATCGCGTCGGAGGGCGATCCTCGCTATCTGTTGTTCGGCGATCTCATGCGTCGTTACCTCGAAGAGGTGTCTCCGCAGAAGGACGCTTCTGGCGAGGAGGCCATCCGTATGCGCGGGTTGCTGAAACACAGCATCGCCGCGTGCCCTGTCGGTGCAATGAATGGCGCACGCGTCGCGGAATGGCGCAACGAGAGACTGAAGTGCGTCAGTGGATCGACGGTGAGGCGGGACAAGAATCTGCTCTCTCATGTAGTCGAGATCGCCCGGAACGAGTGGGAAGTGAACATCGACCCTAACCCGTTCAAAGGCGTTCGGATGCCGCGAGAGAATTTGGCCCGCGAACGCCGTCTGTCGCATGCCGAGGAAGTCGCGCTGCTCTCCGCATGTGGCGATACGTGGAGTCCGTTCGTCAGACCCATCGTCATACTCGCGTTGGAAACGGCTATGCGGCGTGGCGAAATTCTTGGACTGACATGGGAGCGGGTATTCCTCGCGGAGCCGTCCGTTCAATTGGTACGCACGAAGACTGGTAAGCCACGTGGTATTCCATTGTCGCGCCGGGCAATCGCCGTGCTACAAGAGCTACGCCCGAACTCGCCAGAAGACACCCGGCTGGAGGGACGCGTATTTCCGGGCCTCTCCGCGAACGCATTGAAGCTCGCCTTTCGCCGCGCCGTCGAGCGGGCGAAGATCAAGGACTTCCGCTTCCACGATCTTCGGCACGAAGCGACCTCTCGCCTGTTCGAGAAGGGACTATCCGTTATGGAAGTAGCCAGCATCACCGGCCATCAAGACGTAAGGATGCTGCGCCGGTACACGCACCTGCAAGTGCGCGATCTGGCTCGCAAGCTAGGCTAGGCGTAACGCTGGCGCGGCAGCAGCCTCGTAAGAAGCCGCTGCCGCGCCGCGCATCATGCCGTGGCGGCGCGACCGATCAAACGTCGCCCGACAATGTGAAATTGAAATTGCCGCCACTACTGCTGCTGTCGCTGCCGCCGAGATTCCAGTCATTGCGGGACTGGCCGCTGTCGAATCCGTACTTGTCACCGCCACCAGCGTTCGTATTCGTCCACGAGTCGCCCACGGAGTTGACGCCGTTGATGATCGCGTTGGACGAGTAGTTCTGCGTCTGTCCGACACCGCCGCTGCCGTTGGTGTTGTCGCTTCCGCCGATCATCGTGCCTTGGTTGTTGCCCTGCCTGAACTGCTGAAAGCCACCGCCACCTGTTGCGCCCATTAGCGCCATCTGTGCCGCCGTGAGGTCGGGCGACTTAGCAGGCTTGATGTACATCGTCGGGATCGCCGCCTGATAGTTCATGTTCGCCACCGTCTCACCGTAGTCCTGCGACAGGATGAGGTTCGAGCGCAGCCCGCTGTTCTGCATCGCCGCGTCGAAGGACACCTGCTGCATCTTCGTGGACTGGTTGACGGCGAGCCGCGCATTACGGCCCTTCATCGTGGCGCGCATGATGTCGGAGCTAGAGCCACCCACACCACGCGCCGCGTTGTCGGCGTTGATCGCACCAAGCGCCTGTGCAGCCTGAATTTGCTGCTCGACGTTGCCGCGAATCATCGAGTCCATCACGCGAGCGTGGTTGGTCTGCGCGATGTTCCACTGAGCGCCCGCAGCCTGCGCCTTGGCGCTGTTGCTGATCGAGCGCTGCGTATTGGCGAGATTCGCCTGCGCTGCGGCGAAGCCGTTGCCAGCGTCGCGCAGCTTGTTCGCGTTATCCGCCTGATCTTGAGACAGCAGATTCGCGGCATCCGTCTTGGCCGAATCCACCGTGTACTGCGCGTTGTTCTGCGCGTTCAGGATCGTGCCTTGATACACGCCCTCGACTGCGCCCGCGATCATCTGCATGAATTGACACATCGTGTTCTCCTGTCGATTAATGAATTGTCGAAGAGGCGATCACTGGGATCAGCCCGAGCATTGCGCCTTGCCCGAACCGCGTCAGGTACGCCAGCACCTCGGGTCGCGCCGGATGTCCCGGTCGCATGATGACTAGACCCATGAACTGCGCTAGCCGCACCTCGCCTTCTGCGGCGTTGCGAGCGTGCTCGTTCGCCTCCGCTGCGAGTTCAGCTAACGAACGGCCTGACGGAATGCGGCAAGGCTCTCCGATGTAGGTGATGCTCATTGTTTCCTCCTTAGATTGACCAGCCCGCCAGCCGAAGCAAGGCGATAAGGTCAGGGTGTTGGTTGCAAAGCTCGAAGATGCGATTGCGCGGGACGCTGCCGAAGTCCTCACTGTCGATGTGGAGCGCAGGACAGCGCACCGCGAGCCGCCCCGTCGGGTATTGCCTAGCGGACCACTCGCCGCTGCGGTACTCGATGGATTCGCCAGCCCTCTCGCGCCGTCGCTCGTCTTGTCGGGCCAGATAGCCGTCGCGGGATTGGCTCGCGTGCCAGCGTGTGATGCACCGGCCTCGGGCGTCCGTTTCGAAGTGCGTGCGCTTCCGCTGGCATGTCCAGCACGAGGAGTTGTACACACGTCGCCGAGTCGTGCCGCACCGCTCGCACAGCCTGCCGTCGAACCATGTGCAGCCAGCAATCAGCGCGTCGATGCGGGCTTGATACCGGGTCTGCTCGCGCAGCACCCGCTCGAAGGCATGGTCAGCGCGGGCGATTTCACGGTGTCGCTTCGTCAGCTTGGCGGCGTACGGCGCGATCGACCACAGCCCGCGCTCTCTGTGCCGCCGTGCTCCCTTTGGTCGCGCCATGTCAGCGCCCGGTCTTGCGCGCCTGCCGCTCGCGCTGGTTGCGCTGGTTGCAGGCTGAGCACTTCCCGTCCAGCACGCGGCGGCGCGTCGTCCCGTCCGTGTTGCATGTGTTCGAATGCTCGAAGCCGGACTCACCAGCTACAAAAGCCCGCCACCGTTCCGCACCGTACTTGTATCGCATCCGTGGTGCGTACATCGGGTCCACGCGCATTCGCGCCGTATGTGCTGGAAGGTCAGCCCTACGGAGAATCAGCCTCATACCGACACCTTGCGGGCTGCGATCTCGGCGGCGAAGTAGTCCCGCACCTGTCGCTTCGTGAGCGCAAGCGCCTCGTCACCCGTCAGATGGCTACGGATGGCGACGCGCTGACAGCGGTCAAGCACAGCGAGCAAGCCCCGTTGCACCTGTCGCAGCGTCCTGGCCTCAGTCTTAAGCTCAGCCTTCAGTTCGTCGTCGTACAGCAGCGGCATCACAGCGCGGCCCCGTTCATCACGGCAGCGGTGCGGGCGTGGATCAGCGCGCCGCGCACGGTCTTGAGCACGGCGGTCTGCGTGCTGCCGATGTCGTCCGCAATGTCACTGATGCGATCACCGGACAGGAAGCGGTCGAGAACCGTGGCGCGCTCCTCGGGCGTCAGGCTCTCGAAAGTCATGGCTCGATGCACGTCGGACGGACGCACGCCGATACGCGCTGCCGTAGCATTGAAGAGTTCGTTGCTGTTGCCGACGCGAGCGGCACGGATTTCGATAGCTGACAACTTAACCACTGATGTAACCCCGCGCATGGTCTGCGTAGTGCTTCATCAGCGCGTTGAACGGGTTCGCAGGATCACGTCGCAATACAGCAGCCGGAATCAGTTCGGGACGCCGTGACACGGCGCTCAGGAAGATACGGTTCTGATTGTTCAACGGCTGCTGGATCGGAGTGCCGCGCAGCGTACCGTGCACGATGTACGACGGCATCCCGCCGTTGCGAGCGTCGCCCACCAAGTTGATAGCTGTGACCTCGTACTCACGGATAGCGCGGTCATCGTCGGCAGCGCGGATGCCATCGAGATGTTCATTGATGAAGGACGCTTCCGCTTCGGCAGCGAGGAGGATTTCGCTAGCGGCCTGCAAGCGCTTAAGCTGCTCCACGAGCGGCGCAGCGTCACGGATGATCGCGGCAAGGTCGATCAAGCGCTCGCGAGCGGCTGCTTCCGTCGCAGGCATCGGGTATCGGATCAAATTCTTCTTCGACATGTGTTGCTCCTTTAGTCTGTTGGTTAGATGCCGACCCGCATCGCGGGCGGCTCTACTGTGGATGCCCGGATCACGCTCCGGCCCAGCGGCCATTAGGCGGTGACGGGCGACCCAGCTGCTGTACGGTCAGCGGCCTGCTCCTCGGCGGTGCGGGCCATGCCGCCGCCAAAGCGCGCTCTAAACGCTACTGCGTGCTGCGCCTGCCGCTCCTCGTACATGCGGACGCGCTCGATTGCCGGAATGCGCTCGCCGTCGATATGCGTAGGGACTTTCTCCATAACGACTCTTAGCGGAGAAGGTGCGGCGCGATGGCAAACATCGCTTTGCGTCCGCGATAGTCACTGCCTGTTGCGGTCGTGGCACGAACGCGACCGTTGCTTGCGCGAGCCATGCTGATCTGCTTTCCCATATCAACAATTGCGGCGCGCACGATGTCCGGAGATTCGTGTACCGCGTCGATACTGGCCTGATCCGAAACCGTCAGACCGTTAAGCTCCGCGAAGCGGATCGGGTCGTCATAGAGGTTCACGCCGTACATCGTGGTAAGCACGCGCTCCAATTGCTCGTCATGCGTGACTGCCGCATAAGCCGCACCGCCGATACGAGGACGATCAACGACAGTCCCATGGCCGCGAGTCGGGAGCGTTCCCCCGAATTGATGAACGTCATTACCCTTCGCGTCCTTCCGAACGATTCTTGCTCCACCTGCCATGTTTGTACTCCTTATTGAATGCTCGTGAAGGAGGCCACGAGCTAGCCTATGTTTACTGCTGGATTGCCTTTACTGCTGCCTTCTCGCGGGCCTTGTACTTGCGGGCCGCGTAAGTCGGGAGGGAGCCGGTAAGCTGCTCCACGACTTCACGCCATGTGCAGACGCCGCTCTTGCTCGCCCGACGAGTAAGGGCTTCGTAGTAGGCGCGGGCCTCGGCGTTGTGCTCCAAAGGGTGAGCAATCTGTTTACTCATTTCATGCTCCTATCTGGGACTACTTCTTGAGGTTAAAGGGTGGCGCGAAGTTGATTTCCGCTTCGCGGGTCTGCCGGATGCGCTCCGTATGCGCCTGATCCTCAAGCTGTTTCGGCGTGAGAACCGGCTTCCGGTCTCTCGGATCACGACGGAAACCTTCTGTCGCTAGGAACCGATGTCTGACGTTCATTTAGTACCTCGCTTCGATTGATGAAATGACCGGGATTGTTCGTTGCTCAATAAATAGGCAACGAAGCTAAAGGGACGGACCGCAAACCCTTATGTCATCGTTGCCCAAAGTGGCGGGGCCGGATCGCAAACCCGCATCCAGCCATGAGTCCCTATAGGGCTCCCGCATAGCAGCAGTAGAAGCTTTCTAGCAGCCATCAGAACGGCCAATCTGGTGACTCCAAAGTCGCCACATCGAGACGGGTCATAGTCGGTGCGCTCGCTAACCGCCTCGCGTACTCCACGACGTTCGCAGTGTGCCTAGCTCGCTTCGCTCGCTGCATCTGCTCACGCAGTACGTCTACTGCCTCGGCTCTGATTGCCATGTTCAGTCGCTTCTTCAACTGCGGATTGTCGAATAGCAGAACCTGCTCCATGTCAAGCATCAAGAGAAACTCAACGTCGCTGCGCTCCTCGTTCGCGACCAGATGAATCCTGTCCTTCGCGATGAACGACTCTCCCATTGGCTCCGGCAGTCTTGGCGGCTTCGCCTGCCCGACTGCCTCGCCTAAGCTGACGCCCTTGAACCGTCGTGCGGCACGGATAGCACGGTCAGCATCTAAGTCATACCCGGTCGGCTTCTGTACCGCTCGCTGTCCCGGCCTCCTACGTGTTGCCATAGTCCTCCTTCCTTGTTGCAGGACACCCGGCTGGATGCCCTGTAAAAAGGTTGGTCGCCATGTGGATCGAAGCGGTAGCCCGTACTGCGGCCTGCACTCCCCACTGCTGCCTTCGGTCGGCCTCAATCAGCCTGCCCCGGTGCCGCCACCGCACTCCCGCCGATGCGGGCCGTAAACGACAAAAGGCGGGTTCTGCGACTCACCGAAACGCCGACATTGGCAATCCGATGATCTTAGAACCCGCCTTCCTACCGCCACGAGAGATGGTTGTCTCGTACGGTCACTGCACTGGTGCGGTTCGGGAGAATTGCTTCTCGCCAATCAGTGCAGCGGGATGGATTCTGTCATCGGTACATTGGGCTGTCAAGCGGCATATCGAAATTTCGTTCGGTATATCGAACAGGTAGCGTGATTCAACGCCCTCCGAGGGTGGCTCACCTGCGGTTACACCTGCGCCGGACTCGGAATCCGTAGCCGCACAGCGAACGCTGTTTGTCCAATGAGTCACGCGAAATTGATTCCTCGATTCGGCGAGTAGCGAGACGGAGCGCAGACGGGCGACGTTTCCTCGTCTTTCAAGTCGTCCGAAATTGAATCTCTCGTCTTGTGAGTCCGTCAAAATGACAGAAGCCCGCTCTGTGGCGGGCCTCCGACGAAATGCTGCATTTCACTATTGAGGTTGATCTGCGGACGGCATCGGTCATAATCATCTTGGGCGCTTGCATGGCGCTCGTCCTCATAGTGTCACTTGCCCGGCCTCGCGCCGGGCCTTTCTGCGCCGCCGATACTCAATGCGCGTAGTCGGTGCTCGCCGTCACGCACCGGCAGTCCAGCGCGCACTCTCCAGCCGCTTCCGCCCGAATCAGCGCGTCGATAGCCCGAAGCTCGTCAACCTTCGCACCGGTGGCCTCGGCCACGGCCTGCCACGCAGCAGCGCCTGCCCACGCCGCCCGGACTGCACGCAGCGCCTTCTCGCCGTCGCTGGCATCAGCCGCCCACGGCGCACCCTGAAGCTGCCAGCCTGCCGTATCAGCGACGGTCCCGGCCTCGGCCAGCGCCTCGTACCCTGCTTCGCCAGCGTCGGCAAGCTCCGTCGCCCGGTCCTCATAGCCGATGTAGAACTCCATCTGCTCCTCCCGGTCGCCCCGCCATGCCGGGCATACCTCGCTGGAGACGAACGCCCACGCCATAGCGCAATGCTCGGCCATGCTCGACGGGCGATGCCCCATCATCTCGGCTTCGTCGGCGGTCGGTTCCTCGCCAATGGACATCAGCCAGCCCCAATCCACTTCAGCGAAGAACGCGCCCTCGCTGTACGCGCCGTGCGGCATGGAGTGCGTGATGGACGGTTCGAAGGTTCCTGCGTTGTTGTTCTGGTTCATGATCCTCTTTTACGGTATCGTGCGAGCGCGCTGGCCCGCGTGTTCAAGGGTTGCCCGGTCGGTCTTGGCGGATAGGCCGGGTTGCTACGGCGTGCGGTGCCAGCGCCCTACTCGGCGGCTCCTCCATCTTGCATCAGACCCGCTGCGCGCAATGCGCGTGCGATGGTGGGCCGCGTGGTCTTCAATGTGTCAGCGATCTGGCTATAGCTCATGCCCCGCTGCCGGAGGTCAACAATTCGCCTGTGCATGTCGGCGTCTGCCTTGCGACCTGCGTAGCCCTTGCTCTCGGTCAGGCCAGCCGCATCCTTCGCCCTGCGCCGTTTGACGCCCTGCGCTGCGCGCTCCCGCCGCACCTCGTAGTCCTCGCGTGCCTTAGCTGCCGCAAGCTCGACCATCAGATCACGAATGGCTGTCTTCGTCGCATCGTGCGTCCAGTCGTTGCGCTGCGCTTGTGTGGCCTTCAGCAGTTCCCAAGTCATTGGGACGTACTTGGCGACGATCAACACGCGCTTCGCCCTGATGCGCTCCTTAAGCGCTTCCCAGTCATCCTGCGTCAGACGCGTCAAGCGGTCGATTCCCTCTACCAGCAGCACATCGCCCGGATGCGCCTCGGTCAACAGATCATCCAGCGCTGGCCTGTCCAGCTTCGTGCCGGAGGCATTCTCGACGTAGAAGGCCGTAATTCGCGCACCGTGCTCTCCCGCGAACTTGGTAAGGCTGTCGCGTGCACGGTCAGCGTCTTGGTCTGATGTGGATGCTCGAAGGTATGCGCGAATCGCCATGATGATCGCTCAGTAACGTTTAGGAGCTTGAATCGTAACCAGTAACGAATAGGATGTCAATGATTCAATTACGTTACTGATAGACGCGCTGGCGCAACGGTTCCGTTACCGCATGCCCTAACGTACTGACTACACTGATGGCACGGCGATAGCTGAAAGCGCAAATGAAGAGAGAAAAGCGATGCGTGATACGCGAAGAGCAACGTCTGAACTCGTCACAGCGAGCATTCGAATCGCAAAGTTGGATGTTCAGATCGAGAGACAGCGAGTCCAAGTGGAGCGCTTTCGTCAGGCGGGAATCCCGTCTGGTCAGTCAGAGCGCTTGCTGGCGCTGTACACCCGTTCACGAGAGGCGGTCGCGATCTTTCGCGGCGTCGTTCTGAAACGTGTGAAACAGAACACCTAGACGCCGATTGTCACGTGCCCGACGGCTCAGATGAGCATTCGTGCGCGTGCTCGCGCCTCCAGAACGCGGGCGCGGGCGCACGGGGGCGCAGGCAGGCGCGTGGGCGGCGTAAGTGGCCGCGAATAGGCACAGTAATTTTGGGTCGAGCGGCTTGGACGACCGGCACCATACGACATTGTTGTAAAGACACACTTCCAATACTTGTTACATAAAATTACACTCTCCCTCGGCCTATCGTCAGGTCAATAACGGAGAACGAGGAATGAGAGGGCATCTATTTACAGCCGCAGCAGCGGCGGTCATCTTGGCGGCGTGCGGGGGCGGTGGCGGAAATGACAACGCCGCGTCGTCGGCAGCGGCACCTGCACCTACGCAGTCGGCGGCGGGGCTTTACACGGGGACCACGGACACGAATAGGCAGACTTCCCTGCTTGTGCTGGACGATGGGCGGGTGTACTCGCTGTACTCGGTGATCGGCCATCCGAGCATCATCGCGGGCGGCGTGATCGGTTCCGTCGCGTCGAGCAACGGCACGCTGTCCAGCGGCAGCGGCTTGGATTACAACCTCGAAGGGCAAGGCGTGAACTCGGTCACGCTGTCGGGCACGTACGCAGCTAAGACATCGGTGAACGCCACGGTCCAGTACGCGAACGGGGCGAAGGTCAGTTTCAATGGCAAGTACGACGCGAGCTACGACACGACGCCGACGCAGGCCACCGTGACCGGCACGTTCAAAGGCCAGAGTGTCACCAACCTCGGCAGCGATGCAAGCGTGACCATCACGGCAGACGCGAACGGCTCGATCACTGGCAACGGGACAGGATGCGCTTTCACTGGCTCCATCAAGCCGCACGCGTCTGGGAATCTGTACGACGTGACGATCACCTTCGGCGGCGGTTCGTGCGCGTATCCGAACACATCGGCAACGGGTGTCGCAGTGGTCAGCGGAACGACGATGCACGCCGAACTGCAAACGCCTTCTAAGGCGGGCGTGCTGTTCCTCGGTACGAAGCAATAACGCTGGTAGCGCAAGCGGACTGCTCCGTTGTGGCCGCTTGCGCGCCAACGGGTAACGACTCAATCAATAGGACCATCGAATGAAACGGGGAAGGTTGTTTATTGCCGCCGCAGGTTTCGCGGCACTCGCGGGCTGTGCGTCGCCTATGGTGTGGAATAAGTACGGCGCAAATCAATCCGATTATCAGCAGGACTCGTACGCTTGCGAAAAGGATGCTCGCCAAAGCGGTTACTTCGGCGGCGGAATTGCTGGCGCGATCAACATGCGTGAGTTCTTCAAGCACTGCATGGTCGCACATGGATGGGCGCTTCAAAATTCATAGTTTGCACAGGCTTGTCGCCTGAGCGCTGTTGCCGAAAGAAGCGCGTGGGGGAACCCGGTTCAGAACAAGCGTTCGGCCCCCCCCGATCGGAGCTGCCCGCGACGGGTAAAGCAGAAATGATCGACGGGCAGCGCTTCAACAGCCATTAAGAATCGACAGACCATTGCATCTGCACATGGTATAGTGTCCACGGCGAGCAGAGACACAAGATGTAGTGTCGACTTGCATGCTTCCACGAATTGTTTGCATGCCATGAGTGATAATCAAACAACGATCCTACTGCGACAAATAAAGCAGATCATTGAAGACCCGTATGCCGAGCGCGTTAGGGCGAAGTATCCTGCATTGGCCGCTCAGTGGCCGGTGGTTTCGGGCTGCAACTTGCTCGTGGGACAGTTCAGCGGATGGTTCATCCTTGTGTTCAAGCACACTGCTACCAAAGTGATGCGGGCGAACGACGGGCTTAACGGATTAACGCCAGAAATCGTTGGTGTGGACGCGATAACTGAAGAAAACAAAGAGCTTGTTCGGCAACGGTTCATCGACATGCACGGGTTGTCTTTGAATGACGCCGTTGTTTTCTCCGCCCCGCAAGGATTCAATGTCGCCGAATTGGATGTCATGATGCAACGCCATGAAAGAGCACGTGGACTCGCGCCTATGAAAATCTTCTTGAGTCACAAGTCAGCAGATAAGCCACTGGTTCGGCAGTACAAGCAGTTGCTCGCCGATCTCGGTTTTGACCCATGGTTGGATGAAGACGCCATGCATGCCGGTGTCGAATTGGAACGCTCTCTGCTAAAGGGCTTCGCAGATTCGTGCGCCGCGATCTTCTTTGTCACGCCGAACTATAAGGACGATAACTATCTCGCGTCGGAAGTGGACTACGCGATTCAGGAGAAGCGTACGAAGGGTGATCGCTTTCAGATCATAACGCTGGTCTTTAGCGAGAACGGCAAAAAAGGAGCGGTGCCTGAGTTGTTGCGTCGGTATGTCTACAAAGAGCCGTCGTCTGATCTGATTGCCTTCCAAGAAGTACTCCGAGCCCTTCCCCTTCGGGTCGGCGCGACGCACTGGTGCGTATAAGAACATGATGTTCAATCAAGATTCGCTCAGGACAATCAGATGATCGGTGAAATTTCGGCAGCGCTGTCGAGCGTTAACACGGCGATTCAGATCGCAAAGTCGGCAATGGGCGTGCAGCAAGACGTTGCAATCAAGCTTGAAATCAACAGGATGCTCGACGCAGTTCTTGAGGCAAAGACCGGTTTGTTGGATGCCTCTGAGAAGATAGCGGCACTCCAGGAAGAGTTGCGACAGACGAAAGCGAAGCTAACGGCTCAAGCCGACTTATCCAGCTACGAGTATGTACAGCTAGAGACCGGCGCGCAGGTGGTTACACGGAATGGGGAAAGCAACGGCCGACCGTTTTGCCCGACTTGCTTCGAGTCCAAGCAACTGCGCGTCCTCCAGTCAGAGTTGGATGATTCGTATCTCCGCTGCTTTTCCTGCAAAGGCGTCTTCAAGCGCGACTTCAGGCAGGACGAGGCGATGGATGAGACGCTCGGGCGTTTCGACAGCTATTGACGTGATCGACTAGCTGCGCGGTCCGTCACCTTGCTTCTGCTCGGCAAGGGCAGAACGCGACTTGGCGCGCTGGGACAATCCTGGGACAATCAGTCTGCAAAACCCAGTCAGAAGCTACGCCCGCCCCTGCCGAAGCCCCGCGCCACAAGGCTCCCGC
The DNA here is from genome assembly GCF_056930355.1 of Caballeronia sp. 11_S32. Taxonomy (NCBI): domain Bacteria; kingdom Pseudomonadati; phylum Pseudomonadota; class Betaproteobacteria; order Burkholderiales; family Burkholderiaceae; genus Caballeronia; species Caballeronia sp. 11_S32. The sequence continues at coordinate 2,262,588 of NZ_JBXOWH010000003.1, forward strand.
AGCAGCACGCCCGACTCGTGCCACGCCTTGAAACGCCGATGGCAGGTCTGATACGACGGATATTTGCGCGGCAGCGTGGACCACGACGCGCCGCTGTACATGACCCAAAGCACACCGTTGAGCACGGCGCGGGTATTAGCGAGCGGCCGGCCCCGCAGCTCCGAACGCGGACGCAGTTCGGGAAGCAGCGGTGCCACCATTTGCCATTCTTCGTCCGACAAGTCGCGATAGGGCTTCACGGTATTCTCTCCAATTTGCTGTCTGATTACTGGCATCGACGATACCGAGTACCCGAGAGCAGGCAAATAAGAGTGGTCCGAATCTTGAAAAAGCCTGAAAAGCCTTATGCCGATTGGCTAGCCGCAGATTTTTGATTCTCGTATTAGGTCAGCGAAATATCCGCGACACGCCGCGGCGCCTCCAGATACTCCTTCGACTGCATCTCGACGATGCGCGAGACGGTGCGCGCGAACTCGTTGGCCATCGGCCCTTCGACGTACAACTCCTCCGCGGGCACCGCCGCCGACATCAGCAGCTTCACCTTGTGGTCGTAGAACACGTCGATGAGCCACGTGAAGCGGCGCGCCTCGGACGCCATGCGCGGTGTCATCTGCGGCACGTCCGAGAGAATCACCGCGTGAAACCGGTTCGCCAGTTCGAGATAGTCGTTCTGCGAGCGCGGGCCGCCGCACAATGTGGCGAAGTCGAACCACACGACGCCGTCGGCCTTGCGCAGCGCCTTGATCTCGCGCTTCTCGATATGCAGGATCGGGCTTTCGTCGGGCACGGCCGCGAGCTTGGCGAAGTCCGCCCGCAGCGCCTTGTCGGCGGCGGCGCCGAGCGGCGTGTGATAAGCCTGCACCTGCGACAGCGTGCGCTTGCGGTAGTCGGTGCCGGCATCGACATTGAGCACGTCGAGATACTGCTTGATAAGCTCGATCGCCGGCAGCAGACGGTCGCGATGCAGCCCTTCCGGATACAGCGTGTCCGGCTCGTAATTGGACGTCATCACGAACTGCACGCCGTTCTTGAACAGCCGGTCGAGCAGGCGATACAGAATCATCGCGTCGGCGATATCGGAGACGTGGAATTCGTCGAAGCAGATCAGCCTGTATCGTTTGGCGATGCGTTTCGCGAGTTCGTCGAGCGGATCGGCCTGCCCTTTCAATTCTTCCAGCTCGCGATGCACCTCGCGCATGAACTCGTGAAAATGCAGGCGCGTCTTGCGCTGCACGGGCACGACCGCATAGAAGCTATCCATCAGGAAGCTCTTGCCGCGTCCGACGCCGCCCCACATGTACACGCCGCGCGGCAGGTCCGGATGCACGAGAAACTTCTTGAGCGCGTTGGAGCGGCGCGACTTGTACGCGACCCACTCTTCGTAGCAGCGCTGCAGGCGCGCGACCGCCGCGAGCTGCGCCTCGTCCGATTGATAACCCCGCGTGCGCAGTTCGTTGTCGTAGTATTCGGTGACGTTCATCTTCTGCCGTTCGAAGTGACGAAGGCGAGCGGTTTGATCCGCTCGCCTTCGTTGCGATGCCTTGCGTGTTGCCCGAAGTCGAGCCGAATTACATGTTCAACGCGCGCTTGTCGACGGCGAGCGCCGCTTCACGCATCACTTCCGACAGCGACGGGTGCGGATGGCAAATACGGCCGATGTCTTCCGACGCCGCCTTGAACTCCATCGCGACGACCGCTTCGGCGATCAAGTCCGACGCGTCCGCTGCGATCACATGCACGCCGAGGATTTCGTCCGTCTTCGCGTCGGCGATCATCTTGACGAAGCCTTCTGCCTTGCCGATGCCGAGTGCGCGGCCATTGGCCATCATCGGGAACTGGCCGGTCTTGATCTCGCGGCCTTCGGCCTTGAGCTGCTGCTCCGTCTTGCCGACCCACGCGATTTCCGGTTCCGTGTAGATGACCCACGGCACGCAGTTGTAATCGATGTGCGGCTTCTGACCGTCGATGATCTCCGCCACCGCCACGCCTTCGTCTTCCGCCTTGTGCGCGAGCATCGGGCCGCGCACCACGTCGCCGATCGCGTACACGTTCGGCACGCTCGTCGCGCAGTGATCGTCCACGTCGATGAAGCCGCGCTCGTTGGCCTTCAGACCGATCGACTCGAGACCGAGGTTATCGGTATTCGGCACGCGGCCGATCGACACGATCAGGCGATCCGCTTCCAGCGTCTGCGCGTTGCCCGCGTTGTCCGTATAGGCGATCGACACGCCGTTGGCCGAAGTCTTCACTTCGCCGATCTTCACGCCGAGGTGAATGTCGAGGCCTTGCTTCTTGAACTGCTTCGCGGCTTCCTTCGCAAGCGCTTCGTCGGCGGCGCCGAGGAATTGCGGCAGCGCTTCGAGCACGGTCACTTCCGCGCCGAGACGACGCCACACCGAGCCGAGCTCCAGACCAATCACGCCCGCGCCGATCACGGCGAGCTTCTTCGGCACGGAGTCGAACGACAGCGCGCCTTCGTTGTCGGCGATGAGCTTGTTGTCGACCGGAATGCCCGGCAGATGGCGCGCTTTCGAACCCGTCGCGATGATCACGTTCTTCGCCGTGACGACTTCCGTCTCGCCTTCGCCCGACACTTCGATCTGCACGCCGGCCGCGTTCTTGCCGGTGAACTTGCCGTGACCCTTGAGCCACGTGATCTTGTTCTTGCGGAACAGGAACTCGATGCCCTTTGTCATCTTCTCGACGATGCCGTCCTTGCGGGCGAGCATCTTCGACACATCGAGCTTCACGTCCGACACGCTGATGCCGTGATCGGCGAGATGCTTCGACGCATTCTCGAATTCCTCCGACGACGCGAGCAGCGCCTTCGACGGAATGCAGCCCACGTTCAGGCACGTGCCGCCGAGCTTGAGCAGTCCGGCCGGGTTCTTCCACTTCTCGATACACGCAACCGTCTTGCCGAGCTGCGCTGCGCGAATCGCCGCGATATAGCCGCCAGGGCCCGCGCCGATCACGACGACATCAAATTCCTTGGACATGACTTTCCTTTTTTGAACTCCGCTCCTGCGGAGACGCCTCGAACAGCGCGCGCGAGCCTATCGCGCGCGCCGAGGCACGATGCTTTTTACAGGTCCAGCAGCAGACGGGCCGGATCTTCCAGCGCGTCCTTCATCGCGACCAGCGACAGCACGGCTTCGCGGCCGTCGATGATGCGGTGGTCGTACGACAGCGCGAGGTAGTTCATCGGACGGATCACGATCTGGCCGTTCTCGACAACCGCACGTTCCTTCGTCGCGTGCACGCCGAGAATCGCGGACTGCGGCGGATTGATGATCGGCGTCGACAACATGGAACCGAACACGCCGCCGTTCGAGATGGAGAACGTGCCGCCGGTCATTTCCTCGATCGACAGTTTGCCGTCCTTCGCTTTCTGGCCGAATTCGGCGATCTTCTTCTCGATGTCGGCGAGGCTCATCTGATCCGCGTTGCGCAGGATCGGCACCACCAGGCCGCGCGGCGAACCGACCGCGATACCGATGTCGAAATAGCCGTGATAGACGATGTCGTTACCGTCGATCGACGCGTTCACGAGCGGGAACTTCTTCAGCGCATGAACGGCGGCCTTCACGAAGAACGACATGAAGCCGAGCTTCACGCCATGTTCCTTCTCGAAGCGATCCTTGTACTTGTTGCGCAGATCCATGACCGGCGCCATGTTGACTTCGTTGAACGTCGTCAGGATGGCGTTGGTCTGCTGCGACTCGAGCAGACGCTCGGCGATACGCGCGCGCAGACGCGACATCGGCACGCGCTGTTCCGGGCGGTCCTTGAGCCACTGGTCAGCCGATGCCGGAGCCGAAACTTGCGGCAGCGACGGCTTCGCGGCGCGCGCGGGCGCTGCGGCCGGAGCCGGCGCGGCGGCCTTGGCGGCAGCGGGTGCGCCAGCCTGGGCGGCGAGCGCGTCGCCCTTCGTGATGCGGCCGTCGCGGCCCGAACCCGACACCTGATCCGCCGAAACACCCTTCTCGGCGAGGATCTTCGTCGCGGCCGGCGATGCAGCGCCGCCCGTCGATGCCTGCGCGGCAGCCGGAGCGGCCGCAGCCGTTTCCGCGACCGGCGCGGGCTTCACTTCGGCGTCGCCGGCAGCGGCGACGGCGGCAGGCGCTTCGCCCGCTTTCGCTTCGGTGTCGATCTTCGCGATGAGTTCGTCGGCGGTGACGATATCGCCGTCGTGCTTGATCACTTGCGCCAGCACGCCGGCGGACGGCGCGGGCACTTCGAGCACGACCTTGTCGGTCTCGATTTCGATGAGGATTTCGTCCTGCGCAACAGCCTCACCCGGCTTCTTCTTCCATTGCAGCATGGTCGCTTCCGAGACCGACTCGGAAAGCTGGGGAACCTTGACTTCTACGATAGCCATTTCTGTATCTTCCTGATGCGTGTCTGTGTGTGTACGAGCAGCGAGACCGGGGAACATCCGTTCGCCCGGCCTCGATCAAGCATGCTTACTTCGCGATGGTCTGCGCGCCCTTCAGGCGGCCGAACGCGCCTTCCACGAGCGCCTTCTGCTGCTCGTAGTGCTTCGCGTAGTAGCCGACCGCAGGCGACGCCGAAGCCGGACGGCCGCTGTAGGCCAGCTTCATGCCTTCGCGCATGCCCTCGCGCAGATGGTGCTCGATGTAGAACCAGGCGCCCTGGTTCTGCGGCTCGTCCTGCACCCAGACCACTTCGGTCGCGTTTTCGTACTTCTTGAGTTCCGCGTCGAACTGCTTGTGCGCGAACGGGTACAACTGCTCGATACGCACGATGGCGACATCGTTGCTCTTCGCTTCGCGGCGATGCGCGACGAGGTCGTAATACACGCGGCCCGAACACACGACCACGCGCTTGACCTTCTTCGCCTCGATCGCTTCGTCGACTTCACCGATGACCGGCTGGAACGTGCCCTTCGACAGTTCCGACAGATCCGACACGGCTTCCTTGTGACGCAGCAGCGACTTCGGCGTGGCGATGATCAGCGGCTTGCGGAACAGGCGGATCATCTGACGGCGCAGCAGGTGGAAGATCTGCGCCGGCGTCGTCGGCTGGACCACTTGCATATTGTGATCCGCGCACAGTTGCAGGAAACGCTCGATACGCGCCGACGAGTGCTCCGGACCCTGGCCTTCGTAGCCGTGCGGCAGCATCATCGTGAGGCCGGAGACGCGGCCCCACTTCACTTCGCCCGACGAGATGAACTGGTCGATCACGACCTGCGCGCCGTTCACGAAGTCGCCGAACTGCGCTTCCCACGCAACGAACGTGTTCGGCTCAGCCGTCGAATAGCCGTACTCGAAGCCGAGCACCGCTTCTTCGGACAGCACCGAGTCGATCACCGTGAACTTCGCCTGGCCTTCCGCGATGTTCTGCAGCGGAATGTAGGTGCCGTCGTTCCAGCGCTCGCGGTTCTGATCGTGCAGCACCGCGTGACGGTGCGTGAACGTGCCGCGGCCCGAGTCCTGGCCCGTCAGACGCACGGCGTAGCCCGATGCGACCAGCGACGCGAACGCGAGGTGCTCGCCCATGCCCCAGTCGAGCTTGGCTTCGCCGAGACCCATGGCGCGGCGGTCGTTGATGACGCGCTCGACGAGCGGGTGAACCTTGAAGTTTTCCGGAATCGTCGTGATGCGCTCAGCCAGACGCTTCAGCTCGGCGAGCGGCACCGCGGTGTCGGCCGCGTCGGTCCACTTGCGGTTCAGGAACGGAACCCAGTCCACCGCGTACTTGCTCTTGTAGTTCGAGAGCACCGGATCGATGGTGTGATGGCCTTCGTCCATCGCCTGACGGTATTCCTTGACGAAGCTGTCCGCGTCTTCGGCCTTGATCACGCCCTGCTGCACGAGCTTTTCCGCGTAGACGGCGCGCGTGCCCGGATGCTTCGCGATGGTCTTGTACATCAGCGGCTGCGTGACCGCCGGCGTGTCCTGCTCGTTGTGGCCGAGCTTGCGGAAGCAGATGATGTCGACGACCACGTCCTTGTGGAACTTCATGCGGAAGTCGATCGCGAGCTGCGTCGCGAGCACGACGGCTTCGGGATCGTCGCCATTCACGTGCAGCACCGGCGCCTCGATCATCTTGACGACGTCCGAGCAGTACAGCGTCGAGCGTGCATCGCGCGGGTCCGACGTCGTGAAGCCGATCTGGTTGTTGATGACGATATGCAGCGTGCCGTGCGTGCCGTAGCCGCGCGTCTGCGCGAGGTTCAGCGTTTCCATCACGACGCCCTGGCCCGCGAAGGCTGCGTCGCCGTGAACTTGAACCGGCAGCACTTGCAGGCCTTCTTCGTCGCCGCGGCGATCCATGCGCGCCTTGGCCGAGCCTTCGACCACCGGATTCACGATTTCCAGGTGCGACGGGTTGAACGCGAGCGACAGGTGAACCGGGCCGCCTTCCGTTGCGACATCCGACGAGAAGCCCTTGTGGTACTTCACGTCGCCGGCCGGCAGGTCATCGACGTGCTTGCCTTCGAATTCGGCGAAGAGGTCGGCCGGCATCTTGCCGAGCGTATTGACCAGCACGTTGAGACGGCCACGGTGCGCCATGCCGATCACGATTTCCTGCACGCCGTTCTTGCCCGCGTGGCGGACGACTTCGTCCATCGACGCGATGAAGCTCTCGCCGCCTTCCAGCGAGAAACGCTTCTGGCCAACGTATTTGGTGTGCAGGAAACGCTCGAGGCCTTCGGCGGCCGTCAGGCGGTTCAGGATGTGCTTCTTCTTGTCGTTCGAGAAGTTCGGCGTCGAACGGATCGACTCGAGCTGCTCCTTCCACCAGCGCTTCTGCTCGGGATCGCTGATGTACATGAACTCGGCGCCGATCGTGCCGCAGTACGTATCGCGCAGCGCCTTGACGATGTCGCGCAGCGATGCCTGCTCGAAACCGAAGTACAGATTGGTCGCGTTGAAGACCTGATCCATGTCGGCTTCGGTGAAGTCATAGAAGCCGGGTTCGAGTTCGGGGATGGCGGGACGCTCGCGGCGCTTGAGCGGATCGAGATTCGCCCATTGCGTGCCGAGGAATCGATACGCGCCGATGAGGGATTGAACGTAGACTTGCTTTCGCGCGGTGGTCAGATCACCGGTGGTTTCACGCGGCAGGAAGGCGTTCGCCTTCGCGCGCTGGGCGAAAGATTCGACGATGGGGCCGTGGGCCACGTCGTTGTGAGCCGTGCCGTCAGATGCGGGCACGTTCTGCAACGCGTCGAAGTAGGCGCGCCAGGTCTCGGGCACTGACGCGGGATTATCGAGATATTGCTCGTACAACTCTTCGACGTACGGAGCATTACCGCCGAACAGATAAGAGTTCGACTGGAATTGCTTCATCATTTTACGCTCACCTTTCTTCGAGTTTCTCGAGGAAGTGCGGGTTACGAAACCTTCCGCGCCACGGCCTGACCGTTTAGCGGATTGCGCGAATCAAGTCTGCTTGGAAGGACCTAAAAAGCGACAGCTAATCCGAGAAGCATAGCACAGAACCAATCGTCATATGACCGATCGCCGCATGTGCTCTGCCCTCGTCATCCTTTATGCAACAAGGATGTGCGGGCTTTTGTGAGATAAGCAAGAGTCCCTTGCACGGTATCGGAAAACGAAAAAGCCGCCCGAAGGCGGCTTTTGTTTGCACGAAGCGAACCGATGCTTAGTCGGCCGATGCCTCGCGGCTCGCGCGGCGACGCTCGTGCTCCTTCAGGTGACGCTTGCGCAGACGAATGGACTGCGGCGTCACTTCGACGAGCTCGTCATCGTCGATGAACTCGACCGCGTATTCCAGCGACAGCGAGATCGGCGGAACGAGACGCACGGCTTCGTCGGTGCCCGAAGCGCGCACGTTGGTGAGCTGCTTGCCCTTGATCGGGTTCACGACGAGGTCGTTGTCGCGGCTGTGAATGCCGATGATCATGCCTTCGTACAGCGCATCGCCCGGCGACACGAACATGCGGCCGCGATCCTGCAGCTTCCACAGCGCGTACGCGACGGCGGCGCCGTCATCCTGCGAAATCAGCACGCCATTGCGACGTTCGCCGACCGAGCCTTCCTTCACCGGCGCGTAGGAATCGAACGTATGGCTCATCAGGCCCGTGCCGCGCGTGAGCGTGAGGAACTCGCTCTGGAAGCCGATCAGACCGCGCGCCGAAATCTTGTACTCGAGACGCGTGCGGCCACGGCCGTCGGACGTCATGTCGAGCATTTCGCCCTTGCGTCGGCCGAGCTCTTCCATCACGCCGCCCTGATGCCCGTCTTCGATATCGACGGTCAGGTTTTCATACGGCTCGCACTTCACGCCGTCGATTTCCTGCAGCACCACGCGCGGACGCGACACGGCGAGTTCGTAGCCTTCACGGCGCATGTTCTCGACGAGAATCGTCAGGTGCAGTTCACCACGGCCCGAGACTTCGAACGTGGTTTCGTCGCCCGTATCTTTCACGCGCAGCGCGACGTTGTGATTCAGTTCCTTCGTCAGACGATCGCGGATCTGGCGGCTCGTGACGAACTTGCCTTCCTTGCCCGCGAGCGGCGACGAGTTCACGAGGAAGTTCATCGTGAGCGTCGGTTCGTCGACGGTGATCATCGGCAGCGCGTCGGGCTGTTCCGGCGAGCAGATCGTCACGCCGATGCCGATTTCCTCGATGCCGTTGATCAGCACGATATCGCCCGCTTGCGCCTCTTCGACCTGCACGCGCTCGAGGCCATGGAACGACAGCACCTGATTGATCTTGCGATTCAGAATGGCGCCGTCCGGACCCGAACGCACGGCCACCTGCATGCCCGGGCGGATACGGCCGCGCGCGACACGGCCCACACCGATACGGCCCACATACGAGTTGTAGTCGAGCGAGGTGATCTGCAGTTGCAGCGGAGCGTCCGGATCGGCCGGGCGCACGGGAACGTGCTGAAGGATCGCTTCGAACAGCGGGCGCATCGTGCCTTCGCGCGTTTCCGGTTCCAGGCTCGCGTAGCCGTTCAGGCCCGACGCGTACACCACCGGGAAGTCGAGCTGCTCTTCGGTCGCGCCGAGCTTGTCGAACAGATCGAAGGTCTGGTTGATCACCCAGTCGATGCGCGCGCCCGGGCGGTCCACCTTGTTGATCACGACGATCGGCTTGAGACCGAGCGCGAGCGCCTTCTTCGTGACGAAGCGCGTTTGCGGCATCGGGCCTTCGACGGCGTCGACGAGCAGCAGCACGGAATCGACCATCGACAGCACACGCTCCACTTCACCGCCGAAGTCCGCGTGTCCCGGCGTATCGACGATATTGATGTGCGTGCCTTCGTATTCGACGGCGCAGTTCTTGGCCAGGATCGTGATGCCACGTTCCTTTTCGATGTCGTTCGAGTCCATGACCCGTTCGGCGACCTGCTGGTTTTCCCGGAACGTGCCCGACTGACGGAGCAACTGGTCGACGAGCGTGGTCTTGCCGTGGTCGACGTGGGCAATGATGGCGATATTGCGGAGGGCGCGAGTCATATTGAGATGTCTTGGTTGTGCGCCGTCGGAGGAAGCCTCATCTATGAGACTTCATGGCTCGTCAGCCCCTCTTGAACCATCATGCGAAGCATGAGTATGCGGGCCCGGCGCGGTGAGAACCGAAAATTATAGCACGCACGGATGACCTTATCTGGCAATAGGACTCAACCCGTAACGCTCGCCCGCCATCGCTCCCGTCGGCGCGCCGCCCAGAAAGGCGCCGCCGATTGTTAAGCATTTTCAGAAAAGATCCTTGCAGCACCTGTAACGCACCTCTATAATGCTGCCTAGTCAACTATTGCATTCGCACCGTTATTTACAAATGAGCGACGCCCCGAAATCCACGGCGATCGGCGATTACGTGCTGGCCGAGAGTGTCGGCTACCTGATCGGCCGAGTGCGCTCGACCATGTGGAACATGGTCACGCAGCACACGAGTTCCGAACTGAACATCACGGGAACGCAGGCGAGCATCGTCTTCATGCTGGCCGTCGGCAAGTGCGCGACGGCGGCCGACATCGCCCGAGAATACGGCATCGACGCGAGCGCGGTCACGCGTCTCATCGACCGTCTGGAAAAGCGCGGCCTGCTCTCGCGCGTGCGCAGCGAGGAAGACCGGCGCGTCGTGCGCCTCGCGCTCACCGACGAAGGTCAGGCCACCGCCGAGAAGATTCCCGCCATTTTCGCGCGCGTGCTCGATCATCTGCTGACGGGCTTCACGCCGGAGGAAGTGGGCTTCCTGAAGAGCATGCTGAGACGAATTCTCGCGAACTCGTGCGACCCGTCCGTGGCATCGCTGCTCAACTGCAATGATAAGCCTGGTACGTGATTGCAGCGTCAAGCAAATCGGCGCGGCATCGCCTTTCAAGATCATTGCAATGTCCATCTTTAATTCTCATCTCAAGAGACGAGATATGAAACACCTCTCCCTGTCCGCGCAGCGCTTCCCGAGCCGTGCCAAAGGCGCCGCGGCCGCGGTCGCCGCTGCGTTGGCGTTCGCGGGCTGCGCGAACTACTCGGGCATTTCGAGCGACAAGCAGATTGCGTCGCCGAACAATTTCGAGGCGACGCAAAGCGTGCCCGGGCAAGGCGGCCAATGGCCGACGCTCGACTGGGCGAAGCAGTTCGGCGACCCGCAACTGCCGCAGCTGATCGACGAGGCGCTCGCCGGCAACCCGAGCATCGCGCAGGCGCAGGCGCGCATCGCGAAGGCGTCGTCGTATACCGAGACATCGCGCTCGGCGCTCTATCCGAAGGTCAACGGCTCGTATTCGTGGACGCGCGAACTGTATTCGGCCAACGCCCTCTTCCCGCCGCCCTACGGCGGCACCTGGTACAGCGAGAACAACGTGCTCGCGAGCGCATCGTGGGAACTGGATCTCTGGGGCAAGAACCGTTCGCGGCTGAACATGGCGGTGTCGCAGCAGAAGGCCGCCGAGGCGGACATGCAGCAGGCGCGCGTGACGCTCGCGGCGTCGGTTGCGCGCACGTATAACCAGTTCGCGCTGCTCTACGCGCTGCGCGATGTCGCCCAGCGCGAAATCGCGAACCGGCAGGACGTCGGGCGCATCACGAACGGGCGCGTCGCGGCCGGGCTCGACACGAACGTCGAGCGCCGCACGGCGGAAGGCAATGTCGCGACGAGCCAGACGAACTCGACCGAGCTCGACGGCCAGATCGAAGCCGTCCGCTATCAGCTCGCCGCGCTGCTTGGCCAAGGCCCGGACCGCGGTCTCAAGATCGCCAAGCCCGTGATCGACCCGAACGTCAACGTGACGCTGCCCGACAACGTGCCCGCCGATCTCGTCGCGCGCCGCCCGGATATCGTCGCGGCGCGCTGGCAGGTCGAAGCGGCGACGCACAACATCAAGGAAGCGAAGGCCGAATTCTTCCCGGACATCAACCTCGCGGCGGCGTTCGGTTTCGACGCGTTCGGCTGGAGCCGCTTCCTGCAGGCGAGCAGCCGCCAGATCCAGATCGGGCCGGCGGTGCATCTGCCGATCTTCGATGCGGGCGCCCTGCGCGCGCAGTTGAAGGGCCGTTACGCCGATTTCGAAGGCAATGTCGCGAATTACAATCAGACGCTCATCAATGCGATGAACGACGTCGCGACCAATATCTCGGCGATCCGCTCGCTCGACAAACAGATGGCCGACGCGAATCGCGCGCTCACGGCGGCGACGAGCGCCTATCAGCTCGCGGTGATCCGCTACAAGGCGGGCCTCTCGCCGCAACTGCAGGTGCTCAACGCCGACGAGAACCGTCTCGCCAACGAGCAGACCGTGACGAATCTGCGCCTGAAGCGCACCGATCTGCAGATCGCGCTGATCAAATCGCTCGGCGGCGGCTTCGACGCGACGAGCACCAATCTGGCGATCGACGGCAGCGGGCAGCAACAGGCGAGCGCGCAAGCGGCAAATCAGGCCGCGCCGTCGAAATAAGCCGCGCGCAAGAACACGCATCAGACCAAATACGAAATATTCGGAGTCTTTCATGAGCGACCCTCAACAAACCGCCGCCGCGCCCGCGCCGAAACAGAGCAACGGCAAACGCCGCCGGCTGATGACGCTGATCGTGCTCGTCATCATCATCGCCGCCGTCGCGTACGGGCTGTATTACTTCCTGATCGCGCGCTTTCACGAAAGCACCGACGACGCCTATGTGAACGGCAATGTCGTGCAGATCACGCCGCAGGTCGTCGGCACCGTGATCTCGGTGAACGCGGACGACACGCAGACGGTGAAGGCCGGCGACCCGCTCGTCACGCTCGATCCCGCCGACTCCAAAATCGCGCTCGATCAGGCCGAGGCGAATCTCGCGCAGGCTGTGCGCCAGGTGCGAACGTTCTTCGTGAACAACAACCAGTACGAAGCGCAGATCGCATTGCGCCGCTCGGATCTCTCGCGCGCGCAAGACGACCTGAAGCGCCGCATGCAGGTTGCGCAGACGGGCGCGGTGTCGCAGGAAGAAATTTCGCACGCGCGCGACGCGGTCCGCGGCGCGCAGGCCGCGCTCGACGCCGCCGAGCAGGAGCTCGCGTCGAACCGCTCGCTCACGGCCAATACGACGATCGCCGATCACCCGAACGTGCTCGCCGCCGCCGCGAAGGTGCGCGACTCGTACATCAACTACGCGCGCAACACGCTGCCGGCGCCGGTGACGGGTTATGTCGCGAAGCGCTCGGTGCAGGTCGGCCAGCGCGTGTCGCCGGGCAATCCGCTGATGGCCATCGTGCCGCTGAACGCCGTGTGGGTCGACGCGAACTTCAAGGAAGTGCAACTGAAGCACATGCGTATCGGTCAGCCGGTCGAACTGACGGCCGATCTCTACGGCTCGGGCGTCGTGTATCACGGCAAGGTGATCGGTTTCTCCGCGGGTACTGGCTCGGCGTTCTCACTCCTGCCCGCGCAGAACGCGACGGGTAACTGGATCAAGGTCGTGCAGCGCCTGCCGGTGCGTATCGAGCTCGATCCGAAGGAACTGCAGGAGCATCCGCTGCGCATCGGTTTGTCGATGAATGTCGACGTGACGATCAAGAACGAGGAAGGCGGCCAACTCGGCAACGCGCAGAACACGGTCTACCAGACCAACGTGTTCGACAACTACGGCGCGCAGGCCGATCAGGAAATCGCGCGCATCATCCAGCAGAACGCGGGCACGGGCGCGGGCACGCCCGCTCAGAGCTCGTCGTCGGCCACGCGCGGGAAGGCGACGAAGTCGGCATCGACTGCGAAGCTGATGTAAGCGGATTCGCCACATGTCTTCGCAAAACGTCGTTCATCCGCCGCTGTCGGGCGGAAAACTCGTCATCGGGACGATCGCCGTGTCGCTCGCGGTGTTCATGAACGTGCTCGACACGTCGATCGCGAACGTCTCGATTCCGTCGATCTCCGGCGATCTCGGCGTGTCGTCGGATCAGGGCACGTGGGTCATCACGTCATTCGCGGTCGCCAACGCGATCTCGGTGCCGCTCACCGGCTGGCTCACGCAGCGCCTCGGCCAGGTGCGGCTCTTCCTCGGCTCGATCATCCTGTTCGTGATCGCGTCGTGGCTGTGCGGTCTCGCGCCGACGCTGCCCTTCCTGCTCGCCGCGCGCGTGTTTCAGGGCGCGGTCGCCGGCCCGATGATCCCGCTCTCGCAAACGCTCCTGCTCGCGAGCTATCCGCGCGAGAAGGCGCCGATGGCGCTCTCGATGTGGTCGATGACCACGCTCATCGCGCCGGTCGCGGGCCCCGTGCTCGGCGGCTGGATCTCCGACAACATCTCGTGGCCGTGGATCTTCTACGTGAACATCCCGGTGGGCATCGCGGCGGCGATCGCCACGTTCGCGATCTTCCGCGACCGCGATTCCGCCATCCGCAAGGCGCCGATCGACACCGTCGGGCTCACGCTGCTCGTGGTCTGGGTCGGCTCGCTGCAGATCATGCTCGACAAGGGCAAGGATCTCGACTGGTTCAACTCCACGACGATCGTCGTGCTCGCGCTGATCGCGGTGATCTCGTTCGCGTTTTTCATCGTGTGGGAGCTGACGGCCGAGCATCCGGTCGTGGATCTTTCGCTGTTCGAGCTGCGCAATTTCACGGGCGGGACGATCGCGCTGTCGATCGGCTACGGGCTCTACTTCGGCAATCTCGTGCTGCTGCCGCTGTGGCTGCAGACCGATATCGGCTATACCGCGACGAACGCCGGCCTCGTGATGGCGCCCGTCGGCCTCTTCGCGATCCTGCTCTCGCCGCTCACCGGCAAATTCCTGCCGCGCACCGATCCGCGCTATATCGCGACGGCCGCGTTCCTCGTGTTCGCGCTATGTTTCTGGATGCGCTCGCGCTACACGACCGGCGTCGATACGTGGGCGCTCACGGTGCCGACCTTGATCCAGGGCATCGGCATGGCGGGCTTCTTTATTCCGCTCGTGTCGATCACGCTGTCGGGCTTGCCGGGGCATCGGATTCCGGCGGCATCGGGCTTGTCGAACTTCGTGCGGATCATGTGCGGCGGCATCGGCACGTCGATTTTCTCGACGGCGTGGGAGCATCGCTCGATCGTGCATCACGCCCAGCTCGTCGAAGGCGCGAACTCGTATAACCCGGTGTTCGCGAACTCGATACAGCAAATGAACGCGCTCGGCTTCTCGCAAGAGCAAGCGCGAGGCCTGTTCAACAGTATGGCCACGCAGCAGGCCGCGCAGCTCGGCGTGAACGACATGTTCTATATCTCGGCGGGCATTTTCGTCGCGCTGATCGCACTGATCTGGATCACTCGGCCCGAGCGTTCGGGCGGGGGAGATTCGGCGGCGGCGGCATCGGCGGCGCATTGATCGCCTTGCCAGCCTCGATAAAAAAGAGCCCGGTTCAAACATGACCGGGCTCTTTTTCATTGTGCCGTGACGACCAACCGTTCGGGCGCAAGCACGCCTTCTCCCGCACGCGCCACGCCAAGCAATCGGCCACCGTCTTGCGCATAGACGCGCACGCGGCCTTCTTCGAGGCGCGTTTTCACGACATCGGTCAGCTTCAGCCGCTGGCCGTGCAAAAAGCGCTTGGTCGCTTCCTCGTTCAACTGGACCGCCGGGAACGTGGACAAGAGCGCATCGACAGGTTGAAGCCGTTCGTCGCGTTCCGGTTCGCTCAGGCTCGCGAGCTGATCCAGCGTGACCGCGTGTTCGAGCGTCAACGTGCCGACGCCCGTGCGCCGCAGCGCCGTCAGATGCGCGCCGCAACCGAGGGTCTCGCCGATATCTTCCGCCAATGTGCGCACATACGTGCCCTTGCTGCACGTTACGCGGAACGTCACGAGCGGCAGCGCGCACGCGAGCAACTGCAGCGCGTGAATGGTCACCTGGCGGCCTTCGCGCTCGACCGTCTGCCCGGCGCGCGCATACTCGTAGAGCGGCTTGCCGTCGCGCTTGAGCGCCGAATACATCGGCGGGACTTGCACGATGTCGCCGATGAACCGCTTCATCGCTTCGACGACCGCTGCTTCGTCGCACGTGACCTCGCGCGTATCGATGGCTTCGCCTTCGGCATCGCCCGTGGTGGTGCGGATGCCGAGGCGCATCGTCGCTTCATACGTCTTGTCGGCGTCGAGCAGGTCTTGCGAGAACTTCGTCGCCTCGCCGAAGCACAGCGGCAGCAAGCCTGTCGCGAGCGGATCGAGCGTGCCCGTGTGGCCCGCCTTCTTCGCCAGATAAATCCGCTTCGCCTTGATCAGCGCGTCGTTGCTCGAAAGCCCGAGCGGCTTGTCGAGCAGCAGCACGCCGTCGAGTGCGCGGCGCGGAATCTTCGGCCGCGCCTGTTTTTCCGAACCGCTCATCGCTCAGGCGCCTTCCTGATCGTCGTCGGCATCCTTCGCGCGCGTCGCGTTCGCTTCGTCGATCAGGCGCGACATCTCGACGGCCTTCTCGATCGTCTGGTCATAGTGGAAATGCAGCGTCGGCACCGTGTGGATGTGCAGGCGCTTGAAGAGCATATTGTGCAGATGTCCCGCCGCGTGATTGAGACCTTGCTCAGTCTGCTTGGGATCGCCCGTGAGCGTCGTGAAGTAGACCTTCGCGTGCGCGTAGTCGGGCGTGAGCTCGACGCTCTGGATCGTCACGAGTCCCACGCGCGGGTCTTTCATCTCGCGCATGAGTTCCGAAAGATCGCGCTGGATCTGGTCCGCAATCTGCACGTTGCGGTTCGCGGATGTCCGTTTTTTAGCCATGATGTCGTTTCCGTATTTCTTTTCTTGCCGCCTGAAGCAAAAAGGGCGGAGCGAGCCGCCAGGCCCACCCCGCCCTTTTATCAGCGGCTAACGCATTACAGCGTGCGAGCCACTTCCGTCACTTCGAAGACTTCGAACTGGTCGCCTTCGACGATGTCGCTGAAGTTCTTGATCGACATACCGCACTCGAAGCCCTGACGCACTTCCTTGACGTCGTCCTTGAAGCGCTTGAGCGAATCGAGCTCGCCGGTGTGGATCACGACATTGTTGCGAATCACGCGCACCGACGAGGAACGCTTGACCACACCGTCCGTGACCATACAACCCGCGATGAGACCGACCTTCGGCACGCGGATGACCTGACGCACCTCGACCATGCCCGTCACCGTCTCGCGCTTCTCCGGCGCGAGCATGCCGGACATCGCCGCCTTCACCTCATCCACTGCGTCGTAGATGATGTTGTAGTAACGGATGTCGATGCCGTTCGCCTCGGCCACCTTGCGCGCTTGTGCATCCGCACGCGTGTTGAAGCCGATGATGACCGCCTTCGAAGCCGTAGCCAGGTTGACGTCCGATTCGCTGATCGCGCCGACCGCGCTGTGCACGATCTGCACGCGCACTTCGCTGGTCGACAGCTTTTGCAGCGATTGCACCAGCGCTTCCTGCGAGCCCTGCACGTCCGCCTTGACTATGAGCGGCAGGTTCTGCACTTCGCCTTCGCCCATTTGCTCCAGCATGTTCTCGAGCTTCGCGGCCTGTTGCTTGGCCAGCTTGACGTCGCGGAACTTGCCCTGACGGAACAGCGCGATTTCGCGCGCCTTGCGCTCGTCCGGCAACACGATGACTTCCTCGCCCGCCGCCGGCACTTCCGACAGACCCTGGATTTCCACCGGGATCGACGGACCTGCTTCCTTGGTCGGCTTGCCGGTTTCGTCCAGCATGGCGCGGACGCGGCCATAGGCGCTGCCCGCGAGAACCACGTCGCCGCGGTTCAGCGTGCCCGACTGCACGAGGATGGTCGCGACCGGGCCCTTGCCCTTGTCCAGCTTGGCTTCGATCACGAGGCCCTTGGCGGCGGCTTCCACCGGCGCGGTCAGCTCCAGCACTTCGGCTTGCAGCGACACGTTTTCCAGCAGATCGTCAATGCCGCGGCCGGTCTTCGCCGACACTTCGATGAACGGCGAATCGCCGCCGTACTCTTCCGGCACCACGCCTTCCGCGACGAGCTCCTGCTTCACGCGCTCCGGGTTCGCTTCCGGCTTGTCGATCTTGTTGATCGCCACGACGATCGGCACGCCGCCCGCCTTCGCGTGGGCGATTGCTTCCTTCGTCTGCGGCATCACGCCGTCATCGGCCGCAACGACCAGAATGACGATGTCGGTTGCCTTCGCGCCGCGCGCACGCATGGCCGTAAAGGCCTCGTGACCCGGCGTGTCGAGGAAGGTGATGACGCCGCGCGGCGTATCGACGTGATATGCGCCGATATGCTGCGTGATGCCGCCCGCTTCGCCCGCCGCCACTTTCGCGCGACGGATGTAGTCCAGCAGCGAGGTCTTGCCGTGGTCGACGTGACCCATCACGGTGACGACCGGCGGACGCGGCAGCTTCTCTGCCGTGTCTTCGGTGGCTTCGCCTTCGATGAGCAGCGCTTCCGGATCGTCCAGCTTCGCCGCGACCGCGCGATGACCCAGTTCCTCGACGACGATCATCGCGGTTTCCTGGTCCAGCACCTGGTTGATCGTGACCATCTGGCCGAGCTTCATCATCACCTTGATGACTTCCGAAGCCTTCACCGACATCTTGTGCGCGAGGTCCGCGACCGAAATGGTTTCCGGCACGTGCACTTCACGGATGATCGGCTCGGTCGGCGCCTGGAAGGACGTCGCCTGCTCCTGATGCTTGCCGCGACCCTTCGGACCGCCGCGCCAGCCGCGATCGACGCCGCCGCTCGAATCGCCGCGCGTCTTGATGCCACGGCGCTTGGATGCGTCGTCCTGCTGCCAGCCGCCCTTGCCGGCCTTCTTCTTGTCGCCTGCGCCTGCCGGAGCCGTCGATGCGGGCGCCTGTGCGCCGCCGGCAGCCGGCTTCTTCGCCGCTGCGGGACGTGCCGCCTGCGCGCCTTCCGGCTTGGCCGGCTTGTGCAGCGTGCCCTTCGCTTCGGCGGCCTTCGCCGCTTCCGCCGGCTTCGGTGCGGGCGCGGGTTCCGGCGCCTTCACCTGCGCCTTGCGCGGCGTGTTCATCATTTCGCGAATCGCGCGCGCTTCGGCTTCCGCCGCGGCACGACGCTTCGCGATGGCTTCCTGTTCGAGACGCGCCTTTTCAGCGGCTGCCTTCGCTTCTTCTTCCGCCTTCTTCGCGGCTTCGCGCTGCGCGGCACGCTCGCTCGCGGCCTTCTCTTCAGCAGCCTTTTCGGCGGCCTTTGCGGCGGCTTCGCGTTGCGCTTCGTCGTTCTGCTTTGCTTCCTGCTTGGCTTCCGCCGCCGGCTGGGCACGCGCTTCCTGACGCGCAGCCTGAGCCGCGCGCGAGATTTCCGCCGCCTGAGCCGCGGCCGCCGCGCGGCGCGCTGCTTCCTCTTCCTGCTTGCGACGCTCGGCTTCCGCCGCTTCCTCGCGGGCGCGGCGTTCGGCTTCTTCGCGCTCCAGTTGCGCCTGACGCTCCTTCAGCTCGCGCTCTTCGCGCTCGAGCTGCTCGGCGGCATGGCGCGCTTCTTCCTCGCGGCGCTGGAGTTCGGCCTCGTCGACTTCCGGCTCCTCGACATGATTCGCCGCCGGCTCGGGCTGCTCCGCGCCGGTTTCATCGCGCTTCACGAAAACACGCTTCTTGCGCACCTCGACCTGAATGGTGCGAGCTTTACCCGTTGCGTCGGATTGCTTGATTTCCGACGTATGCCGGCGGGTCAAAGTGATCTTGCGCTTGTCGGCGTCGGCGGAACCGTGCGACTTGCGCAAATGATCGAGCAGACGCGCCTTGTCCGTCTCGGACAGGTCGTCGTTCGCGCTCGCTTTCTGGACGCCAGCCGCCTGCAGCTGCTCGAGCAGGACGCCCGCAGGCATTTTGAGTTCCGCGGCAAATTGGGCTACGTTGTTACTCGCCATTCATTCCTCTTGATGCAAGGACCAATCCTTGCGGTTAGATCGGGGTCACGCGGCCAAACAGGCCGCCAAATATCAGTGCGCCATGGTCATTTCTCACTGGAACCAGTGTTCACGTGCTTTCATGATCAACGCCTTAGCGGCATCCTCTTCCATACCGGTCATTTCGACCACTTCATCTACTGCCAGCTCCGCGAGGTCGTCGCGGGTCTGAATCTGGTGCTCCGCGAGCTTCGCCAGAAGCTCGTTGTCCATGCCTTCGAGGCTCTTCAGATCGAGCGCGACGCCTTCCACTTTCTCTTCGTTGGCGATCGCCATCGTAAGCAATGCGTCGCGTGAGCGGTTGCGCAGCTCGTGCACGGTGTCTTCGTCGAAGGCTTCGATTTCGAGCATTTCGTTGAGCGGCACGTAGGCGATTTCTTCGAGGCTCGTGAAGCCTTCGTCGATCAGGATGTCGGCGACTTCCTCGTCCACATCCAGACGCGCCATGAACAGGTCGCGCAACTTGCCACGCTCTTCGTTCTGCTTCAACGCCGACTCGTCCGGCGTCATGATATTGATCTGCCAGCCGGTGAGCTCGCTCGCGAGCCTCACGTTCTGGCCGGCGCGGCCGATGGCGACGGCAAGCTCGTTCTCGTCCACGACGACGTCCATCGAATGCTTTTCTTCATCGACGACGATCGACTGCACGGCTGCCGGCGCGAGGGCGCCGATCACGAACTGCGCGGGGTCTTCCGACCATAGCACGATGTCGACGTTCTCGCCACCGAGCTCGTTGCGCACGGCCTGCACGCGCGAACCGCGGATGCCGACGCAGGTGCCGATCGGGTCGATACGCTTGTCGTAGGCGATCACACCGATTTTCGCACGCACGCCGGGATCGCGCGCGGCCGCCTTGATTTCCAGCAGGCCTTGTTCGATTTCCGGCACTTCGAGCTCGAACAGTTTCATCAGGAATTCGGGCGCGGTGCGCGAAAGCTCGATCTGCGGGCCGCGCGCGGTGCGGTCGACCTTCGCGATGTACGCGCGCACGCGGTCGCCCACGCGCAGGTTTTCCTTCGGAATGAGCTGGTCGCGGCGCAGCAGCGCCTCGACACGGCCCGATTCGACGATGAAGTTGCCCTTGTCCAGGCGCTTCACCGAGCCGGTCATGATCTTTTCGCCGCGCTCGAGGAAGTCGTTCAGGATCTGCTCGCGCTCGGCGTCGCGCACCTTCTGCAGAATGACCTGCTTGGCGGCCTGAGCCCCGATGCGGCCGAATTCGATCGACGGAATCGGCTCTTCGATGAACTCGTCCACCTGCGCGTCGGGCTTTTGCTCCTTCGCTTCGAACAGCAGAATTTCCTGATCCGGCTCTTGCAGGCCGGCCTCGTCCGGCACGACGCGCCAGCGGCGGAAAGTTTCATGCTCGCCGCTCTCACGGTCGATTGCGACGCGGATATCCACGTCTTCCTCGAAGAGCTTCTTCGTTGCGGAAGCAAGCGCAGCTTCAAGCGCTGCGTACACGACGTCCTTGTTGACGTTCTTTTCGCGTGCCAGCGCATCCGCCAGCATCAATACTTCGCGACTCATTGTTTACGGCTCCTAAAGTCAACCTTGGGGACGAGACGTGCGCGGTCGAGGTCCGCGAGCGTGAAATCCAGCATCGCAGCGCCGTCCTTCCCTTCAAATTCCAATCCGATCTTTTCGCCTTCGGGGGCGTGCACGATGCCACGGAACGACTTGCGCCCGTCCAGCGGCTTTTTCAATGTGATAACGGCTTCGCTTCCCGCGAAGCGCTCGAAATCGGCCAGCTTCTTGAGCGGGCGATCGAGCCCCGGCGACGACACTTCGAGCCGGTCGTAGTCGATGTTCTCGACTTCGAGCAAGTATTGGAGCTGACGCGTGACCTTCTCGCAGTCCTCGATGGCGATACCGGCCGGCTGGTCGATATACACACGCAGCATGCCGCCTCCCGAGCGCTCGAGATCGACAAGCTCGTAGCCTAGGCCCGAGACCGTGGTTTCTATCAATTCCGTCAGTTGCACAGTAACTCCAAGGTGTTCGCGCGCTCCACGCCGAAACACCTGCGGGCGAGCGCCTTCATGCGGGCGCGCACCCCTGCTCCCGAGATGCCGAACCGAAAAGCCAAAAAAAAATGGGCGCAACGCCCATCTTTTTCAACCGAGGTCGCACCCAGGCAGCGAAGAAAAACTACGTGCCCAGCGACTTCATGATTTTAGCCATTTTTCAGGATAAACGCAAACGTAACGCGCCCTTTCGGGCCCGTTGCGGCTACTTTCGCGTCGATTCGTATCGGCCGCGCTGAAAAAGCGCAGCGTGCGCTTTTCGTCACCGGAAGCGGCCGGGGCATCGCTACATTGCCCGATCGCGCTTCGCGGTGGCGAATTTGCATTTTCTTTACGCTTTGCGCATCAGCGGCCGCGCGAGCGATTGCGCGCGCCCCGGGCGGCACCGGCCTTGCCCTGCCCCGCGCCCTGCTGCGCACCGCCCTGGCGATTGCCGCCACGCTGCGGATTGCCGCCCGCGGCGCGCTTGCCCGCACCGCCCGCGCCCTGCGGCCCGCCTTGCGGGCGAGCGCCGCGCGGAGCCGGCCGGCCGCCGGTTGCACGATTGCCGTTCGGCTCGTTGCCAATACGGTTGCCGTTCGGCTCTCGGCCCCCGCGACGGCCCGTGCCGCCCGCGTTGCCCGCACCTGTATTGCCGCCGAAGCCGCCCGCGCCGCCGAGCCCGAAGGCACCGGGCATACCGCCCGCCTGACCGCGTCGTCCACCGCGTCCAGGCGTCTGCTGGGTCATGCGCGAATGCGAACTCAGCACTGGCTCGCGCGTGATGAAACCCATTGATGTCTGCATCGGATCGGGCTGCACGCGCGGCGTGGCACTACGGCCGCCCTTCTCGGCCGTCGGCAGCTTCAGTCCGACCGACGCCATCAGGCTGCGCACCTGATTGTCCTCGAGTTCCTCCCATCGGCCGCGCTTGAGGCCGCGCGGCAGCGCGATCGGACCGTGACGCGTGCGGATCAGGCGGCTGACCATGAGACCCGCCGCCTCGAACATGCGGCGCACTTCGCGATTACGGCCTTCCGCCAGCGCGACGTGATACCAATGGTTGGTGCCTTCGCCGCCGCCGTCCTGGATGCGCAGGAAGTTCGCGGGGCCGTCGTCGAGTTCGACGCCCTTCAGGAGCTTCTGCTTCATCGCTTCCGACAACTGGCCGACGACGCGCACCGCGTATTCACGCTCGACGCTGTAGCGCGGATGCATGAAGCGGTTCGCCAGATCGCCCGAGGTCGTGAGCAGCAGCAGGCCTTCGGTGTTGAAGTCGAGACGGCCGACCGCGAGCCACTTGGCCGTTTTCATCGACGGCAGCTTGTCGAACACGGACGGACGGCCTTCCGGGTCCGCGTGGCTGACGATCTCGCCCGTCGGCTTGTGATAGAGCAGAATGCGCGGCGGCTTGCTCGCAAGCTTGCGCTTGACCGGCTTGCCGTTGATGCGTACCTGGTCGGTCGGCATGATGCGCTGCCCGATGTGCGCGGGCTCGCCGTTCACCGATACGCGGCCGGCGATGATCAGTTCTTCCATGTCGCGGCGCGAGCCCATGCCCGCATCGGCGAGCACCTTGTGCAGCTTCGGCGCGTCCTCGTCCGGCTCCAGCACGCGCTTTTGCTGCGGGGCGTTGCGGCCGCGGCGAAGCATCGGTGCACGCACACCGGCGGCGCCGTTGTCGGCGTCGAAGGCCGGCGAGGTGACATAGGCGAAGACATCGTCGACGGCGGCAGCGGCCGCGCTCTCGACCGTCGCGGGCCCTGCGTCGTTGCGTTTGCCGCGCTTTTGCTGCGGCGGGTTCTTGCGCCGGCCGCCTTCGCGCGGCGCGGTCGCGGCGGCCTGAGCGGCCGCTTCGTCGGTCGCTGCCTCGGCACCGACTTCGGCGGCTTCGCCGGCTTCGGCGCGCGCATTCTTGCGGCCTCGCGGACTCGCCCCTTCGCTCTTGCGCGGTTTCGCGGCCGGGTCCTTGCGCGGTGTGCGCACCTGCGCGACGACGACGCCGTCCGGCGGCGTCTCGTTCACGGCGCCCGGCGCGCCCGGAGCGCCTTCCGCGCCCTTGGTCTTCGCGACAGCGCGACGCCGTGCGATCAGGCTGCGCGGCCCGCGGCGCAGTCCGCGGCGCGGACGGTCATCGCCCTCGCCGCCCTCGTCGGCGCGGTCGGTGCGCGTGCTTTCGCCGGCGTCGGCCGACTCAGGTGCGTCCGCGGCGTGCACAGGGCGCGCGGATTCAGGCGAATCGCTGTCGTGGGAGTGTGTCAAAACAACCTCAAATGTCGAATCGCGCGCCCGTCGCGGGCGCGTCTAAAAATCCGCTGATCGGTCCGGCTGGTCGTCTCGAAATGATCTTTATGGAGAGCCGATTGCCCGATCAGGGGCCATGCAATTTGCGTCAGGCGCGGCGCGCCTTCGGTTCTTCGGAGTCGTCGCCCAGTTCGTCGTCGTTCGATGGACTCGCGTTTTCTTCCTCTTCACGCGGCATCGGCACCTGCGCGGTGCTCAACGGCTGCGCGTGAAACCCGGCGGGCGATGCGACGCGCTCTGCTTGCGCGTGCACATGTTCCGTTCCGAGCCTTTCCTGCTGTTCTTCTGTCTGCTCTTGCTCCGCCGAAACGCCGGCCGCGCTCTCATCGCCGCCGGATGCTTCGGTTTGCGCCTGTTCGGCCGCCTCAATGCCGTTGACCGGTGCGGCGATATTGCGTTCCCCGTCGCCCGGCGCTTCCGATGCTTCCAGTACCTGGGCGACGGCCGGCTGCGCGTCACCGGCCACGCTGTCGGGAAATTCGATCGAATGCTGCGCGAGCAGCGACGCCTCGAGTTGCGCCGACGGATTGTCCAGCGCGGGCAACTCGTCGAGCGCGGTCAGGCCGAGGTCGTCGAGGAACTGCTTGGTCGTCGCGTACAGCGCGGGGCGGCCCGGCACGTCGCGATGACCGATCACCTCGATCCAGCCACGGTCCTCCAGTTGCTTCACGACCTGCGTGTTCACCGTCACGCCGCGAATCTCTTCGATGTCGCCCCGCGTAACCGGCTGCCGATAAGCAATGATCGCCAGCGTTTCGAGCACGGCCCGCGAATATCTGGGCGGTTTCTCCGGGTGCAGCCGATCGAGATAGATCCGCATCGCCGGCTTGCTTTGGAAGCGCCAACCCGAGGCGAGCGCCACCAGTTCCACGCCGCGCCCCGACCAGTCGGCCTTGAGCGCTTCGAGCAACGTGCGAACGGTGTCCGCCGAGATGTCGTCGGCGAACAGCTTGCGCAATTCATTCAGCCTCAGCGGTTCCTGCGCGCAAATCAAAGCAGTCTCGAGGACGATCTTCGCCTCTTGGGTATTCATGCAGCTTGGGTCAACCCTGTATGGTCAATGATTCAATTCAAATCGGGCTTGCGCAGGACCGAACGCTACCAAAATGGTGCGAACGATAAAGCTGGACGCGGAATTTCAAGACGCGCTCGCCCGATTGTAATCGGTCATATTGATTGGGAGCACGCACCGGGGAGAGGCGAAATTGGGCGATCGGTGAGCGAATCGCCGGGCCATCCCAGCCGGACGAGGTGGCGCTTTCCTAGGCGAAAGCGCGTGACTGAGCGCCATATTACGCAAAAAGAACCGGGGCGTAAAGGTGATCGCTTCATCCTCCCCTGGACTCACTCGACGCCGGCGCCTGGCGACCGGCGTCCGTCGGCACCACTCAGGCGACGCCGCGCGCCGCCAGGAAACGCTGCAAACGCTCGACGCCCGCATCGAGACGCGCCGGATCGCACGCATAGCACCAGCGCACGAAACCTTCGCCTTCCGCGCCGAACGCGCTGCCCGGCGCGAGCCCGAGGCCGGCATCGCGCACGAGCGACTTGCACAGTTCGAGGCTATTGGCCGCACCGGGCAGCGAGAAGAACAGATACATCGCGCCATCGGGCGCGCGCACGTCGACGCCTTCGATCGTCTGCAAGGCTTTCACCAGATGATCGCGGCTCGCGCGCAGATCGGCGACGAGCGTCTGCGCGAAGCGCTCGCCCTCTTCCACCGCGACGACGCCCGCCTGCTGCACGAACGACGGCGCGCACGACGTGTTGTACTCGACGAGCTTGCCGAGATCGTCCATCAACTGTGTCGGCGCGACGAGCCAGCCGAGCCGCCAGCCGGTCATGAGCCACGCCTTCGAGAACGAATTGACCGCGATCACGCGCTCGTCGCGCGTGGCGAGATCGAGGAATGACGGTGCGACGCGCGCGCCATCGCCGTAGTACAGGCGCTCGTAGACTTCGTCCGCGACGATCCAGATGCCGTGACGGCGGCAGTGTTCCAGCACGATGCGCTGCTGATCGCGCGTCATCGTCCAGCCGGTCGGATTGTTCGGCGAGTTGATCATCAGCATGCGCGTGCCGGGCGTGAGCGCGGCCAGCAGGCGCTCGAGATCGAGCGTCCAGCCGCGCGGGCCGTAGCTCAGCGAAACCGTCTCGACGCTCGCGCCGAGAATCTTCGGAATCTCGACGAGGTTCGGCCAGAGCGGCGTCACGGCGACGACGCGATCGCCCGCGCCGACGACGAGCTGCGCCGCGAGCATCAGCGCGTTCACGCCGGCGCTGGTCACCGCGATGTGGCCGGGCGTCGTCGCGCCGTGCAGCGCGCTCACGTAGCGGCCAAGGGACTCCCGCAGCGGCGCGATGCCGAGATTGTGCGTGTAGAACGTGGCGCCGTCGGCGAGCGCGCGGCTCGCGGCGTCGCGAATGAACTGCGGCGTCACGCGATCCGACTCGCCGAACCAGAACGGCAGCACGTCGGCGACGCCGAAGCCCGCGTTCGCCACCTCGCGGATCTGCGAGGGCCTCAACGCCCGCACGGCGTCGCGCGCATTCGGCGCGCCGGATCCGTGCGCGCCCGCCAGTTGACTCAGCTCGCTGACCACCGCCCCTTCGGATTCACTCATCCTGCGCCCCGTCGTCTTGTCTTAAAAAAGGAAGTCTAACGCGCGCGCCGCCAATCCGAGACGGCAAGCAAGGTCAGACGAGGTCTTCCGCACGCTGCGGCAGCGACGCAATCAGCGACCAGACCGATTCCGCCGCCGGCGACAGCGAGCGATCGCGCCGCCGCACGAGTTCCACGGTCCGTTCGGCGCGCGGCTCGAGCGGCAGCGCGACGAGCGACGAATCCGCCGGCAGCGGCAGCGCGAGCCACGGCAGCACGCTCACGCCCACGCCGGCCTCGACGAGGCCGAACACGGTGGCAGAGTGGCCGAGCTCCTGCACCACCTGCGCTTCGACGCCATGCTCCTGCATCACGGCATCGATGATCGGCCGGCTGCCGGACGCCTGGTCGAGCATCACGAGCCGCTCGCCGGCGAGCGCTTCCCACGGCACCGCGGCTTCACGCCCGAGCGCATGGTCGCGCCGCGCGACGAGACAGAACGAGTCGGTCATCACCGGCTCGCCATGCAGTTCATCCGACGAAAACGGGCCGATCACCACGCCGAAATCGACCTCTCCGGACTTCACCTTGCGCACGACATCGGACTGCACATCGTCGCGCAGGCTCAGCGTGATCAGCGGAAACTGCCGCATGCAGGCCGCGATCACGCGCGGCATCAGCCGGCACGCGACGGTCGGGCTCGCCGCCACGGTCACGCGCCCCCTGCGCTGCTGCCCGAGATCGCGCACTTCGCGCAGCGCTTCGTCGAGGTCCGCCAGGAGGCGGGACACGGTGCCGACGAGATTCACACCCACATCGGTCAACTGGACTTCGCGCGTCGTCCGGTCGATCAGCTTGAGGCCGATCTCGCCTTCCAGCTCGCGCACGCAGCGGCTCACCGCCGATTGCGTGAGGCCGATCTCATCGCCCGCGCGGCTGAAGCTGCGCAACCTCGATACTTCGATGAAGACGCGCAGTTGCCGCAACGTCACGTTCAATGGCGCAGTCATTCAAAATGCTCATCAATATGCTTGTTTCATGCGCGATTATAGCTTCCATTGAACTGATCTGATGCGCGAACGTACGTTTCGCTGCGGTGCAGCAATTTACTGAAACGCACGCCAGATGGGCCTATTGCACAGGATTGGTGATTGTCCCGATTTCTTAATCAGTCCGATTCGGGTCTGATACGGGCCATGCTGGCATCGCGTCAGCCTACTGCCACGCGGGTCTCCCGGATTTCATGACACGCATGGCACGGTTCTCGCATTTCATTGCGCACAGAGGTCGGAGCCATACGCGGTTACATCGAACATCGTCCGCCGCATCTGCTCCGGCCTGTCCCTGGTATTCGTTCTTCGGATTCCGACCAGAGTGCGCGGCGCGGGGCAGCGCACCGGGGTTAGCTTCGCTGAGGTGAGATATGGTGCTGTTCGACGACTTAAGAGATAACGAGTGGGCCTTGGTTGAGGCGTTGTTTTGTTCCGAGCCGGCGCGTAGCGAGCGGCGCGGCCGTCCGCGCGTCGAAGCGCGGGCCGTGGTGAACGCGGTGTTATGGGTGCTGTCGACGGGCGAAGGCTGGTCGAAGCTGCCGGGACGCTATCCGTCGCCGCCGACCTGCCGTCGCCGCTTCGACGAATGGCAGGCGGACGGCACGCTGGCCGAGATCGTGAAGCGCCTGTCCAGCAACGGACGCGAGGTGTCGTTGCGCGGGCGCATCGGTTCGAGCGCCGCGAAGCCGCCTGCGCCGCCGAGCCGCGATCGTCTGCGCGGCGCATTCTGGACGAACCCGGAATCGTGGCGCGCGCCGGCCAAGATGGCCTGAGCTTGTTCGCATCGAAGGGAAGCCGGCTCGACGGCTTCCTGCAGGACATTTCCGCTCTCGCGCAGGCTATGGCTTGCGCGAACCTCCCTCCCTTCCAGACTCGTCGTGCTTGCCAACCGGCAGCGGATCATTTGTCGCGCGCTCGATCTGCGTGCGTTACGTCGTAACACGGACACGCGCCGTGCTTCGCCGACGAAACAACTCTTTACCATTCCTTACAGCGCTTTGACGCCTCGAAGCATAGCTTGGTGAATGATCGAACAAGCCTCATGAAGGCTTCGAGGATTTCATCATGAAGGCATCGACTCTGCTCGTTCATGGCGCCTTCGTCGCGCTGACGAGCACCGCGGCGATGAGCCAGGCCCAACCTCCGCCTCCGTCATCCGATTTCCATGTGAGCACGAAGGCATCGATGGCCGCACCGCAGAATGCCGGAAACAATCGAGAGGCGGCACCGCCGGCGCCGCGTGGCGACTTGCGCGGCGATATCGCGAGCAATGTGCGCGCGCCGCGTCCCGATTCGGAGCGCGCGGCACGCCAGCAGCATCATTGACGCTCGCTCGCGGCCATATTGCATTAGCGTGGAACCACTCCGGCGCGCATCAGTCACAGCCTATGCCATGAGCACAGCGTGGCAACAGTGAGATCCGGTCTGCCCGTATCCTTCGTGATACGGGCATTTTTTTGACTGCAGGAACGTGTCGGACTCTTTCATCCGACGACAGCGCTCCCTCGACCCATTCGTCGACCGTCGACCGCGTCTGGGCGTGCCCGGCAGTCCTAGACTCGCGCCTCCAGAACCGCTTCCTGACCACCGAACGTGTAACGCTCAGCGCGGCGCAAATCCCAGTCGCTGGAGCGTTCGTCGCGTGAGAGCCGCGAGAATTCATGTTTGCCGCGGTCAGTCACCACGGCGATATCGACCGGTGCATGGAATCCGGGCGCGGGCGCCACGGTGCGCTGTCGGGCGAGTTCGAGCAATCCGAGCGCGCGCAGGAGATCGAAAACGTTGGGGCGTTTGGCCCAGGGAACCTGACGGTACTGCGCTCGGCGAAGTGCTTCGAGTACAACTTCGTTGGAATACGTGGTCATCTCGTTCTTTCTTCCTGTGCAGCCATGACGACGCTCGTGACAGTCGCAAGACGGTCCGCGACGTCGACTAAACGCGACGCGCCGAATTTCGTCTGCGAAGCGAACTGAGTGAATCGCAGTCGAATGTTTGGCCGCCGCTTGCGTTAGGTGCTGCTTTCTATTACAAGCCCCCGTTGAGAGCGCGCTAATCACGCGCTTTGCTGCGACTCCGCCGATGCGTTCCAAAGCACGCGATGACGGAACGAATTGTCCTAAAACCAATACGTTACCCCAATCAAATTGGTTCTATTCACTTTATTGCTGCTTTTTTTTGCATTATTCGCGCTATGGCGACGCCGTCGCGCGCAGATTGCGATTGTCATGCTGGCGCTCGCATGGGCCGTCGGCGCGGGCTGGTTTGCGAATCCGCTGCTCGATCTCGCCCAGCGCGGCTATGGCCACACCGGGACGCCCGCCTTCGCGCCCAGAACGACGATCGTTCTGATGGGCGGCGGGACAGCCCGAAGCAGCTCGGGACTCGTGCCGAAGTCCGATGCGGCGCCGCGCATCCCGGCCGCAGCGGCGCTTTATCGACAGTGCCGCGCAACCGGCGCATCGTGCACGGTGATTCTGAGCGGCGGCGATCCGCAGCACCACGGGCAGGCCGAAGCCGACAACTACGCGCCATACGTGCTCGCGCAAGGTGTCGCTCCGGACGATCTCGTGCGCGAAAACAAGAGCCTCAACACGTATCAGAACGCGCGCAACGTAGCCGGTATTCTGGGCCCCGCACATGACAATCGTTTGATCATTGTCACATCCGCGTATCACATGCGGCGCTCCCTGCGCGCCTTCGAAGCCTTCGGCTATGCGCCTGTGCCTTATGTGTCGGACGTGCGCCACATTCGCGCGACGATCTTTCCGCGCATCCGGGGCTTCGTGAACAGCGAACTCGCGCTGCACGAACTCGTGGGACTCGCGCGCTTCGACGTTTATCGCTGGCTGCATCTTTATTGACCCGGGAGTCGCTTGACCATGAGTCGATGCTAAGCACTCGCAAATAATTCGCCAGTGACATTTGGTCATACTGGCGCACAGCCGACACACCACCGTCCGATTCCGGGCTTATGATTCGAATTGACCGACCATCAACCGCGCGAGGTTCGCGGCTGACGGCTCGCGAAGCAGCGGGAGCGATTTTTGCTCACGCTGATAGGGTGGTTTCACCGGATCGGACAGGCGATTCCCGGGTTCAAATACTACTAGGAGGTAACAATGAAGAAAGTGTCCCTGGCTGTTCTGTTGTCCCTCAGCGCGGTCGCATCGGGCGCGTACGCCCAGAGCGATCAAGGCGTGACGATGAGCACCGATCCCGCGAAGATCGCTGACATCGAATCGCGCGCGCAAAACCTGCAGACGCAGCAGGCCAACATGCAGAGCACGCCCGCACAGCCTTCACACAAGTCGTCGCATCACAAGAAATCGCACAGCAAGCCGATGTCCGGCTCGAGCCAGTAAGGCCGGCTTTCTGCGACAGATGCTGTAAGGCACGGGGCCATCACGCCGCCCTTTGGTCGATGGATCGACCAAAGGGCGGCGGGGACGCTTTTGATCTGTGAATCGCGCGCGGCGTTACGCGCGCCTCGCGCGATGCTCGACCCAGTCGCCGCTCTCGATGCGCGGCAAACCGTCGACGGCCGCCGCCGCGACCGGATAAATCAGGCAATCGATCCGATCCCTTCTCCCCTCGACATCCACCTCGACGTGCAGGCGATGCGAGCGGAATAACCCTTCCACGCCTGGATAAACCTCTTCGATTTCATCGAGAACCGGCACGAGCGCGTCATCGATCTGATAGACGTCGCCGCGAATCGGCGCACCCTCGTCGTCGATCACGAGGCCCGGATACTTGCCGAAGTCGAAGAGCCGCCCCTGGACATGCGCCGCGCCGATCCATACCGGCGTCGCGATGGCATGGCGCGTGGCCGCGCGGTTGATATCGTTGACCTCGCCCGCGCGCAGCGTGCCGTAGACAAAAACGTATTGCATCGAAGAAAGCGCTCCTGTTGTCATCGGGGTGATGAACGGCATTATGCGCTGCGCAAAAATCGCGATGTCCGGGCGCACGCTTTCGGCTACCATCGGCGCGTGGCTGCCGGTGCGGACCGGACGCCGCGGCACATCAACCCGAGCGAACATGGCTACGTTTGTCGAATCGAGATCGCCGAATGAGGAAGTCGAGCATCTCGACATTCCCGTGGAGCATTCGCCGACGCTCGATCATCCGATTCGCGTGCGCTCGCGCCCGGTTCCCTACGGCGTGCGGATCGCGCTGCACACCCATCCGTGGGCGCAGGTCGCCTACACGTCGCGTGGCGTGCTGCGCGTCGCGACCGCCGATTCCACCTGGATGGTGCCGCCCTCGCGGGCGATCTGGGTGCCGCCCAATGTCACGCATGAAGTCGTGATTGTCGAGGACGCATACCTGCGCACGCTGTATGTGGATGCGAGCGTCGTGCCGGCCGGTCTGGACGCGTGCCGGGTGGTCGAGGTGTCGCCGCTGCTGCGGGAAGTCATC
This sequence comes from Caballeronia sp. 11_S32, assembly GCF_056930355.1. Classification (NCBI taxonomy): domain Bacteria; kingdom Pseudomonadati; phylum Pseudomonadota; class Betaproteobacteria; order Burkholderiales; family Burkholderiaceae; genus Caballeronia; species Caballeronia sp. 11_S32. The sequence continues at coordinate 2,294,275 of NZ_JBXOWH010000003.1, forward strand.
GCCGCGCTCGACGAAGAATCCATTTCCCGCCAGCGCGAACGGCTGCTCGGCACGCTCGCGCTCGATGAGATCATCCGCTCGCAGCCCCTGCCGCTCTCCGTGCCGATGCCCAACGAAAAGCGCCTGCGCGCCCTGTGCAACGCCGTGCTCGCGGATCCGTCCCATTCGGATCTGGAACGCTGGTCATCGGAAGCAGGCGCCAGCACGCGCACCATCGCGCGGCTCTTCAGGCGCGAGCTCGGCGTGAGCTTCTCGCAATGGCGCCAGCAGGCCGTGCTCGCGCGGGCGATTCCCCTGCTGAGCCAGGGCCGGCCGCTCGCGCAAGTCGCGCGCGAACTCGGATATCAAAGCCAGAGCGCCTTTTCCGCTATGTTCCGCCGCGCGTTCGGCGAAAGCCCGCGCGCTTTCTTCGCGCGCGATGGCGGCGACAACCGCGACTCACGCGATGCCGACGGCGTCTAGGCCATATTGCCTCTAGACCCGCCGAACCATGTGGCGGATGGCGCCGAGCTGCGCGAGCCGCGGTCCGGCGGGCCGATAGCCGAGGCGCACGTAGAGGCGTGCCGCGGGATTATCGACGAACACGCGCAACTGGCATTCGGCAAGCCCGCGCGCCCTCGCCCATCGATGCGCGGTGTTGAGCAGGAACGTGCCCGCGCCGCGCCCGCGATAGCCCGGCGCGATCTGCACATCGCGGATATGCAGCGAGTTGTCTTCCTCGGTGACACGCATCACGCCAATCGGCATGCCGTCCGCCTGAAGGATGAAGTTTTCGGATTCGCGCCAACTGGAGAGAAAAAGATCGCCGCGCCAGACGAGATTGTGACGCCGGTAATAGCCGACCATGTTGTCGTGCGTGAGCGCTTCGGCGAAGGCGAAGTCCGCCATGGTCGCTTGGCGCAGTTGGTAGAGCGAGAGATCTTCGGTCGGGTCGAGCATCGCACGGGTGCTGGGCACGAGAACAAGTGCCTAAACACTATGACAGTGCGCGCGGGCTGGCAATGGTCAATATTACGAGAGACCAGAAATAGAACGTGTACAGAACGTGTACGAAAAGGAATTGCCCGATGAACGGCAACGGCGGAAAAATGCAGGCAAAAAAAATCCAGCCCTGAGGCTGGATTTTTTCACACAACGATTTGGCGGAGCGGACGGGACTCGAACCCGCGACCCCCGGCGTGACAGGCCGGTATTCTAACCAACTGAACTACCGCTCCACTTCTTTTCATCGATTCGCGGTGTCGTCCGCGAATCTTGCAGCGCTTTTACTAGCAGCCGCCGATGTTCTGGCGTCCCCTAGGGGATTCGAACCCCTGTACTCACCGTGAAAGGGTGATGTCCTAGGCCTCTAGACGAAGGGGACTTCAACTTCTACACAGCCTGCGGCGAAAAAAAACCGGCTCTCATTAGCCGGAGTGTTCCTGCTCGCAAGCGTTGGCGGAGCGGACGGGGCTCGAACCCGCGACCCCCGGCGTGACAGGCCGGTATTCTAACCAACTGAACTACCGCTCCACTTCTTTTCATCGATTCGCGGTGTCACCCACGAATCTCGCAGCGCTTTTACTAGCAGCCGCCGATGTTCTGGCGTCCCCTAGGGGATTCGAACCCCTGTACTCACCGTGAAAGGGTGATGTCCTAGGCCTCTAGACGAAGGGGACAGAAACTTGTGATTCTGTCTTTACTACTGCTTCGCTCATCAGCTTATTTACTTGCCACCGATCAGCGAAGACCGAAATTCTATACGACTTTGTGCCGCTTGTGAAGTATTTTTTGCGACTTCCGATAATTCGGAGAACAAGCTTCGCACTACTCCAACTGTTCTTTGGTGGAGGTAAGCGGGATCGAACCGCTGACCTCTTGCATGCCATGCAAGCGCTCTCCCAGCTGAGCTATACCCCCTTGCAGAACAGAAACGAGATTGTATAGGGCGTTTTTGAAGTTGTAAATACCATCTGACGACTGAAGCGAAATTTTTTTGCCTCGCTTCGCGCGATCACGCGCAAAGGATGACGCGCCGCCGTGCAGCCGCCATCCTTCCCCATGCGTTCAGCCCGCCGCCTTCTCCAGGCGACGCAGCACCGCATCGCGGCCGAAGAGCATCAGCACCGCGTCGATCGACGGCGTATGCGTCGTGCCCGCGACCAGCAGGCGCACCGGCATCGCGAGTTGCGGCATCTTGAGCTTGTGCGCCGCGAGCGTGGCCTTGAGCGCCGCCGCGATCGCTTCCTTGGTCCAGTCGACGTTCGCGAGCGCCGCACGCAAGTCCGCGATGGCCGGACGCACGGCATCGGTGACGTGCTGCGCGAACGCTTCCGGATCGATCGCGGGCTCGCGATAGAACATCGCGGCGTTATCGGCGATCTCCTTCACCGTCGATGCGCGATCCTTCAGAAGCCCGATGACCTGATCGAGCGGCGCGCCGCCACCGACCGCCGCGGCTTCGACGCCCGCCTGCAGCAGGAACGGCTGCGTCAGCTCCGCGAGCCGGACGTTATCCGCTTCCTTGATGTAATGCGCGTTCAGCCAGTTGAGCTTGTCATGGTCGTACTGCGCGGGCGACTTGCCGAGATGCTCGAGATCGAACCATTCGACGAACTGCTCGCGCGAGAAGATCTCCGCATCGCCATGCGACCAGCCGAGACGCGCGAGATAGTTGACCACGGCTTCGGGCAGGTAGCCGTTGTCGCGATAGCCCGTCACGCTCATCGCGCCGTGACGCTTGCTCATCTTCTCGCCCTGCTCGTTCAGCACGGTCGGCAGATGCGCGTACACCGGCACTTCGCCGCCCAGCGCGCGCAGGATGTTGATCTGACGCGGCGTGTTGTTCACGTGGTCGTCGCCGCGAATGACGTGCGTGATCTTCATGTCGAGATCGTCGACGACCACGCAGAAGTTATAGGTCGGCGTGCCGTCCGGACGCGCGATCACGAGATCGTCGAGTTCCTCGTTCGAAATTTCGATGCGGCCTTTCACGGCGTCGTCCCAGGCGACCGCGCCCGAGAGCGGATTGCGAAAGCGCACGACCGGCTTCACGCCTTCCGGAATCGGCGGCAGCACCTTGCCGGGCTCGGGGCGCCACGTGCCGTCGTAGCGCGGCTTTTCGCCGGCGGCGCGCTGACGCTCGCGCAGCGCGTCGAGTTCTTCCGTCGACATGTAGCAGTCGTACGCGAGGCCCTTCTCCATCATCTGCGCGACGACCTCGCGATAGCGGTCCATCCGCTGCATCTGATAGAACGGGCCTTCGTCGAAGTCGAGGCCGAGCCACGCCATGCCTTCGAGAATCGCATCGACCGATGCATCGGTGGAGCGCTCGAGATCGGTGTCCTCGATGCGCAACACGAAGGTGCCCTTCATCTTGCGCGCGAACGCCCACGGATAGAGCGCGGAGCGAATGTTGCCGAGATGGATGAAGCCGGTCGGGCTCGGTGCGAAGCGTGTACGGACTTGGGTGGTCATTGCATTTACTCGATGGATGGCGGCGCGCGATTTCGCGCTCGAAGACCGCTCAAAATGAGACGAAATTATACTCGCCGGCCGCTTTGTGCCGTTCCGCGAACCTTTTGTTTTATGATGTGCGCGCTTTTCACGTATCTCCCGACATGCCCGCACGGACGGGCCGCACGGGGCCCGCTGCATCGCCGGAGCACACCTTGAATTCATCGTCACCTCGTCTTTCGCGCCGCGCGTTTTCGCTCGCGGCCGCATCGTCCATTCTTGCCGCCTGCACCAGCACGAGCGGCGGCGCGTCGGGCGAGACCGCATCCGCGCCCGCCGCCCCGCCGCTGAAGACGGAACCGCAACGGCCAATACGCATTGGCCTCGCGCTCGGCGGCGGCGCGGCGCGCGGCTTCGCGCACATCGGCGTGATCAAGGCGCTGGAGGCGCGCAACGTGCGCGTCGATCTCGTCGCGGGCACGAGCGCGGGCTCGGTGATCGCGGCGCTGTACGCGTCAGGCATGAACGGCATCGCGATCAACAAGCTCGCGCTGACGATGGACGAGGCATCCATCAGCGACTGGGCGATGCCCTTTCGCACGCGCGGCATCCTGCAAGGCGTCGCGCTGCAGAACTACCTGAACAAGACGCTCGACAATCGCCCGATCGAGAAAATGGCGAAGCCGCTCGGCATCGTCGCCACGGATCTCAGGAGCGGCCAGCCGATCCTCTTTCAGCGCGGCAACACCGGCGTGGCGGTGCGCGCGTCGTGCAGCGTGCCGTCGATATTCGAGCCGGTGAAAATCGGCGATCGCGAGTATGTCGACGGCGGGCTCGTGAGTCCGGTGCCCGCGGCGTTCGCGCACAAGATGGGCGCCGACTTCGTGATCGCGGTCGATATTTCGGCGCGGCCGGAAAGCGGCCTCACGTCGAGCTCGTTCGACGTGCTGATGCAGACCTTCACGATCATGGGCCAGACGATCAAGGCCTACGAGCTCGACAAATACGCGAACGCGGTGATCCGCCCGAATCTCGCCGCGATGAGCAGCAGCGATTTCAGCCAGCGCAACGCGTCGATCCTCGCCGGCGAGGAAGCGGTCGCGAAGATGTGGCCCACGCTGCAGCGTCAACTGGCGGAACGCGGCGTGCGGGTCTGAGTTTTTGGTGCCTGGAATGCGACGAGGCCACGCAATATTGCGTGGCCTCGTTTTTTTGACGTCGCGCTTAACGCTGCGACTTCACCTTGTCCGCGGTCACGTCGGCGGGCTGGCCGCCCCACGTCGCGCGCAGATAGTTCGCGAGTTGCGCGAGCTGTTCGTCGCTATAGGTGCCCGCGAAGCCGGGCATGGCCTGCATGCTTTCCACACCGGTGAACGGCTGCGCCTCGATGCCGTCCAGCATCGACGCGATCAGGTTGCGCGGATCGGCCTGGCGCAAGGTCGAGTTGCCGTGCATCGCCACCGCGACGTGCGGCTTGCCCTGACCATCGAAACCATGACAGCCCGCGCATGAATCGAGATAGAGGCCGCGGCCCGCCGCGAGTTGCGCCGCATCGTCGGCCTTGACCGCTGCGAGCGGCGCAGGCGCGGGCGGCGCATCGCCGAGCAGGTAGACCGCGAGCGCGCGCAGATCGTCGGGGTCCAGATGCTGCGTGCTCAGGTACACCACGGGATGCATCTCCCCGAACGCCGAGCCCTGCTTCGCCATGCCCGTCGCGAAGAACGCCTGCAGATCGGCGCCCGTCCAGCCGCGCGCGGCGAGCGCGGCTGGCGTGATGTCAGGCGCGCCGATGCGCCCAAGCTCGCCGCCCTGCAGCGTCTTCGCGTCCTGCATCTGGCCGAACGCGCCGCGCGGCGTGTGGCACTCCGCGCAATGGCCGAGCGCGTTGGCGAGATAACGCCCGCGCGTCCAGTCCGCCGACTCCCCCGACGATACATCGGGCAGCGCGTCCTTCAGGAACAGCAGGTCCCAGAAACGCACGGCGAAGCGCGCGTTGTACGGGAACTTGAGATCGGCTGCGATGTTCGGCACGGCGGCCGGCTTCACCGTCATCAGGTAGGCGTAGATCGCGTCGGTGTCCTCGCGCGACATCTGCCGATACGACGTGTAGGGCATCGCCGGATAGAGCTTGTGCTCGGGCGTCACGCCATCATGCAGCGCGCGATAGAAGTCCGCGGCGTTCCATGTACCGATGCCGTGCTTCCGATCAGGCGTGATGTTGGTGCCATAGAACGTGCCGAATTGCGATTCGAGCTTCACGCCGCCCGCGAACGGGGCGCCGTGGGGCGCGGTATGGCATGCGGCGCAATCGGCGGCATGCGCGAGATAGCGGCCGCGCTCGATCTGCTCGGGCGAGCGCTTCGGCGGCGTCGCGGCGTCGTTCTGCTGGCCACAGCCGGCGAGCGCGAAGGAAGCGGCCAGCAACGGAACCGCGAGGCGCGTCAGGATCGATCTCATCATGCGGCGTCCTTCACGAGTCCGGGCGTCGACAACACGAGATCCTTCACGGCCTCGTAGTAGCGCACGTAGCCGGTGCAACGGCAGATGTGCTCGTTCAGCGCAGCCATGATCGTCGACTCGATCTGATCCTTCTCGACCGGATTGCGCTTCAGCTTTTCGAGCAGCACGGTCGTCGCGTTGACGAAGCCCGGCGTGCAATAGCCGCACTGGAAGCTGAAATGCTCGAGGAACTTCTGCTGCACCGCCGACATCTCGACGACTTCGCCATGCTCGTTGCGCTTCGCGTGACCTTCCACGGTGCGCACCGTCTTGCCGTCGAAGAAATGCGCGCCGTTGATGCAGCTGCGCACTTCTTCGCTCGTGCCGTCGGCCTGATCGACGATCACGACGCACGCATGGCAGATGCCCTGCCCGCAGCCGAAACGCGAGCCGGTGAGCCCGAGATATTCGTGCAGAAAATCGATCATCGGCAGACCGGCCGGCACCTGCATCGGGCCGACCTTGTTGCCGTTGATGGTCATCGAGAGCGCGCGTGTCTCGACGCCCGCAGCGGATTGGATGGCCGTCATGCGAGCACCTCCTGAATGTTTTGCGGCGTCACCGGCAGATCGGTGAAGCGATGTCCGATCGCATGCGCGATCGCGTTGACGATGGCTCCGGCCACCGGAATCATCACCACTTCGGCGATGCCCTTCGGCGGATCGGTTTCGGTGAGCGGCGGCAGGATTTCGCTCGTCTGCTTCCACACGGCGACGTCGCCCGCGAGCGGCAGGTGATAGCGGTTGAAGTTCCACGTTCCGTTGCCCGGGCCGTCCTCGTAGAGCGGCAGATACTCGTGCAGCGCGTGGCCGATGCCCATCGCGATGCCGCCCTGCACCTGACCCGAAACGAGCGCCGGCGCAAGCTGATTGCCGCATTCGAGGATCGAGTGATGCGAGAGCAGGTCGACCTTGCCGCTCGCTTCGTCGATCGCCAGTTCGACGAGCGTGCCCATCGCGCTGTAGTAAGTGACCGTCGCGTTGTTGCGGCTCACCGGCGGAATGAACACTTTCTTGCGATTGAGCACGGTGTAACCGTTGGGCGTGAGCTTGCCGTCCTTGCCTTCGCCGTGACGCAGCGAAAGACCGTCGATAGGCAGGCGCTCGGCATTGCCGGCCATGTCGAAGAGCGCCTCGCTCCATTGCCAGCGATTGAACGTGTGCACCGTCGCGCCGGTGACGAGCCCGAGTTCGTGCGCCTTTTTCGCGAGCTGCTCGAACGGCAGCGCCTCCAGGCCATCGGCGGAAAGCTTGCCGTCGACCCAGCGCGCATCCTCGATGCGCACGATGAACGACGCCGCCTGACCGCCGCCGATACCCTGTCCCCAGATCGCCATCGCGGCGGGCCACAGACCCTGGCGGAACACGACGCGCGCCGCTTCACGCGTGGCGTGCGTGTAGTAATAAGCCGAATTGGTCGCGCTCGCGGGCGAGGCGAAGGTCGGCGACCAGCGCGGATTCGCGCTCAGCCGATCCTGCTCGGCCTGCGACATGATGTACGGATCGCCGCTCGACACGACCGGCAGATCGGACCAGTCGGTGATCGACATATGCACGTCGACGGCCGGCTTGCCCAGCCATTTCGCGACCGCGAGCGCCTGCGCCGTCGACGAGCCCGTGCCGATCTCGGTCCCCGAGTGCGACAGCGAAATGCGTCCGTCGGCGGTGAACTCGACCTTGGCGAACGCGCTTTCGGCGCCCGTGCCGAAATCCTTCTGCACGCACGAAAATCCAATGCCGTAACGCTTGCCGGGATGCGCTGCCTCGTAGTCCGTCTTGCGCTTCGAGCGGTCCTTCCACAGCGGATGCGCCTGCGCCTTCTTCAGTACTTCCTCGGCGCGCATCATGCCCGCGGGAATCGCGCCCTGCGTGTTCTTCATGCCGGTGCGGAACACGTTCTTCAGGCGCAGCTCGATCGGATCGACGCCGAGCTGCTCGGCGATGTCGTCCATCATCATCTCGGTCGCGGCCATGCTTTGCAGCGTGCCGTAGCCGCGCGCCGAGCCCGCGTCGACGGCGCGCGAGGCGCTCGCCGTCGCGGCGAGATCGCTTTGCGGGATGTAATAGATCGACTGCGCGGCGGTGGCGCCAACCATCGCGACCGAAGGCGAGAAGTTGCAGCGTCCGCCGCCATTCGCCTCGAACTCGCCCTTGAGCGCCTGAATCAGGCCGGTCTTTTTATCTACCGCCATGCGATAGCGCATGTCGAACGCGTGACGCTTCAGCGAGCTTTGAAACTGCTCGAAACGGTCGTTGGCGAGACGCACCGGACGGCCGTCGCCGTACATCGCCGCGACGAGGCCGTAGAACGGCATGTTGTAGTGGTCCTTCGAACCGTAGCCGACCGTGTAGCACGGATGCAGAAACAGGCTCTTCACCGGGAAATCCGACTTCGACGCCATGTCGATGGCGCTCTGCGCCACTTCCGTCGGCCCTTGCGTCGGAATGACCATGTGCAGTGATTGCGTCGCGGCGTCATACCAGCAATTCGCGTTGTCCGGCTCGAGCGCGGCCGTATCGACCGATTGCGTGCGATACCGGCGATCGACGACCAGCCAGTCCGCCGGCGGCTGATCGAGCGCGTGCGCGATCTGCTGCGCGTGGAACGCGCCCTGCCCGTCGAGCTTGCCGTGCTCGTCGGCATCGGCCCAGACGGGCGCGCGCTTCTTCATCATGTGCGGGAAGAGCGGCGTGTCCTTCAGGCTCGAGAACGTGTCGTCGTCATAGGGCGTCTTGCCGCCGACGCGCACGAAGCGAAACGCCGCCCACGGATCGCGCTCGAGCGGGCCGGTCACCGCGCCGTAGCGGATCACTTCGTCGCGGAACTGGAGCTTGTCCTTCGCGAAGCGAAAGCGCGCGAAGTCGTGATAGATCAGCATCGCGACCGCCTGCCCGAGATAGGCGGGGGTCTTGCCCGTGGGCAGGAGCATGTCGTCGCCATAGAACGCCGGGAACGCGAGCTTGTCGCGCGCGAGATCGTCCGCCGTGACGATGCGATCCGGCGCGAGTCCGGCCGCATCGAGCACCGACAGGTCGATGCCCTCGTAGACGCGGTCCGCGAGCGTCGTGCGCAGCATCAAAGCATGCGACTGCGCCCCGGGCCAGTGCGGCATGTCGGATGCGCGGATGTCGCGCGCGAACACCTTCGCGCCCGTCACCTTGGCAATGCCGTCGATGCGGAATTTCGCTTCGCCGTTTTTCGCGTCCCATTGGACGGGCGTCAGAATCTTTTCTTCGAACAGCGCGGCGAATGCACGGCTGCCGAGCGGCGCGACGAATATCGACACGCCCGCGAGCGCGCCCGCCTTCAGAAAACCGCGCCGGGACAGGCCGAGCCTTCCCATGTACATCTCCTTCAAGTGATCGCCAACGAGTCGTCCAGAGCGGGACCAGCGCCCGCCACCGGGGTGCGGCAAGTGAAAATTTGTATGCAATGCGAAGCATGGTCACGCAGGCGATTCATCTGCGAACGCGTGACTCAGGTGGTCGGCGTTGATTGCCGACGCGCAGCGGGCGCGATTTTAAGTCGCGGGGGAAGGCCCAACAACGCCGGCGACGTCAAGTTCTGTCAAAGATGGACGGCGTCGCGGGGGGCGAAATCGATGGACGAAAACAAAAACGGCGGCTCGCGATGAGCCGCCGTTTCCGGGAAATGCAGGCGTGACCGGATCAGTAATCCGCGTCCTCGATCCACGCTGCCTGGATCGCCTCGAGAATCTTCTCGTTGGATTTTTGCGGATCGTCGTCGAAGCCGTCGAGTTCCATTACCCAGCGATGCAGGTCAGTGAAGCGCACATATTGGGGATCGATATCCTGATGCGCGTCGGTGAGTGCCATCGCGATGTCCTGAGTATCTGTCCACTTCATGGGCGAGCCTCCTGTCAGTGATTTTCTTTGGCGTGGTTGATGGAGTACCGGGGGATCTCGACCACCAGATCCTCGTCGGCAGGCACCATTGCCTGACATGATAACCGCGATGTCGGTTCGAGACCCCACGCTTTATCGAGCAGATCGTCCTCGTCCTCCTCGGACGGTTCGAGCGAGTTGAAGCCCTCCCGGATGATGACGTGGCAGGTCGTGCACGCACACGATTTCTCGCAGGCGTGCTCGATCTCGATGCCGTGTTCCAACAGATTGTCGCAAATGCTCTTGCCGGTGTCGGCGTCGATCACCGCGCCGTCCGGGCAGAGTTCCACGTGAGGCAGCACAACGATTTGAGGCATGAGGCTGGTCTTCCGTAAATGCTTGATTGTTCGATGAATCAGACGTCGTCGAGCTTGCGGCCCGCGAGCGCGCGGCGAATGCTCTTGTTCATGCGGCGCGCGGCGAATTCGTCGGTGCCCACGGCGAGCGCCTTGGTGGCGTCTTCGATCTGTTCGACCGAATCGCCGTTCGCGAGCGCCGCCACTTCCGCCACGAGCGCCTGGATTTGCGCGCGCTCTTCGTCGTCGAGCAGTTCGCCGTCGGCTTCGAGCGCGGCGTGCGTCGCTTCGATGAGGCGCTCGGCCTCGACCTGCGCCTCGCGCAATGCACGCGCCCGCATGTCGACATCCGCGGTCCTGAAGCTCTCTTCGAGCATGCGCGCGACTTCGTCATCGGCGAGACCGTACGACGGCTTCACCACCACCGACGCCTCCACGCCCGACGTCTGCTCGCGTGCGAACACGGAAAGCAGCCCGTCCGCATCGACCTGATAGGTCACACGAATGCGCGCCGCGCCCGCGGCCATCGGCGGAATGCCGCGCAGCTCGAATCGCGCGAGCGAACGGCAGTCCGACACGAGTTCGCGCTCGCCCTGGACGACGTGGATCGCCATCGCCGTCTGGCCATCCTTGAAGGTCGTGAAATCCTGAGCGCGCGCGGTCGGGATCGTCGAATTGCGCGGGATGATTTTTTCGGTGAGGCCACCCATCGTCTCGACGCCGAGCGACAGCGGAATCACGTCGAGCAGCAGCCAGTCGTCGCCTTCGCCGCGACGGTTGCCGGCAAGCAGATCGGCCTGGATCGCGGCGCCGAGCGCGACGACCTGATCCGGATCGAGATTGACGAGCGGCGGCTGGCCGAAGAACGCCTCCACCGCGCGGCGGATCACCGGCATGCGCGTCGCGCCGCCAACCAGCACGACGCCCTTGATGTCCTTCGGCGCCACTTTTGCATCGCGCAGCGCCTTTTTCGTCGGCGTGAGCGTGCGCGCGACGAGCGCCTGCGTGAGCTCGGCGAACTGCGCTTCGGTCACGGCGATGTCGATTTCGCCGCCCGTCGACAACGTCGCCTGAACGCGCGTCTCGGGCGCGGACGAAAGCGCTTCCTTCGCCGTGCGCACGCGATCGAGCATCAGGCGCACGTCTTCCGGCGTATCGAGCGTGACGCCCGCCTGCGCCAGCACGTGACGATACAGCGCGTGATCGAAATCGTCGCCGCCGAGCGCGGAATCGCCGCCCGCCGCGAGCACTTCGAAGACGCCTTTCGTGAGCTTCAGGATGGACAGGTCGAAGGTGCCGCCGCCCAGGTCATAGACGGCGAACAAGCCTTCGGCGCCGTTATCGAGACCGTAGGCGATCGCGGCCGCCGTCGGTTCGTTCAGAAGCCGCAGCACGTTCAGGCCGGCGAGCTTCGCCGCGTCCTTGGTCGCCTGACGCTGGGCTTCGTCGAAATATGCGGGCACCGTGATCACCGCGCCGACGAGGTCCTCGCCGAGCGTGTCTTCCGCGCGATAGCGCAGCGTCGCGAGAATTTCCGCCGACACTTCGACCGGGCTCTTCACGCCGTCGATGGTGCGGATCTGCACCATGCCCGGGGCATCGATGAAGTCGTACGGCGCGTTCTCCGCGCCCTCCACTTCACTCTTGCCGCGGCCCATGAAGCGCTTGACCGAGACGATCGTGTTGCGCGGATCGGTGACGGCCTCTTCCTTCGCAGTGCGGCCGATGCGCCGTCCGCCCTTCTCCAGATAGCGCACGACCGACGGCAGCAGCACGTGGCCGTCCTCGTCGGGCAGCGCTTCGGGCACGCTGCTGCGCACGGCCGCGACGAGCGAGTTCGTCGTGCCGAGATCGATGCCGACCGCCACGCGCCTTTGATGCGGCGCCGGCGCCATGCCGGGTTCTGAGATTTGCAGTAATGCCATCGTTGATCTTGTGGGGTTGTGTGCGGCGAGCTCGTCTTTATGCGTGCTCTAGCCGTTCGATTTGCGCGCCGATCTCATGCGCCACGCGCTCGATGAACATCAACTGGCGCACCGCCTCGCTCGCGGCCTGATCCGACCCGCTGTCGAGCAGCGCCTCCAGTTTCGTAAAGCGCACGCGCTCTTCCTCGCGCAGATCGTCGAGCAATGCTTCCAGCGCGCCGATATTCTTCGCGCCCGCGGCATCCTCGATATTTTCGCGCCATTCCATCTGCTGCATCAGAAAAGCCGGCTCCATCGCGGTGTTGTTCTCCGCGCCGACGTCGACGCCGCGCTGCGACAGCATGTAGCGCGCGCGCTTCAGAGGATCGCGCAGCGTCTGATACGCCTCGTTGGCGTGCGTCGCCCATTGCATCGCGAGACGGCGTTGCGCGTCGCCGGCGGCGGCGAAGCGGTCGGGATGCACTTGCGCCTGCACGGTGCGATAGGCGTCGTCGAGCTTCTGCTGATCGACGGCGAAGGTCTGCGGCAGATCGAAGAGAGCGAAGTGACTGTCGGTAAGCGAGGCCATGACGATGGTGTGGTTTCAGGTTGCGCGAATGAAAAAGGCGGCACGCGCCGCCTCTTTTGCCGATGCTGCCGGCGCCACGCGTCTCAGACGCGGAACGATTCGCCGCAGCCGCACTCGTCCTTCGCGTTCGGGTTGTTGAACTTGAAGCCTTCGTTCAGGCCCTCGCGCGCGAAGTCCAGTTCGGTGCCGTCGAGATACGGAAGACTTTTCGGATCGATCACGATCTTCACGCCCGCCGACTCGAACACGGTGTCTTCCGGCGCGAGCTCGTCGACATATTCGAGCTTGTACGCCAGGCCCGAACAGCCCGTCGTGCGCACGCCCAGCCGCAGGCCGACGCCCTTGCCGCGCCGCGTCAGATACTTCTGCACATGTTGTGCCGCCTTATCCGTCAACGTGATTGCCATAGTCTTCGCTTCTCTTTTCAAGGCGCCACGCACACGCATGGCGCCCGCTTTCGTCACTTACGCCGCGTGCTGCTTCGATTCCGATGCCTGCGCTTCCGGCGCCGCGACGCCGTGGCGCTGCTTGTAATCCGCGACCGCCGCCTTGATGGCGTCTTCCGCGAGAATCGAGCAGTGGATCTTCACCGGCGGCAGCGCCAGTTCCTCTGCGATCTGCGTGTTCTTGATCGTGAGCGCCTGATCCAGCGTCTTGCCCTTCACCCACTCGGTGACGAGCGAGCTCGATGCAATCGCCGAGCCGCAGCCGTAAGTCTTGAACTTCGCGTCCTCGATCACGCCATCCGCGCCGACGCGAATCTGCAGCTTCATGACGTCGCCGCATGCGGGCGCGCCGACCATGCCGGTGCCGACCGTGTCGTCGTCCTTCGAGAAGGAGCCGACGTTGCGCGGGTTTTCGTAGTGGTCCAGAACCTTGTCGCTATAAGCCATGATTCAAACTCTCCTAATATTCGGTGTCGCGTGTCGCTCAGTGTGCCCGCTCAGTGCGCGGCCCACTGGATGGTCGAGATGTCGATGCCGTCCTTGTGCATTTCCCAGAGCGGCGACAGATCGCGCAGCTTCGCGATCTTGTTCTTCAGCAGGTTGATCACGTAGTCGACGTCCTGCTCGGTGGTGAAGCGGCCGACCGTGAAGCGGATCGAGCTGTGCGCGAGTTCGTCGTTGCGGCCGAGCGCGCGCAGCACATAAGAAGGCTCCAGCGACGCCGACGTGCACGCCGAACCCGACGACACCGCGACATCCTTCACCGCCATGATCAGCGACTCGCCTTCGACGAAGTTGAAGCTGATATTGAGGTTGTGCGGCACGCGGCGTTCCATGTCGCCGTTGACGTACACCTCTTCGATGTCCTGCAGGCCCTTGAGCAGACGATCGCGCAGCATGCGGATGCGCTCGTTCTCGGTCGCCATTTCCTCACGCGCGATACGGAACGCCTCGCCCATGCCGACGATCTGATGCGTCGCGAGCGTGCCCGAGCGCATGCCGCGCTCGTGACCGCCGCCGTGCATCTGCGCTTCGATGCGCACGCGCGGCTTGCGTCGCACATACAGCGCGCCGATGCCCTTCGGGCCATACGTCTTGTGCGCCGAGAACGACATCAGGTCGACCTTCAGCTTTTGCAGGTCGATTTCGATCTTGCCGGTGGCCTGCGCCGCGTCGACGTGGAAAATGATGCCCTTCTCGCGCGTGATCTCGCCGATCGCCTCGATGTCCTGGATCACGCCGATTTCATTGTTCACGCTCATCACGGAGACGAGAATCGTGTCCGGGCGGATCGCCGCCTTGAACTTCTCCAGATCGATGAGGCCGTCGTCCTTCACGTCGAGATACGTGACTTCGTAGCCTTCGCGCTCCAGCTCACGCGTGGTGTCGAGCACGGCCTTGTGCTCGGTCTTCACGGTGATGATGTGCTTGCCCTTGCTCTTGTAGAAGTGCGCCGCGCCCTTGATGGCGAGGTTGTCCGACTCCGTCGCACCCGAGGTCCAGATGATCTCGCGCGGATCGCAATTCACCAGCGCAGCGACGTTCTCGCGCGCTTCTTCGACCGCACGCTCTGCATTCCACCCGTACTGATGGCTGCGCGAGGCCGGATTGCCGAACTGCTCGCGAAGATACGGGATCATCTTGTCCACCACGCGCGGATCGACGGGCGTCGTCGCGCTGTAGTCCATGTAAATGGGCAGGTGGGGAATATCGTTGTTCATCAGTCGCTCCGGGAAAATCGGTCAAAGCTCTTGGCTGGGACGCTTCTTGTCTCGCGCGCGCGGCCCTTGCCGGCGCGGCGTTCAGTCATCCGGCCAGGTTGAAAATGGAATTCGGACCCTTGGGCACGACGCGCGCGGCCTCGACGCCTGCCGATTCGGCGCGCCGGTCCCGCAGCACCGCCGACGAGCCTTCGCGTGCGCGCTGCTGGTCGACCAGATCCTTCAACGAGACGGAATCGAGATACTCGACCATCTTCTGGTTGAGCGTCGCCCAGAGCTCGTGCGTCATGCAATGGCCGTCGTGCTGCTTGGTGCCTTCGCACGAACCCTTGCCGCCGCATTGCGTGGCGTCGATCGGCTCGTCGACCGCGATGATGATGTCGGCCACCGTGACGTTCTCCGCCCGGCGCGCGAGGTTGTAGCCGCCGCCCGGGCCACGGACCGATTCGACGATCTCGTGCCGACGCAGCTTGCCGAAGAGCTGTTCGAGGTAGGAAAGCGAGATGCGCTGGCGCTGACTGATGCCTGCCAGCGTCACCGGGCCCTGCTCCTGGCGCAATGCCAGGTCGATCATCGCCGTGACGGCGAAACGGCCTTTCGTGGTGAGTCTCATAATTGGGGGCTAACGCTAATACTCGAGGATTTTCGTCAAGTATAAATAGCCCACAGTTTTAGTCAAGTATCCGGGGCGCGATAAGTAGCTTTTTAATTGATTTTCCCTGCGCGCAGGCAATCAACAGGCGCCACCGGCATTCAGGCCGTCAGTTGGGCGCGCAGGGCTTTCAGCAAGCCCTCGCAGGCGTCCTCACACTGATCGAGCACTCTTTCGAAGCCTTCTTCTCCGCCGAAATAGGGGTCGACCACGACGCGGCTGTCGTCGCGAGTGGCGAATTCCATCAGCAGACGGATCTTGTCGCGGTGCTCGGGCGGGCAGACTGCGTTCAACGCGGTGGCGTTGGCGTCGTCCATCACGATGAACAGGTCGAAGCGCGCGAAATCGTCAGCGGCCACTTGCCGGCCACGCAGGCTCGACAGATCGTAGCCGCGCTTTTTCGCGGCTTTCTGGGCGCGCTCGTCGGGCGCCTCGCCGATATGCCAGTCGCCCGTGCCGGCCGAATCGATGACGATCCGCTCCGCGAGCTTCGCGCGCTCGACGAGGTCGCGCATCACCCCTTCCGCGCTGGGCGAGCGGCAGATATTGCCGAGACAGACGAAGCAGACCGCGATCGAGTTCATCGAGCAAAGGAAAATTCGTTATGCGCGGCGGCTGAACCAAAGCCGCCGGAATGCGTCCCGAATTATACAAAGAGGCACAAGTTCTCGCCTGAACGGTTGGTCACTCGACGCGGTGGATGTCGTGCGTGACGAAGCGGGATTCGCCGTTGGGCATGTCGAGCCAGTCGCGATGCGCAAGGGTGCGGCGCATATCGGCGAGGCCGCTTTCCCAGTGCTCCCGCATCGTCGAGAAGCCGAACTGGTAGTCCTTGTAGTGGCCCTCGTATTCCTTGTGCCGATAAATCAGGTGAATGATGTTGTAGCGCTTGGAGCACGCGAGATCGGCGGCAAGCCGGCACCATTCGTCGTTCTTGCGGATGTCCTCGGGCACGAGATCGAGCACGTGCTGCAAGACATTCCGGTAGCGCTGCGAGCGCTGCATCTGATCGGTGACGAGCCGCGTGCGGCTCGAAAACTGCACGTCCTTCACGCGCCCCATCACGTCGACGATGCTGTCCGGCACCGGCCCTTTCGCGCTCCACAGATCGACCTGGAAGGCGAGCGTGTCGCGGCGCGGCGTCGCCTGCGCGATCTCATAGAGCGGCGTGTTCGACATGAGACCGCCGTCCCAGTAGAACTGCCCGTCGATCTCGACCGCGGCGAAGCCCGGCGGCAGCGCGCCCGACGCGATGAAATGCTCGGCGCGCAGTTTGGTCTTCGTGTTGTCGAAATAGGCGAAATTGCCGGTCGCGACGTTCACCGCGCCGACCGACACGCGCGTCTCGCCGGAATTGATCCGGTCGAAGTCGCACAGGCGCTCCAGCGTGGCCTTGAGCGGCGTCGTGTCGTAATAGCTCGCGGTTTGCGGCGAGCTCGACGCGATCGGCGAAGGCGGCGGAAAGCGCGGAACGAAAAAGCCCTTCTGCCCTTCGACGATCGCGCCGAACGCCTGCATCGCGGTGAACGCCTTGCGGATCTCGTCGGCGGAGTCGAACAGCGCGCGCTCGACGAACGCCGGCAACGGAAACCCGAACGCGGGCTGGCAGATCGTCTCCCAGAATTCCAAGAGACGCGTCACCCGGTGCTCGGGCGCATTGCCCGCGATGATCGCGGTGTTGAGCGCGCCGATGGAAATGCCGGCGATCCAGTTCGGATGAATTCCCGCCTCGTGCAGCCCCTGATAGACGCCCGCCTGATACGCGCCGAGCGCGCCGCCGCCCTGGAGCATGAGCGCGATCGTTTCGTAGGGCGGCAAATGGATGCGCGATTCCTCTTCAGCGGATTCGTCACGCGCGGCCGACTTCCGATTGACCGCGCGCCCCCGTCGTACCACTTCTTCGTTTTCGATTTCCGACATCCCGCGTCTTCTCCGTTATTGCATGAACCAGCCGTGACTCACGACGAACGATTGCCCCGTCAGCGCCGCCGTTTCGAACGCGGACAGGAAAAGCACGGTCTGCGCGACATCCTCAACGGTCGTGAATACGCCGTCCACCGTGCCGCCCAGCATCACCCTCTTCACCACTTCCTCCTCGCTGATCTTCAGCTCCTTCGCCTGCTCGGGAATCTGTTTGTCGACGAGCGGCGTGCGTACGAAGCCCGGACAGACGACATGCGAGCGCACGTTGTGCTTCGCGCCCTCTTTCGCGAGCACGCGCGCGAGGCCGAGCAGGCCGTGTTTCGCCGTGACGTAGGCCGACTTGAGCGGCGATGCCTCGTGCGAATGCACCGACCCCATGTAGATCACGATGCCGCCGCGATCGTCCTTGTACATGTGCTTCAGCGCGGCTTTGGTGGTGAGAAACGCGCCGTCGACGTGGATTGCCATCATCTTTTTCCAGTCGGCGTAGGCGTAGTTTTCGATCGGATTGACGATCTGGATGCCGGCGTTCGACACGAGGATGTCGACCGAGCCGAACTCCGACGCAACGCGGTCGATGCCGCGGTTCACCGCGTCTTCGTCCGTCACGTCCATCGCGACGCCGACGGCCTTGCCGCCCTTGCCGCGAATTTCCTCGGCGACTGCGTCCGCGCCCGCCTGGTTCAGGTCGGCAATGGCGACCGACGCCCCCGCGCCGGCGAGCGTGAACGCGATCGCGCGGCCGATGCCGCTCGCCGCGCCCGTCACGACCGCGGTCTTGCCGTCGAGCTTACCGTTTGATGACATGCGAACCTCCTATCCAGTGGAAGACATCGTGAATGACAACATCCATCGGCACGGCCATCAAGCTGGCCATTCGGCATAGGAAACCTCTCGCTGAACATCGGAACGCCTAGGCCATTCGGCCGACTGTTCACGCATGCCAGGGAGCGGTTATTGTGCATGAAGGACGCGGTGCGCTGCAGCGAGGAAGCGGGCACCGCGAAAATCGCATCGGATGGCGTCGGCTAGAATAAGCACCCTTCCTTGCGCACGTTTTCATTCCAGCTTTTCACGCCCCGCGCGGGCCTCTCGTCATGCTCAGTTATCGTCACGCTTTTCATGCAGGCAATCACGCCGATGTGCTGAAACACGCAATCGTCGTTCAGATGCTTCGCTATCTCGGCCAGAAGGACAAATCGTATTGGTATATCGACACGCATGCCGGCGCCGGGGTCTACTCCCTCGTCGAAGGCTTCGCGACGAAGAACGCCGAGTTCGAGACGGGCATCGGCAGACTTTGGGATCGCGACGATCTGCCGCCGCTGCTCGCGGATTACGTCGATGAAGTGAGGGCGCTGAACACAGACGGCCATCTGCGCTTCTACCCCGGCTCGCCCTATCTCGCGTGGCGCACGATGCGCGAGCAGGACCGTATGCGGCTTTTCGAGTTGCACAGCACGGAGATCGACGTGCTGCGCCACAATTTCCGCGACGCCGGCCGCCGTGCCATGGTGTACGAAGGCGACGGCTTCGAAGGCATCAAGGCGATTCTCCCGCCGCCGCCGCGCCGGGCGCTCGTGCTGATCGACCCGTCGTATGAGGACAAGCGCGACTACGCGCGCACGCTCGCCTGTCTCGAGGAATGTCTCACGCGTTTCGCGACGGGAACGTACGCGGTCTGGTATCCGATCGTCACGCGCATGGAATCGCAGCGCTTCGCCGATCAGTTGAAAGCGATTCAGCCGAAGGGCTGGCTGCACGCGGCCTTGACCGTCCGGAAAGCACCGACGGACGGCTTCGGCCTGTACGGCAGCGGCATGTTCGTACTCAATCCGCCGTACACGCTCGCCAAGGAACTGAAGGAGTCACTGCCCTATCTCGTCGATACCCTCGGCGAGGACGACGACGCGGCGTTCAAGCTGGAACATCGCGCGGACTGAACTGGGCTGGAGATCATGGATGAGGCGTGCGCGGCACTCTCGGCCGCGGTACGCCGCCCGGCTGTACGGGCACATTGGGCTGCCCGCTCGAAAATTCGACATAAGGCGAAACGACAATGGGCGGCTGCTCCTGCTGCGGGAGTTCCGGCAACGTCGCCATCGGCACCATGCCGGGGCCGCCGAGCGTCCCGCTCTGAAGCACGGTCCCGCTCACGCCACTGTGTATGCCGGTTTGCGTATCGAGCACCAGAGGCTCGCCGCCCGGCTTCGCGAATGCCAGTTGCGAGCCGCACCATGCCACGACAAGCGCGACGCAAAAACGCGCCGGTAGCTCAACGCGATAGCGCTTCGGAGCGCGGATTTTCGTCGTGTTCTTGATGTGCCCTGCCATCGCGCGCTCTTTATGTAGACGAAACTGCTTTACCTTACCCCCGTGGCAAGCTTTAGGCTAGGCGTTCCCGCTCAGAACGAGTCATGCAACCGCCTATTTCCCAGGAGATACGATGAAATCAACGAGAATCGCGCTTGTCATCTTCACGGCCCTCTGTAGCGCAAGCGCGATCGCGCAGAACGCCGCGCCCGCGAGCGACGCAATGCCCGGCATGAACATGGAGCAGCACGCGCCGAAGCCCACCGACGTCTCGTCCACCGCGGCGTTTCAGGCCGCCGATCAGAAGATGATGTCAGGCATGTCGAGCATCGAATACACGGGCGACGCCGACCGGGACTTCGTCGCGCACATGATTCCGCATCATCAGGGCGCGGTGGAAATGGCGAAGGTCGAGCTGAAGTACGGCAAGGATGCCAAGCTGCGCAAGCTGGCCAAGGACATCATCGCTGCGCAGAACAAGGAAATCGCGTTCATGAAGCAATGGCTGGAGCAGCATCCGCACAAGCAATGAAGTGCGAATCGGCGCGGCGCTGCCGCGCGCGCATCGAGCGAAAAGACAAAAGCCCCGCGATGCGGGGCTTTTCAACTTTCACGTCCGGCGTCTTTCACGCCAGGAACGGAACGCTTACGCGTTGTAGCCGTTCGTTTCGAGCGAGCGGATGCGCTGCTCGAGCTGGACGATGTCCGTGGATTGCGCAAGATAGGCTTCGCGACGGCGCTGCTCAGCGATTTCAAACCAGATGCTCAGTTTTTCGATCAGAAATGCAAACATGATGTTCTCCAAGGTCTTCGAAAGATCCCTGGCGGTTCGGGTCAGGGATTACCCGCGTTAGGGAATACCCGGATTATAGGGGAGAACATCGACGATGTGGTAGTGAAATGCTTGAATAGTGTGCATTCGGTTTCGGAATGGTGCGGGCAGGGTAATTGCTTTAAACCAATGATTTTTCGGATGATTGTTCGTCCATCCGACGTCGCTGCCACTTTTCAAGCACCATATCGGTGCATTCACTGCGCCAGCTTATCCAGAATCGGGCAATCCGGGCGGGCATCTCCGTGACAATGCTTCGCGAGATGCGACAGCGTGTCGCGCATCTCCGTCAGTTCGGCGATTCGCCTGTCCAGTTCCGCGACGTGCTCCAGCGCGATCGACTTCACCTCGGCGCTCGCGCGCGATCGGTCCTGCCAGAGCGCAAGCAGCTTGCGAATATCCTCGACGAGAAATCCGAGGCGGCGCGCCTGCCGCACGAAACGCAGTGCATGAACCTCCTGATCGCGGTACACGCGATATCCCGACGACGTCCGTC
Organism: Caballeronia sp. 11_S32; assembly: GCF_056930355.1. Taxonomy (NCBI): domain Bacteria; kingdom Pseudomonadati; phylum Pseudomonadota; class Betaproteobacteria; order Burkholderiales; family Burkholderiaceae; genus Caballeronia; species Caballeronia sp. 11_S32. Next base: position 2,315,286 of record NZ_JBXOWH010000003.1, read on the forward strand.
CCACCGGATTGAGCAATCCGACGCTCTCGTAATAGCGGATCATTTTCGCCGTCACGCCCGACGCGCGGGCCGCTTCTCCGATGTTCATCTTTCGCTCCTGAAAAAGTCATCCCGACTCTACACCTTCCCATAATGGCAAGGTATACGATGTCATCCACCGAAGCTTTTTCAAGAGGAAACCGCAATGACCGAATTCGAAGTCCAGGGCATGAGCTGCCAGCACTGTGTCGCGGCCGTGACACGCTCGATTCAGGAAATCGATCCGCAGGCGCAGGTGCGCGTCGATCTGGAGCGCGGCAGGGTTGCCGTCGAATCGGGGCAGTCGGACGATGCGCTGAAGGAAGCCATCGACGAAGCCGGTTATACAGTCGTCGGCGTCGCTTCGGCATGACGGCAGGCGCGCGCTTCACCGTCGCGCTCATCGGCGCATCGGGGCTGCTGGGCCGCGCCGTCGCCGATGAACTGGCAAGCGCACCCAGCGCAAGGCAATGGCGCATCGTGCGCACGGCCCGCAGCCGCGTCGACGCGCAGAGCATCGGACTCGATCTGCTCGATCATGACGCGGTGCGCGCGTTTCTTCGCGATCTTGCGCCCGACGCGATCGTCGTCGCGGCGGCCGAGCGGCGGCCGGACATCTGCGAAAACGATCCGGCGCGCGCCCGGGCGTTGAACGTCGATGCGTTGAGCGTGATCGCGGCCGAAGCGCGCTCGCTCGGCGCGTGGGTGCTATCGATTTCGACGGACTACGTATTCGACGGCACCGCCCCGCCCTATTTCCCCGATGACGCGCCCGCACCGCTCAACGCCTACGGTCAAAGCAAGCTGGATGGCGAACGCGCGTTGCTCGCGGGCGACCCGGCGTCCTGCGTATTGCGCCTGCCGCTCCTTTACGGGCCTTTCAGCGACTGGAACGAATCGGCGGTGACGAGCCTCACGCCCGCGATCGTGAAATCAGCCGATCCGTCGAGCCCGCCGGCCCCCATGGACGCCTGGGCCACGCGTTATCCGACTTTCACGCCGGATGTAGCCGTCGTGATTCGCGGCATGCTCGAACATCATGCGCGAGGCGCAACGATTTCCGGCGTCACGCAATGGTCCGGCGACGAACCGATGACGAAGTTCGATATCGCCCAACGCATCGCGCGCGTGCTGAACGTGGACGCGAAGCTCGTCGCAGAGCGCACGCCGACGGACGCGACGCCGCGCCCGCGCGACTGTCATCTCGATTCGGGACGGCTGGAAGCGCTCGGCATCGGCCGGCGCACGCCATTCGACACCGCGATCGCCGGGTTGCTTGCGAGGTATCCGGACGTTCCGTGTCAGTGAAAATCGCGGCTCGGCGTGGCGAGACGGCCGAGCAGCGCGCTATGGTCTTCTAGCCGCTGCGCCACCAGATGCCGCACGTCGCCTTCCATTTGCCAGACGCCGTGCACGCCGAGCAGCGACGCCCCCAGCAGCACCTTGCGCTGCTTCTCGACGAGCCCCGGCCAGACGATCACGTTGATTGCGCCGGTTTCGTCTTCGATCGAGACGAAGATCGTGCCGTTCGCCGTGCCCGGCCGCTGGCGCACCGTCACGATGCCGCACGCCCGCACGAAGCGCCCGTTCCTGATGCCTTCCAACTCAGCCGCGCTCTTGAAGCGCAGGCGCGAAAGCTTCGCGCGCAAGAGCGCGAGCGGATGACGATTGAGCGTGAGCCCGAGACTCGCGTAGTCATCGACGATTTCGCGGCCTTCCGATGCTTCGGGCAGCACGAGCGGCGCCTCGCTCATCGGCGCGTCGCGTAGCAATTCGGGCGCGCGCTGCTGCGCGGTGACCGCCCACCACGCCTGACGCCGATGTCCTACGATGCTCGCGAGCGCATTGCCCGCCGCGAGCGCTTCGAGCTCGCGGCGCGACAAGGCGGCGCGGCGCGTGAGATCGTCGACATCGGCGAACGGCGCTTGGGCGCGCGCGGCCATGATCCGCTCGGCCGCCGCCTGCGGGAAGCCCTTGATCAGTTGCAGGCCGATCCGCACGCCCGGCCCTTTCGCCCCGTATTGCCGCGCCGGCAACTTGATGCGCGCGGCAAGCTTGCGCGCGCCACGCCGCATGGTCTTGCGAAAGATCTGATTCGATACGGCCGCCCCGTAGAACTGCTGACGCCGACGCTCCTTGCCGGCATCGAACACGATGCGCTCGCCGTTGCCGGACCGCGCTTCCAGCACCGATTCCCAGTCGCTCAGCGACACATCGGGCGCGAACACCGGCACGCCGTGACGCCGCGCGTCCTGCACGAGCTGCGAAGGCGAGTAAAAGCCGAGCGGCTGGCTGTTCAGCAGGCCGGCCAGAAACGCCGCGGGCTCGTAACGCTTGATCCACGCGCTGAAGTAGACGAGCAGCGCGAAGCTCGCCGAGTGACTCTCCGGAAAACCGTATTCGCCGAAGCCCTCGATCTGCTTGCACACGCGCGCAGCGAAATCGTGCTCGTAGCCGCGCGCGAGCATCTTCTTCATGAGATCGGCCTGATACCGCTCCAGATGGCTGCCGCGACGCCAGGCGGCCATCGCGCGGCGCAACTGATCGGCCTGCTCCGCCGTGTAGCCGGCCGCGACCATTGCGAGCTTCATCACCTGTTCCTGGAAAATCGGCACGCCGAGCGTGCGGCCGAGCACCGGCCGCAATTCCTCTTTCGGATATTCCTCGTCTTCCAGCCCCTGCTTGCGACGCAGATACGGATGCACCATGCCGCCCTGAATCGGGCCGGGACGCACGATCGCCACTTCGATCACGAGGTCGTAGTACTTCTGCGGCCGCAAGCGCGGCAGCATGCTCTGCTGCGCGCGCGATTCGATCTGAAACACGCCGATAGTGTCCGCGCGGCAGCACATCTCGTAGACGGCCTGATCCTCGCGACGAATATGCGAAATGCTGAAACCCGGCACGCCGCGCCGCAGTGCGACGAATTCGAGCGCGCGGCGGATCGCCGAGAGCATGCCGAGCGCGAGCACGTCGACTTTCAGCAGCTTCAGCTGATCGATGTCGTCCTTGTCCCACTGAATCACGCAGCGGTCTTTCATCGCGGCGTTTTCGATCGGCACGAGCCGCGACAACCGTTCCCGCGCGATCACGAAACCGCCGACGTGCTGCGACAGATGCCGCGGAAAACCGCGCAGCTCGCGCGTCAGGCGGATGAGATGCTTCGTGACGTGCGAATCGTCGCTGAAGCCGGCTTCCCTGAGATAGCCCGCCACCGCCGACGGCCCATCCCACCACTGCTGCGACTTGCCGATGCGCTCGATCAGCGACGCATCCAGCCCGAGTGCCTTGCCGACGTCCTTCAGCGCGCTGCGCGTGTGATACGTGATGACCGATGCCGCCAGCGACGCGCGATGCCGTCCGTACTTCCGGTAGATGTACTGGATGACTTCCTCGCGCCGCTGATGCTCGAAATCGACGTCGATGTCGGGCGGCTCGTTGCGCGCTTGCGAAATGAAGCGCTCGATCAGCAAGCCCATTCGCACCGGATCGAGCTCGGTGATGAAAAGGCAATAACAGATGATCGAATTCGCCGCCGAGCCGCGGCCCTGACACAGAATCTTCTGGCTGCGCGCAAACGAGACGATGTCATAGACCGTCAGGAAGTACTTCTCGTATCCCAGCTTCGCGACGAGCGCCAGCTCCTTTTCGATGAGACCGATGGTCTCCGCATCCATACCGTTCGGCCAGCGCTTGAGTGCACCCGCGATCACCTGCTTGCGCAAGTAGCTTGCGGGCGTCTCGCCGGGCGGCACCAGTTCTTCGGGATATTCGTACTTGAGTTCGTCGAGCGTGAAAGTGCAGCGGGCGGCCACTTTCAGCGTTTCCCTGATCGCCTCTTTCGGATACAGCGCACCGATGCGCAACCGCGTGCGCAGATGCCGCTCAGCGTTCGCTTCCAGCGCGTAGCCGCATTCGCCGAGCGGCCGGTTCAGGCGGATCGCGGTCAGCGTGTCCTGCAACGGCTTGCGCGAGCGCGCGTGCATCAGCGCACCGCTTGCCGCGACGAGCGGCAATCCGCTCGCTTCGGCGATCACGCGGCACGAAGCGAGACGTTCATCGTCGCTGCCGTCCTGCCATAGCTCCAGCGCGAGCCACGCGCGGCCGGCGGCGAAACCGGCCAGCCAGTGCGCGCGATCGAGCGTGTCGGCGAGCGTCGCCGAGCGCTGCGGCACGAGAATCAACAAGCAATCGGGCAAGTGCCTCAAATGCGCGATATCACCACGCAGATCGCTTGCATCGGATGAGCTGGCGGGATCGGTGAAGTCTTCCGGACCTATCTTGTAACTGCCCTTCGCCGAACGCGAACGCGCAAGCGAAATCAGCTCCGACAAGTTGCCGTAGCCCGCGCGATCCGTCGCGAGCGCGATGAGCGTGCAGAACGGATCGCCGTCGGCATTAGTGAGATGCAGTTCGCTGCCGATGATCAGCTTCAGCGCTTGCCGCCTCGGCGGCGGCTCGCCGGCCTCCCGCGCCGCTGCGGCCGCGGCTTCGGCCTTCGCCTCGATGTCCTTGATCGCGGCATGCGCGCGCACGACGCCCGCGAGCGAGCATTCATCCGTGATCGCGAGCGCGGTATAGCCGTGCTCGAGCGCGGCCTCAGCCAATTCCTGCGGATGCGACGCGCCGCGCAAGAACGAAAAATTGCTCAGGCAATGCAACTCGGCGTAACCGGGTAACAGCGCCGACGCCGACATCGAGCCGAGAAATGCGGCTTTTTCGTCGCCTTCGCCCAAACCGATGATGTCACTCAAATCATCCATGGCGCATCATCCGAAAAAACCGTGCAGGAACCAGTAACCGGTGAGACGTTCGCGATAGAGCCAGAACATGCGGCCGCGATCGTCGGCGGCGACGTAGTAATCGCGCTGCACGCCGTTGCCGTCCCACCATCCCGCCTCGATGCGCTCGGTCCGGCTGATAAGTTTCAGCGGACGCCGATAGAACGGCCGCTCGTTGCGCAGCATCAGCTTTTGCGGCGTTTCGAGTATCCACGCCGGACGCGGCTGCGAAGGGACGGCCAGATCGGGAAGTTCGAGCGGCCCGTCGGATTCGGTTTGCGCTTCTTCGACTTCTGTTTCGATGGGCGCGTCGGCTTGTGCTGCTTGCATCTTCGGCGCCTTCTTGCCGCGCTTCGGCTTCGTTTCGCGCTCGGGCTTATAGGCTTCGACCGTCATCGCCGCCTCGGGCCGATGATCGTCCCGCGCGACCAGTTGCACGACATTCTCGGCGCCGAGCCGCGCACTCAGGCGTTCGAGCAGTTGCGCCATCGAGTCGCTGTCGGAGCCCGGCATTGGAAATAGCGTGTCGGCTGGCGGCGCATGCTCGCTGACCTTGTCGGCCAAAAGCTTCATCTCGATCACAGGCGCCGCGAGCGTCGTCTGATTCAACTTCTCGCGCAGCAGCCAGAGAATGTGATCGGCATCGCGCGTCGGCACGGCCCACGCCACCTTGAACGTCGACGTTTTCGGCGCGTGACGGGCAGCCAGCTCGTGCTCGAGCAAGAGCGAAAATTCGCTGACCGCCGCATGATGCGCGCTCAGCCAGCCGGCGAGTTGCAGCACGAGCCGGCGGGCGGCGAACAACAACGCGTCTGCGCTTTCCACGCGCGCCTGCAATTCGAGCCGCGCTTCGAACGACGCCGGCGCGCTGAATGCCTCGCGCGGATCGGGCGCCTGTCCGTACGCCTGCGCGAGCCATTGCAGGACACCTTGCCCGAACCGTCGCGCGACGCCCTTGCGCGGCAGGCGGCGCAAATCGGCGAGCGTCGCGCAGCCGATCTGCTCGAACGCGTTGCCGTGCGAATGCGCCGACGGAACGAGCGATACGGGCAGTTCATCGAGCACGTGTACGAGCGTCGTTTCTTTCACGATGCGCACGCGACGTGCAACACGGCGCGTGCGCGCATGAGCGAGCAGCCACGCGCCCCACGCAGTCGGCGCGCAGCCCATGCGTGAGGTGAAGCCGCATCCCTTTACCGTCGATGTCACCTTGGACAGCAACGCGCGCAATCCGCCGAAGAGCCGCATGCTCGCACCGACTTCGAGCAGCACCGTATTCGCATGAGCAAGCACGACTTTGGGCGTGAACGCGAGCAGCGCCAGCGCAACGGCTTCGAGTGCGCTCTGCTCCTCGCGAATATCGACGGCGAGCAACGTCAGCTGCGGCGCCAGCGCGAACGCATGCGAGCGCGTGCTGCCGGGACGCACGCCGAGCCGAAACGCGACGAGATCGGGCATCAGGATGCGCGCGTGATCGGCGAGCGCGAAGCATGGCTGGTCGATGCCGTCGGCGCGGGCTTCATTGGCCGTCGACGTCGCTCCATGCAAGGTCGAAGTCACCGATGCTGAGGGCATCGATGGCGGCCTGACTGCTTCGAGCGATAAAAGCGGCAATGTCACCGCTATCCACAACATGTTTGACCTCTCGTGCTTTCCTTGCCTGATGCGCACGACGAATATGCTCGGGCAAAGCAGGCATTTGCAGCGGTAAGCTCAACTGCAACGGCTTTTCCAGTAGCGGGCCGCGCCGCTTGATGATGTCGATTTCAAGCATGACGGCCTGCATCCACTCGCGGCGGTTCATCGTCTGCGCGTCGGCGGGAAGTATCGGTTTACAAACCATGCGCAACGGCGCAGCGGATGACTGCTTCGCCGCCTTGAGCGGGCGAAACAGGAATGCCAGCGACTGCGCTTCCTGAGCCGCCACCTGGAGCCTTCGCAGCGCTTCGGGACGCACTTGAGGCAGCCAGATCAGCACAGCGCCGATGCCTTCCTGTTTCAGCGCCTGTTCCGCGGTCCAAAGCACCTGATCTTCGGGGGCCTTGACCCAGACCAGTTTGTTCACCGCGATGTTCATCTTCCGAAGCGCAGCTAGATTGGGCTTCCACGGTGGCGCGATGAAGACGACGGACCGGCCCTTGCTCGCGGTCAGTTCCCGAAGCGTGCGCGCGAGCAGTCGGATTTCCCCCACGCCGCTTTCTTCGATCAGCAATTCGGTGACTGTGCCGGGCATCCAGCCTGCGCCGGGCAAGGCCAGATCGAGCGCCCGAAAGCCACTCGAGATGATGTTCGAGTCAGGATCGTGGATCGGACTGCCCTGCCAGACCTGACGCTGCAGATGCGATGTCAGCCCGATATCGAACAATGAAAGTGCGGCACCCATGAGTTTCCCCGTCCAGCGCGAATGCAAGGGCCTGCTCATGGTTCGAGCACTCGTTGGCCTCTGGTTTTACTGTATATTTATACAGTATTTCGATGCTAGCGGGTAAACAAGTGGGCAGCGGAAAGCACGCTGCGCGGAGCGTAGAGAAATGGAGGAAGGTCGAGGAAGAGTTTGTCGGCGCTCGTGCGAAAACGTCGCCCCAAACGCAAAAACCCCACCTTTATGGGGTGGGGTTTTTGTTGCAGCATGAGGAGCCTGACGATTACCTACTTTCACACGGGTGATCCGCACTATCATCGGCGTGGAGTCGTTTCACGGTCCTGTTCGGGATGGGAAGGGGTGGTACCGACTCGCTATGGTCATCAGGCATGACTTGTTGCTGTGTCGCGGGTTCGCGCTACAGCCAATCTGGGAAGAAGTAGAAGTGTTTGGGCAGTGACTGCGGGCACAGGCGTCACTCAACCAGCGTTCCCCCTACGGGGACTTGTCCCAGTCAGCGCTGAAGCGCTAACTTGAGACTGACGCAAACACACTGGTTATAGGATCAAGCCTTACGGGCAATTAGTATCAGTTAGCTCAATGCATTACTGCACTTACACACCTGACCTATCAACGTCCTGGTCTGGAACGACCCTTCAAGGGGCTCGAAGCCCCGGGGATATCTCATCTTAAGGCGAGTTTCCCGCTTAGATGCTTTCAGCGGTTATCTCTTCCGAACATAGCTACCCGGCGATGCGACTGGCGTCACAACCGGTACACCAGAGGTTCGTCCACTCCGGTCCTCTCGTACTAGGAGCAGCCCCCTTCAAATATCCAACGCCCACGGCAGATAGGGACCAAACTGTCTCACGACGTTTTAAACCCAGCTCACGTACCTCTTTAAATGGCGAACAGCCATACCCTTGGGACCGGCTACAGCCCCAGGATGAGATGAGCCGACATCGAGGTGCCAAACACCGCCGTCGATATGAACTCTTGGGCGGTATCAGCCTGTTATCCCCAGAGTACCTTTTATCCGTTGAGCGATGGCCCTTCCATACAGAACCACCGGATCACTATGACCTGCTTTCGCACCTGCTCGACTTGTCGGTCTCGCAGTTAAGCACGCTTATGCCATTGCACTATCAGCACGATTTCCGACCGTACCTAGCGTACCTTCGTACTCCTCCGTTACACTTTGGGAGGAGACCGCCCCAGTCAAACTGCCTACCATGCACTGTCCCCGACCCGGATCACGGGCCAAGGTTAGAACCTCAAACAAACCAGGGTGGTATTTCAAGGACGGCTCCACCAAGACTAGCGTCCTGGCTTCATAGCCTCCCACCTATCCTACACAGATCGGTTCAAAGTCCAATGCAAAGCTACAGTAAAGGTTCATGGGGTCTTTCCGTCTAGCCGCGGGGAGATTGCATCATCACAAACACTTCAACTTCGCTGAGTCTCGGGAGGAGACAGTGTGGCCATCGTTACGCCATTCGTGCAGGTCGGAACTTACCCGACAAGGAATTTCGCTACCTTAGGACCGTTATAGTTACGGCCGCCGTTTACCGGGACTTCAATCAAGAGCTTGCACCCCATCATTTAATCTTCCGGCACCGGGCAGGCGTCACACCCTATACGTCCACTTTCGTGTTTGCAGAGTGCTGTGTTTTTATTAAACAGTCGCAGCCACCAGTTTATTGCAACCCTTTCACCCTCCTGGCGCAGGCCAGTCAAGCTACAAGGGCGTACCTTATCCCGAAGTTACGGTACCAATTTGCCGAGTTCCTTCTCCCGAGTTCTCTCAAGCGCCTTAGAATACTCATCTCGCCCACCTGTGTCGGTTTGCGGTACGGTCATTATTAGACTGAAGCTTAGAGGCTTTTCTTGGAACCACTTCCAATTGCTTCGCTTCCGAAGAAGCTCGCGCCACACCCTTGAATTACGTGCCCGGATTTGCCTAAGCACCTTCTCCAATGCAGCGACCGGGACGTCCAACACCCGGACAACCTTCCGCGATCCGTCCCCCCATCGCATCTAACAATGGTGCAGGAATATTGACCTGCTTCCCATCAGCTACGCATTTCTGCCTCGCCTTAGGGGCCGACTCACCCTACGCCGATGAACGTTGCGTAGGAAACCTTGGGCTTACGGCGAGGGGGCTTTTCACCCCCTTTATCGCTACTCATGTCAGCATTCGCACTTCCGATACCTCCAGCATGCCTTTCGACACACCTTCGCAGGCTTACGGAACGCTCTCCTACCACACACGTATCTTTCAACGTGTATCCGCAGCTTCGGTGACTGGCTTGAGCCCCGTTACATCTTCCGCGCAGGACGACTCGATCAGTGAGCTATTACGCTTTCTTTAAAGGGTGGCTGCTTCTAAGCCAACCTCCTGACTGTTTTAGCCTTCCCACTTCGTTTCCCACTTAGCCAATCTTTGGGACCTTAGCTGGCGGTCTGGGTTGTTTCCCTCTTGACACCGGACGTTAGCACCCGATGTCTGTCTCCCGTGATTGCACTCTTCGGTATTCGGAGTTTGCTATGGCGTAGTAATCCGCAATGGACCCCACAACCATGACAGTGCTCTACCCCCGAAGGTGATACACGAGGCACTACCTAAATAGTTTTCGGAGAGAACCAGCTATTTCCAAGTTTGTTTAGCCTTTCACCCCTATCCACAGCTCATCCCCTAACTTTTCAACGTTAGTGGGTTCGGTCCTCCAGTACGTGTTACCGCACCTTCAACCTGGCCATGGATAGATCACTTGGTTTCGGGTCTACGCCCAGCAACTGATCGCCCTATTCGGACTCGCTTTCGCTACGCCTGCCTTAATCAGTTAAGCTCGCTACTGAACGTAAGTCGCTGACCCATTATACAAAAGGTACGCCGTCACCCCTTACGAGGCTCCGACTGTTTGTATGCATGCGGTTTCAGGATCTATTTCACTCCCCTCCCGGGGTTCTTTTCGCCTTTCCCTCACGGTACTGGTTCACTATCGGTCGATCACGAGTATTTAGCCTTGGAGGATGGTCCCCCCATCTTCAGACAGGATTTCACGTGTCCCGCCCTACTTGTCGTACCCCTAGTTCTTTCATACTGTTTTCGCTTACAGGGCTATCACCTGCTATGGCCGCACTTTCCAGAGCGTTCAGCTAACAATACAAATAAAGAGTACAGGCTGCTCCCATTTCGCTCGCCACTACTTTGGGAATCTCGGTTGATTTCTGTTCCTGCGGTTACTTAGATGTTTCAGTTCACCGCGTTCGCTTCACATAGCCTATGTATTCAGCTATGGATACTCCATTAGGAGTGGGTTTCCCCATTCGGACATTTGTGGATCAAAGCTCGTTTGCCAGCTCCCCACAACTTTTCGCAGGCTACCGCGTCCTTCATCGCCTGTGATCGCCAAGGCATCCACCACATGCACTTGTTCGCTTGACCCTATAACGAGTGTGTCTGCTTGCGCGTCTTCACCACGTCATAGGCTGAGTATTCGCGTTGTGCCGTATTCCAAGTCATCATTAAGATCACTTTTCATACTTGATACAATCACTACCCTGAATCGTTAATCACGCCCATCTCTAAGCGCTTTCGCGATTCTCTTTACTACTTCTTCCAGATTGTTAAAGAACGTTTAGCCGATAGGTGCACTTCTATACCTACAGCATCAACTGGCTTCAATCGCCAATGCACAGGATTCAATGATTTGAACACTGTGCATTGAGGATTGGTGGAGGATGACGGGATCGAACCGACGACCCCCTGCTTGCAAAGCAGGTGCTCTCCCAGCTGAGCTAATCCCCCGTGTATGCCTGACTTCGACTCCGTCTCTCATCAGCACGCCCCGGGTGGTGGGTCTGGTTGGATTCGAACCAACGACCCCCGCCTTATCAAGACGGTGCTCTAACCGACTGAGCTACAGACCCTTAGCCTGTCTTAACCACAGCCGATAAGCGTGAGCACTTGATAGTTTCGTGCGAAGCTCGAGAAAGGAGGTGATCCAGCCGCACCTTCCGATACGGCTACCTTGTTACGACTTCACCCCAGTCATGAATCCCACCGTGGTAAGCGCCCTCCTTGCGGTTAGGCTACCTACTTCTGGTGAAACCCACTCCCATGGTGTGACGGGCGGTGTGTACAAGACCCGGGAACGTATTCACCGCGGCATGCTGATCCGCGATTACTAGCGATTCCAGCTTCACGCAGTCGAGTTGCAGACTGCGATCCGGACTACGATCGGTTTTCTGGGATTGGCTCCACCTCGCGGCTTGGCAACCCTCTGTTCCGACCATTGTATGACGTGTGAAGCCCTACCCATAAGGGCCATGAGGACTTGACGTCATCCCCACCTTCCTCCGGTTTGTCACCGGCAGTCTCCTTAGAGTGCTCTTGCGTAGCAACTAAGGACAAGGGTTGCGCTCGTTGCGGGACTTAACCCAACATCTCACGACACGAGCTGACGACAGCCATGCAGCACCTGTGCGCCGGTTCTCTTTCGAGCACGTCCACCTCTCAGCAGACTTCCGACCATGTCAAGGGTAGGTAAGGTTTTTCGCGTTGCATCGAATTAATCCACATCATCCACCGCTTGTGCGGGTCCCCGTCAATTCCTTTGAGTTTTAATCTTGCGACCGTACTCCCCAGGCGGTCAACTTCACGCGTTAGCTACGTTACTAAGGAAATGAATCCCCAACAACTAGTTGACATCGTTTAGGGCGTGGACTACCAGGGTATCTAATCCTGTTTGCTCCCCACGCTTTCGTGCATGAGCGTCAGTATTGGCCCAGGGGGCTGCCTTCGCCATCGGTATTCCTCCACATCTCTACGCATTTCACTGCTACACGTGGAATTCTACCCCCCTCTGCCATACTCAAAGCCTGCCAGTCACCAATGCAGTTCCCAGGTTAAGCCCGGGGATTTCACATCGGTCTTAACAGACCGCCTGCGCACGCTTTACGCCCAGTAATTCCGATTAACGCTCGCACCCTACGTATTACCGCGGCTGCTGGCACGTAGTTAGCCGGTGCTTATTCTTCCGGTACCGTCATCCTCCACCGATATTAGCGGCGAAGTTTTCTTTCCGGACAAAAGTGCTTTACAACCCGAAGGCCTTCTTCACACACGCGGCATTGCTGGATCAGGGTTGCCCCCATTGTCCAAAATTCCCCACTGCTGCCTCCCGTAGGAGTCTGGGCCGTGTCTCAGTCCCAGTGTGGCTGGTCGTCCTCTCAGACCAGCTACAGATCGTCGCCTTGGTAGGCCTTTACCCCACCAACTAGCTAATCTGCCATCGGCCGCCCCTATAGCGCGAGGTCCGAAGATCCCCCGCTTTCTCCCTTAGGTCGTATGCGGTATTAATCCGGCTTTCGCCGGGCTATCCCCCACTACAGGACACGTTCCGATGTATTACTCACCCGTTCGCCACTCGCCACCAGGGTTGCCCCCGTGCTGCCGTTCGACTTGCATGTGTAAGGCATGCCGCCAGCGTTCAATCTGAGCCAGGATCAAACTCTTCAGTTCAAACCTGTTACTGTTTTCGGGTTCCATGAACCCGGTCGCTCACTCAACGTACTGACGATGATTAATCTGTCTGAAGACAGAAAAACCTTCCTCTGATACTTCGTGTGAGACTCTTGATTACTTTTGCTATTGCCGGGATTCCGAAGAACCCCAACCGCACTCGCCATCAAGCGCCCACACTTATCGGCTGTTAGTTTTTAAAGAGCACATCGCAAGGGCTTGACTACCTGCCGTCTTGCGTCGCTGCGTTATCAGCAGCAGAGAAACGAGATTATGAAGAACATTTCTACATCTGTCAACAAGAATTTGAAGCTTTCGTTTCTTGTCGACCGCGCCAGGAGCCTTCTACAACCTTCTCCAAGCACATGCCGAAACTATCTTTCCCGCTTCCTTCGCGTTCATCGAATCGCGAAGGAACGGAATTTTAGTGAGTGAACCGCGCCTTCGCAAGGGGGAATACAAAAAATACTCAGCCTCCCGAGCGACGATGATGTCCAACGGCTACTCGTGCTGCAACGCCACACGATGAAACCCGCCTCCAAGCGACTACAATTAAAGGTTCTCCGCACCAATTCACTCTGTATAGATATGCGCTCGCGAATCGCAAAACGTATTCCCCCGGACGCCGACAAACTCGTCAGCCTCTCCCTCGCGCTCTTCGCGTCGGGCAGCCGCGTCGAGGATCGCTTCTGGGAAGCCCGCCTCGACACGCTCATTGCCAAGCTCGTACGCAACGGCAATCAGACGACGCTCGACGCCGCGCTTGACCATCTGCAGCAGAATCATCCGGACGCCTATGGCGCGCTGGCCGACATGGCCGAGACGCACAGCGAGTCGTTCAGAATCGACATCGACGGCGCACCTCACGAAGCGTTGCTGATCGCCGCGCCGGTGCTCGCGTGGACGCGCTACGCGATCCCGTCCGGCACGCTCAAAAGCGACGCGGTCGATGCATTGCGCACGCAGATGCAAGCGCATGTCCTCGCGGCAGGCGCGCGCGTGGCTGTCGCGCCCTACCTCTACAGCATCGACCAGTTGCCACGACATCACGTCGACACGGCGCGCCTCGCGCAACAGTTACTGCAGACCGTGCAGAACGGCAGCGCTGCGCGCCTGAACCTGGCCGACCTTCCGGAGACCTCGCCGATTCTCGCCGACCCGCGCTTTCTGTTGGCTCTGGTCGTCGTGCCGGCCGGCGCGGCATTGTTCCGCTGGCAGGAGGACGAGAACGGCAGCCGCGTCGAACGTGGCCAGTGTCTCGAACAGTGGGCGGCACAAGGCGGGCCGAGCTTTGCAGCCATATTGCCCGGCTGCGAGTTCGAGTGCCTGCTGCCCGACGCCTATTACTCGGCCTGTCGCGATGCCGACGAGCAAGTCCGCCCGCACACCGTGCGCACCGCCGTTCGATACCTCTTTGACACCCTGGGCACCGCGCCTCAGGACTTGCGCGCGGTCATCGCGGGGTTCGGCGACCGGCGCATCGACGAGTACCGCATCGGCTTCACGCGACGCGGCAGCAACGACGTCATCTATGGCGTCGTGTGGCCGCTTTACGGGCGAGAGAACGGAGAGCTGGGGATGGACGAGGATGCCGTCGATCTCGAAGGCGCGAATGGTCCCGTCGAGGAAATCGTCGAGCTGCTGAAGAAGGCCGGCGTGTCGGACGTGCGCAGACATGCGGGACGCTTCGAGCCGGAGTTCTGCGACGACTGCGGCGTACCGCTCTATGCCGATCCGCTCGGCGAGATCGTCCATGCCGAAATGCCCGAAGACGCTGAACCGGCGCAACCACATTTTCATTAACGCGGCCAATTAGCACCCTAATCAGCCCTGCGAACCCCGCCCTAGCGCGGGGTTTTGTGCATTTATGCCTATGCCATTCGGCTAGGGGGCCAAATGACCTCAAATTTGTCAATATTACCGGGACGCCGGCACTTTACCGGCGCTGAGTTCCCGGAGCCACGGCGACGGGTGTATTGACCAGAGGTAAAGCATGAAAATAAACATCATTGGTTCCGACGCCGAACGCCGGGCGGGCCTTAAAACATTGCTGCGCCGCGTCGCGCGTCAGGCGCAATTCACCGAGGCGAAAGACTGGAGACAAGCTCGTTCCGCCTTGAAACGTTCCCAACACGACATGATCGTGATCGACTGGTCGCCGAATCTGCGCATCGGCGACCTGCAGAACATGCTCGACGACACACCCCGCATTCCGGTTGCAGTCATGGTCGACCGCTGCGGCGCCGCCCTCGTCTACGCGCTGGTGAGCGCAGGGGCAATGGGCGTGATCCCGCGCCTGCTCGATCCAATCCTGATTCTTCGCGCACTGGAGATGGTGCTCGTCGGCGGCCACTATATTCCGCCGGACGTCGTCGACCCGGAACTGACACTCGAGCTCACCGCCCGCCGCGCGCAAGTCGGCGTCAAGCTTCCGCACAGGATTCGTCATCATCCGACGCTCTCGCCCCGGCAACGGCAGATCATGCGCTGCGTGCACATGGGAAGCACCAACAAGATGATTGCGAAGACGCTCGGGATCAGCGAAGGCACGGTGAAAATCCACCTTGCAAGTATCTTCCAGCAACTCGGCGCCACGAATCGCGCCGCCGCGGTCGCGATTTACAACGGGGTGCAAAACGCGCATCTCGAGATTCTGCGCAGCGGAAGCGAGCCGGCGGCGCGCGTCGTATCGGGCCAGCCAGGCGTGATTCCGCTGCGCAGGCCACGGACGCGCTATCCTTCGCTCCTCGACAACGACTCGGCCTCGCTGCCGATGGCCGCCGAGCCTGAATCACCGTTCTAGCAACGAACGAGGCAAAAGGGTCCGTCCTTTGCGCACACGTTTTACGCGCAACGAGTAATATGCAAGGCATGGGGTTCTTCTACACACCGCTACCGCTTTGGCTTACCGTCGGCAGCTGGATCGTCGCCGCGGGACTGCTCGCGCTCGTAATGCTGCAGCGCCCCTTCGCTCGCCTGCAAGACGCCACGCTGCAGAACGTGTGGCTTGGCGTCATCGTCGCGGTCTCGGTGCTGTGGGCGTGCAATGCATGGTTCGACGACGGACCCGTGATCCATCTGCTAGGCGCGACGCTGATGGTCACGCTGTTCGACTGGCGGCTCGCGCTCATCGGCACAGCTGCGACGACAGGCCTCGCCGCAGTCGTGCTCGATGCTTCCTGGCTCTCGGTCGCGACCACCTATATTCTTTTCGGCGCATTGCCCGTCGCCGTTTCGACCCTGCTGCAACGCCTGAGCAACGCCTGGCTGCCGCGCAATCTTTTCACTTTCATTGCGGGGCACGGCTTCATCACTTCCGCGGCCGCGGTTGCGGCCGCATGCGGTGCGACCGTGCTGCTTGAGATGGCGCTCGCCGGCGGCCCCATCGTCGTGCCCGCCGCGTTCACGCGTGGTTCGCTGTTGCTCGGCGGCGGCGAGGCGCTATTCACAGGCCTGCTCACCATCCTCATCACGGTGTACAAGCCTGCGTGGATCACCACGTACGACGTGCGCCGATATCGTCTCGATCGCGGTCCGCGCGTCTAGGTTACGCGCGAGCACCAGTCGCTTACCGTCCGGTTCGACGCATATAAGATTTCTGGCAGTCGTCACGCGCGCAAAGTGCGATAAGATTGAACTCCTTCCCCACACGGCGCATCTTACTTGCCCGTGTCTTCTTAGCGCCAGACTTGATGGAAAGTAACTACGCACCGCGCCGGCTCCTGCGGCTCGTCGGCCGGTTGGCGGTATGCGCATCGTTGGCATGCGCGGTTTCCGCTTTTGCCGATTCGCTCGACGAGCGCAACGAACTGATTCACCACTTCGTCACCGACTTCAACGCCAATCCGCTCGTCGCGGATTGCGCCGCGCATGGCAACTTCATCGCCAGCACATCCACCGCCTTCGATCACGTCGAGTTTCCGCCCACTTCGTTCGATGCTTCCCACTCCGCGATCGAGCCGTGGAATGATTCGTTCGATGAGAAAAAACAACGAATCAAGGTGGACAACGTCGTGACCGTCGAAGGCCAAGGCATTCCGAAGAACGGCGAGCGCGATTCCACCGCGCTCAAGTTCCGCTGCGGTTATGTCGGCAGCCAGATGCTCGCGTTCGGCTGGAACGATCCCGTGCCGCCCTTGCGTGCGCGCGCCGAACCGCGTTCCACGCACACGACGGGCAAGCACGGCGCGAAATCCAAGGCAGCAGCGAGCAAAACGAAAAGCACAAGCAAGAGCACGGCAAAGAGCGCGCCGAAGTCTTCAGGCAAGTCGGCGAAGAAATCGACCAAGACGCACTGATCCGCTTCTTACCGCATCGAAGACACAGCAAAAAAAGGGCGTGGCCACACAAAGTGGCCACGCCCTTTTTACGTCTGCGGCGAATCGCCGGCCGTCAATCGCCAAACGATTGGAGATGCCACAGAATCGCCTGCAGCATCGATGCGCCGAGCGCCGCGCTGCGCGCGCCGTTCCAGCCGACGCTCTCGTCGGGCAGATTGGCGTTGTCTTTGAACGGCATCTCCAGCGTGAGCGACAGACACTTGTACTCGTTGCCGATGTACTTCGATGCGAGCTTGAGCGCATCCGTCTGATACTTGCCCGACTCGTAGCCGTATACGTCCTGAAAATCCGGGCTCGCCTGCTTGAAGAAGTCGACGAACGCCTTCTGCTCCTTCGCCTGCTGCTCGGTGAAGCCCGGCAGCATTTCCGAGCCCGCGACGAACACGTACGGAATGGCTTCATCGCCGTGGATATCGAAGAAGAGATCGCAGCCGGTATCCTCGATCGCCTCGCGTACGAGCAGCACTTCAGGACTGCGCTCGGCGCTCGGCTCCATCCACTCGCGATTCAGGTTCGCGCCCGCCGCGTTGGTGCGCAGGTTGCCGAGCACGCTGCCGTCGGGATTCATGTTCGGCACGATATGGAACACGGCACGTTCGAAGAGCGCGCGCGCGACCGGATCGCCCGCCCAGTCTCCGAAGCCCGCGAGGCGCTTCACGAGCCCTTCGACGAACCATTCGGCCATCGTCTCGCCCGGATGCTGGCGTGCGATGATCCACACTTTCTTCTTCGGTTCGGCCTCGCCGAAGTCCGGCAGGCCAAGCGAAAGCACCGACATCGGCCGGCCCTGCACCGTGCTGCCGAGTTCGGTCAGCGTCGCGAGCGGCATCTGCTGGACGGCGCCGAGAAACTCCGAGTGGCGTTCCTCGCTGTAAGGCTCGAAGTACGCGTAATAGATGCGGTCGAAGTCCGGCGTGTGATCGATCTTCATGACCTTGCCGTCGAATTCCGTCGACACGCGGAACCAGTTCACGCGGTCATAGCTCGCGACGGCTTCATAGTCGCGCCAGCCTTCCGGGAATGCGCACTGCGCCGCGTTCTCGAAGGTCATCACGAGACGCTCGCCGCGCGCGCCCGACACGCGAAAGTAGAACCATTGCGCGAAATCGGCGTGCGAATCGGGTCGAATGCGTAGGCGAATGTCCGTGGGTTCGTCGGCGTTGAGGACTTCGATCGCGCCCGCGTCGAAGTTGCTTGAAATGGAGAGGCTCATCTGCGTTTCCTTGCGTGCTTGCCGCGCGGACTCATTCCGCTACGCGGCGACGAAATACATATGTCGAATCGTTCGATGCCTTCGCGTCGAACCTGTAGCCTTCGCTGTCGAAGCCCTTGAGCGCTTCCGGCTCGTCGATGCGGTTCTCGACCGCATAACGCGCCATCAGGCCGCGCGCGCGCTTCGCGTGAAAGCTGATGATCTTGTATCGCCCGCCCTTCCAGTCCTCGAACACGGGCGAGATGACGGGCGCGGCCAGGAATTTCGGCTTGATCGACTTGAAATATTCCTCCGACGCGCAATTCACCAGCACGCGCGCGCCGCGCTGCTTCTTCAGGTGCTCGTTGAGCGCCGCCGTGATGCGCTCGCCCCAGAATGCGTACAGATCCTTGCCGCGCGCGTTGGCGAACTTCGTGCCCATCTCCAGCCGATAAGGCTGCAGCAGATCCAGCGGCCGCAGCAGGCCGTACAGCCCCGACAGCACGCGCACATGGTTCTGCGCAAAATCGAGATCGCTCGCCGACAGTGTCTTCGCGGCGAAGCCTTCATACACGTCGCCGTTGAACGCGAGCACCGCCTGCTTGGCGTTGTGCGCGTCGAAGGTCGGGGACCAGTCCGCATAGCGCTGGAAATTGAGCGCCGCAAGCTGATCCGAAATGCCCATCATGCCGCCGATCTGCTGCGGCGAGAGTTCGCGCAGGCCGTCGATCAATTCGGCGGCGTCATCGACGAACTGCGGCAGCGTGTGCTTCTTGATATGGGCGGGCGTCTCGTAGTCGAGCGATTTGGCGGGCGAGAGAACGATTATCATGGAGGCTCGCCGGCACGCCGCCGGCGATCATTGGCATAAACCCCTGATTGTATCGAATGGACCATTCCGCCGCGCCGCCGCCGTTGCCGTTGTCGTCCCCGATGCGCGTGGTGCTCGATTCCAATGTCTGGATCGACATCCTCGTGTTCGACGACCCCGCCACGCGCCCGATTCACGCGGCCCTCGAAGCCCGCACGCTCGAAGCGCTGATCGACGAGCGCTGTCTCAGAGAGCTCACGCGCGTGCTCGACTATCCGCAGTTCGTGCGCATGGAAGTCGACAAGAGCGCCGCGCTCGCGACCGTCGCGCGCCTGTCGACGCACGTCGCAGCGACCATCGACGAAAACGAACGGCCGCTGCCCAAGTGCCGCGACCGCGACGATCAAAAGTTTCTGGAACTCGCGCATGCGTCGGGCGCCGACTGGCTCGTCTCGAAGGACCGCGCCGTGTTGAAGCTCGCGCGGCGCGTCGCGCGCGACTTCGCGTTTCGCATCGCGGAGCCGAAACCCTTCGTTCTCGAATTCGAGGCACAGGCGGCCATCGGCTGATGCTGTCTTAAAATAGCCGCGAGCCACCATCCACTGCCCACATGACCATGAACGCCACGCACGAATTGCCGCCGACACCGCCCGAGCTTTCCTTCCCGTCGCGTCTGCCCAATGTGGGCACGACCATCTTCACCGTGATGAGCGCGCTCGCGACGCAAAAAGGCGCGGTGAATCTCGGTCAGGGTTTCCCCGATTTCGATTGCGACGCGCGCATCGTCGATGCCGTCGCGACCGCGATGCGCGACGGCCACAATCAATATCCGCCGATGGCCGGCGTCGCGCCCTTGCGCCAGGCGATCGCGCGCAAGATCGACTCTCTTTACGGCCGCGCCTACGACGCCGACCGCGAGATCACCGTGACCGCCGGCGCGACGCAGGCGCTCTTGACTGCAATCCTGTGCTGCGTGCATCCGGGCGATGAAGTCATCGTCATCGAGCCGATGTACGACAGCTACGTGCCGTCGATCGAGCTCGCGGGCGGCAAGCCGGTGTTCGTGTCGCTCGAGGCGCCCGACTATGCCCTGCCCTTCGACAAGATCGCCGCCGCGATCACGCCGAAGACGCGCCTCCTGATGATCAACACGCCGCACAATCCGACCGGCCGCGTGTGGCACGCGGAGGACATGAAGAAGCTCGAGGAGATCGTGCGCGGCACCAATGTGCTGATCGTCTCCGATGAAGTCTATGAGCACATGGTCTATGACGGCGCGCCGCACGAGAGCGTCTCGCGCTATCCGGAACTGGCGAAGCGCAGCTTCGTCGTGTCGAGCTTCGGCAAGACGTTTCATGTGACCGGCTGGAAAGTGGGCTACGTGGCCGCGCCCGCCGCGCTCACCGCCGAATTCCGCAAGGTGCATCAGTTCAACGTGTTCACGGTGAACACGCCGATGCAGATCGGCCTCGCGCATTATCTCGAGGACCCGAAGCCGTATCTGGAACTGCCCGCGTTCTATCAGAAGAAGCGCGATTTCTTCCGCGAAGGTCTCGCGAAGACACGCTTCTCGCTGTTGCCGTCCGAAGGCACGTACTTTCAGTGCGTCGACTATTCGAAGATCAGTGACATGCCCGAAGCCGAGTTCTCGAAATGGCTCACGAGCGAAATCGGCGTCGCGGCGATTCCGGTGTCGGCGTTCTATCACGAGAGTCACGAATCGGGCGTCGTGCGCTTTTGCTTCGCGAAGAAGGAAGAAACGCTCGCGCTCGCGCTCGAACGTCTCGCCAAACTCTGAGCGTCCGCGCGCGACATTGCGCGCGCGCTCGATCGGCTGGCCTCGCCCGACGCTGCGCGAGCCCCGCGTGTTCCATTCCTGAAGGAGCAGAACCGCATCATGAGTCAGCACGAATACAGGATCGAGACGCTCGGTATCGTCGGCAGCGGTGCGATGGGGCGCGGCATCGCGCAGATCGCGGCGCTCGGCGGGCTGAACGTGCGCCTCTACGACACGAACCCGAAAGCGCTCGCCGCCGCGCGCGAGTATCTGTCGGAAACCCTCGCGAAGCTCACCGCGAAGGGCAAGCTCAAGGAAGCCGACGCGCACGCGGCGCTCGCGCGCATCCGCGATGCTGGCGACACGGGCGAGCTGTCCGATTGCGATGCCATCGTCGAGGCGATCGTCGAGAATCTCGACATCAAGCGCGAGTTGTTCCGCGAGCTCGAAGCGGTGGTCGGCGAGCATTGCATTCTCGCGTCGAACACGTCGTCGCTGTCGATCACCGCGATCGCCGCCGGATGCGCGCATCCCGGGCGCGTCGCGGGCTTTCACTTCTTCAATCCGGTGCCGTTGATGCGCGTCGTCGAAGTGATCGACGGTTTGCGCGGCGACCCGCGCGCCGGCGACGCGCTGATGGAGCTCGCGCGCCGCATGGGCCACACGCCGGTGCGCGCGAAGGACATGCCGGGCTTCATCGTCAATCATGCCGGGCGCGGCATGAACACCGAAGGCCTGCGCGTCGCGAGCGAAGGCGTTGCGAGCTTCGCGGATATCGACCGCATCATGCGCGAGCAGGCGGGATTCCGCCTCGGGCCGTTCGAGCTGCTCGATCTCACCGCGCTCGACGTCTCGCATCCGGTGATGGAATCCATCTATCACCAGTTCTATGAAGAGCCGCGCTTCAGGCCGTCGCCGATCACGGGCACGCGGCTCGCGGGCGGGCTAATCGGGCGCAAGGCAGGCGTTGGCTTTTATCGTTATGTCGATGGCAAGCAGGACGTGGCGCCCGAGCCGGCCGCGCCCACGCACTTGCCGACGCGCGTCTGGATCAGCCGCGCATCGCACGAAGGCCGCGAGGAAGTGCTGAAGCTGATCGCCAAGTGCGATTGCTCGGTGCATATCGATTCGGGCCACGCGCCCGAGCCGGATTCGCTGATCATCGTGACGCCGCTCGGCTTCGATGCGACCACCACCGCCGTCAACGAGCATCTCGACGCGACGCGCGTTGTCGCCGTCGACACGCTCTTTCCGCTCGACACCGTCGCGCGCCGCACGATCATGACGACGCCCGCGACCACGCCCGCGATGCGCGACGCGGCGCACGCACTCTTCGCCTTCGACGGCGTGCCCGTCAGCGTGATCCGCGATTCGACCGGCTTCGTCGCGCAGCGCGTCGTCGCGACGATCGTGAACATCGGCTGCGATATCGCGCAGCAAGGCATCGCGACGCCCGAGGACATCGATCTCGCCGTGACGCTCGGCCTGGGCTACCCGCGCGGCCCGCTCGCGCTCGGCGATGCACTCGGCGCGCGCACCATCCTCACGATCCTGCGCAACATCTACGCCGTGCTCGGCGATCCGCGCTACCGGCCCGCGCCGTGGCTCACGCGGCGCGCGCAACTCGGACTTCCGCTTACCCATATCGAGGAGCTCAGATGAGCGCCGAACTACTGACAGACCGTCCCGCGGGCAGCGACACCACGCTCGTGCTGAAGCTCTCCAACCCCGGCGCGCGCAACGCGCTGCATCCGGACATGTACGCCGCCGGCATCGAAGCATTGAACACGGCGGAACGCGACAACTCCGTGCGCGCGATCGTGCTGACGGGCGCCGACAACTTCTTCTGCGCGGGCGGCAACCTGAACCGCCTGCTCGAAAATCGCGCGAAGGATCCGTCGGTGCAAGGGCAAAGCATCGACTTGCTGGCCGAATGGATCAGCGCGCTGCGTGCATCGACCAAACCGGTGATCGCGGCCGTCGAAGGCGCGGCGGCGGGCGCGGGTTTTTCGCTCGCGCTCGCGTGCGATCTGATCGTCGCCGCCGATGACGCGAAGTTCGTCATGTCGTATGCACGTGTCGGCCTCACGCCGGATGGCGGCGCATCGTGGTTTCTGGCGCGCGCGCTGCCGCGCACGCTCGCGAGCGAAGTGCTGCTCGAAGCGAAGCCGATAGGCGCGGCGCGTCTGCATGAAGTGGGCGTCGTGAACCGGCTGACGAAGAAAGGCATCGCGCTCGATGCGGCCATCGCATGGGCCGACGATCTCGGCAGCGTGTCGCCGAAAGCGATGGCGCGGATCAAGTCGCTCATCAACGCGGCCGATGTGCAGCCGCTCGCCGCGCATCTCGACATGGAACGCGACAGCTTCGTCGACGCGCTCCATCACGGCGATGCGCTCGAAGGCATCACCGCATTCCTCGAAAAGCGTCAGCCGAACTATCGCTAAGCCCATGGCTCACTACGAACTGCCGAAGCGCCGGCGCATCTTTCTGATGCGGCATGGCGACGTCACCTATTTCGACGACAGCGGCCGCGCGATCGATCCCGAAAGCGTGCCGCTCAACGAGCGCGGACGCGAGGAAGCGCGCGCGGCGGGCCTCGAGTTCGCCGCGCAGAAGGTACGTTTCGATCGCGTGATCGTGAGCGGGCTGCCGCGCACGGTCGAAACCGCGCAACGCGTGCTCGCGGAAACGGGCCAGTCGATCGAGCCGGAAATCTGGCCCGAGTGGCAGGAGATTCGCGGTGGCAAGCTCAAGGACCTCTCGACGTCCGATATCGAGCGCGCGTTCCTCTCCGTGTTCGATGGCGTCGTGCCCGAAGACATGCAGTTTCTCGGCGGCGAAACGATCGGCGAGTTGCTCGATCGCGCGCTGCCCGCCGTCACGCGCCTGCGCGAAGATCGCTCGTGGGACACGGTGCTGCTCGTGCTGCACGGCGGCGTCAATCGCGCACTGCTTTCTCATGCGATCACGGCGGGCGGGCGCGCGTTCTTCGGGCATCTGTCGCAGGCGACGGGCTGCATCAACGCGCTCGATGTCGGCGAGAAACCCGGCGACTGGGTCGTGCACGCGATCAATCATTCGCCGCCCTCGCCGCTGCACGCCGACGTGCGCAACACGACGATGGAGCTGCTCTACGCGCAATTCATACGCTACAAGGCCGGCGACATGAGTTGATGTACCAGCCCGGAGGAGACGATGCAAAACAACGAGACTCAAAAGCAGTCCGATTTCTCCGCGTTCGAAGGAACGCGTCCCGTGCAGGAACGACAGCGCTTCGATACCGACGCGCTCGCGTCGTGGCTCGCCTCGCACGTCGATGGCTTTGGCGGACCGTTGACTGTCGAGCAGTTCGCGGGCGGTCAGTCGAACCCCACGTTCAAGCTCGTCACGCCCGCGCGCAGCTATGTGATGCGCGCGAAGCCGGGACCGGCGGCGAAGCTGTTGCCGTCTGCGCATGCGATCGAGCGCGAGTATCGCGTGATGGACGCGCTTGCCTCGACCGACGTGCCCGTCGCCCGCATGCTCGCGCTGTGCGAGGACGAAAACGTGATCGGCCGCGCGTTCTATGTGATGGAGTTCGTGCAGGGCCGCGTGCTGTGGGATCAATCGCTGCCCGGCATGACGCCCGCCGAGCGCGCCGCGATCTATGACGAAACGAATCGCGTGATCGCGGCGCTGCATACAGTCGATGTCGAAGCCGCCGGTCTCTCGAGCTACGGCAAGCCGGGCAATTACTTCGAGCGTCAGATCGGGCGATGGAGCAAGCAGTATGTCGCGTCGGAGACCGAGAAGATCGATGCGATGAACCGGCTCATCGACTGGCTGCCGCAACACATTCCGCAATCGAGGAACGCGCGCGTCAGCGTCGTGCATGGCGACTATCGGCTCGACAATCTCATCTTTCATCCGACCGAGCCGCGCGTGCTCGCCGTGCTCGACTGGGAACTCTCGACGCTCGGCGATCCCCTCGCCGACTTCGCGTATCACTGCATGGCGTGGCATGTCGATCCATCGCAGTTTCGCGGCATCGCCGGACTCGACTGGGCTGCGCTCGGCATCCCTGATGAGGCCGCGTATGTGAAGCGCTATTGCGAGCGCACGGGCTTCGCGATCGAAGGCGACTGGAACTTCTATCTCGCCTACAACATGTTCCGCATCGCCGCGATTCTGCAAGGCATCATGAAACGCGTCGTCGATGGCACGGCCGCGAGCGCGCAAGCCATCGATGCGGGCAGGCGCGCGCGGCCGATGGCCGAACTCGCGTGGCAGTACGCACAAAAGGTGGAGACAAGAGCGTGAACTTCGATTACACACCCAAGGTGCAAGCGCTGCGCGAAAAGCTGCTCGCTTTCTTCGACGCGCACATCTACCCGAACGAACGCGCTTACGCCGAAGAAATTGCGACGAATCGCGCGGCCGGCAATGCGTGGGTTCCGACACGCCTGATCGAAGGCCTGAAAGAGCAGGCGCGCGCCGAAGGATTGTGGAATCTCTTTCTGCCCGCATCGGCGCGCGGCGCGGGCCTGACGAATCTCGAATACGCGCCGCTCTGCGAAATCATGGGCCGCGTGCCGTGGGCGCCGGAAGTCTTCAATTGCAGCGCGCCCGATACGGGCAACATGGAAACCATCGAGCGCTACGGCACCGATGCGCAGAAGGCGCAATGGCTCGAACCGCTGTTGCGCGGCGAAATCCGCTCGGCATTTCTGATGACGGAGCCGGAAGTCGCGTCGTCGGATGCGACCAATATCCGATGCAGCATCGCGCGCGACGGCGATAGTTACGTGATCGACGGTCACAAGTGGTGGTCGTCCGGCGCGGGCGACCCGCGCTGCAAGGTGTATATCGTGATGGGCAAGACCGATCCCGACGCGCCGAAACACGCGCAACAGTCGATGATTCTCGTGCCCGCCGACGCGAGCGGCATCACGGTGCATCGGCCATTGAACGTCTTCGGTTACGACGACGCGCCGCATGGCCACATGGACATCACGCTCGACAACGTGCGCGTGCCGGCGGCCAACATGTTGCTCGGCGAGGGACGCGGCTTCGAAATCGCGCAGGGCCGGCTCGGGCCGGGGCGCATTCATCATTGCATGCGCCTGATCGGCCTCGCGGAACGCGCGCTCGAACTGATGACGAAGCGCACGCTCGCGCGCGTCGCATTCGGCCAGCCGATCGCGCAGCATGGCGTGACGCAGGAGCGCATCGCCGAGGCGCGCATCATGATCGAGCAGGCGCGGCTACTGACGCTCAAGGCCGCGTACATGATGGACACCGTCGGCAACAAGGGCGCGCGCGGCGAGATCGCGATGATCAAGGTCGTTGCGCCGAACGTCGCGTGTCAGGTCATCGACTGGGCGATTCAGGCGCACGGCGCGGGCGGCGTCAGCGACGACTTTCCGCTCGCATATGCGTATGCATCGGCGCGCACGCTGCGTCTCGCGGACGGCCCCGACGAAGTGCATCGCAATGCCATCGCGAAGCTCGAAGTCGGCAAGTACACGTGAACCGGCGAGCGCGCTTCAGAACGCGTGCCGCGTGATGAACTCCGCGACGCACGCGGGCTTGCCGCCGCCTTCGCATTCGACCGTCACGAGCCACGTCACCTGCGCGCTGCCCGTTTCGACTTCGATCACCTTGTCGATCGCGAAGGCCGCGCGCAGACGCGCGCCCACGCGCACCGGCGACATGAAGCGCACGCGGTTCATGCCGTAGTTCACGCTGATGCGCGCGGCGAGCGGCACGCATTGCACGAGCCACATCGGCACGAGGGACAGCGTCAGAAACCCATGCGCGACGGTGCCGCCAAACGGCGAATCGCGCGCGGCGCGCTCGGCATCGACGTGTATCCATTGATGATCGTCGGTGGCGTCGGCGAAGCGGTTCACGCGCGTCTGATCGATCGTCGTCCATTCGCTCATATAGCGCGCGACGCCGGCCGCCGCGAACACATCGGCGACGCTCTTCAACGACGCCACGCTCATGCCTGACCGCCCGGATCGCGCAGGCCGAAGAGCGCGGCCGAATCCACCGTGAGCACGAGTTCGCCGTTCTGGTTGTGCGCTTCCCAGCGCGTCTGCACGATGCCGCGATCCGGCTTGCTCTTCGACACGCGCTTGTCGAGCACGCGCACGGTGAGCCGCACCGTGTCGCCGACGCGCACCGGCTTGATCCAGCGGATGTTGTCGAGGCCGGGCGAGCCCATCGAGGTCGAATCGCCCACCATGTCGCGCACGAGGATGCCCATCATCGCGGAGCACGTGTTCCAGCCGCTCGCGACGAGCCCGCCGAAATGCGACGCCTCGCCCGCCGCCTCCGACAGATGAAACGGCTGCGGATCGTAGCGCTCGGCGAACCCGACGATCTCTTCTCTCGTGAACGTATGCGCGCTCAACTGCACCGCGCTGCCGATTTCGAAATCCTCATAGGCGTATTTCATGCATGTTTCCTCGGTGAGCATCAAACTTCGGTGACGGAGAAAGCAGGAAGCGCGGCAAAGCGCGCGAGATGATGATCGACATCGCCGAGCGTCGTCTCGATGATCGACAAGCGCTTGAACCAGTGCGCCGCGGGCAGCTCGTTGGTCATGCCCATGCCGCCGTGCAACTGCACCGCTTGCTGACCGACGAAGCGCGCAGCCTGTCCGACGCGCGCCTTCGCGGCCGAGATGGCTTGCGCGCGCGTCGCGGCGTCGCCGCTCGTGTAACGCGCGGCGGCCAGATAGGTGATCGAGCGCGCCTGCTCGGCGTGGATCAGCATATCGACCATGCGATGCTGCAACACTTGAAAACGCGCGATCGGCATGCCGAACTGCTGGCGCTCCTTCGCGTAGGCCACGGTCGCGAGATTGAGCGCATCGAGCGCGCCGAGCGCTTCCGCGCACAGCAGGAAGGTCGCGTAATCCGCGATGCGTTCGAGCGTTGCGGCGCCCTTGCCACGGCTTCCGAGACGCGTTGCGGGTGTCTTGTCGAACGTGAGCGTCGCGGCGCGTTGACCGTCGATCGTGCGGTATTCCGTGATGCCGACATTCGCCGCCTCTTTGCCGACGATGAACAACGCCACTTCGCCATCGATCCGTGCCGGCACGATCCAGTAGTCGGCTTGCGCGCCGTGCTGAACCATCGACTTCGTGCCGTCGAGCGTGAAATGATCGCCGTTGCTGCGCGCGGTCGTGCGCAGGTCGAAGAGATCGTAGCGCGCGTGCGGTTCATTGAACGCGACGGAAAGACGGATCTCGCCACGCCCTGCGCGTTCGAGCAAATCGCCGGCATCCGGGCCGAGCCGCAACGCTTCGATGCCCACCGCCGTCGCCCAATACGGCTCGACGACGAGCGCCCGCCCAAGCTCCTGCATCACGACAAGCATGTCGACCGGACCGCCATCGAATCCGCCCTGTGCTTCGGGAACCGGCAGCGCCAACAGACCAAGCTCGGCGAACGCGCGCCAATGCTTTGCATCGGCGCCCGCCGCCGACGCGACGATTTTCTGCCGCGCATCGAACGCGTATTCCTTGTCGAGATAACGGCGCAGCGCGTCGCGAAACTGCTGCTGTTCATCGCTGAAGGTGAAGTCCATGCGGCGCTCCTCAAAGTCCCAGAATCATCTGCGCGATGATGTTCTTTTGAATCTCGTTCGAGCCGCCGTAGATCGATGTCTTGCGGAAGTTGAAGTAGTAGGCGGCGAGCGGCGCGGCATCGTCGTCGCCGGTGATGCTGTGCGCACGCTCCCCTTCGAGAAACGCGGGATCGAAGGCGGCGGCTTGCGGACCGATCGCTTCGACCATCAACTCGGTGAGCGCCTGCTGCACTTCGGTGCCCTTGATCTTCAGCATCGATGCTTCCGGTCCCGGGCCCTTGCCGCCGGCTTCGCTCGCGACGACGCGCTGTACGGTTACTTCGAGCGCCATCAGTTCGACTTCGAGCGCGGCCACTTTCGCGGCGAAGCGCGGATCGTGCAGCAGCGGCTTCCCGCCTTCGGTGCGATCGGCTGCGATGCGCTTCAGAAAGAGCAACTCGCGCTTCGATTGTCCGACGCGCGCGATGCCCGTGCGCTCATGACCGAGCAAATACTTCGCATACGTCCAGCCGCGATTTTCCTCGCCGACGAGATTCGCCACCGGCACTTGCACGTCCTCGAAGAAGACCTCGTTGACTTCGTGATCCTCGTCGAGCGTGATGATCGGCCGCACGGTGATGCCGGGCGTCTTCATGTCGATCAGAAGGAACGAGATGCCCTCCTGCTTCTTGGCTTCGGGATCGGTGCGCACGAGGCAGAACATCATGTCGGCGTGCTGGCCGAGCGTGGTCCAGGTCTTTTGTCCGTTCACGATATAGCGATCGCCGCGCCGCTCGGCGCGCGTGCGCAGCGACGCGAGATCGGAGCCCGAGCCGGGTTCCGAGTAGCCCTGGCACCACCAGTCGGTGCCGTCGAGAATGCGCGGCAGATAGTGCGATTTCTGCCCGGCGTTGCCGTACTTCATCAGCACGGGCGCGACCATCGACACGCCGAACGGCAGCACCATCGGCGCGCCGGCGCGGGCGCATTCTTCATCCCAGATATGGCGCTGCGCGACGTCCCAGCCCGGGCCGCCGTATTCCTTCGGCCACGCGACCGCCGACCAGCCGCGCGCGGCGAGCAGCCTGTGCCAGCTCGCGTAATCGTCGCGAGTCAGACGTTTGTGATGGAGAACTTTGTCGCGCAGCGCGCGAGGAAGACTGGCTTCGAGCCAGGCGCGGATCTCGGCGCGAAAGGCGCCATCGGCGGGGGAATAATCGAGGTTCATTCGCGGTGTCTCCCAATCATGGCTCAGTCCGGAGCCAGTGGAGACGCCGCGCGCGAACGTTACTGCAGCGGCTCTTTCAGTGCATCCGGAACAGGCAACGGCATCACGTCGATCCCTTCTTCGAGCAAGGCGTGCGTCTCTTCGGGCGTCGTGACGCCGCGAATGCTGCGCGCCGGCGCCTCGTTGTAATGAATGCGCCGCGCCTCCTCTGCAAACCGCTCGCCCACGTTTTCGGTCTTCGCTATCAGCTCGCGCATGAACTGCAGCGCGCGCGCCTGCAGCGCCGCCGCCTCGGGCGCTGCTTGAGGCTGCGGAGCCTGCGGCGCCGCCTCGCCTCGCGCGGACGACAGATTCAGGCGCGGCGCGGACGGCATGCGGCTCACTTCCGTCGACGAACAAACCGGACATGCGACCAGCTTGCGCGACAACTGCGACTCGAACTCCTCGGTCGAGGCGAACCAGCCTTCGAACCGGTGTTCATGCGAGCACTTTAAATCGAGGACCTTCATGCTGATGGGGCTTCGTTGAAGTTTATCTCAAAACGGCATTTTATGAACGATCGTTCGTAAAACCATATGAATGCCATTACCGCGAGAGGAGCAATCATTCATTCTAGCCGTTCGGTTTATCCCACGCTCTTCGTCGCTCAAAAACGACGAAAGCGGCCAACGAGGCCGCTTCCGCTTGAATCCGTTCGACGCCGCTGCCTACGCCGACGCGCCCAGCGTCCATTCACCCGAGCGGATCTTCTCCAGCCAGAACACGCCGATGATCGTCTTGACGTCGCTGATGCTGCCGTCCTTCACCCAGTTCAACAGTTGCGCTTCCTCGGCGATGAAGGTTTCGAGGAACTCGCCTTCATCCAGTTTGGCATCGCCCGCGGTGAGGCCACGCGCGAGGTAGAGATCGATGAACTCCGTCGAGTACGAGATCACCGGATGGATGCGCGTAAGGAACGTCCATTCGCGCGCCGTGTATCCCGTCTCTTCCTCGAGTTCCCGCTTCGCGCAAGTGAGTTCGTCCTCGTTGGGATCGAGCTTGCCCGCGGGAAATTCCAGCAGCACGCGCCCCACCGGATAGCGGAACTGACGCTCGAGCAGCACGCGGCCATCGTCGAAAACAGGCAGGATCATCACCGCGCCGGGATGCTCGACGAACTCGCGCGTCGCGTGTTTGCCATCGGGCAATTCGACGGTGTCGCGCTTCAGCGTGAGGAATTTGCCCTCGTGCAGCGTGACGCTTTCGACCTTCTTTTCAATGAGGCCGTCGTCGTTACGGGGAATCGAGGAATGATCTGCCATCTTGAGCCCTGTGCTTTTGAAGCAAACAAGCCGCTAACGGCGCGAAGCCGTCAGCGGCGTTTGACGAGATACTGGTACGTGAAGCCCGGAAAGGCCAACACGACGAAGAGACTGAAGGTAATGGCATAGAACTGCCATTCCTGAGCGAATCGGTTGCCGGCGCGCGCTTCGAGCATGAAGCCGAGCGCGCCGACCACGAAGTAAAGAACGATGAGCTCGCCGATGCGAATCCACGCGCTCTTCTTCGCCGCCTTGCGTCCCGTCGGCGCCGGAAGCGGCAACGGGACGATGGCGAAGAGGCGCTGATTCAGGAACGGCAGGTTGGCGAGAACGAGCGCCAACAGCACGATGAACCAGCCAGCCGCCGACATTACAGTTGCAGCGTATGCGCGATCGCCGTCAGGCACGCCGTCATCAGCGGACCCGGCACCAGGCCGAGCACGAGGATGGCAAGACCGTTGAACGCGAGCAGCGAGCGGTTGAGGCCGCCAGCGACGATCGGCGACGAATCTTCCGGCGCATCGAAGTACATCAGCTTCACGACGCGCAGGTAGTAGAACGCGCCTACGAGCGAAGTCAGCACGGCAAGAACGGCGAGCCAGGTGAGACCGGCGTTCATCGTCGCTTCGAGCACGGCG
This sequence comes from Caballeronia sp. 11_S32, assembly GCF_056930355.1. Classification (NCBI taxonomy): domain Bacteria; kingdom Pseudomonadati; phylum Pseudomonadota; class Betaproteobacteria; order Burkholderiales; family Burkholderiaceae; genus Caballeronia; species Caballeronia sp. 11_S32. The sequence continues at coordinate 2,346,821 of NZ_JBXOWH010000003.1, forward strand.
AGCTTTGCGTAGAAACCGACCGTCGGCGGGATACCGGCGAGCGAGAACATCATGATCATCATGACGAATGCGAACACCGGACTGCGTTGGTTCAGGCCCTTGAAGTCCTCGAGCATTTCGGCTTCGAAATCGCGGCGCGCGAGCAGCATGACCACACCGAAGGTGCCGAGCGTCGTCACGAGATAGATGATGCTGTAGAACATCGCCGAGCTGTATGCGCCCGCCGCGCCCGTCACCTTGCCGTCGACCACGCCAGCCAGGAGACCCAGCAGCACGAAGCCCATGTTGGAGATGGCCGAGTACGCCAGCATCCGCTTGATGTTCTTCTGCACGATACCCGTGATGTTGCCGACGATGAGCGACAGCGCCGCGAGAATCACGAGCATCTCTTGCCAGTCGACCGCCAGCGGCAGCAGGCCCATCACGAGGAAGCGCAAGCCCCACGCGAACGCCGCGACCTTCGGGCCACCGCCGGTGAGCAGCGTCATGGCGGTCGGCGCGCCTTGATAGACGTCAGGCACCCACATATGGAACGGCACCGCGCCCATCTTGAACGCCACGCCCGCGACGATGAAGATCACGCCGAACAGCAGCACCGCGTCGTTGATGCGGCCCGAAGCCACCGCCTTCAGCACTTCGTTCAGCTCGAGCGAGCCGGTCGCGCCGTAGAGCATCGAGATGCCGTACAGCAGGAAGCCGGATGCGAGCGCGCCGAGCACGTAGTACTTCATCGCGGATTCGTTCGATTGCGGCGCGTCCTTGCGCAGCGCGATGACCGCGTACAGCGACAGCGACATCAGTTCGAGGCCGAGATACAGCGTGAGGAAGTTGTTGCCCGAGATCATCACGCACTGGCCGAGCAGCGAGAACAGACCGAGCAGGAAGAAGTCACCGCGGAACAGGTCGCGGTCTTCCAGATACTTCTTCGAGTAGATGATCGACACCGCGTAGCCAAGGCACACCACCGCCTTCATCGCGCTCGCGAACGGATCGACGATGTACATGCGCGTGAAGAAGTAATGCGGCGTCGGATCGAGCGCGGTGAAAGCGAACCACACGCCGACGACGAGCGTCGAGACGAGCGCGATCAGATACGTCGTGCCGCGGCTCTTCGGGCCGAACATGGTGTCGTTCAGCCACGCGATGACGACCGCGGCCATCAGGATCGCGTCGGGCCACAGGAGACTCATAGGAGCGTTTTGCATGATCTTTTAGTTCCTCCGCACGACGTTACTGAGCCAGCGGCAGCTTGGACTGCGCGACGTGGGAGAGCAGGTTTGCCACCGAAGCGTGCATCACGTCCGTAAAGGGCTTCGGGTGCAGGCCCATGTACAGCGTGAACAGCGCGAGGATGGCGAGCATCAGGAATTCGCGCCTGTTGATGTCGGCAAGCTTCGCGACGTGGTCGTTCTCGACCGCGCCGAAGTACACGCGCTTGTACATCCACAGCGTGTACGCCGCGCCGAGAATCAGCGTGAACGTGGCGAGGAACGCGATCCAGAAGTTGTACTTCACCGCGGCCAGGATAACCATGAATTCGCCGACGAAACCCGAGGTGCCCGGCAGACCGCAGTTGGCCATCGCGAAGAGCATCGCGAATGCAGCGAACTTGGGCATCGTGTTCACGACACCGCCGTAATCCGCGATCTGGCGCGAGTGCACGCGGTCATAGAGCACGCCGATCGAAAGGAACATTGCGCCCGAGATGAAACCGTGCGAGATCATCTGGATGAGGCCGCCTTCGACAGCCAGCTGGCTCGATTCGCCGAACATGAAGAAGCCGAGCGTGACGAAGCCCATGTGCGCGATCGACGAATACGCGACGAGCTTTTTCATGTCGGCCTGCACCATCGCCACCAGCCCGATGTAGATCACCGCGATCAGCGACAGCGTGATGACGACCGGAGCCAGGAAGTGGCTCGCATCCGGCGCGATCGGCAGCGAGAAGCGCAGGAAACCGTATGCGCCCAGCTTCAGCATGATTGCCGCCAGCACGACCGAGCCGCCCGTCGGCGCTTCGACGTGCGCGTCAGGCAACCACGTGTGCACCGGGAACATCGGCACCTTCACGGCGAACGCCAGGAAGAACGCGATGAAGAGCAGCACCTGCGGCGTCATGTCGAGCTTCGCGGCTTGCCACGTGGCGAGATCGAACGTGTGCGTCTGCGTGTACAGATACAGCAGCGCGACCAGCATCAGCAGCGAGCCGGCCAGCGTGTACAGGAAGAACTTGAACGCCGCGTACACGCGATTCGGGCCGCCCCACACGCCGATGATGATGTACATCGGAATGAGCGTGGCCTCGAAGAACACGTAGAACAACAGGCCGTCCGCCGTCGAGAACACGCCGATCATGATGCCCGAGAGGATCAGGAACGCGGCCATGTACTGCGACACGCGTTCGGTGATCACTTCCCAGCCGGCAATCACGACGACCACCGTGATGAGCGCGGTCAGCACGACGAACCACATCGAGATGCCGTCCACGCCCAGGTGATACGTGATGTTGAAACGCTCGATCCAGTTCGACTGCTCGACGAACTGCAGCGCGGCGCTCGACGTATCGAAGCCCGTGATGAGCGGAATCGTGACGATCAGCCCGAGCACCGAGCCGACCAGCGCCATCCAGCGCGCGGGCGCCGGATTGCGATCGTTACCAACTGCGAGTACCAGCAGGCCGAAAATGATCGGCAGCCAGATCGCGACACTGAGAATCGGAAAAGAGTGCATAGGATCCCTCGCCTTATTTGCCGCCGAGCGTCACAAACAGGGTCAAGAGCCCCAACATGCCGATAATCATGGCGAACGCGTAGTGATAGATGTAACCGGATTGAAGGAAGCGGATCACACCGGCGAACCAGCCCATGAACCGCGCACTGCCGTTGACGATGCCGTCGATGACGACCACATCGCCCTCTTTCCACAGGCCGCGGCCGATGGCGATCGCGCCCTTCGCGAACACGACCTCGTTGATCTTGTCGCAGTAATACTTGTTGTCGAGCAACACGTAGATCGGACGGAAGGTCTTCGCGACGACCGCCGGCAGATCCGGACGTTTCATGTAGAAGAACCATGCGACGATCACGCCGAGCGCCGCGAGCCACACCGGACCCGGCGTGATGATGCCGTGCAGCGCCATCGCGACCCAGCCGTGGAACTCTTCGGCCATTTCCTTCAGGCCTTCGTGGTTTTCGCCGATGAAGATCACCTTGTCGAACGCCACGCCGTGCGAGAAGAAGTCGCCGTAGATCATGGGGCCGATCATGATCGCGCCGATGATGATCGACGGAATCGCGAGCAGCACGAGCGGCAGCGTCACCACCCAGGGCGTTTCGTGCGGAACATGCGGGCCATGACCGTGACCGTGGTCATCGTGATGACCGTGCGCGTCATGACCGTGGCCATTCGCTTCGGCCTGGCCCATCGGCGAGTCGGGATGCTTCGGACCGCGGAAGCGCTCTTCGCCGTGGAACACCATGAAATACATGCGGAACGAGTACAGCGACGTGACGAACACGCTCGCCACCACCGCGAAGTACGCGAAGCCCGAACCCGCCAGGTGCGAATACTTCACGGCTTCGATGATCGAGTCCTTCGAGTAGAAGCCCGAGAAGAACGGCGTGCCGATCAGCGCGAGCGAACCGATCAGCGACGTGATCCAGGTGATCGGCATGTACTTGCGCAGGCCGCCCATGTTGCGCATGTCCTGATCGTGGTGCATGCCGATGATGACCGAGCCCGCGCCAAGGAACAGCAGCGCCTTGAAGAAGGCGTGCGTGCCGAGGTGGAACACGGCAACCGGATATGCCGACACGCCCAGCGCGACCGTCATGTAGCCGAGCTGCGAGAGCGTCGAGTATGCGACCACGCGCTTGATGTCGTTCTGCACGACGCCGAGGAAGCCCATGAACAACGCCGTGATCGCGCCGATGACGGTCACGAACGAGAGCGCCGCATCCGAATGCTCGAAAAGCGGCGACATGCGCGTCACCATGAAAATGCCGGCCGTCACCATGGTCGCCGCGTGAATCAGCGCGGAGATCGGCGTCGGGCCTTCCATCGAGTCGGGCAGCCAGACGTGCAGCGGGAACTGCGCCGACTTACCCATCGCGCCGATGAACAGGCAGATACACGCAACCGTCAGCAGGCCCCATTGCGTGCCGGGGAAAGTCATCGTCGCGAGCTTGTCGCCTTGAGCGAAGACATCGCCGTAGTTCAGCGAGCCGGCGAATGCGAGCAGCAGACCGATGCCCAGCAGGAAGCCGAAGTCACCGACGCGGTTCACGAGGAACGCCTTCAGGTTCGCGTAGATCGCGCTTTCACGCGTGAAGTAGAAGCCGATCAGCAGGTACGACACGAGACCCACCGCTTCCCAGCCGAAGAACAGCTGCAGGAAGTTGTTGCTCATGACGAGCATCAGCATCGAGAACGTGAAGAGCGAGATGTACGAGAAGAAGCGCTCGTAGCCGACTTCCTCGTCCGCCATGTAGCCGATCGTGTAGATGTGCACCATCAGCGAGACGAAGGTCACGATGACCATCATCATCGCCGTGAGCGAGTCGACCAGGAAGCCGACTTCCATCTTCAGCGAGCCGACGTTCATCCATTCGTAGATCGTCGCGTTGAAGCTCGCGCCGTGCATCACGTCGTTGAAGACGAGCGCCGACAGGATGAACGAGATGAAGACGCCGAGGATCGTGATGCGATGCGAGCCCTTGCGCCCTACCGCCTTCCCGAATAGCCCCGCGATCAGCGAGCCCGCAAGCGGGGCCAGCGGAACCGCGAGCAGGAGGTTTTCATTGAGTGTCGTGGACATAACAGCCTAGCCTGAAATTAACCTTTGAGCTGATCGAGGTCCTCGACGTTGATCGTGTCGAGGCTACGGAACAGGGTCACGAGAATCGCGAGACCGATCGCGGCTTCAGCCGCGGCCACGGTCAGCACGAAGAACACGAAGATCTGGCCGTGCACGTCGCCCAGATAGTGCGAGAACGCGACGAAATTGGTGTTCACCGCGAGCAGCATCAATTCGATGGCCATCAGGATGATGATGACGTTGCGGCGGTTCAGGAAGATGCCGACGATGCTGATCGCAAACAGGATCGCGCCGAGCACGAGGTAATGGGCAAGACTCAACATATTCGATTTCTCCTTCGCGCTCAGCCCTTGTTGTCGACCGTGCCCGCGCCGATATTGCCGGTCACGGCGGGTTCCGTGGAGGCATCCGGCGCCTCCGTCTCGGGCTTCATCTTCACGATACGCACGCGGTCCTGAGCGCGCACCTTGACCTGCTGGCTGACGGTTTGCGTCTTCTTGTCCTTCTTGTCGCGGATCGTGAGCGAGATCGCCGCGATGATCGCGACCAGCAGCACGAGGCCCGCGATTTCGAACGCGAAGATGTAATCCGTGTAGATGACCTTGCCGATCAGCTGCGTGTTCGGCATCAGCGCCGCGCCGGAGACGCCTGCGCCCGCGGATGCGTCGCGCAGCGGCGTGGTCGTCGCGCCGTAGCCGTGCCACAGGATCAGCGCCGTCTCGATCACGATGATCGCGCCCACGATGCTCGCGAGCGGCACGAAGCGCTTGAAATCCTTGCGCAGGACATCAATGTTGATGTCGAGCATCATGACCACGAAGAGGAACAGCACCATGACGGCGCCCACATACACGAGAACCAGCAGAATCGCGAGGAATTCGGCTTGCAGCAGCATCCAGATCGCGGCCGCGTTGAAGAACGAGAGCACGAGGAAGAGCGCGGATGACACCGGGTTGCGCGAGGTGATCACCTTCAGCGCCGACACGGTCAGCAGCAGCGCGAAGATATAGAACAGTACGGTTGTGAATTCCATGATTACCGGTTCATCGTTAGGCCATCATCAGGCATGGTGTGTCGGCGCTCGGAGTCTTCCGCCGTCGAACGGACAGAACACGACCTCGGCGCACGCCGCAGTGTGCCAAACAGCAACAACAAAATCGCTCTGGCTCGATGCCGAAACATTGGCTCCGGCATCGAACTGATATCAACGATAAGGCGCGTCCGCCGCCTTCGACGCGGCGATTTCCTTCTCGTAACGATCGCCCACCGCAAGCAGCATGTCCTTCGTGAAGTACAGGTCGCCGCGCTTTTCGCCGTGATATTCGAGGATGTGCGTCTCGACGATCGAATCGACCGGGCAGCTCTCTTCGCAGAAACCGCAGAAGATGCACTTGGTCAGGTCGATGTCGTAGCGCGTGGTGCGGCGGGTGTTGTCCGCGCGCGTTTCCGATTCGATCGTGATCGCCATCGCCGGGCACACTGCTTCGCACAGCTTGCAGGCGATGCAGCGCTCTTCGCCGTTCTCGTAACGGCGAAGAGCGTGCAGGCCGCGGAAACGCGGCGAGATCGGGGTCTTTTCTTCCGGGAACTGCACCGTGATCTTGCGCTGGAACGTGTAACGGCCCGTCAGCGCGAGACCCTTCAGGAGCTCGGTGAGGAAGAAGGTTTTGAAGAAGTTCTGAATAGCGTTCATGATGTTTTCGTCCGCTCGAGTCCTGTTACTTCCAGATGTTGAGCGGCGACATGATCCAGAAGCCGACCACGACCACCCAAATCACCGACACCGGCAGGAACACCTTCCAGCCGAGACGCATGATCTGGTCGTAGCGGTAACGCGGGAAAGTCGCGCGCGCCCAGATGAAGACCGACAGCAGCAGGAAAATCTTGAAAACGAACCAGAATACGCCCGGGATGAACGACAGGAAGCCGAACGGCGCATCCCAGCCGCCGAGGAACAGCGTCGTCGCGATCGCGGAGATCACGATCATGTTGATGTACTCGGCCAGGAAGAACAGCGCGAACGCCATGCCGGAGTAATCGATCATGTGACCCGCGACGATTTCCGATTCGCCTTCCACCACGTCGAACGGGTGACGGTTCGTTTCAGCGATGCCCGAGATGAAGTACACGACGAACATCGGCAGGAGCGGCAGCCAGTTCCACGACAGGAAGTTGATGCCCCAGCCCGCGAACATGCCGCGCTGCTGCGAGTGCACGATGTCGGACATGTTCAGCGTGCCCGCGACCATCAGCACCACGACGAGCGCGAAGCCCATCGAGATTTCGTAGGACACCATCTGGGCTGCTGCGCGCATCGCGCCGAGGAACGCGTACTTCGAGTTCGACGCCCAGCCCGCGAGAATCACGCCGTACACGCCGATCGACGAGATCGCCATCGCGTACAGCAGGCCCGCATTGATGTTGCCAAGCACCGCCTGCGCCTGGAACGGGATGACCGCCCACACCGCGAACGCGGGCACCACGGTCATGATCGGCGCGATCATGTAGATCCAGCGGCTCGCCTGCGTCGGCTGAATGACTTCCTTCAGCAGAAGCTTCAGGACGTCCGCGATCGGCTGCAACAGGCCAGCCGGACCGACACGGTTCGGGCCGAGACGCACGTGCATCCAGCCGATGAGCTTGCGTTCCCAGAGAATCAGGTACGCCACGCACAGTAGGATGGCCACCGAAACCACGAGGATGCGGACCAGCGCCCACACCGTCGGCCATGCGACGCCAAGAAGCTGCGTGCCGCCTGCGTTGATCGTATCGAACAAGCCCATTTTTACGCCTTCTCCACTACCAGTTCACCGAACAGGCCGCCGAGCGCGGCGCCAGCCGTCGTGCCCGCCGACACGCGGACCACCGATTCCGCGAGATTCGCGTCGCGGACCGCGGGCAGCGTCACCGACAGGTTGCCTTGCTTGATACGCACTGCTTCGCCGTCCTTCAGGCCGAGCTTGTCGAACAGCGCGGTCGGCAGGCCCGCCACGTTCGCATCGCGTGCGGCGGCCGTCAGATGCAGCGACGGCGCGCGGCGCACGAGCGCATCGGCGTGATAGATCGGCACATCGGCGAGACGCTGCAGGCCGCTGCCGTTCAGCGCCACCTTCGATGCGGCGCGCGCGGCCGTCACGGTCGTCTTGTTCGACAGACGCGTGGTCAGATCGCCCGTGCCGAGCGCCGCGATGCGTACTTCTTCAGCCGTGTCGTACTCGAAGCCCGGCAAGCCGAGGATCGTGCCCAGCACGCGCAGCACCTTCCAGCCCGGACGCGTGTCGCCCAGCGCGCGCACGACGCCGTTGAACGACTGAGCCGTGCCTTCCGCGTTGACGAACGTGCCCGACGTTTCCGTGAACGGCGCCACCGGCAGCAGCACGTCCGCGTAATCCATGCCGTGCTTGAACGGCGACATCACGACGACCATTTCCGCAGCCTTCAGCGCGGCGATGGCTTGCGCCGGATTCGCCGTGTCGTATTCCGGCTCGGCGTTGAACAACACATAGCCCTTGCGCGGCTCTTCGAACACTTCGCGCGCGTTGAGACCACCCTCGCCCGGCAATGCATCGACGAGATACGCGCCGACCGAGTTCGCGCCTTCCGTGAGGAAGCCGAGCGTCGCGCCGGTATTGTCGGCGATCCACTGCGCGGCTGCCTGAATTTGCGCAAAGTCCGGATGCTGCACCGCGACGTTGCCGAGCAGCACGACGCGCTTCTCGCCCGCCGACAGCGATGCCGCGACGTCCTTCGCCGCCGCCGACACTTCGCGGCCCGCGAACGCGTCCGGCAGCGCGACGCCGCGCGCTTCGGCCACCGCCGCGGCGATGCCCGCGAGCACGTCGAGCCATGCGGACGGAGCCGCGACCAGGCGATGCGCGGTCGGGATCAGCGAGTCGTCGTTGCTGGCGTTGAGGAACGTGACCTTCGCGCCGTTCTTCGCCGCCTGACGCAGACGCGAAGCGAACAGCGGATGATCGCGACGCAGGAACGAGCCGATCACGAATGCGGTGTCGATGGTCGACAGATCCGCGATCTTCGTGCCGAGCCACGGCGCGCCGACGCCCACCGGCGCCGAGAAATCGTTCTGACGCAGACGGAAATCGACGTTCGGCGTACCGACGCCTTCCGCGAGTTGCTTCAGCAGATGCAGTTCTTCCACCGTGCTGTGCGGCGTGGCCAGTGCGGCGATGGCGTTCGCGCCATGATCCGCCTTGATGCCCTTCAGGCCCTTCGCGACATATTCGAGCGCGGTCTGCCAGTCGGTTTCGATCCAGTTGCCGCCCTGCTTGAGCATCGGCACGGTGAGACGCTCGTCGCTGTTCAGGCCTTCGTACGAGAAGCGGTCCTTGTCCGAGATCCAGCATTCGTTGATGGCTTCGTTCTCCATCGGCAGAACGCGCATCACGCGATTGTTCTTCACCTGCACCACGAGGTTCGCGCCGACGGAATCGTGCGGGCTCACCGACTTGCGGCGCGACAGCTCCCACGTACGCGCGCTGTAGCGGAACGGCTTGCTCGTCAACGCGCCGACCGGGCACAGGTCGATCATGTTGCCCGACAGCTCCGAATCCACGGTCTTGCCGACGAACGACGTGATTTCCGAATGCTCGCCGCGGCCCAGCATGCCGAGCTCCATCACGCCGGCCACTTCCTGGCCGAAGCGCACGCAGCGCGTGCAGTGGATGCAGCGCGACATCTCTTCCATCGAGATGAGCGGACCCACGTTCTTGTGGAACACCACGCGCTTTTCTTCGCTATAGCGCGACTGCGACTTGCCGTAACCGACAGCCAAGTCCTGCAGCTGGCACTCGCCGCCCTGATCGCAGATCGGGCAATCGAGCGGGTGGTTGATCAGCAGGAATTCCATCACCGACTGCTGGGCCTTCACGGCCTTGTCGGAGGTGGTGCGCACGACCATGCCCGCCGACACGGGCGTGGCACAGGCGGGGACGGCCTTCGGCATCTTTTCGACTTCGACGAGGCACATCCGGCAGTTCGCGGCGATCGACAGCTTCTTGTGATAGCAGAAGTGAGGAATGTACGTATCGACCTTATGCGCAGCCTGGATCACCATGCTGCCTTCAGGCACCTCGACCGTCTTGCCGTCAATTTCTAGTTCAACCATGATGGATAAAGATCCTCAAACCCTTGTCTCGCGCATCTGACTGCGCGCCTGATTACGCGGTAAGCGCTTCGGACGGCGCGTGATGCGCATGCCCGCCGACGAGACAGTGCTTGTGCTCGACGTGATATTCGAATTCGTCCCAGAAGTGCTTGAGCATGCCGCGCACGGGCATCGCCGCCGCATCGCCGAGCGCGCAGATCGTGCGGCCCATGATGTTCTCGGCGACCGAGTTCAGCAGATCCAGATCTTCCTTGCGGCCGAGACCGTGCTCGATGCGATGCACCACGCGATACAGCCAGCCGGTGCCCTCGCGGCATGGCGTGCACTGGCCGCATGACTCTTCATAGTAGAAGTACGACAGGCGCAAGAGCGAGCGCACCATGCAGCGCGTTTCGTTCATCACGATGACCGCGCCCGAGCCCAGCATCGAGCCGGCCTTCGCGATCGAATCGTAGTCCATGTCGGTTGCGAGCATCATGTCGCCCGGCACGACCGGCGCGGACGAACCGCCCGGAATCACGGCCTTCACCGACTTGCCGCGCACGCCGCCCGCCAGTTCCATCAGCGTCGAGAACGGCGTGCCCAGCGGAATTTCATAGTTGCCCGGACGGTTCACATCGCCCGACACGGAGAAGATCTTCGTGCCGCCGTTGTTCGGCTTGCCGAGCTCGAGGTAATTCTGCGGGCCGATTTCCAGCAGGAACGGCACTGCCGCGAACGTCTCGGTGTTGTTGATGGTGGTCGGCTTGCCGTACACGCCGAAGCTCGCCGGGAACGGCGGCTTGAAGCGCGGCTGGCCCTTCTTGCCTTCCAGCGATTCGAGCAGCGCGGTCTCTTCGCCGCAGATGTACGCGCCGTAACCATGGTGCGCGTACAGCTCGAACGAAAAACCGGAGCCGAGGATGTTCGCGCCGAGATAGCCGGCACGGCGCGCTTCTTCGAGCGCCGCTTCGAACACCCGATAGACTTCGAAAATCTCGCCGTGGATGTAGTTGTAGCCGACGGTGATGCCCATCGCATACGCGCCGATGGCCATGCCCTCGATCAGCGCGTGCGGGTTCCAGCGCAGGATGTCGCGATCCTTGAACGTGCCCGGCTCGCCTTCGTCCGAGTTGCACACGAGATACTTCTGCCCCGGGAACTGACGCGGCATGAAGCTCCACTTCAGGCCGGTCGGGAAGCCCGCGCCGCCACGGCCGCGCAGACCCGACGCCTTGACGTCCGCGATCACCTGCTCGGGCGGAATCTTTTCTTCGAGAATGCGGCGCAGTTGCTTGTAGCCGCCGCGCGCGACGTAATCTTCGAGATGCCAGTTCTCGCCATTGAGACCGGCGAGGATCAGCGGCTTGATGTGACGATCGTGGAGTGACGTCATTTCGAAAGTTCCTCGATCAACTGGTCGATCTTCTCGCGACTCATGAAGCTGCACATGCGATGGTTGTTCACGAGCATCACGGGTGCGTCGCCGCACGCGCCGAAGCACTCGCCTTCCTTCAGCGTGAACTTGCCGTCCGGCGTGGTTTCGCCGAAGTCGATCCCGAGCTTCTGCTTGAGATACTCGGCGGCGCTATCCGAACCGCCGTCCGGACCGAGCTGGCAAGGCAGATTCGTGCAGAGCGTGATCTTGTGCTTACCGACCGGTTTCAGCTCGTACATCGTGTAGAACGTGGCGACTTCCTGCACCGCGACGGGCGGCATGCTCAGGTAATCGGCCACGAACTGCATGATTTCGGGCGAGAGCCAACCATGCTCTTCCTGAGCGACAGCGAGCGCCGCCATCACCGCCGATTGCTTTTGCTCGGCGGGATACTTCGCGACCGCGCGATCGATTTCTTTCAGGCCTTCAGCTGAGATCATTTTCAGACACGACTCTTTCAATTCCTACCGAACGAAAACCTGCCGCGCCCTTCGTATTGCGGCAGACCTGGCGTTCCTGCGGGTTCCTGTTATTGCTTTCGCGTTTTCGCGCACGGCGGCTCGTTCAGCACGCCATGCAAGCGGGCGATGAGATCAGCGATCGATCTCGCCGAACACGATGTCTTGCGTACCGATGATCGTCACAGCGTCGGCGATCATGTGGCCTCGCGCCATTTCGTCGAGCGCTGCGAGGTGCGCATAGCCCGGCGCGCGAATCTTCAGGCGATACGGCTTGTTCGCGCCGTCCGAAATCAGATAGATGCCGAACTCGCCCTTCGGATGCTCGACCGCCGCGTACGTTTCGCCTTCCGGCACGTGGAAGCCTTCGGTGAAGAGCTTGAAATGGTGAATCAGCTCTTCCATGTTGCTCTTCATGCCGACGCGCGACGGCGGCGCAACCTTGTGATTATCGACCATCACAGGGCCAGGATTCTTGCGCAGCCACGCAATGCACTGTTTGGCGATATGCGTCGACTGGCGCATTTCTTCCACGCGCACGAGATAACGGTCGTAGCAATCGCCATTCACGCCGACGGGGATATCGAAGTCGAGCTGATCGTACACTTCGTACGGCTGCTTCTTGCGCAAATCCCATTCGATGCCCGAGCCGCGCAGCATCGCGCCGCTCAAGCCCATTTGCAACGCGCGCTCCGGACTCACCACGCCGATGCCCACGAGACGCTGCTTCCAGATGCGGTTATCGGTGAGCAGCGTTTCGTACTCGTCGACACAGCCCGGGAAGCGATTGAAGAAGTCCTCGATGAAGTCGAGCAGCGAACCTTGACGGTTCTCGTTCATCCTGTCGAGCGCCTTCGCGTTGCGGATCTTCGATGCCTTGTATTGCGGCATCGCATCCGGCAGATCGCGGTACACGCCGCCCGGACGGTAATACGCCGCGTGCATGCGCGCGCCCGACACCGCCTCGTAGACGTCCATCAGGTCTTCGCGCTCGCGGAACGCGTAGAGAAACACCGCCATCGCGCCGACGTCGAGTGCGTGCGAACCGATCCACATCAGGTGGTTCAGCACACGCGTGATTTCGTCGAACAGCACGCGGATGTACTTCGCGCGGATGGGGACATCGATGCCCAGCAGCTTTTCGATGGCGAGCACATAGCCGTGCTCGTTGACCATCATCGACACGTAGTCGAGACGGTCCATGTACGGCACGGACTGCAGGAAAGTCTTGGTCTCGGCCAGCTTCTCGGTTGCGCGATGCAACAGACCGATGTGCGGGTCGGCGCGCTGGATCACTTCGCCGTCGAGTTCGAGCACGAGGCGCAGCACGCCGTGCGCTGCCGGGTGCTGCGGGCCGAAGTTCAGCGTGTAGTTTTTGATCTCTGCCATGACGCTCTCTTAATGTTTCAGACCGCCATAGCGATCTTCGCGAATCACGCGCGGCGTGATTTCGCGCGGCTCGATCGTCACAGGCTGATACACGACGCGCTTCTCTTCCGGGTCGTAGCGCATTTCCACGTAACCGGAGATCGGGAAGTCCTTGCGGAACGGATGGCCGATGAAGCCGTAGTCCGTGAGAATGCGGCGCAGGTCCGGGTGGCCTTCGAACACGATGCCGTAGAGGTCGAACGCTTCGCGCTCGTACCAGTTCGCCGACGACCAGATATCGACCACGGAAGGCACGATGGGCACTTCGTCGTCCGGAGCGAATACGCGCACGCGCACGCGCCAGTTGTTCGTGATCGAGAGAAGATGGCTGACGGCCGCGAAGCGCGGGCCGTCGTAGACGCCGTCGCCGTAGGTCGAGTAATCGACGCCGGAGAGGTCCATGAGCTGCTCGAAGCGCAGCGACGGATCATCGCGCAGCTGCTTGCAGACTTGCAGATAGTTCGCCGCCTTGACGACGATCGTCACTTGCCCAAGCGACTCCGTAACGCTCTGGAGACGGTCGCCAAACGCCGTCTCGAGGTTCGCTTTGAGGGTCTCGAGTTTGCTTGCCATAGTTGGGGAGACTCAGGCCCTTACTGACGGGCGATGGTGTTGGTGCGGCGAATCTTCGCCTGCAACTGGATCACGCCGTAGACCAGGGCTTCGGCGGTCGGAGGACAACCGGGGACGTACACATCGACCGGCACGATCCGGTCGCAACCACGCACGACGGAATACGAATAGTGGTAATAGCCGCCGCCATTCGCGCACGAGCCCATCGAGATGACCCAGCGCGGCTCGGCCATCTGGTCGTACACCTTACGAAGCGCGGGCGCCATCTTGTTGCACAGCGTGCCGGCGACGATCATCACGTCGGACTGGCGCGGGCTCGGACGGAACACCACGCCGAAACGGTCCAGGTCGTAACGGGCAGCGCCCGCGTGCATCATCTCGACCGCGCAGCAGGCGAGACCGAACGTCATCGGCCACAGGGAGCCGGTGCGCGTCCAGTTGATCAGCTTGTCAGCCGTGGTGGTGACAAAGCCTTCCTTCAAGACCCCTTCGATACTCATTTGTTTTCCACTCCAGATGAGCAGCCAGCCATAGCCGCCCATGAATCCGGTGATCTAACTGTCATTCCCAGTCGAGTCCGCCCTTTCTCCAGATGTAGGCGAAGCCGAGCAAAAATTCGAGCAGAAAAATCATCATCGCAATGAAGCCGGGCCAGCCGATATCGCGCAGGGACACACCCCACGGGAACAGGAACGCCGTTTCAAGGTCAAAAATGATAAAAAGAATCGCGACGAGATAGTAACGCACATCGAACTTCATACGCGCGTCTTCGAAGGCTTCGAAGCCACACTCGTACGGTGCGTTCTTTTCGGTGTCGGGCTTGTTGGGACCGAGGATCTTGCCGATACTGACCAGCGCTATACCTAAACCAAGGCCCACCACGAGAAACAAGAAGACGGGGTAATAGGGTGCGAGGTTCAAGGCTATCCTCAGATCGGTAGATGTGGTCTGTTAGTGATTGGGGCCTTCAGCCGGGACGGACCACCCGGCGGGAGAATTCACTTGGGACCGCTCACGATATCAGCGTACTGTGACAACCGCTTTGACGATGTCGACGCTGCTGTGAAAACGTAAGCGTACTCCAGAAGTGACAATGCCAGCCGAAGCGATGCATGCGGCTGGCATTGGATAACTTTGGTGCCGACGGCGAGACTCGAACTCGCACAGCTTTCGCCACTACCCCCTCAAGATAGCGTGTCTACCAATTTCACCACGTCGGCACTGTACTGCAATCCGGGAAAACTACTTCTTAATTGCCGCGAATCGCTTCAAGACTTGAATTATAACTGGGCCCTACGAATTGTTCAACGCACAAAATGCAAATTTCGCGAAAAATCTGTTCTGCCGTTATTTGGGCACGTCAGCGCCCGGCGCGGACGACGCGACCGGTGCCGATGCAGGCGCCGAAGCCGCGGATGCAGCAGCAGCAGCCGATGTCGGCACGGGAGCCGCACCGCCCAGCACGCCCGCCGAAGTCTGCGGCTTGTAGCTGCCGAGGTAAGTCAGCGCCAGCGTCGTAACGAAAAAGATCGCGGCGAGTACCGCGGTGGTGCGCGACAGGAAGTTGGCCGACCCCGTTGCTCCGAAGAGACTGCCCGATGCACCGCTGCCGAACGCCGCGCCCATGTCCGCGCCCTTGCCGTGCTGAAGCAGCACGAGGCCGATGACGCCCAACGCAGACAACAACTGGACGACGATAATCAATGTCTTCAAATACAGCATTTAAACTCACCCGATTCCTGATATTTCCGTGACACCTTCGTGTCGCACTATGCTCTTTCGCCTGCCCTGCCCGCTTGCCGTTGGATGCTCAGTGCAACACGGTTTGCGCAGCCCGGCAGATCGCCAGAAAATCCTTCGACTTCAACGAGGCGCCGCCGATCAGCCCGCCGTCGATGTCCTTTTGCCCGAACAGCTCTTCCGCATTTTCGGGCTTCACGCTGCCGCCGTACAGGAGCGGCACGTTCGCCACCGATGCGCCCTTCTCGATCAGCTTGTGACGCAGGAATGCGTGAACATCCTGCGCCTGTCCCGGCCGCGCGGTCTTGCCCGTGCCGATCGCCCAAACAGGTTCGTACGCGACCACGATTCCCGCCGCCTGCGCTTCCGTCAGCGAGAGCAGGACGGCGTCGATCTGCGTGCCGATGATCTGCTCGGTCGCGCCGGCCTCGCGTTCCTCGAGCGTCTCACCGACGCAGACGATCGGCGTGATCCCCGCTTCGATCGCGCGCTGCGCTTTCGCCGCGACGAGTTCCGGGCTTTCGCGATGATACGCGCGCCGCTCCGAATGCCCGACGATCGCGTAGGTCACGCCGAAGTCCGCCGCCATCTCGGCCGCGACCTCGCCGGTGTAGGCACCGCCCGTATGCGCCGAAATATCCTGGATGCCCCACCGCACCACGGAGCCGCTCAAGAGCGCCTGCGATTGCGCGAGATAGGGACACGGCACGCACACGCCGACACGCACGCCCTTCTGCAAAGCCGATGCGCCCGCGGCGACTTCGGTCAGCAAGGTCGCGTTGTCACCGATGCGACCGTGCATCTTCCAGTTGCCCACCACCAGTTTCGCTCGTTCTCTGGACATAAGTCTCGTCAGTCGGCGGCGGCTTCCGAGAGCCGCCATGTTATAGGAATGAACCCGCTACGAACTGCAAACTGCTTGCAAAACAGGCGATTTTACTGTGTTACGACGAAGCCGGTCAAACCGCCGAAAGCGGGCCGTAACACGCAGCGCCCAAAACACGCGGCGCCGCGGCCGCATGAAACGTCACGCGTTCTCGCGCCAGTCGAGAACGATCTTGCCCACGTGCGTGCTGCTTTCCATGAGCGCATGCGCGGCAGCGGCTTCGGCGGCGGGAAAAACCTGATGGATCACCGGCTTGATGCGCCCCGCCTCGACCTCCGGCCACACGCGTTCCTTCAGCCTGGCGGCGAGCTTCGCCTTGAACGCGACCGGACGCGGACGCAGCGTCGATCCGGTGATGACGAGCCGCCGGCGCAACACGTCGTTCAGATTGATCTCCGCCTTCGCGCCGCCGAGCAGCGCGATCACGCAGATGCGCCCGCCATCGGCCAACGCCTTGAGCTCGCGCTGCACGTAATCGCCGGCGACCATGTCGAGAATCACGTCGACGCCGCGATCGTTCGTCAGCGACTTCACTACTTCGACGAAATCTTCCGTCTTGTAGTTGATCGCGCGCTCCGCGCCGAGCGCCTCGCACGCGCGGCATTTTTCATCGGTGCCGGCGGTGGCGAACACGCGAAAGCCGAGCGCCTTCGCGATCTGGATGGCCGTCACGCCGATGCCGCTCGATCCGCCCTGCACGAGCAGCGTCTCTTCCTCGCCGTTCTCGCCCGCGCCCAGTTGAGCGCGCTCGAAGACATTGCTCCATACCGTGAAGAACGTCTCCGGCAACGATGCGGCTTCGATATCCGACAAACCCTTCGGCACCGGCAGGCATTGCTCGAGCGGCGCAACCGCGTACTCGGCATATCCGCCGCCCGCGAGCAGCGCGCACACGCGATCACCTTTTTTCAGACCGAACGGGTTGTGCTTGGGATCGAAATCGCCATCGACGATTTCACCGGCCACCTCCAGCCCCGGCAGGTCCGACGCCCCCGGCGGCGGCGCATACGCGCCCTTGCGCTGAAACACATCCGGCCGGTTCACGCCCGAAGCCGCCACCTTGATGAGCACTTCGCACTTGCCCGGCGCGGGCGTCGGGCGTTCGCCCAGTTTCAGTACGTCCGGTGCGCCAAACTCCGTGATCTCGATCGCCTTCATATGCTCTCCGTGACTTCGCGTGGGCTTACGTTTCGCCGCAATCCGGCATGGCATCCGAACCGGATGGCACTGCGCGCGCATGAAGCAATCCGCGCTCCACACTGCCATCGAGTCCGATGACGCGTCGGACAATGCATAGCGTCCGAAGCGTCATACATGAAAACGGCCGGCTCGCAAAAGCGGCCGGCCGTCTACACATTACCGCATTACTGCTGCGGGTGCGTAGGCTCTGCCTGCTGCGCGGCTTCGTTCAGAAGCGCCTTGGCCGACAGACGCACGCGGCCCTTCTCGTCCGTCTGGATGACCTTGACCTTCACGATCTGGCCTTCCTTCAGGTAATCGTTGATGTCCTTCACGCGCTCGTTGACGATCTCCGAGATGTGCAGAAGACCATCCTTGCCCGGCAGAATGTTCACGATCGCGCCGAAATCCAGCAGCTTGAGCACCGGGCCTTCGTAGACCTGGCCAACTTCCACTTCGGCCGTGATGTTCTCGATGCGCTTCTTCGCCTCGGCCATGCCTTCGCTCGACGTGCTCGCGATCGTCACGACGCCGTCGTCCGAAATGTCGATGGTCGTGCCGGTCTCTTCCGTCAGCGCGCGGATCACCGAACCGCCCTTGCCGATCACGTCGCGGATTTTCTCCGGATTGATCTTGATGGTGATCATGCGCGGCGCGTAGTCCGACAGCTCCGTGTTCGTGTGCGGAACAGCGGCGGTCATCTTGCCGAGGATGTGCATGCGGCCTTCCTTCGCCTGTGCGAGCGCGACCTGCATGATTTCCTTCGTGATGCCCTGGATCTTGATGTCCATCTGCAGCGCGGTCACGCCTTGCGCCGTGCCGGCCACCTTGAAGTCCATGTCGCCGAGGTGATCTTCGTCGCCGAGGATGTCGGTCAGAACCGCGAACTTGTTGCCTTCGAGGATGAGGCCCATCGCGATGCCCGCGACGTGCGCCTTCATCGGCACGCCGGCGTCCATCAGCGCGAGACAGCCGCCGCAGACCGAAGCCATCGACGACGAACCGTTCGATTCCGTGATTTCCGACACGACGCGGATCGAGTAGCCGAACTCGTCGGCGCTCGGCAGGCAAGCGACCAGCGCGCGCTTGGCCAGACGGCCGTGGCCGATTTCGCGACGCTTCGGCGAACCGACGCGGCCGGTTTCGCCCGTCGCGAACGGCGGCATGTTGTAGTGAAGCATGAAGCGCTCGCGGTATTCGCCCTCGAGTGCGTCGATGTTCTGCTCATCGCCCTTCGTGCCGAGCGTTGCGACGACCAGCGCCTGCGTCTCTCCGCGCGTGAAGAGCGCCGAGCCGTGCGTGCGCGGCAAAACGCCCGTGCGGATTTCGATCGGGCGCACCGTGCGCGTGTCGCGGCCGTCGATGCGCGGCTCGCCGTTCAGGATCTGCGTGCGGACGATCTTCGCTTCGATGTCGAACAGGACGTTGCCGACCGTGGCTGCATCGGCCGCCGCGGTGCCTGCCGCAACCGCTTCTTCCGCGAGCTTCGCCGACGTCGCTGCGTACACTTCCTTCAGCTTGGTCGAACGCGCCTGCTTGTTGCGCAGCTGGTAAGCCGCTTCGAGTTCCGGCTTGGCGATTTCCGCGACGCGCGCAATGAGGGTCTCGTTCTTCGGCGCCGGCTGCCAGTCCCATTCGGGCTTGCCGCCGTCGCGCACGAGTTCGTGGATCGCGTCGATAGCCGTTTGCATCTGCTCGTGGCCGAACACGACCGCGCCGAGCATCACTTCTTCCGAAAGCTGCTGCGCTTCCGACTCAACCATCAGCACCGCGCGCTCCGTGCCCGCGACGACGAGATCGAGCGCCGATTCCTTCATCTGCGGGCGCGTCGGGTTCAGCACGTACTCGTTGTTGAGGTAGGCGACGCGCGCGGCGCCGACCGGGCCGTTGAACGGCAGGCCGGACACGGCGAGCGCGGCCGACGCGCCGATCAGCGCGGGAATGTCAGCCGGAATGTCCGGGTTCAGCGACAGGACGTGAATCACGACCTGCACTTCGTTGTAGAAGCCTTCCGGGAAAAGCGGACGCAGCGGACGGTCGATCAGGCGCGAGATCAGCGTCTCGCCTTCCGACGGACGGCCTTCGCGGCGGAAAAAGCCGCCCGGGATCTTGCCGGCGGCATAGGTTTTTTCGAGGTAATCGACGGTCAGCGGGAAAAAGTCCTGGCCCGGCTTGGCGGTCTTCGCGCCGACGACGGTGGCGAGAACGACGGTGTCTTCGACATCGACGATGACCGCGCCGCTCGCCTGACGAGCGATTTCACCCGTCTCGAGGCGGACGTTGTGCTGCCCCCACTTGAATTCTTTGACGATCTTATTGAACATTTCGACTCCTTCTACGTGTGCGCCGCGCCGGTCGATTGGCGCGGGCGGGAAGGTCCGGAGCCACGCTTGAGAGGTGTGTTATGCCATTCCAGCGCGATGCGCTTCGATGAGCGGCATCGCGCTGGAATGACACAAAGCTCCGCTGCGAGGCTGGACCGAGTGTCGGACCGGATGCATTCATCCGGGGTAAAGCCTATGAACTGCTGAAACTGCCAGATACGAGGCGCCGAGCGCTTGCAAAGCGATCCGGCACCACTTCGCGACCGAAACGTACAAAAACAAAGTGCCTGTATCAGCGAACTGACACAGGCACTTCATTAGAACGTTGGCCGCAAAGCCACGCTTCGCGCCAATTACTTGCGCAGACCCAGCTTCTCGATCAGCGAGCGATAACGGTCTGCGTCCTTGCCCTTCAGGTAGTCGAGCAGCTTACGGCGACGGCTCACCATGCGCAGCAGACCGCGGCGGCTATGGTGGTCCTTCGAGTGCGACTTGAAGTGGACGGTCAGTTCGTTGATGCGGCTCGTCAGCAGTGCGACTTGCACTTCGGGAGAGCCGGTGTCGTTTGCGCCGCGTGCGTATTCAGCGACGATATCGGACTTCTTGATTTCTGCTACGGACATTTGCTTTTCCTTTGATACAGACAGGCGGTCACGGAAGAATGGCCGTGCCGTGGATTTACAAAAAATGAATCGTTCGAGGCCATGCGCCAAAAACGAAGCGCAGAGTATAGCACAGCGCGATGTCTCGCCGAAGGACTTCTGCGCGAGCCAAATCAAGGATTTAGCGGGCCGGGCGCGTCATCTTGCAGGTCGTCGGCTGCGCGGTCCTGTCGGCGGGGACGTTCAGCAGCGTGCGAAAACCAAAGCCCGAGCCTTCGTTGTCGAATTTCACGCCCTTCGTTCCCGCCTTGTCCATTTCCATCACATATAGGGGCTGGATCACCTGATGATCCTCCGCGCGCATGGTCATCGCGTGGAAGCCCTCGCCGTCGAACTTCATGCCCTCCAGCGCGCGCGCCACCGCGAGCGGGTCGGCGCTGGCCGCGCGCGTCATCGCCGCGGCGAGCATTTCGATCATCAGCGGCATGCGCAGCACGAGATAGTCGTCGGACGCGGCGGGATAGCGGGCGCGGAAAGCCTGGTAATAGGTGTCCGACGCGGCGCCGCCCGCATTCGGATGCCAGTCCGCCACGGCGATCACGCGCTTCACGCCCGCGTCGCCGAGTGCCGCCGGCGCGCCCAGGCTGTTGCCGTAGAACGTGTAGAACTTCGTGTCGAGCCCCTGCTCGCGCGCCGCCTTCACGAGCAGCGTGAGATCGTTGCCCCAGTTGCCTGTGATCACGGCACCCGCCCCGCTCGCGCGAATCTTCGCGATGTACGGCGCGAAATCCTTCACGCGCCCGATCGGATGAAACTCGTCGCCGGCAATCGCGATATCCGGGCGCCGCTCCTTCAGCGCGCGCTGCGCTTCGCGGCTCACGTCGTGACCGAAACTGTAGTCCTGATTCAGCAGATAGACCTTCTTCACCGCGCGATCGTCCTTGAGCGCATCGGCGAGCGCGTCCATGCGCATGCCCGCGTGGGCGTCGAAGCGGAAGTGCCAGAAACTGCACGCGTCGTTGGTGAGCGCGGGATCGTCGGCGGAATAGTTGAGGAACAGCACGCGCCGCTCCGGCTCGCGCGCGTTCTGCTTGTCGATGGCCGCGACGAGCGCCGCCGCCACCGCCGAGCTGTTGCCCTGCATGACGAAGCTGATTTTCTCGTCGATCGCCGCGCGCAGTTGCACGAGGCTCGCTTCACTGCTGCCTTTTCCGTCGAGCACGACGAGCTGCAGCGGATGCATGCCGTCGGCGAGCTTCACGCCGCCCTTCGCGTTCACGCGTTCGACGCCGAAGCGCAGGTTGCGCTCGACCATTGCGCCGGCGTTCGCGAACGGGCCGGACATGCCTTCGATCAGCGCCAGCTTGACGGGCGGCAAATCGGCCGCACGCGCCGTCAAGGACAATGCGAGGCACGCCGATGCCGCGACACGCAGCCATCGCGTCGCGCGCCCGCCGATTCGTTTCTTCATGGTCCGCACCTGATCCGCCGAAAGCGCGGATCATAGGCCGCGCCGCGTTTGCCGCGCAAGTGCGAGATTGCCGACACATCCGCTCGAATGCCGCGACGTCGCGGAGAATGCTTTGCCGCGCGCGCGTGTCAAAATCACGCAAAACATCGAACGATCCAGCACGTGGAGGCTGCCATGCTGCACTTATTCAACCGCCTGCGCGTCACGCTCGCGGGCGCGAGCGTCGCGCTGCTGCTCACGGCCTGCGCGCAGCCGTGGCAGAACTATCAGGCCGGCGCCGATGTATCGACCGTCATCGCCCGCCTCGGCCCGCCGCGCGAAGTCTACGATCTGCCCAACGGCGGCAAGCGCCTGATGTGGCCGACGCAGCCGCTCGGCGAATTCACCACCGCCGCCGATATCGACGCGTCCGGCAGGATCGTCAGCGTGCGCCAGGTGCTCGACGAGAACGAGTTCTACAAGGCGCAGATCGGCACCTGGACGAGAAAGGACGTGCTCGAGAACTTCGGCCGTCCGGTGGAGACGTCGTACTTTCCGCTGATGAAGCGCGAAGTCTGGACGTATCGCTACATGGAAGCGAACATCTGGTACCTGATGTACAACTTCTATTTCGATGAGCAGGGCATCTTGCGCATGACGCAGAAGACGCCCGACCCGCTGCATGATCCCGACAGGCGCAGTCTGTTCTGAGCGCGCCGCACCAAAGAAAAAGCCCTCTCGCGAGGGCTTTTTCAATCAGACGGGACGACGCTCGACTCAAAGCTGCGGATTGAGCTTCTCGACCTTCGAATGCAGCTTGTTCAACGCGGCGATGTACGCCTTCGCCGAAGCCGCGACGATATCCGGGTCCGTGCCCACGCCGTTCACGATGCGCCCGCTCTTCGACAGACGCACCGTCACTTCGCCCTGCGCCTGCGTGCCGGTCGTGATCGCGTTGACCGAGTACAGCACGAGTTCCGCGCCGCTTTCGACCTTCGACTCGATCGCGTGCAGCGTCGCATCGACCGGGCCGTTGCCGCGCGCTTCGCCCGTGACTTCGGTGCCTTCCACCGCGAACACGACCTTCGCCTGCGGCTGCTCGCCGGTTTCCGAATGCTGCTTCATCGACACGAAGCGGTAGTGCTCCTTCGCCTGCGCTTCGGCGGATTCCTCGGAGACGATCTGCATGATGTCTTCGTCGAAAATCTCGGCCTTGCGGTCCGCGAGATCCTTGAAGCGCGCGAACGCGGCGTTCACGTCGGCTTCGGATTCCAGCGTCACGCCGAGCTCCTCCAGGCGCTGTTTGAACGCGTTACGGCCGGAGAGTTTGCCGAGCACGATCTTGTTCGCACTCCAGCCCACGTCTTCCGCGCGCATGATTTCATACGTGTCGCGCGCCTTCAGCACGCCGTCCTGGTGAATGCCCGACGCGTGCGCGAACGCGTTCGCGCCGACCACCGCCTTGTTCGGCTGCACGACGAAGCCGGTGATCTGCGAGACGAGCTTGGACGTGGGCACGATCTGTGTCGTGTCGATGCCGAGATCGAGGCCGAAGTAGTCCTTGCGCGTCTTCACCGACATCACGATCTCTTCGAGCGACGTATTGCCCGCGCGCTCGCCGAGACCGTTGATCGTGCACTCGACCTGACGCGCGCCGCCGATCTTCACGCCCGCGAGCGAATTGGCGACCGCCATGCCGAGGTCGTCGTGGCAGTGCACGGACCAGATCGCCTTGTCGGAATTCGGCACGCGCTCACGCAGCGTCTTGACGAGATTGCCGTAGAGCTCGGGCACGCCGTAGCCGACCGTATCCGCGATGTTGATGGTGCGCGCGCCTTCGTCGATCACCGCTTCGAGCACGCGGCAGAGGAAATCGATGTCCGAACGGCTGCCGTCTTCCGGCGAGAACTCGACGTCATCCGTGAAGTTGCGCGCGAAACGCACCGCGAGACGCGCCTGGTCGTAGACCTGCTCCGGCGTCATGCGCAGCTTCTTTTCCATGTGCAGCGCCGACGTGGCGATGAACGTGTGGATGCGGAACTGGTTCGCGGGCTTGAGCGCGTCGGCGGCGCGCTGGATGTCTTTGTCGTTCGCGCGGGCGAGCGAGCAGACCGTGCTGTCCTTCACGAGCGAGGCGATGGAATGGATCGCGTCGAAATCGCCGTTCGAGCTGGCGGCGAAGCCCGCTTCGATCACGTCGACCTTCATGCGCTCCAGCTGCTTCGCGATGCGGATCTTCTCTTCCTTCGTCATCGACGCGCCGGGGGACTGCTCGCCATCGCGCAAGGTCGTGTCGAAGATGATCAACTTGTCTGCTGCCATGTTGGGCTCCTGTGGGGAGATTTATCGATTGTTGGAAATATCGCGATCGTGTGGAAACGATAAGGCAAAAGGGAATTCGGGTGTTCGCGCCACCGCTGGCGTCGAAAACCTGAATTGGACGAGCAGACGGGAGGCGAGACGAATCAGCGCGATAGGCGCGCTAGCAGCGATAGTGCGCGTAGCGACGACGCACCTGCCGGGAACAGCGAGAAGGGGAACGGGAAAAAGTTCATTCAAAAACTATAACGGCTTTTGCGAACGCGTGCAATGAGGCTTTCCGATGGAGCCGATCGACTTTTACATGCCGCGCGGCCGGCTCGGAAAAACGGCTCGGAAAAACAAAAAAGCCTGCATCCGAAAGGAAGCAGGCTTTTCGATTGCCGCTTGTCGCGATCTGGCCGGCAGTGTCAGTAACCGCCGATGGTCGCGCTCACGCGCTGGCGCAGTTCCGAGCCATCGCCGACTTGCGCGTTCTCGATACGGCGCGCGCCCTGGAAACGCTTTTCCCAGTAGCCGTCTTCCATGTCGTCGACGCGGATCGTGCTGCCGGTGGACGGCGAATGCACGAACTTGTTGTCGCCGATATAGATGCCGACGTGCGAGAACGAACGGCGCATCGTGTTGAAGAACACGAGATCGCCCGGTTTCAGTTCGCTCACGGCGACCTTCTCGCCGACGCGGCTCATTTCCTCGGCGCGGCGCGGCAGGGTCATGCCAAGCGTGTCCTGGAAGACGTAGCGGACGAAGCCGCTGCAGTCGAGGCCCGAATCGGGCGAATTGCCGCCCCAGCGATAGCGCACGCCGATCATGTTCAGCGCGCCGACGACGACATCGCCGGCTTTGCTCGCCACGCCCGACAGAAACGACTTTGCGCCGCCCGACGTGCTGGCGGTGTCTGCGGTCGCTGCATCATTGGATTTGGAGGAAAAAATGCCATTGCTGGCATTTTGGCTTCTACTGCTGACTTCGTCGGCGAACGCGCCGGAAGTTGTTGTCATCAGGAGGCCGATCAACATGCTCGCGGCGGCGCGCGCGCATGTCTGAGTCATCGTTAGTGGCTGCATCGGTCGGTAGGTTTTACAATTAAAAGCTGCTAAATCAGGGAGATACGTGAAAGTTTGGAGGGATACTAGCCATAAAGTATTTAACTGTCAAAAGAAATAGAAAAATACAATTGAGATGGGCACTCAATTGGTGAAAAAGAAAGATTTTTAGGAATCTAGGGCTGCTTTCAGAAGCTTTCTTGTGTATTCGTCGGAAGGGTTCGCAAAAATCTTCTCTACTTCCCCCGCTTCCACGACAAAACCATTCCGCATCACCGCGACGCGATGCGCCATTGCGCCGATCACCTGCAAGTCATGGCTGATGAAAACATAGCCGAGATTGTGCTTCTTCTGAATGTCGGCGAGCAGCGCAAGTACTTGAGTCTGAATGGAAACATCGAGCGCGCTCGTCGGCTCGTCGAGGATCAGGATGCTCGGCTCCAGCACGAGGGCGCGCGCGATCGCGATGCGCTGCCGCTGTCCGCCCGAAAACTCATGCGGATAGCGATCGAGCGCCGAACGGTCCATGCCGACTTCGCGCAGCACCGCGATCACCTTCGCGCGCCGCGCGGCCGAATCGAGTTCCGGGCGATGCAGCGCGAGCCCTTCCCCGACGATCCGCGCAACCGTCTGCCGCGGCGAGAGCGAGCTGAACGGGTCCTGAAACACCACTTGAAGATTCGAGCGCAGCACGGTTTTTTCGCGTCCGCGGAAATCGCTGAGCGCGCGGCCCTGAAACTGCACCGTGCCGTTCGACGTGCGCTGCAGGCCGAGGAGCGCCATCGCGAGCGTGGACTTCCCCGAACCCGACTCGCCGACGATGCCGAGCGTCTCGCCCTGCCGCAGCGTCAGCGTCACGTCGTCGACGGCTTTGAAACGACCGCGCCTGAACCAGCCGGCGAAACCCGGCAGGCGCGTCGGATAGTCCACCGACACGTCCTTCGCGTCGAGCAATACCGGCGCGATCGGCAGCACGGGCAGCACGCTGCGCTTCGGCTTGCTCGCCAGAAGACGCTGCGTGTACGGATGCTGCGGCGACGTGAAAATCTCCTCCACCGCGCCGCTCTCGACGAGCACGCCCTTCTCCATCACCGCGACGCGCTCGGCGAAACGCCGCACGAGATTCAGGTCGTGCGTGATGAGCAGCACGGCCATGCCGCGTTTCTCGGCTTCATCGCGCTGCAGCTCCAGCAGCAATTCGACGATCTGCGCGCGGATCGTCACGTCGAGCGCCGTGGTCGGCTCGTCGGCGAGCAGAAGCCGCGGCCGGCACGCGAGCGCCATCGCGATCATGACGCGCTGGCGCTGTCCGCCCGATAGCTGATGCGGATAGCTGTCGACACGCCGCTCCGGCTCCGTGATGCCCGTGCGCGCGAGCAGCGCGATTGCGCGCTGCCTCGCCTCGCGCGGGGTCGCGCCGTCGTGCAGTTGAATCGTTTCGCCGATCTGGTCGCCCACCGTGTAGAGCGGATTGAGCGCGGTCATCGGCTCCTGGAAGATCATCGCGATGTCGGAGCCGCGCAGGCCGCGCATCGCGTGCTCGCTCTTCGAAAGCAGTTCGTCGCCGGCGAAGCGGATCGAGCCGCTGAGTTCGGCGTCGCGCAAGAGGCGCAGGATCGACAGCGCCGTCACGCTCTTGCCCGAGCCCGATTCACCGACGAGCGCCACACGCTCGCCCGCGCGTATTTCGAGATTCGCGCCGTCGACAGCGAGCGTGTCGCCGAAGCGCACGCGCAGGTCTTCGATCGAAAGTAGCGGCTCGCTCACTGCCCGCCTCCCGCTTTGACCGCATCGGAGATGCGCGTATCCAGGGCGTTGCGCAAGGCATCGCCCATGAAGGTGAGCAGCAGCAACGTGGCGACGAGCACGCCGAACGTCGAGAGCGAAATCCACCACGCATCGAGATTCGCCTTGCCTTGTGCAAGCAGTTCGCCGAGCGACGGCGTTGGCGATGGCACGCCGAGCCCGAGAAAATCGAGGCTCGTCAGCGCGAGAATCGCGCCGCTCATGCGAAACGGCAAAAACGTGATGACCGGCGTCATGCTGTTGGGCAACACGTGCCGCCAGATGATCTGCCAGTTCGAGAGCCCCATCGCGCGCGCCGCACGCACGTAGTCTTGCGTGCGATTGCGCAGAAACTCCGCGCGCACATAATCCGATAAGCCGATCCACCCAAACAGCGACAGCAGAATGATCAACAGAATCAGGCTAGGCTCGAAAATCGACGCAAAGATGATCAGCAGATAAAGCTCCGGCAGCGCGCTCCATATCTCGATCAGCCGCTGCCCGGTGATATCGATCCTTCCGCCGAAATAACCCTGCACCGCGCCCGCGACGACACCGACCGCCGTCCCGATCGCGGTGAGCACGAGCGCGAACAGCACCGACACGCGAAAGCCGTACACGAGCCGCGCGAACACATCGCGGCCGCGGTCGTCGGTGCCGAGCCAGTTTTCCCGCGAAGGCGGCGCGGGATTCGAGCCCTTCGAGAAGTAATTGAGCGTGTCGTAGTAGTAGTGATTCGGCGGATAGATCGCGAAGTTGCCGGGCGCGCTGAACCGATCGCGCACAAAGGGATCGAGATAGTCGGCGGGCGTCGGGAAGTCGCCGCCGAAGGTCGTCTCCGCATACGTCTTCACGAGCGGAAAGTAGAACTGCCCCTGATAGCGCACGACGAGCGGCTTGTCGTTCGACCACAACGGCCCCGCGAGGCTGATGACGAACGCCGCGACGAACACGATGAGGCTCCAGTAGCCCAGTCGATTGCGCTTGAAGCGCTGCCAGACGCGCCGCCCGGGCGGCACCGAAACCTCGTCGCGCAGCGGCTGCGCGTCGCTGCCGTTGACGCCGCGCCGTGAAGATCGTGGTGAAGCGGCTCGATTCAAATCAGCGCTCCAGTTGTTCGAATTGAATGCGCGGATCGACCCAGACGTAGCACAGGTCCGAGACGAGCTTCGTCGCGAGGCCGATCAGCGTGAAGAGATAGAGCGTGCCGAGCACGACCGGATAGTCGCGCCGCACGACGGATTCGTACGAGAGCAGGCCGAGGCCGTCGAGCGAAAAGAGCGTTTCGATCAGCAGGCTGCCCGTGAAGAACGCGCCGATGAACGCCGCCGGAAAGCCGACGATCAGCGGCAGCAGCGCATTGCGGAACACGTGCTTCCAGAGCACGCGGCGCTCGCTCAAGCCTTTGGCGCGCGCGGTCAGCACGTACTGTTTGCGGATCTCGTCGAGAAACGCGTTCTTCGTGAGCATCGTGATGATGGCGAAGCTGCCGACCACCGACGCCGCCACCGGCAACGTGATGTGCCACAGATAATCGAGAATCTTGCCGCCGAGCGAGAGCGTCGCCCAGTTGTCGGAGGTGAGATTGCGCAACGGGAACAGTTGCCAGAACGACCCGCCGCCGAACAGCACGAGCAGCAGCACGCCCAGCACGAAGCCTGGAATCGCGAAGCCAATGAGCACGATGAGACTCGTCGCGACATCGAACTTCGAGCCGTTTTTCACCGCCTTCGCGATGCCGAGCGGCACCGATATCAGATACGTGATGAAGAAGGTCCACAAGCCGATGCTGATCGACACCGGCAGCTTCGAAACGATCAGCGACCACACGCTCTGATGCCTGAAATAGCTCTCGCCGAGATCGAAGCGCGCGAATTTGCCGAGCATGAGGAAGTATCGCTGCAGCGGCGGCTTGTCGAAGCCGTAGAGCTTCTTGAGCTGCTCGACCTGTTGCGCGTCGACGCCCGTGTGCGTGCGCAGCCCGAAGCCGCCGCCACCGCCTTCCGACTGGCCGCGCCGCAGATCGTGCACCGCCTGCTCGACCGGTCCGCCCGGCACGAACTGGATCACGACGAACGTGAGCGTCAAGACGCCGATGAGCGTCGGGATCATCAAGAGAATGCGTTTAAGGATGTAGCTCCACATGGCGCGTCCTCGTTACTTCGCCGCGTGCGCGGGCTTCGCCCACCACGTCGATATGACCCACTCCTCGGCGCCGTAATACAGCGGCAATGTCGACGGATACGCGAGCGTATTGCGATACGCCACGCGATGCGTCGCCGAGTACCAGTGCGGCACCACATAGCAGCCGTTCATCAGCACGCGATCGAGCGCGTGCGTCGCGTCGACGAGCTGCTCGCGCGTCTGCGCGGAGATCACCTTCTGCAGGATCGCATCGATGGCCGGCGATTTCACGCCCGCGAGATTGTCGGAGCCCTGCTCGTCCGCGGACTTGCTGCCGAAGCGCGAGACCTGCTCGGTGCCCGGAACCTGCACGTCGGGCATGCGCACGCTCGTCATGTCGAAGTCGAACGCGTCGAGACGCTTCTGGATCAGCGCGTAATCGACGGTGCGAAAGTTCATCGTGATGCCGAGCTTCTGCAGATTGCGCCCGAACGCGGCCGCGACCGGTTCCATGGACGCGCCGCCGCCGGTGTCGTCGAGAATCTCGAAGACGAACGGCTCGCCCTTTGCGTTGCGCAGCGCGCCGTCGCGATACGTCCAGCCGGCCTGAGCGAGCAATTCGCGCGCCTTGATCAGATTCGCGCGCAGCGAGCCGGGCGGGTCCGTATCGGGCTGGCGCGGCATCTCGCCGAACACGGCGGGATCGAGCTGCGTCTTCAGCGGGTTCAATATGGAGAGCTCGCCATCGCTCGGCTTGCCCTTCGCCTGCAGATCCGTATTGACGAAGAAACTGTCGATGCGTCGGTACTGGTTGAAGAACAGTTGCCGGTTCAGCCACTCGAAATCGAGCGCGAGATCGAGCGCCTGGCGCACGCGCACATCCTTGAAGAGCGGCTTGCGCGTGTTCATGAAGAAGCCCTGCATGCCCGTGCCGTTGTGCTGCGGGAATTCGCGCTTGATGAGTTCGCCGCTGTCGAAGCGCTTGCCGATATCGCGCCGCACCCAGCTTCGCGCGACGTATTCGACGAGCACGTCGTATTCGCCCGCCTTGAACGCTTCGAGGCGCGCGGTGGGATCGCCGTAGAGCTTGTAATCGATGTGCGCGAAGTTGAACAACCCGACGCGCACCGGCAGCCCCGCGCCCCAGTAATCCGGATTGCGCTTGTATGAGATGGTGCGGCCGTTGTCGAAGCGGTCGATCAGATACGGCCCGCTGCCGATGGGCTTCTGGAACGCGATCTGATCGAACGGAATGCGCGTGCCGTCGGGCTTCACGCCCCACTTGCGCGAGAACACGGGGATGCCGCCCGCGAGCAGCGGCATTTCGCGCGTCGCGATCTTGAACTCGAAGCGGATCGTGAGCGGATCGACGACGACCGCGCGCGCGATCTGCCCGAAGTAGACCGAGAACTGCGGCGCGGCCTTCGGGCTCTTCAGCGTTTCGAACGAGAACTTCACGTCTTCGGCCGTGACCGGATCGCCGTTGGAAAAGCGCGCTTTCGGATTGATGTGGAACGTCGTCGACATGCCGTCAGGGGCGACGGAGATATCGTCGGCGAGGAGGCCGTACGCGGTGGATACCTCGTCGGAACTGCCTGTCGTCAGGCTCTCGAACATCAGCGAAAGACCCGGCGCGGGGTTGCCGCGCAGCGTGAACGGATTGAACTTGTCGAAGCTCGTCAGCCGGTTCGGATTCGCGAGCACGAGCGTGCCGTCGCGCGGCGCATCGGGATTGACGTAATCGAAGTGCTTGAAACCGGCCGGATATTTCGGCTCGCCGTATTGCGCGATCGCGTGAACCGCGCTGGCCGGGCTCGCGATCGATGCGATCGAACCGGCCAGCGCGCAGGCGATGAACCAGTGTGAGGCGCGGGATGAGCGGATCGTCGTGCGAGTCGTCATGGGCCTCTTGGCGCGATGTGAATGGGTGACGCGATTGAAGAGACCCGAACGAAAGCCCGGAGCGAACGCCGCAAGAATGCTCGGCGGGGCATTGCGATGTGAGAGAATTCTACCCAAAATCATGCGCCAATCGGCCTGGGACACAGGCATGCCCATCGGAGCCGATCGCGCCACGCACGACGCGCGCGGCACCCGATCAAGCGCCCGCGCGACATTGACATCAAAGAAGGAGCATTCATGGGCTTTCTCGCTGGAAAACGAATTCTGCTGACGGGCCTGCTGTCGAACCGCTCGATCGCTTACGGCATCGCCGAGGCCTGCAAGCGCGAAGGCGCGGAGCTGGCGTTCACGTATGTCGGCGAGCGTTTCAAGGAGCGCATCACCGAATTCGCGACCGAGTTCGGCAGCGACATGGTCTACCCCTGCGACGTCGCCGACGATGCGCAGATCGAGGCGCTCTTCACCTCGCTCAAGGAACGATGGGACTCGCTCGACGGCCTCGTGCATTCCATCGGCTTCGCGCCGCGCGAGGCGATCGCCGGCGACTTCCTCGACGGCATGACGCGCGAGAACTTCCGCGTCGCGCACGATATCTCCGCGTACAGCTTCCCCGCGCTCGCGAAGGCCGCGCTGCCGATGCTGAAAGACGGCTCGTCGCTGCTCACGCTTTCCTATCTCGGCGCCGAGCGCGCACTGCCGAACTACAACACGATGGGTCTCGCGAAGGCATCGCTCGAAGCGAGCGTGCGTTACATGGCGGCGTCGCCGTCGCTCGGCGGCAAGGGCGTGCGTGTCAACGCCATCTCGGCCGGCCCCATCAAGACGCTCGCGGCGAGCGGCATCAAGGGCTTCGGCAAGATTCTGAACTTCGTCGAAGAAAACGCGCCGCTCAAGCGCAACGTGACCATCGAGCAAGTGGGCAATGTCGCGGCGTTCCTGCTGTCGGATCTGTCGGGCGGCGTGAGCGCGGAGGTCGTCCATGTCGATGCCGGGTTCCACGCGGTCGTCGGCGGAATGGGCAGCGAAGCGGAATAAGCGCTCGTTCGCCGCGCTCGAAGAAAAAAGCGCCGCTCACTTGAGGTGAGCGGCGCTTTTTCGTTTGCTGCGGCAGGCTCAAGCCCTGCCCTCAGTGATGTCCGTGCCCGTTCCCGTGGCCCTTGCCATGCCCATTGCCGTGACCGTGGCCATGCCCATGATGGCCATACCAGTCGTTGCGGTTCCAGTATCGGCGGCCGTCCCAGTAACGGTCGCCGTGCCAGCCGATCACCACCGGCGCCACGTACACCGGCGCGGGCTGATAGATGACAGGCGGCGGAGGCGGCGCATAAACCGGCGTCGGCGCGACGTACACCGGCGCGGGAATGCCGACGTTCACGCCCACATGCACATCCGCGCGCGCGATGCTCGTCGCGCCCAAGGCCGCGACCGCCAGCACGCCCGCCACGATTCGTCCCGCAAGTTTCTTTTTCATACGCAAACGCACCTCGCTTTTTTGCTTGTTCGCTTGCGGAAAAATATAACGGAAAGCTTTCAGCACAATATTTCAGCTTTGTAAGTTCTTGCTCGCCTGCGCGTAATGTCAGGAGAAAGCTTACTTTTTGTTACATTGTGTGGCAGCAGGAATTTGCTGTCAGGCAGCGGGCGTTGCGCGAATCCAACCTCTGATTATTGAGCGCGCACGAAAAAGCCACCCGCTTCCGGGTGGCTTCCATGGGTCCGCAGCGCTCGATGAAAACGCTCAATGCCAGCCGTGATGGCCGTGACCGTGGCCATGGCCCTGATCGTCATCGTCGTCGCGATCGTGGCCGTATCCGTGGCCGTGATGGCGATACCAGTCGTCGCGTTCCCAATAGCGGCGGCCGTCCCAGTAACGATCGCCGTGCCAGCCGATCACGACGACCGGCTGCGCATACACCGGCTGCGGCGCGTAAACGACGGGCGGCGGAGGCGGCGCATAGACCGGCTCGGGCGCCACGTACACGGGCGCGGGCACACCGATGTTGACGCCTACGGACACGCCCGCATTGGCCGCGCCGGACAGCATCAGGCCGCCGATCATCACGGCGCCAGCCAGCACGGAAGCCTTCGATACCTTGTTCATGTGAAGCCCCACCTCGATGGGTTGTTTGTTGTGTTGGCCGGACTATATCGGATGGAAACCGCGGCGAGTGTTCGGCTTCGTAACCACCTATTACTGAGCAGAAACCGAGCAAAAACTTACGAAAAGTAAGCCTCGCGCGTATGAAAAACGGCGGCCTTCGATTGCCGAAGGCCGCCGCTCGCGATGCGACCCGCGTCGCTCAGTTCGGTAGTTCCTGGCCCTTCGTTTCGGGCGCGAGCGGAATCACCGCGAGACCGATCAGGAACGCGACCGCCGTGATTGCGATCGGCACGCCGAGGGTCTTCATGTTGAGCACCATCGCGCCGATGCCGAAATTCACGATCGCACCGAAGAAGCGCCCGATCGACGTGCAGAACGCGAAGGCGGTTGCACGCACGCGGGTCTCGAACTGCTCGGGCAGCCACAGCGAGAACAGCGCGAAGTTGCCGCCGAAGAAGCCCAGCACGACGAGCAGCGCGATGAACGGCACGAGCCCGTTCGGCAGGTAGAACGCCCAGCCGAACGCGAGCGCGATCGAAGCCGCCATGCCGGCGAAATACACCGCGAGCGTCTTTCTGCGGCCGATCTTCTCGGCCATCGGCGGCAATGCGAGACAGCCGATGATCGTGCCGATCGAAAGCAGCCCCGTCGCGATCGACGCCATGCGCGCCGCTTCCGCCTTGTCCATGCCCGCCTTCGTCGCGAGCTGGATGACCGCCGACGGCTCGTACACCGCGCCCGCCCACAGACCGATGATCGCCACCGTCAGCAGCACGGCCGCGACGATCGTGCGCTTGCGGTATTGCGCATTGAAGATCGCCTTGAGCGAGCTCTCATGCCTGACGTGCGGATGACCCGCTTCGGCGCGCTGCCACTTGTCGGTTTCCTTCACGCGCAGGAGCACCATGATCGACACGACGACCGGAAACAGCCCGACGAGGAACATCGCGCGCCAGCCGAACGCCGCGCCGATCGTGTAATTCAGCGCGGCCGCGAGAAAGAAGCCCGCGTAGTAGCCCGTCTGCAGATAGCCCGCGCCCATCTTGCGCCGATCCTCCGGCCATGCTTCCGCGACATACGTCCCAGCCAGCGCCCATTCCCCGCCGATACCCACGCCCGCGAAGAAGCGATAGATGCCGAGTTCCCACACCGTATGCGCGGTCGCGGCGAGCCCGGTGAAAATCGCGAACGTGAAGATGGTCGCCGCGAGCACCTTGGTGCGCCCGAAGCGGTCGGCGAGCGGCCCCCAGATGAACGACAGGCCCCACCCCACCAGAAAGAGCGCGAACAGAATCGAGCCCGCGAGACCGACGTTCGCCGGCGTCGCCACGTAGCCCGAGCGCGGCAGCAATTCCGTCAGCGCGGGGGCGAGCACGAGCGCGTAGATGAACGAATCCATTCCGTCGAGCGTCCAGCCGGCCCACGCGCCCCAGAAACCGGTGATCTGCGACCGGTTGAGCGGCGTCTTCCTGGCGCGCGTGGCGCGTATCTCTCGATCCAGCGTTGTCGGCATGGCCATGTCTCTTTAAGGGAATTAACGACGCGCCATCGAATAGTGTTTGTTATGGCGTCTAGGGAAAGCACCGGGGTTCGATGTGCATTTTTATATATAATATTTGAACATCGACATACGACAACTCCGCACTTTCACCTAGCCATGCCGACCGATCTTTCCGCCGGATCGCAGACTCCGGCTTCATTTCGCGACGCGCAGTTCGAACCGCGCCAGAGCACGTCGCGCTTCATCGCGGATGCGCTGCGCGCCGCGATCGTCGAAGGTTCGCTGTTGCCGGGCGAGCCGCTGCGTCAGGACGCAATCGCGCGGCAGTTTTCCGTGAGCGCGATTCCGGTGCGCGAGGCGTTCCGCCAGCTCGAAAGCGAAGGCTGGGTGACGATCGAGCCGAATCGCGGCGCGGCCGTCAGCCTGCAATCCGCCGACGAGGCGCGCGAGATCTACGAGATCCGCGCATCGCTGGAAAGCCTGGCGATCGGCATTGCGATCGGGCATCACACGCCCGAGACGCTCGCCGAGTCGAAACGCCTGCTCGAAGCCGCCGAGAGCGAGCCCGATCCGGCGCTCTATGTGGTGCGCAACGAGCAGTTCCACATGAGCCTCTACGCGCCCGCGAACCGTCCGCGCCTGATGGAGCTGATCGGTCAGATGCATCGGCGCGGCGAGCGCTATCTGCGCCTGAAGCTCGGGCTTCCGATTCACAAGGATTCCTCCGATGCCGAGCACCGCGCGATCTTCGAAGCGCTTGCCGCGCGCGACATAGAACAGGCGCAGACGCTCGTCGCGCGCCATCTGCTCGCGACGGGCGAACTGATCTACCGCTTTCTCGCCGATGCCCAGGCGCTCGCTCAAACGAGCCATGTCAAGAAGAAGCGCCGCGCACCATCCCGAACGATCTCCCCGAAGGCCGACCGATGAACTCGTCCACACCCGCCGACGCGCTCGCCGCACCCCGCAACTGGAACACGCGCGCGCAGGAAAAGGCGCGGCGTCTGAAGCTGATCGAGCCGTGGCTGAACGGCTCCGTGCTCGATACCGCGCGCATCGTCGATGCCCTGAGCGCGCTGATCGTCACCGGCGATCGCGTCGCGCTCGAAGGCAACAACCAGAAGCAGGCCGACTTCCTTTCGCGCGCATTCGCGAAGCTCGATCCCGCGCGCGTGCACGACGTGCATCTGCTCATCTCGAGCATCAGCCGGCCGGAGCATCTCGCGCTCTTCGAGCAAGGCATCGCGCGCAAGGTCGATTTCGCGTTCGCGGGGCCGCAGAGCCTGCGTGTCGCGCAACTGCTCGAAGACGGCATGCTGGAGATCGGCGCGATCTATACGTATATCGAACTGTATGCGCGCATGTTCATCGATCTCACGCCGCAGGTGGCGCTCGTGTGCGCGGTGCAGGCGGACCGGCACGGCAATCTCTATACCGGCGCGAACACCGAGGACACGCCGACCATCGTCGAGGCCACCGCGTTTCGTCATGGCATCGTCGTCGCGCAAGTCAATGAGATCGTCGATGAACTGCCGCGCGTCGATATCCCCGGCTCGTGGGTCGATGTCGTCGTGGAGGCGGACAAGCCGTTCGCCGTCGAGCCGCTCTTCACGCGCGATCCGCGCCACATCGGCGAATTGCAGATCCTCATGGGGATGATGACGATCCGCGGCATCTACGACCGCTATGGCGTGACCTCGCTCAATCACGGCATCGGCTTCGATACCGCCGCGATCGAACTGCTTCTGCCGACTTACGGCGAAGCGCTCGGGCTCAAGGGCAAGATCTGCACGAACTGGGCGCTCAATCCGCATCCGACGCTCATTCCCGCGATCGAATCCGGCTGGGTGCAAAGCGTGCATTGCTTCGGCAGCGAAGTCGGCATGGAGGATTACATCGCGGCGCGCTCCGACGTGTTCTTCACCGGACGCGACGGCAGCCTGCGCTCGAATCGCGTGTTCTGTCAGCTTGCGGGGCAATATGGCGTCGATCTCTTCATCGGCTCGACCTTGCAGATGGACGCGGACGCGAACTCGTCGACGGTCACGCTCGGGCGGCTTGCCGGCTTCGGCGGCGCGCCGAACATGGGACACGATCCGCGCGGACGCCGCCATTCGAGCGACGCGTGGCTCAAGCTGCTTAAGGACGACGGCCCGAATCCGAAGATCGCGCGCGGTCACAAGCTCGTCGTGCAGACCGCCGAGACGTACAAGAAAGGCGGCGAGCCGACCATCGTCGATGCGCTCGATGCGATCGCCGTCGGCGAGAAAAGCGGCATGCCGATCGCGCCCGTGATGATCTACGGCGACGATGTCACGCACGTCGTGACCGAGGAAGGCATCGCGTATCTGCATGCGGCCGAAGGCGTCGATGAGCGCCGCGCCGCGCTCGCGGCGGTCGCGGGCGTGACGCCTATCGGCATGCGCGCCGATCCTGCGAAGACGGCGGAACTGAGACGGCGCGGCATCGTCGCGTATCCGGAAGATCTCGGCGTGCGGCGCGGCGAAGCGAAGCGCTCGCTGCTCGCGGCGCGCAGCATCGACGATCTCGTCGCGTGGTCCGGCGGCCTGTACGCGCCGCCCGCGCGCTTCAGAAGCTGGTGATCCCGATGGCTGGAAAGACAGCAGCGGCCCTTCCCCTTCCGCGCGACGATGCCCGCGCATTCACGACTTCGCCGCTGACCATAGCCGCGCACGCCGTCGATGCGCTGATCGCCGAGGCGCGTCTCACGCCGAAGCCCGCGCTCGTCGATGAACGCGGCAGCGGCGCGCATTGCGATCTCGATCTGGACACGATGCTGCGTTCCGCGCATGCCTTGCAGCCGACGTTTCTCGCGATCGCGCGCGCGGCGCGCGGCGCGCAGCCGTCGCAGGTCTTGCGCGAGCAGCTGGCGCGCATCGGCCGTGAAGGCGAAGCCGCGATGATGCGCGCGACCGACGGCAGCAACGCGCATCGCGGCGCGATCTGGATCATCGGTTTGCTGTGCGCGGGCGCGGCGATGCATGCGCCCGGCGACAGCGAAGCGATCTGCGCATCGGCCGCGCAAATCGCGCGCTTCGACGATCGATACGCGCCCGCATCGGCGGCGGCGAGCCACGGCGCGCGCGCGAGCGAACGCTATCGGGTTGCGGGCGCGCGCGGCGAGGCGCGCGACGGCTTTCCGCATGCGCTGCGCATCGGCCTGCCCGCCCTCGACGATGCGCGCGCACGCGGTATCGGCGAATCCGGCGCGCGGCTCGATGCGCTGATCGCGATCATCGCGTCACTCGACGATACGTGTCTTTTGCATCGCGGCGGGCTGAACGCGCTCGACGTGGCGAAACGCGGCGCGCAGCGCGTGCGGCGCAAAGGCGGCGCGAGCACGCACGAAGGCCGCGCCAAGCTGGAAAGACTCGAAGCCGAATTGCTGGCATTGAATGCATCGCCCGGCGGCGCCGCCGACCTGCTCGCGGCGACGCTCTTTCTCGACAGTCTCAGGCGCCTGGCTTAAGGCGCATCGAAGAGGACCGACCGATGGAAAACATGCGATACGAATACCCGGCCAAACGGCCCGTCACGCGCCGCGCGCACGTGGGCGTGGTCGGCTCGGGCGATCTCGAAGTGCTGCTCTCGCCATCGCAGCATGCGAACGCGGAAGTGGTGATCCGCACGAGCGTCGATGGTTACGGCCACGTGTGGAAGAGCGTGCTCGACCGCTTCTTCCAGCGCTACGACGGCGCCGCGAAAATCGAAGTCAACGACTTCGGCGCGACGCCCGGCGTCGTCATGCTGCGCCTGAGCGAAGCCGTGGAAGCGAGCGAAGGAGACACGCCATGAACGCGCACGACACTTTTCTCGCGCGGCACAGCTTTATCGAACTGACGGCGCGCGAGCGCGCGCAATCATTGCTCGATAAAGGCACGTTCCGCGAACTGCTCGGCCCGTTCGACCGGCTCGAATCGCCGTGGCTCGCGATGCAGAACATCGTCTGCCAGTCCGACGACGGCGGTGTCGTCGCGCGCGGCACGCTTGCCGGCGAGCCCGCGGTGATCGCCGCGATCGAGCCCGCGTTCCAGGGCGGCAGCATCGGCGAAGTGTCGGGCGCGAAGATCGCGGCGGCGCTCGAGATGGCCTTGAGCGAATGCGAAGCGGGCCGCCCTATTCGCCCCGTGGTGCTGTTCGAAACCGGCGGCGTGCGCTTGCAGGAAGCGAACCTCGGGCTGGCCGTCATCGCCGAGATTCAGGCGGCGATCGTCGCGCTCAGGCGTCACGTGCCGGTCGTCGGCGTGATCGGCGGCATGGTCGGCTGCTTCGGCGGCATGTCGCTCGCGGCGGCGCTCTGCACCGAACTCGTGATGACGCGTCAGGCGCGCCTCGGCATGAACGGCCCCGAAGTGATCGAGCAGGAAGCGGGCATCGAGGAACTCGATTCGGGCGACCGTCGACTCATCTGGTCGATGATCGGCGGCGAGGAACGCGTCGCGGTCGGGCTGGCGGATACGCTCGTCGAAGACGATACCGACCAGGTTCGAGCCGCCGTGCTCGCCGCGTTCACGCGCGGCGTGCCGAAGCTGCATCGCAGCGAGAACGTCGACGGCTTCATCGCGCGGCTCGCGCAGGTGAATCCGGAGGCCATCGATCCCGACACACTGCGCACCTTGTGGGGCACATCATGACCGCCATTCTTTCCCGCGGCGCGCGCTGGCTCGACGCGCTGACGGCCGAAGCCCAAGAAGCCCAGGCCGCCGGAAGCGGCCCGATCCGCGCCCGCGACGGCCAGCTAGGCGGCGAACGCGCGAGCTTCTTCGCCGTCGTGCCCGACCCCGCGAACCGCTTTCCCCGCGCGACCGACAACGTCGTCGGGCTCGAACAGGGATGGCTGCTCGCCCGCGCCGTGCGCGCGGTCATCGACGCCGACCGCGATGCCGACGTGAAGCGCCCGATCGTCGCCGTGGTCGACGTGAAGAGCCAGGCGTACGGGCGTCGCGAGGAGCTGCTCGGCATTCACCTCGCGTGCGCCGCCGCCGTCGATGCCTACGCGAGCGCGCGGCTCGCCGGGCATCCGGTCATCGCGCTGATCGTCGGGCCGGCGATGTCGGGCGCGTATCTCGCGCACGGCTATCAGGCAAACCGCATCATCGCGCTCGATGCGCCCGGCACCGCGGTCCACGCAATGGGCAAGGAAGCCGCGGCGCGCGTCACGCGGCGCAGCGTCGAGAGTCTCGACGCGCTCGGCGACACGGTTCTGCCGATGTCGTACAAGATGAGCGCGTACGCGAAGCTCGGATTGCTGCACGAGCTGATCGAAGACATCGACGCCGATGCGCCCTCTTCCGCCGACATCGAGCGCGTGAAGACGTCGCTCGCCACCGCGGTGAAGGACGCGCGCAACGGTCCGCGCGATCTGTCGAACCGTCTCACGTCGGCCGAAGCGAAGCGCACACGCGCCGCGTCGATCGAAGTGCGCAGGCGCATGCGCGAGCAGTGGAGCGCGTGATGAGCCGCGCGCCGCGTCCGCACGATTTGCTGCGCCTCACGCCCGATGCGCCGCCTTTCGCCGACGCGCCCGCGTGGGTCGCGGCGGCGCTCGCGCGTGCGCCTTTCGTGGTCGTGCGGCGCGCGCCTCGCATCGGCGATGCGATCGCGGTCGGCGTGCGCGGCGTCACGCGCGGCGAACGCTTCGGCACGTGGATCGATCCGCACCGGATCGATGCGCTGCTCACGCCCGAGGATCTGCGCACGCGCGCGCCTGAGCCCGCGCGCGCCGCCCTGCCCGCGTTCGCGTTGCTGCGCGCGGTCGCGCCGGTCATCGACGCGTCCGGTCTCGAATGGGGGCCAGCGGGCAGCGCCGGCTTCGAGCTCGCGAGCGCACTGCCGACGATCACGCAGGCGAGCGACCTCGACATCGTCGTGCGCGCGCCGGCGCCCCTGCCGCGCGCGGATGCCGCCACGCTCCTCGACGCGCTCTCGCTCGCCGCGCGCAAGGCAGGCGCGCGCATCGACGTGCAAATCGAAACGCCCGAAGCCGCGTTCTCGCTCGCCGAGTTCGCGCGCGCCAATCTGCGCGTGATGCTGCGGCACGCCGACGGTCCGCGTCTCGTCACCGATCCGTGGGCGGCGGCATGATCGCTTTTCTCTTTCCCGGACAAGGCGCGCAGACCCCGGGCTTCCTGCATCGTCTCGGCGGCGAGAAGCCGCATCCGGCTATCGCGCGCACGCTCGGCGAAGCGTCGGACGTGCTCGGCGAAAACGTGCACCTGCTCGATACCGCCGATGCCCTCGCGTCGACCGTCGCCGTGCAGGTCGCGCTCGTCGTCGCGGGCGTGGCGGCGGCGCGCGCGCTTGCGGACGAAGGTGTCGAGCCGCAAGCTGTCGCGGGGCTGTCGGTCGGCGCGTACGGCGCGGCGGCCGTCAGCGGCGCGATCGCCTTCGCCGATGCGCTAACGCTCGTGCGCCTGCGCGCGCAACTGATGCAGGACGCCTATCCGCGCGGCTACGGCATGCTCGCCGTGCTCGGGCTGAACGAAACCGAGATCGCCCGCGCGATCGCCGACAGCGGCGCCGATGCGTACATCGGCAATCTGAATGCGCCGCGCCAGATCGTCGTGTCGGGCAGCGACGACGCGCTCGCCAGCGTTCGCGACATCGTGCTGTCACGCGGCGCGCGCAAGGCCGAGCGCCTGTGCGTCAGCGTGCCGTCGCATTGCGTGCTGCTCGACGATGCCGCCGGACGGCTCATCGAAGCCGCCAACGCCGTGCATATCGGCACGCCGCGTGTCGCGTATGTCGGCAATCGCGGCGCGCGCGTGCTGCGCCGCGCCGACGCTATCCGCGATGACCTCGCCACCAATCTGCGCTATCCCGTGCGCTGGCACGATTCGACCGTCGCGCTGGCCGAACTCGGTGCGAAGGTGTTCGTCGAAATGCCGCCAGGACAAACGCTCACCCAGCTCGCGGCGGAAGCCCTGCCCGACGCCGCGAGCATCGCGATGGACGCATCGCCTGTCTCATCCGTGGCCGCCCGCGTGCGCGCCGCCTGCCGCCGCGCGCAGGACTGATTCACTGCGTGTGCACCACTGATTCGAATTTTTGTCTTCTCGTTGTCAGGGTTTGTAAGGAAAATCGGAATTTTCGCGTAGCAAATGGGTCGTTCTCCATCGAGCATTTCGCCCGACCCGTTTCCGATACGGGCTTCAAACCACAACGCACTTTTAGGGACAACTATGAGAATCATCCGCTTGGCAATCGCGGCTACCGCCGTGACCGCGCTGGCATCGTGCAGCAGCATCGGCAGTCTCAACCCCGACGCGCTGATGCAATCCGGGCAGCTCGCCACGCAGGCACTCGCGCTGAGCGACAACGACGTGCGCACGCTTTCTGACAAGTCGTGCACGCAGCTGGACAGCGAAAACAAGATCGCGCCGGCATCGAGCCCGTACACGCAGCGCCTGAACAAGATCGCCAAGCAGCTCGGCGACAACATCAACGGCGCGCCGGTCAATTACAAGGTGTACCTCACTAAGGACGTCAATGCGTGGGCGATGGCCAACGGCTGCGTGCGCGTCTACAGCGGCCTCATGGACCTGATGAACGACGATGAAGTGCGCGGCGTCGTCGGGCACGAGATGGGCCACGTCGCGCTCGGCCACACCAAGAAGGCGATGCAGGTCGCCTATGCGACATCGGCCGCGCGCTCGGTGGCGTCGGCGAGTTCGGGTGTGCTCGCGAGCCTCTCCAGCTCGCAGATCGGCGATCTATCCGAGAAATTCGTCAACGCGCAGTTCTCGCAATCGCAGGAAAGCGCCGCCGACGATTACTCGTTCGATACGCAGAAGAAGAAGGGCTACAGCCCGGCGGGACTCGTCACGGCGTTCCAGAAGCTCGCGACGATCGATGGCGGACAGTCGAGCATGCTGAGCTCGCATCCGTCGTCGCCGACGCGCGCGAAGCACATTCAGGATCGGATCGCGTCGGGGAAGTAACGCGAACGTGAGCGCGATGCGCGTGCGTGTGCGTGTGATTCGCGCGCGCATCGCGAGAGAAGAATCAGAAGAAGTAGTGCACGCCGACGGTCAGGCTGTCGTTACGGCGTTTGCCGCCGTCGCAGTGCGCGGTGTCGCCGGTGTACTCGGCCGCGACGCTCCATTTCTTGTCGAACTTGTATTCGACGCCCGCGCCGTAGTGCAGGCGCGTATCCGGCCAGAAGCCCGTGAAGCCGATGCGCGCGTACGGCATGACGTTGTTTATCGGCATGCCGATCTTTGCGTCGATGCCGCCGTCGTTCTTTGTCGTCGAGCCGCCGTGGAAGTCGGCGAAGGCTTCGACGCCGAGCACCGCGCGCTCGACATCATAGTTGTAACCCGCCGTGAGGCCGGGGAAGAACGTGGTGTGCGTGGATTGCTGGTGGTGGACGCCGGTCGCATCGGACCAATTGAAGCCGAGTTTCGCGCCCGCGTAAGGACCGGCGAATTCGCTGGCCTGAGCGTCTACGACCGCGAGCAACGAGACGAGAACCGGCGCGACGAATTTCCTGATATCTGACATGACTAACCTGATGAACCGTGAGAAAGGTCTACCTGAATGCGTCACGGCATTCGGGCAACGACCATAATCGGGACAACGAACGCTCGCGTTGCGTTGCACTCTGCTTGCCCACCGGCAAGCAACCTGCGAGGTTAGTTATCCACGGTCATCATCGAAAGCGGAAATATCCTAAAGGAAGGTTGCCTTTCGTCGCAGGCAGGCCAACCTTAAAGCGCGCGATTCAATCAGGATGGCGAACCAATCGCAATCGCACAGATACGAAAGCCGATGGCTCGAGTGGAACAGTAGTGAGGACCGCGCCGGGACAGGCGGAAAAGAAAAAGCCCCGCAAGTTTTTACACTTGCGGGGCCCTTCTACGACAACTGGCGGAGACGGAGGGATTCGAACCCTCGATCCAGTTTTTAGCCAGATGCTCCCTTAGCAGGGGAGTGCCTTCGACCTCTCGGCCACGTCTCCCAAACTTTTCGTTGGCACCGGGAGTGCAGTGCAACGAGATCGAGATAATAGCGTGTTCGCGGGCGCCGGTCAAATTCACATGACGATTTTTTGCCAATCGATGCATTTCGAATTCCGGCGCTGCGCAAACCGCAACGGTTGGAAGGCCCGCGAGCCTTCACAACCGTGTCACATCGGAAGCAGAAGTTACGCGCGATCCAGCTCGAACGCCTTGTGCAGCGCGCGCACGGCCAGTTCCGTGTACTTCTCGTCGATCAACACCGAAATCTTGATCTCCGACGTGGAGATCATCTGGATGTTGATACCCTCTTCCGACAGCGTGCGGAACATCGTGCTCGCGATGCCCACGTGCGAGCGCATGCCCACGCCCACCACCGACACCTTCGACACCTTCGGGTCGCCCAGCACGGTTTCCGCCTGCACGTGGCCCTTCACCGTGTTGTTCAGGATTTCGAGCGCGCGCTGATAGTCGCCGCGGCCCACCGTGAACGTGAAGTCGGTCTTGCCGTTCACGCTCTGGTTCTGAATGATCATGTCGATGTCGATGTTCGCATCGGCGACCGGCCCGAGAATCTGATACGCGACGCCCGGCTTGTCAGGCACGCCCATGACCGCGATGCGCGCTTCGTCGCGCTGGAACGCGATGCCAGAAATCACTGCTTTTTCCATGTTCTCGTCTTCTT
The DNA here is from genome assembly GCF_056930355.1 of Caballeronia sp. 11_S32. Classification (NCBI taxonomy): domain Bacteria; kingdom Pseudomonadati; phylum Pseudomonadota; class Betaproteobacteria; order Burkholderiales; family Burkholderiaceae; genus Caballeronia; species Caballeronia sp. 11_S32. The sequence goes on from NZ_JBXOWH010000003.1 coordinate 2,391,260, forward strand.
CAAAAGTAATCAGGGTGCCGGAGTGCATCTCGTCTTCGAGCGGCATCAGCGGATCGGTCAGGCTGGAGAGCACGCGCGTCTTCACCTGATACTTGCCGGCGAATTCCACCGAGCGGATCTGCAGCACCTTCGAGCCGAGGCTCGCCATTTCCAGCATTTCCTCGAAGGTCACGCGGTCGAGCCGGCGCGCTTCTTCGACCACGCGCGGGTCCGTCGTGTAGACGCCGTCGACATCGGTGTAGATCAGGCACTCGTCCGCCTTCATCGCCGCCGCGATCGCGACCGCCGAGGTGTCCGAGCCGCCGCGGCCGAGCGTCGCGATATGGCCTTCGGGATCGACGCCCTGGAAGCCCGTGATGACCACGACCTTGCCCGCGTCGAGGTCCTTCAGCACGCGTTCGCCGTCGATTTCGCTGATGCGCGCCTTCGTGAAGGCGCTGTCCGTCCGGATCGGCACTTGCCAGCCGGCATAACTCACGGCGTCGAGGCCTTCGGCGTGCAGCGCGATGGCGAGAAGCCCCACGCTCACCTGCTCGCCGGTGGAGGCAATCATGTCGAGTTCGCGCGGGTCCGGATCGGCCTTGATGTCTCTTGCGAGGCCGAGCAGGCGGTTGGTTTCGCCGGACATCGCCGAGGGCACGACGACCATCTTGTGGCCGGCCTTGTGCCATTTGGCGACGCGCTTGGCGACGTTCTTGATGCGCTCGACCGAGCCCATCGAGGTGCCGCCGTATTTGTGTACGATGAGTGCCATTGTCGTTCTGAACTGGAAGGAAAACCGCGCTTTACGCGCTCAACGCGAGAGCGCTCGAGACTCGCGCTCGATCGCTTCAGGGGATGTCGAAGCCGGCTACGATACGCGGGCGCTGCCGCACGCCCGCCGCGCGCTGACAAGAATGTTGGTATGCGGCGCACGGATGCGTCGTTGCGGGCGAAATCGAGTCTTTTGAACGCAGATGCCGCGCAAGAACGCGCTTGGGCGAAACGAGTTACCGTACCCGATCGAAGCTGAAATTACAAGATGACGCGCCCGTGACGGCGATTTTACCGGCTTGGGCGCCACGCCTCGCGAAAGCGCTTCACGCCAGCAGCAAATCCGGCCGCCATACGATCCGCCGCAGCGGCCCGTGCGCCGCACTCGGCGCCGCTTCCCGGTTCACGCCCACATGCGGCACGAACAGCAGCGCCTCGCCGACGAACAGCAGCGGCACGTCGCGCTTCCACGCCGGCACGCCGCGCTCCTGGAACAGGTTCTTGAGCGTACGGCTCGGCGCCTCGCCAGCGACGCGCATGCGCTCGCCGCCCATCCGCGAGCGCGCGACGAGCGGCGCGGCGCGCAACACGCCCTCTCCGACCACGTCGTCGCCGGGCTCATCGGCCGGCTCGAATACGAATGAGCCGCGCCATTGCGGCAGACGCCAGACCTCCTCGCCCTGCCATTGCAGATCCACCGTGGCCCGGGCCGTGGGCGCGCCTGCGTCGAGATCGGGGGCATCGGCGCTGTCGCCCGGCTCCCAGAACAGCACGTTGCGATACACGCGCAGGCTATGCCCGGCATGATCGACGCGCAACGCGTGGCCGTCGCGCGCGGCGGCGGCGTCGCGCACCTGACGCAGCATGTCGGCGATACGCGCCGTCGATGCCGCCGGCAAGCCGCGCGCGCGAATCCAGAAACGCATCAGGTTGATCGCGCGTTCGTCGTCGAGGGTGAGGAACGCGTCCAGCGTGAGCGCGCCTTCCTCGACGGCGCTTTGCACGTGCTCGAGATCGATGCGCGCGAGTTGGTCCAGCAGCCGCTGCGCCGACGCCGCATGCGATGCCGTACGCGCGAGCGCGTCGCGGAAACCGGGAAAATGCACCGCGAGCACCGGCAGCACGTCGTGGCGCAGCGCGTTGCGGGAATAGCGCGTATCGGCGTTGGATTCATCGTCGATCCAGCTCAGATCGCGCTCGTGCGCGTACTGCTCCAGTTGCGCGCGCAAGAGCCGCAAAAGCGGACGCAGACGCGGCGCCGCGCCATCCGAGCGCTGCGGCGCCATCGCCGCGAGGCCCGCGACACCCGCGCCGCGCAGCAATTGGAGCAGCACCGTCTCGGCCTGATCGTCGGCATGATGCGCGATCAGAAGCGCGCTCGCGCCGTGCTCGTCGCAGAGTTCGTCGAGCGCGCGGTAACGCGCATCGCGCGCCGCCGCTTCGAGGCTCTCGCCGCCCGCGCGCGCGACATCGACATGACGCGCGGCGTAACCCACGTCGAGCGATTGCGCGAAGCTTTCGCAATGCGCGGCCCACGCGTTCGCGTTCGGGCTCAGGCCATGATGAATGTGCAGTGCGACGACCCGCCGCGCACCGAAGCAGCGCACGGCCGCATCGAGCAGGACGGTCGAATCGAGTCCGCCGCTCAAGGCGACGGCGAGAAGCGCATCGGGGGAAAGATCCGCGTCCGAAACCGCCGCGCGCACCGCCTCGAAGACGAGGCGGCCGGCTGGGGTTTCGTTATCGGAAGTCACGAGAGATCGTGAGAGGAAAGATGACGATGAGCGCGGACTCAGGCGCCCGGGATCGATTCCTTGAACTTGCCGTAGGCCATCAGCTTGTCGAAGCGGCGTTCGCGCAACTCGTTGACGCTCATGCCCTGGAACTGACGCAGCGAATCGGCGAGCGCGCGGCGCAGCATCGCGGCCATGCCCTTCGGATCGCGATGCGCGCCGCCGAGCGGCTCGTTCACGATTTTATCGATGAGGCCGAGCGCCTTCAGGCGATGCGCGGTGAGACCGAGCGCTTCCGCCGCTTCCGGCGCCTTCGCCGCGCTCTTCCATAGGATCGATGCGCAGCCTTCCGGCGAGATCACCGAGTAGGTGGAGAACTGCAGCATCATCACGGTATCCGCGACGGCGATCGCGAGCGCGCCGCCCGAACCGCCTTCGCCGATGATCGTCGTGATGATCGGCGTCTTGAGTTCGGCCATCACATACAGGTTGCGGCCGATCGCTTCCGACTGCCCGCGCTCTTCCGCTCCGATGCCCGGATACGCGCCCGGCGTATCGACGAACGTGAAAATCGGCAAGCTGAACTTCTCGGCGGTACGCATCAGGCGCTCGGCCTTGCGATAGCCTTCCGGACGCGGCATGCCGAAGTTGCGCAGCGCGCGCTCCTTCGTGTCGCGGCCCTTCTGATGACCGATCACCATGCACGGCTGGCCGTTGAAACGCGCAAAGCCGCCGACGATCGCGAGGTCGTCCGCGAAGGCGCGGTCGCCATGCAATTCGTGGAAGTCGGTGAAAAGCTCGCTCACGTAGTCGAGCGTGTACGGACGCTGCGGATGACGCGCGATTTGCGAAACCTGCCACGGCGACAGATTCGCATAGAGATCCTTCGTGAGTTGCTGGCTCTTCTTCGACAGCCGGTCGATTTCTTCCGAAATATCGACAGCGGAATCGTCCTGAACGAAGCGGAGTTCTTCGATCTTCGCTTCGAGTTCAGCGATCGGCTGCTCGAAATCCAGAAACGTGGTCTTCATGTGTTCGAGTCCTAGAACATCGGGCAGCGCGTATTCTAACCGCGTCCGTCCCTGATAAATGCGCGCGGAAGCTATGGATTATAAAACAACGATAGTTCCGTAATCCGCTGCCCGATTCAGTGATCCGCCGGGATCGGATTGAGACTGCGCCACATGTACCACGTCGCGACCGTGCGCCATGGCTCCCAGTTCGCCGCCACCTCGCGCGCCTCGCTGCGCGTGACCGGCTCGCCGCTGAAATAGTTGACGCTGATCGCCTGGATCAGGCCGAGATCGTCGAGCGGCAAAACGTCCGGGCGCGACAGATTGAAGATGAGGAACATCTCCGCCGTCCATCGGCCGATGCCGCGAATCTGCGTCAGCTCGGCGATCACGGCTTCGTCGTCCATCGAGGTCCATGCGTCGACGTGCAGCGCGCCCGATTCGAAATGCTGCGCGAGATCGAGAATGTACTCGGCCTTGCGTTTCGACAAGCCGCACCCCTGCAGCTTCTCGTGACCCAGCTTGATGAAGTGCGCCGGATGGACCTCCGGGCACGCGCCCTTCACGCGCTCCCAGATCGCTTGCGCCGCCTTGACCGAAATCTGCTGACCGGCCACCGAGCGCGCGAGCGTCGAGAAAGGATCGCCGAGATTGACGAGATGAATCTCGCCGAACTTCGGAATCAGCTTCTTGAGAATGCGGTCGCGCTTCATGAGATCGGCGCACGCGCGGTCCCAGTAGTCGGGACGCACGACTTCGCGCGTGAGTCCGCCGATCTGCACCGGCACCGCCGCGTCGGACGTGACGACGCGCGACTTGCGCACGACTTCGCCCTGCTGCGTGTCCGGGGCAAGCACCTGCGCGCTCGCGCCTGCCGCGACCGCGCGGCCATTGCCCTTCGCGGGCGATGTCTCGGCTTCCTCGGTGCCCGTTTTCGATGCGCGCGCCGCGCCGTTCAGGCGCGCCGTCGTCTCGGGTTTCGGCGCCTTGAGCGCGGCGCTTCTCATCGGCTTGCCGGCGCCCGCTCGCTTGACCGCGGTCTTGCGGCCGGTTGCCGTGCTCACGCCATCGATCTTCTGCGCGTTCGAGGCCGCGTTCGTTTTCGTATGCGCGCCGCGCGTGCGCTTCGTTGCGCCCGACGCATCGCTGACAGACGCGGGTCGCTTGACCGGCGCCTTCCTGGCCGTTGCCATCTTGCCTCCTGCCTGGTGAGTCGATCAGAGGGTTCGAATGACCGCGCTCAAACGCGGCGCCATTCGGTCGACCCACCCGGTTTGTCTTCAAGCGCAATACCGGCTTCGAGCAATGCGGCGCGAATCCGGTCTGCTTCGGCATAGTTCTTCGCCTGCTTCGCGGCGATGCGTTCGGCGATCTTCGCTTCGATCTCCTGCGGCGAAAGGCCCTGCTCCGCGCTCGAGCCGCCCGCCTGCTGAAGGAAGACGCGCGGCTCGCGGCCGAGCAGGCCGAGCACGCCGGCGAGACCCTTGAGCTGGCGAGCGAGCGCGGCATCGCGCGTGCGGTTCACTTCGCCTGCAAGATCGAACAACACCGACACGGCCACCGGCGTGTTGAAGTCGTCGTTCATCGCTGACTGGAAACGCTGCGCGTTCGCTTCGTTCCAGTCAAGTTGCTGATTGTCCGGCTCGACATCCTTCAACGCCGTATATAGGCGCGTCAACGCGTTCTTCGCGTCGTCGATATGCACATCGCTGTAATTCAGCGGCGACCGATAGTGTGCCCGCGCAATAAAGAAGCGCACCACTTCAGCATCAAATTTTTCAAGGACTTCGCGGATCGTGAAGAAGTTGCCGAGCGACTTCGACATCTTCTCGTTGTCGATCTGCACGTAGCCGTTGTGCATCCAGTAGTTCACGAACGTCTTGCCGGTCGCGCCTTCGCTCTGCGCGATCTCGTTCTCGTGATGCGGGAACTGCAGATCCTGCCCGCCGCCGTGGATGTCGAACTGTTCGCCGAGCAGCGTGCAGCCCATGGCGGAACATTCGATGTGCCAGCCCGGACGCCCGCGGCCCCACTTCGAGTCCCAGCCGGAGTCGGCGGGCTCGTCGGCCTTCGCCTGCTTCCACAGTACGAAGTCGAGCGGATCTTCCTTCGCGTCGTTGGCGGCGACGCGCTCGCCCGCGCGCAGGTCTTCGATCGACTTGCCAGAAAGCTTGCCGTAGTCAGCGAACTTGCGCACCGCGTAGTTCACGTCGCCGTCTTTCGCGTGATACGCGTAGCCGTTCGCCTGCAACGCATCGATCATGCCGAGCATCTGCGGGATGAAGTCGGTCGCGCGCGGCTCGATGTCCGGACGCGCGACGCCGAGCGCATCCGCGTCTTCATGCATCGCCGTGATGAAACGATGCGTGAGCGACTTGATTGGCTCGTTGTTCTCGACCGCGCGGCGGATGATCTTGTCGTCGATGTCCGTGATGTTGCGCACGTACGTGACCTTGTAGCCGATCGTGCGCAGCCATCGTTGCACGATGTCGAACACCACCATCACGCGCGCATGACCAATGTGACAATAGTCATACACCGTCATTCCGCAGACATACATGCGTACCTCGCCGGCATTGAGCGGCGTGAAGGATTGCTTGTCACGGGCGAGCGTGTTGTAGATACGCAGCGAGTTCATAGAAGGCGAAGCGTAGACCGGAATCACCTGTGCCGGGAAGCAGGCGGCGTGATCGATGCGTGCGGAAGTCAGGAGACGCACACGCGATGGCGAACACGACGGTCATGCGACCAGGACGGAGACGGCCACGAGTGGCGAAAGACAGTCTGGCGTCGGCGCGGGTACGCGCCCGGCAAGCACCAAGCGCAAGACACGTGCGCGGGACGTGCAGACCTTTTGTTAGAATGGGTCGGAGTATAACACCGGGACTTGAGCCTATGAAATCTCGAAGCGGCCGCGCGGCGGGCATTGCAAGCCGCGCTCCAGGCGGGGCTGAAAGCCTTGCCGGACAGCGTGCCGCATCGGGCATTTCTGCCCGCGTTCCGGTCTACGCGCGCACTCACGGGACCGTTCACACGGTCATCGAAACGGGCAAGCGCCCGTCGACTCGTTCGCCGCTTCCGTGGCTTCTTTCGCTGCATCATTCATTGACTCGATTCCAAGTGACTCATCGCAACGCGCGCACGCCTCTGCAACTCTCCTGCCGGCCGGCTGCCCGGACCTTCGGCACCTTCGCCGCACGCGCGCTCGCCATCGCGGCGCTCGGATTCGCCGCCTGCGCGGGCATGTCGGGTGCCGCGCTCGCGCAGACGTCGCCGGCCACGCGCGATGACACGCCGCAAGCCGATGCGGCCATCGCCAACAAGGACTGGAACGCCGCGCTCACGCAGCTCGATGCGCGCATCGCCAGCAATCCGCGTGACGTGCAGGCGAAGTTCAAGCGCGCCACCGTGCTCGCGCGCCTGAACCGCGATGACGAAGCCATCGCCGCCTTCACCGAGCTCACGCAGGCCTACCCCGAATTGCCTGAGCCGTACAACAATCTCGCCGCGCTCTATGCGAAGAAGGGCCGCTACGAGGACGCGCGCGCCGCGCTCGAAACCGCGGTCAAGGCGAACCCCGGCTACGCGCTCGCGTATGACAACCTGGGCGATCTTTATCTTCGCCTCGCGAGCGAGTCGTACAAGCGCGCGCAATCGCTCGGCTCGAAGAGCCCGCTCACGGGCCAGCGCATCGCGGCGATCCAGAACATCTACAATCCGCCGAAGAAGCGCGCGGGCGCGGCGGACATCGCTTCGGGCACGCCCGCTGCGACGGCACCGCGTACGGCCGCCGACGAATGGGCGCCGGCATCGGGCACGAACTCGTCGACCATGCCCTCGCCCGACGAATACGCGCCGTTCGGCGGCCCGACCGCGCCGCTGCCGACCGCACCCTATGTCGCGCCCAAGGCGCAGCCGTAAGCGCACGGCCCTGCGCGCGCGGTAAGCTGTCGCCTCGCATGGCCATCGCCGGGCGCGCTTCCCTTCGCGGCCGGCTCGCTTCACGCGCCTGACTGTTTGCATTCACCACACGAGGATCGATCCTTCATGAAATTCCTGATGTTGGCGCTGTCGAGCGCTGCCCTGATCGCGAGCACGCCGGCGTTCGCCCAGCCGAACGCGCAGGCCGCGCACCCCACCGTGCTCTTCAAGACGACGCAAGGCGACATCAAGGTCGAGCTCTATCCCGAGAAGGCGCCGAAGACGGTCGCGAACTTTCTCGACTACGTGAAGTCCGGTCAATACAGCGGCACGATCTTCCATCGCGTGATTCCGGGCTTCATGATCCAGGGCGGCGGCTACAGCACGAGCTTCGCGGAGAAGCCGACGCGCGCGCCGATTCCGCTCGAGAGCAAGAACGGTCTGAAGAACGCCACGGGCACGATCGCGATGGCGCGCACGAGCGACCCGAACTCGGCCACGGCCCAGTTCTTCATCAATACGGTCGATAATGCGGGTCTCGACTATCCGAGCCCGGACGGCAATGGCTATGCCGTGTTCGGCAAGGTCGTCGCGGGCATGGACGTCGTGAAGAAGATCGAAGGCAGCCCGACCACCACGCGCGGTCCGATGCAGGACGTGCCGCAGAAGCCGACCGTGATCGAGTCGGCGAGCGTGGTCTCGCAGTAATCAGAAGCGCATGTCGCTGACCCGGCGCGCACGCCGCACCGGTGCTCAAATCAAACACACATTGGAGAGAACATCATCATGGTCGAACTGCATACGAACCACGGCGTCATCAAGCTCGAACTGGACGCTGAAAAAGCGCCGAAGACCGTCGAGAACTTCCTCAACTATGTGAAGAAGGGTCATTACGACAACACCGTGTTCCACCGCGTCATCGACGGCTTCATGATCCAGGGCGGCGGCTTCGAGCCGGGCATGAAGCAAAAAGGCACGGACGCGCCGATCAACAACGAAGCGAACAACGGCCTCACGAACGATGCCGGCACGATCGCCATGGCGCGCACGAACGATCCGCATTCGGCGACCGCGCAGTTCTTCATCAACGTGAAGGACAACGACTTCCTGAATCACTCGTCGCCGACGCCGCAAGGCTGGGGCTACACGGTGTTCGGCCGTGTCGTCGAAGGCCTGGACGTGGTCGAGAAGATCAAGAAGGTCAAGACCGGCTCGAAGGGCTTCCATCAGGACGTGCCGGTCGACGACGTGGTGATCGAGAAGGCCGTCGTGGTCTGATGCCGGTCATTGCATGATCGACACGAAGACCACGTTCGGTCAAGAGACAGCGGGCGCAGCGCACAACGCGCGCCCGCTGTTTTTCATTGCCGACCTGCACCTCTCCGAAGCGATCCCGAAAACGGTGGCCGCGTTCGAGCATTTCATCGAAGTGACGGCGAACGAGGCGGACTCCGTCTTCATTCTCGGCGACCTGTTCGAGTTCTGGATCGGCGACGACATTCTGGATGCTCCCGCGACCGACGCGCGCGCCAGTTTCGCGCGCCGCATGACGCGTCTCATGCACACGCTTTCCGAGCGCGGCATCGGACTCTATGTGATGCACGGCAATCGCGATTTCCTGCTGGGCAAGCGCTTCATGAAAGACGCCGGCGCGATGCCGCTGCCCGATCCGTTCGTGATCACCGCGTTCGGCAGGCGCATCGCGCTCGCGCATGGCGATGGCCTCTGCACCGCCGATCGCGCCTATCAGGGCTTTCGCATGTTCGCGCGCAACAGGCTCGCGCAGCGGCTCTTTCTGGCGCTGCCGCTCGACACGCGTCTGGGCATCGGCCAGCGCATGCGCACGAAAAGCGAAGGCGCGCGCATGACGGGCGTCAAGGCGAAATACGATGTCACGAAGAAAGCCGTGTCCGAGCTTTTCATCAACAGCCGCACGCACACGCTGATTCACGGCCATACGCATCGCCCGGCGATGCATCGCGAAGTCGAAGGCGTGCGCTGGGTCCTGCCCGACTGGGAACTGGACATCGACACGCCGCGCGGCGGCTATCTGCGCCTCGACGAAGACGGCGTGAGCCCGTTGCCGCTCTGACGCTTCAACGTTCGAGCGGGGCGGCGCGCTCTTCGGCCGTCTTGCCGTCCATCGACGTGCACAGACGCTTGAGATCGACGAGCGCCGCGCCATCGACGGCATTGAGCGCTTCCACGCGCGCGCCGAGCCGTTCGAGCGCCGCGACGATCTCGTCGATGCGCTGCGTCTGCGTCGATGCGTGATCGATCAGGCCGTGGATCGCGAGCGAAACCGGATCGTCCGCGTTCGGCGTGATGCCGTAGGCGCAAAAGCCGCTCTTCGCGGGTTCATCGGATTGCTTCTTCCCGACTGCCGGCATCACGATGCGCGCCGGATTGCCGACCGCCGTGCCGCCCGCCGGCACCGGTTTCACGACGACCGCGTTCGAGCCGATTTTCGCGTCCGCGCCGATCGTGAAGCCGCCGAGCACCTTCGCGCCCGCGCCGACGATCACGCCGCGCTCGAGCGTCGGATGCCGTTTCGCGCCGCGCGTGAGCGACGTGCCGCCGAGCGTCACGCCTTGATAGATCGTGCAGTCGTCGCCGATTTCGGCCGTCTCGCCGACCACGACGCCCATGCCGTGATCGATGAACACGCGCCGCCCGAGCGTCGCGCCCGGATGGATCTCAATGCCGGTCAGAAAGCGCGCGACCTGCGACACGAAGCGCCCGAGCCAGCGCCATTGCGCTTTCCAGCACGCGTGCGCGAAGCGATGCAGCACGATCGCGTGCAGGCCGGGATAACAGGTGACGACTTCCCACGCGCTGCGGGCGGCGGGGTCGCGCTCGCGGATGGCGGCGATGTCTTCGCGAAGTCGGTCGAACATGGCGATGTCTCTGATGAGGGGAACGAGCGCGCCTTCGAGCGTTGAAACGCCCAAAGCACGGAACGCGAAAAGCTTATATCGGCATTCGCCGTTTTTCGCCGATTGTAGGACGAGCGCGGACACTCTGCCCGATGCCCACGATGGCAGCGCGGTCGCTGCCGGCGAGCACGCGCGTTCAGTCTTTCTTCGAGCGAAGCAGGATGTGCTTCGCGATGCCGCGCAGGATATTCACCTCCTCGCGCTCCAGCCCAGAGCGGGCGAAGAGCCGCCGCACGCGCGACATCAGCTTCTTCGGGTTGGCCGGATCGAGGAAATCGAGCGCGACGAGCGCATCTTCGAGATGCGCGTACATGCCTTCGATTTCATCGCTCGACGCGCTCTGCCCCGCCGATTCGACGACGGCGAGCGCGCTCGCGGGCGCCTGGAACGCGAGCCGCAGTTCGTAGGCGAGCACCTGCACGGCCTGCGCGAGATTGAGCGAGCTGTAGGCCGGATTGGCGGGAATATGCGCGAGCGCGCTGCACCGCTCGACATCCGCGTTGGACAGGCCCGTGCGCTCGTTGCCGAACACGAGCGCGATGTCGCCGTGGCGCACGAAGTCGTGCGCGCGCTCGGCCAGCGCGCGCGGCGGCATCTGCGGCGGGCCGTACTCGCGCATGCGCGCGGTCAGCGCCACCGACCAGCGCACGCCGACGAGCGCATCGGCGAGCGTGTCGACCACATGCGCGGACGCGAGGACATCGTCGGCGCCGGAGGCCATCGCGATGGCTTCGGGCTCGTTCTTGACATCGGCCACGCGGGGCGCGACGAGGACGAGGCGCGCGAAGCCCATCGTCTTGAGCGCGCGCGCGGCCGCGCCGACATTGCCCGGATGACTCGGCTCGACGAGGATGAAGCGCGTGGACGTGAAGCCGCCGGCAGGCGCGGAAAGATCGTTGGGTTCCAAGGCGCGGTTTGTGCTGAAGTTGATGAAAGTGTCAACCGGATATGTTAACGCGCTTTGCCGATGCGGCTCAAACTCGTGTCCACGCGCGAGGAATTGCGGCGACTTTCGGGTAAAATGGCGCCTTCGCGCGCCGCGAACGGGTTTCACGGTCAGTCGAACCTTCGCGCGAACGCCCCGCTCTTATTCAATTCGTCTTTCGTCGACATAGTCGTTGTCGCCAACTTTTCCGCCTGCGTGCGTTCACTTCGCGTGAGCATTCGGGCGGTCAGAGGATTTCGCTCATGCATCCGATGCTCAATATCGCTGTCAAGGCCGCGCGCCGCGCCGGACAGATCATCAACCGCGCGTCGCTCGATCTGGACCGCCTCCAGGTCAGCAAGAAGCAGCACAACGACTTCGTGACGGAAGTCGACAAGGCGTCGGAAGCCGCGATCATCGAGACGCTGCACACCGCCTATCCCGACCACTCCATCCTCGCCGAAGAGTCCGGCGAAACGGATCGCGAGTCCGAGTTCCAGTGGATCATCGATCCGCTCGACGGCACCACCAACTTCATCCACGGCTTTCCGTACTACTGCGTGTCGATCGCGCTCGCGCACAAGGGCGTCGTCACGCAGGCCGTGGTCTACGATCCGACGCGCAACGATCTCTTCACCGCCTCGCGCGGCCGCGGCGCGTATCTGAACGAGCGGCGCATCCGCGTCGGCAAGCTGGACCGTCTGTCGGATGCGCTGATCGGCACCGGCTTCCCGTTCCGCGACGGCCAGGGCCTCAACGCCTACATGCGCCTCTTCAGCGAAATGACGCTCTCGTGCGCGGGCCTGCGCCGCCCGGGCGCGGCCGCGCTCGATCTCGCGAACGTCGCGGCCGGCCGCCTCGACGGCTTCTTCGAGCAGGGCATCCATCCGTGGGACGTCGCGGCGGGAAGCCTGATCGTGACCGAAGCGGGCGGGCTCGTCGGCAACTACACCGGCGAATCGGATTTCCTGTTCAAGAACGAGATCGTCGCCGCCAATCCGAAGGTGTACGCGCAGATGATCAAAATTCTCGACCTGTACTCGCGCACGCGCCTGACGGGCGAATAAGCAGCATCAAAGGGGCGCGTTCTGCGCCCTTTGTTTTTTCTCCCCTGGTTTTCTTCCCTCCGCTCGCGCCGCGGGCGCGCCGCCTGCTCTGCAACGAATGCAGGGCTCCGTTACAGTGCAGTCTTTCGCCCTCGTCTCAGAGGGTGCGCGCTTCATCCGCCCTTCTCCCGTTTTTCCGCCGCGCGGGCCGCATGTCAGGTCCGGCACGTCATTCCCGCTCATGAAAAAAGGCTTCTACACGATCATCGCCGCGCAATTCGTTTCGTCGCTCGCCGACAACGCGCTCCTGATCGCCGCGATCGCGATGCTCGCCGTCGTACGTTCCGCGCCGTGGGTCACGCCGCTCTTGCAGATTTTTTTCACGATCTCGTATGTGGTGCTCGCGCCATTCGTCGGCGCATTCGCCGATGCGATCCAGAAGCGCCACGTCATGTTCATCTCCAACGCGCTGAAGGCGGCAGGCTGCGCGATGATGATCGCGGGCATGCATCCGATGCTCGCGTATGGCGTCGTCGGTCTGGGCGCGGCTGCGTATTCGCCCGCGAAGTACGGCATTCTCACGGAGCTGCTGCCGCCGCAGAAGCTGATCGCGGCGAATGCATGGCTCGAATCCGCGACCGTCGGCTCGACGATTCTCGGCACCGTGATCGGCGGCGCGCTCGTGAGCCAGGTCGTCGCGCGCTGGGTCGCGCACGCGCATCTGCCGTTCGTGAGCACTGCCGCGCACGCCGCGCTTTTCGCGGTGATGCTGATTTACGCGTCGGCGGCGGTCATCAACGTGTTCATCCCCGATACCGGCGCGCGCTACCCGAACCTTCTGACCGAGCCGACGAAGCTCGTCAACGATTTCTCGCACTGCTTCATGGTGCTCTGGAAAGACAAGCTCGCCCAGATCGCGCTGTGGGTCACGACGCTGCTCTGGGGCGCGGCCGTCACGCTGCAGTTGCTCGTGCTCAAATGGGCCGATGCGAACCTCGGCCTCTCGCTGTCGAAGGCGGCCGTGCTGCAGGGCATAACGGGCTTGGGCATCGCGCTCGGCGCGGCGGCGGCATCGGCGTGGATCGTCCTGCGCCAGTCGCTCAGGGTGTTGCCGGTGGGCGTCCTGATCGGCGCCGTGGCCGTCGCGATGGCGTTCTACAACAAGGACCTTTTCCCGGCCGGCGCGGGCGTGCAGATCGGCCCGTTCTTCGCGCCGGCGTACATTCTGATGGCCTATCCGCTGATGATCGCGCTCGGTGGTCTGTCCGGCTTTTTCATCGTGCCGATGAACGCGATCCTCCAGCATCGCGGCGCGACGCTGCTATCCGCCGGACATTCGATCGCCGTGCAGAACTTCAACCAGAATCTCGCCGTGCTGGCGATGCTCGGCGCCTACGCGCTGCTCTTGACGTCGAAGGTGCCGGTGCAGTGGATCATCGTCGTGTTCGGGCTGTTCGTGTGCGCGATGATGGCGCTCGCGATGCGCCGCCACACGCAAAACGAGCGCGAAACGGACCTCGGGGCGCTCGTCGAGGAATGAAGCTTGCTCAACGGTGTATTCTGGGTTCATGCCCCGCCGCCGGCCGACCAGAAAGAAAGGGAGGGAACGCGGGCGGCGGGGCACGGGTCGTAATGTTGTAACGGCAGTAAGCGGCGCGCCGGGCCATCCGCGCCGCAAAACGACACAGGACGACACGAAGCGAGCCCGGCGTCATTCTTCCTCGGCAACGTCAAGAAAGGAGCAAGGAAATGGGATTGTTCACACGTTCGACGCTCGACAGCAAAATCAATGGCGCAGCCAACCTTGGCGAACGCGCGGTGCGCGGTACGAGCGACGCGGTCGATTCGGCCAGCGGCCAGTTGCGCAGCCTGCTCGACGATCTGGAAAGTTCGATCCAGAACGCGAAGGACATCGACGCGGACAAACTGCGCAAGGAATTGCAATCGAAGCTCAAGACCGCGCGTTCGCAGATGAACGGCGCGAGCGGCGCCGTCGCAAGCCGGCTCAACGATGCAGCCGGCTACGCCGACGACTTCGTGCATGACAAGCCGTGGCATACGCTCGGCGCGGTGGCGGGACTCGCGTTGCTCGTCGGGTATCTCGCCGGGCGCGCGTGACGCGTCCTGACCTCACCGGCACTGGCCGCTGGAACCGCAGCGCGTTCGTTCCGGCGGCGCGCGTCGCTCTCGCGGAATTTGCGCGGGCGCGCTCATCTCGTTGCGCCCGCTGATCGCATTCCATTGGCCATTCGGCCGACTCTGCGCGCATCCCGCGACAGGTTAAACTCATGCCCTATCGGCTGATTTGCGGCCGGCGCACGTTGCGTCCGGCCGTTTGGTCATTCCGGCTTCCACAGCAGGCAAGATGGGCAATCACACGGCAACTCCCGACACCTCTTCCGACACCGCGCCGCTCGCGGACCTGTCGCAGCACACGCCCATGATGCAGCAGTATCTGCGCATCAAGGCGGAGCATCCCGGCACGCTCGTTTTTTACCGGATGGGCGATTTCTACGAGCTTTTCTTCGACGACGCCGAGAAGGCCGCGCGTCTGCTCGATCTCACGCTCACGCAGCGCGGCGCTTCGGGCGGCAATCCGATCAAGATGGCGGGCGTGCCGCATCACGCGTGCGAGCAATATCTCGCGAAGCTCGTGAAGCTCGGCGAGTCGGTTGCGATCTGCGAGCAGATCGGCGATCCGGCTACATCCAAGGGGCCGGTCGAGCGCAAGGTGGTGCGCGTCGTCACGCCGGGCACGCTGACCGACGCCGCCCTGCTCTCCGATAAAAGCGATGTCTACCTCCTCGCGCTCTGCCCCGCGCATAACCGGCGCGGCCTCGTGACGAGCGTCGGTCTCGCGTGGCTCAATCTCGCGAGCGGCGCGCTGCGGCTCGCGGAAGTCGCGCCCGGCCAGGTGAGCGCGGCGCTCGAGCGCATTCGTCCGGCGGAAACGCTTATCGCCGATTCGATCACGGACGTTCAGGCATCGCTCGGCGTGGCGAATCCCGGCGCAAATCACGTCGCCATCACACGTGTTCCCGCGTGGCACTTCGACGTCGGCTCGGGCACGCAGCGCTTGCGTGAACAACTCGATGTCGCGAGCCTCGACGGTTTCGGCGCGCAGACGCTCACGTGCGCGTGCGGCGCGGCGGGCGCCCTGCTGCTCTACGCCGCCGCGACGCAAGGCCAGCAACTGCGCCACGTGCGCAGCCTGAAGGTCGAGTACGAATCGGAATACATCGGGCTCGATCCGGCCACGCGGCGCAATCTCGAACTGACCGAAACGCTGCGCGGCACCGAATCGCCCACGCTTTTCTCGCTGCTCGATACCTGCTGCACGACCATGGGCAGCCGTCTGTTGCGTCACTGGCTGCATCATCCGCCGCGCGATGCATCGATTGCGCAGGCGCGCCAGCAGGCGATCGGCGCATTGCTCGACGCGCCCACGAGCGGCGGTCTCGACACCTTGCGCGGCGCGCTGCGCAAGATCTCGGACATCGAGCGCATCACGGGCCGCCTCGCGCTGTTGTCGGCCCGGCCGCGCGATCTGTCGAGCCTGCGCGATACCTTCGCCGCACTGCCCGATCTGCGCGCGCTCGTCGCGGGTGTCGCCGCGCACACGTCGGCGCTGGAGCGCATCACCGCCGCGCTGGAACCGCCGCACGAGTGTCTCGATTTGCTGACGGGCGCCATCGCGGCCGAGCCCGCCGCGCTGATTCGCGACGGCGGCGTGATCGCGCGTGGCTACGATCCCGATCTCGACGAACTACGCGATATTTCGGAGAACTGCGATCAGTTCCTGATCGATCTCGAAGCGCGTGAACGCACGCGCACGGGCATCGCGAACCTGCGTGTCGAGTACAACAAGGTGCACGGCTTCTATATCGAGGTGACGCGCGGGCAGACCGACAAGGTCCCCGACGATTATCGCCGCCGTCAGACGCTCAAGAACGCCGAGCGCTACATCACGCCGGAGCTGAAAACCTTCGAGGACAAGGCGCTGTCGGCGCAGGAACGCGCGCTCGCCCGCGAACGCGCGCTCTACGATGCACTGCTGCAGAACCTGCTGCCCTTCATTGCCGATTGCCAGCGCGTCGCCGGCGCACTCGCCGAGCTCGATCTCCTGTGCGCGTTCGCGGAGCGTGCCCGCGCGCTCGACTGGGTCGCGCCGGAATTCACCGCCGATGCGGGCATCGATATCGAGCAGGGCCGGCATCCGGTCGTCGAGGCGCAGGTCGAGCAGTTCATCGCCAATGATTGCTGTCTCAGCCAGGACCGCAAGCTCCTGCTGATCACCGGCCCGAACATGGGCGGTAAATCGACCTTCATGCGTCAGACCGCGCTCATCGCGCTGATGGCGCACGTCGGCAGCTACGTGCCCGCGAAGCGCGCGCGCTTCGGCGCGCTCGATCGCATCTTCACGCGCATCGGCGCGGCGGACGATCTCGCTGGCGGCCGCTCGACCTTCATGGTCGAGATGACCGAAGCGGCGGCCATTCTCAACGACGCGAGCGCGTCGAGCCTCGTGTTGATGGACGAGATCGGACGCGGCACCTCCACCTTCGATGGCCTCGCGCTCGCGTGGGCCATCGCGCGGCATCTGCTCACGCACAACGGCTGCTACACGCTCTTCGCGACGCACTACTTCGAGCTCACGCAATTGCCCGCGGAGTTCGCGCAGGCGGCGAACGTGCACTTGTCGGCGGTCGAGCACGATCACGGCATCGTGTTCCTGCACGCGGTGAGCGAAGGTCCGGCCAATCAGAGTTACGGGCTGCAGGTCGCGCAGCTCGCGGGCGTGCCAGCCGCGGTGATCCGCGCGGCGCGCAAGCATCTCGTGCATCTGGAGCAGCAGTCGATCGGCCAGCCCACCGCGCAGTTCGATCTGTTTGCGAGCCAGCCGGCTGCGCCTTACGAGGACGAGCCGCAGCCCACGGAAACGCCCGAGCATCCCGTGATGGAAAAGCTGCGCGCGCTCGATCCGAACGATCTGCGTCCGCGCGATGCGCTCGATCTGCTCTTCGAACTGCATGAACTGGCGAATAGTCCGCCGGATGCCTCGCGTTGAGGGTGCCGCGGCCGCGCGCGTGTCGGGTGCCGCGCGCCTGAGGAGCGCCTTGAGGATGACGGTCGCGCTCGCGCTCGCGTGCGGCGCGATCGCTCACGCGCAGGCCGAGGGCAATGCGCCGCTCGCCTTCGCCGTGATCTCCGACGCACTCACGCGTCCCGCCGACGAAGCGCCGGTGCGCCGCATGCTGGACGCCATCGGGCGCGACGGCAACATCGCGTTCATCGTCTACGACGGCAATTTCAAGGGCAACGCCGAACCGTGCCGCGACAGCGTCTATCAATCGCGCCACGACTTGCTGGACGCGTCGCGCACGCCGCTCGTCCTGCTGCTCGGCCAGCACGACTGGGCCGATTGCGGCCTCGCGCACGCGGGCGCCTACGATCCCGTCGAGCGGCTCGATTTCGTGCGTCAGCTTTTCTTCATCGATGCAACCGCGCTCGGCCAGACGCCGCTCACGCTCTCGCGCGAAAGCGATGTGGCGCGCTTTCGCACGTTCCGGGAAATCGTGCGCTGGCAGGCGCAAGGCATCGCGTTCATCGGCCTCAACGTGCCGAGTCCGAACAATCACTATCTGACCGCGGGCGGGCGCAACGGCGAGTTCGAAGACCGCGCCGTCGCCACGACCTTCTGGCTCGAACATGCGGCGGAATCGGCGCGGCGCAGCGACATGCGCGCGCTCGTCATCCTGCTTCAGGGCGATCCGGATTTTTCGCGCTACGAAAAGCGCGACCGTTTTGCCTGGCTGCGCTTCTCGCACTCGAACCAGCCGCGCGACGGCTTTCTGGAATTGAAGCGCAGCCTCGTGAAATCGGCGGAGCTGTTTCGCGGGCCGGTCATCGTGATTCACGGCACGGATGCGCCCGAGCCCAACGGCTTTCATATCGATCAACCGTTGCGCAACGACAAGGGCTTGACCGTCACGAATCTCACGCGCGTGGCGGTCGCGTTCAGGAAGCCGCAATCGCAATGGCTCGAAGTGCAAAGCGATGCGCAATGGCATCCGCCGTTTCGCCTGCGCGTGCGCGATGTGAAGGAGTCACGCACGCGCGAACCGGCCGCGCCGGCGCCGGAAACGCCCGCGCAATCGAGCATGCCGTATGTGCCGTACCCTGCTCCGTACCCCGCGCCGCAGTCCACGTTGCCCGCATCGATGCCGCCCGCGATGCCGCGCAACGATCTGCCCGAATCGCTGCCACCGCCGCCGTCGATGCCCCTTCCGGCCTCCGACCTGCCGCCGATCCTCACACCGCCGCAAGCGCTGCCGCCGATCTATCCGGTGCCCGCATCGGGTGCGCAGAACGGCGCGCCGCCAGCTCCCAGGAGCGACGACAGGAGCAAGCCGGGCGGGCAATAAAAAAGCGCAGCCGCGGCTGCGCTTTTTTCATGGGCCCATGCCCTCAGTGAAGCGTGGGACCCGCATCCTTGCGCGGTTCGTCGTCATCGTCCTCTTCGTCCTCGTCGACGACGTGCAAGCCGTCAGCGCCATGCGCATGCTGATGCTCGATCTCGTCGTCGGTCGCCGTGCGCACTTCCTGCACCGACAGCGCAAAACGCAGCGCCATGCCCGCGAGCGGATGATTGCCGTCGAGCACGACTTTGTCTTCGGCGACATCGGTCACGGTGTAGATGAGCGAGTCGATGTCGTCGTCGCCGTCTTCCGGCGTGCCTTCGAACTGCATACCGACTTCCAGCGGCTCGGGAAAGCGGCTGCGCTCTTCGATCTTCACGAGTTCGGGATCGTATTCGCCGAACGCATCCTGCGGCTCGAGCTGAATGAGCGTTTCATAGCCCGCCTCGTGGCCGTCGAGCGCTTCCTCGATCTTGGGGAACGTGCCATCATAGCCGCCGTGCAGATAGACCATCGGCTCGTCGCTCTCCTCAATCAGATTGCCTTGCGCATCCGATAGCTTGTACGCGACCGAAACGACAGTGTCTTTCGCAATTTTCATTGGATCCTCCAAGATACAAGCCTCGATTATACGATGCCCAAGCGGCCACAATACGCAACACCTTCCCCCGTTTCCGGCCTTCCCGAGCACGCTCGCGCGCCCTTGCCAGACGAACTCACGCCCTTGTTGGGCAACCGCACGCCGCGACAGTTCATGCGGCGTTACTGGCAGAAAAAGCCGCTTTTGATCCGCCAGGCGATTCCCGGCATCGCGGCCCCGCTGCAGCGCGACGAACTCTTCGAGCTCGCCGATCTCGATGACGTCGAGTCCCGTCTCATCACACATTTCCGCAATACGTGGAATCTGGAGCACGGCCCATTCGCACCCGACGAACTGCCTTCGATCAGGAAGCGCGAATGGACCCTGCTCGTGCAAGGCGTGAACCTGCACGACGACCGCGCGCACGCGCTGATGAACCGGTTCCGCTTCATCCCCGACGCGCGCCTCGACGATCTGATGATCTCGTATGCCACGGATGGCGGCGGTGTCGGACCGCACTTCGACTCTTATGACGTCTTTCTGCTTCAGGTTCATGGCAAGCGCCGCTGGCGCATCGGCGCGCAGCGCGACCTTTCGCTAAAACCCGGACTGCCGTTGAAAGTTTTACAGCACTTCGAGCCCGAGGAAGAGTGGGTGCTGGAGCCGGGCGACATGCTCTATCTGCCGCCGCACATCGCGCACGACGGCATCGCCGAGGGCGAATGCATGACGGCATCCATCGGCTTTCGCGCGCCCTCCGCGCATGAGCTCACGGCACAGTTTCTGTATCACCTCGCGGAGCGCGCGGAGGATGCATCCGACAACGCCCGTGCGAACGCGCGCTATCGCGATCCGGCTCAGGAGCCCGTATCAAGTCCGGCCGCCCTGCCCGGCCTTCTGATCGAGCGCGTTGGCGCGATCCTTGCGAACGTGGACTGGAACGAAAAGGACATCGCCGCGTTTCTGGGCACCTATTTGAGTGAGCCGAAAGCCAACGTCGTATTCGACTCGCCGGAGCGCGCGCTGAATGAGCAAAAATTTGTCGCTCAGGCGAAAAAATCTGGTCTGAGGCTGGATAGAAAGACTATTTTGCTGTACGACGCACGGTCATATTTCGTAAATGGCGAAGCCGCGGTCTTGTCGTCGAAGCTTAAAAAGTGGCTCCCGGAATTGGCCGATACTCGTCGTCTAGAGGCGAAACGCTTTGTAACACTTACAGACGAATCGTCAATGACAGCGCTGCTGCACGAATGGTATCGTGCGGGCTGGATTCGGATGGGCGCTTTGCCTTGACAGGCTTGCCTTCACGAGACTTCCCGGCACGCTGCGGATGCTAGAATTTTGCTGTTCCGCAATATGAAAGTTTGTATGAGAAAGACAACGTATCGGCCCCTGATTTATCGACGGTCGTTACGAAAGTGCCTATAATTTCCGGCCAAGCCGTAGGAAGTCTCACACAAAAAAGAATTGTGAGTCTCCACAGCGGCCCAGGTCGGTGTTGGAGCACACATTACCGGTACTTTGCGCTGTTGCTTACCTTTAACCATAAAAGGACGTGATCATGAAGAAATCCCTCCTCGTAGCATCCCTGTTGGCTGCTGTTGCTCTGGCTGCATGCAACAAGTCTAGCGAAACGGCTGCTCCGAGCGCTGCAAGCGAAGCGCCGGCAGCTTCGGCTCCGGCTGCTGCTGCTTCGGACGCAAACGCTGCTGCATCGAGCGCTTCGGCCGCTGCTAGCGACGCAGCTTCGGCTGCTGGCGCGGCTTCGGACGCTGCTGCTTCGGCTGCTACCGCAGCTCCGGCATCGGGCGCAAGCCAGTAAGGCGTATCGGCGCCACATTGTGGCGCTGCGCCTTGGGGCCGCTCCGAGCGGCCCGCCAACGAAAAAACCGGCTCTTGGGCCGGTTTTTTCATATCTGCTTTGCGCGCAGCTTCTAGCTCACGCGCGGCTCGTCACAGCGTGAGCCAGTCGAAGCCTTCCGCCTGCGTCGCGACGACCACGTCGACAGCCGAGGCGCCCACGACCGCCGCAAGGGCGGCCTGCGCCAGATGCGGCAGATTGTTTTGCTGGCTGAGATGAGCGGCCACGAGATGACGCAGCCTGGAACGATCGAGCGACGCCAGAATGGCCGCCGCCGCTTCATTATTCAGGTGTCCGTGAGTCCCGCCGATGCGCGCCTTCAGCGAGGGCGGATAGCGGCTCGCGGCGAGCATCTCGACATCGTGATTGGATTCGAGCACGAGCGCGTCACAGCCGCTCAGCACATTCGTGATATGCGGCGTCGACCCGCCGACGTCCGTCAAGACGCCGAGGCGGCACGCGCCGTCGGAGAACACGTATTGCAGGGGCTCGCGGGCATCGTGAGGCACGGTGTACGGCAGCACGCTCAGATCGCCGATGGCGACGCTCTCGTCGCCCCATAACACGTTCAGTTCGACGTTGGCTTCATCGGCGCCAATCGCGCGCGCCGTGCCCCAACTCATGTGCAGTGGAATGGACCATCGGCGCGCGAGTGTCAGCGCGCTGCCGATATGGTCCGTGTGCTCGTGCGTGATGACGATGGCGTCGAGATCCTCGGCGCGGCAATCGAGGCGCGCGAGACGGCGCTCGACTTCCTTGCCGGAAAAACCGCAATCGAGCAGCACGCGCGTCGTGGTCGTGCCGCTCGATGCCTCGACGAGCAATGCATTGCCCTCGCTGCCGCTGCCGAGACTGGCGAATCTCACAATGAACTCATGATCGACTGAATATGACGCGCGTCGTCTAGTTCAACTGAGCATGCAGCAAGGACACGATGCGCTGCGCATCGGACGAGGTGTCCGGCTGACCGTTCGCATCGATCACGCCCACTTGCGTGAGCGAGTCCGCCTTCGGCTTCACATTGACGAGGAACTGACGCGTGGGCTTCGGCGTGTTGCCCGAGAAGAACTTGCCGAAGAGGCCGTCTTTTTTCAGCTCCGCCATGGAGTCCGAATAATGGACGTAGTAAATGCCCTTGTCGCGATCGCGATTGTCGACCGTGAAGTTGGTGCGATCGAGCGCGAGGCCCACGCGCAGCCATGCGCGATCGAAGGGCTCGGCGAGATCGAGCGTGGAGCCGCCCGCGCTCTGGGCCACCGCCACCTTCGCGCCCGACGGACGCGCCTCTGCCATCAACTTCTGCGACTGCTTTTCAGTGAGGCCGAACTTCTGCATCATCTTCGTGAGGACCGCGGCTTCGAGCTGCGGATTGCGCGGACGCGCTTCCCAGCGCGACGACGTCTTGTCCTGCCCCGTCAGCACTTCTTCCATCGCGCTGTGCGTAACGGAGATGTCCGTCGAGCCGTCGGATGCGCGGTCCACCTGCGTGCGGAACATGTCGCGCGTGCCCGACGAATAAGCGAAGTCGAGCAGCTTGCCCACGCTGTTGCGGAACCAGTCGTTCGGAATATTTGCGCGGTTCTCGGCCCAGTCGGTGGACATGATGCCGGTCTGCGGCGCGTCGGTCTTGAGCGTGAAGCCGTTCTCTTCCCAGAACTCCTTCAGCGGTCCCCAGATCTGATCGGGCGAGCGGCCGTCGACGACGAGCCAGCGGCGGTCGCCGTCGCTCTCGACGTGCATGCCGTACGGGTCCTGCGTGTTCGGCACGCCGAGCGTCGCGTTGCCCGCCGGCGTGACCGAGCGCTCCGCGGCGCCGCCCAGCGCGTTGATCTTCGGCGGCGCGGCATAGCGCTGGCTGATGTCGGCGGTGGACAGATCCGACGGCACGCTGAGCGAGGGTGCGGTTTCAGCAGCCTTGTAGTTGACGCGATCCGGCGCGAGCCAGTCGTTGAGCGTATCGCAACCCGCGAGCGCGAAGAGCGCGCTGGCGCCGAGCGACAACACGCTCAGGCGTTTGGCTTGAGTAAGAAGAGCGGAACGTTTCATGAGGTCCTTCTTTGCTGCTGATGACGCATTGCCTCGCGCCGGCCCCGCTCTACCGGAGCGGGTCGGCGAGACGAATGTTGAGGCCAATGAGCGGCGGTTGATGGCTGACGGTGAGGTTCATCTCGATCACTTGCGGCGGCACGGGCTTTCGATTCTTTGGACTCGGGCGCCGCCGCATGTGATCAGGCGAGAAGCCCGGAATCGCGCAACGCGTCACGCACCACGTCGTGATAGCGCGCGTCGAGCGGCGTGAGCGGCAGACGGATGCCGCCTTCCATGCGGCCCAGTTCGGCGAGCGCCCACTTGGCCGGAATCGGATTCGATTCGCAGAAGAGTTGCTTGTGCAGCGACAGCAGCTTCAGATGGATGCGGCGCGCGGTGATGGCGTCGCCTTCCAGCGCGGCGCGGCAAAGCTGGCTCATTTCCTTCGGCGCGACGTTGGCCGTCACCGAGATGTTGCCGTGGCCGCCGAGCAGCATTAGCGCGATGGCCGTGGGATCGTCACCGCTGAAGATCGAGAAATTCGCCGGCGCGTGCTTGAT
Source organism: Caballeronia sp. 11_S32 (assembly GCF_056930355.1). NCBI lineage: Bacteria > Pseudomonadati > Pseudomonadota > Betaproteobacteria > Burkholderiales > Burkholderiaceae > Caballeronia > Caballeronia sp. 11_S32. The sequence goes on from NZ_JBXOWH010000003.1 coordinate 2,415,035, forward strand.
GAGATGCGCCGCACGGTCGATGTTGCCCGTCGCTTCCTTCACGCCGATGATGCCCGGCACGTCGGCGAGGCGCAGGATCGTCTCGTTGCTCATGTCGGCGACGGTGCGGCCCGGCACGTTGTAGAGCAGCACGGGAAGATCCACCGCTTCAGCGATCGCCTTGAAGTGGCGATACATGCCTTCCTGCGTCGGCTTGTTGTAATACGGGACGACCTGGAGCGTGGCGTCGGCGCCGACCTTCTTCGCGTGCTTGGAGAGCTCGATGGCTTCCGCGGTCGAATTGCCGCCCGCGCCCGCGATGATCGGGAAACGCCTGGCCGTGTGCTCGACGGCCGTCTGGATCATGAGGATGTGCTCTTCGACCGACAGCGTGGCCGATTCGCCGCTCGTGCCGACCACGACGAGACCGTTCGAGCCTTGCTCGACGTGCCAGTCGATCAGTTTTCGAAACGCCGGCAGATCGAGACTACCGTCCTCGTGCATCGGTGTGACGATGGCAGGAATGCTGCCGCGGATCTGGATGCCGCCGTGTGTTCCGTTTGTCATGAAACTCTATGAATTTAATCGTGAATTTAATCGCAAAAAGCGATATTACGCGATTGTAGCGGATTAGCCGGTCAGCGCGTAACGTGGCGGACCCGGGGGTGTGTTACCAATCGTGAGCGCATTTTCCGCTGACCGCGATACGCGAACCGCGCAAATCCGCTGCACATAGGCAGGACGAGGATCGTCGAGAAATCCGTCCTCGTACGCGATCACGCGCAGCCGCCCTCTGACTGTTTCGAGCAGTTCGCCGGGTTCCAGCAAAAACGCCGGATTCGACGGCTTGCCAATGCTGCCGTTGCCCGCCGCGAAGGTTTCGTAGATCAGCACGCCACCGGGCGCGAGCGCGTCCATCAAATGCCCGAACAGCGGCCGATGCAGATAGTTCGTCACGACGACCGCGTCGAACGTTCGGTCGTTCGAAAGCGGCCAAGGCGCGTTTTCGATATCGGCGGACACTGTTTCGATGCCCTCGCCTGGCGGCATCGACGCCAGCGCGTCGGCGTCGCGATCGACAGCAAGCACGGAAAAGCCACGCGCGGCGAACCAGCGCGCGTGCCGGCCGCGGCCCGATGCCACATCGAGCACCGCGCCGCTCGGCGCAACCAGATGCGCCCAGCGCTCGACCCACGGACTCGGCGCGCCTTCCATCAGTTGTAGGACAGGCCCATGGCCTCGCGCACTTCGCGCATCGTCTCGGTGGCGAACTTGCGGGCCTTGTCGCAGCCGTCCGCGACGATCGCGCGCAACAGCGACGGATCGTCCATGTACTTCTGCGCGCGCTCGAGCATCGGCTGCTGCTCGCGCAGAATGCCTTCGATCACCGGCTGCTTGCACTCCAGACAGCCGATACCGGCGCTGCGGCAGCCCTTTTGCACCCATTGATGCGTGGCTTCGTCGGTGTAGACCTCGTGCAGCTTCCACACCGGGCACTTGTCCGGATCGCCCGGGTCGGTGCGCCGCACGCGCGCCGGGTCGGTCGGCATCTTGCGAACCTTCTGCTCGATGGTCGCCGCGTCCTCGCGCAGCCCGATGGTATTGCCGTAGGACTTCGACATCTTCTGCCCGTCGAGGCCCGGCATGCGCGACGCTTCGGTCAGCAGCACCTGCGGCTCGACGAGGATGATCTTGCGCGAGCCTTCGAGATAGCCGAACAGGCGCTCGCGGTCGCTCATCGACAGGCTTTGCGATTCCTGCAGCATCGCGCGCGCTTGCTCGAGCGCTTCGTCGTCGCCTTCCTGCTGGTACGCGACGCGCAACTCGTGATACAGCTTCGAGCGCTTGCCGCCGAGCTTCTTCGCGGCTTCCATCGCCTTTTCTTCGAAGCCCGGCTCGCGGCCGTAGAGATAGTTGAAGCGGCGTGCGATCTCGCGCGTCATCTCGACGTGCGGCACCTGATCCTCGCCGACCGGCACGAGCGACGCGCGATACAGCAGGATGTCCGCCGCCATCAGCACCGGATAGCCGAGGAAGCCGTAAGTGGAGAGATCCTTCTCCCTCAGCTTCTCGATCTGCTCCTTGTAGGTCGGCACGCGTTCGAGCCAGCCAAGCGGCGTGCCCATGCCGAGCAGCAGCGAGAGCTCGGCGTGCTCGGGCACGCGGCTCTGGATGAAGAGCGTCGCCTGCGCCGGATCGATGCCCGATGCCAGCCAGTCGATGAGCACTTCCCAGACGTTTTTCTCGATGACCTCGGGCGTCTCGTAGTGCGTCGTGAGCGCGTGCCAGTCGACCACGGCGAAGAAGCACGGGTATTCGGACTGCAGCCGCACCCAGTTTTTCAGCACGCCGTGATAGTGGCCGAGGTGCAGCGACCCGGTGGGCCGCATGCCGGAGAAGATACGGTCAGGGAACATGATGTTATGGAAAGAGTGAAGCGAGGGGATTCAGAATAGCCGACACCGCCGTATAACCGACGTTCACGAGCGGGCTCAGCCAGAAGCGCGTCAGCACGCCGGTCACGACGAGCGCCATCACGATGAAGAAGCCGTAAGGCTCGAGCTTCGAGAACGCGATCGACGCGCGCACCGGCAGCAGCGCCATGACCACGCGTCCGCCGTCGAGCGGCGGCAAGGGAAAGAGGTTCAGCACGCCGAGCACGAGATTCACGCCGACGCCCGCGGCGGCCATGCGCGTGACAAATGGCTCGTCGACGTGAAAGGCCGCGAGCAGCACCGCGATCACGCCCCAGACGATTGCCTGCACGAAGTTGCTGCCGGGGCCCGCCGCCGCGACCCACAGGCTGCCCCAGCGCGGATTGCGCAGATTGCCGAACGCCACCGGCACGGGCTTCGCGTAGCCGAACATGAACGCGCCGCTCGTCACGAAGTACAGGACGATTGGAATCACGATCGTGCCGATCGGATCGATATGGCGCATCGGATTCATGGAAACGCGGCCCAGCACGTAGGCCGTGTTGTCGCCGAGCAGACGCGCGGCATAGCCATGCGCGGCCTCGTGCAGCGTGATCGCGAAGATCACCGGGAGCGCGTAGACCGCGATGGTTTGTATCAGGGAAGGATCCATAGGACGGTATTGTATCAAGCAGGCAGGTCTGTTCCGATGCGCGCAATCAGGCCGGGCGCGCACGATTTCGCCCCATGATGTGCGAGAACGCTTATTCGGGTCTTATGCCCGTGTGCGCTACTGCGCGGCGCTTACGCCGTGAGCCCGAACGGTTCGAGACTGCCTCTCCCCGCGCGCACGAGCACTGGCTCCCCCGATGAAAGGTCGATCACCGTCGAAGGTTCCGCCGGACACGCGCCGGAATCGATCACGAGCTCGATCTGCCGTTCCAGGCGCTCGCGGATTTCCTCGGGATCGTTGAGCGGCTCGGTATCGGGCGGCAGGATCAGCGTCGATGCCAGCAGCGGCTCGCCGAGCGCCTCCAGCAACGCAAGCGTGATCGCGTGATCCGGCACGCGCAGCCCGATCGTCTTGCGTGATGGATGCGAGAGCCGGCGCGGCACTTCCTTCGTCGCCTGCAGCACGAACACGTACGGGCCCGGCGTCACCGATTTGATCAGCCGGTACTGCTGGTTGTCGACCATCGCGAAATTGGACAGCTCGGAGAGATCGCGAACGAGCAGCGACAGAAGCTGTTTGTCGTCGATGCCGCGTATACGTCGCAGGCGCTCGACCGCGTCTTTATCGTCGAGATGGCAGCCGAGCGCGTAGCTCGAATCCGTCGGCAGCGCGACGAGCCCGCCGTCCTTGATGATCTGCACGGCCTGGTTGATGAGCCGCGGCTGCGGATTGTCCGGATGAATGCGAAAGAATTGAGACATGGCGACGCCTTGTTGTTTCGATCGTTTTCGCGAAGGTCGGGCGCGGCGCGAGCCAGTGCGCGAGCGCGCCTTCACGCGTGATGCGTGCGGAAAATCACCATTGATGCAAAGACCGTGCGCGCGAGGCGAAAGAGGCTCGCACGCGGGAAAGCGCTAAAGCCAGCGCTCCCAGACAGGCGTGAGATCGTCGGGCAGCGGCGGCAGCAGGCCGAGATCGACGCGCCCTTCGCCCGCTCCGTGGAAGTCCGAGCCGCGCGACGCCTCGAAACCGTAGCGGCGCGCGACATCGGCGTATTCGCGGTATTGATCGGGCGTGTGGCTGCCCGTCACGACCTCGATCGCGCGGCCGCCGAGCTGGATGAACTCGTCGAAGAGCGCGGCGAACTGGACCGGCGTGTAGTCGTAGCGCCCCGGATGCGCGATGATCGGCTCGCCGCCCGCATCCTTGATCCACTTCATCGCGTCCGCGAGTTTCGCCCAGCGATGTCCGACGTAACCCGGCTTGCCTTCACCGAGATAACGCGCGAAGACGTCGGAGGTGGACTGCGCGTAGCCCGCTTCCACCAGAAAGCGCGCGAAGTGCGTGCGCGAGATCATGTCGGGATCGTCGGTGAAGCGCAGCGCGCCTTCGTAGGCATTCGGAATGCCGACCGCGGCGAGTGCCTCGCCGATCGCGACGCCGCGCGCCGCGCGCCCGTTGCGTGTGGACGCGAGCCCGTTGCGCAGCGCTTCGTTCGCCGGATCGACGTTCATGCCAACGATATGCACCGTGCGCGACGCCCACGTCACCGAGATCTCGACGCCGGGCAGATAGCCCATGCCGAGCGCCTCGGCGGCCTGGCGCGCTTCGTCCTGCCCGCCCAGCTGATCGTGATCCGTGAGCGACCACAGCGTCACGCCGTTCGCATGCGCGCGCGCCGCGACCTCGGCGGGCGCGAACTGGCCGTCGGACACGGTGGAGTGGCAATGCAGATCGGCGTTCATCATGGGCTCGTGGATATCACTCACATTCTAACTGTATCGGCATGACACGCCGATTATGTAGTCGCTTCGTTCCGGCAGCGCCGCTCACGTGCAGAACGACTCGATCAGCGCCGCGATGCGCTCCGGCTGGTCGTGATGGATCATGTGACCCGCCTCGTCGACGATTTCCTCGCGCCAGTCGGGAAACACGTCGAAGCGCGTCTTGAACTCGGCGACGGGCATCTTCCCCGCGAACACCGCGAGCGCCGGCGAATCCTTCGCTTCGACGTGCAGCACCGGCGCCTCGACGCGCGCCCACACGGCGCTCACTTCATCCAGCCGATAAAGCGTCGGTCCGCGCAGCTTGTGCGCCGGATCGGCGAGCAGATGGAAGCGCCCGTCCGCTTCCTTGCGCGACCAGTGCTGCGCGAGATAGCGCGCACGATGGCGGGCAAGACGCGGATTCGTGCGGATGAGCCGGTCGGCGACTTCATCGAGGTTCGCGTAGCTGCGCAGCGCAGGCGGCGCGCGCAGATCGTCGAGCCATTGCGCGATGCGTCCCGGAGACTGCGAGGCGCGCGCGGCAGCGAGCCCGAAACCTTCCAGATCGACGACGCGGCGCACGCGCTGCGGGCGCACGCCCGCGTAAAGCAGCGACACGTTCGCGCCCATGCTGTGGCCGACGAGATTCACCTGCGCGCCCGGCGTGTAGTGGTCGAGCAGCACGTCGAGATCGGCGAGGTAATCGGGGAAATAGTAATGGCCGCCGCTCTTCTCTGCGACCGGCCAGTCCGACAGCCCGAAGCCGCGCGCATCGGGCGCGAGCACCTGCCAGTCGCCGGCGAGCGCATCGACGACGAACTGGAACGACGCGCCGATATCCATCCAGCCGTGCAGCATGAAGAGCATCGGGGCGTCGGGCGAGCCCCAGCGGCGCACGTGCAGACGCACGCCACGCACATCGACGAATTCGGAGCGCGATTCTTTCATGGTCTCGTCTCGGATCGGATGAAAAAGGATGATCGTTCGATTATAGCGGCGATGTACGCGCTACTTTGCGTCGTCGAGTCCGGCGAGCGCGCGCAGCTCCGCCTCGTCGAAGCCGGCGTCGCGGCGGGCCTCGAAGTTGAACGGGCCGCGCAGCTTCGGCGCGTGATAGCGCTCGGCGAGGCTTTCGTAGGTGGCGTGGGGATCGAGATTCTTGCCGTCGCACAGGAAACGGAACCAGCGATTGCCGATCAGCACGTGCCCGATCTCATCGCGCAGGATCACGTCGAGGATCGCCGCCGACGCGTGATCGCCCGCCTGCGCGAGGCGCTTCCTGATCGGCGGCGACGCGTCGAGTCCGCGCGCCTCCAGCGTGCGCGGCACGAGCGCCATGCGCGCGAGCACATCGCCGCGCGTGCGCTGCGCCATCTCCCAGAGGCCGTCGTGAGCGGGGAAATCGCCGTAGGCATGACCGAACTCGGCGAGCCGCGCGCTCAGCAGCGAAAAATGATGTGCTTCCTCGGCCGCCACTTTCAACCAGTCGAGATAAAATTCAACTGACATCGACGGAAAGCGCCATACCGCGTCGAGCGCGAGGTTGATTGCGTTGAATTCGATGTGCGCGAGCGCGTGCAGCAGCACGGCACGCCCTGCTTCCGACTGCATGCCGCGGCGCTTCAGCGACGAGGGTTCCACGAGTTCCGGGCGCTCGGGCCGTCCGGGCAAGTCGCCCGGCTCCTCGAACGTGGCGCTCGGATCGATACGCGACGACTCCGCGCGCACCGCGTCCCACAGCGCGCCGGCGCGCGCCGCTTTCGCAGCGGGCTCGCGCTCGCGCAGGATGCCGAGCGCCGCGCGGCGTGGGCAGTTGTCGGCGTCGGGGAATATCGTTGGCTCGTGCATCGGACTATCTCGAAAACAGGCGGCGAATGCGGCGGTCAGGCGGACCAATGTCGCAAACAGCTAAAATGGTAATCCCGGCGTACGCCGCATCACGCGCAAGCATCGGCGCAAGCATCGGCGCAAGCATCGGCGCAACAATCGGCGCAAGCATCGGCGCAAGGATCGCGCGATGACGCCGATCACGCCGCACCGGCAGGCGCGCATTTTAGCGCCACAGCCACGCGGCCCAGCGCGCACCCCACCTTCACGACACCACGCCCAGGAGACAATGTGGCCATCTACAAACTCGGCGACGACGCCCCCACCATCCACGAAAGCGTGTTTCTCGCGGACACCGCGACCATCATCGGCCGCGTGACGCTGGAGGAAAACGCGAGCGTCTGGCCCGCCGCCGCGCTGCGCGGCGACAACGAGCCGATCGTCGTCGGGCGCGGCAGCAACGTCCAGGAAGGCGCCGTGCTGCACGCGGACCCGGGCTTTCCCCTGACGATCGAAAACGACGTCACCGTCGGCCATCAGGCAATGCTGCACGGCTGCACGATCAAGGAAGGCTCGCTGATCGGGATTCAGGCGGTGGTCTTGAATGGCGCGGTGATCGGCCGCAACTGTCTGGTTGGCGCGGGCGCGGTCGTCACCGAAGGCAAGGTGTTCCCGGACAACACGCTGATTCTCGGCTCGCCCGCGAAAGCGGTGCGCGAGATCGGCGAGGCGGATATCGCCCGCATGCGCGCGGCCACGGCAAGCTATGCCGACCGTCGCGAATATTACAAGGCGCAGCTCGTGCGCATCGGCTGAGCATCGCGCAAGACGGCATCGGCCCCATTACCCAAGGAAGAGTTGTGAACGACCAGTTGCAGAAATTCATGTTCAACGCGGCGCCCGTGCGCGGCGAGATCGTCTCATTGCGCCACACGTGGCAGGAAGTGCTTGCGCGCCGCGCCTATCCGCTGGCTGTGCGCAACGTGCTCGGCGAGATGATGGCCGCCTGCGCGCTCCTGTCGGCGAACCTCAAGTTCGACGGCACGCTCGTCATGCAGATCTACGGCGACGGCCCGGTGAAGATGCTGGTCGTGCAGTGCAACTCGAACCTCTCGCTGCGCGCCACCGCCAAGCTCGCGGAAGGCGTGGAGGGCGAGCTCGAGAACGAGATGTCGCTCGCCGATCTGCTGAACCGCCACGGGCGCGGCCGCTGCGTCATCACGCTCGATCCCGCCGATAAAAAGCCGGGGCAGCAGCCGTATCAGGGCATCGTGCCGCTGTCGGGCGAGCATGGCCCGCTTGCGTCGATGGCCGAGGTGCTCGAGCACTACATGCATCACTCCGAGCAGCTCGACACGCGCCTGTGGCTCGCGGCCGATACCGATCGCGCGGTCGGCATGCTGCTTCAGAAACTGCCGGGCGATGGCGGCATCATCCCTCATCCGGGTGAGCACGACGCCGACACCTGGCAGCGTGTTTGCCACCTCGGCAGCACGCTTTCGAATGAGGAATTGCTGAAGGAAGAGCCGGAAACGGTCTTCAAGCGCCTCTTCTGGCAGGAGAACGTGCAGCACTTCGATCCCGCGCCGGCGCGCTTCCAGTGCACGTGCTCGCGCGAAAAAGTGGGCGGCATGCTGAAGATGCTGGGCCGTGAGGAAGTCGACAGCGTGCTCGACGAACGCGGCAGCGTCGAAGTGCATTGCGAGTTCTGCAACCAGCGCTACGACTTCGACGCCGTCGACGTCGCGCAACTTTTTGTCGCAAAAGAACTCTCACAAGGCGTGAGCCCGGCGTCGGACCAGCGGCACTGAGCGCCCGCAGGAGCCTTGTACAGCGGGCGTTACGTCGCATTGGCCGGCGCGCGGGAGGCACGGCGCGCGGCCGTCGCGCCCACCCGCCGCGGGTGTCTCGCGATATACGCCGCGCGCTATGATGGGGCTCTTGTTTAGTTGTCCGACCCGCTGGAGGTCGCCAGATGAAAACCGCAACGCTCAACCTGAAACTCGCGTCGTGCATCGCCGGGGTGGCGCTCGCCGCCGGCTGCACGATGGACCCGCCCGGCCCCGCGCCCATCTATAGCCGCCTGCCCGACACGCCGCCCGCGGTTCAGCAAACGCTGACCCCGCAACAGGAGATGGAACGCTATAACGCCATCGACAAGCAAGCGCTGAACGAATCGCAGCAGGCCGCAGCAGCGGGCAACGCCGCGAAGACGATGTCGCAGTTCTACGCCCCCATGCCGGTCTCGGTCTATGGCGGATATTCGAGCGGCGGCTGGGGTGGCGGCCCGTACTGGGGCGTCGGCACCGGTTTCGGCACCTCGTGGTGAGCGAAGAAGCAAGCAGAAGCCGAATACAAAAATGGCGCGGTCGATGTGACCGCGCCATTTTTTGTATTGCCCGATGAAGCCGCCACGCTACTGCGCCGCGCCCTCCTGCTTCTTCTTCGCTTCGGCCGCTTTTTCCTTCTGCGCCTTCTTGTCCATGTCGCGCAACTCCTGCTTCGAGCGCGAAACGGGATTCGGCACCACGCGCAGCGGCGCCGCCGAGACCTGACCGCGCGTCGAGCCGGTGACGCCCGGCACGTTCGCCGAATTGACGGGCGCGGTGGAATTCGGCGAGACGAACTGCACGAAGACCTCGCTGTCCTTCACCATGCCCATCTCGTAGCGCGCGCGCTCTTCCACGGCGGCCGTGCCGCCTTGAAGATCCTGCACTTCGCCCTGGACGCGCTCGTTGCGCAATCGAAGGTTCGTGTTCTTCTCCGTCTGCTGCGCGAGCTGCTGCTGCAATTCATGCACACGCAGCCAGCCGCCGTGCCCCCACCAGAGCGGGTATTGGATCAGCACCAGCAACAGAACCAGAACGACAGTTACGAGCCGCATTCACGTAGCCGAAATAAGCGCCGCCCCGCGGCGAGAAAACCGTTGGGCGGCGGGCTTCAAAGATGACGCATCAAAGACCACTAAGCGTCTTATCGACTAAAGCGGCAAAAGCTTTAGCGCAAGTTGTAGAACGCCGACTTGCCCGGGTAGCTGGCGATATCGCCGAGATCTTCCTCGATGCGCAGCAGCTGGTTGTACTTCGAGATGCGATCGCTGCGCGACAGCGAACCCGTCTTGATCTGACCGGCGTTCAGGCCAACTGCGATATCCGCGATGGTCGAATCTTCCGTTTCGCCCGAGCGGTGCGAGATGACGGCGGTGTAGCCCGCGCGCTTGGCCATTTCGATCGCCGCGAAGGTTTCCGTCAGCGTGCCGATCTGATTGATCTTGATCAGAATCGAGTTCGCGATGCCCTTCTCGATGCCTTCCTTCAGGATGCGCGTGTTGGTGACGAAGAGATCGTCGCCGACGAGCTGAACCTTCTTGCCGAGACGGTCGGTCAGGATCTTCCAGCCTTCCCAGTCGGACTCGTGCATGCCGTCCTCGATCGAGACAATCGGGAACTTGTCGGCGAGCGCGGCCAGGTAGTCGGTGAATTCCGCCGACGACAGTTGCAGGCCTTCGCCCGCGAGCTGGTACTTGCCGTCGTGGTAGAACTCGCTCGCCGCGCAGTCGAGCGCGAGCAGCACGTCTTCGCCCGCGCGATAGCCGGCTTTCTCGATGGCTTGCAGGATGGTCGACAGGCACTCGTCGTTGCTGCCGAAGTTCGGCGCGAAGCCGCCTTCGTCGCCCACCGCCGTGCTCATGCCGCGCTCGGCCAGGATCTTCTTCAGCGCATGGAACACTTCCGCGCCGCAGCGCAGCGCTTCACGGAAGGTCGGCTGGCTCACCGGCACGATCATGAATTCCTGGATGTCCAGGCTGTTGTTCGCGTGCGCGCCGCCGTTGACGATGTTCATCATCGGCACGGGAAGCTGCATCGCGCCCGAACCGCCGAAGTAGCGGTAGAGCGGCAGGCCGGCTTCTTCGGCGGCGGCCTTTGCGACCGCCATCGACACGGCGAGCATCGCGTTCGCGCCGAGGCGCGACTTGTTGTCGGTGCCGTCGAGCTCGAGCAGGGTCTTGTCGAGGAAAGCCTGTTCCGAGGCGTCGAGGCCCATGATGGCTTCGGAGATCTCGGTGTTGATGTGTTCGACGGCCTTCAGCACGCCTTTGCCGTTGTAGCGGCCGGCTTCGTCGTCGCGCAGCTCGATGGCTTCGCGCGAACCGGTGGACGCACCCGACGGCACCGCGGCGCGGCCCATCGTGCCCGATTCGAGCAGCACGTCACATTCGACGGTCGGATTGCCTCGCGAATCGAGAATCTCGCGTCCGATGATATCTACGATAGCACTCATGGTTTCCTCAAGAAATGACGATGAATTCTGTCAGTCACAACGAAGCGCGCCGCGTGTTTTTACACTTCGATACACCCATCGGCGCGCGCTTCACTGGCTTCGCTCAGACCTTTCGATGACCGCCGGGTTCAGCTCCGGCGTAGCGAGCGGTCATATCGGGATCGGCGATTCATCGCGACCTGGCGCAGATGCCGCCCTCATCGCGAATCGAATCCGATCCGCATCGCTTTCGTGGGGAGCGGGCGTTGGTCCCGCTGATTTGCGGGTATCGCCCTGATGCGTTGCACGCTCCTCCGTTGCTCCGGTCACTCCAGGTGAACCGTTTTCGCGACGCGGGCGCCGATCAGGACGCCCGCGTCTTACTGCCTTGTGCTGCCGTTTGCTGCTTTTTCTGCCGATGCTCAGTTGAAATCGTTCTCGAGGAACGCGCCGCTCTTCACCGCGCGATCGATAGTAATGAGCGTGTTGAGCAGCGCTTCCATGTGATGCAGCGGCACCGCATTCGGGCCGTCCGACTTCGCGCAGGCCGGGTCCGGATGCGTCTCCATGAAGAGACCGGCCACGCCCGTCGCGACCGCCGCGCGCGCCAGCACCGGCACGAACTCGCGCTGACCGCCCGAACTCGTGCCCTGCCCGCCCGGCAACTGAACCGAGTGGGTGGCGTCGAACACGACCGGTGCGCTGGTTTCGCGCATGATCGCGAGCGAGCGCATGTCGGACACGAGGTTGTTATAGCCGAACGACACGCCACGCTCGCACGCCATGAAGCGGTCTTCCGACAGACCCGCTTCACGCGCCGCGTCGCGCGCCTTGTCGATCACGTTCTTCATGTCGTGCGGCGCGAGGAACTGGCCCTTCTTGATGTTGACGGGCTTGCCCGAACGCGCGCACGCGTGGATGAAGTCGGTCTGACGGCAGAGGAACGCGGGCGTCTGCAGCACGTCCACGACCGATGCGACCGCTTCGATCTCTTCTTCCGTGTGCACGTCGGTGAGAACGGGCACGCCGAGCTGCTTCTTCACTTCGCCGAGAATGCGCAGCCCTTCGTCCATGCCGGGACCGCGAAACGACTTGCCCGAGCTACGGTTCGCCTTGTCGAACGACGACTTGTAGATGAACGGCACGCCGAGCTTCGAGGTGATTTCCTTGAGGCGTCCGGCGACGTCGATCGTCATCTGCTCCGATTCGACCACGCACGTACCGGCGATCAGGAAGAACGGCTTGTCGAGACCCGCTTCGAAGTGACAGAGCTTCATGCTTGCGCTCCTGCGGTGGCTGCTGCGCGGACCGGCGCCTTCGCACCGCTTGCCTCGGCGTGCCCGCGCGCCGCTTCGACGAACGCCTTGAAGAGCGGATGCCCGTCGCGCGGCGTCGAGGTGAATTCGGGGTGGAACTGCACGCCAACGAACCACGGGTGCAGCGACTGCGGCAACTCCATCATCTCGGGCAGATCCTCACTCGGGGTACGGGCGCTGATGATAAGCCCGCCCGCCTCGAGTTGGGGCACGAAACGGTTATTGACTTCATAACGGTGACGATGACGCTCGTTCACATCGCTGCCGTAGATGCGCTCGGCCATCGTGCCGGGCTTGATCGGGCACTTCTGCGAGCCGAGGCGCATGGTGCCGCCGAGATCCGACTCCTCGTTGCGCTTCTCGATGCGGCCCGCGCGGTCGTACCACTCGGTGATGAGCGCGACGACCGGGTTCTTCGTGTCCTGATCGAACTCGGTGCTGTTCGCGTCCGCCAGACCGGCGACATCGCGCGCGAACTCGATCACCGCGAGCTGCATGCCGAGGCAGATGCCGAGATAAGGTGTCTTCGATTCGCGCGCATAGCGAATCGCCTTGATCTTGCCTTCCGTGCCGCGACGGCCGAAACCGCCCGGCACCAGCACGGCGTCGAGGTGCTTCAGCGCATCGGTGCCTTCGGCGTCGATCTGCTCCGAATCGATGTACTCGATGTTGACCTTCGTCGACGTATGAATGGCCGCGTGACGCAGCGCTTCGATCAGCGACTTGTACGACTCCGTGAGCTCGACATACTTGCCGACCATGCCGATGGTCACTTCGCTCTTCGGATTCTCGAGCTTCTGGACGAGATCCGACCACATTGTCAGATCGGCGGGCGGCGGCGAGAGCTTCAGTTCCTCGCAGATGATGTCGTCGAGATGCTGGTCGTTGAGCATCTGCGGAATCTTGTAGATGCTGTCCGCGTCCCACACGGAGATGACCGCGTCTTCCTGCACGTTCGAAAAGAGCGAAATCTTCTGGCGCTCGTCGTCGGGAATCGGGCGGTCCGCGCGGCACAGGAGCACGTTCGGATAGATACCGATTTCGCGCAGCTTCTGCACGCTGTGCTGCGTGGGTTTCGTCTTCAGCTCGCCCGCGGTCGCGATGAACGGCACGAGCGTCAGGTGCACGAAGCACGCGCTGTTGCGGCCCATGCGCAGGCTCATCTGACGCGCGGCTTCGAGGAACGGCAGCGATTCGATGTCACCCACCGTACCGCCGATTTCGACGATCGCGACATCCGGCTGGCCGCACGTGGCCGCGGCCGCGCCGCGCTCGACGAACGCCTGGATTTCGTTGGTGATGTGCGGAATGACCTGCACCGTCTTGCCGAGATACTCGCCGCGGCGTTCCTTGCGGATCACCGATTCGTAGATCTGGCCGGTGGTGAAGTTGTTGGCCTTGCGCATCTTCGTGCTGATGAAGCGCTCGTAGTGGCCGAGGTCGAGGTCGGTCTCCGCGCCGTCTTCCGTCACGAACACTTCCCCGTGCTGGAACGGGCTCATCGTGCCGGGGTCGACGTTGATGTAGGGATCGAGCTTGAGGAGAGTGACTTTGAGACCGCGCGATTCGAGGATCGCGGCGAGGGAGGCGGCGGCAATACCCTTGCCAAGGGACGAAACTACGCCGCCGGTGACGAATACATATTTGGTCATCGCTAGATGCTCGCGGGAAAAACGGATTATACCGTAAAGGCAGGTTCCCACGAAGCGCGCGCGAGCCGGGAGTTGGCTGCAAATAGGCGCGTTTTCATGCCGTTCGCGCGGATCATTTCGCCGCGCATTCGTCAAGCCCCGAGGGCGTGCTCGGTCCCTTTTGACGCATCGTCAGAGGGATGACCGCATCGCCTTAAGCAGGCGCTGCACTGCGCGCGCGGTGTCGATCGGGCGCTCCATTGGAAAGAGATGGCTGCCTTCCATCCATTCGAAATACTCGCCCGCGATGCGCCGCGTCATGCCGAGTCCGACCTGCCGCACTTCACGCGAAAGCGTCCCCGCGACGAAGCCGACCGGCACCGGCGCGCCGTGCGCGAGCCGCGCGCCGAGCGTGTGCGGCAGCGTGCGGTAGATCAGGTACTCGACGTGCCGGTCGAACGCGAGCGTGCGCGCGCCGCTCGCATGAGTCTGCGGCATGCCGAAGTCGATATAGTCGGCGAGCATGCGCGCGTCCCAGCGCGCGAACGCGGGCTTCGCCAGGAAATGCCGCCATGCCTCCTCGCGGCTCGCCCATTGCGTGCGGCGCTTCTTCGTCGCGGCGGCGGGCGACAGCCGCTCGTCCAGCCCGGTCCATTGCGTGACGCGCAACAGGCTGCTCTTCCAGCCCGCGATCACCGGCGAGTCGAGCATCACGACACCCTTCACCCATTGCGGACGTTTCAGCGCCGCCATCAGCGAAAGATAGCCGCCGAGCGAATGCCCGACGAGCCACACTTTCGGATGCCCTTCATCGGCATCCCGGCGATAGCGGCTCATATCGTCGATGAGCTGATCGACGAGATACGGCCAGTCGCGCGTGACCGGAAAGCGCGCGTCATGACCGATGCGCTCGATGCTGCGAATCTCGTAATCGTCGGCAAGCGCCGAGAAGATCGTGCGATACGTCGACGCCGGAAAGCCGTTCGCGTGCGAGAAATGGATAATGTCTTTCAAGCGTGTCTCTTTTTTTAGCGCGCCATCCAGTAGCGCGCGTGGCTTTGCCGGTAGCGCTCGAACGTGATCCGCGAACCGATTTCGCTGCGTGAAGCGCCGTCTTCGTCGCTGCGCGAAAGCACGATATCGCGCATCTGATACCGCGCGAAGACAGTCGGATGCGGATGATGAAAACGGTTGCGATAGCCTACCTGAAATATCGCTGCGAACGGCTCGACGGAATCGAGGAAAGGCTCGGTCGACGAAGTGCGGCTGCCGTGATGCGGCACGATCAGCACATCGGCGCGCAAGGCGGCGCGCTCGCGCGCGATCAGCGTCCGTTCCACGTCCGCCTCGATATCCGCCGCGAACAGCGCCGCGCGCCCCGCCGCGCTCGTCACTTTCAGCACGCACGACTGATGGTTCGGCTTGCCTGAAAGCGGACCGGGCTCGGGCCACAGCACGCGGAACTCGACGCCGTCCCATGTCCAGCGCTGTCCGGCCGCGCAGCGCAGCGTTTGCGCGCCACGCGAGCGCGCGCCGGACCAGAGCGCGTCGTTCGCGGGCAGCGACGCGAGCAGTTGCCGCACGGCGATCGACTGCAGCACCGCCGGCGCGCCGCCCGCGTGATCCGAATCGGAATGGCTGATCACGAGCGCATCGAGCGAACGCACGCCCGCGGCCCGCAGATACGGCACGACGATGCGCTCGCCCGCATGCGTCGATTCCGGGCCGGGACCGGCGTCGAAGAGCAGCGTGTGCCGCGCGGTTTCGACGACGAGCGCCGAGCCCTGACCGATATCGAGCGCGGTGACGCGAAACGCACCTTCGGGCGCTGGATGCGCGGCGGGCGCGAGAAGCGGCAGCCACGCCAATGGCGCGGCGAAGCGCAGCGGCCAGCCGCGCGGCGCGAGCGCCCACGCAACGCCGATGCACGATGCGACGAGCGCGAACGCATCGGGCCGGGGCAGATACCACAGCGGCGACGATGCGGCATCGGCGAGGCGCGCGAGCATGTCGCAGAGCACGGACAGCGCGGCATGCGCGGCGTGGAGCATCGGCGCATCGAGCGGCGCGGGAAGCATGAGCCCGGCGAGCGTCGCGGGCGTCACGAGCACGCTGATCCACGGAATCGCGAACGCATTCGCGAGCGGGCCGAAGAGAGGAATCTGCGAGAACCAGTAGACGGTGAGCGGCGCGAGCGCGATCGTCACCGCGTACTGCACGCGCGCGCTCGACGCGATATGACGCCGCGCGCGACCGACGAACCGCGCGATGAACGCGAACGGCCTGCGTCTTTCAGAAGGCACCGGCCGCCGCCCGACTTCGCTGGGATCGACGCGATCCCATTGATCGATATCATCGTGATCCTGCGCCTGCGCCCGCGATTCGACCCGCCCCGCCGACGCGATCGCGTGCAGGATCGCCGCCACCGCGCAGAACGACAGCCAGAATCCCGGCGACGTCACCGCCCACGGATCGGCGACCAGCACGAACGCGAGCGCCCACAGCAGCACGAGCGACGACGCCGGCCGCCGCCCGCAAAGAAACGCGACCGCGACGATCAGCAGCATCCAGAGCGTGCGCTGCGCGGGCACGTTGAATCCGGCGAGCGCGGCGTAGCACGCGGCGAACGCCGCTGCGCCGGCCGCCGCCACCTTAGGCGCCGCCGCGATCAGCGGCCCGGGCACGCCCCGCACGCGAATGCGCTTCCAAGCGAAGCCGAGGACCAACGCCGCGAGTCCCGCGACGAAGCCGATATGCAAGCCCGATATCGCAACGAGATGACTCGTGCCGGTTGCCCGCATGACGGTCCAGTCGGCGTCGCTGACGGCGTCCTGCGCGCCCACCGCGAGCGCGACGATGATCCCGCGATGCGGCGCATCGCCCAGAACGCTTTCGATGCGATCGCGCGCGCGGGCGCGCAGACGGTCGATCGTCAGACGCGGGCCGGTTGCATCGGGCCTCAGCCGACGCGGCATGCGCGCGGTCGATACATTGCCCGTCGCGCGGATGCCGCCTTCGAGCAAGGCCGCTTCGGCATCGCGCAAGCCGAAGTTCGCGTTGGCGTGCGCGCGCTTCAGACGCGCGGTCAATGTCCATCGTTCGCCAGCCCGAAGTTTCGCGTGATCCGGCGACATCCACACCAGTCGCACGATGCGCGGAAAGTCACGCAAGCCCGCGCCGTTCGCTTGCACGTCGAAGAGAAAGCGCGTGCCGTCGGCCTGCTGCTGAGGCAGCCCGCGCACGAAGCCCGTCAGTTCGATATCGCGCTGCTCGTATTCGACGGGCAGTTGCTCGCGCAGCCGCGCGTCGGCGCGCATCGCGGCATACGCGAAGCCGAACGCGCAAGCCGCGAGCGCGAAGCTCGCTGTGCGCATGCGCGGCTTCATCGCGCCGAGGGTCGCCGCGAGGAGAAACGTAGCGCCGCACGCCGTCCATCCGATCGAGTCCGGCAAGCGAGCCTGCTGCTGCAGCCACCAGACGCCCAACGCAAACCCCAGCAGAATCGCCCGCACTTCTTCCTCTTCGTTCTTCGTCACGGCGAACGCACGCGCCCGGAACGGCGTCCGGAGCAAACGATGCGTCGATCGAAACGATTATGAAGAGGCGAGCGCGAGCCGTGGGAGCGCGGCGTGAGCGTTAGCCATTGTGCCTAGGGAAAGCGTGTTTTCATCGATGCCGCGCAGTTGTGCGAGCACCTTCGCGATGGCCGCGACCTGATCCGGTGTGTTGCGCCGCTTGTAAAGCCACGAAGGCGCGATGTCGGGCGCATCGGTTTCGAGCACGATCGCATCGAGCGGAAGTTCGGTCGCCAGGCGGCGAATCTGCAGCGCGCGCTCGAAGGTCAGATTGCCGCCGAAGCCGAGATGCATGCCCTGCGCGATGAACGCCTCGGCCTGCTGAAAGCTGCCGTTGAACGCATGTGCGATGCCGCCATGAATCTCGTGCACGCGCAGGCCCTTCAGCACCTTGTCCTGCGACTTGCGCACATGACAAATAACAGGCAAATCGAACTCGCGCGCAAGCTTCAACTGTTCGTTGTAGAAGAACTGCTGGCGCGCATCGTCGAGCGTCGGCACGAAGTAATCGAGCCCGATCTCGCCGATGCCCACGAAACGCGGATCGTCGAGACTCGCTTCGATTTCATCGCGCAGCACGCGCAGATCGTCCTCATGCGCGCCCGGCGTGAAAAGCGGATGGATGCCGAGCGCATACGCGCCGCCCGTGATGCGATGCGCGAGCGCGCGCACCGTGCCGAAGTTGCCGCGATCGACGCCCGGAATCACGATGCGCGTCACACCCGCGTCGAGCGCCGCATCGGCGACGGCATCGCGGTCGGCATCGAACTCTCCGGCATCGAGATGACAGTGCGTATCGATCCACATGGCGGCCTCCGCGCCTCGCGAAACGTCAGACCGGCACGACCGGCTCTTCGTGCAGCACGCCGTCGCGCAGGCGCATGATGCGGTCGCAGCGCGCGGCGAGATCGGGATCGTGCGTGACGATCACGAAGCTCGTTTCGAGCGTCTGCGACAACTCCAGCATCAGGTTGAAGACGGTATCGGCCGTGCCGCCGTCGAGGTTGCCGGTGGGCTCGTCGGCGAGCACGCACGCCGGCCGCGTGACGAGCGCGCGCGCGATCGCCACGCGCTGCCGCTCGCCGCCCGACAGCGCGCCCGGCCGATGCTTCGCGCGATGCCCGATGCCCACGCGTTCGAGCATCTGCTGTGCCTCCTTGCGCGCGTCGTCTTCCGACATGCGGCGGATGCGCAGCGGCATCGCCACGTTATCGAGCGCCGTGAATTCCGGCAGCAGATGATGGAACTGATACACGAAACCGAGCGCGCGGTTGCGCAGTTCGTTGCGCTCCTTTTCCTTCAGCTCGGTGAACGGCTTGCCGAGCAGCGAGACCTTGCCGGCGCTCGGCTCGTCGAGGCCGCCGAGCACGTGCAGAAGCGTGCTCTTGCCCGAGCCCGACGCGCCGACGATCGCGAGCTTCTCGCCCTTCATCACCTCGAGTTGCGCGTTGTTGAGCACCTGCACGTTGAAACCGCCCTGCACGAACGTCTTCGAAATCGCGGATGCGTGCAGCACGACATTGTTGGCGGGAATCAGATCACTCATAGCGCAGCGCCTCCGCCGGACGAACCTTCGCGCCGCGCCAGCTCGGATAGAGCGTCGCGAGCGACGACAACAAAAATGCGATCACGCCGATCTTCGCGACATCGCCCGGCACGAGCTCGGACGGCAGTTCGCTGATGAAGTACACCGAAGACGGCAGGAACTGCACGTTGAAGAGATGCTCGATCATCGGCACGAGCCACGGAATGCTCCACGCGATGAGACAGCCGAGCGTGACGCCGAGCGCCGTGCCGATGAAACCGATCGTCACGCCCTGCACGACGAAGATCTTCATGATCGAGCCCGGCTGCGCGCCGAGCGTGCGCAGGATGGCGATATCGGCCTGCTTGTCCGTGACCGTCATCACGAGCGACGACACCAGATTGAACGCCGCCACCGCGATGATCAGCGTGAGGATGATGAACATCATGCGCTTTTCGATCTGCACGGCGGAGAACCACGTCTTGTTCTGCTGCGTCCAGTCGCGGATGTAGAGATCGCCCGAGAGCGTGCGCGCGAGCTGGCGCGCGACTTCGGGCGCGCGCTGCATGTCCTTCAGGCGCAGGCGCACGCCGGTCGGCGCGGGCAGGCGGAAGAGCGCTTCGGCATCGCGGATCGAAATGAGCGCGAGCGTCGAGTCGTACTCATAGTGTCCCGATTCGAAGATACCGACCACCGTGAACTGCTTGAGGCGCGGCATCATCCCGGCCGGCGTGATGGTGCCTTCGGGCGCGACGAGCGTGATCTTGTCGCCGTCCATCACGCCGAGATTGGCCGCGAGATCCTTGCCGAGCACGATGCCGAATTCGCCCGGCCTGAGGTCCGTGAGCTTGCCCGCGCGCATTTCCTTGCCGATGTCCGATACCTCGGGCTCGAGCGTCGGCTCGACGCCGCGCAGCGCGACGCCGCTCACCGCGCCCTGGCGCGTGAGCAGCGCCTGGGCTTCGACATAGGGCGCCGCGCCGGTCACTTCCGGATTGCGGCGCGCTTCCTGCGCGGTCAGTTGCCAGTTGGGCATGGAGCCGGTCGGCGAGAAGATTTCGACGTGCGCGAGCACCGAGAGCATGCGGTCGCGTACTTCCTTCTGGAAGCCGTTCATGACCGACAGCACGACGATCAGCGCGGCGACGCCGAGCGCGATGCCCGCCATCGAGACGAGCGCGATGAAGGAGATGAAGCCGTTGCCTGTGGTGCGTTTGCTGGCGCGTGTGTAACGCCAGCCTATCTGCCATTCGTACGGAAGTTTCAAGCGATTCCTTTCTGCTGCTGGTTCAGCGTTGTTGTGCCCCGGTGGCGCGGCGGGTGGCGCTTTGCCCGATGTCGCCCGCATTGCATGAATGCACCGCGGCGCGGCGCGGATGCATGGCGACGACGGCGTAACGGGCCGACGTCCCACGCCCGAGCGTGAAATTTGCGAAAGTTTGCCATATATGGCGGGAACGGGACGTTACGCGACGCCGCAAGGCGTGCCTTCTGCACGGGCGCCGAGCGTCTCAGCGCAGGCTCACGCGGCACCACTGGTAGACGGAAACGCCCGTCCCGATGCCGGAGCGATAGCGCTCGCACGACGCCGTATCGAGCACGAAGCCATTGCGCTCGAACGCGGGCGCCGCTCGCTCGGCCAGAAAGCGGTTTTCGGCATCGACGTCGCGTACGTCGTCGGCGCGCAGATCGAGGCGGCAGCGTTTCGAAGCGGCGGCATCGTCGTGATAGCTCGCGCGCAGGCGCAGATGATCCACGGCCCAGCGCAGCGCGCCGCAGCCCCGCGCGCCGGACGTTACACCGAGCCGGTCGAGAAACGCATTCGTGCGCGCGACGGTGTCGATTCGCCCGTTGTAGCTTCCGTCGATGAGCGCGAATGCGGGGCCGCCGCGCGAGCGCACCATCTCGCGCACGCGCTCCTCGAAGCCCGGACCGCGCGGAAAGCTGCTGTCGATCTGCGTGAACCCGACTTCGACGGGAAAGCGCGTTGCGAGCCAGGACCACGCGGTGCTCGAACTGTAGATGATGGCCGTCGTGCGCGCGGGTTCGGCCAGCGCCGGAAGCTCCGCGTGATAGAGCGGGTCCGCCCAGCCTTCGTGGCCCCAGTTGCGCACGCCGCCGCCGACTGTCACCGCGACCGCACCGCCGATGAGCCAGAACGCCACGCGCCGCGCCATCCGATACTCGAAGAGCCGCTGGAGCAACACGAACATGACGATCGGCGTGAGCACGTCCACGGCGACGATGTATCGGTAGATGCTGAAGCCTTTCATCCACGCGAGATAGCCGAGCGCGACATACACGACGACGAAACGCGCACGCGTGTGGAGACGCGATATACGCCGCCCGCGGAGCTTCGCGACGACGCGCGCCGCGACCCAGATCCAGAACACCGCATAGAGAATCGGCCAGACGATCTGCCGCACCGGCACTTCGCCGACACGCTTCGGGTCGGCGGCGAACACGAACGGCCACAGCACGGTTTCGAACACGTTGCGCGGGAGCCAGCGCACGTCGCCGGCGATCGGCACGGTTAGCGGATTGGGAAACCACTTCGCGAAGAGCGGGAAAAACGGGTTGCCGAAAACCTGCCACATGTGGAACAGCCAATAGCCGCCCGTCACGGCGAAACCGGCCAGCGCGCCGACGCCGAACATGAACGCGAGGCGCAGGCGCGCGATCGGGGACGCCGGGTACCACAGCAGCGCCGCGCAGAGCGCGATGGCATAAATCGCGTTGGTGAGCTTGAAGCCGACGCCACACGCCCGCGCCCTCACCGCATGGCCGCGCATCGGCCGATGCGCTTTGCCCTACAATGCCGAGCATCATGCCCGTTCACCACCTCCATCTCCTGTTGCCGTTCGCCCTGCCTTCGGCCGCGGACGCCGCCACCGCCCTGCACGGACTGGAGAGCGCGGCGCTCGACAAGCTGCTCGCCCGGGCCACGCTCGAGGAACGCGTCATCGGCGAGGATTTTCAGCGCACGCTGCCGCACGAACGCTGGATCGCGCGGTGCTTCGGCGCGGTCACGCCCGCCGATCAGCGCTACGCCGACGATGCCCCGCTCGCGCCCTTCATGCTGCTCGCCGATGGCGGCACGCCCGGCGATGCGCTTTGGGCCTGCATCGAGCCGGTTCATGTCCGCATCGCGCACGATCATCTGGTGCTGATCGATCCCGACACGCTCGGCGTGCATACGGAAGAAGCGCGCGCGCTCCTCGAAACCGCGCGGCCCGTGATCGAAGACCTCGGCGTCGCACTGCAGGCGCCGACGCCGCTGCGCTGGTATGTGTCGGGCGAAGCGCTCGGCGCGCTCGCGGGCGCATCGCCGTTGCGCGCGACGGGACGCAACATCGAAATCTGGCTGCCGCACGAAGCCCGCACCGGCGAGCGTTCGCGCGCGTGGATGAAGCTGCAGAACGAAGTGCAGATGGCATGGTTCGAGCATCCGCTGAACCTCGCGCGCGAATCGCGCGGGCTGCCCGCGATCAACTCGATCTGGCTGCACGGACAAGGCCGGCTGCGGTCCGTGAAGAGCCCGTTCGCGCGCGTGATGTCCGACGCCGCCGCGACACGCGGCCTCGCGCTCGCGGCGGGCCTGAAGCCGTCGATGCAGCCGGAGTCGTTCGCATCGCTCTCGAAAGATGACGCGCAAGGCACGACGCTCGTCGAGCTGAATCCGTTCTCCGCGCCGTTCATCGAGCAGGACTGGATGCGCTGGAACGAATCGCTGCAGGAACTCGAAGGCGCGTGGTTCGCGCCCGCGCTGCAAGCGCTCACCGATGGCTCACTCGGCCGCCTGAGCCTCACGCTCTGCGGCGATACCGGCTCGGTCACGCTGTCCGTCACGCGCGCCGATCTGCGCAAGTTCTGGCGGCGCCGTCCGATCGCGTCGCTTTTCATCGAATAAGGCACACCCTGCAATGACGCGAATCGTTACGCGCGCCTCCTCTCCCGCCGACACCGAAGCGCTGGTGCGCCACGGCCTGCATCCCGTCATCGCGCGTCTTTACGCGTCGCGCGGCGTGAGTTCGCCCGATGAAGTCGAAACCGAGTTCAAGCGCCTGCACGCGCCCGCCGGCCTCAAAGGCTGCGACGATGCCGCCGTCGTGCTCGCCGATGCGCTCGCGGCGGGCAAGCGCATGCTCGTCGTCGCGGACTACGACTGCGACGGCGCCACCGCGTGCGCCGTGGCCGTGCGCGGGCTGCGCATGTTCGGCGCGACGATCGACTATCTCGTGCCGAACCGCTTCGAATACGGCTATGGCCTGACGCCGGAGATCGTCGAGCTGGCTGCGCGCTCGAAGTCCGGCCTGCCCGATCTGCTCATTACGGTCGATAACGGCATCGCGAGCGTGGATGGCGTCGCGGCGGCGAATGCGCTCGGCGTCGACGTGCTCGTCACCGATCACCACCTGCCCGGCGACGAGCTGCCCGCCGCGCGCGCGATCGTCAATCCGAACCAGCCGGGCTGCGAGTTTCCGAGCAAGTGCATCGCGGGCGTCGGCGTCATGTTCTACGTGCTGCTCGCGTTGCGCGCCGAGTTGCGCCGTCGTGGCGCGTATGACGATGCGCGTCCCGAGCCGCGCCTCGACGGCCTGCTCGATCTCGTCGCGCTCGGCACCGTCGCCGATGTCGTGAAGCTCGACTGCAACAACCGCATTCTCGTCGCGCAGGGTTTGAAGCGGATCCGCGCGGGGCGCATGCAGCCGGGCATCGCCGCCCTCTTCCGCACCGCCGGCCGCGATGCACGCACCGCGTCCGGCTTCGATCTCGGCTTCGCGCTCGGCCCGCGCCTGAACGCGGCCGGACGGCTGTCGGACATGTCGCTCGGCATCGAGTGCCTGACCACCGACGACGTCGGCCGCGCCTGGGAGCTCGCGCAGCAGCTCGATTCGATGAACCGCGAACGCCGCGAAATCGAAGCGGGCATGCAGCAGCAGGCGCTGGCCGAATTGCAGACTTTCGATTGCGGCGAACGCGCCACGCTCACGCTCTTCGATGCGAGCTGGCACCAGGGCGTGATCGGCATCGTCGCGGGACGGCTGAAGGAGCGGTTTCATCGGCCGTCGTTCACGTTCGCGCACGCTGACGACAGCGGCGTGCTCTGCAAGGGCTCGGGCCGCTCGATTCCCGGTTTCCACCTGCGCGACGCGGTCGATCTCATCAGCAAGCGCGAACCCGGCCTCATCCACAAGTTCGGCGGACACGCGATGGCCGCGGGCCTGACGATCGCCACCGCCGATATCCCGCGCTTCACGGCGGCATTCGAAGCGATCGGACGCGAATGGCTGACGGCCGAGGCGCTGTCGCGCACCATCGAAACCGATGGCGAACTCGAAGACGCGTACTTCACGCCGCAATTCGTCGAAATGCTGGACGCCGCCGTCTGGGGCCAGGGCTTTCCGGCGCCGACCTTCTCCGGCGAGTTCGAAATCGCGTCGCAGGCGCTCGTCAAGGACAAGCATCTGAAGCTGTCGCTGCTGCGCGGCCGCCAGCGCTTCAACGCGATCTGGTTCAACCACGTCGATCCGCTGCCGCCGCGCGCGACCGTCGCATACCGGCTCGTCAGCGATTCGTGGAACGGCGTCGCGCGGGTGCAACTGATCGTCGAGCACGCGGGCTGAACGCGTCTTTCGCGCACCGGCAAAGGCGGGGAAACCCTGTCGATCGGCTATAATTTCATCTTTTTACGAAGCCGAAGATCGACAATGGAAGCGGAACGTCTCAACGCGATCGAAAGCCTTCTGGCCGACCTGCGCCGCCGCGCGGGCGAGCTACGGGGGTATCTTTGACTACGACGCCAAGTCCGCGCGTCTAGCCGAAGTCAACAAGGAACTCGAAGATCCGAACGTCTGGAACGACTCGAAGAACGCCCAGGCGCTCGGTCGTGAAAAGAAGCTGCTCGACGGCGTGGTGTCCACGCTGACGGCCCTCGACAACGATCTGCGCGACGCGAACGAACTGTTCGACATGGCGCGCGACGAAAACGACGAGGACACGCTCGTCGCGTCGGAATCCGACGCCGATGCGTTGAAAGCGCGCGTCGAGGACATGGAATTCCGCCGGATGTTCTCGAACCCGGCCGACCCGAACAACTGCTTCATCGACATTCAGGCGGGCGCGGGCGGCACCGAAGCGTGCGACTGGGCATCGATGCTGCTGCGTCAATACCTGCGCTACTGCGAGCGCAAGGGCTTCAAGACCGAAGTCCTCGAAGAGTCCGAAGGCGACGTCGCGGGCATCAAGAGCGCGACCATCAAGGTGGAAGGCGAATACGCGTACGGCTATCTGCGTACCGAAACCGGCATTCACCGGCTCGTGCGCAAGTCGCCGTTCGATTCGTCGGGCGGGCGTCATACGTCGTTCTCGTCCGTGTTCGTGTATCCGGAAATCGACGATTCGATCGAAATCGAGATCAATCCCGCCGATATCCGCACGGACACGTATCGCGCATCGGGCGCGGGCGGCCAGCACATCAACAAGACGGACTCCGCCGTGCGTCTCACGCACGCGCCTACGGGCATTGTCGTGCAGTGCCAGAACGACCGCTCGCAGCACCGCAACCGCGCGGAAGCCATGCAGATGCTCAAGGCGCGTCTCTACGAATTCGAGATGCGCAAGCGCCAGGCCGAACAGGACAAGCTCGAATCGAGCAAGACCGACGTGGGCTGGGGCCATCAGATCCGCTCCTACGTGCTCGACCAGAGCCGCGTGAAGGATCTGCGCACCAACGTGGAAATGAGCAACACGCGCGCCGTGCTCGACGGCGACCTCGACGACTTCATCAGCGCGAGCCTGAAACAGGGCGTTTGAACGCACTGTGAGCGGCGCGATCATTCGGTCGCGCCGCTTATCCTTTCATGCCGCCGCGCACTGTCTGAATCCAAAGCTACACATCATGACCGAACCGACTCAACCGGGCGCCGCTCCCGAACTGGAAGAGAACCAGATCATCGCCGAGCGCCGCGACAAGCTGCGCGCGCTGCGTGAGCAAGGCGTCGCCTATCCGAACGATTTCCGCCCGACGCATCAGGCGGCCGCGCTGCAAGGCGAATACGCCGAGACGGACAAAGACGCGCTCGAAGCGAATCCCCTGCCCGTCGCGATCGCCGGCCGGATGATGTTGAAGCGCGTGATGGGCAAGGCGAGCTTCGCGACGGTTCAGGACGGCAGCGGCCAGATCCAGTTCTTCGTGACGCCGGCTGACGTGGGCGCCGAAACCTACGACGCGTTCAAGAAGTGGGACCTGGGCGACATCATCGCCGCGAAGGGCGTGCTGTTCCGCACGAACAAGGGCGAGCTGTCGGTGCGCTGCACGGAATTGCGGCTGCTCTCGAAGGCGCTGCGTCCCCTGCCCGACAAGTTCCACGGCCTCGCCGATCAGGAAACGCGCTATCGCCAACGTTACGTCGATCTGATCGTCACGCCGGAATCGCGCAATACCTTCATGGCGCGCACGAAGGCCGTCACGTCGATCCGCAATTTCATGGCGAAGTCGGAGTTCATGGAAGTCGAAACGCCGATGCTGCACCCGATCCCGGGTGGCGCGGCGGCCAAGCCTTTCACCACGCATCACAATGCGCTCGACATGCAGATGTTCCTGCGCATCGCGCCCGAGCTTTATCTCAAGCGGCTGATCGTCGGCGGCTTCGAGCGCGTGTTCGAGATCAATCGTAATTTCCGGAACGAAGGTGTGTCGCCGCGCCACAACCCGGAATTCACGATGATGGAGTTCTACGCCGCGTACACCGATTATCAGTGGCTCATGGACTTCACCGAGCAATTGATCCGCCAGGCCGCGATCGATGCGCTCGGCACCGCGACCATCACGTATCAGGGCCGTGAGCTGGATCTCGCGAAGCCGTTCCATCGCCTGACGATCAATCAGGCGATCCAGAAATACGCGCCGCAGTACACCGACGCGCAGTTGTCGGACGCCGCATTCCTGCGCACGGAACTGAAGAAGTTCGGCGTCGACACGACGCAGCCCGCTTTCCTGAACGCGGGCCTCGGTTCGCTGCAACTCGCGTTGTTCGAGGAGACGGCGGAATCGCAATTGTGGGAGCCGACGTATATCGTCGACTACCCGATCGAAGTGTCGCCGCTCGCGCGCGCGTCGGATTCGGTGCCGGGCATCACGGAGCGCTTCGAGTTGTTCATTACGGGCCGCGAGATCGCGAACGGATTCTCGGAGCTGAACGATCCGGAAGATCAGGCCGCGCGTTTCCAGAAACAGGTGGATCAGAAAGACGCCGGCGACGAGGAAGCGATGTACTTCGACGCCGACTACATTCGCGCGCTCGAATACGGCATGCCGCCGACAGGCGGTTGCGGCATCGGCATCGACCGTCTCGTGATGTTGCTGACCGACAGCCCGAGCATCCGCGACGTCATTCTGTTCCCGCATCTGCGTCGCGAAGACTGATTTTCGCGTTGTTTGCGTGACGCCAAAGCGCGCCCTTCGAGGCGCGCTTTTTTTCGTCTGAGCGATGTTTGTTGTAACCGGTGGTAAATGTTTCAAGGGTGATCGGCGCCATGCACCCCGTCGCCGCGTGCTTACGGTACTTGGCATTCGACATGCTTCTGTCAGAGCACGCCGTGTCCGCGAAATTGTTACAAGCCGAAAAAGCGAAAAATCCGTGGTTCCCCGAAAATGGGTTGTGACAGACGGCATCGGCAGCGGCAGTTCGCCTCGAAACGGAGGTTCAAAAATGGATAACGGAACCAGCAAGCTCAGTACGTCGCCCTCTTCCGGCGGCGGTCAGCCGCGGCAGCGGCGTCTGCATCCGCTCATCGCAACGGCGGCGGGCGCGGTCATCGTCGCGAGCCTCGCGGCCACCGCAGCGATGACGGGACTGTTCCCGAAGGCATCGAGCACTTCAGCACAGAATCCGCAGACGCAGACGGCTGCGGTCGCGCAGCAGCCCGTCGTGGATTCCGCCGCGCCGAGTCCGGCGCAGCCGACGGCGGCTCAACAGCAAGCGGCTCAACAGCAAGCGGCTCAGCAGCAGGCCGCTCAACAGCAGGTGGCTCAACAGCAAGCAGCTCAGCAGCAAGCCGCCGCGCAACAAGCGGCCCAGCAGCAGGCGCAACAGCCTCCGGCGCAGCCGCAGCCCGCGCAGCCATCGTATGCGCAGCAGGCACCGCAGCATCCCGCGTACTGCTCGACCTGCGGCACAGTCGAGGCGATCTCCGCCGTCAAGCATGAAGGTCACGGCACGGGCATCGGCGCGGTCGGCGGTGCTGTGGCGGGCGGTGTCGTCGGCAATCAGTTCGGAAGCGGCGGCGGCCGTACCGCGATGACCCTGCTCGGCGCGCTCGGCGGCGGTCTGGCCGGCAATTCGGTCGAAAAGCACATTCGCAGCGAAACCGATTACTCGGTGCGCGTGCGGATGGAAAACGGCAAGACGCGCACCTTTACGTACAAGAATCCGCCGCCGTTCCAGCAAGGCCAGCGCGTGCATATCCAGAACGGCACACTGGTTTCAGGCTGAGCGATCAGTCCGAAAAAGCAAAAGGCGGCGAACCTCACGGTTGCCGCCTTTTTTACACGCGCTCGACTCAATGATCCCGCTGAGAACTGCGCGCCGGATTCGGCCTGCCGCGTATCGCCATATACGCCCACCAGGCATAGCCCGAAAAGCCATACAGCACGAAGAGACAGAACAGCATCACCGGCGGATCCGACGACACCAGCACGAACGCCACCACGATCAGCAGCACGCCCGCGAACGGCACGCGATAGCGCACATCGAGCGCCTTGCCGCTGTAGAACGGCGCGTTCGAGACCATCGTCACGCCGGCATAGATCGTCAGCGCGAACGCAACCCACGGCAGCCACACGAGCTTGAGTGGCACGCGGTTATCGGTCGCGAGCCAGACGAAACCGGCGATCAGCGCCGCCGCCGCCGGTGAAGGCAGGCCCTGGAAGTAGCGCTTGTCCACCACGCCGACATTCGTATTGAAACGCGCAAGCCGCAGCGCCGCGCCCGAACAATAGACGAATGCCGCGAGCCAGCCCCAGCGGCCGAGGTCCTTCAGTACCCATTCGTACATCACGAGCGCCGGCGCGACGCCGAACGACACCATGTCCGAGAGGCTATCGAACTGCTCGCCGAACGCGCTCTGCGTGTGCGTCATGCGCGCGACGCGGCCATCCATGCCATCGAGCACCATCGCGACGAAAATGGCGATAGCCGCGATCTCGAAGCGCACGTTCATCGCCTGAACGACGGCGAAGAAGCCGCAGAACAGCGCAGCCGTGGTGAACGCATTGGGCAGCAGATAAATGCCGCGCTTCCTGAGAAACTGCTGCCGCTTCGCGCGCCGCGTCTCCACGGCGCCGACGTCCTGCGCGGCCTTGTTGCGGCGGAACGCGCGCGGCGTCGTCGCGTTCGCGCGGTTACGGCGCGGTTTGAATGCCGCCATCGCGTCCTCCGCGTTATTCCGCGAACTCGGCCAGGATCGTCGACGAAGCCGAAACCTTCTCGCCGATCGACACGCGCGGGCGGCTGCCCACCGGCAGATACACGTCGACGCGCGAGCCGAAGCGGATGAAGCCGTAACGCTGGCCGCGCGTCAGCGGCTCGCCGTTGTGCACATAGCAGAGAATGCGCCGCGCGATCAGGCCGGCGATCTGCACCGATGTCACGGTTTGCCCGCTCGCCGTCTGCAACACGATGGCGTTGCGCTCATTCTCGGTGGACGCCTTGTCGACCGCGGCATTGAGATACGCGCCCGGGAAGTACTGAACCTTCGAGATGACGCCGTCCACCGGCGAGCGCTGCGAGTGCACGTTGAACACGTTCATGAACACGCTGATCTTCAGCGCTTCGCGGCCCACGTACGGATCGTGCGCGGTTTCGACCGCGACGATGCGTCCATCCGCCGGACACAGCACCGCATTGGGCTGGGTCGGGATCGGGCGCGCGGGATCGCGGAAGAACTGGACGACGAAAATCACGATCAGCCAGAAGATCCAGGCAAAGCCGAAGCCGCCCATCGCTTGCACGAGGATGGCGACGACAGCCGCGATGGCGATGAACGGCCAGCCTTCGCGGGCAATGATCGGATGAGGATAGTTCATGAACGGGTTCTGTGATTTTTAAAAACCGTAGGATAGCAAAAGCCGCCCGGCGCACAGGGCATCCGGGCGGCTTTTCTACAAGCAAGAAGCGTGAAATGACTCACGCCAGCGAGCTTAGTTCTTCGACTGGTCGACGAGCTTGTTCTTCGCGATCCACGGCATCATCGCGCGCAGCTTCTCACCGACCTGCTCGATCTGATGCTCGGCCGTCAGACGGCGGCGCGATTGCAGCGTCGGCGCGCCGGCGCGGTTCTCGATGATGAAGCTCTTCGCGTATTCGCCGGTCTGAATGTCCTTCAGCACGGCCTTCATCGCCTTCTTCGTCTCTTCCGTGACGATGCGCGGGCCCGTCACGTACTCGCCGTACTCGGCGTTGTTCGAGATCGAGTAGTTCATGTTGGCGATGCCGCCTTCGTAGATCAGGTCGACGATCAGCTTCAGCTCGTGCAGGCACTCGAAGTACGCCATTTCCGGCGCGTAGCCCGCTTCCACCAGCGTTTCGAAGCCGGCCTTGATCAGGTCGACGGTGCCGCCGCACAGAACTGCCTGCTCACCGAACAGGTCGGTTTCGGTTTCTTCACGGAAGTTCGTTTCGATGATGCCAGCACGGCCGCCGCCGTTCGCCACGGCATACGACAGCGCCACGTCGCGCGCCGAGCCCGACTTGTCCTGAGCGACCGCGACCAGGTGCGGCACGCCGCCGCCCTGGCTGTACGTGTTGCGCACGGTGTGGCCCGGAGCCTTCGGCGCGATCATGATGACGTCCAGATCCGCGCGCGGGATCACCTGGCCGTAGTGCACGTTGAAGCCGTGCGCGAACGCGAGGGCTGCGCCCTGCTTGGCGTTGTCGTGCACTTCATTCTTGTAGACCTCGGCGATCTGCTCGTCGGGCAGGAGCATCATGACAACGTCGGCGCCCTTCACGGCTTCGGCCACTTCCTTCACCTTGAGGCCCGCGTTCTCGGCCTTGCTCCACGATGCACCGCCCTTACGCAGACCGACCGTCACGTTCACGCCGCTTTCCTTCAGGTTGAGCGCGTGCGCATGGCCTTGAGAGCCATAACCGATGATGGTGACTTGCTTGCCCTTGATGAGGGAGAGGTCGGCGTCCTTGTCGTAGAAAACTTTCATGGTGGTTCCTTGAGTCCTGATAAATGGTTGCGCTACGTGCTGCAAATGAATGGGTGAGGCGCCGTCAAACCTTGAGTATCCGCTCGCCCCGGCCGATGCCGGAACTGCCCGTGCGAACCGTTTCGAGGATCGCCGTGGCGTCGAGCGCCTGAATGAACGCGTCGAGCTTGTCGCTCGCGCCCGTCAGTTCCATCGTGTAGGTCTTCTCGGTCACGTCGATGATGCGGCCGCGGAAAATATCCGCCATGCGCTTCATCTCTTCGCGTTCCTTGCCGACCGCCCTGACCTTGATGAGCATCAGCTCGCGCTCGATGTGGGCGCCCTCTGTCAGGTCGACCACTTTCACCACCTCGATCAGGCGGTTCAGGTGCTTCGTGATCTGTTCGATCACGTCGTCCGAGCCAATCGAGACGATGGTCAGCCGCGACAGCGAACTGTCTTCGGTCGGCGCCACCGTCAGCGTTTCGATGTTATAGCCGCGCGCCGAAAAGAGCCCGACGACGCGCGATAACGCGCCCGGTTCGTTTTCCAGCAGTACGGAGATGATGTGTTTCATGTTCGTATTCCCGATGTGTATCCAGTTGAGCTTCGAAACGGATCCGCGCGCCGCACATGTCTTTCGTGGAGACAGGCGCGCGCGCAATCCGCGCATTCGAAACCCGCGTTATAGATCCTCAGACCCGAGCAGCATTTCCGTGATGCCTTTACCGGCTTGCACCATCGGGAATACGTTTTCGGTGGGATCGGTCTGGAAGTCGAGAAATACGGTGCGATCCTTCAGGCGCAGCGCTTCCTTCAGCGCCGGCTCGACGTCCGCGGTCTTTTCGACACGAATGCCGACATGGCCATACGCTTCGGCGAGCTTCACGAAGTCCGGCAGCGCGTCCATGTACGAGCTGGAATAGCGCTTCTTGTACTCGATCTGCTGCCACTGGCGCACCATGCCCAGATAGCGGTTGTTCAGCGAGATGATCTTGACGGGCGTGTTGTACTGCTTGCACGTCGAGAGCTCCTGAATGCACATCTGGATGGAGCCTTCGCCCGTGATGCAGACCACTTCGTCGTCCGGATAGGCCATCTTCACGCCCATCGCCGCCGGCAGGCCGAAGCCCATCGTGCCGAGGCCGCCCGAGTTGATCCAGCGGCGCGGCTTGTTGAACGGATAGAACTGCGCCGCCCACATCTGATGCTGGCCGACGTCCGAGCAGACGAACGCGTTGCCGTCGGTGAGCTCCCAGAGCTTTTCGACGACGTACTGCGGCTTGATGATCTCGCTCTTGCGGTCGTACGAGAGGCAGTCCTTCGAGCGCCACTCTTCGATCTCGTCCCACCACGTCTTGAGCGCGGCCGTGTCCGGGCCGTGCTCCGCGTGCTGCAGCTGCTCGATCAGTTCCTTCAGCACTTCCTTCACATCGCCGACGATGGGGATATCCACCTTCACGCGCTTGGAAATGGACGACGGATCGACGTCGATATGGATGATCTTGCGCGGCGACGACGCGAAGTGCTTCGGATCGCCGATCACGCGATCGTCGAAGCGCGCGCCGATGGCGATCAGCACGTCGCAGTTCTGCATCGCCATGTTGGCTTCGTACGTGCCGTGCATGCCGAGCATGCCGAGGAACTTCTTGTCGGACGCGCGGTAGCCGCCGAGGCCCATCAGCGTGTTGGTGACGGGATAGCCGAGCAGGTCGGCGAACTGGTTCAGCTCACGCGATGCATCCGCGAGAATGATGCCGCCGCCGGTGTAAATGTACGGGCGCTTCGCGGAAAGCAGCAGTTGCACCGCCTTGCGGATCTGGCCCGAATGGCCTTTCGTGACCGGGTTGTACGACCGCAGCGACACGCTCTTGACCGGCTCGTACTTGCACGGCGCCTTCGACACGTCCTTCGGAATGTCGATCAGCACGGGGCCGGGACGGCCGGTGCGCGCGATGTAGAACGCCTTCTTGACGGTTTCGGCGAGATCACGCACGTCCTTCACGAGGAAGTTGTGCTTGACGCACGGACGCGTGATGCCGACGGTGTCGCACTCCTGGAATGCGTCGAGGCCGATGGCCGCGGTGGGCACCTGGCCGCTGATGACGACGAGCGGAATGGAATCCATGTAGGCCGTGGCGATGCCGGTGACGGCATTGGTGACGCCCGGGCCCGAGGTCACGAGACACACGCCCACCTTGCCGGTCGAACGCGAATACGCGTCGGCGGCGTGCACGGCGGCCTGTTCGTGGCGCACGAGGATGTGCTGGATCTTGTCCTGCTTGTAAAGCTCGTCGTAGATGTAAAGTACCGAGCCGCCGGGATAGCCCCAGATGAACTCGACGTCTTCATCGGCCAATGCGCGCATGAGCACAGTGCCGCCGATGGAGTCGGCTTCGTGAGGGGGAGTGGTATCCGACGTGGAGAATTCCGCGCTAGGCATGTTCATTCATCACCTTTCGAATTTTCGGCAAAAAATTGATCGGGTGCTCTCTACCGGGCTTGTGGCTCGGGTTCAAGCGGTGCGTCTAGGTTTGACAGGCGTGCTTCTTGGGCTCGCCTCAAAGCAGACATTTCACTGGATGATGCGAGTCAGAAAATGTAACAGCGGGGTGCGCGGCGGGTCAAGTAAAAAGTTTCCGAACAATCGACAGCGAATCGACAGCGCCTGCTTTAGCACGGTCGCGCGGGAAAAACCCCACGCGCCCCATGCGCCGCGTGCGTGCGCAAGCTGCCGGACCCACGCGGAATTCATCCAACGCAAGCGGGAAGTGGCAACAAAACCTCTCAATTTATCCGGATGCGGCGAAACTTTGCTAGGATTCGCAGGTTTTCCTCGAACCTCACGATCCCTTTCGACGCAAATTCGTTGCGCCGGGTCCCCAACGGATGGCATCAGACAAGGAACTCGCCGACTTTCTGGCGGGCGTCGAAAGACGCGCGTTCAAGCAGACCGTGTACACCGTTCGCGACGACGACGCGGCGCTCGACATCGTGCAGGACGCGATGATCAAGCTGGCGGAGAAGTATGGCGACCGTCCGCCGTCCGAGCTTCCGCTTCTTTTCCAGCGTATCCTTCAGAACGCGACGCACGATTATTTCCGTCGCCAGAAGGTGCGCAACACCTGGGTCAGTCTCTTCTCGTCCTTCGGCAACGCCGACGACGACGAATTCGACCCGCTCGAAACCTTCGAATCCGAGGACGGCGCGGTCGGCAGCGAAAGCAGCGAGAACAAGCTGGAGCGCGAGCAGGTCTTGAACCTGATCGATGCCGAGATCCAGAAACTGCCGGCACGTCAACGGGAAGCGTTTCTCATGCGTTACTGGGAAGACATGGATGTCGCCGAGACGGCCGCTGCGATGGGGTGCTCCGAGGGCAGCGTGAAAACACATTGTTCACGCGCCACGCACACTCTCGCACAAGCCCTGAAAGCCAAAGGGATCACGCTATGAGTTCCGCACTTGAAACGAAGGAAAACGAGTTCGCGCTGAAGGTCGTGCGCGCGCTGGACGAAAACACGTCGAATATTCCGGCTGCCGCCGTCGACCGGCTGCGCGACGCGCGCCGCGCCGCGATCGCGCGCAAGAAGCCGGAGAAAGTGGCCGCGGCCATTGCCGCGCCCGCCTTCACGCCGGCGCTCGCCGGTGCGGGCGGCACGCTCACGACCGGCGATTCCGGCGAG
Organism: Caballeronia sp. 11_S32; assembly: GCF_056930355.1. Classification (NCBI taxonomy): domain Bacteria; kingdom Pseudomonadati; phylum Pseudomonadota; class Betaproteobacteria; order Burkholderiales; family Burkholderiaceae; genus Caballeronia; species Caballeronia sp. 11_S32. The sequence goes on from NZ_JBXOWH010000003.1 coordinate 2,449,883, forward strand.
GGCCGGCGGCCGAAGGGCCTGCTCGCGCGGCTCGGCGGCCTGGGCCTCGCGTGGCCGCTCGCGGCGCTCGTCATCGGGCTGGCGGGCATCGCCTATTGGGAAGACCAGGAGCGCCGCGCGGAACTGGCGGACATCGACGCCGCCATGATGAGCGACAGCCTGCCGATCGACGCCTATCTCGATCACGGTTTTAACGCGTACCTGACGCGCAATCATTAAGCACTGGATACAGCGGGGGAATTTTCGGGTGAGTTACAAGCGCGGTCTCGCGATTGTCTTTGGTTGCGCGATTGCGGGTCTGGTTGCGTTCGCCGCGACTTATCCGCGCTTTTATTCGACCGCCCCCGCCACGCCTTCGCCTATGGCGGCGCCGAGCGGCGGCGCGAGCGCTCCTGCGGACGGAAACGTCTCCCCGCTCTCCGCGCTGTCTTCCGAAAGCCCGCTCGCCTGGAGCCATCTGACCGAGGCGCAGCACATCGCGCTCGCCCCTTTCGCCACCCAGTGGGATTCGTTTTCCGACGAGCGCAAGCAAAAGTGGCTGAAGATCGCGTCGCGATTCCATCGGATGTCGCCTGAGGCGCAGAAGCATCTGCATCAGCGCATGCAGGAGTGGGTGCGCCTCACGCCGGACCAGCGCAAGGTGGCGCGCGAGAACTATCAGGTTTCCAAATCGGTGCCGCTGGAAAAGCGCGAAAAGGCTTGGGACGCCTATCAAAAGCTGTCCGAAGAACAGAAGAAGAAGCTGGCCGCGAGCGAGCACGTGCACCGCCCGACCGTCGTTTCCGCGCCGCCCACGGGCAAGACCGAAGTGAAGGACATCAATCGCCTCGTCGCGGCGCGCGAGCAGGGGCCCGCCTCCGGGCACGCGGGAAGCGGATCGGGCGCCGCAACCGCGCCGGCCGCGCCCGTCTCCGGCGTGCCGACGCAGCCGGCCATACCGAACGCCGCGAGCATTGCGCCGGCCACGCCGATTCCGGTGTCGCCGCAGCAGGCGCCTTCCATGTACAACGGCTCGTGAGCGCGCAGCCGGCAGTGGCCACCGTCGACCCGATGCGCGCGCCCACGCTGCGGCGCCGCCTCGCGACGATGCTCTACGAAGGCGTGATCCTCTTCGGCGTCGTGTTCATCGCCGGTTATCTCTTCAGCACGCTCACGCAGCAAAAGAACGGCCTCACGCATCACAACTGGCTGATGTCGTGGATCGGCATCGTGCTCGCGGCCTACTTCGTGTATTTCTGGACGCACGGCGGCCAGACCCTGCCGATGAAAACCTGGCGCCTCAAAATCGTCGATGCGCACGGCCAGCCCATCAAGCCGGCTCGCGCCCTCACCCGCTATGCGCTCGCTTGGCTGTGGTTCCTGCCGCCGCTCGCGCTGCATCCCCTCCTCTCGCTCGCCGTGCCGCAGACGCTCGCCGTGTTCGCGGCGTGGGTCGCGCTGTGGGCCGCCGCCGTGTGGCTCGATCCCGCGCGCCAGTTCCTCCATGACCGCCTCGCCGGCACGCGCATCGTCGCGGCTGCGCCCATCGCCAAGTAATAAGAACTTCTTGTGACTGTCACGGCTCGGTCACAGCCGCATGGCGCAATGCGCATATCGAAACCCGATGCGCGAGCCAATGGCCTTCACCTCGTCAGTCCAACCGGCAATCGACCCGCCGTCTCCCTTCAACTTCAGCAATAGCGATCAGCGCACCGGTCCCTTCGCGCTGCGATCCGAGTCCACCGAATCGCCCGAATCCGCCTCGACGGGCGTGCCGGGCTTCTCCGATCCGCGTGCCGCCGCGCCCGTCCATCATGACGAGCCGGGCGATGGCGCCGATGGAACGCATCGCTATCGCACGATCTGGCTGTCGGACATTCACCTCGGCTCGGGCGGTTGCCAGGCGCCCTATCTCCTCGATTTCCTGCGGCATCACGAGTCGGAGTACCTGTATCTCGTCGGCGACATCATCGACGGATGGCAGCTTCGCAAGGGCTGGTTCTGGCCGCAGGCGCACAACGACGTCGTGCAGAAGATCCTGCGCAAGGCGAGGAAGGGCACGCAGGTCGTCTACATTCCCGGCAATCACGACGAAGCCGCGCGCCAGTTCTGCGATCTCGCGTTCGGCGACATCCACGTGCGCGGCGAGGCGTTTCACACGACGCTCGCGGGCAAGCGCCTGTGGATCGTGCATGGCGATCTCTTCGACGGCGTCATTCAGCACGCCAAATGGCTCGCCTATCTCGGCGACACCGCCTACACGATGATCCTGCTGCTCAACCGCTGGTTCAATCGCGTGCGCACGAAGCTCGGCTTCAACTACTGGTCGCTGTCGCAGTACCTGAAGCATCAAGTGAAGAACGCGGTGAACTTCATCTCGCAGTTCGAGCGCGTGATGACCGACGAAGCGCGCCGCCGCGGCTGCGACGGCGTCGTGTGCGGGCACATCCACAAGGCCGAGATCCGCGACATCGACGGCATTCTCTACTGCAACGACGGCGACTGGGTCGAGAGTCTTTCGGCGCTCGTCGAGACCTACGACGGCGAGCTGAAAGTCGTCTACTGGACGGTGATGCGCTCGCCGGAAGCGCGCACGACGAAAGCGCGCGCGACAGTCTGAACACGAACGAACCACGGGGCCAAAGCCGATGAAAATCATGATCGTTACCGACGCATGGGAGCCGCAGGTCAACGGCGTCGTGCGCACGCTCACGCAAACGTCGAAGGAGCTCACCGCGCTCGGTCATCGCGTGGAGTTGCTCACGCCGCTCGAATTCAGGACGATCCCCTGCCCGACCTATCCCGAGATTCGCCTGTCGCTGTTGCCGGGACGGCGCGTGGCCGAGCGCATCGATGCGTTCGCGCCGGATGCGCTGCATATCGCCACCGAAGGCCCGCTCGGGCTCGCCGCGCGCGCCTACGCGCTGCGCCACAAGCTGCCGTTCACGACCGCGTATCACACGCGCTTTCCGGAGTACGTGAAGGCGCGCTTCGGCATTCCGCTGTCGATGACCTACCGCTTCCTGCACTGGTTCCACAAGGACTCGCAGGCGGTGATGGCGCCAACGCCCGTCGTGAAGAGCGATCTCGAGAAATACGGCTTCACCAATGTCGTGCTGTGGACGCGCGGCGTCGATCTCGACATCTTTCATCCGATGGAGTCGAAGGTCCTCAACACCGCGCGGCCGATTTTTCTGTATGTCGGGCGCGTGGCCGTCGAGAAGAACGTCGAGGCGTTCCTGAAGCTCGATCTGCCCGGCTCGAAGTGGGTCGCGGGCGAAGGTCCGGCGCTCGCGGAGCTGAAGTCGCGCTACACGAACGTCAACTATCTGGGCGTGCTGTCGCAGTCGGAACTCGCGAAGGTCTATGCGGCAGCGGATGTCTTCGTCTTCCCGAGCAAGACCGACACCTTCGGCCTCGTGCTGCTCGAAGCGATGGCCTGCGGCACGCCGGTCGCCGCGTATCCGGTGACGGGCCCGATCGACGTGCTCGGCACCGACGGACCCGGCGCGCTCAATCATGACCTGCGCGAAGCCTGCCTCGATGCATTAAAGATCGAACGCGGCGATGCCCGCGCGTGGGCCGAGCACTTCTCGTGGCGCGCGGCATCGGAGCAATTCGCGTCGCATCTGCGGCAGTTCGGGCCAGGCGCGACGACGTCCGAACAGGCGGCCGCATGACGCGACGCGCCGTCGCAGAGGAACGGGCGGAAGCGAATGCGCGTGCGGCGCCGGCCCGCGCGCGCGATCCCTTCGACGACGACCTCGAGGACATCGACGACACGCCCGCGCAACCCGCCGAACCGCTCGGCCCGGACGACCTGCCCTTCAATCCGTACAAGGGCAACCGCGGCTTCACGCGCGCCTGGCACGCGATGAAGAACTCGCTCTACGGCTTTCGCGTCGCGATCCGCGAGGAAAGCGCGTTTCGCCAGGAACTGACGCTCGCCGCGATCCTGCTGCCCTGCAGCGTCATCGTGCCCGTCGCGGCGGTCGAGCGCGCGGCGCTGATCGCGTCGGTGCTGCTCGTGCTCATCGTCGAACTGCTCAATTCGAGCGTCGAAGCGGCCATCGACCGCATCTCGCTCGAACGGCACGAACTTTCGAAGCGCGCAAAGGATTTCGGCAGCGCCGCGGTGATGGTCGCGCTCGGCGTCTGCGTGCTCACATGGGGCCTGATACTGTGGCCGCTTGCATCCGCGTGGCTGGCGCGTATCTTATAAACGAGAACCGCGGCGCGTGAGACGTGCGTCCGTGCCGTCGAACGACCGGTTTATAATCGTCCGATATTCTCAAAAATAGCAACGGAAGCGGCCGCGCGAACGCTCATCCCGAGCCGCCGCGGCCCGATGCCAAGGTCGGACGACATGGAAGCCAAACCACCCCGCCGCACCCGCGAACGGATTCTCGAGCTGTCGCTGAAGTTGTTCAACGATATCGGCGAGCCGAACGTCACCACGACGACGATCGCCGAGGAGATGGAAATCAGTCCAGGCAACCTGTACTACCATTTCCGCAATAAAGACGACATCATCAACAGCATCTTCGCGCAGTTCGAGCAGCAGATTCAGAAGCGCCTGCGCTTTCCGGACGATCATCGCCCGACGATCGACGAGATGTGGTCGTATCTGCAGTACATGGCGGATTTCCTCTGGACCTACCGCTTTCTCTATCGCGACCTGAACGATCTGCTCGCGCGCAACCGCACGCTCGAGACGCACTTCAAGCAGATCATCACGCACAAGGTGCGCTTCGCGAGCCAGTTGTGCGAGGCGCTCGTGGCCGATCAGGAAATGGTCGCGACGCCGCAGGAGATCGAGGTGATCGCCACCAACATGGGCGTGATCGCGACGTACTGGCTCTCGTACCAGTACGTGATGAATCCGCGCAAGTACAACGATCAGGAAGCGATCCGCGCGGAACTGCATCAGGCGAGCCTGCACATCATCTCGATCATGGCGCCGTATCTGCGCGGGCGCTCGCGTCAGCTCTTCGACGATCTCGTCTCCGGTAAGCTACCCAAGCGCGAGTACGCGGACTTCCTGCCGCCGCGCGACGAGTCACAGCAAGGCGCATCGAATGCGTCGAAGAGCGAAACACCGAAGGATTCCAGATAAATGAAGGCAGTGTGTGTCTATTGCGGCTCCTCGAACGGAGCCCGTCCCGTCTATGCGGAAGCGGCCAAGGCGTTCGGCCGCGCGCTGGTTCAGAACAATCTGTCGCTCGTTTATGGCGGCGGGCGCGTCGGCCTGATGGGCCTCATCGCCGATGAAGTGCTCGCCGCGGGCGGACGCGCCGTCGGCGTGATTCCCGAGCTGCTGCTCGCGAAGGAAGTCGGCCACACGGATCTCACCGAGCTGCACGTCGTGCCCGACATGCACGAGCGCAAGAAGCTGATGGCCGACCTCTCCGATGCCTTCGTCGCGATGCCGGGCGGCGTCGGCACCTTCGAGGAGTTTTTCGAGGTCTATACCTGGGCGCAGCTCGGCTATCACCAGAAGCCCGTCGGCCTGCTCGACGTGAACGGCTATTTCGATCCGCTCATGTCGATGCTGCGTCACACCGTCGAGGAGGGTTTCATGCGCGCGCCGTATCTGGACATCATCCAGGTCGCGGCCGAACCGGATGAGATGATCGCGAAGCTCGCGGCCTACCAGCCGCCCACGCACGACAAGTGGTCCGAGAAACGCAACGCCGTTTGAGGAAACCAGAACCATGTCCAAAGTCATCCTGATTACCGGCGCGAGCCGCGGCATCGGCCGCTCCGCCGCGGTGCTCGCGGGCGCGCGCGGCTGGTGCGTCGGCGTGAACTACGCGTCGAATGCCGCTGCCGCCGATGAAACCGTCGCGGCGGTGCGCGCGGCGGGCGGCAAAGCCATCGCCATTCACGGCGACGTGAGCGACGAAGCCGCGATCATCGCGATGTTCGACGCCACGGAGCAGGCCTTCGGCAAGATCGACGGCGTGGTGAACAACGCGGGCATCGTCGCGCCCGGCTCGGCGCTCGCGGACATGGATATCGCGCGGATGAAGCGCATTTTCGACATCAATGTGCTCGGCGCTTATCTGTGCGCGCGCGAGGCTGCACGGCGCATGTCGCGCTCGCGCGGCGGCAACGGCGGTTCGCTCGTGAATGTCTCGTCGGCGGCGGCGCGGCTCGGCGGGCCGAACGAGTATGTCGACTACGCGGGGTCCAAGGGCGCGATCGACACGCTGACCATCGGGCTGGCGAAGGAGCTCGGGCCCGAGGGCGTGCGCGTGAACGCAATTCGCCCCGGCCTTATCGACACCGAGATCCACGCGAGCGGCGGCAAGCCGGATCGCGCGCACGTGCTCGGCGTGCAGACGCCTATCGGGCGCGCCGGCACCGCCGATGAGGTCGGCGAATCGATCGCGTGGCTGCTGTCGGATGCGTCGTCGTATGTGACGGGGGCGATTCTGGATGTGTCAGGCGGGCGGTAACGCGAACGCGGCGCGCTATTGCGGCTTTGGGTCGAATTCGATGCGGTAGCCGCGCTTTTGCAGCATGGCGAGCACTGCCCGCTCGCCATCGTTTCCCTCGACGAGCTGCCGGGAGACGCCGTATCGGACCGTGAGCGGGTCGATGCTGGTGAGACGCCGCCACGGGCCGTGCAGCCCGAAGATCTGCATGACATTCAGGCCCGCATGAATCGGCCCGCCTTCCTCCAGGGCAAACCGGATGCACAGGTCGAGCGGCGCGAACTTCAGGCCCGCCGCCTCGAGTTGCGGCCGCAAGGCGGCCGAGAGCTGAACGTCTTCGTTCAATACGGTGTGAAACCATCGCATGCGAATGGGCTCGACCTCGACGGTATCGGGCGGCGGAATTTCCATCCGGATGTGCGGATGATCGCATAAAGCCCGTAACATGCGACGGCTGCGCAAGCTGAACCCGCCGTTGAGCACCGGACGAACGATGCTGTCAGGCTTGTTCAAGTGTTCGCACCAGCTGAAGCCGCGCATCCACAGGATGCCTTCCGGCGTGTCGACTCGTCCCAGATGGATCGGCGCGCCCAGATAATCGTAGTTCAGGAAATCGTCGCTCCAGTTCTGGATATCGAGCATCCAGCCATCGTCCTGAACAATCAGCACGAATTCGGTATCGACGAATCTCCATAGCACGAACATCATGAACCAGCTGTATTCGTGATAGTTGAGCGGCGCGATAGCGCGGTGACGAATGCCTGGCGGAAGCTTATCCGGAGCCTCGGGACTGAAAAGCACGGCACTCGCACCCGGCATCTGCCGGCTGCAATGCGCCAGCGAATAGGCCGCACCTTGGGCGTTGTACAGCCCGGTCACGGAGACCAATGTAATTTTGCTGAAGTCAGGCATGGCGGCGATTGTTGCGAAATGTGCAGGAGCCGCGATCCGGATATGTCACGGGCTCCCGGCAACACGATTCTAGTTCGCAGCATCACTCAATCAAAGGTTCGCACCCGTCATGCTGCGCGACATCGCGCCCGTCAGCCAGGCTCGGGCAGGAATTCGAGCCGATACCCACGCTGCTCGAGCATCCTGACGACGGGCGGCTCCAGCGGATGGGCATCGATATAGCTGCGCGTTGCACCGTAACGCACGACCAGCGGGTCGATGCTGACGAGGCGCCGCCATGCGCCGTGCATGCCGAAGACCCGCATGAGGTCCACGCCGATGTGGCTGTACGCGACCTGCTCGAAAGAAAAGTGGGCGGCCAGATTCAGCGATGGAAACCGCAACCCCAATGCCTCCAGTTGCGGGCGCAGCACGCAGGCGAATTGCACGTCTTCGTGCGTGGCATCGTGGGACCAGCCCATGCGAATGGGTTCCGACTCACTGACTTGCGGCGGTGGAACGACAACCCGGATCTCGGGATGATCGGTCAGCGCGCGCAGCAGGCGCCGGCTGCGCAGGCTGAAGCCGCCATTGAACACGGGGATGACGATCGAATCCGCTTTTTCCAGCTCGCCGTACCAGCTGAAGTCGTTCATCCACCGCGTCCCTTGCGGCGTATCGACCCGCGCCAGATGCCCCGGCGCGCCGAGATAATCGTACTCGAAGAATTCGTCGCTCCAGTTGGCGCCGTCGAGCACCCATCCGTCGTCCTGAACGATGAGCGCATAGTCCGTTTCGATGAACTTCCACAACGCGAACATGATGAACCAGCTGTACTCGTTGAAGTTCAGCCGGGCGATCGTCCGGTGACGGACTTCGGCGGGAAGATCCGCGGGAGCGTGCGGGCTGAATAACAAGGCGCGCGCGCCGGGCATCTGCCGGCTGGACAGCGCAAGCGCGTAAGCGGCACCTTGAGCATCGTCCAGGCCGGTCACGGAGACGAGCGTAATCTTACTAAAGTCAGGCATGTGGCAACGTTTTCCAGATCGCATGCGCAAGCACGGAGCCGCGATTCTATTTTGTCGCTCACAAGGACGAGGCTCTCGATCTCAAAATCCGCCGTGGCGCGCCAGCCATGCCTCTTCATCGGGTAACATCTCGCGCCCGAGAATCCGATTGCGATGCGGGAAGCGCCCGAAGCGCCCGATCACTTCCGCATGTTCCACCGCGGATTCGTAAAAACTCGAAACACCGGTTTCATCTTTTAGTTTTGCGAATAATCGCAGCGCCTCGCGCTGGCTGTCGGGCGTCTCATCGTGCTCGAAGGGCATATACGCGAACGCGCGATGATACGCGTCCGGCAGAAGCAGATCGTCGCCCTTCTCCACGAGCGCTTTCGCCAGCGCCAGCGCGCGCGCATCGCCCGCGAATGCCCGCGGCGTGTTCCGAAAACAGTTGCGCGACAGTTGATCGAGCAGCACGATCAGCGCGAGCGTGCCGGGCGGCGTGCGTTCCCACTCCTGCAATCCGCCCGACTGCGCTTCTTCGAGCAGCGCGCCGAAGCGCTCCGTGAGCATTGCGTCGAAAGCGGGCTTCTTCTTCCACCAGACCTTGCGCTCCGTGCCGAATTCCGGCGAACCGGGCGCGCCGAACCACAGGTCCAGCACCGCCTGCGCGCGAGGATCCATGCTCACGCCAGTTCCAGCACCAGCCGCCGCGTGCGCGCGCTCTTCTTCTCCAGCTTCGCGATGCGCAGCGCACCGATCTCGCCCGTGTTGCGCACATGCGTGCCGCCGCAGGGCTGCAAATCCACATTCTCGATGCGCAAGAGACGCACGCGGCCGAGGCCTATCGGCGGCTTCACGCTCATCGTGCGCACGAGTTCGGGGCGCTCGGACATTTCGTCGTCGGTGATCCATTCGGTGTGCACATCGTGCGCGCCGCCGATCAACGCGTTCAGCTTCGCTTCGACGCTTTCGCGCTCGATCGGCTCGACCGTCGCGAGATCCAGACGCGCGTACTCGGTCGTGATGCTGCAGCCGTCCACCGGATACGGCAGCACCGCGCAGATCAGATGGCTCGCCGTATGCAGCCGCATATGCCGATACCGCCGCGCCCAGTCGATCTCGGCGCTGAGCCTGCTGCCGACCGTCAGCTTCGCGAGCGCGTCTTCCTGGCCGGGCGCGGGCACGTGCACGGCGTCATCGGGCGTCGCGCCTTCGAACTTCGCCTTGCGCGTATCGGCGATCGCGATGACCGTGCCGTCCGCGAGCGTCAGCGTGCCCGCGTCGCCCGCCTGGCCGCCGCCGAGCGGATAGAACACGGTCTGATCGAGATGAATGCCCTGCTCGTCGATGGCCGTCACCGTCGCGTCGCAGCGCGTCTGATAGGCGTCCTCGCGAAAGAGTGCGCGTGTGCTCATGTTCCCGTTCCTTTCGATGATGCGAAAGAGCCGATGATGCATCACGCGCGCCCCGCGTGAACCGATACAAAACGCAGCGTTTCAACCGGGACGGTTGCGCATCCAGTCGGCGGTATCGAAGAAGGACGTCAGAAGGCGCTCGCGCAAGGCTTCGTCGATGCCGATGTCCTCCATCGCCCACGCCATGCAGCGCAGCCATTGATCGCGCTCGTCCGACGCGATCGCGAACGGCAGATGCCGCGCCCGCAGACGCGGATGCCCGAAGCGGTCGATGTAATGATCCGGCCCGCCCATCCAGCCGCACAGGAACCAGAACGTCTTGTCGCGGGAATTGTCGAGCGTCGGCGGATGCAGCGCGCGGATGCCCGCGAATTCGGGCTCGAGATCCATCAGATCATAGAAACGATCGACGAGCGCACGCACGCGCGCCTCGCCGCCGATCAGCTCGAAGGCGGTCGGCTTTTGTGCTTCGTCGTCGGAGGAGGATTGATTTGCTTCGGTCATTGCTCGAACAAAAAGTCACGCATCGCGCAAGGACTGCAACGCCGGGCGCGCCAGCACGCGGCGCAGGCTGAGCCAGCCGCCGAGCCCGGCGCACGCGACGCCCGCCACGATGCCCGTGGGCAGAAGCCACGGATTGAAATCGATATGAAACTCGAACACGCGCGCCGCGAGCACGTAGCCAATGGCCTGCGCGCCGATCGCCGCCATCAGGCCCGAAAGTGCGCCCACGGCGACGAATTCGGCCACCTGCACCGAGCGCACCTGCCTGTGCGACGCCCCCAGCGCGCGCAGCAGCGCCGATTCGCGCACGCGCTCGTCGCGCGTGCCGGCGAGCGCGGCGTACAGCACGAGCACGCCCGCCGCGAGCGTGAAGAGGAACAGGAACTGCACCGCGCCGATCACCTGCGCGAGCGTGCGATGGATCTGCGCGAGAATCGGCGCGATATCGATGGCCGTCACGTTGGGGTAACGCGCCACCAGCCCGTCGATCACGCGCTGCTCTTGCGTCGGCAGATGAAAGCTCGTGATGAAGGTCGCGGGAAGATCGGCGAGCGCCTCGGGCGGCAGCAGCACGAAGAAGTTGACCTTGAACGAGTTCCAGTCGACCTTGCGCACGCTCGTCACCGGCGCTTCGACCGGCAGACCGGCGACATCGAAACGCAGCGTGTCGCCCATCTTCACGCGGATCGTCTTCGCGATGCCCTCCTCGATCGACACCTGCGGCTTCGTTTCGGTGCCGAACCATGCGCCCTGCGTCACGCGGTTGTCGCCGGGCAGCTCGGTCGTGTAGGAGAGGTTGAATTCGCGGTCGACGAGGCGCTTCGCGTCGGCCTTGTCGTAGTCGTCCGGATTTACTGGCTTGCCGTTGATCGCGACGAGGCGCGCGCGCACCATCGGCGAAAGCGTGGCGTCGGGCTGGCCGTGCGTGTGCAGATAGTCGAGCACGCCCTGGCGCTGGTCCGGCTGGATATCGATGAGGAACTGATTCGGCGCGTCGGGCGGCGTCGCGTCGCGCCAGCCCTTGATGAGATCGTTGCGCGTCATGCCGATGAGCAAAAGGCACATCAGCCCGATGCCGAGCGCGGTGATCTGCAGCGCGCTCGATCCGCTCCTGCGCTCCAGCGACGCGAGCGCGTAGCGCCAGCCCACGCCCGCGCGGCTGCGTTCGCGCCGCACGAAGCGCGCCGCCGCCCAGAGCGCTGCGCGCGCGATCGCGCCGAACACGAGCAGGCCCGCCGCGAAACCGCCCGCGACGATGCCGCCGAGCTTCCATTCCCCCGCCGCGAGAATCAGCAGGGCCGCGAACAGCAGCACGCCGACGCCATACGCCGCATGCGCGACGCGCCCGGCATCGCCGAGCTCGCGTCGGATCACGTGCACCGGCGGCACGCGCGTGATCGGCAAGAGCGGCGGCAGCGCGAAGCCGAGCAGCAGCACGAGGCCCATCGCGATGCCCTGCAGCGCGGGCCACACGCTCGGCTGCGGCAACTCGACATCGACGAGCGAGCCGAGCCAGTTCAGCAGCACGAGATGGCCGCCGAAGCCGAGCACGACGCCCGCCGCGCTGCCGATCAGCCCGATCGCGAGAAATTCGTTCAGAAAGAGCGCGCGCAGCGTGCGCTGGCTGACGCCGAGACAGCGCATCGCGGCGCAGCCGTCGAGATGCCGGCGCGCGAAGCGATGCGCGGCCATCGCGATCGCGACCGCGGCGAGCAGCGCGGTCAGAAGCGACACGAGCGTGAGGAAGTGGCTCGCGCGATCGATCGTCTGGCGCACCTGCGGCTGGCCGTCCGACAGCGACTCCAGCGCGACGCCGCGCAGCTTGCCGCCATCCACCTTGTCGCGCGCGAACTTCGCGAATTGCTCCACCTGGCTGTCCGGCCCCGCGACGAGCAGCCGGTACGTCACGCGGCTGCCGTAGCCGATGAGCCCCGTGCCCGCGATCTCGTCGGCGCGCATCATGAGGCGCGGCGAGAAATTGACGAAGGAGAAGCCGCGATCCAGCTCGCGCGTGATGACGCCCGCCACCGTGAACGTGCGCGTGCCTACCTTGACCGTGCCGCCGACTGTCGTCTTGAGCGCATCGAGCAGGGCGGCATCGGCCCAGACCGTGCCGGGCGCGGGAATGCCGTGCGCGGGCGCATCGGCGGCATCGGTGCCGGGCGCGATGCGCAGCGCGCCGCGCAACGGATACCCCGGCGTGACGCCCTTGATCGCCGCGAGCCTGGACGCCGGCTGCGCGGACGTCGAGCTGATCATGCTCGGGAAAATGGTGGTGCCCGCCGTCTCTAGCCCGAGCGAATTCGCCTCGCTCGCGAACATCGGATCGACGGGATGATCGGCGCGCACGATGAAATCGGCGGCAATCATCTGGCGCCCGTCGCGCGCGAGGCCCTGGCGCATGCGGTCGGCGAGAAAGCCAACGCTCGACAGCGCCGCGACCGCCAGCACCAGCGCGAGCAGCAACATCGTGAGTTCGCCCGCGCGCCAGTCGCGCGCGGTCATGCGCCATGCCTGGCGCACCGTCTGCGTGAAACCGAGCCGGATGGTCGGATGCGAATGTCCTGCCTTGCGTGCAGCCTGATCGTTCCTGAATGCGGTGCTCAATCGTGCTTGCTCCGCAGCCGGTTCATGCGGTCCGAGCTCGGCAGCATGTGCTTGGCCATGCGCGACACGCCGCCATGCACGCCGCGCGCGAGCCGCGGCAGTGCCCAGCCCGCGAGCACCAGGAACGCAAGGAGGAGCAGGAGGAACAGGAGCGGCACGAAGAGCGCGAGCGTGATGCCCGCGAGCGCGCCGACATCCTCGGTCGCCGATGCCGCCCAGTTCGACACCGGCTCCGGCGACAGGTTGATGAGCGCGCGCGTGCCCGCCTTCGCGAAATGCGACGCGCCGGCAAGCGTGCCGCCCGCGAGCGCGGCGACGGTCAGCATGGCGGGATCGGCGTGGCCGAGTGAACCGGCCGCGAGCACGGCGCCAGCCGGAATGCGGATGAAGGTGTGGACCGCGTCCCACAGGGAATCGACGGCGGGAATCTTGTCGGCGAGAAATTCGACGAGCGCGAGCACCGCCGCGACGCCGATCACCCACGGCGAGCCGAGCACCGCGAGCGAATCCGGCAGGTGGACGAGCCCCATGCGCTGGAACATGCCGGCGATGAAGACGGTGAGGTACAGGCGCAACCCGCTCGCCCATGACAGGCCCGCTGCGAGCGAAAGTGACTCAAGCATTGCCGCCTCCCTTAATGCGCCGGCTGCCGGCTTTCGCCGCTATCGGACGATTCGCCAGCTAAAAAGAGCGGTCTTTCCGGCAGATATCGAAAGAAGCCGCCTACATCCGCGAAGATACAACGAAAAACCGCGGAACCATAGGAATCGGACGAAAACCGGATGACCTCAGATCATTATATCCACGCAAATACGCGCGGTGCAGCAAGGGTTCAGCGATTGCCGTTCCCGGTTCTGCAACGCACGCAAGGGTGGCGCGCGCACAACGGCTGCGCTTTCAGTGACCCGACGAGAACTTGAGGCCGACCAGACCGGCGACGATCAGCACAGCGCTCACGATGCGCGCCGCCGACAGCGCCTCGCCCATGAACACGATGCCGAAGATGAACGCACCGACCGCGCCGATACCCGTCCATACGGCGTAAGCGGTGCCGAGCGGCAGTTGCTTCATGGCCATCGCGAGCAGCACGAAGCTGCCGAGCGCGGTGATGATCGTGAAAACGGACGGCCCGAACCGCGTAAAGCCTTCGGACGATTTGAGACCCGCGGCCCACGCGACTTCCAGCAGACCGGCGATGAAAAGAAGAATCCAGGACATCGAGCGACTCCCTTGAAGAAATGGGGCCGTCCCCGATGAAACGATGCGCATGCGGTCGTCCGCATGGCCTTTAGACCGAGCCTCGGATTGTATCAAATTGGTGCATCGGCGTCGCGGCGGGCGTGGCGCCTCCCCGGGCGGCGCGTGGCCGCGCGCATGAAAACCGTGTATTAAGGAACAAAGCGCCCGCGCGAGGCGCGCCCTTCGACATATCCGCTGTAAAAAGCCTGAACAAAGGAGCGTTCATGGATGTCGATTCGGTCCTGCTCTCCCGCTTTCAGTTCGCGTGGGTCGTTGCGTTCCACATTCTGCTGCCGGCTTTCACGGTCGGTCTGTCGTGCTACATCGCCACGCTCGAGTTCAACTGGTGGATCACGAAGCGCGACGTGTATCGGCGGCTCTCGGCGTTCTGGCTGAAGATCTTCGCGGTCTCCTTCGGCATGGGCGTGGTGTCGGGCATCGTGATGCCGTTCCAGTTCGGCACCAACTGGAGCCGCTTCTCCGATGCCACCGCGAACGTCGTCGGCCCGTTGATGGGCTACGAAGTGCTGACCGCGTTCTTTCTCGAATCGGCGTTCCTCGGCGTGCTGCTCTTCGGGCGCAAGCTCGTGCCGCAATGGGCGCACGTGATGTCGGCGATCTTCGTCGCGGCGGGCACCGTGATCTCGTCGTTCTGGATTCTCGCGGTCAACAGCTGGATGCAGACGCCGCAAGGGCATCGCATGCTGCCGGACGGCCGCTTCGAAGTGGTGAGCTTCTTCGACGTGATCTTCACGCCGTCGTTTCCGTACCGGCTCGGGCATACGGTGAGCGCCTTTCTCGTGACGGCGGGCTTCGTCATCCTCGGCGTCGGCGCGATGTATCTGCGCGAGCGCCGCGCGCTCGAGGAAAGCCGCGTGATGGTGAAGATGTCCCTCGTCTTTCTCATCATCATGGTGCCGGTGCAGATGGTGATCGGCGACGCGCACGGCCTCAACACGCTCAAGCATCAGCCCGCCAAGCTCGCGGCGATGGAAGGCCTGTGGGAATCCGGCACGCGCGTTCCGGCGAATCTCTTCTCGATTCCCGACCAGGACGAAGAACGCAACCATTTCGAGATCTCGATTCCGGTGCTCGGCAGCATTTATCTGACGCACGATCCGAACGGCTTCGTGCGCGGCCTGAAGGACTTTCCGCGCGAGGACCGGCCGCCCGTCGCCGTCGTGTTCTTCGCGTTTCACATCATGGTCGGCATCGCGCTGCTGATGTTCGTGCTCGTGCTCTCGGGCATCGTGCAGCTCGCGCGCGGCAGGATCGAAACGAGCACGCGCTGGCTGCGCGCCGCCACCTGGGCGATGCCGCTCGGCTTCATCGCGGTGATCGCCGGCTGGACGACCACCGAGGCGGGCCGCCAGCCGTGGACCGTCTACGGCATCCTGCGCACGAAGGATTCGGTGACGCCCTCGCTCACCGCCGCCGATGTCGGTCTCTCGTGGCTGCTTTACGTGCTCGCCTATCTGGTGATCTTCGGCGCGGGATTTTTCCTGCTGCGGCGGCTGGTGCGCGTCGGGCCGGCGGAAGTCGCGCACGCGCACGAAAAGGACGAACTCGATGCGAAAACGCGCGCGGCGCGCCCGCTCTCGGCGGTATCGGCGGGCGCGGACGGCGCGGGGCGGCGCGTGAGCGAGGACGATATCGTGCCCCCAGGGCGCGGCCGCAAATAAGAACCGGGAGAACGCGATGCTCGATCTCGTGCCGCTGTGGGCCGCTATTCTCGCGCTGGCCGTGTTCATGTACGTGCTGCTCGACGGCTTCGATCTCGGCGTCGGCGTGATGTTTCTGCTGCGCCGCGACGGCGAATCGCGCAACCTGATGATCAACTCGGTCGCGCCCGTGTGGGACTTCAACGAGACCTGGCTGATCCTCGGCGGCGGCGGCCTGTTCGCGGTGTTTCCGCTCGCGTTCGCGATCATCGTGCCAGCCGTCTATTTCCCGATTCTCTTCATGCTGCTCGGGCTGATCTTTCGCGGCGTCGCGTTCGAGTTCCGCGAGGTGATCGGCGCGCGCAAATGGCTGTGGGATGGCGCGTTCGGCTGCGGCTCGCTCGTCGCGACGTTCTCGCAGGGCGTCGTGCTCGGCATGTTCATTCAGGGCTTTCCGATCGAAGGCCGCGTCTATGCGGGCACGAGCTGGAACTGGGTCGCGCCGTTTCCGCTGCTCGTCGGCGTCGGGCTGATCTTCGGCTATGCGCTGCAAGGCACGACCTGGCTCGTGCTCAAGACCGAAGGCGAGCTGCAGGAATGGAGCCGCACGATGGCGCGTTACGCGCTCATCGGCGTGATCGCGTTCATCCTGCTCATCAGCCTGTGGACGCCGCTCAAGGACGCGCGCATCGCGGCGCGCTGGTTCGGCTTCCCCGAAAGCCTCGCGTTCGCGCCGGTGCCGGTGCTCACCGTGCTGCTCGCGTGGACGCTCTGGTCGAGTCTCGCGAAACGCCGCGAAGTGCTGCCGTTCGTGTGCTCGATCGGCCTCTTCTTTCTCGCGTTCACGGGGCTCGTGATCAGCCTGTGGCCGTTCATCGCGCCGCCCTCGGTGACGCTGTGGGATGCGTCCGCCGCGCCGCTATCGCACCAGTTTCTGCTGATCGGCACGATGTTTCTGCTGCCCGTGCTCATGATCTACGTGATCTGGTCGTACTGGGTGTTTCGCGGCAAGGTGCGCGGCGATATGGGCTATCACGCGTGAAGCGGCGTCAGAGTTTTTGCTGGGTCGCGAGCGACAGGATGCGCGCCCATTTGTGCGCCTCGCCGCGATCGCGCATCGGCAGCGTCCATGCGCCGTGCTTGGCGTCCTGCACGTCGAGCACCACCTGCCACGCGCCGCCGCTGCCCGGCTGCTGCATGCGCGCGCCGCGCAGGTCCGCGAAGATATAGCTGCCGCGCTCGTCGCCGATGCGCACATCGCACAGACGCTTGCCCGCCGAGAGCCGCAGCCCGCCCCAGTCGGTCCTGAGTTCGTGCGTCCAGTCGCCGTTCTCGCCGCGGCGCAGGTTCGGCGCGATCTCGCGCCGGCTCGCGAGCCAGCGCATCACGCCCGCGGCGATTGCGAGCAGCACGACGATCGCGACGCCCACCGCCACGCCAATGCCGAAATGCGCGTGCAGCGCGTTGAACGACCAGATCGCGCCATAGATCAGCAATCCCAGGGCGATCAGTCCGACGACGATGGGCATGGCGCCTCCCGCACGCTCAGTGGGTGAGACCGAAGCGTATCACTGCGCCTTGTGCTTCGCGTTCCACTCGCGCAGCGCCTGCAGCGTGTTGGCGACGTGCTGGTCCGGCGACAGGCTCGTGTATTCGTAGATGACCTTGCCGTCCGGCGCGATCACGTAGGACACGCGATTGGCCATCGTGCTTTTCATCGGCATGGAGGCGTCGTAGGACTTGATGATCTTCGAGTTCTCGTCGGCCGCGACCGGAAACTTGCTGCGGCACTCGCTCACCGAGAACTTCTTCAAGGTATCGATGTTGTCATGCGAGACGCCGATGACCGTCGCGCCCTCGGCCTTGTATTGATCGACCGCTTCGGCGAATTCGTGCGCCTCGATCGTGCAGCCCTTCGTGAACGCCGCCGGATAGAAGTACAGCACGACGGGGCCTTTCTTCAGCGCATCGGCGAGCGAGTAGTCGTACACATTGCCGCCGAGCGATGCCTGCGCCGTGAAGTCGGGCGCGGGGTCGCCCGGCTTGAGCGTCGCGCCCGCCGTGAGCGGATACACCGCCGCCGCGCAGCCGATCGCCGCCGCGACCGTCAGCGCACAACCCGCCGTCAAGCTCGAAATCTTCCTTTTCATGCGCGCTCCTTTCGATGACCTCGTCGATGCGAAGCCGGCGTTCTACGCGTGGTCCGCGTATTGATCGATGCGATGTTCGGCGAACCACACCGCCGCTTCGAACTGCAACGTCGCGAGCACGGCGGGCGTGAGCACGTCGAGCGCGGGTTGCGCGCGGCGGCTTCTATCGATGGCGCCCGCATCGCCCCGCTCCGCCGCCCGCGCGATGCCGAGCAGCGCGCCGAGCGGCCCTTCGCCCGCGAGAATGGCCGTGCGGATTTCCGCCGCCAGATGCAGCTTATCGAGAATTTCGGCGGGCTGCATGTCGAGCACGACATGCACGAGCGAGAAGATGCCGGTCATGAACGCGGCGTCGGAGAAGGCTTCGTCGGCGGGACGCAGCATCCCGGCCGCGAGTTCCAGAAAGCGCGCCCGCGTGCCGACGAGCTGCAGGAGCGGGTCCGAACGCCACGGCAGGCCGGTGCCGTCCGCGTAGAGCAGCAGTTGCGTCCAGCGCATCAGCTGGCGCGTGCCGGTCGCGGCGATCGCCTCGCGCAGCGACGACACGCGCCGCCCCCGTATCTGCGCGCTCGAATTGGCGAGGCGCATCAGCTGCACGACGATATCCGGATTGCGCTTCAGCTCCGTCTCCAGCTCGCGGATGTCCGGCTCGCCCGCGAGCACGGTCATGAGGCGCAGGAGCGGGCCGCGCGCGGGACTCGCGCGCCGCGCCGACAGCACCTGCGGCCGCGCGAAGAAATAGCCCTGGAAGAAGTCGAAGCCGAGCTGCCTCGCCTGCGCGAAATCCTCGGGCGTCTCGACCTTTTCGGCCACGAGCCGCTTGCCGCGCCGCTTCACCGCCGCCGCGAGCTCCGGCAGATGGTCGTGATCCGCCGCGAGAAAGTCGACCTTGACGATATCGACCGAAGGCAGCGTGGCGAGCAGCGCATCGTCGAGCCGCACGACGTCATCGAGCGCCAGGCGAAAGCCCGCGCGGCGCAACTGCGCGCAACGCTTGAAGAGCGCCTCGTCGAACGTGATGTTCTCCAGCAGTTCCAGCACGAAGCGCCCGGGCTGCATGATATGCACGATGTCGTCGAACAGGAGTTCGCGGCTCATGTTCACGTAGCCCGGATGCGGCCCGAGCACCGCGGGCACGCCGATCTCCCCCACCGTGCGCGCGACGACATGCGCGGTTGCCCGCATGTCGTCGTGAACGCGCGCGCGGTTCTCGGGGCTGTCGCGAAAAAGCAGCTCGTAGGCGACGAGCGCGCCGTCGCCGTCGAGGATCGGCTGACGCCCGACGTACACGCTCTGCCCGCGCTTCGCCTGCGCCGCGCGCCTCAGGGACGAATCTGGCATGACGGCAACCCGATGGCGGCGCGCCGTGGCGCTGTGAAAGGCTGCACGCAGGCCGGCAGCTTGATGGATTCGATCATGAGGCGAACGAGTCGAACGGAATTCTGATGGTCAACGGCGCGGCGAACACCTTGCGGCGTGCGGCGTGCGGCAACGGCGGCGGTGTGTTCCGGCGAAAACGCGCCACTGTAACCGAATTCGCCAGCCTGCATGATACGGAACTCCGGTCGACAATTCCTGGACGGCCGCATTTTCCCGAGGGAATTGTTGTCGCGGCGTCACCGGTTAAAGAATTCGTTCCGCGCGCCGATAACTCGCCTGATAGAGCGTGCCGCGCCCGTTCCGGCACATCCCGGCCGGAACCGCGAGGCGCGCGTTGCGCCCGCCGCCGATTGCCCGATCAAGGCAGGCGCCGCCGCCAGAACCTACGAGACCATGCAAGCGAACCGGACCAACGTCTCCCGCCGCGCACCGTGGCGCATCGCGCTCGATGCGCTCGCCCGCGCCTGGGGAAGCGCCGCGCGGGAGCGGCCAGCGAGCGCGCCCGACTCGCAACCCGAAGACCTCGAAGCGACCCCGGCATCGCCCGCGGCCAGCGCGTGCGCGCCGGCCGACGCGACCGAAGCCGCGCTCGGCGCGGTCGATTTCCTCGCGCAGCTCGACGACGCGCTGCGTTTCCAGTACGTGTCGGATGCGAGCATCGAGTTCATCGGCTATCACCGCGACTATCTGAGCATGCTCACGCTGCACGATCTCGTCGCATCGGAAGAAGCCGACGAGCTGCACGCGCTCGTCGCCCGCGCGCGCGCGAGCGGCAAGCTGGAATCGGCGACGCTGACCGTCGTGAAATCGCTCACCTATCCGATCTGCGTCGAGCTGCGGCTCGTGTCGACCGCCGCGCGCGGCACGCCCGGCTTCGCGCTCGCCGCCTTCGACGTGACCCACTGGCGCGAGCGCGAGGCGTCGCTCACGCACGCGCTCAATCACGATGCGCTCACGGGCCTCGACAATCTCGTCGCGCTCAAGACGGCGATGGCCGCGGCGCAGGCCGAAGCCGAGCTCACGCGCACGCACGCCGGGCTGGTCCTGCTCGACATCGACGACTATCAACGCATCAACCGCGCGCTCGGCTACGACGCCGGCGACGAGCTTCTGCGCGAGACCGCGCGGCGCATCCAGCACACGACGGGGCACGGCGAGCGCGTCGCGCGCGTGGCCGGCGACGCGTTCGCCGTGCTGCTGCCCGCCGGCACCACGGCGGAGCTCGCCGAGAGCCTCGGGCGGCGCCTCTTGACCGCGATCGCGCAGCCGTACCGGCATCGCGGACAGCACACGCATTTGTCCGCGAGCGTGGGCGTCGCGCTGTACCCGGATCAGGCGGGCAAGAACGCCCGCAGCGGCGTGCAGACGAGCCTCCTGCGCATGGCCGATCAGGCGCTCGAGCAGGCGAAGGAAGCGGGCGGCAACGCGCTCGTGTTCCACACGCTCGACGACAACCCCGCCGACGCCGAACGCCTGAAGCTCGAAGCGGATCTGTACGAAGCCGTGCGCAACGGCGAGTTCTCGCTCTACTTCCAGCCGATCACGAAGATCCGCACGGGCGCGGTGGTCGGCGTGGAGGCGCTGATGCGCTGGAATCATCCGGTGCACGGGCTCGTGCCGCCGTCGACGTTCATTCCGCTCGCGGAGTCGATCGGCCTCATCAACTATCTGGGCAACTGGGTGCTGAAAGCCGCGTGCATGCAGATCACGCAGTGGGACGCGCTCGGCATCCGGCTCGATTACGTGTCGGTCAACGTGTCGCCGCAGCAGTTCCGCGACAAACGTTTCACCGCCGCGGTGAAGGAAGCGCTCGCGCTCACCGGCATCGACGCGCGGCGGCTCGTGTTCGAGATCACCGAAAGCCTCCTGATGCACGACCCGGAAGAAGCGACGCGCCTGCTCGAAGCGCTGACGTCGATCGGCATCCGCTTCGCGGTGGACGACTTCGGTACGGGTTACTCGAGCCTCGCTTATTTGCAACGTTTTCCGCTGTCGAAGCTCAAGATCGACCGCAGCTTTGTCGAGAACCTGATTACGTCCCGCAACAACCGCGCGATCGTGAGCGCGGTCGTCGGGCTCGCGCAATCGCTCGGGCTGGAGCTGGTCGCCGAGGGTGTCGAGACGGAGGCTCAGCGCGATCTGCTCGCCGACCTCGGCTGCGATCATATTCAGGGATGGCTCATCAGCCATGCGTTGCCGTCGGACGAGCTGGCGCGCTCGTTCAAGTCGAACTCGCTTCTGCTGCACGAGACATTATGAGCGGGCGATTGTTCGTGTTCTAATCGAGGAACGCGCCGTAACTCCCTAATAACGTGTACATTTCGTTGTTGGGCGCTTGGATTGATTTGCTGGACCGCCTCGGGTTAGCCGTCGCGTAATCGAACAGGTTCTTATTTTTAGCAATGGCACGCACCAAGGCCGAACTACTGGACAAGTTGTGGTCGCGCATGAGCGAGCGCGGGGACTTCCCCATGCTCTCCCAGGCGCTGCGCACGACCGTGTCCGCGATGAGCGATGACGACCTCGACTTCACGTCCCTCGTGCAAGTCGTGTTGTCGGACGTCGGCCTCACGCAGAAGGTGCTGCGCCTCGCCAATTCGGCGATGTACATCGCGTTCGGCGGCAACATCACCACTGTCACGCGCGCGTTGATGGTGCTCGGCATGGATGCGGTGGGCCATCTCGTCGTCGGTCTCAAGCTCGTCGATCACTTTCATCAGAGCGCGCCGCGCCGCATCGACGCCAAGCTCGAACTCAACCGCACCCTGCTGTCCGGCGCGGTCGCGCGCCAGCTCACCGAACACAAGGATCTGCGCTCCGCCGAAGAGGCCGTCGTCTGCACGCTGATGCGGCAGATCGGCAAGCTGCTCGTCGCGTTCTATCTCGAGCACGAGTGGGATCAACTGCGGCGCAAGGCCGCTTCGGAAAACATTCCGGACAGCGCCGCGTGCGCCGCGTTG
Source organism: Caballeronia sp. 11_S32 (assembly GCF_056930355.1). Lineage (NCBI taxonomy): Bacteria > Pseudomonadati > Pseudomonadota > Betaproteobacteria > Burkholderiales > Burkholderiaceae > Caballeronia > Caballeronia sp. 11_S32. Next base: position 2,472,116 of record NZ_JBXOWH010000003.1, read on the forward strand.
CTCGGCGTCACCTTCGACGAAATCGGACTCGAAGCCGCGGACCGCTGGCGTCTGCCGGAGACCATCCGCGAAGGCATGCGCGCGACCGACCCGGACGCGCCCGTCGATGAAACCGTGCCGAAGCACGTGCGCTGGCTGCGCGCCATCTCCAACTATTCGACCGAAGTCGCCGACGCGCTCACCGCGCAGAGCACGGCCACGGACGGCCGCGAGTCGATGCTCTTCGACATCGCCAACCGCTACACCGGCGCGCTCAACACCGACGCCGACACGCTCACGTCGATGAGCCTCGCGCTCGCGAACGAGGAAGCGAGCGACGGCGTGATCCGCGAGATCTCCGAGCTGCAGGCGAATGCCGATGCCATGGCGCGCGCGAATGTATCGGCAGAGGCGCGCATCGGCGCGAGCGTCGCGGACTTGCGCTCGCTGCCGTCGAAGAATGCGCTCGCGCCCGCGCTCTCGCTCGCGTCCGAATCCATACTCGCGAGCCTGCACCTGTCGCGCACGGTCGTGTTCATGCGCCAGGCCAATAACGAATTCCACGCGCGACTCGGCCTCGGCGCGGGCGTCGAGCCGATGCTGCCGCAACTGCGCTTCTCCGCCGAGTTCCGGCCCGACGTGTTTCATCTCGCGATCACCAATCCGGTGGGCATCTTCATCGAGAACGCGCGCGACGCGCGCATCGATGCGCGCCTGCCGCGCTGGTACAAGGACACGCTCGGCGAGGCGCAGGCCTTCGTGCTTCTGCCGGTGAAATCGAACGATACGACCGTCGCGCTCATCTACGGCGACTGGACTTCGCCGCAGCACGTGCGCAAGATCTCGGCGCCCGAAATGAGCGCGCTGAACGATCTCACCAAGGAACTCACCCGTTTTTTCCTTAGCGCGAACTGGAAGGAAGTCGAGCTGATCTGACCGGCTTCCTTCCTGCGCGCGTCATTCCCTTCTCTCATTCCCGCTTCAGGATCGCCACGGCCTGCTCGCCGTATCGCACGATATAGCCGCCGTGTCCGCGCTGCCAGTCGAGCGCATCCGCTTCGTTCGCAAACCAGTTCTTTTCGAAATCGTTGAACGCGCCCGCATCGAGCCGGTAGCGGTCGATCGCCGCAACCGGTTGCGTGTCGATGTCGGGCTTGCAGGCGTCCCAGCTCGCGTAGCCGAGCTCGGCGGCGAGCATCGCGAGCAGATGCTTCAGTTGCAGGCCGTCGCGGATCGCGTGGAGATCGGCGAGACGTTCGGCGCGCGTGACCTTCGCGGCAACCAGGCGGCGCAGGACCGGCATGGACGCGCTCGTGTCGCCGTCGCGGGCGTGACGAAGCAGACGCCGCGCGTGCTCGCGCAGATAGTCGCTATTGGAAACGGAAGAAGAGACCGGACAGGATGTAGACCACATGACGTTTTTCCTTTAATGCGCCGTTCTCGCTGCGGCTGAAAAGGTTCGACGTTGCGGTTCGATCCAGATTGGATGTGCTGCTCGATGCACTGAAGGCAGGTGCGTAGGACTTTCGCGAGAACGGGCGCCCTGCCGCGCCCGTCCGCGATTCTATATCGATGTCTTCGCTCAGGCCAACTGAAATTTCCCGACGAGCGACTTCAGCGCGCGCGCCTGATCGTCGAGCGATTGCGCGGCGGCCGCCGCCTCTTCGACGAGCGCGGCGTTCTGCTGCGTGCCCGCGTCCATCTTCGTGACGGCCTCGCCGATCGACTCGATGCCCGTCTTCTGCTCGGCCGATGCCGCCGAAATCTCGCCCATGATGTCGGTCACGCGGCGCACGGCCTTCACGACTTCCTCCATGGTCGCGCCGGCTTCCTGCGCGTAGGTCGAGCCGTCCGACACACGCGACACCGAGGTGTCGATCAACCCCTTGATCTCCTTCGCCGCCGCCGACGAGCGCTGCGCGAGGCTGCGCACTTCGCCCGCGACGACCGCGAAGCCGCGCCCCTGCTCGCCCGCGCGCGCCGCCTCGACCGCCGCGTTGAGCGCGAGGATGTTGGTCTGGAACGCGATGCCCTCGATCACGCCGATGATATCGCCGATGCTCTTCGCGCTCGCATCGATGCGCTGCATCGTCTCGACGACGCGGCTCACCACCGCGCCGCCCTTTTCCGCGATCTCCGATGCATTGGCGGCGAGCGTGCTCGCCTGCTTCGCGTTGTCGGCGTTCTGGCGCACCGTGGACGTGAGCTGCTCCATGCTGGCCGCGGTCTTTTCCAGCGCGACCGCCTGCTCTTCGGTGCGGCGCGACAGGTCGACGTTGCCCGTCGAGATTTCGCTCGATGCCGATGCGATCGCCTCGGCGCTCGCCGCGATATCGCCGACGGTGGACGACAGCCCCGCCTGCATTTCCGAGAGCGCGTGCAGCATGGAGGCGTCGTCGCGGCGCTTGAGCCGGATCGGATAGCCGAGATCGCCCGACGCGATGCGCCGCGCGATGTCCTTCGCATAGCCAGGCTCGCCGCCAAGCTGGCCCGCGAGGCGCCGCACGACCCATTCGGAAACGACGATCGCGAGCGCGAACAGAAGAAGCGTCAGCGCGGACACCATCACGAACGACGAATGGAAGATGAACGCCGCGGAATCGATCGTGGCCTTGGCGGCGGCGCCACGGCGCGCGACGAGATCGTCGACCATCTTTTCGAGCTTGCCCGTCTCGACGAGCAGCGACACGTCCTGCGTGCCGACCTGCCAGTTCATCTGCGAGAGATCGAGCGGCTGCTCCTTCACGAGCTTGACGAAGGTGCGCAGGTTGTCGCTCCATTTCGCCAGCGCGGTCGAGAAGCTTTTTTGCTGCGCGAGCGCGTCCTTGTCCTCGTGATCGATGTATTGCGCGAGCTGCGCCTGCTCACGGCCGATCTCCGTGAGCGACTGCTCGATCTGCGCGCCGAGATCGTCGCGCTCTTTCGCGGTGGTCGCGGTGAGGAGCATCTTCTGCGAGCGGCTCGCGCGCAACAGATAGCCGCGCGTTTCCTCCGCCGCGCGGCTCGCGACATAGCCCTGCGTGTAGATGGATTCGGTCGCGCCGTTCAGACGGCTGATCTGCGTGAGCGAAATCGCGCCGATGGCCAGCGTGCCGGCGAGCACGAGCCCGAACGCCAGTCTGAGCGACGCCTTGACGGACAGCGCGCGCTGCGTGGTGATGGCGTCGCGCGTGCGTTCTTCAGCCGACGCGGCCCCGGTGTGCGCCACAAAGCCCGCGTCCTGTGCGCCGCGCAGCGAAAACAGTTTCATCGATCGATCCCCGATTTGATCTACGGACTTGGCCGTCGTGCGGCGTGTCCTGGTCTGGTCCCCACCGCGAGTTACGGCAGGTTGGCCGGTTTTCTTGAGCCTTTTTATGGGAAAGCGAACATGCGTTCGCCCGCCGTCGTTTCTTATAACCGGCCAAAAATCGTTGCGTAAGACGAAATAACGGCTGTAGCAGGCAGGCATCCTGTCCGATTCGCGACAAACCTTGTCATGACAACGCTACACGGACAGCCTACACTTGTCAGAAATTCAGTCCGCGCATAAATGTCGCAGCGTGCACTGAGAAAATCAAAAACCGAGACGCTTTCCCGTTTTCACCAGCCATTCACTATGCAAACGAGCATCGACAAGGGCGCTCTGTCGCCTTCCGGCCCAGCCGCCGGCGCTTCGGCCGCAACTTCCGCGAGCGCGGCCACGCAACGCACCGTTTATTCCGTTCTGGGCGCGATCAGCTTCTCGCATCTTCTGAACGACATGATCCAGTCGCTGATCCTCGCCATCTACCCGATGTTCAAGAGCGAGTTCGCGCTCACCTTCGGGCAGATCGGCCTGATCACGCTGACGTATCAGATCACGGCTTCGCTCTTGCAGCCGCTCGTCGGGCTCTATACGGACAAGCATCCGAAGCCCTATTCGCTTCCCGTCGGCATGGGTTTCACGCTGTCCGGGCTCCTGCTGATGTCGGTCGCAGGCAACTTCGGCACGCTGCTCATCGCGGCGGCTCTGGTCGGCTGCGGGTCGTCGGTGTTTCATCCGGAATCGTCGCGGGTCGCGCGCATGGCGTCGGGCGGCAAGCACGGCCTCGCGCAATCGCTGTTTCAGGTGGGCGGCAACGCGGGCTCGTCGCTCGGGCCGCTGCTCGCCGCGCTGATCGTCATTCCGCACGGCCAGAAGAGCATCGCGTGGTTCTCGGCGGCGGCGCTCATCGCCATGTTCGTGCTGGCGAACATCGGCCGCTGGTACAAGCGCCATCCGGCGACGAAGAAAGGCCGCGCGCAAGTCGCGCACGCCACGTTGCCGCGCAACAAGGTGATCATGGCGATGAGCGTGCTCGTGCTGCTCGTGTTCTCGAAGTACTTTTATCTCGCGAGCATCACGAGCTACTTCACGTTCTATCTGATCAGCAAGTTCGGCGTGTCGGTGCAGGCGGCGCAGATTCACCTGTTCGTGTTCCTCGCGGCGGTGGCGGCGGGCACGATCATCGGCGGGCCGGTCGGCGACAAGGTGGGGCGCAAGGCCGTGATCTGGGTGTCGATTCTCGGCGTCGCGCCGTTCACCTTGCTGATGCCTTATGCGAATCTGTTCTGGACCGGCGTGCTGTCGGTGATCATCGGGCTCGTGCTGGCGTCGGCGTTCTCGGCGATCCTCGTGTACGCGCAAGAGCTGATTCCGGGCAAGGTCGGGATGGTCGCGGGCCTGTTCTTCGGCTTCGCGTTCGGGATGGGCGGTGTCGGCGCGGCGGTGCTCGGGCATGTCGCGGACGCAACGAGCATCGACTACGTGTACAAGGTGTGCGCGTTCCTGCCGCTGCTCGGCGTGCTGGCGGTGCTGTTGCCGAAGACGCACGAGGCGAGTGCGAAGGCCTGAGGCCGATCGGGTTTCGAGAATGCGCCCGGCATCGTGTTTCGACACATGCCGGGCGCGTTCTTTTTGACTTCCTGCTCCGCGCCCGGCTCAGAGCGCCGCGCCCGGCGTAAGCGTCTGCGCTTGCGCGCCGGATACGAAGCGCACCGCGTCGTGCGGACCGTGCAGCGTCACAGTGTCCGGCGTCACGCGCAGCCAGTCGCCTTCGGGCAGGCCGAGCACGGTGGCCTCCGGATTGGCGACCAGAAACTCCGCGATGCGCTCGTTGCGCGTCTCGCCCTGGTGTCCCACAGGCAGCGCGTTCGTGTAATGCGGATTGATCTGGAAGCCGATCAGGCCGAGCGCGTCGAAGCCCTTCGGATCGACGATCGGCATGTCGTTCGTCGTCGAAATGGTCGGGCACGCGAGGTTGGCGCCCGCGCTCCAGCCGAGATAGCGCGTGCTGCCCTTCACCGCGCCGCGAATGGCATCGAGCAGACCGCGCGAGCGGCACTGCGCGAGCAACTGGAACGTGTTGCCGCCGCCCACCACAATCAGTTCGGCCTTCGCCACCGCCGCCCGCGCGTCGGCATCGCTCGCGAAGGTGTGCGCGGAGCGCAGCGCGACGTTCGCGGGCGCGAGCGCCGCCGCGACCTTCGCGGCGTATTCGTCCCATGTCATCGTCACGCCGGCGAAGGGCACGAAAAGCGCCTCGGTGACAGCCTCGCCGCCGGATGGCGTCAGCGCGCGGATCGCATCGAGCGCGTGAACGAGGTACGCGCCGTCGGGGCCACGGGAATTACTCAGCAAAAGGGCATTCATCAAAAAACTCCGCAATAGGGTTGGCCAAATGAGCTGGCCGGATTACTTGCCGGGATGACGCACCCTGAGATGCGCGAGCGAACCATAAAGCTCGATGAGACGCGCGTAATCCTGCTCGTCGTAGAACGCGCAGGTGCCACGCCCGAATTCCTTGGCGACTTCCACCGCGAATTTCACCGCGAGCGCGATGTCGGTTTCATGGCTCGCGCCCGTGCCGCAGCCCGGCACCACGCTTTGCGTCGTGATCGCGACGCCCACCACCGGCGCGCTCGTCGCGATCGACGGCTGCATGATGCTGTTCAGATGATGCACGCCGTTGCCATACGGCGTGATGTCCTGCGTCGTCACCGGGAACGTGACGGCGGACTTGCCGCTCGTCATCTCCATGATGCGCACGAGGTCCTCGGAGACGCGCAGGATATAGCCGTCCTTCACGGTCGGCGAAATCGCGTAGCCGCTGTGGTTGATGATGCGATTGCCCTTGGTCGTGTCGAGCGACAGCACCGCGTCCATCTCGTCCCAGACTTCGTGCGCGTTGACGTCCTCGGTGTCGATCGGCGAATCCATGAAGTCGACGGGATCGTGCGGACGGGTCGGCGCATCCGGGCAAATGTGCGTCGTCAGGAACACGTCGCCCGGCAGCGGGTCGCCGTTGCGGCGCATCTGCGCGAGCTTGAGCGCGGCAGCGACGGCCGCGATGGCGCCGTCGGCGTCGGACACGAGACCGATGCGCGACGGACGCGCGCCGATGCCGCCCAGGCGCCCGACGATGCCGAGCGTCCTGGCGGCGCCGCCACGGCGCTTGCCGCTGTCGCCGGGAATGGCGATCTTCACGAAATCGGTCGAACCTTTCGGGCCGCCGATCTCGGTCACGTCGACGCTCACGCCTTCATCGGCGAACGGCGCGAGAAGATCGACCACGGTTTGCCCGCTGGCGTAGCGGCTGTCGAAGGCTTCGAAGACCTGCAGGGTTTGTGCGAGACTCATGGGATTATTTTCGTTGGCAAGAAAGCGGGGAAGCAAGGAACGGGTCGAAAAACACGCTCATTCAGCGCGTCTTGATTAGCGATCCGAAGAAGCTGAACAACGCGTCGGCAGCGATCACGCCTGCGGCGAACACTTCCATGTTGTGCTTCGCGGCGGGACTGCGGCGCTCGATCACGATCCGGATCACGATGCCCGCCATCACCGCCCAGCCGGCAAGCGGGCTCATGATCAGAAGGCCGGTGGCGAACAGCACGCCGAGCTGGCGCTTCGGCCCGCCAATGAATTGCAGCGCCGCGCCCAGAACGGCCCACATCAGCAGCGAATGCAGGATGCCGGGCGCGATGCCCGCCTGAATCGTCGAGACATAGACCTTCGCCACGGGCGGAACGTGACCGCTCGCGAAGAACGCGTGATGCGCGAGCAGCACGACCGGAATGGCCACGACGAACGCGAGCATCGCGGCGATCAACTGCTGGCGGCGGCCCGCCAGCTCGAACGCGGGGTCTTCGCCGTAGCCGCGCAGGATGAAGCCCGCCTTCAGGTCGTAGCCCATGTCGGCAAATGCCGGGCCGGTGGCGGCGGAAAAGCCGCACAGCATGACGAGCGACACCATCGGAAAGCCGATCATCATGCCGATCAGGAGCGTGATCAGGGCTACCGCAAACGCCGGGAACCAGCCGGAATGCATCGCGGCGATGCCGACGATCAACTCATGCACGAACGCGGCGAGCGCGGCATACAGCACGAAGCCGATGAGCATACCCGGCGACATCGCGCTCCACAGGCCGCTCGCCAGCGCGACGATCGCCGCAAGCACGATGTAGGCAATGCCGCCGAAGCGCATCGAAGCGCCGATGCTCGGCGCGCGCGCCTTCGATGCGTCGCGCCAGCTTTCGTGCGGGCTTTTCTGGTCGCGCAGCACGAGCACGCCCACCTGAATCAGCGCGACGAGGCCCGCGCCGATCATCATCCCGTGCGGAATGTAGGCCTTGTCGATGGCCACATGGAACAGCGGCACGGAATAGCCGCGAATCAGGAAGCCGATGCCCAGCATCCCGAGCGCCCAGATATTGCCGATGAACGCCGTGCCGAACGCGGACATCGGAATGCCGAGCCACGAGCCGACCAGACCCATGCCCACGCCGATGCCGAGCAGGCGCGCCTGCTTGCCGCCTTCGTCGCCGGCCTTGATGGCTTCCGCCGCCGCGACGCCTTGCGGCCATGTGCCTGTCGCCGGAAAAACGCTGCTGCCGAACATGCGGTACAGCATGTAGCCGTCGAGCAGCATACCGAGCGCGACGCCCGCGAACATCGGCATGACGAGGTCTTCGCGGCCGAACAGGAACGGGATCGCGATGGGCAGAAGCAGACTGTTGGCCGCGCCGAAGGTCGCCGCCGAAATGGCGCTCTGCGCGAGGTTCTGCACATGCACCGAGCGATACTGACGGAACATGCGCAGCGGCACGCGCGCGCAGATCATCGCGGCGAGCGCGCCGACAATCGCCGTGTTCGGCGTCACGCCCACTTTCACCAGCAATTCGATGCCGATGATCGCGCCGACCACGCTCAGCACGGCGAGCAGCAGCAGATTGGCCGGCGACAGCGCGAGCGGATGCGACTGCGGTATATGCGGCGCGCCCGTGCCGTCGGGTAGGCCCGCGCCGGCTGGCTGGCGCTCGGGCGAATGTGAAACCTGCATGGGTAGTCTCCTCAAAATGCGCGCCGATGTCTCGACGATGTTGGCTTGAGCGTTGAGCGGGCCCTCGACGACGAAGCCGCGCCACTGCGGACACGTTGCTTCGGCCGATGCGGGAACGGGCCCGCGTTTGTCACGTGATGAAGGCGCTCCAGAACGGATCGCCAAGCGAGCGGCCGATCGCGCGCGCCTCGTCGCGCACCGCTTCGCCGAGCGCGGCGATGGCGCCGGCGTCGTGCGCACCTGCTGGAAAGCTCAGGCAGAACGACAGGCACTCGCCGCTCGACGGGTCCGCGACCGCGCAGCCGACCGAGCCCACGCCGTACAGCGCCTCGTTCTGCGCGATCGCATAGCCGCGCGCGCGCGTGGCGGCGAGTTCGGCGAGCAGCGCATCGAGCGTCGCGGGACCGCGCTCGGCCGTCGCTTCATGCGCGGGCACGCCGCGCAAGCCGAGGTGAAAGCGCGCGCGAACAGCCTCGTCCGACTCGCGCGCGAGCAGCGCGCGGCCCGTCGATGTCGCCCATGATTGACAGCGGTGGCCTGGGTTCGTCATCGCGCGGAAAGCGAGCGAACCCGGCAGCACACGCAGCACGACGATGTCGTTTCCTTCGAGCACCGAGACATAACCCGTGTGGCCATGGCGCGCGCACAAGGTTTCGAGCGCCTGCGCGCACATCTCGATGAGCGGACTTCCCGAGCGCACGAGATGGCCCAGTTCCAGCAGCAGCAGCGAGGGCCGGTAGGCGAGCGTTTTCCTGTCACGCTCGAGCAGGCCGGCTTCGCTCATCTGCTTGAGTACGCGCGATGCCGAACTCTTCGGCATGTCGAGATGATCGACGAGATCGGTCATCGACATTTCCCGCTGCTGCTGGGCCATCAGGCGCAGCACGGAGGTGGCTGTTTCGAGAATGCTCATGCGTTCCGCTCGGTCGGCGACGGTTCGTCGCTTCGGTTCCATATTTCGGAACCAAGTTCCATTTCTAGGAATATCGTAGCGAAGAAAGGACCGGCGGAAAGTAATAAAAAGAAGAATTCCGGCAGTTACTGCAACATTTCTACAAGTCTTTCGAACAGTTTCGTCGCGCAGGCGGACGCTTGAAGTGAATCCACTCGGAAATTAATTTTCGAATGGCGGTGAGCGGTCGCCGCCGCGACGCCGGTGGTTCATGGCATCAGGGAAGTCAATATTGTTCAGTACAACGTATATTTATACTTGCGCGTTTTTCGAAGAAGCAACGACATGTTGAAGACGAACACGAGCGGCGCGGCGGGCGATGCCTCGCAAGTCGCCCTATGGCTCGGCGAGCGGGCGCTTACTTCGCGCCCAAAGCCTCCCTCACCTGCATCAACGCGCCCGGGTCTTCGATCGTCGGAAGCTCGCCCGGATCGCGCCCTTCCGCCAGCGCCGCGATCGCGCGTCGCAGCAGCTTCCCCGAACGCGTCTTCGGCAGCATCGTCACGAAATGCACGCGCGCCGGACGGGCAATCGCGCCGAGCTGCGAATCCACCGCGTGACACAGTTCCGCTTCCATGCCCTCGCGCGCGCCCGGCGCATTGATGCGGTCCGCGTCCCGCAGCACGACGAACGCCGCCGCGGCCTGCCCCTTCACCGAATCCGCGATGCCGACGACCGCCACCTCCGCGACAGCCGGATGCGCCGACAGCGCTTCCTCGATCTCGCGCGTCCCGAGCCGATGCCCCGCGACATTGATCACGTCATCGGTGCGGCCGAGGATCGACACATAGCCGTCTTCGTCCTGCACGCCCCAGTCGAAGGTCGAATAGACGTTCTGATTCGGCACGCTCGTCCAGTACGTATCGACGAAGCGTTTGTCATCGCGCCATACGGTCTGCATGCAGCCCGGCGGCAGCGGATAGCCCAGCGTGACGACGCCCTTCTCGCCCGGCGCGCACTCTTCGCCCGTGGCCTCGTTGCGCAGCTTGAGATCGAAGCCCATCGAGGGCACGCCGGGCGAGCCGAGCTTCGACGGCAACGCCTCGATGCCGCGCGGAATGGCGATCATCGGCCAGCCGGTTTCCGTCTGCCAGTAATTGTCGATGACGGGCTTCTTCAACGCGCTCTGGATCCACTGCGCGGTCGGCTCGTCGAGCGGCTCGCCCGCTAGGAAGAGCGTGCGCAGGCTCGAAAGATCGTATTTCTCCATCAACGCCGGGTCCTGCTTCTTGAGCACGCGGATCGCGGTCGGCGCGGTGAACATCAGGTTGATCTTGTAGTGCTCGACGAGGCGCCACCAGATGCCGCCATCGGGGCGGATAGGCGTGCCTTCGTACATCACGGTCGTCAATCCCGCGATCAAGGGCGCATAGACGATGTAGCTGTGCCCCACGACCCAGCCGACATCCGATGCGGTGAACATCGTGTCGCCGGGCGCGCCCTGAAAGATGTGCTCCATCGATGCGGCGAGCGCCACCGCATAACCGCCGACATCGCGTTGCACGCCCTTCGGCCTGCCCGTCGTGCCGGACGTGTAGAGAATGTAGGAAGGCTCGTTCGATTCGAGCCATTCGCAGGACACGTGGGCATCGAAGAATTGTTCGCGCAACGGCTCGTAGGCAATCAGATAACTCGCCTGCAAGCGCTCGGGTGCGAGCTGCCGGTCGATCAGCAGAACTTGCGGCACCTTGTATTCCGCGCGCGACAAGGCTTCATCGACGAGCGGCGTGTAGTCGATCACCTTGCCCCCGCGCGCGCCGGCATCCGCCGTGACGATGAGCGCGGGCTCGGCATCGTCGATGCGCGCGGCGAGATTCGGCGCCGCGAAGCCGCCGAACACGACCGAATGGATCGCGCCGATGCGCGCGCACGCGAGCATCGCGAAGAGCGCTTCGGGGATCATCGGCAGATAGATGAGCACGCGGTCGCCCTTCTTCACGTGCAGCGAGCGCATGACGGCCGCCATGCGGTTCACTTCCGCATGCAGCTCGGCGTAGGTGTAGTGGCGCTCGATGCCCGTTTCCGTCGATACATAGACGAGCGCGTCCTGTTGCGCGCGCGAGGCGAGATGACGATCGACCGCGTTATGACACAGGTTCGTCCTGCCGCCGGTGAACCAGCGCGCGAACGGCGGCTTGCTGGCGTCGAGCACCTGATCGAACGGGGTCTGCCAATGGATGCGCCGGGCCTGCTCGGACCAGAACGCTTCGGGCTCTTCGATCGACCGGCGATACGCTTCTCGGTAAGTCGGCATGCGCGTCCTCTGCAAAGCGGCGTTGGCTGGCTCCAATGCGGTGCATGGGACCGGAATGGACACTAAAGCGCCAGATTCCGGTCGACACAGCATAGAGCAGCCGGCAAACCCCTGCTAGACCGGGCGCGCCCTGATCTCAGATGGCCTGCGTGCGCGCGGCGGAATGCCCCTCCGATGCGCGGTGCTTCAGCAACACCGGCGCGAGCTCGCCCGCCACCCGCATGCTCGACACGACGACCGTGCGCAACCCGCTGCCATCGGTCAGCGCGCGGAGCGTCTCGCGCGTCGTCGCGCGCGCCTCGATGCGCGGCTCGATCACGATCATCCCGCGGCAATATGCGGCGAGCATGGCGCGGTGCGTGCGCATCCACGCGGCGCGCAGGCGGGTGTCGTCGGCGGTTTCGTTCGCGTCGTAATCGGCGACCAGCACGAAGGGCGTCGCGAGCGACATGAGGCGATGCATCTGCGCGCTCCACGCGAACGCGTAGCCGGGCTTCACGGCGCGCGGGCGCAGGCGCACGAGCGGGAAACGGCTCGCATCGAAGAGGCGCGCGTCGAGCGCGAGCGAGGGAAGCGTCATGGATGTCGAAGAGGAATCGGCGGCGTTCACAGCGGTTTCGGGCTCCAGTAGTTCAGCGCGGCGACAAGCGACGGCCAGCGGGAACGCCGCGGCACGACGCGCTTTTTCGGCTGCGATGCGCGCGGCGGGCGGCGTGCCGCCTCGTTCGGCGTCTGTGCGGCGGCCTCGCTCCAGGCGCGGCGTGTCGTTTCGATAACCTTCGCGGCGTTCGCGGAAATCGCGCGCGCTTCGCCCCGCCCGCTCGCGGCGCATGCCGGGCGCCCCACGTTCGTCGTGCCGATGGCGGTGAAATCCTTGGTCATGTCCTCGGGCCTCCTGTTTTGTTCCAGGTGTGCGAGTCATTGTATTGAGAATCATTCTCAACTACAAGCGGGGATTTCGGCGATGGACGGCGCGGCGGAATAGCCCGCCGCGCGTGGGATTCAGGGCTGAATCAGCCGACGGCGCGCAGAAAGCGCGACAAAATGCCCGAGGAGTAAGTCGCGGCGATGGAGGTCAGGAATTCGGCGAAGGATGCGGGCGCGGCGGCATCCGCCGTATCGGAGATGGTTCGCACGACCGCGCACGGCACGCCGTGCTCGTAGCAGACCTGCGCGATGGCCGCGCCTTCCATTTCGACGGCCAGCGCGTCAGGCATGGCGCCGCGCAATGCGAAGAGCGCATCGTGGCTCGCGATGAAGCGGTCGCCGCTCACCACCAGCCCGCGATGCACGCGCGGCGCGGTCACCGCGAAACGCTCCGACAGCGCGCCGCCCTCTTCCGCGACGAACGCATCGGCGGCGGCGGCGAGCGCTTCGGACAGCGCGAGATCGGCGTCGAAGCGCGCGCGGTCGAGCAGCGGCACTTCGTAGCGCGGAAAGAGCGGCGACGCATCGAGATCGTGCTGCATCAGCGCATCCGCGACGACGACATCGCCCACTTGAACGTCCGCGCGCACGCCGCCCGCGACGCCGGTAAAGACGATAGCATCGGCCTCGAACACGTGGATGAGCGCGCTCGCGGTCGCGGCCGCCGCGACCTTGCCGATGCGTGCGAGCGTGACGACCGCCGGCAAGCCGTGCGCGTCGCCGACGTAATACTCACGCCGCCCGAGCGTGACGGTGCGGACCTCGCCCGCCGCCTGCATCTGCGCGATGAGATCGCCGAGCTCCTGCGGCAGCGCCGCCATGATGCCGAGGCGCTTCATGTTCATTCGACGGCCTGCAGCTTCGCCACTGCGAGCGCGAGCCACTTTTCGCCGTGGCGCTTGAAGCGCACTTGCGCACGCGCATCGCCGCCGGAGCCTTCGAGCGCCGTCACGGTGCCTTCGCCGAACTTCGTGTGGAACACGGCCTGTCCGACCTTGAAGCCGGCATCCGCCGCGCGCTGCTCGTTCGCGAACGACGGCAAGCGCTCCTGAGCCTGACCGCCGCCATAAGAAGAACCGCCGCGCTCCTGTCCCGGGCGCGCGAACCAGTCGCGGCCCCAGCCGGCGTTGTCCGAGCGTCCGCCCCAGCGCGCGCCCGCCTCGATTTTCGGCGTGAGCCACTTGAGCGAGCCTTCGGGCAATTCGTCGAAGAAACGCGAGCGGATGTTGTAGCGCGTCTGACCGTGCAGCATCCGGCTCTGCGCGAACGACAAATAGAGCCGCTCCTTCGCGCGCGTGATCGCGACATACGCGAGCCGCCGCTCTTCTTCCAGCCCGTCCGATTCCTGCGCGCTGTTCTCGTGCGGAAACAGGCCCTCTTCCAGGCCGGTGATGAATACCGCCGTGAACTCGAGGCCCTTCGCCGCGTGCACGGTCATCAGTTGCACGGCGTCCTGTCCGGCTTGCGCCTGGTTGTCACCGGCTTCGAGCGATGCATGCGACAGGAAGCCCGCGAGCGGCGTCATCGTGTCGGGATTCTGCGCGGGATCGGCGATGCCGGGCGCGTCGAGCACTTCGATTTCGCCGTCCTCGCTCACCGCCGCGATCTCCGGCGCCGATGTCGCGCCCGGACGCAGCGGAATGGAACGCGCGGGCGTGTCGAGGCCATAGCCCTCCTCGCTGACGAACGCCGCCGCCGCATTCACGAGTTCCTGCAAGTTCTCGAGACGGTCCTGACCTTCGCGCTCGGTTTCGTAGAACGCGGCCAGCCCGCTCGCGCGCACGACGTACTCGACCGTTTCCGGCAGGCTCATCTGCTGCGTTTCGGCGCGCATCTTCGCGATGAGCGTCGCGAACGCGCCGAGGCTCGTGCCCGCCTTGCCCGTGACGTACGGCACGGCGGCGGCCATCGAACAGTTATAGAGACGCGCCGCATCGGCCAATTGCTCGATCGAGCGCGCGCCGATGCCCCGCGTCGGAAAATTGACGACACGCGCGAACGCGGTGTCGTCGTTCGGGTTGTCGATCAGGCGCAGATACGCGAGCGCGTGCTTCACTTCCTGGCGCTCGAAGAAGCGCAGTCCGCCATACACGCGATACGGAATGCCCGCGTTCACGAGCGTATGCTCGATGGTCCGCGACTGCGCGTTGCTGCGATAAAGCACCGCAACTTCGCCGCGCGAAATGCCGGTGTTGATGAGCGCCTTGATTTCCTCGACGATCCAGCCCGCTTCCTGCGAATCCGTCGCGGCCTCGTAGACGCGCACCGGCTCGCCGTGGCCCGCATCGGTGCGCAGATTCTTGCCCAGACGCCGCGAGTTGTTCGCGATCAGATAGTTCGCGGTATCGAGAATATGGCCGTGCGAGCGGTAGTTCTGCTCCAGCTTGATGAGATTGCGCACGCGGAATTCGCGCTCGAAATCGTGCATGTTGCCGACGTTCGCGCCGCGGAACGCATAGATGGACTGGTCATCGTCGCCGACCGCGAAGATCGCGTTGTGCTCGCCCGCGAGCAGCTTGAGCCACGCGTATTGCAGCTTGTTCGTGTCCTGAAACTCGTCGACGAGAATGTTGCGAAAACGCGCCTGATAGTGCGCGCGCAGCGGCGGATTGTGCGCGAGCAGCTCGTAGCAGCGCAGCAGCAGCTCCGGAAAATCCACCACGCCTTCGCGCTGGCATTGCTGGTCGTACGCCTCGTAGAGCTCGACGAACTTTCGGTTGAACGCGTCGGTGGCATCGACGTCCTTCGGACGCAGGCCCTGCTCCTTCGCGTTGTTGATGAAGTACTGGAGGTTCTTCGCCGGATACTTTTCGTCGTCGACGTTCAGGCCCTTCATCAGCCGCTTGATGGCCGAAAGCTGGTCCGAGGTGTCGAGAATCTGGAAGGTCTGCGGCAGGCCGGCGTCGCGGAAATGCGCGCGCAACATGCGGTTGCACAGGCCGTGGAAGGTGCCGATCCACATGCCGCGCGTGTCGATGGGCAGGAGCGCGGAGAGGCGCGCCATCATCTCGCGCGCGGCCTTGTTCGTGAAGGTGACGGCGAGCACGGTGGGCGGCGACGCGTAGCCCTGCTGGATCAGCCACGCGATGCGCGTGATGAGCACGCGCGTCTTGCCGCTGCCCGCGCCCGCGAGAATGAGCGCGGGCTCGTTGGGCAGCGTCACGGCGGCGAGTTGTTCGGGATTCAGATTCGCGAGCAGGTCGGGCATGGGAAAGTCAGACGACGGAGAAACGGCGGGGAACGGCGGGCCGACCATTATAAGACCGCGCCGATGGCGGCGTTTCGGCCTACACCATTCGGCCGAGGGCCGAAAACGTCGGGGCAGCCTGGCGGAACCTTATAATTGGGGATTCCACCGCATTTTTTCACGCATTTTTCGGCAGATTCCACAATGAGCGACAACACGCTTGCGAAGAGCTTCGAGCCTCAAAACATCGAGTCCCAATGGGGCCCGGAATGGGAAAAACGCGGGTTGTCCGCACCCACGTTCAAAGAGGGCGCGAAGAATTTCTCCATCCAGTTGCCGCCGCCGAACGTCACCGGCACGCTGCACATGGGGCACGCGTTCAACCAGACCATCATGGATGGCTTGACCCGCTATCACCGCATGCTCGGCGAAAACACGCTGTGGGTGCCAGGCACGGACCACGCGGGCATCGCGACGCAGATCGTCGTCGAGCGCCAGCTCGATGCGCAAGGCGTCTCGCGCCATGACCTCGGCCGCGAGGAGTTCCTGAAGCGCGTCTGGGCCTGGAAGCAGCAGTCCGGCTCGACCATCACGAATCAGGTGCGGCGTCTCGGCGCGTCGATCGACTGGTCGCGCGAATATTTCACGATGGACGACAAGATGTCGGCCGCCGTGCGCGACGTGTTCGTCACGCTGTACAAGCAAGGGCTGATCTATCGCGGCAAGCGCCTCGTGAACTGGGACCCGGTGCTCGGCACGGCGGTGTCGGATCTCGAAGTGGTGAGCGAGGAAGAGAACGGCCACCTCTGGCACATTCAATATCCGCTGCCCGAAGGCTCAGATGCGGGCTTGGGCCATCTGACCGTCGCGACCACGCGTCCTGAAACCATGCTCGGCGACGTCGCCGTGATGGTGCATCCGGACGACGAGCGCTATCAGCATCTCATCGGCAAGACCGTGTTGCTGCCGCTGTGCGACCGGGAGATTCCGATCATCGCCGATGAATACGTCGACCGCGAGTTCGGCACCGGCGTCGTCAAGGTCACGCCCGCGCACGACTTCAACGACTACGCCGTCGGCCAGCGCCACAAGCTGCCGCAGATCGAGATCCTCACGCTCGATGCGAAGATCAACGACAACGCGCCCGAGAAGTATCGCGGCATGGATCGTTTCGAAGCGCGCAAGCAGGTCGTGAAAGATCTCGAAGCGCTCGGCCTGCTCGAATCCGTCAAGCCGCACAAGCTGATGGTGCCGCGCGGCGACCGAACGCAGGTCGTCATCGAGCCGATGCTGACCGACCAGTGGTTCGTCGCGATGACCAAGCCCGCGCCGGAAGGCACGTTCAATCCGGGCAAGTCGATCACGGAAACATCGCTCGATGTCGTGAGAAGCGGCCAGATCAGGTTCGTGCCGGAGAACTGGACGACCACGTACTATCAATGGCTCGAGAACATCCAGGACTGGTGCATCTCGCGTCAGTTGTGGTGGGGCCACCAGATTCCCGCGTGGTACGGCGAGAACGGCGAGATCTTCGTTGCGAAGACGGAAGAGGAAGCCCGCGCCGACGCCGACGCGCAAGGCTACAAGGGCGCGTTGAAGCGCGACGAAGACGTGCTCGACACGTGGTTCTCGTCCGCGCTCGTGCCGTTCTCGTCGCTCGGCTGGCCGAACGAGACGAAGGAGCTTGAGGCGTTCCTCCCCTCCTCCGTGCTCGTGACGGGCTTCGACATCATCTTCTTCTGGGTCGCCAGAATGGTGATGATGACCACGCATTTCACCGGCAAGGTGCCTTTCGACACCGTCTATGTGCATGGCCTCGTGCGCGACGCCGAAGGCCAGAAGATGTCGAAGAGCAAGGGCAACACGCTCGACCCGATCGATATCGTCGACGGCATCGACCTCGAATCGCTCGTCACGAAACGCACGACCGGCCTCATGAACCCGAAGGCCGCCGCGCAGATCGAGAAGAAGACGCGCAAGGAATTCCCCGAGGGCATTGCGTCGTTCGGCACGGACGCGCTGCGCTTCACGATGGCGTCGATGGCCACGCTCGGCCGCAACGTGAACTTCGACCTCGCGCGCTGCGAGGGCTATCGCAACTTCTGCAACAAGCTGTGGAACGCCACGCGTTTCGTGCTGATGAACTGCGAAGGCCACGATTGCGGTTTCGCCAATCCCGGCGCGTGCAAGCCGGGCGATTGCGGCCCGGGCGGCTACACGGATTTCTCGCAGGCCGACCGCTGGATCGTGTCGCTTCTGCAGCGCACGGAAGCGGAAGTCGAGAAGGGCTTCGCGGACTATCGCTTCGACAACGTCGCGAGCGCGATCTACAAGTTTGTGTGGGACGAATACTGCGACTGGTACCTCGAACTCGCGAAGGTGCAGATTCAGACCGGCACGCCGGAACAGCAGACCGCGACGCGCCGCACGCTGTTGCGCGTGCTCGAAACGGTGCTGCGTCTCGCGCATCCGATCATTCCGTTCATCACGGAAGCACTGTGGCAGAAGGTCGCTCCGCTGACCGACGCGTTCCCGCAAGGCGCGAAGGAAGGCGATGTGTCGATCATGACGCAGCCCTACCCGCGCGCCGAGCAGAAAAAAATCGATGAATCCGCGGAAGAGTGGGCCGCCGAACTGAAGACTGTCATCGATGCATGTCGTAATCTGCGTGGCGAAATGAATCTGTCGCCCGCGGTGAAGGTGCCGTTGCTCGCGCACGGCGACGCGGCGCGCCTTTCCGCGTTCGCGCCGTATGTCGCCGCCCTCGCGCGTCTGTCAGAAGTGAAGATCATCGATGACGAAGCCGCTCTCGACAAGGAAGCCCATGGCGCGCCTGTCGCGATCGTCGGCACGAGCAGGCTCGTGCTGAAGGTTGAGATCGATGTCGCCGCGGAACGCGAGCGTTTGACGAAGGAAGTCGACCGTCTGAACGCCGAAATTGTCAAATGTAACGCGAAGCTCGGTAATGAAAGTTTTGTTTCAAAAGCGCCGGCCGCTGTCGTTGAACAGGAGCGCAAAAGGCTGGCAGAATACGGAACCACTATCGAGAAACTGCAGGCCCAATTATTGCGTCTGCCTGTTTGAATTGGGGGTTCGAATCACTTATCGTTCCACACCGGTTATCTCGACGTTCTAAATGATTTAAGAGGATCAGGGTTATCACATGCTAAAAGTTACCAAAGCGGTATTCCCCGTCGCAGGTCTGGGCACGCGGTTTCTCCCCGCGACCAAGGCCAGCCCGAAGGAAATGCTGCCAGTCGTGGACAAGCCGCTGATTCAATACGCGGTCGAGGAAGCGATGGCGGCCGGCATTACCGAAATGATCTTCGTCACCGGCCGCAGCAAGCGTGCCATCGAAGATCACTTCGACAAGTCCTATGAAATCGAAGCGGAACTCGAGGCGCGCGGCAAGGAGAAACTGCTCGAACTCGTGCGCAGCATCAAGCCGAGCCACGTGGACTGCTTTTACGTGCGTCAGGCCGAAGCGCTCGGTCTCGGCCATGCCGTGCTGTGCGCGGAGAAGCTCGTCGGCGATAACCCGTTCGCCGTGATCCTCGCGGACGACTTGCTGTACGGCAAGCCGCCCGTGATGTCGCAGATGATCGAAGTTTTCGACCACTATCACAGCTCGGTGATCGGCGTCGAGGAAATCCCGCCGGAGGATTCGAAGTCCTACGGCATCATCGACGGCAAGGAATGGGAAGACAACATCTTCAAGCTGTCGGGCATCGTCGAAAAGCCGGAGCCGGCGGTGGCGCCGTCGAACCTGGGCGTGGTCGGCCGTTATGTGCTGAAGCCGCGCATCTTCGATCACATCCGCGCGCTGAAGCCGGGCGCGGGCGGCGAACTGCAACTGACGGACGCGATCCAGTCGTTGCTGTCGGATGAGCAGGTGCTCGCGTACAAGTACCACGGCACGCGCTTCGACTGCGGCAGCAAGCTCGGCTATCTGAAGGCCACAGTGGAATTCGCGCTGCGCCATCCGGAAGTGAAGGCGGAATTCGAGGAATATCTGCGCACGCGCGCGCCGATTCTCGAAGGCTGAAGCCCGGGTTCATACACCGGGTAGTCAACGGGCAGGACGAGCAGATGACGCTCTTCCTGCCCGTTTCTATTTGTAACCGGCCGGCGTGCGCGACTTCGCGGATTTGGCGCGAACTCAGACGGCCAGTTTTCGGGTTTATCGTTTAGCCAGGCGACCGAAGCATCCTTACAGTCTTCATGCGTGATCCGGCATCCAAGGCAAATTCAACGCCGGTATCGCGTTATCCCGAGAACTACGGAGCATTCGGCATGAAAAGCAAAGCACGCTGTATTGCGTTCGCTGCTGCATCGGTGGTGCCGTCACTGAGTCTGTCCGCGTCGGCGGCGCCCTCAATTGCCTCCTCCCCGCTCGGTGGCCAGGCGTTCGCCATGAGGTCCGAGGTCGCCACGCGCGCGGCTGTGCCGGCGCAAAAGCTGGCGTTCGGCTACTGGATCTGCTGGGCAGACATGGAGCCGAGCAACTGCTACTGGCTGCCCGGCGACTGATCGACGCGAATTGATGGTCCGACAATGACAAAAGGCCGTCATTCAGCATGACGGCCTTTTGCTTTTTTCGTTCGACGCTCAGCGACGCCGCATCAGGAACGTGAAGACTTTGTCCTGCGTGGTCACTTCGACGATCTCATTGCCGGTCTGCCTCGCAAAGGCCGCGAAATCGCGCTGCGATCCCGGGTCGGTGGCGAGCACCTTCAGAATCTGACCGCTCGTCATGTCGGCGAGCGCCTTCTTCGCCCGCAGAATCGGCAACGGGCAGTTGAGCCCGCGCGCGTCGACTTCCTTGTGAACTTCCATCGCGATTGAACCTTTCCTTTGCCTGTGGGATGAGCGCTCGGTGAGGGTTCGATTTTAACGCAGCGGTCACAAATCCACCGCCCTCCCGCTTTCATAAGCCTGCCGCATCGCGATGCCGATGCGCGTGGCCTCTCGCGCATCGGCGAGCGTAAGCCCGGTCGCCTTGCCATCGACGAGCGCCGCCACGAACGCCTGCGCCTCGCGCAAAAACGCATCCTCGAAGCGCTCGAAGAACGTCGGCGTGCACGCGTTGCGCATGCCGTGCGCATCCGCGATCTCGACGCGGTTCGCGCGCGGATTGCGCCCCACCGAAAGCGCGCCCGCCGTGCCGATCACTTCCGTCTGCGTGTCGTGGCCGTGCGCCATCGTGCGCGATGCATACAGCACCGCAAGCCGACCATCCTCGAACTCGATGGTGCCGACGCCGTTATCGATGTCACCGCACTCGCGCAAGCCCTCGTGGATCGCGATCGTCCCGCTCGCGTACACGCGCTTGGGCCTGGGATTGCCGAGCAGCCAGAGCGCGAGATCGATATCGTGCACGCTGCAATCGAGAAAGAGCCCGCCCGACGTCGGCGCGAAACGCACGAAGAAGCCGTCCGGATCGTTCTTGTCGCAGGTTTGCGAGCGCACCATGAAGGGCCGGCCGATCGCGCCCTTCGCGATACCGTCGAACGCATCGCGATAGCTCGCATCGAAACGTCGCACGAAGCCGATCATCACCTGCAGATGCGGATGACGCGCGGCCTCTTCGATCACGGCATCGCATTCGGCGAGATCGAGCGAAAGCGGCTTCTCGCAGAACACGTGCTTGCCCGCGCGCAACGCCGCGATGATCTGCTGCGCATGCAACGACGTGGGCGTGACGAGCCACACGGCATCGATCGATGAATCCGCGAGCAGTTCATCGTAGTCGCCATGAAGCGCCAGCTCGGGAAGGCTCGACGAAGCCCACTCGCGCTCTTCCTTCACCGGGCTGCAAGCCGCGACGAGCTTCGCGCCGGGCACGTGCCACGCGAGGTTCTCCGCATGCCGGCGCCCGAGCCTTCCCAATCCGACGATACCAACGCGCACGGCCTTCATGCGCCGTTCTCCCCGAGCTTGACGATGCGCCTCTCGCGCCACGAAAGCGTCGCGGCTTCGGCGAGCTCCAGCGCCTTGAGACCATCCGCGACCGTCGTGCGAACCGGCTTGCCGTTGTTGACCGCATCGAAGAAATGCGCGATCTCCGCCGCATACGCCGCCCGATAGCGTTCGAGGAAGAACGCCTCGGGAACGTCGTTCGATACCGCCGTCTTCGTATACGACGTGACTTCGGTCGGCCGCACATTGCCCGCCTGCAGCATGCCGAGACTGCCGAGCAGTTCGAAGCGCTGATCGTAGCCGTACGCCGCGCGCCGCGCCGTATTGATCTGGCACAGACGCCCGCGCTTCGTGCGGATCGTCACCGCGGTCGAATCGATATCGCCCGCATCGGCGATGGCCGGATCGGAGAGGCAACTGCCCGTTGCATGCAGCGTGTCGGCTTCGTCGTCGAGAATCCAGCGGAAGATATCGAAATCGTGGATCAGCATGTCCTTGAAGATGCCGCCCGAATGCCTGATGTACTCTACCGGCGGCGCACCCGGATCGCGGCTCGTGACGATCAGCATTTCCGGATCGCCGATCTCGCCCGCATCGATGCGCGCCTTCAACGCGGAAAACGTCGGATCGAAGCGGCGCTGAAAACCGATCATGCAGACGACGCCCGCCTTCGCCACCGCATCCGCGCATGCGCGCGCACGCTCGATCGTCAGATCGACAGGCTTCTCGCAGAACACATGCTTCTTCTGCGCCGCCGATGCCAGAATCAGATCCGCATGCGTGTCCGTGCTCGAACACACGACCGTCGCGCCGACGGAGGCATCGCCCATCGCGCCATCGACATCCGCGACTTGTGCGCCATATAGAGCAGCCAATGCGGAAGCCGCATCGCGATTCACATCGACGACATATTTCAAACGCACGCCCGGCTGCCGCGCGAGATTGGCCGCGTGAATCTTGCCGATGCGCCCCGCTCCGAACACCGCCACATCAATCGTCATAGCCACCTGTCTCCTTGGATTCCTCAACGTTCAACTCGAGCCGGTACGCGAGCGCGATGAACAACGCCTGGCACAGGCAAATGGTGCTCGTGAGCGAACGGAAGGCGAACGCGCTGCCCTCCTTCACGAACAGACTCGCGCTCGCGTGACGCGCGAGCGGCGATAGCTGGCTATCGGTGATGACGAGGGTCTTCGCGCCGTGATGCTGCGCCGCGCGCACGCAATACTGCGTCTCCTTGCCGTAGGGCGCGAAGCTGATCGCGACCACCACGTCCCCCTTCTTCACGCTGCGGACCTGCTCGCGGAACATGCCGCCGAAGCCCGAAATCAGATGCACGCGCTTCTTCGTGTGCTGCAATGCATAGACGATATAGCTCGCCACCGCGAACGAACGCCGCACGCCGATCACATAGATGTTCTCCGCCTGCGACAGCATCTCGACGGCGGCTTCGAACTGCGCGTCGTCGAGGCCGGCTTCGAGTTCGTCGAGTCCCGTGCGGCTCGCCGCGATGAACTCGCGCGCCACCGATACGCCCGACGCCTCGCCCGCCTTCTCGTCGATGAGCTTGCGGATGCGTTGCTGATAGCTCTGCTGCGAGCCGCCGCCGCCCGCGTATGCCTGACGGAACACGGCCTGCAGGTCCGAGAAGCCGGAAAAGCCGAAGCGCTGCGCAAAACGCACGACCGCCGAAGCGTGCACGCCGCAAGCGCTCGCGATATCGCTCGTGCGATCCATCATCACGCTCTGGCGATGCTGCTCGATATACGTCGCGACGCTCTTCAACTGGCGCGGCAGCGAATCGTACGCGTCGGTGATCCGCTGCATCAGTTCGTCGACGCTTTGGACTTCGGTGCTGGTGTCATCCATTTCGATGCTCGTCTTTTGCGCGCTCCGTGACGAGCGCCGTGGAACCGATTATAGGAAGGCGGCAAGCAAATTGGAATGTATTTTCCATTTATCGCACGCATAAAATTTCTATTGCAGACGCTCGAAAACTGACCTACTCTTGGTCCTGAGCACGACACACCACGTGCCGGCTCGCGAAAACATCACACCAAACAACAACCGAGATAGGTGGAGACAATGACCATTTGCAACGGTCGGGCGGCGCTGCGCGCGCTGGTGGCTGCTGCTGCGTTGTGCAGCGCGGCGATGATGGCGGCGAGCCCCGCGCACGCGGCGCCCGACGCGAAGTTCGTGCTGATCAGCCATGCGCCGGATTCGGACTCGTGGTGGAACACCATCAAGAATGCGATCAAGCAGGCGGATGAAGACTTCAACGTGCAGACCGACTACCGCAATCCGCCGAACGGCGATATCGCGGACATGTCGCGCCTGATCGAGCAGGCCGCCGCGCGCAACTACGACGGCGTCATCACCACCATCGCGGACTTCGACGTATTGAAGAGCTCGATCAACAAGGTCACCGCGAAGAAGATCCCGCTCGTCACGATCAACTCCGGCACTGAAGAGCAAAGCGCGCAACTGGGCGCGATCATGCACGTCGGGCAGCCGGAATACGTCGCGGGCAAGGCGGCCGGAGAAAAGGCGAAGGCCGCGGGCATCAAGTCGTTCCTGTGCGTGAACCATATCGCGACGAATACGGTTTCCTTCGATCGCTGCCGCGGTTTCGCCGATGCGCTCGGCGTCGATTACAAGGCCGCGACGCTGGATTCGGGCCAGGACCCGACGGAGATTCAATCGAAGGTTTCCGCGTTCCTGCGCAATCATCCGGACACGCAGGCGATCCTCACGCTCGGGCCGACGCCCGCTTCCGCGACGCTCAAGGCCGTTGCGCAAATGGGCCTGCAAAACAAGGTCTATTTCGTGACCTTCGACTTCTCCGACGACATCGCGAAGGCGATCAAGGACGGCACGATCAAGTTCGCGATCGATCAGCAGCCGTATCTGCAAGGCTATATCCCGGTGGCCGTGCTCGCGATCGTGAAGAAGGAACATACGACCGATCCCGCGAAGATCCGCCAGATTCTCGAAGCGAATCCGAAGTTCAAGGCGCGCCTCGAAACCTACGGATTGCAGCCGTCGTATGGGCCCAAGAACATTCGTTCCGGTCCGGGTTTCATCACCAAAGAGAATCTCGACAAGGTCGTGAAGTACGCGGGTCAATATCGTTGATCGCGGCATGACCTTCTTCGGGCGGCTTGCAAGCTCTCGATAAACCGCCCGCTTTTCTCAAATCACTTGTGTCTTTACTGCGTCCGTTCGCGGACGCGGTAGGGACGCGCGCATCGCTACTGCATCGACCTTTAGTTCGTTTCAAGTCTCAAGGAGCCATCATGGGCGTAGCCGGCAAGCATTACCCTCCTCACGTGAACCCCCAGCAGGACAACGCTGACGCACCTGACAAGGCAAAGCCCTCGGATGAGCGCGTACGCCAGCAATCGTGGTTCGGCCATTTGCTGAATCGCCCGGAATTCGCGGCGATTTCCGGCACGGTGCTCGTGTTTCTCGTGTTCGGTTTCGGCGCCGGTTCGTCGGGCATGTTCAATCTCGACGGCGTGATGAACTGGTCGCAGGTGGCCGCCTATCTCGGCCTGCTCGCCGTCGGTGCGTGCCTGTTGATGATCGCGGGCGAGTTCGACTTGTCCATCGGCTCGATGATCGGCTTCGCGGGCATGATGGTCGCGCTGCCCTCGGTCTATTTTCACTGGCCGATCTCGCTCTCGATTCTCTTCGCGTTCGTGATGTCGATGCTGCTCGGCGCACTGAACGGCTATCTCGTGATGAAAACGCGCCTGCCTTCATTCATCGTCACGCTCGCGTTCCTGTTCATCCTGCGCGGTCTCACGCTCGCGCTGTCGATCATGTTCGCGGATCGCACGATCATCTCCGGCGTCGGCGATCTCGCGCAGAACGATCCGATCGCCAACACGCTCTTTCATGGCGTCGCGTTCCATGGCGTGTTCACGTGGCTCGCGCACATGGGCATCGGCAAGCTGCTCGACAGCGGCGAGCCGCTCGTGCCGGGCATTCCGAAGGTCATCATCTGGTGGTTCGCGCTCGCGGCGGTCGGCGCGTTCGTGCTCGCCAAGACGCGCTACGGCAACTGGATTCTCGCGGTCGGCGGCGATGCGACCGCCGCGAAGAACGTCGGCGTGCCGGTGAAGCGCGTGAAGATCTCGCTGTTCGTGCTGACCGCGTTCTGCTCATGCCTCTTCGCGGTGCTGCAAGTGTGCGATATCGGCTCGGCGGCGGCCGACCGTGGCCTGCAGAAGGAATTCGAGGCGATCATCGCGGCGGTCATCGGCGGCACCTTGCTGACGGGCGGTTATGGCTCGGTGGTCGGCGCGTGTTTCGGTGCGTTGATCTTCGGTGTCGTGCAGATCGGCATCACTTATACGAACGTCAGCTCGGACTGGTTCCGCGTGTTCCTCGGCGTCATGCTCCTGATCGCCGTGCTCTTCAATCATTACGTGCGCCGCCGCGTATCCCAGGCTCAATGAGAGGAGAAACGATCATGCAAGACGACAACATCCTCGCACTCGAAAACGTCAGCAAGTTTTTCGGCAAGGTGATCGCGCTCAACGGCGTCACCTTGCGCCTCAAGCGCGGCGAAGTGCATTGCCTGCTCGGCGATAACGGCGCGGGCAAGTCCACACTCATCAAGACGCTCGCGGGCGTGCATCAGCCCTCTTCCGGCGACTATCTCGTCGATGGCAAGCCGGTTCATTTCGAATCGCCGAAAGAAGCGCTCGATCTCGGCATCGCGACCGTGTATCAGGATCTCGCGCTCGTGCCTTTGCTTTCCGTCGCGCGCAATTTCTTCATGGGCCGCGAACCGCAGAAAAAGCGCTTCGGCATCAACGTGATGGATCTCGATCTGGCCGCCGTTACCTCGCGCGCCAAGCTCGCGGAAATGGGCATCAACGTGCGCGATCCGCACCAGCCGATCGGCACGATGTCCGGCGGCGAGAAGCAGTGTCTCGCGATCGCCCGCGCGATTCACTTCGGCGCGCGCGTGCTGATCCTCGACGAACCGACCGCCGCGCTCGGCGTGAAGCAGAGCTTCAACGTGCTGAAGCTGATTCACAAGGCGCGCGAGAAAGGCATTTCGGTGATCTTCATCACGCACAACGTGCATCACGCGTATCCGATAGGCGATTCCTTCACGCTGCTCAATCGCGGCCGCTCGATGGGCACGTACACGAAGGACACCATCAGCAAGAACGAAGTGCTCGACATGATGGCGGGCGGCGCCGAAATGCAGCAGATGATGAGCGAACTCGAAGGCGCGACGATCTGAGGACCTACTAGCCATGCCAACACCCACCACCTCTCGTTTTGCATCGGACCGCACGCGCGATATCGTGTGTCTCGGGCGCCTCGCCGTCGATCTGTATGCGCAGCAGGTCGGCGCGCGTCTCGAAGACGTATCGACGTTCGCGAAATATCTCGGCGGCTCGTCGGCAAACATCGCGTTCGGCTGCGCGCGGCTCGGGCTCCGGTCGTCCATGCTCGCGCGCGTCGGCAACGATCACATGGGGCGCTTTCTCACGGAGACGCTCGAGCGCGAAGGCTGCGACGTGAGCCACGTGCGCATCGACCGCGAGCGGCTGACCGCGCTCGTGCTGCTCGGGCTCGAAGACCGCGATACGTTCCCGCTCGTGTTCTATCGCGAGAACTGCGCGGACATGGCCGTCGATGAAAGCGATTTCGACGAAGCGTATATCGCGTCGTCGAAGGCGCTGCTCATTACCGGCACGCACTTCTCGACGGAACAGGTGAACCGCACGAGCCGGCGCGCGCTGGAATACGCGCGGCGCAACAACGTGCGCACGATTCTCGACATCGACTATCGGCCCGTGCTGTGGGGTTTGACCGGCAAGGCCGATGGCGAGACGCGCTTCATCGCGAATGAAGGCGTGACCGCGCACTTGCAGCGCATTCTGCCGTTGATGGATCTCGTGATCGGCACGGAAGAAGAGTTTCGCATCGCGGGCGGCAAGGACCGTCTGATCGATGCGCTCGCGATGGTCCGCAAGGTGACGAGCGCGACGTTCGTCGTGAAGCGCGGGCCGCTCGGCTGCTCGATCATCGAAGGCGCGGTGCCCGCTTCCATCGACGATGCGCCGATACATGGCGGCGTTGAAGTGGACGTGCTCAACGTGCTCGGCGCGGGCGATGCGTTCGCGTCGGGCTTTCTCTCCGGATGGCTGCGCGACGAGCCGCTCGAAGCGTGCGCGCGCTCGGCGAATGCATGCGGCGCGCTCGTCGTGTCGCGGCACGGCTGCGCGCCCGCGATGCCCACGCCTGCCGAGCTCGATTACTTCCTCGCCGCGGCCAAGGAAGATCCCGTGCGCATGCGCCGCCCCGATCGCGATGCGACGCTCGCGCGGCTGCATCGCGTGAGCCCGAGCCGCAGGCAATGGGACGAAGTGCTCGGCTTCGCGTTCGACCATCGCAACCAGTTCTTCGATCTCGCGCAGCAGACCGGCGCGAGCGAGGCACGCATATCCACGCTGAAGAACCTGTTCGTCGAAGCGGTCGCGCAGACGGAGAAGGAGCTCGGCCTCGCAGGACGCATCGGCGTGTTGATCGACGATAGGTACGGTCAGGATGCGTTGAACGCGGCAACGGGGCGCGGCTGGTGGGTCGGACGTCCGGTGGAATTGCCGGGCTCGATGCCGCTCGTTTTCGATCATGGCCGCTCGATCGGCACGACGCTCGTTCAATGGCCGCGCGAACAGGTCGCGAAGTGCCTCGTGCAGTATCACCCCGATCATCCGCATGACGTGCGTCTCGAGCAAGAAGCGCAATTGCGTGCGCTCTACGATGCCGTGCAGGAAAGCGGCAACGAACTGCTGCTCGAAGTGATCGTGCCGAAGAACGGTCCGGCCGTCGAAGAAGACACGGTGTATCGCGCGTTGAAGCGTCTGTACAACCTCGGCATCTACCCCGAATGGTGGAAGCTCGAACCGATGAGCGCAACGCAATGGCAAGCCGTCGACGCGCTGATCGCCGAGCGCGATCCGTATTGCCGCGGCGTCGTGCTGCTCGGCTTGTCGGCGGCTGTGGAACAACTGAGCGATGGCTTCAGGGCTGCGGCATCATCGAAGACATGCAGGGGCTTCACGGTCGGGCGCACCATCTTTCATGAGCCGAGCCATGCGTGGCTCGCCAATGAGATCGACGACCGCGAGCTGATCGCGCGCGTGCGCCGCACGTTCGAGGCGCTGATCGGTGCGTGGCGCGATGCGCGCGCATCGCGCGACACATCCGCCGATTCCATTCACGCGAGACAGGAGCAGGCCGCATGAACCAGCGTGCAACTCAATCCGAAACGGCACTTGGCTCCACGGTTCGCCTGACCGCCGCGCAGGCTGTCGTGCGCTATCTCGCGGCACTTCGCACCGAGCATGGCGAGCCGCTGTTCGGCGGCGTGTTCGCGATCTTCGGTCATGGCAATGTCGCGGGCATTGGCGAGGCGTTGTACCGATATCGCGATGATCTGCCGACGTATCGCGCGCACAACGAGCAGGCAATGGCGCATAGCGCGATCGCCTATGCCAAGGCGCACATGCGCCGCCGCATGATGGCGGTGACGACGTCCATTGGCCCGGGCGCGACGAATCTCGTCACGGCCGCCGCGCTCGCGCATGTGAACCGCTTGCCGGTGTTGTTGCTGCCGGGCGATATCTTCGTGTCGCGCGCGCCGGACCCGGTGCTGCAGCAAGTCGAGGATGGCCACGATGGCGGCGTCTCCGCGAACGATGCGTTGAAGGCCGTGTCGCGTTACTTCGATCGCATCGTGCATCCGGCGCAATTACTGAGTGCATTGCCGCGTGCGATTCGCGTGCTGACCGACGCGGCGGCCTGCGGGCCCGTGACGCTCGCCTTGCCGCAGGACGTGCAGGCGATGGCCTTCGACTACCCTGCTTCATTTTTCGAGCCGCGCGTCGTGGAGTTTCATGCGCCCGCGCCCGTGCCGCGTGAGATCGAGCGCGCCGCCGCGATGCTGCGTGAAGCGCGCGAGCCGCTCATCGTGTCGGGCGGCGGCGTGCTGTATGGGCTCGCGACCGATGCCTTGCGCAAGTTCGCGCACAAGCACGGCATTCCTGTCGCCGAAACGCAGGCGGGCAAAGGCGCGCTCGTGTGGGACGATGCGTTGAACGTCGGCGGCATCGGCGTGACGGGCGGATCGGCCGCGAACGAACTCGCGCATGCGAGCGATTGCGTGCTTGCTGTCGGCACGCGTCTTCAGGACTTTACAACCGGCTCCAACACGCTCTTCGCGCAGGCGCGGCTCGTCGCCATCAATGCCAATCCGTTCGATGCGTTGAAGCGCAACGCCGTCGCCGTGCAAGCGGATGCGGGTCTCGCGCTCGAGGCGCTCTCCGATGCGCTCGGCGACTGGCATGCCTCGCCGCAATGGACGACGCGCGCGCATCGGCTCGCGAACGATTGGCGCGAGACTGTTGCGCACGTGACGAATACGCCTGTCGGCGATGGCCTCTTGCCGCGCGAAGCCGATGTGATCGGCGCGGTGCAGCGTTCGGATGCTCACTCGGCTGAGAACGATATCGTCGTGTGCGCGGCCGGGACGCTGCCTGCCGACTTGCAGAAGCTGTGGCGCACGGGAAAACCCGGCGGGTATCACGTCGAGTATGGCTATTCGTGCATGGGCTATGAAGTCGCGGGCGGCCTCGGCGTGAAGCTCGCGCGGCCCGAGCGCGAGGTGATCGTGATCGTCGGGGACGGCAGCTATCTGATGATGAACAGCGAACTCGCGACGTCGGTGATGCTGGGCGCGAAGGTCATCGTCGTGTTGCTCGACAATCGCGGGTTCGGCTGCATCAATCGCTTGCAGCAGGCTTGTGGGGGGGCGCCGTTCAACAATCTCATCGATGATTGCAGGCAAGGCGCGATGGGTGCGCCCGAGATCGATTTCGCGATGCATGCGCGGTCGCTCGGCGCGTTGGCGGAGCATGTATCGAGCATCGATGAGCTTCAGGCCGCGATGAAGCGCGCGCGGGCTGCTGATAGGAGCTACTTGATCTCTATCGATACCGATTCCGCTCGGCCTACCGAGGAAGGTGGATGGTGGTGGGAAGTCGCCGTGCCGGAGGTTTCGGACCGCGCGGCGGTTGTTGTGGCTCGTGAGGCTTATGAGAAGGCTGTTGGGGCGCGGGGGTTTTGATGAGGCTGCTATGGAATCCTGCTTTCGTATCGGTCTATTAGCGTTGCCCCTATGCGGGGCGGCAGTCACTTTCTTTGCTGCTGCAAAGAAAGTAACCAAAGAAACAGCTATCCCCATCCTAAGCGCTTCACGCCGGCCGCGGCACAGAAGATTGCAAGTGGTCCGACAGTAGCGAGTGTCCTCAAAGGCCTAACCGGGCGTGGACCGCGCACGGTCTGACAAGCTAGAACATTGAGAGCGCTGGTTCAGCACCAAATAGCTCCGGCACAGCGCTACGCGCTGCCGCTGGGTTTGCAAGGGAAACCAGCCTGCGGCGAATGCGGAGAGATAGAAGCGTTAGCAAGAAAGTGCGCGCAGACCCGATTGACCGGTCGGCCGCGAAGCGGGCTGGAGCTATCTCGCGCCTTACCAGTCAGTTGAGTGGTGCGATGTGACAGACCGTGCGCGATCCAAGCCCGGTTAGGCCTACGAGGGCACTCGCTACTGCCGGACCACGTGCCATCTTCTGTGCCGGGGCCGGCTTGAAGCACTTTGGATGGGACAAGCTGTTTCTTTGGTTACTTTCTTTGCAGCAGCAAAGAAAGTGACTGCCGCCCCGCATAGGGGCAGAGCAAATAGACCGACACGAATTCAGGATTTCACGAAAACAAAAACGAGAACGAGAACGACCGAAAAACCATCGAAAAGGACCACGTCATGCATCAAAACGTCCGCATAGGAATCAACCCATTATCGTGGATGAACGATGATCTCCCCTCCCTCGGCGGGGAAACGCCCCTATCCACCGCGCTAACCGAAGGCAAACAAATCGGCTATGAAGGCTTCGAACTCGGCAACAAGTTCCCGCGCGAACCACAGGCGCTAAAGGCCCTCCTCGCCCAATACGATCTCGCGCTAGTTTCCGGCTGGTACTCAGGCCGCCTCGCAGAGCGCAGCGCACAAGAGGAAATCGAGGCTGTCGCCCCGCACCTCGACCTGCTCGCAAAGAACGACGCAACCGTAATGGTCTACGGCGAAGTGGCCAACTCGATCCAGGGCGCGCCGCGCCCGCTCTACCAACGTCCGCGCTTCTTCTCCGATGCCCAGTGGAACGAATACGCCGAACGCCTGAACCGCTTCGCGGAATTCACACTCTCACGCGGCGTGCGCGTGGCCTATCATCATCACATGGGCGCGTATGTCGAAACGCCCGCCGATGTCGATCGGCTGATGGCGCTCACCAACGATGCAGTCGGTCTGCTCTTCGATGCGGGCCACATCACGTTCGCGGGCGGCGATGCATTGACCGTGCTGCAAAAGCACATCGCGCGCGTCTGCCACGTGCATTGCAAGGACGTGCGTCCGGAGATCGTGAAGCTCGCGCGCAATCGCAACTGGAGCTTTCTCGACGCGGTCATCAACGGCGCGTTCACTGTGCCAGGCGATGGCGCCGTCGATTATCCGGGCATCATCGCGTGCCTGGCGAAGCATGATTACGATGGCTGGCTCGTCGTGGAAGCGGAACAGGATCCCGTGATCGCGCCGAGCTACGCCTATGCCGACAAGGGCTATCGCACGCTGCGCGCGCTCGTCGACGCAACATTCAGGGAGGCGGCATGAGCCTGCTAGTGAAAGCATCGCGCGAGGGACAAACCATCGCGCGCGTAACACCGGATTCCGCGGGCTGGAAGCATGTGGGCTTCGCGGCGTATCGCCTGGATGCGGGCGATGTCGTGCATGTGTACGACGCCGATCGCGAAAGCTGCATCGTCGTGCTGACGGGCACGGTCAGCATCGAAGCGGGCGACGAGCACTGGCAATCGATCGGCACGCGCGACAGCGTCTTCGAGGATGCCGCGCCGTACGCGGTCTATGTGCCGCCGAAGCTCGCCGCGATCGTGCGTGCGGAACGCGATGCGGAAATCGGCGTCGCGAGCGCGCCCGCGAAAGGCGAGCTCCCGCCGCGTCTCATCGAACCTTCGCAGATGAAGCGCTCGACACGCGGCAAGAACGCGAATACGCGCTACGTATGCGATATTCTTCCGCAGACGGAAGCGGCGGAGTCCTTGCTCGTGGTCGAAGTGCGCACGCCGGGCGGGCATGCGTCGAGCTATCCACCGCACAAGCACGATCAGGACAACGTGCCTATTGAGAGTTCGCTCGAAGAGACGTACTACCATCGGCTGAATCCGCCGCAAGGCTTTGCGTTCCAGCGCGTCTATACCGATGAGCGCGATCTCGACGAGACCATGGCCGTCGAAGATCACGATGTCGTCATGGTGCCGCGTGGATATCATCCGGTCGTCGTGCCTTATGGCTACGACAATTACTATCTGAACGTGATGGCGGGCGACAAGCGCACGTGGCACTTCAAGAACGACCCGAAGCATGAGTGGATCGTGGAGCGGGACAGCAAGGCTTCGAGCTAGCCCACGGAAAGCCATTCCCGCATGACGTGCCCTTGCTCGGCAAGCGACGCGATTGGCCCATCGAACTGCACCGCGCCATGCCCCATCACCGCGACGCGCGCATCGAGCATGCGCGCGATCGTCAGGCGCTCTTCGATCAGCAGCATCGCGACGCCGCGTTCGCGCAGCGCCGCGAGACACGCGGCCACCTGCGCGAGCACTTGCGGCGCGAGCCCTTCGCCGGGTTCGTCGATGACGACGAGCGACGGATCACCCGCCAGCGTGCGCGCGAGCGCGAGCATCTGCTGTTCGCCGCCCGACAGCGCCCCCGCTTTCACCGACGCGCGTTCTTCGAGCACGGGAAACAATCGGTACGCGTCGTTGCGCGTGAAGCGCGTGCCCTTCCTTTCGCCGAGCACGAGATTTTCCTGCACGGTCAGCGCGGGGAACACGTCGCGCGTTTCGGGCACATAGCCGATGCCGAGCCGCGCGATGCGATGCGGCCGCAAGCCGACCATCTGAACATCGCGATAGCGCATGTCGCCCGCGCATCGCACGAGTCCCATGATGGCCTTCGCGAGCGTCGAGCGCCCCGAGCCGTTGCGGCCGACGAGCGCCACCGCTTCGCCTTCGTCGATGCACAGGTTCACGCCGTGCAGCACTTGCGCCGCGCCGTACCACGCGCGCAAATCCGCGATACGCAATTGCGCGCTCATCACGCGACTCCGCCAAGATAAGCTTCCCGCACGTCGCGATTCGCGCGTATCTCGTCCGGCGTGCCGGTGGCGATCACGCGCCCCTGCACGAGCACCGAAATACGATCCGCGAGACCGAACACCGCATCCATGTCGTGCTCGATCACGAGCAGCGTGCGCCCTTCTGTCGTCGCGCGAATCAGGTCGAGCGCGCGCGTCGCCTCCGCGCGATTCATGCCGGCGGTCGGTTCGTCGAGCAGGATGAGCGGCGCATCGGTGGCGAGCGCGATGCCGAGATCGAGCGCACGCTGCTCCGCGTACGTGAGCCGCGCGGCGAACTCGTCGGCGCGTGCGGCAAGGCCGATTGCATCGAGCATCGCGCGGGCGCGGGCATCGACGCTTCGCGAAGGCAGCCATCGGTCGATAAATCGCGACGATGCCGCCGCGAGCGCCGCGCAACGCATGTTGTCGAGCACGGACAACCCGCCGAACACGCTCGTCGTCTGGAAGCTGCGCGCAAGCGTCCGGGCAACGCGCGGCGGCGGCTTGCCCGTGATGTCGGTTCCATTCGCGACGATACGCCCCGCATCTGGCCGCGCGCGTCCCGAGATCAGATCGAAGAGCGTGGACTTGCCCGCGCCGTTGGGGCCGATGAGCGCGTGCCGTTCGCCCTTTGCGACATGCAGATCGACGCCGCGCAACACGCGCGTCGCGCCGAAGCCTTTGGCGATGCCGCGCAGTTCGAGCGCCGCGTTCATCGCGCGGACCTCGTGCGGCGTGCGAGCCACAGACCGAGCACCGCGCACGGCAATGCGGCAAGCCACGCGCCGCCGTGCATCGTGCGCGCGTAAAGCGTCTCCACGATCAGGACCACCGCAATGCCCCATGCGATCGCGCTCAGCATGCCGAGACACAGGAACCGCAAGTCGCGCCTGAACAGGCCAGCGATGCCCAGAGGCGCGGCGACCACGACCCATACGAAGAAGAGCCCGAGATACATCGGCCATGCGGCGCTCACGCTCGCCACCGCGACGCTGAAAAACGTGAGCAGCACCGCGCCGATGACCGGCCCGAAGAACGTGCCCGCGCCGCCGATGACCGTCGCGACGAGCACGCTGGTCGAGCGCGCGAGGCCGACGCTTTCCGCCGACACCAGCTCGACGTTGAGCAAGGCCAGCACGCCCGCGATGCCCGCGAAGAACGCCGACACGACGAGCATCGTGAAGCGCACGCGCGCGGGCGCGAAGCCGATGGCGGCCGCGCGCGCGGGGTTGTCGCGCACGGCGTTGGCGAGGCGGCACATCGGCGTGCGCGAGAACGCGAACATCGAAGCAGCCGATACCACGCACCAGCACGCGATCAACGCATACGCCTCGCGCAGCGGGCCGAAGCTCCACCCGAAGAGCGATGGTCCGCCCGCGCGATCGATCGTCACGCCGCCCTCGCCGCCGAACCAGCCCGGCACGAGCCACACGCACGCGGCGACGAGCTCGCCGATGCCGAGCGTGATCATCGCGAACGGTGTGCTCGCGCGCTGCGTCGATATCGCGCCGAAGACGACGGCGACGATCATCGCCGCGAATCCGCCGACCAGCGGCAAAAGCGGCAAGGCCACGCCGAAGCGATTGAACACGTGCGCGGCGGCGAACGCGCCGAGCCCCGAGTACACGGCATGCCCGAACGAAAGCAGGCCCGTCTCGCCGAGCAGCAGGTTATACGAGAGCGCGAAGACGATGAGCGTCGCGGTCTGCGCGAGATAGGCGAGCAGCCAGGATTGATCGAAGACGAGCGGCGGCAAAGCCAGCGCAGCGATAAGCGCAACAATGTGCGCGGCGAATCTAGGCATCGCGCGTGCGCTCGCCGAAGAGTCCGCGCGGGCGCGCGGCCAGCATCGCGACGAGCAGCAGATACGGCAGCACGGGCGCGAGCTGCGCGACGGTGAGCGCGCTCCACGCGGGCGGCAGCGTCACGCCGAGCCACGCCGCGATGCTCCCCGCCGATGCGCTCGCACCCACCGCGAAGGTCTGCGCGCAGCCGATCAGAAGCGACGCGACGAGCGCGCCGGATAGCGACCCGAGCCCGCCGATCACGACGACGACGAACACGATTGGCCCCATCGCATCGGCCATCGCGGGTTCGATGACGGCGAGCGGCGCGCCGATCACGCCGCCGAGCGCGGCGAGCGCGGTGCCCACGGCGAAGACCATCGTGAACACGCGCGGCACGTCATGGCCGAGCGTTTCCACGGTATCGGGATGCGTGAGCGCCGCGCGCACGACGAGGCCTGTCTTCGATGTGCGCAGGACGAGCCAGAGCACGCCGAGCATGACGACGGCAATGGCCATCATGAACACGCGATAGCGCGCGAACGCGGCGCCGTACAGTGTGAAGAGCGGCCCGTCGAGCACGGCGGGAATCGCGGCGGGCAACGGCCCCAGGCCCCATACGAGCTTCACGCCCTCGCCTATGAGAATGGCCGCGCCGAAGGTAAGCAGCATTTCCGCGAGCGCGCCCTGCGCATGCACGCGTCTCAAGAGGTATCGTTCGAACAACGCGCCCGCCACGCCGACGACCACCGGCGCGACGATCAACGCGAACCAGAATCCGCCGTACGTGGCGAGCGCGTTCCCGACATACGCGCCGAGCATATAGAAGCTCGCGTGTGCGAAGTTGAGCACGCCGAGCATCGAGAAAATCAGCGTCAGTCCCGCCGACAGCATGAAGAGCAGCAGTCCCACGCTCACGCCGTTGAGCAGACTCACGCTGAACCACTGAAGCAAGACGCCGCCCTCAGCCGGTGATGAGCGGCTTCAGCGCATCGACGAGCGGCGCGGGCAGCGGCACCGGCCTGCGCGTCACGCGATCCACGTACACATGCACGAAATGGCCTTGCGCGGCGGCGACATCGGCGCCTTGCGTGAAGATCGCCACTTCATAACGCACGCTCGTGTTGCCGAGCTTCTCGACGCGCAAGCCCGCTTCGATAGGCTCGGGAAACACGACAGACGAGAAGAAATTGCAGTGCGTCTCGACGACGAGTCCGATGGTCTCGCCCTCGCTGAAATCGAGCACGCCCGCGCGCAGCAGGTACTCGTTCACGACGGTGTCGAAGTAGCTGTAATAGACGACGTTGTTGATATGCCCGTAGACGTCGTTATCGGACCAGCGCGTGCTGATCGCGAGAAAGTGCGGGTAGTCCGCGCGCGTGGTCGGAACCGGCTTGCTCATCGCTTAAAGAGACTCCGTCAGCATGCGTCGATAATCGGCCGCGCTCGCCTCGCGCGGATTCGTCTTGTGGCAGTGATCCGCGAGCGCGCCCGCAACGACCTTGTCGAACATGCTTTCGTCGACGCCCATCTGCGACAGACGTGTCGGCAGGCCGAGGCGCGCGGTCATGTCATGCACGGCCTGCGCGACGTCGGCATTCTCCGCGAGGTTCATCACGCGGCGCATGCGCGCGAAGCGGCGTTCCGCGACGACCGTCGGCGCGCTTTCGTTGAAGCGCAGCACGGCAGGCAGCACGACGGCGTTCAGCGTGCCGTGATGCAGCGACGTGCGCCCGTTCACCGCGAGTCCGCCCAGCGGATGCGACAGCGAATGCACGCAGCCGAGCCCTTTCTGGAATGCCATCGCGCCCTGCATCGACGCGGACATCATGTTGAGGCGCGCGTCGCGGTCCTGGCCGTCGTGCGTCGCGGGCTCGATATTGGCCCACGCGCGTTCGAGTCCGTCGAGCGCGATGCCGTCGGCGGGCGGGTTGAACGCGGGCGCGAGAAACGTTTCGATGCAATGCGCGATCGCGTCCATGCCGGTCGCGGCGGTGAGCACCGGCGGCAGGCCGAGCGTCAGCGAAGGATCGCAGATCGCCGATTTCGGCAGCAAATGCCACGAATGAAAGCCGAGCTTGCGCCCGTCGTTCAGGATGATGATCGCGCCGCGCGCCACCTCGCTGCCCGTGCCGGATGTCGTCGGCACGGCAATCAGCGGCGCTGAACGATCCGTGATTCTGTTGCTGCCGCCTTCGATCGTGGCGAAAGTCGTCAGGGGTTCATCGTGCGTCGCGGCGATCGCCACGCCCTTCGCCAGATCGATCGACGAGCCGCCGCCCACCGCGATCAAACCGTCGCAGCCTTCGCGCTTGTATTGCTCGGCGGCTTGCAGGACCATCGCTTCGGTCGGATTGGACGGCGTGTCGTCGAACACCGGCAGCGCGCCGAGCTTCGCGCTTTCGATCACGCGATTGGCGAGGCCCGCCGCCGCGACGCCTTTATCGGTAATGACGAGCGGACGCTTCATCCCGATGCGCGCGCATTCGCCTTGCAGCATCGCGAGCGCGTCGTAGCCGAGATGGATGTGGGTCAGATAGAAGATGAAGGCCATGGCGCGGGAACCGGTGGAGGATGTGCGGGCATGTTGGAGCGCTGTGACGCGCGTGTCAATCGGGGCTTGGATCGACTCAGCGCGACGCGGCCAGCGCGCGCACGTCATCGACGAAGCGCTCGACGGTCTCCCGCTCTGTGTCCCACGCGCACATCAGACGGCAGCCGCCCGAACCGATGAACTGATAGAAGCGCCAGCCCTTCGCGCGCAGCGCCGAGGCGACCTGCGCCGGCAGCTCGGCGAACACCGCGTTCGACTCGGGCTTGAAAAGCAGGCTCACGCCGGGGATATCGACGAGGCCATTGACCATCAACTGGGCCATTGCGTTGGCGTGGCGCGCATTGCGCAGCCAGACATCATCATCGAGCAGGCCGAGCCACGGCGCAGAGATGAAGCGCATCTTCGACGCGAGCTGTCCCGCCTGCTTCAGGCGATACGCGAAATCGGCGGCGAGCGCCTTGTCGAAGAACACCACCGCCTCGCCCACCGGCAAGCCGTTTTTCGTGCCGCCGAAGCACAGCACGTCGACGCCCGCGCGCCACGTGATCTCCGACGGATGCACGTTCAGCGTCGCGACCGCGTTCGCGAAACGCGCGCCATCCATATGCACTTTCAGATGCCGGCGCTTGGCGATGGCCGCGATCGCGCGGATCTCCTCGACGGTGTACACGGTGCCGACTTCCGTTGCCTGCGTGAGCGCGACGACCTTCGGCTTCGGATAGTGGATGTCCGCGCGCTTCGTGACGAGCTCCTCGATGGCATCGGGCGTGAGCTTGCCGTTTTCGCCCTTCGCGGTGAGGAGCTTCGAGCCGCCGGAAAAGAACTCGGGTCCGCCGCATTCGTCGGTTTCGATATGCGCGAGCTCGTGGCAGATCACCGAGTGATACGACTGACACAGCGACGCGAGCGCGAGCGAATTCGCCGCCGTGCCGTTGAACACGAAGAAGACTTCGCAATCGGTCTGGAAGAGATCGCGGATGCGGTCGCAGACCTGGGCGGTCCACGAATCGTCGCCATAGGCGGGCTCGTGGCCGCTCGTGTTGGCTTGAATCAGCGCTTGCAGCGCTTCGGGGCAGATGCCCGCGTAGTTGTCGGAGGCGAAATGCTGGGTCGGGTCCGTGGGCGCTGTCATGGGGTCGCTGTGATGGCCAGTTGGAACGCAGCGCGCGCGAGCGGATAGCACGCGCGCGCCGCCAATCCGGCCATTTTAGCGTTTCGTCGCAAGTCGCTACTTGTTGTTCGGCGCGCTCGCGGCGTTGGCCTGCTGTGCCTCCTGCGCCTTCTTCTCTTTCTTGTTCGCCTCGTGATGCCCGATTGCGCATCCGCCGACCGCGCCCGCCGTGCCGTGCCCGCCCGCGACGTGCCCCGCCACGCCGCCCACGGCCGCGCCCTTCAGACAGCCCTCCGCCTGCGCTGCGCCCGTTGCGGCGAGCATCGCCGAAGCCAGAATGACCGATGCGAGTTTGCGATTCATATGTCGTCTCCCTTGTGTCGATTGAACCTCACGGGGAAGACGCACGTGCCATACCTGACAGCGTGTAAAGAAAAACGGCCCGATCTTCGTCAGATCGAGCCGTTGCTTTCGGAGCGCGAGAAGCGCTTAAAGCTGCTGCTGCACCCAGTCCGTGACGCCCGCGAGCGCGGCCGGCAGATTCGCCGGTTCCGTGCCGCCCGCCTGCGCCATGTCCGGACGGCCGCCGCCCTTGCCGCCGACCTGCTGCGCGACGAAGTTGACAAGCTCGCCCGCCTTCACCTTCTTCGACGCATCCGGCGTCACGCCCGCGATCAGGCTGACCTTGCCGCCATCGACCGATGCAAGCACGATGGCTGCGCTCTTCAGCTTGTCCTTCAGCTTGTCGACGGTTTCGCGCAGCGTCTTCACGTCCGCGCCTTCGAGCTGCGCGGCGAGAACCTGCACGCCCGACACATCGACGGCCTGCGACAGGAGTTCATCGCCCTGGCTTGCCGCGAGCTTCGACTTCAGCGCGCCAAGTTCCTTCTCCAGCGCTTTCACGTGCTCCTGAACCTGCGCGATGCGCTGCGTGAGTTCGGCAGGCTGCGCCTTCAGCACGCCCGCCGCCGCGTTGATGCGCTGGTCGAGCTCCTGCACGTAGCGCACGGCGTTGTCGCCGGTGATCGCCTCGACGCGGCGAATGCCCGCCGCGACGCCGCCTTCCATCACGATCTTGAAGAAGCCGATGTCGCCCGTACGGTGAACGTGCGTGCCGCCGCAGAGTTCGCGCGAGAAGCCGAGATCGAGCACGCGCACC
Organism: Caballeronia sp. 11_S32; assembly: GCF_056930355.1. Taxonomy (NCBI): domain Bacteria; kingdom Pseudomonadati; phylum Pseudomonadota; class Betaproteobacteria; order Burkholderiales; family Burkholderiaceae; genus Caballeronia; species Caballeronia sp. 11_S32. The sequence continues at coordinate 2,512,565 of NZ_JBXOWH010000003.1, forward strand.
GTGTCGCCGTACTTTTCGCCGAACAGCGCCATTGCGCCGCCCTTCACGGCTTCGTCGTAAGGCATCACGCGCACGACGCCCGGCGCGTTCGCGATGATCTCGCTGTTTACGATCTGCTCGACGCGGCGGATTTCGTCGTCCGTCATCGGCGCGTTGTGCGCGAAGTCGAAGCGGGTTTTATCGGCATCGACGAGCGAGCCCTTCTGCTGCACGTGGCCGCCGAGCACTTCACGCAGCGCCTTGTGCATCAGGTGCGTGGCCGAGTGATTGCGCGCGGTGCGGCCGCGGCGCACGCCGTCGATTTCCGCCTTCACGACATCGCCGACCTTGAGCGTGCCCTGCTCGACCGTGCCGTGATGACCGACGACATCGGCCTGCACCTTCAGCGTGTCCGCCACCGCGAAGCGCACGTTCGCATTCGCGAGCACGCCCTGATCGCCGACCTGGCCGCCGGATTCCGCGTAGAACGGCGTGTGATCGAGCACGACGACCGCCTGCTGGCCGCTCTTCGCTTCGTTCACCGATGCGCCTTCGACATACAGCGCGAGAATCTTCGCGTCGTCGAAGATTTCCTTCTCGTAGCCGTGGAACGTGGACTTCGCGCCCGAGTATTCGAGGCCCGCCGCGATCTTGAACTTGCCCGCCGCGCGCGCCTGGTCGCGCTGACGCGCCATGGCGTCGTCGAACGCGGGTTCGTCGACGGTCACGCCGCGCTCGCGGCACACGTCCGCCGTGAGGTCGAGCGGGAAGCCGTAGGTGTCGTGCAGCTTGAACGCGAGTTCGCCGTCGAGAAGCTTTACGCCCTTCTTTTCCAGATCGGCAAGCTCGCCTTCCAGAATGGACATGCCGTGCTCGATGGTCTCGAAGAAGCGCTCTTCTTCCTGACGGAGAACATCGGTGACGCGCTGTTGCGCATCCGCGAGTTCCGGATAAGCCGCGCCCATTTCCGCGACGAGATCCGCCACCAGCTTGTGGAAGAACGCGCCCTTCTTGCCGAGCTTATAGCCGTGACGGATCGCGCGGCGCACGATGCGGCGCAGCACATAGCCGCGGCCCTCGTTGCCGGGAATCACGCCATCGACGATCAGGAACGAGCATGCGCGGATGTGGTCCGCGATGACCTTCAGCGAGTTGTTTTCCAGATCCGGCGTGTTCGTTTCACGCGCCGCAGCCTTGATGAGGTTCTGGAACAGGTCGATTTCGTAGTTGCTGTGAACGTGCTGGAGCACGGCGGCGAGACGCTCGAGGCCCATGCCGGTGTCGACGCACTGCTTGGGCAGCGGCGTCATGTTGCCTTGCGCGTCGCGGTTGAACTGCATGAACACGAGATTCCAGATCTCGATGAAGCGGTCGCCGTCTTCCTCGGGCGATCCCGGCGGGCCGCCCCAGATTTCCGGGCCGTGGTCGTAGAACACTTCGGAGCACGGGCCGCACGGGCCGGTGTCGGCCATCTGCCAGAAGTTGTCCGATGCGTAGCGCGCGCCCTTGTTGTCGCCGATGCGGATGATCCGCTCGACCGGCACGCCGATTTCCTTCGCCCAGATGTCGAAGGCTTCGTCGTCTTCCTTGTAGACCGTGACCGTGAGCTTGTCTGCCGGCAGGTTATAGACCTTCGTCAGCAGTTCCCAGCAGTAGTGGATCGCGTCGCGCTTGAAGTAATCGCCGAACGAGAAGTTGCCGAGCATCTCGAAGAACGTGTGATGCCGCGCCGTGTAGCCGACGTTCTCGAGGTCGTTGTGCTTGCCGCCCGCGCGCACGCTGCGCTGCGCGGTGGTCGCGCGCGAGTACGGACGCGATTCGCTGCCCAGGAACACGTCCTTGAACTGGACCATGCCCGAGTTGGTGAAGAGCAGCGTCGGGTCGTTGCCGGGCACGAGGCTCGACGAACGCACGATCGTGTGGCCCTTCGATTCGAAAAACTTCAGGAATTTCTCGCGTATTTCGGCGGCTTTCATAGCGTACGGGGCGTGTCTTCGGTTCTTTGAGATGCCCGCGGGCGGCTCCTGGCGAGCGCTGTGCCGGCGGAACAAGGGTGATTGTCGATTATACGGGATTCGCCGCGCGCAGCCGTCCGACGGACGCGCTCGGGGAGGCGTCCGCTATCGCGCGCGCGGCGGTTCTGTGCGACAGTCGCCATTCGGGAGACATCAACGAGCGAGACAGATCGAATGGGAGCCTTGAGCCATATCCGCGTGCTGGACCTGACCCGCGTGCTGGCGGGACCGTGGTGCGCGCAGACCCTCGCCGATTTCGGCGCGGACGTCATCAAGATCGAGCGGCCCGAAACCGGCGACGACACGCGCCACTGGGGCCCGCCCTACCTCAAAACGCCCGCCGGCGAGGACACGCACGAAGCCGCGTACTATCTCGCGGCGAACCGCAACAAACGTTCGGTGACGGTGGATATCGCCACGCCGGAAGGCCAGCAGATCGTGCGTGAGTTGGCCGCGCAAAGCGATGTCGTCCTCGAGAATTACAAGGCCGGACAACTGAAGAAGTACGGCCTCGACTACGACTCGCTCAAGGAAGTGAAGCCGGACATCGTCTATTGCTCGGTCACCGGATTCGGGCAGACGGGGCCGTATGCGTCGCGCGCGGGCTACGACTTCATCGTGCAGGGCATCGGCGGGTTCATGAGCATCACCGGCGAGCGCGACGGCCAGCCGGGCGGCGGTCCGCAAAAGGCGGGCGTGGCGATCGCCGACCTGATGACCGGCATGTACGCGACCATCGGCGTGCTCACCGCGCTCGCGCATCGTGACCGCACGGGCGAAGGCCAGTACATCGACATGGCGCTGCTCGACGTGCAGGTCGCGATGCTCGCCAACATGAACACGAACTTCCTCGCGAGCGGCAAGCCGCCGGTGCGCTGGGGCAATGCGCATGCGAACATCGTGCCGTATCAGACCTTCCAGACGAGCGATGGCTGGATCATCGTCGCGGTGGGCAACGACGGGCAGTTCCGCAAGTTCGTCGAAGCGGGCGGGCGGGCGGAACTGGCGGACGATGCGCGCTTTGCCGCGAACCCGTCGCGCGTGCGCAATCGCGATGTGCTCGTGCCGATTCTCGCGGACATGGTGCGTCTGAAGGGCAAGCACGAGTGGATCGCGGAGCTCGAAGCCGCGGGCGTGCCGTGCGGGCCGATCAACGATCTCGGCGAAGTGTTCGAGGACCCGCAGGTGCTCGCGCGCAGGATGCAGATCGAACTGCCGCATCCGACCGCGGGCAGCGTGAAGCTCGTTGCGAGCCCGATCAAGATGAGCGCGACGCCGCCCGAGGCGCGCACGCATCCGCCGCTCTTGGGCGAGCACACGTCGAGCGTGCTCGCCGACGTGCTCGGCTACGACGAGGCGAAGATCGCGCGCCTGCGCGAATCGAAGGCGATCTGAAGCGTTATCGGACACCCGCGCCGATCAGCCCGCCCGCCGCCGCGCCCGCGACGGTGCCGATCGGCCCGCCCGTGACCAGATAGCCGAGCGCGCCGCCCGCGGCCGCGCCGACACCGGCGTGCGCCTGCTGGCGCGATACGTTCGCGCAGGCCGCGAGGCTGGACACAAGCGCGGCTGCGGCGGCGAACTTGAGCGTCGTGAGGGCGATCTTCTTCATGATGGGCTTCCTTGTTTTTTCGTTGTGATGTGTCGTGCTTTTCGCGCATCTGCGCCACGCAAATTGACGCGATGCAGGCGCGATCGATGCATGCGAGCCGATCTTAAGAGCACGCGCACAGCCCTTTCAACGCGATTTACGTCCCGTTACCGCGGTTACGAAGCGCATCGCCGCCCGTAAACCATGTAACGGAACCCGCGAAACCGCGCGCCTGTGTGCATCGCGCGACGAAACGGCCGTCAGGCGCTTTCGAAAGCCCTCGCAGCCCGCTTCGGACAGTTGCGTAAGGTAGAATCGACCCAATATTCGAGGCATTCGTACGCGTTGCCTGTCCCAAGGAACGCTTTCCGAACCGATCACGCGCGCGAGCGCATCCGCTGGCACCTTTTCCGCATGAACACCGATCGCAACGACGCTCCGGCGCCATCCAATTTCATTCGCAACATCATCGAAGACGACAACCGCTCCGGCAAATGGTCGCAGCGGGTCGAGACGCGCTTCCCGCCCGAGCCGAACGGCTATCTGCACATCGGCCATGCGAAGAGCATCTGCGTGAACTTCGGCCTCGCCGCGGATTACGGCGGCGTGTGCCATCTGCGCTTCGACGACACGAATCCCGAGAAGGAAAGCGTCGAGTACGTCGATTCGATCATCGACGCCGTGAAATGGCTCGGCTTCGACTGGAACAAGGACGGCGCCGAGCACAAGTACTTCGCGAGCGACTACTACGACAAGCTGTACGAGTTCGCCGAAATGCTCATCCAGAAGGGCCAGGCGTATGTCGACAGCCAGACGGCCGAAGAGATGCGCGCGACGCGTGGCTCGGCCATCGAAGCCGGCATCAACTCGCCGTATCGCGACCGCTCGCCCGAAGAGAACCTCGACCTCTTCCGCCGCATGAAGGCGGGCGAGTTCAAGGAAGGCGAGCACGTGCTGCGCGCGAAGATCGACATGGCGTCGCCGAACTTCAACATGCGCGATCCGGTGATCTACCGCATCCGCTTCGCGCATCACTACCGCACCGGCGACACGTGGTGCATCTACCCGATGTACGACTACGCGCACTGCGTGTCGGACGCGATCGAGAACATCACGCATTCGCTCTGCACACTGGAGTTCGAGGATCACCGGCCGCTCTACGACTGGTTCCTCGCGCAGCTCGCGAACGATGGCGTGTTTCAACGTCCGCTGCCGCAGCAAATCGAGTTCTCGCGCCTTAATCTCACGTATGCGATCACCAGCAAGCGCAAGCTTCTGCAGCTCGTGCAGGAGGGGCACGTCGAGGGGTGGGACGATCCGCGCATGCCGACCATCGTCGGCGTGCGCCGGCGCGGCTTCACGCCGGAAAGCATTCGTTTGATGGTCGAGCGCGTCGGCGTAACGAAGGTCGATTCATGGATCGACATGAGCATCCTCGAGGGCGCATTGCGCGACGATCTCGACGAGAAAGCGCCGCGCGCAATCTGCGTGCTCGACCCGCTGAAGCTCATCATCGACAACTATCCGGAAGGACAGAGCGAGGAATGCAGCGCGCCGGTGCATCCGCATCATGCGGATCGCGGCGTGCGCACGTTCCCGTTCTCGCGCGAGTTGTGGATCGAGCGCGAGGACTTCCAGGAAACACCGCCGAAGGGCTATTTCCGGCTCTTCCCCGGCAACAAGGTGCGTCTCAAGTACGGCTTCGTCGTGGAATGCACGGGCGCGGACAAGGACGAGAACGGCAACGTGACCGCCGTCCACTGCAACTACTTCCCGGACAGCAAGTCGGGCACGGAAGGCGCGAACAATTACAAGGTGAAGGGCACGATTCACTGGGTCAGCGCGGCGACCGCCTACGCAGCCGAAGTGCGCATCTACGACCGCCTCTTCAAGGAGCCGCAACCGGGCGCGGGCGGCGCGGAATTCCTGGACGCGCTGAATCCGGATTCGAAGCGCGTCGTGAACGCTTATCTCGAGCCGAGCGCGCGCGAGGCAAATGCCGAAGACCGCTTCCAGTTCGAGCGCCACGGCTATTTCGTCGCGGACCGCGTGGATTCGCAGCCGGGCAAGCCCGTGTTCAACCGCATCGTCAGCCTGCGCGACAGCTGGGGCAAGCCCGCCTGATCGCAACGCGACAAGAGCGCCGCGCGGCCACGCGGCGCTTTCGCTGCATCGGAATCAAGTCGCACGCCGCTTCTAACGAGGACATCATGAAGCTGCCGCAGTCCTTCGCGCACCGCTCACGGGCGCAACGAAATGCCGCCCTCGCCGCTTCGCTCACGCTTGCGCTCGCATTCGCATCCGCCGGCGCGCACGCCGCCACCGCCTCCGAGATTGCCGCGGCGCAGGCCGCCGTCGATCAGATGCCGCCCTCCGCGACGCTGCGCAAGATCGCCGAGAACGGTGCGATCGTGCTCGGCACGCGCGAATCGTCGGTGCCGTTCTCGTACACGGTGAAGCAGCAGCCGGTCGGCTATTCCTACGACATTGCGCTGAAAGTCGTCGAGGAGATCAAGAAGCGCCTCAAGATGCCGAATCTCGCGGTGAAAAACGTGCAGGTCACGTCGGCGAACCGCATCTCGTATGTCGTGAACAATCAGGTCGATCTCGAATGCGGCTCGACCGCGCACGTGGCCGATCGCGATCCGCTCGTCGCGTTTTCCAACAGCTTCTTTCAGTACGGCATCCGCATGGCCGTGAAAAAGAAGTCGGGCATTCGCGATTACGACGACCTCGCGAACAAGACCGTCGCGACCACGGCGGGCACGTCGGACGAGCGCATGCTGCGGCAGATGAGCATCGACAGGAAACTGAATCTGCGCATCATCAGCGCGCGCGATCACGCGGAAGGGTTTGCGGCGCTCAGGTCGGATCGCGCGGTGGCGTTCGTGATGGACGACCCGCTGCTCTACGGCAAGATCGCGCAGGAAGGCGCCGCGCGCAACGACTACATGGTGACGGGCGCATCGCTTGCGAACGAGACGTACGGCTGCATGATGAGAAAGGGCGACCCCGTGTTCAAGCGCATCGTCGACGATGTGATCGCGAACATGCAGCGCTCGGGCGAAGCGACGAAGCTCTACGAGACCTGGTTCATGCGGCCCATTCCGCCGGACGGCATCAACCTGCAATTCCCGATGTCGCCGGAAATGAAGGCGCTCTTCGCGAATCCCAACGACCGCACGGCCGAGTAATCAAAGCGTATCGTGCAGTTCGGCGAGCGAGAGCGTCGTCTGAAAGAGCCGCGCGAGGCTGCGGCTCGCGAACTGATCCACTTCCGCCGGGCTGACCCAGCGATACGCATCCATTTCGGGGATCATCGTGCCGTCGCTGTAGCGCGGGAAATACGATTCGCACACACAGTTTTCGAGCTGCACTTCCTCCTCGCTCACGCGCACCGCGAAGAGATGCAGATCCTTGTCGCGGCGATAGACGAAGCGTCCGAGATCCTTTAGTCGCGCAGCGGGCAACACGATGCCCGTCTCCTCGACGAGCTCGCGCAACGCCGCCTCGCGCGGGCTCTCGCCGGGATCGGCAGCGCCCTTGGGCACGTCCCAGTGCGTGGTTTCGGTCGCGTGGCAGAGCAGCACGTCGCCCCGCGCGTTCAGGATGACCACGCCGCACGATACGGTGCGGCCGGTCATCGACTGCGTTCCCCGTTCATCACTGCTTCTTGAGTTTCCACTTGCCGTCGCTCGCCTTGCACGCGACCGGCGTCCAGGTCTGCGTCTGCCCTTTCGCATTCGCGACGAGCGTGATCTTGCGGCACTTCACACCGTTCTCTTCGAAGCTGCTCTCCGGCGTCACCGTGCCGTTGATCGGAACCGTGTTGCCCGCGCCCTTGTTGTCCCAGTCGAGCGATTCACCGTCCTGCTTCGTATTGAGCGCTATTTGCGCGGCGTCGTTGAGCGCCTGCAGGTCGCGCTGCTTCATGTAGGTGATCGGCGTGTCGTTCAGAAAGCCGAGATTGGCGGCGGATGCGGCCACGCTCATGGTGACGAGCGCGGCTGCCGCGATCGTCCGGATAGAGGCGTGAGCGAGCGCTCGATCTCGAATCGGCATGAAGATTCTCCTCGTTGCGTTTATTGCGGCATCCGGCGGCGTCGCGGCTTGCGCGCGCCGCCCGCCGGCGTTACAGGTGCAACGAGAATAGCATGCTGCGCGGGCATCGCCGCCCGCGCCATCTCAGTTTGCGGCGGACTTCATATCGTTGATGCCCGTGCCCTTTTGCGCGTCCTTGTCCTTCGCCGGGTCGTAGCCGTCCGTGAGCGTGCCCAGAAACGCGACGACATCCTTGATCTCGGCCTCGTCGAGCGCGGGCTTGTCGCCCTTCTTTCGATCGAACGGCGGTTCCGTATTGATGTTCGACCAGTAGCGCTTCGGCAGATCGTCGAACTTCTCGACGACACCGTGCTTCGACACCGGATAGAACTTCTCCGGGTTCGTATCACGCTCGACATAGAAGCGCACCACATCTTCCAGATTGTGATAGATGCCGTTGTGGAAGAAGGTCTTGCGCGTCGCGACATTGCGCAGCGACGGCGTGCGGAAAATGCCGCAATACTCGTCCTGACCTTTCAGGTCGGTGCGCTCCGGACCGCACGCGCCCAGATCGTGGAAGCGCGGGTTCTTGTTGATCGGCAGCGCGCGGTTGCGCGGCACGCCGAGCGCGATCAGGCCGAAGTCGCTGAACTGCGGCGGCGAGCCGTCCTTCGCGCGCTGGCTGATATGACACGACGCGCAGTTGCCCTTGTTCTCGTCGTTGAAGAGCCGCAGACCGTGCATCTCGGCGTCGTTGAGCTTCGCGCGGCCGGCGAGGAACGCATCGAACTTGCTCGTGTACGGGTAGAACTTCGCGGGCGTCTGCTCGAAGGCTTCGAGCGATGCCAGCACCGAGGCGAACGCCTTGTCGTCGCTGTCGAAAACATCGGGGCCGAACGCCTTGCGGAAATCGTCCGCGTACGCCGATGCCTTCACCGCGGCTGCGACCTTCGCGGGCGTGCTGCCCATCTCGAACGACGACAACAGCGGGATGCGCGCCTGATCCGAGCCGTGATCGACGCGGCCGTCCCACGTGAGGCCGCCGGTCGGGCCGGCATCGACACTTTCGTCGCCTTCGTCGTCGGAATCGTGGAAGTGGCGCGTGAACGCGGGCACCGATTGCAGATACTTGAGCGATGGCACCGCCCGAAAGCCGGGCCGATGCATATCGTTGCCGCCGAGTTGCACCGAAAGCGCATTGGGCGGCCCGAACGCATGGCTCGGGCTATGACACGACGCGCACGCGAGCTTGCCCGAACCCGACAGCGACGGATCGAAGAAGAGCTTCTCGCCGAGCGAGGTCATCTGCTTCACGTGCGCGAAGACTTCGGCGCGCGATTGCGCCTGAGGCGCCGCGTTCGCTGCAACGCCGGTTGCCGCCTGCGTCTGCGCGCCCGCGCTCGTGCTCCCCGCATGGGAATCGCAGCCGCTCATCGCGGCGGATAACGCGGTGAACGCGAGCGCGCAAAGAACGAACGGCAAACGCATCGAAGGCATGGACATGGGGCATCGGAATCAAGGAAGCCGAAGCGTATGTCGTGCGTATGTCTTTCATGTGACAAGCCACGATGCGTTCGTGATGCGAGCCCTGCGCGAAATTTATTAAGCGAACATTACGTAACCGAAAGCCTTATTACATGGCTGCGTCAATTTGCGTTGCGACACTGCGCACGCCGGCGGGCAAAGGCTTTTTGACGACGAAGCCCCGTCATGCGCCGGTCCCCAACACAAGAGAGATCCTCAATGAACAAGAAACTCGTTTGCGCGGTGCCGCTCGTGGCCACTGCCGCATTCGGCCTCTATGCGTGCGGCGGCGACGACCATACCGACAACGACATTTCTTCGGTGAAGAACGTCGTCGTGATCTACGCGGAGAACCGCAGCTTCGACAACCTGTACGGGCACTTCCCCGGCGCGAACGGCCTGCAGAACGTGACCGCGGCAAACGCGCAGCAGCTCGACCGCGATGGCAGCGTGCTGCCGACGCTGCCGAAGATCTGGGGCGGCCTGACGGCGACGGGCGTGACGCCCGCGATCTCCGAGGCGATGACGGCGAACCTGCCGAACACGCCCTTCGCGATCGACGCCCCCAAGGGCTTCAACACGCAGTTGAATGTCACGACGCGCGACCTGTATCACCGCTTCTACGAGAACCAGATGCAGATCGACGGCGGCAAGAACGACAAGTTCGCCGCATGGGCCGACTCGGGCGGTCTCGTGATGGGCCACTACGACACGCCGCCGGACAAGCTGCCGCTCTACAAGATCGCGCAGCAGTACACGCTCGCGGACAACTTCTTCATGGGCGCGTTCGGCGGCTCGTTCCTGAACCACCAGTGGCTCGTCTGCGCCTGTACGCCGGTCTATCCGAACGCGGACAAGAGCGTGGCGGCCGGCTCGATCTCGGCGGTGAATCCGGACGGCGTTTCGCTCAAGCTCGCGAAGGCCGCGGGATCGGCGCTCAGCGGCAACACACAGGGCCTGTTCGTGAACTCGGGCAATCTGACGCCCGACTTCTACGCGGTCAACACGATGCAGCCGCCGTATCAGCCGAGCGGCAACAAGCCGGCCACGGGCGGCGATCCGAATCTCGCGGACCCGGGCCAGGCCACGACGCTGCCGCCGCAGACGCAGCAGCATATCGGCGACCTGCTGAACAACGCGGGCGTGAGCTGGGCATGGTACGGCGGCTCGTGGGGCGCGGCGCTCGCGGACCGTTCGGTCATCAACGGCGCGGTCAACGTGGTGCCTGACTTCCAGACCCACCATCAGCCGTTCAACTACTTCGCCGATCTCGCGCCGGGCACGGCCAATCGCGCGCAGCACTTGCTCGACGGCGGCACGAACGGCTCGGAGTTCATCAAGGCGATCGACGCGGGCACGCTGCCGCAAGTCGCGTTCTACAAGCCGCAGGGCAACCTGAACGAGCACGCCGGTTATACGGACGTCGCGCAGGGCGACCAGCACATCGCCGATCTGATCTCGCATCTGCAGAAGAGCCCGCAGTGGAAGAACATGGTCGTCGTCGTGACGTACGACGAGAACGGCGGCTTCTGGGATCACGTGGCGCCGCCGAAGGGCGACCGCTGGGGTCCGGGCACGCGCATTCCGGCGCTCATCGTCTCGCCGTATGCGAAGAAGGGCTTCGTCGATCACACGCAGTACGACACGACGTCGATCCTGCGCTTCATCACGAAGCGCTTCAATCTGCCGACGCTGCCGGGCATCGCCGCGCGCGACGCCGCGCTGGTGTCGAACGGCGCGCAGAAGATGGGCGATCTGAGCAACGCGCTCGACTTCTCGCAGTAAGCAGGTTTGCCGCGTTGCAATGAAACGGGCCGCGGCATTCACGCCGCGGCCCGTTTTTTTCCGCCGATGATCACGCGCCGGCGAAGAGCGTCGCCAGATCGTTCGTGCGCGCCCCGCTCGCCTGCGCGAGCACGCGCGCTTCGAGTTCGTCGATATGCGTGCGCATCGCGGTGAGCGCGACAGCGAGATCGCCGTCCTCCAGGGCATCGACGAGACGCCCGTGCTCGTCGGATGCGCAGTTCGACAGCTTGGTCGGATCGAACAGCGCCTTGTAGAGCTCGGTCTTCGCGACGAGCTTCGCGAGAAACGCCTGCACGTCCGGCGCGCCCGCCAGTTCCGCGAGTAACAGATGGAAGTGCCCCGCGAGGCGCACGCACTCCTCCACGCTGCCCGCCTTCACCGCGCGCTGCTCCGACTTGACGTGGGCGCGCAATGCGCGCTTCGCCTGCGTCGTCAGCGTGCCGCACAACGCCGCCACGATGCCCGCTTCCACCACTTGCCGCGCGCGATAGACCTCGCGGATATCGGCGGGCGTCGGCGACGGCACGAACGCGCCGCGATTCGCCTCCAGCGTGAGTTTCCCTTCGGCGCCGAGACGCGCCAGCACCTTGCGGATCGTGCCGCGCGTGCAGTCGAACGCGGCGGCGAGCTCGCGCTCGACGAGCTGCGCGCCGGGCGCGAGCTTGCCGTGCAGCAGCGCGGACGTGATCGCCGCGTAGACGCGCTCGTCGGGCGACGTTTCGCTCGCCGCTTCGTTGGATGATGTGTCCTTGCGTGATGCCATGATGCCTGTCGTGCGTGCGTTGAACCGCAATTGTAGCCAGTGCGCCACTGCGCGCGCGAATCCGGGTTATTACGTTCGCGGTGCTTTTGGTTGACCAAATATTGCTAGAATGGTCAACCAAGAATCATCGAACCACGGGAGGCAATGATCGGATGAAACCATCGACCTGGATCGTCAATGCACGGCCGTTCGGCGGCGCGCCGGCGGATGTGCGCATCGACGGCACGACCATCGGCGCGATCGTTCCCCATGGCGAGCGCACGCCCGCGCCCGGCGATACCGTCATCGACGGCGCGCTCGCGCTGCTCTTGCCCGGCTTCGTCGAAGGGCACACGCATCTCGACAAGACCACGTGGGGCATGCCGTGGTATCGCAACGCGGTGGGGCCGCGCCTCGTCGACCGCATCGAGAATGAACGCCTTTGGCGCGCGCAAAGCGGTCACGATGCCGCGAAGGCGTCGCGCGCGCTGGCGCTCGCGTTTCTGCGCAAAGGCACGACGCGCTTGCGCACGCACGTCGATATCGATACCGATGCCGGTCTGCGTCATCTCGAAGGCGTCTCTGACACGCGCGCCGCGCTCGCCGATGTGCTCGACATGCAGATCGTCGCGTTCCCGCAATCGGGCATGCTGAGGCGTCCCGGCACGCGCGAATTGCTCGACGCCGCGCTCGCGAACGGCGCCGATGTGCTCGGCGCGCTCGATCCTTCCTCCATCGACGGCGATCCGGCCGCGTCGCTCGATATCACGTTCGCGCTCGCGACAAAGCACGGCAAGCCCATCGACCTGCATCTGCACGAGCCCGGCGATCTCGGCGCGTTCACCTTCGATCTGCTGCTCGATCGCGTCGAGGCGCACGGTTATCAGGGCCGCGTCGTCGTGAGCCACGCGTTCTGTCTCGGCGCGCTGCCCGATGCGCGGCGCGGCGCGCTGCTCGAACGCATCGCACGCGCGAATGTCGCGTTGCTGACCACCGCGCCCGCATCGGTCAGCGTGCCGCCGTTTCGCGAGACGCGCGCGGCGGGCGTCACGCTCTTCGGCGGCAACGATGGCATCCGCGACGCGTGGACGCCCTTCGGCTCGCCCGACATGCTCGAACGCGCGATGCTGATCGCGATGCGCTACGACCTGCGCCGCGACGACGATCTCGCCGCCGCGTTCGATTGCGTCTCCGTCGAGGCGGCGCGCGCCTGCGGCTTCGCGGACTACGGCCTCGCGCCGGGCAAACGCGCGGACCTCGTGCTCGTCGACGCTGAAACGGTCGCGCAGGCCGTCGCGATGCGCCCGCCGCGCCGCTTCGTGATGGCGAACGGCGCGCCCGTTTCGATGGAGTTCACGCGATGAAGCCGCGCGCATCGAATCTTGCGTGGCTCGCGGTGATCGTCGCGATCGGCTTGAACCTGCGGCCGCTGCTCACGTCCGTCAGCCCACTGATGAGCGTGATTCTGGACGCGACGGGACTGTCGTTTCGCGGCGCGTCGATGCTGACCGGGCTGCCCGTCGTCGCGATGGGCGTGTGCGCGTTCGGCGCGAGCGCGCTTTCACGCGCGATCGGTAATGCGCGCGGCGTGGCGATCGGGCTGGTGGCGATCGTCGCGGCTTGCGCGGGCAGACTCTTCGCCGGCGATGCGGTCGCGCTCATCGCCAGCGCGGCGATCGCGGGCACGGGCGTCGCCGTCATTCAGGCGCTGTTGCCCGGCGTGATGAAGACGCGCTTCGCCGGGCGCCTGCCCTTCGCGATGGGCCTCTATTCCGCGTCGATCATGGCGGGCGGCGGACTCGGCGCGAGCATCACGCCGGGCGTCGCGTCGCGCGTGTCGTGGCAGGCGGGGCTCGCGTTCTGGGCATTGCCCGCGCTCTTCGCGCTCGCGGTGTGGCTGCTTCTGATGCGCGCCGATGCCTTGCCGCGCGCTTCGTCGACGCGCCGCGCGGCGCCCGCGCCTTCGCTCTTTCTCAACCGGCGCGCGTGGACGCTCGGGATCTTCTTCGGCCTCGTCAACGGCGGCTATACGAGCCTCGTCGCGTGGATGCCCGCGTACTACCAGCAACTCGGCCGCGGCGTGACCGAAAGCGGCGCGCTGCTCGCGATGCTCACGGTGTTTCAGGCATCGTCCGCGCTGTTCCTGCCGATGGCCGCCGCGCGTTTCGGACGCGGACGGGACCGGCGTCCGTGGCTTGCGCTCGGCCTCGTCGCGCAACTGGCGGGCTTCGGCCTCTTGCTCTTCGCGCCGCTTTCGGCACCGCTCGCGGTCGTGGCGCTGCTCGGCGGCGGGCTTGGCGGCGTGTTCGCGCTCACGCTCGTACTGACGCTCGATCATGCCGACGATCCCGAACTCGCCGCGCGGCTCGTCGCGTTCGTGCAGGGCGTGGGCTTCGTGATCGCGGCGCTGGCGCCGGTCGTCGCGGGCGTCGTGCGCGATGTGAGCGGCGGATTCACGATGTCGTGGATGATGCTGGCCGTGAGCCTCATCGCGATGATCGCGCTCGATGTCGTGTTCAGCCCGCGCAGCTATGCGCGCGCGATGCGTCAGCACGACGACGCGTCCGACGCGCTTAGCGCACCGCGTGACACGCGAAGAACTCGTCGAGCAGATCGGTCATCTGCCACACGGGACACGGACGGCGGCAATGCCCGTCGTAGCCCGCTTCCTTGAGGCGCGCGATCGGCTCTTCGGGCAGGAAACCGCTCATCGCGATGATGAGGCGACGCGCGTCGTCATCGGCTTCGCGTAACGCGCCGACCAGCGCGTAGTTGCCGCAGCCGCCGATGCGCGTGTCGAGAAAGACCACATGCGGACGCCACTCGCCGACGGTGCGCCTGAGCGATGACGCATCCACGGCGAGTTGCGCGGGAAAGCCCTTCAGCTCGAACAGCGACGCAAGCGATGCGCCGAGCACGCGCTCGGACAACGCGAGCAGCACGCGCCGCGTCTCGGGAGCAAGGCGCGACTGCTTGCGGTTCCATAGCGAGCATTGGGCCGGGCTGGTTTCGTATGCTCGATTGTTCAAGTCATCCCTCTTCCGACGATGCGGTCCTGCCGCCCTTCACCGTTGTGGCGCGCCGCGCGCCACGCCGATGCGAACGCGCACCGCGAGTGGGCGGCGCGTCGGCCTGGACGAGACGGTTAATCTTTCCGATGCGTTGCGCGACGCGGGATTGCGGGGATCGGGCGGGCGCGCAAGGGGAAGGATGGGCAGGAAGCGGGCCAGCGCGTGCGGTGGCGTGCCCGCGATTCGATTAGGCCTGCTGATGCAGAGCGCGATAGTACGCGGATCGGAAAACAAAAAGCCCAGCCGGAACGACTGGGCTCGATATGGGCGCTTGGCCCGCCCTACACGACTCGAACGTGTGACCTACGGCTTAGAAGGCCGTTGCTCTATCCAGCTGAGCTAAGGGCGGAGAACCGGAACGCGCGGCCAACGCGAAAAGGCAGCCGCGGATCAGAAGAGACCGCGATTTTACCTCATTCGCCGCCGCGCTAGTCCCGCGTTCGTCACACCGGTTGCGGATGCATCATGAACCAGCCGAGGAAGAAGACGCCCGCGATCACGCAATACACCCCGAACGACGCCAGCTTGCCGTGTCCTTCGAAGTAGCGCATCAGGAAGCGCACGCTCAGATAAGCCGCGATGCCCGTCAGCACGCCGCCGAGCACCGAATCGGCCAGTTGCCCCGGCGCGTGGAAGAGCTTGGGCAATTCGAGCACGCCCGCCGCGAAGATGATCGGCGTGCCGAGCAGGAACGAAAACTCCGCCGCGGCTTCGGCCGTCAAACCCGCGCCGACGCCCGCGATCATCGTCAGACCGCTGCGCGAAAAGCCCGGAATCAGCGCGCCGATCTGCGCGAGCCCCACAAGAAACGCCTGGCGGAACGTGAGCTTCTCGGGCGCCTGCATTGCACGGCTCTTCTGCAGGCGGTCGCCCAGCCACAAAAGCACGCCATTGACGATCAAGGCCGCCGCGACGATCCGCAAATCGTGAAAAATTGCCTCGAGCCGCTTTTCGAGCAGCAATCCGACGATGCCCGTCGGAATCGTGCCGATGATGAGCGCCCACATCATGTGGCCGTCATCGTTCTTGCGGCCGCCGAGCGACGCAAAGAAGCCGCGGATCAGCGCGATCCAGCGTTCGCGGAAATACCAGAGCAGCGCGACGGCCGTGCCGAGATGCAGCGCGACGAGAAACGGCAGCAGTTGCGGCGCATGCTTGTCGATATGCATGCCGATCAGGCCGGGAACGAGCAGCGTATGGCCGAGGCTGCTGACCGGAAAGAGTTCGGTCACGCCCTGGAGCACGCTCAAAAATACGAGAAACCACAGAGTCACGCGTCGGTCCTTTTTTGAGGAGGAGAAGAACGCGCCGTGCAATTCCATCCCTCGCGTCACGCGAAGCCTAACGAGGCGGACAGGGAATTTGGAACAGGAAGGGAAGTCGATACGGCGCGCAAACGGACCCGATTATGCCGGTGGCGTTATCGAGCGCCAAGCGCTAACCGCACACAAATTGAGCCGACAGTCAACCGTCGGCAAAACGAATATTTATCGCAAGCTGAGTATAGGCATTCCGAAAGAAAGCGCGCTTCGGAAACCGGGGCGGAGCCGGACGACTGCGATCGCCGGTCAGGCCGTCAGCTTGTAGAGAAAGACTGCAGTGCTCGCGCCAAAAAGCGCGAACATCGCGACGCCCATTGCCATCGCCAGATCCATGGTTGCTCCCTGTCCGTCTGATATCCAACATAGGGAGCATATAACAACATATTGAACGGCCGCTCGTCAGTCGCAATTTCCCCCAAAGGGTTTTTCCGTAGAAAATTCCAAGGCAGAATGGTCGGTTCGAGCCGCGCCGGATATCCCGGCGCGTCGCCGACATTCAACGGAGCGCGCCGCCATCATGTCACCGGAAACAGATGTCATCGAAATCAAGCGCGACGGCGCCGCCATCCGGCTCGCGCCGCACGCGGGCGGGCGGCTCATGACCTGGCGCGTTGGCGGCGAGCCCGTCATCCATTGGCCCGATGCGCCCGACTGGTCCAAACCGGCGAAGATCCGCGGCGGCAATCCGCTGCTCTTCCCGTTTCTCGGGCGGCATTTCGTCGACGGCCAGATCGGCCAATGGCGCGATCCCGAAGGCGTCGTGCATTCATTGCCGACGCACGGCTTCGCGCGCGATCTGCCCTTTTCCTGCACCCGCGACGCGGACGGCCACGGCCTGCGCATGACACTCGTGGACAGCGACGCGACCCGCGACGGCTATCCGTTCGCCTTCCGCTTCGAGGCGGCGTACCGCCTCATCGACGGCAATACGCTCGAGGTCGAGCTCACGACGTCCAATCCCGGCGAAGTCGCGCTGCCCTATTACGCCGGGCACCATTTCTACTTCCATCTGCCGCACGGCCAGCGCGGCGAAAGCAGCGTCGAGTTGCCGCGTACCGAGCGGCGGCGGCAGCTTCCGGACGGATCGATCAGCGAGGCCGAGCCGGGGCTGCCGCGCTATTCGCTCGGCGATCCGGGCATTATCGATACGTTTCACTGCCTCACGCGCCAGTCCGACGAGCCGATGCTGCTGAAGCTGCCGGGACTCGAACGCACGGTCAGCTTCGAGCTGCATCAGCCGGATTCCGTGCCGTGGTACGCCGTCACGACCTGGACGGAATCGGAGACGTCGGACTTCTATTGTGTCGAGCCGTGGATCGGCCTGCCCGATGCCATCCACAACGGCCTCGGCCTGCGCTGGCTCGCGCCGGGCAAGACCGAGACCGCGTCGCTCAGGCTCGTCGTCACGGGCAACGAGTAAGACGCCGGGCGCCCGCGCGCGGGCGCCATTCTGTCCGGGCAAACCCGAGACGGTAAAATCCTGCCTTTCGAATTCGCCGCGCGGCTGTGCCGGGCACTTCTCGCGGCGATGCTTTGCGAGGTCAGGTTTGCAAAAAGAAATTCGACGGCTCGTCGGCGCATCGCTCATCGCAGTATTGGCCGCTTGCGGAACCGGCCCGGTCGCGCCGGGCTTTTATCGCGTGGAACGCGGCGACACCGTGTACAAGATCGCCCGTGAGAATCGCACCACGGTCGCGAACATCAAGCGCTGGAACGGGCTCACGAATCCCGATGCCATCGAGGTCGGCCAGGTGCTGCGCATCGCGCCCGCGGCGGGCAACGCGACGGCGGCGGAATCGTCGGGTGCGGGCGCTGCCGGCAGCGCGAAAAGCGACGCCGGCACACAAGCCTCGTCGCCAAAGGCTGGTCCGGGCGTGACGCTCGTCTGGCCGGCGCAGGGCAGCGTCATTCGCAGCTTCGACGGCAAGAACTCGAAGGGCATCGACATCGCCAATGCGGCGGGCACGCCTGTCGTCGCCGCCGCGACCGGCAATGTCGTCTATGCGGGCAACGGCCTGCGCGGCTACGGCAACATGCTGATCGTCAAGCACGATGACGAATATCTGACCGCCTATGCCCACAATCGCGTGCTGCTGGTGAAGGAAGGCCAGACCGTGCAGCAAGGCCAGCAAATCGCTGAAATGGGCGATACCGACAGCAATCGCACGATGCTGCATTTCGAGGTGCGTTACATGGGGCGCTCGGCCGACCCCGCGAAATACCTGCCGCCCCGCTGAAGGCCGGGCGGACGTTACGAGGAAGATTGATGAAATTGACGAAGAGGATGAACACGGCCGCGCTCGGCGCGGTTTTGGCATTGACCGGCGCGCTTGCCGGATGCGCGCACACCGCAACGATGACCTATCTGCCTTCGGGCGACACGGGCTTTGCGATCAACTGCAGCGGCAGCGATGCCAGCACGAGCTGGGCGGCGTGCTACAAGCAGGCGGGCGAAGTGTGCGGCGCCTATGGCTACGACGTGGTCTCGAAAGATGCGGACAGCGGCGCGACCGCGGGCGGCTCGGTGGGCGGGATTTTCGGGGCGAACATCAAGAACCGTTCGATGGTCATTCGCTGCAAGCAGTGACGCTTGCTGGATCAGGCGGCCGGGCGATCCTTCTGGCCCCGCGTGCGCCAGTGCCCGGACAGCGGATCGATATGCGCGGCGAATGCGACGAGCGATGCCACGGCAAACGGCGCGAAGGCGGCGAAAATCCACAGCAGATTCATGGCGGATACAGTTTGAAACAAGTCCGCGGATGATACAGGCGCGGCAAATTTTGCGCTGGGATGATTCCTCTGAATTGTGTGACAGGTCGCGTTTGCCGAATTTTGCGCCAGGCGCGCGGGCACGCCCGCCTTGCAACCCGTTACGCTCCGAAACAAGCGCACACAGCCGACACAGGCCGATATTCCTAGACTGGCGTCAGCCTGCGCCTTTCTCCGCGCGAACGGCCGGCGCGGGTCAGAAGCCCCGATGCGTCCGCATCGGGGCTTCGTCTTTCATGGGCGGTTATTGCGGCTTGGCGGGCGCGTCGATCATCGACGGCGGCGTCATGTCCGTCGGCACGCCGTGGTAGTCGGGCGGATCCTTCGGCTCGTGTTTCTGAGGTTGCGTGTCGGCGCACGCGGACAAGGCAAGCGCAGCGGCTGCGGCACAGACGAAAGCGAGAACGATTCGCGGCATGAGACTCCCGGATTGGTGTCGATTGGTGTCGATTGGTGTCGAGATGAGCGCTGCGAAAAACGCGCGCTGAAAAGACAAAGGGGTTACAAGCCGTAACTTGTAACCCCTTCGTGTATCGTGGTCGGAGCGAAAGGATTCGAACCTTCGACCCTCTGATCCCAAATCAGATGCGCTACCAGGCTGCGCTACGCTCCGACGAGCCGCAGATTGTAGCGTGCCTGATGCGCGTTCGCAATGCCCAATCTCGGGCACGCATCTTTCTGGTCGAAGCCGCAAGTGAACCTCATAACGGAGACGATCGATGAACCTCATTCTCTGGCGTCACGCCGAAGCGGAAGATCAGGCGTCGAGCGATCTCGCGCGGCAGCTCACGCCGCGCGGACGCAAGCAGGCGCAAGGCATCGCCAAATGGCTGAAGGCGCGCATCGACGACGACGCCGTGTTCCTCGCCAGTCCCGCGACACGCACGATCCAGACCGCCGAGGCCTTCGGCGACCGCTATCGCGTGGTCGACGAACTCGCGCCGGGCAACGGCGCGCAGGCCGTGCTCGATGCCGCCGGCTGGCCCGATGGCGTCGGCGAGACGGTCGTCGTGATCGGGCATCAGCCGACGCTCGGCCGCGTGGCCGCGCTCCTCATGACCGGCCACGAAGCCGACTGGTCGCTCAAGAAGTCGGGCATATGGTGGTTTCAGGGACGCACGCGCGGCGGCGACGGCCAGGTCGTGCTGCGCGCGGTGATCAATCCGGACCTGATCTGAGCGCCGGGCGGGCGTCGTAAGCTCGCGTTCATGCACGTGTCGTTTCATCGAAACGTCATTGCGATGCCATGCGAGCGTCACCGTGCATTACTACATTGGCGAGGACTTGAAGCCACAGCAACGTCCTGTCGAGGAACGCCAATGCAAGATCTGCCGACGCCTGTCCTGCAACTCGGAGCATCATCGCTCTCGCTCGATTCGCGCCGCCACCTTCCGCGCACATCGGAAACCGTCACCGGCCGCGAACGCCTGCAAGTGGCGTGGGCGCGCGACGAAGACGCCCTGCGCGATGCGCAGCGGCTGCGCTATCGCGTCTTCTCCGAAGAAATGGGCGCACGTCTCTCGGGCCCCGCCGGTCTCGATGTCGATGCCTTCGACGCCTACTGCGATCACCTCCTCGTGCGCGATCTCGACACGCTGCAGGTGGTCGGCACGTATCGCGTGCTGCCGCCGCATCAGGCCGCGCGCATCGGCCGCCTGTACGCGGAAAGCGAGTTCGATGTGTCGCGCCTCACGCATCTGCGGCCGAAGCTCGTCGAAGTGGGCCGCTCCTGCGTGCATCCCGACTATCGCACCGGCGCGGTGATCATGTCGCTGTGGGGCGGGCTTGCCGCGTACATGATGCAAAACGGCTACGAGACGATGCTCGGTTGCGCGAGCGTCGGCATGATCGATGGCGGCCATTACGCGGCGAATCTATATAACTCGCTGCCCGCCGATGCGCTGACGGCGCCCGAATACCGCGCCTTTGCGCATACGCCGCTGCCTGTGGAGGAACTGCGCACGGGCGCGCACGTGAGCCCGCCGCCGCTCGTGAAGGGCTATCTGCGTCTCGGCGCGAAGATTTGCGGCGCGCCGGCCTGGGATCCGGACTTCAACACCGCCGACTTCCTCACCCTCTTCCGCCTCTCGGAGATCAACGCGCGTTACGCGCGGCATTTCATCGGCGACATGCAGGGGCGTTGAAGCCCTCAAGCAAAAAGGGCCCCGCTTAGCGGGGCCCTTCTCTTTCGGCATCAGTCGCCGGTGTACACCACGCGATACGGCCGGCCGATCTTTTCCCATTCCATCGCTTCCTGAACGAGGCTGTAATCGGTGAGCGGATTGTTCGTCACCCATTCGTTCGGCAGACGCACTTCGAAGCCGCCGCCCGCCTGCCTCACCTCGATGCCGGGCAGCCCGACATCCGTGCGCCGGCGCGACAGCAGCGACGCGAGGCGCAGGCAGAAAAGGAGCGTCCATTCGATGTCGCGCGCCTGCGCGAGCTTGCCGAGCTTCCCCGCGTGCCCGAGCACGAGCGCCGCGAGCCGCGCCTGATCGGTGCGCGAGAAACCGGGCATGTCGGCGTTGCTCGCGATATACGCGGAGTGCTTGTGATAGGCGCTGTGCGCGATCGACAAGCCGATTTCATGCAGCGACGCCGCCCACGCGAGGAACATGCGGTTTTCCTCGCGCAGGTCTTCGTCGGGCTCGCCGAGTTGATCGTAGAAGCTGATCGCCAGTTCGCCGATGCGTTCCGCCTGCGCGGCATCCACGCCATAGCGGCGCTTGAAGCCTTCGACCGTGACGGTGCGCATGTCCTGATGCTGCGAGCGCCCGAGCAGATCGTAGAGGACGCCGAGACGCAGCGCGGCATCGGTCGTATCGGCATAGTCGATGCCCAGTTCCTCGAACACGCCCAGCATGATCGACAGGCCGCCCGCGAGCACCGGCACGCGATCGGGCTTCAGCGCGACGAGCTTCAGCCGGTTCACGTTCTCCGCCTTGATGAGCGCGCGCTTCAGCTTCTCCAGGCCGCCGCGCGAGATGCCGTGCGTGATGCCTTCGTCGTTGAAGCCGTTCGCCTCGATCAGTTCCGCGAGCGCGCGCGCCGTGCCCGACGAGCCGATCGCCTGATCCCAGCCGGTGTGCTTGTATTCGCTCGAGATGATCTGGATTTCGCGCTTGGCGGCGAGCTCCGCCTGGCGCATCGTATATTCGTCGACGTTGCCTGCCGGAAAGAACTGCCGGCTATGGCTCACGCAGCCGATATAGAGACTTTCCATGTGGATCGGCGTGTAATGCGAGCCGATGATGAACTCCGTCGAGCCGCCGCCGATATCGACCACGAGCCGCTTGCCCGCGCTCGCCGGCACCGAATGCGCCGCGCCCGCGTAGATGAGGCGCGCTTCCTCGCGCCCGGCGATGACTTCGATCGGAAAACCGAGCGCGATTTCCGCCTCGACAAGAAAGTCGTGCGCGTTCTTCGCGACGCGCAGTGTATTGGTGGCGACCGCGCGCACCTGATCGGGATGGAAGTCGCGCAGACGCTCGCCGAAACGCTTCAGGGCATCCCAGCCGCGCACCTGCGATGCGCGGTCGAGCATCTTGTCCTTCGAAAGCCCGCCGCCGAGCCGCACGGGTTCGCGCAGCGCATCGACCTGATAGATCTGGCTGCCGGCGGGCGTTTCCTCGACCCGGCCGACGATCAACCGGAAACTGTTCGATCCGAGGTCGACCGCGGCAAGTAGATGGGGATGTGTGACCATCGGATATCCAGAAGTCGTGAAGTGGGGAGAGGCACTGTCACAGCGGCGCTGTTGCAGCGCACGAATTCTATTCTATGCCGACACGGCACGCGGGCCTTGCCGACTCGTTCGGAACCGCGCGTTTGCGCTAGCGACGCTATCCGCATTGTGAGTAGAATTTGTGACAATCGTTCTGTCATAAAAAATACATCATACTGTGAGAGTATCCGAGAGTTCCCTTGCCCGTCTGATCGAGACACCTGCCCTCCTTCCGATGTCCATACGCTATCCGTTATTCAACCGCGAACTGGGCATACTAGGTTTCAACGAGCGCGTCCTCGCGCAAGCCGCCGACACGACGGTTCCCCTGTTGGAACGCCTGCGCTTCATCTGCATCACGAGCAGCAATCTCGACGAATTCTTCGAAGTCCGTATGGCGGGTCTGCAGGAGCAGATGCGCGACAACCCCGGCGCGCTCTCCCCGGACGGCATGTCGCTGCAGCACGTCTACGACCTCGTCTCCGAGCGCGCGCAGCGCCTCGTGCGCCAGCAATACTCGATGCTGCACGACATCGTGCTGCCCGCGCTGGAAATGGAAGGCATCTACTTTCATGGCGCGGAAGACTGGACCGAGCAGCAGACCGCGTGGGCGCGCGAGTACTTCTACAACGAACTCCTGCCGGTGCTCACGCCGATCGGGCTCGATCCCGCGCATCCGTTCCCGCGCGTGTTGAACAAGAGCCTGAACTTCGTCGTCGAGCTGGAAGGCACCGACGCCTTCGGCCGCCAGGCGATGATGGGCATCGTGCAGGCGCCGCGCGCGCTGCCGCGCCTCGTGCGCATGCCCGAAGCGCTGTCCGGTTATCCGCACGGCTTCGTGCTGCTGAGTTCGTTCATGCAGCACTTCGTGAACGAGCTGTTTCCGCATCTCGTCGTGCGCAGTTGCAACCAGTTTCGCATCACGCGCAACAGCGAGCTCTTCGTCGACGAGGACGAAATCACGAACCTGCGCGTCGCGCTGCAGGGCGAATTGCCGGCGCGGCATCTGGGCAATGCGGTGCGTCTCGAAGTGTCGGCGGAAACGCCGCCGCATCTCGTGCGGCGCCTCCTCGACGAAGGTCAGTTGAGCGAACGCGATCTGTATCGCGTGAACGGGCCGGTGAATCTCGTGCGCCTCATGCAGTTACCCGAAATGGTCGACCGGCCGGACCTCAAGTTCGTGCCGCATATTCCGTCGGTGCCGAAGGTGATCGCGAATACGTCGAACCTCTTCGATGCGATCGATCAGGGCGATATCCTGCTGCATCATCCGTATGAGAGTTTTCAGCCGGTGCTGGAACTGCTGCTTCAGGCGGCGAAAGATCCGCAGGTTGTCGCCATCAAGCAGACGATCTATCGCACGGGCACCGATTCGCCGCTAATGGATGCGCTCATGCAGGCCGCGCGCAACGGCAAGGAAGTGACGGTCGTGGTGGAACTGCTCGCGCGCTTCGACGAAGAGACGAACATCAACTGGGCTTCGCAGCTCGAAGCCGTGGGCGCGCATGTGGTGTATGGCGTGGTTGGCCACAAGTGTCACGCGAAGATGATGCTGATCGTGCGGCGCGTGTCGATGGGCGGCAAGCTCGTGTTGAAGCGTTACGCGCATCTGGGCACGGGCAATTATCATCCGCGCACCGCGCGTCTCTACACCGACTTCGGTCTCATGACCGCCGATCAGGAAATGTGCGAGGACGTGCATCACGTCTTCCAGCAACTGACCGGCATCGGCGGCGAGATTCCGCTCAATCAGCTATGGCAGTCGCCGTTCACGCTGCACGCGAAGCTCATCGATGCGATCCGCGCCGAAGCGGAGCATGCGCGCGCGGGACGGCGGGCGCGCATCGTCGCGAAGATGAATGCCTTGCTGGAGCCTACGGTCATTGCCGCGCTTTATGAAGCCTCGCATGCGGGCGTGAAGATCGATCTGATCGTGCGCGGGGTTTGTTCGTTGAAACCTGGCGTCGAAGATCTGTCGGAGAACATCACGGTGCGGTCGATCGTGGGGCGGTTTCTCGAGCATCATCGGATCTTCTATTTCTATGCCAACGGCAAGGAAGATGTGTTTCTTTCGAGCGCGGACTGGATGGATCGCAACTTCTTCCGTCGCGTGGAGGTGGCGTTTCCGATTCGCGATCGGCGGTTGAAGCGGCGGGTTATTGCCGAAGGGTTGTCGGTTTGTCTTGGCGATAATCAATCGGCCTGGGTCATGCAAAGTGATGGGCACTATCGGAAGCGCCGGCCCGGGAAGTCTATTCGCAACGCGCAGTTGGGATTGCTGGCTAAGTTCTGTTCTTGATTTTCGGTTGCTTGCGCGTTGGTTGTTTTGTTTTTGTCGCTGGATCCCGGTTTCGTGTCGGTCTATTTGCGTTGCCCCTATGCGGGGCGGCAGTCACTTTCTTTGCTGCTGCAAAGAAAGTAACCAAAGAAACAGCTATCCCCATCCTAAGCGCTTCACGCCGGCCGCGGCACAGAAGATTGCAAGTGGTCCGACAGTAGCGAGTGTCCTCAAAGGCCTAACCGGGCGTGGACCGCGCACGGTCTGACAAGCTAGAACATTGAGAGCGCTGGTTCAGCACCAAATAGCTCCGGCACAGCGCTACGCGCTGCCGCTGGGTTTGCAAGGGAAACCAGCCTGCGGCGAATGCGGAGAGATAGAAGCGTTAGCAAGAAAGTGCGCGCAGACCCGATTGACCGGTCGGCCGCGAAGCGGGCTGGAGCTATCTCGCGCCTTACCAGTCAGTTGAGTGGTGCGATGTGACAGACCGTGCGCGATCCAAGCCCGGTTAGGCCTACGAGGGCACTCGCTACTGCCGGACCACGTGCCATCTTCTGTGCCGGGGCCGGCTTGAAGCACTTTGGATGGGACAAGCTGTTTCTTTGGTTACTTTCTTTGCAGCAGCAAAGAAAGTGACTGCCGCCCCGCATAGGGGCAACGCTAATAGACCACCAAGAAACCGGGATCCAGCGACAAAAACAAAACAACCAACACGCAAGCAGACAAACCTCACGCGGCGAGCGACTTCCTAAACGCTGTCCGCGATCCCGGAAACCTCACGATAAACGTACTCCCCTTCCCCACTTCGCTCTTCACATCGAGCTCGGCGTTGTGCCGCTGCAGCACATGCTTGACGATGGCAAGCCCGAGCCCCGTGCCGCCCGTATCCCGCGACCGGCTCCGATCCACGCGATAAAACCGCTCGGTCAACCGCGGGATATGCTCCGCAGGAATCCCCAGCCCACTATCACGCACCGTGAAAACCGCGCGATCCTTCATGCGCTGCCACGACACTTCGATCGCCCCGCCATCCGGCGTATACCGCACCGCGTTCGTCACGAGATTGCCGAGCGCGCTCATCACTTCGGTCTCCGCGCCCGCGACGGTCAGCGCATCATCGCTATGGAACGTAATGCGATGCCGCCCGTTCGACAAGCTGTTCGCATCGTCTTCCAGATGCCGCATGACAGCGCGCATGTCGAGCAGCTCATCGCCAGGCGGGCGCATGTCGCCTTCGAGGTTCGCAAGCACGAGCAGATCGCGCACGATGTTCTGCATGCGCGACGCCTGCTGCTCCATCATGTCGAGATAGCGCATGCGGTCGGCTTCATCGAGCGGCAGCTCGCGCATCGTTTCGAGAAAGCCGGACAGCACCGTGAGCGGCGTCTTCAATTCATGCGAGACGTTCGCCACGAAATCGCGGCGCATCGAATCCGTGCGCTCGAGCTCGGTGATGTCCTGCGTGAGAATCAGCTTGCGGTGGTCGCCATAGGGAAACACCTGCACCGAGACCGTGTACTTGCGATTCACGCCCATGCCGCGCATCACGAGCATCTCTTCGTAATGGTGCGCGTTCAGATAGCGGACGAAATCCGGATGGCGCACGAGATGCGTGATGTGCTGGCGCAAGTCGCGCTTCGCGTCGAGACCGAAATGCTCCTCGGCGATCGCGTTGCACCACTCGATCTGATCATGGTCGTCGAGCATCGCAACGCCGTTCGGCGATGCCTGGATCGCCTGGATGAAGCGCGCGTGTTGTTGCTCGACCTGGCGCACCTGCGCGTGCCAGCGCTTCGCGAGCTTGTGCAGGCGGTAATAGATTTCGCCCCAGATGCCGAGCGCGCTCGGCACCTCGCCGTAGACCGGCGCTTCGAGCAGACGCCACAGGCGCTGCATGTGATACGTGACGAAGAAGCCTTGCACGACGAGCATGATCACCGCGAAGGCGAGCGCCGCACGCAGGCCCGCGAATGCGCCGATCGCGGCGCTAATCGCGGCGAGCAGCACGAGGGACACGATGGCACGCGTCCAGATGATGTTCATGTTGTCGGTGAGTCTGAGTGACGTTGATGCGGCAAGTCGAAGCGGATAACGTCGAGCCGGAACTCAGGCGCTCTTCGCAAGCCGGTATCCGCTGCCGCGCACCGTTTCGATCATAGCATCGCAGCCCGCGGGCTTAAGCGCGGCACGCAGACGCTTGATGTGCACATCGACCGTGCGCTCTTCGACGAACACGTGATCGCCCCACACCTGATCCAGCAATTGCGTGCGGCTATGCACGCGCTCGGGATGCGTCATGAAGAAGTGCAGCAGACGGAATTCGGTCGGGCCGAGATCGAGCTTGATGTCGCCATCCGAGTGATTCGCCGCCACGCGATGCGTCGCCGGATCGAGGCGCAGGCCGTTGATCGCGACCACGTCTTCGGTCAACTGCGGCGCGCGGCGGCGCAGAACCGCCTTGATGCGCGCCATCAGTTCCTTCGGCGAGAAAGGCTTCGTCACGTAATCGTCCGCGCCGATCTCGAGGCCGAGCACCTTGTCCTTCTCGTCGCCGCGCGCCGTCAGCATGATGATCGGGATGTGCTTCGTGCGCTCGTTGTTGCGAAGTTCGCGCGCGAACGCGATGCCCGACTTGCCCGGCAACATCCAGTCGAGCAGCACGAGATCAGGCAACACGTCGCTGATCAGGTTTTGCGCCTGTTCGGCGTTGTACGCGCGAATCGGGCAATGTCCCGCATGCTGAAGATTCACCGAAATCAGTTCGGAGATCGCGGGTTCGTCTTCCACGACGAGGATACTGCTGGGCATCGGCACCTCTTGACCTTTTGCTTGGGTTAAAACGATTGCGCGCAGCCGGCGATCAGCTGAGCGCCTCGCGCTCGAGCTGGTCGCGCGAGATATGGCGCACGTCCGTGCCCTTCACGATATAGATGATGAACTCGGCAATGTTCTTCGCGTGATCGCCGATGCGCTCCACCGCCTTCGCGATGAACAGATAATCGAGGCCCGCGGAAATCGTCCGCGGATCTTCCATCATGTACGTCACGAGCTTGCGCACGAAGGCGCGGAATTCATCGTCGATGGCCTTGTCGTCGCGCACGATCTGCGCGGCCGCGACCGTGTCCAGACGCGCGAACGCATCGAGCGCGCGGCGCAGGATCGACACCGCCATCTCGCCCGACAGCTTGATCTCGGCGATGTTCACCGTGCGGCCCGCGCCGTCCTCGTTGATGCGCTTCACGCGCTTCGCGATCTTTTCGGCTTCGTCGCCGGCGCGCTCGAGATTGGTGATGGTCTTCGAGATCGCCATGAGCAGACGCAGATCGCGCGCGGCCGGCTGACGGCGCGCGATGATGTTGCTGCACTCCTCGTCGATCTCGACTTCCATCGTGTTGAGGCGCGCTTCGGCCGCGATCACCTGATCCGCGATGCCGATATCGAATTCGTTCAGCGCCTGCATCGCCGCGATGATCTGCGATTCGACCAGGCCGCCCATTTCCAGCACTTTCGACGACACCGCGTTGAGGTCTGCGTCGAACTGGCTCGAGAGGTGTTTATCGGTCATATATGCTCCTTAAGCCTTCTGTTTCACCTGGCTGACGATCAGCCGAAGCGGCCCGTGATGTAGTCTTCCGTTTCCTTGCGGGCGGGCTTGATGAAGATCTTTTCGGTATCGCCGAACTCGATCAATTCACCGAGGTACATATAGGCAGTGTAGTCCGAACAACGCGCCGCCTGCTGCATGTTGTGCGTGACGATGACAACCGTGTAATCGCTTTTCAGTTCGGCGATCAGCTCCTCGATCCGGCCCGTGGAAATGGGGTCGAGCGCCGAGCACGGCTCGTCGAGCAACAGCACTTCCGGACGGATCGCGATGCCGCGCGCGATGCAAAGACGCTGCTGCTGACCGCCCGAAAGACCGTAGCCGCTCTGCTGCAGCTTGTCCTTCACTTCGGTCCAGAGCGCGGCTTTGGTGAGCGCCCATTCAACGCGATCGTCCATTTCCGAGCGCGACAGCTGCTCGAACATCTTCACGCCGAACGCGATGTTGTCGTAGATCGACATCGGGAACGGCGTCGGCTTCTGGAACACCATGCCGACGCGCGCGCGCAGCAGGGAAATATCCTTCGTCGTATCGAGCAGGTTCACGCCGTCCATCAGGATTTCGCCTTCGGCGCGCTGCTCCGGATAGAGCGCGTACATCTTGTTGAACGTGCGCAGAAGCGTGGACTTGCCGCAGCCCGACGGACCGATGAAAGCCGTGACCTTCTTCTCCGGAATGCGCAGGTTGATGTTCTTCAGCGCGTGATACTTGTTGTAGAAGAAGTTGAGGTTATTCACCTCGATCTTCGGCTTGATCGAATCCGCCGGCTGCGAACTGTGCGTCGGGCGCACGCTGCCCGGCACCGGGCCGCGCTCGACCGGCGTTTCAGTCTTCGAATTCAGGTGGTTGACACCACTTTCGACCATATTCATGGAATCACTCCGCCCTTATTTCTTCGAGAAGATCGCGCGCGCCAGGATATTGAGACCCAGCACGCCGAGCGTAATCAGGAACACACCGGCCCACGCGAGCGATTGCCACTGCGGGAACGGACTCATCGCGAACTTGTAGATCGTGACCGGCAGATTCGCCACCGGCTGATTCATGTCCCACGAGAAAAATTGATTCGACAGCGCCGTGAAGAGGAGCGGCGCGGTCTCGCCGGCGATGCGCGCAACGGCCAGCAACACGCCCGTCACGATGCCGCCGACCGACGCCTTCAGCGTGATCGACATCACCATCTTCCACTTCGGCGTGCCGAGCGCGAACGCGGCTTCACGCAACGCGTTCGGCACGAGCTTCAGCATGTTCTCCGTCGTGCGGATCACGATGGGAATCTGCAGCAGGCCGAGCGCGATCACGCCGGCCCAGCCCGAGAAGCGCCCCATCTTCGCGACGACGAGCGCATACACGAAGAGACCGACGACGATCGAAGGCGCCGACAGCAGAATGTCGTTGATGAAGCGCGTCACGTTGGCGAGCCAGCGCTTCTGGCCGTATTCCGCGAGGTACACGCCCGCGAGAATGCCGAGCGGCGTGCCCACGCAGGTCGCGAGCACGACGAGCATCAGCGAGCCGACGATCGCGTTGGCGAGACCGCCGCCATCGGTGTTCGGCGGCGGCGTCGATTGCGTGAAAAGATCGATCGACAAACCGCCGATGCCGAGCTTAAGCGTCGTGAAGAGAATCCACACGAGCCAGATGAGGCCGAAGGCCATCGCGGCGAGCGAGAGCGTCAGCGCGACGGCATTCGTGCCGCGGCGACGGCGCTGCAGCTTGAGACGCGTGGCCTGCACGCGGTCCGGGTCCTGATTGAACGTGGCGGGACGGCTCATTATTTGCGGCCCTCCCCGCGTTCCATGCGCAGAAGCATCAGCTTCGAGAGCGCGAGCACGAAGAACGTGATCACGAAGAGAATCAGACCGAGTTCCATCAGTGCCGACGTATGCAGGCCCGGGCTCGCTTCCGCGAATTCATTCGCGAGCGCCGAGGTGATGCTGTTGCCCGGCGAAAAGAGCGAGACGTTGTCCAGCAGGTTCGTGTTGCCGATGACGAAGGTGACCGCCATCGTCTCGCCGAGCGCGCGGCCGAGGCCGAGCATGACGCCGCCGATCACACCGGCGCGCGTATAGGGCAGCACGATCTTCCACATCACTTCCCACGTCGTGCAGCCGATGCCGTATGCCGATTCCTTCAGCAGCACGGGCGTGACTTCGAACACGTCGCGCATCACGGACGCGATGTACGGAATGATCATGATCGCGAGAATCACGCCCGCGCACAGAATGCCGATGCCGATCGGCGCGCCCTGGAAGAACATCCCGATGACGGGCACATCGCCGAGCACATGGCCGAGCGGCTTCTCGAAGTATTGCGCGAAGATCGGCGCGAAGACGAGCAGGCCCCACATGCCGTAGACGATCGACGGAATCGCCGCGAGCAGTTCGATCGCGACGCCGAGCGGGCGGCGCAGCCATGCGGGCGAAAGCTCCGTCAGGAAGAGCGCGATGCCAAAGCTCACCGGCACGGCGATGATGAGCGCGATGAGCGAGGTCGCGATGGTGCCGTAGATCGGCACGAGCGCGCCGAAGCTCTCGGTGGGGGGATCCCACTCCGCGCGCCAGAGGAAGGAGAGCCCGAATTTCTGGATGGTCGGCATCGACGCGACGAGCAGCGAAACGATGATGCCGCCAAGCAGAAGCAGCGTGACGACGGCCGCAAGCCGGGTCACGCCGCCGAAAATGATGTCGCCGATGCGGCTCGGCGCGCGCTGGGTATGCGCCGCCGGCACCGCCGACGATAAGTTGATATCCGACATGGGAGCCTTGGTTTCGCTACGTGTCAGACCGCGCGGCAGGCTTTCGGGCTGCCGCGCGGCTTTTTTGTTGCCAACCGTCCCGCGCCTTCAGAGCTTAGGACAGTTTCAAACTATGCGTACTTCGCTTACTGCGCGACCGGCTTGCCCGAAGCGTCCTTGACCTTCGCCTTCCATTGCGTCTTGATTTCGGCGACGACCGATTCCGGCAGCGAGATGTAATCGAGGTCGTTGGCAGCCTGGCCGCCGTTCTTGAACGCCCAGTCGAAGAACTTCAGCGTTTCCGTACCCTGCGCCGGCTTTTCCTGCGTCGCGTGCAGCAGCACGAAGGTCGCGCCGACGATCGGCCATGCGTTCTGGCCCGGCTCGTTCGTGAGGATCTGGTAGAACGACTTCGACCAGTCCGCGCCCGCTGCCGCTGCCTTGAACGTGTCCGTCTTCGGCTCGACGACCGTGCCAGCCGAGTTCTTCATGCCGACGTAGGTCATCTTGTTCTGCTTCGCGTACGCCCACTCGACGTAGCCGATCGCGCCCGGCAGACGCTGCACGAAGGCGGCGACGCCGTCGTTGCCCTTGCCGCCCGTGCCCGTCGGCCAGTTCACCGTCGAGCCTTCGCCGACCTTCGACTTCCACTCGGTGTTGACCTTCGACAGGTAGTTCGTCCAGATGAAGCTCGTGCCCGAGCCGTCAGCGCGGCGCACGACAGCGATATCCATATCCGGCAGCTTGACCTTCGGGTTCAACGCGGCGATCGCCGGGTCGTTCCACTTCTTGATCTTGCCGAGGTAGATGTCGCCGAGCACCTGGCCCGACAGCGTCACTTCACCGGCCTTCACGCCCGGCACGTTGATGACCGGCACCACGCCGCCGACCACCGTCGGGAACTGGAACAGGCCGTCCTTCGCGAGTTCGTCATCTTTCAGCGGAGCGTCCGAGCCGGCGAAATCCACCGTCTTCGCGATGATCTGCTTGATACCGCCCGACGAACCGATGCCTTGGTAGTTCACCTTGCCGCCGCCGGTTTTCTGGTAGGCGTCTGCCCACTTGGTGTAGATCGGGGCTGCGAAGGTGGAACCCGCGCCGGTGATGTCGGCTGCTTGAGCGGAGATGGCGAACACTGCACCAATCAGGCCGGCCAGCGCGGTTTGCATCAATTTCATTCTTAATCTCCAGGGTAGTGAGCGTGTGAGACGACACCGCGAAATATAGGAGGAGTCTGTGACAGTAATATGACTAATCGTGAAGCCAACATGTCATTTCGCTTACGTGCTGAAAGTTTGATCACACCCGATTTGTCAAGCGTTCGGTGCAAATAAAAAAGCGGGCCGAAGCCCGCTTTTAGCGAAATGTGACGACTTTCAGTAAACGCCTACGAAGTCGCCTCTTTCACGACCTGCGCAATCGTTTCCGCGTAGCGAACCGCATCCTGTTGCGCCGACGCTTCCACCATCACTCGAAGGACCGGTTCAGTTCCCGACGCGCGAATCAAGACCCGGCCGCGCGATTCGAGGGAACGCTCGGCTTGCTCCACCGCGCGCCGAATCGCGTCGCTCTTCTTCCAGTCCGCGCCCGCGTTCATGCGCACATTGATGAGCTTCTGCGGGAACAGGCTCACGCCGTCGAGCAGTTCGGCGAGCGATTTGCCGCTGCGCTGGATCGCCGCGAGCACGAGGAGCGCCGAGACGATGCCGTCGCCGGTCGAATGGCGGTCGAGCGAGAGGATATGGCCCGAGCCTTCCGCGCCCAGCAGCCAGCCGTTCTCGCGCAGCTTTTCGAGCACGTAGCGGTCACCGACGGCCGCGCGCACGAACTGCACGCCCGCCTCCTTCAGCGCCACTTCGACGGCCATATTGGTCATCAGCGTGCCGACTGCCCCTTCCACCTTGCCGTCCGTCGCGATGCGGTCCTTGACCAGCACGTAGAGCAGTTCGTCGCCGTTATAGAGGCGGCCGGTCGAATCGACGATCTGCAGACGGTCCGCGTCGCCGTCGAGCGCGATGCCGATGTCGGCCTTGTGCTCCAGCACGGCATTGACGAGCGCCTCGGGCGCGGTGGCGCCGACTCCGTCGTTGATATTGAAGCCGTTCGGCGACGCACCGATCGATACGACTTCCGCGCCGAGCTCATGGAACACGTGCGGCGCGACGTCGTACGCGGCGCCATGCGCGCAGTCCACCACGAGCTTCAGGCCGCGCAGGTCGAAGTTCGCGGGAAACGTGCTCTTGCAGAACTCGATGTAGCGGCCGCCCGCGTCGTCGAGACGGCGCGCCTTGCCGAGACGCTCCGACGGCGCGCATTCCATCGGCTGCTCGAGCTGCCGCTCGATTTCTAGCTCGACTTCGTCGGGCAGCTTATTGCCGTCGGCCGAGAAGAACTTGATGCCGTTGTCGTTGTACGGATTGTGCGACGCGCTGATCACGACACCCGCCGACAGCCGCAGCGCGCGTGTCAGATACGCGACGCCCGGCGTGGGCATCGGGCCTGCCAGCATCACGTCGACGCCCGCCGCCGAAAAACCGGACTCCAGCGCGGCTTCGAGCATATAGCCCGATACGCGCGTGTCCTTGCCGATCAGCACCGTCGGGCGATTGCCCTTTTTCTGCTGTGCGCGGTCCGCGCCCGCGAGCACCTTCCCGGCCGCATAGCCGAGCTTGAGGACGAAGTCCGGCGTAATCGGCGCGACGCCCACGCGGCCGCGGATGCCGTCAGTTCCAAAATATTGACGTGCCATTATTGCTTGACCCTCCTCGCGGCCGCCTGGCGCCTTTTGTCGGTCCGCGACATATAGTTGATGATTTCTGTCGGCGCGCGCCTGCGCCTAAATTTCTGATGTATGAGGCCAGGTGTCAATGATGCACATTCAGCGCGGCATTCTTTGTGGTCTGCCAGACTTTCAGCGCATCGACGGTTTCGGCGACATCGTGTACGCGGATGATTGCCGCGCCCCGCTCCGCCGCGCAGACCGCGGCGGCGACGCTCGCTGCGAGACGCTCGCCGGGGCTGCGCCCCGTGACCGCGCCGAGCATCGATTTGCGCGACATGCCCGCGAGCAACGGAAAATTCGTCCCGGCGGGTAGCGTCGCGGCGAGATGCGCGAGCAACGCGTAATTATGCTCGACCGTCTTGCCGAAGCCGTAGCCCGGATCGAGACTCACGCGCCCGGCCGCGATGCCGGCTTGCCCGAGCGCCGCGACGCGCTCGGCGAAGAATTCGCGCACGTGGGCCACGACATCCACGTACACCGGTTCGTGAAGCTGCATCGTGCGCGGCTCGCCGAGCATGTGCATCACGCAGAGGCCGCAATTGCTGTCCTTGACGGCGTCGAGCGCGCCTTCCCGACGCAGGCCCCAGATATCGTTGATCATATCCGCGCCGGCGTCGAGCACGGCACGCATCACGGCCGGCTTGTAGGTATCGACGGAAAGCGGCACCTGCACCGCGCGCAGCGCCTCGACGATCGGCACGACGCGCTCCAGTTCTTCATCGAGCGGAACGGGCGGCGCACCGGGACGCGTGGATTCGCCGCCGATATCGATCATGTCGGCGCCGTCGGCGATCATCTGCTCGGCACGCGCGAGCGCGGCGTCGCGCGAGATGAAGCGGCCGCCGTCCGAAAACGAATCCGGCGTGACGTTGAGAATGCCCATTACGAGCGGGCGGTCGAAAGTCAGCGTGAAGCGGCCGCACTGGAGCGGCGCTGCTGAAAGCGGGGATGAGGTCGGTGTGGTCAAGCGAGTCGAACGAAGGTGGAAACGGAAACGGGGACGACGCTACGAAGTGAATGAGATGCCATGCGCCGCAACCTTCAGCATCTTATTAAAACGGAGGCCATAAAGTGAAAATGGGCCGGCGTGCCATGCACACCGGCCCATGAACGGACGCAGAAAACTCAGGCCGTTGCCGGCGCGTTGCCCGGTTTGACCTCGTTACCGCTGCTGCCACCCGACGGCGTATCGCCCGACGGAGGCGGCAAATTCTTCGGCGGACGCGGCGGACGATCCGACATGATGTCGCCGATCTGGTCCGCGTCGATGGTTTCCCATTCGAGCAGCGCCTTGGTCATGGCTTCGACCTTGTCGCGGTTGTCTTCCAGCAGCTTGCGGGCGAGCGCGTATTGCTCGTCGAGAATGCGGCGGATTTCCGCATCGACCTTTTGCTGCGTGGCTTCGGACACCGATTTCGCGCCCATCTTGCCGAACATGCCGTTCTCTTCGGTATCGACATAGACCATCGTGCCGAGCACGTCGGACATGCCGTAGCGCGTCACCATGTCGCGCGCCATCTTGGTCGCGCGTTCGAAGTCGTTCGAAGCGCCCGTCGACATCGAGTTGAGGAACACTTCCTCGGCTGCGCGGCCACCGAACAGGATCGCGATTTCTTCCAGCATCTTGTCGCGATACAGGTTCACGCGGTCATGCTCCGGCAGTTGCCAAGTAACGCCGAGCGCCCAGCCGCGCGGCATGATCGTGACCTTGTGGACCGGATCGGCATGCGGCAACAGCTTCGCAACCACCGCGTGACCGGACTCGTGGTACGCCGTGTTGCGACGCTCTTCCTCGCGCATGACAGCCGACTTACGCTCCGGACCCATGAAGATCTTGTCCTTCGCGTCCTCGAAATCCTGCATCTCGACGATGCGCTTGCCGCGACGCGCCGCGAACAGTGCCGCTTCATTCACGAGGTTCGCGAGGTCAGCGCCCGAGAAGCCCGGCGTGCCGCGCGCGATGACCGATGCATCCACGTCGTTCGCGATCGGCACCTTGCGCAGGTGCACCTTCATGATGTGCTCGCGGCCGCGGATATCCGGCAGACCGACATAGACCTGACGGTCGAAGCGGCCCGGACGCAGCAGCGCTTTATCCAGCACGTCCGAACGGTTCGTCGCCGCGATCACGATGACGCCCGAATTCGCCTCGAAGCCGTCCATCTCGACGAGCATCTGGTTGAGCGTCTGCTCGCGCTCGTCGTTGCCGCCGCCCATGCCGGCGCCGCGATGACGGCCGACCGCGTCGATTTCGTCGATGAACACGATACACGGCGCATGCTTCTTCGCCTGCTCGAACATGTCGCGCACGCGGGCCGCGCCCACGCCGACGAACATTTCCACGAAGTCCGAACCCGAGATGCTGAAGAACGGCACCTTCGCCTCGCCGGCGATGGCGCGAGCCAGCAGCGTCTTACCGGTACCCGGAGGGCCGACCAGCAGCACGCCGCGCGGAATACGGCCGCCGAGTTTCTGGAACTTCTGCGGATCGCGCAGGAAATCCACCAGCTCCGACACTTCTTCCTTGGCCTCGTCGCAGCCTGCGACGTCGGTGAAATTGATTGCGTTGTTGTTTTCGTCGATCAGCCGCGCGCGCGACTTGCCGAATGAAAACGCCCCGCCTTTGCCGCCCCCTTGCATCTGCCTCATCATGTAGAACCAGAAGCCGATGATCAGGATCGTGGGCCCGAGGTAGTACAGCGCGGAGACGAGCGCGTTCGGTTCATCGTCAGCCTTGCCGCTGACCTGAACGCCGTATTTCATCAAGTCGCCGACCATCCAGATGTCGCCGGGCGACACGATCTGGTATTTCTGGCCGTCGTTCGGAGTGACCGTTAGATTGCGGCCCTGAACGGTGACGTTCTTGACTTTGCCGTTCTTCGCGTCGTCCATGAACTGCGAATAGGACACGCCTTCCTGGACGCGGGGCTTATCGAACTGCTTGAACACCGTAAACAGCACCAGTGCGATCACGAGCCACACTGCCGCTTTAGAGAACATATTGTTGTTCAAAGCACCACTCCTCACTCATAGACGGGCGCCTACATAAACCTTGCGACGCCACCAAAGCATTCTAATCCAGACCGCTAACCCCTGCCATAAGGTTTATCTACCGCACAAATAGCGGCAGACAGGCCTTTTTCGGCATAATCCGCGAAAATATCGCCGATTTTCGCCGAATCGCTTGAGCGGGCCGTTCAGTTCGGGCGCTTGAGCCGCCGCCCGAGAATAAATGTCTCCGACGATTTGTCGCGAGAGGCCTTGGGTTTGCGCGGCGCCACCACTTTGAACTGGTGCTTGAACTTCTCCACGATCTGACTATAGCCGCTGCCATGAAAACATTTGACCAGCAGCGCACCCTCCGGTTTCAGGTGGTTCTGCGCGAACTCCAGCGCCAGATCGCAGAGATGCTCGATGCGCGCGGCATCCGCACTCGCTACGCCTGAAAGGTTGGGGGCCATGTCGGAAATTACAAGGTCCACCTGGCGTTCGCCAACAATTTCATCGAGCTTGGCGAGCACGTCGTCCTCGCGGAAGTCCCCCTGGATGAACGTGACGTCCGCAATCGGCTCCATTGGCAGAATATCCAGCGCGATGATCGTGCCGTCGATGCCGCCCTGGCGCTCCCCGTCGCGCTTTGCGCCCTGCGCGAGCTTGTTGCGCGCGTACTGGCTCCAGCTGCCGGGCGTCGAGCCGAGATCGACGATCACCTGACCGGGCTTGATGAGCTTGTCCTGCTCGTCGATCTCCTTCAGCTTGTACGCGGCGCGCGCGCGATAGCCCTCGCGCTGCGCCATCTTCACGTAGGGATCGTTGATGTGGTCATGCAACCACGACTGATTAAAACGGTTCTTTGCCATTCAAACTAAGCTCATTGAGCGCGCGCAATCGTACGAAGCGGCGCGCCGGGTGCGTATTTTGCTGCATCGCGCGAGGCTTTTAGCGGATAATACGCGTCTTGTCGGCCGGACCGGTCCTCGGGCGCTCGCGCGCGCCGAAACCCGGCATCCGGCCTGTTCTGTTTCTGGTGGGCGGTGGCGCGATCGATGCGCCGCAGATTCGACGCGAAGACGTGCGCTTTCGCGTCCGGCGTGTTCGAACCGCCTCGCGAGCGCGTCAGGTGCGCCTCTCATATCGCCCACATTTTAGTCGAGTCCCAATTTTCTCATGCCAGCTATCCAACTCTCCCCCGCCGAGCGCGCCGACCTGCGCTCCCAGGCCCATGCGCTCAAGCCCGTCGTGCTCGTCGGCGCGGAGGGTCTGACCGATGCCGTGCTGAAAGAGATCAACGTGCACCTCGAGGCGCACCAGCTCATCAAGGTCCGCGTGTTCGGCGACGAACGCGACGCGCGCGTCGAGATCTACGACGAAATCTGCGATCGCCTGAACGCGGCGCCCATCCAGCATATCGGCAAGCTGCTCGTGATCTGGAGGCCCGAAGGCGCCGCGCCGAAGAGCCGCGCCACGCGCACTCGCAGCACGATGCCGCCGAGCGCGGGCGAAGCCGCCGAGGAACGTTCGACGAAAGGCCGCGCGCCGCGCACCGTGAAAGCCGTGAAAATCACGCGCGATGCACCCGCCTTCAAGAAGCCCAAGAAGCAGACGCTGAAAGTGCTGGGCAACGAGCGGGTCACGGCCGGCGGCAACGTGAAGCGCGCGAAGAAGCGTCAGACCAGCGCGAAGCGCCAGCATCAGGCGGTGAAATAAGCCAACGGCGCGTGCGCTTTCTATGGAACGCACGCGCCGCCGCCGTCCGGAGATAACCGCGATTCAGCTACGCGCCCGTTTCGCCGCGACCTTGGCCGATTTGCCCTTCGGCACGATCTTCACCGGCGCCGCGCCGGGCAGACGCCAAATGAGCGCAATGCCGAACAGGCATTCGATCAGATAGATCGCGCTCGATATGCCGTGCAAAATGCCGAACTCCTTCGCATACGGAGAACTCGCGAGATCGGTGCCGGCTTCCTGCGCGGCCACGCGCAGCGAGTTCATGAACGGCTGAAGCGCGAAATAGCCGATCAGCACGCACACGAGCATCACCGCGACAATCCACCGCACGCGCTTGTAATCGACGATGCCGCTTTTCACAAAGCGATTGCCGATCACGATCAGCACGAGCGCGCAGATCACACCGATGATCGCCTCGATCCTGAAGAGTTGCGCCGCCACCGAGCCCGCCGCAGTACGGTCGAGCATCGAAAAGAGAACGGGCGCGGCGACGAGGCCAAGGGTCAGCAAGCTGCCGACCCAGAGCATGCTGATGGTGCGAAAGAGCCGGTGCTCCATCAGACGTAGCGAACCGCGATGATTTCGTATTCGCGTGCGCCGCTCGGTGCCTGCACCGACGCCACGTCGCCTTCCGACTTCGCGATGAGCGCGCGCGCGATCGGCGAACTCACCGAGATGAGACCGTGATCGAGGTCCGCTTCGTCATCGCCGACGATCTGATAGGTCACCGTATCGCCCGACTCCAGATCTTCCAGCTCGACCGTCGCGCCGAACACGACACGGCCTTCGGCCTCCACCTGCGTCGGATCGATCACTTGCGCAGCGGCCAGCTTCGACTCGATATCCGCGATGCGGCCCTCGATGAAACCTTGCTTTTCCTTCGCGGCATCATATTCCGCGTTTTCCGACAAGTCGCCTTGCGCGCGCGCCTCCGCGATCGCATTGATGACCGCCGGACGCTCCACGGCCTTCAGGCGTTGCAATTCGTCGCGCAGCAACTCCGCGCCGCGCTTCGTCAAAGGAATCGTGCTCAT
The DNA here is from genome assembly GCF_056930355.1 of Caballeronia sp. 11_S32. Classification (NCBI taxonomy): domain Bacteria; kingdom Pseudomonadati; phylum Pseudomonadota; class Betaproteobacteria; order Burkholderiales; family Burkholderiaceae; genus Caballeronia; species Caballeronia sp. 11_S32. The sequence goes on from NZ_JBXOWH010000003.1 coordinate 2,552,312, forward strand.
AGACCACTCACAAACAATTTCGTCAAAAAAATTACCGCGGTTAAGCGCATCTCCCGATGAAAGGAGACGCCGCTTAACCGCGGCTCGTGATGCTTAGACCAGTAATCGAAGCCTTAGTTTAGGCGAGCATGCAAGCCTTGTAAATCATAGACTTCCAAATCGCGCAGATAACGCAGGCCTTCGACCGCGGCGCGCGCGCCGGACATCGTCGTGTAGTACGTGACCTTGTTGGCCTGCGCGCTCATGCGGATGGAGCGCGAATCGGCGATCGCCGCGCGCGTTTCGTCGACCGTCGTGAAGACGAGTGCGATCTCGCCATTCTTGATCATGTCGACGATGTGCGGACGGCCATCCTTCACCTTGTTGACCGTCTTCACCGGCACGCCCGCCGCCGCGATCGCAGCCGCCGTGCCCTTGGTCGCGACGATAGGATAGCCGAGCTCGTGCAGCATCTGCGCGACTTCGACGGCCTTCGGCTTGTCGGCGTCCATCACGGTCAGCAGCACGGTGCCCGATTCCGGCAGACGCGAACCCGCCGCGAGCTGCGACTTGAAGAGCGCTTCGCCGAAGGTGCGTCCGACGCCCATCACTTCTCCGGTCGAACGCATTTCCGGTCCGAGAACCGGATCGACCGCCGGGAACTTGATGAACGGGAACACCGCTTCCTTCACACTGAAGTACGGCGGAATGACTTCCTTCGTCACGCCCTGCTGCTTGAGCTTCTGACCGACCATCGCGCGGGCTGCGATCTTCGCGAGCGGCAGACCGGTTGCCTTCGACACGTACGGCACCGTGCGCGACGCGCGCGGGTTCACTTCCAGCACGTAGATGATGTCCTTCTTCGAGCCATCGTCTTGCGGAACCTGCTGGATCGCGAACTGCACGTTCATCAGGCCGACGACGTTGAGCGCCTTCGCCATTGCGGCAGTTTGCCGCTTCAGTTCGTCGACGGTTTCCTTCGACAGCGAGTACGGCGGCAGCGAGCACGCCGAATCGCCCGAGTGCACGCCCGCTTGCTCGATGTGCTCCATCACGCCGCCGATGAACACGTCATCGCCATCGGAGATGCAGTCGACATCGCATTCGATCGCGTCGTTGAGGAAGCGGTCGAGCAGCACCGGCGAGTCGTTCGACACCTTCACGGCCTCGCGCATGTAGCGCTCGAGATCGCGCGGCTCGTGAACGATTTCCATCGCGCGGCCGCCGAGAACATACGACGGACGCACGACCAGCGGATAACCGATTTCTTCCGCGAGCTTCAGCGCTTCGTCTTCAGCGCGCGCGGTGCGGTTCGGCGGCTGACGCAGATCGAGATCCTTCAGCAGCTTCTGGAAGCGCTCGCGGTCTTCGGCTGCGTCGATCATGTCCGGCGACGTGCCGATGATCGGCACGCCGTTCGCCTCGAGATCGAGCGCGAGCTTGAGCGGCGTCTGGCCGCCGTACTGCACGATCACGCCGACGGGCTTTTCCAGATCGACGATTTCGAGCACGTCTTCGAGCGTCAGCGATTCGAAGTACAGACGGTCGGACGTGTCGTAGTCGGTCGACACCGTTTCCGGGTTGCAGTTGACCATGATGGTTTCATAGCCGTCCTCGCGCATCGCGAGCGCGGCGTGCACGCAGCAATAGTCGAACTCGATGCCCTGCCCAATCCGGTTCGGGCCGCCGCCCAGCACCATGATCTTCTTCTTGTCGGTCGGATTCGCTTCGCACTCTTCCTCGTAGGTCGAGTACATGTACGCCGTCTTCGTTGCGAATTCGGCCGCGCACGTGTCGACGCGCTTGTAGACCGGACGCACCTTCAGTTCGTGGCGCTTCTTGCGCACGTCGTCCTGCTTCGAACCCGTGAGCTTCGCAAGACGGCGATCCGAGAACCCGCTCTTCTTCAGATAAAGCAGTTCATCGCGCGTCAGGCTTTCGAGCGTGCGGCCTTCGAGCGCCTTTTCCTTCAGGATGATCTGTTCGATCTGCGCGAGGAACCACGGATCGATCGACGTCTCTTCGAAGATCTCTTCCATCGTCAGGCCGAGACGGAACGCATCGCCGAGATACCAGATGCGGTCCGGACCCGGCTCGCCGATTTCGCGGATAGCTTCGTCGCGGCTCGTGGTCTTTTCATCGAGACCGTCGACGCCGACTTCCAGACCGCGCAGCGCCTTCTGGAACGATTCCTGGAACGTGCGGCCCATCGCCATCACTTCGCCGACGGACTTCATCTGCGTCGTCAGGCGCGAATCGGCTTCGCGGAATTTCTCGAACGCGAAGCGCGGCACCTTCGTGACGACGTAGTCGATCGTCGGTTCGAACGATGCGGGCGTCTGGCCGCCGGTGATTTCGTTCTTGAGTTCGTCGAGCGTGTAGCCGCACGCGAGCTTCGCGGCGACCTTCGCGATCGGGAAGCCCGTCGCCTTCGACGCCAGCGCAGACGAACGCGACACACGCGGATTCATTTCGATGACGACCATGCGGCCGTCTTTCGGGTTGATCGCGAACTGCACGTTCGAGCCGCCCGTATCGACGCCGATCTCGCGCAGCACCGCGAGCGACGCGTTACGCAGAATTTGATATTCCTTGTCGGTGAGCGTCTGCGCGGGTGCGACGGTGATGGAGTCGCCGGTGTGCACGCCCATCGGGTCGAGGTTTTCGATCGAGCAGACGATGATGCAGTTGTCCTTTTTATCGCGGACGACTTCCATCTCGTACTCTTTCCAGCCGAGCAGCGATTCTTCGATCAGCAGTTCGCGCGTCGGCGAGAGATCGAGACCGCGACGGCAGATTTCCTCGAACTCTTCCTTGTTGTACGCGATGCCGCCGCCCGAGCCGCCCAGCGTGAACGACGGGCGAATGACGGTCGGATAACCGCCGCTGCCGGTGGCTTCCGCGATCTGCGCCTGGACCGCGAGCGCTTCTTCCATCGAATGCGCGATGCCCGACTTGGCCGAACCGAGGCCGATCTTCGTCATCGCGTCCTTGAACTTCTGGCGGTCTTCCGCCTTGTCGATCGCTTCCGGCGATGCGCCGATCAGCTCGACCTTGTACTTCTCCAGCACGCCGTGATGGAAGAGATCCAGCGCGCAGTTGAGCGCGGTCTGTCCGCCCATGGTCGGCAGGATCGCGTCCGGGCGCTCCTTCGCGATGATGCGCTCGACCACTTCCCACGAGATCGGCTCGATGTAGGTGACGTCGGCCGTGTTCGGGTCGGTCATGATCGTCGCCGGATTGCTGTTGACGAGAATGACCTTGTAGCCTTCCTCACGCAGCGCTTTACATGCTTGCGCGCCCGAATAATCGAACTCGCACGCCTGGCCGATGATGATCGGGCCCGCGCCGATGATGAGGATGCTTTTGATGTCTGTGCGCTTCGGCATAACTGCTCTCGATGAATATTTGCGTTGATCTGTTCGGTACTGTCAGGCGGCGACCTTCGCCGACTCCATCAGCTTGATGAAGCGGTCGAACAGATACGCGATGTCGTGCGGGCCCGGCGACGCTTCCGGGTGGCCCTGAAAACAGAACGCGGGCTTGTCCGTGAGCGCGAAGCCTTGCAACGTGCCGTCGAAGAGCGAAACGTGCGTGACCTTCGCGTTGGCGGGCAGCGTGGCGGCATCGACCGCGAAGCCGTGGTTCTGCGACGTGATCACCACGCGGCCATCTTCCAGATCCTTCACCGGATGGTTCGCGCCGTGGTGGCCGGTTTTCATCTTCATCGTCTTCGCGCCGACGGCGAGACCCATGATCTGATGGCCGAGGCAGATGCCGAACGTCGGAATGCCGCGCTCGATGAATTCGCGCGTAGCCGTGATCGCGTAATCGCACGGTTCTGGATCGCCGGGGCCGTTCGACAGGAAGATGCCGTCCGGATTGAGCGCGAGCGCGTCAGCGGCGGTTGCCTGCGCGGGCAGCACGGTGACGTGGCAGCCGCGCTCGGCCAGCATGCGCAGGATGTTGAACTTCACGCCGTAATCGAACGCGACGACGCGAAACTTCGGCGCTTCCTGCTTGCCGTAGCCGCTGCCGAGACGCCATTCGGTCTGCGTCCACTCGTAGCTCTTCTCCGTCGACACGACTTTCGCGAGGTCCATGCCCGCGAGTCCCGGGAACGAGCGCGCGAGGCCGAGCGCCTTCGCTTCGTCGTCGCTGCCGGCGAGAATGCAGCCGTTCTGCGCGCCCTTCTCGCGCAAGATGCGCGTGAGCTTGCGCGTGTCGATGCCCGCGATCGCGACGACGTTTTGCGCTTTCAGATAATCGGAGAGCGTCTGCTCGGAACGGAAGTTGGAGGCGAGCACCGGCAGGTCGCGAATAATGAGGCCGGCGGCATGGACTTTGGTGGCTTCGACGTCTTCGGCGTTCACGCCGTAGTTGCCGATGTGCGGATAGGTCAGCGTGACGATCTGGCGTGCATAGCTCGGATCGGTCAGGATTTCCTGATAACCGGTGATGGCGGTGTTGAACACCACTTCGCCGATCGTCGAACCGGGCGCGCCGATCGATTGACCACGAAAGACCGTGCCGTCGGCAAGTGCGAGAAGTGCGGGGGAAAATGACGGCAACACGGGAAGCTCCTTGGGGAACACCCTGTTACCGACCTGTCTGTCCGAAATTCAGGCTTGGCTTCCCGTCGCTCGTAGAACGCGGGTTTCCTTCGCGCAGTGCTGGCGGCGGCTCGCGTGGCGCGCATCGCGGCTTTGACGGGCTCATTTGCGCGAGGCAAACGGGGTATCGAAGCGAACGATTGGCGGCGTGCGGCGCGCGCTGACTGGCGCAGCGAACGACGGTGTGTGGGAGGTAGGCGCTAGGGTGCGGGTTGATATGCTCAAACCTTCGAATTATAGCGTAAAAACGTCACATTCGCCAGATTTGGGAAACTTCTCAGGGCACGGCGCGCTGCACTTCATGATCCCGTTTTTGCAGGGCGCGGCTCGGAAAAACGTACCAGACCGCGCTCGCCACTTGCAGCGCGATCAGCGCGATCCACACCGTCAGATGCGCCGATGCGGGATAGCGCCCGCCCTCCGACGGCCAAAGCGACAGCATCGCGCCGACGCCGACCTGGAAGCCGAAGATCAACAGGAAAATCACGAGCGTGAGCGTGGTATGCGCGCGTCCGATCATGTTCGGTGGAAAGTATTCCGCCGCGACGGCGTAGCTCAGAATGCCCGTGCCGCCGAAGACTCCGTACGCGGCCAGCAGGACGGACGGCGGCAACGGCACGCGCAGCACCATCAGCAATTGCGTGGCGACGAAAAGCGCCATGCCGGCTCCGCAGAACGCATAGACCGACACGCCGCGCCGCTCCATGCCGCGTGCCGCCGCGCCGAAGCCGATGCAGCCGAACATCATCGCGAAGCCGAGTATCGAGACGAGCGCCGCGGCATGCGCAAGCGCGAGACCCATCACGTCGAGCAGATAGGGCCGAATCCACAGCGATTGCATCGCATAGAACACGCCCTGCGTGACGACCGAAAACGACGCGATCTTCCAGAACACGCCGCTCTTCAGAATCAGCCAGGTGCCCTTGAACTGCGTGACGACATCCGCCCGATGACGTGGATCGGTCTCCGCCTTCTTCGGCGCGAACAGGACGATCGCCGCAGCGACGACGAGCGTGAACACGCCAAGGCCCACACACACTTGCCGCCAGTTCGCGACATGCAGAAGCGCCGCGAGCGGCGATCCGACCGCGACGCCGCCCAGCCCGCCGACGGCCATCGTGAATCCGTTGACGAGCGGCAGGCGCGCGAGCGCGAAGTGCTGTGCGGACGCCTTGAAGGCCGCGCTCAGACACACCGACACGCCGACGCCGATCAGCAACCGGCCGATCATCAGCCCCGCGAGCCCGCGCGACGCGCCGAACACCCAGATGCCCGCCGCGGCGAATACCAGCATGCTGGCCGTGACGCGTCGCGGACCGAAATGATCGAGCAGCACGCCGACGGGAATCTGCGCCAGTGCGAAGCCGATGAAGTAAAGGGAAGTCAGCAGACCGAGATCCGCAGCGGACAAGCCGAGGTCGTGCGTGATCAGCGGCGCGAAGCCGAGATTGACGCCGCGGAACACGTACGAGACGAAGTAGCCGGTGGCGAACAGGAAAAAGACGCGGAGACGAACGGTGGACGACATATGAAACAGACGCTTCACTGATTCTTTTGGAACGACAGTTTAGCGGCGCCCCTAAAAGAAAACGCCGTCACCTTGGTGACGGCGTGGGTTAGCGCTCCGGCAGACGCCGAGCGCTTATTTCTTTTTGCTGCTTTTCGCGGTGGCGGCCGGCTTCGCGGTCTTGGCCGCGGCGGCAGGCTTCGCCGCATGCGATGCGCTCGACGCCGACACTTTCGTCACTTTCCCCGATGAATGGACGGGCGTCTTGCCGCCGCGCGAGGGCTTCGCCTCCGGCACGCGCGTGCCGATTTTCGACACGCCGCCCGACGAACGGCTGGACGCCGCCACCGCCTCCACGCGCACCGGACCCGGCTCGGCCGGCACCGGACGGCCGTACGGCACGTGCAGAACGACGACCTGCCCCGGCATGACGATGTCGCCGCGCGTGCGGTTCCACGCGCGCACCTGCGCCACCGAGACGTTGTAGCGATCCGCCAGCGTGGCGACCGACTGCTTGCGGCGCACGCGGATCACCATCTTGCGCGTGTCGGGCACGTCGCGTTCGATGGCGAGCATCGCGTTTTCGGCGACATCGGCGCTGATGTCTTCGTCGTCGTCATCCGTGCGCGGCACGACGATCGTCGAGCCCGGCTTCAGGCGCATGCCGGCCGGAATGCGGTTGACGGACATCAGCGTGTCCGCGTCGACGCCGATTTTCTCGGCGATCGCCGCCGGACGCGAACGCTCGGTCACGGTGTACGTGGTCCACGACGACAGCGCGCCCGTGTACGACGAGAGATTGCGCTGGAAAGAAGCGGCGTTGTCGAACGGCAGCAGAATCTGCGGATTGGTCGCGCCGAGAATCACCGGCTTCGCAAACGACGGATTCAGCGAGCGGAATTCCTCCACGCTCATGCCGGCGAGCTTCGCGGCCATGGTCACGTCGATGTCGCGCGCGGTCGTGACCGTCACGAAATACGGATGGTTCGGGATGTCCGGCAGCGTGAGGCCGTACATCTGCGGGTTGCTGACGATGTTCTTGACCGCCTGCAGCTTCGGCACGTAGTTGCGCGTCTCGTTGGGCATGCGCAGGCTTTCGTAGTCGGTCGGCAAGCCCGCCGCCTCGTTGCGCGCGATCGCGCGCTGCACGTTGCCCTCGCCCCAGTTGTACGCGGCGAGCGCGAGATGCCAGTCGCCGAACATGTCGTGCAGACGCGAGAGATAGTCGAGCGCGGCGCTCGTCGACGCCAGCACGTCGCGGCGCTCGTCCTGCCACATGTTCTGCTTGAGGTTGTAGTCGCGGCCGGTGCCCGGCACGAACTGCCACATGCCGGCGGCCTTCGCCACGGAAAGCGCCTGCGGATTGAATGCAGATTCGATGAACGGCAGGAGCGCGAGCTCCGTCGGCATATGACGCTGCTCGAGCTCCTCGACGATGTGATACAGATACTTTTGCGAACGCGTGGTCATGCGCTCGACGTAATCGGGACGTTGCGCGTACCAGTTGACCTGCATGTCGACGAGATCGCTTTGCAGGTCGGGAATCTGGAAGCCGCTCCGGATCCGGTTCCAGAGATCGGAAGAACCGACGAGCGAAGTGACCGGCGTTTTATCGACGTTGATGGTTTCCTTGGCTGCGGCGGTGCGGCGAATCGTGTCGGCGACTTTTTGCTGCTGCTGCTGCGAGGCGGTGGAAGTGGCTGAAAGAGGATCGGACGCTGTTGGCCCCTGGCTCGCGCAGGCGGCGAGCATCAGGACGGACAGCGCACTAAGTGTTAGTCGCATGGAACGTCTCGGCTTCCAAAAAATATGCTTGGAAATTTGCAGCCGATGGTACGGAACAGCACTTAAGACGTCAATAAGAATGCGCGCAAAACCCCTGCAAAATCCTGCATCTAACAGCGATTCCAACGTTTCGGTTGAAGTTAGCCCCAAATAGTTTTGGGTCAGCGGAACTTATCCTTCCAGCCTCGCATCATTCGAAACGCTTCCAGGCGGTCTGAAACCGGCGTGCCGAACTGTGATGAAAGTGTCGCGTGGATCGCCGGGACGTCCGCGCGCAGAAACGGGTTCACCGCTTTTTCATGGCCAATGGTCGTCGGCAAAGTCGGCTTGCCGGCGGCGCGCAACGCCTGAGCGTCGTCGCTCCACCGAAGCAGCGCGGCGTTGTCCGGCTCGCACGCGCGCGCGAAACGGATGTTCGAGAGCGTGTATTCGTGCGCGCAGTGAACCTGCGTGTTCTCCGGGAGCGCGGCGAGCGCATCGAGCGAGTCGAGCATCTGTTGCGCCGTGCCTTCGAAGAGCCGGCCGCAGCCGCTCGCGAAGAGCGTGTCGCCGCAAAAGAGGTGCGGCGTGCCGTTCTGGTCGGCCGCCTGAAAATACGCGATATGACCGGCGGTGTGGCCGGGCACGTCGATCACGGAAAGCGTCATCGCCGGATGGCCGATTTGCACCGTATCGCCGCCCGAGACGCGCGTGGTGAGATGCTCGATGCGCTCGCCGGCCGGGCCGTAGACGGGAATGCCGCCCTCGGCCGTTCGGTTATTGAGAAGCGCTTTCACGCCGCCGACGTGGTCCTGATGGTGGTGCGTGAGTAAAATAGCGGTCAGCCGCCAACCACGCTTGGCGAGACAGGCCTCGACGGGCGCGGCATCGCCGGGGTCGACCACGACCGCATCGCGCGAGTCCGACACGAGCCAGATGTAGTTGTCCTCGAACGCCGGAACCGGCACGTATTCGAGTGCATCCTGAGCAGGCATTTTCTTGGCAAGCGAATCCATGGCGATCTTCTATGCGGCAACTTGAACATGTCTGATCGATCGATTATAGACTGGCCTACCTGGACGAGCTCGGCGCCCGGACGCTATGTGCTCGACTGGGAGCAGGCGCAGCTCGATCACGTGGTGTCCGACATCTTCGGCTATCACGCGCTGCAGCTCGGCATGCCGCAGCTCGACGCACTGCGCGAGAACCGCATGACCGGCCGCGCGCTCGTGCTCGACGCCGAAAGCGCATCGAGCGCGCCGTATACGCCGCCGCGCGCGACCACGCCCGGCGTGAGCGCGCTGCCCGCCGCGAGCGCGCCGGATGGCCGCAGCACCGTGTGGTGCGACCTGCTCGACCTGCCCTTCGAGGCGCAAAGCGTCGATCTGCTGGTGCTGCCGCACACGCTCGAATTCTCGCCCGATCCGCACCGCCTGCTGCGCGAAGCCGAGCGCGTGCTGGTGCCCGAAGGCCAGTTGATCATCCTCGGCTTCAATTCGCTGAGCCTGTGGGGCGCGCGGCAATCGCTCGGCAAGGTGGCGGGGCGGCCGTTCGTGCCGTCGGCGCACGAGATGATCGCGTTCACGCGCATCAAAGACTGGATCAAGCTGCTCGGGTTCGATCTTGAACGCGGGCGCTTCGGCTGTTATCGTCCGCCGCTCGTCACCGACAAGTGGCTGCAACGTTATCAGTTCATGGAAGCCGCCGGCGACCGCTGGTGGCCCATTTTCGGCGCGGCATACATGATCACGGCGGTGAAGCGCGTGCGCGGCATGCGTCTCATCGGTCCGCGCAAGCTGAAGAAACCCGCGCTCGCGCCCGGCCTCGCGCCGGTCGCCGCTCCGCATACGCGCAACGAGACTCGCAACGAGCATTGATGACTGAATCCGCATCGAACAAGGTAATTGACATCTACACGGACGGCGCCTGCAAGGGCAATCCCGGTCCCGGCGGCTGGGGCGCCCTGCTCCGCTTCGGCTCGCTGGAAAAGGAGCTGTTCGGCGGGGAAGCCGCGACCACCAACAACCGCATGGAGCTGATGGCCGTGATCTCGGCGCTCGAGGCGCTCAAGCGCCCGTGCCACGCGATCATCCACACCGATTCGCAGTATGTGCAGAAAGGCATCAGCGAATGGATCCACGGCTGGAAGAAAAAGAACTGGATGACGGCGGCGAAGACGCCCGTCAAGAACGCCGATCTCTGGAAGCGCCTCGACGCGCTCGTCGGGCAGCACGAGATCGAATGGCGCTGGGTCAAGGGTCACGCCGGTCATCCCGAAAACGAACGCGCCGATGCGCTCGCCAATCGCGGCGTGACATCGCTCGCCGACAATTAACCGATACACACGCCATCTATGCGCCAACTGATACTGGACACCGAAACCACCGGCCTGAACGCGAGGACGGGCGACCGGATCATCGAAATCGGCTGTGTCGAGCTGGTGAATCGCCGGCTGACGGGCAACAACCTGCACATCTATGTGAACCCGGAACGCGACAGCGATCCCGGCGCGCTCGCGGTGCACGGCCTCACGACCGAATTTCTGAGCGACAAGCCGAAGTTCGCGGAGATTGCCGCCCAACTGCGCGATTTCATCGCGGACGCGGAGCTGATCATCCATAACGCGCCCTTCGACGTCGGCTTTCTCGACATGGAGTTCGCGCAGCTCGGCTTGCCGAAGGTCGCGGAAACATGCGCGGGCGTGATCGACTCGCTCGCGCAGGCCAAGCAGATGTTCCCCGGCAAGCGCAATTCGCTCGATGCGCTGTGCGATCGTTTCGGCATCAGCAATGCGCATCGCACGCTGCACGGCGCGCTGCTCGACTCGGAGCTGCTCGCCGAGGTCTATCTCGCAATGACGCGCGGTCAGGAAAGCCTCGTCATCGACATGCTCGGCGATCAGCCCGCGTCGGGCTCGGTTTCGACGTCGCGCATCGCGCTCGACGATCTCGATCTGCCGGTGATCCTGGCGAGCGCGGAAGAGCTCGTCGCGCACGACGCCGTGCTGACGGGTCTCGACAAAGCGCTCAAAGGCACGAGCGTGTGGCGCACGGAACCGGCGCCCGCCGAAGGCGATGCCGTGCCCGCGTAATTTTTTTGAATTTACTTAAAGAAGCACTAGACGAAAGGCGAAACGCCTGACATAATCTCGTCTCTCTTCGGGTGGTTAGCTCAGCGGTAGAGCACTGCCTTCACACGGCAGGGGTCACTGGTTCGATCCCAGTACTACCCACCAGAATTCTGGTGTTGGTAAAGACAAGCACCGAAGATCAAAAGGCCCAAGTCTCACGACTTGGGCCTTTTTCATTTTCTGCCGCAAAAACGCGGATCACACAGCGCCTACGACGCCCACACGCCCCGCGCCATCCCGCTCGCGGCGATCACCATCACCATCACGAGCCCGGCTTCGAGATCGCTCATCCAGGCGAAGCGCCGGGCGCGGGTAAGATCGATCGGCCCGCCCTGCGCCAGCGCGATGCGCCATCGGATCAGCGCGAGCATCGGCGAGACTTCGATCAGCAGGATCACGACGAGCGCCGTCATCTTCAAATGGAACAGCGGCTCGTGCAGATAGTACGCGCCGCCCTTCTCGAAACCGCCGAATGCGCGCATCACGCCGGTGACGATCAGGACGATCGCCGTGACGCCCCACACGCTGTCCGAGCGAAAGATATCGCGCAGGCGCAGTTCATTCGCCTGAATGGATTGCGAGGGATCGAGGCGCCGCAGCGCGCGGGCGCGCGCCAGCACGGAGCCGAGCGCGAAGCCGAATGCAAGAAGGTGAAGCGCGGCCAGCAACCAACGTATCAGCATCCTTTCCTCCCCGGAGAGACAGGAACGACGTGTACGGCAATGTCGGCTTACTAAGGCAATAAACGAACGATTCAGACCTGACGCAACGTCGCGTCGAGCGCCCGCGCCGCGTTGCGATCGCCCTCGTTGGCGAGCGGCGCGCGGAATACCGTGGTGCGATTGTGCCCGGCAGCAGCGGGCGAGTCCCACAACAACTCGACTTTCGGCCGACGCGCGAACCAGGCGCGCCGAACCTCGCCGCTCGCGCGAATCGAGGGACCGGCGGGTCCAGTTGCCGGCGTGAGCATCGTCGTGGACGGTGCGGCGTCCGGCGACGGCCATTTCACCGACAGCTCACGCGCGTCGTACTGGCCGAGCTTGCGGCTTTCCGCCCAGACGACGGCGGTCCGGGTGACGGGATCGAGCGAAATGGCGTATCGGCCGATCGCGAAGCGCCGCGCCGCGATATTCGTGCGCCATAGCGCTCGCGGCCGGCAGATCCACATGACGACCGAGTACAGCAGCGGACCGACCACGAGCCAGCCGTTGGTCTCGGCGAGCGCCTGCGTGAAACGCCGCCAGCCGGCGCTCCAGACGAACGCGCCGACAGAGAATATCGCGAAGCCGAAAGTCACAAGCGCGAGTAAGCGCAGCGCCTGCCGCAGCCATTGGGGCAGCGGATGCAGCGGGCGCTCCATGCGCGCCTTCGCGCCCGGCAGCACGACGAGCAGAAAGATCAGGACGAGGTTCAGGCACGCCCACGGCGACGACGTCATCGCGCGCAGCGAGGACAGATAGCCCATCTGCGACATCGAGAACGCCCAACGCGCCGCGAGCACCAGTCCGATCGCCCTCAAGGCGAACATGGTGCCGGCGCCCGGCGCCGGGCTCGCGCTGATTTGCTTGGGTCTCGCCAAAAGAAACACTCCTGTCCACGAACGATGCATGCCGCTCCGCTCGTCGCGAAGCCCGGTCATTATAGGGAGATTACGGATGTCGTCAGAGGTTTCAAAGCCGTAGCGCGGTCTGGCACGCGAAACGCACATCCGAAAGTGCTATTACGACAACGCCCCGCGAGCCTTGAGGCGCGCGGGGCGTTGTTTTTCAGCCGATGCCGCCGGCGGCGGCAAGACTTGCTTAGCTCGCGTTGACTTCGCGCAGCACGGTGCGGCGCTTCTGGCGCAGCAGCTCTTCGTACACGCTGACGTAGTTCGCAGCCATGACCTTCGACGAGAAACGCGATTCGAACGCAGCGCGGACCTTCGCGCGCGACAGCGTATCGAGACGCTTCACCGCGGCGATCGCGCTGAGCTCGTCTTCGACGACGAAGCCCGACACACCGTTCTCGATGACTTCCGGCACCGAGCCGCGGTTGAACGCGATCACCGGCGTGCCGCAGGCCATCGCTTCGATCATCACGAGACCGAAGGGCTCCGGCCAGTCGATCGGGAACAGCAGCGCGTGCGCGTTGCCGAGGAACTCGGTCTTCTCGGCTTCGCTGATCTCGCCGATGTACTCGACGTGCGGCAGCGCGAAGAGCGGCTTGATCTCTTCTTCGTAGTACGCGCGGTCGGCCTTGTCGAGCTTCGCGGCGATCTTGATCTTCATGCCCGCGGCCTGCGCGATGCGGATCGCGCGATCCACGCGCTTTTCCGGCGAGATGCGGCCGAGGAACGCGAGATAGCCCGGCTCCACGTTCGGGATCGGCTTGAGCAGGTTTTCCGGCAGACCGTGGTACACCGTCGACAGCCAGTTCGCCTGCGGCAGCGGCTGACGCTGGTTGTCCGAGATCGAGATGACCGGCACGTCGTTGAACGTGCTGAAGATCGGCTGCAGTTCGGGCAGATCGAGACGGCCGTGCATGGTCGTCAGGAACGGCACGGGCTGGCGTGCGAACAGCGAGAACGGGTAGTAGTCGATATGGAAGTGCAGCACGTCGAACTCGTCGGCGCGGCGGCGGACTTCTTCGAGCAGCAGCATGTGCGGCGCCATCGTGTCGCGGATGGTCGGGTCGAGGCGCAGCGCCTGCGGCCAGAATGCTTCGAGCTTCGCGGAGGTCTGCGAATCACCGCTCGCGAAGAGCGTGACGTCGTGTCCAGCATCCACGAGTGCCTCGGTCAGATAAGACACCACGCGTTCCGTGCCGCCGTACAGCTTCGGCGGAACAGCCTCGTGGAGGGGCGCGATTTGAGCGATTCGCATGTCGTGAAACTCCTAATGAAAGATCAGGCAAGTACTACTGTCGTGTTGACGTTGGAGAGCGAATCGCTCGGCTCGGGCGAAGCTTTCCGCGGCGCGTCTACCGCGGCGTAAGGGCTGAAGCTCGAGTGAAAAAGCGTGGTCGCTGATCACCGGTTCGTCGCGCAGGCGTCTGATTAGAGCAATTGCGGTTCCATGTCTCAAAAAAGCCCGCGCGCCAGCAATTAACGCGCGTCGGCTCCGACGGTTGACGGGAACTTGCAAAAACCTGTCATTGACCTAAGGGCAAACCCGGACCGAATTATGGAGCTTTTACAGACGGCCGCTGGCAGTCATTTCAACTTATTTACCTTGTTACAAGGGGGATACATTTTGCAAACCCCTGTTTATTAAGGTTGTTCTACATTTGAGCACGGGCTTTGGCGATGCTCGGGCCGCGCCACGCACGTGAAGGCAGCGAAACAGCAGCGCTCGCCGTCTCGCGGCAATCGAATTCGAAGTCTGGCGCGGCACGTGCTTTTCTCAACCTTGGCGCGGATGGCGCGGCCATCGAGAGCGCTCTGCCCTGCAAGCGTTTCATCGCAAAAAGTCGCGCATTGTGCTTACAATGCGCGCCCATGCCGTAAGCCGCACAGCCGGCAGCCACGAAGGCGCTGGCGACAGCCCGATTTTTGCCGCGGGCGATGTTCGGATGGCCGCACGCGCCGAGCATCGAATGCCCGAAGACGCGTTGCCTCTCCGCGATACTGGCTACAATTCAGTGATGGAGACGGCGCAGCGTCGCCTCGCTTGACGTCAGTCGCGCCGGATCGGGCGACGCATCGCATGCCGGTTGCCGCAGACGGCCCCGCGCATGGCATTGCCCGAAGGCGCAACATACGCTCAACCGCTCTACGACCACACAAGACCATTGGACCAACTCACCGTCTCCCAGCGTAACGCGCACAACGCGAAGCTCTCGAGCTACGCGCATCGACCGCTCGCGTTCCTGATGCGTTACATCCGCCGGCATCCCGTCGCGCATGCCATCGTGCTCTTCAGCGTGTTCGCAGCGGTCGGCTGCGCTCTCGCCTCGCAATACGCGATCAAGCATCTGATCGACGTGCTCGGACAAGGCCGCGGCCATCCGGGGCCGCTTTGGGGCGCGTTCATGATCCTCGTCGGGCTGATCGCCGCCGATAACCTGCTGTGGCGGGTCGGCGGATGGGTCGGCGCGCACGTGTTCGTGATCGTCACGGGCGACTTGCGCAAGGATCTCTTCTCGTACCTGTCCGGCCACTCTCCGACCTACTTCTCCGAGAAGCAGCCGGGCATGCTCGCGAGCCGCATCACCGCGACCTCGAACGCGATCTACACCTCCGAAAACGTGATGGCGTGGAACGTCCTGCCGCCGTGCATTGCGGTGCTGGGCGCGATCGTGATGATCATTTCGGTCAATCCGCTAATGGCCGCCGGTCTGATGGCCGCGTCGCTGATCCTCGCGCTGATCCTCTACCGGCTCGCGAAGCGCGGCTCGGCGCGGCATCACAGCTTCGCGTCGAAGGCGGCGTCGGTGGATGGCGAGCTCGTCGACGTGATTGGCAACATGGCGCTCGTGCGTGCGTTCGGCATGACCTTCCGCGAGCAGAAACGCTTCGGCTCGACCGTGAAGGCCGAAATGGTCGCGCGTCAGCAAAGCCTGCTGTACCTCGAAAAGCTGCGCCTCTTTCACGCGGTCGTGACGGCGATTCTCTCGGCGGGCCTGCTCGGCTGGGCGCTGTGGCTGTGGTCGCAAGGCCGCGCGACCTCGGGCGACATCGTGCTCGTCAGCTCGCTCGGCTTCACGATCCTGCACGGAACGCGCGATCTGGCTGTCGCGCTCGTCGATGTGACGCAGCACGTCGCGCGTCTCGCCGAAGCCGTGCAGACGCTGCTGGAACCCCACGGCATGCCGGACCGCTCGGATGCGACCGAGCTCGTGCCGCAAGGCGGGCGCGTCGATTTCGACAGCGTCACGTTCGCGTACCCGCGCCGCCGCCCGATTCTCGACAACTTCCATCTGCATATCGAGCCGGGCCAGCGCGTCGGGCTGATCGGCAAGTCGGGCGCGGGCAAGTCGACCGTGCTCGCGCTCCTGCAGCGTTTCTACGAAACGCAAAAAGGCAGCATCAAGATCGACGGCCAGGATATCGGCGCGATCACGCAGGACAGTCTGCGTCATGCCATCGCGCTCGTGCCGCAGGATATTTCGCTGTTCCACCGCACCGTGTTCGAGAACATCGCTTACGGGCGTCCGGAGGCGAGCCGCGAGGAAGTGCTCGCCGCCGCGCGCGAGGCGCGCTGCACGGACTTCATCGAGGCGATGCCGGAAGGTTTCGACACGATCGTCGGCGACCGCGGGGTGAAGCTGTCGGGCGGCCAGCGCCAGCGCATCGCGATCGCGCGCGCGATCCTGAAGAACGCGCCCATTCTCCTGCTCGACGAAGCGACGTCCGCGCTCGACAGCGCATCGGAAGAAGCGATCCAGCAGGCGCTCGACCGGCTGATGGTAGGCCGCACCGTGATCGCGATCGCGCACCGTCTGTCGACGCTGCAGAACTTCGACCGCATCATCGTGATGAGCGCGGGCAAGGTCATCGACGACGGCTCGCCGCAGGAATTGCGCGAGCGTCCTGGGCTGTATCGCGAGCTGCTCTCGAAGCAGCACGGCAAGGTGCCGTCGATCGTCGCGACGCCGCACCAGCAGCCCGCATAGCGCTTCGGCAAGCAAAATAAAGCCGCGTATCCGAGAGGAGCGCGGCTTTTTTTGCGTCTACGCGCGCGCTTTCAGATCGCGCAGGAAGTTGTCGCGCCAGACGGAGACGTTGTTCTCGCGAAGCTGCTGCATCATCTCGTCGTAGCGCGCCTTCCGCTCGTCGAGCGGCATCTTGAGCGCGGTGGCGAGCGCATCGGCCATGCCGTCGATATCGAGCGGATTGACGATCAGCGCCGCCGTCAGTTCGCGCGCCGCGCCCGCGAACTGCGACAGCACGAGGACGCCGGGATCGTCCGGATCCTGCGCGGACACGTACTCCTTCGCGACGAGGTTCATGCCGTCGCGCAACGGCGTGACGAGACCCACGTGCGCTTCGCGAAACAGCGCCGCGAGCACCGGCCGCTCGTATTGACGATGGATATAGCGGATCGGCGTCCAGTCGAGCTCGGCATAGCGGCCGTTGATGCGGCCCGATTCCGCTTCGAGCTGCAAGCGGATGTCGCGATAAGCATCGACATCGGAACGCGTGGGCGGCGCGATCTGCAGGAAGGACACGTTGTTGCGCTGATGCGAATCGTGCTCGATCAACCGCTCGAACGCGCGAAAACGCTCGACGAGACCCTTCGAATAATCCAGCCGGTCGACGCTCATCACAAGCTTGCGATGATGCAGCGTCGCCTTGACGACTCCGACGTCGCGCCCGCTTTCGCCGTCCTTCGCGAGTGCGGCGATTTCATCGGGATAGACGCCGATCGGATACGCCGCCGCGCGCAGCGTCTGGCCGAACGCGCGAACCTCCACCGGCTTCGCGCCGTCGCGCGTCAATGTGCCGCCCGCCTCCGTTTCGATGTAATCGCAGAACGCGCGCAGATCGGGCTCCGTCTGAAAACCGAGCAGATCGAACGCGCACAGCGCCTCCACCAGCTCGCGATGGCGCGGCACGCTCAAGAGAATCTGCGACGCCGGAAACGGAATATGCAGAAAGAAGCCAATGCGGTTCCCGACGCCCAACGCACGCAGCGCCTGCGCGAACGGAATCAGGTGATAGTCGTGCACCCAGATTACGTCGTCGGGCTTGAGCAGCGGCGCGAGCTGCTCGGCGAGCCAGCGGTTCACGCGGCAGTAGCCGTCGTACTCGTTGCGATCGAACTCGATCAGGTCCGGCCGATAGTGAAACGCGGGCCAGAGCGTGGCGTTGGAGAAGCCGCGGTAATACTGGTCGTAGTCGCGCCGCACGAGCCCGATGGTCGCGAACGTCACCGGGCCGTGCTCTTCCAGCTTGATGCCGTCGGGCGCCGACGAGAGCACGTCGCCGCTCCAGCCGAACCACATGCCGCCGGTTTCCTTCAGCGCGTCGTAGACGCCGACGGCAAGGCCGCCCGCCGCGGGACCGCCTTCCGAAATCGGCGCGACGCGGTTCGAAACGATGATCAGCCGGCTCACGCGTGCTTCCCCGCCGTGCCCGCTATCACCTGCAGCCAGTCGAGCAGCAGTTCGACCGATTCGATGCGCGCCCGCGCCACCGTGTCGCCGGTGCCGATTTTCACGGACAGCCCGTCGAACTCGTTGACCACCGCGAAGCCTTTCTCGTCGGTGAGATCGTCGCCGATGAAGACGGGTTTTCGGCCCGTGAACGGCGGCTCGGCCATGTACGCGCGCACCGCACGTCCCTTGTCGACATCCTTCGGCTTGATCTCGTAGACCATCTTGCCGGGCTGCAGCACGTAGGCGTCGGCGTATTCCGCAACGAGCTTTTCGGTGGCCGCGCGCGCCGCGAACTCACGGTCCGGCGCGTTGCGATAGTGCAGCGCGAGCGCCGCGCCCTTGATTTCGAGCAGCATGCCCGGGTTCGCGCTGACCACCTTTTCGAGCGCATGCTCCATGCGCAGCAGGCGCTCGTCGTTGAAGCCGATGCGCTGCACGTCGCCGTTGGAGTCGCGCCGCTCAGCGCCGTGCATGCCCGCGACGGGCAAATCGGCCATCTGCAGAAACGAGTCGATGTTGTCGATCCCGCGCCCCGACACGACCGCTACCGCGCCGTTGGTCGCGCGCCGGAGCGCCGCGAGGATGTCGGGAACGGAACGCGGCACGAAGATGCCGTCGGGCGTGGACGCGAGCTCGACGAGCGTGCCGTCGAAATCGAAGAAGAACGCGGTCTCGGCAAGAGACAGGGAATCGGGAAGAATTTGCATCGATCTTTGGCCTGTGGTTTGCCTGTGATGTGGCGTGCGCCGGTTCGAAAGCCGCAATGCATGCGCGAAGTGTGCGCATCTTACCGCGCGATGGCTTTCGATTAAGAAAGGTCTTAGCTTACAACTTCGTCCGATGTGCTTTCGGCGCGCTTGATCCGCGCGTCAAATCGTCTCAAAAATAGTCCGATAAGCTGATGATGCGCCGGCCGAGCCGCCGAAGGGGCGTCTTTCGCGGCATCGATCCTACTGAATCATCCTGCAACGCGATTCCGGATGCACGCTTCGTTCCTCGCCTTTTGCACCCGGCACGCGATGCCCGCGTGGGCGCGACACCTTGGTCGATCTGCCGCCGCGCACTCACCTGGATCACGCCGATGCGCGACCAGCAAATAGGCGGCCTTCTGTGGATTCCCGGATCGATGATGAGCGTGACCGGCGCGCTGATCGCGCTGCGTCACTGGCTGCGGCTGTTGGCGCGGGCGCGCCTGCGCACGGAAGGAGGACGACGCGGCGCGGGCGCGCCGGTCAGCGGCCCGAAGGCCACGGTGTCATGACTCGAAGCCGGGACGGCGCATCCAGACGTGAGGGATGCCGTCCTCGTCATGCACGCCCGATGACGGCGCGAAGCCGAACGCGCCGTAAAAGCGCTGCAGATGCGCTTGCGCGTGCAGGCTGACCGGTTGGTCGGGCCACTGGTTCAGGATATGCCCGATCGCGCGTTCGAGCATCGCGTTGCCGAGCTTCAGGCCGCGAAACTTCGCGGTCGTCAGCACGCGGCCGATACGCACGTCCTTCTCGTCCGCGTCCGGATGACCCGGCAGCAGCACGCGCAAGTAGCCCGCGAGCGCGGGGCGCTTCTCGCCTTCGCCGTAAGCGAACAGGTGCCACGCATCGATATCGAGTCCGTCGATGTCGCCATACACACAGTTCTGCTCGACGACGAACACCGCACTGCGCGCGGCGAGCATGTCGTAGACCTCGACGGTCGTCAGGTCGTCGAAGCGCTTCCAGCGCCATTCGAGTCGGGAGAGTGAATCGGTCATGGGAGTCGGTGTGCCTGAAGTACGGGAATTATGCCGTGCTGCGAAGGTACGCCGAATCGGGTGAGCACCGGCGTTCCGAAAAAGAAAAAGCCCTGACGGATCAGGGCTTTTCGAGTGGAGGCGCGGACCGGAGTCGAACCGGTCTAAACGGCTTTGCAGGCCGCTGCATAACCGCTTTGCTACCGCGCCGTAAGCGGTTTTGATGCCTGCCGGTCAGTGCGCCGGCTAATTCACCAAACAAAAAGGGAAGCTTGGCTTCCCCTTTGACTGGAGCGGGAGACGAGTCTCGAACTCGCGACCTCAACCTTGGCAAGGTTGCGCTCTACCAACTGAGCTACTCCCGCAAAATCCTGCAACGCTATTACTGCCGTTTCCAATGCTTCGTTGCGTTTAGCCAATTCAACGCCGATAACACCGAAAACTTAAAATCTGGAGCGGGAGACGAGTCTCGAACTCGCGACCTCAACCTTGGCAAGGTTGCGCTCTACCAACTGAGCTACTCCCGCATTTGCTACTGCGTATTGACTACTGTTTTTCTACTGTGTCTCTGCTGCTTCGCTTTGCTGCGTCGCGTCGTGCATCAGAGAAACGAGATTATGTAGAAGCTAAAGAGGACTGTCAACTGTTTTGTGAGAGGAATTTTTGGGTTCGACGCAATTTTTCGCAATGCCCGTTTTTCGCGTGCTTCGGCCGCTTCACAACATGCCGCCGCGCTCGCGGATTTGCGGCCAAGCCAGCTTCATGTAGTAGAGCATCGACCAGACGGTGAGAAACGCGGCGACATCGATGAGCCACAGGCCCCACACGCGCGTGTCGATCACCCATTGCGTGCCGGCGATTTTGAGCGGCCCGTAGAACAGCAGCATTGGAATGGCGACCATCTGGCATACCGTCTTGAACTTGCCGAGCTGATTCACCGCGACGCTCTTCGATGCGCCGATCTGCGCCATCCACTCGCGCAGCGCCGAAATCGTGATCTCGCGCCCGACGATGATCAGCGCGATCACCGCGTTGAGCCGCCCGAGCTGCACGAGCACGAGCAGCGCGGCGGTGACCATCAGCTTGTCGGCGACCGGATCGAGGAATGCGCCGAACGCGGACGTCTGATTGAGCTTGCGCGCGAGAAAACCGTCGAACCAATCGGTGAGTGCCGCAAGCACGAAGATGACCATGCCGAGCAGGTTGCGATGCTCGGGGCTCATCATCATGTCCGGCAAATAGAACACGCCCACGACGAGTGGAATCAGCACGATTCGCAGCCACGTCAGGAAGATCGGTAGATTGAACGGCATGGGCGAAAGCGGTTGAGGGACATGTAAGGAAGCCGCCATTGTGCCGCGTCGACCCCGCGCTCACAAGGCGGCGCCACGCGCCGCGCGGCTTGCGGCGGACCTCCGGCGCTTCAATGCAACTGACGATAGATCTGCTGCGCGAGCGCAAGCGAAATGCCCTCGACGCTCGCCAGATCCTCGACGCTCGCCGCCTGCACGCCGCGCAATCCGCCGAAGCGCGAGAGCAGCCGCTGCCGGCGTTTCGCACCGACGCCCTCCAGCTCTTCCAGCCGTGAAGTCTGCCGCGCCTTCGCCCGCTTCGCGCGCATGCCGGTGATCGCGAAGCGGTGCGCCTCGTCGCGGATCTGCGCGACGAGCATCAGCGCCGCGCTTTCCTTGCCGAGCTCGAGCGCGGACCGGCCATCGGCGAACACCAGCGTTTCGAGCCCGACCTTGCGCCCTTCTCCCTTCGCGACGCCGACCAGCATGCCATGATCCAGCCCGAGCTCGGAGAACACCTGCCGCGCGATCTCGACCTGGCCCTTGCCGCCGTCGATCAGCACGATGTTCGGCAGCGTGCCGCCCGCGGCCACCGGTTCGGCGGCATCGGGCGTGACGTTGGGATCGGCGGCATCGTCGGGTTGCAGGGTCGTGGCTTCGTCGTTCGCGTTCGCCGCGGCCTGCGCGACCATCTTCTCGTAGCGGCGCGTGAGCACCTGGCGCATCGCGGCGTAGTCGTCGCCGGGCGTGATGCCGGTGATGTTGTAGCGCCGGTATTCGCCCGACTGCATCTTGTGATGGTGATACACGACGCACGATGCCTGCGTCGCCTCGCCCATCGTGTGACTGATATCGAAGCACTCGATGCGCAGTTGCGCGAGATCGTCCATCTCCATGGAAAGCGTGTCCGCGAGCGAGCGTGTGCGCGCCTGCTGCGAGCCCTGCTCCGACAGAAGACGCGCGAGCGCGAGCTTCGCATTGTTTTCGGCCATCGAGAGCCACGCGCGCTTTTGTCCCTGCGGCTGGCGCAGCAGCGCCACCTTGTGGCCGGCCTGCTCGATCAGCAGATCGATGAGCTCGCGGCTCGCCGGCGCGTGACTCACGACCAGCACCGGCGGCACGCGATTGCCGATGTAATGCTGCGCCATGAACGCTTCGAGCACTTCGGATTCGAGCGCGCCTTCGCGAGGCGCGGGTTCGGCTTCGGAATCCGGCGCGGCGGTTTCGACGACCGGTTCGGCCGGAACGTCGGCGGCGGGCGCGTCCGGCTCCGGTTCCGCGACGTCGGCGAGATCGGCGACATCGGGCAGATCGTCTTCATCGCCGAGCGCCATCGCGCTTTCGACGTGCGCCGGGAAATACGCCTTGTCGCCCAGATGCCGGCCGCCGCGCACCATCGCCAGATTCACGCACACCTTGCCGCCGAGCGCGACGACCGCGAGGATGTCGACATCGCTTTCGCTGCCCACTTCGATCGCCTGCTGATGCAGCACGGTCGCGAGCGAGCTCATCTGGTTGCGCACCGCCGCGGCCTGCTCGAATTTCAGATCGGCGGCGAACGCGTGCATCTTCTGCTCGAGTTCCTTCATCACCTCGCCCTGACGCCCGAGCAGGAAGCGCGACGCATTCGACACATCGCGCGCGTAATCCTCTTCGTTGATGAGGCCCGTGCACGGCGCGGTGCAGCGTCCGATCTGATGCAGCAGGCACGGCCGGGTGCGATTGCTGAACACCGAGTCCTCGCAGGTGCGCAACTGGAAGACGCGCTGCAGGATCTGGATGCTCTCGCGCACGGCCCACGCGCTCGGGAACGGGCCGAAGTACTGGTTCTTCTTGTCCACCGCGCCGCGGTAGTACGCCATGCGCGGAAACTTGTGGCCGGTGAGCTTGAGAAACGGATACGACTTGTCGTCGCGAAACAGGATGTTGTAGCGCGGCGCGAGCGCCTTGATGAGGTTGTTTTCGAGCAGCAGCGCTTCGGCTTCCGAGCGCGTGACGGTCGTCTCGATCTTGCGGATGCGCGTGACCATCATCGCGATGCGCGGCGAATGCAGCGTCTTCGTGAAGTAGCTCGACACGCGCTTCTTCAGATTGCGCGCCTTGCCGACGTAGAGCACGTTGCCGTCGCCGTCGTAGTAGCGGTACACGCCGGGCAGATGCGGCAATTGCGCGAGCGTCTTTTTCGGGTCGAAATCCGGTTGGGAAACGGGTTCGTGAGCGGCGGAATCTGTCATGCAGCGAAGGTCGCGAGGATGCGGGGACGGTGCGCGCAGGCAAGCATGCGGCGCGGCGCGTCGCCGGCGGTATGTGTCTTAGAATCGCCAGTTTAGAACATTACGCCGCGCGCCTTCGTCCTCATGACTACGCATCCAGCCGCACCGGAACTCGCCTGCGATATCTTCTGCGCGGTGGTCGACAACTTCGGCGACATCGGCGTGTGCTGGCGCCTCGCGCGGCAGCTGCGCGACGAGCACGGCTGGCGGGTGCGGCTCTTCGTCGACGATCTGAAGGCGTTTCACGCGCTCTGCCCCGAAGTCGACGCCACGCTCGCGCGCCAGGAAGCCATGGGCATCGCGATCGAGCACTGGCGCGAGCCCACGCACGCGGGCGACACGCTCGCGATCGCCGATGTCGTGATCGAAGCGTTCGCGTGCGAGCTGCCGCATGCGTATATCGCCGCGATGGCGCGCCGCGAGCCGAAGCCGGTCTGGATCAACCTGGAGTATCTGAGCGGCGAGGACTGGGTCGCCGATTTCCACATGCGGCCGTCTCCGCACCCGCGTTATCCGCTCGACAAGAGCTTCTTCTTTCCGGGGCTCGGCAAAGGCACCGGCGGCGTGCTGAAGGAGCGTGATCTCGACGCCCGCCGCGAGCGCTTCGATGCGGCGGCGTGGTGGCGCGAGCGCGCGGGTATCGAGCGGCCCGGCGCCGGGCGGACGGTCGTGTCGCTGTTCGCCTATGAAAACCCGGCCGTCGACTCACTGCTCGCCCAATGGCGCGACGGCGACGCGCCCATCGTCCTGCTCGTGCCCGAAGGCCGCATCTCGGGCGCGCTCGCGCGCTTTTTCGGCCTGCCGAAGTTCGCTGCGGGCATGACGGCGCGCGCCGGCGCACTGGAAGCGCACGCGCTCGGCTTCGTCGAGCAGCCGCGTTTCGACGAATTGCTCTGGGCCGCCGACATTAACTTCGTGCGCGGCGAGGATTCCTTCGTGCGCGCGCAATGGGCGAAAAAGCCGTTCGTCTGGCACATCTACCCGCAAGCCGACGACGCCCATGTGCCCAAGCTCGATGCCGCGCTCACGCATTACACCCGCGCGCTCGATCCGCCAGCGCGCGACGCGGTCACGCGCTTCTGGCACGCGTGGAACGGCGCGGGCGTGCCGGACTGGGTGGACTTCTGGGGCCATCGACAGGCGCTGGAGACGCGCGCGGCGCGCTGGGCCGACGAACTGGCGGGCATCGGCGATCTGGCGGGCAATCTCGTCGCGCACGCCGCCTCGCGCATCGTCGGATGATTATTGCGTCCGCGCCGCTTTCGCCCGAGTCATCCGACTGGCCAAACAGGCAAAAACTCAGTTAAAATAAGCGGTTATCCGAGGAGACGGGCCGCAGCATCAATATTGCGCCACTCGGGTCAGCCTGGGGTCAGCCTGAAGGCGGGCCTGAGAGCAAAAAAGAAGGCGCACCAAAGGCAAGCTCCGGCAGATCCCTCGTTAGCAGGCACTCTCGCACGGCGGGCCGCCAGAAGACCGAGGCAGCGCCGCCGTCCGATCGATTCATTTCCAGGCATTCAAGCCAAAATCCATTCGTACAGGACTTAGTTTTATGAAGACCGCACAAGAACTCCGCGTCGGCAACGTCGTCATGATCGGCAACGATGCCATGGTCGTGCAGCGCGCCGAGTACAACAAATCGGGCCGCAACGCCGCGGTCGTGAAGATGAAGTTCAAGAACCTGCTGACGAACGCCGGCATGGAAACCGTGTACAAGGCGGACGACAAGTTCGACGTCGTCGTGCTCGACCGCAAGGAAGTGACGTACTCGTACTTCGCGGACCCGATGTACGTCTTCATGGACGCCGACTACAACCAGTACGAAGTCGAAGCCGAAATGATGGGTGACGCGCTCAACTACCTCGAAGACGGCATGGCGTGCGAGGTCGTGTTTTACAACGAAAAGGCCATCTCGGTCGAACTGCCGACCACGCTGGTTCGCGAGATCGTCTACACAGAACCCGCGGTGAAGGGCGACACGTCGTCGGGCAAGGTGCTTAAGACCGCCAAGCTGAACACGGGTTTCGAACTGCAAGTGCCGCTCTTCTGCAACATCGGCGACAAGATCGAAATCGACACCCGCACGAACGAATACCGCAGCCGCGCGTAAGCTCCACGCAACTGCATCG
This sequence comes from Caballeronia sp. 11_S32, assembly GCF_056930355.1. Taxonomy (NCBI): domain Bacteria; kingdom Pseudomonadati; phylum Pseudomonadota; class Betaproteobacteria; order Burkholderiales; family Burkholderiaceae; genus Caballeronia; species Caballeronia sp. 11_S32. The sequence goes on from NZ_JBXOWH010000003.1 coordinate 2,577,808, forward strand.
TAAGCCGGGCGGCCGGGTGTAACGCACCTTCCGCCCGCTTCAGAAAAAGCGCCCCATCGCGGGCGCTTTTTCTTTTGCATGAATTTTTTGACAAATTCAGGCAAACTTTACCGGTCGCACCCCGCTAACCGCCGACCCCGATTGAAGAAGGAATCCGCGCCCGGCCCGCGCGTATCGCTTGCATCGGAAAAATTAACTGCGTGGCACGATTTCTGCTCGATCATCCTGATCAAGTTTTCAGAACCGACATGCACAAGATGCCTTTCACCGGTAGCCGGTTTCTGATCATCGCCGCGCTCGCGTTGCCCGCCTTCGCTTTCACCGCCGGCTGCAAGTCCACGCCGCCATCGGCGAATCCGGGCAGTGAGGTCGCAAACGACGACGCCGCGCTCGCCGCCCGCGTGAAGGCCGCGCTCGTCGCGGATCCGGAACTGAAGGTCTTGCCGATGAGCGTCGCGACCTATCGCGGCGTCGTGCAGTTGTCGGGATATGTGAATTCGGAGGTACAGATTCAGAAAGCGCTCGCCGTGACGCGTGGCGTGCCGGGGGTGCAATCCGTCAACAACGATCTGCACCTCAGGCCGCAATGACGCGCTCGCCGCGAAGATGGCGAACGAGTAATGCAGGACAACAAGCGCAGCGGGACACGCGCCGGACGCCGGAACGAGGCGCCGTGTCCCGCCCACGACACGCCCGAGCCGCAAACGGCAACGGCGCATTACAGTCACTTTGATACGTTGGTCCGCCATGCCACACGCACTGATTGTCGAAGACGATCCCAATAGCCTCTCCGGCCTGTCCGCAATCCTCACGGCAGACGGCTTCTCCGTCGACACCGCGACGACGCTCGCCGAAGCGCGCTCCGCGCTGACCCGCTTCATCCCCGACGTCGTGCTGATCGACCTGAACCTGCCGGACGGCAGCGGCCTCGATCTGTTGCCGAGCCTGCCCTCGCAACCGCCCGACGGCGCGCTGCCCGTTATCGTGATGACCGGCAACGCAACGGTCGAGAGCGCGATCGAAGGCTTGCGGCACGGCATCTGGGACTATCTGCTCAAGCCGGTGAACATTCCGCGTCTGCGCAGCCTGCTCGCGCGTATTCCGCGGCCTTACGAACTCACCGAAGAAGTCCAGGCGCTGCGCTCGACGCTGCGCGAGCTCGGCCACTTCGGCGACATGATCGGGCGCAGCGCGGCGATGCAGCACGTCTACGATCTGATCGAGCACACCGCGCCGACCGAAGCCGCCGTGCTGATCTGCGGCGATCCGGGCACGGGAAAGAAGATGGCGGCGCGCACGATTCATCAGCTGAGCCGCCGCCGCAAGGGCCCGTTCGTCACGTTCGACTGCGCCGCGCACCGCAATGCCGGCGACGGCTCGCAGCGCACGATGGAAAGCATTCTCTTCGGCCACGAGCGCAACGCGTTCGCGGGCGCGGAGAACCGCGAGCCAGGCCTGCTCGAACAGGCGGGCGGCGGCACGCTCTTTCTCGACCAGATCGATTCCTTGCCTCCCGCGCAGCAGGAAGCGCTCTTGCGCGCGCTCGATTCGCAGACCTTCATGCGCGTCGGCGGCAGCAACCGCATCATGACGGACTTTCGTCTGATCGCCGCGTCGCGCACGCCGATCCGCGAAGCCGTCGCGAGCGGCGCGATGCGCGAAGATCTGTTCCAGCGACTCTCGGCATCGTCGATCATGCTGCCGCCGCTGCGCGATCGCGACGACGACATCGCGCTGATCGCCGAAACGCTCGTCGATGAACTCAACCGCGAGAATCACATCGCCGGGATCACGAGCGGGTCGCCGAAGCGCATCAGCCCGGCGTTCATCCGCGAGTGCTTCGGCAATGAATGGCCGGGCAACGTGCGCGAGATGCGCGAGCGCGTGCGGCGGGCGTATCACGCGTCGGGCGAGACCATCGAGACCTTGCGCGTCGATGAGCCGGGCGGCCTCGGCGGACGCGGCCTGAACGGCAGCAGCGTGCAGGTGACGGTCGGCACCGCGCTCGCGGACGTCGAGGACATGTTGATTCGCGCGACGCTCGAAGCCGTCGGCGGCACGCGGCATCGCGCGGCGACGCTGCTCGGCATCAGCCCGAAGACGCTCTATAACAAGCTGCAACGGATGAAGCTCGAATCGTCCTGATTTCGGCTTGTCGAAAAAAAACGCCACGGATTTTCGAGCCGTGGCGTTTTGCTTTGAGGAATCGGATTCAGCCGAGCATCTCTTTGACCAGCGCGCGCGCCGCCTGATAGTCCGCGTGCGCCTGCAGCTTGCTCCAGCGCAGCGCCTTGCCGCGCGGACGCATCTGCTTGAGACGCTGCGCCGACGCCTTCGGCGCCGTGTAGCGCAGTTGTTCCAGCACCTTGCCCGCCTCGTCCGGCTGATTGCAGATCAGCACCATGTCGCAGCCCGCCGTGAGCGCGGCTGTCGCCGCCTCGGTGAGCGTGCCGCCCGCGCGCGCGGCTTCCATCGAGAGATCGTCGCTGAAGATCGCGCCGTTGAAGCCGAGCTTGCCGCGCAGAATGTCCTGAAGCCAGATGCGCGAGAAGCCCGCGGGCTTGTCGTCGACCTGCGTATAGATGACGTGCGCCGGAATCACCGACGCCAGCGACATGCCGAGCCAGTCATACGGACGCACATCGGCGGCGAGGATTTCGTCGAGCGGGCGATCGTCGGTCGGCAATGCGACGTGCGAATCGGCTTCGGCGAAACCGTGACCCGGGAAGTGCTTGCCGCAGTTCGCCATGCCGGCAAGCGCGAGGCCGTGATTCAGGCTCTTCGCGAGCATCGTCACGACGCGCGGATCGCTGTGCAGCGCGCGATCGCCTATCACCTTCGACTGCCCGTAGTTCAGATCGAGCACCGGCGTGAAGCTCATGTCGATGCCGCACGCGCGCAATTCGGCTGCTAGCACATAGCCGAACGCGGTCGCAGTCTTGGTCGCGGCGAGCACGTCGCGGTCCCACAGCTCGCCGAGCTTGCCCGGCGCGGGCAGCACGGTAAAGCCGTCGGTGCGGAAGCGCTGCACGCGGCCGCCTTCGTGATCGACGGCGATCAGGATGTCATCGCGCACCGCGCGGATCGCATCCGTCAGCGCGACGAGCTGCGCGCGGTCCTTGAAATGCCGCGCGAAGAGAATGATGCCGCCGGTCATCGGGTGCGTGATGCGTTCGATATCCGCATCGTTCAGCGTCGTGCCCGCGACGTCGAACATGACCGGGCCGGGAGTGCGTTTCATCGGATTCAATTGGCTTTTTGTGTTGGTTGGATTGAACTCAGACCGGATCGGCGACTTCCGCGATCACGAACGACACCGCATAGTCGCGCTCGTCGCTCACCGTGACCTTCGCGGTGATACCGCGCTGCTCCAGCCATTGCGCGAGTTCGCCGGATGCCGCGATCATCGGTTTGCCGCTCGGTTCGTTGAGCGTTTGCAGCGCGCGCCAGGTCATCGGCCAGCGCATGCCGAGGCCGATCGCCTTCGAGAACGCTTCCTTCGCCGAAAAGCGCGTCGCGAGAAACGCGAGCCCGCGCACTTCGGAACGCGCGTTCCGTGCGTGATAAATGCGCAGTTCGTCGGGCCCGAGCACCTTCTCGGCGAAGCGCCCTTTGGTGCGCCTCATTACCGCCGCGACGCGGCTCACCTGCACGACATCCGTGCCGATTCCATAAATCGCCATGACTTGAGCGCTCAGCGTGCGTGGATTGCCGCGAGGCGCGACGCGACCATGATCGCCTTCATCTCGCGCACGGCGTTGTCCCAGCCGGCGAAGATCGAATGCGCGACGATCGCGTGCCCGATATTCAGCTCGACGATGCCCGGCAGCGCGGCGATCGCCTGCACGTTCGTGTAATGCAGGCCGTGGCCCGCGTTGACCTTGAGGCCGAGCGAGTTGCCGAAATCGACGCTCGCCGCGACGCGTTCGAACTCGCGCCGCTGTTCGGCTTCCTCGTGCGCTTCGGCATAGCGGCCCGTGTGCAGTTCGATGACGGGCGCGCCCGCCTCTTTCGCGGCGCGAATCTGCGTCTCGTCCGGATCGATGAACAACGACACGCGCGCGCCGGCATCCGCGAGTTGCCTGCACGCGGCCTTCACCTCTTCGAACCGGCCCGCGACATCGAGACCGCCTTCGGTCGTCACCTCCTGACGTTTCTCCGGCACGAGGCAGACATCGTGCGGCTTGATCTCGCACGCGATATCGAGCATTTCGCGCGTCACCGCGCATTCGAGGTTCATGCGCGTCTTGAGAAGCGGACGCAGCGTGCGCACGTCGGCATCGACGATATGGCGGCGATCCTCGCGCAGATGGAGCGTGATGGCATCGGCGCCCGCATCCTCGGCGGCGAGCGCCGCGCGGATCGGATCGGGATAGGACGTGCCGCGCGCATTGCGCAACGTGGCGACGTGATCGATGTTCACGCCCAGATCGATCACGCTCGCAGGCGATGAGAGAAAGAAGCTCATAGTTTTTGCAGGTCGATCAATATCTGACGGGTAGCGAGCGGCGTGCCGCCCAGGTAATGGTTCAGCAGGAAACGCATCAGCGTCTTGCTCTGCGCGGCGGTCTGCGGGTTCGTGTAGTCGTCGCGCTCCATGTCGATGAGCGTCTGCCCCGAGATCACCGGCCATTGCGCCGGGAGGTCGTCGGAGGCTTCGCGCACGCCGCGGTCGGGATCGAACACATAGCGGCCTTCGGGGACGACCGGCTGACGCGTGACGGTGCGCATCAGGTTCATCGCGTAGCCGGTTTCGCGCAGGAGCACGCGCTCGAACGAACGCAACACCTGCACGGCGGGCTCGTCGTGCGCGAGGCGCGAGAGCGTGAGCACGTAGTGGTTGAAGAGCGCCGGATGCGCGTCCTCGCGCGCGCAGAACTTCACGAGCAGTTCGTTGACATAGAAGCCGCAGAGCAAGGCATCGCCGGCCAGAGGCAGCATGCCGCCGACCCATTCGGCGGTCGTCAGCGTGCGGACTTCGCCCTTGCCGGACCACGACAGCCCGAGCGGCTGAAACGTCTGCAACACGCCGCGCAGCGCGGAATGGGGACGCTTCGCCCCTTTTGCGACGAGTGCCACGCGGCCATGGTCACGCGAGAACACGTCGATGATGAGACTCGTCTCGCGATACGGATAGCTGTGCAGCACGAAGCCCGGCTGCTCGGCGATACGGAAGTCGGAACGCGGCGCGGCGCGCGGTCTCTTTTCGCTGCTCCCGGCGACGGACGAAGATGAAGACGCCCGGGTGCGCTTCGGAACGACGCGCGCAGCCGGGCGCTCGTCCGCGTCGAAATCGTCGTCGGGACGATCATCGGCGGACGCAATCATCCGGGCGTCGTTCGGGGCGTCGTCCATGCCTCATTCGTAGCCGTATGCGCGCAGGCCCGCTTCGTTGTCGGCCCAGCCGCTCTTCACCTTGACGAAGGTTTCGAGATACACGGGACCGTCGAAAAGCTTCTCCATGTCGAGCCGCGCCTCCGTGCTGATCTGCTTCAGCTTCGCGCCCTTCTGGCCGATGATCATAGCCTTGTGCATGTCGCGGTCGACGAGAATCGTCGCGAAGACGCGGCGCAGGCGCCCTTCTGTCTCGAACTTGTCGATAAGCACCGTGCTCGTGTACGGCAGTTCGTCGCCGGTCCAGCGGAACACCTTCTCGCGCAGGATCTCGGCCGCGAGAAAGCGCTCGCTGCGGTCGGTCAGGTCGTCCTCGCCGTAGATCGGCTCGCCTTCCGGCAGGTACGGCTTCACGACGGACAAGAGCCGCTTGATGTCGTCCGGGTGTTTGGCCGACAGCGGCACGATCTCGCGGAAGTCGCGCAGCGCGGACATCTGCTGCATGAAGGGGAAAAGCGAATCCTTGTCGCCGACGCGATCGAGCTTGTTGGCGATCAAGAGCGTCGGCGTGCCGGCGGGAATCAGGTCGAGCACTTTCTGGTCGTCGGGGCCGAAGCGGCCGGCTTCGATCACGAAGAGAATCGCATCGACGGAAGTCAGCGTCGACGTCACCGCGCGGTTCAGCGAGCGGTTGAGCGCGCCGCTGTGGCGCGTCTGGAATCCGGGCGTATCGACGAAGATGTACTGCGCATCGTCGAAGGTGTTGATGCCGGTGATGCGGTGGCGCGTCGTCTGTGCCTTGCGCGACGTGATGCTCACCTTCTGGCCGACGAGCGCGTTCATCAGCGTCGATTTGCCGACGTTCGGGCGGCCAACGATCGCGACCATGCCGCAGCGGAAACCGGAAGAAGTAGGAGCGTTCATAGATGTGTGCGGCATGAAATCGTTGGGGCGCGGGTGCTTAATGGACGCAATGGACGCGATGGACGCGACGGCACGCGTCAGTGGCCGGCGTCGGCGGCGCGCGCGACGCGGCCCGCGGGCGCGTCCGGGCCCGTGCCGTTGCGCGGTTCGGCGGTGTCGTCGCGATCGTCGGAAGACGCGGGCTTGTCCGCATTCGCGCTACGCTCGGACGTCTGCGCCGATTCGCTCTTCGCCGCTTTTTCCGGCCTGTGGATCACGGCGCGTTCAGGCTTGTCGGCGGCGGCATACGCGCCCGCCGACGGCTCGACATGCGTCGCGCGAATTACCGCGAGCGGGGCCGCGGGCTGGCGTTCCTGGACGCCCGCTTGCGCCCCGTGCGCGCCGTGATGACGCTCGCGACGGTCGGGCGAACGCAGATCGAGCGCGGCCTGAATGCCGGTCACGCCGGGCACGACTTCCGGCTCGGCCAGTTTCGCCGCGCGCGCGCCCTTGCGCTTCGGCTTCACGCCGAGCGTCGGCGCGGCGGTCATCACCTCGTCGAGCGCCTTCTTCGCCGCGGCCTGTTCGGCGGCGCGGCGGCTCGCGCCGGAGCCCGACACTTTCACGTCGAGCTTCGGTACCGTGCATTCGACTTCGAATTGCTGATTGTGCGCAGCACCGTGCGTCGCGATGACGGTATACGTTGGCAGCGCGATCTTGTGGCCTTGCAGATATTCCTGGAGCAGCGTCTTGGCATCCTTGCCGATGGTGCGCGGATCGATGTGATCCAGCACCGGCGTGTAGAGCCGCTTGATGACGGTGTACGCGGCGTCGAAACCGCTATCTAGGAAGATCGCGCCGAAGATGGCTTCGAGCGTGTCGGCGAGAATCGACGGGCGGCGAAAGCCGCCGCTGCGCTGTTCGCCCTCTCCGAGCCGCAGGTCTTCGGACACATTGAGCGCCTGCGCGATCTCGTAAAGCGACTGCTGTTTGACCAGATTGGCGCGCACGCGCGACAGGTCGCCTTCGTCGAGTTTGCCGAATCGTTGGAACAAAAGCGCCGCCACCACGCAATTTAGAACGGAATCGCCGAGAAATTCGAGCCGTTCATTGTGCGTGGCGCTGTGACTGCGGTGGGTCATCGCCTGGCGCAGCAATTCCGCATTGCGAAATTCGTACCGCAGCCGGCTTTCCAACGGAGAAGATGGCATGTGCAGAGTATAACGCGGGCGACAGGCGGACGATTCCGCCCGCCTACACCGGAAACCGCGTGATGAGACAGCGTTAGCCGAACTTCTTCACGCCGTTTCGAAGGATATTTTGATTATGCGAGAACGCCGGCCATGGAAGCCGGCGTCAGAGAGATCACTGGAACGAGCCGATGCGCTTCAGATTACTGAAGTTCATCCAGATGAAGAACGCGCGCCCGACAACGTTCTTGTCCGGCACGAAGCCCCAGTAGCGGCTGTCCGCGCTGTTGTCGCGGTTGTCGCCCATCATGAAGTAGTTGCCCGGCGGCACCTTGCACGTCACGCCTTGCGCGTTGTAGTTGCAGTTGTCGCGGAACGGAAAATCATCCGCGCCCACAACGAACGGCGGCACCTGCGGATTATTGAGAATGTTGTTCTTGCGGCCGTCGAGATCTTCGGTGAACTGCTTCGCGTAACCGATGCGCTCATCGTCGAAATAGTCCGGCACCGGCGTTTCCGGCACCGGTTTGCCGTTGATCGTGAGCTTCTTGTCTTCATACGCGATGGTGTCGCCCGGCAGGCCGATCACACGCTTGATGTAGTCCACCGATTCGTCCTTCGGATAGCGGAACACCACGACGTCGCCGCGCTTCAGCGGGCTGCCGTTCGTCAGCTTCGTGTTGGTGATCGGCATGCGCAAGCCATACTCGTACTTGTTCACGAGGATGAAGTCGCCGACCAGCAACGTCGGGACCATCGAGCCAGACGGAATCTTGAACGGCTCGATGATGAACGAGCGCACCACGAAGACCGCGAGAATCACCGGAAAGAAGCTCGCCGTGTATTCGAGCCACCACGGCTGGCGCAGCTTGTCGTCGCGCAGGCGGGCGCGCGTCTGCGAGGCGTTTTCATCGGCGAAACGCTCGCCGACGCGTTCCTGCTGCCGGTCGAACTCGGCGACCGCAGCCTCCGCGGCGCGGCGCCGTTGCGGCAGAAACACCAGCTTGTCGAGCACCCATGCAATACCCGTCAATACGACGAGAATCAAAAGAATCAATGCGAAATTCATCAATCGCTTCCGGTTGTTATCGTTGTTTGCCTGGCGGCGACCAGATCATTCGTCGACGCGCAGGATCGCCAGGAAAGCCTCTTGCGGGATTTCGACCGAGCCGACCTGCTTCATGCGCTTCTTGCCGGCCTTCTGCTTTTCGAGCAGCTTCTTCTTGCGCGAGATGTCGCCGCCGTAGCACTTCGCGAGCACGTTCTTGCGCAGCGCCTTGATGTTCTCGCGCGCGATGATGTTCGAGCCGATGGTCGCCTGAATCGCCACGTCGTACATCTGACGCGGAATCAGCTCGCGCATCTTCGACGCCACCTCGCGGCCGCGATGCTGGCTCTGCGAACGGTGCACGATGACCGACAGCGCGTCGACCTTGTCGCCGTTGATGAGCATGTCGACCTTCACGACATCCGCAGCGCGATATTCCTTGAACTCGTAGTCCATCGACGCATAGCCGCGCGACGTGGACTTCAGACGGTCGAAGAAGTCGAGCACGATTTCCGCCATCGGGATTTCGTACGTGAGCTGCACCTGACGGCCGTGGTACTGCATGTTGATCTGCGAGCCGCGTTTGGCCGTACACAACGTGATGACCGAGCCGACATATTCCTGCGGCATGTACAGGTTCACGGTGACGATCGGCTCACGCACTTCCTCGATCTTCGACGGCTCCGGCATCTTCGCCGGATTCTCGACCATGATGGTCGTGCCATCGCGCTGCTCGACCTGGTAGATCACCGTCGGCGCGGTGGTGATGAGGTCCATGTCGAACTCGCGCTCGAGACGCTCCTGCACAATTTCCATGTGCAGCAGGCCGAGGAAGCCGCAGCGGAAACCGAAGCCGAGCGCCTGCGACACTTCCGGCTCGAATTGCAGCGAGGCGTCGTTCAGCTTCAGCTTTTCCAGCGATTCGCGCAGCGCGTCGTACTGGTTCGCCTCGACCGGATAGAGACCCGCGAACACCTGCGGCTTCACTTCCTTGAAGCCCGGCAGCGGCTCGGTGGCCGAACGATTCGCGACGGTGACGGTATCGCCCACTTTCGCGGCCGTCAGTTCCTTGATGCCCGCGATCACGAAGCCCACCTGCCCCGCCGACAACTGCGCGAGGTTCGTCGACTTCGGCGCGAACACGCCGACATGCTCGACCGGGTATTGCGCGCCGGTCGCCATCATCTTGATCTTGTCCTTCGGCTTCAGCGTGCCGTTGACGATGCGCACCAGCATCACGACGCCGACGTAGTTGTCGAACCAGGAATCGATGATGAGCGCCTGCAGCGGCGCGTCCGGATCGCCCTTGGGCGGCGGCACCTTCGCGATCAGCGATTCGAGCACGTCCTCGACGCCCAGACCGGTCTTCGCGCTGCAATGCGTGGCGTCGGTCGCGTCGATGCCGATCACGTCCTCGATTTCCGCGATCGCGTTCTCGGGGTTCGCGGCGGGCAAGTCGATCTTGTTCAGCACCGGCACGACTTCGACGCCGAGCTCGATGGCCGTGTAGCAGTTCGCGACCGTCTGCGCCTCGACGCCCTGCGATGCATCGACGACGAGCAGCGCGCCCTCGCAAGCGGAAAGCGAACGGCTGACTTCGTAGGAGAAGTCGACGTGTCCGGGGGTGTCGATCAGGTTCAGGTTGTAGACCTGGCCGTCGCGCGCCTTGTAGGTCAGCGCCGCGGTCTGCGCCTTGATCGTGATGCCGCGCTCGCGCTCGAGGTCCATCGAATCGAGCACCTGCGCTTCCATCTCGCGGTCGGACAGGCCGCCGCACAACTGGATGATGCGATCAGCGAGCGTGGACTTGCCGTGGTCGATGTGCGCAATGATCGAAAAGTTACGAATATGATTCATTCAGTGCCGATCAAGCGAAAAAGGCGCGCCCTCACCAACGCGGAGCACGCCTTGAAAATTTGGGGAAAACTTCTGTATTTTAGCCGAAAACGGGGGTGCCCCGTCGGATTTCGCCTTCGTCCGGGTCATGGGCCGCGTGCATCGAGCGCTGCGTGCACGGCGCGGACGTCGAGACGGTACTGACACAGCTCGATGCCATCGAGCGTGAGCACCGGCACGCGCTCGTCATAGCGCGCCTCGAGGACCGGATCTTCATCGATGTCGATCCATTCGATGCCCAGGCCGTGACGCGCCGCGATGGGCTCCAGTTCGGCGCGCATGTCCTCGCAGAGATGACACCAGGCGCGCCCGTACAGGACAAAAGGCGCGCCCGAAGCCCGAGTCATGCCGCTTACTTTTGCGTCGGCACGCGCGGACGCAGCGGCACGAACTGCGTGTTGTCGCCGCGTCGAACGAGAACCGCGACCATCTTGCTCGCGTCCAGGCCTTGCGCAAGTTCCTGGAACTGCTTCGCGCTCGTGATATCCGTATCGCCGATGCGCATGATGATGTCGCCCTTCTGGAAGCCCGCGCGCGCCGCCGGTCCTTCGACGGCATCGACCTGAACGCCGCTCGACAGCTTGAGCGCCTTTTTCTGATCCGCCGGAATGTCGCTCACGGCGAGCCCGAGCGAATTGCTCGCGCGCTCCTTCGGCTGCGGAGCCTTCTTCTGCTCGGTCTTCGCGACCTTGTCCGGCTGCATCTCGGCAATGGTGACCGGCAGATCGCGCGTCTGGCCCTTGCGCCAGACCGTGAGCGTGGTCTTCGTGCCCGGCTTGGTCTCGCCGACCATGCGCGGCAGATCGGTCGCGGTCTCGACGTTCTGGCCGTTGAATTTCAGGATGATGTCGCCCGGCTGCACGCCCGCCTTGTCGGCCGGCCCGCCCGATTCGACGCTCGAGACGAGCGCGCCCTGCGCCTTCGGCAAACCGAGCGAATCGGCGACATCCTTCGTCACCTCGCCGATCGCCACCGCGATGCGCCCGCGCACCACCTTGCCCGATGTCTTCAGCTGATCGGCCACGCGCATGGCTTCATCGATCGGAATGGCGAACGAGATGCCCATGAAGCCGCCGGTGCGGCTGTAGATCTGCGAATTGATGCCGATGACCTCGCCCGCCATGTTGATGAGCGGACCGCCCGAGTTGCCCGGATTCACGGCGACATCGGTCTGGATGAACGGCAGGTAATCGCCCGTGTCGCGGCCTTTCGCGCTGACGATGCCCGCGGTCACGGTGTTGTCGAGGCCGAACGGCGAGCCGATCGCAAGCACCCATTCGCCGACGCGCACCTTGTTCGAATCGCCGATGGTAATGGCCGGCAAATTCGACGCGCTGATCTTCACCACGGCCACGTCCGTGCGCTCGTCGACGCCGACGAGACGCGCCTTGAATTCGCGCTTGTCCGTGAGCGTCACGTAGATGGTGTCCGCATCGTCCACGACGTGCGCATTGGTCATCACGTAGCCGTCGGTCGACAGGATGAAGCCCGAGCCGACGCCGCTGCTCTGCTCCGAATTGTCCTGGTTGTCGTCCGGCGGCATGCTGCGGCTGCCGCCCTTGCCCTGGTCGCCGCCGCTGCCTCCGCCTCCACCGCCTCCGCCGCCGCCACGAGGCGAACCCGGCTGGCCGGGCATCGGAATGCCGAAGAAGCGGCGGAAGAACTCCGACATGTCGCCTTCATCGAGACCGGGCGGCAAGCCGCGCAGATCGTTACTGGAACCGACCCGCGAAGTCGTGCGAATGTTCACGACCGAAGGCCCCACCTTGTCGACGAGCGTCGTGAAGTCCGGCAGGTTCACCGTGGGCGCCGCTGACGCAGTTTGCGATACGAACGGCAGGCACACGGCGAGCGCCGCGGCCGCGATGAACTTGCGCAGCGAGAAGTTGCTCATAGGTTGAAGGCCGGGATCTGGATTACTTGGAAGGCTTGTATTCTATGGTAGAGGCAAATTGCTGCAATGTGGCTTGCGGCACTTCACCGAGCAAGGTAATCCAGAAATCCCCGCGGCGCTTGACCAGCACGTGCGTGGCGCCGCTGTTGCCCGCGCCTTCCTTGCGCGTATTTTTCTCCACCGGCTCGACAAAGACGGAGATGGTGGCGAGGCCATCGGAAAATACGGCCTGATCGACGGGAATCGGCGGCTGCCCCTGCTGGCTCGACGCCATCGGACGGCGCAGCTCGCGAATCTTGCGGAAGCCCGCGATATTCGGCGCCAGTTGCCAGCCCTGCGCTTCCATGTCCACCGCCTGCACCGGCGGGCGCACGATGGTCCAGCCGGACGTGCTGCGGATGCCGTTCGCGATCGGCGCCTTGTCGATCGGCCCGCCGATGCGCACCTGCGAGAAGGAAAGCTGCTCGAGCACCTGACCGTCCGGACCGAGCGTCTGCGCGCGCAGCAGCAGGCCGGTTTTGGAGTCGGCCCAGAGTTTGTAGGCGAAACGATAGGAATCTTTCGGATCGAGCTCGATCACCTGGCTGTCCACGCCCGCGACGCGGTCGTTGCCGAGAAGCTTCGGCTCGTAGACGGTCAGCACCTGATCGCCGGTGGTCGAGAGCAGCGCGGGGAACGAGTCGCGGTTCTGCCTGTGTTCGACCACGAGCAAATGCCGCTCGGGCACGAACGTGAACATGTCGTCGTCGTGGCGCAGCATCTTGCGCGGCGCGCCGTCGAGACTTTCGAGCGATTCGTATTCGCCGTCGCCGCGCGTGGCGACATGCGTGATGCGCGACGACTGAACCGTCGCGCCACGCTGATAAACGAACGTGCCTTCGTAGTTCTGCTGTTGGGCCGCTTCGTGAATGCGGTTGAGCAGGCTGGCGGCAGTCTTGCGAACGGCGGCGGGATCGTCTCCCTGAGCGAATGAGCTCGATACCGCCGTCAACAATACGGCCGCACAAAGCATCAACGCCGGCAGCCGCCCCCAGTATTTTGTTTTATTCAACCGCACACTCAGCATTAATTTATTGGCCTTGCGATGTAGCCGCCGCGCGAATCAAAGGCATGGAACCGGGCATCGAAGGCTGCTGCGAAAACTGCTGATGCGCTTCGAGGTACTGGTCCAGATCGGCGTCGCGGATGATGTTCGCCTCGACGATCGGTGCGCGCGTGGTCGCCGCCGGCACCGACGCCAGCGCGACACGCTGCATCGAATCCGCCGGTGCGACGCTCGCCACCTGAGTGCCGCTGTGGCTGTCCACGCCTTGCAACTGCGGCACGACGATCCATGTCAGCGTCGCCGCCGCGGCTGCGACGGCGAAGGCCGGCATCACGCGACGACGCAGCAGGCTGCCGCGCGCTTTCGCCGCTGCCGCCGGCAACGCCGCGGGCGCGAGAACGTGCGCTTCGGCTTCGAAACGTTCGGAGAATGCGGTCATGAACGCGCTGCTGCGTGCCGGGCTGACCGCGAGATCGTCGGAGCGCAGGGCGTCGCCGATCAGGTGATAGGCAGACCACGCCGCGCGTTCGTCGCTTTTCAGGTCCGCGAGAAACTGGCTGACGCTGCCAATCTCGTCGAGCGACTCACCGTCGACGAACGCCGACATGCGCTCGCCGCGCGAACCCGCTTGTGTTTGATTCTGCATCGAGACCGACCCCATGATGCGCCCCATCTTTGACCCCACCCCGTAGTGACACCAACTAACCCAGATATCGCGCCCTTGCCCCGTGCTTTGCCGCTTACCAGCGTTTGCCCTCGGGAGTGTCCAACAACGGACGCAATTTTGCCGCAATGGCTTCGCGAGCACGGAAAATTCTCGATCTGACGGTGCCGATGGGGCAATCCATCATTTCGGCGATTTCCTCGTAGCTCAGTCCTTCAATTTCCCGAAGCGTGATGGCGGTGCGCAATTCCTCGGGCAGCAATGCCATCGCGGCATTGACCGTCTGAGCGATCTGCTTGCTCATCAACATCGACTCGGGCGTGTTGATATCCCTTAGTTGGTCTGCGTCGGAGAAAGTTTCCGCTTCTTCCGCATCGGCTTCGGTAGAAGTGGGAGCCCGGCGGCCCTGAGTTGCAAGATAGTTTTTTGCCGTATTGACAGCAATCCGGTAGAGCCAGGTGTAAAACGCCGATTCGCCCCGAAATTGCGGCAGCGCGCGATAGGCCTTGATGAAGGCGTCCTGGGCGACGTCCTCGACCTCGGCGGGGTCGCGCACGAGGCGCGAGATCAGTCGAATGATCTTGCGGTGGTATTTGGCGACCAGCAGTTCGAACGCGGCCTTGTCACCCTTCTGGACACGCTCGACCAGCAATTGGTCGATTTCTTTTTCGCTCACCTGGGAAATCCGTTTAACTTGGGGTGTTGCGCGGACGGCTATTGTAGCGTTACCGCCTGTAAGGCGACCGGAACGCTCATGCGCCGTTACAGTCGTTACAGGTGAGAAGCGGCGGCGCGGCGGGCCTGGACGGAAAGCTGGCGGAAGGTGTCGGCATCGACGGAATCGGCCGCGACGATGAGCGTGTCGCGCCGTCCGCGCGCATCGAGCAGCGTCAGCGCGAGCAGGCGCCCGCTCCATTGCGCGCATCCCGCAATGCGCGTGTGCCGCATTTCGCCGGTTCGGCTGCGGATCGTGAGGCCGTCCGAGTGCAGGCTGAGCGCCGACGGCTGCGCGCGCATCCATCGATACGATGCGAGCCCGAGTGCCGCAAGCGTCGCGGCGCACGCCACGGCGGCATGCCCGGCGTGCTGTGCGTGCGCAAGCACGCACTGGAATACCGACGCGCCGGAGACGCACGCAAATGCGAACATCGCGCCCAGCAGAAAACGCGACGGCCGCATCGCGACGCCTTCGTCACGATGCGGCCGATTCACGCACGCGCCCGTCATGCCGAACTCCGTGATGACGAGCGCGCCGTGCTCAGTGGCGCTTGAAGACGAGCGAGCCGTTCGTACCGCCGAAGCCGAACGAGTTCTTCACCGCCACGTCGATCTTCATTTCCCGCGCGGTGTTCGCGCAGTAGTCCAGGTCGCATTGCGGGTCCTGATTGAAGATGTTGATGGTCGGCGGCGACACCTGGTTGTGGATCGCCAGCACCGTGAACACCGATTCCAGGCCGCCCGCGCCGCCCAGCAGGTGGCCGGTCATCGACTTGGTGGAGTTCACGACGACGTTCTTCGCCGCATCGCCGAGGGCGCGCTTGATGCCGATGGTTTCCGCGATGTCGCCGAGCGGCGTCGAGGTGCCGTGCGCGTTCACGTAGTTCACCTGGTCGGCGTTGACCTGCGCGTTCTTCAGCGCGTTGACCATCGCGCGGCGGCCGCCGTCGCCGTCTTCGGGCGGCGCGGTCATGTGATACGCGTCGCCGCTCATGCCGTAGCCAAGCACTTCCGCATAGATCTTCGCGCCACGCTTCTTCGCATGCTCGTACTCTTCGAGCACCATCACGCCCGCGCCTTCGCCGAGCACGAAGCCGTCGCGGTCGGTGTCCCACGGACGGCTGGCCGTCGCGGGGTCATCGTTGCGCTGCGAGAGCGCGCGCGCCGCAGCGAAACCGCCGATGCCGAGCGGCGAAACTGTCGCTTCCGCGCCACCCGCGATCATCACGTCGGCGTCGCCGTATTCGATGAGACGCGACGCCTCGCCGATGCAGTGCAGGCCGGTGGTGCAGGCCGTGACCATCGACAGGTTCGGGCCCTTCAGGCCGAAGCGGATCGACAGATGGCCGGAAATCATGTTGATGATCGATGCCGGCACGAAGAACGGCGAGATGCGGCGCGGACCGCGATTGAGCAGTTCGGTCTGCGTGACTTCGATCATCGGCAGGCCGCCGATGCCCGAGCCGACCACCACGCCCACGCGCTCCGAATTTTCATCGGTGATTTCGAGGCCGCTGTCCTGCATGGCCTGCACGCCCGCGGCGAAGCCGTAATGGATGAAGGTATCCATATGGCGCGCTTCCTTGGCGGGCATGTAGTCTTCGATATTGAAGCCCTTCACCTCGCCCGCGAAACGCGTGGAAAAGTTCGTTGCGTCGAACTTCGTGATATTGGCGATGCCCGACTTGCCCGCGACCAGATTGGCCCAGCCGTCGGCAACAGTATTGCCGACAGGCGACACGAGCCCCAGGCCTGTAACAACAACTCGACGACGGCTCACGGTAACCCCTTATCCATAAAATGACGAAAAACAAAAGCCACAGCGGCCACAGGAAACCACCCTGTGTGCCCTGTGGCTGTCAAATCGGTTTGCAGCGACAAAACATCAACTGATTCAGCGATGAGTCGCCGGCGCGTCCGGCCTTAGGCCTTGACGTTCGCGCGAGCGTAGTCGATCGCTTGCTGAACCGTGGTGATCTTCTCGGCCTCTTCATCGGGAATTTCCATGCCGAATTCGTCTTCCAGCGCCATAACGAGTTCGACCGTATCGAGCGAGTCAGCGCCCAGATCGTTCACGAACGAAGCTTCGTTCTTGATTTCGGCTTCCGCCACGCCCAGTTGTTCGGCGACGATCTTCTTCACGCGCTGTTCGATGTTGTCCATGCAGCCCTCCGAGGGGAAAAAAGTTCAAAAATACGAGTGCGCGCATTTTATCAGGTTTGGACCCGCAAAATACGGCGCGTCAGTTCCATGCACCGCCGCCAGGCGCGCTTCATCAAGAGCGCTGCCGATGGCGATGCATCGATTCTTCACTGCCGCGCTGGAGCGGTGCGCACGAGGCTCTTTTGAGCATTTTGCGCGCCCGTCCCGGCGCGGATATTAAGCGAAATTCGGCGAAATGCCTATTACGACATTACATGTACATGCCGCCGTTCACGTGCAGCGTCGTGCCGGTGATATAGCCGGCGAACGGCGATGCCAGGAATGCCACGGCATGCGCGATATCTTCGGGCGCGCCCAGCCGGCCCAGCGGGATCTGCGCGGTGAGCGCGGTGCGCTGCTCGTCGGGCAGAACCTTGGTCATGTCGGTGTCGATGAAGCCCGGCGCGATGCAGTTCACGGTAATGCCGCGGCTGCCGATTTCACGGGCGAGCGCGCGCGTCATGCCGGCGACGCCGGCCTTGGCGGCCGCGTAATTCGCCTGACCCGGATTGCCCGACGAACCCACCACCGACGTGATGTTGATGATGCGGCCGCCACGCGCCTTCATCATCGGGCGCAGCACGGCCCGCGACAGGCGGAAGACCGCGCGCAGGTTCGTGTCGATGACAGCGTCGAACTCGTCGTCTTTCATGCGCATCGCGAGCTGGTCCTTCGTGATGCCGGCATTGTTCACGAGGATGTTCAAGCCGCCGAATTCCTTCACGATGCCGTCGATGAACGCGTCGCCCGCGGCGTCGTCATTGACGTTCAGCACCGCGCCGCGGCCCTTCGCGCCCGCTTGCTGCAACGCTTCGCTGATGCCGGCCGCGCCGCTTTCGCTGGTCGCGGTGCCGATGACGGTGGCGCCCTGCTTCGCGAGTTCGAGCGCGATTGCGCGCCCGATGCCGCGCGACGCGCCCGTGACGATTGCTACTTGATTTTCGAGGCTCATATTCAGTTCCTTAACCAACGATCACGCAACGATCACGCAACGATCACGCAGCGATCAGTTTGCGCGTTTCTTCGAGCGAAGCCGGATCGAAGATCGAGCCGCCGACGAGATTGCCGTCGATGCGCTTCGTCAGACCCGCGAGCACCTTGCCCGGACCGCATTCGATGACGTGCGTTACGCCATCCTTCGCCATCGCCTGCACGCACTCGACCCAGCGCACCGGACCGGCGGCCTGACGCACCAGCGCGTCCTTGATCGCGGCGGGATCGGCGACCACGGCGACGTCGACGTTATTGATCAGCGGAATCTGCGGCGCCTTGATCTCGATCTTGGCGAGATAGTCGCGCAATTGATCAGACGCGGGCTTGAGCAGCGACGAGTGGAACGGCGCGGAAACCGGCAGCGGCAGCGCGCGCTTCGCGCCCTTCGCCTTCGCCACTTCGCACGCCTTCTCGACAGCGGCCTTGGAACCCGCGATCACCACTTGCGCGGGCGCATTGAAGTTCACGGCTTCGACCACACCCGCCGACGAGGCTTCGGCGCACACGGCGCGCACCGTGTCGTCATCGAGACCGAGGATCGCGGCCATGCCGCCTTCGCCCACCGGCACGGCGCTTTGCATCGCCTGCGCGCGAAAGCGCACGAGCGGCACGGCGTCCGCGAACGCGAGCGCACCCGCCGCGACGAGCGCGGTGTACTCGCCGAGGCTGTGGCCCGCGACGAGCGCAGGCTTCAAACCCGTTTCCTTTTCCCACACGCGGTAGATCGCGTACGCCGCCGTCAGCATGACCGGCTGCGTGTTCGTCGTCAGGTTCAGCTCTTCCGCCGGACCTTCGGCGATCAGCTTGCCGAGGTCCTGGCCGAGTGCGTCGGAGGCCTGCTGCACGGTCTCGCGCACGATGGCGTGATCGGCGAATGCATTGAGCATGCCGATCGATTGCGAGCCCTGTCCGGGGAAAACGAACGCAAATTTCATATCGTCCTCGTTGATTGGAATGATCCGCGATGTCCTCATGGACCGCGCGCTCGGGCAGCGCGCGGGGTCAGCGATGAAGAGGGATCAGTTACGAATAGGTAGAGGGATTCGATCGGCGAATCAGTAGCGGATGACCGACGCGCCCCACGTGAAGCCGCCGCCCACGCCTTCGATCAGCACGTTGTCGCCGCGCTTGATGCGGCCGTCGCGCACTGCGACGTCGAATGCGAGCGGAATCGATGCCGCCGACGTATTGCCGTGCTCGCCAACGGTGACCACCATGCGCTCGGGCGGCAGATGCAGCTTGCGGGCCGTGCTCTGCATGATGCGGATATTGGCCTGATGCGGAATCAGCCAGTCGATGTCTTCCGGCGTGAGCTTTGCCTTGTCGAGCGCTTCCAGCGCGACCTTTTCGAGCACGTTGACCGCGAGCTTGAACACCGCCTGGCCGTCCATGTGCAGGAATGCGCTGCCCTGAACCACGCCGCCGTTTACGTTGCCCGGCGTGCAGAGAATGTCGGAATAGCTGCCGTCCGCGTGCAGCGCGCTCGACAGCACGCCCGCCTCTTCGGATGCCTGCAGCACGACCGCGCCCGCACCGTCGCCGAACAGCACGCAGGTGGTGCGATCGTTGAAATCGAGGATGCGCGAGAACGTTTCCGCGCCAACGACGAGCGCCGTGCGGTTCAGGCCGCTGCGAATGAAGCTGTCGGCGGTCGCGACGCCGTAGGCGAAGCCCGAGCACACGGCCTGCACGTCGAAGGCGGCGCCGTTGTTTTTGATGCCGAGCTTGTTCTGCAGCAGGCACGCCGTGCTCGGAAACACGAAGTCCGGCGTCGAAGTCGCGACGATGATCAGGTCGATCGATTGCGGATCGACGCCCGCCGCTTCGATGGCCTTCTGCGATGCGATGAGCGCGAGCTCGCTCGTGGTTTGATCGGGAGCCGCGAAGTGACGCGCATGAATGCCGGTGCGCGCGACGATCCATTCGTCACTCGTCTCGACGCCCTGCCTGGCGAGACGGTCCGCCAAGTCCTGATTCGTGACGCGCTCGGATGGCAGGTAGCTGCCGGTGCCCAGCACGCGAGAGTAAAGATTGGATTGAGCCATTATGCCTTCGAATGTAGCGCAGTACCGGACTCGTCCGGCGGGTTCGGCTGCGAGTTGGGCGGTGAAGCGGGCTCCGACGCGGACGGCTGGACCGATGCGTCTGCCGCAGCCGATGCATGGGGCGCGTTCGCCTCGGCGTCGCGCGCGGCGGGCGCATTTTCTTCCATCGCGCGCACCAGGCGTTCGAGCACGCCATTTTTGACGGCATCATACCCGCGTTTGATAGCCCACTCAAACCCGAAGGCCTCGGCCGAGCCGTGACTTTTGATGACGAGTCCGCGCAGTCCGAGCAAAGCCGCGCCGTTGTATTGCGCGGGATCGACACGCTTTTTGAAACGCTTGAGCACGGGCAGCGCGACGAGCGCCATCAGCTTGGAAGCGAAGTTGCGGCTGAACTCTTCCTTGATCATGTCGGCGAGCATCTTCGCGAGACCTTCGGAAGTCTTCAGCGCGACATTGCCGACGAAGCCGTCGCACACGACGACGTCCGTCGTGCCTTTATAGATGTCGTTGCCTTCCACGTTGCCGTAGAAGTTGAGCGTGCTCGCGCGCAGGAGCTCGCCGGCGCGCTTGATCGTTTCGTTGCCCTTGATGACTTCTTCGCCGATGTTGAGCAGGCCGATGGTGGGCCGCTCGCGGCCTTCGATCGCCGATACGAGCGCGTGACCCATCTCGGCGAATTGCAGCAGATGCCCGGGCTCGCAATCGACGTTCGCGCCGAGGTCGAGCACGGTGGTGTAGCCCTTCTGGCTCGGCATCGCGAAAGCAATCGCCGGGCGCTCGATGCCGGCGAGCGTCTTCAGCACATAGCGCGACACTGCCATGAGCGCGCCGGTATTGCCGGCGGAAATGCAGGTCTGCGCCTCGCCTTCCTTCACGAGGTTGAGCGCGACGCGCATCGACGAATCTTTTTTCTTGCGCAGCGCGACCTCGACCGGGTCGTCCATCGCGACGATTTCGCTTGCGGGAACGACGCTCAGGCGGGCCTCGTCGAGCGCCTTGCACTTCTTGAGCTGAGCGCGGATGGCCTGCTCGATACCGACGAGCATCAGGTGTGCGTCGGGATGCGAGCGCACGAAATTGACGGCAGCGGGAACGGTCACGGCCGGACCGTGGTCGCCTCCCATGCAGTCGATGGTTATCTTTACAGTCATGGAACGCGACGAATTTCGGGCACAAAAAAGCGGCAGTGAAATGCCGCCTTCTCGTCGTACCGGGAAAGTGTCAAGAGCAAGCTGCGCCCGCGTGACCGCGAAACGGTTCCGACAAGCGCATCAAGCGTCGATGAACGCTTAGTCGTTCTTCGTCTTGACGACTTTCTTGCCACGATAGTAGCCGTTCGGGCTCACGTGGTGGCGCAGATGCACTTCACCCGTGCTCGGCTCGACGGCCAGCGGAGCGCCCGTCAGGAAGTCGTGGGAACGGTGCATGCCGCGCTTCGACGGCGACTTCTTGTTTTGCTGAACTGCCATGATTACTCCAGAAAAATTTTGCGAATTCTAACACAGCCCGATCCGCCGACAGCCCTCGGCCGTTCGGCCATCGGGTGCGCACATCGCGCTACCGTTTGTTGCGTGCTACAAAATCATTTCAGTGCTTCTTGCCGCCGGGGCCGCCCTGCTTGAGCTTCTCCAACGCGGCAAACGGATTCGGCTTTTCTTCCTCTTCCGCTGCACCGCTTTCATCCGACTCGTCGTCCGCGTCGCCCGGAAGCAAGCTTTCGTGGACCTCGGGACACACGTTGTGCTTCGGCACGAGCGGCAAGGAAAGCAGCAGTTCCTCTTCGATCAAGTCGACGAGATCGAACTGGCGCGAGCCCACGATCACTTCGACTTCATCGTCGTCGAGCGGAAATTCGTCCGCTTCTTCCTCCGTCGCCACGATCCGATAGGTTGCATCGACATCGAGATGCTGCGAATACGACTGAAGACAGCGCTGGCACGTGAGCCACACCGAACCGTGCACCGCGAGGCGCAGGTAAGGCTGCGGCGCTTCCGTGCCGTCGTCTTGCAGCTCCGGCTGGGTCGAGCCCTCGCCCTGCCACGTGAACACGGCGTCGCCATCTGGCGCATCTGCCGGGACTTCGGCTAACATGCGCGGCATCTGCGACACACGCAGCGCGCCGGCCGCCTGCCTGCCGCTCTTGGCGAAATCGTAAATGTCGAGCGCGCGCGGATCGGCGGGGCTCGCAGGTTTGCCAGGATTCTGAGTCATGTGCGCTCCTGCTTGGCCTTGCTTGGTTAGTGCTTCCGGTGGGTGAGCGTTCAGTATGCACCGCGGCGCCGTATAACAGCAGGCGTGGCTTGCCCGAATTTGCATCGAGCCGGCATTCGTGCTTCGGCATTCATGCTTGTGCAATTGTGCTTGCGCATTCGTGCTTCGTAACGCCTTGCGCGCCTGCAAGCCGCTTCCACCGGGGTTCATCGGCATCGCATAGAGAGCTCCTGCTACGCACGTACCGATGAAAAGCCCAAAATCATATCGGCTTTATTCTTTCGAGTCAAATACTTAAGGGCTTGCCCGCCACCTGTCGTTTTTACACTCATTTTTGCTGATCCGCTTTATGTCCGAAGCCCCAAAAAAGCCGCCGCGCCTGGTTCTGGCGTCGAGTTCACCTTATCGGCGCGAATTGCTCGAACGCCTGCGCATTCCGTTCGATGCCGTCTCGCCCGACATCGATGAAACGCCGCTCGCCGGCGAAACACCCGAAGCGACGGCCGTGCGGCTGTCGATCGCCAAGGCGCGCGCCGCGGCAGCGCGCATCGACGGTCAAGCGGAAGCCGGCGCGCTCGTGATCGGCTCCGATCAGGTCGCGACCTTCGACGGCAAGCAGATCGGCAAGCCGGGCACGCACGAAAGGGCCTTCGCGCAGCTTCAGGCAATGCGTGGCCGCAGCGTCGAATTCCACAGTGCGCTGTGTCTGTTCGACAGCCGCACCGGCGACGCGCAATCCGCCGATATCGTCACCCGCGTGCGCTTTCGCCGCTATTCGGACGCGCAGATCGAGGCTTATCTGCGCGCCGAGACACCGTACGACTGCGCCGGCAGCGCGAAGGCGGAAGGCCTGGGCATCGCGCTCCTGGAAGCGATCGAATCCGACGATCCGACCGCACTCATCGGCTTGCCCTTGATCGCGCTGAGCGGCATGCTCGCGAACGCCGGCTATCCGGTTCTGGGGGCGGCATGAGCGGCGTTCTCTATCTGATCCCGAATACGCTCGGCGAAGGCGACGCCGCCGCGCTCGCGCACGTGCTGCCCGAGCCGGTGCGCGCGCAGGCCGCGGCGCTCGCGTACTACATCGGCGAAAACGCGAAGACAACGCGCGCGTTTCTGAAAAAAGTGGGCACGGAACGGCCGATCCAGGAAATCGAGGTGCGCGAGCTGAACGTCAACACGCCGCCCGCCGAAATCGACAAGCTGCTCGCGCCGATTCTCGCCGGCACCGACGCGGGTCTCGTCTCCGAAGCCGGCTGCCCCGCCGTGGCCGATCCAGGCGCCCTGCTCGTGCGGCGCGCGCATCAGCGCGGCGTGAAAGTGGTGCCGTTCGTCGGTCCGAGTTCGATTCTGCTCGCGCTGATGGCCTCGGGCATGAACGGCCAGAGCTTCGCGTTCAACGGCTATTTGCCGGTGGACGCCAGCGAGCGCGGCAAGCGCCTGCGCGAACTGGAGCAACTGTCGCGCAAGGCCAATCAGACGCAGATTTTCATCGAGACGCCCTATCGCAACCGGGCGATGCTCGACACGCTGATCGCCGCCTGCGCACCGTCGACGCTGATCTGCGTCGCGGTGGATCTGACGCTGCCGGGCGAGACCATCGTCACGCGGACAGCGGCGGACTGGAAGAAGCAGGCCGCGCCGGACCTTCACAAGCGCCCGGCGATTTTCCTGCTGCTGGCGTCGTAAGGGTCAGCGCAACTGGAGCTTGCCGCCGAGCGTGAGCGCGCGCACGGCGGCATCGCCGACGGACGCGCCGAAGCGCTTCACCACGCGCTCGCTGATGCTTTCCTTCTGCGTGTAATCGACGATATCCGGCTGCTTGATGATCTCGCGCGCGACGTAGCTGGCGTCGCCGAAACCGTCGGCGAGACCGAGTTCGACGCTCTTCGCGCCCGTCCAGAACATGCCGGAGAAGAGTTCCGGGTCGTCCTTCAGACGTTTGCCGCGCCCGAGCTTCACCGCGTCGATGAACTGCGTGTGAATCTGATCGAGCATTTCCTGCGCGTGCGCGGTCATCTGCGGCGTTTCGGGCGAGAAGGGGTCGAATGCGCCCTTGTTCGCGCCCGATGTGTGCATCCGGCGCTGAATGCCGAGCTTTTCCATGAGGCCGGTGAAGCCGAAGCCGTCCATCAGCACGCCGATCGAGCCGACGATGCTCGCCCGGTCGACGTAAATCTTGTCCGCCGCCGCCGCGACGTAATAACCGCCCGACGCGCACATATCGTCGACGACGACGTAGAGCGGCGTCTTCGGATACTTCACGCGCAGCCGCCGGATTTCGCTGTTGATGATGCCGGCCTGCACCGGACTGCCGCCCGGACTGTTGATGCGCAGAATTACGCCCGCCGTGTTCTCGTCCTCGAAGGCGCTTTGCAGCGCGGCGTCGATGTTGTCGGCGCTCGCATCGCTGTTCGCGGAGATTTCGCCCTGCAGGTCGATGAGCGCGGTGTGCTTGCCCGCCTTCGCGACGCGGTCGCCGGTGAAATCGAACACGCCCCACGCGATCAGCGCGATCACGCCGAGGAACAGGAAGCGGAAGAAAATGCGCCAGCGCCGCGCGGCACGCTGCTCGCGAATGGCGGCCATGGCGATGCGTTCGAGCGCCTCGCGCTCCCAGTTGTCGTTGCCGCGCGGCGGAAAGTTGTCGGACATGCGTGGTCAGTGGGTATGAAGAGGGATCAGGCGGGACGCAGCGCTTCGTCGGGCAGCCAGAAGATCGCGCGGCCTTCCGGCGTATCGCGCTCCTCGACTTTCACGGGCCGCAGCCGCGCGCCGCGGCACGGTCCGCCGACGCATTTGCCGGTGTCGGGCTCGTAGATCGCCCCGTGCGTCGCGCACATCAAGTATAGGCCCGAGCTTTCGAAGAACTGACCCTCGTTCCAGTCGAGTTCCATCGGCACGTGCGCGCAGCGGTTCAGATAGCCGTAGGGCCGGCCGTCGTAGCGCACGAAGAAGACGACCGCATCGCCGCTCGCCTCCGTTGCGTCGAGGCGCACGCCCGCGCCGCCGTCGACGAGTTCGTCCGCCGCGCACACGCGCACCGCATCCTGCAGCGGCTCGCTCATGCGTGCTCCCGCAGCCAGCCGGCGAGCGACGCGACGCTGTCCGCGCAGAACTTCGGCTGCAGCGCCGCGAGCGAATCCGCCGGATGCGCGCCGTAGCCCACGCCGATGCCCGCCGCGCCCGCGTTGATCGCCATTTGCAGGTCGTGCGTCGTGTCGCCGATCATCACCGTGCGCGTGAGATCCTGGCCGAGCTCGCGCGTGAGCTCCTGGAGCATCGCGGGATGCGGCTTCGAGAAGGTTTCATCGGCGCAGCGCGTGCCGTCGAAGAGGCTCGTCAGCCGCGACTGATCCAGCGCTCGATTCAGCCCGACGCGGCTCTTGCCCGTCGCCACCGCGAGGAAATAGCCGAGATCGCGCAATTCCTGAAGCAGCTCGCGCACGCCGACGAAAAGCTCCGTGTGCTGGCCCATCGTCAGGAAATGGAAGCGATAGCGCTCGGCGAGGCGCGGGTAATCGGACGGCTCGAGCGTCGGCGCGCAGATCTGCAGCGCGTCCTTCAGGCCGAGCCCGATCACATAGCTCGCCGATTCATCGGCCGGCACCGGCAGGCCCAGGTCACGGCACGCAGCCTGAATGCTGCGCGTGATATGGACGGTCGAATCCATCAGCGTGCCGTCCCAGTCGAAAACGATCAGATCGAATTGCTGCCGCGCCATTTATTCTGTCTCTCGGGTTTTCAGTTGCTCGATGAAACGCTTGCATTCGACGGGCAGCGGCGCTTCGAGTTGCAGCGGCGCGCCCGTCGCCGGATGCGTGATCTTCAGCCGATACGCGTGCAAAAACATGCGTTTCAGCGACGGTTTCGCGCTCGGACGCGCGAGTTCCTTGTTCAGCGCGAAGTCGCCGTACTTGGCGTCGCCCGCGATAGGCAGGCCGATGCTCGCCATGTGCACGCGGATCTGGTGCGTGCGGCCGGTTTTCAGCTCCGCCTCGACCCACGCGTAGTCCTGCCAGCGCTCGATCAGATTGAAGACCGTATGCGACGGCAGCCCGTTTTCCTGGATGCGCACGCGCCGCTCGCCGTCCGCCGCGACATATTTGTGCAGCGGCGCCTTCACGACGCGCCGGCGGCCCCAATCGGCGAGCCAGTCGCCGTGGCCGACCGCGTAGTAGCGCTTGTCGACGCGATTTTCGCGGATCTGCTCATGCAGATCGACGAGCGCCGCACGCTTCTTGGCGAGCATCAGCACGCCCGAGGTCTCGCGATCCAGCCGGTGCACCAGTTCGAGGAATTTCGCGTGCGGCCGCGCATTGCGCAACTGCTCGATCACGCCGAAGGCGACGCCGCTGCCGCCATGCACCGCGACGCCGGACGGTTTGTCGATGACGATCAGATGGTCGTCCTCGAAGAGAATCGGAAATTCCGCGGCGGGCGCATTCGACGACACCGGCGCCTCGTCCTGCCGGGCGATGCGGATAGGCGGCACGCGCACCAGATCGCCTAGCTCGAGCCGGTACGCGGCATCGATGCGGCCCTTGTTCACGCGCACTTCACCGCTGCGGAGAATCCGGTAAATATGGCTCTTCGGGACGCCCTTGCAGACGCGCAACAGGAAATTGTCGATCCGCTGACCGGCGGCAGTCTCATCGACTTCGATCATCGACACCTGTTCGCTTGCGATCTGTTTATGGGATGTTTTGCCTAACTCATTCATTCTGAATATAATTTGCGAACAGCCTGAAAAGGTCGACGCTTAGGATCAAGCAACGGCCGAGATTGATCAGACTGTATAGGTGCAAGCGATAAACCATTATTTTACTTGCGCCCAAGGTCGGTTGCTCACCCGGAAAATCGAGAGCAGCGAGTTGCACGCACGGCGATATCACCGGCAGGGACGGAGCCCACAGGCGCGTTCGGTCGAGTCGATCGCCGGTCGGTAACGGATTTTTGGTCAAAAAGAATTTTATCGGCGAGAAGCGACGGCGCCCGGCGATCAACCGGATGCCTGCCCGTTTCGGTCCTGCCATCGCGCGGGAGAAAAAGGCAAATCGAAGCTCGCCGGTTTTGCGAACAACTGACGGCGACACCGCTGCTGCGCTGATTTCTGCGAAGCGCGACGACGCCGCAATGAGGCGAGACACACGGCCGCGAGCCGACGGGAGCAATCGAGCCCGCGGCCGCGCCGGCGCGGCATGGCAGCGAAGAGGATCGGTCACGAAGCATCGCGCCGGTTTGCGCGAGACCGCTCTTCCCCGCCGCCGCCGTTGGGAGGAATCAGGCTCTTTGCAAGAGCGCGGGCCGGTTCAGCGCGTCCATTTTGAGACGCGCGAGCCGCCGCGCCGCCGTTCATCCTTGCCACGAGCCGCGCGGCTCTCAGGCGTCTCTCAGTTGCTTCGCATGTGCCCCAAGGCGCGGCCGCCCCGTTTCGGGCCTGCGCCTGCATTCGGCAATTCTCCCGCCAGAAGTCCCGCTCCAGCGTGCTTTGTGACAACACACAAAAAAGCGTGGCACGCCCACCTTCCCGCTTCGCGCGCGTGACCTACCGGTCACCGGCGCCGATTCGCTCGATGGAGGAAGGCGGAGCCGCTCTGGAGCCGTTTCATGAAACGCATGCTGTTTAACGCGACGCAGCAAGAAGAATTGCGCGTCGCCATCGTCGATGGGCAGAAGCTCATCGACATCGACATCGAAACCGCCGGGCGCGAACAGCGCAAAGGCAATATCTACAAGGGAGTCGTCACCCGCATCGAGCCGTCGCTCGAAGCCTGCTTCGTCAACTACGGCGAGGACCGCCACGGCTTTCTGCCGTTCAAGGAAGTCGCGCGCCAGTATTTCCGCGACGGCGTCGAGATGCGCTCCGCGCGCATTCAAGATGCGCTGCGCGAAGGCCAGGAACTCATCGTTCAGGTCGAGAAGGAAGAGCGCGGCAACAAGGGCGCGGCGCTGACCACGTTCATCTCGCTGGCCGGACGCTACCTCGTCCTGATGCCGAACAACCCGCGCGGCGGCGGCGTGTCGCGCCGCATCGAGGGCGACGAGCGGCAGGAACTGCGCGAAACCATGGCGCAGCTCGAACTGCCGGAGGGCATGAGCATCATCGCGCGCACGGCGGGTATCGGCCGTTCGGCGGAAGAGCTCCAGTGGGACCTGAACTACCTGATGCAGCTGTGGCGGGCGATCGAAGCCGCGTCGCAGAGTGGCGTCGCCGGTCAGCCGATGCTCATCTATCTCGAATCGAGCCTCGTCATCCGCGCGATCCGCGACTACTTCCAGCCGGATATCGGCGAAATCCTCATCGACACGACCGAAATCCATGATCAGGCGCGCGCCTTCATGGATATCGTGATGCCCGACAACCTGCAAAAGGTGAAGCGCTATCACGACGACGTGCCGCTCTTCTCGCGCTTCCAGATCGAGCATCAGATCGAAACGGCGTACTCGCGCACGGTGCCGCTGCCTTCCGGCGGCGCGATCGTGATCGACCACACCGAGGCGCTCGTCGCCATCGACGTGAACTCGGCGCGCGCCACCAAGGGCGCGGATATCGAGGAAACCGCGACGCGCACCAATCTCGAAGCAGCAGACGAAGTCGCGCGCCAGTTGCGTCTGCGCGATCTGGGCGGCCTGATCGTGATCGATTTCATCGACATGGAATCGGCCAAGAGCCAGCGCGAAGTCGAGCAACGCCTGAAAGACGCGCTCAAGCACGACCGTGCGCGCGTACAAATGGGCAAGATTTCGCGCTTCGGCCTGATGGAGCTTTCGCGTCAGCGTCTGCGTCCGGCGCTCTCGGAAGGCAGCCACGTGACCTGCCCGCGCTGCAACGGCACGGGTCATATCCGCGATACCGAATCGTCCGCGCTGCAAGTGCTGCGGATCATTCAGGAAGAAGCGATGAAGGAAAACACCGCGGCGATCCATTGCCAGGTGCCGGTCGAGGTGACCGCCTTCCTGCTGAACGAAAAGCGTTCGGAAATCAACAAGATCGAGTCGCGCTTCAAGGTCAATGTCGTTCTGATCCCGAACAAGCATCTCGAGACGCCGCACTACAAGCTCGAGCGCCTGCGTCACGACGATGCGCGCCTCGACGATCCGCGCGCGTCGTGGAAGATGGCCGTCGAAGCGGCGAGCGAACTCGAATCGGAAACCGGCTACAGCAAGCGCACCGAAGAGGTGAAGCCGAAGCAGGAAGCCGCCGTGAAGGGCATCACGCCCGAGAAGCCGGCGCCGAGCGCACCGGTCAAGCCCGCGCCTGTAGAGGCCGCGCCGGCTCCGGCGCCCGTGCCGGCGAGCGGCGGTTTCATTGCGTGGATCAAGAACCTGTTCGGCATTCAGCCTGCACCGGCACCGGCTCCGGCGCCCGTCGAGGCGCAACCGGCCACGCGCGCTCCGCGTGAGCGCGGCGAACGCACTGGCGGCGGCGATCGCAACCGCAATCGTCGCAGCGGTGGCGCCGGACGCGAAGGCGTCGCAGCGGGCGCGGCAACGGGTGGCAATGGCGCGGGCCGTCCGGGCGCGCGCCGTGAGGATCGCGAAGCCCGTGGCGGACGCGAAGGTCGCGAGGGACGCGAGTTGCGCGAAGTCCGTGAACCGCGTGAGGCTCGTGAGCCGCGTGAAGCGCGCGAACCCCGCGAGGCACGCGAGCCGCGTGAAGCACGTGAGCCGCGCGAATCCCGCGATCGCAACGTCGAACGCGCCGCGCGTCCGGAAGCGGCCGAGCGTCAGGAACGCCGGGAGCGCCCGGATCGTGGCGAGCGCGCGGAACGCGGTGAGCGCACCGAACGTGCCGAACGCGCTGAACGTGGCGAGCGCCGCAAGCCGCAGCCGGACGCAGCCGTCGAGGCGCTGACGCAAGGCGAAACGGTGCCGTCGGAGATCGTCGAAGCGGCGCAAGCCAATGCCGACGCCGCCCAACAGGCCGGCATCGACGCCGCATTGGCGGATCAGGCCGCAAGCGCGCGTGACGGCGAAGAGCGTCGCCGCCGTCGCCGTGGCCGTCGCGGCGGCCGTCGCGAGCGCGACGAGGAAGGCATGACGGTGAATCACGCGGCCGACGTCGCGGAAGCAGAAGGCGCGGCGGAAAGCGTTTCGGCGCAAGCCGGCGTGTTCGACGCCGAAGCCGCGCAGGAAGCGGCAGCGCGTCGCGAAACCCGCCCTGCCGCACCGCAGCCGATCGAGCAGCCTGCTATCGAGCCGGTTTCACAGCCGGTTTCACAGCCGGTTTCACAGCCGGTCGCTCAGCCGGTCGAGGCCGCGCAGCAGGCGCCCGCCGCAGCCGAAGAAGCACCGGTTGCGAAGGCCGCCGAAGCCGAGCCGTTCGAACCGAAGGCGCAAACGCCGGAGCCGGCCACGTTCGATCTCTTCGCCAAGCTCGCTCCGTCGCCGGCGGTCGAGAATCCGTTCGGCCCGACGCCGAAGGTCGTCGAGACGATGGCAGCCGATCCGTTCGCGCACGTCGCACCTATCCCGACGGAAGAGCCGAAGCCCGTCGAAGCGGTTGCGAAGCCCGTCGAGGCGGTTGCGACGCCCGTGGAACCTGTCGCGACGCCCGTCGAACCTGTCGCGGCTGAGCCGGCCGAAGCCGCCGAGCCGGTGAAAACCGCCGCCGTCGCGCCGACGCCCGAGGCGACCGCCATCGAGCCCGTGAAGCCGGTCGAGCGCGCGCAAGCGCAGGCGCCCGTGGCTGCGGAGGAGCCCACCGCCGTCGTTGCGGAGCCGGTGAAGGCCGCCGCGCCCGCAGCACCCGCGACGTCGACGCCGATCGCCGCCGAAGCCCTTCAGCCGATGCTGGAGCGCGCCGGCCTGGTCTGGGTCAATACCGACGAGAGCAAGCTGCGTGAAGCGAACGCCGCCGCCGCGCGCGTGCCGGCGCCAGTGCGCGTGCCGCGCGAGCGCAAGCCGCTCGCCCCGGTCGACACCACGCCGATGCAGCAGGTGGAAACCAGCAAGAGCATCCACTAAGCGCGCTCGCGCGAGCCGGTTCGCTCTGGTGAAACGGCAGCAGTAAAAGAACGCCATCGATTCCGGTCGATGGCGTTTTCTTTTGCCGCTTATCGAATGAAACCGCGAATGAAACCGCGAACGAAACTGCGAACGAAACTGCGGGAAAACCGCGACCTCGTGACCGTGCGCCGCGACGTCCGGTTCCGCTAGAATGGGACGGTCAAACCATTATTCGAACAAGGCCGCAGCGGCCGAGCCGAACCCCCAGCCATCATGTCCCGACGCATCATTCCCCTGGCCGATGTCAGTTCGATCCCGGATTTTTCCGGCGCCGCGACGTCGCCGTCCGGGCTGCTCACGGACACGCTCGCGCGTCCTCTGCGTGATCTGCGCATCTCGGTCACGGACCGCTGCAACTTCCGCTGCGTGTACTGCATGCCGCGCGAAGTGTTCGACAAGCACTACGAGTTTCTGCCGCACGCCGCGCTGCTCTCGTTCGAGGAGATCGAACGGCTCGCGCGCGTGTTCGTCGCGCATGGCGTGGAAAAGATCCGCCTCACGGGCGGCGAGCCGCTCCTGCGCAAGAACATCGAATTTCTGATCGAGCGGCTTTCGTTGCTGCGCACGCCGGAAGGCCGCCCGCTCGATCTCACTTTGACGACGAACGGCTCGCTGCTCGCGCGCAAGGCCCGCTCGCTCAGGGACGCGGGCCTGTCGCGCGTGACAGTCAGCCTCGACGCACTCGACGACGCCCTCTTCCGCCGCATGAACGACGCCGATTTCGCTGTCGCCGACGTGCTCAACGGCATCGAAACGGCGCAAGCCGTCGGGCTCGATCCGATCAAGGTGAACATGGTCGTGAAGGGCGGCACGAACGATCAGGAAATCGTGCCGATGGCGCGCCATTTCAAAGGCAGCGGCGCGGTTCTGCGCTTCATCGAATACATGGATGTCGGCGCGTCGAACGGATGGAACATGAGCGAAGTGCTGCCGTCGGCGCAAGTGGTCGAGCGCATCGGCGCGCATTTCCCGCTCGATCCGCTCGAGGCCCACACGGCCGCCGAAACCGCGCAGCGCTGGGGCTATCGCGACGGCAGCGGTGAAATCGGCGTGATTTCCAGCGTCACCCGCGCGTTCTGCGGCTCCTGCACTCGCGCGCGTCTCTCTACCGAGGGCAAGCTCTATCTGTGCCTCTTCGCGGTGTCGGGCCACGACCTGCGCGGCCTGATCCGTGGCGGCGCGAGCGACGAGGCAGTCGCGACCGCCATCTCGCGCATCTGGGAAGCGCGCGGCGACCGCTATTCGCAACTGCGCGGCAGCGCATCGGCGCCGTCGCGCGAGGATGCGCCTCGCGTCGAGATGTCGTACATCGGCGGCTGAGCGCGGCGGCTCGTGCTGAACGCTCATTCTTCCGCGAATGTCACTGCGCTCGTACTCGCGGGCGGACGCGGCTCACGCATGGGCGGCGTCGACAAAGGCATGCAGCCGTTTCGCGGCGAACCGCTCGCACTGCACGTGATACGGCGTGTCGCGCCGCAGACAGGAGCGCTCCTCGTCAGCGCGAATCGCTCCATCGAAGACTATGAGCGCCTGGGCGCGCCGTTCGGGGCGCGCGTCATCGCGGACACTCGCGCGGATTATCCCGGACCGCTCGCCGGCATCGCCGCCGCGCTGCGCGCCGCGACGACCGAATTCGTCCTCATCGCGCCGTGCGATGCCCCTTTCGTCGACGAGCATCTCGGCGCCGCGCTGATGCACGCGCTCGCTGCAAATCACGCCGACATCGCCTACGCCGCGACGGTCGATGCGTCCGGCGAAGTCATGGCGCATGCGGTTTTCGCGCTCTTGCGCACCTCCCTCGCCGACGATCTCGACGCCTGGCTCGACGCCGGAGAGCGCAAGGTTCGCGCGTGGTACGCGCGCCACACGACGGCCGAAGTCCGATTTCACGATGAACGCGCGTTTTACAATATCAACGATTTACAGCAGCTGGCCGATCTGGACCGCCGCTGACCCATTCAACCCGACTTGCAACCCGACTGTTCGCGCACGGCCGCCTTCGCGGCCTTCTGACGTTCGGGCGCTCAACCACCGCGCGGCCTCGTGGCTGCTTCTTCGCCGGGTTCCGGCCGCGATCCACGCCGATTCATGACCACGTCCAAGGAATTCTCCGCCTGCGTCGCCCACTACGATCCGGATGCGCTGCCAGTCGCCGCCGCGCAGGACATCGTGCGTCAATGGGCGATGCCGCGCACGCGCGACGCGCAGATCGAGCGTGTGGGCCTGCATGACGCGCTCGGCCGCGTGCTCGCCGAAGACGTGATCTCGCCCATCGACGTGCCCGCCTTCGATAACTCCGCGATGGACGGCTACGCGTTCGCGGGCGAAGCGCTGTCGGGCGGCGCCAGCGCACTGAACCTCGCTGTCGCGGGCACGGCGCTCGCCGGACGGCCTTTCGCCACGGCGCCCGGCGCGAATCGATGCGTGCGCATCATGACGGGCGCGCTCATCCCGCCGGGCTGCGATACCGTCGTGCCGCAGGAGCTCGTGACCCGCGAAGGCGACGCGATCCGCTTTTCCAGCGCGGCCGTCCGCGCCGGGCAGAACCGCCGCCTCGCGGGCGAGGACCTTGCGAAAGGCAAGCCAGCGTTGCTCGCCGGCCGCATCGTGCGCGCGTCGGATCTCGGCTTGCTCGCGTCGCTCGGCATCGGCGAAGTGGCCGTGCGCAAGCGTCTCACGGTCGCATTTTTTTCGACGGGCGACGAATTGCGCTCCGTCGGCGAAACGCTGAGCCCGGGCAGCCTTTACGACAGCAACCGCTACACGCTCTTCGCGATGCTGAAGCGCCTCGACGTCGAGACGATCGATCTCGGCATCGTGCGCGATGACCGGGCATCGCTCGAAAAGGCGCTGCGGCAGGCGACCGAAAGCGCGGATGTCGTCATCAGCTCGGGCGGCGTGTCAGTGGGCGATGCGGACTTCACGCGCGAGCTGATGAATTCGCTCGGCGACGTCGCGTTCTGGAAGATCGCGATGCGGCCCGGCCGGCCGCTCGCATTTGGCCGCCTGTGGTCAGGCGAGCGCGCGGGCTCTGGCAAACCAGCGCTTTTCTTCGGCTTGCCGGGCAATCCGGTCGCCGTGATGGCGACGTTCTATTTCATCGTGCGCGAGGCGCTGCTGGTGATGTCGGGCGCGACGCATCAGCCGCTCACGGTCATCCGCGCGACCGCCGCCGAGCCGATGAAAAAACGCGCGGGCCGCACCGAGTTCCAGCGCGGCATCGCGACGCGCGACGACGACGGCCGCTGGAACGTCGTCACCACCGGCCCGCAAGGGTCCGGCGTGCTCAGCTCGATGAGCGAAGCCAACTGCTTCATCGTGCTCGATCATGCGCGCGGCAACATCGACGCCGGCGACGACATCGAAATCGTGCCGTTCGACGGCCTGATCTGACGGGCGCGGCAACGAGCGTCGCCAGGACAAACATTCCTACATCGATAGACGGGGCTTCCTTCCATGAAAAAGCAGATCTCATCCATTGCACCGGGACAGACCGCCAAGGCGCTGATCCTCGTGTATCTGACCTTCAGCGTGCCCATCGTGCTGCTCGGCGTCGTGGTCGCGTTCGTGCGATACGGCTCGGTCGAAGTGAGCACCGTGACGAGCGCGCTGCTGCTGAACGCAATTCTCGGCTTCATCCTGCTGTGGATCGCGTGTCACGCGTACAACTGGGTGGCGTCGCGTTTCGGCGGCATCGAGATCGTGTTGTCCGATGCACCGGAGGAAGCGTGAGCGCCCCGAACATTCGATCGGCCACGCCGGGCGACGTCGCCGCGATCTTCGGCCTGATGTACGAGCTCGCCGAGTTCGAGAAGCTCACGCACCTGTTCATCGCAACGGAACAAGGCGTGCACGACGCGCTCTTCGGCGCGAGGCCCGCCGCCGAGGCGCTCGTCGCGGAGCAGGCGGGCGAAATCGTCGGCTATGCGCTCTTCTTCCAGAACTTCTCGACTTTCCTCGGCAAGCGCGGCCTCTATCTCGAAGACCTGTACGTGCGCCCTTCGATGCGCGGCAGCGGCCTCGGCACGTTGATGCTCAAGAATCTCGCCGCGCTCGCGGTCGAGCGCCAGTGCGGCCGCTTCGAGTGGTCGGTGCTGGACTGGAATCAGAACGCTATCGACTTCTACGAGAAAATGGGCGCGACCGTGCTGCCCGACTGGCGCATCGTGCGCGTGACGGGCGAGCCGCTCGAACGCCTCGCCTCGTAGCTCACAGATCGTCGTCGCTTTCGGGCGATGACGCATCGCCGAGCGCATCGCCCAGCAGCCCCGCCGCCTGTTCCCCGGGCAGCGCCTCGACATCGCGCAGGCGCTTGCCCATCTGCCGCGTGCGCGTTTGCGCCGCCTCGATCGAGCGCGTGACGGTTTCGAGCTGCGTCTTCGTTCTCGCCAGCACTTCGCCGAACTTGCCGAACTCGATCTTCACCGCGCCGAGCACCTGCCACACTTCGCTCGAACGCTTCTCGATGGCGAGCGTGCGAAAACCCATCTGCAGGCTGTTGAGCAGCGCGGTCAGCGTGGTCGGCCCGGCGATGGTCACGCGATACTCGCGCTGCAATGCATCGCTCAGACCCGGGCGGCGCAGCACTTCCGCGTACAGCCCTTCGGTCGGCAGGAAAAGCAGTGCGAAATCGGTCGTGTGAGGCGGCGCGACGTACTTCTGCGCGATCGACTTCGCTTCCGCGCGCAAGCGGCCTTCGAGCGCGCGCGACGCGTCCTCGACGCCGGCCGGATCGGCGCGCTCCTGCGCATCGATCAGGCGCTCGTAGTCCTCGCGCGGAAACTTCGCGTCGATGGGCAGCCACACGGGCGTGGCCGCATCGCCCGGTGCGCCCGGCGCATCGTGCCGGCCGGGAAGCCTGATCGCGAACTCGACGCGTTCGTTGCTCCTCGGGACCGTCGCGACGTTTTTCGCGTATTGATCGGGCGTGAGCAACTGTTCCAGCAGCGATTCCAGTTGCACTTCGCCCCAGATACCGCGCGTCTTGACGTTGGTCAGCACCTTCTTCAGATCGCCGACGCCGGCCGCGAGTGTCTGCATTTCGCCGAGCCCGCGATGCACCTGCTCCAACCGGTCCGACACGAGCTTGAACGATTCGCCGAGCCGCTGTTCGAGCGTCGCGTGCAGTTTCTCGTCGACGGTTCTGCGCATCTCTTCGAGCTTCGTCGCGTTGTTCGCCTCGATGTCCTTCAGGCGCGCTTCGAGCGTCGCGCGCACTTCCGCGAGCCGCCGCTCGTTCGCCTCCGATAGCTGCGACAGATGCAGCGACATGGAATCGGCGAAACGCTTGAGCGCGTTGCCCTGATCCTCGCGCGCCTGCTGGCTCTGTTGCGCGAGCTGCTGCGCGAGCGCATCGAACTGCGCGTTCTGCACGCTCGATGTGCTCGCCAATTGCGTCGCGAGCGTCTGATGAAATTGCGTGAAGCCGCTTTGCGATTCCATGCGCGACACGCGCGCGCTCTCTGCAATATCGCCGCGCAGGCCGCGCTCGAGCCTTTCCTGCGCGCGCGCGTGGGCCTCGCCCATGTCGTTGACGCGATCGGTGAGCGCTTCGAACTCGTCGAAGATGACCGCGTTCGAATGGCGCCGCATCGTCATGACGAGCGCGAAGAGCGAGACCACCAGCGCGACCGCAAGCACAGCGACCGCGCCAACCAGCAATTGCGTCATTTCTTGAGTACGTCCGGATTGATCGGGTTCGGCGGATTGCCGGCGCGCGGGCCCTCGCCCAGCGCGGCGATGAGATTGTCCGCCGCTAGATTGGCCATGGCGCGGCGCGTGCCCTCGGTCGCGCTCGCGATGTGCGGCGTCAGCACGACGTTATCGAGCAGCAGGAAATCCGGGTTGAAATCCGGCTCGCCCTCGAACACGTCGATGCCCGCCGACGCGATACGCTTCTCGCGCAGCGCGACGATCAACGCGTTGTCGTCGACGATGCCGCCGCGCGCGATATTCGTGAGCGTCGCTGTCGGCTTCATCAGCGCGAGTTCGGCCGCGCCGATCGTGTGATGACTCTCCTTCGAGTAAGGCACGACGAGCACGACATGATCCGCGCGCCTCAGCAGATCTTCCTTCGACGCGTACTCGGCGTTCAGCTCCCGCTCGATCTCCGGCGCGACGCGCGAGCGGTTGTGATAGATCACCCGCATGTTGAAGCCGCTCGCCCGCCGCGCGAGCGCCTGGCCGATGCGTCCCATGCCGATCACCCCGAGCGTCGAGCCGTAGACATCATTGCCGAGGAACGAATCGAACGACCACTTCTGCCACTTGCCCGCGCGCAGATAGTGCTCCGACTCGGTGACGCGGCGCGCCGCCGCCATCATCAGCGCCCAGCCGAAATCGGCCGTGGTTTCGTTCAGCACGTTCGGCGTATTGGTGCCGAGCACCTTGTGCGCGTCGAACGCCTGCATGTCGAAGTTGTTGTAGCCGACCGCCATGTTCGCGACCACTTTCAGGTTCGGCGCGCCGGCCAGCTCCTTCTCGCCGACCCACTCGCCCGCCGTGAACGCGCCGTCCTTACCGGCGAGACGGCGTGCGAATTCATCTTGCGGGAGCACGTCGCCGAGATTGGCGTCGACATCGAAATACTGTTTCAGGCGCTCGATCACATCGGGGAACGTGGGACGCGCGACAAGGACTTTCTTCATCGATTGCTCCTAGAAAAATAGCCAGCCCAGAACGGCGAAAAGCGGCAGAAGGATTGCACCCGACCACGCCATAAAGCCAAAAAAGCTCGGCATGCGCACGCCGCGCGATTCGGCGATCGCCTTCACCATGAAGTTCGGCGCATTGCCGATATACGTATTCGCGCCCATGAAGACCGCGCCCGCCGAGATGGCGGCGAGCGTCGTGGCATCGGTGGTCATGAGCGTGCGGGCGTCGCCGCCCGCGAGATTGAAGAACACGAGATAGGTCGGCGCGTTGTCGAGAAACGAGGACAAGATGCCCGTGGCCCAGAAATAAGCGATGTCGACCGGTTTGCCATGCGCATCCGACACCGCGCGCACGATGCCCGCGAACGCGCCCGCCTCGCCCGCGCGCAGGATCGTGATGACCGGCGCGATGGTGATGAAGATCGCGGCGAAGAGCTTCGCCACCTCCTCGATGGGCGCCCAGTCGAACGCGTTGCCGGCACGCGCGCTTTTCGGCGTGAGCGCGAGCGAGGCCAGCAGCACCACGATGAGCAGCACGTCGCGCGCGAGATTCTGCAACTGCACCTGCGTGCCGAAGACATCGAACGCGATAGCCGGCTTCCAGATGCCGCTCATCAGCACGAGCGCGACGATCGCTGCGAGCAGCGCGAAGTTGATCTTGCCGTCGATGCCGAGCGGCGGCGTGTCGGGCGTCGGGTCGAGAAACGCGGAGCGCGCGTCGTGCCTGCGCCAGTAGTGGCTGTCGAGCATGTAGAACAGCGCGAGCAGCACAGCGCAGACGAAGAGCATCGGCAGCGCGAGATGCAGCGTCGTCCAGAAGAAACCGACGCCATTGAGAAAGCCGAGGAACAGCGGCGGATCGCCGAGCGGCGTGAGCGAGCCGCCCGCGTTCGCGACCAGAAAGATGAAGAACACGACCACATGCACGACATGCTTGCGATTGTCGTTCGCGCGCAGGAGCGGACGGATCAGCAACATGGCGGCGCCCGTCGTGCCCATGAGGCTCGCGAGCGCGGTGCCGAGCGCGAGCAGCCCGGTATTGAGGCGCGCGGAGCCATGCAGATTGCCGCGCACGCAGATGCCGCCCGCAACAGTGTAGAGCGACGCCAGCAGGATGATGAAAGGCACATACTCTTCGAGCATCGCGTGAACCAGCACGCTGCCCGCCGTGCCGATGCCGAACGCAAGCGCGAACGGCGCGAGAAACGCGAGCGCCCACGCGGCCGCGATCTTGCCGAAATGGTGATGCCAGACCTTCGGCGCGACGAGCGGAAAAACCGCGATCGAAAGCAGGACGCCGATGAACGGAATGCCCCAGGTTGCCGGAAGCGTCGCGCCGTCGGGCGTGGCCGCGACGGCGGGCGCATCGATCAGCGCCAGCGCCGCGCAAACGGCGCCCAAAACGACTCGCCGCATCGGAATCAGGCTCCGCGCACGACGATTACGTGCACGCGATACGGCCCATGCGCCCCGAGCACGATAGTCTGTTCGATATCGCCGGTACGCGACGGTCCCGACACGAAGTTCACCGCTCGCGGCAACTCGCCCCGCTCGGCGCGCATCAACGCGAACGCGTCCTCGTGCGCCGCTACGATGCGCGACGACGGCACGATCGCGATGTGCGTCTGCGGCAGGAGCGCGCCGGACGCGGGCGTATCGGCGCCGGACAGCAGCACGAGCGAACCGGTTTCAGCCGTTGCGCAAAAGCAGCCGGTGATGCCGACGAGATCGGCGTCCGCCGGCTTGCGCAGCGCGGCCTGAATGCCCGCTTGCGCCCATGGAAGATCGGCGAGCGCGGGCCACGCGACGACATCGGTGGAGAGATTCAGAGACTGAAGATAGCGCGCGGCTTCGGCGGGGGCATCGGCAAGCGATTCCACTTCGGCGACCGTCGAGGAAAGACGCTCGGCTTCGAGCCGAAACCGGGCAATGAGCTCGTCGCGAGACTGAGGCAGCGGAGGACGCGGACCCGCAGGATGCCGCTCGACATACTCTTGCGCCGCGGCGCGCTCGGCGTCCGTCGGTGTATCGCGACGGCCCTGCGCGCTGCGAATGCGCGCGAGAATATTGCGGCGCGCGGCCGATGTATCCATGGTGCCGTCCTCGTGTTTGCGTGCTTGAGTTTCGTGCGCGCCGGATCGATCGGCGCGTCCGAATTATAGCGAGCGATATTCGCTGACGAACCTCATCCGAACGGCATAGGCCGAACGCGCAAAAAGCGCGATCAGCTTTCTTCGACAGGCTGCTCGATGCCGAATACCTGGCGCAGATACGCGAGATACGCCTTGTCGTCGCACATGTTCTTGCCGGGCGAATCCGAGAGCTTCGCGACCGGCTGACCGTTGCAGCGGACCATCTTGACGACGATCTGCAGCGGCTGATAGCCGAGGTCGTTGGTGAGATTGGTGCCGACGCCGAACGCGAGCTGACAGCGCCCGCGAAAACGCTCATACAGTTGCAGCACCCTGGGAATGTCGAGCGCGTCAGAGAATACGAGCACCTTGGTGCGCGGATCGCAGCGGTTCTCCTCGTAATGCCGGATGAGGCGCTCGCCCCAGTCGAAGGGATCGCCGGAGTCGTGGCGCGCGCCGTCGAAGAGCTTGCAGAAGTACATGTCGAAGTCGCGCAGGAACGCCTTCATGCCGTAGACGTCCGACAGCGCGATTCCGAGGTCGCCGCGATATTCCTTCGCCCACATCTCGAAGCCGAAGATTTGCGAATCGCGCAGGCGCGGACCCAGCGCCTGGCACGCCTGCAGGTACTCGTGCGCCATCGTGCCGAGCGGCCGCAGGCCGTGCTTCATCGCGTAGAAGACGTTGCTCGTGCCCGCGAACTGAGCGCCGAGTCTTTCCTTCAACGTCAGCACCACTTCCTCGTGCCACTGCCCGGAGAAGCGCCGGCGCGTGCCGTAATCGGCGATCTTGCAGTCGGAGTATTCGGGCGGCGTGGCGAGCAGCTTGATCTTGTCGCGCAGGCGCTCGCGGCCCGTTTCGTACTCGGGCTTGCGCTGCGTGTTGCGGAAATAGACCTCGTTGACGATCGCGAGCACCGGAATCTCGAAGAGGATCGTGTGCAGCCACGGCCCTTCGATTTCGATATCGATCTCGCCGTTGTTCTTCGGCGAAGGCGCAATGCGGATGGACTTCTCGTTCAGATGAAAGAGCGCGAGGAAATCGATGAAATCGCTCTTGATGAAGCGCATGCGCCGCAGATAGTCCAGCTCCTCTTCCTTGAAGCGCAGATTGCAGAGCTGGCGCACCTCGTCGCGGATCTCGTCGATATACGGCACGAGATCCACATTCGGCGTGCGGCAGCGGAAGCGATACTCGACATGGGCCGCGGGGAAATGATGCAGCACGACCTGCATCATCGTGAACTTGTAGAGGTCGGTATCGAGCAGCGAATTGATGATCATGGTTCTGACGGGAACACCCACGCGAATTGACCACGCGCTTTTGCCTGATATCTGTCGCGAGCGCGAGCCTTTATGTCTTTAGGGTCATGTTACCCGAATGTGCGCGAGGGCATGACCCGTGCTCGGCCCTTTTGCGAACGCGCGCATACATACATCACGAATCGATATAAAGCGCGCTTCGCGCGGCTCGCGCCCGCTTTTACCGTTACGCTACAATATGCGTTTCGCCACGCGCATCTCGCGGCCCATGCAGCCGCCCAGGGCGCCGCCCCCACGAATTACGCATGCAGGAGCCTGAATGACTCACGTTGTGACCGAAAGCTGCATCAAGTGCAAGTACACCGATTGTGTGGACGTGTGCCCGGTGGATTGCTTCCGCGAAGGTCCCAACTTTCTCGCGATCGATCCTGACGAGTGCATCGACTGCGCCGTGTGCGTCGCCGAATGCCCGGTGAACGCGATCTACGCCGAAGAGGACGTGCCCTCGGATCAGCAGCACTTCACCGAACTGAACGCCGAGCTCGCGCGCAACTGGCCGAGCATCACGAAGACGAAGGGCTCGCTTCCCGAAGCGGATGAGTTCAAGGACGTCAAGGACAAGCTGAACCTGCTCGAGCGTTGATCTCGCTGCGGCCGGGCGGCCATATCGGTCTATTCGATGCAAAAAAGTGTATTGAATGACGATTTAGCGTTGACACGCTAGCACGGGCTCCCTATAATTCCGCTTCTCTGCTGTAGATGTTCCCCGATAGCTCAGTCGGTAGAGCGCCGGACTGTTAATCCGTAGGTCCCTGGTTCGAGCCCAGGTCGGGGAGCCAAAAACTCCAGCAAGTCGGTTTCAAAGAAACCCAGTCCATCGACTGGGTTTTTTATCTCAGTTGCAGATGTTTCAGTTGTTCCCCGATAGCTCAGTCGGTAGAGCGCCGGACTGTTAATCCGTAGGTCCCTGGTTCGAGCCCAGGTCGGGGAGCCAAGAGCTTCGAAGCAAAAAGCCCAGTCACGCGACTGGGCTTTTTGTTTTTCATCGGGAAGCGGCCAGGTTCGGCGGGATTTCCCGCCGCCTGAAGCGTCACGCAAGCCACACGACAGTCAACGAGCGCACGCCCTGCGCGCCGCGAATCAGTACACCTTCGATATCCGCCGTCGCCGATGGCCCCGTCACGAGCACCGCATAGCGCGCCGATTTGAAATCGGGCCGTCGATAAACCTGCTGCAAGCCTTCGACGAGCAGCGCTGGATCGAGCAGCACGACGAGATGCTGCGCGAGATAGCCGATCGAGTTCACGAGATACTCTTCCTCGCTGAACCAGACCGATCCGGTTTCGGCGACACCGAAGCGCCCTCGCACGACGCCGACATCGACATCCTGAAGCGAGGCCGGAGCGGTATCTCGCGAAATCGCGCGATTGCCTTCGATGCCCGCCACCGCCGACGCCACGATCGCATCCGCGCCGAAACGCGCGGCGATCATCGCCTGAACCTCCGCCACGCTCGACGCTTCCACGCACGTTCCGCCCATCGCGGTGAGCGCCGTGGCGAAACGCTCGCGCAGATCGCCTTCGGGTGTCGGAAACAAAGGCACATCGGGGCGCGGGCGCGACGCTGGCTGCGCCGCGCGGATCTTCGATAGAAAGGCTTCGCGGGTCGTCATTTGTCAACTTGTCTGGCAGATGAGCGGTTCTTCTTGTACCACTCGTGAAAAGTCTCGGCGGGCGCTTCCGGCAAGTCGCGCTGGCGCCCCCAAATATTCAGCGGGTTATAGAGCACGAAGTTGGGCAGACGCTTCAGCGCGCCGCCGAGCGAGGCAACCGTCGCGCGGTAAAGCGTCGGGCTCGCGAGGAGGCGCCCCGCCATCTTCAGCACTTCCTGCTTCACGAAAGGCACTTCGTGCTTCTGAGCAATTACCTCGCGCCACTTGTAGATCTGCTCGTGGATGTTCACCTTCACGGGACACACGTTGGTGCAACTGCCGTTCATCGTCGATGCGAACGGCAGCGCGCTGTAGCGCTTGAGATCGTAGGTCGGGTTGATGATCGCGCCGATCGGCCCGGAATACGTGCCGCCGTACGACAAGCCGCCGCTCCTTCGATACACCGGGCAGGTGTTCATGCACGCGCCGCAGCGAATGCATTTGAGCGAGAACCAGAAGTCGTCCATCGCGAGCCGTTCGGAACGGCCGTTGTCGACGAGGATGAAGTGCATCTCCGTGCCCGGACGCGGCGCGCGAAAGTGCGACGTATATTGCGTGATCGGCGAGCCGAGCGCGCTGCGCGACAACATCCGCACGAACACGCCGAGATCGGCGATCGTCGGAATGATCTTCTCGATGCCGATCGACGCGATATGCAGCGGCGGCACGTTCGCGGACAGATCCGCGTTGCCCTCGTTCGTGCACACGACGACCGTGCCCGTCTCCGCGACCGCGAAGTTGCAGCCGGTCATGCCCGCCGTCTTTTCGCGCACGAAATACGGCCGCGTGTTCATGCGCTGGCTTTCGGCGAGATAGTGGATGTCGCTGTTCTTCGGATCGGTGCCGATGGTCTTGCCGAACAGCTCGGCCACGTCCGCGCGCAGCTTGTGCACCGCGGGCACGACCATATGGCTCGGGTCCTGATGATCGAGCTGCTGGATGCGCTCGCCGAGATCGGTTTCCATCACCGTGATGCCGCGCGGTTCGAGGTAATCGCGCATGTAGCACTCGTCGGTGAGCATCGACTTGCTCTTCACGAGCGATGTCATGCCGCGCTCGCTCATCAGCTTGTGGACGAGCGCGTTGTGCTCTTCCGCATTGGCCGCGAAATGCACGACGACGCCATTCCTCTCCGCCTGATCGACGAACTGCGCGATGTAATCCGCGAGATTCGACAGCGTGTGCTCCTTGATTCCCGACGCGAGATTGCGCAGCGTCTCCCATTCGGGGATGCCGTGCGCCTGCGCATCGCGCTTGGTGCGCAAGTCCCACAGGCGCTTGTCGTGGAACGCGACGTGATCCGGCTTCTGAAGAAACGCGCCCGCGGCCTTCGCGTGATCGATACGGATCGGCTTACCCGTGTTTTTGCTCATGCGCGCGCTCCGTTCAAAACCTGCGCGATATGGATGAACTTCGCATCGGCTTTCATGCGCTCGGCGCAGCCCTGCTGATGCATGAGACACGACATGTCGCCCGACACGATGTACTCCGCGCCCGCGCCGACATGGTCGCGCACCTTGTCCTGCCCCATGCGCACGGAGACGGCCTCTTCCGTCACCGAGAACGTCCCGCCGAAACCGCAGCATTCGTCCGGGCGCGCGGGCGACACGAACTCGATGCCCTTCACGCCTTCGAGCAGCGCGCGCGGCTTCGAATACGGCGCGCCCGCGACCTCCGAATTGGACGTCTCGCGCAGATGCCGCACCGCGCTGCAACTGTTGTGCAGCCCGATCTTGTGCGGAAACTCCGCCCACGGAAACTCGCGCACCTTCAACACGTCGTGCAGGAATTCCACGAGCTCGTAGGTATTGCGCCGCACCTTTTGCACCGCGCTCGTCTGCTCGATCGCGGTGAAGTGCTCGCGCAC
Source organism: Caballeronia sp. 11_S32 (assembly GCF_056930355.1). Lineage (NCBI taxonomy): Bacteria > Pseudomonadati > Pseudomonadota > Betaproteobacteria > Burkholderiales > Burkholderiaceae > Caballeronia > Caballeronia sp. 11_S32. Next base: position 2,622,590 of record NZ_JBXOWH010000003.1, read on the forward strand.
GTGATGCGTGCAACTCGCGGACGGCCCGACCACATAGTCGTAATCGGCGAAGTTGCGCGCGAACACGCGCTCGGCGCCGGCGGCGTCCTTGTGCGCGCCGCTATTGGCCATTGGCTGGCCGCAGCAGGTCTGATCCTGCGGGTAATCGACATCCAGCCCGAGGCGCTCGAGCAACTCCAGCGTGGCGATGCCGACCTGCGGATAAAACGCATCGATGAAACAGGGAACGAACAGGGCAACTTTCATGAGGTCCGAGTGCTAGGATGGCGAGCACGTTTGGTAAGCTTGGTCTGACCAAGACTTTAAAGAGATGCCTGTTTCGTGTCAAACTGGGGCAATCCTCAGGTTTCACCTCCTATTCGCCGTCGAACGATGACCTTCCAGCCCGTCCATGCGCATTCCTACGCCCGCGTGCGCCTTTCCGATGTCGTGTCCGGGCAGATTCGGGAACTGATTTCGAACGGCACGCTGCTGCCCGGCCAGCGCCTGCCCGCCGAGCGCGATTTGGCCGAACAGCTGAACGTGTCGCGCCCGTCGCTGCGCGAGGCGCTGATCCGGCTGGAATCGGATGGTTTCATCCGCGCGGCCGGACGCGGCGGCTTCGTCGTGTCGGATGTGACGGCGCCGCTCGTGTCGCATCCGCTCGCGGCCCTGCTCGAAGCGCAACCGGACGCGAGCGCCGATGTGCTCGAACTGCGCCACGGCCTCGAAACGCTCTCCACCGCCTACGCTGCCGAGCGTGCGACCGAAGCCGATCTCGCGCGCATCGCGGCCGCGTTCGACGCGCTGCAAACCGCCGTCGCGGAGAAGAGCACGCGCATCGCGGAGAAGGACGCGGCCTTCCATCTCGCGATCGCGGACGCGACGCACAACGTCGCGTTGACGCACGTCATGCACGGACTCGACGAACTGGTCCGCGAATCGATGCTGACGTCGCACCGGCTCGTCGATTACGACGACGAGGTCGAAGCGAACCTGATGGCGCAGCATCGCGCGATCTTCGATTCGATCGTCGCGCGCGACCCGGCACGGGCGCGCGAGTGCGCGGGCGCGCATCTCGATTACGTGCGCACGCTCTACCGCGACCGGCCGGCGAAGAAGAGCCGTGCCGCTTGAGTCGAATCACCTTACGAATCTGAAAGCATCAAGAAAGTCGTAATAGGACGTCGCCTACACAGATTTCGGACGCGCACCGCTAACGTGCAACGTTCTGCTTCGCGATACTGGAACCGTCAACAACAACACGCGAAGGAGGACAACATGCCTTACCTGCTCGGATGGCTGCTCGGCGTTCCCGTGATCGTGCTGGTGATCCTGTATCTGATCTTTCATTGACCGGCAGCGCGGCAATGCATCAAAAGAGCCAAGGGCGTCGATACAATACGACGCCCTTTCTCTTTTCCGAAGGATGACGATGAAACGCTCCGTCCTCGCGCTCGCCGCATCGCTCGCTACTTTCCTCGGCGCGGGACTCGCGCACGCGGAGGAAATCGCCAGCGTCAACACCAACTTCCGCTTCACCGGCTCGGACCGCGTGAGCGTCGATGCTTATGACGATCCACTCGTAGAAGGCGTGACCTGCTATGTGTCGCGGGCGCGCACGGGTGGCGTGAAAGGCACGCTCGGCATCGCGGAAGATCCGACCGAAGCGTCGATCGCATGCCGCCAGGTCGGACCGATCAAGATCGCGCAGTCGCTCAAGCAGAAAACAGATGTCTTTTCCGCCGGCATGTCATTCATCTTCAAGACGCTGCATGTGGTGCGCATCGTCGATACGAAGCGCAACACGCTTGTCTATCTGACCTACAGCGACCGCATCGCGACCGGCAGCCCGAAGAACAGCGTGACCGCCGTGCCGGTGCCCGCGGGCACGACCATACCGGTCAAGTGAGGTCCAACTGTCCGGCTCGGGACGCGACAAAGTTGTAAACTGTGCGATTCCGCCTCCCGCTGCCGATTTCTTCCGCCATGAACGCCGCCCGTTTCCGCAATGCCGCACGCTACTGGCGCTCGCCGCTCGTGCCGGACGCGGACATGGTCACGGCCGAATACTACGATCACGAGTTCTCGCCGCACTGGCACGACGCCTACACGGTGCCCGTGATCGAAGCGGGCGCGGAGTGCTACGACTATCGCGGCGCGCATCACGTGGCCGAAGCCGGCTCGGTGCCGGTGATCAATCCCGGCGAAGTGCATACCGGCGCGCGGGCCGTCGATGCGGGCTGGCGCTATCGCGTTTTCTATCTGCCGGTGCCGTTCGTCGAGGATCTCGCGCGTGAGATGTCGGCGCGGCCGGCAGCGTCGCCGTGGTTTCCGGTCGATATCATCCGCGACGCCGATCTCGCGCGGCGGCTGGTGTACGCGCATCGGCTGCTGGAAAGCGGCCCCGATCCGCTCGCCGCGGAAACGGCGCTCGTCGATGCCGTGACGACGCTCATCGGCCGTCACGCGCTGGAACGCCCCGGCATCGCCCCGCTCGCCGCGGATGCCAACCGCGTCGAAACGATGAAATCCCGCCTCGCCGACGATCTGCTCGAACCGCTCACCCTCGCCGAGCTGGCGCAGACGGTCGGCCTTTCGACCTTCCACGCCGCCCGCCTCTTCACCCGCGAAACGGGACTCGCGCCGCACGCGTGGCGCAACCAGATGCGCATCGTGCGCGCGCTGCCTGCTTTGCGCGCGGGCGCCTCCGTGACCGATGTAGCGGCGGCGAGCGGCTTCACCGACCAGAGCCATTTCACGCGGCATTTCAAGCGCACGTTCGGCGTGCCGCCCGGCCGCTGGCGCTGATCCGCGTTCCGGCGACGCGAAAGCGCAAGAACGTACAAGCATTCGAACCGGCGTTTTACGTATCCTCGCTTCCATAGGAGGAAATCTTGAAAGCAACACCCGCTCAACCGTCCGTGCAATCGTCCGCGCATCCGTCCGCTCAACCGCCCGGCCATGCGCTGCGCGAATTCGCCGCCGGCGCCCGCGACACCATCCCGATGATGGTCGGTGCCGCGCCCTTCGGCGTGATCTTCGGCACGCTCGTCACCGCAAGTCCGCTCACGCTCTGGCACGGCCAGCTGATGTCGCTCGCGGTGTTCGCGGGTTCCGCGCAGTTCATCGCGGTCGGGCTGATCGCATCGCACGCGAGCTTCGCCGTCATCTGGGCGACGACGCTCGTCGTCAATCTGCGTCACGTGCTGTATTCGGCGACGCTCGCGCCCTATGTCGCGCATCTGCCGCGCCGCTGGCGCTGGGCGCTCGCGGGCATCATGACCGATGAAGTCTTCGCGGTCGCCTACGCGCACTATCAGAAGCGCCCGCCCGGCGAAACCGGTCCGCATTACTTCTTCGGCTCCGGCGTGGCGATGTATCTGAACTGGCAGATGTGGACGCTCATTGGCCTGCTGTTCGGCGCGGCCTTCCCCGGCTTGAAATCGCTCGGACTCGACTTCGCGATGGTCGCGACCTTCATTGCGATCATCGTGCCGCAGCTCGTTGCGGTGCGCTTCGTCGCGGCGGCGCTCGCCTCGGGCGTGCTGTCGTTCGCGTGGCAGGGCTGGCCGTACAAGCTCGGCTTGCTCGCGGCCGTGCTCGTGGGCGTCGCGGTCGGCATGGCGCTCACGTTGATGGAAAATCGCCCGCAGGAGAAAAACCGCCTGAAGAATCCGAAGGAGCGCACGCAATGAACTACGTCTGGTTGATCATCGGCATGGCTGTGGTCACGTATGCGATCCGCGCCGCCGTGTTCGTGCTGGGCGAGCGCCTGCCCTTTCCGCCCGTCGTGCGCACGGCCCTTTCGTTCGTGCCGGTGACGGTGCTCACCGCGATCATCGTGCCGATGACCGTCTCGCCGCACGGCAACGGCGCCGAGATCACCTGGCGCAATCCGCAACTGGTGGCGGCGATCGTCGCGATCATCGTTTGCGCGCTCACGAAGCGGCCGCTCTTGACGATCGCGGTGTCGCTCGCGGTGTTTTTTCTCTGGCAGTTCGTGGTGCTGCGCTGAACGTCTCCCGCCGGTTCGCTGCCGATCGGCTTTCAAAAAGCCTCGAAGAAACCTCAAGTTCCCGGAAAACGCGCCGATATCAGAAACGAATGGACTCCGCCTGAGTAGCGGCGCCGCAAGCATTTCCCGCCATCGGCAAGCCGAGAAGCGGAACCGGGAACCAACATGCGTCAAATCACCCTTTCGCTTCGCGACGAGACGATCGCTTCGCTGGAGCGCGACTTCGAAGCGTTTCTGCGTCTGTCGCTGAAGCTGGATCCACAATTCGTCACACCGTCGTTCGAGGACTTCCTGCGCGCGAAGCTGCTCGACAACAACACGCCGCTCACCGAGCAGGCGGTGCAGCGCATGCTCACGCACGGCCAGTATGCGTGGGCGAAGCGCGCGCTCGACAAGGAGTTTCCGGATGTCGTCGAAATCCTGATCCGTCAGGCGGCCGAGCACGGCTTCGCGTTCGCGATCCGCGCCGACTGGACCGCCGAGGATCTCGTCAGGGCGTCGCGCGAATGGGCGACGGCCATCGTCACCGAGGCGAAGGGCGACGTGTCGCAAGTGGACGTGCTTGCCTCGCAGATCAAGTCGGCGGCGGCGGATATCCGCGACGTCGAAGAGAAGATGCAGACGCCCGCGTGGCGTCTCGCCGATTCGCTGCGTCAGCGCGTATATGAAACGAAGATTTCGGTGGAAGCCAGCATCGGATCGACCGCGCGCGAGAAGCTCGGCGAATTGCGCTGCCTGCTGCGGCTCGGCATTTTCTATGGCTCGATCCAGAAGCAGGAAGCGCAGCAGGTGCTCGAGTATCTGCGCGCGCTGCGGCCCGAACTGTTCGTCGAAGAGCCTTACGACGGCTTCACGCGCTTCGCCGCGTGGCTGCGCAGCATCTTCTCGCCGACGCCGCGCGCACCGCGAACCTCGCGCGCGCAGCGCTGAGCGCGACCGCTCTCAGTCCCACATTCCCTTCAGGCGCGCCGCGATATCGATCTTCGCTTTCGCGGCCGCCGCGAGCCCCGCCGCTGTTGGCGCGGCGGGTGCGATCACCGGCGGCCACGCGGCTGCTTCGAAGTTCTGCATCAGATGAGGCGGAATAAAACGCGTGCGCTGCGCCCACACGTGCCGGTCGCCGAGATGCGTCTGGTTGTGCACGTAGAAACGCTGCGGCGTGACGATGTGCAGGTCTTCCTTCGCGCGCGTCATCGCAACATATAAAAGCCGCCGCTCCTCGTCGATTTCCTCGTCACTGCCCGTACCGAGATCGGACGGAATGCAGCCGTCCACGCCGTTCAGCACGAACACGTTGCGCCATTCCTGGCCCTTCGCCGAATGGATGGTCGAAAGAATCAGATAGTCTTCGTCGAGCATCGGCACGCCGGATTCGTCGCTGGTCGCGTCGGGCGGATCGAGCGTGAGTTCGGTGAGAAAGCGCTCGCGCGTCGGATACGTCGACGCGATGCTTTCCATCTGCAATACGTCGCCGATGCGGATCGCCGCGTCTTCGTGATTGCGTTCGAGATGCGGCTCGTACCAGCGCCGGATCATCTCGAACTCCGCTGGCCAGCCCGATTCGCGGCCGCAGAGCTTCGCCATCAGACCGACGAAGCGCGGCCAGTCTTCGCTCGCGCGCGCCGGGGCCTGGAACGTGGCAATTGCGCTCGGCGCAACCGCGTCAGGCGCGCTCACGCTATCCAGCAAGCGCCCGGCGATGGCCGGCCCGATGCCGGGCAACAACTGCGCGACCCGAAAGCCCGCGACGCGATCGCGCGGATTCTCCGCCCAGCGCAGCACCGCGAGCACGTCCTTCACATGGACCGAATCGAGAAACTTGAGCCCGCCGAACTTCACGAAAGGAATGTTGCGCCGCGTGAGCTCGATTTCGAGCGTCGCGCTGTGATGCGCGGCGCGAAAGAGCACCGCCTGCGCCTTGAGCTTCATGCCGCCTTCGCGGGCTTCGAGCACTTTCTCGACGACATAGCGCGCCTGATCGGCTTCATCGGCGACGGAGACGACGCGCGGCTTCTGCGCCGAGGCCTTGTCGGTCCAGAGGTTCTTCGTATAGCGCTCGGACGCGAGCCCGATCACCGCGTTCGACGCCGCGAGAATCGGCTCCGTCGAACGATAGTTGCGATCGAGCGTGACGGTGGCGGCGGGCGGCTCGAAATGGCCCGGAAAATCGAGGATGTTGCGCACCGTCGCGCCGCGGAACGAATAGATGGACTGCGCATCGTCGCCGACGACGGTGAGGCCGCGCCCGTCCGGCTTCATCGCGAGCAGGATGGACGCCTGCAGGCGGTTGGTGTCCTGGTATTCATCGACGAGGACGTGATCGAAGCGGCTCGCGAGATCCGCCGCGACCGACGGCTCAGCCGCGAGATGCGACCAGTAGAGCAGCAGGTCGTCGTAGTCGAGCACGCTTTGCGCCTGTTTCGCGGCGACGTACGCGGCGAAGAGGCGCTTCAGATCGGCTTCCCATTCGCGGCACCACGGATACGACTGGTCGAGCACGGTCGCCAGCGACGCGCCCGTATTCACGACGCGCGAGTAGATCGCGAAGCACGTGGACTTGGCCGGAAAGCGCTTTTCCTTCGATGACAAACCGAGCTCGTGCCGCACGAGGTTCATGAGATCGGCGGAATCCTCGCGGTCGTTGATGGTGAACGACGGCGCGAGCCCGACGAGATCGGCGTAATCGCGCAGCAGGCGCGCGCCGACGCTGTGAAACGTGCCCGACCACGTGAGGCCCTGTGCGATGGCGCTGCGCGTGCCGAGCGCGTTCATCGCGATGCGCGACACGCGCCGTGTCATCTCGAGCGCCGCGCGGCGCGAAAACGTGAGCAGCAGAATGCGATGCGGGTCCGCGCCCTTCACCAGCAGATGCGCGACGCGATGCGCAAGCGTATTGGTCTTGCCCGACCCCGCACCCGCGATCACGAGAAGCGGCCCGCCCGCGCGGCCGGGTTCATCGACGCCGAATTCGACAGCCTGACGCTGCGCCTCGTTCAGCTTCGCGAGATAGTCGGCGACCTGTTTCGCGGTGGATTCGGAAGCGGCGTCGGCGGTGTCGGGAAGCGTGAGCACGTGAGGAAGAAAGCGCGGGAAAAGAGTGACGCACACTGTATATCCATACAACCCGCGCGCGCAAGTCTTTGGCGCGTCAGGGCTTTTGGCCCCAAAAAGCAGCGAGCCCGGCTCGCAGGGAACCGGGCTCGCACCGCGGCAGAAGCGCGGGTTACTGCGCCTTCTTCGCGTTCTTCAGATTCGCGTCGGCGGCGGCTTCGTTGGCTTCGGACTGCGACTCGGTCTTCTTCTTGTCGGCCTTGGCCTGTGCGACGGCCGCGTCCTTGTCGGCTTCGGCCTGCTTCTTCGCGGCCTTCTTGTCGGCGTGGGTCATTGGCGCGTCGCTCGTCGTTTGCGCGAACGATGCCGCGCTCATGCTCGCGAACGTGCCCGCGACGAGCGCGGCCAGCAGTGCGTTGGCTTTTCTATTCATGATGTCCTCCCTCTTTTTCCCGATGCCGCGAGACAGTCAGCCAGCCTCACGGCGCTTCACGCTCAGTGCTGCAGGCCCGTGTCCTTCGGCGTGCCCGGCTCCGTCGCGTTCAGTTCCGCCTTGGCGGCATCCTTGTCCGCCTTGCGGTTGATCTTCGCGTTCTTCAGCTCTTCCTTGTATTGCGCCTTGGCCTGCTGGTTCTGCGCCTTCAACTCGGCCTTCGATGCCTTCTTCGACGCGCTGTATTCGGCGTTCGCCTCGGCGTTCGCGTTGCGGCGCTGGACGAGCGGATCGGTTGGCGCGGGCGCGACGACGTTTTGCTGCGGCGGCGTCACCGGCTGCTGGGCCTGCGTGGGCATCTGGCCTTGCATTTGCCCTTGCATTTGCCCCGGTGCGGCGGTGCCCGGCGCGGCCTGCATCGGCTGCATGGTTTGCGGCTGCATCGGCTGCACCGGCGCGGACTGCGTCGTGGTTTGCGCGTAGGCGCCCGAAGCGGCGAGCGTGGCAATGGCGGAACCGATTAAAAGGATTCGTGCGCGAGTCATAAGTTAGTCCTCTCTTTAGTTGGCGTCGGCGGCGCTCTTACGGCAGTGAAACGAGCGATCCGCGCGACTTTTGTCGATTGGAAAAAGATGACCGAAGCTGCATCGATCAAAACATCGGACCAGCCGTCGATCGGGCGAGTTCGCGAAAACCAGTCATTGTTACCGACGGTTTCATCTGGCTACATTTGCCAACGCGCTCGCTTGCGTTTCGATTACCGGTCTTTCGGGGAAACAGCACAGCTCGTGCCCGGCACCGCGGCGGCGCGCCGGTCGCGGTGGTTTATGATTGAGGTCTTTTCCCGCTTTCCCGCTTCGCCCGTCCCATGCCGCCACTCAAATTCACCCTCACGGGCGACTTCATCGAACTTCACAATCTGCTCAAGCTGATGGGCCTCGCGGACAGCGGCGGCTCGGCGAAAGCGCGCGTCGCGATGGGCGATGTCACCGTCGACGGGCAAGTCGAGACGCGCAAGACCTGCAAGATCCGCGCGGGCCAGAAGGTGAAGCTCGACGGCCAGACGATCCACGTGCGCGCGCCCGACTAGCACGTCTCGGCAGCCCCGCGCGGTTCGGAATATCGCTCATAAGAGAACGCGTCATCGACACGCCGCGCGCGACGCAATAAGCTAGACGTCTTTCGTTCTGGTTTCAGCGCCGGGTTTTCAGCGTCGGTTCTCCGTCAGCGCGTGTTGCGCATCGCGCTCCGCTTTTCGCCCCCTCGCGTTCCAGTCCGGCCGTGCATGTGCGCGGCCTTTTGTTTCCACCCGATCGACCATGCAACCGCAAGTCACGCGCGCCACGCGCGCGCATCAAGGACCGCCGAGCCTCTCGCGTCACGCCGTCGACACGGCGCGCCTCGCCGCGCCGCTCGCCATCGCGCAGCTTTCGCAGATGGCGATGGGCGTCACCGACACCATCCTGCTCGGCTCGCTCGGCCCCGACGCGCTCGCCGCGGGCGGCCTCGGCGCGAACCTCTTCTTCGTCGTGGTGACGCTGCTGCAGGGCGTGCTGACGTCGGTGTCCGTGTCGGTCGCGCATGCGCGCGGCGCGAACGCCGACGAGCGCGTGCCGAGCATCTACTGGACGGGATTCGTGCTGTCCTTGCTGCTCGCCGTGCCCGCCTTCGTGCTGCTGAGCTACGCCGAACCGATCCTGCTCGCGTTCCACGAGCCGGCGACGCTTGCGAAGAACGTCGGCGAATATTGCGCGGTGCTGCGCTGGGGCACGCCCGGCAGCCTGATCGGCGTCGGGATGATGCGCGCGTTCCTGCCCGCGATCGGCGCGGCACGTCGGCTCCTGTGGATCTCCATCGGCGGCGTGTTCGTCAACGGCTTTCTCAACTACGGGCTGATCCACGGCGCCTACGGCCTGCCGCGCGAAGGCTTTCTCGGCTCGGCGGCGGCGACCACGATCACCGTCTGGGGCATCGCGATCGCGCTCGTCGCGGTGCTGCATCTGCGGCCGCGCTACAGGCATTTCGTCGTGCGCGCGCGCCCGCGCCTGCCGCTGATGGGCGAGCTCTTCGGCATTGGCTGGCCGGTCGCGATCACCTACGGCGTCGAATCCACGCTCTTTCTCGCCACCGGCATGATGGTCGGCCTGCTCGGCGAAGCGCCGCTCGCCGCGCATCAGATCGCGCTCAACGTGGCGTCGGTCGCGTTCATGGTGCCGCTCGCCATCGGCCAGGCGGCGAACGTGCGCGTCGGCTACTGGGTCGGCGCGGGCGTGCCCGTCGCGGCGCGCCATGCGGGCTTCGTCGCGCTGGCGCTGGGCGTCGGCTTCATGATGTGCTCGGGGCTCGTGCTGATCACCGTGCCGCACGCGATCGTCGGCCTGTATCTGAATCTCGACGATCCCGCCAACGCGCATACCGTCGCGCTCGCGGCGTCGCTGCTCGGCGTCGCGGCGGTGTTCCAGATCGTCGACGGCATGCAGACGGTCGGCTCCGGCTGCCTGCGCGGCCTGAAGGACACGCGCATCCCGATGCTCGCCGCCGCGTTCGGCTATTGGGGAGTCGGCTTTCCCACGGGCTACGTGCTCGCGTTCCACTTCGAACTGGGCGCGAAGGGCCTGTGGTGGGGCCTCGCCGCCGGACTCGCGAGCGTCGCCGTGCTGATGACCCTGCGGTTCCACCGCATCAGCCGGAAGTTCATCGAAACGGGCGTCGCCCCGAGGCCCGACGACACGGAAGCCGCGAGCGCCGCGCCGCACGGCCACGTCTGATGCGCGCGTGATATGCACCCGACACCCGCGCCGATATGCATAGCACGAATGCTTGGTTGGTCCGCGCGGCGCGCATTGCTACGATGAACCCGTCTCCTCCTTGAGACATCTGTGACAGGGGTTGTCAGCCCGCTTCAGCCAGCGGGCTTTTTTTCGTCCCTCATTTCGTCCCTCATTTCGTCCGTTCGCTCCGTCACCGTCCCCTCCTCCGGTCGTTCTTCGATTTCCCCTAGAATATTTTCGAGACGCACGACGCGAGAACGCTTCTTGCTTTTCATCGTGTCATCCGCCGAACGTGTCCAGACATGCGAGTCGGAACAACTAAAACGAGGAATCGAAGTGTCGGAAAGCCGGGGATGCTTGCAAGCCGCATGGCGTGACGGAAACCGCGAGGACATCGATCAGCGCGTCACGCCAAAACGAAAATTCAGCGCCGCCGTGCGCGATGTGGCCGTCGTCCTGATGATGACGGTGCTCGTCGCCGCCTGCGAGACGCGCCCGCCCGCGACGGACTTCGAGCGCCCGGCGAGCCACGCGCTGCCCGCGAGCGAAGCCACGCCGCTCGCGACCGCGCTCGCGCCGCTCGCGAGGCAGCATCCGGATCAATCCGCCGTGCGCCTGCTGCCAACCGGCACCGATGCGCTTCAGGCCCGCATCGCCCTCGCGCGCGCGGCGACGAAGACGCTCGACATGCAGTACTACATCGCCGAGGAGGACAACACCGGCAAGCTGCTGCTCGGCGCGGCGCTCTATGCGGCGGATCGCGGCGTGCGCGTGCGGATGCTCGTCGACGACCTGAACTTCAAGGATATCGACCAGATCATGGCGGCGCTCAACACGCACGACAAGATCGAGATCCGCGTGTTCAATCCGTATGGCAGCGCGCGGAGCAGCTTCTCCGAGCGCACGCAGAACTTCTTCACGAATCTCAGCCACTTCACGCGCCGCATGCACAACAAGGCGATGATCGCGGACAACCAGATCGCGATCGTCGGCGGGCGCAATCTCGGCGACGAATACTTCAGCGCGAGCCCGACGCTGCAATTCCGCGACCTCGACGTGTTCGCCGCCGGCCCCGTCACGCAGAAGATTTCCGCGAGCTTCGACGACTACTGGAACAGCGCGCTCGCCTATCCGCTGCGCGCGCTGAACAAGCAGCAGTTCGATCCGTCCGAGCTCGACAAGACCCGCGACGATCTGCGCGCGCACTGGCGCCAGCAGGCCGATCCGCTGAACGCGAAGCCGCTCAACGCGACGCCGCTCGCGCAGCAGATCGCGCGCGAGGAAATGGGCCTCGTGTGGGCGCCGACGGAGTTCCGCGTCGATTCGCCATCGAAGATCGAGCATCCGAGCGACGACTACAAAAGCCCGCCTATGCAGCGCCTCGTCGAACTGCTGAAGGATGCGCAGAGCGAGTTCCTGATCCTGTCGCCGTACTTCGTGCCGCACGATGCGGGCGTGAAGGCGCTGGGCGATTTGACGAAGCGCGGCGTGCGCGTCGCGGTGCTGACGAACTCGCTCGCCGCCACCGACGCCGTCGCGGTGCAGGCGGGCTACGCGCCGTATCGCGTTCCGCTGTTGCAGCGCGGCGTCGAGCTGTACGAATTCAAGCCGATTCAGATCGAAGGCGAAAGCAGTCCGCGCGCGGGTCTGTTCGGCTCGAAGTCGCGCGCGAGCCTCCACGCGAAGGCCTATGTGATCGATCGGAGTATCCTCGTGATCGGATCCATGAATCTCGATCCGCGCTCGGCTAAGCTGAACACCGAGCTCGCGCTCGTGATCCACAGCAAGCCGATCGCCGACGAAGCCGCGAAACTCTTCGCCAACGGCATCGCGCCGAAGGTGAGCTGGCAGGTGCAGCTGGCGAGCGCGGCGGTCACCGCGGAACTGCGGCACACGGGCTCGCCGCAGTCGGGCCTCGTCTGGACCACCGAGGAAAACGGCAGCTTCGTCTCCTACAATTTCGATCCCGAGGCAGGTTTTTATCGAAACGTGATGACGGGCCTCTTCATGCTCCTGCCCGTCGACAAGCAGCTCTGATCCAACTTCGTGAGGGAACTTCACGCCATGACACAGAACGCGAAGGGCGACGTACGGATGGAGAAGGACACGTTCGGCGAGATCGCCGTGCCGAACGGCAAGCTCTGGGGCGCGCAAACGCAGCGTTCCCTGCAGAATTTCAAGATTTCGACGGAAAAGCAGTCGCCCGAACTGATCACGGCGCTCGCGATCATCAAGCACGCGGCCGCCGAGGTGAACGAAGGGCTGAAGGTGCTCGATTCGAAGAAGGCCAAGGCGATCATGCAGGCAGCCGAGGAAATCATCGACGGCAAGCATCCGGATGAATTCCCGCTCGCCGTGTGGCAGACCGGCTCGGGCACGCAGACCAACATGAACCTGAACGAGGTGATCGCGAACCGCGCGAGCGAGATCATGGGCGGTCAGCGCGGCGAAGAGCGCCTCGTGCATCCGAATGACGATGTGAACCGCGGGCAATCGTCGAACGACGTGTTTCCGACCGCCATGCACGTTGCGGTCGCGTATTCGATCGTCAAGCATCTGGTGCCGTCGCTGAAGACGCTGCGCGACACGCTCGACAAGAAGGCAAAGGCCTTCGACAAGATCGTGAAGATCGGCCGCACGCACTTGCAGGACGCGACGCCGCTCACGCTCGGGCAGGAGTTTTCAGGCTATGTCGCGCAGCTCGATCAGGGCATCCGGCACGTGGAGGCTTCGCTGCCGCATCTCTATCAGCTCGCCCAGGGCGGCACGGCGGTCGGCACCGGACTGAACGCGCATCCGGACTTCGCGGCGAAAGTGGCGGCGGCGATCGGCAAGCTCACCGGCCTGCCCTTCGAAACAGCGCCGAACAAGTTCGAGGTGATGGCCGCCGCCGACGCGCTCGTCGCCGCGCACGGCGCGCTGAAGACGATCGCCGCGGGCATGATGAAGATCGCGAACGACATCCGCTGGCTCGCGAGCGGACCGCGCTGCGGGCTAGGCGAACTGTCGATTCCCGAGAACGAGCCGGGCAGCTCGATCATGCCGGGCAAGGTCAATCCGACGCAATCCGAAGCCGTCACGATGCTCTGCTGCCAGGTCTTCGGCAACGATGTCGCGGTGAACTTCGGCGGCGCGAGCGGCAACTTCGAGCTGAACGTCTTCCGGCCGATGATCGCGCATAACGTGCTGCAATCGATCCGCCTGCTCGCGGACGGCGCGCAGAGCTTCAACGACAACTGCGCGGTGGGCATCGAGCCGAACGAGAAGCGCATCGACAGCCTGCTCAACGAATCGCTGATGCTCGTGACGGCGCTGAATCCGCATATCGGCTACGACAAGGCCGCGCAGATCGCGAAGAAGGCGCACAAGGAAGGCACCACGCTGAAGGCATCGGCGCTCGCGCTCGGTCACGTGACCGAGCAGCAGTTCGATGAGTGGGTCAAGCCGGGCGATATGGTCGGCAAGACGTAACCTTCATGCCGCTGTTCGGAGTCCGGTTCAACAGTCGGGAGGTCTCACCGAGAGACCTCCCACGGATTGATCACGCTGACGCCGCAGGGAGCGAAATCGGCCACGTTCCGTGTGACGACCGTCATACCGTGGACGAGAGCCGTGGCAGCGATGTACGCGTCCCGCTCAGGGCGCGGATCCGGGACATGCAACCTGGCGCAACGCTGCGCCACGCTTGAATCGAGCGGCAAGGTCCGCTCCGCGAATTCGGGAACGACGCGGGTGCGTATCCACGTGCGTAGTCGCTCCCCTTGTTCTGTGTCGCGCCGCTCGATGCGCAGGATGCCAAGCTCGAGTTCGAACAGCGTCACCGCTGAGATGTAGAAACTCGCGGCGTCTTCGCCTGACAGCCAGCGCGTGACGTTCACATCCGCTCTGCCGTCGCCTGCCTTGCGTAGTTCGGAAATGACGTTGGTATCGAGCAGGAACATCATTCGAAATCCGCCGCGCGAGGAAGCGCGCGTGAACGCGGAGGCTCAAAGTCGGCATCGGCGAGACCCGGCATTGAAAGCGCGTCGACGAGGTTTCGCTTTTGCCCCGCGAGGCGCTGATATTCTTCGATGCTCAACAGCACATGAGCCGGCCTGCCACGGTCCGTAATGAACACCGGACCGTCTTTGGTTGCCTTCTTTGCCCGAGTCACATCCTGATTCAGTTCGCGGCTGGATAACGTTGTGATAGCCATGATGAAACCCCCTCTCGATGTAGTAAGGTTACTACATCGAGAGGGGGTTTGCCAATTGGGCACGGTTCCTTCAGACCTTTCCCGCCGCCACTTCCTCCGGCTTCAGCTCGACGATCGCATCGAGCGCATCCTTGACGTCCATCGCGTACTTGGCGAGGCGCTTCTCCTCGTCCGTCTCCGGCACGAAGGACGGCACGGGCGTCGGCTGGCCTTTTTCATCGACGGCGACGAAGACCATCAGACAATCCGTCGTCTGCTGCAGCTCGCCGACTTTCGGATCGCCCGCATGCACGGAGATGTGGATGTGCATGCTGGTGCGCCCCGTCGTCACGACGCGCGCGCGCAATTCCACCAGATTGCCGACGAGAATCGGCCGCCGGAAGCGGATATTGCCGACGCTCACGGTCACCGCGTAACGGCCGGACCACATGGCGGCGCACGCGTAGGCGGTTTCGTCGATCCACTTCATCAGCGCGCCGCCGTGCACCTTGCCGCCGAAGTTCACCGAGGTTGGCTCGGCGAGAAAACGGAAGGTGGTTTCGGCGCGGCTCTTCGGAACGGCGGGAATGGGGGACGAGGTCGGCGTATTCATGGTGGCGTCATCGTTGGAGTCATGTGACGCCGATTATACGAAGCGAAAAAGGCACTAGTCGTGAACGGTGATGCCCTGATCGATCGTGCCGTACATCGTGATGCTGCCGCCCCCGCCCGCCGATGAGGACGGCGCGCCCGCGCAGCCCGCGCAAAGCATCAGCGCGCCGAGCACGCTCGCGATCAAGAGTCTGGACATGCTGGTTCTCCCTGCTGCTTCGAAATGCCAGCGGCCATTCTAGCGCCGTGCCTCGTGCATCGACATTTCGGCGCGCGGTGAAACATCGGTTGCGGACTCGCGCTAGAGTGGGCAGAACGGCTACTTCGCCTGATACGGACATCGCCATGAACTCCGCTTTCGACGACATCGATTCCCGCGCGCGTCATTTCCCCGGACTTTCGCGCATTGGCGCGCTGATCGCCGACCCCGGCCGCGCCGCGATGCTCTGGTCGCTGATGGACGGCACCGCGCGTCCCGCCGGCGAACTGACGATGATCGCGGGATTGTCGCCATCGGCGGCGAGCGGGCACCTCGCGCGTCTCACGGAAGGCGGGCTGCTCGCGCTCGAAGTGAGCGGGCGGCATCGCTACTACCGTATCGCCACGCCCGATATCGCCGCGGCCATCGAAGCGCTCGCCAATCTCGCGCGGGCGAGCGCGCCGCAACGCGCGCCCGAGCGGCCGCCTTCCGCCGTGCCTGTCGAGATGCGCTTCGCGCGCACCTGCTACGACCATCTCGCGGGCGAGCTGGCCGTGCAGATCTTCGACCAGATGCTCACGCGCAACTGGCTCGCCGCCGCCGATGAACCCGCATTGGCGCACGGCCCCGCCGCGCTCGAAGCCACGCCGGAAGGCGCGCGGGCCTTCGCCGAGCTCGGCATCGACCTGAAGGCGCAGCGCGCGCGGCGGCGGCGCTTCGCGTGCACGTGCATCGACTGGAGCGAGCGCCGGCCGCACCTGGGCGGCGCGCTCGGCGCGGCGTTTCTCGAAGCCTGCGAATCGCGCGGCTGGATCGAGCACACGGCGAAGCGCCGCGTGCTGCGCGTGACGCCGGCGGGGCATCGGCATTTCGAAGGCTTCCTGTCCGCGCGATAAAGCTTTGTTACGCGCGCCTGTGCGCGGTTACAAACGGCATCGTACGGATACACGCGCGGGCGATACATTGATCCGGTAGGCCTCGCGGACCGACAGCGTCGCACAGGCGCGCGCGCGGCCGCCGGAGAACACAAATGAAAACCAGGACCATCGCCGCCGCGACCTTGTGCGCGTGCGCGCTTTTAGCGGAATCGGGGATGACGGCGCTCGCGCAGACGGCGCCCGCCGTGATGGCGCCGGCGGAACAAGGCGATCCGCCCGGGCGTATCGCGCGGCTGAACTACATGGCGGGCACCGTGACGACGGAGCCGGCAGGCGCATCCGACTGGTCCTACGCGCAGATCAACCGCCCGCTCACGACCGGCGATCAGCTCTGGAACGACGACAACGCGCGCTCGGAACTGCATATCGGCTCGACGGCGGTCCGGCTCGGCTCGAAGACGGCGCTCTCGATTCTCGCGCTCGACGACGACACCGCGCAGCTCAAGGTTTCGCAGGGCACGCTGTCGACGCACGTGCGCGACCTGCCGCCCGGCGCGACCTACGAAATCGACACGCCCAACGCCGCGCTCGCGCTCACGACGCCCGGTGACGTGCGCGTGGACGTCGCCCCCGATGGCCGCGCGACCACCGTGACGGTGCGCAGCGGCGGCGTCACCGCGTATGGCGACGGCGGCTCGGTGCAGCTCGCCGGCGGCCAGCAGATGACCTTCGAAGGCACGAATCTCCAACAGGCGGCGGCGGACGCGGCGAGCGCGCCGGACGCGTTCGACCAATGGGCCGCGAGCCGCGACGCAGCCGAGGATCGCTCGATCTCCGCACGCTATGTGTCGCGCGAGGTTCCCGGGTATCAGGATCTCGATGCCAACGGCACGTGGCGCTCCGATCCGTCGTATGGGCCGGTCTGGGTGCCGAATTCCGTCTCCGCCGACTGGGCGCCGTATCGGCAAGGCCATTGGGCATGGCAGGACCCGTGGGGCTGGACGTGGATCGACGATGCGCCGTGGGGTTTCGCGCCCTATCACTATGGCCGATGGGCGTATGTCGGATCGCAGTGGGCTTGGGTGCCCGGACCGATGGCCGTGAGCGCGCCGCCTGCCTATGCGCCCGCGCTCGTCGCGTTCGTCGGCGACGGCGGCAGCCCGGTAGGATGGAACGTCGCGCTGACCGTCGGGGGAATCGCGGCGGCGGGCGTCGCGTGGTTCCCGCTCGGGCCGCGCGAAGCATGGCGTCCTCATCGCGATGGATGGGGCCCGCGCTACTACGAGCGCGTGAACCGCAATGTCTACGTGAACAACACGTATATCAACTATCGCGCGCCGCATGCGCTGACCGCCGTGCCCGCGAACACGTTCGTGCATGGCCGGCCGGTCGGACACGAGCCGTATGCGGTCGATCCGTCGCGCTGGCGCAATCCGCGTTTCTTCGCGGGCGCGCCGGGCATCGCGCCGACGCGCGACAGCTTCGCGCCCGGGGCGCGGCGCGCGGATTACCGCCCGCCTCAGGGCGGCTTCGGGCGGCCTGTCGTGGCGACACGCGCGCCCGTCGCGCCGCCGGCTTTTCATGACCGGTTCGCGCACCCGGATCGCGATGCGCGTGGACCGGGCGCGCGCTTCGACGATGTGCATCTCGTCGCGACGCATGGACCCGCGCGGTCGGTGATCGCGGGCGGCGCGCCGCAACGGCCGGGTTTCGCCGCCACGACGCCAGGCGCCGGCCAGCCGATACGACCGATGCAACCGATGCAACCCACGCAACCGATGCAAGCGCACGGCAACGGCGTGCCGCGTCCGCCGCAAGCGGCGCAATTCGGTGGCGATCCGCGCTTCCCGCACGGCGATGCATCGCATGGGCGCGGCGCCGCGAACGAGGCGCGCATGCCGCCGCATCAAGCGCAGGCGCAGGCGGCGATGGCGCCGCATCCGCAGCAAGCCGGCAACGCACCGCATTTCGAGCACGGCGCGCCGACTCCCCAGACGCAAGCGCCCGCGCAGCCCCACACACCGATGGCGATGCAGCCACACCCGGACCGCGCGCCTCGCACGGACCGTGGCCCGCAAAACATGCCGATGCAGCCCGCGTTCGCACAGCATGCCCCGCCCGCGCCACAAGCGCATCAGCCGCCGCCCGAGGCCTTCCGTCAGTCGCGCGCCGAGCAACCGCGCCCGCCGATGATGTCCGCGCCGCAACCGCGTCACGAGACGCCGCAACCGCGACCGCAGCAGGAAGCGCAGCGGCCGCAATTCCGTCCCGAGCCGCCGCGTCAGCCGATGCATCAGGAAGCGCGTCAGGCGCCGCAGCAGATGCCGCATCAGGAACCGCGTCAGCAGCCACAGCAGCCATCGCCGCAACCGCAGGCACAACAGCCGCAGCACGGCGGCGGCAACGAGCATCATCGCGGCTGAGCCGTAAACGCAAAACGCGCGGCCCGAAGCCGCGCGTTTTACGTGTGAAGCGGAAGCCCTGCCCTACACCGCCATCGGCGCCGTGAGCGGCTCGTGATGCTTGTACCCTTCGAGCGCGAAATCCTTCGGCTCGATCTTCTCGAGCCATTCCGGCTCGTAGCGCTTCGTGACCGCGTAATCCGGCACGCGGTCCGAAATGATGAGCTGCGGCGACGGCAACGGCTCGCGCTTCAACTGCTCGTGCAGCATGCCGAGCTGATTCTCGTAGATGTGCGCATCGCCGATGAAGTACGTGAACCAGCGCGGCTTATACCCCGTCAACCGGCCGATGAGATGCAGCAGCGCCGCGCCTTCGGTCAGATTGAACGGCGTGCCGAGCCCGACGTCGTTGCTGCGGATATACAGACACAGCGAGATTTCTCGCGTCACCGCATTCGGGATGAACTGATACAGCAGATGGCACGCGGGCAGCGCGATTTCGTCGAGCTTGGCCGGGTTCCATGCATGAAACAGAATGCGACGGTCGGTCGGGCGCTCGATGATCGTATCGAGGCACTGGCGCAACTGATCGATCGCCTTGTAAAGCAGCACCTGCTCCCGCCCGTTCTCGACGAAGCTCGTCACGAGCTGATAGCCGCGGTTGGTGGCGTCGGCGATCTGATCGCCCGCGCAGGCGTCGACGAGCTTGTACGCGGGCCATTTGCGCCACTGCACGCCGTAGACGTCGCCGAGATCGTCCGGTCCCTGCCTGTAGGGATTTTCGAGCCACTGCGGGTTCTCGTTCGCGTTCGCGTCCCAGACCTTGCAGCCGAGCGCGCGGAAGTCCGCCGCGCTCTTCGACGCGCGCAGAAAGCCGACCAGCTCGCCGATCGCCGACTTGAACGCGAGCTTCTTCGTCGTCACCGCGGGGAAGCCCTGCTGCAAGTCGAAGCGCAGCATTGCGCCGGGAATGCTGATCGTGCGGATGCCCGTGCGGTTTTCCTGCCATGTGCCGGTATCGAGAATCGTCTGGACGAGCTCGAGATACTGTTTCATTCGATGTTCCCTGGGGTTTGCCGCGCGCCCTCGCGAACGGAAGGCGTAAAAAAGTGATTTTACCAAGCGCCGGGAGCCGGCGCTCTAGTGCCGAGGCACCAAAAAAACGGGCGCCCGAAGCGCCCGTCCGTGAATTCAGACGACCTCGCCGTCAGCCGCGCGTGGCGTGCTCGGACGGCGCATCGACCTCGATGTGACGCATGCCGTGCGCGGAGAGCAGGCGGTACAGCGTCACACGCGAGATGCCCAGTTCGTGCGCCGCATCGCCGAGGCGTCCGCGATGGCGCAGCAGCGCGAGCTCGATTGCCTGCCGCTCCGCCGCCTCGCGCGCCTGCGCGAGCGACACCGGCGCGACTTCGACGTACTCGCCGAGCTCGAGATCGCGCGCGGTGATCTGACGCCCTTCCGACATCACGATCGCGCGCCGCACGCGGTTGATCAGCTCGCGCACATTGCCCGGCCAGCCGTAGTTGTGGATCGCGGCGATCGCGTCGGGCGAGAAACCGCGCAGACGGCGGCTCGCGTCCTTCTTGAAGCGGTCGAGCATGTGCTTCGCGAGCAACTCGATGTCTTTGCCGCGCGCGCGCAGCGGCGGCTCGTCGATCTGCAGCACGCACAGGCGGTGATAGAGGTCGGCGCGGAAGCGCCCTTCGATCATCGCGGTCTGCATGTCGACGTGCGTCGCGGAGATGATGCGCACGTCCACCGGCGTCGAGCCGTGTCCGCCGAGGCGCTCCACCTTGCGCTCCTGCAGGAAGCGCAGCAGGCTCGCCTGGCTTTCGAGCGGCAAGTCGCCGATTTCGTCGAGGAACAGCGTGCCGCCGTTGGCTGCTTCCACGCGGCCGATCTTCCGCTGGTTCGCACCCGTGAATGCGCCGCGTTCATAGCCGAAGAGCTCGGATTGCAGCAGATGCGCGGGAATCGCGCCGCAGTTGATCGCGACGAACGGCTGATCCCGGCGCGCCGAACGCTCGTGGATGGCAACCGCCGTCAGTTCCTTGCCGGTGCCCGATTCGCCTGAGATGAACACGGGCGCGTCGGTCATCGCGACCTTGCGGATCGAGCGGAACAGCGCGAGCATCGCGTCGCACGAGCCCACCATTTCGCCCTCGGCGCGGCCCTCGACGCGCGCATCGTTCGACGCGGCATCATGCAGCGCGACCATGCCGTACGCATGGCCGACCGAATCGACGATGCGGTCGTTCGACGTCGGCAGCGTCACGTAATCGAAACAATAATCGCGGATCAGCCGCCGCACGGCGGCATCCTCCAACTGGCCCGCAACAGTCGTCGCGACCCAGCCCACGTTGGTCATAGTCAGCGACGATTCGAACGCCGCCAGTTCATGAGATTCGAAATGACTCGACAGATCCAGCAGACCGCCGGTTGCCAGATCGTTCCGCAATGCCTTGCGCGTGTCGCGCGCGCTCGCGACGATTTCGATGTGCCAGCCGCGTTCCTCGAATCGCGCGCACAGCGTCTCGCTTGGATCGCGAGTCACATAGATGAGTTGCCGCCGAGCGACGTCCATTATTCAGATCCTTTGTTCAACATTCGTTGAAAAGGTCACGTAGTTCAGGCTCGCGACATCGCAGACTTCGTTGCCCTCGCACGTTTCTCTGGAAACGTCTGAACAGGGACTTTCGCCATTCGATACGTTGCCCCCGGGACACGGCGCGATCCAACCTGCACCTTCCACGAAACCCTTTATGTCTGATTCTGTGCCGTTTTTGAGAGACTACTATAACCCAAGAAACCCCGGAAACATATATCGCGAGAGTCGCAGGATTGGCCACAAAACCTTGATGGGACGGGCTTGGCAAGAATTTCTCACACGAATATCGCGCACTTTACGCACAATTTAATAAGACAAAAGCTTATACCGATTTGACCGGAACTTCATGTTTTTCTGCCATCATGTTTCAGTGGTGAAACGTTTTCGGGCGAAGTTTCGGCGTGCACTTACGTCTGATTATGGCTATTCATTGCGCAGCAACGGTTAGCGGTAGATGGCACAGTATTCGCTAAATTTACAGCGCGCCGGAAGGTAAGAAATACCGTCTAATGAACGCGCATTCATTGCCCGATCCGCACTCACCCTCTGCTTAATCGTCATACCGGCCGGGCGATTACTTTATTTCCGGATTGCTGGTTCCCGGGAATAATTACCTTGGATTATGTCGTCAAGATGGCTCTCGATAGTTCATTCAGGCGCGGGGAAACAACCGGCGCGCAGCAAAGCGGCGAGGACGCAGAAGAACCGGCGTGGATGCGCCTGCCCGCCGTTCGTCCGACCGGCTCGGGGATCAGCGTCACGTTATGGGACGAGGTGCCGCCCGGGCCGTCTCACGCGCCCGAGCCATTCGGCGACGACCCGCCGGAGGCGTGAACCGGACGGCACATCGCGTGCCGGCCGGAGCGGAAGCGTCGGTTAGAATCGGGGCCCCGGCCGCGCGGCCTGCGCGCGCCAGTTTGCCTCGACCTCTTTGCTCATGACGACGCTGACCCTCATCGTCGCCCGCGCGCGCAACGGCGTGATCGGACGCGACAACCAATTGCCCTGGCGCCTGCCCGAGGACCTCGCCTTCTTCAAGCGCACGACGATGGGCGCGCCCATCATCATGGGCCGCAAGACGCATGAATCGATCGGCCGGCCGCTGCCCGGGCGGCGCAATATCGTCGTCTCGCGCGACGCCGCGCGACGCTACGAAGGCTGCGACGTCGTGACGAGCCTCGAGGCAGCGCTCGCGCTGGAACCGGCGAAGGAAGCGTTTTTGATCGGCGGCGCGCAGCTGTATCGCGATGCCATCCTCCGCGCCGACAAGCTGATCGTCACCGAGATCGACGCCGACTTCGAAGGCGACACGCGCTTTCCCGCGCCCGATCCAACGCATTGGCGCGAGGTCTCGCGTGAAAAGCATCGCGCGGCTCCGCCGAACGAGTTCGACTTCGCGTTCGTCACCTACGAGCGCATCGCCGCCGCGGAATAAAAAAGGCCCCGGATTATTTTCCGGGGCCTTTGCGTTTCAGCCGACGCGGATCACTGCCCCGCGACCGTCATCCGTTCGATCAGCACCGAGCCGATTTCCTTCGTGCCGCGCACGACCGTATCCGCGCCGATTGCCTCGATATGGCGGAACATCTCCTGCAGCGTGCTCGCCACGGTGATTTCCTCCACGGCGTGCTGGATCTTGCCGTTCTCGACCCAGAAGCCCGACGCGCCGCGCGAATAATCGCCCGTCACGTAGTTCACGCCCTGCCCCATCAGCTCGGTGAGCAAAAGGCCGGTATCGAGCTTCTTCAGCATCGCCTCGAAATCGTCTTCGGGCTTCGTGTGCTTGCTCTTCATCGTGAGATTGTGCGAGCCGCCCGCGTTGCCGGTCGTCTGCATGCCGAGCTTGCGCGCGGAATACGTCGACAGGAAATAGCCCTGCACGACGCCATCCTCCACCACGTTGCGCCGCTGTGTGCGCACGCCTTCCTCGTCGAAGGGCGCGCTGCCCATGCCGCCCATCACGTGCGGATCCTCGACGATCTGGATATGCGGCGCGAACACCGGCTTGCCGAGACTGTCGACGAGAAACGTGGTCTTGCGATACAGCGCGCCACCGCTCACCGCCTGCACGAACGCGCCGAGAATGCCCGCCGCGAGCGGCGCCTCGAAGAGCACGCGGCACTTGCGCGTATCGAGGCTCCTCGCGTTGAGACGCGCGAGCGCGCGCTCGGCGGCGTAACGGCCGACAGCTTCCGGCGCGGCGAGCGCGGAAGCATCGCGCTTCGACGTGTACCAGTCGTCGCGCTGCATGTCGCGGCCGGCAGCCGCGATCGGCGCGCACGCAATGTAATGACGCGAATACGGATAGCCCGCAATGAAGCCGCGTGACGTGGCAAGCACGAACTGCGAATGCTGCGCGGAGACGCTCGCGCCTTCGGAGTTGGTCACGCGCTTGTCGACCGCGAACGCGGCTGCTTCCGCGCGACGCGCGATCTCGGCGGCCTCTTCCGCGTCGATGTCCCACGGGTGATACAGATCGAGATCCTGCGGCGTCTTCTCCAGCAGTGCTTCTTCGGCGAGGCCCGCCGCGCTGTCCTCCGCGGTGAAGCGCGCGATGTTGTACGCGGCCGCGACCGTGTCGCGCAGCGCATCGCGCGTGAAGTCGGCGGTGCTCGCGTTGCCGCGCTTCTTGCCGATAAACACGGTCACGCCGACCATCTTGTCGCGGTTGTGCTCGATCGTCTCGACTTCGCCGCGCCGCACACTCACCGACAGGCCGTCGCCTTCGGAGATCTCGGTGGCGGCATCGCTCGCGCCGAGTTCCTTCGCGTAGCGCAGGATGTCGGAGGCGATCTCCTTCAGCTCGTCCTGCGTATGCGGGAAGTAGCGTTGCTTGACGTCCATGTCTGCTGCCATGTTGGGTTGCCTTTGGAAGCCGGGCGGCGTACGCCCGCGCGTGTCGTGGTTGCTTCGAATGCCCGGCTCGAAGCGCTCGCAATCGAACGCCGAACAGCGGGATCGACGTATCACGCGATCATAGCAAGGACAGCGCGCATTGACCCGCCAAGCTTTGGCGCGAGCCTGGGGCGAGAGGTGCGGGCGCGATGCAGGCGCAAGCTACAATGTCGGGATGAACCGTAAAACCCGCATTCAACCGATCGATTCCGGCCGCGACGACGAGCGCGAGACCGACGAAAACGGCTACGACCGCCCGAGCAAATCCCAGCTGAAGCGCGAAATGCACGCGCTGCAGGAGTTGGGCGAAGCGCTCATCGCGCTGCCGAAAGACGCGCTCAAACGCATGCCGATGCCCGAGGATCTCGGCGACGCCGTGCGCGAGGCGCGCCGCATCACCGATCACGAAGGCAAGCGCCGCCAGTTGCAATACGTCGGCAAGGTCATGCGTTCGCTGACCGAAGACGAAATCGCCGCGCTGCGCACCGCGCTCGACACGCATCGCGGCGTGAACAAGGCGGAAACCGCGCGTATGCACTGGATCGAGCGCACGCGCGAGCAGCTTCTCGCCGACGACGCCGCGCTCACCGAATTCATCCGCAATCATCCGGGCGTCGATCCGCAGGAAGGCCGCACGCTGATCCGCAACGCGCGCAAGGAGCGCCAGCAGCAGAAGCCGCCGCGCTATTACCGAGAGCTGTTCCAGTGGATCAAGAACGCGGCGGGCGTGACCGATGAAGACGAAGACATCGAAGGCGACGAGGACGATCGCGATGACGACACCGAAGCGTAATCACCCGGACGAGCTGATCGTAGGACTCGTGTCGATCAGCGATCGCGCGTCGCAAGGCGTCTACGAGGACAAGGGTTTGCCGTCGTTGCAGGCGTGGCTCGGCGAGGCGCTCACGACGCCCTTTCGCGCCGAGACGCGCTTGATCCAGGACGACGCGGCCACGATTTCCGCGACGCTCGTCGAACTCGTCGACACGCACGGCTGCGATCTGGTGCTGACGACGGGCGGCACCGGCCCCGCACGCCGCGACGTGACGCCGGAAGCGACACTCGCCGTCGCCACGAAGCCGATGCCCGGCTTCGGCGAGCAGATGCGCCAGATCAGCCTGAATTTCGTGCCTACCGCGATTCTTTCGCGGCAAGTCGCGGTGATCCGCGAAACGGAAGACCACGCCGCGCTGATCATCAACTTGCCGGGGCAGCCGAAGTCGATCCGCGAGACGCTCGAAGGCTTGAAGGACGAGAACGGCAAGGCGAAAGTGCCGGGCATTTTCGCGGCGGTGCCGTATTGCATCGATCTGATCGGCGGGCCTTATATCGAAACGCGCGCGGAAGTCGTCGCCGCGTTCCGCCCGAAGAGCGCGATCCGCCCGGCAAAAGATTAGGACGCTGCGGCCGGCGCGGACGGAATCAGGAAGTGCTCGCGGTAATACTTGAGCTCGTCGATGGACTCATGGATGTCGGCGAGCGCCGTGTGCATCGCGCGCTTCTGGAAGCCCTTGTAAATCGCGGGCTGCCAGCGGCGGCACAGTTCCTTCAGCGTGCTGACGTCGAGATTGCGGTAATGGAAGAAGGTCTCCAGCTCCGGCATCCAGCGCGCCATGAACCGGCGGTCCTGGCAGATCGAGTTGCCGCACATCGGCGACTTGCCGGGCGGCACGTACTGGCCGAGAAATTCGCGGATCTGGCGCGTGGCTTCGGCTTCATCGACGGTCGATGCCTTCACGCGCTCGGTCAGCCCCGAGCGGCCGTGCGTGTTGCGGTTCCACTCGTCCATGCGGCCAAGCGTTTCGTCCGACTGATGAATCGCGAGCACCGGCCCTTCCACCATTTTGTCGAGCGTCGAATTCGTCACGACCACCGCGATCTCGATGATGCGATCGTTGTCCGGATCCAGGCCGGTCATCTCCATATCGAGCCACACGAGATTCATGTCGCTGCGCACGAGCGCGTTTTCGGCTGATTCGGGAGTGGCGGAGATGTCGGTCATGAAAGCGGCCTGAGAGGTGGGGAATGCCGTGCGCGCTCGCTGTCACGCTGATTGCAGGATGTCGGATTTCGACACTGCGCGGCGGCACGGCCAAGAACCTATAATTCTCGCATAGTTCAATCGGAATTCCCGGATGGCCAACCTCACACTCGCCTTCTCGACGATCTTCGTCGTCGCCCTGGTCGCGATGGTCTCGACCAAGCTCTGGCTTGCTTCGCGGCAGATTCGCCATGTCGCCGCGCATCGCAACGGCGTGCCCGCGCAGTTTTCCGGCACGATCCCGCTCACCGCGCACCAGCGCGCCGCGGATTACACCGTCGAGCGCACCCGCCTCACGATGATCGAGGTGGTCACGAGCGCGGTCGTGCTCGTCGCGCTGACGCTGCTCGGCGGTGTCCAGGCGCTCGATCTCGCCATCTCGGACTGGCTCGGGCGCGGCTATCTCGGACAGATCGCGCTCGTGGCTTCGGTCGTTGCGATCACGAGCGTCATCGACCTGCCGTTCGATTACATCCGCCATTTCGTGATCGAGGAAAAGTTCGGCTTCAACCGCATGTCGAAGAAGCTCTTTTTCGTCGATCTGGTGAAGGGCACCGTGCTCGCGGTCGTGATCGGCGCGCCGCTTCTGCTGCTCACGCTCTGGCTGATGGACCGCGCCGGCACCTACTGGTGGCTCTGGACGTGGATGGTGTGGGTCGCGTTCCAGCTGCTCGCGATGACCATCTATCCGACCTTCATCGCCCCGCTCTTCAACAAGTTCGAGCCGCTGAAGGACGAGGCGCTCGTCGCACGCATCACGAATCTGATGTCGCGCACCGGCTTCGCGGCCAAAGGCCTGTTCGTGATGGACGGCAGCCGCCGCTCGGCGCACGGCAACGCGTATTTCACGGGCTTCGGCGCAGCCAAGCGCATCGTTTTCTTCGACACCCTGCTCGCGCGCCTTTCCGGCAGCGAAATCGAAGCCGTGCTCGCGCATGAACTCGGCCACTTCAAGCGCCGTCACGTGCTGAAACTGATGATCGTCATGTTCGGCATCAGCCTCGCGATGCTCGCGCTGCTCGGCTGGCTCATTCAGACGACGTGGTTCTACGAAGGCCTGGGCGTACGGCCGTCGCTCGTCGGCAGCAATAACGGGCTCGCGCTCGTGCTGTTCATGCTCGTGCTGCCGGTGTTCATGTTCTTCATCACGCCGCTCGGCAGCCTGACATCGCGCAAGAACGAGTTCGAAGCCGATGCCTTCGCCGCGAGCCAGACCGATCCGAAGGATCTCGTGAACGCGCTCGTGAAGCTCTACGAAGATAACGCGTCGACGCTCACGCCCGATCCTATCTACACGGCGTTCTACTATTCGCATCCCCCCGCCTCGCAACGCATCGACCGCCTGATGCAGCACGCCGCATGACGCGCGGCTCCAGGCATCCGGCCGTGGGCGCGCGGCTCGAAGGCACCGTGATCGCAGCACACGGCCGACACTATCTGGTGACGCCCGAAGATGGCGGCGCGATGCTCCAGTGCTTCCCGCGCGGCAAGAAAAGCGAAGTGGCCGTCGGCGACCGCGTGAGCTACGAGCAATCGTCAGCGGATCAGGGCGTGATCGTCGAAATTGGCGAGCGGCGCAATCTGCTCTATCGCTCGGACCAGTTCAAGTCGAAGCTTTTCGCCGCGAATCTCGACCAACTGCTGATCGTGCTCGCCACCGAGCCGCATTTCAGCGAGGATCTGCTCGGGCGCGCGCTGATCGCGGCGGAGGCGCATGGGCTGGAATCGCTGATCGTGCTGAACAAGATCGACGTGGAAAGGGCGTTGCCCCTCGCGCGCGAGCGTCTCGCGCCGTATCGCGAGCTCGGCTACACGGTGATCGAGCTGTCCGCGAAAATGGCGCCCGGCGATGTCCACCCGCAACTCGATGCGCGTCTCAAGGACCGCTCGACGATCCTACTCGGCCAGTCCGGCATGGGCAAATCGACGCTCGTGAACCTGCTCGTCCCCGATGCCGATGCCGCGACACGCGAGATTTCATCGGCGCTCAACAGCGGCCGTCACACGACCACGTTCACACGGCTCTACGCCCTGCCCGGCGGCGGCGCACTCATCGACTCGCCGGGTTTTCAGGAATTCGGCCTGCATCACCTTTCGGAAGGCCAGCTCGAACGCGCCTTCGCGGATTTCCGGCCGTATCTCGGCCACTGCCGCTTCTACAACTGCCATCATCTGCACGAGCCGGGCTGTGCGGTGCTCGAAGCGGTGGAAGCCGGCAAGATCCGGCCCGAGCGCCACGCGCTCTACGCCCAACTCGTCCACGAAGCCAGTCAGATCGTTCGATGAAGCGGCTCACGCGCGCCCCCAACCTGATCACGGCGCAGCATTGGGTGAACGTGCTGGCGACCGCGGGCGTGCCTTGCGAGTTGCATAACCGCTATCTGAACGGCGCGATGGGCGAGATTCCGGCGGATCAGTGCGCGCCGGAGATATGGATCGTCGACGATCGCGACGAAGCGCTGGCTTTGCGCCTTCTGGACGGCGCAAGAAAAGGGCCGGACGCGAACGCCCGGCCCTGGAAATGCAAGCAATGCGGCGAATGGCTGGAGCCGCAGTTCACTGTGTGCTGGCAGTGTCAGACGGCGCGCGACCCCCTCGACGGCTGACTACGCCAGCCACACGGCAATCGTCAGCATCAGCAGCAGCAACATCCAGAGAATCACGGCGCGCCACACGAGGCCAACGGCCGATTGCAACGTGCGTGGCGTGCAGTCGTCGCCGACGGGCAGCGGGCTCGCTTCGCCGACGGCCAGCGCCTCGACCGACAGCGGCTCCGCGAGCGGCCCCGCGAGACGCGCGCCCAGCGCGCCGCTGCCCGCGGCAAGCAACACGCCCTCGTTTGCGTCCGGCCACTGGCGCGCGTGATTGCGCCATGCGTAGATCGCGTCCTCGAAATTGCCGACGATCGCAAAGCCAAGCGCGGTCAGGCGCGCCGGCACCCAATCGATGATGAAGAACGCCCGCTGCGCGAACGACGAAAACTCGGCGGTGCGCTCGGGATTCGGTTTCGACCACGCGCGCGCCAGATATTCCGCGATCCGATAAAGCACCGCGCCCGCCGGGCCGATCGGAATCAGGAACCAGAAGAACACGCCGAACACATGCCGATGCGACGCCACCACCGCGTGGACCAGCGTGTGACGCACGATCTCGCTGACGGGCATATCCACCGTGTCCATGCCCGTCCATTCGGTCAGCACTTCGCGCGCGCGCGGCACGTCGTCGTTGTTGAGCGCGAGATGGATGTCGGTGAAGTAGTGGCTGAACTGGCGGAAGCCGAGCGTGAAATATACGATCACCACGTTCCACAGGAATGCCAGAACGAAGTTGATGCGATACAGCACGTAATAGACGAGCCCGACGGCGAGCGTCCACGGCAACACGACGACGAGCCACGCGACAATGCCGTGCTTCTCCTTGCCGGCGTCGAAACCGTGCGCGGTGGATTCCGCATGGTATTGAAGCAACGCCGAAACCGGATTGTGCGGCGACAACGCGCGCACTTGCTCGATGATGAGAGCCAGCAATACGGAGAAAAAAGTCATGCGAAGCGCCGAAACGGTCGGATTAGTTCGAGTTTCGCGTAACGATAGCACAGCGCCTGTCGCGATTTGCGTGCGAAGCAATCGCGCGTGCGCTCGCGGCAATGCGCACTTCCCGCGCGCTTTCGCTCACGCCGCGAGGAAGCGGTAGAAATTGCGCAACATGCCCGCCGTTGCGCCCCAGATGAAATACGGAGCCTTTCTTTCGCCCGGCACATAAGGCATGGCAAAAAAACGACGCTCGCCGCCTTCCCAGCGAAACACCCGCACTTCGTGGTTCGCCGGATTCATGAGCCATGCGAGCGGGACCTCGAAGATATCGGCGACTTCGCGCGTATCGGCCTTCAGCGTGAACGGCGGATACACCAGGGCGACGATCGGCGTCACCTTGAAACCCGTGCCCGTCAGATATTCCGGCATCGCGCCGACGACCTCGCAATGCTCCGCGCCGAGGCCCACTTCTTCGCTGGCCTCGCGCAGCGCCGTGGCGGCGGCATCGGTGTCTTCGGGTTCGCGGCGTCCGCCGGGAAAGCTGATCTGACCGGCGTGATCGGAGAGATGATCGGCGCGCTGGGTCAGCAGCACCGTCAGACCGCCTTCGCGCACGACGAGTGGCACCAGCACCGACGCCACGCGCGGATCGCCGCCGATCGCCTTGATGCGCTGTTCGCGCTCTTCCTGGGACCAGTGGAGGTTCATCGCGAAGCGCGCGCGCAAACCCTCGGGCGTGAGGCGCTCGGGCGGAACCGGCGGGAGTGTCTCACCCGTCGATAGGACGGGCATCTTTTCGGGTTCGAGGATGCGAGGAGTCGAAGTCTTGCCGGTGGACACGGGTCGGAAATGGGTCTGTCGAAGACTCAATTGGAACACACCAAAGAAAAAAGCACCCACATGGGGTGCTTTTTCCGTACTACGTCTGACAAGGGACTGACCCGGCCGATTACTCTGCCGATGCAGTCTTGTCCTTGAAGACCAGCTTTTCCTTGATTCGAGCCGACTTGCCCGAACGCTCGCGCAGGTAGTAAAGCTTCGCGCGGCGAACATCACCACGGCGCTTCACGACGATGCTCGCGAGCAGCGGCGAGTAGGTTTGGAACGTACGCTCGACGCCTTCGCCCGACGAAATCTTGCGGACGATGAAGTTCGAGTTCAGGCCACGGTTACGCTTCGCGATGACGACGCCTTCGTAAGCCTGGACACGCTTACGCGTGCCTTCGACCACGTTCACGTTGACGACGACGGTATCGCCCGGCGCGAAGTCGGGGATGGTCTTCTCGCCCAGAACGCGTGCGATCTCTTCCTTCTCGAGTTGCTCAATCAGATTCATTACTGACTCCTTGTGCCATCTTGCCGGAGTTGCGTGCCTTGTATTGAGTCAGGCCCCGGTAGAGGATGGGTTTGCTTCAGGCGCCGACTTCGAGCCGACACCCCCATTTTCCCGCTCGTCCGCCCGAAGCCTATGCAGGCTTCGACGCTTCCTTTGCGAGTTCTGCGAGCCATGCCTCATCGGCACGGCTCAACATCTTGCTTGCGCGTGCCCGCTCGATCAGATCGGGCCGCTTGTTGAACGTGTTGCGCAGTGCTTCTCGCCTGCGCCACGCGTCGATTTCCTTGTGATGGCCGCCGAGCAGCACATCCGGAACCCGCGCGCCTTCGTACTCTTCCGGCCGCGTGTAGTGCGGGCAATCGAGCAATACGTCGACGAAACTGTCCTGCACCGCCGATTGCGCGTCGTTCAGCACGCCGGGCAACTGACGCACGACTGCGTCCATCAACGCCATCGCGGGAAGCTCTCCACCGGACAGAACGAAATCGCCGAGGCTCACTTCTTCGTCCACCTCGCGGTCGATCAGGCGCTGGTCGATCGCTTCGTAACGGCCGCACAGCAACACGAGACCGGGTTCCTGCGCGAACCGCATGACACGGTCGTGGTCCAGCTTCGCACCTTGCGGCGACATCATCACGACGCGCGTCGACGTAATGCCCTGCTCGCGCTGCGCAGCCTTCGCCGCGTTGATCGCGTCTTCGAGCGGACGCGCCAGCATGACCATGCCAGGGCCGCCGCCGTACGGGCGATCGTCGACGGTGCGGTAGTTGTCCGTGGTGAAATCCCGCGGATTCCACGTACGCAGACCGAACCGCTCCTGCTTCACCGCCCGGCTGGTAATACCCCAGTCGGTCAGCGCGCGAAACATTTCGGGAAAGAGCGTCACGACATCGAACTGCATCGCTCTCTCCGTAACGTGCCGATGTTCAATAGTCAGCGTCCCAGTCGACGACGATACGCTTCGCCGCCCGGTCCACCGTCTTCACATACACGCCGACGAACGGAATCAGCCGCTCGCCGGTGACGGCCTTGCCATCCTTGTCAGTGCCCGGATACTCGATCCGCAGGATGGAATGCGCGCCGTTGTCGATCAGATCGGCGACGCGGCCAAGCGCCACGCCCGCTTCATTCTCGACGTCCAGGCCGATGAGATCGACCCAGTAAAATTCGTCTTCGCTGTCGAGCTTCGGGAAATCGCTGCGCGCGATATGCACCGAGTAGCCTTTCAGCGACATTGCGACATCGCGGTCTTCGCAGCCGCCCAGGCGCGCGACGATGGTATCGGCGTGCACCTTCGACTGCAGACAGCGCGCGGACTTGCGATCGCGGCCCTTCACGAGCCACCAGCGTTTCGCGCTAAGAAGCGCGTCGCCGCCCTGCTTGCCGTTGGCGTGCGGCACGACCTTGACCCAGCCTTTGAGACCGTATGCATCGGCGATGAAACCGACTTCGACGGCATCGTCAGGCAAAGCCTCGACCGGCTCGAATGCGCCTTCGGACTTGCTTGTGCTCGAAACGTCGACCGCCACGCGGCGCGTGCCCGGCTTGCGGACAAACGCGCCAAACGTGGCGGCACCTTCATCTTGCCCCGGCTTCGGTTGGCCGATGCCTCCGGAAGCGCGTCCGGATTCAGAATCGCGCGTGGACATCGGCGAACCTTTGGGCAGATTTCGAGCGGTTGCTACAGCGTCGACGAGCGAGCTTAAGCAGCCGGCTGGGCTTGCTGAGCTTGCTTGACCAGGCGCTCGACGGTCGGCGACAGCTGCGCGCCAACGCCTTGCCAGTACGTCAGGCGATCCTGAGCGATACGCAGCGACTCGCCCTTCGTGGCGACCGGGTTGTAGAAGCCAACGCGCTCGATGAAGCGGCCGTCACGGCGGCTACGCGAATCGGTTGCGACGATGTTGTAGAACGGGCGCTTCTTCGAGCCGCCACGAGCCAAGCGGATGATGACCATGCTGAAATCCTTGAAAACCGGGGTTCGGAACTACGAGAACAGGCGATTATAGCCGGATTCCGACGCCCTAACAAACACTTAACGCTTTTTTTGGATGAGCGGTGCCGCTCGCGCAGAATCCGACGCGTTTCCGGATACCGGAAATCACGCAGATGCGGCAACGTGCCCTTGGTGGCGGGTGCGGTCGTCGGCGTAAAATGGCAGACCGGCGTCGGTTCGAAACCGCGCCCGCCTCCTCTCACCACCGCTTTCGCTGATGACTTCCTCGTCCGTCGCCACGCAATCCGGCTCCAAGCCGGCCGGCAAGCAGGTTCCGCCGTATTTCCGCTCGAAGACGCTCACCGCAGCGCTCGCGTTCCTTTTCGGCTGCATTGGTCTGCATCGCTTCTATCTGTATGGCATGCGCGATAAATGGGGCTGGGCGCACATCGTGGGCATCATCCTGGGGGCGTTCGGCTATCTGCTGCTCGCGGAAACGGAGCGCACGTCGATTCTGGGTTGGGTGCTGGCGTTTCCGGGCGCCCTTTCGCTGCTCGCCGCGTTTCTGTCGGCCATCGTCTACGGCTTGCGGCCCGACGCCAAATGGGACGCACAGTTCAACGCCCACACTGGCCGCAACAGCCGTTCCGGCTGGACCGTCATCTTCGTCGTGATGTTCTCGCTGCTGATCGGCGCCTTCTTGCTGATGACCGGCCTCGCGCTCACTTTCCAGACGTACTTCGAGAGCCAGATCGAAGCGGCGAAGACGCTGTCGCAATAAAACGTCAGAAGAGATCGAGCTGAGGGCTGGCGGGCGGTGCGGCATGCTTTGCCGGCCGCTGAAACTCGGACATGTCGAGAATGCCGCGCTGCCGCGCGTTCAGTCCGAGACGCCTGGTTGCCTTCTGAAAGCGCTGCTTGAGCATATCGGCCCAGAGGCCGTCGCCTTTCATCCGCGTGGCGAAGTTCGAGTCGTAGTCCTTGCCGCCGCGCATGTCGCGCACGCGGCTCATCACGCGATCCGCCCGATCGGGAAAATGCGCGGCCAGCCAGTCCTTGAAGAGCGGCGCCACTTCCCACGGCAGACGCAGCACGATATAGCTCGCGCTCGTCGCGCCCGCTTCCGCACACGCTTCCAGCACACGCTCCATATCCTGTTCAGTCACGAACGGAATGATCGGCGCGATGCTCACGCCCACCGGAATGCCGGCTTCGGCAAGCGTGCGAATCGTGCGCAGACGCCGCGACGGCGTTGCCGCGCGCGGTTCCAGCGTACGCGCGATGTCGGCGTCGAGCGTTGTGACGGTAATCGCCGCCATTACCTGGCCACGCTCGGCCATCGGCGCAAGCAGGTCGATGTCGCGTTCGATCAGCGACGATTTCGTGATAGCGGCGAACGGATGCCCGCAGTCGTGAAGGATCTGAATCACGCGTCGCGTGAGCTGCAGTTCGCGCTCAACCGGTTGATAGGAATCCGTATTCACGCCGAGCGCGATCGGATCGGGTTCGTAGTTCGGTTTCGCCAGTTCGCGCTCGAGCAGGTCGGGTGCGTTGATCTTCGCGTAGATGCGGCTTTCGAAATCGAGTCCCGGCGAAAGTCCGAGATAGCTGTGCGTGGGGCGTGCAAAGCAGTAAATGCAGCCGTGCTCGCAGCCGCGATACGGATTAAGCGACGCGGTAAACGGAATGTCCGGCGAGCTGTTGCGCGTGAGGATGCTCTTCGCGCGTTCCTCGAAAACCTGCGTGCGCAACGGCGGCGCGCCTTCATTCTCGGGATCGGCGACGTGTTGCCAGCCATCGTCAACGCGTTCGCGCTCGTCTTTTTCGTAGCGGCCCTGCATGTTCGTGACCGCGCCGCGCCCCTTCAACGGAGCCGGCGGTGCGACGGGATACTCACGATCGGGCGATGACATTGCGACGAAAATCCAGCGATTGATACTGTATAAATATACAGTATCGCATCTTCATCGCAAGCGAAAAATCACGTCTCCACGAGAATCTTGAGCGTCTCCTTGATCTCTTCCATCACCACATAACTCTTCGACTGCACCGCGCCCGGCAACTGCAGCAGGATATCGCCGAGCAATTTGCGATAGTCCGCCATCTCACCGATACGCGCCTTGATCAGATAGTCGAAGTCACCGGACACCAGATGGCATTCGAGCACCTCCGGGATCTTCTGCACCTCGCGCCGGAACTGCTCGAACATGTTGCCGCTCTTGTGGGCGAGTGTGATCTCGACGAAAACCAGCAGCGCCGCGCCCAGTTCCGCCGGGTTCACGCGCGCGTAATAGCCCGTGATGACGCCGTCGCGCTCCATGCGCTTCACGCGCTCGATGCACGGCGTCACCGACAATCCGACGCGCTCCGCGAGGTCCTTCATCGCGATGCGGCCGTCCTCCTGAAGGAGGTTCAGGATCTTGTGATCGAGCTTGTCGAGCGCGCGGACCGGATTTCGCTGTGTTCGCATTTGTTTTTCCTGAAAATCTTCCAAATACAATAACTAAAACTGCTTTGATCTCAATACTATAGTCGATAACACTAGACGGACAGAGTGTCGCAGGTTTGGCAGGCTGTCCAGCGAAATCGAACTGGAGATCACATGCGAATCGTTATTCTTGGAAGCGGCGTCGTTGGCGTGACGAGCGCGTACTACCTTGCTCGCGCCGGCCACGAAGTCACGGTCATCGACCGCGAGGCCGGACCCGCCCTCGAAACGAGTTTCGCCAATGCCGGACAGATCTCCCCCGGTTACGCATCGCCCTGGGCCGCGCCTGGCGTGCCGCTCAAGGCCGTCAAGTGGATGTTCGAGAAGCATGCGCCGCTCGCCATCCGCCTGGACGGTACGATGAACCAGCTGCAATGGATGTGGCAAATGCTGCGCAACTGCACGCAGGATCGCTACACGGTGAACAAGGGCCGCATGGTGCGCCTCGCCGAATACAGCCGCGACTGCCTGCAAGCCTTGCGCGCGGACACCGGCATTCACTATGAAGGCCGCACCGGCGGCACGCTGCAACTCTTCCGCACGCAACAGCAATTCGACGGCGCGGGCAAGGACATCGCGGTTCTGAAAGACGCCAACGTGCCGTTCGAACTGCTCACCGCCGACGAGCTGAAGAAGGCCGAGCCGGCGCTCGCCGCCGTTTCGCACAAGCTGACGGGCGGTCTGCGTCTGCCGAACGACGAAACCGGCGACTGCCAGATGTTCACGACGCGCCTCGCCGCCATGGCCGAAGCGCTGGGCGTGAAGTTCCGCTACAACACGTCGATCGATGCGCTCGCCGTCGCCAACGGCCGCATCGCGGGCGTGCACTGCGGCAAGGAGCTGGTGACGGCAGACTCCTACGTCGTCGCGCTCGGTTCGTACTCGCCGAAGCTGCTCGGCGATCTGATCAAGATTCCGGTCTATCCGCTGAAGGGCTATTCGATCACCGCGCCGATCGTCGATACGAACCGCGCGCCGGTGTCGACCGTGCTCGACGAAACGTACAAGATCGCAATCACGCGTTTCGACGACCGCATCCGCGTGGGCGGTATGGCGGAGATCGTCGGTTATGACAAGAAGCTGAAGAACGCGCGCCGCGAAACGCTCGAAATGTGCGTAAACGACCTGTTCCCCGGCGGCGGCGACACCGCGAGCGCCACGTTCTGGACCGGCCTGCGCCCGATGACGCCGGACGGCACGCCGATCGTCGGCCGTACGCCGGTGCCGAACCTGTTCCTCAACACGGGACACGGCACGCTCGGCTGGACGATGTCGTGCGGCTCCGGCCAGTTGCTCGCGGATCTGATGTCCGGCAAGCAGCCCGCGATCCGCGCGGACGACCTGTCGGTGCATCGCTACTTCGGCGATGTCGGCGTGAATACGCGTCCTGGATACGCGAACGCGTAATTCATCCGACGCACGAAAAAGCAAAGGCGCCTCGCGGCGCCTTTGTCGTTTTTAGAACTGGTCTTCGCTCAGCGCGAGCACGCCTTCCTTGCCGTTCGCGCTGATGATCGACGCCTCGATCCCAGGCGCATGCGACAGGATGTGCTCGGCGAAGAACTCGGCCGTCGCGATCTTCGCGGAATAGAAGCGTTCGTCGTCCGCGCGCTTCGCATGGGCGACGAGCATCGCGCGCGCCATCTGCCATCCCGACAACACGATGCCCGCGAGCCGCAGATACGGCAC
Source organism: Caballeronia sp. 11_S32 (assembly GCF_056930355.1). Classification (NCBI taxonomy): domain Bacteria; kingdom Pseudomonadati; phylum Pseudomonadota; class Betaproteobacteria; order Burkholderiales; family Burkholderiaceae; genus Caballeronia; species Caballeronia sp. 11_S32. The sequence goes on from NZ_JBXOWH010000003.1 coordinate 2,659,636, forward strand.
GCTGCCCGCGAACACCGCGTTCGGATCGCTCTTGAACTTCGCGACGATGAACTCGATCGAGCGCGCGAGCGACAAGCTTCCCGCGCTTAAGTGCCGATGCATCGACTTGTACGGCTGGCCATCCACTTCGGCGAGCGCCGCGATGGTCTGGTCGATCTGCGCGAGCAACGCCTGCGCAGCCTTGCCGCCGTCACGCACGGTTTTGCGGCCCACGAGATCGTTCGCCTGAATCGCCGTCGTGCCTTCGTAGATCGGCAGAATGCGCGCATCGCGATAATGCTGTGCCGCGCCCGTCTCCTCGATGAAGCCCATGCCGCCATGCACCTGCACGCCCAGGCTCGCGACATCGACGGACATCTCCGTGCTGAAGCCCTTCACGATCGGCACGAGATACTCGTAGATCGCCTGATGGCTCCTCTTCGCGTCGTCATCCGGATGGCCGTGCGCGAGATCGCTGTGCGCCGCCGCGACGTACGCGAGCGCGCGGGCGCCTTCGGTGTAGGCGCGCATCGTCGAGAGCATGCGGCGCACGTCGGGATGATGGATGATCGTGACCGGCTCTTTCGCACTGCCATCGACCGGACGGCTCTGCACGCGCTCCTTCGCATACGCGACGGCCTGCTGATACGCGCGCTCGGCAATCGCGACGCCCTGCATGCCAACGGCAAAGCGCGCCGCGTTCATCATGATGAACATGTACTCGAGGCCGCGATTCTCCTCGCCGATCAGATAGCCGATCGCGCCGCCGTGATCGCCGTATTGCAGCACGGCCGTCGGGCTCGCCTTGATGCCGAGCTTGTGCTCGATCGATACGCAATGCACGTCGTTGCGCGCGCCGAGCGAGCCGTCTTCGTTCACCATGAACTTCGGCACGAGAAAGAGCGAGATGCCCTTCACGCCTTCGGGCGCATCCGGCGTGCGCGCGAGCACCAGGTGCACGATGTTCTTCGCCATGTCGTGCTCGCCGTACGTGATGAAGATCTTCGTGCCGAAGACCTTGAACGTGCCGTCGCCCTGCGGCTCGGCTCGCGTGCGCACGAGCGCGAGATCTGAGCCGGCCTGCGGCTCGGTGAGGTTCATCGTGCCGGTCCATTCGCCCGAGATGAACTTCGGCAGATATTGCGCTTTCTGTTCGTCGCTGCCAGCGGTCAGGAGCGCTTCGATCGCGCCGTCGGTGAGCAGCGGACACAACGCGAAGGAGAGATTCGCCGAGTTGAGCGCCTCGATGCACGGCGTCGCGATGAGCTTCGGCAGTTCCTGCCCGCCGAACTCGGCCGGATGCACGACGCCTTGCCAGCCGCCTTCCCCGAACTGACGGAACGCGTCCCTGAATCCGGGCGTCGTCGTGACTTCACCGTTCGCCCAGACGCTCGGATCGCGGTCGCCCGCGACGTTCAACGGCGCGATGACTTCGCCGCAAAAACGCGCGGCTTCCTCGACGACGGCCTGCGCGGTGTCGAAGCCCGCGTCCTCGTGACCGGGCAGCGCAGCGATGCTGTCGATATCGGCCAGTTCCTTCACCACGAACAGCATGTCCTTGACCGGGGCGCTATAGCTCATCGTGTTGTCTCCTCCGCTTTCACCTATTTCGGTACAAAAAAAGGGCGCAACGTATGTCGCGCCCTTTCGCTTTATTTATTGCGAGTGTTCGACTCACACAGCGCGATTAGCCAAGCTCTTTCACCAGTTCCGGCACGAGCGTGAACAGATCGCCGACGAGACCATAGTCCGCCACGCTGAAGATCGGCGCTTCCGGGTCCTTGTTGATCGCGACGATGACCTTCGAGTCTTTCATACCGGCCAAGTGCTGAATCGCGCCCGAGATGCCGACGGCCACGTACAGTTGCGGCGCGACGATCTTGCCGGTTTGACCGACCTGAAAGTCGTTCGGGACATAGCCCGCATCGACTGCCGCGCGCGATGCGCCCAGCGCCGCGCCGAGTTTGTCCGCCAGCGGCTCGAGCGTCTTCGTGTAGTTCTCGCCGCTGCCGAGACCCCGGCCGCCCGACACGATGATCGTCGCGCTCGTCAGTTCCGGACGATCGAGCTTCGTGACTTCGCGGCTCACGAACTGCGAGATGCCCGCATCGGCTGCGGCTTCGATCTTTTCGACCGCCGCGCTGCCGCCTTCGGCCGCAACCGGATCGAAGCCCGTCGAGCGAACGGTGATGACCTTGATCGGATCGATCGACTGAACGATCGCGATGGCGTTGCCCGCGTAGATCGGGCGCTCGAAGGTGTCGGCGCTGTCGACGGCGGTGATGTCGCTGATTTGCGCGACATCCAGATGCGCGGCGATGCGCGGCGCGATGTTCTTACCGTAAGCCGTCGCGGGCGCAAGAATGTGCGAATAGTCCTTCGCGATGTTCAGCACCGTGCCTTCGACATTCTCCGCGAGGCCATCGGCGAGTTGAGGCGCATCGGCCAGCAGCACCTTCGCCACGCCTGCGATCTTTGCCGCCGCGTCCGCCGCGCCTTGCGCGTTCGAACCCGCGACCAGCACATGGATGTCACCGCCGATCTTCGACGCAGCTGCAACCGTGTTCAGCGTCGCTGCTTTGATCGACGCGTTGTCGTGTTCCGCAATTACCAGAATCGTCATTTTCTCGCGTCTCCTTTACAGCACCTTGGCTTCGGTCTTGAGCTTCTCGACCAGCGTCTTCACGTCCGGCACCATGATGCCGGCGCTGCGCTTCGGCGGCTCCGTGACCTTCAGCGTCTTCAGGCGCGGTGCGACGTCAACGCCCAGATCAGCGGGCTTCACCGTCGTCAGCGGCTTCTTCTTCGCCTTCATGATGTTCGGCAGCGTCACGTAACGCGGCTCGTTCAGGCGCAGGTCCGTGGTTACCACCGCGGGCAGCTTCAGGGACAGCGTTTCCGCGCCGCCATCGACTTCACGCGACACCGTGGCCTTGCCGTCCGCGATCACGACCTTCGATGCGAACGTCGCTTGCGGCAGGCCCGCCAGCGCGGCGAGCATCTGGCCGGTCTGGTTCGAATCATCGTCGATGGCCTGCTTGCCGAGAATCACGAGCTCAGGCTTTTCCTGATCGACCAATGCCTTGAGAATCTTCGCGACCGCGAGCGGCTGCAATTCATCAGCGCTTTCGACCAGAATCGCGCGATCCGCGCCGATGGCCAAAGCCGTACGCAACGTCTCCTGACACTGCGTCACGCCGCACGACACGGCGATCACTTCCGTAGCGACACCCGCTTCCTTCAGACGCACCGCCTCTTCCACGGCGATCTCGTCGAACGGGTTCATCGACATCTTCACGTTGGCGATATCGACACCCGTGTTATCCGACTTCACACGGACCTTCACGTTGTAGTCGACCACGCGCTTGACTGGCACCAGAATTTTCATGCACACGCTCCAAAGTTACGATTACGTCAACCCAGCGTCATTATACGAGTGACGCGTCCGCTGTCCCCTCCATCTCCGGGGGGGACCGGGTCATCCCGCAATAGGTATGGGCTTATTTTTATCGAACGATCGTTCTATTTATATCCACGAAAACCCGAATCGGCCGCTGAAAACGATTACCAGGCGGTGATCACCGCTCCCGCATATTTGCCTTCGACGAACTGCTTCACCTCTGGCGAATGATAGGCCGCGATCAGTTTGCCGACCCACGGCTTGTCCTTGTCGGCGGCGCGGATCGCGATGATGTTCACATACGGACCGCGCGGATCCTCGATCGCAATCGCGTCGGACTTCGGCTTCAGGCCCGCCTCCATCGCGAAGTTGGTGTTGATGGCGGCGGCATCCACGTCATCCAGCGAACGCGGGATTTGCGCCGCGTCGAGTTCGACGATCTTCAGCTTCTTCGGGTTCTCGACGATATCGATCGGCGTCGCCTTCAGGCCCGCGTCCGCGCGCAGCTTGATGAGGCCCTGCTTCTGCAGCAGCAGCAGTGCGCGCCCGCCGTTGGTCGGATCGTTCGGCACCGCGATGCGCGCGCCGTTGCCGAGCGCCGACAGCGACTTGAGCTTCTTCGAGTAGAAGCCCATGGGGAACGTCACTGTGTCGGCGACCTTGATGAGCTTGTATCCGCGATCCTTCACCTGCGCGTCGAGATACGGCAAGTGCTGATAGCTGTTTGCGTCGAGATCGCCCGCGGCGAGCGCGGCGTTCGGCTGCACGTAGTCGGAGAACTCGACGACCGTAATCTTCAGGCCGTTCTTTGCGGCGACCTGCTTCACGACCTCCATGATCTGCGCGTGCGGGCCGCCCGTCACGCCCATCTTGATGGCTTCGTCGGCGTGCGCGACGCCGTTGAACAAGGTTGCGCTCAAGAGCGCGGCAGCGAATTTGAGAATGAATCGACGTTGCATGATTTTTCGAGTGGTTATTTGTGGCTGAGACGGCGAACGAGCCAGTCGCCGAACGACTGCACGAGTTGAACGAACACGATGAGGATCACGACAACCGTGATCATCACTTCCGGCAGGAAGCGTTGATAACCATAGCGGATGCCGAGATCGCCGAGCCCGCCGCCGCCGATCGCGCCCGCCATCGCGGAATAGCCGACGAGCGACACGAACGTGATCGTCAAACCCGCGACGACACCGGGCAGCGATTCCGGCAACAGCACCTTGAAGACGATCTGGCTCGTGGTCGCGCCCATCGCCTGCGCGGCTTCGATCAGACCGCGATCCACTTCGCGCAGCGCGGTTTCGACGAGCCGCGCGATGAACGGCGCGGCGGCGATGGTCAGCGGCACGACCGCGGCGGCCGTTCCGATCGACGACCCGACGACGAGACGCGTGAACGGAATCACCGCGACGAGCAGGATGATGAACGGCGTCGAGCGCACCGCATTGACGATGCCGCCGAGCACGCGATTCACGCCGACGTTGCGCAGCACGCCATCGCGATCGGTGAGATAGAGCAGCACGCCGAGCGGCAAGCCGACTGCCGCCCCGACGAGCCCCGAGATGCCGACCATGATCAGCGTTTCCCAGAACGACTGCACGAACATGTCGAACATTTCACTCAACATGGGACAACTCCTCCACAACGACACCTTGAGCACGCAGATACCCGATCGCCTCGGCGATCTTCACCGGTTGACCGCCCGCCAGCACCGCGAGCGAACCGAACGCCTGCCCCTGGATCTCGTCGATCTGGCCGTGCAGGATGTTGAAGTCGAGCTCGTAACGGCGGATCGTCTCCGAGAGAATCGGCTGATCGACGCCCGAGCCCGAGAACGCGAGCCGCAGCAAATGGCCGCTGCCGGTCTTCAGGCGCTCGGTGACGCGCGCCTTCAACGCGGGCGGCAACTCGTGCGCGATCACATCGCCGAGCAGCGCGCGCGTGACGTCGTGATGCGGCTGCATGAAGACATCGACGACATTGCCCTCTTCCACCACGCGCCCCGCGTCGAGCACCGCGACGCGATCGCAGACCTGCTTGATCACTTCCATCTGGTGCGTGATGAGCACGATCGTGAGACCGAGCCCGCGATTGATCCTGCGCAGCAGATCGAGAATCGCGCGCGTGGTTTCCGGATCGAGCGCGGACGTGGCTTCATCGGAAAGCAGCACTTTCGGATTGCTCGCGAGCGCCCGCGCAATGCCCACGCGCTGCTTCTGCCCGCCGCTGATCTGCGCTGGATACTTGTCCTTGTGTGTCGTGAGGCCGACGAGATCGAGCAGCGGCAGCACGGCCGCTTCGATCTCCGCGCGCTTCTTGCCCGCGAGCTCGAGCGGCAGCGCGACGTTGTCGAACACGGTGCGCGAGCTCAGCAGATTGAAGTGCTGAAAGATCATGCCGATGTCGCGGCGCGCGGCGCGCAGATCATCCGCGCCGAGCGTCGTGAGATCGCGTCCGTCGACGATCACGTTGCCTTCGCTCGGCCGCGTCAGCAGATTGATGGTGCGCACCAGCGTGCTTTTGCCCGCACCGCTGCGCCCGATGATGCCGAACACTTCGCCGGCGGGAATCGTCAGATTGACGTTGTGCAGCGCTTCGACCCAGCCTCGGGGTCCCGCGAAGCGTTGTGAGAGATTGCGTATTTCGATCATGAGTTGCTCATAAGACGAGCATCAAAATGCAAGCGGCGGGAGGCTTCACGGGATGAGTCGCACCCGCGCCGCCCGCCGCCGCTCGCGTTGACGCCGGCACCCGTTCCAGGCGCCGGTCGCCGCAATTTTACCGGAGCGGGTTCATTCCCTTTAATAATGAATTCCGATGTTTTTATTACTCGGGGCAATTTGGAGGCACGCTACGCGCCGCTCATTGCCCGTCGCTGCGGTCGAGCAGCATGCGCAGATGCGCTCGTGCCACTGGAAATTGGGTGATCATCGCTTCCGTCAAGGCCATGATGTCTTGCACGTTCATCGATTGAAGGGAGATGGGCACGATGTCGGTTCGGCTCGCGAGCGACTCGAGCAGCGCGCGATATTGATCGACGATCGCCCCGTCGCGCCACTCGAACGAAGGCCGCCGTGCGCATAGCGAGCTGTAAGCCAGCCGATCCAGGTAGTCCTCTTTGAAAATGTCGAGATTGGCTTTGACAAACAGGACTTCGAACGGATGCGCCGATCTGCCGAAGTAGCACGACGGAAGATTGGCATCGCCGCTCAACGCCACCGGATTGATATTCGCGTGTTCCTTCCGGTAGTCGAGCGCGGCGTATTCCGGCAGCAGGGCGCTGATATTCCAGCCATTGTCCAACAACAGTTGCGACAATCTGATCTCGTAGTTCTCGATCACGTCACCTTTGCCCATCGGGGCCGTGACCGAATAAAAATTCCTTTCGCGCAGATAAGCCAGCACGCGACGCGGCATCGCGTACGCCGTGGTCTGCACGTGCGAAAACGGCTCGCTTCCACCGAACTTCGCCCTGTAGCGGCTGGAATGATGAGACCTGGCCGACAATATATTGATCGTCGGTCCGATCAGCGCGATTTCCTCGTCGAAACGATCCAGGTAGATCTCCTGCCAGCGCGCTTTGCACAGGGGCGGCACGAAAGGTCCGCGTACCGACGAATTCACGAAGAAAACGTAGTCGTAACTCAGAACCTGATCGCCGAGCGCCTGAATGGCGTCGCAATAGCCACCGTAGTCGTTGTTCCTGTTTTCGCTGAAAAGATAGCGGACGTTGTGCCGCTGCGGCAGGGCGATACTGTGCGCGCCTGCTATCACGATCAGGAAATCGCTCTCCTCGTCGTAACCGAACAGTAGAAAGTGCGCGAGGTTTTTTACATACGTCTCGTCTTTCTCGAAAAAGTGATAGATGACGAGGCAACGCGGACGTGAGGATGGAATCAAACCGGAATCGACCGGATCCGCGGAAGGCGTGTTCATGATTTGAATGACGTGCGGCGTCGCGGCGCTCCGATCGGCCGGATGGCCGATCGGAGCGTCCTCCGAGCCCTAGGCTGGCGAAGCATTCAGTTTACCGCACGCGTAGCGCGCCGCCCGCGCCGGCCGGCGGCGCTCAGATCTCCGCGAGCACCCGCAGATGCGCGACAACGCTGCGTCCCAGCGCCGACAGGTTATATCCGCCTTCCAGGCAACTCACGATGCGCCCCTGCGCATGACGTTTGGCCACCGCGCGGATCTGCTCGGTGATCCACGCGTAATCGTCCTCGACGAGGCCCATGTTGGCCATGTCGTCTTCGCGATGCGCATCGAAGCCGGCGGAGACGAAGATCATCTGCGGCTTGAATTCCTCGAGCCGCGGCAGCCACATCATGTCGACGACCTCGCGCACCTGCATGCCTTTCGTGCGCGCGGGCAGTGGCACGTTGACCATGTTCGACGCGTGATTGTCGGCGCCGCTGAACGGATAGAACGGATGCTGGAAGAAGCTGCACATCAGCACACGCGAGTCGCCGGAAAACGCGGCCTCGGTGCCGTTGCCGTGATGCACGTCGAAATCGACGATCGCGACGCGCTGCAAGCCATGCACCTCGAGCGCATGACGCGCGGCGATCGCGACGTTGTTGAACAGGCAGAAACCCATGGCGCGCGCGGGCTCGGCGTGATGGCCCGGCGGGCGCACGCTGCAGAACGCGTTGTCGTAGCGCCCTTCGATCACCGCATCGGTGGCCGCGATCGCCGCGCCCGCCGCGCGCAGAGCCGCGCGATAGGATTCCGGGCACATCGACGTATCCGGGTCGAGCTCGCTTCTCCCCGATTCAGGCGTGCGGCTCTTGATGTAGTCGATGTGCGCCTGCGTGTGAACGCGCGCGAGTTCGGTTTCCTCGGCGAGCGGCGCTTCCTCGCGCTCGATGAGCGCATCGATCCGGCTCGCGATCAGTTGATCTTCGATCGCCTGCAAACGCGCCGGGCATTCGGGATGCCACTGGCCGTTGTCGTGCTGAAGGCAGTCGGGGTGGGAGTAGAAGCCCGTGGCCATGATGTCTCGCAATGCCGCTTTTGTCGGCTCTCGTCTCGTGTTTTTTCGTCATACGCGACCACGCGCCGCGCATTTGACGTTAAGTTACCACACCGTTCGGCACGTCCGCCTTCCCCCTGTCACACGGGCGATACGTGCGCGAAGCGTCGGTTATACTGCCCCGACGCCTTGCCGGCCGAGCACTTGCGCGAGGCACGCTGCAGGCTGTTGCGTTTCGTTGAGAATCGTTGCGGATCGTTGCGGTTCGATTCAATTCACAGGCATGTCACCGCCCGCGCTCCGGCGTCACCCAAACCGCCCCAACCACGCACACTATGACTTTCCCGTTTGCTCCGTTCGACTTCACGGCCCCATTCAAGCCGGCAAAGCGCGCACTCCTTGTTTCCCTCGTCTGCGCGTTCGGCTTTCTCTCATTCAACAGTGCCTTTGCGCAGTCGCAGCAGCCGCAAAATGCGACGCCGCAGGGGCAGGTGTTCGAAGAAGAGATCGTGCCGCAGCGCTACGCGAACAACCCGAATGTCGATGCGTTCATCAACGACATGGTCGCGCGCTACGACTTCGATTCCTCCGCGCTGCACGACCTGTTCAGCCGCGTGAGCTATTCGGCGACGGCGGCCAAGCTCGTTCTGCCCTCGCCCACGCCACAGGCCAAGAACTGGCGCGCGTATCAGTCGCGCTTCATCGAGCCTGTGCGCATCAATGCGGGCGTGAAGTTCTGGCGCGCGAACCAGGCAACGCTTCAGCGCGCGGCCGCGCAGTTCGGCGTGCCGCCGGAGGTCATCGTCGGGATCATCGGCGTCGAGACGATCTACGGGAAGTACATGGGCAACTTCCGCGCGCTCGACGCATTGACCACGCTCACCTTCGATTACCCGAACACGCCGAACCGCGCCGAACGCATGGCGACCTTCCGCAAGAATCTGGAAGACCTGCTCGTCTGGACCCGCGACTCGCAGATCGACCCGACGAGCGTGCTCGGTTCGTACACCGGCGCGATCGGCATTCCGCAGTTCCTGCCGAGCAGCATCGTGCAATACGCGGTCGATTTCGACGGCAACAGCCGCATCGATCTGCGCACGAGCCAGGCGGATGCCATCGGCAGTGTGGCGAACTATCTGAAGCAGAACGGCTGGCAGCCGGGCCGGCCGGTCGTGTGGCGCATCGCCGGCGATGTCGGCAGCCAGGGCATCGCGCAGGCGGCGGCCGATGGCTCTCCGGAGCCGAAATGGTCGCTCGGGCAGTTGACGAAGGCCGGCATGCTGCTCGACGAGCCGCGCCTCGACATCGCGGCCGAAGCGCCGACCCCGCTCACCGTCGTCGATCTGCCGACGCCGGGCCGCGCGACCGAATACACGCTCGGGCTGAAGAACTTCTACGTGCTCACGCGCTATAACCGCAGCTTCTTCTACGCGCTCGCGGTGTATCAACTCGGCGAGGCCGTGAAGGCGCGCATGATGGCGGGCGACACCGGCGCGAATTCGCAGTGACGCGACGCCAGCGCTGAAAGCAAAAACCCCGGCCTGCCGGGGTTTTCTCATTGAGCGAGCGAAAATCGCGCTATCAGGCCGGGAATACACCCGTCGACAGATAGCGGTCCCCGCGATCGCAGACGATGAAAACGATCGTCGCGTTCTCGACCTGCCGTGCGATGCGCAGCGCGACTTCGCACGCACCGCCCGACGAGATGCCCGCGAAAATGCCTTCGACTGACGCGAGGCGCCGCGCCATTGCTTCGGACGCCGCCTGACTCACGTTCTCCACGCGATCCACGCGGCTGCGGTCGAAGATCTTCGGCAGATAGGCTTCCGGCCACTTGCGGATGCCCGGAATGCGCGAGCCTTCTTCCGGCTGCGCGCCGATGATCTCGATCTTCTGATCCTGTTCTTTCAGATACTTCGACACGCCCATGATCGTGCCGGTCGTGCCCATCGACGACACGAAGTGCGTGATGCGGCCTTCCGTCTGCTTCCACAGCTCGGGGCCGGTGCCTTCGTAATGCGCGAGCGGATTGTCCAGGTTCGCGAACTGGTCGAGGATGATGCCCTTGCCGTCGCGCTGCATCTGATCGGCCAGATCGCGCGCGTATTCCATGCCGCCCGTCACCGGCGTGAGCACGATCTCCGCGCCATAGGCGGCCATGCTTTGACGCCGCTCGATCGACAGGTCTTCCGGCATGAGCAGCACCATCTTGTAGCCGCGCATCGCGGCGGCCATCGCGAGCGCGATGCCGGTATTGCCGCTCGTCGCTTCGATCAGCGTGTCGCCCGGCTTGATGCGGCCGCGCTCCTCAGCTTTCCTGATCATCGACAGGGCCGGGCGGTCCTTCACCGAGCCCGCCGGATTATTGCCTTCCAGCTTGCCCAGCACGACGTTGTTGCGGCTGCGGATTTCGTCGTCCACGACGCGGACGAGTTGCACGAGCGGCGTGTTGCCGACCGTGTCTTCGATAGTCATGTAAGCCATATGCGGAGCGGATTCCATTCTCGCCGCAGAACGCGTCCGCGGCGGGATTTCGATGTAGGGATGCGTCGATTGTAGCCCAGCGGTCCCGTCGATGCCGTCGCACCCCTGATACGCGGATGGTTTGCCGCGCGCGGCCGAAAGTCAAATGACAGATCCGATGCCTCGCGTGCGCGCCGCCCGCGCACGCAAAAAGCCCCGCGGGGAGGCAAGCCGCGGGGAGCCTAAACATCCGAAGGCTGAAGGAGATCGATGGCGCGCCGTGCGCCGTGGCGCGCCCCTGAGTCATCGCTTATTTCTTCACGACGACAGGCTTGGCCGAGGTGGACGCCGAAACCGGCGTCGCGACAGCCGAGTTCGCAGCGCCAGGCGGTGCGGCGTTACCGGACGTGGCGGCCGCCGCCGTCTTCGGCGCGGCGCCGACCGTCAGCCCCTCCGCTTCGAGACGTTGGACAGTCTTGCCGCCCATGCCCTTCACGCGCGTGCTGAGATCGTTGGCGTCCTTGAAGGGGCCGTGTGCCTGACGTTCGTCGAGAATGGCTTTCGCCTTCGCCGGGCCAATGCCTTTGATGCCTCGCAGCGCATCGGAACTGGCGGTATTGACGTCGACGGCCGCGAACGCGCTACCGATGGAAAAGATGAGCGCGAACGCGGCGATCGACGAGAGTGCCTGCTTGAACATGACTGAGTCTCCGTGAAGAACCGGCCGGCGACAGTGCCGACCGCGAGACCCAGTGTAGAGAGACTCGAAACGCGTTTATAGCTGGCCGAATAGCCAACGCACGTAGCGATCGACGCCTTCCTGAACCGTCAGAAACGGCGCGTCGTAACCCGCCGCGCGCAGCTTCGACTGGTCCGCCTGCGTGAAGCATTGGTACTTGCCGCGCAGTGCATCGGGGAAAGGAACGTACTCGATCAGCCCGCGCTGCACGAGCTCCGCGAGCGACAGCGAAGCCTCGCCGTCCAGCGCGCGCAAGGAGTTCACCACCGTCGACGCGATATCGTTGAACGGCTGCGCGCGCCCCGTGCCGAGATTGAAGATGCCCGACTTCTCCGGATGATCGAAGAAGAACAGGTTCACCTTCACGACATCTTCGACCGAGATGAAATCGCGCGTCTGCTCGCCGGCGGCATAGCCGTTGTATTCGCCGAAGAGCTTGACCTTGCCTTCCGAGCGGAACTGGTTGAAGTTGTGGAACGCGACCGACGCCATGCGGCCCTTGTGCGTCTCGCGCGGTCCGTACACGTTGAAGTAGCGAAAGCCGACGATCTGGCTTTTCGCCTTCGGCAGCACTTGCCGCACGATCTGGTCGAAGAGGAACTTCGAATAACCGTAGACGTTGAGCGGCTTCTCGACTTCGCGCTCCTCGACGAAACGGCTCGACCCGCCATACGTGGCCGCCGATGACGCATACAGGAACTGCGCGCCTTGCGCGAGGCACGTATCCATCACGTCGCGGCTGTAGCGGAAATTGTTGTCCATCATGTAGCGGCCGTCGGTTTCCATCGTGTCCGAACAGGCGCCTTCATGAAAGACCGCGCGCACGCGGCCGAAATCGCCGCGCTTGAAGCGCTCGACGAACTCGGTTTTATCGAGGTAATCGTCGATCTCGCAATCGACGAGATTCTTGAACTTGTCGGCGCGCGTGAGGTTGTCGACCGCGATCACGCGGTTCTCGCCACGCTCGTTGAGCGCCTTGACGATATTGCTGCCGATGAATCCGGCAGCGCCGGTAACGATGATGGTCATGGCGATATGTCGGATAAGGTCAGGCGAAGAGTTCGTTGTAGTCGACGGTCGCCGTCCCGAGCTTGCCCACGACGATGCCCGCCGCGCGGTTCGCATAGACGATCGAGTCGACGAGCGGCACGCCCGCGCCCAGCATGGTCGCGACCGTTGCGATGACGGTGTCGCCTGCGCCCGAGACATCATACACTTCGCGTGCCTCGGCCGATGTGTGCAACACCTGGTTCTCCGTGAAGAGCGTCATGCCCTCTTCCGAGCGCGTGAGCAGCAGCGCGGAGAGATCGAGTTTCTCGCGCAGCTTCGTCACGCGCTCGTGCAGGTCTTCCTCGGACTTCCATTGCCCGATCACTTCGCGCAGTTCGGCGCGGTTCGGCGTGATGAGCGTGGCGCCACGATAGCGGTCCCAGTCATCGCCCTTCGGATCGACGAGCACGGGCTTTCCGGCGCGCTTCGCGTCGGCGATCATCTGCGTGACGTGCGTGAGGCCGCCCTTCGCGTAATCGGACATGAGGATCACGTCGTGTTGCGGCAGGATCTCCGCGAAGCGTGCGAGGCAAGCGCGCAGCACTTCGTGATTCGGCGTGTTCTCGAAATCGACGCGCAGCAGTTGCTGCTGGCGCGACAAAACGCGCAGCTTGATCGTCGTGAGCAGCTCGGGATCGCGCTCCAGATGCGCCGCGACCTTGCTTTCGGTGAGCAGCTCGACGACGCGCTCACCGGGCTCGTCGTGGCCGACCACGCACAAAAGCCCCGCCTGCGCGCCGAGCGCCGCCGCATTGCGCGCGACGTTGGCCGCGCCCCCCAGACGATCTTCCTTCCTCTGCACGTGCACCACCGGAACCGGCGCTTCGGGCGAGATGCGGTTGACATCGCCGAACCAGTAGCGGTCGAGCATGACGTCGCCCACCACCAGCACGCGCGCCGCCGAAATGCGCGCGAGCGGCACGACGGGAATATCGGCGTTAGACACGAGAGCCGTTGCGGTCGAGTTCGACATGGGGACGTCCTATTGCATAGTAGTCGATGCCCATCTCGGTCATCGATTCCGGTTCATACAGATTGCGGCCATCGAAGATCACCGGCGTCTTCAGCGCGCTCTTCAAGTGCCCGAAATCGGGGCTCTTGAATTCCTTCCATTCGGTCACGATGACGAGCGCATCCGCCCCCGTCAGCGCGTCCTGCTGCGTCTTCACGAACTGCAGGCGTTTCATGTCCTCGGGGCGATCCGCGAGATCGAGCGCGAACACGCGCTCGGCCTCCTCGCGCGCGACGGGATCGTAGCCGCGCACCGTGGCGCCGCGCTGCAGCAGCGCCTCGATGATGCGCCGGCTCGACGCCTCGCGCATGTCGTCGGTATTGGGCTTGAACGCGAGGCCCCACACGGCGAACGTGCGCCCGCGCAGATCCTCGCCCATGCGCTTCACGATCTTGTTGACGAGCACTTCCTTCTGATCGCTATTGACCGCTTCGACCGCTTCGAGAATGCGCAGCGTCTTGCCGTTCTCGCGCGCCGTCTGCGCGAGCGCCTGCACGTCCTTCGGGAAGCACGAGCCGCCGTAGCCGCAACCCGCGTACAGGAAGTGATAGCCGATACGCGGATCGGAGCCGATGCCGCGCCGCACCGATTCGATATCGGCGCCGACGGTATCCGCGAGGTTCGACAGGTCGTTCATGAACGAGATGCGCGTGGCGAGCATCGCGTTGGCGGCGTACTTCGTGAACTCCGCCGAGCGCACGTCCATGTACAGCGTACGCTCGTGATTGCGGTTGAACGGCACGTAGAGACGCTTCATCTTCTCGCGCGCGAGATCGCCCGCGCGGTCGTCGTCGATGCCAATCACGATGCGGTCCGGGCGCATGAAGTCGTCGACGGCCGCGCCTTCTTTCAGGAACTCCGGATTCGACACGACCGAAAAGCCGTGCTTCTCCGAGCCCTCGAGCCCGCGCGCCTTCAACTCCTCCTCGACGACGCGCTTCACCTGCAGCGCCGTGCCAACCGGCACCGTCGACTTGTCGACGATCACCTTGAACCCGTTCGAATACTTGCCGATGTTGCGCGCCGCCGCAAGTACGTATTGCAGATCCGCGGAGCCGTCTTCGTCGGGCGGCGTACCCACCGCGATGAACTGGATGTCGCCGTGCTCGACGCTCGCTTTCACGTCGGTTGAAAATTGGATGCGGCCCGCCGCCCGCGTGCGCCTCAGCATTTCCTGGAGGCCGGGTTCGTGGATCGGCACGCCGCCATTGTTGAGAATTTCGATCTTGCGCGGATCGACGTCCACGCAAAACACGTCATTGCCGATTTCGGCGAGACACGCGCCGGTCACAAGACCGACGTAACCGGTGCCGACGATGGTTACTTTCATACGCTTTCCGGTGGTTCCTGAAATGGCGGTGGCGGATGCGGCGCATTCACGCGCCGCCCGATTGCATGCTTGCCGCGCGCGGGCTCAGACCGAGCTCGTGATCGGCTCGACGCGACGCGGCGCGTACGTCTCCCAGCCGCTGCAGCCGGGACATTGCCAATAGAATAGCCGCGCGCGGAATCCGCAAGTTTGACACGTGTAGCGAGGCAGATTCTTGGTGCGCTGTTTCACCAGATTACGCATCAGTTCGAGTTCGCCGCGGCGCGGCTCTTCGGCCGTCGCTTCCTGCGCTTCGAGCAGGCGCGTCATGCCCGCGAGATTCGGCGCGCTCTGCATCTGCTTGCGCGCGAGTTCGTGCGCCGCTTCCAGACCGCGCAACTCCTGCACGTGCTTGTACGCGACATCGAGCAAATCGTTCGACGGATAGCGGGTCGCGTAATCGATCAGCAGATCGACGCCCTCGTCCTTGCGCCCGAGCGCGGCGTACCCCTTCATCAGCTTTTCGGCAACGAGCGGCAGATACGCCTCGTTCTGCTCCTCGACGCGCTTCCAGTGCGCGATCGCCGCACCGACGTTGCCCGCGGCGGCTTCGACATCGCCCGCGAGGATCGTCGCGCGCACGTTGTCCGGGTTCGACGCCAGCGCGAGCTTCAGCTCGGCGCGCGCGCCATCCGGATTCTTGCGCTGCAAGGCTTCCTGGGCGAGTTCGCAATGAAAATGCGCGATTTCCATATGCAGCGATGGCGCACCCATCTTTTCGATCTGCTCGGCGGTCGTAATCGACTTCGGCCAGTCCTTCTCGATTTCGTAGATGGTGAGCAGCGCGCGCTGCGCGCCGAGCGAATACTCGCCCGCGTTCAGCGACTTGAAGGTTTCCTCCGCGCGATCGAGCAGGCCCGCCTTCAGGAAGTCCTGCCCGAGCTCGTAAAGCGCGTGGTCACGTTCGGCGACCGGCAAGTCGGCTCGGCTCAGCAGATTCTGATGCACGCGAATGGCGCGGTCCGTCTCGCCGCGGCGGCGGAACAGGTTGCCGAGCGCGAAGTGCAGTTCGATGGTTTCGGGATCGAGCTTGGCGACCTCGATGAACGCATCGATCGCCTTGTCGTGTTGTTCGTTCAGCAGAAAATTGAGGCCGCGAAAGTACGAGCGCGGCAGGTTCGCATTCTCGGACAGCAGCGTTTTCAGGTCATAGCGGGA
Organism: Caballeronia sp. 11_S32; assembly: GCF_056930355.1. Taxonomy (NCBI): domain Bacteria; kingdom Pseudomonadati; phylum Pseudomonadota; class Betaproteobacteria; order Burkholderiales; family Burkholderiaceae; genus Caballeronia; species Caballeronia sp. 11_S32. The sequence goes on from NZ_JBXOWH010000003.1 coordinate 2,675,778, forward strand.
TGCCATCCACCCCAGCGCGAAGGCGACGGGGATGACGAGCAGCCACCAGAAGTCTAGATCCATGCGTTTAGTCGTTGAATGTTGGGTGTCTGCTTGCGCGCCACGTCAGATGAGCGGCGGCATCGGCAGCTCTTCCTTCACCACCGGCGTTTCCCGCGCGACGCGCAGTTCGCGCCTCAGCCGCCCGTTCTCCATGCGCAGGCGCAGCATCGCCGGCACCGCGGAGACGAGCCCCGCCAGCAATCCCACGACGAAAAACGCGAGGCCGATCAGAATCAGCGGCGCTTGCCACGCGTAGCCCGCGAGGAAGTTCAGCGTCGCGGTCTGGGTATTGGCAAGCGCCAGCACCAAAAGCAGCACGAAAACCAGAATGCGGATCAGCCAGACGATGAATTTCATGTAGGGTCTCGCAAGAGCGGTTGCACCAGACGGCCTTCCCTCTCCGGTCGGGCCTGCGCGGTTGAACACCCAGGTCAAAGTGACCGGTATTGTAATTGATGCTCATGAACGCAGGCAGTCGCCGGTTCCGCGCACGAGCTTTTAGCAAGCAACGCACCCGTCGCGCCGGAAACGCCGCGCATAAAAAAAGCACCCCGAAGGGTGCTTTCCTGGTCGATTGCCTCGTGGCCGGACGCCGCGAACTGACCAATCCAAAGGATCATCAGTGGGATGCGCGCCGATCAGAGATCGTCGGCATCGTCGTCATTCGACATCTTCAGCGGCTCGCCCGCGCGACCATCGACGCGTTCGCGCAACTCCTTGCCTGGCTTGAAGTGCGGCACGAATTTCTCCGGCACCAACACCTTCTCACCCGACTTGGGATTGCGCCCGACACGTGACGGACGACGATTGAGCCCGAAGCTGCCGAAGCCGCGAATCTCGATGCGGTGACCGTTGGCCAGGGCCTCCGACATCGCATCGAGCATCGTCTTCACCGCGAAATCCGCATCCTTGAGGACAAGTTGCGGAAATCGCGACGCCAACTGGGCGACCAATTCCGATTTGGTCATACTGCAGCTGTGCCGTTAAGGGCTTAGCTGTTCTGGCCGTCGAGCTTGGCCTTGAGCAGCGCGCCGAGGTTGGTCGTGCCGGTCGCGGCGGCGTTCGAGTCGCCCTGCAGGTTGCGCATGGCTTCCTGCTGTTCGGCCGAATCCTTCGCCTTGATCGACAGGTTGATGCCACGCGACTTACGATCGATGTTGATGATCATCGCGTTGACCTTGTCGCCTTCCTTCAGCACGTTGCGCGCATCTTCCACGCGGTCTTGTGCGATTTCCGAAGCACGCAGGTAGCCTTCGACGTCCGCGTTCAGCGTGACGACAGCACCCTTCGGATCGACCGACTTCACGACGCCATCGACGATTGCGCCCTTGTCGTTGATCGCCACGAAGTTGCTGAACGGATCGCCTTCGAGCTGCTTGATGCCGAGCGAAATGCGTTCCTTCTCGACGTCGATGCCCAGAACCACGGCTTCGACTTCGTCGCCCTTCTTGTACTTGCGGACAGCTTCTTCGCCAGCTTCCGACCACGACAGGTCCGACAGGTGAACCAGACCGTCGATGCCGCCAGGCAGACCGATGAACACGCCGAAGTCGGTGATCGACTTGATGGCGCCGCTGATCTTGTCGCCCTTCTTGAAGTTGCGGCTGAAGTCATCCCACGGATTCGGCTTGCACTGCTTCATGCCGAGGGAGATACGGCGGCGGTCTTCGTCGATTTCGAGAACCATGACTTCGACTTCGTCGCCCAGCTGGACAACCTTCGACGGCGCAACGTTCTTGTTGGTCCAGTCCATTTCCGACACGTGGACCAGGCCTTCGATGCCCGATTCCACTTCGACGAATGCGCCGTAGTCGGTGATGTTGGTGACCTTGCCGAACAGGCGCGTGCCCGACGGGTAGCGGCGGGAAATGCCTTCCCACGGATCGTCGCCGAGCTGCTTGATGCCGAGCGAGACGCGGTTCTTCTCTTGGTCGAACTTGAGGATCTTGGCGGTGACTTCCTGGCCAACCGACAGGACTTCCGACGGGTGACGCACACGGCGCCATGCGATGTCGGTGATGTGCAGCAGGCCGTCGATGCCGCCGAGGTCCACGAACGCGCCGTAGTCGGTGATGTTCTTGACCACGCCTTCGACGATCGCGCCTTCCTTCAGCGTTTCGAGCAGCTTCGCGCGCTCTTCGCCCTGCGTCGCTTCGATGACCGCGCGGCGCGACAGCACCACGTTGTTACGCTTGCGATCGAGCTTGATGACGCGGAATTCGAGCGTCTTGCCTTCGTACGGCGTCGTGTCCTTGACCGGACGCGTGTCGACGAGCGAACCCGGCAGGAACGCGCGGATGCCGTTGACCATCACGGTCATGCCGCCCTTGACCTTGCCGGTGATCGTGCCGGTCACGAGTTCGTTGTTGTCCAGCGCCTTTTCCAGCGACAGCCACGAAGCCAGACGCTTCGCCTTGTCGCGCGACAGAATGGTGTCGCCATAGCCGTTTTCCAGCGCGTCGATCGCGACGGAAACGAAGTCGCCCGCCTGCACTTCCACTTCACCCGCGTCGTTCAGGAATTCTTCGAGCGGAATATAGGCTTCGGACTTGAGACCAGCGTTGACGACCACGAAGTTGTGGTCGACACGCACGACTTCGGCGGAGATCACTTCGCCGGCGCGCATGTCCTGCTTGGTCAGCGACTCTTCGAACAGAGCCGCAAAGGATTCGGTATTCGGGGTGGAGGTTTGCAGGTCGGACATAAAAATCGATATTTGCATGACCTTTGCGCGGTGGTTCGGGATGAACCTGTGAAGCGCAACGCCATACGGGGTTAAAGGGTTTAACACACGCTCCGCTTACGACGGAGCACCTTACTTCTACTTCGCTTCTACTTTGCTTCGTTATACGCGAACTTCGCTGTACCAGCCGATGATCTGTTCGACCGCTTGATCGATCGACAAACCGGAGGTGTCCAGCGTCTTCGCATCCGCCGCGGGCTTGAGCGGCGCGGCGCTCCGGTTCATGTCCCGGTCGTCGCGCGCACGCAAATCGCGCAGCAAGTCATCCATACTAGCAGAAAAACCTTTTTGCATCAATTGCTTATACCGTCTCGCCGCGCGCGCCTCGACGCTCGCGGTCAAAAACACCTTCAGCGTGGCGTCGGGGAAGATGACGGTGCCCATGTCGCGGCCGTCGGCGACGAGCCCCGGGCGTTTGCGAAACGCCCGCTGGCGCGCGACGAGCGCCTGACGCACTTCAGGATGAACGGCGATCGCGGAGGCGCGGTTGCCCACTTCTTCCTGCCGGATTTCACCGGAAACGTCCGCGCCGTCGAGCTGCGCACACCCCTCGCGGAACGTGATATGGAGCGCTTCGACCAGTTTTGCAAGGCCGGGCGCGTCGTCCTTTTCGATCTCGTAGCGGATGCTCGCGAGCGCCGCCAGCCGGTAGAGCGCGCCACTGTCGAGCAGGTGAAAGCCGAGCGTCGCCGCGACGATCGCCGCGACGGTGCCCTTGCCCGACGCCGTCGGCCCGTCGATGGTGATCACTGGAGTAGGGTCGAATGGACGGGTCGGTTTCATCGAATCTGGCCGGTCTGGCCCGTTATTACGGTCATGGAAGTCGAATTCATCGCGTTTCACGGTACTGCGCTCCGGTTACGCTTTCACGAGCGTCGAAAAACGGTCGAAATAGTCCGGGAACGTCTTGTTGACGCACTTCGGATCGTTGATGCGCACCGGCACGCCGCCGAGACTCACGAGCGAGAAGCACATCGCCATGCGGTGATCGTCGTAGGTGTCGATGGCGGCGCCGGCGTTCAGCGCCGCGGGCGGCGTGACGACGAGATAGTCCGCGCCCTCTTCCACCGTCGCGCCGACCTTGCGCAGTTCGGCCGCCATCGCGGCGATGCGGTCGGTTTCCTTCACGCGCCAGCTCGCGATATTGCGCAGCGTCGTCGTGCCGCTCGCGAAGAGCGCGGCGACGGCAATGGTCATCGCGGCATCGGGAATCAGGTTGAAATCCATGTCGATGGGCGCGAGCCGGCCGTCGTCGGACTCGACGCCGCGCACTTCGATCCAGTCGTCGCCCATCATGACGTTCGCGCCCATGCGATTCAGCGCATCCGCGAAACCGACGTCGCCCTGAATGCTCGCGCGCCCGACGCCTTCCACGCGCACCGGCCCGTGGCCGATCGCGCCCGCCGCCAGGAAATACGATGCCGACGACGCATCGCCTTCGACCATGATCGCGCCCGGCGACTTGTAGCTCACGCCGGCCGGAACCGTGAAACTCGCCCAGCCGTCGCGCTCGACGGTCACGCCGAAGCGCTCCATCAGGCGGATCGTGATTTCGATGTACGGCTTCGAGATGAGTTCGCCTTCGATCTCGATCGTAACGGGACCGTTTCGGCCTTCGACCACGGGCAGGCTCATCAGCAGCGCGGTGAGGAACTGGCTCGACACGTCGCCGCGCACGCGGATGGGCTTGTCGATCGCGATCTTCGCCGCGTGGATCTTCAGCGGCGGGAAGCCTTCGTTAAGCTCGTAATCGATCTTCGCGCCGATCTGACGCAGCCCGTCGACGAGATCGCCGATCGGCCGCTCGTGCATGCGCGGCACGCCGTGCACGCGATATTCGCCGCCGTTGACCGCGAGCGCCGCGGTGAGCGGACGCACCGCCGTGCCCGCGTTGCCGAGAAACAGCTCCGCCGATTTCGACGGAAACGCGCCGCCCGTCCCGCCGATGATCACGCGCTCGCCGTCCTCGCGGACATCGACGCCGAGATCCTTGAGCGCGGCGATCATCACGCGGGTGTCGTCGGAATCGAGCAGATTGGTGATCGACGTCTCGCCGCTCGACAAGGCCGCGAGCAGGAGCACGCGGTTCGAAATGCTCTTCGAGCCGGGCAAGCGCACCGTGCCGGACGCGCGGGAGAAAGGTCCGAGATCGAGATGTTCCATAGTGTGTCCTTATTTCGCGGCGACGTCGTTGGAAGGCTTGATGCCGCCGCGTTCCTGCCATTCTTTCCGGGCGATGCGCGAACGCGCGAACGCGGCTTCGAGCGCCGCGCCATCCGATGCGTCGATCGCCGCGCGAAAGCGCGCGAGCACGGCGGTGTAATCGTCGAGTTCGGCGAGCAGCGCGGCGCGGTTCGCGAGGCAGATATCGCGCCACATTTCCGGGCTCGAAGCCGCGATGCGCGTGAAATCGCGGAAACCGCCCGCCGCGAAGGAGAACTTCAGTTCGGCGTCGGGCGTATCGAGAATCTGATCGACGAGTGCGAACGAGAGCACGTGCGGCAAATGACTCACCGACGCGAACACGCGATCGTGCTGCGCCTCACTCATCTCACGCACGCAGGCGCCCGTCGCGCGCCACATCGACGCGACGCGTTCCACGTCGTCCGCCGCGTTTTCCGGCAGCGGGCACAGCACCACGTTGCGGTCGACGTAAAGCTCCGGCAGCGCCGCATCCACACCGCTCGATTCGCGCCCGGCGATCGGATGCCCCGGCACGAACTGCGCGACGCGCGCGCCCAGCGCCCGCTTCGCCGCGGCGACGACATCCGTTTTCGTGCTGCCGGCGTCGGTGACGATGGTCCGCGCATCGAGAAACGGCGCGAGACGCGCGAGCAGCGGTTCGGTCTGCGCGACGGGCGCCGCGAGCAGCACGATATCGGCGTCTTGCAGCGCGTTCGACAGCGCGGTGTCGTCGTCGAGGGCGGCGGCTTCGTCGATCACGCCGAGCTCGATCGCGCGTCCGACCGACGCAGCCGAGCGCCCCACGCCGACGACACGCCCCGCGAGCCCCGCGCGCTCACGCAACGCGCGCGCGAGCGATCCGCCGATCAGGCCGACGCCGAAAATAACCAGTTTGTTGAAAGAGAACGCAGCCACGGGACATCGATAAAAACGCGTCGTCCGACGCAGGGAAACCGGACCGCCGCGATCGCACGCGGCGGCAACGAGCAGAATCAGCGAGCCCGAGGATACGAGCCGAGGATCTTCAGGAACGCGGCCTTGCGCCCCAGCTCCTCCAGCGCGGCGGTCACAGCCGGATCGTCGCGATGGCCTTCGATGTCGATATAGAAGTAATACTCCCACGTGCCCGAGCGGGCCGGACGCGATTCGAAGCGCGTCATCGAGACGCCGTGCTTCGCGAGCGGCTCCAGCAGCTTGAACACCGCGCCGGATTCGTTCTTCACCGTGACGATGAGCGAGGTCTGATCGTGACCGCTCGAATCGGTCGGCTGCTTGCCGATGATCGCGAAGCGCGTGCGATTGTGCGGATCGTCCTGAATCATCGAGAACACCACGCCGAGACCGTAGTGCGTCGCGGCGCGGTCGCCGGCGATGGCCGCGACGGTCGGATCCTCGACCGCCATGCGCGCCGCCTCCGCGTTGCTCGACACCGCCTTGCGCTCCAGATGCGGCGCGTTCGCGGTCAGCCAGCGCTGGCACTGCGCGAGCGCCTGCGGATGCGCGCACACGCGCGTCACGCCATCGAGCGTGCCGGACGCGGTCAGCAGGTTGTGATGGATCGGCAACGCGAGCTCGCCGCCGATCACGAGCGACGTCTGCAACAGCAGATCGAGCGTGCGCGACACCGCGCCTTCCGCCGAATTCTCGACCGGCACGACGCCGTATTGTGCCGCGCCCGCTTCGACCGCGCGAAAGACTTCGTCGATGGACGGGCACGGCACGCCCTGAATCGAATGCCCGAAGTACTCGAACATCGCCTGTTCGCTGTACGTGCCGACGGGACCGAGGAACGCGGCGCTGATGGTCTGCTCGAGCGCGCGGCTCGCGGCCATGATCTCGCGCCAGATCGACGCGATGTGCTCGTCGGCGAGCGGGCCGTCGCTCATTTCCTGCAAGCGCGCGATGACTTGCATCTCGCGCTCCGGACGAAACACGGGCGCGTTGAAATGCTTCTTCACTTCGCCGACTTCCAGCGCGACGGAAGCGCGCTGATTCAGAAGCGCGATGAGTTGCGCGTCGAGCACGTCGATGCGCTCACGCAGCGGTTTGAGTCTTGAATTGAGATCGTCGTCCATGCGGTGCTTGGTGTCTGATGCGGTTTAAGCGCTGGTGCGCTCGAATTCCTTCATGTAATCGACGAGCGCCCTAACGCCCTCGATCGGCACCGCGTTGTAGATCGATGCCCGCATGCCGCCGACGGACTTGTGGCCCTTCAGTTGCAACAGCCCGCGCGCCTTCGCGCCGGCCAGGAAATCCAGATTGCGCGATTCGTCGGCGAGGAAGAACGGCACGTTCATGCGCGAACGATTCGGCCGCTCGACCTTGTTGACGTAGAAATCGCTGGAATCGATGGTGTCGTAGAGCAACGTCGCTTTCTCGACGTTGCGCTTTTCGATCGCTTCGAGGCCGCCCTGCTTCTTCAGCCATTTGAAGACGAGCCCCGCGATGTAGATCGCGTAAGTGGGCGGCGTGTTGTACATCGAGTTGTTTTCCGCGACGATCTTCCATTCGAACGCCGACGGACAGATGGCCAGCGCGCGGTCGAGCAGATCCTCGCGCACGATCACGACGGTCACGCCCGCCATGCCGATGTTCTTCTGCGCGCCGCCGAAGAGCACGCCGTACTTGGCGATGTCCATCGGGCGCGACAGGATGTGCGACGAAGCGTCCGCGACGAGCGGAATGTCGCCCAGATCCGGAATCTCGAAGGCTTCGACGCCGTCGATGGTTTCGTTCGAGCACAGATGCACGTAGGCCGGATCGTCCGACAACTGCCATTCGTTGAAGCCCGGCACGCGCGTGAAGCCCTGTTCGGTCTTGCCGCTCGCCGCCAGATGCGGCGTGCCGTATTTCTGCGCTTCCTTGAACGATTTCGTCGACCAGGAGCCGGTCACGACGAAATCGGCGGTTTGCTTCTTGCCGAGCAGGTTCATCGGCACGATCGCGTTTTCGCCGATGCCGCCGCCCTGCAGAAACAGAATCCGATGCGATGCCGGCACCTTCAACAGCTCGCGCAAGTCGGTGAGCGCCGCTTCGTGGATCGACATGAACTCCGCGCCGCGGTGGCTCATTTCCATCACGCTCATGCCGCTGCCTTGCCAGTCGAGCATTTCATCGGCTGCTTGCCTCAATACTTCTTCTGGCATGGCGGCGGGGCCGGCGGAGAAATTGAACACGCGCATCTGGAGGATCCCGGAATTCCGAACTGGCAGGCGCGAAAGCAACGGCAAACGGAACGATGACCGCGTTTTCGCACCCGAAAAAGAAATGGCTGCTTGCGCTCGCGCGCAAACAGCCATTATCGCACTGTCCTGAAAACCCGCCAATGCGCGGGGCGGAGAGCCCCTCAGCGGATTTTCGTCAGGACGATGCCACCGTGCTTACTTGCCCGGCTTGACGCTCGCCACTTCCTGATCGGCTTGCGCGCGCGTCGCCTTGATGGCTTGCGGCATGTACTTCTGCATCAGGCCGTTCACGACGTCGCGGCCAACCTGGTCCTGAACCTGGATGAACTTGCGGCCGGTCGGGCTCTTGTAGAAGTTGGTCAGATCCTTGATCTCGTCCGTCGAGTAGTACTTGGCGTATGCCTCGTACTGAGCCTGCATTGCATCCTTGCGGAATGCGTCCGTCGCGAAGACCTGGCCAGCGGAATCGACGAGCTTCGGCACTGCGTTCTTCTGCAGCGCCGGCACGGCAGCCTGCTTCTGCTTGTCGTTCAGCGTCTTGTTCTCGGACAGCGCGTCCGAGAGGATCGCCGGGACGAGTTGCTTCGATTGCATCTGCGCGCTGTTACCGATCGCACCGACCAGTTTCTGCGCGTCGATTGCTTCGAGCAGGTCTTTGATCGCGGCTTGCTTGGCCGGATCAACCGGTGCTGCTGCGGCCGCCGGTGCGGCCGACTGTGCAGGCGCCTGGTTCTGAAGCGACTGAGCCATCGCGAAAGTCGGCACGAAAGCGGCCAGCAACATCCACTGCTTGAAACGTCCTTGCATCATTACTCCCTGTAAAAAATTTCCAGTTCGCCACTGGCGACGAGCTTTTGCGCGTCGGTCCGATGCCGGCCTCGCCTGATGCGAGGCGCAAGCGCCGGCACGAGTTCAAGTCGCGCAGCTTAACCAATTCGAGCTTTCAAAAGCGATACGAGAGACCCGCGACACAAAAAGTATCAGGCGCTTTCTCCGCCTTCACCGTTTTCCGTGTCGCCCGGCCGGGCTGCATCGTTCGAACCCGAGTCCGAGCCGGCGTCACCTTCGAGCTCGGCCTCGGCTTCAGCTTCGGCGATATGCTGCAGTCCCGACAACTTCGTTCCCTCGTCGAGGCTGATGAGTGTAACACCTTGCGTAGCCCGGCCCATCTCGCGGATTTCCGAAACTCGCGTGCGAATGAGCACGCCGGACGTGGTGATCAGCATGATCTCGCTTTCCGGCTCGACGAGAGTCGCCGCGACGACACGGCCATTGCGCTCCGATGTCTGGATCGCGATCATACCCTTCGTGCCGCGGCCATGACGCGTGTACTCGTTGATCGGCGTGCGCTTGCCGTAGCCGTTCTCGGTGGCCGTGAGCACCGACTGGTTCTCGCCGCCCGCGACCAGCATCGCGATGACCTGCTGCCCGTCTTCCAGTTGCATGCCGCGCACGCCGCGTGCCTCGCGGCCCATCGCGCGCACGTCGTTTTCGTCGAAACGGACGGCCTTGCCCGCATCCGAGAACAGCATGACATCGTGCTCGCCATCGGTGATCGCCGCGCCGATGAGGAAATCGCCCTCGTCGAGCCCGACCGCGATGATGCCCTTCTTCATCGGACGGCTGAATGCTTCGAGCGGCGTCTTCTTGACGGTGCCGAGCGACGTGGCCATGAACACGTACTTGTCCGCCGAGAATTCCTTCACCGGCAGCACGACGTTGATCTTCTCGCCGTCCTGCAGCGGGAACATGTTGACGATCGGACGGCCGCGCGCGTTGCGCGAGCCCTGCGGCACTTCATAAACCTTGACCCAGTAGACGCGGCCGCGGTTCGAGAAGCACAGCATGTGATCGTGCGTGTTCGCGATGAAGAGCGTGTCGATCCAGTCGTCTTCCTTCATCTGCGTCGCCTGCTTGCCGCGTCCGCCGCGCTTCTGCGCGCGATATTCGGAAAGCGGCTGCGACTTCACGTAGCCCGAGTGCGACATGGTCACGACCATTTCCTGCGGCGTGATCAGGTCTTCGGTGTTGAGTTCCGTCGCGTTCATCTCGATGCGCGAGCGGCGGTCGTCGCCGAACTCGGCGCGCACCTGGCCCAGCTCCTCGACGATCATCTGGCGGATACGCTCCGGCCGCGCGAGGATGTCGAGCAGGTCGGCGATCTGCGCCATCACGTCGCGATACTCGCTCGTGATCTTGTCCTGTTCGAGACCGGTCAGGCGCTGCAGACGCATCTGCAGGATTTCCTGCGCCTGGACGTCCGACAATTTATACAGACCGTCCGCCTGGAGGCCGTAGGCCGGGTTCAACCCTTCCGGACGATATGCCAGGCGGCCGCCCGACGCCTCGGTCTCGGCGCGCGTCAGCATGTCGCGCACGAGCGACGAATCCCACGGGCGCGCCATCAATTCCTGCTTCGCGATAGGCGGCGTCGGCGCGGCCTTGATGATCGCGATGAATTCGTCGATGTTCGCGAGCGCGACGGCGAGACCTTCGAGCACGTGCCCGCGGTCGCGCGCCTTGCGCAGTTCGTATACAGTGCGCCGCGTCAGCACTTCCCGCCGATGCGACAGGAAGCACTCGATCATTTCCTTCAGGTTCAGCAGCTTGGGCTGGCCATCGACGAGCGCGACCAGGTTCATGCCGAACGTATCCTGAAGCTGCGTCTGCTTGTACAGGTTGTTCAGAATGACTTCCGGCACTTCCCCGCGCTTCAGCTCGATCACGACGCGCATGCCGCTCTTGTCGGATTCGTCGCGGATATCGGAAATGCCTTCCAGCTTCTTCTCGTTGACGAGCTCGGCGATGCGCTCGAGCAACGTGCGCTTGTTCACCTGATACGGAATCTCGTCGACGATGATCGCCATGCGCTGACCGCGGTCGATCTCCTCGAAGTGCGTGGCCGCGCGCATGACGACGCGTCCGCGTCCCGTGCGGTAGCCGTCGCGCACGCCCGCGACGCCGTAGATGATGCCGGCCGTCGGGAAGTCCGGCGCCGGCACGATCTCGATGAGCTCGTCGACGGTGGCTTCGGGCGTATTCAGCAGATGCAGGCAAGCATCGACGATTTCGCGCAGATTGTGCGGCGGAATGTTGGTCGCCATGCCGACCGCAATGCCCGCCGATCCGTTGATCAGCAGGTTGGGAATGCGCGCCGGGAGAACGAGCGGCTCGTTTTCGCTGCCGTCGTAGTTCGGACCGAAGTCGACGGTTTCCTTGTCGATGTCGGCCAGCAGTTCGTGGCCGATCTTCGCCATGCGGATTTCGGTGTAGCGCATGGCCGCGGCATTGTCGCCGTCGACCGAACCGAAGTTGCCCTGTCCGTCCACCAGCATGTAGCGCAGCGAGAACGGCTGCGCCATGCGAACGATCGTCTCGTAGACGGAGGCGTCGCCGTGAGGATGGTATTTACCGATGACGTCGCCGACGATACGCGCCGATTTCTTGTACGGGCGGTTCCAGTCGTTGTTCAGCTCGTGCATCGAGTAGAGCGCCCGACGGTGCACCGGCTTCAAGCCATCGCGGACATCGGGAAGCGCGCGCCCGACGATCACGCTCATCGCGTAATCGAGATACGAACGGCGCATTTCCTCCTCTAGGGAGATTGGCAGAGTCTCTTTGGCGAATTGATCCATTATCCGTGTCTTGAACTTTGCAGCGGCGACACGGCAGCGCGCGCGGCGATTCGCGAGACCCGCCCGCCAGCCGCGCGACATGCGCCGGCGTGGCGCGTAGCCGACGTACGCTGCGCGCCGCGTATGCAGCGCATGCCTTTTTTTGTGCTGCGAACGCAACACAATCAGAAGATTCTACCATGCGCGACATTCGCACCCGGACGCGTGCTGTATACATACAGTGTGGCGGCTAAACACACTGTATGACAAAGCGGCCATCCGCAATGTGTACGCCAACTTCGCAATGCGCAACGCTGTACCAATTACTTACAAAAAGCGCGGAACGTATTCCGTCAATTCGTCATCTTGGCGGGCTATCATGCCGCCTCGCCGTTTTGCTAATCGCAAAAGTACCCGCGATAAAAATACGCAGGAAATCGCTTTCGGGCACGCAATGTGCGCACGTTTCGCGCCTTCTTTCGCCCTGACCGCCTCCTGTCCCCTTCTTGTTGCGCATGCACCACATACGGTTGCGAGCGTGCTGCGTGCGGGGATATTTTTATCGTTGCAAGGGAACGATATGGCAAAATGCCAACGCACAAAGTTAGACACTGCTCGAAGTCTACACAGCGCGTTTTGTTCCGTAGGGAATGTTATACTTCGAGCAATGTATGACTTGTCTTCGTCTACAGGCTCGCAGTAAACCTGCGGTAATCTCAATTTCGAGAGGAGAAATATGAATAAACTTTCAAAGCTCGCGTTCATTGCAGCTACCGCAGTTATGGCTGCATCGGCCTCGGCACAGTCCGTGCCGGCCTCGCGACAAGCCGTGAATGACAACTGGGTGAACGGTACGGGCGAGTATGTGTGGATGAACGGCACGAACGAACTGTGCTGGCGCGACGCATTCTGGACCCCGGCTACGGCGAACGCAAAGTGCGATGGCGCGCTGGTCGCGCAAGCACCGACGCCGCCGGCACCGGTCGCTCCGCCGCCCGCTATCACGAGCCAGAAGGTTACCTATCAGGCTGACGCGCTGTTCGACTTCGACAAGGCAGTCCTGAAGCCGGCTGGTAAGGAAAAGCTTGACGATCTCGCATCGAAGATCGGCGCGCTGAACCTCGAAGTCGTGGTTGCAACGGGTTACACCGACCGCATCGGTTCGGACAAGTACAACGACCGTCTGTCGCTGCGCCGTGCGCAAGCTGTGAAGGCTTACCTGGTCAGCAAGGGCATCGAAGCCAACCGTATCTACACGGAAGGCAAGGGCAAGCGCGACCCGGTCACGAAGGGTTCCTGCACGCAGAAGAACCGCAAGCAACTCATCGCCTGCCTCGCACCGGATCGTCGCGTGGAAGTCGAAGTTGTCGGTACGACGCGTCAGCCGCAGCAGTAATCGCGAGCTGGATTGCCGCAGATCAAACCCCCGCCTCGGCGGGGGTTTTTTTATTCCCGAAGCTTTTCGCCCGGCCGTTGAGTTGGCCGCCGATTCGGGTAGGCTTCCCTATTCCGCTTTTTGCCCGCCCATTGCGGCGCCTATATACTCGGTCCTAATCGATTCACGACCCAACAAGGCACTTTCCGAACATGACCAATGTCGATCCCCACGAACTGCAGAAATTCAGCGAGCTCGCGCATCGCTGGTGGGACCCGAACGCCGAGTTCAAGCCGCTGCACGAACTGAACCCGGTACGGCTCGACTGGATCGATGCACATGCGCATTTGATGAGCAAGCGCGTCCTCGACATCGGCTGCGGCGGCGGCATTCTGTCCGAGTCGATGGCAACGCGCGGCGCGAGCGTGAAAGGCATCGACTTGTCGTCGAGCGCGCTGGGCGTCGCCGATTTGCATAGCCTCGAAAGCGGTGTCGAAGTGGCGTATGAAGAGATTTCGGCCGAGGCGCTCGCCGCGCGCGAACCCGGTTCTTACGATGTCGTCACCTGCATGGAAATGCTCGAGCACGTGCCGAATCCCGCGGGCACCGTCGCGGCATGCGCCGCGCTCGTGAAGCCGGGCGGCTGGGTATTCTTCTCCACGCTGAACCGCAACGCGAAGGCGTATCTGTTCGCTGTCATCGGCGCGGAATACATCGCGCGCATGCTCCCGCGCGGCACGCACGATTACGCGCGCTTCATCAAGCCCTCAGAGCTTGCCACGTTCGCGCGCACGGCTTCGCTTCAGCCCGTCGACATCAAGGGCATCACGTATCGGCCGATCTCCAAGCACTTCGGCCTGTCAAACGACACGAGCATCAACTACATGATGGCTTGCCGCCGCGAAGCCTGACGCCATGATCAACGAAGATCCCTTGTCCACGGGCACCATCGATACCAAGCCCCTCCCGGAAGATACAACTCCCCTGCCCCAGCGTCTCGCAGAAGGCGACGGCCTCGGGCTGTGCCAGGCCGTGCTGTTCGACCTCGACGGCACCATCGCCGATACCGCGCCCGATCTCGTCGCCGCGGTCAACAAGATGCGCCACGACCGCGGCCTTGAGATGCGTCCGCTAGAAACGCTGCGTCCGTATGCGTCGGCGGGCGCGCGCGGCCTGCTGGGCGGTGCATTCGAGATCGGGCCGGAGCATCATGAGTTCACCGCGATGCGCGACGAATTCCTCGCCAATTACGAAGCGGATCTGTGCATCGAGACGACGCTCTTTCCGGGCATCGCCGAGATCCTCGATCAACTCGATGCGCGCGGCATACGCTGGGGCATTGTCACGAACAAGGTGACGCGGCTCGCGGCGCCGCTAGTCGGCCTGCTCGGCCTCGATACGCGCGCGGGCTGCCTCGTGTGCGGCGACACCACGCCGCATTCGAAACCGCATCCGGCGCCGCTTTTGCACGCGGCGGAACTCCTGGATGTTGCGCCGGAGCGCATCGTCTATGTCGGCGACGACCTGCGCGACGTGCAGGCCGGCTTCGCGGCGGGCATGATCACCGTGGCGGCGGCTTACGGCTACTGCGGTGATGACATTCCGCCGCGCCGCTGGCACGCCAATCACGTGGTCGATTCGCCGGAAGAACTGCAGCATCTGCTGCGCGATATCGCGTGAGCCCCGGAGCGAAAGCAGCGTCTTGAAGCGCGTCATTCGCCTCATATGGTTTTTCGTGGGATAATTTCAGTTCCGCTTCGGGGGCGACCTGGTTTCGACAGGGGTTGTGAAGCGGTCAGGGCATACCGAGGACCCGTCACCTCGTTAATCAATGGGAAAAACGTAACTGCAAACGACGATACGTTCGCACTGGCAGCCTAAGGGCTAGCCGTCCTCTCACTAATTCGCTGACGGGTTAGGGTAGCAATACCACGAGAGGTCATATACGTCAGATAAGCCTTTGCGGCGTCACGACGCCAAGGTCGAAAATTTAGTGAATCGCCGTAACGCAGCGTGTTCGTCCGCGTCGTTGCGGTTAAATCAAAAGACAGAACTAAGTATGTAGAACTGGTCGTAGAGCGCTTCTGGACGCGGGTTCGATTCCCGCCGCCTCCACCAAAACACCCCGCTGAAACCCGCGATCGCGCAAGCATCGCGGGTTTTTTCTTTGCCTCGCGGCAGGCGAAAAAAAGCCCCGCGCGAGGCGGGGCAAACATCCTTGAGAGACGTAGCGAAGACAGAGACAGCCTTCACTACATCCGACAGAATAGGCGGTCCGGCAACGTGCTCGTATCAGACCGGTCTGAATGACGCTGCTTCATGTCAATGATCAGCGTCTCTACGCGTCTCGTCCGGTCACGCTCTGCTCAAGCGCGACTAATCAGAACCTTCTTATTTTCAACGTTCGCGCTTAAGTCTATTCTGATCCTGCACTTTGATTTTGTTGGCAGTTGGCAGCAAATCAAGGTGCCATTCCAAGTACTTTGGCCTCGCCTCGCGCGAGGTTTTTTTTGCGCCCTCGACATGCGCGACGAATCCCGCGCAACGAGCACGATCAGGCGAGCGAAAGCGGGAAAAGACGAAGACGTGCGCGGCGGCCGCGCGACAGAGACAAGCCGGAGACAAACCAGCAACGGCGCGCGAGCACGCGCGCCGCGCAAGCGACGGCGCTCAGTTCGTGCCGTCCTTCGGGCACTTCAGATTGCAGCCTTCCGGATCGCCGTTGTCACCGCGGCGACGCATCGCCGACTTGCCGTTCTGATATTTCTCCGATGGCGCGGACGCAGCGAACTGCATCTGCGGATGTTCGTTGAGACGGAACTGGTCTTGCAGAATACCGCCCGGCATGCCCGGGGAATTCTGGGCGAAGGCGACAGGAACCAGATACATCGCGCCGGCGACGAGCGCGGCGGAGGAACAAGCGAGTAACGAGAGTTTCATGGCGGTTTATCGCGCGGGGAAATCGCGCCTGGAGCAGTAAAGTCGACAGCAAGCCGTTAGGTTAACCCAATTCGCTGTCCGCGGCAGTTTCACGCGCGCCCCAACTCTCTTACCGCGCGTTTCCTGTCTTAGTCATGCGCTCACTTCAGCCGCGCAATCCTTCGTCGACATCGACGAGCGAGCCGCAGCGCGCCGGATCGTAGCCCTCCAGATGCGCGACGCTCTCGGTGAATCCCTCGCTGCGCAAAATGCGCAACACCGACGCGAGGCGCGCTTCGTCGAGCCGCGCGCGCTCGCAGGCGAAAAAATAGTCCTCGTGGATGATCGGGATGAAATCGAGCGCGAAATGCTGTGCAGCCGGCTGCACGCCGAAGCCAAGATCCGCCATGCCGCTCGCGACGAACGCGGCGATCGCCGAATGCGTGAGCTCGGTCGTCGCATAGCCGTTGATCTGGTCCGGATCCACGCCCACGCGCCGCAACGACAGATCGAGCAGCATGCGCGTGCCCGAACCCGGCTGTCGATTGACGAAGCGCACGTCGCTGCGCGCGAGATCGCGCAGGCCGGAAATGTGTTTTGGATTGCCTTTTGGCAGGAAAAGTCCCTGCGTGCGACGCGTCAGCCGAATCAGTTGATGCTTGTTGCGGTCCAGATACGGCCGATAGATGTCCGCGCACGTCTCGCGGAATTCGCCGATCGGCAAATGGAAGCCCGCCAGCTCGCACTCGCCGCGCGCAAGCGCGCTCACCGCCTCGGCGCTTTCGCGGTACTTGATGTCGACCGGCACGCGCTGGTCGCCGAGCGCGCGCACGAGCGTCGCGACCGCGTAGCCGTGCGATGCGTGAATCCGCACCTGCGTCACGCCGCCGGCGAGGCGTCGGTTCAGTTCGAGGGCCACATCGTTCGCCACGGCCTGCAACGGCGCTTCGAGCCGGTCGCCGCAAACGCGTTGCGCGCGCAGCACCGACTCACCGAGTTCCGACAGCACCGACCCGCGCCCGCGCGATTTGGTGATCAGCGCGCCGCCGAGACGCACCTCGATTTCGCGCAACAAACCCCACGCGTGCCGATAGGACAAACCCTTAGCGCTCGCGGCATTCGCGATGCTGCCCGTCTGGGCGACGAGCTGCAAAAGCGGCACAACCGCGCTGAGACTGGTTTCCCGGCCGTCGGCGTCCCGCAGGACCAGCTCGGCCCGGCATTCGACGTCCACCATATGCACTCCCCCTTCCTATTGCCAAGATATATCACCACGCCTATTGTTCTCGTACAAGCTCGGCACCCGCAATTATATAGAGCCGAATATGTACCAACAAAACATATGCCGAGCGTTGGAGGAGCCCCATGACACATCCGCAGCTTTCCGCCGCTGCATCCGTTGAACTCGTGCGTCGCCACGCAGTACAGGGTGCGACGCTGATGACCATTCTTCACGCCATTCAGGACGAAGTCGGCTATGTGCCGGACGCGGTCGTCGCGCCGCTCGCGCAGACGCTGTCGCTGTCGCGGGCCGAGGTACATGGCGTGATCACCTATTACCATCACTTCCGCTCGGCGCCGCCCGCACGCGTGACCGTGCAGCTGTGCCGCGCGGAAGCCTGCCGCAGCATGGGCACGGAAGCGCTGAAAGATCATATCGAGGGGCACACGGGCTGCCGCTTCGACAGCGGCCACGCGGAGGACACCGAGCTCGAATCGGTGTATTGCCTCGGCCAGTGCGCGCTGTCGCCGTCGATGATGATCAACGGCGAACTGCACGCACGCGTGACGCCGGCGAAGTTTGATCGCCTTTACGCCGCTGCGCAAACGAAAGTCGCGGAGGTGACGGCATGACGCGCATCTACGTTCCCATCGATTCGTCCGCGCTCGCCCTCGGCGCCGATGCCGTGGCCGAAGCCATCGCGAGCGAAGCGCAAAAGCGCGGCCTCGACGTGCAACTCGTTCGCAACGGCTCGCGCGGGCTCCTCTATCTCGAACCGCTCGTCGAAGTCGAGACGCCGGACGGCCGCATCGGTTATTCGAATGTCGAAGCCGACGATGTCGCCGCGCTCTTCGACGCCGGCTTCCACGAAGGCCGGGCGCATGACAAAAACGTCGGCGTGGTCGACGAGATTCCGTATCTCAAGAACCAGCAGCGTTTGACGTTCGCGCGCATCGGCATCACGGACCCGCTGTCCATCGACGATTATGTGGCGCTCGGCGGCCTGCAAGGCCTGCGCAACGTGCTCGCGATGAACGGCGACGCCGTCTGCGAGGCGCTGCTCGATTCCGGCCTGCGTGGCCGCGGCGGCGCGGCGTTCCCCGCGGGCATCAAGTGGAAGACCGTGCGTGCGGCGCTCGCGGATCAGAAGTACATCGTCTGCAACGCGGACGAAGGCGATTCGGGCACGTTCTCCGACCGCCTCGTGATGGAAAGCGATCCGTACATGCTGATCGAAGGCATGATCATCGCCGGCGTGGCGACGGGCGCGACCCAGGGCTACATCTACGTACGCAGCGAGTATCCGCATTCCATCGCGACGCTGAACCGCGCGATCGACCGCGCGCGCGACGCGGGCTGGCTCGGCGCGAGCGTGCTCGGCAGCTCGCACGCGTTCGAGCTGTATGTCGCGAAGGGCGCGGGCTCCTACGTGTGCGGCGAGGAAACGGCGCTGCTCGAATCGCTCGAGGGCAAGCGCGGCATCGTGCGCGCGAAGCCGCCGGTGCCGGCGCTCGTCGGCCTGTACGGCAAGCCGACCGTGATCAACAACGTCATCACGCTCGCGACCGTGCCCGTGATCTTCGCGAAGGGCGCGGCGTTTTATCGCGATTACGGCATGGGCCGCTCGCGCGGCACGCTGCCCTTCCAGATCGCCGGCAACGTGAAGCAAGGCGGGCTCGTGGAACTCGCGTTCGGCGTGACGCTGCGCGAGCTGATCTACACCTACGGCGGCGGCACCGCGAGCGGACGTCCGGCGCGCGCGGTGCAGGTGGGCGGCCCGCTCGGCACGTATTTGCCCGAAAGCCAGTGGGACATTCCGCTCGACTACGAGGAATACGCGAAGGTCGGCGCGGTGGTCGGCCACGGCGGCCTCGTGATCCACGACGACACATCGAATCTCGCCGAGCTCGCGCAATACGCGATGCACTTCTGCGCGATCGAATCGTGCGGCAAGTGCACGCCGTGCCGGATCGGCTCGACGCGCGGCGAAGAGGTCATCGCGAAGATCCGTGAAGGCGATACGTCGGTGAAGCAGATCACGCTGCTGCGCGAGTTGTGCGACACGATGATCTCCGGTTCGCTCTGCGCGATGGGCGGCATGACGCCGTTCCCGGTGGTGTCCGCGCTCGATCACTTCCCGGAAGATTTCGGTCTGCCCCGCTCGCCCGCACAGAAAGCGGCATAGGGCGCAATTTCATTGCATGGGGCCGGAGCAAGGCGCTGAAGCGCCGGCTCCGGCCGACAAGGAGACGAACAATGTCCAACACCATCAACGGCTGCGGCTCCGGCAACTGCGCGTGCAAGAGCGCCGCATCGGTGCAGCGCCGCGATCCGTTCGACGAGACCGACTACGGCACGCCGCTGCGTCACGCCGACATCGACGTCACGCTGGAAATCGACGGCCAGCCGGTCACGGTTCCGGCCGGCACGTCGGTGATGCGCGCCGCGATCGAAGCCGGCGTCAACGTGCCGAAGCTCTGCGCGACGGATTCCCTGGAGCCTTGGGGCTCGTGCCGTCTGTGCCTCGTCGAGATCGAAGGCAAGCGCGGCTATCCGGCCTCCTGCACGACGCCCGTCGAAGCGGGCATGAAAGTGCGCACGCAAAGCGACAAGCTGCAATCGCTGCGCAAGAACGTGATGGAGTTGTACATCTCCGATCACCCGCTCGACTGCCTCACCTGCCCCGCCAACGGCGACTGCGAACTGCAGGACATGGCGGGCGTGGTCGGACTGCGCGAAGTGCGTTATGGCTATGAAGGCGCAAACCACCTGAAGGACAAGAAGGACGAATCGAATCCGTACTTCACCTACGATCCGTCGAAGTGCATCGTCTGTAACCGCTGCGTGCGCGCGTGCGAGGAAACACAGGGCACGTTCGCATTGACGATCGCCGGACGCGGCTTCGAATCGCGCGTGGCCGCGAGCGAGAACGTACCGTTCATGGAATCGGAGTGCGTATCGTGCGGCGCTTGCGTCGCCGCGTGCCCGACCGCCACGCTGCAGGAAAAGAGCGTCATCATGCTCGGCCAGGCGGAGCATTCGGCCATCACGACGTGCGCGTACTGCGGCGTCGGCTGCTCGCTCAAGGCGGAGATGAAGGGCAACACCGTCGTGCGCATGACGCCGAACAAGAACGGCCAGGCGAACGAAGGCCACGCGTGCGTGAAGGGCCGCTTCGCATGGGGCTACGCCACGCACAAGGACCGCATCAAGAAGCCGATGATCCGCGCGAAGATCACCGATCCGTGGCGCGAAGTGTCGTGGGAGGAAGCGCTCAACTATGCGGCGAGCGAATTCCGCCGCATCCAGGACAAGTACGGGCGCGATTCGATCGGCGGCATCACGTCGTCGCGCTGCACGAACGAAGAGACGTACCTCGTGCAGAAGCTCGTGCGCGCCGCGTTCGGCAACAACAACGTCGATACCTGCGCGCGCGTGTGCCACTCGCCGACGGGCTACGGCCTCAAGTCGACGCTCGGCGAATCGGCGGGCACGCAGACATTCGCATCGATCGAGCAATCGGATGTGATCGTTGTCGTGGGCGCGAATCCGACCGACGGCCATCCGGTTTTCGGCTCGCGTCTGAAGCGCCGCGTGCGCGAAGGCGCGAAGCTGATCGTGATCGATCCGCGCCGCATCGATATCGTCGATACGCCGCACGTCAAGGCGCAGTATCACCTGCAATTGCGGCCCGGCACGAACGTCGCGATGGTCAACTCGCTCGCGCACGTTATCGTCACCGAAGGCTTGCTGAAGGAAGACTTCATCGCCGAGCGCTGCGAGAAGCGCGCGTTCGACCAGTGGCGTGACTTCGTCGCGAAGGAAGAAAATTCGCCGGAAGCGATGGAAAGCATCACCGGCGTGCCCGCGCACCAAGTCCGCGAAGCCGCGCGCGTCTACGCGACCGGCGGCAACGGCGCGATCTACTACGGCCTCGGCGTGACCGAGCATGCGCAAGGCTCGACCGCGGTCATGGGCATCGCGAACCTCGCGATGGCAACGGGCAATGTCGGCCGCGAAGGCGTCGGCGTGAATCCGCTGCGCGGCCAGAACAACGTGCAGGGCTCGTGCGACATGGGCTCGTTCCCGCACGAGCTGCCGGGCTATCGCCATATCAGCGACGCGGCGACGCGCTCGCTCTTCGAGGAAGCGTGGGACGTGAAGCTCCAGCCGGAGCCGGGCCTGCGCATTCCGAACATGTTCGATGCCGCGATTCACGGCACCTTCATGGGCCTCTACTGCCAGGGCGAGGACATCGTCCAGTCAGATCCGAACACGCAGCATGTCGGCGCGGCGCTGTCGGCGATGGAATGCATCGTCGTGCAGGACATCTTCCTGAACGAAACCGCGAAATACGCGCACGTTCTGCTGCCCGGCTCGACCTTCCTCGAAAAGGACGGCACGTTCACCAACGCCGAGCGCCGTATCTCGCGCGTGCGCAAGGTGATGCCGCCGCTTCCGGGCTATTCGGACTGGGAAGTGACGATCAAGCTTTCGCGCGCGCTCGGCTACGAGATGAACTACGCGAACCCGTCCGAGATCATGGACGAGATCGCGCGTCTCACGCCGACCTTCCACGGCGTCTCCTACGATCGCATCGACGAGCTCGGCAGCATTCAATGGCCGTGCAACGAGAAAGCGCCGGATGGCACGCCGACGATGCACATCGACGAGTTCGTGCGCGGCAAGGGGCGCTTCGTCATCACGAAGTTCGTCGCGACGCCCGAGAAGGTCACGCGCAAGTATCCGCTGCTGCTCACGACCGGGCGCATCCTGTCGCAGTACAACGTCGGCGCGCAGACACGCCGCACGGAGAACTCGCGCTGGCATGAAGAGGACAGGCTGGAGATTCATCCGGTCGACGCGGAAGATCGCGGCATCAAGGAAGACGACTGGGTCGGCATCGAGTCGCGCGCGGGGCAGACCGTGCTGCGCGCGAAGATCTCGGAGCGCATGCAGCCGGGCGTCGTCTACACGACGTTCCACTTCCCGGAATCGGGCGCGAACGTCATCACGACGGACTCTTCCGACTGGGCAACCAACTGTCCGGAGTACAAGGTGACGGCGGTGCAGGTGATGCCGGTGGAACAGCCGTCGCAATGGCAGAAGGACTACTCGCGCTTCAACACGCAGCAGCTCGAATTGATGAACATGCGCGATGTCGCGCCGACCACTTCAGGGAAATAAGCAATGGATGTCGATAACCTGATCGAGATGGCGAACCGCATCGGCGAATTCTTCGATTCGATGCCGGATCGCGCGGAAGCCGTCGACAGCGTCGCGGATCACATCCGGCGCTTCTGGGAGCCGCGCATGCGGGCCGCGATTCTCGCCGCGCTGGATAATCCGGAAGCGAGCGCGTCGATGGAGCCGATCGTGCGCGAAGCGCTCAGCCTGCACAAGGCCGATCTCCAGCCGAAGACCGCGCCCGCCTGACGTCGTTCATTGAGCCGCTCGAGCCCCGCATTGCGTCCGCACTGCGGGGCTTTTTCAATCCTCGCGATACTCGCGTTCGACGGGCCGCTCCGCGCTCGTGTCCTGCGCGCCGAACCACGTTTCGCAGTGACGCAGCAGCCCATGCACATCCGACGGCGCACGCCCGCGCGCGGCGATATAGCCGTCCGGACGCACGAGATAGAAGGCGGGACGCGTGCGGCCGTAGTTGTCGGTAAGCGAGTTCGCGCCCTCGCCGCGCGTATCGGTGATGCGCCATACGCGCACGGCGTTCGGCATGATCGCTTCGATGGACGCAGCGAGGCCGTCGAGGTCCGGATCGCGCATCGCGTGCGCGACGGTGATGGTCGCGGGCGCGAGCGCGATGTCGTCCTCGCCCGACGGATTCACGAGCAGAAAGAGCGAAAAGCAGCCGGGGTCGTGCAGATCGTAGAGACAGCCGACGCCCGGCAGACGCCCGAGCGGCCCGTCCACGACATGCACGCGCGCATCGGGCGCGCGCTCGCCTGCGCGCGGGCCGCCGTCGAGCAGACGCTCCAGCGTGAGCGGGCTCTTGCGATAGTTGATCGACAGCTCGCTCACCGTGCGGCGCATCGCGTCGCGCAACGGGCCGATCGCCGCGAGCGCGGGCATCACGTGCTCGCGCATCAGCTTCATCGGGCCGTGCTCGGCGCCCGCCATCTGCGTGAGCATGCTGGATTGCCGCAGCACGTCGCGCTCGATCGGATGCCGCTCGGTGTGATAGCTGTCGAGCAGGCGCTCGGGCGCGCCGCCCGCGAGCATGCGCGCGATCTTCCAGCCGAGATTGAACGCTTCCTGGATGCCGGTGTTCATGCCCTGCGCGCCGGCGGGACTATGAACGTGCGCGGAATCGCCCGCGAGGAACACGCGGTCCACGCGCAGGCGATCGACCATGCGGCTGTTCAGATGAAAGTACGACGACCACGTGAGATTCGACAGCGCGATCTTGTGATGCACGCGCCGCTCGATGAGCGCGCGGCATTCCTCGATCGTCGGGCCGCGCTTTGCTTCCCCAGCGTTCACGATGTTGGCCACCGGCGCGGGCAGATCAGCGATCAGGCGCGCGCGGTCGTTGCCCATAGGAAAGAGCGCGGCGAGCCCTTCGCCGGACGCGAAGATATGGAACTCGTCGTCGGGCCAGTCGGAGTCGGCCTGGAGATCGGCGAGCAGATACGTTTGATCGAAGGTCTTGCCGTCGAAGCCGATGCCGAGCCGATGCCGCACGAAGCTGTGCGCTCCGTCGGCCGCGATCAGAAAGGAAGGCCGCAGCAACTCATCGCGTCCGTTCGGATGGCGCAGCGTCGCCTGCAAACCGGCGGAGCCCTGCGAGAGATCGACGAGTTCGACGCCGCGCTCGACGGCGACGCGATAGCCCGCGAGATGTTGCGCGAGCAGGCGTTCGGTCTGCGATTGTTCGAGAAAGAGCAGATACGGATAACGCGTTTGCAGCGGATCAAAGTCGAGGCGCGCGAGGCGCTGCCCGTTCGAATAGAGGTTCGCGACGCGCGCGCGATGGCCGAGCTCGAGAAACGGCTTGACGACGCGATGCTGCTCGAAGAGTTCGAGCGTGCGCGCCTGAATGCCGATCGCGCGTGAATGCGGCGAGGGCTCGCGCGCCTTGTCGACGAGCCGGACCGGAATGTGCGCGCGGGCGAGGCTCATCGCGGCGGCGAGGCCCGTCGGACCGGCGCCGACGATCAGAACGGGCGCCACGTCCAGCTTGTCGTCCGGATTCAGCTTTGGCGCGAACATGCGGTCCTCCCCGAAACGTCACGCGCTCTAGTGTACGCCCGCCATGTTCGCTTTCGGGGCAGCAAGCTCGCGCTCAGTGCGCGTGTCCGCGCTCGGTCAGCACGCATGCGTGGCAGGATTCGCCGAACTCCACCTGCACGGTCGCGTGATGCATCGCGTAATCGCGGCGCAGCGTCGTCACGACGTCCTGCACGAACGCATCGCCCGGATGGCCGTCCGGCATCACGAGATGCACGGTGAGCGCGTTCTCCGTCGTCGAGAGCGCCCAGACGTGCAAGTCGTGGACGTCGCGCACGCCGGGAAGCCGGTTCAAATAACCCTCGATGCGCGACAGATCGACGGAAGGCGGCACGGCGGCCATCGCGAGGCGCATCGCGTCGCGCCCGAGGCCCCATGTGCCGTAGACGATCACCGCCACGACGATCAGGCTCATCAGCGGATCGAGCCAGCTTGCGCCCGTGAACAGGATGATGAGGCCGCTCACCGCGACAGCGGCGGATATGGCGGCATCGGCGGCCATGTGCAGGAAGGCGCCGCGCACGTTGAGGTCCTCCTTGCTGCCGCGCATGAAGAGCCACGCGGAAAAGCCGTTCACGACGAGGCCGAGCATCGCGACGATGAACACGTCGAGCCCCGCGACGGGCGCCGGATTGATGAGGCGCTGGATCGCCTCCAGCACGATCGCGCCGCACGCGAAGAGCAGGAGCGCCGCGTTGGCGAGCGACGCCAGGATCGACGAGCTGCCGAGGCCGAAGGTATAGCGCGCGTTAGGCTTGCGCCTGCCGAGCCACACGGCGCCCCAGGCGAGCAGGAGGCCGAGCACGTCGGAGAGGTTGTGGCCGGCATCGGCGAGCAGCGCGGTGGAATGCGCGAGGAAGCCGTAGATGGCCTGCACGACCACGATCAGCACGTTCAGGCCGACCGCGAGCGCGAACGTGCGGCCCTGCCCTTCCTGCGGCGCGTGGTGGTGGTGATGTCCGTGCCCATGTTCGTGCGCGCGCCCGTGTTCATGGCCGTGCGCGTGCCCGTGCGGGTGTTCGTGTTCTTCGTGGTGATGCGTACTCATCGGTGTGCTCGTGGTTCGGTGGCTTTCATTCGATATCCGTGGCGTCGGCCTGTGGCTCGGCGACGTGCTCCAGCAGCTCGCCCAGCATCGCGCTGATGTGGCGGTCCGCCGCCACGTAGAACACCTGCTTGCCCTGGCGTTCGGCCCGCACGATCCGCGCCGCGCGCAACAGACGCAGGTGATGGCTCACGAGCGACGCCGACAGCCCGAGCAATTCGGCGATCGCCCCGACCGCGCGCCTCTGTTCGACGCACGCGAGCACGATGCGCAGGCGCGTCGGGTCGCCGAGCAGGCGGAACAGGTCGGCGAGCGGCACGACGCGGTCGTCGGAGGTGGCCGCGCCGGCGGCGGGGGACGGATCGGCAGGCATGGATATAGCAAACATATGAATATGTGTTCATATGTTAAGTGCCATCGCAGCAACATGTCAACCGCGCTTTTCCGGGTGAGCGGCTCGGGTGTGGGAAAATGCGGGGTTTGTTTTTCCGGGCATGTAGTTCCTTTTCCGTCATGGACACCGTTTTCGCCCGCGGTTTCGCGGCCCATCGTGACGGCCGCCTGACCGACGCGGAGCGCGACTATCAGGCCGCGCTCGCCGCCGAACCCCATCACGTCGACGCGCTGCATTATCTCGGCGTGCTGCGCCATCAACAGGGCCAGCACGCGGAGGCGGCCGCGCTCGTGCGCCGCGCCGTCGACCTGCGTCCGACCGATGCCGGCCTGCAGCTGAACCTTGGCAACGCGCTGAAGGCGCTCGGCCGCATCGACGACGCCATCGAGCGCTTTCGCAACGCGCTTACGCTCGCGCCGGGCTTTCCGCTCGCGCAGTACAACCTGGGCAACGCCTACACGGCGGCGGGCCGTCATGAAGACGCCGCCGATGCCTTCGAGAAAGTCCTGCGCCTGCAGCCCAACGATCCGGCCGCGTGGAACAACTTCGGCAACGCGCTTTCGTCGCTGCGCCGCTTCAAGGACGCCGCGCAGGCGTTCAAGCGCACGCTCGCGCTGCGCCCGCGTCATGCCGGCGCGCACAACAATCTCGGCATGGCGCTGAACGCGCTCGGCGACACGCTCGGCGCGATCGCGCACTTTCGCGCCGCGCTCGACGTCGAACCGAACTACGTCGCCGCGCATTTCAATCTCGGCAATCTGCTCGACGCGAACGGCCATCCCGATGACGCGCTGCCCGTGCTGCAGAAGACGGTCGCGTTGCAGCCGCGCTTCGCGCCGGGGCATTTCGGGCTCGGCCACGCGCTCGCGAAGCTCGGCCGTCACGAGGATGCCGTGCCGCATTTCGAGCGCGCGGTCGGACTCGATCCCAAGTACGGCGTCGCGTGGCTCTGTCTCGGCAACGCGCATCTCGCGCTCGGCGCGCACCGTGCGGCGCTGCGCGCGTTCGACGAGGCGCTGCGCATCGATCCGTCGATGCCCGCCGCGCAACTGAACCGCGCCCTCGCCCTGCTCACGACCGGCGACTACGCGCGCGGCCTCGCCGCCTACGAATGGCGTCTGCAAACGCCCGGCAGCGAACCCGCGCCGCCGTTGCCGCGCTGGACAGGCGAGCCGATGCCGGGCGGCACGCTTCTCGTGCGCGCCGAGCAGGGTTTCGGCGATACCTTGCAGTTCGCGCGCTTCGTGCCGTTCGCCGCGAAACGCGTCGGCAAGCTGGTGCTCGAAGTGCAGCCCGCGCTGGTTCCGCTGCTCGCGCCCGCCGCGCACGCGGCGCGCGTCGAGCTGAAAAGCAAATCCGACGGCATCCCGACGCGCGCGGACGCGTTTTGCCCGCTGCTCAGCTTACCCCTCGCGCTCGGCATGACCACGCCCGAGACGATTCCGGCGCGCGCGCCGTATCTCGTCGTGCCCGCCGATTACCGCCGCAAGTGGCGCGGCTCGATCGGCGGTCAGGCGCGGCGCAAGATCGGCATCACGTGGTCGGGACGGATGCAGCCGGGCGAAACCCGCTCCGTGCCGGTCAGCGAGCTCGCGCCGCTCTTCGCGCTGCCGGGCATCGACTGGATCGTGCTCCAGCCCTTTCTCACCGGCCGCGAGCGCGACGTGCTGAGCGCGCATCCGAACGCGAAGTCCATTCACCGGCTCGAAGGGCGACTCGAGAATTTCGCGGACACGGGCGCGCTCGTCGATCGTCTGGATGCGGTGGTTTCCGTCGATACATCCGTCGCGCACCTCGCGGGCGCCCTCGGCAAGCCAGTCTGGGTGATGCTGCCCTTCTCCGCCGACTGGCGCTGGGGCATCGGCACGAACGAGAGTCTGTGGTATCCGGGCGCACGGCTCGTGCGTCAGCGCGCGCCGGGGCAATGGCGCGAGGTGATCGCGGAAACGGCGGCGGCGCTCGCTTCGCCTCCTGCATAAAAAAATCCCTCGCGCCGGAACGATCCGGAGCGAGGGATTTTTCTGATCGTCCGACGCCGTCAGGCCGTCTTGTACTGATTGCGCGCCTCGGACGAGCGATACAGCACGAGCGTCGCGATCAGTCCGCAGATCGCGGCGAGGCCCATCCACAGACCGGGCGCCGCCTTGTTGCCCGTCACGTGGATCAGATACGTGGAGATCGCGGGCGTGAAGCCGCCGATCGTGGTCGCGAGGCTGTAGGCCATCGAGAAGCCGGTCGTGCGCACATCGACGGGCATCACTTCGGTCAGCGCGACGACCATCGCGCCGTTATAGCTTCCGTACAGGAACGACAGCCACAGTTCGCACATCAAGAGCCGCCCGAACGACGGCTCCGCGACGAGCCACTGCACCACCGGATACGACGTGAGAATGGTGAGAATCGTGAACACGAGCAGCACCGGACGGCGCCCGATGCGGTCGGACACCGCGCCCATCACGGGCAGCCAGACGAGGTTCGAAATGCCGACGCACACCGTGACGACGAGCGCGTCGATGGCGGAGAGCTTCAGCACTTCCTTGCCGAAGGTCGGCGTGTACGCGGTGATCATATAGAACGACACCGTCGTCATGATGACCATGCCCATGCCGGCAAGCACGACGCCCCAGTTCTGCGCGATCGAGCGCGCGATCTCGCCCATGCTCGGACGATGCTTCTTTGCGAGGAATTCGTCGGTTTCGCGCAGCGAGCGGCGGATGATGAACAGGAACGGCACGATGAGACAGCCGATCAGGAACGGCACGCGCCAGCCCCATGCGGTCATCTGTTCGGGCGGCAGGAGCCGGTTCATGATCACGCCGATCAGCGCGGCGAACACGACGGCGACTTGCTGGCTGCCGGACTGCCAGGAACAATAGAAGCCCTTGTTGCCCTTCGTCGCGATCTCGGACAGATACACCGACACGCCGCCCAGTTCCACGCCGGCCGAAAAGCCTTGCAGCAGACGCCCGCCCAGCACGATGACCGGCGCGAGCGCGCCGATGGCCGCATAGCCCGGCACGAGCGCAACGCACATGGTGCCGATCGCCATCAGCAGCAGCGTGAGGATCAGGCCCTTGCGCCGCCCGTGGTGGTCGATATACGCGCCGAGCACGATGGCGCCGACCGGCCGCATCAGGAAGCCCGCACCGAACACGGACAGCGCGAGCATCAGCGAAGCGAATTCGTTGCCGCTCGGGAAATAGGTCTTGGCGATCGCCGAAGCGTAATAGCCGTAGACCATGAAGTCGTACATTTCAAGGAAGTTTCCGCTGACGACGCGAAATACCGTCTTGAACTTCGATTCGTTGGCGGGTGCTATGTGGGTCGTGGACATGACTTTCTCGGAGATCGGGCTGGGCGCACAGGTTTGCGCGCGGGATGGCGAAAACCGTCGACGGCGGTTGTGACGTATCGGCCGCGTTCAATGGCGCTGACGCTGTTTCGTTTTCTGTAAGTACAGTGTCCTCGATTTTAACGCCGACGCCGTTGGCGCTGCACGCAACTTCGCTCAATCTCGGTCAACAAAGCTTAAAATGCGATTACATATGCCTAACCCCAAGCTGACACCGAAACAGGCCGTGGGCGGAGCCAACGTCTCGCTGCGCGTGGCGACACCCGCCGACACGCCGCTCATCGCCTCGATGCACGTGCGTAGCTGGGCTTCGGCGTATCGCGGCATCCTGCCGGACAGCTATCTGGACCTCGATCTTCCGGACGAACGCGCCGCTTACTGGGTTGCACGCATGAAGGAGATCGAGGCCGGCGCGGGTTGCGTGCTCATCGCCGAGCACGAAGGCGATGCGGTCGGCTTCGTCTGTCTCGTGGAGCCGGACGAGACGGGCAGCGTGCTCGTCGACAATCTGCACGCGCTGCCCGGGCATCGCGGTCTCGGCACCGGCACCGTGATGCTGAACGAAGCGGCGCGCTGGGCCCGCTCGCGTGGCGCGCGGCAACTGCATCTTTCCGTGCTGGAGCAGAACGCGGCAGCGATCGGCTTCTACGAATCGCGCGGCTGGAAGCTGGACGCGCGCGAAGCGGACCAGATGGCAGGCATCGACCTGTTTTCGCTGCGTTACATTTTGCCGCTCGGCTAAACACAGATATTCCACATCAGTCAATAAGCATTCCTGTCAAAAATAGACAATAGGAATCTTCTGGTCGTCCGGGCCGTGGCCGTTTCGTATGATCGCGGGTTATTTTCGGCCATCCTCGCGCCGAACCCGCGGCGCTGTCTCCGGCGTCACGAACGTCCGGGCGAGCTGTCCCGTTGCCCGTGCCCGGGCGCATGCATGTGGAATCTTAATGACCGAACCTCTGATCGTAGTGGAAGGCAACCTGCGTCTGCCGACGCTGCGCACGTTGACGGATCCGTCCTTGAACTTCGGTTTCGAGTGGTCGCCCGCACGTACGCGCCCCGTTCAAACCCGGTCCGAATTCCCGCTCTTCGCGGCGCGCTTCGAGACCGCCTATGTGCCTGCATTGAGCCTGTCCGACAAGCGCTCGCCTTATCGCGCAATGAGCCTCTGGGGCCTGTTCGCCAAGGAAGACATCCCCCGCGCGATGCTGCACCTGACGCAAGCCCCGCAACCCGCGGATGAAGCCGACGGCGCGCCCGCCGCCGAGCCCATCCATCTGTCCGTGGGCACGCCGGCCACTCCGGGCGCGCAGAAGCATCGCTTCAGCAAACCCGTCGCCACCGCCATCGCCGCCGCCTGCGCGGCTGTCATCGTATGGCTGTTGTTCGGGCACGAGCCGGGCTCGCAACGCTCCGCCCCGGCCGACGAACTCGGAACGCACACGCATCCGGACACCGGCGCGCAGTTCGCGGGGCCCGCCCCGGCCTCGACGCCGCCCGCGCCCGCCGTTGCGTACAGCGCCAATCAAACCGCGAAAGCCGAGCCCGTCATCGTGGCGCAGACATCGACATCGCCCGCAGCGGCGCCGGCGGCATCGCCGCTCGCGAATCCGGCGGCCAATGCCACAGCGGTCATCGCACCGGCCGCGAGGCGGAACGATAGTGATCACGTCACGACGCGGAACGAAGCCGCCAACGCCACGGCGCACACGCGGGCCGGTCACGTCACGCCGCGCGCCGAAGCCTCGCACGCCACGACGAAGCCAAGGAAATTCCGCGAGCGCTACGTCGCCGTGACTGCAGATCGTGGGCACGCAACGCGCGCCAGGTTCGCACCGGCGCCGCAAAAGAGAACCATCGCGCGAACCCATGCGGCCGACGCGCGCATCGCGACGCATGACACCGTGCGTTACGCGCACGCAGTACCGGTCGCCATGCGTGCAAGCCGGCCGGCGACGCCCTCGACTTCGATGGACCCGGCATCGCTGTACGCGATCCTCCAGCATTCGCCGACCCTCGATAGCAACGCGCACGGCACATCGAGCCACGGCGCGCCAACAAATAACTCGCAGTGAGAGACGAACGGCCCGCGACGCATCAGAGACAACGCTTTGCCAGTCCGATCAACCATTCCGGCCACGATGCCCACATGAAGCAACTCCGTTATATCCGTTACGCGACGCTTGCGTTCGCCCTGTCCTTCTGCGGCATCTTCTCGCCGCTCACGAGCACGTTCGCAGCGCCCACGGCGGCCAAAGCCGCGCCGGCCGACGCACCCGCGCAGGCCGCCCCCGAAGACCTGTCCGACCTGAACGCCGATTCGAACGCGCCGCGCGTCGAAGGCAACATCGCCGAATTGCAGAACCTCGCGCAGGCCGGCAGCCTCATGGAAATGCGCTCGACGCGCAACGGCAGTTACGGCGCCAAGCTCTTCTTCCTCGCGCAGGACATGCTGTATTACATCGCGCTCTCGCAGGACACGCGCTGGTGGCGCGTCGTGAAGACGCAGGACGCGGCCCGCGCCGAATCGATCTACGCGCAGTTCGCCCGCAAGAGCTACGACCTCGCCGACGGCGAAATCCGCCGCACGCAGTTGCAGGCGCAGAAGGCGCTGCTCGACCGCGTGATCGCGAAGTCCGCGGATCGGGCGAACCGCCTTTCCGCCGATCTCGCGCTGGCGCAGCAGCAGGATTCGCAGGTATCGCAGCGTCAGCAGCAATTGCAGGCCGAATCGGCCGCGTTGCAGACCGACAAGCTCGAGGCCGAACGCAAGCTGCGCGCGCTGCAACTGCAGGTCGATCAGCTTCAGCGGCAAACCGAAGCCGGGCTTGCGCCGATCGGCGCGACGCCATCGCGGTGATATCGGCGGCACGCGCCTGAAAACGAAGAAGGCCCGCTCGGATCGAGCGGGCCTTCTCGCTTCTGGCGTATCGAAAGCGTGGTGTCTAGAAGCGCGTCTCGCGCGCGACGCGCAGGAAGGTGTCGAGCAGCGGCGTGCAATCGAGCAGCTCGGCGCCGCCGGCACGATGAAACTCCGGGTGCCACTGCACGCCGACGACGAACGGCGACTTGCGATACCGCACCGCCTCGATGATCCCATCCGACGCCGACACCGCCTCGATATTCAGATCGCGACCGAGCGTCTTCACCGCCTGATGGTGGATCGAATTGACGATCGCCTCGCGCTGGTGCGGGAACATGTTGACGAGCGTGGAGCCCTCGGGGAAACGAATCGAATGGCGATGCTGATCGTACTGCTCGTTGACGTGGATGCCGGCCGTCGGGACATCGGTGGCGATATCGCCGTAGAGCGTGCCGCCGAACGCCACGTTGATCAGTTGACAGCCGCGGCACACGCCGAGCACGGGCTTGCCCGATTCGACGAACTCGTGCAGCAGCTCCAGCTCGTACATGTCGCGCACGCGGTCGCCCGGCCATTCGGGACGCGTCGTCACTTCCTCGTAGGACTGCGGAGAAACGTCCGCGCCGCCTTGCAGCAGAAGACCGTCGAGATGCTTCGCATAGTCGCGCAGACGGATGTTGCTCGGATGCAGCATGCCTTGATGGCCGACCGTCGGAATCATGAAGACGAGCACATCGCGCGACATGACCCAGTGCGCAATCGATTCCTCCAGATATTGCAGCGTCTTGCCGCGCAGGCCCTTCGCGCCCGGCTCCGGGTGGAAGATGCGCGCCGACACGCCGATGCGCAATGTGCGCTGCGTGATGCGCTGCCCGGCGCGATCGAAAATCTGACGAGCCCGCGCCGCGATGATGCGCCCGAACACGGACCACGCCGAATCGGACTGCTTGAGATACGCGGGCTGGGCCGGCGCGGCGGCCTGCTCGGACAGCGGCAAGGGCGGCGTATTGAGCGTGGTGAAGTCCGGCGCGTCGGAGATTTGCGGCTGCACGCCGACCGCGGCAGGCGCAGCCGTGGCGCGGCCAGTCGGCGAATCGGAAGAGGCGGACTGCGCGTTGGCCGCGCTCGCGGCTTCCGCTTCGGTCGCGGCTTCGAGATTTTCGGCGAGACTCGCCCTGGGATTTCCCGACGCCCGGTGCTTCTCGCGCACCGCCGCTTCCTGCGCGGCCGTCGCGCTCGCCGCCGATGCCCGCGCTTCGCGGGCGTCCTGCCGTGCGTCGTCGCGCCGGGCCTGCGCCGTATCGGCCGGTTCGACGTTCGCTGCGCTCGAAGGCGCATCCGTCGATGCCCGCTCGGCCGCGCTCGCCTTGGGGCCGGGCGCCGAGGCCGCTGCCGCCGCTTCGGGCGGCGCCGTGGGATTCGCGCTGCGTGGCGCGCCCTGGGAATCCGCGCCGCTGCGGCGCGCGTCGGTGCTGCTTGCGTCGTTGGACGTTTTGTTATCGCTCATTCCGGATTCAGGCGCTCGAGCGCCGTTAGGAGAATGGACAAACCCCAATTATCCGCCTCTCAACAGGACGGGGCAAACCAGCACACATTTGGTCACATTGGCTCACATTATCGCGGGAACCCGCCGCGCGCCGCTGTCAGGGCTATCCCGTGAAGAAAGCCGTCAATGATCGCGCGTCTCGTCGAAGGTCTCGCGCAAGGCGATCTGCATGGTCGCGTGAATCTTCACGCACCAGCGCCACAGCACCGTCAGCAAGAGCGCCGCGCACAGCAGCACGCCGACCATCAGCCCGAACGGCGGCAGAATGGCGCCCGACAACGCGGCCACGAGCAGAAAGACGCCGAACATCGCGACGATCGGAATCAGCCCGGAAATCGCCGAGCGGATCGCGCTCGTGAAGCGCCCCGCTTTCGCGGGCTGCACGCTCACTTCCGCGAGCAGCAGCGCGAGCGAGTCGAGCTTGCGATACACCGCGACCAGAAACGGCAGCGCGACGATGAGCGCCGCGCCCCACAGCACGACGCGCTGCGCGTTGTCGGATTCGAGCCAGCGCGCGAGATAGCCCGACGCGAACGGCGCCGCATACGACGCGCCGAGGAAAATCGCCGCGACGAGCGCGAGATTCACGGCGATCTGCAGGACGATGCGCCGTGTCATCGAGAAGAGCGTCGGGCCGCCGGAGACGGGCGTGAGGCTCGCGAGCCATTGCGAATACAGGCCGAAGGTATGCACGAGCGGCGCGGGCATCGCGCGGGCGAGGCGCATCGTGATCGGATCGGCGGCGCGGATCAGATACGGCGTGAAGAGCGTCGTGAGCGCGGACACGGCCACCGCGATCGGATAGAGAAAGCTGCTCGTGACTTTCAGCGAGAGCCCGAGCGACGCGATGATGAACGAGAACTCGCCGATCTGCGAGACGCTCATGCCGACACGCATCGACGTGCGCCCGTCCTTGCCCGCGAGAAAGGTGCCGAGTCCGCACGACACGATCTTGCCGAGCACGACGGCGATCGTGATGACGGCGATCGGCCATGCATAGTCGACGAGCACGGCGGGATTCAGCAACAGGCCGATGGTAACGAAGAAGATCGCCGAGAACATGTCGCGCACCGGCGCGATCAGATGCTCGATGCGCGCGAGATGCTTCGACTCCGCCATGATCGCGCCGATCAGGAATGCGCCGAGCGCGATCGAATAATCGAGCTTCACGACGAGCAGGCAGAAGCCGAAGCAGAAGCCGAGCACGGTGACGAGCAGCATCTCGTCGCTCTTCGCCTGTGCGACGTAATTGAGCGCGCGCGGCACCGTGAGAATGCCGACGACGAGCGACACCGTCATGAAAAGCAGCAGCTTGCCGAGCGTGACGGCCGCGACGCCCGCACTCACCGAGCCCGTCTGCGCGATGCCGGAGAGCAGCACGAGCATCGCGATCGCGAGAATATCCTCGACGATCAGAATGCCGAACACGATCTGCGCGAAATTCTCGCGCTTCATGCCGAGCTCGGAGAGCGCCTTCACGATGATCGTCGTCGACGAGATCGCGAGCATCGCGCCGAGAAACAGCGAGTCCATCGCGTTCCAGTCGAACCAGCGCCCGATCTCGTAGCCGACCCAGATCATCAGCACGATCTCTGAAAGCGCCGCGACGAAGGCCGTCGCGCCAACCTTGAACAGCTTGCGCAGGCTGAATTCGAGCCCGAGCGAGAACATCAGGAACACGACGCCAAGCTCGCCGAGCGTCTGGATCGTCGCTTCGTCGTGGATGAGATTGAACGGCGGTGTGTACGGCCCGATGATCACACCCGCGGCGATATAGCCCAGCACGACCGGCTGCCGCAGACGGTGAAACAGCACCGTCACGACGCCCGCTATGGCCATGATCACCGCGAGATCCTGAATGAAGCCGATCGCGTGATGCATCAAACGATTCCTTACAAAAATGTAACCAGAATTCGATGTTACCGCACGGACGGGGCAATCCTGCGCTCAGGCAATAAAAGCGGGCGAAAAAAATCGGGGACGACGACGCGCATCGCGCTGGTGCATGCGCGTACGGGGGAAACGCGGGAAGAAAGGCCCGCGCGAGCGGCGGGCCGGCATGGCGCGAGAAAGCGCGGCGCTCAGACCGCCGCTTCGTTTTCCTCGCCGGTGCGGATGCGGATCACGCGCTCGACATCGGCGACGAAGATCTTGCCGTCGCCGATCTTGCCGGTGCGCGCGGCGCCGATGATCGCGTCGATGACCTGATCGGTTTGATCGTTCGCGACCACGACTTCGATCTTCACCTTCGGCAGGAAGTCGACGACATACTCCGCACCACGATAGAGCTCGGTGTGCCCCTTCTGGCGGCCGAAGCCCTTCACTTCCGTGACCGTCAGGCCCGTGAGGCCCACTTCGGCGAGCGCTTCACGGACTTCGTCGAGCTTGAACGGTTTGATGATGGCGGTGATGCGTTTCATGGCGTGCCTCGCGTATGGATCGATTCAAGAGGGTTCGAAAAAAGGTCGTGCCCCGCGAAGGGCACATGCTTTCGATTCTAGCCGCGTTTCATCGAGCAAGCGGTTCGGTAAACCGCGAGATCATCGAATAACACGTGAGATCACTCTTTCTCCGGGACGCGCTCGAGGTCTTCGAGCCACACCGTCGCCTGCGCATCGCTCGGCGCGCGCCAGTCGCCGCGCGGAGAAAGCGAGCCGCCCGACCCGACCTTCGGTGCATTCGGTATGCATGACCGCTTGAACTGGCTCGTGCGGAAGAATCGATCCAGAAAGATCCGCAGATTCTTGCGGATCTCGCCGAGGTCGTATTGATTCCGCGCGACGGTCGGACCTTCCGGCCACGCGCCCGCATCGCGGTTGCGCCACGCATGCAGCGCGAGGAACGCGACCTTCGTTGGTGCAAAGCCAAAGCGCAGCGTGTAGTAGAGGTTGAAGTCCTGCAGCTCGTACGGGCCGATGACGCTCTCCGTCTTCTGCTCCACCACGCCGCTCGTCTTGCCGGGAATGAGCTCGGGACTGATATCGGTGCTCAGGATGTTTTCGAGCACATCCGTTCCGCTGCCGCCGATCTGCCCCGACTCCGCCACCCAGCGCACCAGATGCGTGATCAGCGTTTTCGGCACGCTCGCGTTGACGTTGTAGTGGGACATGTGATCGCCCACTCCGTAGGTGCACCAACCAAGTGCCAGCTCGCTCAGATCGCCCGTGCCGATGACGATCGCGTTGTTGAAGTTCGCGAGCCGGAACAGGTGGCTCGTGCGCTCGCCGGCCTGAACGTTCTCATACGTGATGTCGTACTGCTCCTCACCGGTGCTGTGCGGATGGCCGATATCGGTCAGCATCTGCACGCAGCTCGGGCGAATGTCGATCTCGCTTGCCGTGCAGCCGACGACTTCCATCAGCTCGCGCGCCTGCCGCAGCGTGCGGTCGCTGGTCGCGAAGCCGGGCATCGTGTAGGCGAGGATGTTGGAGCGCGGCAGTCCGAGACGGTCCATTGCTTTCGCGCACACGAGCAGTGCATGCGTCGAGTCGAGTCCGCCCGAAATGCCGATGACCACCTTCGACATCCCGGACGACTGAAGCCGCTGCAGCAACGCCTGCACCTGAATGTTGTAGACCTCGTTGCATCGTTCGTCGCGGCGCGCGGCATCGGCGGGCACGTACGGAAAGCGCGCGACGCGGCGCTCGAGCGGCAGCTTCCCGTCGGACGGAATCGTGAGCGGGAACTCGATCACGTCGAACTGTTCGACTTCGCTTGCATGCCGGTGCGTCGAGCGGCCGAAGGTGGTTTGCCGCATGCGTTCGCGCGAGAGCCGCTCGAGATCGACATCGGCGAAGATGAGATGCGACTGGTCCGAGAAGCGCTCGGACTCCGCGAGCAACTCGCCGTTCTCGTAGATGAGGCCCTGCCCGTCCCAAGCCAGGTCGGTGGACGACTCGCCATTTCCCGCCGACGTGTACAGATACGCCGCGACACAACGCGCCGACTGCTGCCCGACGAGCTGATGCCGATACGCCGACTTGCCCACGACGATATTCGATGCCGACAGATTCACGAGCACGGTCGCGCCCGCGAGCGCCGCGAACGACGACGGCGGAATGGGCACCCACACGTCCTCGCAGATTTCGACGTGGAAGCGGAAGAACGGAAGGTCCCTGATCTGAAACAGCAGCGACGCGCCGAACGGCGCGTCCTGACCGCAGAGCGTGATCGAGTTCGTGGCCGCGGCATCGGCGGGGCTGAACTGACGCGCCTCGTAGAACTCGCCGTAATTCGGCAGATAGCTCTTCGGCACGACGCCGCGAATGAACCCGTCCGCGATGACGATCGCGCAATTGAAGAGCTTGTGCTCGGCTCTGACCGGCGCGCCGACGATCATCGCGATATTCAGGCCCTTCGACGCTTCGAGAATGCTCGTCAGCGCGTCTTCACAGGCATCGAGCAACGCGCGCTGATGGAACAGGTCGTCGCACGTATAGGCGGAAATGCCGAGCTCGGGAAACGCGACGAGCACCGCGCCGCGCGCCGCGGCCTGTTTCGCCAGATCGATCGTCTGCGCGGCGTTGAAGGCGGGATCGGCCACCTTGCAGGACGGAACGCCGACCGCGACGCGCGCGAAGTCGTGGCTGTAGAGGTTGAAGAAGTTTCTGCTCATGGTCGACATGGATGTGCGCGAGTTGCAGCGGGAACAGTAGGCGATGAAAGGGTGAAACGATTATCGCATCAGCGCTTCTTTCTAAACGGCGTATGCGCTTCGAGTTCCTCGATGTGATGATCCATCGCCTCGGTTTCGGCATCGAGAAACTCGGCGATCGCGTGCGCGAAGCGCTGATCCGCGATCCAGTGCGCGGACCAGGTGGGCGTCGGCAAGAGACCGCGCGACATCTTGTGCACGCCCTGCGCGCCACCCTCGAAGCTCGCGAGCCCATGTTCGATGCAATATGCGATGCCCTGCATGTAGCACGTCTCGAAGTGCAGCCCCGAGATGAACTCGCGCGTGCCCCAATAGCGGCCGTACATCGTGTCGCCGCCGATCATGTTGAGCGCGCACGCGAGCCGCTCGCCGTCCGCTTCGGCGATCACGAGCAGCATGCTGTCGGGCGCATCGGCGTGAATGCGGCCGAAGAACTCGCGCGTCAGATACGGCGCGTTCCAGTGCTCGCGATACGTGTTGTCATAGCACTCGTAGAAGAAGTCGAGCGCGCCTTCGTCGATCTGCGCGCCGCGCAGCCACTTGTATGTGACGCCCGCTTCCATCACGCGCCGGCGGTCCTGCTTCACCTTCTTGCGCTTGTCGTGGCTCATCGTCGCGAGGAACGCGTCGAAGCTTTCGAAGCCGTCGCCGGGCAGATTCTCCCAGTGAAACTGCACGCCTTCGCGCAGCATGTAGCCCGCGTCCGTCAGCGCCTCGACATCCTGCGCATTCGGAAACAGCACGTGCAGCGACGAGAGTTCGAGCCGCCGCGTCAGTTCGATAGCGCCGCGCGCCAGCAACACGCGATCCTCGTGATGCGCGGCGATGAGGCGCGGGCCCGTCACCGGCGAGAACGGCACGGCGGACAGCGCCTTCGGGTAATAGTGCAGGCCGTGGCGCTCGAAGGCATCGGCCCATGCGTGATCGAACACGTATTCGCCGCGCGAGTGCGACTTCAGATAGAGCGGCATCGCGCCCGCGAATTCGCCGCCGCGCTGCAGTATCAGATGATGCGCGCGCCAGCCGGTGCGCTTCACGGCACACCCCGTTTCCTGCATTGCCGAAAGAAACGCATGACGCACGAACGGATTGTCGCCGGCGAGCCGGTTCCAGTCGTCGGCCGGGATGGCATCCAGCGCGTCGACCACATGAATTTCGATCTCGCGATTCAACAGGCTACCTCGCAGTGATTGATCGACGAGCGCGCCCGATAAACGCAAAACGCGCCCGAAAGCGGCTATTCTCGCGCAAGTCGCATCGGCACGCCGAAGCGGGCAAGAGCACCCTGAAAGCGTGCCCCAACGCGGTGCTTTCGGCGATAATGCGCGGCACATCCTTCACGAGCGCCAAAAAATAACGCGATGCCGTGGTTCCTCTATCTGATCGAATGCGCCGACGGCAGCCTCTACACGGGCATCGCGACGGACGTCGAAGCGCGCTTCATCGCGCATGCGAGCGGCAAGGGCGCGCGCTATACGCGTGCGAGAAAACCGCTGCGTGTGCTGGCGTCGTTCGAACTGGCGGGGAGATCGGAGGCGTTGCGCGCCGAATATCGCGTGAAGCGTCTGAGCGCGCAGCAAAAGCGCGCGTTGATCGCGGGAGAGCGATCGCTCGAATCGTTGCTGCCTCAGGCCGAGACTAGCGAAGAAGAATGAAAAACGCCGCCGCGCTTTCACAGCGCGGCGGCGTTTCGTCGGAAAAGCCGCTTACTTCTTGTAGTTCGCGACGCCTTCCGAGATTTCCTTGTGCGCGGCATCGATGCCCACCCAGCCCTCGACCTTCACCCACTTGCCCTTTTCGAGCGCCTTGTAGTTCTCGAAGAAGTGCTTGATCTGATCCTTCAGGTATTCCGGCACGTCGTCGATCGACTTGATGTTCGCCGTCATCGGGCAGATCTTGTCGTGCGGCACGGCGACGAGCTTCGCGTCCACGCCCGATTCATCCGTCATTTGCAGCATGCCGAGCGCGCGCGCGCGCACGACCGAGCCCGCGAGCAGCGGGAACGGCGTGATGACGAGCACGTCGACCGGGTCGCCGTCGCCCGAGAGCGTCTGCGGAATGAAGCCGTAGTTGGCCGGATAGCGCATGCCGGTGCCGATGAAACGGTCGACGACGAGCAGGCCCATGTCCTTGTCCGCTTCGTATTTGACCGGATCGCTCTGTGCGGGAATTTCGATGATGACGTTGAAATCCTGCGGGAGATCCTTGCCGGGAGGTACGTTGTTGAAGCTCATGAGCACTCTCTGGAGAAGTTGAGGTAGGAGATGGAATCGCACGGACGGACGGTGCTTTGGAACCGCCGCGGCGCGCGCGCATGAAGGCGCGTGATTGCGTCATTATAGCCAATCGGGCCCTGCGTCCTTGCCACGCACGGCGCGCGCCGGGCGTTGGCGCGATAATCGAACCCGGCATCGGTTTCCGGCAGCAGAACACTCGTTTCAGGAGACATGCATGGAAGACGCGAAGCATTTCATCGACAACCGCTGGGTCGCGGCATCGGGCGGCGAGACGATTCCGGTCGTCGATCCGTCGGACGGGCAGATCTTCGCGCAGATCGCGCGCGGCACGCCCGCCGATATCGACCGCGCGGTGTCCGCCGCGCGCACCGCGTTCGATGGCGACTGGGGCGCGATGAACGCCGTCGATCGCGGACGCATCCTCGCGCGCCTGTCGATGCTGATCGCCGCGTGCCACGAGGAAATCGCGCAGGTCGAGGCACGCGACACAGGCAAGCCGCTCAAGCAGGCGCGCGCCGACGCCACCGGCATCGCGCGCTATTTCGAGTTCTACGCGGGCGCCGCCGACAAGCTGCACGGCGAAACCCTCCCCTATCAGCACGGCTACACCGTGCTCACCATTCGCGAGCCGCACGGCGTGACGGGCCACATCGTGCCGTGGAACTATCCGCTGCAGATTTTCGGGCGCAGCGTCGGCGCGGCGCTCGCGGCCGGCAATGCGTGCGTCGTGAAGCCTGCGGAGGATGCGTGCCTGTCGCTGTTGCGCGTCGCGGAACTGGCGGCGGAAGCGGGCCTGCCCGACGGCGCGCTCAATATCGTCACCGGCTACGGCCACGAAGCGGGCGCGGCGCTCGCGCGGCATCCGGGCATCGATCACATTTCGTTCACCGGCTCGCCCGCGACGGGCGCGGCCGTCACCAAGATGGCCGCCGACAACCACGTGCCCGTCACGCTGGAACTCGGCGGCAAGTCACCGCAAATCGTGTTCGCCGATGCCGATTTCGACGCCGCCCTGCCCGTGCTCGTCGCCGCTATCGTGCAGAACGCCGGGCAGACGTGCTCGGCGGGCAGCCGCGTGCTGATCGAGCGCGACGCGTACGAGCCGCTGCTCGAGCGCCTGTCGCAGGCGTTCGCGGCGCTGAAGGTCGGCCCGAGCAAGCGCGATCTCGACTGCGGCCCGCTCATCAGCGCGAAGCAGCAGCAGCGCGTGTGGGATTTTCTCTCCGATGCGCAGCACGACGGCATCGGGATGGCCGCGCATGGCGAAGTCGTCGGCGATGCGCCGGAGTCGGGCTTCTATCAGGCGCCCACGCTCTTGCGGGATGTGCCGCCAACGCATCGTCTCGCGCGCGAGGAAGTGTTCGGCCCGGTGCTCGCCGCGATGCCCTTCGACGACGAAGCCGACGCGCTCAGGCTCGCCAACGGCACGGATTACGGCCTGGTCGCGGGCATCTGGACCCGCGACGGCGCGCGCCAGATGCGCCTTGCGCGCCGCGTGCGCTCGGGGCAGGTGTTCATCAACAACTACGGCGCGGGCGGCGGCATCGAATTGCCGTTCGGCGGCGTGAAGCACTCGGGACACGGACGCGAGAAAGGTTTCGAGGCGCTGTACGGCTTCACGACGCTGAAGACCATCGCCATCAAGCACGGATAACGGGAGACTCGCATGCGACTGCAAGGGAAGACGGTGATCGTGACGGGCGGCGGCTCGGGCTTCGGTGAAGGCATCGCGAAGACCTTTGCGCGCGAAGGCGCGAATGTCGTCGTCAACGATCTGAACGGCCCGGCGGCCGAACGTGTGGCGAGTGAGATCGCGCTCGCGTCGTCGCCGGAAGTGAAGCACGGCCGCGCGATAGCCGTGGCGGGCGACGTCACGAAACGCGCCGACTGGCAAACGCTCTTCGATGCCGCGATTCAGGACTTCGGCAGCGTGCAGGTCGTCGTCAACAACGCGGGCACGACGCACCGTAACAAGCCCGTGCTCGACGTGACCGAGGCCGAGTTCGACCGCGTCTATGCGGTGAACGTGAAGAGCATCTACTGGAGCGTCGAGCAGTTCGTGCCTTACTTCCGCGAGCAGGGCGGCGGCGCGTTCATCAATATCGCGTCGACGGCGGGCGTGCGGCCGAGGCCGGGGCTCGTCTGGTACAACGGCAGCAAGGCGGCGGTGATCATCGCGAGCAAGGCGCTCGCGGTCGAACTGGGCACGGACCGCATCCGCGTGAACTGCATCAATCCGGTGATGGGCGAAACCGCCCTGCTCACCGAGTTCATGGGCATGGAAGACACGCCCGAGAACCGCCGCAAGTTTCTCGCGACGATTCCGCTCGGCCGTCTTTCCACGCCGCAGGACATCGCAAATGCAGCGCTGTATCTCGCCTCCGACGATGCCGAGTTCATCACCGGCGTCGCGCTCGAAGTGGATGGCGGACGCTGCGTCTGACCGAGGCCGCGCACGCCGCGCGACGAATGCGGCGTGCGCTTAAACATCCGTGCTTTCCCTAGCGAAAACAAGCGTTTGGCGTCGATGCCGAGGGGCTAGAATCCTTACGCGTTCGTAATCGTGAGCGGGCCCATCCGCTCGGCTTCGCGCAAAAATAATTAATGGAGACTAGCAACATGGCCAGCACCGCCAAACCCATGCCCCGCCCCGGCGCGGGGGCGCCTTCCGCGTTCGAGGAGGCGACATATCGAAAGGTCGTCTGGCGGCTCGCGCCGCTTCTGCTCATCTGTTATGTGGTCGCGTATCTCGACCGCGTGAACGTGGGCTTCGCCAAGTTGCAGATGGCCGCGGACTTGCAACTGTCGGACGCCGTGTACGGTTTCGGCGCGGGCATTTTCTTTTTCGGCTACTTCATCTTCGAGATTCCGTCGAACATCATCCTGCATCGCGTTGGCGCGCGCGTGTGGATCGCGCGGATCATGATCACGTGGGGCATCATTTCCGCCCTCACGATGTTCATCAGCACGCCGACCATGTTCTACGTGATGCGCTTTCTGCTCGGCGCGGCGGAAGCGGGCTTCTTCCCCGGCATCATCCTTTATCTGACGTACTGGTTTCCGGCGCGCCGGCGCGGTCGCATGACGACGCTGTTCATGACGGCCATCGCGCTTTCCGGTCTGATCGGCGGGCCGATCAGCGGCTGGATCATGGATGCGTTCCACATGAAAAACGGCTGGCACGGCTGGCAATGGCTGCTGCTGCTCGAAGGCATTCCGTCGATCATCGTCGGCATTGTCGTGTTCCTGAAGCTCGACGACCGCATTTCGAAGGCTGCGTGGCTCACGCAGGAAGAACGCGAACTGCTCGAGCGCAATATCGCCGCCGATAACGTCGAGAAGGAAGATCTGTCGCTCGGC
The DNA here is from genome assembly GCF_056930355.1 of Caballeronia sp. 11_S32. Taxonomy (NCBI): domain Bacteria; kingdom Pseudomonadati; phylum Pseudomonadota; class Betaproteobacteria; order Burkholderiales; family Burkholderiaceae; genus Caballeronia; species Caballeronia sp. 11_S32. Next base: position 2,719,761 of record NZ_JBXOWH010000003.1, read on the forward strand.
AAGATTCTCTCCAGCCCGAAGGTGTGGCTGATGAGCATCATCTATTTTTCGTTCGTGATGGGGCTTTATGGCGTGAGCTTCTGGCTGCCGACCATCATCAAATCGATGGGCATTTCGGATGCGCTCCACGTTGGGCTGCTCTCCGCGATTCCTTATGGCGCGGCCGTGATCGGCATGCTGTACGCGGCGCGCAGCGCAGATCGCTCCGGCGAGCGTCGCTGGCATATCGCGATTCCCGCGTTCATCGGGGCGATCGGGTTGGTGATGTCGGTCGTGCTGGCGGGCAATACGACGCTCGCGATGCTCGGCCTCACGCTCGCGACGATGGGCATTCTCACGACGCTGCCGTTGTTCTGGAGCCTGCCGACGGCGTTCCTCGCGGGGACCGGCGCCGCTGCCGGTATCGCGATGATCAATTCGCTCGGCAATCTTGCCGGGTTTCTGAGTCCCTATCTCGTGGGGTGGCTCAAGCAGGCCACCGGTTCCAATGCGAGCGGCATGTATATGCTCACCGGCTTTCTCGTGCTTGGGGCTTTGCTTGCGTTGAGCGTGCCGGCGAGGATGGTTAATCGTTGAGGTGTTGGCATCGCCAGCGCTGCCGGTCGGCGCGTTCAGCTATTCGCAAGCGCTCGATGAAGTAATCGGCTTCATCGAGCGAAAGAAGAGCGAACGAGGCTGCTGACGTCGTGGAAGGCGTGCCTCGCTGGACAGCAAGGCTGACGCGTGATGCATACCATCGCTCGCCCGATGAGCTTGCGATGGCATGCCTGGACTACTGCAACCTGGCTTTAATGCAGCAACGCGTCGGTGACGAATTGGCAAGCATGTGCATCGGCACAGCCGAATCGGCGGGCGATGTGTCGGCTGCATAAACCGAGTAGCCGAGTGGCAATGCCAGCAGATGACGGAACAGCCTCGCACCGAGTTCGACATCGATACGATTCGTCGTATGAGCGAACACGTAGTTGCGCAGCCCCGTGAGCAGGATTTCGAATACCGAACTCACCAGCAACGCGACGCACACGACGTTGAGCGTGCTGTAGGTGCGATTGACGAGCACCTTGTCCATCACCACCTGGAACATCAGCGGCGAGATCAGCCCGAACAGTTGCAGCACGAACGAGACGCCGAGCACTTCGAGCAAGAGTCTGCGATAGCGAACCACGGCGGGGATGAACCACGAGAAGTCGAAGCGCGCCATCTCACCGGCGAGGGACGCGCGTGAGGTGAAGAGCAGCATCTTCCCGCTGCTGCGGGCGACGACTTCCTCTAGTGGCCTGACCATCGGCGCCGTCATACCTGGCTCGAGGATCAATGCGGTCTTTCCGTCCGACTGATGGATCCGATCTGTAATTCACTCAGTCGCGTCTCGCGATCAAGGTCTTGTAATTTTGCCTTCCACTACCTTACAACCTTGAAATACTTTGGATTGTTAATTATCGAAAAATAGACTAGGAAAAAGTTTGAATGTCTTAGTTATTCTCATGGCTGCGACAGCGCGCTCGAATTCGATATCGAGACCACGACGCCAGTCTTTATAAAGCCCCGCTCCATCTTGACGCGTCATTGCAGAAAGCTGCGGCGGTTCGATTTGCGGTAGCTGGGAGCTTGATCAGCATATCGAAATGATGCGAGAACAGATCCGACCAAGCTGCGCGGCCGACCAGTCAATCGGGGGTGCATGTGCTTCCTTGCTTACGCTGTCATCTGGCTACATCGGGTTTCGCCGGTCATGAAATCCTGTTTTCGCGTCGGTCTATTTGCGTTGCCCCTATGCGGGGCGGCAGTCACTTTCTTTGCTGCTGCAAAGAAAGTAACCAAAGAAACAGCTATCCCCATCCAAAGTACTTCAAGCCGGCCCCGGCACAGAACTGCGCAAGTGGTCCGGCAGTAGCGAGTGCCCTCATAGGCCTAATCGGGCTTGGATCGCGCACGGTCTGACACATCGCGCCACTTCACTTACTGGTTCAGCACGAAAAGGCTCCGGCCCGCTTCGCGGCCGACCGGTCAATTGGGTCGGCGCGCGCCTTTTTGCTAACGCGTCTATCTCTCCGCATTCGCCCACCGTTGGTTTCCCTTGCAGACCCAACGGCAGCGCGTAGCGCTGTGCTGGAGCTATTTGGTGCTGAACCAGCGCCCTTAAACGCCTAGCTTGCCAGACCGTGCGCGGTCCAAGCCCGGTTAGACCTTTGAGGGCACTCGCTACTGCCGGACCACATACCATCTTCTGTGCCGGGGCCGGCTTGAAGCACTTTGGATGGGACAAGCTGTTTCTTTGGTTACTTTCTTTGCAGCAGCAAAGAAAGTGACTGCCGCCCCGCACAGGGGCAGAGCAAATAGACCGACACGAAAACAGGATTTCATGAAAACACGCGCAGGAGGCCCGGCTCAAACGCAACGCTATTAGATCAACGCAAAACCGGAATCCGGCGCGTCGAGCCGAAACAAAACGAAACGAAGCAAAAAACAAAACTCAAAACCCAGCCGAACGATAACAAAGCAACCACGCACCGCAACGATGCACCCGCGTTAAAGCGTGCACCAAAACCCCGCTCAATTCCGAAGTCGCCGACAGCAAAAAACCCCGCGAAACCGTTGCCACAAAGCCATTCCACCCTAATTGGCACAACCCTTGCAGAACGAACCGAGCAATCGTCATTGCTCAAACAAACACATCGGCAAGGGGAACACTCATCATGAAACGACGCAGTCTGCTGAAGTTCGGCTCCATGTCGGGCGCACTCGCCCTCGCGGGTCAGCTTCCGATCACGAAAGCCCAAGCCGCCGATACGGGTCCGATCAAAGTCGGCATCCTGCATTCGCTGTCCGGCACGATGGCGATCTCCGAGACATCGCTAAAGGACACGGCGCTCATGACCATCGCCGATATCAACAAGAGCGGCGGCGTGATGGGCCGGCAGATTCAACCCGTCGTCGTCGATCCGGCTTCGAACTGGCCGCTCTTCGCCGAGAAGGCGCGCCAGCTTCTCACACAGGACAAGTGCGCCGTCGTGTTCGGCTGCTGGACCTCGGTATCGCGCAAGTCCGTGCTGCCGGTCTTCGAGGAACTCAACGGCCTGCTCTTCTACCCCGTGCAATACGAAGGCGAAGAGATGTCGCGCAACGTGTTCTATACGGGCGCGGCGCCGAATCAGCAGGCGATCCCCGCCGTCGAATACCTGATGGGCGCGGAAGGCGGCAACGCAAAGCGCTTCTTCCTGCTCGGCACCGATTACGTGTATCCGCGCACGACCAACAAGATCCTGCGCGCGTTCCTCCACTCCAAGGGCGTCAAGGATGCGGACATTCAAGAGGTCTACACACCGTTCGGACATAGCGACTATCAAACCATCGTCGCGAACATCAAGACCTTTGCCCAAGGGGGAAAGACGACCGTCATCTCTACGATCAACGGCGATTCGAACGTACCGTTCTACAAGGAGCTCGGCAACCAGGGCCTGAAAGCGACCGATGTGCCCGTCGTCGCGTTCTCGGTCGGTGAGGAAGAACTCCGCGGCATCGATACGAAACCGCTCGTCGGGCACCTCGCCGCATGGAACTACTTCATGTCGGTGAAGAACACGAACAACTCGAAGTTCGAGAAGCAGTTCTTCGAGTATGCAAAGGCGCAGAACCTCCCCGGCGGCGACAAGCGCGTGACCAACGATCCGATGGAAGCCACCTTCGTCGGCATCCACATGTGGAAGCAGGCCGTGGAAAAGGCAAAGAGCGCCGATGTCGACAAGGTCCGCGCCGCGATGGTCGGCCAGACCTTCGCCGCGCCTTCCGGCTTCACGCTGACGATGGACGGCAATCACCATCTGCACAAGCCGGTGATGATCGGCGAGATTCGCGGCGACGGCCAGTTCAACGTCGTGTGGAAGACCAAGACCGCGATCCGCGCGCAGCCGTGGAGCCCGTATATCGCGGGCAATCAGGGCAAGCCGGATATGGTGAGCTCGATTCCGTCGTTCCTGCGTCGTCAGCGCGTGCGCGTCGCGTGATGCTTTGATGGTTTGAAGCGGTGAGGCCGCGCACTCATTCACGTCATCCGTGATGCGCGCGGCCGTTCATGTCTCATCAGAAAGGCCATCATGACCGGTTCCTTCTTGCGCGTCCTGCTCGCGCTCTTCATCGCGATCGCGCCGTTCAGCGCTCGCGCGCTCACGAACGACGATCTCGCCCCGCTCGCCGGCGACGACTTCGAAGCCAAGTCCGCCGCCATCGACAAGCTCATTTCGAATGCCGATGCGCCATCCGTTGCCGTGCTGAACGCCCTGTCCGATGGCTCGCTCGTCGCGACCGACAATGGCCACGTCTACCTTCAAACCGACGATGGCACCAAGGATCCGATGACCGGCAAACCCGTCGAAGCGCCGGACGCGCAGCAGATCACGCTGAGCAATATCCTGCGCACGAAAGTAGCGGGCGCGCTGTCGGGCTTGCAGCTTGCATCGACCGATATCGCGAAGCGCCGCGAAGCCATCGCGGCGCTGCTGAAGAGCCCCGATGCATCGATGAAGCCGATGATCGATCACGCCCGCGCCATCGAGAAAGACCCCGAACTGAAGAAGCGCCTCGACACGCTCTGGGCGATGACCGCGCTGCACGATCCCGACGTGAACAAGCGCATCGAAGCCGCGCAACTCGTCGCCGCGCGGCATGACCTCGACATGTACGAGCTGCTGCGCCCCATCGTCGCGAAGAAGTCCGACGGCACCTTCAACGAGCCGGACGAACGCGTGCGCGACGCGGCGCAGGAAGGCATCAACGCGCTCGATTCGATTCAACGACGCAGCGAAATCTTCGGCACGATCTTCGCGGGACTCTCGCTCGGCAGCGTGCTGCTGCTCGCGGCGCTGGGACTGGCGATCACGTATGGCCTGATCGGCGTCATCAACATGGCTCACGGCGAGTTCCTGATGATCGGCGCGTATGCGACCTACGTCGTGCAAAACCTCGTGCAGCACTACGCGCCCGCCGCGTTCAACTGGTATCCGCTGTTCGCCGTGCCCGCTTCGTTCATCGCGGCGGCGCTGGTCGGCATCGTATTGGAAAGGCTCGTGCTGAAGCATCTCTATGGACGTCCGCTCGAAACGCTGCTGACGACCTTCGGCATCAGCCTGATCCTCATTCAGGCGACACGCACGCTCTTCGGCGCGCAGAACGTGCAGGTGACGAACCCTTCATGGATGAGCGGCGGCGTCGCCGTGATGCAAAACCTGATCCTGCCGTACAACCGTCTGACGATCCTCGCGTTCTCGCTCGCAGTCGTGGCAATCGCGTGGGGCGTGCTCACGAAGACGCGCCTCGGCCTCTTCGTGCGCGCGGTGACGCAGAACCGCCGCATGGCCGCGTGCGTCGGCGTTAAGACGGCGCGTGTCGATTCGTATGCGTTCGCGTTCGGCGCGGGCATCGCGGGACTCGGCGGCTGCGCGCTCTCGCAGATCGGCAACGTCGGTCCGGATCTCGGGCAGAGCTACATCATCGATTCGTTCATGGCGGTGGTGCTGGGCGGCGTCGGTCAGCTTGCCGGAACCGTGATCGGCGGCTTCGGGCTCGGTCTCGTCAGCAAGGCCGTCGAGCCGTTCTGGGGCGCGGTACTCGCGAAGATCGCGGTGCTCGTGCTCATCGTGTTGTTCATTCAGAAGCGTCCGCAGGGCATGTTCGCCCTGAAGGGCCGCAGCGCGGAGGCCTGAATCATGACCGCCTCGACCAATATCGCCGCCAACCTCGACGTCGCGCCGCAACCCGACTCGAACGCCGCGTGCGCGGGCTTCGCGCTCGGCTTGCCGCCGCGCGCCGCGCTCCTGCCGCGCAATGGCTGGATCGCGTTGATCGCGCTCATCGTCACGATGGGCATCTTCGTGCCGGTCAGCGCGCTCGTGCTGCCGGAAACGAGCACGTTCCATTTGTCGGCTTACGCGATGACGCTCGTCGGCAAGCTCATGTGCTATGCGATCGGCGCGCTCGCGCTCGATCTCGTATGGGGCTACTGCGGCATCCTGAGCCTCGGCCACGCGCTCTTCTTCGCGCTCGGCGGCTATGCGATGGGCATGTACTTGATGCGCTCGATCGGCCGCGAAGGCGTGTACAAGAGCGACCTCCCCGACTTCATGGTGTTTCTCGACTGGCACAAGCTGCCGTGGTACTGGGAAGGCACGGAACATCTCTGGGTTGCGTTGCTGCTCGTCGTGCTCGTGCCTGGCGTGCTCGCCTGGGTGTTCGGCTTCTTCACGTTCCGCTCGCGCGTGAAGGGCGTGTATCTGTCGATCATCACGCAGGCCATGACCTTCGCCGCGATGCTGCTCTTTTACCGCAACGAAACGGGCTTCGGCGGCAATAACGGCTTCACCGACTTCAAGCGTATCGCGGGCTTTCCGATCACGCATCCCGGCACGCGCACCGTATTGTTCCTCATTACGTTCGCGGTGCTCGTGCTCGCGTTTCTCGCGGCGCGCTGGATCGTCACGTCGAAGCTCGGCCGCGTCGTCACCGGCGTGCGCGATGGCGAAGCGCGTCTCATGTTCCTCGGTTACAGCCCGCTCGCTTACAAGCTTTTCATCTGGACCGTATCGGCGGTGTTGTGCGGCATTGCGGGCGCGTTGTATGTGCCGCAAGTCGGCATCATCAATCCGAGCGAGATGTCGCCTGCGAACTCGATCGAAATGGCGATCTGGGTCGCCGTGGGCGGACGCGGCACCTTGATCGGGCCGATCGTCGGCGCGTTCGCGGTGAATGGTGCGAAGAGCTTTTTCACGGCGTATTTCGCGGAATACTGGCTGTTTTTCCTCGGCCTCATCTTCACGCTCGTGCCCTTGCTTCTGCCGAACGGCATCATGGGTCTCATCGAACTCGCGCGCCGCAAGAAGACCGCAGGAGATTGCGCAGAATGACCGCACACCATGCATTGATCGTCGATCTGCCGCCGATTCCCTCTGTCGAAGAGCACACCAATCTCAACGGCGTCGCGGGCCTGGGACATGTGCTCGCGCCCGGCGAGATCGACATATCGCACGGCACGATTCTCTATCTCGAAGACGTGACCGTGAGCTTCGATGGCTTTCGCGCGTTGAACAAGCTGACGCTCTCGATCGACGTAGGCGAACTGCGCTGTGTCATCGGCCCGAACGGCGCGGGCAAGACGACGATGATGGATGTCATCACCGGCAAGACGCGCCCCGATGGCGGCAAGGTTTTTCTCGGCCAGACGCTGGATCTCACGCGCATGTCGGAGCCGGTGATCGCGCGCACGGGCATCGGCCGAAAGTTTCAGAAGCCGACCGTGTTCGAGAATCATCCTGTGTGGGAGAACCTCGAGCTCGCGATGAAGACGGACAAGCGCTGGTTCGCATCGTTGCGCGCGCGGCTGGATCGTCATGCGCAGGTTCGCATCGAGGAAACGTTGGAGTTGATTCGCCTGCAGCATCAGGCGACGCGGCTTGCGGGCGAGTTGTCGCATGGACAGAAGCAGCGGCTCGAAATCGGCATGTTGCTAATGCAGCAGCCTGCTTTGCTTTTGCTCGACGAACCCGCCGCCGGGATGACCGATCACGAGACCATGGAGCTTGCTGAACTTTTGAATAAGCTGCGCGGTTCGTGCTCGATGATGGTCGTCGAGCATGACATGGAGTTTGTTGCCGCGCTGGCAGGCGATAGTGGCAAGGTCACGGTGATGGCCGAAGGCAGTGTCCTCGCCGAAGGGACGCTTGATGTCGTCAAGCGGGACGAAGGGGTTATTGAATCTTATCTCGGGCGGTGAGTTTGTCTTTCGACTGGGCTTTCTTTCGTTCGTGGAATCCTGTTTTCGCGTCGGTCTATTGGCGTTGCCCCTGTGCGGGGCGGCAGTCACTTTCTTTGCTGCTGCAAAGAAAGTAACCAAAGAAACAGCTATCCCCATCCAAAGTACTTCACACCGGCCCCGGCACAGAAGATCGCACGTGGTCCGGCAGTAGCGAGTGCCCTCACAAAACTCACCGGGCTTGGACCGCGCACGGTCTGACTAGCTAGTTGTTTTGGCGCGCTGGTTCAGCACCAAATAGCTCCGGCACAGCGCTACGCGCTGCCGTTGGGTGTGCAAGGGGAACCAGCGGTGGTCGAATGCAGTGAGATAGAAGCGTTAGTAAGGAAGCACACGCAGCCCCGATGGACCGGTCGGCCGCGAAGCGGGCCGGAGCTATTTGGCGCCTTACCAATCAGTTGAGTGGTGCGATGTGTCAGACCGTGCGCGATCCAAGCCCGGTGAGTTTTGTGAGGACACTCGCTACTGCCGGACCACTTGCGAAGTTCTGTGCCGCGGCCGGCCTGAAGTACTTTGGATGGGGATAGCTGTTTCTTTGGTTACTTTCTTTGCAGCAGCAAAGAAAGTGACTGCCGCCCCGCATAGGGGCAACGCTAACAGACCGACACGAAAACAGGCTTTCACAGCAGCCCGAACCGAACGAAAACCAGAAATGCTAGAACTCGACAACCTGAATCAATACTATGGCGGCAGCCACATCCTCCGCGATGTGAAGATGACCGTCCCCGAAGGCAAACTCACAGTGCTGCTGGGCCGCAACGGCGTAGGCAAGACGACGCTCCTGCGCTGCCTCATGGGCGTAGTCCCGACAAAAAGCGGCACCATCACCTGGCGCGGCAGCAAGATCTCCTCGATGCCAACCCACGCACGCGTCGCGAGCGGCCTCGCCTATGTCCCGCAGGGACGCGATATCTTCGGCCGTCTCACCGTCGAAGAGAACCTGCTCGTCGGCGCAGCAAGCCGCAAGGCGCCCTCGAAAATTCCCGATCGCATCTACGATCTCTTTCCCGTGCTCCGCGATATGAAGCATCGCCGCGGCGGCGATCTCTCAGGCGGACAGCAACAGCAACTCGCGATAGGCCGCGCGCTGATGAGCGAGCCGCAACTGCTCATTCTCGATGAACCGACCGAAGGCATTCAGCCATCGATCATCCGCGATATCGGCCGCACGTTGCGTCAGCTCGTCGACGAAATGGGCATGACGGTGCTGCTCGTCGAACAGTATTACGACTTCGCACGCGAGCTCGCGGACCGCTACTGGGTCATGAGCCGCGGCGAGATCGTCGCGGGCGGCGCAGGCTCGGAAATGGACGAGCATGGAGTGCGCGAGCTGATCGCCGTATGATGAAGCCTCGCTATCTATCGCGCATTTCGCCTCCTTCCCATGCTTCATGAATCGCACGCGACACTCGTCGATCCGAACGTCTGGCGCGGCTCGCTCGAACTCGGTTATGCGCGCCAGCATGACCGCACCGTTTGCGTTCATCGCAAGCACGAAGGGCCATTGCGCCTGCAACGGCCGCTCTATCCCGAAGGCGATATCTGTCATTCGGTGATCGTGCATCCGCCGGGCGGGGTCGCGGGCGGAGACCGCCTGTTCATCGACGTTCGCTTGCAACAGAACACGCACGCCGTCATCACGACGCCGGGCGCGACGAAGTGGTACAAGGCCAACGGCAAACTCGCGACGCAGCGCATCGAGATCGATCTCGCGGCGAACGCGAAGCTCGACTGGCTTCCGCAAAACAACATCGTCTTCGAATCGTCAAACGTCGAGCTCGAATTCAATCTCACGCTCGATGAAGGCGCCACCGCCATCGGCTGGGACGCGATGCTGCTCGGCCGCGCCGCTGCCGGCGAGAAATGGACGCAAGGACATGCCAAGGCGCTTTCGCGCATCGCACATCGCGATGGCTCAACGCTCTGGTTCGAACGCACGCTGCTCGACGCAAGCGATCCGCTGCGCGATGGCGCGCAAGGTCTCGCGGGCTTTCCCGCCTACGGCACGCTCTGGGCGATCGGCCCCGCGTGCGACGACGCGCTCGCCGAAGCGCTGACCGCGCAACTGCCCTTCAGCGATGAACTCCGCGCGGCTGCATCGTGCGTGACGCCGGGCGTGTTGATCGTGCGCGCGATCAGCCGCTCGATGGAACCGCTGCAACGCGCGCTCACCGATTGCTGGACGCATCTCCGTCCCGTCGTGCATGGCGTCGAGGCGCGGCCCTTGCGGCTCTGGACAACCTGACTGCACCACGCTGACGCAGCGATTCGCCCCGCGATGGTGCGCGTGCATCACGCGATAGCACGATATGCACGGATCAAGGGCAAACCATCGATGGCACGACTTTCGCTACAGACCATCGACCGACGCAAACAATAAACCCATGAAACTCACGCCTCGCGAAAAGGACAAGCTCCTCATCTTCACCGCGGCATTGCTCGCAGAACGCCGCCGCGCGCGCGGCCTGAAGCTGAATCATCCGGAAGCGGTCGCGTTCATATCGGCTGCATTGATGGAAGCGGCGCGCGACGGCAAGACCGTCGCCGAAGTCATGCATTACGGCACCACGCTGCTCACGCGAGACGACGTGATGGAAGGCGTGCCCGAGATGATCCCCGACATCCAGATCGAAGCGACCTTCCCCGACGGCACGAAGCTCGTCACGGTTCATCATCCGATCCCTTGAGAACATGATCCCAGGCGAATACTTCATCGACGACGGCGAGCACGAGCTCAACGCGGGCCGTGAAACCGTGACGGTCGTCGTCGCGAATCATGGCGACAGGCCCGTGCAGGTCGGCTCGCACTTTCACTTCTACGAAGTCAACACGGCGCTCAAGTTCGAGCGCGAGAAGGCACGCGGCTTTCGCCTGAACATCGCGGCCGGCACCGCCGTGCGCTTCGAGCCGGGACAGGAACGCACGGTCGAACTCGTCGCGCTCGCGGGCGATCGTCACGTGTACGGCTTCAACGCGCTCGTCATGGGTCCGCTTTAATTCAAAAGCCAAAGGAAGAATATGACGCTACGCATCGGCCGCCGCGCTTATGCGGAAATGTTCGGCCCGACCACCGGCGACCGCGTGCGCCTCGCCGACACCGATCTCATCATCGAAGTCGAGCGCGACTTCACCACGTATGGCGAAGAAGTGAAGTTCGGCGGCGGCAAGGTGATCCGCGACGGCATGGGCCAGTCGCAACGCCCCGCCGCCGATGTGGCCGATACAGTCGTCACCAACGCGCTGATCCTCGATCACTGGGGCATCGTGAAGGCCGATATCGGGATCAAGGGCGGACGCATCCACGCGATCGGCAAGGCAGGCAATCCCGACATCCAGCCGAACGTGAATATCGCGATCGGCGCGGCGACGGAAGTGATCGCGGGCGAAGGCATGATAGTGACGGCGGGCGGCGTCGATACGCACATTCACTTCATCAGCCCGCAACAGATCGACGAAGCCCTCGCAAGCGGCGTCACGACGATGCTCGGCGGCGGCACCGGTCCCGCGACAGGCACCAATGCGACAACCTGCACGCCGGGCCCGTGGCACATGGAGCGCATGCTGCAGGCGGCCGATGGCTGGCCGGTCAATCTCGGCTTTCTCGGCAAGGGCAACGCGAGCCTGCCTGAGCCGCTGATCGAACAGGTGAAGGCGGGCGCGATCGGTTTGAAGCTGCATGAAGACTGGGGCACGACGCCCGCGGCCATCGACAATTGCCTCTGCGTCGCCGACGACACCGACACGCAAGTCGCCATCCACACGGACACGCTCAACGAAGCGGGCTTCGTCGAGACGACCATCGCCGCGTTCAAGGGCCGCACGATCCACACGTATCACACGGAAGGCGCGGGCGGCGGTCATGCGCCGGACATCATCAAGGTAGCGGGCGAATCGAACGTGCTGCCCTCTTCCACGAATCCGACGCGCCCTTACACCGTCAACACGCTCGACGAGCATCTCGACATGCTGATGGTGTGCCATCACCTCGATCCGTCGATCGCGGAAGACATCGCGTTCGCGGAGTCGCGCATTCGCCGCGAGACGATCGCCGCCGAAGATATCCTGCATGATCTCGGCGCATTGTCGATGCTGTCGTCCGATTCGCAGGCGATGGGACGCGTCGGCGAAGTCATCATCCGCACGTGGCAGACGGCGCACAAGATGAAGGTGCAACGCGGCGCATTGCCCGAGGACAACGCGCGCAACGATAACTTCCGCGCGAAGCGTTACGTCGCGAAGTACACGATCAATCCGGCGATCACGCATGGCATCGCGCATGAAGTCGGTTCGATCGAGCCGGGCAAGTGGGCCGATCTCGTGTTCTGGGAGCCGGCGTTCTTCGGCGTGAAGCCCGCGATGATCGTCAAGGGCGGCATGATCGCGCTCGCGCAGATGGGCGATCCGAATGCATCGATTCCGACGCCGCAGCCAGTGCATTATCGCGAGATGTTCGCGACGCGCGGCGGCGCGCTCGGCAAGACATCGCTCACGTTCGTGTCGCAAATGGCAATGGAAGCGCGCATCGCGGATCGTTATGGATTGACGAAGCAGATCGTCGCGGTGAAGAACTGCCGCAATGTGACGAAGGCCGACATGATTCACAATGCATGGCAGCCGTCCATCAGCGTCGATCCGCAGACCTATCAGGTGATCGCCGATGGACAATTGCTCACATGCGATCCCGCCACCGTTCTGCCGATGGCGCAGCGCTATTTTCTGTTCTGACTTTTCATGCGTACCATCGACAAACGTCTGACCGCGAAGCTCGCACCCGTGCTCGTCAAGCGCGCGCCCACGCTGACCCTTCCCTTCGATGCGCGCTGCAAGAGCCGTCTCGCCGCCACGCTCGATAACGGCGAGGAAGTCGCGCTCGTGATGCCGCGCGGCACGGTGCTCGCCGACGGCGACATGCTCGTCGCGGACGACGGCGGCTTCGTGCGCGTCGTCGCGGCGGCGGAAGCGGTGCTCGCCGTGCGCGCGCCCAGCGTGCGCCTGCTCACGCGCGCGGCTTACCATCTCGGCAATCGGCACACGCCCGTCGAAGTCGGCGCCGATTATCTGAAGCTCGAAGCCGATCCCGTGCTCGAAGACATGTTGAAGCGTCTCGGCGTGCTGGTCGCGCATGAGTCGCAGCCGTTCCAGCCCGAGACCGGCGCGTATGGCGGCGGTCACAAGCATGGCCACGACGATACCTTCAGCGAGGACTATGCGCTCGCGCAGAAGGTTTTCGACGAGCATCATGGGCATGATCATTCGCACGACCATGATCACTCGTCCTGCGGTCACGATCATCATCACCACGGTCATGCGCATCGCTGAACTCACGGCACTTCTGCATCTTGCATCGCCGGCGCTGCCGATCGGCGCGTTCAGCTATTCGCAAGGGCTCGAAGCGGCGATCGAACATGGTCTGATCCACGACGGCGACAGCGCGCGCGCGTGGATCGCGAGCGGTCTCACCCATGTGCTCGCGCGTGGCGAACTGCCTTTTCTGGCGCACCAGATCGAACGCTGGCGTGTGCATGACGACATCGCGCTTCGTCAGGCGAACGACGAATACATCGCGAGCCGTGAATCCGCGGAACTCAGACGCGAAACGGAACAGATGGGCTGGTCGCTCGCGCAGTTGTGCGCCTCGCTCGAATGGGGCGATGAAGCGCGCCGCGCGACGCTTGCCGCGATCAAGCCGATCGCGCAGCCGACCGCCTTCGCCTTCGCCGCGTTCGCGCACGATGCGACGCCGGAAGCCGCGCTCGTGGCCTATGCATTCAGTTGGGTCGAGAATCAGGCGGCCGCCGCGTTGAAGGCCGTGCCGCTCGGGCAGCTCGCGGGGCAGCGCATCATCGTCGCGATGCGTCAGCCGATCGATGACGCCGTGCGCCGCGCGCTCGATACATCGCCAGAACACATCAACACCTTCGCGCCGCAGCTCGGCATTCTGTCGGCGCGGCACGAATCGCAATACTCACGACTTTTCCGCTCCTAGCCTGCCACATGAACGCTCCCGCCTATTCCGCCGCCGCCCGCCGAACCAAGAAACTGCCGCCGTTGCGTGTCGGTGTCGGCGGGCCGGTCGGCTCCGGCAAGACCACGCTGCTCGAAATGCTTTGCAAGGCGATGCGCGAGAAATACGATCTCGTCGCCATCACCAACGATATCTACACGAAGGAAGATCAGCGCCTGCTGACCGTTGCCGGCGCGCTGCCGGCCGAGCGCATCATGGGCGTCGAGACGGGCGGCTGCCCGCATACGGCGATCCGCGAGGATGCATCGATCAATCTCGAAGCCGTCGATCGCATGGTGTCCAAGTTTCCGGATGCGGATATCGTGTTCATCGAATCGGGCGGCGATAACCTCGCGGCGACGTTCAGCCCGGAGCTATCCGATCTGACGATCTACGTGATCGATGTCGCCGGCGGCGAAAAGATTCCGCGCAAGGGCGGGCCGGGCATCACGAAGTCGGATCTGCTCGTGATCAACAAGACGGATCTCGCGCCTTATGTCGGCGCGAATCTCCACATCATGGCGAGCGATGCGAAGAAGATGCGCGGCGAGCGGCCGTTCGTGATGTGCAATCTGAAGGCGCTCGAAGGGCTTAATGACGTGATCGGCTTTATCGAGAAGAAGGGACTGCTGCTGGCCTGAAACGCGCGGCGAAGATGACGGTCACTTCGCCGCGTCGCTTTCCTCTTCGAGCAACGCGCCCAGCACGCTCACCGTGCGCTCCGTCGCGCCGCGATGCCTTGCCGCGAACGCCGAAGCCGCCGCGCTCATCGCGAGCCGCCTGGCCTTGTCGGAGAAGATCTCGCGCAACCCGCGCGCAAGCTCCTGCGGGTCCTGCACGCGCAGCGCGGCGCCTGCCGCGATGGCATCGTTGGTCGCCTGCGTGAAGTTGAACGTATGCGGCCCGATCAGCACCGGCACGCCCGCCGCGCACGCTTCGATCAGATTCTGCCCGCCAAGCGGCAGCAGACTTCCGCCGATGAACGCCAGATCCGCCGCTGCGTAATACGCGCCGAGTTCGCCCATCGAATCGCCTAGCAGCACCTGCACGCTCGCGGGCAACGGCTCCGGCACGTCCGCGCCCGATCCCGCCGCGACGGGCTTCGGCGCCCACACCGAGCGGCGCGCGCTCGAGAGCCCGAGACTCGCGATCAGCGCGGAGACTTCATCGAAACGCTGCGGATGACGCGGCACGAGGATCAGCAACGCATCGGGCACGTTCAGCGCGGAAAACGCGCGCAGGACCAACGTCTCTTCCCCTTCGCGCGTGCTCGCCGCGACCCACACGGGACGATCGCCGATCGCCGCGCGCCACGCCTGACCGCGCGCGACGAGTTCGGGCGGCGCGGTCATGTCGAACTTGAGATTGCCGAGCACCGCGACATTGCGCGCGCCCAGCGCCGTGAGCCGCTCGGCGTCGGACGGCGTCTGCGCGAGCACGCGCGAGAAACCGCCGAACACTTCGCGCACCGCGCGCCCGAACTTCGCCGCACGCCGGTATGAGCGTTCCGACATGCGCGCGTTCGTCAGCACGAGCGGCACGTCGGCGCGCTTGCATTCGTCGATGAGCGTCGGCCAGACTTCCGTCTCCATCACGATGCCGAGCGACGGCCGCCATGCGCGCAGAAATCGCCGCACGAGAACAGGCAGGTCGTAGGGAAGATAGCCGCGCAGCACGCGATCGCCGAACAGCTCGACGCCGGTCGCGCGGCCGCTCGGTGTCATGTGCGTGAGCAGCACGCGTGCTTCGGGATGCGCGCTCATCAACGCGTCGATGAGCGGCTGCGCCGCGCGCGTCTCCCCGACCGATACCGCGTGCACCCAGATGAGGGGCGCGAGATCATCGGCGCGACGCGGTGCAATGTGCCCGAAGCGTTCGCCGATATGCTCGCGATAGCCGCGCTCCTTGCGCGAACGGATATAGAGCCGCAGCACCGCGAGCGGCGCGACGATCCACCATAGCGCCCGGTAGACGGCTCTCAGCACGCTGGCCGATGCGCTCGGGGAAGCCGCGCCGCTCAAACGAGCGCCCTGCCCTTCAGGCGCTCGAGAATGCCGAGCGGCGCGCATTCGGGCCGCGCCATCGCCTTGACGGGCAGAAAGAACGTCTGCTCCATCATGAACTGGCCGGACATCACCGCGTGCGAAGTCTGATCCGAGAAGCAGACCCACACCGAGCCGGGCGGAAACGGCATGGTTTCTTGCGGCGAGACTTTTTGATAATCGAGATCGGCCTTCATCGCGTCATGCAGATGCAGCATCAGATGGTCGTACTCGGAGCGCTTCGACTTCGTGATGTGCAGCAGATTCATGAGCCACGCCGAGCCGGGCATCTGGGCCTTGATGCCGGGCAGGAAGCGCTTCGCCATGTCCTCGAACGGTTCACCGACGCGCCACACGCGCGGCGAGCCCTTCGGGTTGACGTTCGTGAACACGCGCAGGATGCGCTCGCCGTAGTTCGGGCGCGACGGGAAGGCATCGACGTGCAGGCGGCTGTCGTCCTTGCGCCAGGACGTCTCGCGCGTTTCGACCTGATGCAGCCGCAGGCTCGTGGGCGCGACGCGCAGCTTGCCGTCGTATTCGGGAAAGAGCCCGTCGACGAGCGAGCGCGCATTGTCCTGATAGCGCTTGATGAGCGAGCGCACCGCCGACTGCATCACGTTGTCGCCGAGCACGCCGTTCAACGCGCCGCCGTTGGGCGCGAGGCTGATGTTCTTGCGCTTCGGGTCCGCGATCTGCGGATCGAGCAGCGCGAGCTCGCCGCCGTCGATCTGAAAACGCAGATTGGGGAAATACAGCACCTTGCCGTTTTCGACGCCGGCCAGCAGCGTCTCGCGCGGCACGGACAGGTTCTTGCCCTGCCAGTCGCCCGATGCGACTTCGATGATTTGAGATTCCGTCATGTGTCTACGACCTTGAGTTGCCCGCGCACGGCGCCGCGCACGATAAAAACGCTACAGCAGGCCGAAGCCCGCAAGCGCGGTCTTGACTTCGGAAAGCGTCGGATGCCGGCTCGCGTCGCCGAGATTGACCACCTCCGGCGACCAGTAGCCGCCGGTGCGCCAGGCGGTCGAGAAATTGTACAACTCGACGGTCGGGCGCTTCAGCGCCGCGGCAATATGAACCAAGCCCGTATCGACGCCGACGGTCGCCGCGGCGCCGTCGATCAGGCCGACCACCGCGGGCAGCGAAAGCCTGGGCGGCACGATCGCGGCCGCGCCGAATTCCTTCGCGAGCTTCTCGCTCGTCGCGCGTTCGGCGTCGCTGCCCCACGGCAGCACGATCGACGCGCCGCGCGTTACGAGCGCCTGCCCGAGTTCGATCCACGCGGCTTCGGGCCACTGCTTGTCGGCGCGCGACGTGGCGTGCACGAACACCACGTAAGGCACCGGAAGATTCAGCCCGAGCGCGGAGACGGCGAGCGTCGCGCGGCGCGTGTCGAGGCCGAAGTCGATGTCGTCGGACATCTGCGGCTTCGGCAGATCGAGCGCCGCCGCCACGAGCTGCCGCGTGCGCTCGACGACATGCGTGTGCGGCTCGATCGGCACGCGCCGGTCGTAGAAGAAGCGCACCGGCCATTCGTAGCCCGCGCCCTCGGTGCGATTGCCGAGCCCGACCAGCGGCCCGCGCGCCCAGCTCGCGACCCACGCGGTCTTGATGAGCCCCTGGCAGTCGATCACGAGATCGTATTTCTCGGCGGCGAGCTCGCGTTTGAACTTGCCGATCTCGCGCCAGTTCGCCGGCGATGCGAACGCCTTGCGCCAGCGCCGCAGCGAAAACGGGATCGCGCGATGCACGCCGTGCACCAGCTCGACGAGACTCGCGAAACTTTCCTCGACGAGCCAGTCGATCTGCGCATCCGGATAGCGGCGGCGGATGTCGGCGATGGCCGGCATGTTGTGAACGACGTCGCCGAGCGACGACACGCGGACGATCAGGATCTTTTGCACGCTGTGAATGGAAGGCGCGGACCGCGCGGCAGAGGAAGCAGGAAAACGGGGATTTTAGCGCGCGGCGCGCGTCGGATAAGCAAAAAAAGCGGCGCGATCTCATTGACCGCGCCGCTTTTCATCGGGCATGCACGACGCCCGCGGGGCTTAGAACGGCAACTTCGCGTCCGGCTTCTCCGCCAGAATCACCCGACGGAAATCCTCCTGAATGCGCTTCAGCGCAGCGTCATTGTCCGCCTCGAAACGCATCACGACGACCGGCGTCGTGTTCGACGAGCGCGCGAGCCCGAAGCCGTCCGGATATTCCACACGCAAGCCGTCGATGGTCAGCACGTCGTCCGCGCCGGTGAACTTTGCGTTCTGTTGCAGCTTCGCGATCAGCGCGAAGTTCTCGCCCTCTTCCAGCTTCAGTTGCAATTCAGGCGTGGAAAGCGAATTCGGCAGATCGTTGAGCAGCTTGCTCGGATCGGCCACGCGCGACAGGATTTCGAGCATGCGCGCGCCCGTGTACAAGCCATCGTCGAAGCCATACCAGCGGTCCTTGAAGAACACGTGGCCGCTCATCTCGCCCGCGAGCGGCGCGCCGGTTTCCCGCAGCTTCGCCTTCACGAGCGAGTGGCCCGTCTTCCACATGACCGGCTCGCCGCCCTGCTCGCGCACCCACTTCGCGAGATTGCGCGTGCACTTCACGTCATAGATGATCTGGCCGCCCTTGTTGCGCGACAGCACTTCCTGCGCGAACAGCATCAACTGGCGATCCGGATAGATGACCTCGCCATCTTTCGTCACGACGCCGAGGCGGTCGCCGTCGCCATCGAACGCGAAGCCGATTTCGGCATCGGTTTCCTTGAGCGCCTTGATCACGTCCTGCAGGTTTTCCGGATGCGCCGGGTCCGGGTGATGGTTCGGGAAGTTGCCGTCGATGTCCGTGAACAGCTCGACCAGCTCGCACCCGAGCGCCTTGAACAGCCGCGGCGCAAGCCCGCCCGCAACGCCATTGCCCGTATCGACGACGATCTTCATCGCGCGCACCGGCTTCACGTCCGACACGATGCGGTCGAGATAGATCTGCGACACGTCGAACTCGGTGTAGCTGCCTTCGCCCGTCGTGAAGTTGCTATCGACGATGCGCTTGTACAAGCCCTGGATCTGGTCGCCGTAGATCGCGGCGCCGCGCAGCACCATCTTGAAGCCGTTGTAGTCGGGCGGATTGTGGCTGCCCGTCACGACGATGCACGAATCCACGCGCCGCTCGCCCGAGGGCAAGGGCAGCGGCACGCTCGCCGCGAAGTAGCCGACGGGCGTGGGCACCATGCCGACATCGACGACATCGACGCCCGCCGCGCGCAGGCCGTCCGCGAGCGCGCCGACGAGTTCCGGGCCGGACAGGCGCCCGTCGCGCGCGACCACGACCGAGTCGCCGCCCTGGGCTTTGATCTCGCTGCCGAAGGCCTGGCCGATGCTTTTGGCGACATCCTTGTCGACCGTCTTTCCGACGATGCCGCGAATGTCATATGCCTTGAAGATGGATTGGGATACTTGGCTCATGAGATGGCTACCTCTTCTCTATTAATTGATCAATTCTCGGCGATGCAGCCATGAGGGCGTGCAGGTCGTGACTGTTTGCGCGCCGGTGCAGCGGGCAGCGCGCGAACGACTGCCAGATGACGTATCGAATTTTGCCTATGCGTCTGTTAAATCAATACGAAAGAAACAATTGGAAGCAAATAAATGCAAAAGAAACGCCAGCGGCGGGCGGGCCTCGGATCGCACTTTATAATCGCTGTCTTTCGGCGCTCTCATGGCTGCGCGCGCTGGGACAATCCCAGCTCAAGCCTGCGCGTTCATTCTAATCCAATGCTCAAACGCTCTTTCGCCTCCATGTCTTCAAATGAGGCGCGTCTGCTCGCAAACACACAAAACTTGATCGATTACGCGCTTCCGCGAGACGGTCAGGCTTGGGTAGCACACGCCGTGCCCGCTTGCGCGGCGGGCCTCGCCGCATGAAGGCGTTGACGCGCTCGGGCAATCCGGACGTCGCACGCGCGCTCGCCAATATCGCCTGGCTCGGGCTCGAGCGGCTCACGCAGATCGCGGTCGCCATCGTCATATCGGGCCTGCTCGCGCGCTATCTGGGCCCCGACGATTTCGGCAAATGGCAATACGCGAACACGCTCCTGCTCGTGATCGCGCCGATCACCTGGGTCTGCGGCGCGGAGATTCTCGTGCCGACGATCGTCAACCGCCCGCCCGCCGAAACCGGCGCCGTGCTCGGCAGCGCGTTCGTGCTGCGCATAGGCGTCTCGGTCATCGCGCTCGTGCTGACATGGCTCTGGATCGCGGTGGGCGGCACCGACCCGATGGTCGGCCTCATGCTCGCGGGTCTCGCCGTCACGATGCTCTTTCGCGAGCCGTTCATCGGCGTCGTCAATTCGTGGCTGCAAAGTCTCACCTACAGCAAGCCGCAGCTCATCGCGAGCATGATGGCAGCCATCGCGAAAGCAGCGCTCGTCTTCGCGCTCGTGCGCCTCGCCGCGGCGCCGCCCGCTTTCGGCTGGCTGTGGGCGCTCGAAGCCGCGGCGATCAGCGCGGCGCTCGTTGCGTATTACATGCGCCGGCATGGCGGCAAGCTCGGCTGGCATTTCGACCGCGCGCTCTTCAGACATTTTGCGAGCGCGGGCACGGTGTTCTGGCTCGGGCTCATCTGCATGTATCTGTTCCTGAAGCTCGACCGGCTCATGCTCGCGCATCGCGTATCGTTCGCGGAACTCGGGCTTTATTCCGCCGCGCAGCAATTGAATGAAAACTGGATCGCGCTCGCGCTGATGCTCTCGCAGACCATCGCGCCCGCATTCGTCTATCGCGTGCAGGACACCGCGCGCCTGAAACGCAACCTCGTGCGGCTCTTCGCGATGACCGCCGTGCTGATGATCGCGGGCGCGGCCGTCCTCGATGCGCTCGCGGGCTTCATCATCGCGCGCGTGTTCGGCCCGAACTACGCGGGCGCCGCCGATATTTTCCGCTGGGCCGTGTGGCTCTCGGTGCCCGCGGGCATCGAGGCGATCGGCAATCTCGTCGTGCTGAAATATCAGGCGAAGTACGTGCTCCTGTCGAAGTGGCTGTTCGCGCTCGCGGTGGCGTTCGTGGTGAACTGGATCGCGATTCCGCGCATCGAAGGCTACGGCGCGCTGATCGGGCTCGCGGCGGGTTACGTCGCGGCGGCTTCGGTGAACTTCTATTACATTCGTTTCCGGCTGCGCGCATGAGTGATCTATCCGACGTCGCTGTGTTGATGCCCGCGTTCAACGGCCAGGCCGATGTCGAACGCACGCTCGCGTCGTTCAGGGAAACGTCGGCGGTGCACGTGCTGATCGTCGATGACGGCAGCACGCCGCCGATCGTCGCGCCCGCCATCGAAGGAATGAAGGTCGAGATCCTGCGCATGCCGAAGAATGGCGGCATCGAGCGCGCGCTCGAAGCGGGCGTCACGGAACTCGCCGCGCGCGGCGTGCGTTACGCGGCGCGCATCGACGCGGGCGATCTCGCGACGCCCGGCCGCCTCGCGAAGCAGCGCGCGTACATGGAGGCGCATCCGCGCGTCGCGGTCCTGGGCATGTGGACGCACGTGGTGTCGACGCAAGGCGCCCCGCTCTTCGACCTTACGCCGCCGGCCGCGCCCGCCGCGATCCGCCGCACGATGCTCGCGCGCACGTGCTTCACGCATCCGTCGCTGATGCTGCGCGTCGATGCCGTGATCGAGGCGGGCAACTATCGCACGCAGTATCGCGCCGCCGAGGATCTCGATCTGATCCTGCGATTGTTGCAGCGTCACGACGGCGCGAACCTGCCCGAGTTCGGCCTTTTCTACGAGCTGAACGAAAGCGGCATCAGCGCGACCAAGCGGCGCGCGCAGGTGATGTCGACGCTGCGCCTGCAATTGCGTCATTTGCGTGTGACGAATCCGCTCGACTGGGCGGGCATCGCGAAGAGCGTCGCGCATCTGGTGTTGCCGTATCGCGCGTTGCGCAGTCTGAAGGCGAAATTGCTGAAAACCGCATCTTCCGCGTAACGATGATTTTGTCGAATTCTTTTTGTTTAGTTTTGCGCTACGTTGAGCGCACGGCGAATCCGCGTGAATCATGCAGCGCGATCGATGCCGTCGAACCATGACTTCCGGATGACGAAAGAAAAGTCGAGTCTTCGCATCGCCCTCGTCTGCAACACGGCGTGGGCGATCTACACCTACCGGCGCGGCGTGCTGCGCATGCTGACCGCGCGCGGCGCGCAAGTGACGATCATCGCGCCGCGCGACCGCACCTTCGAGCCGCTCACGGAAATGGGCTGCCGCTGCGTCGAGCTGCCGGTGGCATCGAAGGGAACGGACCCGCGCCAGGACATGAAGACGCTCGCCGCGCTTTATCGCGAATATCGCGAAACGCGCCCGCATATCGTGTTTCACTACACGATCAAGCCGAACATCTACGGCTCGCTCGCCGCGATGCTCGCGCGCGTGCCGTCGATCGCGGTGACGACCGGCCTCGGCTACGTGTTCATCCAGAAGAGCCGCACGGCGCAGGTCGCGAAGATGCTGTACCGTTTCGCGTTCCGCTTTCCGCGCGAAGTGTGGTTCCTGAACCGCGACGACCACGAAGCGTTTCTGCACGAGAACCTGCTCGCGCATCCGGATCGCGCGCGGCGTCTGCACGGCGAAGGCGTGGATCTCGATGAATACGCGTTCGAGCCGCTTCCCGCGCGCGAGGATTTCGTGTTCATCCTGATCGGCCGGCTGCTGTGGGATAAAGGCGTGGCGGAATATGTGGAAGCCGCGCGCAGAATCCGCGCGAAATTTCCGCACGCGCGTTTTCAATTGCTCGGGCCGGTCGGCGTCGACAACCCCAGCGCGATCAGCCGCACCGACGTGCAGAAGTGGGAGGCCGAGAATATCGTCGAATATCTGGGCGAAGCGAACGACGTGCGGCCGCTCGTGGCCGCGGCGGATTGCGTCGTGCTGCCCTCATATCGCGAAGGCGTGCCGCGCACGCTGATGGAAGCCTCGGCGATGGGCCGCCCGATCGTCGCCACCGATGTGCCCGGCTGCCGCGAGGTGGTCGAGCACGGCGAAAACGGCCTGCTCTGCGAGGTGAAGAGCGCCGACAGCCTCACCGAGGCGCTCGAGCGCATGCTGACGCTGCCCATCGCGGAGCGCGAAGCAATGGCGCGGCGCGGCCGCGAAAAAGTCGCCCGCGAATTCGACGAAAAGAATGTCGTCGAACGCTACAAGGGCACAATACATGCCATTACCGGCATTTCACTCTGATTCGATTCACTGGGAGAGCACATGACGAATGGCACACAGTCGCAGGTTCAGGCGACGAAAGGCACGATTCTCGTGACGGGCGGAGCGGGCTTCATCGGTTCGCACACGTGCGTCGAATTGCTCGATGCGGGCTACGGCGTCGTGGTCATCGACAATCTGGTCAACAGCCGCGCGGAGTCGATGAACCGCGTCGAGCGCATCACCGGCAAGCGCGTGTCGCTGTATGAAGCCGACGCGCGCGACGAAGCCGCGCTCAACCGCATCTTCGACGCGCACGATATCACCGGCGCGATCCACTTCGCGGCGCTGAAAGCCGTGGGCGAATCGGTCGCGAAGCCGGTCGAGTACTACAGCAACAATATCGGCAGCCTGCTCGCCGTGCTCAAGGTGATGAAAGAGCGCAACGTGCGCAACTTCGTCTTCAGCTCGTCCGCGACGGTGTACGGCGTGCCGAAGAGCGTGCCGATCGACGAATCGTTCCCGCTCTCGGCGACCAACCCTTACGGCCAGTCGAAGCTCATCGCCGAGCAGATTCTGCGCGATCTCGAAGTCTCCGATCCTTCGTGGCGCATCGCGACGCTGCGCTATTTCAATCCTGTCGGCGCGCACGAGAGCGGTCTGATCGGCGAAGATCCGGCGGGCATTCCGAACAATCTGATGCCGTACGTCGCACAGGTGGCCGTCGGCAAGCTGGAGCGCCTGCGCGTGTTCGGCAGCGATTACGATACGCACGACGGCACCGGCGTGCGCGATTACATTCACGTCGTGGATCTGGCGCGCGGGCATATCGCGGCCATCGACGCGCTGAAGACGCTCGACCGCAGCTTCGTCGTGAATCTCGGCACAGGGCAAGGCTACAGCGTGCTCGATGTCGTGAAGGCCTTCGAAGCCGCGTCGGGCAAGAACGTGCCGTATGAGCTGGTGCCGCGCCGCCCCGGCGACGTCGCCGCCTGCTACGCCGATCCGGCCGCCGCCGCGGAACTGATCGGCTGGCGCGCGGAGCATGGCATCGAACGCATGTGCGCGGATCACTGGCGCTGGCAGTCGCAGAATCCGCAGGGATTCGCGTAAAGTCTCGCTGCGCCCCGCGCCGGCATTTGCTTCGGCATGAGCGCGATGCGGGGCGGCTTCTCTCAACCGGTTCTATTTCATGCTTAGTTTCGCGCTTGCTTTTCTGGTCTCGCTGCTCATGACCTTGTTGATCGTGCGCTTCGCACACCTGCAGGAAGGCGTGCTCGGCGACACCGATCTCGCCGGCGTGCAGAAATTTCACGCGCGGCCCGTCCCGCGCATCGGCGGCGTCGGCATCATTTGCGGGCTGACCGCATCGGCCGTGCAGTTGCGATGGGGCTATCCGGCCGTGTCGGGCGGGATTCTCGGCATCGTCGCGTGCGGGCTGCCGGCGTTTCTCTCCGGGCTCATCGAAGACCTGACCAAGCGCGTCTCGCCGCTCGCGCGCCTCATCTGCACGATGGCAGCCGCGGGTCTCGCCTACGCGTTCCTCAATATCGCGGTCACGCGCATCAGCGTGCCGCCGCTCGATTTCCTGCTGTCCTACGCGGTCATTTCGTGCGCGGTGACGGTGCTCGCCGTCGCGGCGCTGGCGAACGCGGTGAATATTATCGACGGCTTCAACGGCCTGGCCTCGATGGTCAGCTTCATGATGTTCGCCTCGCTCGCCTACGTGGCGTTCCAGGTGCACGATCCGGTCGTGCTGTCGGGCTCGCTCATCATGATGGGCGCGGTGATGGGCTTCTTCATCTGGAACTTCCCCGCCGGGCTGATCTTTCTCGGCGACGGCGGCGCGTACTTCGTCGGCTTCATGCTGGGCGAGCTGTCGATCCTGCTCGTGATGCGCAACCGCGACGTCTCCGCGTGGTATCCCGTGCTGCTCTTCATGTATCCGATCTTCGAGACGTGCTTTTCGATCTATCGGAAGAAATTCATTCGCGGCATCTCGCCCGGCATTCCGGACGGCGTGCATCTGCATATGCTCGTCTACAAGCGCCTGATGCGCTGGGCCGTGGGCGCGAAGAACGCGCACGAACTGACGCGGCGCAATTCGCTCACGTCGCCGTATCTGTGGCTGCTGTGCCTGATCGCGGTGATTCCCGCGACGCTCTTCTGGCGGCACACCCTGCATCTGTTCTGCTTCGTCGTCGTGTTCGCGGCGACTTACGTGTGGCTCTACATGAGCATCGTGCGCTTCAAGGCGCCGCGCTGGCTGGTCTTTCGCCGGCCGCACACGGTGAAGAAGTGATTCGGCTCGAATGATGCAAACGCCGCCCTCTACCGGGCGGCGTTTTCGTTTGCACGTTACGTCAGGTGCTTCCTGAAGAACTCGGCGGTGCGGCCGTTGGCGAGTTGCGCGGCGGCCGCGTCGTAATGCACGCCGTTGTTGCGCGCGAACGCGTGATGGCAGCCGGGATACGTGAACGCCTCCACATTCGCGTGCCCCTGCACCGCCGCGAGCACGCGATTACGCGCGTCGGCGGGAATGAATTCGTCTTCTTCCGCGAGGTGCAGCATGAGCGGCACCTTGATCTTCGGCAGTTCGGCGAGATGCTGGTCGGTGCCGCCGCCGTAGTAGGAAACCGATGCATCGACATCGGTGCGCGCGGCCGTCAGAAAGGACAGCAACCCGCCCAGACAGAAGCCGACCGAGCCGATCTTGCCCTTCACCTGTGACAGACCGCGCGCGAAGCCGATGGTCGCCGCAATATCCTCGACGCCCGTGTTCAGGTCGAACGCGGTGTAGTACTTCATCGCCTGCTGCCATTCGGCTTCGGTCTTGTCGGTGAGCTCGACGTTCGGCTCGAGCCGCCAGAACAGGTCGGGGCACAGCGCGACGTAGCCCTGGCGCGCATACTCGTCGCACGTTTCGCGCATGTCGGCGTTGATGCCGAATATCTCCTGGATGACGACCACGGCGGGCGCGGGCGTCTGCGCGGGATAGGCGACGTACGCGTCGAAATTACCGTCGGGCGTTGAGATGCTGAGCATGTCGGACACAGAAGTCTCCTTTCGGGTTGGGCTGCGAGGTGGATCGCCCGTTATTATGCGGCGGCCTTGCTCCTGCCGAGATAGGTCTTGAGCACGTCGGACAGTTCCTTGATGAGCAATTGCCATATCGTCAGGTCGTTTTTGTCGTCTTCGATGCGGCTGCTCTCGCGGAACACGAAGCGGATGAGCGCGAGCAAGGGCACCGCGACCAGCGCCGCAATCACGATGATGGGTGTGACAAGCAGGCCGCTCGTGGCGGGATCGGCCTTGTACGTGCTGTAGAACAGCCGCATACCGAAAGAACCGGTCCAAGGGCACGTGGCGTCTCCATGCACCTCGTCCGAATGGCTAATGCGAAGTCGAAGGAAAAAGCGTGGGGTTAGCGAAGAAACGACGCGACATGCCTTGCGGCAAGCACCTATTCGATACGCGAAAAATCACGCGCACGCCAGCATCGAGCGACGCGGCGACAAGAAAGAACCCCGAGCGAGACAACCGCTCACCTCGGCGATGATCGCGAGTCCCCGGATGAAATCGACGTGATCGATCGATCGGGGCCTTGCATGCGTGTCGCGCCGAACAAGCCCATGCCGTTTCCCTTCTGCGAGGGTCGTTCGTTCTCTCGTGTGGCTCGCACGGCCAGAGCCGGGCGTCCTCGTGGGCCTGCTTTCCCAAAGACAGCGGGATACCTCGTATCGGCGCGCGCACGCGCATCGCGCATATTGGTTGGTCTCACGCCGGATTGCGGGTTCCGGCCATGCAATCTTCGGTCGATTCAACCGCCGCGGCCCGCCAGAATCCCGTGCTTTGCGGACATGGCGCCAACGCGCGCGCCTCGCCGCAACGCAACGACGAAGCCCTCCGCGCGAAGCGTGGCGCAGCCCACAATCGCATCCGTCCATTCGCGCCGAAGGCTAGTCGCGAGCCGCCGCAGCAAAAGCACGCACTCGGAGCCGCTGATATATTCGCCGAAAAAATACGGGGTATCCGGGGGCGTCATGCGCAACAAATTCGCCGTCGTCTGGATCTGGCTCTGCCTGCTTCCGCTCGCCTTCGATTTCAAGGGCGCGGAGACGGCCAGCAAGGTCATTGAGATTCTGCTCACCGTGACCTCGATGGGCGCGGCCTGCGCGATCCTCCTGATCGCGCCGCGTTTCGCGCGCCGCTCGCGCACGCGTGCGTTCGTCACGTCGCTCTTTCTGCTCACGATGCTCGGCAGCGTCGCCACGCATCTGCTGCAAGGCAACGACCCGGGCAACTACACACGCGTGATCCTGCCGTTTCTGCTGATGCTGCTCGGCTTCTTCGTCGGCTGCCGTCCGTGGGATCCGCAACGGCTGGAGCAGATCGAGCGCGCGATGTACGGGTCGATGATCGCATCGCTCGTGTTCAGCCTGGGCATCGGCATCGCGATGGGCGGCGGATTCGAAAACGCGGGCCTGAGAAACGTGCCGGTCACATTCCTGTGCCTGCAAGGACTGCTGCTTCACGAAATCGTCTTCGCGAAGCGAATCGCCGGCTCTGCCGTGCTGCTCTTTCTCGCGACCATCGTCATCGAGCTATTCGACGGGACGCGCACGCTGCTCGCCGGCACCGTGGTTTTGTTCGTGTACGCGGCATGGCTCGCCGCGCCGTCGATCAAGCCGCTCTTCGGCGCGGGCCTGCGCGCATTCATGATTCTGACGCTGCTCGGCGCGATGACAGCCGCATCGGCCGCGCTCTTCCCCGCGGTCGCCGAGCACTTGATAGAGCGGCTGTCATTCGTGAAGGACATACCGTCCGGCAGCGACCCGGCCACGGTCACGCGTCTTGCGCAGATGAAGGATCAGTACGATCAGACGGTGTCATCGCCGTTGTCCATCGCCATCGGCAAGGGCTACGGACACGACTATCGCTATTCGCCTTCGTATCTGCCCGATCTCGCCGGCCAGATCAGCAGCACGGATTTCTCCGCGGTCAGGCTATGGGGCGCCGGCCGCGATTTCTGGGTGTATCAACTGTTCGCGGGCGGCGTGCTGTTCGGTCTCGCGATGCCGATCGCGATCCTGTGGGCGCTCTGGCGCGCCTCGATGGCGTATCGCGCGTGGCGGCTCCGCGCGGCCAACACGCTTCATCTCCCGGTGCTCGGGCGCGCGCTCTTCGTGCTCGCGGCGCTGCCCGCGACGACCATCGGCGGCAATCCGCTCGGCAACCGCTTCTCCGGGCTCGTGTTCGGTGTCGCGCTCGGCCTGGTGGTCGCGTCGTATGCGCGCATTTCGTACGCGATGCACATGCGCGACGCCGAAGCCGCCGGGCGCAAGCCGCAGCATCGTTATCCGTTCTACGGCGCGCCGCCCGAGATGCGCCCGCACGACGCGCCGCTGTCGGAGATCCTGCCGGCGGACATGTCGCACGCGTCCGGTCTCGCGCAAGGGCAGGAACGCCGCGAGCCGCCAGAACCCGGTTCGCTCGCGCCTTACGTCTGATCCGGACTGGCCGCGTCGTTTACTGCGCAGGCAAATGTGACCGCAGATACGGCGCGAAACCGTTCTGCACGGCGATGATCTTCGTCGCGCAGTCGTCGAAATCGGAGCCTCGCGCGCGCTCGTCGCCGTACATGCCCTTGCATTGCGCGAAGAGCGAAATGGTCGCGCCGCTGCCGTTAGCGACGCGCGTCGCCGAGAACACCGGCTTGCCGGAACCCGAAGGCACGTCCGTTTCGATCGCGGCGTCGTCGGCGCGCGTCAGGCGTTCCTTCGAGTTCTGCTCGACGTAAGTTTTCGTGAGCTTCCAGGCCGCGTCGCATTGCGCGGCGTCGCGGCACGCAACGGTCGCGTTGCGTTGCGCTGTGTCGAGCGATTGCTGCGAGAGCAGGAACGTGCGTTCCTTTTGCTGCTCCTTTTCGGCGGACGAACACGCGGTGAGGACGATCGATGCGACTGCGAGAGCGATGAGCTTTTTCACGGGCGGACAGCCTAAAAATCAGGTCGGACGGCGATTATAACGACGCCCGCTTTCGCCTCGCGGGAAACGCCGCTTCATGGCGTACCCGCCGGCATGAATGGCAGCATCCGCCTGACTTTTGGCGTCGGCCCGCTCGGGTGCGCAATATCCTGTTTTCATGCGCGGCTCGCAGGCGGAGCGATTCGAAGGCGCCGCTTTCCCCAACCCGATGACTGACCGACACGCCCGGAGGAATCCATGAAACACGATCTGCGCACGGCGCTCCTGTCGCTCGCGATGACCGTTCTCGCGCCGTGCGCGCTCGCCGCATCGGCCACCGCGCACGCGCAAACGGATCTGGCCGACGGCCTGTCGTCGACGGACGCGTTGCTGGCGCAACAGAACGGCTATGTGGGGAATCCCGCGGGAGGCGCGCGGCTGCGTCCGGGCGCACGCAAGGCGGACGCGAAGTCCATGATGATGCCGCGAAGCGCGGCCGCGACGCTCTATCCGGCGCCGCCGGGCCTGAAGCCGCCGGTGTCGAACGCGGCGCGCGCGCGCGATATCTATAAGTCGCCGTATTGAACTCGCCGACAATGAAAAAGCCGGGGACGCGCCCCGGCTTCGACCCCGCGATACCTCACTCCGCGATGCTTTCGTAGCCGTAGTAACCGGCGTAGGTGCTTCCCATCAACACCTTCGATTGCGGAACATCCGTGAGCAGCACGCCTTTCATGTGCACGCCGCCGTGATACAGGCGCTTCATCGTTTCACCGATCTCCTGCACCTGATTCTTGCCGTGCCGCACGACGAGCAGGCTCGTGCCCGCGTGCCTGCCGATCACCGTCGCATCGGTCACCGCGAGCACCGGCGGCGTATCGATGACGACGACATCGTAGAGCTGCCTGAGCTCGCCGAGAATTTCGCCCAGCCGGTCGCTCGCGAGCAGCTCCGCGGGATGCGAAGGCAGCGAGCCTTTGGGAATGAGATCGACGCCGGGCAGCACGTCATGCAGGATCGTGCTCATCGGGTCGGCGCCCATCAGCACGTCGGAAAGGCCGGGCGAATGGCGCACGCCGAAATGCGAGTGGATGTCGCCGCGGCGCATGTCGCCGTCGATCAGGAGCACGCGCTTTCTCGTCGAGGCGACGAGCGTCGCGAGGTTCGCCGAAAGAAACGACTTACCCGCTTCAGGGCGCGAGCCCGTGAGCATCACGACGTTGTTGCGGGCATCGCCGAGCTGCAGTTGCAGCGACGTGCGCAGCGTGCGGATGCCCTCGACCGCCGCATCTTCGGGCGCCTGCGCGGCGAGCACGTGCAACCCTCCGCGGCGCAGGCCGACCTGGCGCTGCAGGCGAAGCTGCTGCGTGCTGCGCGGCACGATCGCGAACACGCGCGTGCCCAGTTGCCGTTCGATCTCTTCCGGACGCTCCACGCCGCCATAGAGCGACTTGCGGATGAACGCGACGATAACGCCGAGCACGAGACCGATGCCCGCCGAAATCAGGATCACGAGCGCGCGCTTCGGGCGCACGGGATCGTCGGAGACCTGCGCGAGATCGACGATGCGCACGTTGCCCACCTGCCCCGCCTTCGCGATGCGCAACTGCTGCGTGCTGCTCAGGAGGTTCGTGTAGAGATCGGTGTTGACGCGCACGTCGCGCATGTAGCGCAGCGCGGTCTGCTCGGTATCCGGCAGCGTCGACACGCTCTTGCCGAGGCGCGTCTGCGCGTTGGTGAGCGCGGCGATCTGCGCATCGAGCGCCTGCACCGAAGGGTGATTCGCCGTGAAGCGCAACCCGAGTTCCGCGCGCTGCTGCTGGAGATCGGTGAGCTTCGTCTTGTTGTCGACGATCTGCTGCAGGAGCAGCCGGCTTTCCTCGTTGAGATCCACCGAGCCCTGCTTGTTGCGAAACGCGCTGTAGCGCTGCTCGGCTTCGTCGAGCTGCTTCTTCGCGACCGGCAACTGTTGCTCCAGAAACGCGAGCGTATGCTCCGTTTCGGCGGTGCGCCTCGCGGCATCCTGCTGCACGTAACGGTTCGCGATGTTATTGACGATCTCCGCAACCTGCTTCGGATTACTACCTTCCAGCGATACGCCGATGATGCCCGACTGCAATGCGGTCTCCGCCACGGTCAGCCGCTGTTGCAGACGGTCGATCGTGGTGGGCGTCGAAAAGCGCTGCAGTTCGAACTGCACGCCGGGATGGCCGACGAGCTTGTCCACCTTCAGCGTCACCGGGCCTTGCACGGTCGTGCCGGACGCCTCCCGGCCGACGTGGCCCGTGAGGATCGCGACGCCGTCCGGGGCGTTCAGCGCGTAGGTGCCGTTTTCGCCCGCGACGAGCGTGAACTTCTTGTCGAAGAAATCCTTCGGCGTCTCGAAGAGCGGCACCTCGATCTGCTCGCCGCCCCATGCGAAGCGCGACAGATAGCCCGGCGGCACCGGCTTGTTGAGCATGGAGAACACGCTGCCCACCAGCCCGCCGACGACAGGAAACGAACGCGGCGACGCGCCGATGTCGAGATGCAGGCGCCGCACCGTATCGTCGATGACGAGGCGCGAGCGCAGCAACTCGATTTGCGCGGCGGTGAGGGACTTCGCTTCCGGCATCTGCGGGACGGCCTGCGCCGCCTTGGCGCCGGCGTTCGCGTTGGTGTTGTTGCTGGCCTCTTCCACCTGGATCATCGCGTCCGCCTTGTAGGTCGGCGTCGCGATGAATGCATAGGCGGTTCCGAGCGCGACCACGGCGAGCATGACGACCGTCACGAGTTTCCAGTTGCCCATCACGGCCGCGAGATAGTCGGACAACCGCAATTCGTCGCCTGTCGATACGTCCGTGTATCGACTATCGAAGTTCATCGCCATGGTATCGCTCGCTTGTCTTTTTTGAAGTCGAACAATTTTCCGGCGCGCCCCCGTGCGCGCCGGTCAGACGCCTGCTATTACTTCGTCAGCACCGCGGCCGTCAGACCCGCGTTGATCGCCGGCAGCAGCAGGTTCAACACGCGCGAGAAGCGGACGAGCCCGTTGTTGTCCACATAGACGACGTCATGCGGCTGCAGCTCGAAGTTGTTCGCGAGCAGCATCGATACCGGCGAGCGCGCATCCAGGTGATACACCTCCGGGTTGTCGGTCTGGCCGTTGCGGATCACGTAGAGCTGCTTCGGATCGGACGTCTCGGCGTTGAAGCTGCCCGCCTGCGAGATCGCGTCCGAGAGCGAGAGCCTGCCGCTTCGCATCGGAATGACCGTGGCCGGACGCGTCACTTCGCCCATCACGTAGACGCCGTTCTCGTCGCGCGCATCGACACGCAGCGCATCGCCCGGCTTGAGCATGATGTCCGACGGGCTGTGGCCCTTCGCGGTCATGCCGGCCATGTTGATCTTGTACGTGACGCCATCGCGGATCAGCGTGACGCGGCTCTGGTCGGCCGTCGGCGCGAAACCGCCCGCGCGGCCGATCGCCTCGGTGAGCGTCATCGGAATGTCGTTGATCTGCTGCGAGCCCGGCGTGCGCACGTCGCCGTCGATATACACCTGCGACGCGCGGAAAGACGCGACACGCACCGTCACCTGCGGCTTAACGAACACCTTCGAGAGCTCGTTGTACAGCTCGCGCTGAACCTGCGTCTCGGTCTTGCCCGCCACATGCAGCGACCTGTTCACGTACGGGAACTGCAGATTGCCGTCCGCATCGACGACGAAGCCCGGCGCCGCATCCGACGTGCGCGTCTGGTTCGGCGGCTGGCCGAGCGCGGCGACGAGCTCGGGGTGATCCCACACCGTGATCTGCAGCACGTCGCCGACGCCGAGCTTGTACGGCCCCGGCTTGCCGTAGAGCACCGCGTTCGGATCGTTCGTGGCAGACGGCTGCGCGGTGCGCATCTTCTTTACGAGCGCGGCATCGATCGTCGTGATCGGAATGTTGGTCGTGGTCGCCGGATCGCCCTGGTCATTCGACGTCTCGACGAGCTGCGCCGGCGTCTCCATGCGCATGCCCGGCGCGAGCCCGCAACCCGTGAGGATCACGGAAAAGGAAGCTGCCGCAGCCAGGCTCGTGAGGCGGAAGATGCGCGACACGTTGGTATTGGCGGCCATGGAGGTGGTGCCCGGTTGTTGTTGGTTGTGCATGATGGTCGTCCCCTGCATCAGTAAGCGTTGGTGTGGCGTAGTCCCTTGAAGATCGTTGCGGCGATGATTCTCATATCGAGCCCGAACGACCAGTTACCCAGGTAGTACAAATCGTGAGCGACGCGTCCTTCCATCTTTTCGATCCGATCAGTTTCCCCACGAAAACCGTTGACCTGGGCCCAGCCGGTGATGCCTGGCTTGATCCGGTAACGATGGATGTACCCCGATACGACCTTCTGATACAGGTCGTCATGTTCGAGAGCGTGTGGACGCGGGCCCACGACCGACATGTCGCCGCGCAGAACGTTGAAGAACTGCGGCAGCTCATCGAGGCTGGTACGGCGCAGGAACGCCCCGATACGGGTCACGCGCGGATCGTTGCGCGTGGCCTGGCGGAGCACTCCGGCCTGTTCCGTGTGCATGCGCATCGAACGGAACTTGTAGATGGTGAAGACGCGGCCGTCCGCGCCCTTGCGGCGTTGCTTGAAGAGCACGGGCCCGCGCGACGTCAGCTTGATCGCGAGGGCGATGCTGATCAAGAGCGGCGAGACGGCGATGATCGCGCCGAGCGCGAACACGCGGTCGAAGATTTCCTTCTGCAACTGCGCGGACTGCGACATCGGCGACGCGACGAGATTGATCGCGGGCTGGCCGAGCAGGTCCGTGACGCCGCTTTCGAAGAGCGCGAGGCTGCGCACATCGGGAATGAAACGCACGTTGACGAGATCGTTGCGGAATTCGTTCACGAAACGCAGGATCGTGCGCTCCTCGGAAAGCGGCAGCGCGAGCCATACTTCGTGCACGTTGCGCGTGCGCACGAAATCGATGAAGGTGTCGAAGTTATCGAAGACCGGCACGCGCGTGTTCAGGCGCGCCTTGCCGGGGGCCGCATCGAATACGGCGTTGACGCGAAAACCCGTGTCCTGCGAGCGTTCGATCTTGCGCAGGATCGAGTCGCAATGTCTGCCGCAGCCGACCACCGCCACCTCATGCAGGTTCATGCCCGCGTTGCGCATGCGCGCGAGGATCACGTGCGTGATGAGACGGCCGGCGATCATGAGGCCGCCGGACATCGCGGTCCAGTAGGCGAACCAGAGGCGCGAGACGTAATCGAGCCGATGCAGCGAGAACATCAGCGCGAGCGCGCAGCCCTGCACGACGAGCCAGCCGAGCGAGACCTGACAGGCGAGCTGGAGCTTGCTGCGGCCACGCCATGACTGATAGACGCCGAAGCCCGGAAAGAGTGCGAGCGAGAACGCCGCCGCGAACGCGACAAACGCCATCGAGTAGCTATGAGCCTCGATGTACTCGAACCTGATTTGCGATGCCACCGCAGCGCCGCCGACGATCATCAAGACGTCGAACAGGCGCGCGAGCAATCCTTGTAAATCGCGCATGTCATTTCCCCGGAACGCAATCAGCCCTGTACCGCCTCTTTGGTCTCCTCCCTCGCGTGAACCCGTCTTTTGCGATTAAAAGCCGCGCTGCAAAGAAGTTTCTTCTGTTTTTACGCGTCGTGCCGTGGTCCTGCGAACATCAGTTGCGTCCATACGTGTCGTCGAAGCGCACGATGTCGTCTTCGCCGAGATAGCTGCCCGACTGCACCTCGATGATCTCGAGCGGCACCTTGCCCGGGTTCTCCAGGCGATGCCGCACGCCGAGCGGAATGAACGTCGATTCGTTCTCGCTCAAAAGGAACTGCTCCTCGCCGCGCGTGACGAGCGCCGTGCCGCACACGACGACCCAGTGCTCCGCGCGATGGTGATGCATCTGCAGCGACAGCTTCGAGCCCGGCGACACCACGATGCGCTTCACCTGGAAACGCTCGCCGTGCTCGATCGAATCGTAGAAGCCCCACGGGCGGCGCACCTTGCGATGCGTGTCCGCTTCGGGTGCATGCTGCTCGCGGATGCGCGCAACGAGCCCCTTGATGTCCTGGACGCGCGAACGGTCCGCGACCAGCACGGCGTCGTCCGTCTCCACGACGATCACGTTGGTCGTGCCCACGCACGCGACGAGCCGCCCGCCTTCGGAGCGCGCATAGCTCGAGGTCGCGCCTTCGAACACCACGCGCCCGCTCGCGACGTTGCCGGACTCGTCCTTGTCCATCGCGTCCCATACGGCGTCCCACGAGCCGAGATCGGACCAGCCCGCGACGAGCGGCACGACCACGCCGTCGCATGGCTTGCTCGGCGTGCCGATATGCTCCATGACCGCATAGTCGATGGAATCGGACGGCGCGCGGCCGAATTGCGCCGCCTGCGGACGAAAGAACTTGCCGTCGTCCTGACCTTCCTTCGCGGCGGCCGAACACGCGGCATGCATGTCGGCGTTGAGCTGCTTCAGCGCCGCGAGCCACACGCTCGCGCGCACGACGAAGATGCCGCTGTTCCACCAGTACGTGCCGGCCGCGACGTATTGCGCGGCGAGTTCGGCCGCAGGCTTCTCCACGAAGCGGTCGATGCTGTGCGCGCCGTCGTCGAGCGCCGCGCCCAAGCGGATGTATCCGAACCCGGTGTCGGGGCGCGTCGGCGGAATACCGAGCGTCGCGATCACGCCGCGCTCCGCGTGCTCCGCCGCAATCGCGATTGCGCGATGCAGCGCGGGAATATCGGCGATGGAGTGATCCGCGGGCATCGCGACCATGATCGCGTCCTCGCCGTCCTTCACCGCGGCGAGCGCCGCGAGCGTGAGCGCGGGTGCGGTGTCGCGGCGCGCGGGCTCGACGATGATGCGCGCATTCACGCCGGATTCGCGCGTCTGCTCCTCGGTGGTGAAGCGATGCTCCTCGCCGCACACGATGATCGGCTCGCCGTCCACCTTGAAGTCGCCCGAGAAGCCTTTCAGGCGCGAGACCGTGGCCTGCAGCAACGAGTCACGCCCGACGACGCCGATCAGTTGCTTAGGGAATTGTTCACGCGACATCGGCCACAGGCGCGTGCCCGAGCCGCCGGCGAGGATGACGGGGACGAGGCGTCGGCAAGGCCCGGCCGCCACGGCCGGGCCCGCCTCCACGCCTGCTGCTCCCTGTGCCACCCCACCTTTCGTGCGTGCTTCATTCGTCATAAAGAAAACTCCTGCCTGCATGTTCATACGAACGGCCCATGCCGCCCGAGAATGATTAAGTGCCGCACCGTTCAGGTCCGGCCAAATGTCCGACGCTTTACGCCATCGTTGGTGCTTCAGCGACCCGCCTCACACTTCGCGGATCAGCCGTTCGCCTCGCGCCTGCTCTGCATCCGGTATTCCGTCGGCGAGATCAGAAGACGCTTGCGGAAAATCTTGGCGAGCCTGTCGCCGTTGCCCATGCCGCTTCGGCGCGCGATCTTGTCGACCGGCAGCTCCGAATCCGTCAGGAGCGCGCACGTCACCGCGAGACGCGCCTGCAACAGGTAATCGGACGGCGTGATGCCCATCTCGATCTTGAAGCGGCGCAAAAAGTTGCGCTCGCTCATCGCGGCCACCTGCGCCGCATCGACGACCGAAATCGGCCGCTCACAGTTGTCCTGCAACCAGCGTGCCGCAGCGCGGATCTTGTCGCCCGCGGAGGCCGCGCCGCTGTCGCCGAGAATCGACACGAGCTTCGCGGCGGAACCGGGCATCAGCCGCTCGGCCACGCTGCGCGACACGTCGATGCCCAGATCGCGCTTCACGATGAGGAGCGCGCCCTTCATCGATTCGTAACGGTCGCCCGCATCGCCCTGCTGCTCCTCGCGCACGAGATGAATCATCGCGCTGCCGTAGCGCTGCGCTTCCTGCGCCTGGCCGATGCCCGCGGCGTCCAGCACCTTGCGGCCTTCGGAGATGGCACGAACGACCGTGGTCTTCGACTGCACGCGGCGCAGCCACTCGACGATGCGATCGTCCTTCGCGGCATCGTCGGCGCCGCGGCCGCCCGCGACGAAGAGCGCATCGAAGCCGCCGTAATGGCGCGCGTCGAGCCCATCGGTCCACACGCGCACCGACGACGAGCACGCGACATTGCCGCCCTCGACGGACAGAAAGCGCACGTCGTAGGTGCAGTCCGCGCGGGACTTCGCCGACGACAACTCGTTCGCCATGTGGAAGACCTCCGCGACGATCCCCGCGCCGAGCAGGGAAAAGCCGTCGAAAAGCAGGATCGCGATTTGTCGGACCTCGGTTTGCGAGGCTCTCGTCGCGGGGGGCATCCAACCCGTGACAGCGGGTTCTAGATTGGCGTAAGGCATGGTCATCCTCTGCTGCTTGTTTCCTGGAAGGCGCGGAAGAGTTTGTCGGCCATTGCGGCGCATCAAGTGACTTTCCCGAACTTCGCCGGGTTGCCGTGACCGATTGGAACGAAGTGATGGCGGATTCGATCCGCTGGCTTGAATAATAAGCAGACAATCTTTTTTGTGCTCTAGATTTTCGCGCTTAAACCACAAAATCTGTTCCGCTGTGAGGGTGAGCGCACATTGATATCCCTCCCCAAATTCCGTAAAGCGGTTTTTCGGAAATCGAAAACGAAAATACATTTGTCATACAAAGCCGCGCGCCTGGCGCTAGCGCGCGCCGGATGCGGGCCTGCCGGATCGGACAGCCGGACCATCAAGGGGCCTCGGGGCGTGGCCCGGCAAGGATCCCGCGCCCGCCTCGCTGCTTCATCAGAACAAATAAATTGATTCATTTGTGAAACACCGCATCGGGCTGCATCCACAGCGTGCATCCCGGAAATCGGAAAATTTTGGTGCTGTCGTTACATTTTCAAACTCCATGTAATCGATATTTACAAAGCCGATTAATCGACGGAATTCGATGTCCCGTTAATTAACTTCGGTTTTCGCTTAATCGGATTTTTATTCCACGGACGATTTTCCGCGCGGCAATTAATCATTTATTCAATGCCGGGACCAGGCGCTTTCATATGACTTTAGATGCTGCGCTGCGCAACACGCATTCGGGGCCCGAAGCTGCATGTGTCGGGGACTTGCGCGGCGAACGCGGCGCTCGGCGTATTGGGGTTTTTGCGGCGGCGCACGCTTTGTCGCCATTTTCCGAAGCCCCGAAATTAGGTTTCGCAATGTTCGGCGGAAAGGGCTTAAATCGGCGTGCACGTTCGCGGATTGCCGCACGGAAGTTTTCCGATGGCGGCGCGGCATCGGGACCGGTCAAGTTTGCCGCCCTTGCCGCGGCGCGATGGGCGACTTTGACACGCACCGGCATGTTTCACTCGTGAAATTCGGCAAGCCATCGCCGGGCCGGCCGCCCGAATGCGTTCAAGTTCGAAACACGGGACGCCGCATCTCGCATCGATCCGACGAAGCGCGCCGGCGCGTGCGCGTGCGCACGGTCAGGCGCCGACGCACGAATCATCGTTTGATGTGGTGCGTCATCACGGAGCGAAGATGCTGAGCAAAGCGGACTTTCTGACGGTCGTGCGGCTCACGCCGCTGGTGTCGATCGACCTCATCGTCACCGACGGAAAGCGGCGCATCCTGGTCGGCCACAGGCGCAACCGGCCGGCCCAAGGCACGTGGTTCGTGCCGGGCGGGCGCATCGGCAAGAACGAAACGCTCGACGCCGCATTCAGGCGCATCGTCAAGAACGAGCTCGGCGTCGCGAGCGCGGAACGTTCGGCGTCACGGTTCTTCGGCGTCTACGAACATCACTACGACGACAACTTCGCGGGCGCGGAGGGCATCGGCACGCACTACGTCGTGCTCGCGTACACGATGACGTTGAGCGGCACCGTGCCGATCGGCCGCTTCGATCAGCACAGCGAATATCTGTGGCTGCTTTCCGACGAACTGCTCGCGCGCGACGACGTGCACGAGAACACCAAGGCCTACTTCCGCTGATCCCCGATAAAAGCGCGCGCCGGAAAGGCAAACGGCGCGCATCGCTGCGCGCCGCCCGCCCTTCCCGCCAAGAAAGCTTATGCGTCGGCCGTCGTGGATTCGTCCACGTCGTCCGCATCGATTGCGTCGGATGCCAGGGCTTCGATGATCGGCTCTTCCTTCACGGCGAACTGCGTGCGCAGATAGCGCTCGAAATCGTCGCGCACTTCCGGATGACGCAGCGCGAACTCCACCGTCGCCTTGAGATAGCCGAGCTTGCTGCCGCAATCGAAGCGCTGGCCGCGATAACGGTACGCAACCACCTGTTCCTGATCGAGCAATGCGCCGATCGCATCGGTCAGCTGAATTTCGCCGCCCGCGCCGGGCTTCTGCTCACGCAGCAAGTCGAACACGCGCGGCATCAGCACGTAACGCCCGACCACGCCGAAGTTCGATGGCGCGAACGCGGGCTCGGGCTTCTCGACCACGCGCGAGAGCTTGAAGAGACCGTCGTCCCACGGCTTGCCCTCGATCACGCCATACGAGCGCGAGTCCTTGCGTTCGATCTCCTCCACGCCGATCACCGACGAATGGTAATGATCGAACACACTGACCATTTGCGAGAGCACGGGCGGCTCGCCGTCGAGCAGATCGTCGGCGAGGATCACCGCGAACGGCTCGTTGCCGACGAGCTTTTCCGCGCACAGCACGGCATGCCCGAGACCGAGCGCCTCGGCCTGACGCACATAGAAGCAGTCCACATGGCTCGGCTTAATGCTGCGCACGAGCTCGAGCAGCTTCTCCTTGCCGCGCGCCTCGAGCTCGGATTCGATTTCGTATGATTTGTCGAAGTGATCTTCGATTGCGCGCTTGCTTCGTCCCGTGACGAAGATCATTTCGGTGATGCCCGCGGCCATCGCCTCTTCGACCGCGTACTGGATCAACGGTTTGTCCACGACCGGCAGCATCTCCTTCGGGCTTGCTTTCGTCGCCGGAAGGAATCGCGTGCCGAGGCCCGCGACTGGGAATACCGCCTTGCGTACTTTCAACATCGGCCAACCTCGTCTGATGGTTGCAGAAGGCGGGCACGACGCGTCGTGGAGCGTTCGCACACGCTTCTTCTGATGGAAAAACATCGCCCGGTTTCGTCAGACGACACGAACGGTATGAGCTTATTCCTCGAATATCGAAATCATCTGCCAACACTTCGTCAAATTCGGACTCCCGGCGCGGCGGCTGTTGACCGCCGCGTATAGTGCGACCCATGTGACTCACTTTCCCGTTACTTGCGTTCCTTCATGGATGGGCCGAGCCGCGGCGCAGAAACGCCGCCCCGGCCCGCACAGGGAGAAGTCGATGGTGTACGCCAATGGTACGGGCAGGCTCCAGGTCGTGCGCGCCGTCGCGCCCGACACGCCGTCCGCAGGCATGACCCGCGCGGCAAAACGGATCGGCATTCTGATCTTCGAGGACTTCTCGCTCGTCGAGGTCAGCTCGATCTCCGAGGTTTTCTCGCTCGCCAATCAGCTTCCCATGCCCGCGGATGCCGGCGAGCGCGCCGAGGCGCCGAACTATTCGCTGATGTTTCTGTCGAGTGAAGGCGGCAGCGTCGCGAGCAGCTGCTCGATGCGCATCTGGACCGAAAGCCTCGAAACGCGCTGGATGAACGAGTGCGACGCGCTCTTCATCGCGGGCGGCGTGGGCGCGCGGCATGCGCGCAACGACGCCGTGCTGCGAAAGCGGCTCGGCCGCGTGGCGCCGAAGATTCCGTTCATCAAGGCGATCGGCGAAGGCGCGCACATTCTCGCGGCGACCAATCTGAGCGTGCGGAACCGCTCGCTCGATTTCGCCGGGGAGTCCGCGGATCGCGCGCTGACATCGACGTTGACAAACCCGCTTTTCATCGCCGAGCAGACGCTCACGCTCGACGATCCCAAAGGCCCGATCGCGGCGGCGCTGTCGATCGTCAAGCGCGATCACGGCGCGGCGGTCGCGCGCGAGGTGTCGGAGCGCTCGATTCCCGGCGCCTGGCAAAAGCTCGCCACCGTGCTCGACGATACCGACGGCGGCGGCGTGCGCCAGAAAATCGATGCGGCCGCGCGCTGGATCCGCGAGAATTACGTGCGGCCGATCTCGATCACGGATGCCGCACGCGTCGCCGCGATGAGCGAGCGCAATTTCCTGCGCCGCTTCAAGGCGCAGATCGGGCTCACGCCGTCGGAGTATCTGCTGCGCGCGCGGCTCGACGCGAGCTGCATGCTGCTGTCCGCGACCGATCTTCCTGTCGACAAGATCGCGCGGCGCTGCGGCGCCGGCAGTGGCGACGGTCTCGCGAAAATCTTTCGCAAGCGGCTGTCGATCTCGCCCACCGAATACCGGATGGCGGGCCGCCGAAAACAGGGCGACAGCTCATAAGCGGGTTCGATCGCGCCCGCGAGTCACCTATAACGGATACGCATGGAATCGAAGGTACTCTGGATCCTTTCCAATCTCGGCGACGCGGCCTTTTTGCTCCCGCTCGCACTCGTCTGCGCACTCTGGCTGCGTTCGGTCGACATGCGCCTCGCGCTGCGCTGGTGCATCCTGCTCGGCATCGGCATGGGGTTCGTCGGACTGTCGAAAATTCTCTACGCGGGCTGCGGCTTCGAGATCGCCGCCATCCAGTTGCGCATGATCAGCGGCCACACGATGCTCGCCGCATCCATCTATACGGTGGCGGGCGGGCTGCTGTTCGGCGGCTTCGGCGGCGGATGGTACCGGCTGGGCGCGGCGGGCGGGCTTGCGCTCGCCGCGGCGATCGGCACGAGCCGCATCATGCAGGATGCGCACACGCCCGCCGAAGTGGTCGCGGGCTGGCTGCTCGGCGCGGCCATCGCCGCGCTGTTCCTCGCGCGCGTCTTCGAAGAGCAGCGCAAGATGCCGCGCGCGCTCGTCGCGGGCGCGGGGCTGCTCGCTGTCTCGTCGATCGCCTACGGCCATCACGCGCCGTTTCAACGGATGATCGAACACTACTCCGGCTGGCTCTGCCAGGGACTCGGGCTCTGAGTCCACCGCCTGCTCACGTGCGGCGCGCACGCGGACGATCCCAAGTATGATCGTCATCTTTCGCGCGCCTTGAAGCGGGCGATCACGTTTCCGGACTCCGAGCATGGACCGCTTCCTTGCAATGAAAGTCTTCGCGCGAGTCGTCGAAGCGGGGAGTTTCTCCAAAGCCGCCGACGCCCTGCGCCTGCCGCCCGCGAGCGTCTCGCGCACGCTGCAGGCGCTCGAAGCGCATCTCGGCGCGCGCCTCATCAACCGCACGACGCGCAGCATCAGCATCACGGAAGACGGCGAAGCCTATTACGAGCGCTGCGTGCGCGTGCTCGGCGAAGTCGACGACATGGAAGCGTCGCTGTCGCATTCGAAGCTGAGCCCCAAGGGCAACGTGAAAGTCAGCCTGCCGCAGGTGATGGCGAAGAACACGATCATTCCCGCGCTGCCGGAATTCTTCGCGGCGTATCCGGATATCGGCGTCGAGCTGCTGCTCACCGACCGGCAAGTGGATCTCGTCGAGGAAGCGGTCGATTGCGTCGTGCGCGTGGGCGCGGTCGGCGACGTGGGGCTCGTCGCGAAACGCATCGGCGCGTATACGCAGATCACCTGCGCGTCGCCGGGATACATCGAAAAGCATGGCGAGCCGACATCGCTCGACGAACTCGACCGGCATCTCGCCGTCGGCTACGTGCTGAACAACTCGGGGCGCGTGCGCAACTGGGAATTCGTCGTCGATGGCGAAACGCGCACGGTCGCGATGAAGCACAAGATCGCCGTGAACGACGGCGATTCATATATCGCCGCGGGTGTTTCCGGGCTCGGGCTGATTCAGAGTTCGAGCTATACGCTCGATCCGCTCCTGAAGAGCGGCGCGCTCAGGGAAGTGCTGGGGGAGTATCCGTCATATCCGCGCGTGGTGTCGGTGCTGTATGCGGCCAATCGCCATCAGCCGCGCCGCGTGCGCGTGTTCATCGACTGGGTCGCGGAGTTGTATGCGCGCTTGCCGTCGTTTCAGGTGAACGGCAAGCCGGCCTGATCAAGCAAGGCTCGGTGCGGCATGAGACGCGCCGCGCACGAAAGGCATCGCGCGCCAGCCGTCATCGCCGTATTCGAGGTACGCGCGCTCGAGCGCGTCCAGATCCGCGGGCCGCGCGCTCGCATGCATGCCGCGCAGATGCGGCAAGTTCATCTCCACCGCGACGCAGTTCGCGTAATCGCGCGCGCGCATGGATGCGGAAATCGTCGAGAAGAACGCGGTCGTCGGCACGTCGAAGCCCGCCGCGACGTGCAGCGCCGCGGTGTCCGCCGTGACCAGATAGCGCGCATGCCCGATCCACGCGAGGAACGCGTCCGTGTCGACGCAAAGCGGCGCGATATCGCGATAGCGCGGATGATCGACCGCGCCGAAGCCCAGCACGGGCAGGCCGGTTTCATCGGCGAGCCGCGCGACGATGCGCGCGCGCACCGAACTCGGAATGCTGCGCACCGGCGTGCTCGCGTCGGGACAGAAGAGCGCGTAAGGCTCGCTCGCGATCGCCGCAAGCGGCACATCGGCGAGCCAGCGATTGCGCTTGTCGTCGGCGGCGATGCTTTCGGGCGCGACGCCCAGCGCCCACAGGAAAAAGTCGATCATCGGCATCGAGGCGAAGCGCGGCCAGAAAAGCTGATTGCCGATGTCGATCTTCAATTCATCGGCGGGAAGGCGCGCGAGCGGCACCGGCAGGCAGACGATATCGCCTAGATAAGCCGCCAGCTCGTAGAGACGTTCCACGTAGCGCGGCGCGCGCGCCGGACGATAGATCGTGAAAGCAAGATGCGGATGAAGACGTTTGATCGCGACGAGCGCCGCAAGCCCGATGATCGAATCGCCGAGCGTGACGCCGAACGCGTTGATGAGATGCACGCGGCTCGCGCTCGCATAGTCCGCATCGAAGGGCGCGCGGCCGGCGTTCAGAATAGTGGCGGGCAAGGCCGAGAAGCCGGAGGCGTCTGCGTGCGCGACTTCGAGATCGTACGGCGCG
The DNA here is from genome assembly GCF_056930355.1 of Caballeronia sp. 11_S32. Lineage (NCBI taxonomy): Bacteria > Pseudomonadati > Pseudomonadota > Betaproteobacteria > Burkholderiales > Burkholderiaceae > Caballeronia > Caballeronia sp. 11_S32. Next base: position 2,763,743 of record NZ_JBXOWH010000003.1, read on the forward strand.
ACGATCTCGCCGCTTTCCGACAACAGCGAGCCGGCGTGGGTCAGCGCATGAACTTCGTCGAGCGTCGTCATGCGTGACCGTCCGTGTCAGCCCGCCGCGCCGCGCTCGCGTGCCGCCTGCCCCGCCGCGACGCTTTGCAGCACGGGGAGCATCGCCGTCTGATACTCCGGCACCCAGCGGCGCAGGTCGCGGCGCACTTCCTCGTCGGCGAGCACGCGATGCTGCATGAGCCAGGGCAGCAACTCGTCGATGAAATGATCCGGCACGCCACGCGCCTGCGCGATGCGCAGCTTCGGATGCGGCGTGCGCGTGGTGGTTTCGTCGTCGGCGAGCAGTTCCTCGTAGAGCTTCTCGCCGGGACGCAAGCCCGTGAACACGATGCGGATCTGCTCTTCCGAAAAGCCGTAGAGACGAATCAGGTCGCGCGCCAGATCGACGATCTTCACGGGCTGGCCCATGTCGAGAATGAAGATCTCGCCGCCGCGCCCCATGCTCGACGCCTGCAACACGAGCTGCGCGGCTTCCGGAATCGTCATGAAGAAGCGCGTGATCTCCGGATGCGTGACCGTGACCGGCCCGCCCTTCGCGATCTGCTGCTGGAACTTCGGAATCACGCTGCCCGCGCTGCCGAGCACGTTGCCAAAACGCACCGTCTCGAACTGCGTGCGCGGCGCGGATTGCTGCAGCGCCTGACACGCCATCTCGGCGAGACGCTTGGAGGCGCCCATCACGTTGGTCGGGTTGACGGCCTTGTCGGTGGAAATCAGCACGAAGTGACGCACGTCATGACGAATCGCCGAGCGCGCGACACGCAGCGTGCCGAGCACGTTGTTGCGCACCGCCTGCCACGCGTTCTGCTCTTCCATCAGCGGCACGTGCTTGTAGGCCGCCGCGTGGAAGACGATATGCGGCGTGAAGCGCGCCATCGTCTGATCGAGCAGCAGCGAATCCTTCGCGTCGCCGACGACCGGAATCACCGAGCACTCCGGAAACTTCTCGTGAAGCTCCTCGATGAGCCGGTACATCGCGTATTCGGAGAGGTCGTAGGCGATCAGTTGCGCCGGCGCAAAACGCAGGATCTGGCGGCACAGCTCCGAGCCGATCGAGCCGCCCGCGCCCGTCACCATCACGACGCGCCCATGCAGCAGCTTCTCGACGTGCGGCATGTCGATCTTCACCGGCTCGCGGCCGAGCAGGTCTTCGAGGTCGATCTGGCGCACGCGCGACAGGAAGCCGCCCTCGCCCGCCGTCAGCTGGCTGAGCGCGGGCAGCACCATCACCTTGACGCCGACGCGCACGCACAAGGTGGCGACGCGGCGCTGCTCCTCGACCGACGCCGACGGAATCGCGATGATCACGTAGTCAGTCTTGAATTGCTCGGCGAAGCGCGGCAAGTCGCCGAACGAGCCGAGCACCTTGTGCCCGAGCACTTCGCGGCCCTGCTTCGCGGGATCGTCGTCGAGCAGGCCGACGAGACGCCACTCGCTCGAACGCGACAGCTCACGCGCGAGCATCGCGCCCGCCGTGCCCGCGCCGAGCACGATCACGGGCTTGCCCTGTCCGACGAGCCCGCCGTACAGATAGAACTCCTTGCCCGCGCGATAGAGCGCGCGCGCGCCGCCCATCGCGAGAAACAGCAGAAGCGGCGAGACGATGAGCACCGAGCGCGGAATGATAGGCGTCGGCTGCGACATCACCGCGCCCACCATGACGACGAGCGCGCCCACGATGATGGACTTGGAGATGCGCATCAGATCCGGCAGGCTCGCGAACACCCACATGCCGCGATAAAGGCCGAAGACACGGAAAACGATGCCGTAGACCGGCAGTACCCAGAAGAGCGCGACGAGCGCCCCGTGGCGGAAGTCGTGCGGCACGGCGCCGTTGAAACGGATCACGTACGCGGCGACCCAGGTTCCCGCGACGGCGACCAGATCGAAGAGGAACGCGCCCGCCGATAGCCACGATGCTTTTATTCGATTCATCATCAGCTCGGACTCTCAAGATTGTTCGGAATGGCGCGTCTCATGACGCCGCCAACGCGCGTCGACCACCGCGCCCGCTGCCACAACCACGACTGCCCAGCCCGCCACCGCCGCCCACTGCCCCGCGAATGAAAACCGAAGCGCCCAGTTGGCGAGCATTATGCCTGCCAACATGAGCAGATACCACGCGAGCGCGGTGCGCGCGTGCCCGATCCCGAGGCGCACCATGCGCTGATAATAATGCTCCCGGTGCGCCTGCCAGAACTTTTCGCCGCGCGCGAGACGGCGCAACAGCGTGACCGTTGCATCCGCGATGAACGGCGAAAACGCCAGCGCCGGAAACCACACGGGCCACACGCCCCGCTGCCAGCCCCAGTAGCCGAATGCACCGGCGAGAAACCCCAAGGGAATAGACCCGGCATCGCCGAGGAAAATCCGGGCCGGATGGAAATTGAGGGTCAGGAAGCCCGCCGCTGCGCCCGCAATAGCCAGGCTCGCCAGCCCGAGACCGGCTTGCGGCGCGGGTCCGGCGAGCGCCGCGAGCGCGTAGCCGCCGAAGCCGAAGAGCGCCATGCCGCCGGCAAGGCCGTCCGAGCCGTCCATGAAGTTGTAGAGATTGACGAGCCACAGCATCAGAAAGCCGACGAGCGCGAGCGCCCACCACGGCACGTCCGCCGGATGCGCGACGATGACGACCGCCACCGCGACGATATGCGCCGCGAAGCGCACGCGCGCGGGCAATCCGCGCCGGTCGTCGATCTGGGAGACGGCCGCGAGAAAGACCGCGCATGCGGCGACGAGCCACATCGACGGCGCCGCGACGAGCAGCGCGATCACGGCGACCGGCACGACGCCCCAGCCGCCGACGCGCGGCGTGGGCCGCTCGTGCAGCGAGCGCTCGTTGGGGATATCGGTGGCGAGACGCCATGCGAGGCCGGTGCGGATGAGCGCCTGAAGAATCAGCGCGCACGCGGCGAACGCCAGTACCGCGAACGACGTCGCGGCCACGAGCGGCGAAGCTTCAAAATACGAAAGCAGCATGCAGTGTTATCGAGTTGTCGAAACGAGGCCCTGATCGTTCTGGCAATTCGTCGTTTCGGGGAAACCCCGAAGCATACGCGAACGCTCGTTGAATCTGATTGTAAATATCTGACGATTAACAACAATCGCCGCGACAGGAACTGTCTGTCGTCTTGCGATGCCGGCGTCGAACGAGCGCGTATTTTAGCGTTCGCGACGCGCGGTTCGGAACCACGCGGCCGTGGCGGCGAGCCCTTCGTCGAGCGATTGCGGTGCCTGCCAGCCGAGCGTCTCGCGGATGCGGCGCGAATCCACGCGCAGGCTGCCCGTCAGGCGGTCGATCTGTGCCGTCTTGCCCGCCAGGCGCGCGACGCCGCGCAAGAGCGCGGCCGGCACCGGCACGAGTCGCGCGGGTTTGCCGAGGTGCTCGCCGAGCTTGCGCGCGAGTTCCGCGACGCTCGGATCGTAGCCGTCGGTCACATGAAACACACGGCCGGCAGCGACGGGATTCAGCGCGCATTCGATGGTCGCGCTCGCGAGATTTTCGACGCTGACGAGACTGCGCCGCGCGTCGATCGCGCCGAGCGGCAGCGGCATGCCGCGCGCGATGGCGTTCATCATCGCGAGGAAGTTGGCGCGCACGCCGGGGCCGTAGACGAGCGGCGGCCTTACGACCGCGACTTCCAGGCCGGTGCGGCCGCCGAATTCGAGCAGCTTGACTTCGGCTTCGGCCTTCGAGACGCCGTAGGCATCGGGCGGATTGCGCTGGTCGTCTTCCGTGAAGGGGCGCCCGGGATCGCGCTCGCCGAGCGCCTTGATGCTGCTCATCAGGACGAAGCGCGTGACGCCCGCGCGCCGTGCGGCGTCGGCGGCGGCGAGCGTGCCGTCGACGTTGACCGCACGATAGGCGTTCAGCAGCGCCTCGGAGCGCTTTTGCCCGGCGGTGTCGCCCATCACGTGCACGCGCGCAGCGAGATGGATCACCGCGTCGCAGCCCTCGAAGGCGTCCGGCGCGATGGCGTCGAGCCCGTCCATATGGCGGACATCGACGCCCGGCTCGCACTGCGCATCGCGCCGCACGAGGCCCGTCGCCGCGATGCCGCGCGCGAGCAACGCGCGGCTCACCTCGCGGCCGACGAAGCCGTTCGCGCCCGTGATCGCGATGCGCCGGTTCACGTCACTCATAGCCACTTCCAGCCGAATCGGTTGAAGAACCGGTACGCCGATGTCACGAAGAGCCTAATATGCGTGGAGCCCTTCTTCGCCGCGCCGCCGCCGTGATGCAGGATGCGCACCGACGGCACATACGCGATGCGCGCGACGCGACGCGTGCGCAGGCTCAGATCGTAGTCCTCGAAATACAGGAAATAGCGCGGATCGAAGCCGCCGAGCGACTTGAGCACGTCGGTCCTGAAGAGCATGAAGCAGCCGCTCACGATCGGCGGATCCCACACGATATTCGACTCGCCGATGACGTCGCGCATCTCGTAGCGCGCGAGACGCCGCGCGAACGGCTTGCGCAGCGCGGCCGGCAGGAAGCCGCGCACGAAGAGATCGAGCACGGACGGATAGCGGCGGCAGAGATACTGCTGACGGCCGTCGTCGCCACCGATCCACGGCGCGAGCAAACCTGTTTGCGGCGAGTCGCGCAGGAAGGCGAGCGCGCGGCGCAGGCCGTCGGCGTTGAGTTCGACGTCCGGGTTGAGGATCAGATGGAAGCGGCTTGTAGCGCGCTCGATCGCGAGATTGTGGCCGCGCCCGTAGCCGACGTTGCCGTGCCCCTTCAGCACCATGGTGTCGAATTCGGCATCGGAGGGCACGGGCAGGTCGGCGAGCTCGCCGGCGTTGCCGTTGTCGATCAGATACAGACACGGGCGGCCGGCGACGTCGTGCAGTTGCGCGAGCGCCGATTCGAGCGTTTCCACCGTGCGCGCGAGCAGCGCGGCATCGGGCCGGTAGACCACGATCGAAATGCTGAGCGTGATGGCGGGATCGGACTGATTCGCCGATTGGCTGTGCGGTGGATTCGCGTTCATCGGACAAAAAGGGCGTCCGCGCCACGATAGGAAAACGGACCGCATCGACAAGTGGAAAACGCCAAGATTGTCCTCAATGTCGGTGGTTTCGGCAACCGGGCGGGGCGGCGCAACGGGCGGTAAGACGGGCCGATCGTGTTACAGATTGTGCTAAATTCTGCAGGCATGCGGAGTATTCTGCCGCGTCCGAATCGTCCCGATTCCCTTGTCCATTCGGACCGGACGCGCTGTGGGCTTAACCGATCACCTTTCGTGAATTGTATGAACAAGCCCATCGTCGTCGATCTGGAGGGTACGTTGATTCATTCCGACATCCTCGTCGAGAGCGGATTCGCGTTCCTAAGATCCTTCCCGCATAAGTTCTACAAGCCGCTCCAATGGCTGTCGAGCGGCGGCAAGCCGGCGCTGAAATCGCGGCTCGCCGAGCACGTGAGCATCGACGTCGCGACGCTGCCGTACAACACGCAAGTCGTGAACTGGCTGCGCGAAATGCGCGCCGCGGGCCGCACGATCGCGCTCGCCACCGCGAGCCACGAGTCGTTCGCGCAGCGGATCGCGGAACACCTCGGCATCTTCGATCGCGTGTTCGCCACCGATGAGCACGTCAATCTCTCGTCGCACAGAAAGCGTGACCGCCTCGTTGCCGAGTATGGCGAGAAGGGATTCGACTATGTCGGCAACTCGCACGACGACATCGCCGTCTGGGCGGCCGCCGACCGCGCTACGTGGTCGATCCGCACGCAGGTGTCGTCCGCGCGGCGTCCAGGCACGACAACATCGAACAGGTCTTCGAGAGCCGCCAGCCGGCGCACAAGGTGTGGGGCAAATCGCTGCGCCTGCATCAATGGCTGAAAAACGTGCTGGTGTTCGTGCCGCTGCTCGCAGGGCATCAACTGAAATCGCCTACGGCCATCGGGTTCGCCGTACTCGCGTTCTTCGCGTTCGGGCTGTGCGCGTCGAGTGTGTATCTGCTCAACGACCTGCTCGATCTGCAGGACGATCGTCAGCATCCGGTCAAGCGGAAACGCCCGCTCGCCGCAGGCACCATGCCGCTCATCTGGGGCGTGGCGCTGTGCCCTATCCTGCTCACCGCCGCCTTTGCCATCTCGCTCGCCCTCCTGTCGTGGAAGTTCAACGCGGCCCTGCTCGGATACTACGTGCTGACGCTCGCGTATTCGCTCGCGCTCAAGCGCCAGGTGATGATCGACGTGGTCGTGCTCGCCGCGCTGTACACGACGCGCATCATCGCCGGCGCCGCGGCGATCCATGTGCCGCTGACTTTCTGGCTGCTGGCCTTTTCGATGTTCGCTTTCCTGAGCCTCGCGCTAGTGAAGCGTTACACCGAGCTCCATGCGATGCTGCAGGCCGGACGCGATGGCGCACGAGGGCGAGGCTATATGGCGAGCGACCTCGCCATCGTGTCGTCGCTCGGGACCTCGTCGGGCTATATTTCGGTGCTCGTGCTCGCGCTGTATATCCAGGACGAGCGCACCACGATGCTTTATCGACATCCGCAGTACATCTGGATGGTCTGTCCGCTGATGCTGTACTGGTTCAGCCGGACATGGGTCATCACGCATCGCGGCAAGATGAACGACGACCCCATCGTATTCGCGGCGCGCGATCGCATGAGCCTGCTGGTGGTCGCGCTGTGCGGCGTCACGTTCTGGCTCGCGATCTGACCGATGAGCGATCTGCTTTCCTGGGGCCGCTACCCTCGTCTGCCGCAGACCGCGCACGCCGCGCACTGGCGCGACCAAGCGCAGGCGCAATGGCTCGACGTGCAGGCCGCGCACGGCACGACGCTCGCGTTCGGCAACGGCCGCAGCTACGGCGACGTGTGCCTCGCGAACTCGAATCACGTCTTCCAGACGCTCGCGCTCGATCGCATCATCTCGGCCGACTGGACGCGCGGCATCGTGCGCGCCGAGCCCGGCATCACGTTCGAGCAGATTCTCGCGCTCGCCGTGCCGCGCGGCTGGATGCTGCCGGTCACGCCGGGCACGAAGTACGTGACCCTGGGCGGCGCCATCGCCAACGACGTGCACGGCAAGAACCATCACGTGCGCGGCACGTTCGGGCGTCACGTGCGCGCGTTCGGCCTCGCGCGCAGCGACGGCACGCTGATCGAATGCTCGCCCGAAGCGAACACGGAGCTCTTCAACGCGACGATCGGCGGCCTCGGGCTCACCGGCCTCATTCTGTGGGCCGAATTCGCGCTGATGCCGATCCGCACGAGCCTCATCGACGTGACGAGCATTCGCTTCGGCAAGCTCGACGAGTTCTTCGACCTCTCCGAGGAATACGACGCGAAGCACGAGTATTGCGTCGCGTGGGTCGATTGCGCGAGCCGCGGACCCTCGCTCGGACGCGGCATCTTCATGGCGGGCGATCACGCGATCCACGGCTCGCTCGATGTCGAGGAACGGCCCAAGCGCCGCGTGCCCTTCACGCCGCCCGTCTCGCTCATCAACGGCCTCACGCTGCGCGCGTTCAACGAGCTGTATTACCGCAAGCAGCGCAAGCCCGTCGAGATTTCGCGCGTCGGTTACGACGGCTATTTCTATCCGCTCGACAGCCTGCTCGAATGGAACCGCATCTACGGGCCGCCGGGGTTTCAGCAATATCAATGCGTCGTGCCGGCCGCGAGCGCGCGCGATGCCGTGCGCGCGATGCTCGATCGCATTTCTTCGAGCGGCACGGGCTCGTTTCTCGCGGTGCTCAAGCGTTGCGGAGACATTCCGTCGCCCGGGCTGTTGTCGTTTCCGATGGAAGGCACCTCGCTCGCGCTCGACTTCCCGCAGCACGAACTGCGCAACGGGCAACTCTTCGCCGCGCTCGACGCGATCGTGCGCGACGCGGGCGGACGCATCTATCCGGCGAAGGACGCGCACATGTCGGGCGCCGATTTCCGCGCCGCCTATCCTCAATGGCAGCAGCTCGAGTCGCTTCGCGATCCGGCGATGCTGTCGCACTTCTGGAAACGAATGACCGGCCTATGAAGAACATCGTCATCGTGGGCGCCACGTCCGCCATCGCCATTGCCTGCGCCCGCGAATGGGCCGCTAAGGGCGCGCGCTTCTTTCTCGTCGCGCGCAATCAGGACCGCATGGAGCAAGTCGCCGCCGATCTGACCGCGCACGGCGCGGCGTCGGCGGTTGTGCACCGGCTCGATATCGACACGCTCGACAATCACGCCGCGATGCTCGCCGACTGCGCCGCGCACATGGATTCGATCGATATCGTATTGGTCGCGTCGGGCACCCTGCCCGATCAGGCGGCCTGCCAGAACGATCCCGCCGTCGCGGTGCGCGAGTTCCACACTAACGCGCTCTCGCTGATCGCGCTGCTCACGCCGATCGCCAACCGGCTCGAAGCGCAGCGGCATGGCACGCTCGCGGTGATTTCGTCGGTGGCGGGCGACCGCGGGCGTCCGTCGAATTATCTTTATGGCAGCGCGAAGGCCGCGCTGCAGGCGTTTCTCGAAGGCTTGCGCGCGCGGCTCTTCAAGGTGGGCGTGCATGTCGTCGATATCAAACCGGGCTTCGTCGCCACGCCGATGACCGAAGGTCTGCCGCTGCCCGGCCCGCTCGTCGCGACGCCCGAGAAGGTCGCGAAGGATATCGTGCGCGGCGTCGAGAGGAAGAAGGACGTGCTTTATACGCCGTGGTTCTGGTGGGGCATCATGCTGATCATTCGCAATGTGCCGCGCTTCGTGTTCAAGCGGGCGTCGCTCTAGGAGAAGCTGCGGAACACGTAGCGCTTGTCGAGCCGGTACTTGATGACGTAACCGATCGCAAGACCGATGCACGCGCCGATGTACCGCGCTTCAGTCGTCTTGAAGATGTAGTCGAAGCCGAACTCCACGCCCCAGAAGATCGCGGTCGTCACGAGGCCCATCGTCACGTAGAGCGTAAACATGGCGGCGTCGTGGCGCGCGTTTTCCGCCTTGAAGCGGAAGATCCATTTCTTGTCGAGCACGTACTTCACGACGAGGCCGACGCCCGTGCCGATGAACACCGAGAGCATAATGTGCCAGGGGCCGTGATAGATGCGCGTCGTGAGATCTTGCGCTCCGATGTTGGCGAGTGTGGCAATGGCGGCGAAGAAGGTGTAGAACAGCGCGAGTTGCATGTATCTAGGACCGAGACGGTTACTCGACATTTTCAGCGGCCCTTCGGCATCTCTGAATTCATCGCTTCAGCTTGCGATGTCTTGGCAAGCGAGCGAGTATATCTGAACAAGATATCGGACCTCGAGAATGAATGAGAATTAGACAATGCGAGCCGATTTTTCTCCATGGAATCCGAACGCTCTGAGAGAGTGTTCTACCTAAAAAAGCCACCGAAAAGCAGCAGATTCATAAATCCCACCACCCCCCATTTGAATTTCTAGTCGATTCCGAGATAAACCTTACGCATCGTGACCCACGTTGATCCTGATGCACGGCTTCCCTTATCATCGCTCATTCTCGACATCAATTCCACGGCTTCTCCGCGCACCGATTCGCCAGCCTCTTCATTACTGTACTTCGAAATATGCTGACGGCTCCACGACAAGCATAGTCTTGGTAGAAAGGCGCCTGAATATTGTGATTTATAGACGCCCACAATTCTCTTTTCTGAAGCTCCGAGCAAATCGACCTGCGCACGTCTATCGCTCGTCCATAACTTGGATTCACCCTGAAAGACCCTGGGAAGGAAGAGCGCTCAGCAAAGTGCCTACCCTCCTTAGAATGTTCTGGAAATTGAGTGACGCTGGACTGCCGGCTCACCTGCGTTGCAAACCCAGAACGATAGAACGGCGGATTGAGGACGTCTTCGAGCGGACGCATAAGACTAGCCGACAGTGTTGCCAGGTCCGGCGACTCCACCGTAACGGCTCCTCTGATCTATTCCACCCGACGGCGCCCAGCGTCCTGGGTTAGGAGTTCGTTCTTTTATTGTCTCAGCCGGGTCTGGAGTGACGAAATACTGTGTGAAGAGCCGTTCAGACTCACCCAACACTCTGTCGGCAAAGACCCCTATGTCAGCATGAATACTAATAGCGATTCTCGCGCCGCTTTTTGCACCCGTTTTCAGAACCGCTTCAGAAACAGCAGGGATGTCGTCGAGCGACTTACTCCAAACGACGGGTTGAGGATTGACCCTAAATACATCGAGATAGTGCCGATCGCCGCTTCGATGCTGGCGCATTGAATATGCGTGCCGCGTTGAAGACTATTTCGGTCAGGGTGGCCAACCAGCGTTCGAAATGATTGACTGGCGCGGAACTTGTTTGCAACTCGCTGTGCCAGGCGCCAATCATACCGTTTGAGAGTTGTAGCAACCGCCCTCATGCTTCGTCGACGAAGACAAATAGGTCGCAATTCGTTTCTGTAGACCTGGGGCAGACGCGGAGCGCACTAAAGCCGCAAGATCGGAATCAGCGCGGTCTGGATCGAGGACCCGCCGGAGCAGTGCGCGGCTTCCTGCGGGTAACGCATTGACGCGGTCGACCGCCTCTGAGATTACCTGGTCGTATTCAGTTGGGCCTGCCACACGCTCGATGAAACCATTCGCGGTCGCACGTTCGACATCAAACGTTGCGGCAATTTCAAGGAGGCGCTGCGCCTCGCGTGTACCCACTATGCGAGCAAAGCGAGCCGATCCCAGGACAAGTCCGAACATGAGGCCGGGCATTCGGAACGTCGTACCCGGCGCTGCGACTCGTAAATTACAAGATGCGATCAAGTCAACCCCCGCGCCGAAGTTGCGCCCATGAGCCAGTGCCGCCGTGAAGCATGGTGAAGTTGCGATCTTGTTAAGAAGGGTTTCAATGCGGATAAAACGTAGCACAAGATCGCCCTCACTCTGCATTTGCACGTCAGTCATGTCAAAACCCGCGCTGAAGCAACGACCTTCGCCCTGCAGTACAACCAGAGGAGTTCCCGCGGCTTCAGCATCGTCGAACGCTTGAATCAGGTCTTCAACGATGCTTGAAGAGAGGGCATTCAACTTGTCGGGCCGATTGAGCGTTATGACCGTATGCGTCGGTTGACTAACGACGAGAATGCTGCTCATGCCTCGACCGCCGACTTTCTTAGCAGTTCGGCGTTGTGCTCGCCGAGCGCGGGAGGCCTCATCCGTATCCCTGGGGTCTTGCCTGAGAATTTAACGGGCGACCCAAAAGTCTTGGTTTGCACTCCGTTCGGCAACTCGAGAGCCTGAACCCATTGCATGTGTTCTACCTGTATGTCCTTGAGCACCTGGGAATACGTGTTGATGGGCGCACATGGTACGCCTGCTTCTCGAAATCGAGCGATCCAATATTCGGCGTCTTGGTTCGCGAAAATCGCTTCAAGCGTTTCGCGCAACTCGACTTGATGCTGCGCGCGCAATGTCGTCGAGGTGTATCGTGCGTCCTGTTCGAGCTCAGGACGCTCAACAACTCTGCAGACCGACTTCCATAGGGCGTTATTGCCCGCGGCCATGCCAAAGTAGGTATCGCGCGCCTTGAACGCCTGATAGGGTGCGTTACGCGGGTGCGCCGAGCCAAGCTTCTGAGGATCGCGTCCCGTACCGAAGTACTCCGAGGTCTGCAAAGCAGCAATGGCGAGCGTAGCACCAAGCATCGGCACATCGATGTGTGTGCCTTCGCCCGTTTGCGCGACGCCTCGCAGGGCGGACACCACCGAGAATGCCGCGTAGAGACCAGCTGAAAAATCAGCGAGCGGTACCCCGCACTTCACTGGTGCACCCTCTGGTTCGCCCGTAATGCTCATGATCCCGCTCATCGCCTGCACGGTAAGGTCGAAGCCGCCTTCTTGCGAGCGCGGTCCCGTTTGCCCGTATGCGGAGATCGAACAGTACACGATGGACGGCCTTGTTGCCCGAATGGCCTCATAGCCAAGCCCAAGCCGATCCATTACGCCCGGCCGATTGTTTTCGATGACTACATCAGCGGTCTTGATCAGCGTTCGGGCTTGCTCGATGTCTGCCGGATCCTTCAAGTCAAGCGTGACCGAGCGCTTGTTTCGATTGAGCGAGGCAAAGTTCTCGCTGTATCCGTCCGATATGGGCGGCCAGGCACGAAGTGTATCGCCGCCCTGAGGGTGTTCGACCTTGATGACATCTGCGCCCATGTCCGCGAGCAGCATGCCGCAAAACGGACCTGCGGCCACGTGGCAAAACTCGATGACCCTAATTCCCTGAAGAGGTTGACTCATGGGTTTTGCTCCAATAGATCCTTTGAACCCGCTGCTGTCACCTATGTCGGGTTCGTTCGAGTTGGCAGCGCAGCTATGGCACGCTGTGTTCGGTTGCTTGTGCGTTAGGCCGTGCATCAGCCGCCGGTCCATCCGGGCACCACGAATAGGTACAGAAAACCGAGCAGGGATCCCGCGGTCAGAAAGATCACGAGCGTAAATCCCAGCACACGCTGCACGCCAACGCCCGCGATCGCGACGACGGGTATCGCCCAGAAGGGCTGCAGCAAACTGCCCGCCATCTCTCCCGCAGCTATCGCCATCGACGTTCCGGGAAGCGACGCACCGAGCTGCATCGCGGCGGGTATCGTGAACGGACCTTGCACCGCCCAATGCCCGCCGCCACTGGGGATGAACAAGGTGATGACGCCCGAGGCGAGATAGCTCAAAAACGGCAGCGTGGAACCCGACGCGACGTGGATGTATGCATGCGCGACCGTCTCGTCAAGCGCAGTCGCGCCCATGATGCCCATGATTCCGCCGTAGAACGGGTATTGCAGCAACATCGGACCGGTGACCTTGGCTGCTTCCGTCACCGCACCGACATAGCGGCGCGGGCTTCCATGCAAGCACAATCCCGCCAGCAGAAAAATGAAGATCACCGCGTTGATGTCGAGGCTCACGCCGTGGCGAACCCATTGAGTCGCCAGATAAACGGCGCCGGCCAGCACGAAAACCATGGCGCAGAGACGGGAACGGTCGAGCATGCCGGCGACAGTTTTGTTGCGCGGTTCGACCGCTTCCTCAAGCTTCTTTTCCTCGGCTTCGAGTAGCTTAGCGTCCGCGGCAATGACGTCCCTATCCGCAGGCCGCATTAGTATGAAGACGACCGGGATGAGGATCATTGCCGCGACGCCGCCGAGGAGGTTCCAACTCGTGAACACCGTCTGTGAAAGCGGCACTGCAACGTGGGTGTGCTTCTCCACGATGTTCAGCGGATTGCCCGGTGACGCGATGGACAATGCAATTGAACTCGACATGCCGGTGAACGCCCACAACACCCAGGAGCTATAGGCCGCGGCGACCAACCACGCAAAATCCACCTTCACCTGCCTCGCGACCTGTTTCGACAGCAGTGCGCCGATGACCAGACCGAAGCCCCAGTTCAGGAAGGTTGCGGCCGCACCAACCCCAAACACCAGCAGCACTGCCGACGTCGGCCCGACCGCAAGCCGGCTCACGCTGCGCAAGCCTGCCTTGATGAGCGGTGCGCTTGCAAGCGCATATCCCGTGACGAGCACGAGCACCATCTGGAACGCGAAGGTGAAGATACCGAAGATGCCCTTGTACCAGCCGGAGAGAATCACATCGGGCGTTCCCTTGGGCGCAAAGATAAGCGCGAGGACAGCGACCATCACCGTCAATAGAATGACGATGACGAACGGGTCCGGCATCACTCTTTCGAACACATACACGCAAGAGGATACGGCCCGCTGCAACAGCGTCTTTCGGTCGTCCGAGTCGCTCGGTGCACCTTCAGGCCTGACGGCCAACGACGAGGTATCGTGAGTTTCCATAGTATGTCTCCTGAACCAAGGTCGATGTTCTCGTAGTGAAGGCCGCCCGGCCCATTTTTGCGGCGCCGACTGGGTCTTCTATAGGCGGCAGCGACCTCTCGGCTTTCACGCCATCGCAGATTCCTTCGCGGGCGCGTTCTGTTCTATCGGGGCGATCTGAAGGTCGCGCTCCTTGCGCTGCTGACTCATGAGAATCTGGCGTGCGCGACGCAGCGCCTTGTCGGTCTTGAGGAAGAGCTCCGAATACCCGTCGTCCGGATACTCCATCATGCGTTGCTGACGTTCCAGCGCCCACTCGTCCTGCGCGACGACTGCCGGGAACATCTCCGCGACCTTCCTCGCAGTCGGCATGTTCGGGTCGCTCAGCGTGGTGTGCCAATTCTTGCAGGACACGTTCCATCGCCAGACAAGATTGCGCTCGTCAACAGGCAGGTGAAGATGAAGTAGCGTGTAGCCGCGCTCCTTGTCGGTACCCAGTTCGCCTTCTGGCGCAACGCGCATCACGACGCGCGTGAGGCCAGGGCTCACCATGCAATGCGTGTGGATCCGTTCGATCTGGTCGTACAGGAACCACTCCTTCAGATACGGCGGCTGCTTGTAGCCGTGCACATGGCGTGTCGTGCGTACAAACGTGTGTCCTTCGCTCTCGCCCTCTTCAAGCTCGACGGGAATCGTGCTGTTTTCCTTATCGCCAATATTGCCGTCGTGAAGCGGATAAAAGTGCGTGATGTCCAGCAGATTCTCAATGAGCAGCAGATAGTTCGCCGGCACATGGAGCGGCTCGGGAGAGCCGATCGAAAGGTTCTCCGAATCCGTGATCTCGTGCGTGCGCGGCGGGTCGAAGCGTTGCGATCCAGCGGGGTTGCCGGGCCAGACCCACACTACGCCGTCCTGCTCGCGTACCGGCACCACGCTTAGGCGCGCTTGAGGAGGAATCGGCTTGTCGGGCGCGGAGGGAATCGCGGTACATTTGCCCGACGTGTCGTAGCACAAACCATGATAGGCGCACTCTAGTTGGCCATTGTCGAGCAGCTTGCTTTGCGAGAGCGGGAATCGCTTATGGCAGCAGCGGTCGTCGAACGCAACGATCTCGCTGCTCTCAGCACGCCACATCACGATGGGCCGATTGACGATCTTGTGTCCCTGCAACTGCCCTACGGGAAACTCGGACGAAAAGCCAATTGGATACCAGCAGTCTTTCACGTATTCGAACGCACTCATGGGACGAGTCCTCTCCAGGTCGACGGGGAACACTGAGCAAGCGGAGACCGTCGCTCAGACTGATGAGTTGAACAGCGCTTACTTCGCGCTCAGAGATCGAGAACGAGCGTCGGACTTTTCGAGCGTGAGCAGCAGATCATCACGAACTCTTCCCGGTCTTCGTCGTCGAGCACGGTGTCGCGATGCAGCGGCTCGCCCGCGAGATAGCGAGTCATGCAGGTGCCGCAATAGCCTTCGCAGCACGAGGTGTCCACCGCGACGTCATGTGCGCGCAGCACATCAATGATCGATTCGCCTGGCTGCACGGTGCAGCGCTTTCCGGAGCGGCGCAATTCGACATCGAACGGTGTATCGCTTGCACGCCCGTCCACAGCGGACGACGGCGCCACCGCCCCACTCGCCGAGAAGCGCTCACAGTGACGCGTGCTGGCGGGCCAGTGCGCGCTTGCCGCCTCGATCGCATCCATGAATGGGCCCGGTCCGCAGTAGTAGAGGTGTGTGCCCTCCCCTTGTTTCGCGAGCGTCGACGCCAGATCAAGTCCCTTTTTCGGGTCTCCTTCGTCAAAATGCAATGACACAAGTCCCTTTTCGACCAGAGGTGTCAGCCGATCCAGAAACGCGGCGCGCTCCGGGGTGCGCGCGCAATAGTGAAGGTGAAACACCTCTCCTCGTCGTTGCACTTCCGCGAGCATCGCCATGATTGGTGTGATGCCAATACCGCCGGCGATGAACAGATGCTTGCGTGCCGGCTCTGCAAGTGCGAAGTGGTTGCGCGGTGGCGAGATCACGATCTTCTGACCAGCACGCAATGTGTCGTGCATCGCGACGGATCCGCCACGCCCCGCTGGATCGCGCAGTACCGCAACGACGTAGCGATGACGCTCGTTGGGCGAGTTGCAAAGGGAGTATTGACGGATAGTAGCGCCTGGAAGATGGACGTCTACATGCGAGCCAGCCGAAAACGCCGGCAAAGCATTGCCATCGAGGCTCACGAATTCGAAGGCGTTAATGTTCTCGGCGAGTGATGTGATGGATTTCAGCGTTACGTCGAGCTTCTTGGGCTGGTCGTCGTCAGGGCGAACAACAGCCTCCTCGCGTGTGAGGACCGCTTCCATGTGTCTTCCTCCTTTTCTCGTGGCACAGTCGGGAGCGAGTCTTTGGGACGCGGGCTGTGCTTGAAATCAACGATATGCCCAGAGAAGGACAAAAACAAACGAGTTACTTGAGCTAAATTCCATCAAAAAAATTGAAGTTACGTTGTGCACCGCACAAGGACTTCAACGCGTGACCGCTCCGGTGCGCACGAAATCGCTGACCTCACAGGCCAATTCCGCGACCGCGCGAGCGAGGGAATACGTCTGGCCGGTAGGACAGGCCGCAATAAATTCGACTGGCTTGAGCGGATTCGTCACCTGAACAATCGCGAGTTTTTTCTGAGCGATTTCCTGCTCATATGAGCGCACCGGCAAGTATGAAACTCCCATGCCGGCCATTGACATGGAGGCCGCCACAGCAACGCTTTTGCAGCGTGCAAGATAGCGGCACCGCACGTGCTCGGTGAGAAACCAGTCCTCCAGCGCCGTGTAATGAAATGACGATTGCTTCATACCGATAATCGGATACTCGGCAAGTTCATGCGGCGAATACGTGTGCTGATCGAGTCCGAGGGTCGGACTTGCCATCCATTGGAAGTCAACAGTCCCAAGGGAGAGCGTCGATACTCCCGGCGTACGCGTATGTCCAGGCGCGAGGATCAACTCCAGTTCAGCCTGATGGAGACTGGCCATGAGTTCTGCCGTCAACGCCTCTTCGATCTCGAGCCGAACGTTGGGAAAGCGTTCGGCGATCCGCGTGATGAGTCGAGGCAGCCAGGTCATGGTGACAACTTCCGCGACCCCGAATCGGACAGTCCCCGACACTGCCTCTGGCGCGCCTACTCGATGCTCGAGTTCGGTCGATAGATCAAGGATTCGGCTCGCATAGTCCATCAACTCGCGCCCCTTGGGAGTGAGTCGCGCGTTCCGATGGGTTCGGTCGAACAAATCGACGCCCAACGCGCGCTCGAGCTCTCGCACCCGCATCGAAACGGCCGATTGGGTCGCGTATAGACGCTCGGCGGCGGCCGAGAAGCTTCCGAGCTTGACAGTCCAGAAGAACGTCTCTAACTGCTGAAGGGTCATGTTCGCTCCGCATCGTTCAAGGCGATCTGGGCACTGGTGCAAGCTTACGAGCTTGCTTGGCCGTCGTCAGCCGTGAAATGTCCGACCGTCGTAAAGCTTCAATCTTGCTCAAGGGTCGAACTCAAGCAGTAACTCGTCAACTTCTTACCTTGGAACTGACCCGATGCGACGCGACTGGCAGCTTCTGATTTTGGCTGACAATCGATTCGAGCCACTGAGCGCCACGCTCACCCGCGTGCTTCCGGACTAAACGCCGACGCACTGAAGCGCCCCGTTTTTCGCTCGAGCGACTACATGACTTCGCCCGTGCGAATGAGATCGTGGACATATGCGCCGGGCACCGTCTCGGCCTCGGTCAGCGTGGTTGTAACATCGCGCAGAATCGATTGATTCCGCAGAGCAGATCGACGCAGCGCTCGTTCACCTCATTCAATAGCCCATTGGCCGGTTCAATCACGCCGTCGAGTTGCCGCCCGGCGTTCTCGCGCGGCAGCGCGGCGAGGCTGCACAGATTGCCTTGGCTGCCGAAGCCGAGCCGCGACACCATCTCCAGACTGATGCGCGATGCTTCCTGCAAGTCCTGGGCCGCGCCGCTCGATACCTCGCCGAACACCAGCAACTCCGCAATGCGTCCGCCGAGCAGCACCATCAGTTCCTTTTCCAGATCGCTGCGGCGATACAGATGCTTGTCCTGCGACTTCGTGACGAGTGCCATGCGCAACGCACCGCCGCGCGGCAGCACGGTCAGTTCTTCCAGCACGCCCGCGCCCAGTAGCGCCGCGACGATGCCATGCCCCGCCTCATGCACGCCGACGCGACGCACTTCGTCCGTATCGAGCGCCTTCTCCGCGACGCTCACATCGCCGATACGCACGACCTTGATCGCCTCGCGCAGATGCTCCGCGCACACCATGCTCGCGCCTTGCTTGCGCGCGATCAGCCCGGCGTGATTGACGATGATCGACAGCGACGCGGGCGACAAACCAGCCGTCAGTCGGGCGAGTTGCTCGCAGTCGATATCCGCCGAACGCGACGGCAGCTTGTCCAGGTAATATTCAAAAATCTTCACGCGATCCGATACATCCGGCAGACGCACCGGCACGATGCGATCGAGGCGGCCCGGACGGCGCAGCGCTTCGTCGGGATTCTCGGGGAAGTTGGTTGGGGCGACGAGAACCACGCCTTCGTTCTTCTCGAAGCCGTCCATCTCCGCGAGCAACGGATTGATGATGCGGTTGCACGCTCGGCATCGGCGGAACCGGACTCGCCGCTGGTCGGTGCGGCGAGTCCGTTGGCTTCATCGATGAAGATCACCACCGGGCCACGCTTGCGCGCCGTCTTGAACAGATGCTTGACCTTCTGAATGCCGCCCCCTAATACTCCGCGCTGAAAAAGCTCCCCGTGATGGCAATGAAGTGCGCGCCGCATTCACCGGCCAAGGCCTGCGCGAGCCGCGTTTTGCCGACGCCGGGACCGCCCGTCATCAGCACGCCGCAGGGCGGGCGGATGCCCATTTTCCTGAACGACACCGGATCGCGCAGCTAGGCCTTGATGTCTTCGAGCGCGGCCTTCGCAACGACCGCGCCGATCACGTCGTCGAAGCTCATGTCGGGTGGCTCGGTGAGCAGCGTGACGTCGCCCTTCATCTCGCGGCACATGTACCAGAACATCAGGGCTAGCAGCAGGAACACCAGCATGCTGGCCGAATCGCGTAGCAAGCCGAGCAGCGCGCCGAAGCCTGCCTGTGCGCCGATGGAGACGTTCAACAGCCAAGCGATCTGGTAGTCCGGCGCGCTTTCGGCCTTGGTTGGATGGAGTAGCAGCGACTACGAGAACACCGCGAAGCGATCGGTGACGAAGTAGCGCGTGCCGATTTTCGTCGATACGAGGATGGCGTCGAGCGCCACGCCAATCGCGCAAACGCGCTTCTCGCGGATGTCCGCGAGCATGCGCGAGGCGTCCTTCTCGGCATGCGCCCATGGCGACGAATCCTGCCGCATCTGATAGACGATGCTCGTCGCCGGAAATGGCTTGTCACGCTGGTCCGCCATGCCGTGCCGCAGCGTGCCCGAGCCGATGCCGATCAGTGCGGCGACGAGCGCAGCAGGCGATGAGCAGCCGCCGTCGGCCGCGCCGAGCCCACAGTCCGTTCTTTCGCAGTTTCATGGGATTTTCCTGGTATGGCCTATGTGTGTGTCCCTCTTATGCGAGGACTTGCCTGTCATGCGCCGGACCGAGGACGCGTCATCATCGTTTTCCCGGCCCCATCCCATTTCTCGCCGAACTTGTCAACGGGCTGGGCATGCCTGATACTCACAGACCGGCGAGTTTTTCCTATGTCGATTTTGACGGTATTGCTCATGAGCACAATTCTCGAAAGTCTCCCGACTGGCCAAAAGGTCGGTATCGCGTTCTCCGGCGGCCTCGACACGAGCGCCGCGCTCCACTGGATGAAGAAAAAGGGCGCTGTGCCTTACGCCTATACGGCAAACCTCGGCCAGCCCGACGAGGACGACTACGATTCGATCCCGCGCCGCGCGACCGAATACGGCGCAGCAGGCGCGCGCCTGATCGACTGCCGCACGCAACTCGTCTCCGAAGGCATCGCTGCGCTGCAAAGCGGCGCCTTCCACGTATCGACGGCGGGCGTCACCTACTTCAACACAACGCCGCTTGGCCGCGCCGTTACGGGCACGATGCTCGTGGCCGCGATGAAGGAAGACGGGGTCAATATCTGGGGCGACGGCAGCACGTACAAGGGCAACGACATCGAGCGTTTCTACCGCTACGGTCTGCTCGTCAACCCCGATCTGAAGATCTACAAGCCGTGGCTCGATCAACAGTTCATCGACGAACTCGGCGGCCGCTCGGAGATGTCGGAGTTCATGCGTCAGTCGGGTTTCGCCTACAAGATGTCGGCAGAAAAGGCCTATTCGACTGATTCGAACCTGCTCGGCGCGACGCACGAAGCCAAGGATCTCGAAAGCCTCGAGTCCGGCATCAGGATCGTGAATCCGATCATGGGCGTGGCGTTCTGGCGTGACGACGTGAAGGTCGACCGCGAAGAAGTCACGATCCGCTTCGAGGAAGGCCAGCCGGTTGCGCTCAATGGGAAGACCTTTCCGAACATGGTCGAGCTGATGCTGGAGGCCAATCGCATCGGCGGGCGGCATGGTCTGGGCATGAGCGATCAGATCGAGAACCGCATCATCGAGGCAAAGAGTCGCGGCATTTACGAAGCGCCGGGTCTGGCGCTACTGTACATCGCGTATGAGCGCCTCGTTACCGGGATTCACAACGAGGACACGATCGAGCAGTATCGCGAGAACGGTCGTCGACTGGGACGTCTGCTCTATCAGGGGCGCTGGTTCGATCCGCAGGCCATCATGTTGCGCGAGACGGCGCAACGCTGGGTCGCGCGTGTGATTACCGGTGAAGTCACCGTCGAGCTGCGCCGCGGTAACGACTATTCGATTCTCAGCACGAAGTCGCCGAATCTGACCTATCAGCCGGAGCGTCTGTCGATGGAGAAGGTCGCATCGACGTTTTCGCCAAAGGACCGCATCGGCCAGCTCACGATGCGCAATCTCGACATCACGGATACGCGCGACAAGCTGCGGATTTATGCGCAGGTCGGGTTGCTGACGCCGGGGGAGTCGTCGGCGTTGCCGCAGATCAAGGCGGATAAGGAGTAAGGCGCTCTTTATTCGCTTTGGGCAGAGGAACGGCCACGGGTGGTGGTTCCTCTGCATCGCCGAGAGACGTCAACTTGTCAACTCAGCCTAAAAGAATCACGGCTGCCGTGGCGAGTGCGCATATCGATGACATTTGTGACACGACGGGATCGTCGTCGAGCGCGGCGCGCAAAAATTCGGGGGCGGCTCGACTCAAAGAGCGTTCATCGAACGCAGGAAGTCTGCGTCACTTCGTCGACCGACATTCAGCGACAAACTTTAAGCCGGCCGTTCGACGAAGCAACCGTATCAAACAACTACTGGGGGACGACTGACAACACGCTGATCGCGTCGCGCATAGTCGACAAGAACACCAACGACAACCTCCATGGCGAAATCAAGTACACACCGACATTGGAAGCACCCGACAACGCTACACCGGTCGATACCACTCGCCTGGCAACCCTGTAAAAATCCGACGTCGGACGAAGCCGAATCGCCCCTGGATGCACTGTGCCGTTATTGAAGCCCAGACGCCCTTGCGGGTCTGGGCTTTAGGCTCTCTGTGGCCGGCAGCGGCCTATCGTCGCGCAATCCGAGCGCCGTCGAAGATGGCCTTTTGTTTCACACTGTTCGATCCGGAAGATTCGAATTCGGCTCGTCGCGCCCGGGCTCAGGTAGCCTGCAATTTTTCGACAAACACTGCTCGGCGACCAACCGCGGCCCGATTGCCACTTGATGCCCCATCCGAAGCGACCTGCGCTGCCCGCCCCACTGCCGACGGTCGATACCGAATAGCCGTGGTCGGCATTGCGCCGGCAGCGCATCGGGTGCGCTGCCCATCACGGACCTTCAGCATCGAAACGTTCAGAACCGGAAGGGTTCGCCTGCCGGCCAAGGAAAATTTTTTCGGCGCTTTGACGATCAGCCCCTTGTACGCGCCGATCCTTTTGGAGCATGCTCGTCTGAACAAGGGTCCCGAGTGCGCGACGAGTAACAACACGTTGGCCTACGTTCCCGCGAATCGATTTTCCGTCACCGATACGTCGAGAAAGGTATATTGCGCAAGCCGACAGCAGTAGCCCAGCAAGGATGTCCGATAGATAGTGTGCGCCGTGGCGAATGGCCGAAATCGTCATTGCGATATTAAGCAATATCGAAGCCGGGTAAACATACCGGACATGGCGTACAGCATACGCAAATAGAACGGCAGCCGCTGCGTGCATTGATGGAATCGAGACTAGCCCCTCCGCAAGGTCAAGATCGACACTCCTAAGCGCCCCGTCCCTAAGGGGGAAAAACTGGGACCACGGTGATGGACCATAAGGATCATAGAGATCATAGGCGAAAAACGGATTCGAGGCAGGAAAAAATGCCGATACAGTAATCGAGACTAGTGTAACGAAAAAGAAAAGGAACAAGAATTCGGCCAGTTCATAGACATATCCCCTCGTCGACAAGATCACCAGCGTGAAAATAATTTGAGGTGCCCAAAGGGCGTAGATGAATAAAGATAGGCACTCCAGAAACGGATGCGCGGAGTACCACGCCGCGAGGTGTTCCCAGTGAAAACCCAACGTATTATCGAACTCTATGAGTACGTGGTCGACCAGAGGGGCATTAGTGGAAACTGCAAGAGATTGCAAAACCAACGACGCTTTCATGAAAATTGCCATGTAAGCCATGCAAAGCAACCCCACGATCCAGCCTGCGAGGTTAACAGACTTGGATAGGTCGGAGAACCTGTCCATTCTATAAATGCGATACATCAATACGATACAGAGAACAAAGATAGGTGCGGATCTCCATCCGCCATGAGTGGTGACATGGAATCCAGTTCGCCTCAGGGCGAAGATGTCCCAGACGACGACTAATGCCAAGACAGTTG
Organism: Caballeronia sp. 11_S32; assembly: GCF_056930355.1. Taxonomy (NCBI): domain Bacteria; kingdom Pseudomonadati; phylum Pseudomonadota; class Betaproteobacteria; order Burkholderiales; family Burkholderiaceae; genus Caballeronia; species Caballeronia sp. 11_S32. The sequence continues at coordinate 2,786,510 of NZ_JBXOWH010000003.1, forward strand.
CCGAAGCGGCCAAGCATCTCGCGATTCTTAAGTCCGGTGCAAAATTCTTGAAAAGTTGCGCGATTATGATTTTTTTAAGCGCTGAAACGTTCACGATACCCCTTGTAATTTGAGATGTCTTAGGCGTCTTTCTCTGCCCGCCGATGATGACAATAACGTCTCCTCTGCCGCTGCGCTCGTTAGTAGCCGACTTCGACAAGCAAATCGACAGGCCGCCAGTGTTCGCCGTCACCGGGCGCTCAACGGTGCTCTCCTCCCGCACCATGTGCCTCTAACCATCGTGGCTACCATCAGAGGCACGCCCGACCACGTATCGTTATCGACAAGTGCGTGCAAAACCTTAGGCGTCTGGCCGGATAATCGTGAGACATTCGGAGATTGGCTCGTACGCGTAAAATCCGACCAGATCTTTCAGTTATCGCTGACCGAGATCGCGTTCACCCTCGCCTTCGTTCTGATGCTGTTGCTCGACTATATGATCGTGCGGGCGGACCTGCATGCCTCCGAATTGCAGCTTTCGCTCGCGAAATCGGCGCAGCTCGACATGCACGCGAGCGTTTCGACGAAGCGCGCGAGAAACTCGGCGAAGCGCTTGCCAAGGCGGGCGCCAAACCCGACGACGTCATCACGTCGCTGGTCGACCAATCGATACTTATTGAAGAACGCGACACGCTCAAGAAGCAAGTGTCAGATCTCGACAAGCAACTGAGCGCACTGACCGAAGTGAAAAAAACGTTTGAGGCGACGCATGATAAGCGAAACGTCAACGAGCGCGTGCGCCAGGACATTAACGAGGCGCTTGCGTTGAAAGCAACGCTTGAGAAACAATTGGTCGGCAAGGATGTCGCCGCCGAAGCCCTGGCGGCCGTTGTGCTGAAGAAAGAAGTCGAGAAGCAACTTGAGGCGCAGATGGGCGAGTCTTATGCTTCAGGGAACGAACAAACGCTCGCTCACGACCTCGTCGCAGCTCGCAAAGAAATGACCAGCGTGTCGAGCGGCGCCGGCGCTGTGGTCAATGTCGCGAAGGCCAACGCGGATCTGCGCGGTCAGGTCGCGTTTCTGAAGGCGCGTCTCGATGCGCGTGGCGGACGTGACTTCCCGCCTTGCTGGGCAGACGAGGAGACTGGAAGGGTGGAATTTTTGTTCAGGATCGAAATCGACCGCGACGGTATCCGAGTCATGCCCGCATGGCCCGAAAAGCGCCAAGCTGATGCGATGGCCTTGCCCGGAGCATCGGGTTTCAACGATTCGCATACACTTTCGTTGGCCCAGTTTTCATCGAAGATGCAAGGGATCGATCGCATCAGCAAGGAAAGGAACTGCAGGCACTATGTGTACATCAGGAATCGTGTGATTGACCTCGCGTTGTTCAATCGTTCGCGCTATACCATCGAAAATTTCTTTTATAAGCTCGAATTGCGCAGTTGACTTCGAGTTCTGCTGGAGGCTCGTAGCGTGGAATCCAGCTGTGCTGGAACGTCTGGCCGCGATAGGTGCTACTGCCGATCGACGACGACAACGCGGTCCTTATCTGGCCTGCTCATTTCCGTCTGCCTTTCATCTTCCCACGGTCGCTGGACATTCCAAGGCTTGGTCGACTGAACGAGGTGGCCCGCACCGATGAGCGAGCAGGCGCAAAGCATGTGTGCAAAGCGGTCAGCCAGTCGCTGCTGAGCGCGGATAGGCGATGCGAGCATCCATAGATTTGACGTCGACACGGCGGTTCGCGAAGACTTGCCCTCGGGGCCAAGCACATATGTGCCGGCTCGCTTCGATTCAACTTGATAGTGGCGTGATCGCCGCCCACGTTGCGTGCTCTTGCCGCGAACGATCATGCGAGGTGGGTATGGATGATGGTCTTGACGATCCTGCTTGTGTTAGTCGAAGCGATCAGACGTACCGCACCGGGGCAGAATCGTACTGCCGCACGATGTCATCGTGCGTAAGGAGCACGATTCCTTCCGAGATCGCCTGAGCGATTAGCATCCTATCAAACGGATCTCTGTGAATCGGCGGAAGCTGCAGTATCTCGAGGGCGTGATGAGCCTCGATCGAGAGCTCTTTGTATCCGGCGTCGAGAAGGTTCGTTCGAAAAATGCGGGCATCGAGTTGGAAATCGGGACGTCGCAGCGAGCTCTTGATGACGATCTCCCAGATACTCTGAACACTGAAGTAAAGCGTGTTGGTCGGATCTTCGATCAGGCTGCGCGCTTGCTCGGACAGCGCTGGATCATCGCCTGCCGCCCAGATGAGCAGATGCGTATCGAGAAGAAACTTCACTTCGTCTTGCCCTCGAACATATCAGCGATCTCGTCCGCACCCATCGTATCGAAGTCAGCAGGCACCTTTAGCTGTCCCTTCATGAACCCAATACGCCTAGGCGGTTTCTCCGCTTCTGTACCTATCCTGACAACCTTGACCAACGGCTTACCCGCTTTCGCAATAACGAACGGCTGTCCGCCGTTCACCGTCTCATCGATGAGCTTTGAGAGGTTGGTCTTTGCTTCGTGCATGTTGAACGTGCGCATTTGCACCCCATTAAACTTAGTTTAGTGGGCTTAGTTTATTCCGGCGGTCACGAAATTGCAACCGTATCGAATTTCCCACCCCGAGACGAGCTGCCATCGTTTTTGCCGACGAGCCGACAGCCCTCGCGCGACAATTTATCGCTCGCGGACGCGGCAGAATGCGGAAGCTAACCGCCGGAACTCCCGACGCGGTCGTTGTCGGCCGCTGCCCGCTTCCGGGAAAGGTACGACGCCCACCCCTTCTAGCAGCGCATAGCGAGCCAGCGAACGAACAGGCGTCGTGGCAGGAGTTGCTGCTCGATCTGAAATCGCGTGGCCTGCAGGCCGGTCCGTTGCTCGCAGTCGGCGACGGAGCAATGGGTTTGCATACGCCAGAGAGATAGTCGCCGTTCGATAGATCCGGATGTCTGTCTGTTTCCGGCCGACGCGGCACGGGCGAGTTTCGCCGCGATGCGTTCCAGTTCACTCAGAAGCGATTCGAGTTCCACTTGCTGGATCGGCGCAATGGCGGGCGCATGCCGCAGTTCCCCGATGCGCTCACGCCAGTACGATATCGGGCACGCTGCGATGCCAATGCCGCGATCGGATCATCTTTGCGAGATGATCAATCTCCTTGTTGATGAAATGTCTCGTAATGTAGGTGAGGTCGCGTCCTTGAGACACGCCCGCGTCCCCCAAAAGCTTCAAACAACAAGAGAAATGCACGTCTTTTATGCCCTCTCGTCCGCGATTTGCGCGCCGGGAATCATAGCGCTTACTTATCTACATGATAAGTAACATGACTTGGCTAATTTTCTGTCACCCGGAGATGCTAAGATTTGATTCAGCGCATTCAACCCGTTTCTTCATGGGGCTAAAAAAAGCTTATTCGATGCCTATTTTCGCTTTCTGAATCTAGCTCAGGCGGTACAGACCTTGCCCTCGGTGCCAAAGCTCGATGCGGCCGAGGAACGCTTGCTTGCAGCACTCACGGCGTCGTGGCATGCGGGTCATAAACTCACGGTCACCGAGACGATGTCGCTGTCCGTCGCGGGCGCTCCGGCTACCGTGCATCGCAAGCTGACGAACCTTAGAGAGCAGGGACTCGTATCCGTCGAGGAAAGCCTGGACGACTTGCGCGTCAAGACCGTCGTGCCGACGGGCAGGGCGTTGGCATATTTCGAGAAGCTCGCGGCCTGTCTCGAGGAGGCAGAGAACATGCGCTGAGCATAGGGCGCGCCTCGGTTTCACCGCTCAGGCGGTGATACGACGCATCCAGCGTTGTATTGGGAAAAGCGGGTGGAGAGCGCCTGAGGAAAGGCGGGATAAACGGATACCTGTTAGCACAATTAACGTACCTCAACAACAACAGTGGAACTCACGTCGGAACTACGCAGCGCGAACGACCTTGCCGCTTATCGGAATGGGGAAGCGGAGCCATTGCCGGCGTCTGCCAATGTGCGGGTGGACGCTATAGCTTGCCCGCGGCGCTCAGCGCACTTTCGAGCGTCTTAAGAGGAATGACCATAGGGATAGGAAAACCCGCCGGCATGCCGGTCAATCGCTCCGCCCCTCTCTCCTCGTACCACTTTGCGGCGCGCTCGGTTTTGGCGTCGATGAAGAGCGCAACGCCGCCGACTTCGCCGGCGACTTTGATACATCGCAGGGCCGCCGCGAGCAGCAGCTGCGTGCCGAGCCCCTTGCCATGTTGGCCTCGATCGATTGCGAGGCGAGCGAGGCGAAAGCCTGGCACTGCGTGGCGCGGCAAACCCCTGCGCGTGCTTTCCGGTGTCTGTTCGTAGTTGGCCGAGGTCGGCGCAAGCGAGTAATAACCAAGCACCCGGCCGGTTGAGTCATCGATTGCGAGAAACGTCTTGGCGCCGCCGCTTTCGTGGTTCTGGCGCGCGAACTTCCGCAGATAGTGGTTCAGCTCATTATCGTTGCAGTCGAACGCGTCCCGATCGTGAGCCTTCTGAATGGGCTCTTCATGCCAGTTCGGTACGGTCATACGGACTTCGGCAGCGCTTTGGCGGCGGCAAGAAGCTTGTCGTTCGGCGCGGGCGGATTTTCCAGCAACGCCAGCACGCGCAAATAGCTGTCTTCCGCCAGCTTGATTTGCTCTGCGGCGGCGATCACCGCATCGGCTTCGCGCAGCGCGGCCTGGGTCACGAAGCTAGTCAGGTCGACATGGTTGAGGTTCGCTGCGCGCGTGAGACGAGACTTAACCTCGGGCGGTACCCGAAGATTCATTCGCTGATTGTCGTCAACAGCAGCGCGCGGCATGACGTCCTCCATCCTTTGGTGGGTACAGTGTACATATTCAAAGCGTACAGATTTTTGGAGACGCCGTCAAATCGTGCGTCTTGAAGACGTACATTTCGACGATGCCGGGGTTATGTCCCCACTTCGAAACCGGAGGGGTCATGAAGGGCTGGGGTAGCCGCTCTATCTCAGCCAGCAACCATTTCAGCTGGGCTGATGTTGTGCTTTTGCCGTCGACGCCAAATTGAATTACTCTTGCCGACGCGTCGGTGAGCGGAGGGCAAAGCTCGCGAATGCGCCGCTCCGAGGACCAAATCGACGATGCCCCGGGTTCACGAGAATCTCGGCATCCGCATCAAAGCGGCGTCGGCGTCAACACGTCGCCGCGGGCAACGTCCTGAACGCGCTGCCGAAGTCACAGCAAGGCAAAGCTGAATGTGAAACCAACAGCGCTGGCCTCGCGTCGCGGGAAACACTTCCTCCAGTGCGGCCCAGAAACCCATTGCTCCGTCGCCGACTGCGAGCAACGGACCGGCCTGCAGGCCACGCGATTTCAGATCGAGCAGAGAGGTGGCGCCGCTTGTTCGGACAGGGTCCTGAGATTTTCAAGTGGAACCACCGGTGCGCTCATGCTGCCGATTTGATCGCAGGCAGCGTCGCGAAGTATGCCTCATCCGGCGTACGGTCTTCCAGACTCGAATGAGGTCGTCTCTGGTTGTACAGTGTGACCCACCGTCGAGACGTACTGCATCGAGGGGCGGCGGGCTGATATGACTGCCGTCTCGATCGAGATCGGTCTCGGTTTCGGTACGTCTGAATTTCCTGAGGGCAACGCTCAGCCGTTCGACACTTTGGCGCCCGCTATCTCCTTATAAGACACACTTTTATTCCCCGGTCAAAACTGCTTCTTCGCGGTCAGGGTTGTGATTGTGGCTCTCTATACATCCATTTTGGATGAAAGGCAAACCGCGCCGTGGGGCGCGGCTCGCATAGCCGAAATCAAAGTGCAGCTATCGGTGTCGCTGTTTGTAATGGGGCACATCTGCTAAAAGAGAAGCGTCGCAGGTTCCAAAAGCGCACCCACATTCCAAGTCTTGGTCGACGGGACGAGATACGCTGCGCCGATCAGTGAGCACGCGCTGAGCATGTGCGCGAAGCGACCATTGAGGCATTGTTGAGCGCGGCTAAGCCCTTTGGCGAACCACGCGTTGCGACGCGGTTCGCCTTACTTGCATCAGACCACATGTACGCTGACGACATGCCGAACATCATGTGGCTCAATCCGATGCCACTAGCATCTGAACGAGGCAGTCACGGAACTGAAGACTTACTTGGACGATCGATGATCGTCGGAAAAACACATGTGTCCCACTACGTACAGCGTCACCGATGCGAAGCCAAGCAACACCGCTTCAATGACCGCGCGTGCGTCCCAAGCCTTGGCAGAATAAACGATGTAGCATGCGCCAATTAGCGCCCACGCGCTCAACAAGTGAGCAAAACGCCCATTGAGTCGCCGCTGACAGACGGTTGGCGTTTCAAACAGTTGCAGTTTCGATAACCAGCGCTCGCCAAGGCCAAGTCTCGCGCCCACAACATATTCAGCGTCAGAGTTGCATTCAACCCGATAGGTGACCCCGTCAAGCTTGACTCTGATAGTCGTGCGACGCTCCGTCTTTTCGAGGATACCAAGCAAAGCCCTCAGTCGCGGCGACAAGATAAGACGGGATGACGTCTGCACCACAACATGGTCGGTTAGCGCCAGACCGCCTGCATACCGGACTTCTAATACAGCTTCTTTCATAAAACCTCCTTAGGTGGGAAAGGGTTTGCTTTCGGCGTACGCCGAAAGCGGACTACAGCGGTTGAAATCACAACGATGGGGCCGCAGGTTTGCGCGCCGCAATGAACAAAGCCAATCGGCCGAGAAGCGCGGGCACGATCAAAACCAAAAGAAATTGCAGAGGCACGCGAATAGTTGCGTCGATAAACGCTCGGTCTGACCGGCCTGCATCAAAAGATGCGACGGACGATGATGGCGACAAATTGGAACTAACTGATAAGGCCGAGCTTGTCCCGGAGCGTCGCCGGGTCGAGAGATGACAATTCGATGAGAGGCGCGCAAGAGTCGCTCGCCTGTGGTGTCGATGCGTTAAAACGCGGTGTGTACATTCAATATAGACCGACATCCATGCTCGGCCAGGTTGAAAGCTTCGAAAAAACGCCGTCTTTCCACTTTGGTTCGACTACGCACCGGGCTTGTCCGTGCCGATGCTTAGAGACAGCCCTTGTGGCGCGGCGTTGGCCATGTTGAACCGGCGCTGCGCCCCCACTACCCCCTTGTTTTCGGTTCGTCTCGCTTTCGTTGTCGTTCCGATTCCTGTACTTGTCTGCGTCACCGGCGGTTACAAAGCGACGGGCAGGCGCCCGGAGTCAGTTGCTTGATCGGCTGCGCGGACATGCCCGATCGATGTGGCTAGCAAGACGGGCTGTGTCCAGATACCGTGCATGCGTCGCGCGAAAGTGGTTCAATCTCGTCCGTAAGAAGTGAAGTAATTCGGGCAACGTGAGGACCCCATCGGGTGCCGTCGGATGAAGGCGGCATTCGGTCTCAGCAAATATGGCGATGCTCTCGACCGGGCAATCGTGGTGAGATAGCACTGACCGTAAATGACGTACCGCCGGCTTCGCACGACGTAGGGGTGACGTGTGCACCGTGACGCCGCCCGAGTCGTCAACCACGAGCAACTCATCTTCGTTGGTCGTGGGTCTGACGTTGCCTCGCCAATCGTAGTAGTTGACGACGAAAACACCGAAAGGCGTAACAGCAAGGCAATGGACCAATGTCGTCGCGTTCTCAGTGCCCGGCGCATGTTCGAGGGTTAGGTCTTCGCTCAAGTGCACTTGGCCCTCGCACACACGGCTGAATACAGGTGCGATTTGGCGGCGCAACCAACGGCAGAGGCGCCGGCGGTGTGCCGCGATGGCCGACTCGTGCTCTCGTAGGTGAGTAAGGTGATCGGTGCCGCTTAGCATCCGATCGTTCGACAGATGGCGCAGGGTATCCCGTTTTTGAGGTGGCTCTCTCATTTTTTCTCTCACGTTTTGTTTAGCGAGGCGTGCTCGGTGTCGCCCGAGCGCGGGGCGCTGCATCATTGCGGCGCATAGACGTTGTGGTGTCGCGAAACCTCACATCCCGGCATTCCGCCCGCGACGCCCACGCGACCCGCAGCAGCGTTTAGGTCCTTCTGTTGCGTGTTGTGCGCGCTTGACCGCTCCCCGCTGAGGGAGCGCTCACGCACATCGGCTGCGACATGATGCGTGTGCAAGAAGAAGGGTTCGCAGGGCACCGACGCGCTTCATCTGGACCGGGACGAGACAAGTTTCCTTCTCGAGACGCTCAAGCCGCCGCAGCCAATAGGACCGATCGAGGCCAAGCGGAATGGGCGGTGCGTTTGGGCTCAAAAGGAGACGTATCACGCCCTCGAGATGCTTTAAATCAGCGTCAGCGCACCGTGACGGACGCTTCAACTCGGACGCAGGCGCATTCGCGATTAATTGACGCTTTAGCACGCGCATGCCTTGCCTTCGCAAGTACGCGGACGCTGCACGCGCATCGGCTTACGGGTTCGGGCACGAGACCACATGAGACGTGTCGTACGCTGCTCAATTGGGACGGTTCGCGCTCGCTTACCGGGTAGCGCATGACACAAAGGCTTGGTTGTTGGCATGTCGGCAGAGATCTGGTTTGCACAAAACCAGCATGCCTGCCACCAAAAGAAGTCAAGGCGCCGCCGCGACTGCAACGATCGAAGATGGAAGGCCGGAGCCGCGGCAAGCAGGACGGAGGCGCTGCGCCCTGGGCGCCAAGACAACGACGAACAGATAAAGCCGTGAGCCTACCCATTCGTTTGGAGGTTATCTGCCGCTCGCCGCGCTCGGTCGCGAAGAATAGCGTGCCGCCGCCCTATGTGTTCACCTGCGTCGAGGCGGCGTTGCGAGCGTATATTACAGAGCGCGAAACGCCGGTTCGCGCGACACCATCGGCCGGCGGAACCGCAGTGATCGTAATAGCCAAGGTCGACGAACGTCGACTCCTCGCGTCCCAGACACTACCTGCATTGCATCGCTATACCGTTCTAGGAAGATCGGGGCGCGAACGTACTTGGCAAACGGTTCGAGAACAACTTTCGTTGTTCGAAGATGCCATAGAACTCCCGCATGAATTCGACAAACTCAGTACTGGTGGTGCGCTTTTTCAGAACCTTGCTGATTGCTCTCGCTATCTCGAGCCGGTACCTCCAAAGCAATTCGCGATCTTTACACTCGATCACTAGCCGGTTTTGGCCTCTTCCCTTCTTGATGCGAACGCGGGTAAAAGTCGAAGGGCAAATATTCTCGGCGTTCAGCTCGGACAAGATGTTCGCCGCCGTGCGGCCGCTCGCATCAAACATCGACTCCATACCTCGTGCCCGCACGAGCATTTCATCAATGCCCAATTCGTCTTTAAGCGCGAGAAGTCTTTTTCCAACGGCAAAGGTAAGGTCTTTCTCACGGAATAAATGCCGAATCGCGTCGGGCAGTTCCCTGATCGAGACGGCAACGCTAACATTCCGTCGCGAAACACCGAGCGCTTTAGCGCAGGCACTAAAATTGGCCCACTCCCCGTTGGTCACACCAAGGTGATACCGGTCAGAGATGTTTTTGGGCAGATCGAGCGTGCGGGAAGCGATCTTGAGAGGGTCCTGTCCTGACCAACGTAGCATTTTCTTAGAATGCAGCGCTTGGCCTTTTACAATCTTCAGTACCGCCTGATTGGAGTGTTGCGCATTGGACGCCCCGCTCTGCTGTATACGGCTGAGCACGGTCTTGAGCCCCTCATGGATAATCGTATGGCGGATCACTCGAACAGTGTGGCTACTGATGCCCACATGGTCTTCAAATAGGTCAAGAATCTCAACGGGCAACTCATGCAGTTGCAATGCTAACGACAAGTCACCTTGGCTAACGCCCAACGTACTCAATGCGCCAAGTTGCGTTTTCCATTTCCCGTCGTTGAGTCCTTCCTGGTATAGCTGAGCAAGTCTTAAGCAACTGCGACGGCTTATCAAGCGATAAGGTCTTTTTGATGTTTTCATCTGGTCTCCTTTCGTTCAGCGCCTGAATGATCGCATACTTGTCGCTCAAATGAGAAAGTTCTGAAGATGACGCCACAAACATTTTTTTAATCTGAGTGAAAGCCGTATAAAAAACACCCTGTTTTAACTTTTCTCTTTTCAGAATACTTACAGAGATCATCGAACAAGTGACTTGAGTGCATCGCAGTAAGGTGATGGAACCGTCGACGGAAACGGCGTCCGCTACGAGACGCCGTGAAATTCGAGAGCATCTTGTGCGCCAACGAAAGTTGCCGTAGAATCCGGCACTGGTCCAAGCACTGCAACTTCGACGACTGGACTTTCAAACGCACGTCAGCAATTCGCTGCTTTCGCTGCCAAAACTCCTCTGCTGTCCTCGCTTTACGCCCCCTTCTCGATTTCTCCGTTAGTCAGCCCGGCAAATGTTCGTCCGGATATCGTTCCTTTTTTCTCTGGCGACACGGAGCTAACCCATTGATTTTCATGTGAAAACAGCGAAATATTGCGAAATCGACTTCGTGCAGCCAACGGCTCGTTTTTCGCTCACGCCGAGTAGTCGGCGCAAGCGTCGGAACGAATGCGATGAAAAAATGCCCGTCTGTGCCGAAGTGCCAGAACGACCTTTGCGCTATTTATCAGGACCGATGCGCGTCACGCTCGGCTTGTTCGACGGCGTGATCCCAACTCTGGCATCCTTTCCGTAGACGTGCATTGATCTCGTTGACGTCAAAGAAGGACCAGTTGACGGCACTGTAGCGATCGTAACTCTGCCGCAAGAACTGACTCAGTTCGTGCAGTTTGAAGATCGCGGTGGGGACGCCAAGTTCGATCGCGCAAGCATCATGCGTGGCGATGGCGATCGCCTGCACTGGGCATTGCAAATCCGACAGAAGGGCAGAAAGAAAGTGAACGGCGGGTGCCGCACGCCAAAGAGGACATGGAAAGGTATGTGCTGCGCCTGACTCGCTCAGGACGACCATTTCGTTAGCCTTCTGCGAAGAGGAAATGATGCCAACCACCGGGATGTGCGTGATCACAAAGACACCGAAGCGAGTGACCGCTACGCAGTCCACGTCGACGCCCTGCCCCGAAAATCCTTTGCTCGTGAGCACGAGCAGGTCTTCATGCAAAGCGTAACGGTTGACCAGCAACGGGGCGAGAATCGCTCGCAGCTTCCGCGAAAACTCGGCGTAGTCACGCCGGCGCTTCTTGAGCGCGGGCTCCTTCTTATAATCTTTGGGATAACCGAGGTAAGCCTGGGTCGGAAAGAACGGGGTGATCTGCTCTTTAGCGCGTGCGGGAGTTTGTTTTGCCATCGATTGAAGCTCCGTTGTATCTGGCGAATCGTTCAGCCAGCTCTTGTCGTTGGGGTGCAACAAGAACAATCGTAGAGTCGATTGCGAGCATCGAGAGGTTGGAATGACGTGGAATTCGATAGGTCTTTCGTCGCAGCCAGGGAACGGTGCCGCGCGCGGCGCTCGATGAGCCCAAGTCGCAGCCCCATACTTTTTAATGTGCTAAGTGCGGACGGCGTCGTTTGGCGCGACCGCTTCGATATTGCGAGCGAGTTCGACTAGCCATGCGCCAACGGCAAAGGCGCCTATGTGCAGCACGCGCGTGTCAAGGGCAGGTTCGATCGAACTCCCGCATGGAATTGTGATGCTGACTTTGGTTCCCGCGAGCGGCTACTCATAACTGCGGTGCCCCGCGAGAAAAACGCATCCTATACCGGCGGGCAGATCGGCACGGACAACCATGTCGGCAGATCGCCCATTTGAAGCGCTGCCGTCGGATGGCTTTAACCGCTCGAGAAGAAGCCACATGTTGAAAAGCGATGCGTTTTCGTATCTCTTTTCGCCGATTCACAAATATCATGATATTTCCTAGCGAGCGGTGACGGACCGACGCACTCAATCATGTCTCTGAAAAGAGCCGACGCTGTCTTAACGGCAAACGGCGTAAAACGCACTTTCAAGAGCGAAGCTCGAGCCGCGCTGTCCGCCGGCTCGGCTCAGGAACCGAGGAATTAGCAAGGTTATTCTCGTTAGACGCGAGGGCCATGCGTTTGACACTCAGTGCGAGGTACCGGCTCAGCGAGGAAGCAAGTTGCAGCACGGGGTGGAGGTTGTCCCGATGGCAACCAGGCCGTGCAGGGCCTCTTGGCGAAAGGCTTATGAAAGACGTATAAGGAAAAGCTAGCAGAAAAACGCAGTCATTCTGCGATATGAGCGCTATCCGGATAGCGTTGGTCGCCGAGATGAGCAGGACAAGGGTATCCACGATTCGCATGCACAACATCGAAACCGTTGCGTCCGTCCAGTAGATAGTCGTCAAGACGACGCGCGAGGCGCAGCACGGAGTCGCTGCAGTTCAGCCCACATGCAATATTCGTTGTTCAGTGTAGCCGATTCCGACAAGCAATCTCCGCGCGACGGTTCTCCCCTCTGAGAGCGGGCGCGACAATATTGCAGACAGGCTGGAACGAAACCAACAAGGAAACGGCACCGTCATTAGGTTACAGGATCGTTCTACGCGCTGACTTACGCAGGGCAGAGCAGATCGAGAGAAAGAAGTGTGCCTTGGCGGGCTTTGTGAGAGCGGTGCAGTCCTTCGTGATCACTTGGACTTCTGCGGACGGAATGAGCGTCTCGCCCGCGTGAGCGCTCGCATGAGGACGGGATCGCCTACAGACGATGACCGTGCATACGGCCAGGCGCCGACCAACCTCGGTCGACGCTCTTCTCAGTAATCATGCGGCCGAGATCATTGTCGCTAGATTCATGTTAGCTCGGCCGATCGTCAAGCAGCGACAACTGCCCAGGCACCGGATTGTCACAGGACACGTTAGCAGGTTCGTTCATAGACGGGTCGTCATGAAACGCTCCGATTGGTCGCGGATTTGCGGCAGCGGAATCCCCCGGCGAAGCGTCTTGCGATGGTCCGCACCTTGCAAGGATGCGATAAAGCGCTTGCCTCGATATCTTTAAGTTCTTCGCGGCTTCAGATTTCACGCCGTTCGCAGCAGTGAGGGCGGCGATCACCTGTTCGGGCGTGATCGCCGGTCGCGATAGGCGCTCTGCCGTGGCAAACGTCGAGATATACGCCGTCGCCTTCCCTGCAAGACTATGTCCTGCGGCTTCGACTAACTGTTGCATGGCCCTTTGATGGAGTTCCGGGTCGGGCCGGTAGTCAGCCTTCTTGATGGGCGCCGGCACGCCGGTGATTTTCTCGTACATCCTTTGAAGGTACGCGTGGCGCAGCCCATGTACGGTGACGCCTAATCCGGCGCGGCTGATCCCCTCCTTTTGCAGAACATGATAGAAATGGCGATACCATTTTTTAAGCGACCACGGCTCGGGAATCATTGACCCGGTGCGTGGGTTGGCGAGCCTAGCTGCCCGGATGAGGACTTCGTACTGCCATTCCGCATCGATTGGCACAAGTCGGGGCCTGCCGCCCTTGGTGCCGTCAATAACATGGAGGTGGCCTGAGACGCGCAGACACTGCAGGGGACGTAGCAGCATGCTTTCCTGCGCGCGCAGCCCAAAGGTCGCCTGCAATTCGACCTGGATTGCGACCCAGCGGTCGCGTTCGCAAAGCCGCGAGATCACGTCGTTGACGTCGACGTTGGCCGCTTCCCACGATTTATCTTCCTGCGCCACATAGTAACGGCGATATCCGTCGGGGCGCTTGATGTAGTCATCGACGGTCCCCACGAGTTGATGCTTTTTCATCCACGCTGCAAGCGTGCGCCAGTAGGTGAGCTTGTTCTCAACCGTGCCTGGCGCTTGTTCCTTCTCGGTGACCCAAAGCTTAACCAGATAAGCGATATGCTTCTCCGAGAGGTTCCACGGCGACTGAAGCGCGAATCCGCCCTTTCGTAGTTCGCGAAAGCCGGCGATGAGATGTCGCACGCGGTACGTCTGGGTCTTGATGGAAATCGCGTTCGAGGTCACGCGGGTCTTGCTGTGTGCTTTGGATAGGTGGTGTTGAAAGAGTTCGGTGAGTTCTTTCGTGAGCCGCTGTGGCAGCCCGGCGTTGTCCAACAGTGTCGAAAAGTTGAGTTGGATTTTCACAGTTGTCGCATGAAAGGCGACGTTCTCACCTATCAGAAGAACGTCCCGGGGTGGTTGGAATACTGCACGTTTTGCTTTCCGGGATCTTAGAGATCAGATTTTCGATTCACCCGGCGCAGGGAAGCACTGCGGCCCGATGATCCTTGCGACGGACGAATCCGCAGCACGGCTACTTGACCGCAGGCACAAGCCTGTCGAGCCAAGCAATTCTTGTTGCGCATTTTGTTTTCGGCTGCGCGGGCCGACAGAAGGAGATGAAGAAATCCGCACCGAGGGTGCAAGTGATTTCCCGTCTCAAGAGCTTGTTCATCACGGTCGCCTCGATTTGGGACCGCGTGAGTCAGGCTTGGCGTCATTGCCGGAGACGAAACGGAAGGATTGACGTTCGCACTGTCCGTGCGACGTTGCTCTCAGTTCATGAGGTTTTGCATTTGGCCGAAAGGGCTAGCGCTCATGCGGTTCTTGTTGAACTCAGTTTCCGACATGACACGGCCAGCTCAATGGGCAGCGCCGCTGCCGTTCAGGAAGATTGCGCTCATCGAGCGCGAAGCTTGGTACGAATGGAGTGTGCTGCACTCGGGTCGATGCGTCGTTGACGCGATAGGTGATTAGGATACTAGGCCCTTCGGAGCGCGAGGTTTGACGAAAAGCTCGCGATTTCAATGCGCCTTTCGACATTTGTCCTTCAATGCCCATACAACGCAGCTCAGCGGCGCAATACGAGTCGAAATGTTGGGCTCTTCATCTTAACGATCGTCGGTCTCATGCTCACCGGTCTCATCGTGTGGGCCGAGTTCGCGCCCATGCCGATTGGTGCGCTTCTAGCGGCGCTCAAGCGTTACGGGGACATTCCTGTCAACGCCGGCTAACACCTGATCGGGTGATGGTCTTGACGATCCTGCTTGCGTTGGTCGAAGCGATTAGACGTACTGCACCGGGGCAGAATCGTACTGTCGCACGATGTCATCGTGCGTAAAGGCACGATTCCTTCCGATATCGCCTGAGCGACTAGCATCCGGTCAAACGGATCGCTGTGAATCGGCGGAAGCTGCAGCATCTCGAGGGCGTGATGAGCCTCGATCGAAAGCTCCTTGTATCCGGCGTCAAGAAGGTTCGTTCGGAAAATGCGGGCATCGAGTTGAAAATCGGGACGTCGGAGCGAGCGCTTGATGACGATCTCCCAGTTACTCTGGACACTGAAGTAAAGCGTGTTGCCGGGATCCTCTTTCAGGCTACGCGCTTGCTCGGACAGCGCAGGATCATCGCCCGTAGCCCAAATAAGCAGATGCGTGTCGAGAAGAAGCTTCACTTCGTCTTTCCCTCGAACCCCTCGAACATATCCGCAATCTCGTCCGCACCCATCGTATCGAAATCAGTAGGCACCTTCAGTTGCCCCTTCATGAATCCAATAGCCCGCGCGGTTTCTCCGCTTCTGTGTCTATCCTGACAACCTTGACCAACGGCTTGCCCGCTTTCGCGATAGCGAACGGCTGTCCGCCGTTCACCGTCTCCTCGATGAGCTTGGAGAGGTTGGTCTTTGCTTCGTGCATGTTGAACGTGCGCATTTGTCGCCGAATTAGACTTAGTTTAATGGGCTTAGTTTATGTGAGCGATAGCGAAATTGCAACGGTATTGCATTCCCGACCAGAGGCGGGCGACCATCGTTTTGGACGAGCCGACAGTCCTCGCGCGACAATTCTCCGTTCGCGGACGCGGCAGAAGGCCGAAGCTGACCACCGGAACTCACGACACGGTGGTTGTCGCCCGCTGCGCGCAGCAGGAAAAGGTACGACGCGCGCCTACAAGTAGCGCATATGCTGAGGAACGCGTTTGGTATGGCGCACCATCCATCGCGCTCGTCGCGACGTTGCACACCGCTAGCGGGTGCTTCCACGCCGCGAGCCTGTCCGCGGCTTCGCCTGATTGGGAGATCGTGAAGACCAGCGCCTCCGGATTCGGCACCGACTCACGATAGCGATATTCGCTCGCGACTCGAGCGGCGTCGGATCTTCGCGATCGATTCGAGCCAGTGCTTCGTCGTCACGCCTAAGTAAAGCTCGTGCCGTATGCAAGAATCAGGACGTTGTCGACGTTCATGTGCCAAAGATTCGTGTGATGAGGAGCTTCTGCAACGAACAGCTATCGCCCGGAGGATCACCGGCACCGCGACGAGAAAAAGCCAGAGCAGAGAACAATTGAATCGCTTTGGCCCGTCGCCGTTTCGGCAATTCGTCATCGCGGGCACCACGTTCATCGTCGCCTGCGCCCGTGAACGGGCCATAAAGAGTCCGGGCAGAATAATGCGTTTTGCGCGGCGCTAGGCCTCATGCCGTAAAGACGACAGTGGTTGAGCGGTTGAGCGGTTGAGCGGTTGAGCGGTTGAGCGGTTGAGCGGTTGAGCGGTTGAGCGGTTGAGCGGTTGAGCAAAGCGAACAGAATAAGGGCGCAAAAAAGCCGCAGCCTCCTGATGATCATGCGCAGATTGTGGCCGGCGCCGCACAGGACGGCGTGAATCGCATCACCGAGTGCGCCTTTGAGCCAGTTCCGATCGAGTTTGCCGTCCGCCTTCATGTGACCGATGGCAGGCTCGATCGCGCTTCGCCGTCGGATCATCGCACGCAGCCCGCGCGTGATACCGCGCCGCAATCCCGGCTGGTAGATCTTCACACCTTCCATGGCAACTCTCTTGTCGCCGCGATCGACGATGGCGACTTCCGGCTTCACATCGCTCAAGATCGCCGTTTGCTCGAACGCCTCAGGCAGCGTGTGACCGTCGTATGGGTTGTCCGGCATCGAGCGGGCACCTACCACGAGCCCCTCTTTGTGGGTCGTCGTGATCGACACTTTGACACCGAACTCGTACGGCGTGCGAGCCTTGCACCTTCGCCAAACACTCGACTTCCGGCGCATGCAGCGCGTACAGCTTGTTCTTGTCCTTCTGCCTTTGCGACAAGATTCGCTTGGTGCGCCCGATCAACTCGTGCAGCGCGCTGTGCCCCGTGTCGTCGACTGAATCGAGCTGACGCTCGACGTCACGCATGACTCGGCCTGAGGTCAGTCGGAACCCGTGGACGCCAACGGGTTAAGCAGCGATCTTGTCAAGTAGAAACGCTGCGTGAAGGCGGCGGGAGACAGATAGTCAAGCCGCGCTTGTATCCGCTGCCGGTTATAAAAGACCTCGATATATTCCGAGATCTCTTGCTGCGCCTGCTGCCGAGTGGCGAACCGCCGACGTGTAGACCGCTTTCGGGATTCGATTCATCCATGCCTCCGTTCCTCTATTTTACGAAACGTTGGCATCCACTTTTTTCAGCCGGCCTCACCCTGGAAGCGCTCATAGAGGTAGGCCACCAGCGCGAAGTTCCGTCGAATGGGTTTATCTCGAAGAGTCAGCGGGCCGTGCGGGCTGACGGAGCGTACCGGGCGGCGATGATCCCGAAATCACCCTCGACCAATAGGGTCCCTCAGGGTCGCAACTCCGAATTCCTTGGAAACAGGCCGGCGCAAGCGAGCGGCCCATGCTTCAGCTCGCCCGCCGGATACGCCTCGGCCCAGGTGTACGAAATTTCCTTCAGCTTCAGCGCGCCTGCGGATAGTGCAGGCAGCGGGCGAGGAACAGCACACGCTCCTTTCGCGCGGGCCCCTCCGACCAAGCGATGATCTGCGGCTCGAGCGTGAGCACGCTGTTCAACGCCGCCGGCACGTGACGCGGTGGCGTGACAACGCGGCTTCCTGCTTCGCATTCGGGTGACCGCGCAGCTTGGCGAGCGTCACTGCGAGCCCGAACAGGCCGACGAGCTGCGTTGTGAACGCCTTAGTCGATGCCGTATGCGGCTGATCCTAGTACATCACGGCGATCGCGTACGGGCCGTGCAGATGCTTAACGGCATCGCGCACGGTCTTGAAACAGATCGCAGCGATACATGCTGTGAATCTGATGCGCGCTGACTTCGGTATCGGTCCGCGAGAGGACCTCGTAGCCCTTGGCCTTCAGCATCACGGGCGCCACCACGTCGCGCGACAGGATCGAGCACGCGTTGCCGGTGACGGGCGTGCTGTGCGTCGCCCAACGTGTGCGCGATGCCCAATGAGGCCCGAATCGCGCACTTGCGCGTCGAGATCGGACACGCACGCGACGCAGGTCGCCGTGGCTCAGAACGGCCACGCCGCACGAGTCGAGCTGCGATCTCGAGGTGGCGCAATCCCCCGACCAGCATCGGGACGATGTTACGTCGCGCTAGTGCACCGACACTTCCGCATATGGCCCTTTATCCTTTGAGTCCGCATTTCCCAAAAGCTTCTTTGACATCCGATTGCCGTCGGGCCGAGCACCTTAATGCTCCTAACCCGCACGAAGCGCGTGACGCGGGCGCGGCGGTCGGCGACGTCGATGGCGAACCTGCCGTCGAGATTGATCGGGCGATACGGTTCTAGCAGTGCTTCGGGTCGCGATGCGGATTGCTTCTGCGCGGCGGCATCGAGCGCGTCACCGCGCACGAGGCCCGTCGTCGCAGTGCCGCGATCGAGCAAGGCGGCGGCTAACCGCGCGGCCAACGAAGCCGTTGGCGCATGCGTACCGACGGCACTCTGCGGGTGCGCATGCTCCGGCCACAGTCCCCCGGACGGAAGCCGCCGAGCAATTTAAGCACGTCGGTTCTAGTCAGTATTAAGCAGCCGCTCACGTCGAGCTCCTTCAGGATACTCGACTTGCCGATGACGTAGCGCATTTTATAGCGCACGAGACGGCCCGCGAACGGCTTGGGAAGCGCGCGGCAAAAAGTCGCGCATGAAAAGATCGAGCCTTCGGACAGCTCCTGAAAAGGTGTTGCCTACCGGCCGTCCTCAGCGGCACATAAATGACCATCCTGCATCGGACGTTGCAAAAATTGATGAGCATCGAGAAAATTGCGTCGGAGACCAGCGAAGCGGTTTGCCGGATTGTCACGGATGACCTGCGACAGTCCTTTACAATGAGGGGTTTCCAGTATCAGGCTGCCTTCGGGCATGAGTCAAGGATCCAAATGACGCCCTTTCCCCTGTTCCTCTCGGTCGTCTTGCTCGTTCGTAATCAAAGCGCTCGCGTCGAATCGCTGGTGACCGAAGTCGCGACGGCGGTCGGCGGCCTTGTTAGCGATTACGAACTGATCATCATCGACAATGCGTCCGAGGACGACAGCGTGTCGATTTTGCGATGCATGACCTCCGAATCCGGGCAACCGAATCTTCAGGTCTATGCGCTCACCAAGGAAGTCGACGCGGACACCGCATTCTGGGTTGGGCTCGAAAATGCTCTCGGCGATTTTGTCGTTGTCCTTGATCCGCTGCTTGACGACATCGGTTTCGTGGAACCGATGCTGGAGAAGGCAACCGGCGGCATCGATATCGTATTGGCTGATAATCAGGCGCGCGCCGCGGAGAGTATGCCGTATCGCATAGCGCACCGCGCCTTCGACATGCTTTATCATTATTGCAGCGGCGTGAGATTCAGCAACGAGGTGCCGCAGTACCGGCTGGTCAGCAAGCGGGTGGTGAATTTCATCCTGCAGCATGCGCAGCCTACGATTACCTATCGACATTTGCCGCTCACGGGTGGGTTTTCCCGCTTCAAGCTGCGTTACAGTTCGCCGCCGAAGGAGGCGCGCGCCAAGCGTCTAAGCGAAAGCATTGACCGTGGTGTACGCCTGCTGGTATCAACGACGCGCGCGCCGATGCGTCTCGTCACTTCGCTCTGCATGTTCGGAGCGGGCGCCAATCTCATTTATTCCGTGTACGTCGTCATGATCGGTCTTTTCAAGCCGAACGTCGCGCCGGGATGGGTGAGCATGTCGCTGCAACAATCGGGCATGTTCTTTCTCATTTCGCTCGTCTTGCTAGTGCTCGCCGAATACATCTTGCACATGGCGAGCCTTTCCAACGAGGGGCCGCTCTACCACGTCGGGCAAGAGTTCACCAGCGCGCGTATGACCCGCCGCGAGAAACTCAACATTGAAGAAATTCAGACCGATACTCGGTCGGAGCGGATTCGCTGATGCCGACGAGCGTAAAGGCGTATGACGCCGTCGTGATCGGCGGCGGTTTCTACGGCGTGGTCATCGCGCGATATCTCGTGCGTCAACGTGGTTTCAAACGAGTTTGCCTGCTCGAACGCGAAGCGGCCCTGCTACAGCGCGCGTCGTACAACAATCAGGCGCGCGTGCACAACGGCTATCACTATCCGCGTAGTTTCACAACCGCTTATCGCAGCCGTATCAATCTGCCTCGTTTCGTGCGCGATTGGCCTGACGCCGTGGTTACCGATTTCGTGAAGCTGTACGCGATCGCGCGGCGCAACTCGAAGGTCACCGCGAGGCAATTCGAGCGGTTCTGTCGCGAAACCAGCGCGCAATTGGAACCGGCAGAAGCTTCGCACCGGGCGTTGTTCGAGCCGCGCCTGATCGAAGAAGTATTCGTCGTGCGCGAGTATGCGTTCGATTCCACCAAGCTCGCGGCGTGGGCCGCGCAGGAACTGTCGAAGGAGTCAATCGAAGTCCGTCTGAACACGCGAGCCGAAGAAATTACGAGATCGGCCGATAACGCGTTGCGGGTAACCACTCGTTCATCGGGACACGCTCTCGCCTTGCTGACCGCCCGCTACGTCTTCAACTGCACGTATAGCGGGCTCAATCAGTTTGGCGGCGACTTTCCCGGCACACGGACACAACTCAAGCAGGAAATAACGGAAATGGCACTGGTGAAGGCGCCGCCGGAGCTGGAAAAGGTTGGCATCACAGTCATGGATGGTCCATTCTTCTCGATGATGCCGTTTCCCTCGCGAGGGCTTCACACGCTGTCTCACGTGCGCTATACGCCTCACCTTTACTGGAGCGACGAACGGGGCATCGATCCTTACGCGCGCCTGGCGGCCTATCATCGCGAAACGCGCGTCGACCGCATGATCCGCGATGTCGGACGCTACATGCCTGCGGTTTTCGGCGCGAGGTACGTCGAGTCTTTGTTCGAGATCAAGACGGTGCTCACCAAGAATGACACCGACGACGGACGGCCGATCTTCTTCGAAAGGCACGTCGATCTGCCAGGATGCTTCTCCGTGCTTGGCGGCAAGATCGACAATATCTACGACGTGCTGGAGAAATTGGAGTCCGAACCGCTCATCGCCTTCGCCGATCTCACTCATTCGAATCAATCGAGATGATCAACGCACTTATCGGATATACCGGCTTCGTCGGAAACACACTGCTCAGGCAGGCCAAGTTCGAGTCGACATTCAGGTCGACTAACATCGGCGAAATCGACGATCAGTCCTTCGACACGGTAATCTGCGCCGGAGCGCCCGCGCAGAAATGG
Source organism: Caballeronia sp. 11_S32 (assembly GCF_056930355.1). NCBI lineage: Bacteria > Pseudomonadati > Pseudomonadota > Betaproteobacteria > Burkholderiales > Burkholderiaceae > Caballeronia > Caballeronia sp. 11_S32. The sequence goes on from NZ_JBXOWH010000003.1 coordinate 2,807,837, forward strand.
ATCGCCAACCGCGAGCCAGAAGCCGATCTGCGCAACATCGACGCGCTCATCGATCACCTGAGCCGCGTCCAATGCAGGCACTTCACGCTCATCAGCACGGTCGATGTTTTCAAGAGCCCGCTCGACGTGGATGAAACCACGCCCGTCGACGAAACCGGGTTGCATGCCTATGGGCTGAATCGCAGGCGGCTGGAGAAGTTCGTGCAGTCGCATTTTCCCGATCATTTGATTGTGCGGCTACCCGGACTCGTTGGTCCTGGACTACGCAAGAACGTCATTTTCGATTTTCTTAACGACAACAACGTCGCGGCCATCGACAGCCGTGGCGTGTTTCAGTTCTATCCGATGATCAATCTCGCGTACGACGTCGCAACCGCTCGCAATGCCGGACTCAGCCTGATCCATCTGACCGCGGAGCCGATCAGCGTCGCCGACATCTCCGCACTCGGCTTTGGCAAGCCGTTCGCGCAAGACCTCGGCAAACCGCCGGCTCGGTACAACATGCGCACGCGCCACGCCGCACTCTTCGGGGGCTCCGGCGACTATCAGTACAGCGCGCGCGAAACCGTTCAGGCGGTTCGCGCGTACGCACAATCGGAGCCCGCCACAGTCAAGGCAGCCGAAGGAAGCGGATCATGAGAATCGCAGTTTCAAATATCGCGTGGGACGTGTCCGAGGACGAGACGGTCGCCGCCGTGCTCGCCCGCTATGGCGTCGACGCGATCGACTTCGCCCCTGGCAAGTATTTCCCGCGCCCCGCTTCCGCCACCACTGACGACATCGAACGCGTGAAAGGCTGGTGGAGTGAACGCGGAATTGAAATGACCGGAATGCAGTCTTTACTTTTCGGCACGACCGGGCTGAACGTTTTCGGTGATGCCGACAGTCAGCAAGCGTTGTTGGCTCATCTCGACGCAGTTTGCCGCATCGGCCACGGAACCGGCGCGAGGCGAATGGTATTCGGCTCGCCGAAAAACCGCGACCGCAGCGGCCTCGACGATCAGCAGGCGCTGGAAATTGCCGTGCGCTTCTTTCGTCGCCTCGGCGACATCGCTGCGGAGCGCGAGGTCGTCGTGTGCCTCGAGCCGAACCCGCCCCGCTACGGAGCAAACTTCATGACGACGAGTGCCGATACGTGGCAAGTCGTCGAACAGATTGCTCACCCGGCGATCAAAATGCAGCTCGATTCGGGCGCAATCGCAATCAACGGCGAAGATCCGTCGGAGGTGGTTCGCGCATATGCCGACGCCATCGGCCATGTGCACGCAAGCGAGCCGGATCTGATTCCGCTCGGCTCCGGCAACTGTGACCACGCGGCGACAGGTCGAGCGGTGAGGGCGTTCTTGCCTGGGCACGTTGTAACGGTAGAAATGGTGGCGACGAAAGACGAGCCGCATCCGGTATCGATTGAGCGTGCTGTGCAAGTCGCGGTCGCGCACTACGGAGACGCACGGGGTGGAGCGTCGGTACGATGAAGTGGATCATTCTCGCGCTGGGCATAGGTTCGAACGCGGCAGCAAGCGTGCTCGTGAAGCTTGCAATGCTGCCGCCGCGCAAATTCCCATCGCCCGCGGACCCGCTCGCCGCGCTGACGAACTGGCCGTTCTGGCTGGGACTCGCATTGTACGGAGCGGCCTTCCTGCTATATGCGGCAGCGTTGTCGAGACTGCCGCTCAACGTCGCTCACCCGGTGCTCACGTCGGGCGCGATTGCGACCGTGGCACTCAGTTCCGTGCTCATTTTTCGGGAGCCTTTTCATTGGACGACCGGAGCCGGCATCTTTTTCATCGTGACAGGCGTGGTTCTGTTGACAATCCGCGTAGCCTGAAGACAATCCATGAACTCAGCATCCAATTCGTCGCCAAGCGACCATCGTTCCGCCTGGCAGGTGCCCACCTTCAAAGCCCTTTTTTGGCTGGGCCGTGAGCATAAGGCGTCCGTCGTAATCCCAGTCATCAATGAGGGAGACCGGATCCGAAGTCTGCTCACGCGCATAAGCGCGCTGGGCATTCCTTCGATCGCGGACGTCATCATCGTCGACGGAGGAAGCAACGACGGATCGCTTGCGGAGGAGTTTCTCCGCAAGGTTGGCGTGCGCGGTTTGTTGCTGAAGACTGCGCCGGGAAAGCTGAGTGCACAGTTGCGTTGCGCCTATGCCTTTGTGCTGGACCAGGGCTACGAGCACATCGTGACCATCGATGGAAACGACAAGGACGACCCGGAACCGATCCCGCGTTTTATCGAGACACTAGATCTAGGTTACGACTTCGTGCAGGCGTCACGCTTTTTGCCTGGCGGCGTCGCGGAAAATACACCCTTGTCACGCGATCTAGCTATTCGTCTTCTCCACGCACCCATGCTAAGCCTCTTTTCAGGATTTTCCTGGACAGATACCACGCAGGGGTTCCGTGCCTATAGCCGCCGAATGCTCGCCGATCCGGAACTCAACATTTTCCGTGACGTCTTCGGTACCTATGAACTGCTTGTTTATCTATCGTACCGGGCGCCCAAGCTAGGCTATCGATGCATCGAATTGCCTACGGCGCGTCGCTATCCGAAGGGCGAGGTTCCAACGAAGATCAGCGCCGTAAGGGGGAATTTTTCTGTGTTGAAGGTACTGTTCAAAGCTTGCCTCGGAGCCTATGACGGTTAGCTGAAACGAAGCTGCCTTAAGCCCACTTGCTGATCGTCGGCCAAGACGTGCCCGCCGTCGCGATTCTAATCCTGTCCCGCGTCTACTGGAGGCTTGCGTCCTTGTTCAAGGATGCAGTGCTTCTCATTCCGAAGTCATGTGGTCAAGATTGCAGATTTGTGCAGTCTTTCAGGCCGCTTCAGGAGGGATCAGTTTACCGGCGTCGATGATGGCTTTCGCTCATGGACCTTCCCGCTTACGTCCGGCCCAACTGCGCCGGAAACTGGTGAGACCTCGATGCCTTCCTATTAAAGGCTTCCCGCTATGCACAGGGTCTCCGACCGCGCCGTATCAATACACAGCTGGCAATTGCCCTCGTGCGCTATGTTGACTTACGCTTCGCATAATAGCGTTGGTGGGTGAGAAGGACGCCACGGCGCGCGTCCGGCAACGCCTGCATGCGCGGATCCGAAACTCACCAACGAGCGAGCAGCGGCTTGAAGAAATCGGCGGAAACGTCGGCGCGTATTTGTGCAACGGCTCGTTCGAACAGGGCGGAGGTAACACGCGACGCAAGCGCGATCTCAGCGCACAATTACGCGGAAGCCTCCGGCGCGATATCGTGAAAACCACGGTCAGACTCGCGTAGCCTCCGAAGGCGGTGGCGTACTACCGTCTGGATCGCCGCTGCGAGAAAAAAGCGTAAAGAGGATGGCCATAACCGCCGGGATGATCGGATACAAATATCGGAAATCACACGCGATGGCCGTCGGAAGAAACGAGGCGAGAAAGACCCACATCGCGACGAGATAGACCGAGGTCACCAATCGGCTTGGACTCGCTACCCAATTCCTTTCGAGCACCAGAATGACCGTGACAATTGCCATGATCGCCACGTAAAACCAGTTCTGCCAAACTGGAAACGCAAACAACTTGTGTAACTTTGAGTAAAGTAACTGAGCGCGTTCGGAAGTTCCCGTGCGCAGATTGAGCTGCTTGACATATTCGGCCTCGCCCTCGACTCCAACGTGGATGGGAAGACATTTATTGATATCGTGCATATCCAGCAATGACATGAGGCTGCTCACCCGATGCCGCACGTAAGCCAGGGGATGCGCCCTGATACCGCCCAACCATACCGACGTCAGTGAATCGCTGCCTGCAGCATGCAGCAAATCAGACTTGAGCGTGGGGATATACAGAAAGTCGCCCCGGTCGGGTACGTAGCGTTCGCGGATCCGCTTGTCGTCGTCGGCCGTGAGGCCCGGAAAGGTAGCCATCGCGTCGGGCGTCGACATGCGTACGACCATGCCAGCAATATCGAATGTCTGCACGATCTCCGGAGCGGCAGACATGGCGCGTCCGTCGTTCCCGGCGATCGTTCGGTTGACCAGATGGCCGGTCACAGCCCAGGCAAAGACGAACAGCGCACCACTGACGACAAGCAGTTGTATCCGGCGCCTTCCTCGCCATGTCGACCAGACGATCGCAAACGGTGCGAGCATGAGAATCGGCGCCATGAATACGCCCTGCTGACGGATTAACGCGCCAATACCCAGTGTGATTGCGGCGAGCGCGACGAGTCCGAATCGAGCGGACGACGACTGCATGCGCTGAGCCGCGATGCAAATCGCGAAGGTCAGCACGGCCCACGAGCCGAAGAGAACATCCTTCCATACGATGCCGACGTACGCAAAGACCACTGGATTGATCAGAACAATTGAGCAGAATAGCGCTCGCGCTGCCGAGATCGCTGGCACGCTGCGGATGGCAATGATGAACGCGCCGTATGTGGCGCATGCATTGAGCGCCACGAACACTGATGAGGCAACCGTGCCGCCGCCCAGCCAAGCCAGTAGGGCAGACATGAAGGGAGGCTGCCAACTTACCGATCGGCCGATCGATGCCTCGTAGAGCTGCAAGACTGAGTCGTAGCTGAGTTGTCCGGGAGCATGCAATGCAATCGCCAGGACGGCCAGTAGCGCTGCAAGGAAGCACGGCATCGTGCGATATTCGATGATGGCGGAGCGCTTCATGGAGGCTTTATTTGGAAGAGTTGAGAAGCAGACTTGCGTAGTCCCGTGACGGCGCGAGTTCCGGAGTATCTTGAGGATTCCGACAGGCGCGCGATCAACATGACCTGCGATGAATAATCCGCTCACCTTGGTCCTTTCACGACCGACAGTCCATGCCGAATTTCGTCGTTCTCGAAATTTTCCAAGAGCGTGAAAACGCGGGAGGAAAGCGTACAGTTTGTTTGTTACCGTGTCAAATGAGCAGCATGCGCTGTCCCGAACGGTACCGAAAGCTATCGGGATCGAGAGTCGCGCGACGCTTCCCGCCGCATCTCGCCCGCTCGTCGTACTGCTACGTATGAAACGTCTCGGCGACTCAAATGTAGAAGCGATTTAGGATAGCTCTCAACACTTCCAGATAACTATAAATAGGAAAGCTCAAGGCTACGGACGTTCCGAGCGCGGCGAGCACGACCCGTCCGCTGCTCGTGCGATCGTCCGGCATATGCGCCGCGATCATTGGAAGTCCGAGCGCGACCAATGGTGCGAGTCCGAGAAAATAACGGCCTTGAACACCTTCGACGATACCTGTGCCTACCGGCGTCCAAAACATGTAAAGCGACCCGAAGATCATGCCGAGACACGAAAGACAGACGAGCACCAGGATGCAGCGGTTTTGCAGTGCGTACCGCTCCGCTTGTCTCACATCCAACGCTGGTATGACCACCGCCAGCAGCAAGGCAGGAATCGCAATTCGGTAGTATGCAAGATGCATATTCGTATCCAACCATCCAAGCACGCCGACGAAACTAATCCAATAAAAGGTGCCCCACGCTTGCAGCGTCGCCCAGGCGATACGCGGAATATCCAAAGGATGTGACAGCAAGAAGTGAATCTGACCCGAGATGGAACGAGGCGACGCCACCGGCGTCCACGCGACATGATTGAAAATCTCGACGAAGCCGAACGAAATCAGTGCCGTGGCAATGACCGAGACGAAACGACGCAGTAGTCCATAGTCGCTTCCGGCAGGGTCGAAGCAAAGCCCTGGCATGAACGCCAGCAGCACCTACGTAGGGCGGACGCGCGGTGATGCAAAGCGTCGCCAAGGCAGCGCCGATGACGAGCGCACGCGTTCGAACCGGCCGGTTCTCATGCATAAATTGGTCGACATAGGCAACCAGCAGGAAGCACGCCGGAATTAGCAGCACTTCATCGCTGACGGAACCAAACAACATCAGCGCGCACGGAAGCAATCCGACTGCGAAGATCGCAAGCGAGACGCGTCGGCCGATAGAGATCGCCCAAGCAGTGATCGCCACGCTAAACCAGCAAGTCTAACAAGCAAGCTTGTAGATTGGCACTACCGACAAACCGAATGCGCGCCCTACCCACATCACGATGGCCTGAGGGGTGTATGCATATGCCGGATAGATGGCCGAGCCCGGAAATTCTGCGTCCGCCAGGTGGTCGGTCCACTGCAGTCCGACTGCCTTCGCGCGCAACGGCGCGTCGTATTTCACGTCAGGCCGTGTCGCCATGGGGAACATCATGTTGGCGAGGTCGATCAGCGCGACACCCACCTCTCCGCCCGACGAGCCCGCGACGCGCTGAGCCAGGAATCGTCCGTTCGAAACTTGAAACGCCCGATAGACGTGAAAAATCGCATCGGGCGTTTGCAGATGTCGAGTGGTCGTGGCGAGAAAAAGTCTCGTCGGTAAGGCCAAACATACGTAGACAATCGCCAGGTTGTGCCGCACCGATCGAAAAAAACGTTCAAGGTACTCGGTCATGCAGAATGGCGCGAAGCTAGGCGGCTCGTGCGGATCGATGCAAATAAAGGGTTGCGAAACTCCCAGTTTCAATATGGAAGTGCGACACGTGTCGCCGTCGGCCGCGCGTTATGCGGCGAGTAGTAGATGGCAAAGCTCATTTTTGCCTTGTCACATCCTCTCGCAATTCTTCGCGACGATTCGGTTTGTGAGCGCTGGGCACAAGACGTGTACTTCCAGTTCTTCTGCGGCGAGGAGTATTTTCAGCCGCGCATGCCATGCGATCCGACCAACCTCGTGCGCTTTCGGGCAGGCGCTGGGCGAAGCCGGTGTCGAGGAGTTGCTCGCGACGACAATTGCCGCAGCTGTGCAAATGAAAGCGGCGAGGCCCGCTGAGTTCGAGCGCGTGATTGTCGATACGACGGTCCAACAGAAAGCGATTGCCTATCCGACTGACAGCCGTTTGCTGGAGGTTGCACGAGGCAAACTCGCGAGGCTCGCGCAACGCGCTGGATTGGCACTGAAACAAACATACGAGCGAGAGGGAAAGCAGTTGCGTCGCCGCGCCGGTGGCTATGCACATGCGAAACAGTTCAAGCGACTGCGCCGGGTGCTCAAGCGTCAGCGCACAATACTCGGACGATTGCTGCGTGACATCGAGAGAAACTTGTCGGGCGCCTCTACTGAGCAGCAGGCATCCTTGCGGATTTGGCTTGAGCGCGCCTGGCGTATCTGCCGCCAGCGTGCGAAGGATCAGCACAAGCTTTACGCGCTCCACGCGCCAGAAGTGGAGTGCATCTCGAAAGGTTCGCCAGCCCTATGAGTTTGGCGTAAAGGTTAGTCTCGCGATCACGGAGAAGCAAGGCCTTATCGTCGGTGCACGCTCGTTTGCAGGCAACCCTTATGACGGGCATACCCTGGCCGGACAACTTGAACAAACAACCATCTTGCTTCAGGATCTGCCGGGCGTGTCAAAGCCGAAGACCGTGCTGGCCGACCTCGGATTTCGTGGTGTTGATGCCGATATCGCGCCGGTGCAGTTGATTCATCGAGGTAAACACAAGACGCTAAGCAATACTCAGCGAAAGTGGCTAAAACGCCGCCAGGCGGTAGAACCGGTCATCGGACACGTGAAGCAAGACCATGGCATGCAGCGCTGTTGGCTAAAAGGGCAAACTGGGGACGCATTGCACGCCGTGTTGTGCGCGGCGGGTTATAACCTACGCTGGTTGTTGCGTGCCATTGTCCGTCTGGGGCTTGGACCCGTATTGTTTGTACTCGCGTGGCTGCGCTGCCCGCCTGACGTTTCTCGGCAACCGTTGCTCACGCCCCGCACAACTGCCTGAGCTTGGAACGTACAACGGCACCGGATCGACCGCCCGGAAACGCCTGCGAAGGAAATCGAATTTTGCAGCTCCGACTAAGTAGGATACTAAGTCCTTCCAACCGTAAAGATAGACGGAAAGCTCGCGATTTCGATGTGTCTCTTGGTCAGCGCCTTTCAGCTTGGCTACAGGTGGGGCAGCGACCAGGCGTACTTTGAATTGATCCTGCAGTCTTCGACGGAACGTCCCCGAACCGCACTTCCGAATCGACGCATTCGCCAAACGACAGCTTCGCGGCGTTCCAACCGCGCTGCGCGCAATGCGACCCGCACACGGACCATTAAAAACGGTGCCCGAGAGATGCGGAAGTAGGCCTCCGGATCCGGCACGGCTTCACCCCCAGATCAATGCCCCGAAACGAAGCCGGCTGGTACTGTGATACGGAGCCACTTCGCAGGCGAAGTCGACGAGATTAAACCAGTGTTGAAGCGAATTCGCAGCACGCGATTCAGTGCAAGGGGCGGGCGGCGGTTGCCGCGTTTCGGGTAATACGGCTCGACTACCGCGCAGAGTTCGATCCACGGCATAATTGTATTGTCGTGTCGAGAAAATCGCCGCGACGCCTGCTTTTGCGTCAGGCCTCGAATCCCCGACCTTGATCTACGGCCATCTCGAGCGTCTGCTGCTTCATCGTGTTTGGGCTATGTCGTTACCTACTCGTTCTAGAACGCTTGAGGCGCACAGTTGGTGGACTTGATCAGCGTTGCCCTAATCGAGCTTCCCGCGATGCGGCGAGGTCCTACCTCCGATGAGCTAAAATCGCTCCTTCATCCGACTCCGGCTACTCAGACACCGGCAACTCACTTTGAACCGCCCCGCACACCAAGGACCGAGTTCGTCCAGATCGTTGAAAATCGACGGGATAAGGTTCTTGTCGGCGTTCAGCGTGCTGATCTATCACATGCAGCCGCCAATCGTGGATCTGTTCCCGTCGCGCTGGGCTCAACTGGGAGCATGGGTTGAGGCTGTCTTCTGGCTTCTTTTCGCGGGACCGGCCGCGGTCATTGTGTTTTTTGTGATTTCCGGATATTGCATTCATCATGCTTATCACAAAGAGGCCGCCCTCAGACCAGTCAACTACTACGCCTCACGGTTCGTGCGAGTTGGTCTGCCACTTCTCGTTCTGTTACTCATCGTCGAGCCATTACCGGCAGGTCGAGCATACGTTGACACGGTCCTTTGGTCGCTTTACTGCGAATTAGCTTACTACGCGCTCTATCCGATTCTTCGTAGGCGTTTCCACCTTCTAGGTGAAATCATTTGCATCGGATCCTTCGCTTCTCTTGCAATGGTCGCCACGGCCCATCTTGGTGGTTTTATTGAATGCCGAAATTGCGTCTATCCAACCTATCGTCTTCCGGGTACTACGCTGCTCTATTCGGCCGGTTGGCTCATGGGTTGCATGATCGCTGAAATGCAGCTTGGCGGAGCGGCGGCCTCGAAGCCGCGTGACGACCAATCCTCGCTTACGCAGTGTATGGCTGGGGCTTTAGCCGCGGCCGCGAAGTTCTTCGAGGTCAGATTGATTCTCGCGCGGTTTTTTTTACTGATAGCGAGTTCGACGGTCATGCTTTTCATCGCTTCCAGCGCGGGCAAATTGCATGGAGTGCCCAATGTCCCGCCCGACGTCACATTGCCGATATTCCAGTTCGTAGCGACGATCTGGATTGCGGCGGAGTTGAGGCGGCCCTCATTCGGTCGCATATGGGCAACCCTGTCCGTATTGGGGCGCTGGTCGTTCAGTTTGTATCTTTGCCACAAGACTGCATTTCAGTTAATGACCGTCTTAGGAATCAGTGAGGGCTTGAGTTTTACATGGCTCATTCGGGTCTCGATGGCCTTGACTGTTAGCTATGCCTTTTATCGCGTTGTCGAACTACCCTCCCATCTGATTTCTCAGCGCTTGCGTCGACTCGGCACCGCAGCTCGTTGCGGCTGATCGATCGTGAACTTCCTGTTCATACCCCCGCCGCCAACGTCTGGTTCGGACCTAGCTTCGCGAGTCACGCGTTCATACGCTCGTTTATTGGCCCCTTGCGACGCCGCACCAATCGCGACAATGAACGATCAGAGTGCAAACCTCGGCAAGGTCGAACTCGATATTTCGCCAGGAATCCATCGTCAAGCGAACTTGACAAGGGTCCAGTCGGACGTAATAGCAACGCTGCCGTTGGATTGGACCACACAAGACAGATCGTTTAGGATAGAAGTTTTCGAACTGGCGTCAGGAATAGACTAATACCATCGGCATCGTCCTTTCAGAACAATCTCGCGACCGATATTCGGGTATGGGAATGGAACGTGAAAACCTTGAAAACAGTGTTTTTTTGCATTGACGACGTCGGCATGACTCGTGAAGTCGGACAATGGCTGTTGATTTCAATCAAAAGCGTCTTATCGAACACGTCACTTAGTCCACTAGTTTTGTATTGCGGCCAGAACACGAACGCGATGCAACGCCTGCGCAGCGCGGGGGCAACCGTTAAAGCATGTCGATCGCACTGGGCTACGCAAATCGAGCAAGGTCGCACGACGCGGGCGTTTCCGTTGCATATGGAAGGTGCTTTGATGCGGTACGATATTGCGCAGTTGGAGTGTAATGACGAATACGTCATGTACGCCGACTGTGACACCTACTTCTTCAGAGATCCCAATATGGATTTGGCATCGATTGAAATCGTCGGTGCATGCGTGACAAGTCGCACGAATGGCAAGCCGCATTTCAACTCGGGTGTCATTGTATTCAACACCGAAAATTATCTGAAAAGAAGCGAGGATCTATTCCGCTTCATTGAAACTACGTTGGGAAACTGGTTGCCTTCCTCCGTCGACGAAAAGATGTTCAATACGTATTTCGAGAACTCCATCGTGGAACTACCGGCGGCGGTCAACTGGCGCCCCTTCTTCGGTTTCAATGCCGATGTCGATGTCGTGCATTTCCATGGATTTCAACTCACGCATACGATCTTTATGCTGACGCGCGACTATCGCGGCTTCGAAAGATCGCTTCTGGATAGCGATTATCTGTTCGAGATGGCGATTCACCGTGCCAGCTCCCTGATCGCATCGGAATCCTATTTTTCCGACATGGAAAAGCGCGGTGCATTCGAAGGAACCGAAATAGCGCCGCTCATCGGACAAATGGCGCAACTCACCGACAGAAAGGCGCTGTGCCGAGCGCTCATGCTGGCCAACGCTCAATTGGGAAGGGCGAGCCGGGAAACGCTCCATCTGTCTCACCTGGCGGACTTACCGGGCTCGAATCCGGGCCGGACATCTTTTGCGCTTGGAAGCGTGCAGCACGCGGCACGCTTTCACATCCATCCATGCAAGAGCTTCGGCGCTGGGACGATGGTCATCAGCGATCCGTCAGGAACGCGCGGCTTTTCGCTGTTCGCAAACGAGGCGGTGGATTTTTCCCGTCGCGATTTCGACGATCGGATAGAAGTATCCTGGGCGGGCATTGGCATCGACTGTCACTTCCTGTTACTGCCCCACGGTGCAAGCGCAGATTTGCGTCTCGAACTGACGAGCTTGAGCCGAAGCACCGCGCAGGTATTCGCCTATTCCAATACCGATGCATGCACGGAGGTTGCGCCTCAATCGGTCGGAAAGACGAGCTGAATAAATCGGCGTTCCCGAGTGTCGGCGGCGATCAGCCCGCAGACGCTCGGATCCTGTTCTTGCGCACGAATTTGTCGAGAATGGGCGATTCGAAGAAGTGCCATGAAATCATCGCCAGCAAGATCGTGACGCCGAGAACCACGGGCATGGCGCGGCTTCCCGTCAGCCACGAAAAGCGCATCAAGGGATTGATCACGAGCAGGTGCCACAGATAGATGCCGTAGGAGATCGTCCCCATATATCTGAGCGGCGCACTGAATCGCATCGCGACAGCGCCCGAGTGAATGCAGGCGAAGAGTATCAACATTGTGCAACTCAGACCCAGCGCCGACCTGAAGAACATGAATGCGGGGAGCGTATTGGCGTAGCTCGGGTTCAAGGCCCACGCCAGAGCCGTTCCCGCCAACGTAACGGCTCCGATCAGATAGAATGCGCCGGTGATTCGAGTCTTTTTTCGCTCGAGCAGATCCGCGCCATGAGGCCCCCGCAGAAAGCGTGCCGCCGCAATGCCAAAGCCGAATTCGTCGAGCATGCCCGGCAGCTGCGTTCCGTAACAGAACAGAAGGAAGCTCCATTCGGCTGGCTTGCGTCGATGCTCCGAAACACAAACCAGCGCCATGCCCAGCTGATCGCCAACGACACGCCGATGATTACCAGAACGCGCGCGCACAAGCCACGGCGCAATGACTAGTGCACTGCATCATTGAATTGGCACCCCACGTGTGTTCAGATGCAGGTCATGGGCAAAATGAATCTGACCGAGACCGAACGCGAGCAACTGCTGTCGGCGGCGCGCAGCCGAACGGTGCGTGCGGCGGACGCACGACGCGCGAAGTTGATCTTGATGCTCGAGGACGGCCAAGCGCGCGACAGCATCATGCGCACACTGGGTTGCGACTCGCGCTTCATTGCGCGCTGGTCGGGGCGCTTTCTTAGCGAGCGACTGTCTGGCATGTATGCCCGGCATCCCGGGCGCGCTCCCAAGCAGCCGCCAGCCAGACTTGAGGCGCGGGTGCTCAACCGCACTCTCAAGCACAAACCCGCCGACGGCTCGACACACTGGAGCAGCTATAAGCTCGCGGCAGAACTTGGCGACGTGTCGGTCTCGACCGTGCAGCGCATCTGGCGCAAGCACGGGGTCAAGCCGCAGCGGATGGATCGGCACATGGTATCCAACGACCCGGACTTCGAGGCCAAGGCAGCCGACGTAATCGGGCTGTATTTGAACCCGCCGGCACATGCGGCGGTGTTCTGCGTCGACGAGAAGACTGCGATCCAGGCACTCGACCGCAAGGACCGGATGCTGCCGCTGTCGCCAGGGCGCGCCGAGAGTCACGGCTTCGAGTACAAGCGCAACGGCACACTCAGCTTGTTCGCGGCGTTCAATACTGCGACGGGCGAGGTGCTTGGCAAAACGGCGGCGCGCCACACCAGCGAACAGTTTGTGGCCTTCCTGACCGACGTCGTGGCCAGCCAGCCCAAACGCAGAGAAATCCATGTCATCTGTGACAACGTGAGCAGCCATAAGACGGAGCGGGTGGCCACCTTCCTCAACGCGCATCGCAACGTACGTCTGCACTTCACGCCGATCTACTCGTCGTGGCTCAACCAAGTGGAAAACTGGTTCTCGCGCATCCAGCGTGATGTGATCGCCCGTGGCATCTTCACTTCAGTAAAAGATCTGGATGGCAAACTCATGCGCTACATCCGCGAACACAACAGAAATCCGAAGCCGATCAAGTGGAAGTATGACGATCCTTCGCGCCGGATCCACCCGGTGCCAAATCAATGACGCGGTCGACTATTGAGATTTCCATAAAAGATGACAACCGATTCGATGCTGGTGCGTTGTATCTCTGAGGGATTGATTGGAGATGCATGCCATGGCAAAGAAGCCGATGGACGAGGCAACCAAGAAGCGCTTGCGGGCCGCCCGCATGCTTACGGCGGGCAAAGGTCCGGCAGAGGTAGCACTTGCCGTAGGGGTAGCCCGACAGACGGTGTACACATGGAAGCGATTGCTCGATGAAGGCGGAATCGATGCGTTGCGCGCGGTACCGGGACGAGGTCGTCCGGCTCGGCTCGATGCGTAGCAATTGGCGCAGTTGCGGCAGGCATTGCTACACAACCCCACCGAACACGGCTTTGGCACGGAGCTATGGACGCTCAAGCGCGTCGGTATGCTCATCAAGCGCATGTATGGCGTCGAGTTCGGACAAACGCAAATCTGGCGCATTCTTGGGACGCTCGGTTTCAGCGCACAGAAGCCTGAGCGGCGCGCAATCGAGCGTAACGAAGAAGCTGTGCGCCACTGGAAGCAGCACACCTGGCTCGCGCTTAAAAAAAAGCCAAGCGCGAAGGCCGACTGATCGTCTTTATCGACGAGACCGGCATCAGCGAACGCCCCACCCGGGTGCGTACTTGGGCACCGAAGGGGCAAACGCCGGTTATCCAGTTTCATTTCAACTGGAAGCATGTGTCCGCGATTGCGGGCCTCAGTCGCACGAACTATCTGTTTCGGTTGTACGAAGGCAGCGTAAAGAAGGAGCAGGTGATCGAGTTTCTCAAGGCGCTCAAAGCGCATCTGAGGCAGCCACTGTTGATCATCTGGGACGGTGCCAGGCCCCACCACGCGGCAATTGTCCAGCAATACCTGGACTCTCTCGAGGGCCATATTCAAATCACCTTTCTGCCGCCGTACTGCCCAGAACTCAATCCCGTCGAGTATCTGTGGGCATGGCTCAAACGTCACGCGATTGCCAATTTCTGCCCCGACAACCTCGACGAGTTGCAGACCGTCGCCCGCAACAAGCTGAAAAGCGCGCAGCACCGACCTTCAATCATTGCCGCGTGCTGGATTCAGGCAACCCTGTGGTGACGTCAAGAATTATGGAAAGGTCAATAGTATCAGCACGTAGAACTGCATCTCGGTCGCGACCGACCAATTGGCGCCGTTTATCGAGCCCGACAGGCTCGGAAAGAAGTGAATGAAAAAGAGATGCGATAGCCAATTCTTCCATGAATCGGCTTCGAAGAAAAGCTGCGGCTCCATGGAAATGACGAACAGCAGCGCCGTCAGGTAGTAAAGCGGAGCGATTCTGGCCAGTCGATGCCTGACGAAAATGCGGCGAAATCTTCCGGCCGATCCGGCATCGAGCAGCTTGAATGCCGACAAGCTGATGACGAATCCCGAGATCACAAAGAAAAGATCCACGCCCATCCAGCCGTAGCGAAGCCAGTGGGCGGGTCCATGCCCCGGATATCCGGGGCCACGGAAAAAGCTTGATGACGTGATAGACGACCACCAGAAGCGCCGCGATTCCGCGCAGGGCATCGATCATCGGAAACGAAAAGCGCGCGTCTCTCGACTCGCTTTCCGACACGCGCGCCGTAGCCTCTACTTGGCGCGTCTTGTCAGCGTCGTAAACCAGAGCGCTCATCGTTTAGTCTCTATCGAGCCGCTTTTTCAAAGTCGCGCATACACGCTGTACGCGAGAACCCAGTGTCGTCATGACTATCAGCGTTCACCTGATCGATGAACGCCCCAAAGGCGCCGGAGTTCCGACCAGTCTCCCCGCAAGACCCGGGAAACGACTCGTATCGGACGGGTGAGTCGCCAAGACGTAGATTGCTGGATGGCCAGCAGGCTCGCGGTCACAGCATGGGCTTGCTGTTCGCTCCGCTGGCGTTCCTCGGATGTCTGTCGGATTTGTTCGATGAGTTGCTGAGCCTGCTCGGAAAGCGTTCTCAGTTCGTCCTCGAGCGTACGGATGGCATGCGTCGCCCGTTCACGTTCATTGAACAGAACGATCTCGCTCGCACGCACCTGTTGCGTCGCCCGTTCACGTTCATTGAACAGAACGATCTCGCTCGCACGCACCTGTTGCGTCGCCTGATCCAACGCAACATTCAATTCATGAATGCGCTCCTGAAGCACCGCCGGCATCCACCTTCGCCCGGACTGCTGATAGGAAGCGTCCCACGGATAGTCACCGATGCTTTCACCCAGCAACGCATGCGCCGCCATCGCAACGATTTCTTCCTTGTCGTGACCTTCCCAGTCTTTAGGCGCCCAGCGGGGCGTCGTCCACATCGCGTGACGCAGAGCTTCTTTCGAATCGATCACCTTTAGCACACAGCCGGCCTCGACGAGCGATGCATCAAGGACGGGCGACGCGCCCCGTGTGGCCCAAAGCCCCGCTTCATAGGCAAACGGAAAGTCGATTTCCTCGCATCGGTTGAAGTTGGTCGGCGATAGAGCAGGAAACGCTACATAGGAAAGGCGATAGCCCTGCTGCAAAAGCAGTTCCGCCAAATTCAAGGACTCCGGCGTCTCGTTGCACTCGATCCAAAGCGACGCGTTGGACGACGCGGCATAGTCGAGCGACGATTCAATGATCTCGCGCTCCATTCCCTCGGCATCGAGCTTGATCAGATCGAATGGACCGTACTGGTCCGCGAGTTCGCTCAAGCTCACCGCTCGTTGCGCGGCAGGCGCGGACACCCGATTCTCACGATTGGCGACCAACGAGAAGGAACCGGCGTTCGCCGGATCGACGAATCCCGCCGGCGCGCTTCCGGAAGCACCGACGACGCCTTCGACCACAACATGTTCAGCCGCAAGGTTTTTCTCGATGTTATGACGCAGCAACGGCACGACAGCCGGATTAGCGTCGACCAGGCAGGCGAACGCCACTTTGGTCAACTGAGCAACGCCGAGTGAGAATGTACCGAGGAACGCGCCGACATCTGCAATGCGTGCATTATCGGGCAGCGCACTCGCTACGAACCGAACTTCGTATTGCGCCCATTCACCATATTTCGCGAGGATCTTGCAGATAAGGTCCTGCTTAGGATCGAGCGTTTCGAGTTCGCCATATCGCGTCACAATCTTCGGCATCAGCCAATTCTCCAGAATTCGTCTCTCTCGGCGAGTTTCAGCGCTCGCGAAGTGTCAAGCCTTGTTCAATCAGTTGATGCCTTGATCCAGGCACCATTTCTTGTAACCGCCGTTTGCCGTCGAAAAGGGATCGGCGAAAGCGGCATGCAAATCTCCGCGACCCCGCCATGCGAGGCGATGCGGGCGAGGCACCGGGGTTCCGTCGTCATAGACGCCGTACGCCCAATAGCTCTTGGGCAAGCCGGTCGCGACATTCTCGGTCAGCCGCTCGCGGTACCAGCGCAGCAATTCGAATACTTCCGACCGGCCGTACGAGTAATGCCGGAGGACCGCTTCGCCCACAGAATTGACTTTCGTGAAGTGGAAAAAGCGAAGCTCGGATTTCCCCGCCAGAATGCGGCCATCGGGAAGCAGACTGATCGGGCGAGTACTCAGATTCCAGCTCGCGACGTTATAACCGCTGTCGCGCAACACCCCGACCGAATCGAAGAGCGCCGGAACAAGATCGCACCAGCGTTGATCGGTGAAAAGACCGTTGGGGACGTCGTCATGGCAAAAGCGCAGCAGCCTGTCGCGCCACCATCTTGCGAACGCCCGCCCGCTTTCCGAGTTACGAACCGCGACGAAACCCAGATTGTAGACGCCATGCTTCAGCGACCCGATTTCGTTGTCCATGACGCCCGTGATCGTCTCTTCCGGCGTGATCACATGGGGTGTCAAGACGACGGAATGTGTCTCGAGCGTGGCCAGCACATGCTCGAGAGGCGCAAACACCGCCGTGTCCGGATCGAGATAAACGACGCCGTCGACATCGTCCTGAAGGAGGCGGTCCATCATCGCGCCCTTGACGGCCGTGCACAGTTCCACGACATCGTGTCCGAAGGCCCATTGCTTCCAGTTGTCGATGCCGAGCTCGGCGACCGTCACCATATGGTCGAAGACTTCGTCGGAGATATCGAACTCGAAGCCATCCGGCTTCTCGTCCGACATGAGCAGCCAGAGCGTCCAGTCGGGATGAAAGCGACGGACGGTTTCCGCCAGCACCCGCGCTCTGTCGAGATAGCTATATGAAATGCTGGTATAGCAGTGAATTTTCATGCGCGGCGCTCCGTCGACACGAGTTCCGAGGAATAAGCGTTCAGCTCAATGTTTCCGTATCCGCGCGCGGCCTCATCCACCCATTTGATGACATCCCCGCTCGCAAACGCCGCCTGCAGTTCGACCTCCTCGGCAAGCGACCGGCCCCGCGCTTCCGGCGTGTCGCACACCATCGGCCATACGTTTCCCGCTCCGAGACGAGCCACGATGAACGCGCCCGCCGCAATGGATTCCTGAGTCGTGAAGGAAAAACTCTCGAAACAGGCGGACCAGTTGATGACAACATCGATTTCACTGTCACGCACTGCTCGCGCCATTGCCGTGCGATCGTCGGGCGTGACGGTCACCTGCCGGAAGGTCACGCCGGGGACTTTCATGTCCCTGCTGCCCAGATGGTAGAAGTCGTATCGCTCGTCCTTGTGATGCCAGCGGCACAAAGCTTCGTAGACATCCCAGCCCTTGTGATAAATCGGTGTGCCGATGAAGGCGATACGCAGCGGACGATCGGGTGTACGAGCCGCACGCGCGCCATCGAATTCGATCCGGCTGGGCGCGATCACGACCGCACGGCTATGCGCGTATCCGCCCTTTTCCTGCCAGAACTGGAGGATGGTGCGCGACGGCGCGGCAACGACCGGCTTCGCGTCGTCGAAGAACGCCTTCATGCGCTCGACATGTTCGCCGCGCTCCAACCCGCTATGGCAGATGCCGCACACTGCGGATCGGTTCGGCGGCGCCTTGCAGAAGCGCGTCTCGTTGCGCAGCAAGTGCACGCTCGGACAGAGCGTGAAGAGATCGTGGATCCAGACCAGCGGCTCTTCCTTGCTGGCCACGATGAGCGCGCCGACCAACTCCGGTGCGAATCCGAGCAGATGATGAACGATCGGCTGAATGCGCGTCCCGTCCCGGGCCAGTTCATCGACGACGGCGATCAGATCCGACATGCGGATCACGCCGCAGGTGTTTCCGTTCAGCGACATGACCAGCAGGAAATCTTCCGCTTTCGCCGGCGGCGCGAGCAATGGCAACGGCTGATTCGGACAGACATGCAGAAACGCCCAGCCATCGGCCATCAACGCGCGCTGCTCGTCTCCGACGACGTTCTGAACGCCGCCCGAGATGGTGAGATAGTGATCGTGGCTGAAAATGATGGCCAGACCGGAAGGGTTCGACCGAAGCGCATCCGTCACCAGACTACGCAAATCACTGACGGGGAGCGGCTTGTCCTGCCGTACGGGCATCCACTCGCGCGCCCGTACACGCGGAGAAATCGCGCCCAGGATATTAGGGATAACGCGACTCGTGGAACTTCGGTAAGCCCATCCTTGGCTCACCGCATCGGCGACTGTGATTTCGCTGCGCGAATCGTAATTCAAAGCATCCCTTCCTTTCAGTATTCACGAAGACGTGGCACGTAGAATTACTCACGAGAACGGCTAGAACGACTTGATTCGCGCTCGACGTTCGGTGACAAAGCCATCGAAAAGCGGATCTTACCAGTTCGGAACGTGCCTCCCCGAAGAGGCAATATCCTTCGTTGTCGCGAAGGCGCTCACGCGGCCTGCAACGAAGATCGCGAATGAACTCAATAATGCAACAATCCGGCAACAGATCCGATCGCCCGGTCAGGATCGCCCGGCGCCGCATTTTATCTAACGTTCTCAGGAACGCAACGCACGCAACATCGAAATCCCACGTCGAAGCGGCGCGGTAGCGCGCCAACTGGTCGACAGACGCAGGGCGGAGATGGACGCTTCGAGCTCGTGAATCCTTGCGTGTGCTTCTCGAATATCCTCGGTCATGAGCGCACGCTTGATGTCGGAGTCCGTCTTCAGGGACTGCAACGTGTGGCTCGCCTCCGCCGCCTCTTCCCGAATTCGCCGAAGCAGCCCGTTTCTGACGGCCCTGTAATCGGTTGCGTTCGCACGTTGTCCGGGCTCGCACAATCGCAAGTGAGCATGGAATTCACATCCGGCATCCACGATTTCGACCACATCGAATGGAGCCAGCCTCAGGAAGCCGACATCGCGAATCAGCAATTCGAACGACGCCGGCGTGAAAACCGAACAATGCGCGTCGTAATAATTGGTCGCCGTTGCTCAGGCGCAGCTTCCAGTCCGCGAAAAGCTGTTCGAGCTCCAGATCCGGTTCCACTCACTCAGGCGGCGTGCCGCGAAAAAAGGCGTAGCTTCCTTTTCCGCCCTCATTGATATGAGCAAATACCTCTCTGAAATCGAAGTTCTGTGCAGGCGTTCGGCCTTTCCCGTTCATCGACGAACGCCTGAATCCATTCCGATAGCCGCGTGACCGGCCTCAGGTAATCGAAGCACGCACGGCGATCAGGAATCGCCATCGAAAGTATCCCGCCCGGCTTGAGCGCTTCCGCGCAACCGCGCAAGAAGCGAATGGGATTAGGCAAATGCTCGAAATTGTGCGAAGAGACGATGTAATCGAAGGCATTCTTCTGCCCTCGCGCGCCGACGAGTTCTCCTATGCTCGTCGACGAGCCGATCAGATCCCCCCTCGATATTCGCAAGCAGCGACTGATCGAAATTGGGATCGTTGGATGCGCGCTCGCGTAAAGTGGCCGTGTCGAATACATCGAGAACCAGGCATCGGTAACCGTCCTGCTTCGGCGCGATTGTGCTAAACCACGGCCCGATCGATACCGCATTGAGATTTGGAGATGTACTTCAGAATCGAATCCCTGCGATCCATCGGCGACTCCTCGAAGCTGCTCGCTCAATCGTATCCGTCGACACAGACGCCATAAAAATTCTTTGCACATGCCGCCGCCATATAGCGCGCCGCGCAGAGCCACCAGACACGGGCCGTTGCTCGGTATACTGATGCGTCCGGACTCTCCAATGCAAACTCTTCTCGACTGCATGCCGAACCAAACCAACGCACAGAATGTAGCAATGCCAGATACCGACGAGCTTGCCGCCCTATGTAACACCGCCCTGGACCCGCTTTTCTGGCGTGCTGATCGTATCGATGCGCTGAGCGCCTGGTGCGGGCACATCCCGTTCGCGCATTGGCTCGTCGCAGCGCTGCGGCCGAAGTCGATCGTGGAATTGGGCACCCACAGCGGCGTCTCGTACTCCGCATTCTGCGCCGCAGTCGAAAAAGCGCAGTTGGACACCCGCTGCTATGCCGTCGACACATGGCGTGGCGACGCCCATGCGGGCACCTACGACGAACCGGTATTCGACGACCTGCAGGCTTACCATCAGCGCCGTTTCGCCACGTTCTCGACGCTGCTTCGTACGACCTTCGACGAAGCCGTAACACAATTTCCCGATGCGTCGATCGATCTGCTGCACATCGACGGTTGCCATACGTATGACGCCGTCCGGCACGACTTCGAGCAGTGGTTACCGAAGCTCAGCGCGCGGTCCGTCGTTCTCCTGCACGACACCAATGAAAGGAAAGCCGACTTCGGGGTATGGCGTCTCTGGTCGGAATTGCGCGAGTCCTACCCTGCTTTCGAGTTCCTGCATGGTCACGGATTGGGTGTGCTTCTGACGGGCGACGCTATCCCGCCTTCGGTGCGCGGTCTTGGCGAACTCGACGCCGCCCGCGTGGCGAACCTCAGAAGCCGCTTCGCCGTTCTCGGCGAGCGCTGGGAGGCTGAACAAAGCGAACGCTGGCGCGCGAACGCGGAGCGCCAGCATTCGGACGCAGCCAGCGGGATCGACGAGATCCATCAGCGCCTGCAACAAGCCGAAAGCGCATTGAACGCCGCCACAAGGCTCGCCGAACGCGAAACCCAACAACGCCTCACCCTCGAACTTGACTTGCGCAAGGCGCGAGCGCGCCTCCTTTCCGTAGAAGACGCGCGCGCCGACCTCGAAGCGCAAATGGAACGCGCCCTCGACGATGCCCAAACGCGCGCATCCGAGGCGGAAGAAGCCTTGCGCGGCATCGAATCCAGCACCATCTGGCGCGCCACTCGCCCGCTGCGCTCGGTGCTCGCTCATGCGCCCGGAGGACGCCGCAATGTCGGCGCGGTCTTGCGCGCGCGCGGCGCGCGGATCGCAAAACAACTTCCCCTCGGCCTCGGCGGACGTGCGCGTCTGGAAGAAAACGCGCGGATCATCGCAAGCTCGCCGCTCTTCGACGCCGAGTGGTACGTGCAGCAACATCCCGATGCAGGCTCGGGGAAAAGCGCGGCGCATCACTATGCGAGCGCCGGCACGGTGGAGCAGCACGACCCGAGTCCGCTCTTCGACGCGCAGTGGTATCTGAAGCAGAATCCGGATGTCGCCGGGCACGGCATCAATCCGCTCGTTCATTTCGAAAAATTCGGCCGTGCCGAAGGCCGCGCGATACGCGCCCTCGATGGCAAGACGGCGCAACCCGCGATCGAACCGGTCGAACCCGCCTTCCCCGCGCCGGCGACCGGCTGGAAGCCGGAACCGGCCGGTCCGGAACTGCACTCGCTCCTGACGCAGCGATTCGCACCCATCGCGCCGCTCAGGATTTTCCATGTCGCGGGACAGGAACGGCATGTGACGCTCGTCATCGACAGCGTCGACCGCGGCCCGCTCGCCACCGACCCGCGCGCCGGACTCGCCTTCGCCGTCACGCTTGCGAAGCGCCTGAGTGCCGGGCTTCGGATCGTCTCGCGCCTGGAAGCCATCGACACCGGGATCGTCGAGATGCTGTTCAGGCATCACGGAATTGCGTGGGACGGCAACATCGACTTCGTCTTTTCGTGGGTGAAGGACGGCGCGGCAGTCGCCGTGGGGCAGGACGATGTCTTCGTCACGACGAACTGGTGGAATGTGCACGCCGCGATTCAGGTTCTGGAGCCGCGACGGATCATCCATATCCTTCAGGAAGACGAGTGCGCGCTCTATGCCTCCGGCGAAGAGCAACTGCGCTGCGCCGAAACGATTTCCACGCCGCAACTGCGCCTCGTGGTCGATTCGCAGACGCTGCACGCGCACCTCGTGAGCAAAGGCGTCGTTCCGGCCGACACGCCCTGGTTCGAACCCGCCGCCGCGCCCGCCGAGCCGGTCAAAGACGCGCCGCCCGATGCGGGCGGCAAGCGCCGTTTCCTTTTTCACGCACGGCCCCATCAGCCGCGTCATCTCTACTGGCGCGGCCTCGAAGCAATCGGCGCGTGTCTCGAAGACGGCATTCTGAATCCGCAGGAATGGGACGTGCATTTCTTCGGCGCGGGCCTGACGCCGCTGGCGCTGCCCGGCTCTGTCTATCCGCATCTTCACGACATCGCGTCGTCGGCTACCGCTCGCGGCGATCTGGCGCGCGTGATCCAGCGTGCCGATGTCGCGCTGTGTCTGGTGGAATCGGCGCATCCCGGCTACGTGACGCTCGATCTCGCCGGCGCCGGCGTTCAGGTCGTGTCGAATCGATACGGCGTGAAGACATCGCTCGAACGCTATGCACCGAATCTGCTATGCGCCGACTCGACCGTCGCGAGCCTGAAGTCCGCGATTCGCGAAGCCGCGCAACGCGGGCGCGCGCCCGAAAGCGCCGCGCGTTCGACAAACTGGGAAGCGGCATTCTCGTCCGCGTTCGCGAGTCTCGAAATGTCGGCCACGGGAGCCTCGCGCCATGTTTAATTCGGTGTTCGAGAATCCGCTGCGTTATGCGCATCCGTGGGACCTGAACTTCGAGCGGCGCTACGAAGCCCTGATGAAGCGTCCGCGGCGCGTCGCCTACTTTTACGAAAAGCCCGACAGCACGACCTTCCGTTACCGCGTCTTCAACATGGCGCAGGCGCTCGAAGCGGATGCCGATTCCGGCGTTTCCGCGTCGTGGTTCTTTCGCGAAGACATGCCGCAGATGGCGCGCATCGTCGACCGCGTCGATACGCTCGTGTTATGCCGCACGCATTATTCGCCCAGCGTCGGCGAGCTGATCGACCGGGCGCAGCGGCGCGGCGTGCGCGTGCTCTTCGATGTCGACGATCTCGTCTTCGACACCGACTACGTTCACCTTATCCTCAGCTCGCTCGATCAGGACGCGAACAACGAAGCGGCGCTGAACGGCTGGTTCGCGTCCATCGCGCGTCAGGGAACGTTGCTCAAGATGTGCGATGGCGCCATCGTGACGAACGGATTTCTCGGCGAGCGCATCCGCGCCTTCGCACCGTCGCTCGATATCTTTACAGTGCCGAACTTCCTCAATCGCGAGCAGCAGGCCGTGTCCGAGCGCATGTTCGAGCAGAAGCGCGAGCGCGGCTTCGAGTCATCGCAACCGTTTCATATCGGTTACTTCAGCGGCACGCCGACGCATCGGCGGGACTTCGAAATCGCCACGCCCGCGCTCGCGCGGCTCCTGCGCGAGGACAGCCGGCTCAGGCTGCTGATCGTGGGCGTGCTCGAATCCGGCGAGGCGCTCAAGCCGTACAAGCATCGGATCGACCGCTATCCGCTGCAGGATTACATGAATCTGCAACGTCTCATCGCGCGCACCGAGCTGAATATCGGTCCGCTGCTGGACAACCTGTTCACGAACTGCAAGTCGGAGCTCAAGTTCTTCGAAGCGGCCATTACCGGCACGGTCACGATCGCGAGCCCGACCTACGCGTTCCGACACGCGATCACCGACGGCGTGACCGGATTGCTCTCCCGCTCGCAGGAATGGCAGGCGAAGCTCGAACGCGCGATCGAACTGCTGGACGACCGCCAGCGGTACGCGGACATGGCCATCGCGGCTTACGAGCACGCGCGAAACATTTACGGATGGGACCGGCAGACACCGGCCATTCATCGCGCGCTGTCCGGCCAGGCGTCGGATGCGCGACCTGCGCATCCGGCAGGCCGCGTGGCGCTTGCGTGATTGAATCGGGCGCGACGGCCCGAAGAGAGAATCAGCGTTCTTCGATGCGTCCGTGCTGGAAGGTCAGTACGCGATTGCACATCTTCTCGACAAGCGTCGGCGAGTGCGAAGCCAGCACGAGGATCGACGAATTCTCCACGACCTTGTCGAGACGCTCGGCCGCCTTCTCGTTGAACGCGGCATCGCCGACGGACAGCCATTCGTCCATCAGCACGATATCGGCATGAATGGATGTCGATACCGCAAAGGCCAGGCGCAGCAGCATGCCGCTCGAATACGTGCGCACGGGCATGTTGAGGAAATCCTCGCCCAGTTCGCTGAATTCGGCGATTTCATCGAGCTTGCGTTCGATTTCGCTGGGCTTGATGCCCATCATGATGCCGCGCAGGAAAATGTTCTCGTAGCCGGTCGCCTCGTGATCCATGCCGAGGGAAAGATCGATCAGCGACACGATCCGGCCGCGCACTTCCAGCGATCCGCCCACCGGCGGATACACGCCCGCCAGCACGCGCAGCATCGTGGTCTTGCCCGCGCCGTTGTGGCCGACGAGCCCGATGCGATCGCCCGGCTTGAATTGGAACGACACGTCGTCGAGCGCGCGCACGGTCACGCGCTTGGCGGCGTCCGCGGCGACGCGCCCGCCGGTGGTCGCGCGCATCAGCGACTTGCGCAGCGAACGGTGCGACGCGTTGTAGATCGGGAATTCGACGACGACGTTCTGCGCGCGAATGTATGAATCACTCATCGAAGACTCACAGCCAGTATGCGATCCGGTCACGGAAACGCCCTTGCAGCGCGATGCCGATCACGAGAAGTACAAAAGTGGTCGCCAGCGACCAGATCCACGAATCCAGAGGGAAATACCCGTTGATGATCGGCGCCCGCACGATCTCGATGAGATGCGCGAAAGGGTTGTACTGCGCCACCCATTGATGCTTTTCACCGAGCGCCTCGGGACGCCAGATGATGGGCGTGACGTAGAACAGCACCATCGTCGCGTTCTGGATGATCATCGGCATGTCGCGAAAGCGCGTGCAGAAGACGCTCACGATCATCGAAATGCCGAGCATCGCGACAGTGCCGAGCAGCAGTCCCGGCAACGCGAACAATGCGTGCCACGTCAGACTGGGACCGAGCACGGCGAGGACGATCACGATGATCACGCAGTTGTGCGCGAGGATAATCAGGTTGCGCATCAGAATGCGCAGCAGATAGACGCCCATCGGGAAACGAATCTGCTTGATCGTCGATTCGAACTGCGTGAAGCCGGTGCACGCTTCGTTGATCTGCGCGGCGTAGAAGGTCCACACCACATTGCCGATCGCGAAGAACGGCAGGAACGACTTGACCTCGTTCTTGAAGAGCACGGACCACAACACGCCCATCGTGCCGATCATGATGCCGGTGGAGAGCGTGACCCAGAACGGTCCGAGTATCGAGCGGCGATACCGCTGACGGATGTCATACCACGCGAGCAGCGCCCAGAGATGCGGGTTCGCGAGCGCGTCTCCGAGATCGCGCAGCCCCTTGAAGCGGTTGATTGAGGTTGTGTCCATGCCTGCTTGCTGAAATTTAGCCTTGTATTGTAGCCGAATGCATTTTCGCCAAGGCACCGCCGACTTGCCGAATCCGTGCTCGCCGCACACCGCGTTCAGTGCGACTCGCGCAGCGCTTCCGCCGCGCCCGTGCACATCGCGCCTGCCCTCGCCCATCTTGGCGGCACGAACAGAATCTGCAGCACGAAAAGCCTGATCAGCCGGCGCGCCCAGAAACGCTTCCACGGCTTCGGTACGCCTGCCGTGCGAATCAGCCGGATGGAATTCCGAAAATAGAAGTAATCGCGGCGCGGGCCGTGCACCGCGAGCTCACGCCGCCCGAGAAACCAGAAGGAGACGGATTCGTCGCCGATTGCATGTTCCAGACGCGCCTGCGGCACGCAATAGAACGCGAAGCCCGCCCGTTTCGCGCGCAGACACCATTCGATGTCGACCTGATCCACGAAGTACGCCTCGTCCAGCGGTCCCACCGCATCGAAGGCCGCGACCGACACGAAGGTGCCGGACGCGATCAGATACTCGCATGGCGTCGGCTGCGATGGCATAGGGACGAACCGCACGGCGCCATCGACGATTTGCGGCAGCGGCGCGGCCGTCCCCGACTGCCGGTCGACGATCGCGGGCCCCACCGCCCCGACCGCGATCCCGGAATGGGTCAGCGCGTCGGCCGCCGCGCTCAGTTCTGCGACCATGCGCGCGGCAGGCACGCTGTCGTGATCGAGCAGCAGCACGTCCGTCGCGCTCGCGGCGCGGGCCAGCTCGATACCGCGATTCTGCGCTGCCGCGACGCCGATGTTTTCCGGCAGCGCGTGCAGCGCCGCGCGCCCGTCGCACAGGCTCTCGATCTGTTGCAGCGAGTCGGCCCGAGAGCCGTTATCGATCACGATGATGGCGCTGACTTGCGCTCGCGTCGCGCTCAGCAAGGCTTCGAAGGTGGCGGCATCCGGATTCATCGTCACGACGACGGCGATGATCGTTCGATGCCCAGCGCGCATTGCGCCCGCCTCGTTCATAAGCTCGCCGCGTGCTGCGCGATCAAGGAAAGAATGCGCTCGGCACGGCGCGCGTAAGTATGATCCGCGAGCGCGCGCCGCTGCGCCGCGCCCGCGATCGAGACTGCCCTGGCGGGATCGTCGCGCAGCATGTCGACATGCCGGCGCAATTCCGCAGGCGAATCGAAGAGCAAGATCTCACCGGCGTCGGGATCGAAGTAGTCGTAGATTTCCAGACCTTCGACGAACATGCACTGAACCGTTCCCGCCATCGCGGCTTCGAAGGTGCGCGGCCCGGGCGTCGGCGCATCGAGATTGAAACGCGCATTGGCCAGATCGAAGCGGCGTCCGATGTTGAGCGTCAGAAGCGAGCTCGCGTAGTAGTCGGGCAACAGGCGGTTCTCGACGCGCTCATTGCGCGCGAACCTGATCTCCGCCGGCCATTCGGCGCCGAGCACTTCGACGTTCACCCCGGACAAGGCCGGCGCGCAGTCGCGCAGCAATCCGACGCGGTTCGGAAAGCCCACGCCGCAGAAGAACACATCGCGATCCTTCGACGGACGCGGCGCGCGATAGTGATCCCGCCTGCTCGCGCCCAATGGCACATGATGAACGCGCGGATGCTGATAGTGGGTGACAGCCCAGCGGTCGTTCGAAAAGATCACGTCCGCGACGTGCAGGATCTTGTAGTTGAAGTCGAACTCGTAAGGATCGTCGTGCAGCCAGAACGCGAGGCACGCGCCCGTGCGCAGGCAATAGTTCTTCAGACCGTGATAGACGCTCACCGCGGGCATGCACGATCCAAATACGAGCACGAGTTGCGGCGCGAACTCTTCCGCGCAGAATTCGGCGGCTTCCAGCGACGTGACGCGAACGGCCGCCGCGCTCATCAGCTCACTGAACCCTTCGGCGACGTAGCCGCGCAACTGCGCGTTGTTGTTGATCGAATCGGGCGATGCACTGCATACCAGCACACGTTCTATCGTGTCCATAAGATCCTTTTTGCATGTTTTGCCAGCAGCTTCGCCGTGTTCTTGAAGCCATGCGCCGCGTAATAGGCCTGGACATTGCGCAGCTTCGAGCGCCGCAGCTCGTTCATGATCTGGCTGGGCACGACGGCCGCCGCAATTGACTGCAACGATGACGTCGAGGAAGACGCCTGCGTCGCGGGCAGTCGCGGGGCGGCGCCGCCTTGGAACCACGAGGTCGATTGCAGCACGATGCCGAGCTCGGCGATGCCCACCGCGCGCGGTTCGGCGGCAGGCCCGTCGGCATGCGATAGATCGCGGAACAGCTGCCGGTACTGCTCTTTCAATGCGACGACATGCGGCGTGAGCGTCGGGTAAAGCACGCCGGGCTGCTGCGCGTCGATGTTCGCCTTCAGGCTCGCGAGCAGCGTGCGATCTTCGGCGAGCAGCCGGATCGCGTTGATGAGATCGCCTTCCGCGCCGACGCGGATCTTCAGGCCGTTGACGCGATTCCTGACCCGTTCGCCGAGCGCGCCGATATCCGAGACGATCGGCACGATGCCGTTTTGCCACGCCTCCGACAAGGTCAGACAGTATGTTTCCGGCCAGATCGACACATGCACCGATACGTCGCAATCGAGCAGTTCGGCGGGAAGCTGGTCCGCGGAATACGTGCCGTGCACGAAGACGTTGGGGAATGCGGCCTTTTCGGCGAGGTAGGCGTATTCGTCGTCCAGTCGGCCGAACACGTGAAATTCGACGGGCGCGGTCGCCAGTGCGGCCGCGGCGGGCGCGAAGAGATCGCCGCCCTTGCCGACCGTCACATTGCCGAGCAGCGCGACTTTGAGCGGCTGATTCGGCTGCTTCGGCGTTCGTGGTGAAGGTGCGTTGACCGTGTCGTCGTCGAGGATCGGCACGGGCAGCACATGGACGCCGCCATGCTGACGCACCGCCGGATAGATCGCATGGACCAGATTGCGCACGCCTTCGGTGTTGAAGAAGATCAGATCCGCCGCCTCCAGCACGCCGTTCCAGAACGCGCGGCGCGCCGCCTGCGAGCCGGGCAGAATCTGGCGTTTTTTCCACAGGCACAGATCGCATTGCGCGAGCGACACATCTGGTGCGCCGCAGAATTCGCCCTTGAACGAGATCAACTGATATTCGTTGCAGACGGGCAAATAGTCGTGAATCGTCATCGCGGTCGGAATGCCGAGCGAACGCGCGATATGCACGAGCGAGGGCGGGTGCCCGATGAAATGCTGGAAGTGAACGAAGTCGACTTTGCGTTCGATCAGCATCGCGCGAAACGCCTTTTCCCTCTCCGGCGACGACAGCATTTGCACCGCGTAAGGCTCCTTGAACGTATAGCGCTTCAGCAGCGCATAGTTCTGATCGAGCAGCAGCGCATCCCAGTGCTCGCCCGCATTGCCGCGAACGAAGAACAGTATGTCGAACTCGTCGCCCAGTTGCGCGCGCAAGCGGTCCAGATAAATCTCGACGCCGCCGAAATCGCCCCGCGCCACGTAGTTATGACTGACGAAAAGAAGCGTCTTGCGCGCGGGCTTCGTCTGAGCGGTGAACGCGGACGTATCGCCAACGAGCGGCCGCGCGGAAAGGCTGGCGGCTTCGTGGAGCATCGTCGCCACACGTCGGTCATAGGTGTGGTCGCGCAATGCACGCTCACGCGCCGCCGTCGCGATCTCGTTGCGATATCCGCGATCGTTGATGACATCCGACGCCTTACGAATGAAGTCCTGCGCGTCGGAGAACAGCACGATCTCGCGACCGGGCTCGAACGCCAGCGCGACCTCCGCGAGCGATTCCTGCACCAGTTGCACGCCGCCCGCGAGCGCCGCTTCGAACAGGCGCGGCGGCGGCGTTTCCGCGAACTCCTTGTTGCCCGACGCCGAGAACACGCGAGGCAGCAGGATGGTGATGGCCGAGCGATTGACGAAGCGTCCAAAATCCGGCGGCGATGTGCGCCACGTGATGAGGCTCTCGGGCAGATCGACCTTGCGCGGCGGTAAATGCTCGTTCACCGGCAGCGCGAGCTTGAAGCGCCAGTCGGCGGGCATGTCGCCGAGAATGGAGCGCACGAAGGCCGTGCGGTTCGGCCATGCCGTGCCCGCGAAGAACAGTTCGTAGCGCAACGGTTTGTCGGCGGGAAGCACGGGGATGTCGTGAAACTCCACCGCGCCCGCGAGCGGAAGATGGCGGCCTTTCGCGCCGTATTCCGCGACGCTCGACGAATCGTTGGTGAAAACGAGATCGAAGATTTCCGCGTTGCGCTTGTTGACCGAGATCTCGTAAGGATCTTCCGTCACCCAGAGAATCGAGCGTCCGCACGCGTGCGTGAGCCGGGCGCACAGAACGGTATCGAGTTCTTCTCCATCGAATGCGATGAAGAGATCGCATTGATTGCGATAAGCGAGTTCGATTGCATCGAGCGCATCCGCCTTGATGACGAATTCGACTTCGCCGGAACGCGCGAGCGCCTCGCGCAGTGCAATGCAAATATAGTGATTGGGGTTGCGAAACTTGGTGTCAAGTAGCAGGACCCGATATTTATGGCTTGTCATGAATATTCCAGATGTTCGCGCTCGGGGGCCCGAATCCCTTTCATTGACCGGCGACTGTCTATTCGATTACCCTTAAGCTGAATTATTCACTCGGACCTCATCACTTGTCTCGCCGCACTGCCGCCGTCATTGTCACATATGAGCCCGAGCCCGAACCGCTGGCCCGACTGATTCGATCGCTTTCCCCGCAGGTACGAACGATTTACGTCGTCGATAATGCGTCGACGAATATCGAGCATTGGCAACATCAGCTTCCTTCCACTGATTGCCGCGTCATCCGCATGACGAGCAACGAAGGCATCGCGGCCGCGCTGAACCGCGGGCTGATCGCCGCCGAAGCCGAAAGCGGTCTCGACTTCTGCGCCATCTTCGACCAGGACAGCGCGCCGTCCGAGCGGATGATCGAAGCGCTCGAACAGCATCACGACCGCCTCTCTCAGCGTGGCCCCGTCGCGCAGATCGGCCCGTATTTCTTCGAGCACAATCGCGGTATCTTTCTACCGTTCATCGAGTTCAAGTTCGGCATTCCACGGCGCAAACGCGATCCGGGCAACGGCACCTGGACGACCGCGGATTATCTGATCTCGTCCGGTGCGCTCCTGTCGCTCGACGCGCTCAAGAAGATCGGCAACATGGACGAGTCGCTCTTCATCGATTACGTCGATATCGAATGGGGACTGCGCGCGCAAGCGGCCGGCTTCCAGAGCTATGGCGCGTTCGATGTGCGCATGGAGCACCGCATCGGCGAGGAAGCGCTGGACGTGGCGGGCCTTCGTCTCGCCGTGCACAAGCCGGTGCGCCGTTACTACTACTATCGGAACGCCGTGCTGCTGTGCCGCCGGCCCTACATCTCGCTCGCCTGGAAGATCAGCGAAATGACGCGTCTGGGCATCAAGTTCCTGATCTTCAGCACGATGTCCAAACGCCGCGCTGAGGACTTCGTCATGATGTCGCGCGGCATTCGCGACGGACTGCGCGGCGTAACCGGCAAGTACCAGTAAGCCGTGCGCCCGGAACGGTCCGTGAGCCGTGCGAACGTCAGCCTCGCGCCATCAACGCTCCGCGAGGCAAAGCCGCAACGCGTCGTCCCACTGCGGAACCTGCACGCCGAATGCCGCTTCGAGCTTGCCGCACGACATGCACGAGTTGGCGGGCCGCTTGGCGGGCGTCGGATATTCGCTCGCGGGAATCGGCT
This sequence comes from Caballeronia sp. 11_S32, assembly GCF_056930355.1. Classification (NCBI taxonomy): domain Bacteria; kingdom Pseudomonadati; phylum Pseudomonadota; class Betaproteobacteria; order Burkholderiales; family Burkholderiaceae; genus Caballeronia; species Caballeronia sp. 11_S32. The sequence goes on from NZ_JBXOWH010000003.1 coordinate 2,839,369, forward strand.
CGACGGCCGGCTTCTTGTCGAGCGCGGCCAGATCGAAGATGCTCCGTGCGAACTCGGCCCACGTCGTCGATCCGCCCGCGCACAGGTGATACACACCCGCCTTGGCGCTCCACCAGTCGGCGCCCCCGGCCGCGCCTTGCGCCGCGATATGCGCAACGAGCGCCGCGATCGACTTGCTCCACGTCGGTGCTCCGTGCTGATCGCCGACGATGCGCAGCGCGGGCTTGTCGGCCGCGAGACGCAGCATCGTCAGAAGGAAGTTCTTGCCGCGCAGCCCGTAGACCCAGCTCGTCCGCAAAACGAGCGATGCGCCGCCGACCTGCGCAATCGCCTCTTCGCCCGCGAGCTTGCTGGAGCCATAGACGTTCTGCGGATTGGTCGCGTCGGTTTCCACGTAGGCATCCGCTTTCGTGCCGTCGAACACGTAGTCCGTCGAGAAATGCAGGAACGCGGCGTTCAGCTTGCGCGCCTCTTCGGCAATGACGCCAGGCGCTTCGCCATTCACGCGCATGGCCGCGTCGGTATCCTGTTCCGCCTGATCGACCGCCGTGTACGCCGCGGGATTCACGATCAGCGCGGGTTTCACGTCGCGGATTACGGTGCGGATCTGATCGAGGTCGGCCAGATCGAATTGCTTGCGGTCGAGCGCAACGATGCGGCCGAGCCCCTGAAGCGTGCGAGCCAACTCGAAGCCGACCTGACCGTTCACGCCCGTGACGAGGATCGTTCTCTCCTGCGCGGCGCTCATGCAAACGCCTCCGCGTCCGCGAGGCGCTTGCCCGCCGCGTCCTTCGCCGCGAGCATCGGCGGGAAATCGATCGGCCATTCGATGCCGATTTCCGGATCGTTCCAGACGATGCTGCGTTCGTGGGCCTGATACCAGTAGTCGGTCGTCTTGTAGAGAAACTGCGCGCGCTCCGACAAAACGACGAAGCCGTGCGCGAAGCCCGGCGGCACCCACAATTGTCGGTTGTTGTCGGCGGACAGATTCACGCCGACCCACTTGCCGAAGTTCGGCGAGCTCTTGCGGATATCGACGGCGACATCGAACACTTCGCCTTCCACGACGCGCACGAGCTTGCCCTGCGCATGCTGGATCTGATAATGCAGCCCGCGCAGCACGCCCTTCGCGGAACGCGAGTGATTGTCCTGGACGAACTCGACGCCCGCTTCCACATGTTCGGCGAACTCACGCGCGTTGAAGCTTTCGTAGAAGAAGCCGCGCGCATCGCCGAACGTCTTCGGCTCGATGATCTTGACTTCCGGCAGCGCGGTAGCGGTTACTTGGATGGCCATGCGACTTGGTCCTTCGGAAGATTGAGCAGATATTGACCGTATGCGTTCTTCGACAAGGGCTTCGCGAGCGCAAGCAGTTGTTCCTCGCCGATCCACTGCTTGCGATACGCGATTTCCTCGGGACACGCCACCACGAGACCCTGACGCTTCTGCAGCGTCGCGATGAACGTGGCCGCCTCGATCAGCGAATCGTGCGTGCCGGTGTCGAGCCACGCATAGCCGCGTCCCATGATTTCGACGTCGAGCTTCTTGCTCTCGAGGTAGCGCGAGTTGACATCGGTGATTTCGAGCTCGCCTCGCGCCGACGGCTTGATGTCCGCAGCGATGTCGCACACCTGGTTGTCGTAGAAATAGAGACCCGTGACGGCGTAGTTCGAACGAGGCTTCGCGGGCTTCTCTTCGATCGACAACGCGCGGAACTGCTGGTCGAACTCGACCACGCCATAGCGCTCGGGATCGTGAACGTGATAGGCGAACACGGTCGCGCCATCGGTGCGGGTGTTGGCCCCTTCCAGTTGCTTCGCCAGATCGTGGCCGTAGAAGATGTTGTCGCCGAGAATCAGCGCCGAGGGATCGTTGCCGACGAACTCGCGCCCGATGATGAACGCCTGCGCGAGCCCGTCCGGAGACGGCTGCACCGCGTACTGGATATTCATGCCCCACTGGCTGCCGTCACCGAGCATCGACTCGAAACGCGGCGTGTCCTGCGGTGTCGAAATGACGAGCACGTCACGAATGCCCGCGATCATCAGCGTCGACAGCGGGTAGTAGATCATCGGCTTGTCGTAGACCGGCAGAAGCTGCTTCGACACCGCATGCGTGATCGGATATAGCCGCGTGCCAGAGCCGCCGGCAAGAATGATGCCTTTGCGCGCCATCGTCAGCCCCCTTACGCGCGCTGCGCGTAGTTCGTCTCAACCCACTTCCGGTACTCACCGGAAGCGACTTCGTCGGCCCACGCCTGATTGTCCAGATACCACTGAACCGTCTTCGCGAGACCGGTCTCGAACGTTTCGGCGGGCTTCCAGTCGAGCTCGCGCTCGAGTTTGCGCGCGTCGATCGCATAGCGGCGATCGTGGCCCGGACGGTCCTTCACGTAAGTGATCTGGTCGCGATAGGAGCCGCTCGACTTCGGCTTCGCGCGGTCCAGGAGGTCGCACAGCGCGTGCACGACTTCGAGGTTCTTCTTCTCGTTCCAGCCACCGACGTTGTATGTCTCGCCAGGCGTACCGCGCGCGAGCACTTCGCGGATCGCGGAGCAATGGTCGCCCACGTACAGCCAGTCGCGCACGTTCTGGCCGTCGCCATAGACGGGCAACGGCTTGCCCGCGAGCGCGTTCGCGATCATCAGCGGAATCAGCTTTTCGGGGAACTGGTACGGCCCGTAGTTGTTCGAGCAGTTGGTGGTCAAGACCGGCAGGCCGTACGTATGGTGATACGCGCGCACGAGATGATCAGAGCCGGCCTTGGTCGCCGAGTACGGGCTGTTCGGTGCGTAGGGCGTGGTTTCCGAGAATTGCGGGTCGGTGGCGGAGAGCGAGCCGAACACTTCGTCCGTGGACACGTGCAGGAAGCGGAACGCCTGCTTCTCGTCTTCGGGCAACTTGCTCCAGTACATGCGCGCGGCTTCGAGCAGCGTGAAGGTGCCGACCACGTTCGTCTGCACGAAATCGGCCGGGCCGTGGATCGAACGATCGACGTGGCTCTCGGCGGCAAAGTGCAGGATGGCGCGCGGCTTGCGTTTTGCGAGCAGCGCATCGATGGCTTCGCGATCGCAAATGTCGGCGCGCTCGAACACGTGGCGGACGTCGTCCTTGAGCGACTTGAGCGTTCCCAAATTGCCCGCGTACGTCAGCTTGTCGACGTTAAGAACGGGTTCATCCGAGCCTTTGAGCCAATCCAGAACAAAATTGGCGCCGATAAAACCGGCGCCGCCCGTCACGAGAATCATGAATAGCCCTCTGTGTTGCCTTCAGGCAGATTGCCGCCCCGAACGCGTATTGAACCGAGAAAAATTTGCGCGACCGTGCTTTTTCTGAAAGCCGGCCGGAAACCCTGACCGAAGCTATCCACAATGTCCGTGGCCCGGCCAACTGTTAATTATAAGGCAAGGCCATGCAAAAACTACACACATAACAACTTGATACAGCTGGCGATTTATGGTTGAACTGCGTTGCAATGTGTAACTGCTGGCCGATATTCAACATTTTGTATTGAGCAGACAGTAACTCACCGCCTGTTTCATAATGCCCGGATATTCTATGTCGGAGCCGGATTTCGCGGCTTCTCAACACTGATCACTTTCGATGACCGACGCACTGACTTCCTGCATCGACGCATCCCTCGCGCCACTCGTGTTCGGCGACCTCCAAGGTTGCTGCGACCCGTTCCATCGGCTTCTGAAAAAAGCCGCGCCCGAGCCCGGCACGCCGCTCTGGTTCGCGGGCGATCTGATCAACCGCGGGCCAAAGTCGCTACAGACGCTTCGCGAAGTGATCGCGCTCGGCTCGCGCGCGACAGTCGTGCTCGGCAATCACGATCTCAATCTGCTTTCAGTCGCGGCTGGTCTGCGCAAGCCGAAGAAAGGCGACACGCTCGATGAAATCCTCGACGCGCCCGACGCCGCCGATCTCATCGAATGGGTGCGGCACAAACCGGTCGCACATTTCGAGAACAACGTGCTGATGGTCCACGCGGGCGTGCTCCCGCAATGGGACGCCACGATGACGATGGAGCTCGCGCACGAACTCGAGCAGGCGTTGCGCGCGCCGAACTGGAAGGAAACGCTGGCGGATCTGTATGGCAACGAGCCGCATCGATGGGAAGACACGCTCACGGGCATCGATCGCCTGCGCGTGATCTACAACGCGTTGACGCGCATCCGCTTCTGCACGTCCGAAGGCGCGATGGAGTTCGCCAACAACGGCGGCCCCAAGGCCGCCCCGCCCGGCTATATGCCGTGGTTCGACGTGCCGGGGCGCCGCACCCAGAACGTCACGATCGTGTTCGGTCACTGGGCTGCGCTCGGCCTGATGATCCGCGACGACGTGCTGTGCCTCGATTCAGGCTGCGTGTGGGGCAACAAGCTGTCGGCCGTGCGCATGACGGCCGATCCCGCGCAACGTGTGGTCACGCAGGTGAGTTGCTCGGTCAATCACCCCGGCACTTAGAGGCCGGAGCTTGTCGAAGCCCACAAGCTCGAGGTTGACCAGACCTAGCGCTGGAAGGCGCTACGTTGTGCAGAGACAGCAGACCCACCGTTGAATGCTTCCTCAGTTCGACGCTCTGGAAGTCGCAGCAGCAGACAAGCCCCGGGTAGGCACGAAACGGGCTGCGACGGAAGCGAAGGCTTCGCCTGCTGCACAACATGGTCGAGGGGAGCCATACCGGAAGGTATGCGTTACAAGGCCCGTAAGGGCAACCGCGATGGGCGGATTCCGGCAGCAATAACTATTGGAGTCGTTGTGGCTGTTTTTGTACTGGACCGAAAAGGCCGGGCGTTGATGCCTTGCAGTGAGAAACGCGCGAGGCTGTTGCTCGCCCTGGGTCGCGCACGTGTGCATCGCGTGGTGCCGTTTGTGATCCGGCTCACGGACCGCGACGCCGCCTCCAGCCAGCTTCAGCCGTTGCGCCTCAAGATCGACCCCGGCAGTAAGACCAGCGGGCTCGCCATCGTGCGCGACACTGAAGCGCTCGACACGGCAAGCGGCGAGCTTGGCCGCGGCGCGGCCGTGCTTAGCCTTTTTGAACTGGTTCACCGCGGTCGGCAAATCAGTGAGGCGCTGACTGCGCGCGGAGCCATGCGTCGCCGGCGACGCGGCAACCTGCGCTACCGTGCACCGCGCTTCTTGAACCGCACCCGGTCTTCGGACTGGCTTGCACCCTCGTTGCAGCACCGGGTCGATACCGCGATGACGTGGGTACGACGTATTAGGCGCTGGGCACCTGTAACGGCGCTCTCCAGCGAGCTAGTGCGCTTCGATACGCAACTGATCGAAAACCCGGAAGTCAGGGGCGTTGGATATCAGCAGGGCACGCTGGCGGGCTACGAAATCCGCGAATACCTACTGGAGAAGTGGGGTCGGCGTTGTGCCTACTGCGACGTGAAAGACACGCCGTTGCAGATAGAGCACATCGTGGCTCGGGCGCGTGGCGGCACCCATCGTGTGTCCAATCTTGCGCTGGCCTGCGAGCCCTGCAACCGAGCAAAGGGTGCGCTGCCTGTCGATGTGTTTCTGGAAAAGCGGCCAACGCGGCTGGCGGGCATTTTGGCTCAAGCAAAGCGTCCGCTGAAGGATGCAGCAGCGGTGAACGCCACCCGCTGGGCGTTGACCAACGCGCTGAAAGCGACCGATCTGCCCGTGGAGCTTGCCTCAGGCGGGCGCACCAAATTCAACCGGATGGCGCTCGGTGTACCGAAAACACATGCCCTCGACGCCGCCTGTGTGGGCGCACTGTCTGCCGTGACAGACTGGGAAAAGCCGACCCTGTCAGTCAGCTGTACCGGCCGCGGCAGTTACCAACGCACACGACTTGACCGATTTGGCTTTCCGCGCGGATATCTGACGCGAAAAAAGCGTTTACACGGCTTCCAAACCGGAGACCTCGTGCGTGCCGAAGTGCCCGCCGGTAAGAAGGCCGGTACTCATGTCGGCCGAGTGGCGGTACGCGCCGCCGGCAGCTTCAACATTCAACAGGCTGGGAATGTGGTGCAAGGCGTTGTCCATCGCCATTGCCGGTTGATTCAACGTAGCGACGGCTACGGATACACAAGGTTAGGCTTACCGAAGGGAGACGTGGATGAACCCCGTGCTGCGCGCGGCGCGCTATCCTTCGCCCGTCTGAAGGCCGTGGTTTTCCCCGCAGCCGGATGAAGACGTAATGACAGCTTCGACGGCCAGCGCATCGCTGAGCACGGCCGGTGCGCCGCGCATCCGGTCCAGCGCCGCGCTCACCGACGCTTGCGCCTCGCTCGCGAGCAGCCGCCGGTCTGCGCCCGGCGCGAGCGGATCGCACACGTAGAGATGCGCGGTGACCTTTCCCGCGCGCAAGAGCGCATCGAGCGAATCGTTGAGCGACATATCGCCGATATACGCGGGCGCGGTCGACTGCCTACCCTGCGCATCCTCGTACATGAGGCAGATCGGCTGCACCGGGCACGACGCCGAGACCGCCGCCTGAAACAGGTTCGCGTGAAACGGCAGCAGCGACCGGCCATCGGTCGTGGTGCCTTCGGGGAACACGCACATCATTTCGCCGGCGAGCAGCCGCTCGGCCAGCTCGTGCATGATGCGCTTCGCGTCGCTGCGCTTCTCGCGCTGAACGAACACCGTGTCGAGCTGATGCGCGAGCCAGCCGACGACCGGCCACTTGCGAATTTCGGCCTTCGACACGAATGGCGTCGGACGCCACGCATTGATCACGTAGATATCGATCCACGAGATGTGATTGCCCACGACGAGCACGCCAGCATCGAGCCGCGCTTCGTCGTTGTGAACGACGAGCTTCATGCCGGACAGCCGCAGCATCTCGAGCGACCACACGCGGTTCAACTCGCTGCGCTCGCTCGCGGACGCGCGCGGAAAGCGCATCGCGACGATCCACATGCCGTACAGCAAGTGGACGAGAAGCCGCAGCTTGCGCAGCGTGACGCCCATGTTCAGCGGCTCTCGTAAGCGACGTGACCGCCGACGACGGTCGCACGCACGCGCGCCGGCAGCTCGTAGCCGAGGAACGGCGTGTTGCGGCCCTGGCTCTTCAGCTTCTGCGGATCGACGCGCCATGCGCCTGCCGCATCGAAAACGCACAGATCGGCGATCGCGCCCGTCGCGATGCGGCCCGCGGGCAGCTTCAGCACGTCGGCGGGCGCGGACGTGATGCGCGCGAGCGCCTTCGCGAGCGGCACGTTCGCCTCGTGCGCCCACTTCACCGTGAGCGACAACAGCAGTTCGAGACCCGTTGCGCCGGGCGTCGCCTCGGCGAAGGGCAGGAGTTTCTCGTCGTCGTCGAGCGGCGTGTGATCGGAGCAGATCGCGTCGATGGTGCCGTCCGCGAGGCCGGCACGAATCGCTTCGCGGTCGCGTTGCTGACGCAACGGCGGATCGAGGCGGAATTGCGCATCGAAATAACCGATGTCGATGTCCGTCAGATGCACGTGGTTGATCGTCACGTCGCACGACACGGCGAGCCCTTCCGCCTTCGCCGCGCGCACGAGACCGACACCCGCCGCCGACGACAGATGCGACAGATGCACGCGCGCGCCCGTCACGCGCATCAGTTCGAAGATCGTATGCAGCGCGATAGTCTCCGCCGCCGCCGGCACGCCCGACAACCCGAGCCGCGACGCCACCGCGCCGCTCGCGGCCACGCCGCCCTTCGACATGTACGCGTCTTGCGGACGCAGCCACACGGTGTAGCCGTAAGTCGTCGCGTATTGCAGCGCGCGCTGCAGCGTGCGTGTATCGACGATCGGGTTATCGGCTTGCGAGAAGCCGACGCAGCCTGCTTCGGTCAGCTCCACCATCTCGGTGATGGTCTCGCCCTTCAGGCCGACGGTCAGCGCGCCGAGCGGATACACATGCGCGAGATGCAGCTTCTGCGCACGGAACTTGAGCATCTCGACGAGACCGGGCTCGTCGAGCGTCGGATCGGTGTCGGGCGGGCACACGAGGCTCGTCACGCCACCCGCCATCGCGGCGGCCATTTCGGATTCGAGCGTCGCCTTGTGCTCGAATCCCGGCTCGCGCAGGCGCGCGGACAGATCGACGAAACCCGGCGCGATGTGCAGCCCGGACGCGTCGATGACTTTCGCGGCGTGGAAATCGGCGGGCGCCTGGCCCAGGCCGACGATCCTGCCCGCCGCGATGAATACGTCCTTGCGCTCTTCGGTGCCCGCGGCCGGATCGATGATCGTGCCGTTTTGAATCTGGATCTTCATATCGATTTCTTAATCACTGTTGCCGGCCACGATGCCCATCACCGCCATGCGCACGGCGATGCCGAAGGTCACCTGATTCAGGATCACCGACTGCGGGCCGTCGGCCACTTGCGAGTCGATTTCGACGCCGCGGTTCATCGGGCCCGGATGCATCACGATGGCATCGGGCGCGGCGAGCGCGAGACGCTCGGGCGTCAGGCCCCAGCTCTTGAAATACTCCTGCGCGGACGGCAGCAGCGCGCCGCTCATGCGCTCGTTCTGCAGGCGCAGCATGATGATCACGTCGACGCCCTTCAGGCCTTCGTCGAGATTGTGATAGACGTGCACGCCCATCTGGTCGAGATTGCCGGGCAGGAGCGTGCGCGGTCCGATCGCGCGCACTTCGGGCACGCCGAGGGTGGTCAGCGCGTGAATGTCCGAGCGCGCGACGCGCGAATGCAGGATGTCGCCGACGATCGCCACGCGCAGCTTCGTGAAGTCGCGCTTGTAATGGCGGATCGTGTACATGTCGAGCAAGCCCTGCGTCGGATGCGCGTGACGGCCGTCGCCCGCATTGATCACGTGCACGTGCGGCGCGCAGTGTTCGGCGATCAGGTACGGCGCGCCGCTCGATGCGTGACGCACGACGAACATGTCGGCGTGCATCGCGGAGAGATTGTTGATCGTGTCGAGCAGCGATTCGCCCTTGCTCGTCGACGACGCGTTGATGTTCAGGTTCAGCACGTCCGCCGAGAGCCGCTTCGCCGCGATTTCGAACGTGGTGCGCGTGCGCGTCGAGTTTTCGAAGAAGAGGTTGAACACCGACTTGCCGCGCAGGAGCGGCACCTTCTTCACCTCGCGATCGGTGACGCTCACGAACTGCTCGGCGGTATCGAGAATGTGCGTGACGATGGAGCGCGGCAATCCTTCGATGCTCAACAGGTGCTTCAACTCGCCGTTCTTCGTGAGTTGCGGGTTGCCCTTGAGAAAGCCGTACCGGAATTTGTCTTGCGTGGGCGCGCCCGTCTCGGTTGCGCCCTGAGTGGCGGTATTCATGGTGATCCCGGGTGTTACTTGGAAAGAGGCTGCGAGCGCCGGTCAGCGCGCTTCGGTCATGAATTCGAACGCGCCGTCTTCGCGCTGCCTGAGCACGAGGTTTTCGTTCGCGGGCACATCGACCGTGCCGCCGGTGAAGCGCGCGCCGATCGGCATTTCACGCCCGCCGCGATCGGCGAGCACCGCGAGATCGATCGACGCCGGACGGCCGTAGTCGTACAGCTCGTTGATCGCCGCGCGCACGGTGCGGCCCGTCGAGAGCACGTCGTCGATCAGGACGATGCGGCGGCCGTTCACGTCGAAAGGCAATTCGGTCGGACGCGCCTGGCTGTGCAGGCCCTTCTTCGCGTAGTCGTCGCGATGCAGCGCCACGTTCACCACGCCGATGTGCGGCGCGTTCAAGTCCTTCGCGAGCCGTTCGGCGAGCCACACGCCGCCGCTGTAGATGCCAGCGAGCACGGCGCCGTCGGGCGCGGCGAGCGATTGCCCATACACGGCGCGAATCTGGTCGACGAGCGCGCGGTACAGCGCTTCGGCGTCAATGGAACTCATGATCGTCGGCAAGTCCGTCGAGATATTGTTGAAGGATGACGCGGGCGGCTTCGGCGTCGATTTCGTCGAAGCGGCCGCGCGCGTTGGTGCGCGCGCCGCGCTCGCGCAGGTCGGCTTTGGCATCGACGGACGAATAGCGCTCGTCCACCCACTGCACGGGCACGTTGAAACGGCCGTTCACCTGATTGCCGAAGCGCTTCGCGAGCGCGCTCATCTCATGCGGCGTGCCGTCGGGATGCATCGGCATGCCGACGACGATTGCGTCCGGCTTCCACGCGTCGAGCAGCTTGCCCACTTCGACGAAGCGATATTCGCGATTGCGGTTTTCCAGCGTGACGAGCGCACGCGCGTTTTTCGTGAGCGTATTGCCGACGGCGACACCGATGCGCTTTTCGCCGTAATCGAATGCCAGCAGCGTGGCTTCGCGGCTCATGCGTGCCCTGCTTCGCCGGACAACATGGAGCGCGACACGCCGAGCAGCGAGAGCGCCGCCTCCAGGCGGTCTTCGGCGGGCACGTCGAAGATGATGCGCGGATCGGCTTCCACGGTGAGCCAGCCGTTCTTCGAGATTTCCTCTTCGAGCTGGCCCGCGCCCCAGCCGGCGTGACCGAGCGTGAGCAGGAAGCGCTCCGGGCCCTTGCCGCTCGCGACCGCTTCGAGCACGTCCTTCGACGTGGTCATGGCGAGCCCGCCGGGCACGCTCATCGACGAGCTGTAGGGTTCGCCCTCGTTCGCCTCGTGCAGCACGAAGCCGCGCTCGGTCTGCACGGGACCGCCGAAATACACGGGCAAATGGACGAGCGGCTCGATCTCGAGCTTCAGATCGATGCGGTTGAAGAGCGACTGGAGATCGATGTCCGTGGGCCGGTTGATGACGAGCCCCAACGCGCCGCGCTCAGTGTGATCGCAAAGATAGACCACCGTTCCTGAAAACGTAGGATCCGCCATGTTCGGCATGGCGATCAGGAACTGATTCGTCAAATTGATGCGATCGGGAGTCTTGGACATAATTCAGAATTTTAACAAAGGCGCTGCGAGATGGCCGACTTTGATGTGGGTCTGGTCTGGTTTCGGCGGGATCTGCGCGCGGCAGACAATGCTGCACTCTATCACGCGCTCACACGGTGCCGCCGCGTGCTGTGCGCCTTCGTTTTCGATCGCGGAATTCTCGCGCCGCTCGACAAAAAAGACCGTCGAGTGCCGTTCATTCACGCGAGCGTCGTCGAACTGGATCGCACGTTGCGCGACGCGGGCGGCGCGCTGATCGTGCGGCACGGCCACCCTTTACAGGATATTCCTTCGCTCGCGCGTGAGTGCGGCGCGGACGCGGTGTTCGCCAATCGCGATTACGAGCCGGACGCGAAAGCGCGCGATGAAGCCGTCGCGAACAAGCTCGCGAGCGACGACATCGCATTCTTCACGTTCAAGGATCAGGCGGTCTTCGATCCTGACGATGTGATGACAGGCGCGGCCAGGCCCTACACCGTCTTCACGCCGTACAAGCGCAAATGGCTCGCGACGCTCACGCCGGATGCGCTGAAGCCGTATGCATCGGAAGATCATCTGAGCGCGCTGGCCAGGCCGCCGTCGGGCGTGAAGCACACGATGCCGTCGCTCGCCGCGCTCGGTTTTCCCGATGCGCGCGGCCCCGCGTTTCCCGCGGGCGCGAGCGGCGCCTACACGCTCTTCGACGACTTTCGCGAACGCATGACCGATTACGGCCGCACGCGCGATTTCCCTGCTCAGAAAGGCCCGAGCTATCTCGGCGTGCATCTGCGGCACGGCACCGTGTCCATCCGCGCGCTCGCCCGCACCGCGCACGACGCGCAGCGCCACGGCGACAAGGGCGCCGAAACCTGGCTCGGCGAGCTGATCTGGCGGGAGTTCTATTTCTCCGTGCTGCACCATTTTCCCCACGTGGGCGCGGCTGGCGATCATCGCGCGTTCAAGCCGGAGTACGACCGCATCGGCTGGGAAACCGGCGATGCTGCCGATGCGAACTTCGCCGCGTGGTGTGGGGGCCAGACGGGCTATCCGATCGTCGATGCGGCGATGCGGCAAATCAACGCGTCGGGCTATATGCACAACCGTCTGCGCATGGTGGTGGCGAGCTTTCTGACCAAGGATCTCGGCATCGACTGGCGGCGCGGCGAGGCTTACTTCGAAGCGCTGCTGAACGACTTTGAACTCTCGAACAACAACGGCGGCTGGCAATGGGCGGCATCGAGCGGTTGCGATGCACAACCGTACTTCCGGATCTTCAATCCGGTCACGCAGTCGCGAAAATTCGATACGGCAGGCAAGTTCATCCGGCATTACGTGCCGGAGATCGCAGGCTTGACCGATCGCGATATCCACGCGCCGTGGCTCGCGAAGCCGGACGCGCTCAAGGCGGCGAAGATCGCGCTCGGCGCCGATTATCCGCAGCCGGTCGTCGATCACGACACCGCGAGAAAGCGCACGCTCGCGCGCTATGACGTCGTGCGGGGGCCGGGCGCGAAACGCGTCGCGCCACGCGAGGACGATGAGGATTAACGCGCGATCGGCGTCGGTTTCTCAATCATCGCGGTGAGCGCAACGATCGACCCGCGCCCTTCGGACGGCGCGATGCCGGCCGCCGCCTGATGCAGCATCGAGCGCAGCATTTGCGCCGCGCGCTCGGGCACGGTGGGGTCGAGTCCGCGCGTCGCGCCTTCGGCGCCATCGGCGTGCGTTTCGCCATGATGGGCGACGCGCCGCCACGCGAGACCGAGCGTGTCGGCGAGCAGCGCGACATGCCCGAGGCCCAGCGCGCAAGCCGCCGTGCCCAGCCGGTGCGACGCGTTCGCCGCCGAGAGCGCCGCCGCCTCATCGACCGTGCCGGTTTCGCTCGCCTGGGTGCCGCGCTCGACGAGCACGTCGATCGACGTTTCCGCGCTCTGCAGGAAGTCCTCGTAAGCGGCCGCGTTCACGCGCAGCACGCCGAGGTCGCGCGTCGCCGCGTCGCGCGAGGCTTCCTCGCTGGCGTGCGCCGCGCCCTCTTCCCACGCCGCCTCCGATGCCGGCGTCGCGGCCACGTGCCACGCCACCGTCAGGCCGTAGTCGCGCAGGACATCGACATGCTCGGCGTCTTCGGGCGTTGCGCCGTACAGCGCGAAATCGCGCCACAGGAGCGCGAGCGTCGCGCGCACGAGCGAGCGCGGCGCATACGACAGCGCGTGCGCCTGATCCGCCAGCACGAGGTTGAAGCGCGCGTAGAGACGCTTTGCATCGGCGATGTGGTCGGCGGCATGGTCGAGCCCGACGCCGTTGCGTGCCGCGCGCTCGCGTAACGCGCGCACCGTCGAGGTGGCAAGGCGCCAGAAATCGTAGGGATCGGTGCCGCGTAGTTCGTCGAGACAGGCATCGAGGCGTGCGAAGGCATCGGCGGATTCTTCGGCGGGGCCGCGCAGCAGCTTGAGCAGCGTCTCCTCGTAATGCGCGCGCACGCGGGCGAGGCGCTCGGGCGCGATGCCGCGCAGCGTAGCCGGCGCGATCGCGCGGCCCGCGAGCGCGAGGTCGTCGTATGAAACCGGTGCGACGCGCGTGTGCGTCGCGAGCAGCGCATGCAGGCCGCGATAGTGATCGAAGAGCGCCGTCGAGCACGAGAGTTCGCGCAAGTTGTGGCGCTCGACCGCCGCGCCGAACACCGCGAGCGACTCCGCGATGCGCGCACGGCTGCCCTCCGACTCTTCGCCGAGCGGCGCGACGAGCGCGAGCGCCTCGGCGAAGCGCTGCGCGGGCAGCCATCCCGCCGAATGCAGCGCGGCGATGGCGCGCTTCAACGCAGCCCCGGTTTCGCCCTGGCGCTGAAACGCGTGCAGCGCGTCGGTGAGCGCCATTTCGGCGAGTCGCACCGACCCGCCGCGCGGATTGGGCAGGGCATCGAACGGAACGGGCAGATCGGGACGAGAAGTCATAACAGGCGCTCACAAGCCGGTTCGCGGGCGCCGCCGGCGCACACGGTTGATTTGCATCATCGGTAGGCGGGATGCCGGACGCCGTCACATCCGGGGTTCGCCGCGAGCGGACGATTTCCCGCTCCTTCTACACCTAGCGTAGGCCTTAACGGGCACGAGCGGGTGCGGAATGCAACCGCCGACATCGGGCGGCGCCGGCAATGCCGCAACGAACTCGCCTTTACGCTGCAAAATCGGAAATCGGGCGGGCTGCGCGAACGCGGCCCGCAAAAAACGCGCGCCGCATGACGCGAGTCATGCGGCGCGGCAGAACGACAAGATCAGATCTGAACCATCTCGAAATCTTCCTTGCGGGCTCCGCATTCGGGACAGGTCCAGTTGATCGGAACGTCCTCCCAGCGGGTGCCCGGCGCGATGCCCTCTTCAGGCAATCCCGCCTCCTCGTCGTAGATCCAGCCGCAGATCAGGCACATCCAGCTTCTGTATTCCATACTTATGCCGCGTCGATTGGTCGATTGAAATTAGGCCATGATGGTACCGTGTTGCCGTGTCGATGCCTAGCAAGCAGCCCGCCCGCCTCTCGGGGACCGTGATATCGGTCGAAACGGCGGTCCGCGGCCGGGCCGGTGCCCAAGGCTAGCGCGCCGGAAAAAAGTACGCAAAGAGAACAGACGGACCGCATTAGGCCGCATAATCAGACATGACCGGGCGGGCCTTCGCTCATGCGCCTCTGGCGCCGACGAGCCCGCTTCGAGCCAGTCGTCCGATCGTCCATTAAGCAATCCAATATCACAATGTCCGCTTTTGCCATGACCGGCGATTCCCCACCGATCGTACTCACCTTCGGCCTCTCCGATCCCACCGCCGGCTCGGGCCTGCAGGCCGATCTGCTGACTCTCGCGAGCATGGGCTGCCATGGCGTGACCGTGCTCACCGGCTACGCGGTGCGCGACTCCGCGACCTGCGACGAAGTCACCGGCCTCGACCCGGACACCGTCGCGACCCAGGCGCGCATGTTGCTGGAGGACATGCCGGTTTCCGCGTTCAAGATCGGCGCGGCGACTCGCGCTGAGCTCGTGTCCGCCATCGCCGAAGTCGTCTCCGACTACGACGACGTGCCGCTGATCCTCGCGCCCGATTTCACGCTCGACGACGAACACGTGCTGTCCGCTGACGAGCTTCGCGAATCCCTCGCCGATTTGCTCGTTCCGCAGACGACCATGCTGATTGCCGATCACGCCACGTTATTGCAACTCGCGCAGCCAGATAGCGACGCCGAATCGCCGACGCTCGATTCCGCGATTTCCCACATCCTGGCGCAGGGCTGCGAGTACGTGCTCGCGATGGAAACCGGCACGCACCGGCACGTGAACACGCTCTACAGCGAAGAAGGCCAGGTGCGGCAAGATACGTGGGAGCGCGGCGTGCAACGCATCATGGGGCTGACCGATACGCTCGGCTCGGCTGTCGCTGCCTTGCTCGCGAACGGCCAGGAGCCGGCCGAAGCGGCACGCGAAGCGCAGGAGTACGTGTTCCAGGCCGCGCGCGCCGCGTTCCGGCCCGGCATGGGCGCGTATCTGCCGGACCGGTTTTTCTGGGCGCGCTCGAACGACGCCGACGAAGACAGCGAAGCCTCCTCGTTGTCCGACGATCCCACGGGACTGCCTGGAGAAGCGCGACACTGAGCGACACGAAGAAACGAACAATAACGGAGGCAACGCGAGCGCATGCCATACCGACTACCCCATCTGCACAAGCCCGGCCCGCAAGGCGCGATCCGCATCGGCTGCGCGGGCTGGGGCCTGTCGAGCGCCGTCTCCGTGAGCTTTCCTCACGAAGGCACGCATCTCGAGCGCTACTCCCGCGTGCTGACGTGCGTCGAAATCAACTCCAGCTTCTACAAGCCGCATCGCGAGCAGACCTACGCGCATTGGGCCGTGAGCGTGCCCGAGTCGTTCCGCTTCTCGGTCAAGCTGCCGAAGGCGATCACCCATGACGCGCGCCTCGTCGATACCGAAGCGCTGCTCGACGAATTTCTCCACACAGCCGGACAACTCGGCGACAAGCTCGGCTGCTGGCTCGTGCAACTGCCGCCGAGCCTGCCGTTCGATCACGACATCGCCGAGGCTTTTTTCAAGGCGCTGCGCGAACGCACGAAGCTGCCTGTCGCATGCGAGGCGCGCGAGCACGGCTGGTTCACGACGCACGCGGCGGCGCTGCTGAAGTCGCACCACATCGCCTATGTGGACGCCGACCCGATCCCCGACGAATGCGAGATCAAGCATCGCGCGGACGCGTCGCTCGTGTATGTGCGGCTGCATGGCTCACCCGAGATCTACAAGTCTTCCTACGACTACACCTATCTCGACGATCTCGCCCATACGCTGCACGCGCGCGCGAAAAAGACGCCCGAGGTCTGGTGCGTCTTCGACAATACCGCCGAGGGCAACGCGCAGCCCAACGCGCTGCATCTGATGGAGCGGTTGCGGGTGCATCACAAGTAGCGTTTCTTCCTGAGGAGAAATCCCGATGCGACGGATTGCGCGGCTAATTCACGTGACGTTTGCGGCGTTCCTCTTCCACTTCGCCCTGCCCGCTCAAGCGCAAAACGCCGCGCCGCCGCCCGGCGCCACGCCCGCCGGCGACGGCACTTTCCTGCTGACGATCTTCCTCAGGCACGACGAATCGAAGACGCTGCCGCAGATCAACCAGCAATTGAAGGAGCAAGGTTACTTCAAGCAGTTCCCGCCGCCGGGCATCGAAGTGGTGTCGTGGTACGTGATGATGGGCATTGGTCAGGTGGTGACGTTGCGCGTGCCCGCCGAGCGCCTGCGCGAGGTGAACCGCGCGATCGAGAGCACCGCGTGGGGCGGGTATCGCATTGAGTTTTATCCGACGTATGACTACAAGGCCGCCGCGCAGAAGCTGCGCGAGGAGATGAACAAGTAGCGCACTGTATGGACGCAAAAAAGCCCGCATCGCTGCGGGCTTTTTTTTTCACTGCGCGAACTTCGCTTCGTGAGAAACGAAGCGCGCGCCGGCGCTGAGATGAACCGTGTAATCGGGCCGAAGCCGAGTTACATGTCCATGCCCATGCCGCCCATGCCGCCGGGCATACCGCCAGGCATCGGAGCGTCTTCCTTCGGCAGTTCCGCGACGGCTGCGTCGGTCGTCAGCAGCAGGCCTGCCACCGATGCCGCGTTTTGCAGCGCGGTGCGCGTGACCTTCGTCGGGTCGACGACGCCGGCTTCAACCAGGTCGCCGTACTCGCCGGTCGCCGCGTTGTAGCCGTAGTTGCCCGAACCTTGAGCAACAGCTGCCACCACGACGGAAGCTTCTTCGCCGCCGTTCGTGACGATCTGACGCAGCGGCTCTTCCATCGCACGCAGGACGATCTTGATACCAGCGTCCTGGTCGGCGTTCGCGCCCTTCAGGCCGTCGATTGCCTTGCGAGCGCGGATCAGCGCAACGCCGCCGCCAGCCACGATGCCTTCTTCCACAGCTGCGCGCGTTGCGTGCAGTGCGTCTTCGACACGTGCCTTCTTTTCCTTCATTTCGACTTCGGTCGCAGCACCGACCTTGATCACTGCAACGCCGCCGGCCAGCTTGGCCACGCGCTCTTGCAGCTTCTCACGGTCGTAGTCCGACGTCGCTTCTTCGATCTGCTTGCGCACTTGCTTCACGCGCGCTTCGATGTTCACGGCCTCGCCAGCACCGTCGATGATCGTCGTGTTTTCCTTGCCCACTTCGATGCGCTTCGCCTGGCCCAGTTCAGCCAGCGTTGCCTTCTCGAGCGTCAGGCCGGTTTCTTCCGCAACCACTTGACCGCCGGTCAGGATCGCGATGTCTTCCAGCATGGCCTTGCGACGGTCGCCGAAGCCCGGAGCCTTGACAGCAACAGTCTTCAGGATGCCGCGGATGTTGTTGACGACCAGCGTTGCGAGCGCTTCGCCTTCGACGTCTTCAGCGATGATCAGCAGCGGACGGCCAGCCTTCGCGACTTGCTCGAGCACCGGGAGAAGGTCGCGAATGTTCGACACCTTCTTGTCGTGCAGCAGCACGAACGGGTTTTCGAGGACGGCGACTTGCTTGTCCGGGTTGTTGATGAAGTACGGCGACAGATAGCCGCGGTCGAACTGCATGCCTTCCACGACGTCGAGTTCGTCTTGGAGCGACTTGCCGTCTTCGACGGTGATGACGCCTTCCTTGCCGACCTTGTCCATCGCTTCAGCGATGCGCTCGCCGATCGACGTGTCGCTGTTCGCCGAGATCGAGCCGACTTGCGCGATTTCCTTGTTCGTCGTGCAGGGCTTGCTGATCTTGCGCAGTTCTTCGATGGCGGCCGTAACAGCCTTGTCGATGCCGCGCTTCAGGTCCATCGGGTTCATGCCCGATGCGACGTACTTCATGCCTTCGCGAACGATGGATTGCGCGAGCACGGTAGCGGTCGTGGTGCCGTCACCTGCGTTGTCGCTGGTCTTGGAAGCGACTTCCTTGACCATTTGCGCGCCCATGTTCTGGAGCTTGTCCTTCAGTTCGATTTCCTTCGCGACCGAGACACCGTCCTTGGTGACCGTCGGGCCGCCGAACGAGCGCTCGAGCACGACGTTGCGGCCCTTCGGACCCAGCGTGACCTTGACCGCGTTGGCCAGGATGTTCACACCTTCGACCATCTTGGCGCGTGCGGAATCGCCAAAAGTGACTTCTTTAGCTGCCATTATCCAAACTCCTTGATTCGATTCGGTTTGCGGGCTTCGCTTCTCGCGCCTGTCAAAAGGCTGCGGCTATTGAAACGAAGCCAAACGTGCAGGAAGGATCCTTACTTGACCAGAACGGCCATGATGTCTTCTTCGCGCATGACGAGCAGTTCCTGCCCGTCGACCTTGACGGTCTGGCCAGCGTACTTGCCGAACAGGACCCGGTCGCCGACCTTCACGTCGAGGGCGATTTGCGCGCCCTTGTCATCGCGCTTGCCCGGGCCGATGGCCAGGACTTCGCCTTGATCCGGCTTCTCGGCCGCGGCTTCCGGAATCACGATGCCCGATGCGGTCTTGGTTTCCTGGTCCAGACGCTTGACGATGACGCGATCGTGCAAAGGACGAAGATTCATACACACTCCTCTCTTGATTGAGACTGAAAACGCGGGAAAACCCGTCCTTTGAGAAGGATCTCGCCGGACGGAAATCTTGTTAGCACTCTCGTGCAGTGAGTGCCAATTATATGGACCGAGTTTGACAATTTCAAGGAGGGGGGCGAGCGGGGAAATCCCGTAGGACAAAGGCACCGAAACGCTTGCGAAACGTCTGATCAATGAATGCGGTTATTCGGGTGCCGTGATCGATGACGTTCCGAAAACAATGTTTTGGCCGAACAAGGGTTTTCACCTAAGCAACGCAAGCTAGACTGTCGTTCAACGACGGAGCAGTGGAGAGAGACATCTCGCCACCGGCAACGTTCCCCGCAGCAGCGATCGTCCGTAATCCGTGCGTTCAGACAGCGCGAAAGCGCCTTCCCAAACGATCGATTGACGACGTTCACGCCCTTGTAAGCCACACATTCGACGATGTTCCCGGCCTGCGCTTTTTCATCGGCCGGGCCGGCGGCACTACAATTTGTGCTGCCGTCGACACAAATTCTGGATCCGCCGCCTCATGCCCACGCCGTCGCTCCGCCTGGTTTTCGCTTCTCTTGGATTGATCGCCCTTGCCGCCTGCGGAGGCCGCGCGGCGGTCGCGCCCAGCTATCAGCAGGAGATGTTCAGTACCGGCGCGAGCCCGTTCGCGCACAACTTCGACGCCACCGTCAACGAAACCTGCGAAGCCGCGCGTCGTGCGCTGCTGTCGCAAGGCTTTCTCACGACGATGGGCCAGCCCGACACCGTCGACGCGACCAAGAATTTCCAGCCGAGCGCCGAAACGCACGTCGTCGTATCTTTCCACGTGGTTTGCACGCCCGGCGAGAACGCGACCAACCAGAGCATTGCGTATGTGAACGCCGTGCAGGACGGCTATGCGCTGAAGAAGAGCGACACATCGGCGAGCGTCGGGCTTTCGGTGCTCGGCTCGCTGTCGCTGCCGATCCGCTCGAACAGCGACGCGATGGTCAAGATCTCGAGCGAGACCGTGCCCGCCGGCAAGTTCTACGACCGCTTCTTCTATCTGATGGGCCACTATCTGACCACGGTGCCGCGTAGCGCGCCCGTCGCGGCCGATGACGTGAAGAGCAAGCCGCTCGCGCCCTCGCTCATCCTGAACTCGCCCGAGCTCACGCCGACGCCCATCGTCGTGCAGACGCCCGCCGCCGCGACCGCGATCCAGGCATCCGGTGCGGCCGCGGCAGGCGCGTCGGAACCCGCGGCGGCGTCGGCTGCGGCTGCGGCGTCGGCGTCGGCGCCGAGAACCAGCGCAACGCAATAGCGCAGCCCCGCTTTAGTTCGGCACGTTGACGATGCCGCCCGCGACCGTGATCGCATTCGCGCCCGGATCGGCGGAGATCGGCGGCAGGTTCGTCGTCGTGAGCGCGGGCGCCCTTCCCGCCGTGCCGCCGCGCGCGGTCGTGCGCACCACCTGGGAAGGCGGCAGCGGCGCGTTGTTCTTCAGGTGATTCCACATTAGGTTGAGCGCCTGAATGTCGTAGTAGTGGACCGGAATGAAGCGCGTGTCGAAGCCGGCCACGCTCAGGAACGCGTCGAAGTGCTGACCGTTCGTGATCTCGTAAAGCGAAAGCTGGCTCTTGCTGCCTTCCGCCACGCGATTGGCGCCGAGATAGGGACGCGAAGTGTGATTGATCGGCACGAGCGCGTCCGCGCGGCCCTGCACGATGATCGCGGGCTTGCCGCGCAGGTTCGCGTTCACGCGGATCGCATTCACGCTGGCGACCATCGTCGCGTTGCTGTTGGCCCAAAGCGAGCGCAGGCAGGCCGCGCCCGCATAGCTGGCGTCGGGCGTCGCGAGCCGGTGATCCGCCGCGCCCGCCGAGCCGTTGTTGTAGACCAGGTTGATGCCGTTCGTCGGCGGAATGCCGTTGGCGTTGCCGAAGAGGGTCGGCATCGGCGAGACGATCGGCGTCACGCCCGCCGCGCCCGTCGCCGCATTGGTCGTGCCGAAGCTGAAGTTGCACAGGTTGTCGAGCACGCTCGCCTGCATGTACGCGTCGCCATATGTGACGGCGATACCCGGCGTCGCCTGCGAATCCCACATGGGCGCCTGAAGCGCGTCTGAATCCGTCAGCCAGCCTGCCTGATGCAACTGGTTCAGCGCGTCCGTGGCTTGAGCGGCCGTGTTGCCGCCCGAGACGAGGCCGCCGGACGCGAGCGTCGCGCAGCGCGCCGTGCGGATCGAGTTGGTGGCCGCGGGCAGAAGCGTCGATAGATAAGGCGAACCGGCTGCGGCGGGTGCGAGCGCGGCGCACGGCTGCAACAGGTTGGCGAGCGTCGTGTAATCCGCCAGCGGCCGCCCGAACGAGCTGACCGGCACGCCGCCCTGCCGCACCGAAACCTGTGGAGGCAGGTTCAGATTGATCTGCGGCTCGCCGACGACCACCGCTGTGATCCAGCCATCGACGTCCTGCTCCGCTGCCATCAGCGACGCGCCGCCGCCGTTGCTGATCGATGCCGCGATCGTCGTGATGTCTCCCTTGTTGTAGCGCACCTGATGCGTCGAGCCGCTGACCGGGCCGAACATGTCGTTGAGCGCCCAGTACGCGAACTGGATCGCCTGCAGCGTGTACTTGCCCCAGTCTTTCTCGGGATTTTGCTGCGAATGCGCGTGCTTGTACGCGTAGCGGTTCGGGAAGGTCGAATTGAACGACGATAGCGACGATGGATCCACGTTCGCGATGAAGATCGCCTTCCTCCCGGCAATGCTGGTATTCGCGAGCGTGCCGTCGATCAGGGTGACGAGGTTGGTCGAAAGCTCCTGCGCGCCGTTGCCGGTGCCCTTGTCGGTGTACGCGACCGCGCAGCCGCGCTTCAGCCCCCACTCGCCCGCGGTCGAGATCGCGCCGTAAACCCCACGCGATGACGATGACGTCGCGGTGACGATGCACGGCTGATCCGGATTGAAGCTCGTCGGAATCTGCACGAGCATGCTCACGTTCAACGTGCCGCTGCCGTCGTCCGAGTAAGCGATGTACTCCTTGCCCGCGATCTTCCCTTCGCCGAGCGTGTCGTTGCCGTTCAGATCGACGTTCGGCCCCCAGAAGCGGCCATAGCCGCCGTTCGCCGTCATGTCGACGAGCCCGCGGTAATTCGTGTAGATGGCGAGGCGCCGAAGCTCGGCCGCCGTCGGCGCCGCCGGCTTGGCGATGCCGGGCGCGGTCGACGATGCGAGGCCCGTCTTGCCGAGGCCCGCGGTCAGCAGATCGTCGGACACGCCGTCGAAAGTCTGGGTATTGACCGAGCCGGAAATGAAGTTCGGCAAGGTGTTGGTGGACTGACTGCTGCCGTTGTCGTCACCGTCGCCGTGGCATGCGGCGAGCGCCGCCGCCATGAGCACGCCCAGCGCGCCGAGCGCCGCCGTGCGCGGTGAAGTCTGCAACCTCTGGAAACGCGCGAATGTTTTCATTGTGAGTCTCCGCCTTCCGTTCCTGGGTGATGCAACCCGAGCCGTGCAACAGGTCCGCGAGGCACGCGTGCGCGCCGCACGGCCGATTTCGCAAGTATCGCGCTTATCGCGCGACAGGCGCGGCTGAATTTCGCGTGTTCCGCAATTCGGACGCGCCAAACAACGACGGGCTCCGGCCGCAAAGCCGGAGCCCGTTCGAAGGAACGCTGGGCGAGCGAAGCAAGCGGCATCGCGCGATGCCGCTCACTGCAAGCTGCTCGTGTTACTGCCCGCCGCCTTGCACGCCGAGCGTGATCTTGTTGCTGACCGACGTGACGCCCGGGACGCCCTTCGCCACTTCTTCCGCCTGGGCAATCTGGCCGCCTTCCGGCACGGTGCCAGTCAGCGTCACCGCGCCGCTGCGCGCGCGCACGTACACGTTCGACACATCGAAGCCCTGCGCCTTCGACAGCGCGCGGCGCACGTCGTAGCCGAGCTTGCGGTCGGTCTTCTTGGTTGCGGATTTCTGGGCTTTCGTCGGCGACGCCGCTTCCGCGCTCGTGGCCGCCGCGTCGCTCGATTGGGCATAGGCGCTCGAAGCCACGGCCACGCACACCACCACGCCCAGAGCCTTCAACAGATCGACTGCTTTCATGGTTTCTCCTTTTGTTTCGCTTGTTGACTTCGCACAGTTGCTACTTCGCTCGTTTTGCACTTCAAAAGCGGGCCGCATTCCCGGCGGCTGGGCTACGACATCGAGCGGCTGCCCGTGTCCACGCCGCCCGAGGCCGACGAACGGCGCCGGGGCACGGCGATGGCAAGCCGGCGGATGCGGCTCACGGTGCTGCGAGAGACTGGCGAACGAAACAAACCATGGCCGGTTGGTCGGGCGGAAAACCCGTCGGCTCGAATATGAGCTGCCGCATGGCGCATGCTCAGGCGCCCTTTCGTGATGCGTGTCGACGCGTGGCGCGCGGCTCGCAAGCCCACATTTCGGGCTGCTGCGCGCTAAGGGCCTTGTCGTGCGGCGGCGAACGTCAATTTAGCCCAGCGCGGCCATTAGCGCAAAACATTTAACGAGGCAGCCATCCGCGAAGCCGCGCCCGCGCAACAGCACCCCCCGCACGGCTACACACGCCTGTCACACTCGGCGCGCGGCTCGCGGCCATCCGGACGCCGAGTGATCTCAGGTACCATCGACGCCAGGCCGGCCGCCGGACGCGCCGCTCGCGCAGGCGTCCGCGCATCGCGATCGGGTAAGCTCGTGCGCACAAAAGTTCTACGATCACCAACGAGATGAGCCACCCTTCAGGAAACAATCCGGGCAACGATCCGGGCATCCCGCCGAAACGCAAGCCGCAGCCGAGGATCGTCGCCCGCTTCGTCGCCATTTCCTGGCGCGATCTCGCGCTCACCTTCGGCCCGATCCTGCTCGTCTGCGCGGCCGCGCTCTACCTCGCCGTGCGGCTGATACAGCCCGCGCCGCCGAGCACGCTGACCATCGCGGCCGGACCGAAAGGCAGCTCGTTCTGGAACAGCGCGCAGAAATACAAGACGATCCTCGCGCGCAACCGCGTGACGCTCAACGTGCTGGAAACGCAAGGTTCGCTCGACAACCTCACGCGCCTCGACGATCCGAAATCGAACGTCGACGTCGGTTTCGTGCAGGGTGGCCTGACCAAGCCAGGTGCGACGCACGACAATCTCGAATCGCTCGGCAGCGTGTCGTACGTGCCGCTGGCGGTGTTCTACCGCGGCGCCGCCGTGACTCGGCTCTCGGAGCTGAAAGGCAAGCGGCTCGCGATCGGCGCGGAAGGCAGCGGCACGCGCGTGCTCGCGCTGAATCTGCTGAAGGCGAACGGCATCGAGCCGGGCGGCGACACGGAACTGCTGCCGCTCGCCGGCGACGAAGCCGCGAAGGCGCTGGAAGCCGGCCAGATCGACGCCGCGTTCCTGACCGGCGACTCCGCCCAGCCGCCCACGATGGCGAAGCTCTTGCGCACGACGGGCATCCGCTTCATGGACTTCGCCCAGGCGGATGCCTACGCGCGCCGCTTTCCGTACCTGACCGAAATCGAGCTGCCGATGGGCGCCTTCGATTTCGCCCGCAACCTGCCGCCGCGTCCGGTCCACATGATCGCGCCGACCGCCGAACTGGTCGCGCGCGACAGCCTGCATCCGGCGCTGTCCGATCTCCTGATCGAAGCGGCGCGCGAAGTGCACGGCCGCGCGAATCTGCTGCAGCGCGCGAACGAGTTCCCGGCGCCGCTCGTGCACGAATTCCGCATCAGCGACAACGCCGAGCGCTATTACAAGTCGGGCAAGAGCTTCCTGTACCGCACGCTGCCGTTCTGGGTCGCGAGTCTCGCGGATCGCGTGCTGGTCGTGCTGCTCCCGCTCCTCGTGGTGATGATTCCGGGCTTGCGCCTCGTGCCGGGGCTCTACCGCTGGCGTGTCAAATCGCGCATCTACCGCTGGTATGGCGCGCTCATTGCGATAGAGCGGGAAGCGATCAGCGGCCCCGACACGGCGCAGCGCGAAGCCCTGCTCGACCGCATCGACGCGATCGAAACGTCCGTCAACCGCATGAAGATGCCGCTCGCGTTCGCGGACCAGTTCTATGTGTTGCGCGAACACATCGGCTTCGTGCGACAGCGTCTCGCGCAGGCGCCGCTGACGCAGGCTGCGCAAGCCGATGACGCCGGTGCGCGGAAGGCGACGCAAACGGAACCGCCCGCTGTCGCTTCGCGGGCAGACACGGAACAAGGCAGCACATAATATCTATTGGAGGAACGGGAATAACGGATGCGATGCCGCGCGCGCCGCATCCGCCATGCAGGACACGATCAAGAACGAACAACAGATGAGGCCCAGGCGCTCGCCGCGCGTGAAAAGCCACGGAAACTCAGGGAGAAGTGAACATGAGTGCCCCGCATTCAGTCAGTGGTGGTCAGCCGTACTTTTTCTTCGATTTCATTTCGCCGTTTTCGTACTTGCTGCTGGAACAGCACGAGAAATGGCCGGCCATGCCCTTCGAGCTCGTGCCCGTCCAGCTGATGAAGCTGCTCGAGCGCTGGGGCCAGCCGCACGCCGCGACGATTCCCTCCAAGCGCGTCTTCACCTACCGGCACGCGCTCTTTCGCGCGGAGCAGCTGGGCATTCCGTTCCGGATGCCGCCCGCGCATCCGTTCGATCCGAGCAAGGCGCTGCGGCTCGCCGTGCTCGCGAACGCCGAGATCGGCTGTGTGCGGGACATCTTCCGCTATATCTGGCGCGAAGGACGCGACCCCGCCACGCCGGAAGGCTTTCGCGCGCTGTGCGAGCACGTCGGCATGCCGGAAGCGGAAACGCGCATCGAGGACGAGGACATCAAGGCGAAGCTGCGCGACAACAATGACCGCGCCGTCGCGATGGGCGCGTTCGGCGTGCCGACCTTTCTCGTCAACGATCAGATCTTCTGGGGCGAAGACACCTTGCCGATGGTGCTCTACGTCGCACGCTCGCCGAACTGGCTCGAAGGCGCGGAAGTGAAGCGCATCAGCGCGCTGCCGATCGCCCCGCGAGACGCCGATTTCGGCTGACGGCGGCCGTGCCGGCCGGCGCGTCTATGCCGTGCATAGCGCGCCCGCTATGGCGTCAAAAATCGATAAGCGTTTAACTTCGGCTGAGGGTTCGCGAGTTCGCGCCCGCGTGTCCCGAATTCAACCGCTTCGCAGGCCATGAACGATCCCGCCGACTCACTCGACATCTGGCTCATCCGCGTGCTGCGCACCCTGCTGCTGGAGCGCAGCGTGACGCAGACCGCGCAGCGGCTGAACCAGACTCAGCCGGCCATCAGCACCGCGCTGCGGCGCCTGCGCGAAATCCTGAACGACCCGATTCTCGTGCGCGGCAAGCAGGGCATGGTGCCGACCGAATACGGCGAGTCGCTGCTGGCGCCGGCGCAGCGCGCGCTGCGCGAGGTCGAATTCGTTGCGACGCCGCACGGCGATTTCGATCCGGCGAACTCGCGCCGCACCTTCCGCGTCGCCGCGCCCGATTATCTGAACGACTTCTTCATGCCGACGCTCGTCGCCGCCTTTCGCGACGCGGCGCCCAACGCGCGCCTGGAAATCGAATCGCTGAACCCCATGCGCGATCACGAGCGCATGCTCGACGAAGGCGAAATCGACCTGATGGTCGCCAACTGGACGAAGCCCGAGCCGCGCTTCGAGCGCCAGGACCTCTTCACCGACGTATTCGTCTGTCTGATGCGGGCGAGCCATCCGCTCGCGCGCGAACCGCTGACGGCGGAACGCTATGCGCTCGCCGCGCATCTCGCGCCGACGCCGTATAGCGGCGGCCGGCGTCATCCGATCGATATCGGCCTGGCGCGCGCGGGCATCAAGCGCCGCATCGTCACGACGATTCCGTACTTCGGCCTCGTGCCGCAAGTGCTTTTGCAATCGGACCTGATCTTCACCGCGCCGCGCCGTTTCGCGCAGCACTACGCGGCGATGCTGCCGCTCGCGGTGCTCGATTCGCCGGTGCCGTTTCCGCGCATCAAGTGCTATCAGCTTTCGCTGCCGCAGCCCGATCAGCCGACGGATGTCACGTGGCTGCGCGGCCTGATGTCGGGCGTGTCCGACTCGCTCACGCGCAAGAAGGCCGTGGCCGCTTCGCCGGCGGACGCGGCCACCGAACTGGGCGAAGTCGCGAAGTAACGCACGCGCGCGGCGCGACTTCGGTACTATCCCGAACGACACCCTCAGCCGCCCGCCCACATGGATGCTCTCGACAAACTGATCCAGCTTGCGAATCTTTCCGGCGCGCTCGACCTTCGCTGTCTGCTGAGCGGTCCGCTGGAGCTCGAACACGCGAGCGCGCCCGCCGGCGAAGCCGTGTATCACGTCGTGCTGGATGGCGCGTGCACCGTGTTGCGCCATGGCCAGCCGCCGCTCGCGCTGAGCGCGGGCGATATCTTCTTTCTGCCGCGCGGCGATGCGCACGTGCTGAGCATCAAGGCGCGCGATGCGAAAGCCACGACGCGCGAGATGGAATCACTCGACAACGGCGCGGTCACGGTGAGGAGCAATTGCGGCAGCAGCGCGCCGGGCATCGATCTGCTGTGCGGGCGTTTTCTCTATGCGCCGCGCGCGCTTCTGATCGACGTGCTGCCGGACGTCGTGCACGTGTCGTTCACGGACGCGTCGGCGGCCTATCTCGCGCCGCTCGTCCAGACGATGCGTCGCGAGGCGGAGGAAGCGCGGCCCGGTGCGCCGTCGATCGTCACGGCGCTCTCCACCGCGCTCTTCACGATGGTGCTGCGCGCGTGGCTCGACGGCCAGCCGTCGTTGGCAGGCGTGCTCGGTCTGCTGGCGAACCGCCGGCTGGGCGCGTCGATCATCGCGATGCTGGAGCGGCCCGCCGAGCCGTGGACGCTCGAGACGCTGGCGAAGGAAGCGGCGATGTCGCGCGCCACGTTCATGCGCGCGTTCTCCGCGCATTCGGACAGCTCGCCGCTCGCGCTGCTGAGTCACGTGCGCATGCAGCTCGCGAGCACGATGCTCACGCATACGAAGAAGAGCATCGCGGATGTCGCGGCCGACGTGGGATATCAGTCGGAAGCGGCGTTCAGCAAGCGGTTCAAGGAGTTGTACGGCGTCGCGCCGGGACGCTTCAGGCAGACCAACGGTCTTATCTGAAGCAAGCGCCGATGCTCACGCGGCGAGGCGCGCGGCCTTCACTGTCGACGCCCCCAGCCGCGCCGCCATCTCCCGCACCCGAAGCAATTGCGCCGCGACGGCCAGCGCGATCGACCCCGGCGCCTTATCGACGATGCCCTCGACGCCGATCGGGCACGTGATCTCCGGCAGCCGTTCCGCCGCGACACCACGCTCCATCAGACGCCGCTCGAACTTCACGCGCTTCGTCTTCGAGCCGATCAGTCCGAAGTACGCGAAGTCATCGCGCCGCATGATGCGCTGCGTGAGCGAAAAGTCGAGCGAATGATCGTGCGTCATCACGATGAAGTATGCCCCCGCCGGCGCTTCATCGACGATGGCATCGGGCAGATCGGTCGCTTCGATCTGCACATTCGCGGGGACTTCGTCGGGAAAGAGTTCGTCGCGCGCATCGACCCATTGCACGACGCACGGCA
Source organism: Caballeronia sp. 11_S32 (assembly GCF_056930355.1). Classification (NCBI taxonomy): domain Bacteria; kingdom Pseudomonadati; phylum Pseudomonadota; class Betaproteobacteria; order Burkholderiales; family Burkholderiaceae; genus Caballeronia; species Caballeronia sp. 11_S32. Next base: position 2,867,809 of record NZ_JBXOWH010000003.1, read on the forward strand.
GCGTGCCCAGCACCTTCACGAGCGCGTGGCCGACGTGGCCCGCGCCGAACAGGACCACGTGCATCATGACCGTGCGCTCCTCACCGCGTTCACCGCCTTCAGGATCTCTTCGGCCGTGGCGGGAGCGTTCAAGGGCGGATTCACCTTGTGATCGCCGACCGCCGAAACCGCATCGCGGATCGCGAAGAACACCGAGAACGGCAGCAAGAGCGGCGGCTCGCCCACCGCCTTCGAGCGATGGATGCTGTCCTCAACGTTGCGGTTGTTGAAGAGATTCACGCGGAAGTCGGCGGGCATGTCGTTGGTCGTCGGAATCTTGTAGGTGGACGGCGCGTGCGTCATCAGCTTGCCGTTGTCGTTCCACCAGAGTTCTTCCGTCGTGAGCCAGCCCATGCCCTGCACGAACGCGCCTTCGACCTGGCCTTTGTCGAGCGCCGGATTCAGCGACGCGCCCACGTCATGCAGCGCGTCCGCGCGCAGCACGCGCATTTCGCCGGTCAGCGTGTCGATCACCACTTCCGATACCGCCGCGCCATACGAGTAGTAGTAGAACGGACGGCCCTGCATCGCCGCCTGATCCCAGTGGAGCTTGGGCGTCGCGTAGAAGCCGTCGGACCACAATTGCACGCGCGCGAGATACGCCTTCTGCACGACTTCGCCGAACGGAATCGCATCGTCGCCGACGATCACGCGGTCGTTCGCGAAACGCACTTCCGCTGCCGTGACCGTGCCGCCGCCGAACTTCTCCGCCGCGAACTTCGCGAGACGTTCGCGCAACTGACGCGCGGCATCCTGCGCGGCCTTGCCGTTCAGATCGGTGCCGGTCGATGCCGCCGTCGCCGAGGTATTCGCGACCTTGCTCGTGTCCGTCGCCGTCACGCGCACGCGCTCGAAGTTCACGCCGAGCTCGTGCGCGACCACTTGCGCGACCTTCGTGTTCAGGCCCTGGCCCATTTCGGTGCCGCCGTGGTTCACGAGCATCGAGCCATCTGTGTAGATGTGAACCAGCGCGCCCGCCTGGTTGAAGTGCGTCACGTTGAACGCGATGCCGAACTTCACCGGCGTCAGCGCGAGGCCTTTCTTCAGGATCTCGTTGTTTGCGTTGAATTCGTCGATGGCCGCGCGGCGGCGGCGGTAATCGCTCGTCGCTTCGAGTTCGCCGAGCAGTTCGTGCAGCACGTTGTCCTCGACCGTCTGGCCGTAGGGCGTCTTGTTGTTATCCGTCTTGCCGTAGAGATTGGCGTAGCGCACGTCGAGCGAATCGCGGCCGACCGAACGCGCGACGTTGTCCATGATGTACTCGATCGCGAATGCGCCCTGCGGCCCGCCGAAGCCGCGGAACGCGGTGTTCGACTGCGTGTTGGTCTTGCCGCAATAGCCTTCGATCTTCACGTCCGACAGCCAGTATGCGTTGTCGAAGTGGCACACGGCGCGCGTCATCACGGGGCCCGACAGATCGGCGGAAAAGCCGCAGCGCGAAGTCATGTCGACGGCGACGCCATCGATCTTGCCGTCGTCGTCGTAGCCGACTTCGAAGTCGTACACGAAGTCGTGGCGCTTGCCGGTGATCATCATGTCGTCGTCGCGGTCCGGGCGCAGCTTCACCGGGCACAGCAGCTTCCATGCGGCGAGCGCCGCGCAGCACGCGAACAGACCCGACTGCGATTCCTTGCCGCCGAAGCCGCCGCCCATGCGCCGGCACTCGACGAGCACGTTGTGCGAATGCACGTTGAGCACGTGCGCGACGAGATGCTGCATTTCCGTCGGATGCTGCGTCGAGCAGTAGACGTGCATGCCGTCGTCGTCCTTCGGCACGGCGTACGCGATCTGGCCTTCGAGATAGAACTGTTCCTGGCCGCCCAGCTTCATCGCGCCGCGCTCGTGATGCGCGGCCTTCGACATGCGGCCTTCGGCGTCGCCGCGCGAGAGCTTGAGCGGATTCAGTACATACGACTCGGCACGGCGCGCGTCCTGCGCCGTCAGCACGGGCACGAGATCTTCGAACTCGATGGTCGCGCGGCGCGCGGCGAGTCGCGCCGTATCGTGCGATGTCGCGACCACGATGAACATCGGCTGGCCGACGTACTGCACGATGCCCTGCGCGAGCACGGGATCGTCGTGGATGATCGGGCCGCAGTCGTTCACGCCGGGAATGTCGTCGGCGGTGAAGACGGCGACGACGCCCGGCGTGGCGCGCACGGCGTCGAAGTTCATCGACAGGATCTTCGCGTGCGCCTTCGGGCTCGTGCCGAGCGCGGCGTGCAGCGTGCCAGCGACGAGCGGAATGTCGTCGGTGTAGCTCGCGCGCCCGCTCACATGCAGGTGCGCCGATTCATGCGGACGCGATACGTGGACCTGCTTGAACGCGTCGATTTCGTTCGCGAGCGACTGGGCTTCGGCGAGGAAAGCTTCTGCTTGCTGATTCATGTCTTCTTCTCCCCTTCTTACTTCGCTTCGACGAGTTCGATTGCACGCACATCCAGCTTCGATTTATCCAGCGGACTCCGCGGACGCGTCTCCAGCCAGAATCGATACAGCAGGCTCTTCGCGGTGTCGAGGCGATAGTCGCTGCTCGCGCGCATGTCGGTGAGCGGCTGGTAGTCCTGGCCGAGCGCGAGCATCGCGGCTTGCGCGGTGGCTTCGTGCCAGTGGGCGTCGGCAAGAACGGCTTCGGCATGCGCGGCGCGCTTCGGCGTCGCGGCCATGCCGCCGTAGACGAGGCGCGGCTCGCGGATCGTATCGCCATCGGCGATGAAGCTGAATGCGGCGTACACGGCGGAAATATCGGAGTCGAAGCGCTTCGACAGCTTGTACGCGCGGAACCGGAGATTTGCTCGCTTGCCAGTGCGCGTCGGCACACGGATCGCGGCGACGAACTCGTTCTGAGCCATGTCCTTCTTCTGATACGCGATGTACAGATCTTCGAGCGGCATCTCGCGCGTGCCATTGACACTTTGAAGCACGACGCGCGCATTCAACGCGATGAGACCAGGCATCGAATCGCCGATCGGCGAGCCGTTCGCAACGTTGCCGCCGAGCGTGCCCGCATTGCGGATCGGCAGGGACGCGAAGCGCTGACGCGTCTCTTCGAGCTCCGGATAGAGCTTCACGATTTCGTCGTAGACGCGCTCGACCGTCACGCCCGCGCCGATTTCGATCCAGTCTTCGGTCGTCTCGACATGCTGGAATGCTTCGATCTGCCCGACATAGACGATGTCGCCGAGATCGCGCAGTTGCTTCGTCACCCACAGCCCGATGTCCGTGCTGCCCGCGAGAATGCGAACGTTCGGGTTCTCGTCTTTCAGCGCGGCGAGCGCCTCGACGGTGCGCGGCGCGTCGAACCTGCGGCCCGCGTGTTCGTAATGGAACGTGTCGTCGCGCGTGATGCTTTCGAGCGAGCGCGCGAGCGCCGGCACGTTGACAGGCGCGAGCGGCGCGTGATCGAACATCTGCTCGGCGGCATCGATGATCGGCCGGTAGCCCGTGCAGCGGCACAGGTTGCCCGTCAGCGCATCGCTGATTTCCTGCCGGGAGGGCTTCGTCTTCTCGCACGTACCGGCGCAGCCCGTCGTCGCATGGCCGTGCTTTTCGTAGAGCGCGAACATCGACATCGCGAAACCCGGCGTGCAGAAGCCGCACTGCGAGCCGTGGCAGTCGACCAATGCCTGCTGGACCGGATGCAGCGTGCCGTCCGGCTGGCGCAAGTCTTCGACGGTGAAGAGCGCGCGGCCGTCGAGCGTCGGAAGGAACTGCACGCACGCGTTGACCGCCTTGAATGCGACGCCGCCCTTGCCATCCGGCTCGCCGATGACGACCGTGCACGCGCCGCAATCGCCTTCCGCGCAGCCTTCCTTGGTGCCGGTGCAGCGCGCGTCTTCGCGCAGGTATTGCAGGACGGTGCGCGTCGTCGATGCGCCGCTCACTTCCTGGATCGCGTTGCGATGATAGAAGCGGATCGGTTGGTTGTTCGACTCACTAAGCGGCTGAATACGCGGCTGGCTCATGGGTTCTGTCTCGCGGGGCTTTTTGCGTCTTGCTGGTTGCGCGGGATGCGCAGCCGGTGGCTTCGGCTATTTCCGGGCGATAGATCGGACTACTCCAATCGCCTCGATGGTTCGAAAGCTATCACCACCAAAAACCACAACCCATAGGCGACGCTACATGAGCGACATATTCGTCCCCCGATATGTCTCCCAAGCCTTGTCCGACAAGGCTCCCGCCGATCCCGCCCAACCGTCCGGACAGGTAATTTGTCCTACCTGGTTACAAAACCGGTGCGACGTTGCACCGCAACATATGGGAGAATCATGCCTTCGCGCCGAATTCAACCCCGCAATTTCCCTATGTCCACCGAGCCTAGCAACAAGCCGCAAGGCGATTTCGCCGTCACGCTGCGGATTCTGCCGGTCGTGCTGTACACGTTTCTCTGCTACCTGACGATCGGCATTCCGCTCGCGGTGCTGCCGGGCTTCGTGCATACGGACCTGGGATATGGTTCGGTGATGGCCGGCGCGGCGATCAGCGTCCAGTACTTCGCGACGCTGATGTCGCGGCCGCTCGCGGGCCGCACCGCCGACACGCTCGGCCCCAAGAAGACCGTGCTGTACGGTCTGGCGGCGTGCGCGGCGAGCGGCGTCCTGCTGCTCGGCTCGGCGCTCGCGGCGCAATGGCATGTGGTTAGTCTTGTGCTGCTGGTGCTCGCGCGGCTCGTGCTCGGCTTCGGCGAAAGCTGGGTCGGCACGGGATCGATCACGTGGGGGATCGGCCGCGTCGGCGTGACCAACAACGCGAAGGTGATTTCGTGGAACGGCATCGCGACTTACGGCGCGCTCGCGATCGGCGCGCCGCTCGGCGTCGCGGTCGATCATTCGCTGGGGTTCGCGTCGCTCGGTCTGATCGTGATCGCGCTGGGCGGCTTCGGTTACTGGCTCGCGACGCGCATGGCGAGCGTGCCCATCGTGCATGGCGAGCGCATGTCGTATCGCAGCGTGTTCTTCCGCGTGCTGCCGCATGGATTGGGTCTCGCGCTCGGATCGGCGGGATTCGGTTCCATCGCAACGTTCATCACGCTGTTCTACGCCGCGCACAACTGGCCGAATGCAGCACTTTCGCTCACGGTCTTCGGCACGATGTTCATCGGTGCGCGGCTCTTGTTCGCCAACACGATCAAGGCGTATGGCGGGTTCCGTGTGGCGATCGTATCGTTTGCATTCGAATGCGCCGGCTTGCTGATGCTGTGGCTCGCCGCCGAGCCGACGTTCGCGCTCGCGGGCGCGGCGCTGACCGGGTTCGGATTCGCGCTGGTGTTTCCGGCGTTGGGGGTGGAGGCGGTCGGGCTCGTGCCGCCCGCCAGCCGCGGTGCCGCGCTTTCGGCTTATTCCGTGTTTCTCGATTTGTCGCTTGGCTTGACCGGGCCGCTCGCGGGGTATGTCGCGGGTGAGTTCGGGTATGGGTCGGTGTTTTTGTTCGCCGCGGTGGCGGCGGCCGCGGCGGTGGCGTTGTCGGTGGCGCTTTATATGCGCGCGGGGCGCGGGGTGGGCGGGGCGGCTACGGCTTGAAGCTGTTGCCGGTGCTCGGCAACGACGGCTCGGCTTTCGGGGAACCTGCGTTCGCGTTGGTCTATTAGCACTGCCCCTGTGCGACGCAAATAGACCGATGCGAAAACAAGTTCCACAAAAATCCTATAGCGCGCAGCGCCAACGCCAACCCCGCCCCCGATCCAGTCACGTGCCGGCTTTCGATCCATGCAGTTGCGATCCCAGCGCTTTGACCACCTTCAGAATCGTGCCGAAGCTAGAGTTGCCGTCTTCCGAAAACGCTTTGTACAGACCGACCTTCCTGGCTGATACCGGTATCACGCGCCACTTTCGCCATCCCGCGCGCTCGCGTAATCACGCCGAGCGCATGCACGATAAAAGCGAGATCGTCTCCGCCTTCTTGCAGGCGTGCATCGAAGTATTCAGCGATGTCGTCGTCGGTTTGAAGGTGTTCGGCTGAATCCCACAGCCGCGTCTTGATTCTGGTCGCCGTCATGATTCACTCCGTGGCCGGTCAATGCGAGCCTGAATTCGGCGTCGGGCAATTCGATCCCTCAGCGAGGAAAACCACGCGTCAAAAATCTCGGTCGTACGGATGGTCAACATCGGCGATCGTAATCCATGATTCACATCATGTAAGCTGGAGTTCACACGAAAAATGTAGCCTCGAAGACTCGGGGCTCCGCGAATCCGGGGAAGATAAGAGGCGACGCTGCCTTTCGTCTTCAAGGTTTGTCTTAAAATCCCCGCTTGGCCCATTAGCGTCCGCTTTATGAACCCGACCTCGGAAGACCGTTGGCGCGACTTGCGCCCGGACCCGGACAGCGACACTCCGCTCTATCTTCAACTCGCCCGCAAGCTCGCCAACGCCATCCACGACAACCGCTGGAACGCAGGCGAAGCGCTGCCCTCCGAACGCGTGTTGTCCGAAGCGCTCGGCGTCTCGCGGATCACATCGAGAAAGGCCATCGCGCTGCTCGTCGAGCAAGGGCTAATTCGCCGCGAACAAGGCGCCGGCAGCTTCATCACGCCGCGCTACGAAGATCCGCTCTCGCGTCTGTCGAGTTTTTCCGAGATGTTGCGGCGGCGCGGCTTCAGGCCGAGTTCGCGGTGGCTCTCGCGCACCATCGAGCCGGCCAATCGCGATGAAGTCATCCAGCTCGGCCTCTCGCCCGCCGCCGCCGTCACGCGTCTCAAACGCCTGCGCCTCGCCGACGACATCGTGATGGCCGTCGAAAACTCGACCTTTCCGGCCGCGTGCATTCCCGATCCGGAAACCATCGGCGATTCGCTCTACAGCTATCTCGATGCACGCGGGCTTTCCATCGTCCGCGCGCTCCAGCACTTTCGCGCGGTGAACGCGAGCCCGGAAATCGCCAGGCAAATGGGCATCGCGCCGCATGACGCGCTTCTGCTCATCACGCGCGTGGGCTACACGGCCGATCAGCGCGCAATCGAGCTCACCGATACCTACTGCCGCAACGATTACTACGACTTTGTCGCGGAACTCCGAAAGTAAAACACCGGCATGACCGACACCGCCACAGCACAGCCGTCCGACCGATCGCTCTCCATCATGCTGTGGCTCGTCGCCACGGGCTTCTTCATGCAGACGCTCGATTCGACGATAGTCAACACCGCGCTCCCCGCCATGGCCCGAAGCTTGGGCGAGGCGCCGCTGCGCATGCAGGGCGTCGTGATCGCCTACTCGCTCACGATGGCGATGATGATCCCCGTCTCCGGCTGGCTCGCCGACAAGCTCGGCACGAAGCGCGTGTTCTTCAGCGCGATTCTCGTGTTCACCATCGGCTCGCTGCTCTGCGCGAACGCGCAATCGCTGACGGCGCTGGTCGCGTATCGCGTCGTGCAGGGCGTCGGCGGCGCGATGCTGCTGCCGGTCGGACGCCTCGCCGTGCTGCGCGTGTTCCCCGCCGAACGCTATCTTTCGGCGCTGGCGTTCGTCGCGATTCCGGGTCTGATCGGCCCGCTCATCGGCCCGACGCTCGGCGGCTGGCTCGTGCAGATCGCATCGTGGCACTGGATCTTTCTCATCAACGTGCCGGTGGGCGTGATCGGCTGCATCGCGACGAACCTGTACATGCCCGACAGCCGCAATCCCGCGACCGCGCGCTTCGATCTCGCGGGCTATCTGCTGCTCGCCGTCGGCATGGTCGCGCTGACGATTTCCCTTGACGGCCTGGCCGATCTCGGCCTGCAACACGCAATCGTGATCGTATTGCTGGTGCTTTCGTTCGGCTGCTTCGTGGCCTACGGTCTGCACGCGACGCGCGCCGCCCAGCCGATCTTCTCACTCGATCTATTCAAGATCCACACGTTCAGTGTCGGCCTGCTCGGCAATCTGTTCGCGCGCATCGGCAGCGGCGCGATGCCGTATCTGATTCCGCTGCTCTTGCAAGTGAGTCTCGGCTACACGGCGTTCCAGGCTGGCATGATGATGCTGCCCGTCGCCGCCGCGGGCATGGCATCCAAGCGGCTCGTCACGCGTCTCATCGAAAAGTTCGGCTATCGGCGCGTGCTCGTCGTGAACACCGTGCTCGTCGGACTGATGATGGCGAGCTTCTCGCTCGCGAGCGCGCATCAGCCGCTATGGCTGCGGCTCGTGCAACTGGCGGTCTTCGGCGCCGTCAATTCGATGCAGTTCACCGCGATGAACACGCTCACCCTAAAGGATCTCGGCACGGGCGGCGCGAGCAGCGGCAACAGCCTCTTCTCGCTCGTGCAAATGCTGTCGATGAGCCTCGGCGTGACCGTCGCCGGCGCAATTCTCTCGACCTTCACCGGGCTGCTGCCGCACGTCACGGCGACGAACTCGCTGCCCGCATTCCATGCGACGTTCCTGTGCGTCGGCATCATTACCGCGGCGACGGCGTGGATTTTCGGCCAGCTCGCGCCGGAAGTGCGCTCGGCGGGCAGAAAGCCCGATCCGTCGGAATCGAACTGACCCGGCGTGACGAGCCGCGACATGAGCGCCGCGCACCGCGCCGGTGCCATTTCGCACGATCGCGCGGCGCGCGCTCCCACATCTGCGGCACGCCCGTCCAATCCGCACACGAATCGCCGCGCCAATCGCTCGCAACAGGCCCGCAATACTTTGCCGAGCCGCTTGAATATTGAATTTGCACGCTTTTTGCTCGAACGCTCGTGTGCTGATCCGGTAAACTATCTCGATAAAGTCATTTGCCTCGCGCTTCGACACCATGAGCATGGTTGATCTCGACCCTCCCCGCTTCCAGCAGCCCCGCCCCATCGCCGGCGACGATGGATCGCGTCGCACCGTGCTGTACGGCGAGTACACCGTTTTCAGTGTGTTTCAGCCCGTCTTTTCCGTGTCGCACCGGCGCGCGATCGGCTATCACGCGTCCTTGCGCGCTCGCGACGACGCGCATCGTCACGTTCCGTCGCACGAAGTCTTCACGCAAGCCGCGCGGCGGGGCGATCTGCTCGAGCTCGGCCGGCTCGCGGAATCGCTGCATCTGGGCAATTTCAATGCATTCGACAGCCACGACGAATGGCTCTTCCTGAGCCTGCATCCGGCCGCGCTGATGGACACGAGCTACGGCGATGCGCTGCTCGCGGCGCTGAAGGCCATCGGTCTGCCGCCGCAGCGCGTGGTGCTCGAAGTGCCCGAGCAGGCGGGCGGCGAGACCACGCGTTTCGCGGAGATCATCGATTCGCTGCGCAAGTCGGGCTTTCTGATCGCGCTGGACGGCTTCGGCGTGAAGCATTCGAACATCGATCGCGTGTGGCATCTGCGGCCCGATATCGTGACGCTCGACCGCTGCATCCTGCAGCAGGCAACGGAGCATTCGCATATCGAGCGCGTGCTGCCGCGTCTCGTGTCGCTGCTGCACGAATCGGGTCAGCTCGTTCTGATGGGCGGACTCGCGACGGAGCGCGACGCGCTGATCGCGCTCGAATGCAACGTCGATTTCGTGCAGGGCGCGTATTTCGCGCAGCCGAGCGTCCATGCGGTTCATAGCGAAGTCGCGGCGGGCGTGATGGATGCGCTGACGGCGGCATCGCGCGAACGCGTCGCGGCGCGCGAGCGGGCGCAGTCCACGCGGCTCGAGCCGTACGTGAGCGGGCTCGAGCGTGCGTCGGTCAAGCTGATGGAAGGCGAGGCGCTCGTCGCCGCGACGAGCGAGCTGCTGCAACTCGCCGACACCGCCCGCTGCTTCCTGCTCGATCAGGCGGGGCGGCAGATCGGCGACAACGTCGTGCCAATCGTGCGCACATCGCAGCGCGCGAAGCGCTTCAGTCCGCTATTGCATTCGGAGGGCGCGAGTTGGGAACGCCGGCCGTATTTCATCGAGGCGCTGCGCGCGCCGGGGCGTGTGCATCTGACGGCGCCTTATCTGTCGATCAACGAGGCTCACTTGTGCGTGACGGCATCGATTGCGGCGCAGACGCCTTACGGTTTGCAGGTGTTGTGCGTCGATATCAACTGGGAAGGCGCGAAGCGGCGCTAGGCCTAGGAGCCGGAATTCGAATCTGGTCGCAGAAGATCGAAGCCCGCGAGCGCGAGCACACCCGAAAGCGCGATGAGCGCGGCGGAATGGCGCCCGAAGTAAAGGAGCGCGGCGGCTGACCATGCCGAGAGGCAGAGGAAGGCGAAGCGTTTCATGATGGCGATGCGATTCAAACATCCGGCAAGCCGACATTTTAGGCCGGCGTGCCGAACCAGGCAGCGACGGCATTGCTCACTGCCCGGTTCGACGCTCACTTCCCTTTGTCGAACAGATACTTCGAGGTCATCGATCGGGTGCCGACTGTTGCCCCGCTGCGTTGCTTTCGCCGGGTCAGATACCGGCCCAGTCGAATCGACGGCTTTTCGACCGCGTAATACCCCGCGATGCTGACCGGAAGAATCAGCACGGCGGCGGCGACCAGCGACATGCGTTGATAAGTATCGCCGAAATAATGCAGGACGCCCAGCAGCACGATGCAGTGAAGCAGATACAGACTGAAGGATATTTTCCCGAGGAACACCAGCGGTCGAGCAGCCAGAACGGCGGCAAACGGCTTGAGTGAAATCGCCAGAAGCAGAATGCCGGTCACGGCCGGAAGGATGACCCAGTCGTCGGCAAAACTGCGCAGTACATCATTGGAAACGAGGTGCGGGTTCACCGCGCCGACCAAACCATAGACAGCGATGCAGATCATCAACGCTCCGAAGAGCGATCGCGAAGAGCATGTCGCGAGCTTCGACACGATGACATCGCGATAGCGCGCAATCAGCGTGCCCAGGACGAACATCGAGATGTAGTGGATGGTCGGAATCCATTCGCCCTGGAGGCTCGCGTCCATGAGCGTCCGGTTCGAATGGTGGTAATAGCCAAACACGGCGAGAGACAGACCGGCACTTAGCGCGACAGACAACCAGAGCGGCATTGCGAACACGGCGACGACGAGTATCGGAAAGATCAGCGAGATACGCATCTCGTAGATCAACGACCAAAGCACCGGGTCCAGCGTACTGTTGTCGAATGGAAGCAGAAAGTAGATGTGACTCAGCAGGTCATGGCGATCGATGCCCGCGTGCCATGCCTGATTGACCCACGGACCCGTCCACGACAACCCCGACCGATAGAGCGCGCCATAAGCCGCGTAGGCAGCCAGGACCGCGATCAGATACGGGATATAGATACGGCAGACCCGCTTGACGACGAACTCGGCGAAACCGGGCTTGCTCTCGCCGGTGACCTGCAGAGTGAGTGCGAAACCGCTCAGCGTGAAGAACAGAATCACGGCGGAATGCCCCTCCGTGAAAAGGCGCCAGGGAGCGTGCCGCATCCATCCCATCGGCGCGATCTGCGAGTAGTGGTTGAAAACCACAGTCAAAGCGGCAATGCCCCGCAACGAATCGAGTTGGTGATAGCGTGTCGTCATTGTTCGGCGTGGGAATCGGAAGCGACCAAGACTCGGTTAGACTCGACGAGGCTTCGATGTTCCCCGTAAGGCCCGCGTACGCAATGACCCCGTTTTGCGCACGGATTCGAACCGCCCTTGACCGCCCGCGCCGGGCGCACCAACAAAAAAGCCCTCTCACGAGGGCTTTTTTTCCGGGTTGCGTCACGCGGAATTCACTCCAGCATGCCGCAACCGACTTTCATGCGTTATCAGGCGCCAAAATTCTTCGACGCAAAATCCCAGTTCACGATGTTCCAGTAAGCCTCGATGAACTTCGGACGCGCATTGCGATAGTCGATGTAATACGCGTGCTCCCACACATCGATGGTCACGAGCGGCTTCGCGTCCGTCGTGAGCGGCGTGGCGGCGTTGCTCGTCGACACGATATCCACCGTGCCGTCGGTCTTTTTCACCAGCCAGGTCCAGCCCGAGCCGAACGTGCCGGTCGCGACCTTGGCGAATTCTTCCTTGAACTTGTCGTAGGAACCGTACTTGGCGTTGATCGCGTCAGCCAGCGCGCCGGCCGGTGCGCCGCCGCCCTTCGGCGACAGACTGTTCCAGAAGAACGTGTGATTCCAGACTTGCGCTGCGTTGTTGAACACGCCGCCCGACGACTTCTTTACGATCTCTTCGAGAGACATGTTCTCGAATTCGGTGCCGGGGATCAGCTTGTTCAGGTTCGTCACATAGGTCTGGTGATGCTTGCCATAGTGATACTCGAGCGTTTCTTCCGACATGTTCGGAGCGAGCGCGTTCTTGTCGAACGGCAGCGGCGGGAGCGTATGTTCCATGATGCGAGCTTCCTTTCTATGTGGATTGTGGGACTGTGAGGAGTGAGGCAGTGGAGCAATGGATTGTAGGCGAGTTGGGATAACCCAGCAAACCGTGTGCTCTTTATGAGGAGGATCGCTTTCTATTCGCGCAAGCCGGCGTAAAAAGTGCTCCGGCGCGCATGCCCAGGCACGTCAAATGTACGTCCGCTCGCGCGCGCGTCCTCGCGATTCAGAATTCGTCCGACAGACGCGGTTGGACATCGGCGAGCAGCACGTCCGCCGATCCTTGCGCCAGATGAACGGTGAGCGGACGCTTCGGCTTCAACGCGCTCGGCGCACGCACGGCGCGGCCCGTCTGCGCGTCGATCAAAGCGGCATAGCCGCGTTCGAGTGTGCGCTGCGGGCTCAGCACCTGCAGGCGCGCCGCCAGTTCCGAAACGCACGCTTTCTCCCGTTCCGCGCGACGTTCGTGCACGCTCCTGATGCGCTGCGCGAGCCGCAGCAGGTGCTCGCGCTCGGCGGCCAGATCCGGGCGCTTGCGCTGCCATCGATACTGCACCAGCGCGAAATGCGCGCGCGCATCGCGCACGGGCCGCGCGCCCGCCGCGGCGAGACGGCTCGCCAGTTGACGCAAATGCGCACGCTGCCGCGCGAGCCGCTCCGCGGGACTCACGAGCCTGCGCGCGAGCCAGTCGAGTTGCTGCGCGCGGCGCTCCATCATCCGGCCGAAGCCGCGCGCGAGCGCGGCATGCCGGTGATCGAGATCGCGCAACAGCAGCACCCGCTGCGGACTGACGAGCTCGGCGGCGCCGGTCGGCGTCGGCGCGCGCACGTCGGCGGCAAAATCGGCGATCGTGAAGTCCGTTTCGTGTCCGACGCCGCTCACCACCGGCAACGCGCTCGCCGCGATCGCGCGGGCGAGCACTTCCTCGTTGAACGCCCACAAGTCCTCGATGGACCCGCCGCCGCGGCACACAATCAGCACGTCGACTTCACGACGCGCATTCGCGGCCTCGACCATCGCCGCGAGCTTCGCGCCGACGCCCGCGCCCTGCACCGGCGCCGGATACACGACGACCGGCACATGCGGAGCGCGGCGCGCGAGCGTCGTCAGCACATCGCGCAGCGCTGCGGCCTGCAGCGACGTCACAATGCCGATGCCGCGCGGATGAACCGGCAGCGCGCGCTTTCTCTCCGCCGCGAAGAGCCCTTCGCTTTCGAGTTGCGCCTTCAGGCGCAGGAACGCTTCGAAGAGCCGGCCCTGCCCCGTGCGCCGCACGGCTTCCACGTTCAACTGCAACTCGCCGCGCGGCTCGTACATCGTGACGAGCGCGCGCACTTCGATCTTGTCGCCCTCGCGCGGCATGAACTCCGCATACTGCGCGCGGCCGCGGAACATCACGCAGCGCATCTGCGCGTTGGCGTCCTTGATCGAAAAGTACCAGTGGCCGCTCGCCGCCCGCGTGAAGTTCGATACTTCGCCCGATACCCAGACGAGCGGAAACGAGCGCTCGAGCATCGAGCTGATCGCGCGGTTGAGTGCGGAGACGGGAATGACGGCGTCGCCGCTTTGCGTCGGCAGGGAATCGGAATTCATGGCTGGACGAGAAAATACTGGGCGCCGCGACTGCTTCACATCGTGCAACAGGCCGCTGGGCGAGGTATGCCAGTGTAACAAGTGTCCACATGGAAAGACTTACCGCCGCCTGTGCCGCCATATGGCCGGAGGTCGTTGAGTTCGTCCTAAGTTATTGATTTTAATCATTTATCATTTTATAAACATCGTAATGCCCAGAGCAACTCTTTCCTCACGCGGTTTCGCGGCTCCTCGGCCGCAAGTTCTTCACAGAGTTATCCACAGGCGTCCGGATCGCACGGCCAGATTGCCCGTACGCGCTTCGCGACTGGCGCCCGAGGCCCGCGCGCGCTAGAGTGCCGGGTTCCAGCACTGGCTGGCGCGGCGCAGGCGTTATCGCACGGGCCGCCATCGCCGGGCACATCCGTCCAACGTCGACCGAAACACGAGGAGCTGCCGTTGCACGTCACGCCGTATCCGACTTCGTTCCCGCCAGCGTTCCGCGCGAAGGCGGTCCATGTCTGACTTCAAGCCGCCGATCGAGAATTTCCTCGCCCGCGAATGGCGCCGTCGCGGCCCGATCGCGTGGGCGCTGACGCCCTTCGCCTGCGTCTTCGGCGCGATCGCCGCGACCCGCCGCGCCTTCTACGAACTCGGCTGGATCAAGCGCGTCGATCCGGGCGTGCCGGTGGTCGTCGTGGGCAACGTAACCGTCGGCGGGACGGGCAAGACGCCGACCGTCATCGCGCTCGTCGAGGCGTTGCGCGCCGCCGGATTCCAGCCGGGCGTGGTCTCGCGCGGCTACGGCGCGAAAGTCGCGAAGCCGACGAGCGTCACTCCCACGAGCGCCGCCGCGCAGGTCGGCGACGAGCCGCTGCTGATCGCGCGCCGCACGCACGCGCCGGTGTTCGTCTGCCCGGATCGCGTGGCGGCGGCCAAGGCCCTTCTCCAGGCACATCCGAATGTCGATGTCCTCGTCTCCGACGACGGCCTGCAGCACTATCGCCTCGCGCGCGCGTTCGAGCTCGTCGTGTTCGATGACCGTCTCGGCGGCAACGGCTTCCTGTTGCCCGCGGGCCCGTTGCGCGAGCCGATGTCGCGCCGCCGCGACGCGACGCTCATCAACAGTCCGTACGACCGCACGCTGCCGCCGTGGCCGAATACGTTCGCGCTCGAGCTCGAATCCGGCGACGCGTGGCTGCTCGACGATCCCTCCGTGCGCCGCCCGCTCGATCAGTTCGCGGGAGAAAAAGTGGTCGCGGCGGCGGGCATCGGCTCGCCCGAGCGCTTTTTCGCTACGCTGCGCGCGGCGGGCATCGCGCCCTCGACGCGCGCCTTTCCCGATCACTATTCGTATCGCGAGAATCCGTTCGCGGGCGTCGAAGCCGATGCGATCCTGATCACCGAAAAGGATGCAGTAAAATTTGGGGCCTGGCGCGACGCACGCATCTGGGTCGTTCCGGTGCAAGCCGTGCTGAGACCGCGCCTCATTGCTCTTGTTGTGGAGAAACTCCGTGGACGCACGTCTGCTTGAAATCCTCGTTTGCCCGATCTGCAAAGGCCCGCTCACTTACGATCGCGCGGCGCAGGAACTCGTCTGCAGCGCGGACAAGCTCGCCTATCCCATCCGCGACGGCATTCCCGTGATGCTCGTCGACGAAGCGCGCCAGACTGTCGAAGGCACGCCCGTCGAGCCGCTCAAACCGGCCGGCGACGCCTGAGCGCCGGCATGTCCGTTCCGTTCATCGCGGTCATTCCCGCGCGCCTCGCTTCCACCCGCCTGCCGAACAAGCCTCTCGCCGATATCGGCGGCAAGCCGATGGTCGTGCGTGTTGCCGAGCGCGCGCGCGAATCGGGCGCGAGTCAAGTGTTGGTCGCGACCGATTCCGACCGCGTCGTCGAAGCCGCGCGCGATCACGGCATCGAAGTGATGCTGACGCGCTCCGATCACCCTACCGGCACCGACCGCCTCGCCGAAGTCGCGACGCGCCTCAACTGGAGCGACGACACCATCGTCGTGAACGTGCAGGGCGATGAGCCGCTCATCGATCCGCAACTCGTGCGCGACGTCGCGGATCACCTCGCGGCGCATCCCGAATGCGCGATCGCCACGGCCGCGCATCCGATCCACGATCCCGCGGACGTCTTCAATCCGAACGTCGTGAAGGTCGTGCTCGATGCGAAGAGCGTCGCGCTGTACTTCTCTCGCGCGCCGATTCCCTGGACGCGCGATCTCTGGCAAGCGCACTGGCCGGATGTCGCCGGGCTCGGGAAGCTGCCCGCCGTGCCCGAAAACGTACTGCGTCACATCGGGCTCTATGCCTATCGCGCGAAATTCCTGCGCGACTTCCCGAACCTCGCGCAGGCGCCCATCGAAGCCGCCGAAGCGCTGGAGCAACTGCGCGCACTGTGGCATGGCGAGCGCATCGCGGTGCGTGTGACCCAGGACGCGCCGCCGCCCGGCGTCGACACGCCCGCCGATCTCGCGCGCGTCCAGGCGCTCTTCCCCAAAGCCGACTGAAAGCTGCGGCGCAACCCGTGTAAACCCCGCCGACGCCCATGCGGCGGGGTTTGTGGCCTTTTCTATCCGCGTTATTACGGTCGCGATCGTAAAGAGCCGTGGCATAATCAAGCGATTGCGCGAGCCTTCCGGTCAGCGCCACGCTCAACGTTGCGCCGCTGTCCGCAGGTGCCCGCCGTCTCCTTTCGGCTGCGCGCCCTGTCGTCGACGCCGCACGAGCCAGGTCACCGGATGTCAAATCAGCCTCGCGGCTTGAAGCGGTTTCTAGACGATTCGGAGAGATCACCATGCGTTTGATCCTGTTGGGCGCACCCGGTGCGGGCAAGGGCACCCAGGCAAACTTCATCAAGGAGAAATTTGGCATTCCGCAGATTTCGACCGGCGACATGCTGCGCGCGGCCGTCAAGGCAGGCTCGCCGCTCGGCGTCGAGGCGAAGCGCTACATGGACGCGGGCGAGCTGGTGCCGGATTCGCTCATCATCAATCTCGTGAAGGAACGCCTTCTCGCCGACGACTGCAAGAACGGCTATCTCTTCGATGGCTTCCCGCGCACCCTGCCGCAGGCCGAGGCCATGAAAGACGCGGGCGTCGCGATCGACTACGTGCTCGAGATCGATGTCCCCTTCGACGAAATCATCTCCCGCATGAGCGGCCGCCGCGTGCATGCGGCATCGGGTCGCACGTATCACGTCAAGTTCAATCCGCCGAAGGTCGAGATGACCGACGACGTCACCGGCGAGCCGCTGATCCAGCGCGACGACGACAAGGAAGAGACCGTGAAGAAGCGTCTCGACGTGTATGTCGCACAGACCAAGCCGCTGATCGCGTACTACAACGACTGGGCGCAGAACGGTGTGTCGAATGGCCTGAAGGCGCCGGAGTATCGCAAGATCTCGGGCCTCGGCACCGTCGATGAAATCCGCGCGCGCGTGTTCGACGCGCTGAAGTAAAGCGCGCTCCGGCTTCGCTCGAGACAGAAACCCGCTCACCACGAGCGGGTTTTTTTATGCCGTGAATTCGCATGACCATCGTGCGAATTTGCAGCGAGCGGCTTCGCTACAATCGACGCGTTTCCCACAAGGACAGTCATCGGCGCGAGCGGCCTTACCCCGCCCTCGCGCGCACGAATCACACAAAAGGAGAAGAGACATGGAGATGCAAGGTAACGTCGTTCTGATCACCGGCGGCGCATCGGGACTCGGCGCGGCGACCGCGCGGCTCGTCGCAGCGCAAGGCGGAAAGGTCGTGCTCGCCGACATGAACGAGGCCGCCGGAGAAGCGCTCGCGAAGGAACTGTCCGGCGCGTTCGTGAAATGCGACGTGAGCCAGGAAAGCGACGGCCAACGCGCCGTCGATGCCGCTCTGAGCCTCGGCACGCTGCGCGGCCTCGTGAACTGCGCGGGCATCGCGCCAGCGGCGAAGACGGTCGGACGCGACGGCCCGCACGCGCTCGATCTCTTCTCGAAGGTGATCTCGGTGAATCTCATCGGCACGTTCAACATGATCCGGCTCGCGGCAAACGTGATGTCGAACAACGAAGCGAACGATGCGGGCGAGCGCGGCGTGATCGTGAACACGGCATCGGTGGCGGCGTACGACGGGCAAATCGGCCAGGCGGCGTATGCGGCGTCGAAGAGCGGCGTCGCGGGCATGACGCTGCCGATCGCGCGCGATCTGAGCAAGAGCGGCATCCGCGTGATGACGATCGCGCCGGGCCTCTTCGAAACGCCGATGCTGCTCGGCATGCCGAAGGAAGTGCAGGATGCGCTCGGCGCGATGGTGCCGTTCCCGTCGCGCCTCGGCAAGCCGGACGAATACGCGATGCTCGTCAAGCAGATCTTCGACAACCCGATGCTGAACGGCGAAGTGATCCGCCTCGACGGCGCGATCCGCATGCAGCCGAAGTAACGCCTCACAGGTGAAAACGGCGGGCTTCTTCTCGAAGTCCGCCGTTTTCTTTTAATCGCCGTTGTGCTGGGTGCGCTGCCGCAACTCGTGCAGTTCGGTTTCGACGACCGTAGCGTCCTCGGCATCGGGACGAATCTCGATGTAACGCTGCAAATCTTCGAGCGCCGGGCGCAGATAATCGAGCCGCGCATAGGCGAAGCCGCGATCGCGCACCTCCTCGATGCTGTTCGGCAGCGCGATCACGAGCCGCTGCTGAACCGCGAGCAGACGCTGCCAGCGCTCCGTTTGCAGATAAATGCCCTTGAGATTGCGCAGCATGCGCGCAACGATCTCGCGCCGCGTCGCGGGCTGCAAAAGCACGCGCAGTGCACTGCCGATCGATTCGCCCACGCGCTGCACATAGGGCTCCAGCATCTCGACCATCTGCGCTTCGGAGAGCGTCTGACCGGTCGTCGGATCGAGCATGAGATCCTGGCCGGGTGTCGCGACACGCAACAGGAAATGCCCGGGAAACGACACGCCGCGCACCGGCAAGCCGAGTTGCTCGGCCATTTCCAGATAGACCACCGCGAGCGAGATCGGAATGCCGCGCCGGCGCCGCAGCACGACATTCAGATGGCTGTTGTCCGGATCGTAGTAATCGTTGAGGTTGCTGGAGAAACCCAGCTCGCGGAAGAAATAACGATTGAGCGCATCGACCTTCTGCTTTACGTCCGCTTCGTCCCGCACGCGGCGGCGGGCGCGCACGACGAGTTCGTCGATTTCCGCGAGAGCCGCCTGCATGTCGAGATCGGGGTACGCGTCCTGCGCGAGCGACAAGGCCGCTTCCGTGAGCGGAAGCGTGTCGTCCTCCGCCATCAGCGAAGAGAAGTAATCGAGGATACGCGTTGTCGTCATCAAAGCGTGCGTCTCTTGAAATAGGCGTACTTGAAGCCCATCGCGGACAGAATACCGAAATATAGCGCCGCGAACACGACCAGGCTTGCGCCCAGCAGCGCGATGCGCAGCATCGGCGTCGCGCGCATGCCGATCCAGTCGAAGTTGATCGCGACCCAATGCATCGTGCCGGCAAGAGCCAGGCACGCGCCGATCAGCTGCACGAAAAAGCGCAGCCAGCCCGGCGACGGCCGATAGATCTTGCGGCGGCGCAGACCGGCGAACAACAGCAATGCGTTGGTGAGCGCGCCGAGGCCGATGGAAAGCGTCAGGCCCGCGTGAGAGAAGATCGGCACGAAGACGTAGTTGCTCACCTGCGTCATGATCAGCACGAACACCGCGATCTTCACCGGCGTCTTGATGTCCTGCTTCGCGTAAAAGCCGGGCGCGAGAATCTTGATGAGGATGAGGCCGACCAGCCCGATGCCGTATGCCGACAGCGCGCGGCCGACCATCACGACGGAATGGTTGTCGAACTTGCCGTAGTGAAAGAGCGTCGCCGTTAGCGGCTCGGCGAAGAAAAACAGCGCGATCGCGCTCGGCGCGGCCAGCAGGAACGTGATGCGCAGGCCCCAGTCGAGCAGCGCGGAGTATTCGACGTTGTCCGCATCGACGTGCGCTTTCGAGAGGCTCGGCAGCAGGATCGTGCCGAGCGCCGCGCCCAGCAGCGCGGTGGGAAATTCCATCAGACGGTCGGCGTAATTGATCCACGACACCGCGCCCTGCCCGATGTTCGACGCGATATTCGTATTGATGATGAGGCTCAGCTGCCCGACCGACACCGCGAACATCGCCGGCACCATCTTCAGCAGCACGCGCTTGACGCCCGGATGCGCGAGCGCGCGCCGGAAGTTCAGCCCGATGCGCGGCGTCATGTCGATCTTCTTCAGGCCGGGCAGTTGCACGAGCAACTGCAGAACGCCGCCGGCGATCACCGCATACGCGAGCGCATAGACCGGCACCTTCAGATGCGGCGCCACGAACACCGCCGCGAAAATGAACGACACGTTCAGCAGCACCGGCGCGAACGCGGGCAGCGAGAACTGCTTGTACGTGTTGAGCACGCCCGAGGCGAGCGTCGTCATCGAAATGAGGACGATGTACGGGAACATGATGCGCGTCATCTCGACCGCGAGCGCGTAGCCGATGCCCTCGTGCCGCAGCCCCGATGCGACCGCATAGACCACCCAGCTCGCGCCCAGCATGCCGAGCACCGAAAGCACGATGAGGAACCACGTGAGCACGGTCGACATCGCATCGACGAGCGCCTTGGTCGGATCGTGGCCCTTGCTGTTCTTGAACTCGGCGAGGATCGGCACGAACGCCTGCGCGAACGCGCCCTCGGCGGACAGACGCCGCAGCAGGTTGGGTATGCGGAACGCGACGTAGAACGCGTCGGTGTAAAGACTGGCGCCGAAAGCTCGGGCGATCAGCGTTTCGCGGATCAGGCCGGTCACGCGCGACAGCAGCGTGAAGCCGCTGACCGTCAGGAGGGCTCGGAATAGATTCATGGGGCGCTTATTATACGGGGCGCGTGCTGCGCGCCCACCAGACACGGCTCATTGCTGGCGGGCAACGGCGCAAG
The DNA here is from genome assembly GCF_056930355.1 of Caballeronia sp. 11_S32. Classification (NCBI taxonomy): domain Bacteria; kingdom Pseudomonadati; phylum Pseudomonadota; class Betaproteobacteria; order Burkholderiales; family Burkholderiaceae; genus Caballeronia; species Caballeronia sp. 11_S32. The sequence continues at coordinate 2,888,576 of NZ_JBXOWH010000003.1, forward strand.
ATTGACTGATTGCATCAAATCGTTGTCCACCGGCGCGCCCGACGCCGCGCTTGTCACGTCTCATATTCCCTTGCTATAATCGCGGGTTTCGAAGCTCCGCTTTGCGCTGCTTCTCGTCTTTTCCGGTTCCGGCCGGCGATGTATCAAGGTTCTCGGGCAATCGCTCCCGAGATTTCAGATTAAAGGCAGCGCGCATCAGTCACCGCTTCCGGGCTCGTTCCGGTCGAGACGGTGAAGCCCGCTCCTGACAAGTAACAGCAGAAACAGGACAAGGAAACCGTCATGGCAAATTCCGCACAAGCTCGCAAGCGCGCCCGTCAGGCCGCCAAAGCCAACTCGCACAACTCGGCGCTGCGCTCGAAGTTCCGCACGGCCATCAAGGCTGTTCGCAAGGCTATCGAAGCCGGCGATCAGGCCAAGGCCGCCGAAGTGTTCAAGTCGTCGGTCAAGACGATGGACATCATCGCGGACAAGAAGATCATCCACAAGAACAAGGCCGCTCGTCACAAGAGCCGCCTGGCTGCAGCCGTCAAGGGCCTGCAAGCCCCCGCTGCCCAGTAATTCCGGCTCGCTTCAGGCGAGCGCTTTTGATCGCACGGTCGGGCGCTTGCCGAAGCAGCTTCCTGTTTCCGCTGCGCAGTAACGAAAAAGCCCGCTTCGGCGGGCTTTTTTGCGTCTGCGCTTCCTGTTTTACAGCGTCAGGACTGCTGTTGCGTCTGTGTACCGTGATGCGGCGGCAGCTCGCACGCTTCGGTCACGACGAGATCGTTATCTTTCGCGAAATTGAGCACGAAGTCGAATGCCATCGGTTCGATGTCGCGCAGGCGCGAATCGACGATCACGACCTTGATGTCGCCGATCATCGTCGGACGCACGTAGATGGAATATTGGAGGCGCGCGTTCGGCCCTTTCGCTTTGGGCCCGAAGCCCGACATCACGCCGCACAGACGCTCGGACCAATCGCTCGGCCGAAATTTCCTCCCGCTCTTGGTGATGCCTTGTATGAAGTATTCGGTAGGGGATGATTCAGCCATGTAGCAATACCTTTTGACGGCCGGTGACGCGCACCGGAACGCACATGCCTGACACGGGGAACCGCAAGGGCCGGCGCAGCGAAGGCGCCGGGGCGGTCTTGCGCGGGCCGATTCTGCGAGAACCGTCCGCGCCCGCGACAGAAATGGCGGACTCGACAGCACTGGGCAATCCACCGCGGAATCGGAACGCACGAAGTCACGCCGACCGGATTCTTGCGAACCCCTCGCCGCAGATGCGCGTGAAACGGTGCTGAATGTTGCAGAACTGTTGAAACGAGCGACCGTAATTATACAGCAGCGGTCTCCATTCCGCAGCGCACACGGACATCGGGCGCGTCCATTGGGGACATTCCGAAGCCGCTGGCCGGGCTCGCGCGCGCCCGATCGTGCTTTTGGCCAGCCTCGTCAAACATCGCAAAATCCTTTATGCTCAAATGCGATACCACTCACGACGGCGGCGCCGTCCGGCCCTGACGCTTCCAGCGCAGCGCGCCGGTTCGTAGCCGCCGCTTGCGTTTCATGACCGCCAAGAAAATTCGCCACTATCTTCAGTTCAAGGATTTTTCGCTCGACGACTACGAGTACGTGCTCGAACGCGCGCGCATCCTGAAGCGCAAGTTCAAGAACTACGAGACCTATCATCCGCTGCACGACCGCACGCTCGCGATGATCTTCGAGAAGAGCTCGACGCGCACGCGCCTCTCCTTCGAGGCGGGCATCTTTCAGCTCGGCGGCCACGCGGTGTTCATGAACACGCGCGACACGCAGCTCGGGCGCGGCGAGCCCATCGAGGATTCGGCGCAGGTCATCTCGCGCATGGTCGACATCATCATGATCCGCACGTTCGGCCAAGACATCATCCGGCGCTTTGCCGAAAGCTCGCGCGTGCCGGTCATCAACGGGCTGACGAACGAATATCACCCGTGCCAGGTGCTCGCGGACATCTTCACGTTCTACGAGCATCGCGGGCCGATTCACGGCAAGACCGTCGCGTGGGTCGGCGACGCGAACAACATGCTCTACACGTGGATCGAGGCCGCGCACATTCTCGGATTCAAGCTGCGCCTGTCTACGCCGCTGGGCTACAAGCTCGACCCCGCGCTGGTCGCCGAGGAAAGCAAGCCGTTCTACGAAGAGTTCGACGATCCGAACGAAGCCTGCGCGGGCGCGGATCTCGTCACCACGGACGTCTGGACCAGCATGGGCTTCGAGGCCGAGAACGAAGCGCGCATGAAAGCGTTCGCAGACTATTGCGTCGATGCCGAGATGATGGCGCGCGCCAATCCCGATGCGCTTTTCATGCACTGCCTGCCCGCGCATCGCGGCGAGGAAGTGAGCGCGGAGGTCATCGACGGTCCGCAGAGCGTGGTCTGGGACGAGGCGGAGAACCGTCTGCACGTCCAGAAGGCGCTGATGGAGTATCTCCTGCTCGGCAAGCTCAATCACTGAGCGAATACGAGCGAATCGGCACCGTGCACGAGCCGCGCATCCCAAATTTTCGGAAACGCGGCTTTTTAATGTCAAAATAGTGTCCTTTCCGCGCACTTCATGCCCGTCACGCGCCCGGCGGACGCGAAGCGGCGCACAACCGCCGCACCGGCTTTTCAGCACACAAGTTCATCATGAGCGACATCAAGAAAGTCGTGCTCGCCTATTCGGGCGGCCTCGACACCTCCGTCATCCTGAAGTGGTTGCAGGACAACTACGACGCCGAAGTCGTCACCTTCACGGCCGACATCGGGCAGGGCGAAGAACTGGAGCCCGCGCGCAAGAAGGCGCTCCAGCTCGGCATCAAGCAGGAAAACATCTTCATCGAAGACCTGCGTGAAGAGTTCGTCCGCGATTTCGTGTTCCCGATGTTCCGCGCGAACACCATCTATGAAGGCGAGTATCTGCTAGGCACGTCGATCGCGCGTCCGCTGATCGCGAAGCGCCAGATCGAGATCGCGCGAGCGTCCGGCGCGCAGGCCGTCTCGCACGGCGCGACTGGCAAGGGCAACGACCAGGTGCGCTTCGAGCTCGGCTATTACGCGCTCGAACCCGGCATCAAGGTGATCGCGCCGTGGCGCGAATGGGACCTGCTCTCGCGCGAAAAGCTGCTCGCGTACGCCGAGAAGGCTGGCATTCCGATCGAAATGAAGCACAAGCAAGGCGGCGCGCCCTACTCGATGGACGCGAACCTGCTGCACATTTCGTTCGAAGGCCGCCATCTTGAAGACCCGAAAGCCGAGGCCGAAGCCGAAATGTGGCGCTGGACCGTATCGCCGGAAGCGGCGCCGGATCAGCCGGAATACATCGATATCGAATATGAGCATGGCGACCCGGTCGCGCTGAACGGCAAGCGCCTGTCGCCGGCCGAGATGCTGACCGAGCTGAACCGCCTCGGCGGTAAGCACGGCATCGGCCGTCTGGATCTGGTCGAGAACCGCTATGTCGGCATGAAGTCGCGCGGCTGCTATGAAACGCCGGGCGGCACGATCATGCTGAAGGCGCACCGCGGCATCGAGTCGATCACGCTCGATCGCGAAGTGGCGCACCTGAAGGACGATCTGATGGCCCGCTACGCGTCGCTGATCTACAACGGCTACTGGTGGAGCCCGGAGCGCCGCGCGCTGCAAGTGCTGATCGACCACACGCAGGAAAAGGTCAACGGCTGGGTGCGCGTGAAGCTGTACAAGGGCAGCGTGTCGGTCGTCGCGCGCGATTCGAAGGAAACGCTGTTCGACAAGACCATCGCGACCTTCGACGACGACGGCGGCGCCTACAACCAGGCCGACGCCGGCGGCTTCATCAAGCTCAACGCGTTGCGCATGCGTATCGCGGAGAACGCACGCCGCACGCGCGGTTCGTAATTCGCGCTTCTGATTCCGCTGCGAGCGCAAAAAAACCCGCCGGACTTCGGTTCGGCGGGTTTTTGCTTTTTGCGGCCTGCGTTCGCGATCAATTCAGAGGCAGACCGGCTCCATCTCCAGTTCGACTTCAAAGCGCGCGAGCACGTCCCGCTTGATGGCCTCGGCCAGTTCGAGCACTTGGGCGCCCGTAGCGCCGCCGCGATTCACTAGCACGAGCGCCTGCCGGTCGTGCACCGCCGCGCCGCCGATGCCGCGCCCTTTCCAGCCGCATCGGTCGATGAGCCAGCCCGCCGCGAGCTTCACTTGCCCGTCCGTCTGCGGGTACGACACGACGCCGGGTTCGCGAGCCTTCAACGCCTCGAACGCCTGCGCGCTCACAACCGGATTCTTGAAGAAGCTGCCCGCGTTGCCGAGCACGGTCCAGTCGGGCAGCTTGGCGCGCCGCACGGCGACGACCGCGTCGAAAATCGCCTGCGCGTCGGGCGTGGCGGCGCCGTCGAGCGCGCGCGCGACATCGGCGTATTCGGCGCGCGGCGTCCACGCCTTCGGCAGCCTGAACACCACCGACGTGATCATGAAGCGCCCGCGCCCTGCCCGCTTGAAAAAGCTGTCGCGATAACCGAACGCGCATGCGGCGCGATCGAATTCCACGCGTTCGCCGGTTGCGAGTTCGACCGCGCTCAGGCGCTCGAAGCGCTCGCCCATTTCGAGCCCGTATGCGCCGATGTTCTGAATCGGGGCCGCGCCGACCGTGCCCGGAATCAGCGCGAGATTCTCCAGCCCCGGCATGCCGTGTGCGAGCGTCCAGGCGACGAAATCGTGCCAGTTCTCGCCCGCGCCGGCCTCGACGAGCCACGCGTCGCCGGTCTCGCCGATCACGCGCCTGGCCGACATGCCGACGATGAGCGCGACACCGTCGAAATCGCGCGTCAGCACGATATTGCTGCCGCCGCCGAGCACGAGCCGCGGCATGTTCGCAATGCGCGCATCGGACGGGAGCGCGACGGCCGCATCGACGGAATCGATGTGCATGGCGTAACGCGCACGCACGTCGAAACCGAACGTGTTGCGGGGAAGCAGCGAGAAATCAGTGAGAAGCTGAAGCGACATGAAGGAAGCGCGTCGGTAGAATGACGTCAGGTCCGTGATTATAGCGATTGCGCGAGCCGCGTCCGAGGCGCGCTCGCATCAATGAAGGAGAAAGACAGATGCCATCGTTTGACGTCGTCAGCGAAGCAAACATGATCGAAGTGAAGAACGCGATTGAACAATCGAACAAGGAAATTTCCACGCGCTTCGACTTCAAGGGTTCGGATTCACGCGTCGAGCAGAAGGAGCGCGAACTCACGCTCTACGCCGACGACGATTTCAAGCTCGGCCAGGTGAAGGACGTTCTACTGAACAAGATGGCCAAGCGCGGCGTCGACGTGCGCTTCCTCGACTACGGCAAGCAGGAGAAAATCGGCGGCGACAAGCTGAAGCAGGTCGTCACGGTGAAGAAAGGCGTGTCGGGCGATCTGGCGAAGAAGATCGTCAAGATCGTGAAGGACAGCAAGATCAAGGTGCAGGCGAGCATTCAGGGCGACGCGGTGCGCGTGCAGGGCGCGAAGCGTGACGATCTGCAGAGCGCCATCGCGCTCCTGAAGAAGGAAGTCACCGATACGCCACTCGACTTCAACAACTTCCGCGACTGATCCATCGTCGCCTGAGATGCTGAAAAGCCGTTCCGGCCAGCGCCGGAACGGCTTTTTGCATTATTCGACCGCCTTCTTCTTCTCGCCGATGCGGCTTTCCTTGCCTGCCAGCAACTTCGAGATATTCGCGCGATGCCGCCAGATGAGCAGAAGGCTCATCGCCAGCACGGCGAGCGAGATGCGGCTCGGTCCGAACAGGAACACCTGGAAGAACGGCGCGAACACGGCAGCGACGAGCGCTGCCAGGGACGAATAGCGGAAAAAGAACGCGATGATGATCCAGGTGAGCAGCGTCGCGAGACCGAGCGCCGGATGGATCGCGAGCAGCACGCCCGCTGCCGTCGCGACGCCCTTGCCGCCCTGGAACCGGAAGAAGACCGGATACAGATGCCCGAGGAACACGGCAATTGCCGCAAGCGCCGTGGCCGTGTTGACGCCGGCCTGATCCCAGCCGAAGCTCGCACCGTATTGCGCGACGATCCACACGGGCAGCCAGCCCTTGAACGCGTCGCCGATGAGCGTCAGGATCGCAGCCTTCTTGTTGCCGGTTCGCAGCACGTTGGTCGCGCCGGGATTGCCCGAGCCGTATGAACGCGGGTCGGCCAGGCCCATCGCGTGACTCACGACGACGGCGAATGAAATCGAGCCGATCAGATAGGACACGACGGCGACGATCAGAAAGATCATGGTGTTTTTTCAGTTATAGCGAGAGCGGAACGCATTCTAATCGACGCTCGCGCACTGCACGGGTTTTGCGTTCAGCAACTCGGTCAGCACCATCGGCTTCAGGCTCACGAGATATCCGCGCCGCCCGCCGTTCAGATAGATCAGGTCGAGATCGAGAATGCTCGATTCGACATACACCGGCATGGCTTTCTTCGTGCCGAACGGCGACGTCCCGCCCACGAGAAAACCCGAATGACGGTTCGCGACTTCCGGCCTGCACGGCTCGACGCGCTTCGCGCCCGTCTGCCGCGCGAGGTTCTTAGTCGACACGGTGCGATCGCCGTGCATGAGCACGATGAGCGGCTTCGCGTGCTCGTCTTCCATCACCAGCGTCTTGACGACGCTGTGCTCGTCCACGCCGAGCTGCCGCGCGGACTCCTCCGTGCCGCCGTGCTCGACGTAATCGTAGGGATGCTCGCCGAATTCGACTTTGTGGCGGCGCAGGAATTGCGTCGCGGGCGTTTCGGACACGTGTTTGATTTTCGACATGGACGCATTGTAGCGGCGCGTCCTTCGCCTCACCATCGGCCATTCGGCCGAGTGTGTAAGGGCGCGCCGCCGTGGCACGATCGTTCGCAACATCGCGCGTGGTTGCTGCGCGAGACCGCAGATCTCAAGCGCTAACCGCGCGGATGATGCTCGCGATGCAGCGTGTGCAAACGCTCGCGCGCGACGTGCGTGTAGATCTGCGTCGTCGAGATGTCCGAGTGGCCGAGCAGCAATTGCACGACGCGCAGGTCTGCGCCGTGATTGAGCAGATGCGTCGCGAACGCGTGGCGCAGCGTGTGCGGCGAGAGCGGCGCGTGCACGCCGCCGTTCATCGCATGGCGCTTGATGATGTTCCAGAACTGCTGGCGCGTCATGCCTTCGCCGCGCGTTGTGACGAAGAGCGCATCGGCGGAACGCGGACCGAGCAGCGCCGGGCGCGAATTGCGCAGATAGCGTTCGAGCCAGTCGTGCGCCGTCTCGCCGAACGGAATCAGGCGTTCTTTCGAGCCCTTGCCCATCACGCGCACGACGCCTTCATTCAGCCCGAGCTCGACTGTCTTCAGCGTGACCAGCTCCGTCACGCGCAAGCCGCTTGCGTACATCAGCTCGAGCATCGTGCGGTCGCGCAGGCCGAGCGGCGTTTCGATATCGGGCGCGCCGAGCAGCGCTTCGACTTGCGCCTCGTTGAGCGTCGACGGAAAGCGCGGCGGCTGCTTGGCGGAGCGCAGCTTGAGCGTCGGATCGGCGGTCGTGCGGTGCTCGCGCAAAGCCCACGCGTAGTAGCGTCGAAACACGGACAAGCGCCGGTTCGCGGATGTCGCCTTGTCGCCGCGGCGCGCGGCCATGTAGCCGTTCATGTCGGCTTCGCTGGCGGCGTCGAGCGGCGCGCCGCGCATCTTGCCGAGCCATTCGGCGAAGAGCTTCAGGTCGCGCCGGTACGCTTCGAGGGAATTCTTCGCGAGCCCGTGCTCCAGCCAGAGCGCGTCGCAAAAGAGATCGATGGAGTCGTGGCTCGCGGCGAGTCCCGGCGTTTCTATTTGTTCGGTCGTTGCGCTCGTCATGCGATCGATACACCTTCGTGCGCCAGCAGCCAGCGCTTCACGTTGCGATAAAAACCCTCGCCGGGATGATGCGCGAAGCCGCCGATCCCGCCCGATGCCACTACCCGGTGGCACGGTATCACGATCGGCAGCGGATTGGAGCCGCACGCCTGCCCGACCGCGCGCGGCACGCTGCCGATCGCGCGCGCGAGCTGGCCATAGGTCCACACGCTTCCCGGCGCGATGCCGCTGATACCCTGCCACACGCGCTGCTGAAACGCCGTGCCGTGGATCGCGAGCGGCAGATCGAAGCGCATCGACGGCGTCTCGAAGTATTCGCGGATCTGCGCGGCGGCCTCTATCGCCAACGGATTCTCCGGCTCGATGCCCGGCGTATCGCCCGGCAAGTACACGATCTCGCGCACGCACTGCTGGTCGGCGCGAATGCCGACCTTGCCGAACGGCGCGTCGATGACGGCATCGAATGCACTCATGTCTGACTCCGTTGCGCGAGCGCCCATTGCACATGCTCGCGAACCAGCGCGGACGCGTCGTCCACGCGCGCTTCCAGTGCCTCGACGATCGCCTCGCGTTCGCTCGCATCCAGCTCGGAAGAACGCAACGCATTGCCCATCGCCACCGCGATATTGCGCAGCCACCGCTCGTGCCCGATGCGGCGGATCGCGCTGCCCTGCATGCGCGTATCGAAATCCTCGGCGCTCCACGCGAACAGCTCGACGAGCGTCGCGCGATCGAGCCCGTGCCGCACATCGAAATCCGCGACGGGCGCGGCCTGCGCGAACTTGTTCCACGGACAGACGAGCTGACAATCGTCGCAGCCATACACACGATTGCCGATCAGCGGACGCATCTCCGCGGGAATGCTGCCATGCAGTTCGATCGTCAGATACGAGATGCAGCGCCGCGCATCGACACGATACGGCGCGACGATCGCGCCCGTCGGACACGCACCGATGCAGCGCGTGCACTGGCCGCAATGCGCGCCTTCGTGCTCGGGATGCGGATCGACGGGCAGCGGCACATCGACGAATATTTCGCCGAGGAAGAAGAGCGAACCGGCGTCGCGATCGAGCAGCAAGGTGTGCTTGCCGCGCCAGCCGTTGCCCGCTTTCTGCGCGAGCGCGACTTCGAGAACGGGCGCGGAATCCGTGAAGGCGCGATGCCCGAACGGCCCGATTGCCTTCTCGATGCGCTCGGCCAGTTGCTGCAGACGATTGCGCATGACCTTGTGATAATCGCGACCGCGCGCGTAGATCGAGACCAGCGCCTGCTCCGGCTTCGCGAGCCGCTTCCATTCGATCGCGCGCCAGTCGTTCTTCTGACCATCGGCTGTCGCGACACTTTCATCGCCCTTTTTCGCGAGCGTCGCGGCGGGCAGATAGGCCATGCGCGCGGTGATGACGCGTCGCGTTCCGGCCACAAGCTCGGCCGGTCTTGCGCGTTTCATCCCATGTTTCGCCATATAATCCATTTCGCCGTGATAGCCTGCTTCGAGCCAGTCAGTCAGGCCTTTCTCGGCATCCGTCAGGTCGATATCGCTGATGCCGACCGCACCGAACCCCAGTTCGCGCCCCCACACCTTGATGCGTTGCGCGAGTTCCGCCAGCGCGTTTTCATCGAGTTCGATGACGCGAGACTCTGAGACGGACTCAGCGGCGGCGTCGCTGGACGCGGTCGTGATTTCAACGGAATGTTCCGGCAATCGGTTCATCACGACATTTTACGAGCAATGCCCGAAAGCCCCGCACGAACGACGCAAGACTTAACCCCCGCGCTTCTCGAACGCCGCTTCGACCTGCGCGACGAAGCCGCGACGCTCGCCTTCGGAAAACGCTTCGCGCTTGCCATCGACGCAACCCGGAAACACGCTTCATCTGAACGATTTCACGGTCTGCAAGTCCAGTTGATCGGAGATCTGGGCGCGGGCAAGACCACGCTCGTGCGCGCTACGCTGCGCGCGCTCGGCCACGAAGGCCGCGTGAAGAGTCCGACTTACACGCTCGTCGAGCCGTACTCGCTCGTCATCGAAAGCGGTCCGCTCGACGTTTACCATTTCGATCTCTATCGCTTCGCCGATCCGGCCGAATGGGCCGATGCCGGCTTCCGCGAATACTTCGATGCGGGCGCGGTGTGCCTCGTCGAGTGGCCGCAACAGGCGGGCGGCCTGCTCGGCGTGCCCGACCTCGTGTTCCAGCTATCGCTGCCGAACGAGCACGGCTCGCCAGGCGATTCGAACGAAGAAGAAGGCCGCGTCCTGACCGCGCGGGCGTTCAGCGAAACAGGAAAGTCATGTCTCGAAAGATGTTGATCAAGCCATTTGCGTCGATTGAAGCGGGCGCCACCGCGCCGCACAACTGGCGCCGCCGCCAGGTGTTGCGCGCCGGCGCTTCGACGCTCGTGCTCGCGCTCGCCGGACCGAAGCTCGCATATGCGGGCAGCGTGCTCGGCGTGCGCGTGTGGCCCGCACGCGATTACACCCGCGTGACGATCGAATCGGATCAGCCGCTTCAGAACAGCAACCAGATGCTGCAGGGACCGGACCGCCTCGTCGTCGATCTCTCCGGCATCGACCTCGATCAGGCGCTGCGGGAGCTCGTCTCGAAGATCGCGCCGAACGACCCGCAGATTCAGGCGGTGCGCATCGGGCAATATCAGCCGCACGTCGTGCGGATGGTTTTCGACCTGAAGGGCTCGGTGAAGCCGCAGGTGTTCACGCTGGGGCCCATCGGCAGCTACAAGTACCGGCTCGTGTTCGACCTGTACCCGGCCGTCGCACCCGATCCGCTGATGGAGCTGCTCGCGCAGACCGAGCGCAAGCAGGAAGCGCTCGACCGCGCGAATCCGAATCCGTCCGCGCCACCGCCCGCGACGCTTTCCGGTCCGACGACCGCGCAAAAGCCGACGACCCCCGATTCCACCGACGAGTTCTTTCAGAAGTACGCGCAGAACGATGCGCCGGTCCAAGTGGCACCGTCAGCGCCGTCCGCACCCGTTGCAAAGCCCGCCGCGAAGCCGCACGTCCCGCCCGCGCCGCCGGTCATCGCGAAGAAGGATGACGACGACCAGTACACCTTCTCCACGCCCAAGCAAGCCGGCACGACGCGCCTGCTCACCGTCGCGATCGATCCGGGTCACGGCGGCGAAGATCCGGGCGCGATCGGCGGCCAGGGCACGTACGAGAAGCACGTCGCGCTCGACATCGCAAAGAAGCTGCGCGCGAAGATCGACGCCCAGCCGAACATGCGCGCGATGATGACGCGCGACGCCGATTTCTTCGTGCCGCTCAACGTGCGCGTGCAGAAGGCGCAGCGCGTCTCGGCGGACCTGTTCGTGTCGATTCACGCGGATGCGTTCACCTCGCCCGATGCGCGCGGCTCGTCGGTGTTCGCCCTGTCGGAGCATGGCGCGTCGAGCGCGGCCGCGCGCTGGATGGCGGCCAAGGAGAACTCGTCGGATCAGGTCGGCGGCATCAACGTGAAGTCGCAGGACGCGAGCGTGAATCGCGCGCTCTTCGACATGTCGACGACCGCGCAGATCCGCGATTCGATGCGCTACGGCAGCTTCGTGCTGAATGAGATCGGCGGCATCAACAAGCTGCACAAGGGCTCGGTCGAGCAGGCGGGCTTCGCCGTGCTGAAGGCGCCGGACATTCCGTCGATCCTGGTGGAGACCGCGTTCATCAGCAACCCGGAAGAGGAAGCGCGCCTGAACGACGACGCCTATCGCGACAAGATGGCCAACGCGATCATGAAGGGCATCAAGCGCTACTTCGCGGCGAACCCACCGCTCGCGAAGAGCCGCATGACGTAAGAACGCGGACGCGAACGTTCAGCGCGCCGTAGGCAGGATGTGCCGCACGAGCCGTCCGCCGAACACGTTGACCACGAGTCCCGCCATCACGAGCGCCGCGCCCGCCACTTGCGCGGCGCTCAGTCCCTCGCCGAGAAACGCCGCCGCCGACGCGAGCCCGATCACCGGGACGAGCAGCGAAAACGGCGCGACGCTCCCCGCCGGATAGCGCGCGAGCAACTTCCCCCACAAGCTGTAACCGACGATCGTCGCGACGAACGAGAGGTACAGAATCGCGAACACCGACACGAGCGGAATGTGCGCGAGACTCGCTTCGATGCGCGCCGGGCCTTCGAAGATCAGCGACAGCGCAAGGAACGGCAGCGGCGGAATCAGGCTGCCCCACACGACGAGCGAAAGCAGATCGACCTTGCCCATGCGCTTCGTCACGACATTGCCGAGCGCCCACATCGCGGAGGCCGCGAGCGTGAAGAGAAAACCGGTGATGGTCATCGCCTGGCCGCCGCGCACGCCGATCAGCGCGAGTCCCGCCGCCGCGATCACGAGCCCGGCGACATTCGCCGCGCGGATGCGCTCGCCGAGGATCATCGCAGCGAAGACGAGCGTGAAGAACGCCTGCGCCTGCAGCACGAGCGACGCAAGCCCGGCCGGCATGCCGACATACATGCCGTAGAAGAGCAGCGCGAACTGCCCGAGGGAAATGGTGAGGCCGTAGGCGAACAGCCAGCGCATCGGGATCTGCGGGCGCTTGACGAAAATGGCCGGCAGCGCGGCGAGCGCGAAGCGCAGCGCGCCGAGCAGCATCGGCGGGACGCCATGCAGCCCCAGCTTGATGACGACGAAATTCACGCCCCACGCGAAAATGACCACGGTTGCGATCAGCAAGTCCTTTGGCGACATCGCCCTTCCCCTTCTTTCGTGCACGTTGTTGGCGAGTCGGAAAGTGTAGCGGAGGGCGATGCGGCAGGCTTGTCAAATGCTACGCCACACGAATGCGCCACATGAGCACGACGCAAAAAAAAGCGCCCGCGCCGTTCGGACGGCGCGAGCGCGTCTTGCCGGAAAACCGGCGCGCTTACTTGCTCTGTCCCGATTCAGCCGCCGGGTTGTTGCCCGTTTCCGCGTCCGGCGTCTTCTTGCCCGCTGAAGGATGCGCCGTGTGCTTGTGCGTCTTGTGCTTCTTGGTCGTCGTGGTACCTGCCGAATTGTCCGAGGTCGCCGCCGCGGTATCGTTGCCCATCGCCGCCGACGAGTTGCCCGACGAAGTTTGCGCGAGCGCGCCCGTCGCGGCGGTGGCGATGAAAAGGCCGGCGGTGATGGCGATCAACAGCGTGTTCTTGCTCATTTTTCAAACTCCTATCAAGGTTGCGAAAGTTGCGCGAAGCGCCGCGCATGACAACGCGCGCGGCGACGTAAAAAACGAGGGCCGGGGCGGCGGGCGGTCTGCGGCGCGCGGCATCGGCCGGTAGAATCGACAGATCCACGCGCGCCATTCCGGCGCCCGATCATCCCTACGGAACCCGCCATGCCCTCGACGATCCGCGACCTCCTCAAGCCTCACCAACATGACGTCGGCGGCCTCATGGTGCGGCGGGTGTTACCCGCACTCGCGGCGCGCACCGTCGGACCCTTCATTTTTTTCGACCACATCGGTCCCGCAACGCTCGTGCCCGGCAAGGGGCTCGACGTGCGCCCGCATCCGCATATCGGGCTCGCGACGGTCACTTATCTGTTCGAAGGCGCGATCATGCATCGCGACAGCGTCGGCTCGGTGCAGAAGATCGTTCCCGGCGACGTCAACTGGATGACCGCGGGCCGCGGCATCGTCCATTCGGAGCGCACGCCCGATGAAGAGCGCGCCTCCGGCCAGGCGATGCACGGCATCCAGACCTGGGTTGCGCTGCCGGTGGCGAGCGAGGAGACCGAGCCGGCGTTCGAGCATCACGCGGCAGCCGCCTTGCCGCAGATCGAGCGCGGCGGCGTGACCTTGCGCGTGATCGCGGGCACGGCATTCGGAGCCAAGGCGCCGACGCGCACGTTCTCGCCCACGCTCTATGTCGCCGCGCAGTTCGCGGCCGGCAGCGGGATCACGCTCGACACCGAGCACGAGCAACGCGGCGTCTACCTCGTGAGCGGCGATCTGACCATCGACGGCGAGCCCTTGCCCGAACAGCAGATGGCCGTGCTCACGCCGGGCGCGGACGTGAAGCTGCAAAGCGCGAACGGCGCCGTCGCGATGCTGCTCGGCGGCGCGCCGCTCGATGGTCCGCGCTTCATCGAATGGAACTTCGTGTCGAGTTCGCGCGAGAAGATCGATGCCGCGAAGACCGCGTGGAGCGAGCAGCGCATGGGACACGTGCCCGGCGAGACGGAGTTCATTCCGCTGCCGCCGCCGCGTCGCGAGAATCGCACGCCCGAGGCATGAAGCGTGCGTCCGCGCTTGAGAGTTGCGCGGATCGCCCCTATCTGGTTGAGATAGACCACAAGCATTAGGAGAAAACGCATGGATACGACCCTCGCCACTTTCGAGAACGACGTGATCAACGCGTCGATGCTCGCGCCCGTTCTGGTCGATTTCTGGGCGCCCTGGTGCGGCCCCTGCAAGACGCTCGGCCCGATGCTCGAAAAGCTCGAAGACGAAGCAGCGGGCAAGTGGAAGCTCGTGAAGGTGAACGTCGACGAAAATCAGGAGCTCGCCGCTCATTTCCAGGTGCGCAGCATTCCGCACGTGATTGCATTCGCGGATGGCCGTCCCGTCGATCAGTTCGTCGGCGTGCTGCCGGAAGGCGAGTTGCGCGCATTTCTGGATCGCCTCGTGCCCGATGGCGCCGATGCCGAGCGCCAGGCCGCGCAGAACGCGTGGGCCGCGGGCCACCGCAAGCAGGCGATCGACACGATCAAGGCCGCGCTCGCGCTCGATCCGGGCTATGACGACGCGCGCCTCGATCTGATCGAGTGGCTGATCGCGGAGCGCCGCATCGACGAGGCGAAGGAAGAGGACAAGCTGCTTTCGCCGAAGACGACGCAAGGTATCGACGCGCGCTACAACGCGTTGAAAACGGAGCTGGACGCTGCCGATGCCGCAGCGGATCTGCCGCCCGCCGATGACTTGATCGGCGCGGTGAACGCGAACCCCGAGGATCTCGACGCGCGCTTCGCGCTCGCCAATCGCTTGATCGCGGGGCGCGATTACGCGGGCGCGCTGGAGCATCTGCTCGCGATCGTCGTGCGCGACCGCGCCTTCATGGACGATGTCGGCCGCAAGACGATGCTTTCCGTCTTCGACCTCGCCGCGAATCAGCCCGATCTCGTGTCGCAATGGCGGCGCAAGCTGAGCGCGGCACTCAACTGATCGGTAAGCGTGATGGAGAAACGGCCAGCTCTCGAAGCTGGCCGTTTTCGTTTTATGCCGCGCGTTTCGCCAGTTCGCGCAAGACATGCGCGGCCGCCGCGAAGCCGAAGCTCGCCGTCACGCACACGCTCGATCCGAAACCCGCGCAATTGAGCCCGACCGGCCCGGCATAGCCCGCGCCGGTTTCGAGGTGTTCCGCGCCTTCGCTGATATCGCATGCGGGCGCTTCCGGATAGATGAGCGGCTCGTCCGAATACACCGCGCTCACCTTGAAGCGCGCCTTCGGCCCGCGCGGAAAGCCATGCAGCTTGCGCAACTGGCCGCGCACCTTCGACAACAGCGGGTCCTGAATCGTGAGCGCGAGATCGTCGATACGGATGCGCGTTGGATCCAGTTGCCCGCCCGCCCCGCCCACGGTGATGAGCGCCTGCTTGCGCGCCACGCACCACGCGATGAGCGCGGTTTTCGTACGCACGCTGTCGATTGCGTCGACCACATAATCGAAACCGACGCCAAGCGTCGCGTCGAAATTGCCGGGCTCGACGAAGTCCTCGATCTGCCGCACATCGCACGCGGGATCGATCAGCCTGATGCGCTCGGCCATGGCCGCGACCTTCGCCTTGCCGTAGTTGCCGTCGAGCGCGTGGATCTGCCGGTTCGTGTTGCTTTCGGCGACGTTATCGAGATCGATCAGCGTCAGCTTGCCGACAGCGCTTCTCGCGAGCGCTTCAGCGACCCACGAGCCCACGCCGCCGATGCCGATTACCGCGACATGCGCCCTCTCGAAAGCAGCGAGCGCGGGTGCACCATACAGGCGCGCGATGCCGCCGAAGCGGCGCTCGCGGTCGGCGTCATCGACGGAAGGCGTTGCGGCGGTTTCGGATGAAGCGTTCATGTCGTGCGTGGATGAAGTCGGGATCGTTCAAGCCGATCCGTTGAAAGCGAGTCCGTTGAAAGCTAATCAAAAGCCACGAAAAACGCAGCGTCGTTGTGCGGCGTCAATCATCGCTTACGGACGGCTGTCGGGTTTGCAAACTTGGGTGTCCGATCATGCAAAATGCGATCGAATTGCGTATTCTGCCTTATCGAAACCCCGAATGTGATAGTCGCGCGCGTCATGTCCAGTCAGCGCACAGACGTCCGCCGGCAATCAGGGCAAGATCGTTTCACCTTGGCTATACTGACGCGACTGTAGCGCACGCATAAAAATGACGACCTTAGCAGACCTTCGCAGAAACTATTCGCGCGGTGCGCTCGATACCGCCGATGTCAATCCGAACCCGGTGCGCCAATTCGAAGCGTGGTTCGCCCAGGCGCTCGATGCGAAGCTGCCCGAACCGAATGCCATGACCCTTGCGACCGTTGACGCGCAAGGCCGCCCGTCCGCGCGCATCGTGCTCATCAAGGGCGTCGACGAGCGCGGGTTCGTCTTCTTCACCAATTACGAAAGCCGCAAGGGCCGCGAACTCGCCGTCAATCCCGCGGCGAGCCTGCTGTTTCACTGGATCGAGCTCGAGCGCCAGGTGCGCATCGAGGGCCGCGTCGAAAAGACGAGCGATGAGGAGAGCGACGCATATTACGCATCGCGACCGCTCGGCTCGCGCATCGGCGCGTGGGCTTCGGATCAGAGTCAGCCGCTCGAAAGCCGCGAGGCGCTGGAAGCGCGCGAACGCGAGATGGTCGCGAAGTATGGCGACGCGCCGCCGCGCCCGCCGCACTGGGGCGGATATCGCCTCGTGCCCGATACCGTCGAGTTCTGGCAGGGACGCCCCTCGCGGCTGCACGACCGCATCGTCTATACGCGTGACAGCGCGGGCGATCCGTGGCGCATCGCGAGGCTCGCGCCGTAAGCGGATCGAGCGCGCATCACGCCGGGCATTGTCGAGGCGAAGCGGCTGGCAACACGAACATGGAGGCGCAAGCCCCCTTGATTTCATCTAGCGCGGAGAAACAAGCATGTTCTGGGAGAAGAAGCTGACGCAGTGGGTTGAAGAAGTGCGCGCCCGGGCCAACCTGCCCGCGCGTCTCGTGCTGTGGGATGGTCAGCAGCACGATTTCGGCCAGTTCGCCGCGCCTCAGGTGACGCTACACGTGAAGAGCGCGACCGCGCTGCCCTATCTGCTCGAACCGAGTCTCGACAACCTCGGCGAAGCCTACGTGAAGGGCAAGATCGACATCGAGGGCAAGCTCTCCGACATCATCAACATCAGCTATTCGCTCGCGAAGAGCACGGTGACGAGCGCGAGCAAGCTCGCCCGCGTGCGACGCTACTTCAGCCACTCGAAGACGTCTGACAAGAAGGCCATTCAGTACCACTACGACGTGTCGAACGAGTTCTACAAGCTCTGGCTCGACAAGAACATGGTGTACTCCTGCGCGTACTTCGAGAACGGCGACGAGGACATCGACACCGCGCAGCTCAAGAAGATCGACCACATTCTCACGAAGATCCAGGTTCAGCCGGGACACACGCTGCTCGATATCGGCTGCGGCTGGGGCGCGCTCGTCATTCGCGCGGCGCAGAAGTTCGGCGCGAAATGCGTGGGCGTCACGCTCTCCGAGAACCAGTTCAAGCTCGCGACCGAGCGCGTGAAGGCGGCGGGACTCGAAGACCGGATCGAGATCCGGCTGCAGGATTACCGCGACATTCCGGGGCAGTTCGACCGTATCACGAGCGTCGGCATGTTCGAACACGTCGGGCGCAAGAACCTGCCTGACTACTTCGCGAAGATCCGCGATCTGCTCGTCGATGACGGCATCGCGATGAATCACGGCATCACGTCTTCGGACGCCGACAGCGGCGAAACCGCCTTCGGCGGCGGCGAATTCATCGACAAATACGTGTTCCCCGATGGCGAGCTGCCGCACATCGGCCTCGCGCTCGAATGCATGCAGCGCGGCGGGCTGGAAGCGGTCGACGTCGAGAGTCTGCGGCGGCACTACGCGCATACGCTCGATGCCTGGGCAGAACGTTTCGAGGCGCACGCCGAGGAAGCGAAGAAGCTCGTCGACGACGAACACTTCCGCATCTGGCGCGTGTATCTGGCGGGTTGCGCGTATGCGTTCGAGAACGACGACGTGTCGATCTATCAGGTGGTCTGCCGGAAGGCGGGGCGTAGTGCCAAGACGCTGCCGTGGTCGCGGCGGTATATCTACGAGAAGGCGCTCTGAATCACGATTCGACTCCTCTCGAAGCGGGCGACGCTGAAGACCAGTTCGATCTCTTCGGCGAGCTGCGCCTGCCCCGCCCGAGCCCGCGAAGCCGCAAAAGCCGGCCAGGCAGCCGAAAGCGCGCGGCGTGCTGCCCGCGCCTTTGCAACCCGAACTCGAAGCGCTGGCGCGGCGCCTGCCCGAAGCGATCCATCTCGGCACGTCGACGTGGTCGTTTCCCGGCTGGCGCAACATTGTCTACGGCGACGAGTATTCGAATACCAAACTCTCCCGCGACGGCCTCAGCGCCTACGGCGCGCATCCGCTCCTGAAGAGCGTGTCGATCGACCGCTCGTTCTACGCGCCGCTGTCGCTCGCGCAATACGCGCGCTACGCGTCGCAAGTGCCTGCGCATTTCCGCTTCATCGTGAAAGCGCCCGCCTCCGTCACCGATGCCTTCGTGCGCGGCGAGCGCGGCACGCCGGACGCGGAAAACCCCGCGTTCCTGAACGCGCAAATCGCCATCGACGAGTTCGTGACGCCGTGCATCGGCGGACTCGGCGCGAAAGCGGGCGCGCTCGTGTTCCAGTTCTCGCCGCTGCCCGACGCGATGGTCGTCGAGCCGGCGTGCTTCATCGAGCGGCTGTCGGCGTTTCTGAAGGCGCTGCCGCCGCTCGAAGGCGCGTCGTGCTACGCCGTCGAAATCCGCGACGCCGTCATGCTCACGCCGCGCTTCATCCGCGCATTGCGCGACGCGAACGTGCGCTACTGCATCGGCGTGCACGCGCGCATGCCGGATGTGCGCCGTCAGGCGAAGGCGCTCGCGTTGCTGGATGAAGAAGGGATGGGACCGCTCGTCGTGCGCTGGAGCCTGCACAGCGGCTTTCGCTATGAACAGGCGAAGGCGAAGTACGAGCCGTTCGACAAAATCGTCGATGAAGACCGCGACACGCGCGACGCGCTCGCCGAACTGGCCGCGCGTTACGCGATTGCGGGCCAGCCGGTGGTGATCGCGGCGAACAACAAGGCGGAAGGCTCCGCGCCGCTCACGTGTTTCGAGCTCGCGCGCGGCATCGTTGCGGAGATCGACCGCGCACGAGACAGCTAGAAGCGCATCATGCCTTCAGCCGATGCACGAACTTCTTGCGGAACTTGGCCACCTTCGGACCGACGACCGCCGCGCAATAGCCCTGATTCGGATGCTGCGCGAAATAGTTCTGGTGATACGCCTCGGCCGGATAATAGTCGTTGGCGAGCGGCACGACCTGCGTCACGATCTTGCCGCCGTAGACATCCTCGCGCTGCAATTCGTCGATGACTTCGAGCGTGGTCTTGCGCTGCTCGTCCGAATGCGTGAACACAGCCGATCGATACTGCGTGCCGACATCGTTGCCCTGCCGGTTGAGCTGGGTCGGATCATGTGTCGCGAAGAAGATCTCCAGAATCTCGCGATAACCGATAACGGACGGATCGAACACGACCTTCACCACCTCGGCATGACCGGTGCCGCCTTCGCAGACCTGCTCGTAAGACGGATTCGTCACCTTCCCGCCCGCATAGCCCGATTCGACCGACTCCACGCCCTGCACCGCGAGAAAAACGGCTTCGGTGCACCAGAAACATCCGCCGCCGAGCGTCGCGGTTTCAAGTCTCGCCTGCTCGTTCTGCTGGTTAGGTTGGGTCATAAGGCGCAACTCCTCATCAAGTGCATGCGGCGATGCCGCGGATCATGCATATGGATGCGTCCGGCCGCTTCTTCAACTTCCGTGACGCGAACGCCGGCGCGATCAATCGAGCTTACTGGGTTTGCCCGATCCGCGCAGAAAGCCCCGGGCGGCCGAAATCTTGCTGCATCGGTGCGCTCATTTGACGGCTGGCGACCGCCGATTCCGCTAAAATCGAGACAAATCTCCAGCTTTTACATGACTTCTGAAAAGGTTCTTCCGACTGAAGCGCGACGCGCGGCCGGCTCGGCAGCACACGACAGATTCGACCGCCCATTTGCCTGCTCATCTGCCAAATGACACGCGCCAAAACCCCGAATTTCGACCCGACCGCGTTTCGCGCCGCGCTCGGCCAGTTTGCAACCGGCGTCACGGTCATCACGACGCGCACCGAGTCCGGCCAGCTGATCGGCATCACCGCGAGCTCGTTCAACTCGGTGTCGCTCCATCCGCCGCTCGTGCTGTGGAGCCTCGCGACGAAATCAGCGTCGATGCCGGTGTTCCGCACCAACACCCACTACGTGATCAACGTGCTCGCGGCGTCGCAGCTCGACCTGTGCCGACGCTTCGCGACCGTCAAGGGCGACCGCTTCGCGGGCGTCTCCCACGCGGCCGGCGACACCGGCATGCCCGTGCTCGACGGCGCGCTCGCGTGGTTCGAATGCCACAACCGCAGCCGCTACGACGAAGGCGATCACGTGATCTTCGTCGGCGAAGTGGAGCGTTGCGGCGTGCGTGAAGACGCGTCGGAGATCGCGCCGCTCGTCTTTCAGGCGGGCGGCTTCCATACGCTGGGGCCGCTGGAGTAAGCGGTCAAGCGCCCGCTCAGGGCGCGTGGCCGCGCCCCGGCTGCTCGATCAGCGCGACCGGCACGCCCGCGTCGTCCTTCATCGTCTGAAGCACGATATTCGAGCGGATGTCGATGACGCCGGGCGCCTTGTAGAGCTTCGAAAGAATGAAATCTGAATAGTGCTTGAGGTTGTGCGCGAGCACCCGCAGCACGTAATGCGTGTCGCCGGTGACGACGAACGCGCCCACCACTTCGGGCCATTCGCGCACGGCGGCGGCGAACTTCTCGTGCCAGTTTTCCTGGTCGTTGCGCATCGAGACGTGGACGAACGCCTCCAGTTCGATGCCCAGCCGCTCGCGGTCGAGGCACGCGCGATAGCTCGCGATCACCCCTTCCTCTTCGAGCAGCCGCATTCGGCGCAGACACGCCGACGGCGAGAGCGAGATGCGCTCCGCCAGGTCCAGGTTACTGATCCGTCCATCTTCCTGCAGTACCGCCAGAATTCGGCAATCCGTTGCATCGAGCGTGAAGCCGGTCATTTTTGAGTCCCCTAGCCCGTTTCATCGAATTATGTTCTAAGCGCGACAGTTTTGGGTGGTTATTTCGCAAGCACCTTTCGAGATAACGCGACTATGATTTGACGCATCTCCACGCTTTCTGCTAGGGCGCGTCATGACGCTTCTGGACATTTCCCCGCCGATCGACACCGCGACGCCCGTATGGCCGGGCGACACGCCGGTCGGCATCGAGCGCGTGTGGCGCATGGAGGCGGGCTCGCCCGTCAACGTCGCGCGACTCACGCTTTCGCCGCACACCGGCGCCCACGCCGACGCGCCGCTTCATTACGACGAGCACGGCGCGCCGATCGGCGAAGTCGCGCTCGACACGTACATCGGTGCGTGCCGGGTCGTGCACTGCATCGGCGCGGCGCCGCTCGTGATGCCCGGGCACGTCGCCGCGCACCTCACCGACGTTCCGGCGCGCGTCCTGCTTCGCACTTATACGAACGCGCCGCTCGACGCGTGGGACAGCAGTTTTACCGCGGTCGCGCCCGAAACCATCGCGTTGCTGGCCGAGAAAGGCGTGAAGCTCATCGGCATCGATACGCCCTCGCTCGATCCGCAGGACTCGAAGACGATGGACGCCCACAAGCGCATCCGCGCGCATGGCATGGCGATCCTCGAGGGCCTCGTGCTCGATGCCGTCGCGCCCGGCGATTACGAACTCATCGCCCTGCCGCTCAAATTCTCGACGCTCGATGCGAGCCCGGTTCGCGCCGTCCTGCGTCCGCTTTCCTGATGATCTTCAAATATATGGACTTTTCGATGAAATATCGTGACGAAGCCGCGGCGCTCGACCGCGACGATCCGCTGCGCGCCCTGCGCGACCAGTTCGCACTCGCCGATGACGCGAAGCGCGTGATCTACCTCGACGGCAACTCGCTCGGCGTGCCGCCCAAAGCCGCCGCCGCGCGCGCGGCCGAGGTCATCGGCGCAGAATGGGGCGAAGGGCTGATCCGCAGCTGGAACACGGCCGGCTGGTTCGCGCTGCCCAAGCGCCTCGGCAACAAGCTCGCACCGCTGATCGGCGCGGGCGAGGACGAAGTCGTCGTGACGGACACGATCTCCGCGAATCTCTTCAAGATCCTGTCGGCGGCGCTGAAGCTCGCGAACGAACGCGATCCGAAGCGCCGCGTGATCGTCTCCGAACGTTCGAACTTTCCGACCGATCTGTATATCGCGCAGGGTTTGATCGAGCAGCTGGATCGCGGCTACGAGTTGCGTCTCGTGGACGATCCGTCTGAGCTTGCATCGGCCATCGACGAAAACACCGCGATCGCGATGATCACGCACGTCAACTACCGCAGCGGCTACATGCACGACATGGCCGCGCTCACGCAGATGATTCATCGCGCGGGCGCGCTCGCCGTCTGGGATCTCGCGCATTCGGCGGGCGCGGTGCCGGTCGATCTGAACGGCGTGGGCGCGGATTACGCGGTGGGCTGCACGTACAAGTATCTGAACGGCGGACCGGGATCGCCCGCGTTCGTCTGGGTGCCGAAGCGCCATCAGAACGCGTTCTCGCAGCCGCTCTCCGGCTGGTGGGGGCACAAGAAGCCGTTCGAGATGGAGCCGGTGTATCGCCCGGACGACGGCATCGGCCGATTCCTCTGCGGCACGCAGCCGATGGTGTCGATGTCGCTCGTCGAATGCGGACTCGACGTGTTCCTGCAAACCGACATGCAGACGCTGCGCCGTAAATCGCTCGCTTTGGGCGATCTGTTCATCGCGCTGGTCGAGGAACGCTGCGGCGATTTTCCGCTTTCGCTCGCAACGCCGCGCGAGCACGCGCAACGCGGCTCGCAGGTGAGCTTCGAGCATCCGCACGGCTATGAAGTGATGCAGGCGCTGATCGCGCGCGGCGTGATCGGCGATTATCGCGAGCCGCGCATCCTGCGTTTCGGCTTCACGCCGCTCTATACGCGTTTCGTCGATGTCTGGGACGCTGTCGAAACCCTGCGCGACGTGCTCGCGACCGAAAGCTGGCGCGCGCCCGAGTTCGCCGAGCGCGCATCGGTGACCTGAGAGGAGCGTCGATCATGAGTGAAATCAAAGGCTGTCCGTTCGGACACGGCGCGCCGGAAACCGCGCAGGAAAAAGGCTGGCACGACGCCAAGCTCGATTTCTCCGATTCGATGAGCTACGGCGACTACCTCGGCCTCGATTCGATCCTCAACGCGCAGCATCCGCTCTCGCCGGACCACAACGAGATGCTGTTCATCGTGCAGCATCAGACGAGCGAGCTGTGGATGAAGCTCGCGCTGTACGAGCTGCGCGCGGCGCTCGCGGCGGTGCATCGCGACGAGCTGCCGCCCGCGTTCAAGATGCTCGCGCGCGTGTCGCGCATCTTCGAGCAGCTGGTGCAGGCGTGGAACGTCCTCGCGACGATGACGCCCTCCGAATACACCGCGATGCGTCCGTATCTCGGGCAATCGTCGGGGTTTCAGTCGCATCAGTATCGGCAGATCGAGTTCATGCTCGGCAACAAGAACGAGCAGATGTTGAAGCCGCACGCGCATCGACCGGAGATTCTCGCGCAGGTGCGCGAGACGCTGGAGGCGCCCTCCTTCTACGACGAAGTGATCCGCCTGCTCGCGCGGCGCGGCTTCGAGATCAACCCCGAGCGGCTGAACCGCGACTGGACGCAGCCGACCTTGCACGATCCATCGGTCGAGGCGGCCTGGCTCGCGGTGTATCGCGATCCGTCGCAGCACTGGGATCTCTACGAGATGGCGGAAGAGCTTGTCGATCTGGAGGACGCGTTCCGGCAATGGCGCTTCCGGCATGTGACGACGGTGGAGCGCATCATCGGCTTCAAGGGCGGCACGGGCGGCACCGCGGGCGCGTCGTATCTGCGCAAGATGCTCGATGTCGTGCTGTTTCCGGAGCTGTGGCACGTCCGCACGGTGCTTTGATTTCTTCTATGCGAGGCGCGCGGCCAGCGCCTTGAGCTTCGGTCCGATCGTCTCGCGGAAATACGCCTCGTCCATCGACGACGCCGGTCCGCTGCTCGACAGCACGAGCCAGCGGCCGTTGCGCAGATCGCGGAACGGCGCGGCGATCGCGTTGACGTCGTCGTGCCATTCGCGGAAAGAGTAGCAGCAGCCGTCGCGCGCGAAGTCTTCGACGGCGCGGCGAGCCGCATCGACCTTTTCGGCGTCTTCGCTCTTGCCGAGTTCATCGAACAGCGCCTCGCGCGCCGCCGGCTCCTGCACGGCGAGATAGGCGCGGCCCATCGAACTCGTGAGCATCGACAGGCGTGAGCCCGGCGCGAGCCCGAGCGTCAGCGCCGTCTCGCTGCGGATGGTTTCCAGATAGATCATGTCGAGCCCGTCGCGGCAGCCGAGCGACACCGCCGCGCCGATCTCCCGCGCAAGCTCGCGCATGTGCGGACGCGCGAGTTCGAGCGTGTCCGCACCCGCGAGCAGCGTGAAGCCGAGCGACAGCACGCCAGTGTCGAGCGCGTACTTGCCAGCGGGCTCGTCGAAGCGCAGGTAGCCGAGCGTCGTCAGCGTGTAGGCGAGACGGTTGACCGTCGCCTTCGGCAAACCGGTGCGTTCGACGAAATCGCGATTGCCCAGCAGCGTTTCGCCGGGACGGAAGGCGCGCAGCAGATCGAGCCCGCGCGCGAGCGCGACGACGAACTTGCGCTCGTCGATGTCCTCGGACAACACATGGCGCGATGAAATCAGCGCGGAATTTCGGTTGGAATCGGCTGCCATCGGGTGCTAAACTCGGGACTTGATTTGCAAAACATTGTTTCGCTTAGCGGAACTCATGTCAAGCGCCGCGCGCCGGCCGGTCGCAACACGCTTTTCGAAACCGGCTCACTTCCGGCGCTTTTCGATGAAATCAGGAGACACGCACATGGCCGACGCCGCCCGCTTCAACTGGGAAGATCCGCTTTTGCTGGATCAGCAACTGACCGAAGACGAACGCATGGTGCGCGACGCCGCCCGCGCCTACGCGCAGGACAAGCTGCAACCGCGCGTCATGCAGGCGTTTCGCGAGGAAAAGACCGATCCGGCGATCTTCCGCGAAATGGGGGAACTCGGCCTGCTCGGCCCGACGATTCCCGAGCAATACGGCGGCCCCGGCCTCAATTACGTGTGCTACGGCCTGATCGCGCGTGAAGTGGAGCGCGTGGATTCGGGCTATCGCTCGATGATGTCGGTGCAGTCATCGCTCGTGATGGTGCCAATCAACACCTTCGGCAGCGACGCGCAAAAGGAAAAGTACCTGCCGAAGCTCGCGCGCGGCGAATGGATCGGCTGCTTCGGCCTGACCGAGCCGAACGCGGGCTCCGATCCGGCCAGCATGACAACGCGCGCGAAGAAGGTGCAGAACGGCTATTCGCTGTCCGGCACGAAGATGTGGATCTCGAATTCGCCTATCGCGGACGTGTTCGTCGTCTGGGCGAAGCTGGAGGAAGACGGCCGCGACGAGATTCGCGGCTTCATCCTCGAGAAAGGCTGGAAGGGTCTGTCTGCGCCCGCGATTCACGGCAAGGTCGGGCTGCGCGCATCGATCACCGGCGAGATCGTGATGGACGAAGTGTTCGTCCCCGAAGAGAACATGCTGCCGGACGTGCGCGGCCTGAAGGGTCCGTTCACCTGCCTGAACTCGGCGCGTTACGGCATCTCGTGGGGCGCGCTCGGCGCCGCCGAAGCCTGCTGGCATACGGCGCGGCAATACACGCTGGATCGCAAGCAGTTCGGCCGGCCGCTCGCGGCGAATCAGTTGATCCAGAAGAAGCTCGCCGACATGCAGACCGAAATCACGCTCGGGCTGCAAGGCGTACTGCGCCTCGGACGCATGAAGGACGAAGGCACGGCTGCCGTCGAGATCACGTCGATCATGAAGCGCAATTCGTGCGGCAAGGCGCTCGACATCGCGCGGCTCGCGCGCGACATGCTCGGTGGCAACGGCATCTCCGATGAATTCGGCGTCGCGCGTCACCTCGTGAATCTCGAGGTCGTGAATACATACGAAGGCACGCACGATATCCACGCGTTGATCCTGGGTCGTGCTCAGACGGGCATTCAGGCGTTTTTCTAAGAGCTTCGTTCAATCGACAAAGGGCCGGCGCGTGCGTCGGCCCTTTTGCGTTTCGGTCGCTGAATCTCTCCGAAGCTGTGTAACTTTCGATAAGCGCCTGAAACTTTTACGGGTCAGATCGTATCAATCCCAAACGGTGTCGATGCATTGACGAGGCATCGGCCTACAGCGCGCAAGCTCGCGCGACTGGAACGGAATCTGCGTCAATCCGCCCGGCAAGGGAAAAGGCCTCCTCGTCAGCGATCTCATCTTTGGTTACGATGCGCGTAGCCTCACCGATTGGAGCCTTTAATGTCAGAAATCAACAAGGAGCGATTCATGTCGGATATCAAAACCGTACTCGCTGACGCCGAAGATCTTTTGAAGCAAGCGGCTACCGCCACGGGTGAGCGCGCTTCCGAACTGCGCGAGTCCGCGCTCGCGCGTCTGAAGCAGGCGAAGGAAAAAGCCGCCGACGCGCAAGTCGTCGTTATCGAGCGAGGCAAGAAGGCGGCGCGCGCCACCGACGACTATGTGCACGAGCATCCGTGGGCGTCCATTGGTATCGCGGCGGGCATCGGCATGGTGATCGGCCTTCTGATCAACCGCAAGTAAGCGGCTGTCTTCTCTCATCAATGGCCCGCAGATTGCTAACCTGCTTTCCATCGCGGTCCACGTTGGATTGAACCGCGAGCGCCCTCCCCGGGCGCGCGGCTCGACACTCGCGCCGGCCGGCTGCTTCATGCGCCGACCGGACCCATAAAAAGCGGCACCAACGCGCTTCTCGCATTCAAGCCATGACGACAGAACGGTCAACGCAGCAATCGTCTCCCGGACCACTGCGACGAATTCTGAGCTCTGCCTTCGCCATCTTCGAGACGCGCCTTGAACTCATCGGCATCGAGCTTCAGGAGGAGAAGGAGCGGCTCATCGGCGTGCTGTTCCTCGGGCTCGCCGCCATGATGCTCGCGATGATGGCGCTCATCTCGCTCACGGTGCTGATCGCCATTTTCTTCTGGGACACGTATCGCTGGCAGGCGCTCGGCGGCATTACGCTGCTGTACGCACTGATCGCGCTTGCATGCGGCCTGCGCGCGCGCAGCAACTTGCGCGACGCGCCGAACATGTTCGACGACACGCTCGCCGAATTCCGCAAGGACCGCGACACGTTCCGCTGATCCCGCGCCCACTCAAAGCCATGAGCCAACACGACGACACCTTCAAGACGCCCAGGCGCCACAAGATGCAGAAGCTGCGCACGCCGCATATGCGTGCGCTGCGCAAGGAACTGTTGATCGCACGCGCGGATGTCGAGCGCATGGAACTGCGGCAGGCCACTTACGATCTGCGCGCGTCCGTCACGCACTTCAGTTTCCTGCGCTTCCTGATGCCGGGCGGCGGATCGCGCCGCTGGGGCAAGCGCCGCGCCTCGGGCGGCATCGGCGGCATCCTCGGCACGCTGCTGGGCTCGGGCAATATGGGCGTGCTGCTCAAGCAATATCCGATCATCGGCTCGGCGGTCTCGCTCCTGCTCACCAAGCCAGTGCGAACGAAGCTGCTGCGCGGCGCGAAACCCGTGCTCAAATGGGGCGGTCTCGCGCTCGCCGGATGGGAAGGCTGGCGCATTTATCAGCAGATGAAGAGCGCCGCGCCCGAAACCTCCAACGACGCTGTCGATCCCACGGTGTTCTGACTTCGCCATCAGGCCTTCCCCGCCCAGCAGGCCGCCGACTGTGCCGCATCGAGCGGCGCGGTCGAGCCGGCCGGATGATTCCAGCGCAGCCCGGTCGCATCGATGACGAACGTGCCGCAGGCATCGTCCTGCATCGCGCCGGGCGCGGCGGGCACGGCTTCGATCGCATAACCGCCGTTCGTCGGCGATTCCGCCAGCATCGTGACGCGATACACCGCCGCACCGCCCGGCGGCGCCTGATCGAGACCGGTGCCGAGCGTGATGCCCTCACTGCTTTCCGATGACTGCGCGAGCCGCGCCGTTTCGACGAATTGGACCGCACGCGTCAAAGCGGACGCGGCATCGAGGCGATGCGCCTTCGCCACGTGCGTTCGATATGCCGGAATGGCGAATGCCGCGATGATCGCGGCGACACCCAGCGCGATCATCAATTCAAGCAGGCTGAAGGCGTGTTCGTTCTTGCGCTCGTTCTTCATCAAGATTCCTCAAAATGGCCCGGCGACGACGCGCCGCCAGTGTTGCGTGCTCGCGCCATCGGCGACATCGATCCGAAGCTGGAGCCATGCTTCGGAATCCGCGGTCGCGCCGAAGCCTCGCGCGGTGACGAGATACGACGCGCCCGCCCACGCTTCGATCAGACACTGCGGTGCGCGCCGCGCATAGGGCCATGCCGAGAACGGCGCGATCGCGGCGGCGGACGGTCCTTCGAACGATGTCTTCAGGCGCCAGCGCGACGGCTCGTCCGTCGGCGATTGGCTCGTCGCGGGCAGCGCGAGCGAAAGCATCCGGCTGCATCGAATGAGCGCGCTGTCCGCCGCATGGAACGCCTGCACGCGCTCGCGCGCAGCGACCGTCGCGCGCACCGCCACGAGCGATGTCTGCAACCATGCGCTCGCGGTGACGAGCATCATCGCGGCGAGGATTAGGACTATCGGCAACGTGGCGCCCCGTGAACGTGAACGTCGCTTCACTGCGCACCTCCGGATGTCGCCGACGGCGAATTGCGTATCGCGACGCGCCGCCAGAACGCCTGGCGAACGCGGCCGTCCTCGGCATAGGCGAGCGCGCCGGTGCAATCGACGTAATTCGCTCGGTGTTTGGCCTGCGGGTTGAAGCCGCGCACGACAACGCAAATGTCAGCGGCGTAGGCATCGCGCCAGCGTTCGCGCGCGACTGCCGAAGCATCCAGCGCCGATGGAGCCCCCGTCAGCCAGTACAGCACGCGAAGCCGTTCGATGCCTTCGACGATCGGTTGCGCCTGTTTGCCGCCGCCTTCGCAGTAGAGCTCGGGTTCGCCGGTCGAACTGCTGGCCTTCGCGTAGAAGCGGTTCGTGACGAAGGCGTCGGAGACCGCCTGGCCGAGGCAGTCGGTCGGCACGCCGCCGGTCGACGGCCAGGTCGAAACGGCGTCGGCGGAATGGCGAATCTGCACGCCATCCGAGCGGCTCGTGAGCGGCTCACACGAAACAGCCGTATCCGCGCCGACGACGCGCCCTTGAGCGCAGCCGAATATCGACGCTTCGACGTTCACGGTCTGGCTCCAGTTGAGTCCGGCCATCTGGATCTGCTGGCCGAGCATGTCGAGCGCGGCCGATCCGGCATCGTGAATGCGCGCGGCATCGGCGGCGCGATCGAACGCGGCGCGCTGCGCGCGATAGAGCGACAGCGACGCGCTCACGATCAGCGTGCCGAGCGCGAGCGCGATCGTCAGTTCGAGCAACGTGTGGCCGCGCGAGGAAAGAATGCGTGGAGTCATCGCGCGAACGCCACCGCGATGCATGACGTGAGCGGCCTGGCCTGCGGCTCGGGACACGGGTCGGTGCGATCCTCCGCGCGCCAGCTTACCGTGGCGACACGCACGCCATCGGCGCGATCGGACACGGCGACATCGCCCGCGGGCAGCATCGTCGACGCCCTCGCCTGCCATTGCGACACGATCGCCGCGCGGTCCGCATCGCCGCGAATGCCTTCCGCGACCGAATCCGCGATGAGCGCCGCGCGCTCGCGCAGCAACGCCGCCCGCTCGCCGCGCGCAAGCGCACTCTGCACCGCGACGAGCCCGAGCGCGGTGACTGCCGTGAGGGAAAGCGCAATCATCACTTCGATCAGCGAGTCACCGCGCTGGATGTTCAAGAGCGCGCGCTTCATGCCGACGCTCCGCAGCCGCCCGTCGTGATGCGCGCCCGGCCGCCCGCCGCGAGCCGGATGCATCGGCGCGACGCCGCGTTCGCGGCTGGATCTGCGCCGCGCGGGGCGAAATCGAAGCTGCGGAATCCGCCGATCACTTGCCCGGAGGGCGGCGTGAATGAAAGCTCGGTCGATGTCCCGGCGATCGAAACCGACGTCATCGCCGGCTGCATGCGCAGGAGCGTCGCCGTGCCATCGCGATCGACGAACAAGCCCCAGCCGCACGACCAGTCCGTGACACCGTTGTCGCAGCTTCGTCCGGCGGCGAGGCAATGGCGCGACGCGTCGATCCGGCAGAGCGTGACGCGGGCGCCGCGCCGCACGGCTTCGGCACGCGCGAGCGAAAGCGTGGAAAAAAGCGCGCGCGAGCGCGCATCGACCTGATCGCGCGTCTGCCACGCGACGAACGACGGCGCGGCGAAGGTCGCGAGAATTGCCATCACGGCGAGCACCACGCACAGTT
This sequence comes from Caballeronia sp. 11_S32, assembly GCF_056930355.1. Lineage (NCBI taxonomy): Bacteria > Pseudomonadati > Pseudomonadota > Betaproteobacteria > Burkholderiales > Burkholderiaceae > Caballeronia > Caballeronia sp. 11_S32. The sequence continues at coordinate 2,919,198 of NZ_JBXOWH010000003.1, forward strand.
CGACGAGCGTGAAACCTTGATTTGAAACGCGGATCATCTGCATCCCTTATCGATCGAATCGAGCCGAAAAGCTCAATCTAGCGAGAAGGCACGCGCGCCGCCATTAGCCGAATGGACGAGTGTTCACGCAGTTCGCGGCGCGGCACACTGCGCGAGCGAACGGTAAACGATCAGGCTTGGGAGGGAAACGATGCGAAACGGATCAGCGCTTGCGCGAACTCGATTTCTTCGGCGCGGCACGCCGAAATTCATCGAGCACGTCTTCGAATTCAGAAACGTCTTCGAAGCGCTTATAGACGGAAGCGAAGCGCACGTAGGCGATGGTATCGAGCTGTCGCAGCTCGTTCATCACGAGCTCGCCGAGACGCTCGCTCTGCACTTCGCGCTCGCCGCTGCCGAGCAACTGATACTCGATGCGCGACGCGGCGGCATCGATCGCATCGGCTGCGACCGGGCGCTTTCTCAGCGCAAGCTGCATGCTCGCGACGATCTTGCGGCGGTCGAACTCGGTGCGGCTGCCGTCCTTCTTGACGACGCTCGGCAGCGCCAGTTCGACGCGCTCATACGTGGTGAAACGCTTGTCGCACGCGGGACAGCGCCGCCGCCGCCGGATGGCCGCGCCATCCTCCGACACGCGAGAATCCACGACCTGGGTATCTTCGTGTCGGCAGAATGGGCAGCGCATAGGCGTCGGGCTCGCGGGTTAGCGGTAGACCGGGAAACGCTTGGTCAGATCGGCCACTTGCACGCGCACGCGCTCGATGGTCGCCTGGTCTTCCGGGTTGTCGAGCACGTCGGCGATCAGGTTGCCGACGATCTCCGCTTCCTTCGTGCCGAAGCCGCGCGTGGTCATGGCGGGCGAACCGAGACGCACGCCGCTCGTGACGAACGGCTTTTCCGGATCGTTCGGAATCGCGTTCTTGTTGACCGTGATATGCGCGGCGCCCAGCACGGCTTCCGCGGCCTTGCCGGTGATGTTCTTCGCGCGCAGATCGACCAGCATCACGTGGCTTTCAGTGCGGCCCGACACGATGCGCAGACCGCGCTTCACCAGCGTTTCGGCGAGCACGCGCGCGTTGTCGATCACGCCTTGCTGATACGTCTTGAACTCCGGCGCCAGCGCTTCCTTGAACGCGACGGCCTTCGCGGCGATCACGTGCATGAGCGGACCGCCCTGAATACCCGGGAAGATGGCCGAGTTGATCTGCTTCTCGAACTCCGCTTTCATCAGGATGACGCCGCCGCGCGGGCCGCGCAGGCTCTTGTGCGTCGTCGTGGTGACGAAATCCGCGTGCGGAACCGGGTTCGGGTACAGGCCAGCCGCGACGAGGCCGGCGTAGTGCGCCATGTCGACCATGAAGTACGCGCCGACGCTCTTCGCGATCTTCGAGAGACGCTCGAAGTCGATGCGCAGCGCGAACGCCGACGCGCCCGCCACGATCAGCTTCGGCTTGTGTTCCTTGGCAAGCGCTTCGGTCTTTTCGTAGTCGATGTCTTCGGCCGCGTTCAGGCCGTAGCTCACGACGTTGAACCACTTGCCCGACATGTTGACGGGCGAGCCGTGCGTCAGGTGACCGCCTTCGGCGAGGCTCATGCCCATGATCGTGTCGCCCGGCTTGAGCACGGCGAAGAACACGCCCTGGTTGGCCTGCGAACCCGAGTTCGGCTGAACGTTCGCGGCTTCGGCGCCGAACAGTTGCTTCACGCGGTCGATCGCGAGCTGCTCGACGATGTCCACGTATTCGCAGCCGCCGTAATAGCGCTTGCCCGGATAGCCTTCGGCGTACTTGTTCGTGAGTTGCGAGCCTTGCGCGGCCATCACGGCGGGCGAGGTGTAGTTTTCCGACGCGATCAGCTCGATGTGATCTTCCTGACGGCGGTTTTCCTGCTCGATCGCCTTGAGCAATTCGGGATCGACGTTGGCGAGGGTACTTTCGGCTCTGTCAAACATACGTTTTCCGTGAGATCAAAACAGGTTGACCGGATCGCGCGTGCACGGCACGTCGGACGGACGCAAAGGACGCTGGAAACCGATGGAGTCCAGGCGCGACGGATGAAGGATGAATCCGGTTTCGCGGAACGGACAGCCACCGGCAACGCAGCGACGGCGCGCGGATCTCAGCTGCCCAGGCGAACGGCAAAACGACGCTCCGCGCTTCCTGGTGGGTTGCTCCACCTTGAATCCGAAGATTCTATCGCCAGTCACGCGGGGTTTGAGCGTTGTAGTGTAATGGGCGGCCATGCTTTAGGCAACCGGCTTCCCGAGCAATTCCACGGCCATGCCGACATGCTTAAAGCACGATCGTTCGCGCCCGAGATTGCTTGCCGCGCCGCATCAATGGAAGTACCCTTTGCGCCGTTGCCGGATGCGCTCCGGCTCTACTCATCGCAATTCATTCGGAGTCCGCTCATGATCGTTTTCGTCACCGGCGCGTCGGCCGGATTCGGCGCCGCCATCGCCCGCACTTTCGTCAGGGGCGGACATCGCGTGATCGCGGCCGCGCGCCGCAAGGAGCGCCTCGTCGCGCTGTCGAACGAGCTCGGCGACGCGCTCTTGCCGGTCGAGCTCGACGTGCGCGACGAAAGCGCGGTCAGGAATGCCATCGCCGCGCTGCCGGAGGCGTTCGCGCAAATCGACGTGCTCGTGAACAACGCGGGCCTCGCGCTCGGCCTCGAGCCAGCGCAACGCGCGAATCTCGATGACTGGAAAAGCATGATCGAGACGAATTGCACGGGTCTCGTGACCGTCACACATGCGATCCTGCCGGGCATGGTCGAGCGCAATCGCGGGCACGTGTTCAACATCGGATCGGTGGCGGGCACGTATCCGTACTCGGGCGGCAATGTGTATGGCGCGACCAAGGCGTTCGTGCGGCAGTTCAGCCTGAATCTGCGCGCCGACGTCGCCGGCACCGCGCTGCGCGTGACCGATATCGAGCCGGGGCTCGTCGGGGGCACCGAGTTCTCCAACGTGCGCTTCAAGGGCGACGACACGAAGGCGGCGACTGTATATAAGGACACGCAGGCGCTCACGCCCGAGGACATCGCCGATGCGATCTACTGGATCGCCACGCGCCCGGCGCACGTGAACATCAACGCAATCGAGATGATGCCGATCGCGCAGACGTTCGCACCGTTGCAAATTCACCGCGGCTGATTCCGATATCTGCCTAAGGATTTGGCGGTCGTGCTTCCGGTTCCGGTAAAATGCCGCCGATGAATATTTGTCAAAAAGCGAGCCGGAGCGGGTTTGAGAGCCTCCGCGCGAGCGGAGCGGCGCAAAGGTGAGTGATTCGTTGATTTTCGAGTGGCCGGTTCGGGTGTATTACGAGGACACCGACGCCGGCGGCATCGTCTTCTATGCGAACTACCTGAAGTTCTTCGAGCGGGCGCGCACCGAATGGCTGCGCGCGTGCGGCATCGACCAGCAGCGTCTCGCGGATTCGAACGGCATCGTGTTCGTCGTGAGACGCACGGCTGTCGAATATACGTCGCCGGCGCGCCTCGATGACGTCATTCGTGTCGTGAGCCGCATCGGCCGGCTTGGCCGCGCGTCGGTGGATTTTCATCAGGAAGCGTGGCGCGACGGCGTGCTGCTCGCGACCGGCGACATCCGCGTCGCCTCGGTGGATCGCGCGTCGATCCGCCCGGCAGCCATCCCCGACGCAGTGCTCGACGGATTGAAACGCGGCCCGCACGCGCCCGCCAGCGCATCATGCGGCGCAAACCCTGATCGAGTCTGACCGATGAGCACATCGCACCCCGAAGCGAAACTGGCATCGGGAACAGAGAAAGCATTAACGAGCATGAGCCGGGCACGGCGCGGCTTTCGTTTGATTCACATTCCTTTCACGAAAGCATGACGCTTTGACCGGACGCCCTCTTCGGGACGTAACAGCGGACCTTTATGAACAATACACAAGACCTGTCGATCATTTCTCTCGTCGTTCACGCGAGCCTGCTCGCGCAGGCCGTGATGGCGCTGCTCCTGCTGCTGTCGCTCCTGTCGTGGACTTTCATCTTCCGCAAGTGGTTCGCCATTCGCCGCGCACGAGCGCAAACCGAGCGCTTCGAGCGCGATTTCTGGTCGGGCGGCGATTTGCAGGCGCTTTACCAGAGCGCGGCGAACAATCGCCACACCATCGGCGCGCTGGAGCGTATCTTTGAATCCGGCATGCGCGAATTCCTGAAGGGCAAGGAGCGCCGCATCACCGATCCGGGCGCGATCCTCGACGGCTCCCGCCGCGCGATGCGCGCCGCCTTCCAGCGCGAGATGGACGTGCTCGAAGCGAATCTCGCGTTTCTCGCATCGGTCGGCTCGGTCAGTCCGTATATCGGTCTCTTCGGCACGGTCTGGGGGATCATGAATTCATTCCGCGGCCTGGCCAACGTCCAGCAGGCAACGCTCGCGAACGTGGCGCCGGGCATCGCCGAGGCGCTCGTCGCCACCGCGATCGGCCTCTTCGCCGCGATTCCGGCGGTGGTCGCGTACAACCGCTACGCGCACGATATCGATCGCCTGGCGATCCGCTTCGAGACCTTCATCGAAGAGTTCTCCAACATCCTGCAGCGCCAGGCGCACTAAGAGAAAGGAGTCCGCGATGGCAGGCCCCATTCGTTCCAGCATGCGCGGCAGTTCGCGCCGCGCGATGTCCGACATCAACGTCGTGCCGTATATCGACGTGATGCTCGTGCTGCTCGTCATTTTCATGGTGACGGCGCCGCTCGTTTCGCCGTCCATCATCAATCTGCCGACGGTCGGCAACGCGCAGCCGCAGGAGCAGCAGCCGCCGCTCGTCATCAACATCAAGGCGGACGGCAGCATGAACGTCCGCTACAAGGAAGAAGGCGGCGCGACGCAGGAGCAGAAAATGTCGAAGGACGAGCTCAACACCTTCGTGCTCAATCGTCAGGAGTCGCATCCGGATCAGCCCGTCGTGATCGCGGCGGACAAGACCGTGAAGTATGAAGTCGTGATGAACGTGATGTCCGATATGAAGGCGCGCGGCGTGAAGCGCGTCGGATTGCTCGTCAAATCGCAATGACCCTCTTGCACAGGCAGACACGCGCATCGTCCGCGCGACCGATCCGCCCGCCGCGCGAGCGCGGCACGGGCAAGGCGTTCGCGCTCGCGGCGTTGATGCACCTGCTGCTCGGCTGGCTGCTGTACCACGGCATCAACTGGCAGAACAACACGCCGGCGGGCGCGGAAGCCGAAATCTGGACCGAGATTCCCGATACGTCGACGCCGACGCCCCGCCCTGCCCCGCCGCCGCCGGCGCCGGTCAAGGTGCAGCCCGCCCCGCCGCCCGCGAAGGACGAGGAAGCGGACATCGCGTTGCAGGAAAAGAAGCGCAAGCAGCAGGAAGCGGCCGCGCGTGAAGCCCAGCTCGCGGAACAGCGCCGCCAGCAGGAGCAGGCTCGCCAGGAAGCGGAAGAAAAGCGCCAGCAGCAACTCGCGGCGCAGGCCGCGCAGCAGAAGGCGATGCAGGAAAAGCAGAAGCAGATCGAGCAGCAGCGTCAGGCCGAACTGCAAAAGCAGCAGCAACAGAAGGCGCAGCAGGACAAGCAGCGTCAGCAGCAAGCCGAAGCGCAGAAGCAGGAGCAGTTGAAAGAGCAGAAAGAGAAGGAAAAGGAACAGCAGGAAGCCAAGGCGAAGGCCGACGCGCAAGCCAAGGCCAAGGCTGAAGCCGACGCGAAGGCGAAAGCTGCCGCGCAGGCGAAAGCCAAGGCCGACGCGGAAGCGAAGGCCAAGCTCGATGCCGAGCGCAAGGCGCGTCTCTCCGCGCTGCAAGGTCAGTTGGGCGGCGGCACGGCCGGCAGCGGCGAAGGCCTCGCGAAGAGCGGCACCGGCAAGGGCGCGGGCGGCAATGCGACCTCGCCCGGCTATGCCGAGAAGGTGCAGCGGCGCGTGCGGCCGAACATCGTGTGGGCGGGCGAAACCGCCGGACTCGAGACCGTGGTGTCGGTCCGCTGCTCGCCAACCGGCACGCTGCTTTCTGCGAATATCACCCGCTCCAGCGGCAACGAGCAGTGGGATCAGGCTGCGTTGCGCGCGGTGCAGCGTTCGGATCCGATGCCGGTGGATATCGACGGCAAGGCGCCCGATCGCTTCACGATCACGCTGCGTCCGGCGGGTGGTTGATCGCCCGAATCCTGCGGAGTCCGGGCAAAAATGGCAGTGAAAGCGGCCATTAAGCAGCGGGAACGAATTGTGCGACCGCGGGTCTTTTCTGAAGTCCGCGGACACCTGAAAACGCTTTTATCTGGAACCTATACAGCATGAGTTTGATGACGAAGCTTGGCCTGAAAACGCTGGTCGCGTCCTGCCTGATCGCAGCCGGCACCGCCGCACACGCCCAGTTGAACGTACTCGTGACCGGCGTCGGTTCGACCCAGTTTCCGATCGCGACGGCCAATTTCGCCAACGAAGCGAGTTCGGCGCAGCAGGTCAGCGCGATCATTCGCCAGGATCTGCAGAGAAGCGGCAAGTTCACGAATATCGACGCGGGCGGCACGCCCGTCGCCGAAGGCGATTCGGTCGATCTCGGCGCGTGGAAGGCGAAAGGCGCCGACGCGTTCGTGTCGGGCAGCGTGAACAAGCTGCCGAACGGCCAGTACGAAGTGCGCTTCCGTCTCTACGACACCGTCAAGCAGCAGAACCTCGGCGGCCTGTCGCTCGTCAGCGCCGAAAGCGGCCTGCGCATGAGCGCGCACAAGATCGCGGACTACATCTACGCGAAGCTGCTCGGCGGCCGCGGCGTTTTCGCGACGCGCCTGTCCTACGTCATTCAGACGGGCGGCCGTTATCAATTGCAGATTTCGGACTCGGACGGCCAGGACGCGAAGATCGCCCTCTCCAGCCCGGAGCCGATCATCTCGCCGGCATGGTCGCCGGACGGCACGAAGGTCGCGTACGTCTCCTTCGAGAAGAAGAAGCCGGTGGTCTACATCCACGATCTGCCTACGGGCCGTCGCGTCGTCGTGTCGAACCAGAAGGGCAACAACAGTGCGCCGGCGTGGTCGCCTGACGGCCGCAAGCTCGCGGTCGCGCTCTCGCGCACCGGCAACACGCAGATTTTCGAAGTCAACGCAGACGGCTCCGGCCTGCGCCGTCTCACACAAGGCAGTTCCATCGATACCGAGCCGGCCTTCTCGCCCGATGGCAACTCCATCTACTTCACGAGCGATCGCGGCGGCCAACCGCAGATCTACAAGATGCCGGCGGCGGGGGAAAGCGCCGGCGCGGCCCAGCGGGTCACGTTTGCGGGCAGCTACAACACGAGCCCGCGCGTGAGCCCGGACGGCAAGCAACTCGCGTACATTTCGCGCACTGGCGGCGGCTTCAAGCTGTATCTGCAGGACCTTTCGTCCGGCACGGCGACGGGGCTGACCGACACGACGCATGACGAATCGCCGAGCTTCGCGGCGAATGGTCAGTACATCCTCTACGCCACCCAAGTGAACGGACGTGGCGTGTTGGCAGCCGTTTCGACCGACGGTCGTACGCGGCAAGTCTTGTCTGTTCAGGGCGGTGTGGTGCGCGAGCCGTCCTGGGGTCCGTTCATGCAATAAGTTCAGCAATAACGTTTCAAAGACAACGTTCAGCTACAACACAAGGAGAGGTACCATGATGTCGAAACTTCGTATCGGCCTGGCAGTTGCGATGGTCGGCGCATTGGCGGCGTGTCACTCGGGCGTGAAGCTCGACGAAGGCCAGAACAAGGGTGCAGTCGGCACGCAGCCGAACCCGACGGACGTGAAGCAGGTCAACATCGATCCGCTGAACGACCCGAACAGCCCGCTCGCCAAGCGCAGCATCTATTTCGACTTCGACAGCTACGCCGTGAAGGACGACTATCAGCCGCTGCTGCAGCAACACTCGTCGTACCTGAAGAGCCATCCGGAGCGTCACGTCCTGATCCAGGGCAACACCGACGAGCGTGGCACGAGCGAGTACAACCTCGCGCTCGGCCAAAAGCGTGCGGAAGCCGTGCGTCGCGCAATGTCGCTGATGGGTGTGGCCGATACGCAGATGGAAGCCGTGAGCCTCGGCAAGGAAAAGCCGATGGCGACGGGTCACGACGAATCGTCGTGGGCGCAGAATCGCCGCGCCGACCTCGTCTATCAACAGTAACGTAACCAGACACGGGTGAGTCGCCCTATGTTGTATCGCTTCCCCTTGCTGCGCGTGGCCGCAGCCGCATGCGTGCTCGGTTCGACGATGCTGAGCGTGCCCGCGCACGCCGGCGTCTTCGACGACAACGAGGCACGCAAAGCCGTGCTCGATCTGCGCACGAAGACTGATAGCCTGTCCAATCAGTTGCAGGCCGCGCAGCGAACGATCCTCGATCAGCAAAATCGTATCGACCAGCTCAATCAGCAGGTCGCCACGGTTCGCGGCCAGAACGAGGATCTGGCCAATCAGGTCGCGACGCTGCAGAAGCAGCAGAAGGACTACTACGCCGATCTCGACTCGCGCATGAAGAAATTCGAGCCGCAGCAGGAGACGATCGACGGCATGACCGGTTCGGTGCAGCCTGGCGAGACGGAAGCGTTCAACGCAGCGTCGACTCAATTCCGTAACGGTGACTACAAGAACGCCGCGGCCTCATTCAAGGCGTTCGTGGCGAAGTATCCGCAGAGCCCGTATCAGCCCACGGCGCGGTACTGGCTCGGCAATGCCTTGTACGCTCAGCGTGACTACAAGGGATCGACGGCGATCTGGCAGGACCTGGTGAAGCAGTATCCGACGCATCCGCGAGCGCCCGAGGCGTTGCTCGCTATCGCGAACAACCAGATCGAGCAAGGCCAGAAGGCGGCTGCAAAGCAGACGCTGCAGCAGATCATCTCGCAGTACGGCGGTACGGAAGTCGCGCAGACCGCGCAGAGCAAGATGTCGCAGGTGAAGTAAGCGGTGTGTCCGGCGCCTGTGTTTCGCGCCTCTCGAAGAGAATGCCCGCGGGCAATGAAAGCTGCGGGCGTTTTCTCTCGAAGTTTCGGCTGTTCTTCGGCGAAGGGTTGACAAAACTCCGAACCGCCGATTATAATTTTGCCTCTTTCGGGTCGTTAGCTCAGCTGGTAGAGCAGCGGACTTTTAATCCGTTGGTCACAGGTTCGAATCCCGTACGGCCTACCAAAAGAAACAAGTAGAAAGCCCAGTCATCGCGACTGGGCTTTTTGCTTTGTGGATTTCTTGTAGACAACCGATTAACGATGGCCGGCTTGCTTAGCGCCATATCTTCAGTAGCCGCCCGCACGCATCGGTGCGCCCTGCGCCACCGACGCTTTTCCTCAGTCCGACGTTCCCATTGCGCGCCGCACCTGCGGTTCTCAATCAATTCAATCGGCATCTAAGACGTGCCACCTTCCGCAGACGTCTAGAAAAGGCGGATAAACCACTCGCATCCACTATTACTACGGATTCCCTAGCGTCATAGCCGGATAAAAGCAGCGCGATTCACCTCCTGTGCCATCAAGACACCTTCTGTCTCGATCGTCCCTATAATCGAGATCGACACTCTTCTTTCCGAGCCCCATGACCTCCAGCCTCGACGAAGCCATCCTCCGCGTGCTGCCTACCGAACGGGACGCGACTGCCTGGCTTTCGACGCCCGAAGTGCGCCGGCGGCTTGAAGAGCGCGGCCATCGCGTCGGCTATACGAAGAAGGTGCAGCGCCACCTGAGCGCGCTCGAAGCTGACGCGCGTGTCGTGTCGATGATCAACGGGCGCGAGCTGCTCTGGCAGCGCAAGCCATGGCTGCACGGCTTGCAGGAAGGCGTGAGCGGCCTGATGAGCGCGTCGGAGGCGGTCGCGTTTCACATCCTGCAGCGCTTCGCGGGCAACAAGCTGCCGAACGCCGTCACGCGCGACATCGATCCGCTCTTCAAGGCGGCCGAAGCGCGGCTGTCGCAGGAAAAGGCCGACAGCCGCATCTACCGGGCATGGGCGGACAAGATCGATTCCGTCGATGGCGCCTTCACGCTGATTCGGCCGAAGCTGCGTCCGGAGATCTTCCAGACCGTCGCGACCGCCACCTTCTTCGAGCGCGAACTGCTCGTGCAATACCGCGCCGCCTACAAGAGCGAGCCAGGCAACGAGCCGAGAACGAGGACGCTCTGGCCGCTCGCGCTCGTCGAATCGGCCGGCGTGATGTACATGGTCGCGCAAGACCCGAATCGCGCACCGCGTCCGGAAAAGGGCGAAACGGAGTGGATGCGCACGCTCTACCGGCTCGACCGCATCCGCTCGGTGACGGAATCCGGCGCTTCGTTCACGTACCCGGAAGACTTCAAGCTGCGCAAATACATCGAAACGCAGCAGGTGTTCGACTTCCTGCCCGAGCCGCCGGTGCGTCTCGAACTCGCTTTCGACGGCAACGCCGGCAATCAGTTACGCGAATCGCCGATGTCGAAGGATCAGCAAATCGACATGCTTCCCGATGGCCGCATGAAGGTCACAGGCACCGTGACGCCGAGTCTCAAGCTGCGCTGGTGGCTGCGCGCGCTCGGCGCGGGTGTCGAGATTCTCGCGCCTCACGGTTTGCGCGACGAATTCGCCGAAGACTATCGGAAGCTCGCGCGGCGCTATGGTCAGGGCGACGCGCAATGAACCAAGCCGCGATCTTCGAGCAGGCCGCCGAATGGCTCCGCGAAGCCGATGGCTTGCTGATCACCGCCGGCGCGGGCATGGGCGTCGACTCCGGGCTGCCGGCTTTTCGCGGCCCTGAAGGGTTCTGGCGCGCCTATCCGGCGCTGCGGCATCACGGCTTTTCGTTCGAGGAAATGGCGAACCCTGAAGGCTTCGTGCGTCATCCGCGGCTCGCGTGGGGTTTTTATGGGCATCGGCTTGCGCTGTATCGCTCGATCTCGCCGCATGACGGCTTTCATGTGCTGAAGCGCTGGGCTGCGCGCATGCCGCGCGGCGCGTTCGTCTTCACGAGCAATGTCGACGGCCAGTTCCAGCGTGCGGGCTTCGCGCCCGAGCGCGTGGCCGAGTGTCACGGCGCGATCGACGCGCTGCAATGCATCGACGCCTGCATGAACGACATCTGGCCCGCCGACGGTTTCGATCCCATCGTCGACGAGCGCCGCTGCGAGCTCGTCAACGCGATGCCGCGCTGTCCGCATTGCCACGCGCTCGCGCGTCCGAACATCCTCATGTTCGGCGACTGGAGCTGGATCGAGACGCGCTCGGCGCGGCAGGCGCAGCGGCTCGACGCGTGGCTCGATGGCGTCGCAAGGCTCGTCGTCGTGGAGCTCGGCGCCGGCCGCACGCTGCCCACGGTGAGGCGCTTCAGTGAGCGCAACGGGCCGCGCGTCATCCGCATCAATCCGCGCGAGCATGCGATTGCGCCGGGCGTCGGCATCGCGGGCGGCGCGCGCGAAACCTTGCTGCGCCTCGACGGCATGCTGCGCGCCTGAAGCGTGTCAGCCCATGTAGCGCACGTTGACTTCGGGTCCGAACACGTCGCGAACGATATCGACCAGATGATCGTGGTGGCTCAGAAAGATCACCTGCGTGCGTCTTGCGATGTGCGCGAGCACGCGCAGCCCGGCGCGCGCGCGGCCATCGTCGAAATTGATGAAGAGATCGTCGGCGACGAACGGCAGCGCCGACGCCTTCTCGCCATGCTCCTCCAGCGCCGCCAGCCGCAGCGCGAGATAAAGCTGATCGCGCGTGCCTTCGCTCATGCCCGCGATCTCGACGTGCTCGCCGCTGGCGCGGATCGCGGACAGCGCCATCGGCTGACGGTCGTAATCGACGACGAGGCGTGAGAACGTGCCGAGCGTGAGTTCCGAGAAGATCGTGCTCGCGCGCGAGAGCATCGGGCCCTGACGACGCTCGCGATAACGGTCGATCGCCCACTTCAGCAGCGTCGATGCCGTCTCGACCTTCACGAAGCGCTCGGCGGCATCGGCCATGACGGCGAGCGCTTCCTGGCGCTTCGCTTCGGCGCGCGCGGCGTTCGCTTCGCCTGCGATCGCGTCGAGTTCGCGGCGCGCGGTGCCGAGCGCGGCCGCGCTTTCGCTCGCGATTCTCACCGACTCGGACAGCGCAGCGCCGATGCGCGAAAGCTCGGCCTGCACGTTCGGCATGTCGGCGTCCTCGACTTCCGCGACGAGCTCGTCGAGCGTCAGGCCGTCGCCGCCCTTGATGAGCGCGGCGCGCGCGTCGTCGACGGCGGCGGTCAGCTCGCGCTTTTTCTGCGATTGCGCGATCAGGACCGCGAGCGCGTCGGGCGCATCGACACGGGCCCGTTCGTAGAGCGGACGCAGCGTTGCGTTCGCCTCTTCGACGTCCGCACGGGCTTGGCTCACCTGCTCCGTCGCCTGTGCGTGTCGTTTCTTCAGGCGCTCCAGCTCGGTTTGCGCGGCGCACGCGCGATCCAGGCGCGCCGACAATTCCGTCGCGATCGCGTGCGCGCCGAGCGTGGCGAGGGATTCGTCGAGTTCGCGCGCAAGCTGTGACGCATCGGCGTCGAGCGCGGCGAGCGCCGCGCGCATCGTGTCGATCTGGCCGCTGCGCATCGCGTCGATCTGTGTCAGCTGCTCGCCGATCTTCTTCGCGATGTCGATGGCCGCTTCGGCCGCCGCCTGCGAATCCGCCGCGTTCGCGAGACCCGCCTTCGCGATCGCCGCCGACCACTCGCGCTGCCAGCGCTCGAATGCTTCGCGAGCCGCTTTCGCCGCGCCTTGCCGCGCGATGCGCTCGGCGTGCGCTTCGTCGAGCTGCGTCGCGACGTGGCGCCGCGTCACAGCTGCCTCGTCGATTGCGCCGATATGGGCTTCGGCCCCGTCGCACAGCATGCCGAGACCGGCGTCCGCGTCGATGCGCGCGCCCGCTTCTTCCAGATGCCGCGCGAGCTCGCTGCGGCGCGCGTCGGCATCGGCGGATTCGCGCGCGAATTCTTCCGTGCGTGCATCAAGCGTCTGCGCCGCCGCCAGCGCCTTGTCGCGCGATGCGAGCCACGACGGCGCATCGTCCAGCGACATCTCTGCGAGCTGCGTTTGTGCCGCGAGCGCGCGCCACGCTTCGTCGAACACCGTCAACGACGACTCGGCTTCGCGCACGCTTTCTTCGCGCCGCGCGAGCGTCGATTGCTCGCTCGCGATACGCCGCTTCAACGCCGCGAGCTGCGTCGCGTGGCCGACCGAGCCAAGCTGGCGATCCGCCAGGCCATCCGCCGCGTGCATCGCATGCTCGAAGCCGGGCGCGCCTTCACCGGGCGCCACGTCGCCGGATTTGATCGCGCGCCATGCCGCATCGCGTGTGGCGCGTGCATCGCGCACCTGATCGCCGGTCACGACATCGTGCGCTTCGACGAGATCGTCGAGTTCCGCGCGCGTCGCGTGGAGCGTGTCCTGCGCCTCCCTCGCACGGTCCGCCGCGAGCGTCACCCGCGACATCAGATCCAGCCGTTCCGTGCGCAACGCGGCGATGCGCTCCGCTGCCGGCAGCGTCATCGCCTTCAGCTCGGCGATCGGCCGCGACCATCGACCGAGCGACGCAATCGCTGCTTCGAGCATGTGCGCCGCGTCACGCTTCGCGTCGTCGAGGCGCTGCTTCGCCGCGCCCGCGTCGCGATACTTCTGCGCGGCACGCAACGCCGCGCGCAGGCCCGGCGATACGTCCCCGCTCGCGATCGCCGCGAGCTTCGCTTTCAGCGCGTCGATCTGCGCCGCACATGCTTCGGCTGCCTGCTCCGCGTTGCGTGCCGCGAGTTCCAGTTCGCCGCGTTCGAGCATCAGGCTCGTGACCGTCTGGAGCGCGAGCGCGCCGGGCATCGCGCGCCGCGCGCCCGCTTCGTCTTGCGGCCAGCCGAGTTGCGCGCCGTCCTGCGCGATCTGCCGCAGGCGCAGCGCGACTTCCTGTTCGAGCCGGGCGATGTCGTTCGCGTGATTCGCGCAGCGCTGTCGCATCCCGTCGAGCGCCCGAATGCGCGCTTCTGCCGCCAGCAACGCGCGATCGACGCGCACCGCCGCCAGATCCGTCTGCAATTGCTCCGCGGTTTTCGCGTGCACATCGAGCGCGCCTTGCGCCGTCGCGAGCCGCGTCAGCGCGTTTTGCAACGTCGCTTCGGCGTTCGCGGGCAGATCGACGACGTCGCCCAGTTCGCGCAGCTCCGCCGCCTTCTCGCGCCACACGTTCAGATAAGGCGCGACGCGCCTCACCCGCTCCAGCTTGCCGCGCTGCGCTTCGAGTTCCACGCGGCGCGTTTCTTGCTCGCGGCTCTTCTCCTCCGCCTCTTCAACGGCCCCATGCGCGCGACGCCACTGCGTCGTTCTCACGCTCGCGGTCTTCAGCTCGGCGGTGGCTTCGTCGTATTGCTTCAGGCCGATGTAGTACGCGCGGTCGCCCGACTTGCGCTTCGCCCAGAGCTTGTCGGCCTCGTCCGCGAGACGCTGACGCACGTCACCGAGACTCGCGATGCCCGCCGCCGACTGGAACAGCACCTGCCCGACATCGCTCGACGCATCGAGAATGGCCTCGCCGCCGCGGCGAAGCGCCTCGTGATTGAGGCAGTACATCTGCTCGAAGAAGCTCTTGTCGGCCGCGCCGAGAAACGTGGCCAGGGCATCGGCGGGCAGCGCATCGCCGTTCAGCGCACTGAGCGATGATTTGCGGCTCTTGGTGCGATGAAACGCGAACGTCTCGCCGCCCGCTTCGATCGACGCGCCGAGACGCAAATCGCTCTGCGGATGCACGAACGCGAGCGGCGAGCTGTGCGGCATGCCGAACAGCAGTTCCGATATCGCGTTCTTGATGGTCGACTTGCCGGCCTCGTTCGGACCGACGACGAAGTGGAAATCGAGCTCCGCCGTTGGAAACTCGACGGCGTGATCGGTGAACTTGCCGTAGCGGATGAGTTCGAGCTTACCGATACGCATGGCCTACTCCGCGTCCGCGAGTTGCGCGATCAGGCCCGAACGCACCTCGCTCACGAGCTTCGCGAGTTCGCCGTTGCGCACGTGGTCGAGTTCGGGCACGGACTTCTGCAATTCGCTCGGCGCCTGTGACGCCAACGCAAAGAGTCTTTCCTTCAGCATGCTCAGAAACTCCGGGTCGGATTCGGCCTCGATCAAGAGGCCATGAAGATCGGCGAGCGCATCGATGCGCCCGGTTGCCGGTTCGCTGTGCGCGAGCGGCTCGGTCGCGATCTTCACTTTTTCGAGCCAGAGGCGGTCGTGGCTGATCGCTGCGATCTGCCCGAGCACTTCGGCGCGCAGTTGCGTTGCCAGGCCGAACAGTTCGCCATGCGCCTGCGTCGCGCCAGTGATCGTCACGCGCACCGCGTGCGGCACCGGCGACGCCGCCGACTCGACGAGCGCTTCGAGCTCACGCCCGATGGCGAGCGCCACTTCATCGAGCGTGCTCGCCTGCGACGCATCCACGGTGACCGACTCCCAGCGCAGCACGTCGATGAAAAGCCGCTCGACGCTCACCTCTTCCGTGTCCGACACCGTGACGAGCACCGCGCCGCGCCGGCCCGTCTCGCGGATGTTGCGTCCTTGCAGATTGCCCGGAAACACGATGGTCGACGCTTCCTGCCAGATGGCGTAATCGTGGACGTGGCCGAGCGCCCAGTAGTGATATTCCTTCGCGTGTAGTTCGGCGACCGAGCACGGCGCGTAGCTCGCGTGCATCGAGCCGCCTTCGAGCGCGGTATGCAGCACGCCGATGTTGAAGTAGCCCGCGACCGGCGACGGATATGCGGTGACGAGATTCGTCGTGACCGCCTTCTCCTTGAAGCTGTGGCCGTGCAGCGCGACCTTCAGCGTGTCGATGCGAAAGGTCTGCGGCTTGCGCGTCGAGAACGTGTGGACGTTGTCGGGCAATTGAAGCTGGCTCGTCATTTCGCTTTCGGCGTCGTGATTGCCGAAGAGCACGTAGACAGCAATGCCCGCGCGGCGCAGCCGTCCCATCTCGCGGCAGAAGAAGATGCCCGTGTTGTGATCGCGCCAGGTGCCGTCATAGAGATCGCCTGCGATCACCATGAAATCGACCTGCTCGTCGACGGCCACCGACACGAGCTTCGAGAAGGCCTCGCGCGTGGCGTTGCGCAGCATGTCGGCAGGTGCGTCCGCGTAGGCGGAAAGGCCGTGCAACGGGCTGTCGAGATGAATATCCGCCGCGTGTATGAAGCGCATGCGCTGTCTCCCTTGAAGGATGTCTTTCTGCCCCGCATCGATGCGGACGACGATCATAGCAGCCGTTTCGGACACATCGCGTCCCGGTTTCGCCCGACGCTTCGAGACGTGAAATGTCCCGCCTCGCTCCCAGAATTCATCGCTCGGATTCAACGCGACACGAGGCCAGAACGATGAACGAAACACTCGAGCGAGACGCCACGATCACGAGCCCGTACACGCCCAGGAATATCGATGCCGCGATCGGGCATCTGGAGCGCGTGCTGTCGGCGGAAGGCGCGAATTCGCTGTTCGGGCAGACCTATTGGCGCACGCGCGTGCGGCAGGTGAGCGCGACGCGCGGCTTGCAGCGCGACCAGCGCGCGCGGCTGGAACGGTTGATGAAACTGCTCGCGGATTCCGGCTGCGTTCAGGCTTTCGAGCGCTGAACCGCCTGCGCCAGCGCGACGAATTCCGCGACCGGCACTTCCTCGGCGCGGCGCGCGAGATCGAAGCCGAGCGCATCGAAATCGATCGTGTCGCGGTACGCGCTCAGGTTGTTGCGCAGCACCTTGCGACGCTGCGCGAACGCGGCCTTCACCACGTCCGAAAGCACGGTGTCATCGACTTCGGGCAGCTCGTGCGGCGCGAACGGAATCATCCGCACGATCGCGGAATTCACCTTCGGCGGCGGATTGAACGACTCGGGCGGCACGTCGATCAGCTTGTCCATCACGTAGCGGTATTGCAGCATCACCGAAAGACGCCCGTAGTCCTTGCTCGCGGGCTCCGCGATCATGCGTTCGACCACTTCGTCCTGCAGCATGAAGTGCTGGTCGACAACCTTGTGCGCGAACGTCGTCAGGTGGAAAAGCAGCGGGCTCGAAATGTTGTACGGCAGATTCCCGACGATGCGCAGCGTGGGCTTCTCACCTTCGAGCGCGAGCACGCCGAAATCGAAGTCGAGCGCGTCCGCCGAATGCACGACGAGCCTGTCACCGAAGCGCTTCTCTAGCCGTCCGATCAGATCGCGGTCCAGTTCCACGGCATGCAGCGGCGATTCGGGCGTGGCAAGACGCTCGATCAGCGGCTCGGTGAGCGCGGCGAGCCCCGGCCCGATCTCGACCATGCGCTCGCCGCGCTTCGGCGAGATCGCATCGACGATGGAATCGATCACACCTTGATCGACGAGAAAGTTCTGCCCGAAGCGCTTGCGCGCGAAATGGCCTTGATGTTTGGTCGACATACTGATTCGAATGAATGCGCGCGAGTTCAGGCGCTGCGCTTGTGCCGCGCCATCGTGACGGCGGCGTCGATCGCGGCGATCATGCTGCCCGGATCGGCGCGGCCCGTGCCCGCGAGATCGAGCGCGGTGCCGTGATCCACCGACGTGCGGATGATCGGCAAGCCGAGCGTCACGTTGATGCCTTCGCCGAAGGTCGCGTATTTCAGCACCGGCAAGCCCTGATCGTGGAACATGGCGAGCACGCAATCGGCGTCTTTCAGATAGCGCGGCTGGAACAGCGTATCGGCGGGATACGGACCCGGCGCATCGATGCCGAGCGCGCGGGCGCGTTCCAGCGCGGGCGTGATGACGTCGATTTCCTCGCGGCCCAGATAGCCGTTTTCGCCCGCGTGCGGATTGAGCCCGGTCACGAGAATGCGCGGCGCGGGCAAGCCGAAATGCGCGCGCAGATCGTGATCGATGATGGTGAGCGTTTCGACGAGGCCGTCGATGCTGAGCGCCGCGGACACATCCTTCAGCGGCAGATGCGTGGTCGCGAGCGCGACGCGCAACGGACGCTCGCTCGAACCCGCGAGCATCATCACGACGCGCGGCGTATGCGTGCGCTCGGCGAGATATTCGGTGTGGCCGGTGAAGGGAACACCGGCATCGTTGATCGTGCTCTTTTGCAGCGGCGCGGTGACGATGGCGTCGAAGCGGCCCGAAACCGCGCCGTCGATCGCGGCATCGAGCAGACCGAGCACGTAGCGCCCGTTCGCCGCATTCAGCTTGCCCGGCTCGGCGGGCACGGCAAGCGCGTGATGCTCGATTTCGATGACATCGCCCACGGCGGGCCACGCACCGCCTGCGCGCGACGTCAGCAAGTCACGATCGCCGAGCACCGTGAAGCGCGCCGACGGCCAGCGCTCGCGCGCCTCTCTGAGCGCCGCCGCCGTCAGTTCCGGGCCGACACCGGCAGGCTCGCCAGTCGTAATGGCGATGTGAAGCGGTCGGGTGTCGACGGCACTCATGTTATTGCTATTGCGGCTGCTGGGCCGCGATGCCCTTGTACTGCACGTACGCGGTGTCGCGCAGTTCGCGCAGCCAGTCGGAATACGCCTGCTCGGCCTTGCGCTGGCCGATGGCCTGACGCGCGATATCGAGCTGCTTCGTCGCCGAGCCTTCCGCGTCGCGACGGCCGAGCACCTGGATCAGGTGATAACCGTATTCGCTTCGCACGGGATCGCTGACGGCGTTGTCCTGAAGATTGTTCATCGCGCGCTCGAACTCCGGCACCGTTTCGCCCGGGCTGATCCAGCCGAGATCGCCGCCTTGCGACGCCGAGCCGTCCTGCGAGTACGTGCGCGCGAAATTGGCGAAATCGCCGCCTGCGATCACTTGCTGCTTGATGTCGAGCAACTTTTGACGCGCGGTCTGTTCCGACATGCCGTCCGACACACGCAGCAGGATATGGCGCACGTGCGTCTGCACGAGCTTGGGCGCATCGGCGGCCGTGCCCTGACTCGCGCGGCGATCCACCAGCTTGATGATCTCAAAGCCACCGTCGGTGCGCAGAAGCGTGGGCACGACCTGACCCGGACGCAGCGTCGATACCGCATTCACGATGCCCGCAGGCAGCGAGGCCGGCGCGCGGAAGCCGAGATCGCCGCCCTTGCCTGCATCGGTGTCCTGCGAGTTCTGCTTGGCGAGCTTGCTGAAATCCTCGCCGCCTTGCGCCTGCTTGAGCACGGCGTCGGCCTGGGCCTGGACCTTCGCGACGTCGCTTTCCGGCGCATTCGGCGCGAGCTTGAACATGATGTGCTGAAGATGCAGATCGCTCGTGTTGCGCGCGCCCGGACCGCGCTGGCTCGCGATGTAGTTCGCGACTTCGCCGTCGGACACGGTGACCTTGCTGTCCACTTCCTTCTCGCGCAGCTTGGAGAGCGTGAGTTCCGTGCGCGCGTCGCGCATGAAGGTGGACCAGGGCACGCCCTGCGCCTCGATGCGTGCGCGATAGACTTCGAGCGTCATCTGATTTTGCTGCGCGAGACGCTGGAGCGTGCGGTTCACGGTCGCGTCGTCGATGTTGATGCCGTCTTCCTTCGCACGCTGGAGCTGGATGCGCTCGAGGACCATCTGATCGAGCACCTGCTGCTGCATCTGGGCCGCGGGCGGCACCGGCGCGTTCTGCTGCTGCAGACGCTTGGCGATGAGCGCGGTGCGGTCTTCGAGTTCGCGCTGCGTGATGACGCCGTCGTTCACCACCGCGACGACGGAATCGGCGACTTGCGCATTGCGATTCGACAACGCCTGCGCACCGGCCGGCGAATTCAGGATCAGCGCGGCAGCGAGCACGCCCGCTGCGATTGCCGTCGATCGAAACATATTCACGTTTGCCACAGATACTCCATCAAATACGGGCTGCACCCGATCGTGTCCTACTTGTGTGTTCCACCCTGCGTGCGGCGCCGGGGCCGCCATTCACTGCCTGTCACATTGGATACCGCGCGCGGGCGAGCGTTGCGGCTTACTCGTAATCGCTGTACCGGGCGAGCGGAGGCGCGGCCGGAGGCGGCGGCTGATAACCCTGGACGCTCGCGCGGAATGCGCTGACGAGGCCGTTGTCGACATTCGACAAGCCCTTGAACGTCAATTGCGCGAGCACGCGCGTGCCCGACGAAGGCTGGCCCTGCGTATTCACGCCGTTGGCGTAACGCTGCATGCCGAAGCCGAACGCCCAGCAGTCGGCATCGTACTGGAAGCCCAGCAGCCCGTCGACGAGACGATGGCTCGCGAGATCATAGTTTACGCGGCCGACGGCGTAGAGGCGGTTCGTGAGCGGCCACTCGCCGGACAACAGAATCTGGTTGATCGGCTCGTTCACCAGGGTGGTCTGGTTCGAACGCGTGTAGCGGTAACCGACGTTGATCACCCTGCGCTCGCCCGGACTGAACGCGAAACCGATGCTCGAGCGCACGAGCTGGTTGTTGTCGACATTATATTGGAACGCCGTCTCCGAGGCGAAACCGGCTCCGAGCTTGATAGCCGCGCCCGCGATCAGGTCGGAGTGCTTCGCCTGCTCGGGCAGTTGGCCCGGCGTGATCGTGACGCGCTGACTCTGGAAATAATACTGCTGCGCGATGACGAAACGCGCACGCTCGTCGCCCGTCGCCGGGTTGATGAAGCGCGTCGTCAGGCCCGCGGTGATGCGGTTCGCGTCGGCGATCCGGTCGTTGCCGACGAACGTGTTCGGCGTGTAGATCTCGGCCAGGCCGAAGTCGGCTTCGGCAGTATCGAAGATCGGCGCGAAGTCCTGATTGTGATACGGCGTGTAGACGTAGTAGAGCCGCGGCTCCAGCGTCTGGATGTAATCCTGCCCGAAAAGCCGCACCGAGCGGTCGAACACGAGACCCGTGTCGAAGCTGATGGTCGGAATCGATTCGGTGAAATTCTTGGGCTGCCCCGTCACCGGCGGCGACGAACCCGCCACCTGCGTCGTCGCGATATGGCTCAGGTCGTACGACGCGAAGTGCCACTGCACCTTCGGCGTGACGAAGTAGCCCGGCGCATTGATCCCGTAGCTGAGGTACGGATTGAAGTACAGCCGGTTGCCGTCGGTCGCGCCGTCGGTGGTGATCGTGAAGCGCGTCGCGTCCAGTTCCGCGCCGTAATCGAAGCCGCCGACGTTGTACTTGTTGTACTGAACGTTCACCTGCGGCTCGCGCGCGTACGGCGGAACCGACGGTTGCAGCGTCTGCCAGCGTTGCTCGCGCGCGAGCACCGACCACGGGCCGTTGTTGTAAGTGAGCCCCGCTTCCTGCTGATACAGCAGTTGCGTGCCATTCAGGAACTGGTTCGACGCGTTGCCCAGGTCTTCCGGATACTGATCGTCCGAAACCTTGTTGTAATTGATGTAGCCGCCGAACCCGTTGCCGAAATTCTGGCGATGCTGCCAGAAGATCGCATAACGGTTCGTGTGCGTCTCGCGGTCGTTCGGCAGAAAGTCGCCGGTGAACGAGCCCGAGTAAGTGGGCGACAGATAGCGGAAGGTCGCTTCGCCCAGCACGCCGCGCCGCGTCATGATGCGCGGCGTGACGGTCAGATCGCGATTCGGCGCGATGTTGAAATAGTACGGAATCGTCGCTTCGAAGCCGGTCGTCGAGCTGAGCGAGAAGGTCGGCGGCAACAGGCCGCTGCGACGATCGCCGGTGAGCGGAAACGACAGCCACGGGCTTCCGAAAACCGGCACGCCCTGGAAGAACAGCACGCCGTTATGCGCGATGCCCTCTTCGGCGCCGGTGTCGAAATCGAACGATGAGCCCTTGATGTACCAGGCCGGATCGGATTCGCACTGGCAGGCCGTGTACGTGCCGTGATCGATGCGCGCCCGCTCGTTGTCGATCATGTCGGCGCGCTCGGCGCTGCCCGATCCGCCCGTCAGGTTGAAGTGGTACTTCGGGGTGGTCATGAACCCTTCGTTCGCCTCCACCTTCAGATGCGCCTCAGGACCGACGAACGACACGCCGTTGTTGATCAGCCTGACATTGCCGAAAGCATCGGCCATGTCCGTATCCTGGTCGTAATGCAGCGCGTCGCCCTTGATGACCGTCACCGTGCGCCTGATCTCCGCCGAGCCCTTCGCCGCCATGTCCTCGTCGGTGGTGCCGGTGGCCTTGTCGCTCAGAAGGAATGTCGAAGGCTGCTGGCCGTTTTGCAGCGGGCGTTCTTCCAGTTGCGGCGCGAGGCGCAGGCTGCCGGGGCCGTCGAGCGGCTGCGGATAAGCGGCGTCGCCCCCGAGCTGGGCGTGCGCGAGAGCGGGCATCAGACCCGGAACGGACAGAAGCGCGACGACGAGCCGCCGCCTGCGTGGCTGAGCGTCGCCTTGGATTTTCGATACGGGAAACTGTCGTGGCGGCATGTATGGGTGGCGGTTCGATCCCGTTCGCGTCCCACGCGCCCGATGCCGCCGGGCAGGCGGCCGCGCCCTTCCCACAGTCACGAACTTGACGGTCCTTGCCAAGCGGGAACGACACTCCATCGAACGGTGACGCTCACAGTCGTCGGGGGCCTGGCGCCAGGCGTGAAACGGATCGCTTAAAAAAGTCGTGGGGTATTATATGGCAAGATGTTTGGCCCCTCGAATTTATGACGCACATTCCTTCCGACGCCCGCCTGAACCAACTCCGCTCGTGGCTCGACAATTTCACCGGACACTACCGGCTGAACCTCGTGAGTCTCGCTCCCGCCTCCGCCGATGCAAGCTTTCGCCGCTATTTCCGGCTGGAAAGCGATTCGACGTTCGGCAAGACCCTCATCGCCGTCGATGCGCCGCCGCCGGAAAAGTGCCGGGAGTTCGTGCAAGTCGCAGGTCTGCTCGAAGCGGCGAACGTGCACGTGCCAAAAATTCTCGAAGCCGATTTCGACGCCGGCTTCATGCTCGTGACCGATCTCGGCACGACGACTTACATTTCCGTTCTCGACGAGAAAAACGCGCGTCCTTTGATGCGCTCCGCGATCGACACGCTGATCCAATTCCAGCAAACCGCGCGCGAAGGCGTGCTGCCGGTCTTCGACCAAGCGTTTCTGCGCCGCGAGATGGAACTGCTGCCCGAGTGGTTCATCGGCCGCCATCTGGGCCGGGAAGTCACCGCCGACGAGCGCAAGACGCTCGACGAAACGTTCGCGCTGCTCGTGCAGAGCGCGCTCGCGCAGCCGCAAACCTTCATGCTGCGTGACTACATGCCGCGCAATCTGATGGTGTGCGAGCCAAATCCCGGCGTGCTGGACTTCCAGGACGCGGTGTACGGCCCGATCACCTACGACATGGCGTCGTTGATGCGCGACGCGTTCATCAGCTGGGACGAAGAGTTTCAGCTCGATTGCGTCGCCTATTACTGGGAGCGCGCGAAGAAAGCCGGGCTTCCGGTCGATCCGGATTTCGGCGAGTTCTACCGCCAGCTCGAATGGATGGGCCTGCAGCGCCATATCAAGGTGCTCGGTCTTTTCGCGCGCATTCACTATCGCGACGGCAAGCCGCGTTATCTCGCCGATCTGCCGCGCTTCATCGGCTATGCGCGCAAGGTCGCCGAGCGCTATGCGCCGCTGTGGCCGTTCGCGCGGCTGCTCGATTCGCTGGAAGGCCGCGCGGTCGAAGTCGGCTATACCTTTTAAATCACGATGACGCACGCTTTGAAAACGGCGATGATCTTCGCCGCCGGACGCGGCGAACGCATGCGCCCGCTCACCGATACCTGTCCGAAACCGTTGCTCGAAGCCGGTGGCAAGCCGCTCATCGTGTGGCAGATCGAGCGCCTCGCGGCGGCAGGCGTGCAAACGATCGTCATCAATCATGCGTGGCTCGGCGAGCAGATGGAAAAGGCGCTCGGGCGTGGCTCGCGTTGGGGCGTCGAATTGCGCTATTCGCCCGAGACCGAGGCGCTGGAAACGGCGGGCGGCATCGCGCAGGCGCTGCATCTGATCGGGGATGGCGTGTTCATCGCGGTGAGCGGCGACGTCTTCTGCGATTTCGATTACGCGACCTTGCGTGACCGCGCCACAGCGCTGGAAACACGCGACGAACCCGGCATGCATCTCGTGATGGTGCCGAACCCGCCGTTTCATCCCAAAGGCGATTTCGCTTTGCACGACGGCACGCTCGCGCTCGATGGCGAGCCGCGCTTCACCTTCGGCAACATCGGCCTCTACGACACGCGCATGTTTCGCGATCTCGCACCCGGCACGCGCCGCGCGCTCACGCCTTACTACCGCGCAGCCGTCGCGGCGGGACGCGCGAGCGGCGAGCTTTACACAGGCCGCTGGGAGAATGTCGGCACGCCCGCGCAGCTGGAAGCACTCGACCGAGAACAGCGCAGCCGCTGAGCGCCCGGGAATGGGACGCATCCGATGGTAAAATGCGCGGTTCTCCCGTCTTTTCCTTCCTGCGGCACGCAATCATGTCCGATACCCGTCCCGATACCCTCTTTGCGCTCACCGCGCTCTCGCCGCTCGACGGCCGCTACGCCGCCAAGACCGAAGCCCTGCGCGACTGGCTCTCCGAAGCCGCATTCATGCGTCATCGCGTGACGGTCGAAATTCACTGGCTGATCGCGCTGTCGCGTGCGGGCTTCGCGGAAGTGCCGCGCTTTTCCGAAGCGTCCGAGCAGTTCCTGCTGAGCCTCGCCGAGCGCTTCACCGCGCACGACGCCGCGCGCATCAAGGACATCGAGCGCGTCACGAATCACGATGTGAAGGCCGTCGAATACTGGCTCAAGGAGTCGGTCAAGGGCCAGCCGGAACTCGAACGCGCCAGCGAGTTCATCCACTTCGCGTGCACGTCGGAAGACATCAACAACACATCGCACGGACTGATGCTCGCCGGCGCGCGCGAGCGCGTGATCCTGCCCGCGCTGCGCTCGGTGCATGAACGCCTCGTGAAGCTCGCGCATGCGCACGCCGAGCAGCCGATGCTCTCGCGCACGCACGGCCAGCCCGCCAGCCCCACGACGCTCGGCAAGGAAATCGCCAACGTCGGCGCGCGTCTCGCGCGTGCGATCCAGCGCATCGAGAAAGTCGAGCTGCTCGGCAAGATGAACGGCGCGGTCGGCAACTTCAACGCGCATCTGTCGGCGTATCCGGAGTTCGACTGGGAAGCGTTCTCGAAGGATGTCGTCGAGAATCGCCTGAAGCTCACGTTCAATCCATACACGATCCAGATCGAGCCGCACGACTACATGGCCGAACTGTTCGACGCCGTCGCGCGCGCAAATACGATCCTGCTCGACCTCGATCGCGATGTCTGGGGCTATATCTCGCTCGGCTACTTCAAGCAAAAGACGAAGGCCGGTGAGATCGGTTCGTCGACGATGCCGCACAAGGTCAATCCGATCGATTTCGAAAACTCCGAAGGCAACCTCGGCCTCGCGAACGCGACGCTGCGCCATCTCTCGGAAAAGCTGCCGGTGTCGCGCTGGCAACGCGATCTGACGGATTCGACCGTGCTGCGCAACATCGGCGTGGCGTTCGGCTATTCGCTGCTTGCGTACGACGCGCTGATCCGCGGCCTCGACAAGCTGGAAGTGAACGCGGCTCGCCTGAACGAAGACCTCGACAACACGTGGGAAGTGCTCGCGGAGCCGGTTCAGACGGTGATGCGCCGCTATGGCATCGAGAATCCGTATGAGCAATTGAAGGAGCTCACGCGCGGCAAAGGCATCACGCGCGAGGCACTGCAGACTTTCATCGGCGGACTGGCGATTCCGGCCGATGCGAAGAAGCTGCTGCTTGAGATGACGCCCGGCTCGTATATCGGCAAGGCCGTCGAACTGGCGAAGCGCATCGCTTAAAGATCGCGCGGCATCGCACCAATGAGAAAGGCCCCGCGTCTCGCGACGCGGGGCCTTTTTCTTGATCGAAGCGCCAATCAGTCGCGCGTCTTGAGTTCCTCAATCACGATATCGACGATCTCCTCGGGCGTATGCTCGATGCTCACGATGATCGCCTCGTCCTCACCCGGTGGTTCGAGCGTATCGAGCTGGCTCTGCAGCAGCGACGGTTCGAAGAAGTGGCCCGTGCGCGATCCAAGCCGCTCGTGCAAAACCTCGAACGTGCCTTCGAGATAGACGAAGCACACGTCCTTGTCGCCCTCGCGCAGGATGTCGCGATACGAACGTTTCAGCGACGAACACGTGAACACGGCTGTCTCACCCGCGCGCTGCTTTTCCTCGATCGCGGCGCGAATCGTCCTCAGCCACGGCCAACGGTCGTCGTCCGTCAAAGGGATGCCCTTGTGCATCTTTTCCTTATTCGCGGCGCTGTGAAACGCGTCGCCATCGGTGAACGAACATTGCAAGCGTTCCGCCAGCAGTTCGCCGATCAAAGACTTGCCGGCGCCCGACACGCCCATCGCGATCAAAATCATCTGATTCTCCTTAGACGAACGCCGCAAGCACGAAGGTCAAACCGAGGCCCATCAGGGAAATGATGGTCTCGAGCAACGACCACGTCTTGAACGTTTGTCCGACCGTCATCCCGAAATACTCTTTGATCAGCCAGAAGCCGCCATCGTTCACGTGCGAAAAAATCAGCGAGCCGGAGCCGGTGGCGAGCACCAGCAGTTCCGGACTCGTGTGGCCGCCGGCCGCGGCGGCGATCGGCGCGACAATGCCGCAGGCGGTGGTCATCGCGACGGTCGCCGAGCCGGTGGCCAGGCGGATCAGCGCGGCGACGAACCAGCCGAGCAAGAGCGGCGACAAGTTCGCCTGCGACGCGGTGGCGACAATCTGCTGGGAGATGCCGCTATCGCGCAGAACCTGGCCGAAACCGCCGCCCGCGCCGACGATCAGCGTGATGCCCGCGATCGGCGCGAGACATTCGCCGCAGAACTTCTGGATCTGCTCGCGATTGAAGCCGCGTGCCGCGCCGAAGGTCCAGAAGCTGACCAGCACGGCGATCAGGAGCGCCATGTCCGATTGTCCGATGAAGCGCAGCAGATCGTTCGGCAGCGTCTTCGGCGCGAAGACCAGATCCGCCCAGCTTCCGACCAGCATCAGAATGACCGGCAGCAGAATGGTGAACAGCGTGATGCCGAAGCTCGGCAGATCGCGCTTCGTCTGCGTATCACCGTGCTTTTCGGTGAACTGGTCGGCGAGCGCGTTCGCATCCGGCAGCTTGATGTATTTGTGGATCAGGAGCGCGAACAGCGGACCCGCGACGATCGCTGTCGGCACGCCGACGATCAGGCCGTAGGCAATCGTCTTGCCGATATCGGCGTGATATTGCTGCACCGCGAGCAGCGCGGCCGGGTGCGGCGGAATCAGGCCATGGACGACCGAGAGGCCGGCGACCATCGGCAGGCCGATCAACAGCAGCGATTTGCCGGTGCGTTTGGCGACGTTGAACGCGATCGGAATCAGCAGCACGAAGCCGACTTCGAAGAACACCGGCAAGCCGACGATGATCGCGACGACCATCATCGCCCAGTGGATGTTCTTTTCGCCGAACAGATGGATCAGCGTATTCGCGATGCGCTCGGCGCCGCCCGATTCGGCCATCATCTTGCCGAGCATCGTACCCAGACCGACCACGACCGCAATGTGACCGAGCGTGTTGCCGTTGCCGGTTTCGAACGACTTCACGATTTTGTCCATCGGCATGCCGACCGCGAGGGCCAGCAGCACGGACACGATCATGAGAACGAGGAACGGGTAAACCTTGTAGCGCGCGATCATCAGAATTAGAACCGCGATCGCGATCACTGCGTAGAGCAGCAGCATGCTCCCGTGGACAGCCGGCATGATGCCTCCTTTGATTTCGTTGAGATTTTTTTGCGCAGGGAATGCGTTTGCCGTCGCTGCACTGCACATCTACAACGTCCGGCAAGCGCAATCACGGCGCTGGGCAACGGAATTTTACTTGTAAGCGTGGAAGTCGACTCGAAAACGCGCGCGGGGAGCGAAAGTTTCGGATGTAAGAAAGCCGACGCCCGGTTGAGACGTCGGCCCGACTTGCACAAACCGTGATGATTGTCTACGCGCCTAGCCTGGAGCCCGCGGCTGCCGGAGCGCATCGGAAGGTTATGTCGCGCGGGTTGTTGCGGCCCTGATCGCCCTGCACGCCATCGACTGCCTGGAGGAGTACGACTTGTCGATCCTTGCAGACTCGCGCGGCCGCGGCCATGCACGAGCGTTGCGATTCGAACAGGCCCGGGCACGTGCCGCGATAGGCCTCGGCGTGCCCTGCGATGTTGACTTGGCGGGTCGTGTAGGTCAAACCCACATCGGTCGAACATGCGGAGAGCACGCCGATCGCAACTGGCCGCGTCCGTGCATTGAAACTAGGATTGGGAGAAATCCGAGGAGGACTTACCGAAGAGGCTTCAAGACGAGCGATTCCAGCAAACCACCATACGCGTTCACCAACTCCGCGTTTTGAGGCAAATTGCGGTCAATCGGTACACGCTGCGCATCCCGATATTGCGCCAGTTGCGAATCGTGATTTTCTATCCCGTCAACCACGCGCCGGGCACCAGCCTTCACATCGTTATTGGCGTAGTAATAGCCGAGATCCGTGCGCAACGTAGCGTTATGCACGAGCGGATAACCTTGCCGGCACACCTCGAGGTAAAAATAGCTCACGGGTTTTCCCCCTAATGCGAAACGATGACGTCCGTGCGCTCTGCAAAGAAGGTCGCGTGTCGAATCTTCCGAGAAAAACGGCCTTTCGCTGATGAACGATATCGAGCTGGTTCATCAGCGCGATGAACTCCTTGCAGTGGGTCACTAGGTGCTGCGCATTCGTCACCTGCAACAATTCGATCATCTCTGGCCGTTCGCGAAAGGCGAGTTCCGCGATGATCGCCGAATAGAGACAGAACAGGACCACGTTGGTGATCGGCTCCATCAGCTCAGTCGCCTGCGACCGTTACGCGGCTGATACTCGCCCGAGTGCGGCAATGCAGCCGTTCGCGCGTTCAGAAACACGGGGCTCCAGATAAAGGGCACGACCTGCGCGGCCGACCTCCGCAGCACTTCGAAATACGGCTGGCTGGTGTTCTCGACCTGCGGAATTATCCAGATATCCTCGTAGCGCTGATTGGAAAAGGTCTTCGCCGGCGCTCAGGCGATCGAAGAGAATGAACTCCATCGCATGGACATATTCGAAGCCGCAGCAATACGAAACGAGATGCACGCCGCGCTGCTTGAGATACTCGGAGGCCATCGGATCGACGTGCCCGCCTAGTTCGATCAGCACGTCGAGATCGTCCTTTGCTTCCTGAAAGGTCCGGGTAGGCCAGCGATTCAGGTCCACGGCAACTTGTCGGTAATCGGAACGTGCGTGGTGTTCATGAGCACCACGCTCTGCACGTTCGGGCAATTTTTGAGTGCTTTTGCCAGAAACACGGCGCTTTGCTTGATGCCGTTGTTCCACAGCGTCTCGGCCTCATGGTGGAGACCGATTACGATACCGATACGCAGCTTCTTCATTGCACTACACTCCATTACCCTGTTGCCCGATCACTGATTCGCCGAATGTCGTCGTCATGCTCTTACGTAGACGGCTTCGATTGCTTCCGTGTACTTCCGCACGTTCTCCTCGTTCTCGGGATCGAGCGTTCTCAGGAACGACTTCGCGGTCGCGCGATAGCTTTCGAGGTTCTGATCGTGTTGCACGAACACACGCTGCAACACCCGGCCACCCTCTTCGCAATCGAAATCGTGATACCGGTACCCGCAATCGCCGATGAGGCGCGAGTTGTGGATCAGCGGGTAGCCGCCGTAGAGCGCCTCGTAATAGATGTAGTTCTGCGGGTTCTCCCATTGGTGGCTCACGACGGCGTCCACTGATATAGGAACGATCTGAGCAAACGGGAAGCGCCCCTCGAACGACCCGAGTCCATGCTTCACGATGTCGAGGCTGTTCGCGAACCCCGCGAACGCCGCGTGATCCTTGAGCTTGAACGTGTTGTACGCATACATGCGCTCGATCATGTCCGGATTCTCCCGATGCGCCACTTCGCAACACAGCATCGGGATATAGCTCGTCTTCACCATGCAGACGTTCGGCTCGAAGATGCCGATACGCCAGCGGCGGCGCCCGGGCTGATAGCCGAACTTCTGCCCTTCCTGCAATTTCGCGACCTCACGGTCGAGCACCACCGGGCTCCGCAAATGCGGCATGAGCTTGACCGGCGCTCGGAACAGCGTCTCGAAATACGGTGCGCAACTGTTTTCGTACTCGGGGAGCGTCCAGACTTCGTCGTAAGGCGCGCCAGAAATCAGCAGCGCGTGCTGCAGGTTGAACACCATGCGCTCGATATCAATCACATAGTCGTTGCCCACGCGCATCGTGATGACCTTGCCTCCGCGCTCGCGGAACTTGATCGACCATTCGCGGTTGAGCTGGGCGCTCATCTCGATCATCACGTCGAGCTTCGTCATGGCCGTTTTCATGTCGATGAGCGGCGCGGGAGAATCGACGAGAAAGCGTTTCGCGTCTTCCGGGCCGCCATCGCCGCTGCCGGCCACGAGATACGTGGATTTGACGCGCGGCGAGTGCTTCAGCAGCATGACCAGGTACAGGCAGTTCTGAAAGATGCCGTTTTCCCAGAGCGATTGCTCGCCCTTGCGAATAAAGATCGATACGCCGACATTCAGCCGCTCCGGCATACGGCTACTGGATTGCTTGTTCATACGCCGAGCTTCGCCCCACTGCGATGACAGAGATGCAGCAACCGGTCCGCGAAGGCGTGCAGGTTGGCTTGATTGAACGGATTGACCGCATCGATGACGCGCTGTGGACGCTGGCGATAAACGGCGAGCGACGCGTCGTGTTCACGCGCGGCGCGCAGCAACTGGCGACCGCCTTCCTGCGCGTTGAAACCGGGGTAGTAGTAGCCCGCGTCCAGCCACTGTGAGTTGTGCACGAGCGGATAGCCGCCGTAGAGCACGTCGAGATACAGATAGTTCTGGTCGTTGCCCCACTGATGCGATACCACCGCGTCGGCGAATTGCGCCATGAAGCCGGCGATGTCATTGCGGCCGTGAAACGTCGCCTTGCTGTCCTTGACGATATTCAGCGAGATGGCCATGTAGGTGAGCGTCGGGTGATCCTTCATGTGCAGCGTATTGAGCACGTGCATATGCGAAACGCTCGAAGGATCGGCGCGATACGCCTCTTCGCAAACGAGCATCGGAATGCTGGACGTTTTGACGACTGAAATGTTGGGTTCGAACATGGCCACGCGGAAACCTTGAGTGTGCGGCGGCCCCTGCAACGCGACATCGGTTCGTTTCTGATAGCCGTACGTGAGTCCAAGCTCATTGACTTCGGCGATGCGCCGTTCGAGAAGCTGCGGATGCCAGATGAACGGAATCAGGTGCACGTCGCAACGATGCAGCGTGCGCATCATCGGGACGGAGAGGCGATCCTTCGGCATCAGCCACACTTCGTCGTAACGCTCCGGTCGCATGAAGTGGACGGGCTTGTCGAACACCGGCGCCTCCACCAGTCCGACATACGGCTGACCGCAGCAGTAATACACCACCTTCTTGCCCCGGGCGCGCATGAGATCGAGCCATTGCGTGTCGAGTGCGCCGCCCATTTCGAATACGACTTCCACTGCGTCGGTCGCTTCCTGAATGCGCATGATGTGCAAACCTTTCGACGCCGTAGCGACTTGCGGTGGCATGGCGTTCTGATCGCCGACATCGATCAGCGAAACGCTTTCCACGAATGGAAGTTTCTGCAGTACTTCAGCAAAAAAGATCACATTCTGACCAAGACCGTTTTGCCAGATGTTCTGACCGTGATGCGTGACGACTGAAATTCCGACTCGAATAGTCACCGGATTTATATCCCAAAAATACGATGATGCGCTTGTAGAAAAGCCGCTGCTTCAATCCTTAGCGATCCGCATCATGCTGCAGCACGCGCGCCGGAGCGGCGCGCTACGATCGCTTCAAAGCCATGCCAGAGAGACGAGAGGGCGATAAGGGTAGCGGCTGCGCCCCTGTATGCATCTTCGATGAGATCAAGTACATAGAATAATCTCTAAATTTAACAATCTTTGAGATTTAATGAGATTAGTCTTATCGCGATGGTGGGCGCAATAAATTGAAGTGGCGTTCACTATTTCGATTCGATTATCAATGTGCTTCAAAAGCTGAATCGAACGGCATCGAAATGCCGTGGACGCCAAATCAATGATCGCAGCATGCGTCTTACAGCAGACATTCAATAAGACGCGCATCTGAATGCATGATGCGGTGAACCGTCAACGCTGGGGAAATGATTCGGCTCGAGGCCAGGCGACGATGAACGTGACGCGATCGACGGCGACCGACTGGTCCGGCGATGCGAAGGATGGGAGCGGAGATGGATCAAGCCGTCCGCAGACGGCGGTTGCCGGAAAACGGCGATGAAAGCGCGACGCGTGGCGTCGCGCTTTCGCGAAGCTTCAGTTGTGCGGCGCGAGTTCGCTCGCGGCACGCGCGAGCCGCGTGACTTCTTCCCAATTCTGCGCCGCCAGCGCGGCTTTCGGCGTCAGCCATGAACCGCCGACGCACACCACGTTGGGCTGCGCAAGGAAGCTCGTCGCGGTCTCCGCCGTGATGCCGCCCGTCGGACAGAATTTCAGATTCGGGAACGGTCCGTAGAACGCCTGCAACATCGGAATTCCGCCCGCCTGCTGCGCCGGGAAGAACTTGACGATCTCGTAGCCCAATTCCATCGCCGTGATGATGTCGCTCGGCGTCATCACGCCCGGGAGGAGCGGCAGACCGGCATCCTGCGCGGCTTTGTGCATGTCCCTGGTGAGACCGGGCGACACGCCGAACTGCGCACCCGCCTTCTTTGCCTGGGCGCAGTGCTCGGGCTTCGTGATGGTGCCTACACCGACGACGATATCGTCCGCCAGCTCGCTCGCGCGCTCGATCGCGCCGATGCCCGCCGGCGTTCGCAGCGTGATCTCCAGCACCTTCACGCCGCCCGCGTGCAGCGCGCGCGACACGTGTTCGCCCTGCTCGACCGTTTCGAAAGCGAGGACCGGAATCACCGGCCCGAGACGCACGATTTCACTCACCGTTTTCATTTGTTGCGACTCCTGGTCTTTGATGCGGCACCTGTTCCATCGGTCCGCGGGTTTCTCTCAGATTCGAGCGCGTGCGCACTCAATGCGCGGCGTGCGCCTTGTTCAGCGCCGACGCCGCCGCGCGCGCGTTGTCGCGAAGCGCGTTTCTTTCCTGCGTGTTCGCCGCGCCGTTCGCCTGCCCGTCCTGGCCGGCCGATGCGCCGATCAGCGCGCCGAACACCGAAGCGCCCTCTTCCGCCGGCAGCGCCGCGCTACGGAACACGCCGAACAACTCGCGCCCGAAGCCTGCTTCGTTCTCCGCCTGGTTCCGCGGCGCTTCGACCACGCGCGCTTCCCACTCGCTCGCGCCGATCTCGATGTCGAGCACGCCCGCGGGCGCGTCGATGACGAGCATGTCGCCGGTGCGCACCTTGCCGAGCGGACCTTGCAGCAGCGCTTCAGGCGACACGTGAATAACAGCCGGCACCTTGCCCGACGCACCCGACATGCGACCGTCCGTCACCAGCGCGACATGGAAGCCCTGATCCTGCAACACGCCGAGAAGCGGCGTCAACCGATGCAGCTCCGGCATCCCGTTCGCGCGCGCGCCCTGGAAACGCACGACGGCGACGAAATCGCGCTTCAGTTCGCCCTTGTCGAACGCTTCCTGCACTTCTTCCTGCGAATTGAAGACGATGGCCGGCGCCTTCACCACGCGATGCTCCGGCGCCACCGCCGAGATCTTGATCACGCCGCGACCGAGCTTGCCCTGCATCAGACGCAGTCCGCCGTCCGGCTGGAAAGGCTCGCCGATGCCGCGCAGCACCTTGGTGTCGTGGCTTTCCTCAGCGCCGTCGACCCATTGCAGCTTGCCGTCGATGAGCTTCGGCTCCTTCGTGTAATGCGACAGACCACGGCCGACGACCGTCTGCACGTCCTCATGCAGCAAGCCGCCTTCGAGCAGGTTGCGCACGAGGAACGCGACGCCGCCCGCCGCGTGGAAGTGGTTCACGTCGGCCTTGCCGTTCGGGTAGATCTTCGCGAGCAGCGGCACCGCTTGCGAGAGTTCGTCGAAATCGTTCCAGTCGATGACGATGCCCGCCGCACGCGCGATCGCCACGAGATGCAGCGTGTGATTGGTCGAGCCGCCCGTCGCCAGCAGCGCGACGATGCCGTTCACGATGGCCTTTTCATCGACGACATGGCCGATCGGCGTGTAGTTGCCGCGTTCGAATGTGAGATCGAGCACCCGGCGCGCCGCCTCGGCGGTGAGCGCATCGCGCAACGGCGTGTGCGGATGCACGAAAGCCGCGCTCGGCAGATGCAGGCCCATCACCTCCATCAGCATCTGGTTGCTGTTGGCCGTGCCGTAGAACGTGCACGTGCCGTGACTGTGATAGGCCGCCGCTTCCGCTTCGAGCAGCGCGCCGCGGTCGCACTTGCCGGTGGCGAACTCCTGACGCACTTTGGCCTTTTCGTCGTTGGTGAGGCCGCTCGTCATCGGGCCGGCGGGCACGAAGATCGTGGGCAGATGGCCGAATTGCAGCGCGCCGATCGCGAGCCCCGGCACGATCTTGTCGCAGACGCCCAGGCACAGCGCCGCATCGAACATGTTGTGCGTCAGCGCGACGGCCGTGCTCATCGCGATGACTTCGCGCGAGAAAAGCGACAGCTCCATGCCCGCGTTGCCCTGCGTGATGCCGTCGCACATGGCCGGCACGCCGCCCGCGAACTGCGCGATGCCGCCGTGCTCGCGCGCCGCCTGCTTGATGATGTCCGGAAAGCTCTTGTAGGGCGCATGCGCCGAGAGCATCTCGTTGTACGACGACACGATGCCGATATTCGGCTCGCGCACCGCCTTGATCGCGAACTTTTCCTGGCCCTCGAGACCGGCGAAACCGTGAGCGAGGTTCGCGCACGACAGCGCACCGCGAGCCGGAAAATGACCTTGCGCGGCGTCGATGCGCGCGAGATACGCCGCGCGCGTGGCCTTGCTGCGCTCGATGACGCGATCGGTGACTTTTTTGAGTTGCGGATGCGGGGAAACCATCGAAGCTCCTTCGTCTCACTCCCGGCGCGCCTGCCGTCGAGGATTGGGTTTTGGATAGTGCGAGGACCGGCGGTTGACTCTTGTTCTTGATGCTCGTTCCGTGTGCTCGCCGCGCAACGAAATACTAGTAGAAAAACTACATGCTGACAACGGGCTAGGGCATCTATCTGCTCAACCAGCGTTCAAATATCTAGGTTAGCCAGCGGGGCGCCCAGGGAAAACACTGAGAATGTACTACCTAAACATGTAGTATTTGTACAAAGCGGATCATCCGCTATAGTCCGAAGCAATTTTCAGCATAGGCGAGATTTCCGATGTTGCTGTCCCAAGTCGAAGCGATGCGCGAGCAGTTGCGGCCGTCCGAGCGCAAGCTCGCGGATTACGTGCTCGAGGCGCCGCGCGAAGTGCTCGATCTGTCGATGACCGATTTCGCCGCGCGCGCGGGCGTGAGCCAGCCGACCATCGCCCGATTCTGTCAGGCGCTCGGCTTTTCAGGGTTTCGCGAATTCAAGATCCGCCTTGCGCAGAGCGTAGCAGCGGACGTTCCCACCGTTTATCGCGATGTGCGCAGCGACGAGCCGCCGGCGGGCGTCGCGGCGAAGGTGCTCGACCGGACCATCGGAGCGCTGATCCAGGTGCGCAACAGTCTGTCGACGGACAGCGTAGCCGCGGCGATCGAGATTCTGAGCGCCGCGCGGCGTATTGAGTTCTATGGCGCGGGCGGCTCGGGCATTGCGGCGCTCGACATGCAGCACAAGTTCTTTCGGCTGGGCGTGCCGTCGGTCGCCTACGCGGACCCGCATACCTATACGACGTCCGCCGCGCTGCTGGGCGCGAACGATGTTGTCGTCGCGATATCCAACACCGGCCGCACCCGCGACATTCTCGACGCGTGCCGATCCGCGCTGAACGGCGGAGCGAAAGTCATCGCGATCACGCACGGGAATTCGCCGCTTGCGCGCCTCGCGACGGTCGGATTGTTCGCCAATGTCGATGAAGACACCGACATCTTTTCACCCATGACGTCACGCGTTTCGCACCTCGCGATCGGCGATATTCTGGCGGTCGGACTAGCGCTCGCGCGCGGGCCGGAACTGGCGGAGAAGCTCGCCGATGCGAAAGGCGTGCTGGAAAGACGGCGGGTCGGGATTTAGCGGCCGCGCGTCGATCTGGCGAATGCTCGCGCCGCGCAGTGAATCGGGCGCTATCAGAACGGCTTGATCACGACCAGCAGCGTCGCGCCGAGCAGCCCGAGCACCGGCAGCTCATTGAACATCCGGTACCACTTGTCCGAGCGCCTGTTCTCACCGCGCTGGAACGTGTGCAGCAAACGCCCGCAATACGCGTGATAGGCGATCAGCAACACGACGATCGTCAGCTTCGCGTGCAGCCAGCCCTGCCCCGCGCCGATTCCGGCGACGAGCCACAGCCACAGCCCGCACGCGAGCGCGGGCACCGCGATGAACGTCATGAAGCGAAACAGCTTGCGCGCCATCAGCAGCAGGCGCGCGGTGGCTGCGGGGTCCGTCTCCATCGCGAGGTTCACGAAGATGCGTGGGAGATAGAAAAGCCCCGCGAACCACGAGGCGACCAGCACGATATGCAGCGATTTGATCCAGAGCATCGTTCTTCTTGCTTCTTCTCGTCCGATCGCGCTTATTGACGCACTTCGCCGCGCCCGAGCACCACATACTTGAGCGACGTCAGTCCTTCCAGCCCCACCGGGCCGCGCGCGTGCAACTTGTCGTTCGAAATGCCGATTTCCGCGCCGAGCCCGAATTCGAAGCCATCGGCGAAGCGCGTCGAAGCGTTCACCATCACGCTCGCCGAATCCACTTCGCGCAGGAAGCGCATTGCGCGGTCGTGATCTTCGGTGACGATGGCATCGGTGTGATGCGATCCGTAGGTATTGATATGGTCGACGGCTTCATCGAGACCGCCGACGATCTTGATCGCGAGCACCGGCGCGAGGTATTCCGTGCTCCAGTCTTCCTCGGTCGCATCGACGAGCGCGCCGATGTTCGCCGCTTCGAGCACGCCGCGCGCTTGCCCATCGACGCGCAGTTCCACGTCTTTCGCCTGGTACGCGCGCGCGAGCATCGGCAGCGCTTCCTTCGCGATGCCGCGCGCGACGAGCAGCGTTTCCATCGTGTTGCAGGTGCCGTAACGATGCGTCTTCGCGTTGTCGCAAATGACCGCCGCCTTCGCGAGATCCGCGCGGTCGTCGACGTAGACGTGGCAAATGCCGTCGAGATGCTTGATCATCGGCACGCGCGATTCTTCCATCAGGCGCGCGATCAGGCTCTTGCCGCCACGCGGCACGATCACGTCGACGAACTCGGTCATCGTGATGAGCTTGCCGACCGCCGCGCGATCCGCCGTCTCGACGACCTGCACCGCGTCCTGCGGCAAGCCCGCGGCTTCCAGCCCGACGCCGATCAGCTTCGCGAGCGCCGTGTTGCATTCGAGCGCCTCGGAGCCGCCCCGCAGAATGGTCGCGTTGCCGGATTTGAGGCAGAGCGCGGCGGCGTCGATGGTCACATTCGGCCGCGATTCGTAGATGATGCCGATCACGCCGAGCGGCACGCGCATCTGCCCGACCTGAATGCCGCTCGGCCGAAACTTGAGCCCGCTGATTTCGCCGATGGGATCGGCAAGTGCGGCCACCTGACGCAAGCCTTCGACCATCGTGTTCAGCGCCTTGTCGGAGAGCGTGAGACGGTCGATGAACGCAGCGTCGTGACCCTTTTCGCGTGCGCGGGCGAGGTCGCGCTCGTTCGCCTGCTTCAGCGCTTCGCGCTCGCGCTCGATGGCTTCCGCGACCGCGAAGAGCGCCGCGTTCTTCGCCGCCGTCGACGCCCGCGCCATGGCGCGCGACGCCGTGCGTGCGCGGCGGCCGAGGTCGGTCATGTATTGATCGATGTTCATCGTGAGTCTCTATGTGGCCGCATTCGCAAGGAGCCGAACGCTCAAACGATCATTCTAAGCCGTTGCACGGATTGCAACAGCGCGTAACAGAAGCGCCCTAGCGACGCGGTCGTGGCGCTGGCGCCGCCTGCGCCGGCTTGCCGCCGTGCGCGACCGCCATCGCCAGTTCGAACATGCCGGCCCACGGGTCCGGCGGC
Organism: Caballeronia sp. 11_S32; assembly: GCF_056930355.1. Classification (NCBI taxonomy): domain Bacteria; kingdom Pseudomonadati; phylum Pseudomonadota; class Betaproteobacteria; order Burkholderiales; family Burkholderiaceae; genus Caballeronia; species Caballeronia sp. 11_S32. Next base: position 2,957,294 of record NZ_JBXOWH010000003.1, read on the forward strand.
GGCTCGCTGCCGCGCTTGCCCGTGCTGCCCGAGAGCCCCTTCACCTGACGGTCGAGCCGCGCCGCGAGCGACAGCGCCTTCTCCAACGCTTCGTCCGTCACCCGCGAGAGCGCCGGGCCGATCAACCGCTCGCGCGGTCCCCACACGCGGTTCTCACGCATGAGCGTGGCGAGTGGCTTGCCCGCCGCGACACCGCGCTTGATGCGCAACAGCGTGCGCACTTCCTCGACGAGCGCCCACAGCACGAGCACGGCGGCTTCGCCTTCGCCCTTCAGACCGTCGAGCATGCGCGCGAGCCGCCCGACATCGCCGGTGAGCATCGCCTCGTTGAGCTTGAACACGTCATAGCGCGCGACGTTCAGCACGGCGTCGTGAATCTGCTCGAAAGTGAGCACGCCCTCGGGATACAACAGGCCGAGTTTCTGAATTTCCTGATGCGCGGCAAGCAGATTGCCTTCCACCCGTTCCGCGATGAACGACAGCGCGCGCCGCCCTTCCTCGCCGGGCGCGACGCGCTGGCCTTGCTGCGCGAGCCGCTGGCCGACCCACATCGGCAATTGCGCGCGCTCGATCGGATCGATCTTCAGCGCGACGCCCGCGCCGAGCAAGGCCGTGAACCAGGCAGACTTCTGCGTCGCGCTGTCGAGGCGCGGCAGCGTGACGAGCGTCACGACGTCGGGATTGTCGGCGCCGGCGAGAGCTTTCAGTGATTCCGCGCCTTCCTTGCCGGGCTTGCCGGTGGGAATGCGCAGCTCGATCAGTTGACGGTCGCCGAAGAGCGACATCGACTGCGTCGCGCCGATGAGCGCGCTCCAGTCGAAGCCGCGCTCGACCGTGAACACCGTGCGATCAGTAAAGCCGCCCGCCCGCGCGGCTGCACGAATGCGGTCGCACGCTTCCTGCGCGAGCAAATGCTCGTCGCCGTAGACGACATACAGACCTTTCAGGCCTTTCGCGAGGTGCGCTTCGAGCGCGTCGAGCTTCAGTTGCATGATGCAGGGCGAGCGCGAACGGTCACAGCGGCGGCACGGGCAACGGCGCGCGCGGCGCGACGCCCGGCGTCCGCTCACCCGGCGCCGGATGCAGCGAGCGCACCGTCGCGAGCCGGCGCGTCAACTGGTCGACGGCGTCATTGCGCATGTCGTTGTAGAGCAGCGTCGATTCCTGAGCCTTTGCGAGCGTGTACTGATCGCTATAGGTCATCGAGCGGTTCAGCGCGATAACGCTCGGCGGGATCAGCAAGGTGCCGTCCGCGCCCAGCAGCGAATAGTTCAGGCTGTAGACGAGCTCGTACTCCTGCACCACGCCCGCCGCGTTCAGGCTCAGCGTGCGCAAGCCAGTGCCTTCGGACAGATTGAGCGTCGCGTCCGGCTTCTCGAACGGCTTGACGATCACCGTATCGCTGCCGCCCTGAACCATGCGCTCGAGGCGCGCGACCATCTGCGGCGTGCCGCCCGTGACCGCGAGCCGCTTGAACGCGTAGTCCTGCTGGCCGCGCAGCTGAAAACCGCACGCCGACAGCGCCACCGCGCCGCCGAGGAGCGCGAGGAACGAACGCCTGCTTACGCCATTTTCGGCGGCTTTCCCGGTCACATCGACTCCTCTGGTTTTGCGCATCAGACGACCACGTTGACGAGACGCCCCGGCACCACGATCACCTTCTTCGGCGCGCGGCCTTCCGCGAACTTCTCGAACATCTCGTGCGCGACCGCGGCCTTTTCGATGGCTTCGCGCGACGCGTCCTTCGCGACCGTCAGCGCGCCGCGCACCTTGCCGTTCACCTGCAGCACGAGTTCGATTTCCGATTGCTCGAGCGCGGCTTCGTCGACCTTCGGCCAGGGCGCGTCGAGCAGCGGACCGAACTCGCCTTCGTAGCCGAGTTCCGACCACAACTGGAACGCGATGTGCGGCACCACCGGATACAGCACGCGCAGCAGCACGCCGAAGGTCTCGTTCAACACGCCGACGCCTGCGCTCTTCGCGCCGTCGAGCGCGTTGAGCATCTTCATCGCGGCGGAAACGACCGTGTTGTACTGCAGGCGGCCGTAGTCGAAGTCGGCCTGCTTGAGCACCGTGTAGATCTCGCGGCGCAGCGTTTTATCGGCGTCGTTGAGCTTCGATGCATCGAGCTTCGCGTGCTGGCGCAGCGCATCGGCGTTGTCGTGCGCGAAGTGCCACACGCGGCGCAGGAAGCGGCTCGCGCCTTCCACGCCCGCGCCCGACCATTCGAGCGACTGCTCCGGCGGCGCCGCGAACATCACGAAGAGACGCGCGGTATCGGCGCCGTACTGATCGATCAACGTCTGCGGATCGACGCCGTTGTTCTTCGACTTCGACATCTTCTCGACACCGCCGAGCACGACAGGCTGGCCGTCGGCGTTCAGCGTGGCGCCGGTCGGGCGGCCCTTGTCGTCGTGCGCGACGGTGACTTCGAGCGGGTTGTACCAGGTCTTCTTGCCCGATGCGTCCTCGCGGTAGAACGTTTCGTTGAGCACCATGCCCTGCGTGAGCAGGTTCTTCGCGGGCTCGCCGAACTTGATGAGGCCCATGTCGCGCATGACCTTGGTCCAGAAGCGCGAGTACAAGAGGTGAAGAATCGCGTGTTCGATGCCGCCGATGTACTGATCCATCGGCATCCAGTAATCGGTACGCTCGTCGACCATCGTGGTCGCGTCCGGCGCGCTGTAGCGCGAGAAGTACCAGGAGGAATCGACGAAAGTGTCCATCGTGTCGGTTTCGCGCTTCGCCGCCGCGCCGCACTTCGGGCACGTGCAATTCAGGAACGCCTCCGACTTCGCGAGCGGATTGCCCGAGCCGTCCGGCACGAGGTCTTCCGGCAGCACGACGGGCAGATCCTTCTCCGGCACCGGCACGTCGCCGCAACTCGGGCAGTGGATGATCGGAATCGGCGTGCCCCAGTAGCGCTGGCGCGAAATGCCCCAGTCGCGCAGACGCCACGTGACCTGCTTGTCGCCGAGATCTTTCGCTTTCAGGTCGGCGGCGATCGCGTCGATGGCCTGCTCGGTCGTCATGCCGTCGTACTTGCCGCTGTTGACGAGCTTGCCCGCGGTCTTGTCGCCGTACCACTCTTCCCAGGCGTCGGTCGAATAGGTCTTGCCCTCGACGTCGATCACCTGATTGATCGGCAAGCCGTATTTCTTCGCGAAGGCGAAATCGCGTTCGTCGTGCGACGGCACGCCCATCACCGCGCCTTCGCCGTAGGACATCAGCACATAGTTGCCGATCCACACTTCGACCTGCGCGCCCGTCAGCGGATGCGTGATGAAAAAGCCCGTGGGCACGCCCTTCTTTTCCATCGTGGCGACATCGGCTTCCGCCACGCCGCCGCGCTTGCATTCGTCGATGAACGCCTGAAGGTCCGCGTTGTCGCGCGCGAGACGCGTGGCGAGCGGATGCTCCGCCGCGACCGCCGCGAAGGTGACGCCCATGATGGTATCGGCGCGCGTGGTGAACACGCGCAGGAGCTTCGCCTCGCCGTCGATCTCGTACGGGAAGCCGAAGTTCACGCCGAAGCTCTTGCCGATCCAGTTCTGCTGCATGACCTTGACGCGCTCGGGCCAGCCGAGGCCTTCGAGATCGTCGAGGAGCTGATCCGCGTAATCGGTGATGCGCAGGTAGTACATCGGAATCTCGCGCTTTTCGACGAGCGCGCCCGAGCGCCAGCCGCGCCCGTCGATGACCTGCTCGTTCGCGAGCACCGTCTGGTCAACCGGGTCCCAGTTCACGGTGCCGGTCTTCTTGTACGCGATGCCCTTTTCCAGCATCTTGAGGAACAGCCACTGGTTCCACTTGTAGTAATCCGGCGAGCACGTGGCGACTTCGCGCGACCAGTCGATGGCGAGGCCCATCGACTGCATCTGCTTCTTCATGTACGCGATGTTCTCGTATGTCCACTTCGCCGGCGGCACGTTGTTCGCCATCGCGGCGTTCTCGGCGGGCATGCCGAACGCGTCCCAGCCCATCGGCATCAGCGTGTTGTGGCCGTTCATGCGCAGATAACGGTACATCACGTCGTTGATGGTGTAGTTGCGCACGTGCCCCATGTGCAGCTTGCCCGACGGATACGGCAGCATCGAGACGCAGTAGAACTTGGGCTTGGCCGACGTCTCGGTCGTCCGGTAGACGTCGTTCGCGCGCCAGTTGCTCTGCGCGGCGGATTCGACGTCGGCGGGTACGTATTTATCGTGCATGGTGTGGTTTGGCTTTCGGCAAATGCTGGGAACGGACCTCGGAACCGGCCGCTTTCGCTGTGAGCGGCGAGTCCTTGCGCGGCGCTATCGTCATGACCCTGAGCGCTGACACCGCGCGGCGTTGGAATTCGGGCCTGCTGGCTCCTGCAAGGCCCGCCGAACGGGGAAATGGCGATTATACCGTCCCGTTTACTCACGCTGTCGCGTGGTCCGGCCTTCAGAACGCAGTTTCCGCACGAACACGAACATTGGCAATTCGGCCATTCGGCATAGGCCGAATCTGAGCGCAACGAGCGTCAGCGTGCCGGCTGCGCGCCCGCGGCCGGCTGCGTGACGAAGCCGATGCGCTCGAGCCCCGCCTGCTGGGCCGCGGCCATCACCTGCGCGATGACGTCGTAGCGGGTCGCGCTCGATGCGCGCAGATGCAGTTCGGGCTTGCTGTTCGGATCGGCGGCCTTGCCCGCGTCGGTGAAGCGCGCGCGCATCTGCTCGAAACTGACGGGCGTATCGTTCCAGAACAGCTTGCCGGCGTCGTCGATGGAAAGCGTGATGGTTTGCGGCGTCTCGCGCGCTGGCTGCGACGCGACCTTCGGCAAGTCCAGCCGGATCGCGTGCGTGAACAGCGGCGCCGTGATGATGAAGATGACGAGCAGCACGAGCATGACGTCGATCAGCGGCGTCATGTTGATGTCGGCCATGGGCGAGCCGTTGGGCTTCTTTTCGAGTCCGCCGAAGGCCATCGCCGCGCTCCTATTCGGCCGGGCCGCAGACGAACGTGTGCAGATCGTGCGCGAAGCCGTCGAGCTCCTCGGAAATCTGCCGCACGTAGCGGCCGAGAATGTTGTACGCGAGCACGGCGGGAATCGCCACGACGAGCCCGAACGCCGTCATGATGAGCGCCTCGCCGACAGGCCCGGCGACGTTTTCGATCATCGCCTGTCCGCTCGACGCGATGCTCGAAAGCGCGTGATAAATGCCCCACACGGTGCCGAGCAGCCCGACGAAAGGCGCCGTGCTGCCCACCGATGCGAGCAGAACCTGTCCGAATTCGAGTCTTCGTTGCGAACGGAGCAACGCCTGGCGCAGCGCGCGCAGGACACGCTCGCTATGTTCGACGCGCGCGAGCATCGCGCCGGGCATGTCGGCTTCGGACGCGCGCCACGCGGCTTCCGCGAGCGGCAGGAAAACGCGCTCGCGATCTTCGCGCTGCAAAGCGCCGATGCCATCTTTCAAGCTCGCTGCTTGCCAGAAACGCTGCAACGCGCGCGGCCCTTGCCATTTGGCGCGCGCAAGAATCCACGCCTTCACGAGCAGAAAGCACCAGCTCGCGAGCGACATCGCGAGCAGCAGGCCCGCGACCGCGTGCGTGACGGCATCGCCGGATTGCAGGTAATGGATGACGCCTGTTTCTGCCATCGTCGAAGAAACGATCAGCGCAGGCCGAGCACGTCCTGCATGTCGAAGAAGCCTTTGTCGTGCCCTTGCAGGAAGCGCGCGGCGCGCAGCGCGCCTTGCGCGTAGGACAGACGGCTCGCCGACTTGTGCGTGATCTCGACGCGCTCGCCGATGCCCGCGAACAGCACCGTGTGATCGCCGACGATATCGCCGCCGCGAATCGCTGAAAAGCCGATGGTCGACGGATCGCGCTCGCCCGTCACGCCTTCGCGCGCGTACACGGCGCAGTCCTTCAGGTCGCGGCCGAGCGCCTTGGCGAGCACTTCGCCCATCGCGAGCGCGGTGCCCGAGGGCGCGTCGACCTTGTGCCGGTGATGCGCTTCGATGACTTCGATGTCGTAACCCGTCGCGAAATGCTTCGCGGCGAATTCGAGCAGCTTCAACGTGACGTTCACGCCGACGCTCATGTTCGGCGCGAACACGACGCCGATCTTCTCGCCGGCCTTCTGCAACCGCGCCTTCTGCTCGTCGGAGAAACCGGTCGTGCCGATGATCATCTTCACGTCATGGCGCAGCGCCGCGTCGAGATGCGTCATCGTGCCTTCGGGGCGCGTGAAGTCGATCAGGTACTCGGCGTCGGCGAACACGCGCTCGATATCGTCGGTCAGGAGGACGCCCGTGGTCTTGCCGAGGAACGCGCCCGCGTCCTGCCCGAGCTGCGGCACGCCAGGCCGGTCGAGCGCGCCGACGAGCTGTGCGTCCGGATCGTTGAGAACGGTTTCGATCAGCATCCGGCCCATGCGGCCCGATGCCCCGGCGATGGCGATCTTCATGGCAGTCTCGTGTTGAACCGCGCGCCGAACGCGCGATGGAATGATACGGATGGCTGTGCGGCCGAAGCGGCGCCCGGTCGGGAAACCCGGCGCGGCTTCGGCCGCAAACGGCTGAACTGCTTACTGACTCTGCTGCGGCAGATAGAACTGCGCCTGGCCGCCCGCGTTGGCCGGCGCCGGCGAGGTGCCCGCTGGGCCCACCGCGCTGCTGTCCGGAATGTTGATCGTCTGCGGCCGGCGCTGCAATTGAATCTGCGAATTGCCGCCGCTCTGGGCGCTCGACCCAGGCGCACCGCCCGCGCTCTGCGGCACGTTCACGCGCACCGACGACTGACTGCGGCCCGTGGGCATCTCGACCTGCGCCGTTGCGCGGTTGGCGGCCTGCGCAGCTTCCTGATTGGCGTCGCCCGCGAATGCGGCCGCCGTGTTCGGCTGCGTCGACGGCTCGCCGACGGGCGCGGTCACCGCCGCGGTCGACGCCACCGGCGCCGATGCCGCCGCGGTCGCGACAGGCTTCGCGACCTTGACGCCCTTGTCGCCGTCGATTTCCGCGAGCAGTTCCAGGTTCGACGGCAGATTCTCGCCGCCCGACCAGCTCACGACGCGATCGCTCGCGAAGTTCACCACGAAGTCACGCTGCTGCACGATGGAAGTCGACCCGCGCTTGAAATAGAACACGTAGTCCCAGCGATCGGCGTGGAACATGTCGGTCAGAAGCGGCGTGCCCAAAAGTTGTTTCACCTGATCGCGCGACATGCCGACCTGCATCTGATTCGCCGCTTCCTGAGAAACGAAGTTGCCTTGCACGACCGTGATTCGATACGGTGTGATGCTTTGCGCGATCTTCTGCGTGACGCTGTCGTACGTCGTGCAGCCGGCGAGCAATGCGGCCAAGGTTGCTGCGATGACGGTACCCCGCATGCGACGGCTCTCCCTGCAATTCGATAAAGATTTTGAAAACATGTCACCTTTCACGCGAGGCGCTCCAAGGCCGCGCTTTATTCGCCCGACTCGCCCCGGAACCGCCCGGGATGTCGGGAATCGTAAAAACGCATTACTATGAGAACCTTGAATTGTACTCTAGGGATGCCTAGCCATGACCAATCCCGCCGATCTCAAGAATATCGGGCTCAAGGCGACCCTGCCCCGCCTCAAGATTCTCGAAATTTTCCAGCACAGCGCGGTGCGCCACCTGACCGCCGAAGACGTGTATCGAAGCCTGCTCAACGAAGAGCTGGATATCGGTCTCGCGACGGTGTATCGGGTGCTCACGCAATTCGAGCAGGCCGGCCTGCTCACGCGTAGCAATTTCGAATCGGGCAAGGCCGTGTTCGAGCTCAACGAGGGGTCGCACCACGATCATCTCGTGTGTATCGACTGCGGCCGCGTCGAGGAGTTCTTCGACGCGGAGATCGAACGCCGCCAGCAGTCCATCGCGAAGGAACGCGGCTTCAAGCTCCACGAGCATGCGCTCGCGCTGTACGGCACATGCACGAAGGAAAACTGTCCGCACCGCAAGCACTGAGTTGCGCGTGACCTCGCGCCGGCTTTGAGGCGCGCCGAAGAAAAAACCGCCGTCCATCGGCTTCGATGGACGGCGGTTTCGTTTCGCCTGCACATTTCAGAATTCGCCTCAGCGACCGGTTCGCGGTCGCATGCCGATTCGCTCTTTATGCAGCGCGGGCGGACGGCTCGATCAGCGTATATCGTTCGGGCAAGTCGATCTCGTCGCAATTTGGCAGATCGCCGCCGCGATCCACGACGATGAAATCGCCCGCCTTGTCGAGCACGATGAGCGGGTGATGCCACACGCCGCGCGCATAGTTCACGCCTTGCCAGCCGCGCGCGAAAAACGCCCGCAGGCCGGAAGGATCGAACTCGCCCGCCGGCGCGACGACCACCAGATAACGCACATCGCCGAGCGGCACGAACGCCTGCGAGCCGAGCGGATGCCGCTCCATCATCGAGATCACGACCGGCTGCGGGCGCGGCTGGCCGCGAAACACGTTGATGAGCGGCCGCCCGCCGCTCTCGAAGCCGACGTCCACCTTCGCGAGATCGTGAAAGCGCTCGGTCGTGCCCGCGTTGATCGGGAAGTGGCGCGCGCCTTCGAGTTCGATCACATCCCCGAACGGGGCGAAGGCTTCGCGCGTCAGCGGTTCGAGCGTCAGCGTTTTCATTCGCGAGTTCATTCGATTTCCCCGAAGATGCGCAGCCGCGACACGCCGCCATCCGGATAGATGTTGAAGCGCACGTGCGTCACCGGTCCCAGCGCCGCGATTTCCTTCTCGAAGCGATGCACGTTGTCCATCGAGAGTTTCTGCTCGTCGAGCAGCACGGGCCAGAACATCGCCTGCGTGACGAGCGATTCATCCGTGCCGCCTTCCACGCGCGCCGCCTGCAGCGAGCAGCGGTCGGGATAGTTGCCCTTGAAGTGCGCGGTATCGACTTCGATCGCGCGGATCACGCCGGGATTCGCCAGCGCGACGATCGCCCAGTCGTTGCCCGGCTCGCGACGCCGGCGCGTTTCCCAGCCGTCGCCCATGTTCACGCCGCGCCCCGGCATCAGCATTTGCGACGCCGGCCCAAAGTGCTGATTGTTCGCCGCGACGAGATACGCGCCGTTTTCGATCGCCGCGAGATCCAGCAGCGTGCCCCGCTCGACGCGCGAAAAATCCGTCTTCGGCTGGCCATAGACCCGCAGCCGCGCGATGCCGCCATCGGGATAAATGTTCACGCGCAGATGCGTGTAGGCGCGCGTGTCGCTGATCTCGAGATAGTGGTGGTGATTGCCCTGGAGCGTCGTCGACGGCACGATCTCGCGCCAGTCGCCGTCTTGCTGCGGATTGGCGCTTTCGCTGTAGCACGCTTCGATCGACGCCGCCGGCGGAAAATTGCCCGTGAAGTGACTCGTGTCGATGTCGATGCCGTGAATCACGCCCGCGCGCGCCAGCTTGACGATGCAGTAGTCATAGCCCGTCGTGCGCTTGCGGCGCGTCTCCCAGCCGTCCATCCACTTGCCGTGCTCGTCGTATTTGCCGGGGATGAACACCGCCGGCTGCGGCTCCAGCATGCGCTCCTTCGGCGCGAAGAATTCGTCGGTGGCGAAGAGCGCCTGCGCACCGAGCCGCGGATCCGCGAGGTTCATGTAGCGGCGGGCGAAAGCGGGAGCGTCTGCGTCGAGAATCGGGTTGGCCATTTCAGTTTCCTTCGGTTGAACGTGGTTTGCTGTGTGGTGTGCCGTGAATCAGAGTGCGTGCGCGCCTTCATGACCGTGCGTGTGCGAGGGTTCCGGCGCGGCGGGCACGAAGCGGTATTCGGCGTCCTGGTCGAGCACACGCTTGGCGCGCGCCCGGTCGATATCGTTCTCCCACACGGCCACGACCACCGTCGCCACGCAGTTGCCGATCAGATTCGTGACAGCCCGCGCGATGCCGACGAACCAGTCCACCGGCAGGATCAGCACGAGGCCGAGCACGGGAATCGCGGGAATGGCGGAGAGCGTAGCGGCGAGAATCACGATGGCTGAGCCCGGAATACCGTGCGCGCCCTTCGACGTCACCAGCGAAACGAGCACGACGACGATCAGGTCATGCATCGACAGCGGCGTGTTGGTCGCCTGCGCGATGAAGATCACGGCGAGCGTCAGATAGATCGAGAAGCCGTCGAGGTTGAACGAGTAGCCGGTGGGAATCACGAGACCGACGGTCGAATCCTTCACGCCCATCCATTCGAGCTTGCGCATGATCTGCGGCAGCACGGCATCGGAAGAAGCGGTGCCGAGCACGATCGACAGTTCCTCACGCAGATAGCGCACGAGCTTGAAGATCGAGAAGCCTGCGAGCCGCATCACGACCGCCAGCACGACGAACACGAACAGGAAGCAGCTCGCGTAGAACACGATCACGAGCAGACCCAGTTGCTTGAGCGACGCGACGCCGTACTGGCCGGTCGTGAACGCGATGGCGCCGAGCACGCCGAGCGGCGCGAGCTTGATGATGAACGCCATGATGCGGAAGAACACGTTCGACAGCTCTTCGATGAAGACAGTCACGCGCTGCGCCTTTTCGCCGAGCATCGAAAGCGCCGCGCCGAACAGGATGGCGAACACGAGCACCTGCAGGATGTCGCCCTTCGCGAAAGCATCGATCGCGGTGTCGGGGATGATCTTCAGCAGAAAGCCCGCGGTGTCCTTCAGGCTCTTCGCGTGCTCCGTGTAGGTGGCGAGCGAAGCGGCATTGAGCGTATGCAGATCGATGTTCATGCCGACGCCCGGACGCGTGACCCACGCGAGGATCGCGCCGATCACGAGTGCAAGCGTGGTCATGATCTCGAAGTAGATGACGGCCTTAAGCCCGACGCGCCCCACTTTCTTCAGATCGCCCGCGCTCGCCATGCCGCTCACGACGACACAAAACACGATCGGTCCGATCACCATCTTGATGAGCTTCAGGAAGCCGTCGCCCAATGGCCGCAACGACTGGCCGAAATGCGGAAATAGCGCGCCCACCACGATGCCGATGACCAGCGCAATCATTACCCTGCCGAACAGCGAATTCAGAAATCTCGACACGACCGTCTCCTCGTGTAATGTCTCAGGACCCGAGCAACTGTTCCGACTGGTCGGACCAGTGCTGTGATGGGGAATATTAGAAAGTCGATATACGCCCGTCAAGGAAGACCGCGTACCGGTTTACCCTGTTTCGAGCAGGCACGGAAATCGATGCAGCATGGTCGTTCACACGCGCGCGCGGCACGCGCATACAATGGCGGTCAGACCGGCCAATACTGTTTTCCTCCTATGAAAAACGTCCCGCACACCGTGACCGACGCCGCGATCGCGACCATTCGCGAGCGCATAGAATCGAGCATGTATCCGGTGGGGAGCCTGCTGCCGGCGCAGCGGCAACTATCGGAGGAACTGGCGATCAGCCGGGCGTCGCTGCGCGAGGCGCTCTCGACGCTCGAGGCGCTCGGCATGCTGCATATCCGGCCGGGCAAAGGCGTGTATGTCAGCAGCGCGCAGGCGAGCAATGCGCATCCGTGGCGTTTCGCGGATCAGGCTTCGTTGCCGGACACGTATCAGATGCGCTTCGCGCTGGAGGGCTTCGTCGCGCGGCTCGCGGCGCATTCGATCGGCGATGCGGATATCGACTGGCTCGACGACAACCTCGATTCGCTGCACGGCGCGCTGATGGAATCCGCGCTTGAAGAAGCCGCTCAGCTCGACTTCGCATTCCACATGCGTATCGTGAGTCTCGCGGGCAACGCGGCGATCGAATCGATCCTGCGCGGCAGCGCCGACATCATGAAGGAAAGCCAGCGCCTGCCGTTTTACCGGCGCGAACTGGTGTTGTCGACGTATCACGAGCACGCGGTGATCATCGAAGCGTTGAAAGCGCGCGACGGCGAAAAAGCCGGCAAGGCGATCGAAGGCCACATCGTCAACGCGGCGCAGCGCGCGGGCGTGCATTTTCCGATTCCGCACAAGTAAGGCGCGGCACTTCTTGCGAGGTTCGCGGTCTCAGCAAGGGCCGTGAGTGCAGAAAATTTCTATCCGCTTGCGCTGCCCTGCATTTATCGAACATCAAGAGGAGCAGCGTCGATGGACATGCAACAACTCGTTTCAGAATTTCTCTCGTCCGAGCACGGCGCGCAAGCGACGCAAGCGCTGACCGACCAGGGCTTCAGTCCCGAAGACAGCCAGCAGATGCTCGGCACCGCCGCGGAAACCGCGCACGCTCACGCCGAAGAGCAAAACCAGGGCTTGCTCGGGGACCATCCCGGCAAGAGCTTCTTCGCCGCGTTCGCGGCCGGGCTCGTGCGAGGCGACGGTTTTCTGAAATCGATGGAGGAAGGCGGCGAAGGCATACTCACCGGGCGCGTCGCCGAATCGCTTGCGGCGCGCATGGGACTGGATCCGGCGACGGCATCGACAGTCGCGGCAGCCGCCACGCCTTACGTCGTGTCGTTCTTGCGCGAGAAACTCGCCTAAGACATACCTAAGCACCAAAAAACAAAGCCGCTCCGAAGAGCGGCTTTGTTCATGTCGAAACGCTCGCGAAGCTTACTTCGCCTTATTTCGCATTGGCCAGAGCAACCGCCGTATCCAGCATGCGGTTCGAGAAGCCCCACTCATTGTCGTACCAGCTCGACACCTTCACGAGACGGCCCGACACCTTGGTCAGCGTCGAGTCGAACGTCGACGAAGCCGGATTGTGGTTGTAGTCGATCGACACCAGCGGCGCGTCGTTGTAGCCGAGCACGCCCTTCAGTTCGCCTTCCGACGCTTCCTTCATGATCTTGTTGATTTCCTCGACCGTCGTGTCGCGCGCGGCGATGAACGACAGATCGACCACCGACACGTTGATCGTCGGGACGCGGATCGCGTAGCCATCCAGCTTGCCGTTCAGTTCCGGCAGCACGAGGCCGACCGCCGATGCTGCACCGGTCTTCGTCGGGATCTGGCTGTGCGTGGCCGAGCGCGCGCGGCGCAGATCTTCGTGATAAACGTCCGTCAGAACCTGGTCGTTCGTGTACGCGTGGATCGTGGTCATCAGACCGTTCACCAGACCGATCTTGTCGTTCAGCGGCTTGACGAGCGGCGCGAGGCAGTTCGTCGTGCACGATGCGTTCGAGATGACCGTGTCGGAAGCCTTCAGCACGTTATGGTTCACGCCGTACACGACGGTCGCGTCCACGTCCTTGCCGCCCGGCGCCGAAATGATGACCTTCTTCGCACCGCCCTTGATGTGTGCGCTCGCCTTTTCCTTCGTCGTGAAGAAGCCCGTGCACTCCATCACCACGTCGACCTTCAGCTCGCCCCACGGCAGTTCGGCCGGGTTGCGGTTCGCGAGCACGCGGATCTTGTCGCCATTGACGACGAGGTAGTCGCCGTCCACCGACACTTCGCCCGGGAACTTGCCGTGCGCCGTGTCGTATTGCGTCAGGTGCGCATTGGTCTTGGCATCGCCCAAGTCGTTGATGGCGACGATCTCGATGTCGTGCTTCTTGCCGTTCTCGTACAAGGCGCGCAGCGTGTTGCGGCCGATCCGGCCGTAGCCGTTGATTGCAACGCGAATCGTCATGGTCTATCTCCTGTGGCTAAAAAAACCTTGCTTCGCTGACGTCAGTGCTCACGCCGCCAGAACGGACTTCGCCGTCTTGACGACGTTCTCCACCGTGAAGCCGAAATGCTTGAACAGCGCGCCCGCCGGCGCCGACTCGCCGAACGTGTCGATGCCGACCACGCCGCCTTCCAGGCCCACGTACTTGTGCCAGAAATCGGTCACGCCCGCCTCGATCGCCACGCGCGCCACGCCCTTCGGCAGCACGCGCTCGCGGTATTCGGCGTCCTGCTTGTCGAAGACGTTCGTGCAGGGCATCGACACGACGCGCGCGCCGATGCCTTCCTTCGCCAGCGCCTCGACTGCTTCCATCGCGAGCTGCACTTCCGAGCCGGTCGCGATGAGGATGATCTTGCGCGCGGGAATGTCGTCGTTCCAGTCGCGCAGCACGTAGCCGCCCTTCGCGATGTTGGCGATCTGAATGTCGTTGCGCGCCGAGAATTGCAGGTTCTGGCGGCTGAAAATCAGCGTCGACGGGCCGTTGTGCGCGATCGCATGCGTCCACGCGACGGCCGTTTCGACGGTGTCCGCCGGGCGCCACGTCTGCAGATTCGGGATGAGCCGCAGGCTCGACACGTGTTCGATCGACTGGTGCGTCGGGCCGTCTTCGCCGAGGCCGATGGAATCGTGCGTGAACACGAAGATCGAGCGCGACTTCATCAGCGCGGCGACGCGGATCGCGTTGCGGCTGTAGTCCGAGAACGTCAGGAACGTGCCGCCGAACGGACGATAGCCGCCATGCAGCGCAATGCCGTTGATCGCCGCGGACATGCCGAACTCGCGCACGCCGTAGTTGATGTGGTTGCCCCACTGGATGCCCGCGTGATCCGGGTTCGCGTTCTCCGCGTCGCCCGCCGCGCGCACCGGCTTCGATGCCTTCCAGTTGGTGAGGTTCGAGCCGGTCAGGTCGGCGGAACCGCCGAGCAGTTCCGGCAGCGCTGCCGCGAGACCTTCGATGGTGTTCTGCGATGCCTTGCGCGTCGCGACGGTTTCGGCCTTCTGGTTCGCGTCCTCGATGATCTTCGCCGCCGCCTGCGCCCAGTTCGCGGGCAGCTCGCCGTTCATGCGGCGCGTGAATTCGGCTGCTTGCGCAGCGTACTTCGCCTTGTATGCGTCGAACGCCTTGTTCCACTCGCCTTCGGCGTGCGTGCCTTGCTCCTTCGCGTTCCACGCTGCATACACTTCCTGCGGAATCTCGAACGGACCGAAGTTCCAGCCGATAGCCTCGCGCGTCGCCGCGATTTCCTTGTCGCCGAGCGGCGCGCCGTGCGCGTCGTGGCCGCCGGCCTTGGTCGGCGCGCCCTTGCCGATCACGGTGCGGCAGCAGATCAGCGTCGGCTTGTCCGACTTCTTCGCGGCGGCGATGGCGGCATCGACTGCATCGACGTTATGGCCGTCCACGCCGCGCACGACGTTCCAGCCGTACGCTTCGAAGCGCTTCGGCGTGTCGTCGTGGAACCAGTGCTCGACGTGGCCGTCGATCGAAATGCCGTTGTCGTCCCACAGCGCGATCAGCTTGTTCAGCTTGAGCGTGCCCGCGAGCGAGCAGGCTTCATGCGAGATGCCTTCCATCAGGCAGCCGTCGCCGAGGAACGCATACGTGTAGTGATCGACGATCTTCGCGTCAGCCTTGTTGAATTCGGCGGCGAGCAGCGCTTCGGCGAGCGCCATGCCGACCGCGTTGCCGATGCCCTGGCCGAGCGGACCGGTGGTCGTCTCGACGCCCGCCGTGATGCCGTATTCCGGATGGCCCGGCGTCTTCGAATGCAGCTGGCGGAAATTCTTGAGCTCGCTCATCGGCAGGTCGTAGCCGGTGAGGTGCAGGAGCGAGTACAGCAACATCGAGCCGTGACCGTTCGACAAAACGAAACGGTCGCGCTCAAACCAGTGCGGGTTCAGCGGGTTGTGCTTCAGGTGGCGCGACCACAGCGCGACGCCGATTTCCGCCATGCCCATCGGCATGCCCGGATGACCGGAGTTGGCTTGTTGAACGGCGTCCATGGCAAGCGCGCGGATTGCGTTGGCCATGAGGGCGGTCTGGCTGGAGGTCGGGGTCGTCATTGTCGAGTCTGGGGCAGGTCCTGAAATGATCCGCGGTGCTTCTCATGCAGTACTTCTCACTCGAGCCGGACCCGCGGGGCACAACGTTTTCAGGACCGGAACGACGAGAAACGACGAGGATCGGGAGGCCGTCATTCTAACAGACCGGTCCGATTGACACGTGCCTGTAAGGCGCGCGCCCAGTGCCGCCGGCAGTCCCGGCGCGCGGGCATGTTCCGTGCAAAAGACGGGCGGCGATTCGCGGGAACAACGCGGCGCCGCGTGCGTCGCATGCGTTACAGCAGTGTCACGACATCGTGACAACACGTGACGTTACACGGTAATACGCGCCGTCGACGGACGTTCTCCCGGCGAAATCCGACCGGAGCCCCGCCTGATGTGCAAATTCCTTGCCGGTCCATTGATCGTACGGCTTCATGGCAAAATGTTCTTCAATCCGCAGCAGCAAGGTTTCAAGGAGTGCTTTCAATGACCGACCCTCGCCCCGCCGATGTGCCCTGGCTGACTCCGTATCTCACGGTGCGCGACGCGCGCGTGAGCATCGCGTTTTACGAAAAGGCGCTTGGCTTCGCGGTGCGCGACAGCGTGAACGACGACGGCACGATCATCCATGTCGAGATGACGTATCGCGGGCAGTTGATCGTGATGTTCGCGCCCGAAGGTGCGTACGGTTCGCAGGCGCGCACGCCGAAGAGCGCCGGTCTGATGGCGCCGCAATCGTTCTATTTGTATGTCGATGACGTCGACACGATCTTCCGGCAGGCGCTGGCCGTCGGCGCGAAGCCGCTCATCGAGCCGCAGGACCAGTTCTGGGGCGACCGTTTCGCGCAGATCGAAGACCCGGACGGCTATCGCTGGGCGATCGCCCGGCATCTGAGCTGAAGCACCGCATCGCCGTCAGGCATCACCACTATCCGCGGGCAGGACGTCCGCGATCGATCACTCATGCCACGCTTTCATGTCGACGGTCCGCTTTTCGTGGGCCAAACCCTCCCCCTCCCCGACGACGTCGTGCGCCATGTGCACGTCTTGCGCCTGCAAACCGGCGATTCGATCACGCTCTTCGATGGCCGCGGCGGCGAATATCGCGGCGAGCTCGTCGATATCGCGAAGCGCGCGGCGACGGCGCGCATCGACGAACACGGCGATCGCGAAGCGGAGCCGCCTTATCGCGTGACGCTTGCGCAAGGTGTCGCGGGCGGTGACAAGATGGACTGGCTGATCGAAAAGGCGGTGGAACTCGGTGTGGCGGGCATCGCGCCGATTACCGCCGAGCGCGGCGTCGTGCGCCTCGCCGGCGAGCGCGCGCTGCGGCGTCAGGCGCATTGGCAGGCGCTCACGCGCGCCGCCTGCGAGCAGTGCGGACGCAATCGCGTGCCCGATGTCGCGCCGCCGCGCGATCTCCACGCCTGGCTCGCCGACCTGCCCGCCGCCACCGGTGACGAATTGCGCCTCCTGCTCTCGCCGCGCGCCGAAGTGAGCTTCGCGTCGCTGCCCGCCGATGCCCCGCGCGGTCCGGTCACGCTGTTGATCGGACCCGAAGCGGGCTTCTCGCCTGCCGAGGAAAGCGCCATCATCGATGCGGGATTCGCCGCGCTCGGGCTCGGCCCGCGCGTGTTGCGTACGGAAACGGCGGGCATCGCGGTGCTCGCGGCGCTGGCCGCGCGTTGGGGCGGCTGGTGATTTCCCGGACGCACCAACGAAAACAGCCCGATGGCCGCGCCTTTCGGCTACGCCCATCGGGCTGTTGCATATTTTGACCGGCGCGCCGCGCCAGCCACGCTGATTCAGACGAACGAATAGAACACGCGGAACGCCACTTTCCGTTCGGCCCAGAATTCCGCCGCGTCACGGAAAACGTCCAGCAGCACTTCGCGGCCTTCCTTGTCGAACTTCTGCGCGATCGGCAGTTGCTCGAGCACGATCACGAAACCCGGCTGCGAGCCGGCCTTGTGAACGAGATCGGTGAGCGAATCGTAGAGCGCATCGTAGTTCTTGCCGAAATGCTTGGGAAACAGGAACGAGAGAGCGATCGTCTCGAGCACTTCCTGCTTGCTCTGCGCCTGGCCGAGATAGGCGTAGAGAAAATGCTGCCCGAGACGATTGGCTTCGTCCGCGAGATCCTGCACGCGGAACGCGCGGATCGACTGCACGATATTCGGCCGCACGGTCGCGAACAGCGCTTCGTCACCCTCTTGCGGATGGAACTCCTCAGGCCTGGTCTCGTCGTCGGGTCTGTTGTCGTGTTCTGTCATGCGTAGCCGCAATACTCGCTGGAACAGGTTGCCATCGCCGGTGGCGAAAAGATCACTCGCGACGCTGTGGTCGTGCGCGTAGATGTTGTCGCTCATGCCGTTAATCCCGTAGTTAATCCGCAATACGCCTGAAACTGGTGTAGTGGTCGTCTGTGTAGTAGCAATCGCCGGTCTGCCTCTTCGGACCGCCGCATACGATCCGGCGCGCGCCGCGGTCCCTCGCGCGAGGTGTGGGAACGGTGTATTCGTGGTAATAGCCGCGTGGGTGCCGCGGAAGCAAACGCTCGCGATTGCCGAACACGACGCCGTCCTTCTCGAAAGGGAAAGGGCCGCCCGCCTCGATCAGCCGCAATGTCGCGACCGCCTGCCTGGGCAACTGGCCAATGTGGACGGTGGCCAGCCCGTCACGCTCCTGCGCGCTCGTCGCGTCCGGCTGCCGTGCCTGCGCCTCTTGAACCGCTTCCGCCGGCGCGACCGATGCGGGACTCGCCGCAGCAACCGGTTCCTGCACGCCGCCATGAGGTTCGTCCTTGCCGCACGCGCCCAGCAGGACGCCCAAGGCGACGATGAAGGAGAGAACCCTCGCGCGTATCACCAAACGGTTAACCTCGCGTACACCAAATTCCGACGACCATGAAAGATGTAAGGGTATCGCTAATGACAGGACGAAGCAACGTTACGCGGAAATTCGGAATTTTTTTCTCAGTTTGATGGAGTCGTGCAATTCCTGGCGGGCGTCCGTCCTTAAAATTAGCCCAAATCTGAGAGATTTTTATCCCGAACAGGATAATACTTTGCTCGTGGGATCTTGAAGCCCTTGGACAGGTTGCCTCACCTGTCGCCAGCTTCACGGCAACGCGCTCTGCCGCCGATTCCGCATTTGTAGGCAAAGGCAACCTCTCTCGTTGCCTTTTTTCTCGGGCGTGCCGCTGACCCGCGGCACGCCATTTTTTTGCCTCGAATAAAAAACGCGGCGGAGAACCGCCGCGTTTCCTTGTTGCCGGAAGCCGCTATCAGCGCGCCGCCGATGCGTCCGCCACCAGCAACGCCGTCATATTCACGATGCGCCGCACCGTCGCCGATGCGGTCAGCACGTGCACCGGCTGTGCCGCGCCGAGCAGGATCGGCCCGATCGCGATATTGTTGCCCGCCGCCGTCTTCAGCAGGTTATACGAGATGTTCGCGGCATCGATGTTCGGCAGGATCAGCAGGTTCGCGTCGCCTTCGAGGGTCGATTCGGGCAGCACGCCCTTGCGCAGACGCGCATCCAGCGCGACGTCGCCGTGCATTTCGCCGTCGACGTCCAGATCCGGCGCGCGCTCTTTCAGGATCGCGAGCACGTCGCGCATCTTCTGGGCGCTCGGCGCGTTGCTCGTGCCGAAGTTCGAATGCGACAGGAGCGCGATCTTCGGCATGATGCCGAAGCGCTTCACCTCTTCCGCCGCCATGATCGTGATTTCGGCGAGCTGCTCGGGCGTCGGATCCACGTTGACGTGCGTGTCGACCAGGAAAATCTGGCGGCCCGGCAGCACGAGCGCGTTCATCGCCGCGTACACCTTAGCGCCTTCCTTCTTGCCGATGACCTGATCGATGAAGTGCAGATGGCGATGCGTCGTGCTCACCGTGCCGCAGATCATGCCGTCGGCTTCGCCCTTCTTGACGAGCATCGAGCCGATCAGCGTCGTGCGGCGGCGCATTTCGAGCTTGGCCATCTGCTCGCTGATGCCCTTCCGCGCCATCATCTTGTAATAGGTCTGCCAGAAATCGCGATAGCGCTCGTCGTGATCCGTGTCGACGACCGTGAAGTCGGTGCCCGGATTGAGGCGCAGGCCGAACTTCTGGATGCGCTGCTCGATGACCGCCGGCCGGCCGATGAGAATCGGCTTGGCGATCTTTTCGTCGACGGCGATCTGCACCGCGCGCAGCACGCGCTCTTCCTCGCCTTCCGCGAACACAATGCGCTTCTTCTCCGGCTCCACGCTGCGCGCGAGCTGGAACACCGGCTTCATCGTCGTGCCGCTGTGGTAGACGAACTGCTGCAAGTGCTGCTCGTACGCTTCCATGTCTTCGATAGGACGCGTGGCGACGCCGCAATCCATAGCAGCCTTCGCGACGGCCGGCGCGATCTTCACGATCAGACGCGGATCGAAGGGCTTCGGAATCAGATACTCCGGACCGAAGGACAAGTCCTGAATGCCATAGGCCGTTGCGACGATATCGCTCTGCTCCTGACGCGCGAGCTCGGCGATTGCGTTCACCGCCGCGATTTCCATTTCCTTCGTGATGACGGTCGCGCCGACATCGAGCGCGCCGCGGAAGATGAACGGGAAGCAGAGAACGTTGTTGACCTGGTTCGGGTAATCCGTGCGGCCAGTGGCGAGCACCGCGTCCGGACGCACTTCGAGCGCCAGTTCCGGCAGGATTTCCGGCGTCGGATTCGCGAGCGCGAGGATCAGCGGCTTCGCGGCCATCTGCTTGACCATGTCCTGCTTGAGCACGCCGCCTGCCGACAAGCCGAGGAACACGTCCGCCCCTTCGATCACTTCGGCGAGCGTGCGCGCGCTGGTTTCGCGAGCGAACAGTTCCTTGTCCGGGTCCATCAGTTCCGTGCGGCCCTTGTAGACCACACCGGCCAGATCCGTCACATAGATGTTCTCGCGCTTCATGCCGAGATCGACCAGCAGGTTCAGGCAGGCGAGCGCCGCCGCGCCCGCGCCCGACGCGACGAGCTTCACTTCGCCGATGTCCTTGCCGACCACTTTGAGGCCGTTGGTGATCGCCGCCGCGACGACGATGGCCGTGCCGTGCTGGTCATCGTGAAAGACCGGAATCTTCATGCGCTTGCGGCACTCGCGCTCGACGATGAAGCAGTCCGGCGCCTTGATGTCTTCCAGATTGATGCCGCCGAAAGTCGGCTCGAGCGCGGCGATCACATCGACGAGCTTGTGCGGATCGTTTTCGTTCAGCTCGATATCGAACACGTCGATGCCGGCGAACTTCTTGAACAGCACGGCCTTGCCTTCCATCACCGGCTTCGACGCGAGCGGCCCGATGTTGCCGAGGCCCAGCACGGCCGTGCCATTCGACACGACGCCCACCAGATTGCTGCGCGCGGTGAAGCGCGCGGCGTTCAGCGGATCTTCAACGATCGCTTCACACGCGAACGCAACGCCCGGCGAGTACGCGAGCGCCAGGTCGCGCTGGTTGATCATCTGCTTCGTGGGCGCGATCTGGATCTTTCCGGGAACGGGGAATTCGTGATAGTCGAGCGCGGCTTCGCGCAACTTGGTATTGGCGTCGGAGGTCGTCATAAGGCGGGCTAGCAGTGCGGGATTTAGAATGGATATTCGAACGCATTGTAGCGCCAATCAGCGTCAGTTTCGGACCGGTCTCCATGCATTTCGGCTACAAGTGCCGTGACTGGAAAACGTCTGATTGCACGGCGGGGCAAGGCTCGCCGCGCGTCGTTCGTTATTTTTCGAGACAGGAAGCGAATGCTTTCGCGGTCCTTGCCGCACGCAATGCCGTTATCTTGCAGTGCACAAAACCACAACCATTGCCGACGATGCTCTCCGAGTTCTCCCTGATCGACCGCTTCTTCGCACGCCGCGCCAAGGCGCCATCGCCACGTCATGACGACGAAGCCGCGACGCCGCTCGGCATCGGCGACGACTGCGCGCTCATCGCGCCGCCGCCGAAGTATCAGCTCGCCATTTCGACGGACATGCTCGTCGAAGGCCGGCACTTCTTTCCCGATGTCGATCCTCACGCGCTCGGGCACAAGGCGCTCGCGGTGAATCTGTCGGATCTCGCGGCGATGGGCGCGAAGCCGCACGCGTTCACGCTCGCGCTCGCCCTGCCGCGCGCCGACGAAGCGTGGCTCGAAGCCTTCAGCGACGGCCTCTTCGTGCTCGCCGAACGCCACGACTGCGCGCTCGTCGGCGGCGATACGACGAGCGGGCCGCTCAACATCTGCATTACCGTGTTCGGCGACGTGCCGCATGGTGCGGCATTGCGTCGCGACGCCGCGAAGCCCGGCGACGACATCTGGGTATCCGGCACCCTGGGCGAGGCCCGCGCGGGCCTCGGCGCGCTGCGCGGCGAATGGCGCGCGCCGGACGATGCCGTCGCGGCGTGCTGGCGGCGCGCGCTGGAGCGGCCCGAACCGCGCGTCGCGCTGGGCCTCGCGTTGCGCGGCGTCGCCCATGCGGCGCTCGATATCTCCGATGGCCTCGCGGGCGATCTCATGCACATCCTGAAGCGCTCGGGCGTGCGCGCCATCGTCGACGCCGATGCCGTGCCGTGCTCGGACGCCGTGCGCGCGCTGCCCGGCGCCGCGCGGCGCCAGTGCACGCTCGCCGGCGGCGACGACTACGAGCTCTGCTTCACCGCGCCGCCCTCGGCGCGCGGCGCGCTCGCGGATATCGCGGCGAGCGTGAATGTGCCGCTGACACGCATCGGTACAATCGAATCATCCGGGGCGCCCGCAATCGCCTGGCGCGATGCCGCGGGCGCCCCGCTCTCCCTGACGTTGCAAGGCTTCGATCATTTTCATGCAGACTGACCCGACTCTCGCGGGCGATGCCAACGCGCCGCGTGCCAAGCCGCGCAAGGCGAGCGCGCGCTTCATGCTCACGCATCCGCTTCACATTCTCTCGCTCGGCTGCGGCAGCGGGCTGTCGCCCATCGCGCCCGGCACGGTCGGCACCCTGTTCGCGTGGGTGTCGTTCGTCGTGTTCAATCAACACCTGACGGTCGCGGAATGGGGCGCGCTGATCGCCGCCGGTTTCATCGCCGGATGCTGGTTCACCGGCTTCACCGCGAAGAAGATGGGCGTCGCGGACCCTTCGCCGGTGGTGTGGGATGAAATCGTCGCGTTCTGGCTCGTGCTGCTGCTCGTCACGCCCGCCACGTTCACCGGCCAGTTGTGGGCGTTCATCGTGTTCCGCTTCTTCGACATGGTGAAGCCGCCGCCGATCCGCTATTTCGACCGCCATTTGAAAGGCGGCTTCGGCATCATGTTCGATGACCTCGTCGCGGCGTTCTTCACGCTGCTCGTGATCGCGCTCTGGCGCATGACCATCTGAATTTCATCTCCATTCCTTTGAGAACACCGCCATGCCAACCGACACCGTCGTTCACCAACTCGCGATTCGCGTCGGCAACAAGCTGCGCGACGAACGGCTGATGCTCGCGACCGCCGAATCGTGCACGGGCGGCATGGTCGCGACCGCGATCACGGATATTTCGGGCAGCAGCGCGTGGTTCGAGCGCGGCTTCGTCACGTATTCGAATCTCGCGAAGACCGAGATGATCGGCGTGCCGGCCACATTGATCGAACAGCACGGCGCAGTGAGCGAGCCCGTCGCGAAGGCGATGGCCGAAGGCGCGCTGCGCAACAGCCGCGCGCAGGTTTCCATCGCGATCACGGGCGTCGCGGGCCCGGCGGGAGGCAGCGAGGCGAAGCCGGTCGGCACCGTGTCGTTCGGGTGGAGCAACCGGCTGCATACCGGCGTCGAGACGCAGCATTTCAAGGGCGACCGCGAGCAGGTCCGCACGCAGGCGGCCGCGCACGCGCTGCGCAAGCTGCTGGAGTTTCTGGATCAGCGCGAGCGGTGAGCCCGCGGATTCATCGGCGAGCTGTTCCGGCCGCTTCCGCTCAATTGAGCGGAAGCGGCGCGCTCAGCGATACTGATTGATCGAATCGCGCGTCTTCTTTGCCGCTTCCGCCGCGGCTTGCGCGTAGTCGTCGCCCTTGCCGGCGTAGATGATCGCGCGCGACGAGTTGATCAGCATGCCCGCGCCGTTCGCGGTGCGGCCCGCGCGCACGGTCGCTTCGACATCGCCACCCTGCGCGCCGATGCCCGGAATCAGCAGCGGCATATCGCCGACGATGCCCCGCACCGTTTCGATTTCCTTGGGAAACGTCGCGCCGACCACGAGCCCGAGCTGCCCGCTCGCGTTCCACTTCTGCGCCGCGAGCGTGGCGACGACCTGATACAGCGGCTTGCCGTCGGTCGTGAGAAATTGCAGGTCCGAGCCGCCCGCGTTCGACGTGCGGCACAACACGATCACGCCCTTGCCTTCATGCGCCAGATACGGCTCGATCGAATCGAAGCCCATGTATGGATTGACCGTCACCGCATCGGCCTGATAGCGCTCGAATGCTTCCTTCGCGTATTGCTCGGCCGTGCTGCCGATATCGCCGCGCTTCGCATCGAGAATCACGGGAATGCCGGCGTGCTTGTCGTGGATATGCGCGATCAGCGCTTCGAGCTGATCCTCCGCGCGATGCGCCGCGAAGTACGCGATCTGCGGCTTGAACGACGATGCATACGGCGCGGTCGCATCGACGATGGTCTTGCAGAATTCGAAGATCGAATCGGCGCGGCCTTTCAATGCGCCGGGAAATTTGGACGGCTCGGGATCGAGGCCGACGCACAGAAGCGATTGCGTGCGCGTCCACGCGGCGTTGAGAGATTCGATGAAGGACATGGCGGGAAGAAGTCTGAGAACGTCGATGCCATGCATTTTAACGTGCACGGCATCGCTTCCCTTGCCGCATCAGCGAGATGCGCTCCGCGCCCGCGCCTTCGCGCCCGCCCGCGTGCGCGGCCTTGCGCGCCGCGCGGCTTCCCCGGTGCGCTCGACAGTGAACCGAAACTCGCGCGACAACCGTTCCCCCGGCTCGAGCACCGTCATCCCGTTCGCCTCGCCGCCGCCCGGCAGATTCACGGCGTTGATCGGATGATCGACCGGCTCGAAGCAGAAAAAGCCCTCGCCGGGCGGCGCATACAGCACGTAGTAGTCGATATCGGCGGCGATCGTGAGCGACAGACGCCGCTTCGGCCACAGCACGCTCGTGCGGCCGCTCCATCCCGTGAACGCGTTGTTCACCATTTCCGATGGCATCGGATACGCGACGCCGAACTGCCATGCGGGCGGCGTCGGCACGTGCCGCACCGGAAGCCAGTCGTCGCCGCAGAGCCACACGCCGCCCGCCGCCGCCGACAGCTCCGTGTCCGCCTCGCGCATCAGAAACGGATGCAGTCCGAGGCCGAACGGCAGCGCTTCGCCGCCCGTGTTCTGCACGTCGAGGGTGACGATGAGCGTGGCGTCATCGAGCGCGTAAGTCTGCGCGGCGCGGAATGAATACGGCACGCCGTCGCTGCGGTCGAGCGTCAAACGCGCGCGCCCCGCTTCTTCCTCTTCGACTTCCCACGCGCCGAGCCAGCCGTCGCCGTGCAGCGGCAGCGGTTCGCCGGGGCGGTTGCACGGCACATCGACCGAACGTCCGGAGAACTGAAAACGCCCGTCGCCGATGCGGTTCGAATACGGCAAGAGCGGATAGCACGCGAGCTGGTTCGGATCGGTGTCGGGGCCTGGCTCGACGCACGGCCGGAAGATCGGCACCAGCGAACCTTCGTGACGCCAGTCGAAGCGCGTGATGCCGCCGCCGAGCGACGGCGCGAGTTCCAGCCGCAGATGCGCATTGGCGAGCGTGATGCAGCCTTCCGTCTCCCGTCCGCCGATGGCGACGACCGCCGTCGAAGGTCCTGGCCGGATGGGCGGCTCGGCCGCGGCGGCCAGCCTCGAACGGCGGGCGTTGGCCTGCGCCGTGGACGTCGATACGGAATTCGCTCTTTGCTCTGTGCGCGCGACTGCCATGACTCGTGCTCCATCGAGAGGCGAAAGACCCGGCGCGGCCGGGGCGTGTCGGGCGGTGCGTCGTTGCGCGCCGCCTCGGTGTTGTGTGCGTTACGCCTTGCCCGCGAATACGGCTTCCGCGATGCCGCGCGCGCCGGGCGTCGCGACGAACACGCCGCCTGCGTGCGCATCGCGCTTCAGCGTGTCGTCGTCGAGGCCGATGCGCGCGCTCGTCACATACAGCGTGCCGAAGTCCGCGCCGCCGAACGCGACGCAGCTCGGCTGCGCGGTGGGCACGTCGATGCGCGCCGTCTCGCGGCCATCGCGCCCGTAGCGCACCACGCGCGCGCCGCCCCACTGCGCATTCCACAGGCCGCCTTCGGCATCGACGATCGAGCCGTCGGGCACGCCGCCCGCATCCGTCAGCTCGACGAACACGCGGTCGTTCGCGAATGTCGGATAGTCGCACACGCGGATCTGGCGCGTCGGCGAATCGCAGTAATACATCGTGGCGCCGTCCGGCGTAAAGCCGATGCTGTTCGAAATCGCGCAATTGCCGAGCGGCAGCCGTTCGAGCGACAGATCGCGGTTCAGCCGATAAAACCCGCCGAGCGCTTGGGCATCGTCGACATCATGCTTCGTGCCGAACACGAAGCGGCCTTCGCGGTCGCAGCGGCCGTCGTTGAGACGCGTCGGCAGACCGGCTTCGACTTCCATGATCGTTTCGATGTTGCCCGTCGCGATCTCATAGAACGCGAGCCGCGACGCGAGACCGAGCAGCAGGAATCGCGCGTCGGCGCACGGCGTGAAGCAGGCGAGCCGCTCGGGCATCGGGAACGATTCGCTCTTTTGATCGCGTGGATCGAAGCGCCATAACTTCTTGCCTTCGATATCGGTCCACCAGAAGCGGCCACTCGCGGCGCACCACGTGGCGCCTTCGCCAAGCGAGCATTGGCTGTCGATCAGAAGCTGCGCGCGAGTCGAGTTCATCAGGCCCATCCTCCGTCGACGATCATGTCCTGCGCCGTGATCATGCTGCTGTCGTCCGAGGCGAGAAAGAGCGCCGCGCGCGCGAGATGCGCGGGGAGCAGTTCGCCGTCGATGCACTGGCCTTGCTTGATCGCTTCCTTGCCGGCGTCGTCGAGCCACAAACGTTTTTGCTTCTCGGTCATGACCCAGCCGGGCACGAGCGTATTCACGCGGATGCCGAACTTCCCGAGGTCGCGCGCGAGGCCGCGCGTCATGCCCTGCACCGCCGATTTCGATGTCGTGTAGACGGGAAAGTTGCCTTGCTTGAGCATCCAGCTGATCGAGCCCAGATTGATGATCGAGCCGCCGCCCAGTTGCTTCATGTCGGCGATCACGGCCTGCGCCGCGAAGAACTGATGGCGGATGTTGACCGCGATGCCCGCATCGTAGGACTCGGGCGTGACGTCTTCGATGGCATGGCGCTTGTCGTTGGCCGCGTTGTTGACGAGCACGCCGATCGGGCCGAGCGCGGCTCTTACGTCTGCGATGCCTTTTCTCAATGCGTCGATGTCGGTGAGGTCCACGTTGAGGAACATCGGGCGGGTCTGGTCCTGGCGCAACGCCGCGCCGAGGCGGTCGGCGAGTGCTTCGCCAGCATCGGTGTCGATGTCGAAGAAGGCGACTTTCGCGCCTTGATCGAAGAAGTGTTCGACGAAGCCCTCGCCGATGCCGGTTGCACCGCCGGTGATCAGTACCGTTTTGCCTTCCAGGCTGGGGTATCGGGCGAGGGTCTTCTCGATGGTTGCCATGTCTTTGTCTCTTTTGTTTCGCTTGCCTGCGTTTCTATGGGATCCTGCTTTCGTGTCGCTCTATTGGCTCTGCCCCTGTGCGGGGCGGCCTGCGTGCGTCCCTGCGTGCGGTTTCATGGAATCCTGTTTTCGCGTCGGTCTATTTGCTCTGCCCCTGTGCGGGGCGGCCTGCGTGCGGTTTCATGGAATCCTGTTTTCGCGTCGGTCTATTTGCTCTGCCCCTGTGCGGGGCGGCCTGCGTGCGGTTTCATGGAATCCTGTTTTCGCGTCGGTCTATTTGCTCTGCCCCTGTGCGGGGCGGCAGTCACTTTCTTTGCTGCTGCAAAGAAAGTAACCAAAGAAACAGCTATCCCCATCCAAAGTACTTCAGGCCGGCCCCGGCACAGAACTGCGCAAGTGGTCCGGCAGTAGCGAGTGCCCTCGTAGGCCTAACCGGGCTTGGATCGCGCACGGTCTGTCACATCTCGCCACTCAACTGACCGGTAAGGCGCGAAATAGCTCCAGCCCGCTGCGCGGCCGACCAGTCAATCGGGTCCGCGCGTGCTTCTTTACTAACACCTCCATCTCACTGCATTCGCGTTAGGTTGGTTTCCCTTGTAGACCCGGCGGCAGCGCGTAGCGCTGTGCCGGAGCTATTTGTGCTGAACCAGCGCGCCAAAACAACTAGCTAGTCAGACCGTGCGCGGTCCAAGCCCGGTTAGGCCTGTGAGGGCCCTCGCTACTGCCGGACCACGTGCGATCTTCTGTGCCGGGGCCGGCTTGAAGCACTTTGGATGGGACAAGCTGTTTCTTTGGTTACTTTCTTTGCAGCAGCAAAGAAAGTGACTGCCGCCCCGCACAGGGGCAGAGCAAATAGACCGACGCGAAACCGGGATCCGGCGAAGGCCCAAGCGCACCAACCCACAACCCAGCCTAGCCCAACCCTAATCCCGCGCTCCACGATTCTTCAACTGGTCGAGCAAGACAGCGGCAAGCAAGATAGCCCCTCGCACGAGGTACTGATAGAACGCGTCGATATTGAGCAGGTTCATCACGTTCTCAACCGTGCCCATGATCAAAACACCGATCACGACGCCGGAAATCGTCGCCCTCCCGCCGAGCAGCGAAACACCCCCCAACACGCAAGCCGAAATCACGTTCAGCTCGAAGCCCTGCGCCGCGTTCGGCTGCCCCGACGTGATACGCGAAGCGAGAATGACGCCGGCCAGCGCAGTCACCGCGCCTTGAATCAGGAAGATCCATACCCGCGTGCGCTCGACATTGATGCCAGCAAGCCGCGAGGCCTCCGGATTCCCACCGATCGCCAGCGTGTTACGCCCATAAACCGTCTGGTTGAGCAATACGCCAAAAACGATGAAACACGCAAGCGTGACCCAGATAGGCAGGGAAATCCCGAGCATCGACAAGCCGCCGAGCGCAATGAACGTATCCGACGACACCCCCACCGCCTGCCCGTGCGACACGATGAAGCCCAAACCACGCACGATCTCCATCGTCGCGAGCGTGGTGATCAGCGCGTTGATGCGCAGATACGCGATCACCGCGCCGTTCACGAAGCCGATCACCGCGCCCGCCGCCACCGCCGCGATGATCGCAATAAACGTGTTGTCGGTCGCGTTCAGCACCATCGCGCACAGCACGCCGGCGAACGCGATCGTCGAGCCGACCGAAAGATCGAAGTCCCGCGATGCAAGGCAGAACATCATCGTGCACGCGACCATGCCGATCTGCGAGATCGACAGCGCAAGGCCGAGCATGTTCTCGATCGAGAAGAAGTGATCGACCGTCAGCGACATCGTCAGGAACATCACGATGAAGATCACGATCAGGCTGTATTCCGTGATCTGCTGCCACCACTTCTGCTTGTCGCCCTTCTGCGGGATCAGCGCGTTCGCGACGGTTTCCGTCGCCTGCCCCACGATGTTTTCTCTTGCTTCCATGATTCGCTCCTCTTTTTTTACGCCGCCTGCGCGACGGTCTCCGCCTGCGGCAGCGCGAGACTCAGCACCGCCTGCTCGCTCGCCTTCTCGCGCGGCAACTCGCCCGCGATGCGCCCCTGCCGCATCACGACGATCCGGTCAGACACGCCGAGCACCTCCGGCAACTCCGACGAAATCATCACGATCGCGCAGCCGCGCTCGGCAAGCTGATAGATCACGTTGTAGATTTCATGCTTCGCGCCCACGTCGATGCCGCGCGTCGGCTCATCCAGAATCACGACTTTCAGATCCGGCTCCGCGAGCCAGCGCGACAGAATCGCCTTCTGCTGATTGCCGCCCGACAGAAAGCGGATGCGCTGCCTGCGGCTCGGCGTCTTGATCTTCAGGAGTTGAATGAAGCGCTCGGCCGTCTGCGCCTCCTTCTTGCGATCGAGAAAAATCCCGCCGCGCAGATAGTGGCGCCGGCACGAGATGTTGATGTTCTCAGCGACGGTCGCCATCGCGACGATGCCCTCTTCCTTGCGATCCTCCGGACACAGCACGATGCCGTGGCGGATCGCCTCGCCAGTGCTGCGGACCTTGATCGGCTGGCCATCGAGCGTGATGTCGCCACCCTTCTTCTTGTCCGCGCCATAGACGAGATGCATCAGCTCGCTGCGGCCCGCGCCGACGAGCCCGAAGAACCCGACGATCTCGCCACGCTTCACATTGAAGCTCGCGGGCGCGGAGAGCGCGTCGCCCTGAACGTTCTTCACGGAGAAGCGCACGTCGCCCAAAGGACGCGCGCGATAGTTGTAGATATCGCTGATCTCGCGGCCGACCATCTCCTGCACGAGCGTCTCGCGCGGCACGTCCGCGAGCGACAGATGCGACGCGATCTTGCGGCCATCGCGGAAGATCGTGCACGCGTCGCACAACTCGTAGATCTCGTCCATGCGATGCGAAATGTAGATCAACGCGCGGCTATCGGCCTTGAGATCGCGCACGAGCTTGAAGAGCACTTCCGTCTCGCGGTGCGAGAGCGAACTCGTCGGCTCGTCGAGCGCGATCACGCGCGCATTGCGCAACAGCGCCTTGCAGATCTCCACCATCTGCCGCTGCGCGATGGACAGCCTGCGCAGCTTCGCGTCCGGATCGAGATCGACGCCCATCGCCGCAAGCCTTTCGCGCACGTGCTTCTTCGCCGCGCGTTTGTCGACCCAGCCGAGCCGGTTCGGCAACGCGCCGAGCAGCAGGTTCTCGGACACGGTCAGGTCCGGCACGTACTGCAATTCCTGATGAATCACCGCGATGCCCGCCGCGATCGACGCGCCGGCACTCGCGAAATGCACTTCCTTGTCGTCGATGAGCACGCGCCCCGAATCGGGCTGATACTCGCCGCCGAGAATCTTGAGCAAGGTCGATTTGCCCGCGCCGTTCTCGCCCATCAATCCGTGAACTTCGCCGGCGTTGACGTCGAACGACACGCCGTCGAGCGCGCGCACGCCTGGAAACACCTTGCCGATATTGTCAAAACGCAGCGTCGCTGACACATCGCCTCCTATTTCCGCGCGGGCCGCGCTTCGTCGGCACGGCCCGCCAATTGCACTTTAGTTCGATGCCAGCCCCATCTGCTGACGCACCGACGCCACGTTGTCACGCGTGGCCAGCATGCCGGTCGTGAGCGTGAGCGCCGGCGGCGCCTTGCCGTCCTTGATCCACGCGTACATC
This sequence comes from Caballeronia sp. 11_S32, assembly GCF_056930355.1. Lineage (NCBI taxonomy): Bacteria > Pseudomonadati > Pseudomonadota > Betaproteobacteria > Burkholderiales > Burkholderiaceae > Caballeronia > Caballeronia sp. 11_S32. Next base: position 2,988,251 of record NZ_JBXOWH010000003.1, read on the forward strand.
AGCTCGGACGTCTCTTCGCCGTGGCGCTTCGGGCTGATGATCACGGTGCCGTAGAAGCCCGTCGGGTTCGGCTTCTTGAACTCGTTCAGCGCCGAATCCGATCCGCCGATACCGATGCCGATCATGTTGTCGGCCTTGAAGCCGCGGCCCTCGGCGGCGCGCACCGCACCGAGCACGGCTTCGTCGTTCAGGCCGTAGGCGACCCAGTGCTTGAACTGCGGATTCTTCGTGAGCGCGATGTTCGCGGCGTTGAACGCGTTCTCGGTGTCGGTCTTCGCTTGCGGCGCCGCGATGATGTTCGCTTTCGGGAAACCCGCGGCGACGAGCGCGTCGGTGGCGCCGGTGGTGCGGTCATGCGCGGTCGGCAACTGCTCGTAGGTCACGTCGATCGCGCCGACATCCTTCATGTCCCAGCCGCGCTTCTTGATCTCGGCTGCGATGCCGTCGCCCACCTGCTTGCCGATGTTGTAGGCGGAAATGCCCATGTGCGGCACGGACTCGATCGGCTTGCCCGAGCCGTCGACGAGGCGGTCATCGACCGTCATCATCTTCAGCTTGTCGGCCTTCGCCTTCGCGACGATACCCGGTCCGAGCTTCACGTCGGGCGTGCAGATGATGAAACCCTGCGCCTTCTGCGCGGCGAGGTTGTCGATCGCGCTCATCACCTTCTCGCCCGACGGCGCGCCGATCTTCACGAGCGTGAAGCCCTTGTTCTTCGCGGCGATTTCGGCGAACTTCCATTCGTCCTGGAACCACGGCTCTTCGGGCTGCTTCACGAGGAAGCCGATCTTGACGTCGTCGGCGGCCTGCGCTGCGGGCGCCGCGATCATGGACGCGCTCGTTGCCGTGGCGGCGGCGATCAGCGTGAGGAACAGTCTGCGTTTCATCTTTTGTCTCCCGACCTTATCCGTTATCTCAAAGTGCCCGCGCGCGGGCGGTACGAAGGTGTGTGGCCGCTTTCTTGTCGATTGATGCCGCACAGCGGCCAGTGCGTCATTCTTCTGTGTTCAGTCGTGATAAAGCGCCGAGCGCCCGCCATCCACGGTGATGCAGCTCGCATTGATGAACGGCGCCTCGTCCGATGCGAGGAACACCGCCGTCATCGCAACCTCCTCTGGCTGGCCGATGCGTTTCATCGGCTGGAGATCGAGCGTCGCCTGACGCGCCGCCTTCGGGTCGGCTTGCGACTTCCACCAGTCCAGCGTCAGTTGTGTTTCGATGTAACCCGGCGCGATCGCATTCACGCGCACATTGTTCGGCGCGTATTCGATGCCGAGCGCGCGCGTGAGGCCAATCACGCCGTGCTTCGCCACCGGATACGGAAAGCAGCCCGGAATGATCTTGAAGGCGTGCGTCGACGCGATGTTCACGATGCTTCCGCGCCCGCGCCCGACCATGCCCGGCAGCACCGCGCGGCAGCCGTTCCACACGCCGTCGAGATCGACGGCGAAGCAGCGCCGCCAGTCGTCGTCGGTCATCGTGAGCGGATCGCAGAACACGTTGATGCCCGCGTTGTTCACGAGGACGTCGAGCGGTCCGATGGAAGCTTCGATGTGCTCGACCGCCTGCTTCACCTGCGCGCTTTGCGTCACATCCGTTTGCACCGCAATCACGCGCGCGCCGCTTACTTCCGAACTGATGCGCTCCGCCGTTGCGTTCGCCGTGTCGATGTCGAGCTCCGCCAGCGCCACCGATGCGCCCTCGCGCGCGAACGCCAGCGCGATCGCCGCGCCGATGCCGCGTCCCGCGCCCGTGACCATCGCGACTTTGCCGGCGAGGCGGTTCATTGGCTTTCGCCTCGCGCGAGCGCAAGCCCGTCGATGAACGCCTTCGCATGCGACGCCGTCACCTCCGCGCGCTGCCCCGGCCGGTACAGCGCGGAGCCGAGGCCGAAGCCGTTCGCGCCCGCGGCGAGAAACGGCCCCATGTTGTCCGGCGCAATGCCGCCGACCGGCACGAGCGGCACGTCCTTCGCGATCACCGCGCGCCATGCCTTCGTGATCGCCGGGCCGAGCTGCTCGGCGGGGAACATCTTCAGCACGTCGGCGCCGCTCTTCAGCGCGAGAAACGCCTCGTTCGGCGTCGCGACGCCCGGCGCGCACGCGAGCCCTTGCGCCTTCGCGGCGCGCACGACATCGGCGTCGCTGTGCGGCATCACAATCAGTTCGCCGCCCGCAGCCTTCACGCTTTCGACGTAACTCGGATGCAGCACCGTTCCCGCGCCGACGATCGCATCGGCGGGCAGCGCCTGACGGATCGCCGCGATGCTGTCGAACGGTTGCGGCGAATTGAGCGGCACCTCGACGATGCGAAAGCCCGCTTCGTACAGCGCGCGGCCGTGATCGGCCGCTTCGGCCGGCGTGATGCCGCGCAGGATCGCGATCAGCGGGCACGCGGCGAACGCCTTCGCGAGACCGGCGTGCATGCCATACGGCGCAGGCAGATTGATGGGAGGCTGCATCGTTTTCGCTCCTTTTCAGGCGGCGTGCACGGGCGCGTGAGGTTGGGGGACGAGGCCGGCCTGTGCGGCGATTCGGTAAAGGCCGCGCTCGGTGGCATGAGCGACCGTCGCGGCATCGTGGCAGCCGAAGCGCGCGAGCGCGGCGCGATAGCGGTCGCAGAGCGCATCGTTGCCAATCAGCCGCAGCGTTCTGCCCGTGAGCGACGACTGCTGGCGTGCGAGCACTTCGTTCAGCCCGCGCAATTCATGGCCGATCAGAAGCCCCGACAGATAATCCGCCTGCTGCTCCGCCGATAGCTGGCCCGTCAGGCCGAGCGTGCGCGTGCTGAAGATCGTCGCGAGCACGCCGGGATGACCGGCATCGCGCGCGGTATCGACGCCTCGCTGGAATGCCGCCTCATCGTGCGTCGCGCTCGGATGCATCGTGCGGCCGAGAATCGTGTGATCGCGCAGCGCGCCGAAGGCCTCGCCCGTCATGAAGGTGTAGAAGCGCTCGATGCGCGCATCGCTCACGAATGCCCATTTCGCATGTGTGCCCGGCAAGCCGATCAGCGCGCCGCTTCCTTGCCCCTCTTGCTCCTGAAGCGATGCATCGCTCGCGAGCGCGCCGAAAATCTGCGTTTCCTCGCCGCGCATGACGTTGGGCAGCGTGCCGCGCTCCAGCACGCCCGGCACGACGTGCACCGTGACGCCGCGCGCGGTCTTCACCTTGACGATGCCCGCGACGAGCGCATCCGCGTCAGCGGGCGTTTCCACATACGGCGCTTCGATCCAGCCCTGCGCGCTGCCGACCATGCCCGCCGCAATGACGGCCAGTTGCGAATGCACATCGAGCCATGCGCCGCAGGTGTCCTCGAACGCCTGATCGAAGCCGCCCGCCGGCAGCTTCATGATGCCCGCCGGCGACTGCCGCGTATCGAGCGCGAGGCCGTCGGCGTCGAGCAGATAGGCGCGCAAAGAGGTCGTGCCCCAGTCGAGCGCGATCAGTGCCGGCGTGGATGCGGATGAGGTCATCGCTTGATCCTGCGCGATGCCTGCGGCGCGCGCCAGCCGAGTTCCTCGGAGATCGAGCGCGCCTCGCGCTGCACGACCGGAATCAGCTCTTCCATGCGCTCATGCGGCATATAGGGAATCGTGCTCGCCACCGATAACGCCGCGACGATCGCGCCCGACGCATCGCGCACGGGCGCGGCGACGCAGCGGATCGACGCTTCGTTCTCTTCGAGATCGAAGGTGAAGCCGCCCTGCGAATAGCGCGTCATGCGCTGCTGGAAGGTGTCGAAATCGGGACGGTTGTCCGGCTTGAAGCTCGTTTTCGCGAGCGCGCGGTGCGACGCTTCGAGCAGCTTCTTCCACGCGTTCGCTTCGAGGTCGAGCATCATCGCCTTGCCGATGCCGGTGGACGCGAGCGGCATGCGGTGGCCTACGCGCGAGCGCATCTCCAGCCCGCGCGTGCCGGGAATCTTGTCGATGTAGAGAACGTCATCGCCGTCGCGCACGCCGAGGTGAATGGTGTCGTGCGTGTGATCGGCGAGCGCCTGCAAGTGCGGGCGCGCGACCGCCGTGAGCGGCATCTGCTCCAGCGCGATCGTGCCCAGCTCGATCAGCTTCGGCCCGAGCAGATAGCCGCCCTGCACCTGCCGAAGATAGCGCGCCTGCACGAGCGAACTGACCAGCCGATGCGTCGTGCTGCGCGTCGTGCCGAGCGCCGCGCCGAACGAGCGCAGATCGCGCGCGCCGTTCGCGGCGGCTTCGAGAATCGCGAGGCCGCGCAGCAGCGTCTGCGTGCCGGCCTGCTGCGGCGTGATGTCGACGAGCGCGCTGGGCAATGCGATCGCGTCCGGATCGGGCGTGTGCTTCGAAGCCGTCGCGCCGTTGCTTTTCGCGCGCGGGCCGGCCGCGCGCGCGGATTGCGCTTCGGCGGCGTCCGTTTCGGGATTCTGGAGTTTGCTCATGGCACGGGCCTCCGGTCGGTCACGAGGCGCGCCGAAGAGCGCATGCGGACGCTGCCGCGCCTGTTTTCGAACCAGCGTGCGAATCGTGCGAATCGTGCAATGAGGCCCGCGAGCGCGGGCGAGCGATCGAATGCATCACGTGTCTCCATTGTTCTGGTCGTGCGCGCCGCGGGCTGTCTCGGTCATCACACGCATGTGCCGTTTTCCGGCTTGGTCGGATTGTAGTTCCGCCTCTCAAAATTATTCAATATGTGATCGCACTGTTCAGATAATGGGAGGAAACCTGACAGGCGACAGCATTCTGAAAACAAAAAAGCCCTGATAAATCAGGGCTTTGCATTGTTTAGTTTCGCAAACTAAATTTCATTGCGGCAGTTCCGCCGCCCCCATCCGGCGCGCGATGACACCCGCCCGCTGCGACAGATACGGCGCGTTGCGATGATCGTCGAAATACTTGGGCCGCGGCAGCATCACGGCGAGCCGCGCGCTCTGCCAGGCGGTCAGCTTCGCCGCCGAAGTCTTGTAGTAATAATGCGCGGCCGCTTCCGCGCCATAGACGCCGTTGCCCCACTCCACCGAATTCAGATAGATCTCGAAGATGCGTTCCTTGTCCATCCAGAATTCGAGCATGGCTGTGATGACGAGCTCCTGCGCCTTGCGGATATAACTCTTTTCGCGCGACAGGAAGAGATTGCGCGCGAGCTGCTGCGTGATGGTCGAACCGCCTCCGACGATCTTCCCGCGCGCCTTGTTCTTTTCCCACGCCTGAAGAATGGCGTCGGTTTCGTAGCCGTTGTTGTTGACGAAGTTCGAATCCTCGGACGCGATGATCGCGCGCTTCAGGTTGCGCGAAATCTGGTCGTACGGCACCCACGTGCGCTGCAGCGTGACGCCGGGATGCGTCTTCGCGAGCGTCCACGCGTCGGCGCGCATGAACGCGGTCGGGCCGGGATTCATGACCGTCCAGATGCCGATCTGCGCGAAGAACCAGATTTGCGTCGCGATGAACGCGATGCCGAGCACCGACACGCCATAGGCGATCCAGCGCGCCGGTCCGAGCCGCACCGCCTTGTGCACGCGCGGCGTGCGGCTCCCGATCGGCGCGGTCGTCATCAGGCTTTCGCGGCCAGCGTCTCGCGCAGTTCGCGCAGCACCGCGCCGCCGTCCGGACGCACGCCGCGCCAGATGAAGAACGATTCGGCGGCCTGCTCGACCAGCATGCCGAGACCGTCCGATGCGCGCGCGCCGAGCTTCGACGCATGCTGCATGAAGACGGTCGGCTGCGCGCCGTACATCATGTCGTAGGCGAGCGTGCCGGCGCCGAAGGCGCTGTCGTCGCAATCGGGCAAGGCGGCGTCGAGGCTGCCGGCGGTCGCGTTGACGATCACGTCGTAACGGCCCGGTTCGACGCTGTCCGCGCCGCCGCCCGAGAGGCGCACGCCGCATTCGGCTGCGTTGGGCGCGAACTGGTCGACGAGCTGATGCGCCTTCGCCGCCGTGCGATTGACGATGGTGAGCGCAGCCGGCGCGCGATCGAAGATCGGCAGCACGACGCCGCGCGCGGCGCCGCCCGCGCCGAGCAGCAGAATGCGCGCGCCCTTCAGGCTCACGCCGAGATTCACTTCGATGTCGCGCACGAGCCCGACGCCGTCGGTGTTGTCGCCGCGCACGCCGTCGGGCCCGAAAGCCAGCGTGTTCACCGCGCCCGCCGCCGCCGCGCGCGGCGACAGCGAATCGGCAAGCGCGTGCGCTTCGAGCTTGAACGGCACGGTGACGTTCATGCCGCGCCCGCCCGACGCGATGAACTGCTTCACTTCGCGCGTGAAGCCATCGAGCGGCCCGAGAATGCGTCCGTACTCGATCGGCTCACCGGTCTGCTCGGCGAACTTCGCGTGAATCCACGGCGATTTGCTGTGCTCGATCGGATTGCCGATCACCGCGTACTGGTCTTTCTGGCTCATGATCCGGTCGGCTCGGTGGATTGCTTCGCGTCGCCGGACTGCTCCGGCTGCTGTTCGGTGGACGCTTCGGTGGACGCTTCTGCCTGCGCTTCCGCTTCGCTTTCGGCGGAGAGATCGGTCGTCTCGATGATTTCCTCTTCCGCTTCGTCTTCTTCGGCCGGCGCGCTCGCCGAAGGCGCATCGATCACATGCAGCAGCCGGCAGGACGCTTCGACCGTCAGCTCGTCGATCGACACGACTTCGAGCATCAGGCGCGTGCCGCGCGCATGCACGCCCAAACCGGGCACGTGCAGGATCAGCGGAATTTCTTCCAGGCGAACGAGATCGTCCTTGATGACCGTCGCCGGAACCTGCTTCTTGTTCTCCTGCTTCAACCAGCGCAGGCACCAGAAATATTCCATGCGGCGCTGATGATCGGCGTAGGCGGTGTAGGTGTCGTCGAAACCCTGCACAACGGCGAAGAGATCCGCGTCCTTCGGCTTGAACGGCGCGGCGAGCTTGGCCGTCACGCCGTGCTGCACGCACGCGAGCAGTTGCCACTGATTGACGAGATCGACATACCGGCGCAGCGGCGAGGTGCTCCACGCATATTGCGCGACGCCCAGACCTTCGTGCGGCGCGGGCGTCGTCTGCATGCGCGTGCGTTTCGGGCCCGGGCCGCCGAAGCCGCGCTGCGAGCGATAGATGCCCGGCACGCCGTGATCGTTGAGGAACGCGCCCCACGACGAATTCGCGAGAATCGCGAGTTCCGCGACGATCAGATCGAGCGGCGATCCGCGACGGCGCGGCGTGATGGTGATGTGCTCGCCATCGACATAAAAGTTGAAGTCGTTGTTGCGCTGCACTTCGCGCTTCAGGCCGTAAGAGGCGCGTGCCTGCTGACGCTTCTCGAAGAGCGCCTGCGCGAGCGGCCACAGCACCGCGATGTCTTCCTTGTGCGGATACTCGCCCGTGCCGGCGGCGAGGCTTTCCTCGGTGACGTGCTCGTCGAGATGGTTGTGGCGCAGGTTGCTCTTCACGAACACGCGCTCGGCGCGCGTTTCGGTCGCGACGATGTCCTGCGTCTCGCGATTCACGATGATGTACAGCGACAGCGCCGGCCGCAGCCCGCCTTCGCCGAGCGTGAACACCTCGACGACGTTGTCGGGCAGCATCGTGATCTTGTCGCCGGGCATATAGACGGTCGACAGACGCCCGCGCGCGATCGCGTCGATGGCGTCGCCGCGCGCAATGCCGAGCGCCGGCGCCGCGATGTGGATGCCGATGCGCACGCGGCCATCGGAAAGATGCTCGACAGAGAAGGCGTCGTCGATTTCGGTCGTGGTGACGTCGTCGATGGAGAAGGCTTCGACATCCGCTTCGGGCAGATCCTCGGGCAGCGCCTCCGGCTGCACCGACGGAAAGCCGATGCCATGCGGAAAGTACTCCGACAGAAACTTCGCCTCATGCAACTGACGCGGCGACGCGATGCCGCCGCATTCGAGCATCAGACGCGCCTGCGAGATGCCGCGCGCGGCCGCCGCCGCTTCGAGCGCCTTGTATTCGATGGAATTCTTGTCCGGCTTGGTGAGCAGGCCGATCGCCTTGCCCTTCAGCGCCTCGGGCAGCTTGCCTGCCTTCAGTTCCTCTTCCCAGCCCTGCTGCACGAGCGCCTGCTGGCGCTTGCGCTCCAGCGACGCGAGCGCCATCTGCAACTGCTCCTGCGGCGCGCGCTGATACTGGCCACGCCCCTTGCGTCGGAAGTAGACCGGCGCGCCGTGCATGCGCAGGACGAGCGCCGCGCGCTCGGCGGGGCCGAACTTGTCGCCGAAATAGTCCGCGCCGAGCGCGGCGAACGGGAATTCGTCGTCGGGCGCGCATTCCCACAGGAAGTCGAGGTCGATTTCCTGCGCGATGGCGTCGGCTTCCTGCATCAGGTCGCCGGCGGCGGGCTTGTCGAACTCGATCAGCACGTCTTTCGCGCGCACCTTCGCGCGCCGCCCGCCCGGCAACTCGACCTGGAAGGCGTCGCCCTGCTTGGACAGCACCGATCCAGCCTTGAAACTACCCGATTCCTCGAAGAAAACGTTCACTCAATACTCTCGTAAAACGGTGGACCGGGTCGCGCTCGGTTGCAGCACGCGCGCCGGTGGTTGAATGGGTTCGACGCCGGGCTCACGCGACTGCCGGCGCGACGAGCGCGGGCGGCGCCTGATCGCAGAACGCGATGACATCGGCGAGATAGTCCGGAAAATCGCTGATCGCGTGATCGCCGCCCTGGATCAGCGTGGTCCGCACGCCGGGATAGTGGTCGAGCATCGTGCGGTAGTCGAGCACTTCGTCGCCCGTCGCCGCGATCAGATAGTAGCGCTCGGGCCGCGTGATCGACTCGACCGCGAGTTCGCGCAGTTCATCCAGATGCCGCGGCAGCACGGTGATGGTGCCGCCGCCATGCCACAAAGGCTGCTCGCCGAGAAAATGGCTCAGATCGCGCTGCGGCACCACGGCGGGATTGAGCAGCACCGCGCGCCAGCCGTGCTTTTCCGCGAGATAAGTGGCGTAGTAGCCGCCGAGCGAGCTGCCGACGACGGTGACATCGCTCTTTTTCTCGCCCGCCGCGAGCGATTCCGCCAACGCGACGGCTTCGCTGGGCGAAACCGGCAGCGTCGGGCACTGCCATTCGCCGAGCCGCCCGAGTTCCGCGAGCCGCGTGTGCATCACGCGCGCCTTGAACGAGTGGGGAGACGAGCGAAAGCCGTGCAGATAGAGAATCACGAATGTCCTCCTGCGCCACGCGCCGAAAGCGCGTCGAGCAGTTTCTGATGGACGCCGCCGAAGCCGCCGTTGCTCATCACGAGCACATGGTCGCCGGGGCGCGCGGCGGCCGTGACCGCCTTCACCAGGGGTTCGATCTCGTTGAATGCCCGCGCCTTGCCGCCGAGCGGGGACAGCGCCTCGGCGAGATCCCAGCCGAGCTTGTCGCGGCCTTCGCGCGCGCCGTAACCGAATACCAGATCCGCGCCCGCGAGACTCGCGGGCAATTGCGCCTTCATGGTGCCGAGCTTCATCGTGTTGGAGCGCGGCTCCAGCACGGCGAGGATGCGCGCGTCGCCGATGCGCGTTCTCAGTCCGGCGACGGTTGTGTCGATCGCGGTGGGATGATGCGCGAAGTCGTCGTAGACAGTAACGCCGTCGACGCTGCCCTTCACTTCCATGCGCCGCTTGACGTTGCGAAAGCCCGCAAGCGATTTGACCGACTGCGCCGCCGGCACGCCGACCGAGCGCGCCGCCGCGATCGCCGCGAGCGCGTTCATGCGATTGTGCTCGCCCTGCACCTCCCAGCCGACCACGCCCTGACGCTCGCCTTCCCAATACACGGCGAACTGCTCGTCGACGGGCGCGCCTTCCTCTACGGGCAGCGCCTGCCAGCCGCCCTCGACGCCGAAGCGCTCGACGCCGGACCAGCACCCGCGCGTGAGCACGCGCTCGAGCGCCGCCTCGCGCCCGTTCGTGACGATGCGCCCGACACCGGGCACCGTGCGCACGAGGTGATGGAATTGCGTTTCGATGGCGGCGAGATCGGGGAAGATATCGGCGTGATCGAATTCGAGATTGTTGAGCACGGCCGTGCGCGGCCGATAGTGGACGAATTTCGAGCGCTTGTCGAAGAACGCGGTGTCGTACTCGTCGGCTTCGATGACGAAGAAGCTCGAATCGGTCAGGCGCGCGGAAATACCGAAGTTGAGCGGCACGCCGCCGATCAGGAAGCCCGGATTCATGCCGGCGTCCTCGAGCAGCCACGCGAGCATGGAGCTCGTCGTCGTCTTGCCATGCGTGCCCGCGACCGCGAGCACCCATTTGCCGTTCAGCACGTGCTCGCCGAGCCATTGCGGGCCGGACGTGTACGGCAGGCCGCGATCGAGGATGGCCTCCATCAGCGGATTGCCGCGGCTCACCACGTTGCCGATGACGAACAGATCCGGCTCGAGTGCGAGCTGCTCGACGCCGTAACCTTCGATCAGCTCGATGCCCTGCGCTTCGAGTTGCGTGCTCATCGGCGGGTAGACGCCCGCGTCGCAGCCGGTGACCTTGTGGCCCGCTTCGCGCGCGAGGACGGCGAGTCCGCCCATGAAGGTGCCGCAGATGCCGAGGATGTGGATGTGCATAAAACGTGTCGCGCCGCGCGGGCGATTGAGATGCGGAAAACAGGAAACGGCGCCGTACGGGAACCTAAGGGCAAACCCGTGCAGAAAGGCGCCTGAAGGCGCATATTGTAACCGAGCAGGCTAAGTGCTCTTTCGCCCGCGCAAGCGTTCGGAGCGTTGCCCCGAAAAGGGCCGCCTGACGTTATCTAGTATCATTCCGGCATGGTTCGCAAATCACATTTCGATCCGCAGCGCGTGCGCGAGGAAATCGCGATTGCGGCTGCGCGGATGATCGCCGAGGATGGCCTCGACTACTCCACCGCCAAGCGCAAGGCCGCGAAGCAGGTGGTCGGCGAGGCCAAGATCGGCGGCGAGTTCCTGCCCGATAACGACCAGATCCAAGAGGAAATACGCGAGTATCAGGCGATTTTCCAGAGCGACAGCCAGCCGGCGGTGCTGCGCCGCATGCGCGAGGTCGCGCTCGAATGGATGGACCGGCTCAAGCCCTTCGGGCCTTATCTCACGGGCGCGGTACTCAACGGCACGGCGGGCGAGCATTCGGATATTCACCTGCAGTGCTTTTGCGACAATCCGAAGGAAGTCGCGATTTATCTGCTGAACGCGAACGTGCAGTACGACGTTTCCGAGACCCGGCATTTCGCCGGGCGCGGCTACGTCGAGACGCTGAGTTTTCTGCACCGGGTGCGCGGCGAGGAACCCATCGGCGTGCATATCGCGCTCTATGGCACCGACGACCTTCGCGGCGCCGTGCGCGCGGACGGCCGTGGCCGCCTCGCCCGCGCGAACGCGGCGGCCGTTCGCTCGCTCCTCGATCATCCCGACGCCCCGCCGCTCGAAATCGGCGGCTGATCTTTCTTCTGGACCCTCATGAAAAGCACACGCATTGTGGCGGCCCTCGTGGTCGCTGTCGCGGCGACCGTCGGCGGATTCTACGCGGGACACCGGTTCACAGGCAGCGATACCGTGGCCGCGACTCAGGCGAGCGGGAACGCCGTCGACCAGCTTTGGAAAGCGACGCCGCCCGGCGCGTCCGGCACCGCGCAGCCGCTCGCCGCGTTCAAGGGCAAGCCGGTCGTGGTGAACTTCTGGGCATCGTGGTGCGGCCCGTGCGTCAAGGAAATGCCGACGCTCTCCGCCATGCAGCGCGACTACGAGAAGAAGGGCATCACGTTCATCGGGCTGGGTGTGGACAGTGAAAAGAACGTCAACGACTTCCTGAAGAAAGTGCCGGTCGCCTATCCCGTCTACGTCACCGGCTTCGGCGGCGCGGAACTTGCGCGGAGCTTCGGCAATAATGCGGGCGGCCTCCCGTTCACCGTCGTAATCGACGCAAAGGGCCAGGTTCGCTCGACAAAATTGGGCGAAGTCGATCCGGCCGAGCTGAAAAACACGCTCGACAGCCTGTAAAAATTCGATGTTGATAGACAGCGACTTGCGCCGAGTAAGCTGCGAGTTAGGATGACATACGCCGATCTTGCGGCAAAATCGGCTAATCGAACCGTGTGAAGCGGTAATTTGTCCCGCCGTTTCAGATTGGTCCGTACGGTAAAACTAGACAAAATTCTCTAAACGGCGCTAAAGTGCGCCGAATTCCGCACAACCCGAAGCGACCATGACTACTCTGCCGGTGCCACGAGGCTACCTTGCCGCCGAGTCCGACCTCCGTGAAACCGGTGCCGGCTTGGGCGGGGCATCCGCAGCAGTCAGGCGCGTGCAGTTCGGGCGCGCGCTTCAAAGCGACCACGCCGATGCGTTCGACATGAACGCCCGCGGCGTGCCGACCGATTCTGCCGCCGTTGTTGCCGCCGGCGCATGCTCGGGCGCGGCAATGCGCTGCGGGCGCGCGCGCGTCGGACGGCTGGCCGCGCCGGCTCGCGGCTGAGCAGTCAGAACACCCACAAATCAAGTCAAGTGCCGGGCCAATCCCGGTCTCCAAGTATTGAAAGGGGATTTTTCGATGGACCTTCGTAAACTGAAAACGCTGATCGACCTCGTCTCGGAATCCGGCATCTCGGAGCTGGAAGTGACGGAAGGCGAAGGCAAGGTTCGCATCGTCAAGAACGCCGCGCCGGTCTACATGCAGGCGCCGCAGCAATACGCGCCGCAAATGCAGGCGCCGGTCGCGCCGCATTTCGCCGCCGCGGGAGAAGCAGGCGCAGTGGCCACGGCCGGCGCGCCCGCTGGCGCCGCCCTGCCGCAAGGTCATATCGTGACCTCGCCGATGGTCGGCTCGTTCTACCGCGCGCCGTCGCCGGGCGCGGACCCCTTCATCCAGGTCGGCGATACGGTGAAGGAAGGCCAGACGCTCTGCATCATCGAAGCGATGAAGCTCTTGAACGAAATCGAATCGGACAAGGCCGGCGTCGTGAAGGAAATCCTCGTCGAGAACGGCCAGGCGGTCGAGTACGGCCAGCCGCTCTTCGTGATCGGCGACTAAAGGCGCATCGGGCCGTGCCGCGGATGCGCCTCGCGGCCGCCGCCCGGCTTCACGCGCTGGCGCGCTTCGTGCGGTATCGATCCGTCGAAGTGCGCCGCCGATTGGATCCCCGAGGGCCGCTCGCGCGAGCCCGTTGATGAGCCGACCCACTATGTTTGAAAAAATTCTCATTGCGAACCGCGGCGAAATCGCGCTTCGCATCCAGCGCGCGTGCCGCGAACTGGGCGTCAAGACAGTCGTCGTCTACTCGGAAGCCGACAAGGAAGCGAAATACGTCAAGCTGGCCGACGAAGCCGTGTGCATCGGACCGGCGCCTTCGAATCTCTCGTACCTGAACATGCCGGCGCTCATCAGCGCGGCCGAAGTCACCGACGCGGAAGCCATCCACCCCGGCTACGGCTTCCTTTCCGAGAACGCAGATTTCGCCGAGCGCGTCGAGCAATCGGGGTTCACATTCATCGGCCCGCGTCCCGAAACGATCCGCCTGATGGGCGACAAGGTCACCGCCAAGCAGACGATGATCAAGACCGGCGTGCCGTGCGTGCCGGGCTCGGAAGGCGCGTTGCCGGACGATCCGCGCGAGATCGTGAAGATTGCGCGCACGATCGGCTACCCGGTCATCATCAAGGCAGCGGGCGGCGGCGGCGGCCGCGGCATGCGCGTGGTGCATACGGAAGCGGCGCTCGTCAACGCGGTCAACATGACGCGCGAAGAAGCGGGCCGCGCCTTCGGCAACCCGCAGGTCTACATGGAGAAGTTTCTCGAGAACCCGCGCCACATCGAGATCCAGGTGTTGTCGGATTCGTTCCGCAACGCGATCTGGCTCGGCGAGCGTGACTGCTCGATGCAGCGCCGTCACCAGAAGGTGATCGAGGAAGCGCCGGCGCCGGGTATCGCGCGGCGTCTGATCGAGCGCATCGGCGACCGCTGCGCCGATGCGTGCAAGAAGATGGGCTATCTCGGCGCGGGCACCTTCGAGTTCCTGTACGAGAACGGCGAGTTCTACTTCATCGAGATGAACACGCGCGTGCAGGTGGAGCATCCGGTGACCGAGCTCATCACGGGCGTCGATATCGTGCAGGAGCAGATCCGCATCGCCGCCGGCGAAAAGCTCTCGATCCGCCAGAAGGACATCGTGTTCCGCGGCCACGCGATCGAATGCCGCATCAACGCGGAAGATCCGTTCAAGTTCACGCCGTCGCCGGGACGCATCACGTCGTGGCACACGGCGGGTGGTCCGGGCATCCGCGTCGATTCGCACGCATATGCCAACTACTTCGTCCCGCCGAACTACGATTCGATGATCGGCAAGCTGATCGCTTACGGCGAAACGCGCGAACAGGCCATCAACCGCATGCGCATCGCGCTGTCGGAGATGGTCGTGGAAGGCATCTCGACCAACATCCCGCTGCATCGCGAGATGATGATCGACGCCAAGTTCGTCGAAGGCGGCACGAGCATCCACTATCTCGAGAACAAGCTCGCCGCGCGTCAGGCGGCTGTTGCCGAAGAGTCCTGAAGCACGCTTTACGTAGGCATTGAGCAGGGAAAGAGCATGAGTTACCGGGAACTGATCGCCGAACTGGATCGTGAGCACGCTGAAGCGCTGTCGGATGCGCTGCTCGAAGTCGGCGCATTGTCGGTGTCCGTCGAGGACGCCGACGCCGATACGCCCGACGAGCAGCCGCTCTTCGGCGAGCCGGGGCTCGTGCCCGAAAAGAGCGCGTGGAATCGCTCGCGCGTCGTCGCGCTGCTCGCCGAGGACGCCGACGCGGCCGTGTTGCTCGCGGCCGCGTCGAACGAAATCGGCTTGCAGCACGCGCCCGCGTTCACGGTGCGCGAAGTCGAGGAGCAGGATTGGGTGCGCCTCACGCAGGCTCAGTTCGATCCGATTTCCATCGGCGAGCGCATCTGGGTCGTGCCTTCGTGGCACGACGCTCCCGATCCGGACGCGCTCGTGCTCGAGCTCGATCCGGGCCTCGCGTTCGGCACCGGCAGCCATCCCACCACGCGTCTGTGCATGGAATGGCTGGAGCAATCGGTGAAACCGGGGCAATCATTGCTCGATTACGGTTGCGGCTCCGGCATCCTCGCGATTCTCGCGAAGAAGTGCGGCGCGGACCCGGTCGTCGGCATCGACATCGATCCGCAAGCGGTCGAGTCGGCGCGTCAAAACAGCGAGCGCAATCGCGCGGACGTGACCTATGGTCTGCCCGACGCGTGCCCCGCCGGCGAGTTCGATATCGTCGTCGCGAACATCCTCTCGAATCCGCTTAAGCTGATGGCGTCGATGCTCGCCGCGAAGGTCAAGCCAGGCGGCAGAATCGCGTTGTCGGGCGTGCTCGCGCGGCAGGCGGACGAGGTCGCGGCGGTCTATGCCAAGTGGATCGACATCGGCGTCTGGCGCGAGCACGAAGGCTGGGTGTGCCTTGCGGGAACCCGGCGCGAAAGCCTTTAGAATAGCGCCATCTTCCACGAATAGGCCGTCAGGCCAACGGCACTTCTTATATGGCGCTGGCAACCCGCTGCCCCCACTGCGAAACCGTATTCAAACTCGACCCGCATCTGCTCGCGCCGCATGACGGCCGCGTGCGCTGCGGACACTGCCAGGAAGTTTTCGACGCCGCGCATCATCGCTTCGAGCTGCCCGATGAGCCGGCCGCGGCTGGCATCGCACAGCATGCCGCGATCATCGACGATGAGGCCGCCGTCGGCCCCTCGACCCGTTCGGGCACGGGTTCGGCGTCTTCCGCCGAAGTTCCCGCCCAGCCCGACGCACCGCTGAAGCCGCGGCCGTTCGCGCCGCGCAACCTCGATCTCGGCTCGACGGGCCCGGCGAAACTCGCCGACGCGCCGCCGCGCGCCGCGAGCGCCAAGCCAGCCGAAGACAGCGAACGCACGGTCTACGCCGACTCTCCCGCATTCGCGAGCACGTCGGCGCCGCCGCGCTCAGCGCCTCCACGCACCGAAGCATCGCAGGCAGCGCAGCCGGATGCGGCGAACGAGCCCTCCGCGCTGCCCTCCGAACCCGCGCGCCTGAAGCAGTTCATCCGCGTGGGCGCACCGCATTCCGATGCCGCGAACTCGGCGCAAGGGGGCGCCGATATGCCGCTCGCCGAACCGCCTCCTCCGCCGCTCACCGGCCCTGTCGACGATCGTGCCGAACCGTTCATCGGACCGCTTCGCGATCCGGACGCGCCGCCCATGCGCGCCATGCCGGAGCCGCCGGCCGCATCCGCATGGCGCGAGGACGACGAACCCGGCTTCAGCGGCAAACCGCCCGCCGGCGCCCGCGCCACCCCTCGCCGCGTCAGCGCGAACGAAGCGTTTCCGGTCATCCGCGAACCGCGCGCGCCCGCGCGTGCCGCTGCCGGTTCGAGCAAGGGCAAGCGCATCGTGGGCATCGTCGTCGCCGTGCTGCTGGCGTTGCTGTTGCTCGTGCAGCTCGCATGGTGGCAACGCGAAACCGTGATGGTCATCGTGCCCGGCTCGCATGCGCTCTATTCGCAGGCCTGCGAGCAGATTGGCTGCACGATCTCGCCGCCGCGCGACATCGACGGACTGCAGATCGAGAGCTCCGGCCTGCGTCAGGTGGACGGCCCTCACAAGCTCGAATTGAAGCTGTCGCTGCGCAATCGGCTGGATGTCGCGCTCGCGTATCCGGCGCTCGAACTCACGCTGCTCGACGACAAGAACAACGTCGCCATTCGCCGCGTGCTCTGGCCGCAGGATTACGCGCGACCGGGTACGATATTCGCCATCGGCCTGCCGCCGCAGAGCGCGCAGCCGGTCGTCGTCCGGCTGGATACGGGCGACGCGATCGCCGCGAATTACCGGGTTCAGGTCTTTTATCCGTGATGACGGACCGGCGCGCGAACGCCGCCTGTCCCAATTCCCTACGACGCGCGTGACTGCCCTCGCGGCTCGGGCACGCGCGATTTTCCCGTCAGCATCTGACAACTCTCTGGAGCGCAACATGAGTCAAGTTACCCTCGGCGGCAATCCCATCGACGTCAGCGGCACGTTCCCGGGCGCAGGGCAGCAAGCGTCCGAATTCACGCTCGTCGGCACGGATCTCGGCGACGTCAAGCTGGCGAACTTCGCCGGCAAGCGCAAGGTGCTGAACATCGTGCCGAGCCTCGACACGCCGACCTGCGCCACCTCGACGCGCAAGTTCAACGAAGCCGCCGGCAAGCTGGACAACACCGTCGTCCTCGTGGTCTCGGGCGACCTGCCCTTCGCGATGAAGCGCTTCTGCTCGACCGAAGGCATCGAGAACGTGACGTCCGCATCGACCTTCCGCGGCCATGAATTCGCGCAGGCATATGGCGTCGACATCACCAGCGGCCCGCTGCGCGGTCTGACGGCGCGCGCCGTCGTCGTGCTGGACGAGAACAACAAGGTTCTGCATTCGGAGCTGGTGCCCGAAATCAAGAATGAACCGAACTACGACGCGGCGCTCGCCGCACTGAAGTAATTCCTCGCGCGGACCGCTTCTCCACGAAAGCGGTCCGCGCATACGAGGCGCGGTGAAAGTCTCGCCGCGCGCCGTATGCGCATTCTCTTATCCCGGATCCCCACGTAAAGGACGTTCGCCTTGGCTACGCTCATCTGCGGCTCGCTCGCCTACGACAACATCATGACTTTCCAGGGCCGCTTCGGCGACCACATCCTGCCGGACCAGGTGCATATGCTGAACATCAGCTTCCTGGTGCCGACGATGCGGCGCAACTTCGGCGGCTGCGCGGGCAACATCGCCTATGCGCTCAAGCTGCTCGGCGGCGATCCGAAGATCATGGCGACGCTCGGGGCGGCCGATTCGCAGCTCTATATCGACCGGCTCGACGCGCTCGGTTTGTCGAAGGAATACGTGCGCGTGCTGCCCGACCAGCACTCGGCGCAGTGCTTCATCACGACAGATCTCTCGAACAATCAGATCACCGCGTTCCACCCTGGCGCGATGATGGAATCGCACCTGAACCGTGCCGATGAAGCGCAAGGCATCACGCTCGGCATCGTCGCGCCGGACGGCGCTCAGGGCATGCGGGAGCACGCCGAAGGCCTGGCTCGCGCGGGCGTGCCGTTCGTGTTCGATCCGGGCCAGGGCTTGCCTATTTTGGAAAGCGTGGAACTTCGTCGCATGATTGAACTCGCCACATACGTGGCGGTCAACGATTACGAAGCCAAGTTGTTGAGCAACAAGACCGGCTGGTCGATCGAAGACATCAAGAGCCGCGTCGATGCCCTCGTGGTGACGCGTGGCGAACACGGCGCGCAGATCTATCATGAAGATGGCGTGCTCGAAGTGCCCTCCGTGAAAGCGCGTCAGGTCGTGGACCCGACCGGCTGCGGCGACGCATTCCGCGGCGGCCTGCTGTACGGCATCGAAAACAAGCTTGGCTGGGAGAAAACGGGTCGTCTCGCGAGTCTGATGGGTTCGCTGAAAATCGAACATCAGGGGCCGCAAACCTACGCGCCGACGTGCGCCGAAATCGAAGAGCGTTTCAAGCAGGCTTTCGGAAGCAGCCTGTTCTGAGTGACTGGAGTCAAGGAATGAAAACGGTAAGTCGTATCGCGCTGGCCATGGCGCTCGTCGGCTCGGTGGCGCTGACGGGCTGCGCGTACAACAGCAGTTCTTCGGACGTCTACACGGCGTCGCAGGCGCAGCGCGAGGAAACGGTGCGCATGGCGACCGTCGAAAGCGTGCGCGGCGTGAAGATCAGCTCGAACAACGGCCAGCCGACGGGCCTCGGCACCATCGGCGGCGGCGCGCTGGGCGGTGTTGCTGCGGCGAGCGCGATCGGCGGCGGCAATGGCTCCATCATCGCGGGCATCATCGGCGGTCTTGCAGGCGCAGTCGCGGGCAATGCGGTCGAGAACAGCGTTGCGATGAAGAACGGCCTCGAGATCACCGTCCGCCTCGACAACGGCGATCTGCGCGCCATCACGCAAACCGCGAACGGCGAAGTGTTCCAGGCGGGCGAGCGAGTCCGTCTCTTGTCGAGCGGCGGCGTCACGCGCGTCACTCACTGACCGATTCAACTGAGGATTAGGCGTAGCGTACCAACGCGAGCGTCCGTTCCAGCAAGAGCGCATGCATCGAAAGATGCATGCGCTTTTTCATTTGCAGCCGGATTCGAGTGACACACGCTCGATGAAATTCGTTGGCCGAAACGAAAAACCCGCCGCCAGGTTGCCCCGGCGACGGGTTCAGGCCGGGTAGGCTTACCCGGACTAAGGGCACAGCGCACTGTGCCTGGATGCTGCGTACTGCGAGAGCTTACGGACGGCTGCCCGTCGGGAACGGCCATGCCGCTGCCGGGTTCAACGCCGTCTTGACCGCAGCGGCCGGAGCCGGAGCAGGCGCCGATACCGTGGTTGCCGTCGTTGCGGGAGCAGCAGCCGTGGTCTTCTTCGCAGCAGCAGCCTTCTTGGCCGGAGCTTTCTTCGCCGGGGCCTTTTTCGCAGCAGGCGCAGGAGCAGGCGCAGCGGCTGCGGTCTTCGCAGCAGCCTTTTTCGCAGGAGCCTTCTTCGCAGCGGCCTTCTTCGCTGCAGCCTTCTTCGCCGGCGCCTTCTTCGCGGCGGCCTTCTTCGCAGGCGCCTTCTTGGCGGCAACCTTCTTCGCCGCTACCTTCTTGGCTGCGACTTTCTTCGCTGCTGCTTTCTTCGCGGGCGCCTTCTTCGCCGCGACCTTCTTTGCTGCTACTTTCTTCGCTGCCACTTTCTTTGCAGCAACCTTCTTCGCCACTACCTTCTTCGCAGCGACTTTCTTGGTTGCCACTTTCTTCGCCGCAACCTTCTTAGCAGCGACCTTCTTCGCTGCTACTTTCTTCGCTGCAACCTTCTTCACAGCGACCTTCTTGGCGGCAACCTTCTTCGCCGGAGCGGCCTTCTTGGCGGTGACTTTCTTCGCTGCAGCCTTCTTCGCCGCGGGTTTTTTCTTGGCAACTGCCATGGTTTTTCTCCTTCAGGTTTTCAGATGAGAGTCAGTTCAAACAACACCCTTCGTCAAAACCCGCTTCCCACGCGTCGCCTCTCACAGCGCACGCTACGAAGCGGATTATTCATCGGCGTACGCTGATCCCACCTGCTTACGCTAATGAATACGGCAAGGCGCGCCGTGCCCCGAGGCACCGCGCGCCAAATTGAGTCAGCTCCGCGTATTCGCGGCGCCGGCCATCGCTTGATCGAGCCAGCGAGCTTGCCGCTGGCATTTTCCGGGGGGAAGTTTGCCCATCCCTTTTCAGGGATCGCAAAACGCCTGTCTTCTATTCGAGCCACTCGGCCCGCCAAGTCAGTAGGCGCACTTTGCATCAGGCGACCGTTCTCCTAAACCTTGTCGGTCAGGCGCGCGTGAGCGACACGCTGCTGCCTGATCGTCCCATCGATTTCGTCTGCAACACGTCCTGGATTTTTCTTATTCCCAGGTCAGCGCGCCGCCGGTTTGATACTCAATCACGCGTGTCTCGAAGAAGTTGCGTTCCTTCTTCAAGTCGATCATTTCGCTCATCCACGGGAACGGGTTTTCCTCGTTCGGGAAGAGCGGGTCAAGTCCGATCTGCTGGCAACGACGGTTGCAGATGAACCGCAAGTAGCTCTTGAACATCGACGCATTCAGGCCGAGCACCCCGCGCGGCATGGTGTCTTCAGCGTAGCGATATTCAAGCTCGACAGCCTGCTTGAAGAGCTCGCGGATCTCGGCCTTGAATTCGGCGGTCCACAGTTGCGGCTCTTCCAGCTTGATCTGGTTGATGAGGTCGATGCCGAAGTTGCAGTGCATCGATTCATCGCGGAGGATGTACTGATACTGCTCCGCCGCGCCCGTCATCTTGTTCTGGCGACCCAGCGCCAGAATCTGCGTGAAGCCCACATAGAAGAACAGGCCTTCCATGATGCAGGCGAACACGATCAACGACTTCAGCAATTTCTGGTCCGCTTCCAGCGTGCCGGTGGTAAAGGCCGGGTCCGTCAGCGTATTGATGAACGGAATGAGGAACTCATCCTTGTCACGGATCGACTTCACTTCGTGATATGCGTTGAAGATCTCGCTTTCATCGAGACCCAGCGATTCGACGATGTACTGATACGCGTGCGTATGGATCGCCTCTTCGAACGCCTGGCGCAGCAGGAACTGGCGGCACTCCGGAGCGGTGATGTGACGGTACGTGCCGAGCACGATGTTGTTCGCGGCGAGCGAGTCCGCCGTGACGAAGAAGCCGAGGTTGCGCTTGACGATACGGCGCTCGTCGTCCGACAGACCGTTCGGGTCTTTCCACAGGGCGATGTCGCGCGACATGTTCACTTCCTGCGGCATCCAGTGGTTCGCGCAGCCGGCGAGGTACTTCTCCCACGCCCACTTGTACTTGAACGGGACGAGCTGATTGACGTCCGTCTTGCCGTTGATGATGCGCTTGTCGGCGACATTGACGCGCGCTTCGCTCTGCGCGGCGATCGCGCCGGCCGAAGGCGTAGCGGCTGCGGGCGGAACGAAACCATCGGAGAAGATGTTCGTCGTGTTCGCCTGAGCGGTCTGATGGGCAGCTTGATGAGCGTGCGCAACTTGCGTTGCACCCGGCGTACCGAAAGTCGTGCCTTGAGCGTGACGCAACGCGTTCTGTTGCGAAGCGCTCGAGGGAGCTACGGCAGTGGTCTCGTCATCCCAGTTGAGCATAAATTCTCACCATCAATTTAGTTCGGTTTTTACCATCTTTTCATGAGCGATAAAAGAGTTTGCTCATGAAAATTCTCGTTTTCATGCGATTTAGATTCGACGTTGCTACCTGCATACAACACTTGGCTCGCAGCGGTGTGCGTGAAGCGCGATGCGACATCTGTTGAATCGTGTGTGAAGCGGTCCTGATCGTGTGACTGCGAAGGCATCGCAACGTGCTTGCGGCTGACTTCATCGATGCCTTGGAAGCCTTGTTGCATAAGGCTTTGCGGCCGGCGCACGATGCATGATGCGAAGCACGGTGCGCTTTACTGCGAGCATCGACTCGACGATCAACGTGCGATCTCGAACACATCGGAGCGTGACTCGCTTCGGTCATCGATCGCTGTCTCTCGATGACACTCGATGCGATGCAAAACATGCGTCGTGAAGAGATCGACTTGCTACCTTCGCTCGCTCTCTTCGATGACCTTCGATGCGTGTCATCGAACACATGCCGCGCCACTCGAAGGACACGCGCACGGACATGTTGAACCGCGCTCTACTGCCTGTTGCATGCTTCGAATTCGTTGCCGAAGTTTAGCATTTGATGTCTCGCATTTCCACAATATCTTGTGCACTCGAATCTTGCCGATACAACCTATAGCGTGTAAACGCGACACTCCGTCTCACGGCGAAACACGCTCCGGCAGGCCTCATCGGCCGCGCAGAGGATCGAGCAGCGAGCGCAGGTTGTTGTGATCGATCTCGTGCATCAACGCGAGCAACTTGCCGAGCTTGCCCTCTGGAAAACCCTCACGCGCGAACCACGCGAGATAGTGACCAGGCAGATCCGCGATGAGCCTGTCCTTGTATTTGCCATAGGGCATCGTCTGTGCGACGAGACGTTGCAGATCCTGCGGGTCCATCTCTTCTTCACTCCTCGTTCAATGTTCATCGCACCACGCAATGCGCTTCGATCACTCAGCGACCGCTCCATATCGATGCCATAATCGCCGCTCTTGCCGCCAAGAGTTGATCGCGATTCACCATGCCGCTTGCCGTCAAAGCTTTCATTGCCCCTCTCATCGTCGCGTGTGCGATGTTCATGGAAAGCGTCGACGCCAATGTCATCGTCACCGCGATTCCCGAAATGGCGCGCGCCTTCGGACGCGATCCCGTCACGTTGAAGGTCGCCGTCACGAGCTATGTGCTCGGGCTCGGCGTCTTCATTCCGATCTGCGGCTGGGTGGCCGACCGCTTCGGCGCACGCGCCGTGTTCCGCACGGCCATCGGCGTGTTCGTCGTCGGCTCGCTGCTCTGCGCGGCCTCCACGTCGCTCGGCCCCTTCACCGTCGCGCGCTTCATCCAGGGCGTCGGCGGCGCGATGATGGTGCCTGTCGGCCGCATCATCATCTTCCGCTCGGTGCGCCGCTCGGAGTTCATTCGCGCGATGAACTATCTCTCGGTGCCCGCAATGCTCGGACCAGCCGTCGGGCCGCTGCTCGGCGGCTTCATCACGACTTACCTGCACTGGCGCCTGATCTTCTTCATCAACATCCCGATCGGCATCGCCGGTATCTGGCTGACGAACCGCTATATCGCCAACTCGCACGAGGAGCATCCGGGCCGGCTCGACTGGTTCGGCTTCTTCCTCTCGGCGAGCGCCGGCGTACTGCTGATGCTCGGTCTCTCGCTGGTCGGCGGCGAACTGATTCCGCAAGGCACGGCCTACGCGATGTGCGCCGCCGGCGCGCTGATGGTCATGCTGTACTGCATCCACGCGCGCCGCGCCGAGAAGCCGCTGCTCGACCTGCGTTTCTTCCGCGTGCCCACGTTTCAGGCGAGCGTGCTGGGCGGCTCGATGTTTCGCATCGGGCTCGGCGCGGTGCCGTTCCTTCTGCCGCTCGCGTTGCAGGAAGGCCTCGGCATGACCGCGTTCAAGTCCGGGGCGATCACTTGCGCGTCCGCGTTCGGCGGCATGTTCATGCGCTCGCTCGCGTCGCGCGTGCTGCATCGCTTCGGCTTCCGTCAGACGCTCTTCTACAACGCGGCGCTGTCGGGCATCGCTATCGCGGCATGCGGCGCGTTCTTTCCCGGCACGCCGACCTGGGTGATCTGGGCTGTCGTGCTGCTCGGCGGGTTCTTCCCCGCGTTGCAGTTCACGAGCCTCAACTCCCTCGCGTATGCGGAGATCGAAACACGCGATGTCGGCCGCGCGACCAGTCTCGCGAGCTTCGTGCAACAGGTGTCGCTCGGTCTCGGCGTGACCGTCGCGGGTATTACGCTCGAACTCTCGCAATATCTGAACGGTCATGCGAGCGTGCAATGGTCCGACTTCTGGCCCGCGTTTGTCGTCGTGGGGTTGTTCTCTTTCCTTTCGATGCCGATTACCGCGCGGCTTGCGCACGATGCTGGGACCGAGATTTCGCGTGGCACGCGGGGGTGAGGTTGGTTCTGCCCCTGTGGGGGCGTCCTGCGTGCGTCCCTGCGTGCGGTTTCATGGAATCCTGTTTTCGCGTCGGTCTATTTGTGCTGCCCCTGTGCGGGGCGGCTTGCGTGCGTCCCTGCGTGCGGTTTCATGGAATCCTGTTTTCGCGTCGGTCTATTTGTGCTGCCCCTGTGCGGGGCGGCTTGCGTGCGTCCCTGCGTGCGGTTTCATGGAATCCTGTTTTCGCGTCGGTCTATTTGCTCTGCCCCTATGCGGGGCGGCAGTCACTTTCTTTGCTGCTGCAAAGAAAGTAACCAAAGAAACAGCTATCCCCATCCAAAGTACTTCAAGCCGGCCCCGGCACAGAACGGCGCAAGTGGTCCGGCAGTAGCGAGTGCCCTCATAGGTCTAATCGGGCTTGGATCGCGCACGGTCTGTCACATCGCACCGCTCAACTGACTGGTAAGGCGCCAAATAGCTCCGGCCCGCTTCGCGGCCGACCGGTCCATCGGGTCGGCGCACACTTCCTTGCTAACGCTTCCATCTCATTGCATTCGCGCACCGTTGGTTTCCCTTGTAGACCCAGCGGCAGCGCGTAGCGCTGTGCCGGAGCTATTTGGTGCTGAACCAGCGCGCTCAAACTTCTAGCTTGTCAGACCGTGCGCGGTCCAAGCCCGATCAGACCTTTGAGGGCACTCGCTACTGCCGGACCACTTGCGCCGTTCTGTGCCGGGGCCGGCTTGAAGCACTTTGGATGGGGATAGCTGTTTCTTTGGTTACTTTCTTTGCAGCAGCAAAGAAAGTGACTGCCGCCCCGCATAGGGGCAACGCGAATAGACCGACGCGAAATCGGGATTTCACGAAGACCGAAGCGAAAGCGGAATCCGGCGAGACCGACACGCCCCCCGAATCCAGCGAAACAAACAAGAAAAAACAAAACGGACCGGCACCAGAGCGTGACACTGCCCCGATGCCGGCCCGCAAGACCGGCTCACCCCCGGCGCTCAGCCGAAACTTACTGACAAGCCTCGCACTCATCGAAGCCCGGATCGCCCGGGCGCATCATGCACACGGGGCCGTCCGCTTCCGGCGCGGATGCAGCCACTTCGACCGCCGCCGCATTGAACCCACCCGCGCCCGACGAAGCACCGCCCGACACGCCACCGAAACCGCCCTGCGCGCCCGATGCGCCGTTGCCGCTATCCCCCGAAGGCACCGCGTTCAACGCGCCGTGCGCCACCGTCGACTTCTCGACGTGCGTCGCCGCCATCGTGCGGAGGTAGTACGTCGTCTTCAGGCCACGAATCCACGCGAGCTTGTAGACCTCGTCGAGCTTCTTGCCCGACGCGCCCGCCATGTAGATGTTCAGCGACTGAGCCTGGTCGATCCACTTCTGACGGCGCGACGCCGCTTCGACCAGCCACTTCGGATCGACCTCGAACGCGGTCGCGTAGATCGCGCGCAGATCGCCCGGAACGCGGTCGATGCGCGAGAGCGTGCCGTCGAAGTACTTCAGATCCGACACCATCACTTCGTCCCACAGGCCGCGCGCCTTCAGATCACGCACCAGGTAGTCGTTCACGACCGTGAATTCGCCCGACAGATTCGACTTCACGTACAGGTTCTGGAAGGTCGGCTCGATACACGCCGACACGCCGATGATGTTGGAGATCGTCGCCGTCGGCGCAATCGCCACGCAGTTCGAGTTGCGCATGCCGTAGGTCGAGATGCGCGAGCGCAGTGCCGGCCAGTCCATGGTTTCGGACGTGTCCACTTCCACATAACCGCCGCGTGCTTCGGCCAGCAGCTTCAGCGAATCCTGCGGAAGAATGCCGCGATCCCACAGCGAGCCGCGATACGTCGCGTAACGGCCGCGCTCTTCAGCAAGCTCCGTCGAAGCGTAGTACGCGTAGTAGCAAACGGCTTCCATCGAGCGATCCGCGAACTCGACCGCATCCGTCGACGCGTACGGCGTGCGCAGCAGATGCAGGCAGTCCTGGAAGCCCATGATGCCCATGCCGACCGGACGATGCTTCAGGTTCGAGTTACGCGCCTTCGGCACCGCGTAGTAGTTGATGTCGATGACGTTGTCGAGCATGCGCATCGCGACGCTGATCGTGCGCTTCAACTTCGCGTGATCCAGCGCGTAGCTGCCGTCGGCCTGCTTGACCATGTGCGCGACGAGGTTCACCGAGCCGAGATTGCACACGGCGATTTCCGTTTCGCTCGTGTTCAGCGTGATTTCCGTGCACAGGTTCGACGAATGCACGACGCCCACGTGCTGCTGCGGCGAACGCACATTGCACGGATCCTTGAACGTGATCCACGGATGGCCCGTCTCGAACAGCATGCCGAGCATCTTGCGCCACAGTTGCGCCGCCGGCAGCTTCTTGAACAGCTTGATTTCGCCGCGCGCAGCTTTCTCTTCGTAAGCGACGTATGCCTTCTCGAAGTCCGCGCCGAACAGGTCGTGCAGGTCCGGGCAGGTCGACGGCGAGAACAGCGTCCAGTCGCCGCCTTCGACGACGCGCTTCATGAACAGGTCGGGAATCCAGTTCGCCGTGTTCATGTCGTGCGTGCGGCGACGGTCATCGCCCGTGTTCTTGCGCAGCTCGAGGAATTCCTCGATGTCGAGGTGCCATGACTCCAGGTAGGCGCACACGGCGCCCTTGCGCTTGCCGCCCTGATTCACCGCGACGGCCGTGTCGTTCACGACCTTCAGGAACGGCACCACGCCTTGCGACTTGCCGTTCGTGCCCTTGATGTGCGAACCGAGCGCGCGCACGCGCGTCCAGTCGTTGCCCAGGCCGCCCGCGAACTTCGAGAGCAGCGCGTTTTCCTTGAGCGCCTCGTAGATGCCGTCGAGGTCGTCGGAAACGGTCGTCAGATAGCACGACGACAACTGCGAGCGATGCGTGCCCGAGTTGAAGAGCGTCGGCGTCGACGACATGAAGTCGAACGACGACAGCACGTTGTAGAACTCGATGGCGCGCGCTTCGCGGTCGATCTCGTTCAGCGACAGGCCCATCGCGACACGCATGAAGAATGCCTGCGGCAGTTCGATGCGCGTGCCTTCGACGTGCAGGAAGTAGCGGTCGTAGAGCGTCTGCAGGCCGAGGTAGCCGAATTGCAGGTCGCGGTTCGCGTCGAGCGCGGCGCCGAGGCGCTTCAGGTCGAATTGCTGGAGCTTGTCATCGAGCAGGCCGGCTTCGACGCCGCGCTTGATGAAGAGCGGGAAGTATTCGGCGTAACGGTCGCCCATCTCGGCTTGCGTGACTTCGCCTTCGAGAATTTCGCGGCGGATCGTGTGCAGCAGGATGCGCGAGGTGACCTGGCTGTATGCCGGATCCTTTTCGATCATCGTGCGCGCGGCGAGGATCGCCGAGTCGTAGACCTGCGACATCGGCACGCCGTCGTACAGGTTCTTCACCGTTTCCGCGACGATCGGCTCGGCGGAGACCGCGTCGCCCAGATTCGCGCATGCGGAGACGATCAGCGCCTTCAGCGCTTCGAGATCGAGCGGGCGCGAGACGCCGTTGTCGGTCACGTTGATCGCGCCTTCATGCGACTGCGCGTTCTGCGCTTGCGTGCGCTCCTGCGAACGCTGCTGCGTGCGCTTCTCGCGATACAGCACGTACGCGCGCGCGACGTTGTGCTCGCCGCCGCGCATCAGCGCGAGCTCGACCTGATCCTGAATGTCTTCGATATGGAACGTGCCGCCATGCGGACGGCTGCGCACGAGCGCGCGCACGACCGCTTGCGTCAATTGCTCGACGAGCTCGCGCACGCGCGCGGATGCCGCGCCCTGGCCGCCGCTCACGGCGATGAACGCCTTCGTCACGGCGATGGCGATTTTCGTCGGCTCGAACGACACCACGCTTCCGTTGCGACGGATGACCTTGTAGTCGGCAAACGTCGTGTTGGGCGCGAGCGCCTGCTCGGCGCTCGTGGCCTGCGCACCGCCGATCGGCTGTGCGGATGCGCCTTCGAAGGAAGTCGTGGCGTTGTCGGTGGTTTGCATTTGCAAAACTCCTGGTGTTCGAATGGTGCGGATGGTCCGCGGATTTATCACTTATGCCGCGCGCGTCACGACATCGTCATGAAGCTTGCGCGGTGTTTTGGCGGTAAAGCCGGGCTGTGAATGCAGCAGGCTGGAAACACGAATCGCGGCGCTTACGGCCCGCATCGTTCTTGGCGTCTCATGCGGTGCCCGCGTTGGCGCGCGGTGTCGGTCGACGCAACTCGCGCTTGCTTGCTTGCCTTCTTCACGGTGCTGCTTGCTGGCGCTCGACGCGCCCGACGCCTCTCTCCTCGCAAAGAGAAACCGTCTCGCGCATCGCCCCGGGCCAGCCAAACTTCTCTTACGCCGGAAAGCGGGCGGCGCCGGCTCGTCGGAGCAGGCGCCGCCTCAACAACACAAGATCTAGTGCAAAGTACGTCTGTCGGCACCAAGTATAGTGGACATCCATCCAGTCTCAAAAAGTTTTATTTGCTTTGGATATGCCGCCGCGGGGTTGACTTTTGCTATCGCAAAGCGCGACAAGGCCTCGCGCGCGACGCTGCTGCGCCGCAACGAGAAAGACCTTACGCAGCGCTCAGATGTTGGACTGAAACGGGAAGAAGGAAGGCGGCAGCGCGCTGTCATGACGCAGACGCGGCCAGTCGAAATGCGGGCCGGGATCGGTCTTGCGGCCGGGCGCGATATCGGAATGTCCGGCTAGCGCGTCGATCGGATAACGCTTCACGATAATGCGCGTAAGCGCGCTCAGCGCTTCGTATTGCGCGTCTTCGAACGGCATGCGGTCGCTGCCTTCGAGCTCGATGCCGATGGAAAAATCGTTGCAGCGCTCGCGTCCGCAGAACGACGAGACGCCCGCGTGCCACGCGCGTTCATCGCAGGAGACGAACTGCTGAATCTCGCCGCCGCGGCGGATCACGAAGTGCGCCGACACGCGCATGCCGCGCAGATGATCGAAGTACGGATGCGCGTCGTGATCGAGCGTGTTGAGAAAGAAATCGGCGATGGCGTTCGTCGTGAAGTCGTCCGGCGGCAGGCTGATGTTGTGCACGACGATGAGCGTCGGCACCGCGTTGTCCGGACGCGCCTCGAAGTTCGGCGACGGCAGGCGCGTCGCGTTCGTGAGCCAGCCTTGCGCGTCGATATGCGGATCGCGCCTGGAAGCGATGTTCATCGTGCGTCGCGTCCGGTCGGACGGCTCGCGAAATGGCGCGCGTGATCGGCGCAGCAGAAGCGCTCGCCCGCGACGACGATCGATTCGCTGCGCGGCGTGTGCACGCCGCATTGCGCGCAGCGGATGAGCGGATCGGCGAGTTGCGGCGCGCCGTGCGCCGCGCCATTGCCGTGGCGCGCGCCGTGAGCGCCGTTGGCGCCGCCGGCCGTCGCGCCGCCAGCGGGTCGCGCGCCGGCTTGCGCTTCGCCCTGCTGCGCGCGCTCGTTCGCGCGGCGCAGCTTCTTCAGGAGCCATTGGCACACAAAGAAGAGGAGGACGAGGAAGAAGAAATTTCGCATCGAATGAATGCCGATAAAAGTGCGCCCGAACGCTCAGACGACCGCGCGATGCAGCAGCACTTCGAACACAAAACGGCTGCCGACGTAGGCGAGCAACAGCGCGGCGAACGAAGCGAGCACCCAGCGCAATGCGGCGCGTCCGCGCCATCCGGAGATGCGGCGCGCGGTGAGCAATGCGCCGAACATGAGCCAGGAGAGAAATGCGAACACGGTTTTGTGATCGAACTGAAACGCGCGATTGAGCAACTGCTCATTGAACGCGACGCCCGACACCAGCGTGAGCGTGAGCAGCACGAAGCCCGCCGCGATCAGGCGGAACAGCAGCTTTTCGAGCGTCAGGAGCGGCGGCAGCGTGTCGAGCCAGCTCGCAAGCCAGCCGTTGCCGGTATGACGCGTAGCCAGCCCGCGCATGCGTTGCAGACGGCGTTCGAGCAGCAGCATCAGCACGGCGTGCAGCGCGGCGATCGCGAACAGCCCGTACGCGACGTTCGCGATCAGGAAGTGCAGCTTGAACATCGGCGCGGCGGAGTACGACAGCACGCGCACGCCGCCGAAGACGAGCGGTAACAGCGACGCAATGCACGCGAGCGGCAGCACAAGCAGGCGCAAGCCGTCGAGCGGGAAGAAAAAGCTTTCGATCCAGTAGATGCCCGCGCCGAGCCAGAACATCGCGGAGAGCGCGAACGCGAAGCCGAAGATCATCGCGTTCTGGGGGAAGATTGTGGTGTGCAGCAACAGGCCGTGCACGAGCAACGCTATTAATAATAGAGCGCGCCCGGTACCGCCCATCCCGGACGCCTTTTTCGGCGCCGACGGCGATGCAATGCCCGAAGGCACGCCCGCCAGCGCCGGCTCCACGGCCGTGTGGCGATGCGCGCGCCAGCCCGCCACGGCAAGTCCGCCGTAGAGAAGCGCAGTGAGGGCATACAGTACAATATCCATGTTCGAAGTTTACACTAGGCCCCTGAATCGCGACGTTTTCTCCCTTGCGGCAACGCGGGGCGGCGTGTCGTGTCGCGTTGAAAAAGGGCCGCATTCTCTACCGTTTCCCCATGCTCGATAACCTCACTCAACGGATGGCGCGCGTCGTCAAGACGCTGCGCGGCGAGGCCCGGCTCACCGAGGCCAACACGCAGGAGATGCTGCGCGAGGTGCGCCTCGCGCTGCTCGAAGCGGACGTGGCGCTGCCGGTCGTGCGCGAGTTCATCGCGAAGGTGAAGGAAAAGGCGCTCGGCGAGGAAGTGCTGTCGAGCCTGTCGCCGGGTCAGGCGCTCGTCGGCGTCGTCCAGAAGGAACTGACCGCCGTGATCGGCGGCGATTACGAAGGCAAGGCCGCCGAGCTCGACCTCGCCGTCGCGCCGCCCGCCGTGATCCTGATGGCCGGCCTGCAGGGCGCGGGCAAAACCACGACCACCGGCAAGCTCGCCAAGCTCTTGCGCGAGAAGAGCAAGAAGAAAGTGCTCACCGTTTCCGTCGACGTGTACCGCCCCGCCGCTATCCGTCAGTTGCAGACGGTGACCGAGCAGGTCGGCGCGGATTTCTTCCCGTCCGAGCCGAATCAGAAACCGGCCGATATCGCGCGCGCGGCGATCGACTGGGCGAAGCGTCACTATCACGACGTCGTGATCGTCGATACGGCCGGCCGTCTCGGCATCGACGAAGCGATGATGCAAGAGATCAGCGAGTTGCACACGCTGCTCAAGCCCGCTGAAACGCTCTTCGTCGTCGATGCCATGCTCGGTCAGGACGCCGTCAACACCGCGAAGGCGTTCAACGACGCGCTGCCGCTCACGGGCGTCGTGCTCACCAAGCTCGACGGCGATTCGCGCGGCGGCGCGGCGCTCTCCGTGCGCCACGTCACCGGCAAGCCGATCAAGTTCGTCGGCGTCGCGGAAAAGCTGGACGGCCTCGAAGTCTTCCATCCGGATCGCATGGCGAACCGGATTCTCGGCATGGGCGATATTCTCGCGCTCGTCGAGGAAGCGCAGCGCGGCGTCGATACGGCCGCTGCACAGAAGCTCGCCGACAAGGTCAAGAAAGGCGGCGACTTCGATCTGAACGACTTCAAGGCGCAGTTGTCGCAGATGAAGAAGATGGGCGGCCTCTCGTCGCTCATGGATAAATTGCCGGCGCAGTTCCAGCAGGCCGCGCAAGGCGCGGACATGAACAACGCCGAGAAGCAGATGCGCCGCATGGAAGGCATCATCAACTCGATGACGCTCGCCGAGCGCGCGAAGCCCGAACTCATCAAGGCGGCGCGCAAACGCCGCATCGCCGCGGGCGCGGGCGTGCATGTGCAGGAAGTGAACCGCATGCTCAACCAGTACGAGCAGATGCGCGGGATGATGAAGAAGCTCAAGGGCGGCAACCTGCAGAAGATGATGCGCGGCATGAAGGGCATGCTGCCCGGCATGCGCTGATCCGCACTTTTATTGAACCCGCGTTCTCTTCGGTCGTCCGACTCGAAGAAACGCGGGTTTATCATATGGCGCACGCCGCCGTTTTTTTCCACACTAAGAAGTCAGCCTTTCCCGCTTCCCCCTTATGAATCGCGAAGAAGCCCTCCACATTTTCAGCCACTCCGAAGAAATCGTGACGGCTGACGAAGTCAACGCATCGATCGGCAAGATGGCCTCGGCCATCAAGGCGGCGACGAAAGACGACTTCCCGCTCGTGCTCTCGGTCATGGGAGGCGCGGCCGTGTTCACCGGCATGCTGCTGCCGCATCTGGATTTCCCGCTCGAGTTCGATTACATCCACCTGACGCGCTATCGCAACGCCATCAAGGGCGGCAGCGAGATGCAGTGGCGCGTAGCGCCGGCGGAATCGGTGAAGGATCGCGTGGTGCTCGTGCTCGACGACATCCTCGACGAAGGCGAGACGATGGCCGCAATCCGCGACCGCATCATGGCGATGGGCGCGAAGACGTTTCTCTCCGCGGTGCTGTGCGAGAAGATCATCCCGAAGGCGAAGCCGCTGCGTCCGGATTTTTGTGGATTCGAAGTGCCGGACCGGTATGTGTTCGGCTGCGGCATGGATGCGAAGGGTTACTGGCGGAATTTGCCGACGATTCGCGCGTTGACCGAAGGGGCGTGAACTTCGCCTTGTGATGCGACATGAAAAAAGCGGCCGAGGCCGCTTTTTTCACAACTGATGCACGAAAGTGCGAATGCCGGTCAATATCATCTCGACCGAAATCGCGACGAGCACGAGCCCCATCAAGCGCTCGAACGCCGTCACCACGCGCTCGCCGAGCCACTGCTGAATCCTCTCCGCGAGAATCAGCACCACGGCGCAGACGGTCATTGTGACCGTCAGCGCGCCGATCCACTCCAGCATTTTCCCCGGCGCCTGCGACGTCAGCAGCATCACGGTAGCGAGCGCCGAAGGTCCGGCCAGCGCCGGAATCGCCAGCGGCACGATCAGCGGTTCGCCGCCGCGGGAATCGCCGCCCATGGCGCCATCGGGATGCGGAAAGATCATCCGCAGCGCGATGAGGAACAGCACGATCCCGCCGGCGATACGCAGCGACAGATCCGTCAGATTCATCGCGCGCAGGAAGCGGTCGCCGGCCAGCATGAACACCAGCAGAATGCCGAACGCGATCGCCACTTCCCGGAGAATGACGACGCGGCGCCGCGCCTTCGCGACGCCGCGCAACGCGTTGATGAAGATCGGGATGTTGCCGAGCGGATCGGTGATCAGCAGCAGCAGGATCGTCGCCGAGAGGAAGTTGTACTGCATTACTTCCCGAGCGCCGCCCGCACCTTGCCCGCCACAACGTCAGCCGCTTCATCGACCGGCAGCAGCGTGGCTTCGGTGTCGCGACGGCCCTGATACTCCAGCTTGCCTTCCTTCAGCCCGCGATCGCCGATCACGATGCGATGCGGCACGCCGATCAGTTCCCAGTCCGCGAACATCACGCCCGGGCGCTCGCCGCGATCGTCGAGGATCACGTCGATGCCAGCTTGCTGCAGCGTCGCGTAGAGCTTGTCGGCCTGCTCGCGCACGGCGTCGCTGCGGTCGTAGCCCATCGGGCAGATCACGACTTCGAACGGCGCGATGGCTTCCGGCCAGATGATGCCCTTGTCATCGAAGTTCTGTTCGATCGCCGCGCCCAGCACGCGCGTCACGCCTATGCCGTAGCAGCCCATTTGCATCGGCGCGGGCTTGCCGTTTTCGTCGAGGAAGGTCGCGCCCATTGCCTCGGAGTACTTCGTGCCGAGCTGGAACACGTGGCCCACTTCGATGCCGCGGCAGATTTCGAGCACGCCACGGCCGTCCGGCGACGGATCGCCCGCGACGACGTTGCGGATATCCGCCACCTCCGGCTCGGGCAGATCGCGGCCCCAGTTCACGCCGGTGGTGTGGTAATCGACCTCGTTCGTGCCGACGACGAAATCGCTCATGTTCGCGACCGTGCGGTCCGCGATCACGCGCACCGGCTTCTTTGTGTCGATGGGACCGAGATAGCCCGGCGGCGTGCCGAACCATTCGATGATCTCGGCTTCCGTCGCGAAACGATAGCCCTTCAGGCCCGGCAACTTGTTCGTCTTGATGTCGTTGAGCGAGTGATCGCCGCGCAGCATCAGCAGCCAGATCGTGGGCTCGGCGCCTTCGTTGTCGGTGGCGAGGACGATCGACTTGATGGTCTTTTCGAGCGGAATGTTCAGAAGCTGCGCGACGGCCTCGCACTTCGCGGCGCCGGGCGTCGGCGTTTTCTTCAGCGCTTCGGTGGGTGCGGCGCGTTGCGCGATGAGCGGCAGTGCATCGGCGGCTTCGACGTTCGCCGCGAAGTCCGAGCTCGGGCAATACGCGATATCGTCCTCGCCCGTCTCGGCGATCACGTGGAACTCGTGCGAACCGCTGCCGCCGATCGAGCCGTTGTCCGCCGCGACCGCGCGGAACTCCAGGCCGATGCGCGTGAAGATGCGCACGTAGGCTTCGTACATCTTGCGATACGACTCGGCGAGGCCGTCGAGGTCCTTATCGAAGGAATAGGCGTCCTTCATGATGAACTCGCGGCCGCGCATCACGCCGAAGCGCGGACGGATCTCGTCGCGGAACTTCGTTTGAATCTGGTAGAAGTTCACCGGCAGCTGGCGATAGCTCTTGATGTCGCGGCGCGCGATGTCCGTCACGACTTCCTCGTGCGTCGGGCCCACGACGAAGTCGCGCTCATGGCGATCCTTGATGCGCAGCAGTTCCGGGCCGTACTGCTCCCAGCGGCCCGACTCCTGCCACAGTTCAGCGGGCTGCACGGCGGGCATCAGCAACTCGAGCGCGCCCGCGCGGTTCATCTCTTCACGCACGATGGCTTCGACCTTGCGCACCGAGCGCAGGCCGATCGGCATGTAATCGTAGATGCCGCCCGCAACGCGGCGGATCATGCCGGCGCGCATCATCAGCTTGTGGCTGACGATCTCGGCGTCGGCGGGAGCTTCTTTCAGGGTGCCGATGAAGAAACGGGATGCTTTCATTCAAATATTCCAAAAGCGGCGCACGCTTCGGAGCCGATGTGGCGCCGGAGCAGGCGGATCGAAGGTGAACGACGGAAACGGTCGAAGGCCCGGCCAAGAAGAAGATTTTGCCGTCTTCCCGATACGCTGGCAAAGCGTCTTGCGCCCTGCCCGGGAAACGTGGAACGAATTCGCGTTCGTGCCACGGGTTCGAACCGATGCGCGGGGTCCGTTAACTGTTTATAATCAAAGCAATTTTAAAGGATTTGAAGGTGGCTGTATGCTGGATCGTGAAGGCTTTCGCCCGAACGTCGGCATCATCCTCTTGAACGCGCGCAACGAAGTGTTTTGGGGCAAGCGGCTGCGTGAACATTCCTGGCAGTTTCCGCAAGGGGGCATCAAATACGGTGAGACCCCTGTGCAAGCGATGTATCGGGAGTTACACGAAGAAACCGGCCTGCTACCGGAGCATGTGAAAGTTGTCGGTCGCACACGCGACTGGCTGCGTTATGAGGTGCCGGATAAGTTCATCAAACGCGAGGTGCGCGGACACTATCGCGGTCAGAAACAGATCTGGTTTCTGCTGCGCATGGTAGGCCGCGATTGCGACATCTGCCTGCGTGCGACGGACCATCCGGAGTTCGATGCCTGGCGCTGGAACGAGTATTGGGTGCCGCTGGATGCGGTGATCGAGTTCAAGCGCGACGTTTATCAAATGGCTCTCACCGAGCTGTCCCGGTTCCTGCGGCGAACCAACTCCCGCGGCGAACGCGGCGAGCGAGCCGCGCATCATGGGCCGCGCTATCCGCGCGTGCTCCAGACGATGACGATCGAAGCACCTCCTGTCACTGCCTCCGGCGCGGCGGTTCAGGCAGAATGCACGGTCAGTGAAGAAGTGCACGTGATCGTGCAACGCTCATCGTTCGACTGAGCGTGCGACCGATCGCCGCGCTTCTTCGCGCACTTTGACACTAGCACGACTCTGATCGATGGCACGGCGAACTTCTCGCCGTGCCATCTCGCTTTGTTCCGCCGGGCGGGCGCCTTGCGTCCCGCGCGCATGTTTCCGGGAAGACCCAATTGAAAGTGAATGCCTCACTCGCGGTAATCGCGGCATCCGCGGCAGCGCTTGCCGTGCTCGCCGGCTGTTCCAGCAACAAAGGTCCGTCCACGCAGGACGACGGCGTCTTCACCTATCTGCTCGACCGCAAGCCGAACTGGACCGAGGAGAAGATCGAGACACTGCCGCCCTTGCCGCAAGCCTCCAACCTGCTCGCGTTCAACGTTTCGCAAAATACGCCGCTCAGCTTCGCCGTCGACAAGACCTCGCTCACGGTCGGCAAGGATGGCGTCGTGCGTTATGTGGTCGTCGTGACGAGTCCGGCGGGCGCGCGCAACGTCAACTATGAAGGCATTCGCTGCGATACCTATGAATGGCGCCGCTACGCGAGCATCAACGACGACCAGAACGGCTGGGACCAGGGTTCCGCGTTCGAATTCAAGCGCATCGAGAACGGCGAACTGAACGCATATCAGGCCGCGCTCTATCAGGATTACTTCTGCGCGAGCAAGCTGCCTGTCGGCACGGCCAAGCAGATCGTCAACAACATCCAGTACAAGCGCACGCAAAGCGTGATCAATTCGCGCTGAAGCGGCTTCCTTCGTGAAAAAGCCCGCTGGCCTTGCGGCTCAGCGGGCTTCGTTTTTTGCTGACAAAGGCTCAGACGAGCACGAGGTTATCGCGATGGATCAGCTCGGGCTCGAGCATATAGCCGAGCACGGTTTCGATCTCGCCACTCGGCCGCCGATGAATCAGCCGCGCTTCCGAACTGCTGTAGTTCGTGATGCCGCGCGCGATCTCCTGCCCCTTATCGTCGACGCAGGCAATGACCTCGCCGCGATCGAAGGCGCCCTTCACATCGATCACGCCGATCGGCAGCAGGCTCTTGCCATCTGCCGTGAGCTTGCGCACCGCGCCGTCATCGATCACGACGTGCCCGCGCACCTGCAGGTGATCTGCCATCCACTGCTTGCGCGCCGCCATGCGAGCCGTGCGCGCGATGAGTTGCGTGCCGATCATCTCGCCGGATGCGAGGCGCGTGAGCACATCGGATTCACGTCCGCTCGCGATCACCGTGTTCGCGCCGCTGTGCGCCGCGCGCTTCGCCGCGAGAATCTTCGTCAACATGCCGCCGCGCCCGAGGCTCGAGCCGGCGCCGCCCGCCATCTGCTCGAGTTCGGGCGTGCCGGCATCGGCCTGTTCGACGAGCGTCGCGTTCGGGTCCTTACGCGGATCGGCGGTGAAGAGGCCGCGTTGATCGGTGAGGATGACGAGCGCATCGCCTTCGATAAGATTGGCGACGAGCGCGCCGAGCGTGTCGTTGTCGCCGAACTTGATTTCGTCGGTGATGACCGTGTCGTTCTCGTTGATGATCGGCACCGCGCCGAGGCGCAGCAGCGTGAGCAACGTCGAGCGCGCGTTCAGATAGCGTTCGCGATCGGCGAGGTCGGCGTGCGTCAGCAGAATCTGCGCCGTGCGGATGCCGTGCGCGCCGAAGCTGCTCTCGTAAACCTGCGCGAGGCCCATCTGACCCACGGCGGCCGCTGCCTGCAACTCGTCGATTTCACGCGGACGCTTGGTCCAGCCGAGCCGGTGAATGCCTTCCGCTATCGCGCCCGAACTCACCAGCACGACTTCCTTGCCCTGCTCGCGAAGCGCCGCGATCTGCGACGCCCAGCGATTGATTGCAGCATGATCGAGACCGCGCCCGTCGTTGGTGACGAGGCTGGACCCTACTTTCACTACGATTCGCTTCGCAGCGGCGATGACCGAACGCATCGTGCGCTTTCTCCTCGGAAGTCGTGTTGTGGGGTGCGTCCTTACTCTTGTTCCTTGCCGGCTGCATCGTCACGGAAGCGCACATCGGCCGCGAGATCCTCGGCTTCCGCCGCACGCGACGCGTCCGAATGCTGCGAGATGTAGTCGTAGATCGCGTACGTGAGCGCTTCGCAGCCCTGACCGGTCAATGCAGAAATCTCGAAGACCGGGCCGTCCCATTCGAAGCGCTCGACGAAATCGGCGATGCGCGCCTCGCGCTCGTCTTCCGGCACCATGTCGAGCTTGTTCAGCACGAGCCAGCGCGGCTTCTCGTAGAGCGCCTCGTCGTACTTGCGTAATTCATTGACGATAGCCGTCGCTTCCGCAACCGGATCGACGTTTTCGTCGAACGGCGCCATATCGACCAGATGCAGCAGGACACCCGTGCGCTGCAGGTGACGCAGGAAGCGATGCCCGAGCCCCGCGCCTTCCGCCGCGCCTTCGATCAGGCCGGGAATGTCCGCGATCACGAAGCTCTTGCTCGGCCCGACGCGCACCACGCCGAGATTCGGCGCGAGCGTGGTGAACGGATAATCCGCGATCTTCGGCCGCGCGTTCGACACCGACGAGATGAAAGTGGATTTCCCCGCGTTCGGCATGCCGAGCAAACCGACATCG
Source organism: Caballeronia sp. 11_S32 (assembly GCF_056930355.1). NCBI lineage: Bacteria > Pseudomonadati > Pseudomonadota > Betaproteobacteria > Burkholderiales > Burkholderiaceae > Caballeronia > Caballeronia sp. 11_S32. Next base: position 3,026,776 of record NZ_JBXOWH010000003.1, read on the forward strand.
GCGAGCACTTTCAGCTCGAGCTTGAGCATGCGGCGCTCGCCCGGCTTGCCGTCGGTCTTCTGACGCGGCGCGCGGTTCGTGCTCGACTTGAAATGCAGGTTGCCGAGGCCGCCCGCGCCGCCCTTCGCGATCAGCACTTGCTGATTGTGCTCGGTCAGGTCGGCGATGATCTCGCCCGTCTCCTGATCCGCAATGATGGTGCCGACCGGCATGCGCAGCGTGATGTCGTCGCCGCCCTTGCCGTAGCAATCCGCGCCGCGTCCGTTTTCGCCGTTGCGCGCCTGGTGCTTTTTGGAAAAGCGGTAATCGATCAGCGTGTTGATATTGCGGTCCGCGACCGCGTAGACGCTGCCGCCGCGGCCGCCGTCGCCGCCGTCCGGCCCGCCGAACGGGACGAACTTTTCGCGGCGCATCGACGCGCTGCCATCTCCTCCGTCGCCGGCGATGACTTCGATCCTCGCTTCGTCAATGAACTTCATGCGTTGCTCCGTCCCGTGTATTCCAGCTATTTTGCCGTGACCTGACGATGCCAGTCACCGATATCCTTGAATTCGTCCGATGCGCCTTTTAAGCGCACCAAATGAAAATGGCCCCGCGAACTTCGCGGGGCCATTTTTTCGGTCCTGAAGCCCGTGCGTAAAATTTACGCTGCCGGGACAACGACGACCGTGTGCTTCTTCGCAGCGCCCTTGGTCACGAACTTGACGTGGCCGTCGGCCAGCGCGAACAGCGTGTGATCCTTGCCGATGCCGACATTCTCACCCGGGTGCATGCGCGTGCCGCGCTGGCGAACGATGATGCCGCCTGCGTTGATTGCCTGGCCGCCGTACACCTTCACGCCGAGGCGTTTCGACTCGGAGTCGCGGCCGTTGCGGGAAGACCCGCCTGCTTTTTTGTGTGCCATTTGCTTAGCTCCTTACCGGTGCGCTTACGCGTTGATCGCGTCGATGCGCAGTTCGGTGTAGTTCTGGCGATGGCCAGCGTGCTTTTGGTAGTGCTTCCGGCGACGCATCTTGAAGATGGTCACTTTGGCGTGACGACCCTGGGACACGACGGTAGCCTTGACGGAAGCCCCACTGACCAGCGGCGTACCGAACTTAATCGATTCGCCTTCGCCCACTGCGAGAACCTGGTCGAGCGTGATTTCAGCGTCAATGTCTGCCGGTATCTGTTCTACTTTCAATTTTTCGCCAACGGCAACCTTATACTGCTTGCCGCCGGTTTTTATGACCGCGTACATTGAGAACCTCACTCAGAATTCTTTCCCGCTCGCGCGGGAAACTTCAATATTTCCCACGCACCACGCGGGGAAAACACGCGATTATACATAGAGTTACGCTCGACGTCAAAGTGCGGTGCCGCCTACCTCGCCGGGGCGGCCCAACCTGTGCCGCGCATCCGAACCTCGGCGAAAAGGACGCGAATCGTGTCTGAATTCCGCCGACGTCACGCGAATCGACACAGCCGAACCCCGTCGTCTGTCGGATTCGCCTTATAATCCGCCGGATTACCCTTTTTGCCGATCATGTCGTCCACCGCCACTTCCTCTCCAAACGCCGCCGCGCTGCTTGCCCCGATCGCCGAGGACATGCAGCAGGTCAATCGCGTCATTCGGCAGCGCCTGGCATCAGAAGTGATGCTGATCAACCAGATTTCGGAATACATCATCGGCGCGGGCGGCAAGCGGCTGCGTCCGGCGCTGCTGCTGCTCGTTTCGGGCGCACTGGGCGACACGACCGGATATCGCCACGAGCTTGCCGCCGTCGTGGAGTTCATCCACACGGCGACGCTGCTGCACGACGACGTCGTCGACGAGTCCGACCTGCGCCGCGGCCGCAAGACCGCCAATGCGCTCTTCGGCAACGCGGCGAGCGTGCTGGTCGGCGACTTCCTGTATTCGCGCTCGTTCGAAATGATGGTGAGCGTCGGCAAGATGCGCGTGATGGAGATTCTCTCCGTCGCGACCAACATCATCTCCGAAGGCGAAGTGCTGCAGCTTCTCAACATGCACGACCCGGACGTCGACGAAGCGCGCTACATGCAGGTGATCCGCTATAAGACGGCGAAGCTGTTCGAAGCGGCCGCGCAGCTGGGCGCGGTGCTCTCGGGCGCCGATGCGCGCACCGAAGCGGCGGCGGCGGAATTCGGCCGGCGCATCGGCACGGCGTTCCAGATCATGGACGACTGGCTCGACTACACGGGCACACCCGAATCGATGGGCAAGAACGCCGGCGACGACCTACGCGAAGGCAAGCCCACGCTGCCGCTCATCTATCTGATGGAGCACGGCACGCCGGAACAGGCGGCGCTCGCGCGTGAAGCCATCGAACAGGGCGGCACGGATCGCTTCGAGACGATCTTCCACGCTATCACCACGTCCGGCGCGCTCGATCACACGATCGAATGCGCGCGCAAAGAGGCTCAGGCGGCGGCGAATGCAATTTCTTCATTTCCCTCTTCCATATACAAAGAGAGCCTGCTAGAATTATGTTCTTACTCGACGTCACGGCAGTCTTGAACGAGACTGAAGCGGCGGAAGAGTCCAAGTAGTACAGCAGTATCAATTCGGGGTGTAGCTTAGCCTGGTAGAGCGCTACGTTCGGGACGTAGAGGCCGGAGGTTCGAATCCTCTCACCCCGACCAGAATTAGAAAAACCCGCATGGTCCGCCATGCGGGTTTTTTATTTCCGGCGAACGAAAGCGCGTACGCTGGCCGAAAGGCCAAGGGCGAGCTTGCCGGCCCGTCTGCTATATTGCCTCCCATCTTCGCCCCTACTCGATCATCGCGTGGACAACCTTCCCTTATGGGCGCAAATTTGCGCCATTTTTCTGCTTCTCATCCTTTCCGGCTTTTTCTCGATCTCCGAAACGTCGATGATGGCGCTCAATCGCCATCGGCTGAAATATCTGGCGAGCCAGGGATCGCTCCGCGCGCGCACGACGCAAGGCCTGCTCGCGAAGACCGACCAGTTGCTTTCCGTGATCCTGATCGGCAACAACCTGATCAACACGATCATCCCGGTGCTCACCACGTCGATCGCGCTGCACACGTTCGGGCATAACAACCTCGTCCTGTCCATCACGACGGGCGTCATCGCGTTTCTGATCATCGTGTTCGCGGAGATCGCGCCGAAGATCGTCGGCGCGACGTATCCGGAGAAAGTGGCGCTGCCCGCGAGCCTCGTGCTCGCACCGCTCATGCGCATCGCGCGGCCGCTGATCTGGTTCGTCAATCTGTTCGCCAACGCGATTCTGGCCGCGCTGCACATCAACACGAAAAACAAGCGCGATCAGCGCATTTCGCCGGAAGAACTACGCACCATCGTGCTCGAAACCGGCAGCTTCATGCCGACCAAGCACCGCAGCATCCTGCTCAATCTGTTCGATCTGGAGAACATCACCGTCGATGACGTGATGATTCCGCGGCGGCGCATCGAAGCGCTCGACTTCGAAGCGCCTTTCGAGCAGATCCTGCATCAGCTCGAGACGTGCTATCACAACAAGCTCGTCGTCTATCAGGGCGATATCGATCGCGTAATGGGCATCCTGCACGTGCGCAAGACGCTGTCGGCGCTGCATAACCAGGAGCTCGAGCGAGAGACGCTGCGCGAACTGCTCGCCGAGCCGTACTTCGTGCCAACCGGCACGCCTGTGTTCCAGCAACTGCAGTACTTCCAGGAGAGCGGTCACCGTATTGCGATCGTCGTCGACGAGTACGGCGAGCTGCAAGGCCTTGTCACGCCCGAGGACATCATCGAGGAACTGATCGGCGAGTTCACGACGACGATCCCGCGCGGCACCGGCACGCGCAGCGGCTGGGACGAGAACGGCGAGTGCATCGTGGCGGGCAGCATGCCGCTGCGCGAACTGAACCGCTGGCTGCATCTGACGCTGCCGACGGACGGCCCGAAGACGCTCAACGGCCTGATTCTCGAAACGCTCGAAGACATTCCCGACGGCGATGTGTCCGTGCGCATCGCGGACGTCACTGTCGAAGTCATGCGCAGCGACGATCAGGCGATCCGCACCGTCAAAATCTTCCGTCCGGCGGGCCCCGCCAAACACGCGCTGCGTTAGCCATTCGGACGACTGGGCGCCCACGGCCGCGGGCGGGATGATCGGATCATCTCGACTCCGAAGGCCCGACGCCCATGATTTCCCCTTCCCGCGACACTTTCGAGACCCTCACGCGCCCGGCCCGCAGCGCCGAGGCCGCGCGCGATTCCTCCGCCGATCACGAGACGCCCGCCGTCTCGCTGCTCACCGAAACCTTGCGCGAAGCCGCCGAGCGCGGCGCGTCCGACATTCACGTCGAGCCGTCCGAGCATGACTGGCGCATCCGGCTGCGCGTCGATGGCGCGCTGCACGTGCTGAAGCGCCCGCCGCCGCATTTGCGTGACCCGTTCGTCACGCGCATCAAGGTGCTCGCGCGCATGGATATCGCCGAGCGGCGCGTGCCGCAGGATGGCCGGTTGCGTCTGAATCTGCCGGGCGGGCGGACCGGCGACTATCGTGTGAATTCGCTGCCCACGCTCTTCGGCGAAAAACTCGTGCTGCGGCGGCTCGACGCGCTGCCGCCCGATCTGTCGCTCGCCGCGCTCGGCCTCGATGATGCGCAGGGCCGCACGGTCGAATCGGCGATACGCGCGCCGCACGGCCTCGTGCTCGTGACCGGTCCTACCGGCAGCGGCAAAACGCTGTCGCTCTATTGCTTCCTGCAGATGCTCAACGCCGAGGCACGCAACGTGTGCTCGGTTGAAGATCCGGTCGAGATCCAGCTCGCCGGCATCAACCAGGTGAGCGTGCGCGAAAAGGCCGGGCTGACGTTCGCCGTGGCGCTGCGCGCGTTCATGCGGCAGGACCCGGACGTCATCATGGTCGGTGAGATTCGCGACGCCGAAACCGCCGATGTCGCCGTGAAGGCGGCTCAGACCGGCCATCTCGTGCTTTCGACGCTCCACACGAACGATGCGCCCGCCGCGATCGCGCGGCTCATCAATATCGGCGTGGCGCCTTATAACCTCGCGTCGGCGCTCAGGCTCGTCACCGCGCAGCGGCTCGTGCGGAAGCTATGCGAGCGCTGCCTCGCGCGTTCGTCCCTGCCGCTCGCCGACGGATTTCATCCGTTCGAGCCTCGCGGCTGTCCGGCGTGTCATGGAATCGGGTATCGCGGGCGCGTCGGCGTGCATCAGTTGATGCCGGTGTCGGATGAGATACGCGAACTCATCGTCTCCCGCTCGGCCACGCACGCGGTCGCGCGCGCGGCGCAGATGCAGGGCATGCCGGCATTACGCGACGCGGCGTTCGCACGCGTGCGCGAGGGCGTGACGAGCGTCGCCGAGGCCGCCGAAGCGACGGAGGTCGAATGACGAGCACCGCCCTTGAAATGCGCTTCGCGTGGCGTGGCATGGATGCCGAAGGCAAAGAGCGGCACGGCAAGATCGTCGCCGCCGATGCGCTGTCCGCACGCGCTTCGCTGCGGCGCGAAGGTGTCATCGTCGTCGGGCTCGAAATGCTCGGCGCCGCGCCGCCGCCCAAAGCGAAGGCGGCTGAAATCACGGTCTTCACGCGACAGCTCGCCGGCCTGTTGCGCGCTGGCTTGCCGCTCGCCGGCGCGCTCGAATTGCTGGGAGGCAGCGCGACCGGCGGCGGATTGCCGCGCATCGTACGCACGCTCGCCCGCGATATCACGCGCGGCGTGCCGTTTTCGACGGCGCTTGCGCAGCATCCCGCGGCATTCGGTGCGCTGTACTGTCAGTTGGTGTCGGTCGGCGAAGTGGCGGGCGCCCTGCCCGCCGTGCTCGCCCGTCTCGCCGACGATCGCGAGCGCGCCGCAGCGCAACGTGCCAGACTAGGCGCCGCCCTCACCTATCCGGTCATGGTGCTGCTGTTGTCGCTCGCGATCACGGCGGGCTTGCTGATTGGCGTCGTGCCGACCTTCAAGACGATCTTCGACGGCTTCGGCGCCGCGTTGCCCGCTCCGACGCGCTTCGTGCTCGCGCTTTCGGATGGCGTCGCGCGCGTGGGCGTTCCGTTCGCCATGGTGTGTGCGTGCGCGGTCATCGTCGTGTCGAACTGGATGAAGCGCTCACCAGACGCGCGCGAAGCGGCCGATCGCGCCGCGCTACGCTTGCCGCTCGCCGGCAAGCTGCTGCGCTCGCTCGCCGTCGCCCGATGGAGCCGCGCGCTCGGCACGCTGCTCGCCGCCGGCACGCCGCTCTCCGATGCCTTCGATTCGCTCACGCATGCCACCGGAAATCGCCTGTTCGATCGCGCGACCGTCGATATCGCCGCGCGCCTGCGCAACGGCGAGCGCCTCGCCGCCGCGATGCGCGCCACCGGATGCTTTCCGCAAGACGTGGTGCAGCCGATCGCGGTCGCGGAGGAATCGGGCTCGCTGGATGCGATGCTGCTCGATCTCGCGACGCTTGCCGACCGGCAGGTCGACGAGCGCATCGGCGCTTTCGCCAGCCTGTGCGAGCCGATCGTCATCGCGGTGCTGGGCGCGCTCGTGGGCGGACTTGTCATCGCGATGTATCTTCCTATCATTCAGCTCGGCAACGTGGTGTAGCATCGCGGGCCAAAGCAACCGTTCGTTCATCATGCAGCCTTCGTTCGATCCGACCGCCGCGCACTTCGCGAGCCGCTATGCAGAGGCATTCGCCGCGCTTCCCGTCGCCGCGCAGTACGGGTTCGCCGTCGTGTTCGGCCTCGTGATCGGCAGTTTTCTCAGCGTCGTCGTGCATCGTCTGCCGATCATGCTCGAACGTGCGTGGCGCGCGGAAGTCGAAGCAGCCATGCCCGATAACCCGAAGGCGGCGGCCGATTCCTATCCCGAGCGCTTCAATCTCGCCGTGCCGCGCAGCGCGTGCCCGCATTGCAAGCATGTGCTGCGCGCGTGGGAAAACATTCCTGTCATCAGCTATCTCGCGCTGCGCGGCCGCTGCTCGGCGTGCGGCGCGCGCGTGAGCCCGCGCTATCCGCTGATCGAACTCACGACCGGCGCGCTCGCGGCGCTTTCGCTCTACGCCTACGGTCCCGCGTGGAGCGCCGTGGCTGCGTTCGGCCTGTGCGCGACCTTGCTTGCGGCCGGCCTCATCGACTACGACACGCGCTATCTTCCCGATGTGCTGACGCTTCCGCTGCTGTGGGCCGGCCTCATCGTGAATTTCGGCGAAGGCGGATTCGCGACGCTTCACGATGCCGTGACCGGCGCGATCGCGGGCTATCTTTTCCTGTGGTGCGTGTACTGGCTCTTCAAGCTCGTGCGTGGCGTCGAAGGCATGGGATACGGCGATTTCAAGCTGCTCGCGGCAATCGGCGCGTGGCTCGGCTGGGGACCTCTCGCGCAGGTTGTGCTGATCGCGGCCGTAGCAGGCGCGGCGTTCGGAATCGTCGCGACGTGGCGCAAGCGCATGCGTTTCGAAGAGCCCTTGCCGTTCGGGCCGTTTCTCGCGGCGGGCGGAGCGATCACGCTGTTCGCCGGCACGCCGCTCTATGCATTGTTCGGATGATCGAAGGAGCGCAACGCATGTTCAGCATTGGCCTCACCGGCGGCATCGGCAGCGGCAAGAGCACGGTCGCGGACTTGTTCGCCGCGCGCGGCGTGCAGCTGATCGACACGGATCTGATCGCGCATCGAATCACGGCGCCGGGTGGCGTCGCTATGCCGCTCATCGCGAGCGAATTCGGCGACGATTTCATCGCGGCGGACGGCTCGCTCGATCGCGCGAAGATGCGCGCGCTCGTCTTCTCCGATGACACCGCGAAGACGCGCCTCGAAGGCATCGTGCATCCGCTGATTCGCGCGGAAACGGAACGGCAGCGGCATGCTGCGCCAGGCGCGTATCACATCGTCGTCGTGCCGCTGCTCGTCGAGTCGGGCGAATGGGCGAGCCGCGTGTCGCGCGTGCTCGTGGTGGATTGTCCCGTCGAGACGCAGATCGCGCGCGTCATGCGTCGCAATGGCTTCACGCGCGAACAGGTGCTCGCGATCATCGCGAAACAGGCGTCGCGCGAGGCGCGTCTCGCTGCGGCCGACGACATCGTCGTCAACGACGAAACGGCCACGCTCGACACACTCGCGCAGCAAGTCGATGCACTGCATGCGCGCTATCTCTCGCTTGCATCCGCGTAAAAAGCGTGGTCGCCTGAGTTAGCGAAATCCCCGAAAAGTTCCCGATTTCGCGTGTAAACACGCAGTTTGGCGCGCGAATATGCCGCGATTTGCTAGGGTGAGGATGCGGCATTAGAATGTGCTCACTTCCGCTCACGGAAGCAACCGACCCACGCCGAGGGGAGCGCGCTTGATCCTTTACGAGTATCCCTTCAACGAGCGAATCCGGACGCTGCTGCGCCTCGAAGACCTGTTCGAGCGCTTCACGTTCTTTCTGACTCAGGAAGACGCGCGAGAACATCATGTCGCGCTCACGACGCTCTTCGAGATCGCCGAAGTCGCCGGCCGCACGGACCTCAAGGCCGACCTCATGAAGGAACTGGAACGGCAGCGGCAGACGCTCGCGCCGTTTCGCGGCAATCCGGGCATCGAGCAGGAAGCGCTCGAAGCCGTGCTCGGCGAAATCGAGCAGACGCTCGCGGGGCTAACCGAGATGCACGGCAAGACCGGCCAGCATCTCGCCGACAACGAATGGCTCGCGAGCATCCGCAGCCGCACGATCATTCCAGGCGGAACGTGCAAGTTCGATCTGCCGTCGTACTACGCCTGGCAGCAGTTGCCGGTGGAGGAACGGCGTCAGGACATCGCGAAGTGGGTCACGCCGATGCTCGCGCTGCGCGACGCCGCGACCATCGTGCTGCGGCTTGCGCGCGAATCGGGCCAGGCATCGAAAGTAATGGCCATGCAGGGCAGTTATCAACAGATGCTGTCCGGGCGCACCTATCAGTTGATGCAGGTCCGCGTTTCACCCGACACGCGCGTGATTCCTGAAGCGAGCGCGAACAAGTACATGCTGTGGGTGCGATTCACGGTGCAGGACGGCGATCTCAAGCCGCGCGCCGTCGATGTCGACGTGCCCTTTCATCTGACGCTTTGCAGCCTTTGAATCGAGTCAGCCGGCCCCATATGGATTCGATGTTGATCCAGGCCGGCGTGATCCGTCACGTTTTACCGTCATGACCACTGTCGTCAAATGTCCGACCTGCGGCAAGGAAGTCCGCTGGGTTCCGGAAAACCGCTTTCGTCCCTTCTGCTCCGAGCGCTGCAAGCAGATCGATCTCGGCGCGTGGGCAGCCGAAAAGTACAAAATCTCGGGCAATTCGCAGGAAACGCCACCGGACGACGATACGCACGGCGGCCTGAACTGAGCGTTAGCCGACCTTTACTCGCGTTCTTCCTCTTCGAGCCATTCGAGAATCGGAATGGCCGCGGGAAGTAGCGGCGCCACCTCGACGGGCAGCGTCTGCCAGGCGATCGCCTGACCTTCGCGCCCGCGCGGCGTGCCCTTCCAGTCCGTCACCTTGCAGAAAAAAAGACGCACGTACGCGTGCGGATAATCGTGCTCGAGCGTGCGCCAGAGCTGACACGCGGTGACGTCGATGCCCAGTTCTTCGTGCAACTCGCGCCCGAGCGCCGCCTCGATGCTCTCGCCCGCTTCGAGCTTGCCGCCGGGAAACTCCCAGTAACCTTCATACGGTTTGCCCTCGGGCCGCTGCGCGAGGAGATAGCGTCCGTCCTGCTGCACCATCACGCCGACGGCCACTTCCGTCACCTTGCGGCCATCGGGCGCGATATCGGTCTGAGAACCGCTCATTGCTTGCGTCCCGACCAGTCGCGCGCGAATTGCCACGCCACGCGCCCCGAGCGCGAGCCGCGTTCGAGCGCCCAGACGAGCGCATCGCCGCGCGCGTTTTCGATCTCGGTCGCGTCGCAGCCGAAATGCTTCAGCCAATGTCCGACGATCGACAGATAGTCGTCCTGCTTGAACGGATAGAAACTGACCCACAGACCGAAGCGCTCGGACAGCGAAATCTTCTCCTCGACCACTTCGCCGGGATGAATCTCGCCGTCGGACGTGTGCTTGTACGTCTCGTTGTCGCTCATGTATTCGGGCAACAGGTGACGGCGGTTCGACGTCGCGTAGATCACCACGTTGTCCGATTGCGCGGCCACCGAACCATCGAGCGCGACCTTCAGCGCCTTGTAGCCCGACTCGCCTTCCTCGAACGAAAGATCGTCGCAGAAGACGATGAAACGCTCAGGCCGCGCCGAGATCAGATCGACGATATCGCCGAGATCGTGCAGATCGTCCTTGTCGACTTCGATGAGGCGAAGGCCATCCTTCGCATACGCGTTCAGGCACGCCTTGATCAGCGAAGACTTGCCCGTACCGCGTGCGCCTGTCAGCAGTACGTTGTTCGCGGGCAGCTTTTTCACGAATTGCTGCGTGTTCTGCTGAATCAGGCCCTTCTGACGATCGATGTTCTGAAGGTCATCGAGCGAAATCTGCGAGATGGCCGGCACGGGCTGCAAAAAGCCACGCCCCTGACGCTTGCGCCAGCGAAACGCCACTGCGGATGCCCAGTCGATATCGGGCGCCGCGGGCGGCAACATGCCTTCGATGCGCGCGAGGACCGCCTCGGCGCGCGTGAGAAATTGTTCGAGTTTGTCCATGTTCGTATCGATGCGCGCCGCTTCTTCAGGAACGGTAATCTGCGTTGATGCTCACGTAGTCGTGCGAGAGGTCGCAGGTCCAGACGGTCGCTTGCGCGTTGCCGCGTCCGAGCAGCACGCGAATCAGGATCTCGCTCTTCTTCATCACGCGCTGGCCGTCTTCTTCCTTGTACGCGGGATTGCGCCCGCCTGCTTTCGCGACGAGGACGTCATCGAGATAAAGATCGATCTTGCCGACATCGAGATCCGTCACGCCCGCATAGCCGATCGCCGCGAGAATGCGGCCGAGGTTCGGGTCCGACGCGTAGAACGCCGTCTTCACCAGGGGCGAATGGCCGATCGCATAGGCGATCTGGCGGCATTCCGCCGCGTCCTTGCCGCCTTCGACCGTGACCGTCATGAACTTGGTCGCGCCTTCGCCGTCGCGCACGATCAGTTGCGCGAGTTCCTGCGCCACTTCCGTCACCGCGTCGCGCAATGCGGCGTACGCGGACGAATCCGTCGACGTGATCGCGGGCAGCGACGACTTGCCCGACGCGATCAGGATGAACGAATCGTTGGTCGACGTATCGCCATCGATCGTGATGCAGTTGAACGAACGATCCGCGACGTGCTTCACGAGTTCGTCGAGGACGGGCTGCGCAACGGCCGCATCGAAGGCGAGGAAGCCGAGCATGGTCGCCATGTTCGGCTTGATCATGCCCGCGCCCTTGCTGATGCCCGACAACGTGACGACGTGACCATCGATCGTCACCTGACGCGACGCGGCCTTCGGCAGCGTGTCCGTCGTCATGATGGCTTGCGCCGCGTCGAACCAGTGTGCGGCCTTCTGATTCGCGAGCGCCGCCGGCAGGCCCGTCTTCAGGCGGTCGATCGGCAGCGGTTCCAGAATCACGCCGGTCGAGAACGGCAGGATCTGTTGAGCGTCGAGGCCCGCGAGGCGCGCGAGTTCCGCGCAGGTCTCACGCGCGATCACCATGCCCGGCTCGCCGGTGCCCGCGTTCGCATTGCCGGTGTTCACGACGAGCGCGCGAATGCCCTTGCCGCCTTTGCTCACCGCCGCAAGATGTTCGCGGCACACGATGACGGGCGCGGCGCAGAAGCGGTTCTGCGTGAACACGCCCGCTACGCTCGCGCCTTCGTCGACGCGAATGACAAGCACGTCCTTGCGATTGGGCTTGCGGATATTCGCCTCGGCCCAGCCTAGCGTGACGCCGGCGACGGGATGAAGCGTTGCGGGATCGATCGAGGGGAAGTTGACGGCCATGTTCGCGTCTCGGCTGTTGGTGGCGCGCGCCGGCTCATCGAACCGGCACGCTTTGAAAGACTGACGCCGTTCGGCTGAGCGAAATCGGCGCCGCGAATAAGGGAACCTGCAAAGACAAACGACGCATCGCTGCGTCGCTTGGGTCTGGTCAGCAGCCGATCAAGCCAGCTTGCCGTGACAGTTTTTGTACTTCTTGCCACTGCCGCACGGGCACGGGTCGTTGCGGCCGACCTTCGGCACATCGTCCGACGGATGCGTCGCGACGCTGATGTCGTCGCCGCCGGCCATCGCCTGGCTGACCATCTGCGCGGTGGCGCTCGCGGCCGACGCGGCCGGCGTCGGTTCCGCAGCCGGCGCGTTGAAGTCCGCGTGCGTGAACGACACGTTCTCGAGATGGCTGCCCATCTCTTCGTACTGCTCGGCGGCCTCTTCGAGTTGCTCGGGCGACTGGATCTGCACGTTCATCACGACGCGCGTCACTTCCTGCTTCACGGCGTCGAGCATCGCGGCGAAGAGTTCGAACGCCTCGCGCTTGTATTCCTGCTTCGGGTTCTTCTGCGCATAGCCGCGCAGATGGATGCCCTGACGCAAATGATCGAGCGCGGCGAGATGCTCGCGCCAGCGGCTGTCGAGCGTCTGCAGCATGATCGAACGCTCGAACGCGCTGAACGATTCGCGGCCCACCATGGCGACCTTCGCTTCGTACGCTTCGTCGGCGGCGGCGAGCACGGCTTCGCAGATCTCTTCGGCGTCGATCGAGTTCGACTCGTTGATCATCTCCTGAACGGCGAGATCGAGCGACCAGTCGTTGCGCAGCACTTCTTCCAGCTCCGGCGCTTCCCACTGCTCTTCGATGCTGCCCGCCGGAATGAACGTGCGCACCACGTCGCCGACCACGCTCTGACGCATCGCGGCGATGGTTTCCTGCACGTCGTTCGCTTCGAGCAATTCGTTGCGCTGCTGGTAGATCACCTTGCGCTGATCGTTGGAGACGTCGTCGTATTCGAGCAGTTGCTTGCGGATGTCGAAGTTGCGCGCTTCGACCTTGCGCTGCGCGCCTTCGATCGAGCGCGTGACCATGCCGGCTTCGATCGGCTCGCCTTCCGGCATCTTCAGGCGATCCATGATCGCGCGCACGCGGTCGCCCGCGAAAATGCGCAAGAGCGGATCATCCAGCGAAAGATAGAAGCGCGACGAGCCCGGATCGCCCTGACGGCCCGCACGGCCGCGCAGCTGGTTGTCGATACGGCGCGACTCGTGACGTTCCGTGCCGATGATGTGCAGACCGCCCGCGGCCTTCACGTGATCGTGCAGCGTCTGCCATTCGTCGTGCAGCTTCTGGATGCGCGCGGCCTTCTCGCTCTCGGGAATCGACAGATCCGCCTCGATGAACGACGCCTGCTTCTCGACGTTGCCGCCGAGCACGATGTCCGTGCCGCGGCCGGCCATGTTCGTCGCGATGGTGACGACGCCCGGACGGCCCGCTTCCGCGACGATCGCCGCTTCGCGCGCGTGCTGCTTCGCGTTGAGCACTTCGTGCCGCACGCCCGCCTGACTCAGCAGACCCGACAGCAACTCCGACGCTTCGATCGACGTGGTGCCGACGAGCGTCGGCTGCCCGCGCTCGACGCAATCGCGGATGTCGCGAATCACGGCGTCGTAACGTTCCTTCGACGTCTTGTAGATCTGATCCTGCTTGTCGACGCGCTTCGGCGGACGGTTCGTCGGAATCACGACCGTTTCGAGGCCGTAGATTTCCTGGAATTCGTACGCTTCCGTGTCCGCGGTGCCGGTCATGCCGGACAGCTTCGCGTACATGCGGAAGTAGTTCTGCAGCGTGATGGACGCGAGCGTCTGGTTCTCGGCCTGAATCTGGACGTGTTCCTTCGCTTCGACGGCCTGATGCAGGCCATCGGACCAGCGGCGGCCGGTCATCATGCGGCCCGTGAATTCGTCGACGATCACGACTTCGCCGTTCTGCACCACGTAATGCTGGTCGCGCAGGAAGAGCGTATGCGCGCGCAGTGCGGCATAGATGTGGTGCATCAGCGTGATGTTCTGCGGCGCGTAAAGGCTTTCGCCCTCGCCGATCAGGCCCCACTCGGCGAGCAGACGCTCGGCCTTTTCGTGCCCCGATTCCGTGAGGAATACCTGACGCGCTTTTTCATCGAGCGTGTAGTCGCCGGGCTTCTCGACGCCGGTGCCGTCCGCTTTCTCCTCGCCGATCTGCTGTTCGAGCAGCGGCGGCAGCGCATTCATGCGGACGTAGAGATCCGTGTGATCTTCCGCCTGACCGGAGATGATGAGCGGCGTGCGCGCCTCGTCGATGAGGATCGAGTCCACTTCGTCGACGATCGCGAAATTGAGCGGCCGCTGCACGCGCGCGTTGGTCTCGTAGACCATGTTGTCGCGCAGATAGTCGAAGCCGAACTCGTTGTTGGTGCCGTACGTGATGTCCGCCGCGTACGCTTCCTGCTTCTGCGAGTGCTCCATCTGCGACAGATTCACGCCGCACGAGAGCCCGAGGAAGTTGTAGAGGCGCGCCATCCATTCGGCGTCGCGCTGGGCGAGGTAATCGTTCACCGTCACGACGTGCACGCCGCGGCCCGACAGCGCATTCAGATACGCCGCGAGCGTCGCGACGAGCGTCTTGCCCTCGCCGGTGCGCATTTCGGCGATCTTGCCGTAGTGCAGGACCATGCCGCCGATGAGCTGGACGTCGAAATGGCGCATCTTCAGGACGCGCTTGCTCGCCTCGCGACAGACAGCGAACGCCTCGGGCAGGATCACGTCGAGCGATTCGCCGCCCGCGACGCGCTGGCGGAATTCATCGGTCTTCGCGCGCAGCTGGTCGTCCGAATATTTCTCGACGGTCGGCTCGAGGGCATTGATCGCCGCAACGGTCTTTTGATACTGCTTGACCAGCCGCTGATTGCGACTGCCAAAAATCTTCTGAAGGAAACCGGTCGTCATCGGATCAGTGTCTGCGTCGCGGCTTCGGACGGAAACAGCAGCAAGCTGCGTCCGGGCTCGGAGAACCTCGGCGACTTAAGTCCATAAGGTGAAATTCGAATCGGGAATTTTAGCACGCGAGTTTGTCAGACTTTGCGTGGGCGTGCCCGCGCGGGCGTCGGCGCGACGCGACAGTCAACGGGTTGAAAGCTGCCGCGCGGGCGGCCTCGAAAGAAGCCGCGCACATCGGCAATGGCTTGCCTCGCGTACAATCGAACCGTTTCATCGGGCGTTCGCCTAATCAAAAATGAGCCGCTTTTCTACAAATTCAAGATCGCGATTCGATCCGCGCCGGCCGCAAGCCGTCGCCGACGTGCTCGACCGCACCGATGCCTTTCGCGCGCTGCGTGCGGGCGTCGAGCAGGTGGCTTCGTTGCAGCGCGATCTGAGCGCGCTTTTGCCGGATTATCTGGCGTCGAACGTGGAGCCGGGATTCATCAAGGATGGCGTGCTCGCGCTCTTCGCCGCTCATAATGCGCTCGCGGCGCGCTTGCGGCATCTGGAACCGCGTCTGCTCTCGGATCTTCAGCAGCGCGGCTGGGCCGTCAACGCGCTCAAAATCCGCGTGCGCCCTCAGCCGATGAAGGAACCCGCGCCGCCGAAACAGGCGCGCATGTCGCCGGTGGGCGCGTCGGCGCTGCGCGAGCTGGCCGAGACGCTCGAGCCCTCGCCGCTGCAGGAGGCGCTCGCACGCATGGCGTCGCGCCACCAGGGACGCGCGCAAAAAAAATGAGCGGCGCTTACGCTGCCGCTCATCTCACCGTTCACTGCCCGCCAAATATCAGGCGAAAGCCGTTTGCGTATCGAATCCGAAACCGCGCGGCGCCTTCTGCGTGTCCTCGAACGTGACGATTTCATAAGCGTCTTCGTTCGCGAGCAATTCGCGCAGCAGCATGTTGTTCATCGCGTGGCCGCCCTTGTACGCCTTGTACGACGCCAGCAACGGATGGCCGACCACGTATAGATCGCCGATCGCGTCGAGCATCTTGTGCTTCACGAATTCGTCGTCGTAACGCAGGCCGTCGTTGTTCAGGATGCGGTATTCGTCCAGCACGATCGCGTTGTCCATGCTGCCGCCGCGCGCCAGGCCCAGTTCACGCATCATTTCGACTTCGTGCGCAAAACCGAACGTGCGCGCACGGGCGATTTCACGCACATACGACGTGGTCGCAAAATCCACTTCCAGCGCCTGGCCGGTTTTATCGACGGCCGGATGACGAAAATCGATGGTAAAGCTCAGCTTAAAACCGAAATACGGTTCGAGCCGCGCGAATTTATCGCCTTCGCGTACTTCCACCGGTTTCGTCACCTTGATGAATTTCTTCGCCGCGTTCTGTTCCTCGATACCTGCCGACTGGATCAGAAACACGAAAGAAGCCGCGCTGCCGTCCATGATCGGGATTTCCTCGGCGGTTACATCGACATACAGGTTGTCGATACCGAGGCCCGCGCACGCCGACATCAAGTGCTCGATGGTGGACACGCGCGCGCCGTCCTTCTGCAACACGGACGCGAGACGGGTGTCGCCGATCGCCATTGCCGACGCGGGGATATCGACCGGCTCGGGCAGGTCGATCCGCGAAAACACGACGCCCGTGCCAATGGGCGCGGGACGCAGGGTCAATTCGACCTTGCGGCCGGAATGGAGCCCGATTCCCACGGTTTTGACAACGGTCTTGATTGTTCGCTGCTTCAACATGATGTTCTTTTCCGATTCATATTCCCTATTAAGAGAATTAATCGCGCATTAAATACCAATAGCTCTAATTATACTCCATTCGTCGCGCGCCGTCCTGATCGAGGAGGTATCAACTGTTTCCCTGTGTTACGGGTTAGCCGCGAATTTTTGAAGTAGAACGGGCCGATGCCCGGAATGGAGGCATTTCCGGTCATCGGCCCCAAGTTGCTGCTCACTGCGAGGGCGCCTTGAGCGTTGCGCGCAGGCAACGCGGCGCCGCTGCATTCAGCGCAACGTCGCCAGGATGCTTCGAGCGTCGCTGACTTCGAACTTGCCGGGCGCTTCGACTTTCAGCGTCTTGACCACGCCGTCGTCGACCACCATCGCGTAGCGCTGGGAACGGATTCCCATGCCACGCTCCGACAAATCCTGATCCAGTCCGAGTGCCTGAGTGAAACGCGCACTGCCGTCCGCGATCATCTTCACCTTGCCCGCGGTTTGAAGATCGCGTCCCCACGCGCTCATGACGAACGCGTCGTTGACGGAAACGCACCAGACCTCGTCGATGCCGGCCGCGGACAGATCCGCCGCCGCATCGACGTAGCCGGGCACGTGTCTGGCGGAGCACGTCGGCGTGAACGCGCCCGGCAATCCGAAGATCACCACGCGCTTGCCTGCGCACCGCTCGCGCGCCGGGAACGCATTCGGTCCCACGGCACAGCCTTCAGTGGCCTCATCGATGAACTCGAAGAGACGCACATCGGGCAACGTTTCACCCACTTTGATCATGCTCGGTCCTTCCCTCGTCAGTGCTCGCGGACATCCTCGCGATTGCATCGTCCCGCTGCGTCGCCGAATGCCATTGCGGCGAATTCGGCGTCAATCTGCCTTCCTCGACTTCAGGAACAGATTCGTGGGGGTCGGCTGGCCACGGCCAGGCGTCCATTGCAAATCAGGACGCGGCCTTGGACAGTCGCCCCACTGACGCCTGCATCATCCGCGCCGGATATTCAGCGCGTGCACGCGGTGGGTTGCATCGTCATCACCAACCTTGCAGCAAATAACGTGCGCCGCGCTCAGTCCGCCTGCTTGCGCAGGAACGCCGGGATGTCGTACGTATCGACGCCCTTCTCCTGCAACGCCTGCACGTGCGATGCCGCCGTTTCACGCGTCGAACGCCACACTGCCGGCGTGTCGAGCTGACCGTAATCCGTCGTGCCCTGACCGTGCTGCGTGCCGTACGAATTGTGCGCTGCGTGATGCGCGTGCGCGACCGGCTGATTGTCGGTGCCCGTGCGCAGGAGGGTCATCGGCGCTTGCTGCTGCTTCTTCGCCGCACGGCCCAGGCCCGTTGCCACCACCGTCACACGCAGCGCGTCGCCCATCGCGTCGTCGTACACCGCGCCGAAGATGACCGTTGCGTCGTCAGCCGCGTAGCTTTTGATCGTGTTCATCACTTCGCGCGTTTCCGACAGACGCAGCGAACGGCTCGACGTGATGTTCACCAGCACGCCGCGCGCACCCGACAGATCCACCCCTTCCAGCAGCGGACTTGCGACAGCCTGCTCGGCAGCCAGACGCGCGCGATCGACGCCGGCAACCGTCGCCGTGCCCATCATCGCCTTGCCCTGCTCGCCCATCACGGTCTTCACGTCTTCGAAGTCGACGTTCACGAGGCCATCGACGTTGATGATTTCCGCGATACCGGCAACTGCGTTGTTCAGCACGTCGTCCGCGCACTGGAAGCACTTGTCCATCTCGGCGTCATCGCCCATCACCTCGAACAGCTTGTCGTTGAGCACGACGATCAGCGAGTCGACGTGATCCTCCAGTTGCTGCGAGCCTGCTTCCGCGACGCGCATGCGACGGCCGCCTTCGAACTCGAACGGCTTGCTCACCACCCCGACGGTCAGAATGCCCATTTCCTTCGCGATCTGCGCGACCACCGGTGCTGCGCCCGTGCCCGTGCCGCCGCCCATGCCGGCGGTGATGAACACCATGTGCGCGCCGCGCAGTGCATCGGCGATGCGCTCGCGTGCATCTTCCGCCGCTTCCTTGCCCTTCTCCGGTTTCGCGCCCGCGCCGAGACCGGTCATGCCCAGTTGCAGAACCGCCGGCGCGCGCGAACGGGCGAGCGCCTGCGCGTCGGTGTTCATCACGATGAAGTCCACGCCCTGCACACCGCGGTTGATCATGTGCTGAACCGCGTTGCCGCCAGCGCCACCAACACCCACGACCTTGATGATCGTGCCGTTGGTTTCCGTTTCCAGCATTTCGAAATCCATGTTGCCTCCGTCAAGAATGAAGATCGGCGTTATTCGACGAGAGATCGGGCAACCTTTCGTCGCGCGCCAGCCGCCGGTACCAGCGCGTAATTCTTCGATGCGTTTTGCTTAGAAGTTTCCGAGGAACCAGTCCTTCATCCTCGAAAACACTTGTCCCATCGAACCGTTTTGCACCGCGACCTTCCGGCCGCGCATGCGTTGCGAACGTCCTTCCGCGAGCAGGCCCATCGCTGTCGAGTAGCGCGGATTGCGCACCACGTCCGCGAGACCGCCCGCGTATTCCGGCACGCCGATGCGCACCGGCTTCAAGAAGATGTCTTCGCCGAGCTCGACCATGCCGGGCATCATCGCCGCGCCGCCGGTCAGCACGACGCCGCTCGACAGCAGCTCTTCGTAGCCCGACTCGCGCACGACCTGCTGCACCAGCGAGAACAGCTCTTCGACGCGCGGCTCGACGACCGCCGCCAGCGCCTGGCGCGACAGCGTGCGCGGACCGCGCTCGCCGAGCCCCGGCACTTCGATCATTTCGTCCGGATCGGCGAGCGCCTGCTTCGCGATGCCGTAGCTCACCTTGATGTCTTCCGCGTCCGGTGTTGGCGTGCGCAGCGCCATCGCGACGTCGCTCGTGATCTGATCGCCGGCGATGGGGATCACGGCCGTATGACGGATCGCGCCCTCGCTGAAGATGGCGATATCGGTCGTACCGCCGCCGATATCGACGAGCACGACGCCCAGTTCCTTCTCGTCCTCCGTCAGCACCGCGAGCGACGACGCAAGCGGCTGCAGGATCAGATCGTTCACTTCGAGCCCGCAGCGGCGCACGCACTTCACGATGTTCTGCGCCGCGCTCACCGCGCCCGTCACGATATGCACCTTCACTTCGAGCCGGATGCCGCTCATGCCGATCGGCTCGCGCACGTCTTCCTGGCCGTCGATGATGAATTCCTGCGTCAGGATGTGCAGCACCTGCTGATCGGTCGGGATGTTGATCGCCTTGGCCGTCTCGATCACGCGTGCGACGTCCGCCTGCGTGACTTCCTTGTCCTTGATCGCGACCATGCCGCTCGAATTGAAGCTGCGGATATGGCTGCCCGCGATGCCGGTGAATACGTTTGTGATCTTGCAATCCGCCATCAGTTCGGCTTCTTCGAGCGCGCGCTGGATGGATTGCACCGTGGCCTCGATATTGACCACGACCCCCTTCTTCAACCCCTTCGAGTCGCTCTGACCGAGTCCGATCACCTCGTAGTGGCCTTCGCCCTTCAGTTCGGCGACGATCGCGACCACCTTCGACGTTCCGATGTCGAGGGAAACCAGCAGGTCTTTGTAGTCTTTGCTCATAGCGTGCTCATGCCTGTGATGTCTGCTTACTTCTTGGCCTTGTCGGTGTCGTTGATGAAGCGCATGCCGGCAGCGCGTATCGCGAAGCCGTTCGGGTAACGCAAATCCGCATATTCGATGTCTTTCCCCCATCGTCCCGTCACGGAAGACCACGACGCCACGAAACGCTTGCAGCGCTCGTTCAGCGTGTCCTGATTGCGTTCACGGCCAAGCTCGATCTGCGTGCCGTTCGACAGCTTCACCGTCCACGCGAAACGCGGCGACAGCGTCACTTCGTCGGGTTGCGCGTCGAGCGGCGCGAACCACTTCTGGAAATCGTGATAGCGCGCGACCACTTCCTTCGCCGTGCCCTCGGGGCCGTCGAACGCGGGAAGGTCGTCGTCGAGCTCGCCCTGGTTCGCCGTGAAGAGTTCGCCGTCCACGCTCACCAGTTGATCCGTGCCCCAGGTGCCGAGCGGCTTGTATTCCTCGAGCGTGACCGCGAGCGCATTCGGCCAGACGCGCCGCACGCTCGCATGGCGCACCCACGGCACCTGCTCGAACGCGGCGCGCGCCGCATCGAGATCGACGGTGAAGAAGTTGCCCTTCAGATGACCGACCACGCTCGCGCGAACGACCGGCGAGCTGATGTGCGCCGTGTCTCCGTCGATCTGGATCGCGCGCAGGCGAAACTCAGGACGCTGGATCGCCCAGATACCGGCGGCGCCGAGCAGCGACAGCACGAAGATGGCGTGCAGTGCGCTGCTGGCGAGGTTCATCTGGCGAACGTTGTTCCACATGGTTTCGATTGTTCGTGTCCTGTGTGATCGACCTAGTTCTTCAGCGTGAGCGACAGCACCTTCACGACGAGATCCTTGTAGCTGATGCCCACCGCGCGCGCGGCCTTCGGCGGCAGCGAGTGATCCGTCATGCCGGGCGCCGTGTTCACCTCCAGGAAATACGGGTTGCCGTCCGCATCGAGCATGAAGTCGGCGCGGCCCCAGTCGGTGCAGCCGAGAATCTCGAACGCGCGCTTGGTCAGCTGCTTCATGCGCGCTTCCTCGGCTTCCGTCAGGCCGCACGGAATCAGGTATTGCGTGTCGTCGGCGACGTACTTCGCGTGGTAGTCGTAGAACTCGCCCGCCGGCACGATCTTGATGACTGGCAAGTCAAGGTCGCCCGCGATGCAGCACGTGAACTCGCCGCCGCCCTCGATGCTCTTCTCGACGATCACGATCTTGTCGTACTTCGCGGCTTCCTCGAGCGCGGGCACGAGCGCCTCCGCGCTCTTCACCTTGATGACGGCCACGCTCGAGCCTTCGCTCGCCGGCTTCACGAAGAGCGGAAGCCCGAGCTTCGCGATGGCGTCCTGCGCACGCGCCGCATAGTCTTCGCCGCGGAAGACGGTTTCGAACGGCGGCGTTGGAATGCCGGTCTGCTGCCACACGAGTTTCGTGCGCAGCTTGTCCATGCCGAGCGCCGAACCGAGCACGCCGCTGCCCGTGTAGCGGATGCCGTAGAAATCGAGCGCGCCTTGCAGTTGTCCGTTCTCGCCATAACCGCCATGCAGCGCGATGAACGCGCGCACGAAGCCCTGAGCCTTCAGATCCGAAAGCGGATGCCTGGCGGGATCGAACGGATGCGCGTCGATGCCCGCTTCGCGCAGACCTTCGAGCACGAGGCGCCCGGAATTGAGCGAGACCTCGCGCTCGGCGGAATTTCCACCGAGCAGCACCGCGACTTTGCCGAAGACTTTCGGATCGATTTGATTCACTTGATTACTCGTTACGTCTTTCATTTCAGTTCTGGCCGTTTGCCAGTTTTCCGCACACGCCGCCGATGGAGCCCGCGCCCATCGCGATCACCACATCGCCGCCGCGCGCGATCGTCGTGACCGCGTCAGGCACTTCGTCGATCGTTTCGACGAACACCGGCTCGACCTTGCCCGCGACGCGAATCGCGCGCGCCAGCGCGCGGCCGTCCGCCGCGACGATAGGCGCTTCGCCCGCGGCGTAGACATCGGTGAGCACGAGGGCATCGACGGTCGACAGCACCTTCACGAAGTCCTCGAAGCAATCGCGCGTGCGCGTATAGCGATGCGGCTGGAACGCGAGCACGAGACGCCGGTCGGGAAACGCGCCGCGCGCCGCCGCGATCGTCGCGGCCATTTCCACGGGGTGATGACCGTAGTCGTCGATCAGCGTGTACGCGCCTTCGCCGCTGCTCGCCTTCACTTCGCCGTAACGCTGGAAACGCCGGCCCACGCCGTTGAATTCGGCGAGTGCACGCTGGATATCGGCATCCGCGACTTCAAGTTCAGTCGCAATTGCAATTGCCGCGAGCGCGTTCTGCACGTTGTGCGTGCCCGGCAGGTTCAGCACGATGTCGAGCGACGGCGCGTCTTCGCGCAGTGTCGTGAACTGCATGCGGCCGTCGCGCGCCTCGACATTCACCGCGCGCACCTGCGCTTCCGCGCCGAGGCCGTAGCGGATGATCGGCTTCGAGACGAACGGCAGGATCTCGCGCACGTTCGGATCGTCGACGCACAGCACCGCGATGCCATAGAACGGCAGGCGATGCGTGAACTCGATGAACGCCTGCTTGAGCCGCGCGAAATCGTGGCCGTAGGTGTCCATGTGATCGGCGTCGATGTTCGTGATGACTTCGATCACCGGGAAGAGATTGAGGAACGACGCATCGGATTCATCGGCTTCGGCGACGATGAAATCCCCCGTGCCCAGACGCGCGTTCGCGCCCGCGCTGATCAGGCGCCCGCCGATGACGAACGTGGGATCGAGCCCGCCCGCTGCGAGCACGCTCGCGACGAGCGACGTGGTCGTGGTCTTGCCGTGCGTGCCGGCGATCGCGATGCCCTGCTTCAGGCGCATCAGCTCCGCGAGCATCACCGCGCGCGGCACGATCGGCACGCGGCGATGGCGCGCGGCGAGCACTTCAGGGTTGTCCGGGCGCACGGCTGTCGACACGACGACCGCATTCGCGCCTTCGATGTTCTGCTCGTGATGGCCGATCTCGACGCGCGCGCCGAGCGCCCGCAGCCGCTCCGTGACGGCGTTGTTCGAGAGATCCGAGCCGCTCACGTGATAGCCGAGATTGAGCAGCACCTCGGCGATGCCGCTCATGCCCGCGCCGCCGATCCCGACGAAGTGAATATGCTTGACGATATGTTTCATTTAATGTGCCTCCCGAGCTTGCGCGTCGAAACGCGCGCCGGCCACGTCGGCGCAAACGCTCGCGACCCTTTCGGTCGCGTCCGGTTTGGCGAGTGCGCGAGAGCGCTCGGCCATGTCCGCGAGCGTCGCGCGCGACTGTGCGCGTAACCAGTCGGCGAGCTTTTGCGCCGACAAATCGCGTTGTTGTATCAGTTCAGCCGCGCCGTTCTTCGCGAGGAACGCAGCGTTGGTCGTCTGGTGATCGTCGACGGCGAACGGGAACGGCACGAAGAGCGCAGCCACGCCGACCGCCGCGATTTCCGAGACGGTCATCGCGCCCGAGCGGCAGATGACGAGATCCGCCGATGCGTACGCGCTCGCCATGTCCTCGATGAACGGCACGAGCTGCAAGTCCTCGCCGCGCGCGAGACCCGCCGCCGCGTAGTTCGCTTCAAGTGCTTCGATATGCTTCGCGCCCGCCTGATGCACGATGCGCGGACGTTCATCCGCGTTCAGCAGCGCGAGCGCCTTGGGCACGGTTTCGTTCAATGCGGCCGCACCGAGACTGCCGCCGACGACGAGCACGTTCAGGCGTCCCGAACGCGCGGCGTAGCGTTCTTTGGGTGGCAATGCGCGCGTTAGTTCCGCACGGATCGGATTACCGGTCCATTCGGCATTCGGCAGAGCATTGGGGAACGCGACGAGCACGCGCTTCGCGAGATGCGCGAGCACCTTGTTCGCGAGTCCGGCGATGGAATTTTGTTCGTGCAGCACGAGCGGACAGCCGGCGAGCTTCGTCATGATGCCCGCCGGAAACGTGATGTAGCCGCCCATGCCGAGCACGACGTCCGGCTTCACGCGGCGCAAGGCGCTCAGGCTTTGCGAACACGCGCGCAGCAGATTCACCGGCAACATCAGCTTCGTCTTGATGCCCTTGCCGCGCACGCCGCCGAAGCGCACGCATTCCATCGGAATGCCATGCTTCGGCACGAGCGTCGCTTCCATGCCGCTCGCATTGCCGAGCCACACCACGCGCCAGCCGTGCGCCTGCATCCAGTGCGCGACCGCGAGCCCCGGGAACACGTGGCCCCCGGTGCCGCCTGCCATCACCATCAAGGTTCGCGTAGCTTGCGCGGTCATACTTTTCCTCCGCGCATCAGAACCCGGTTTTCGTAGTCCACACGCAGCAGCACCGCCAGCGCGACGCAATTGAGCAAAATGCCCGAGCCGCCGTAGGAAACGAGCGGCAGCGTGAGACCTTTGGTCGGCAGCAAGCCGAGGTTCACGCCCATGTTGATGAAGGTCTGCGCGCCGAACCAGATGCCCACGCCCTTCGCCATCAGGCCCGCGAACGTGCGATCGAGCGCGAGCGCCTGACGGCCGATCTCGAACGCGCGGCGCACGATCCAGTAGAACAGCAGGATCACGCAGATCACGCCGACGAAACCCAGTTCTTCGCCGATGACCGCGAGAATGAAGTCGGTATGCGCTTCGGGCAGATAGTTGAGCTTCTCGACGCTGCCGCCGAGACCGACGCCGAACCACTCGCCACGTCCGAAGGCGATAAGCGAGTGCGTCAGCTGATAGGCCTTGCCCTGCGCATAGCGGTCGTCCCACGGATTGAGGTACGCGAAGATCCGCTCGCGCCGCCACGGCGATGCCCACACGAGCAGCGTGAACGTGCCGACCGCCGTCGCCACGAGGCCGCCGAACAGCTTGCCGTTGACGCCGCCGAGGAACAGCACGCCCATGGCGATCGCGGCGATCACCATGAACGCGCCCATGTCCGGCTCGAGCAGCAGCAGCGCGCCGACCGCGCCGACCGCGACCGCCATCGGCAGGAAGCCCTTGCCGAAGCTGTGCATGAATTCCTGCTTGCGCACGGTGTAATTCGCGGCGTAGATGGTCACCGCGAGCTTCATGATTTCCGATGGCTGCATGTTCGAGATGCCGAGCGGAATCCAGCGGCGCGCGCCGTTCACGCCTTTGCCGACGTGAGGAATCAGCACGATGACGAGCATCACCAGCGCGACGAGAAAGAGCTTCGGCGCGTACTTTTCCCAGGTCTTGATGGGAATCTTGAACGCGATGGTCGCGCCGACGAGCGCCGTCGTGATCGAGATCAGGTGGCGCACGAGGAAGTGATAGTCGCGGTAGCTCGCGTACTTCGGCGAATCGGGCATTGCGATCGACGCCGAGTACACCATCACGATGCCGAGGCCGAGCAGCGCGATCATCACCCACAAGAGCGAGTAGTCGTAGTCGAGCATGCGCGAGCGCGCGGGACGCACGCCATTCACGGCGCTCGAAATACCGCTCGCCTCTTCACGGCGCGAGCGCACGCCGGAACTCGAACGGCCGCCGAGCGAGTCATGCGGGACCGCGTTGCGCTGGCCAGTCAGTTTCGATCCGAAGCGTTCCGACCAGCTCATAGCATCACTCCCCGCGCTGCTGCAATATCTTCGACCGCGCCGCGAAAGACATCGGCGCGATGTGCGTAGTTCTTGAACATGTCGAGGCTCGCGCACGCGGGCGAGAGCAGCACGGCGTCGCCGGGTTCGGCGATGCGCGCGGCAGCGTTCGTCGCGGCTTCGAGCGTCGCGTGATCTTCGAGCGCGACGCCCGTCGATGCGAGCGTCTCGCGAATGCGCGGTGCGTCGCGGCCGATCAGCATGACCGCGCGCGCCCAGCGCGCGACGGGTGCTTCGAGCGGCGAGAAGTCCTGCCCTTTGCCGTCGCCGCCGGCGATCAGCACGACGCGTTGCGCGAGACCATCGAGCGCGGCGACCGTCGCGCCGACGTTGGTGCCCTTGCTGTCATCGACATAATCGACGCCGTCGATCTGTGCGATCACTTCCACGCGATGCGGCTCGCCGCGATACTCGCGCAAGCCGTGCAGCAACGCGGCCAGCGGCAGGTCGATGGCGCGCGTCAATGCGAGCGCCGCCAGCGCGTTCGCCGCGTTGTGCAGCCCGCGGATGCGCAGTGCATCGACGGGCATCAGCCGCTTCGAGACGACGGTCGGTTCGCTGGCTTCCTGCTTGCGGCGACGCGACGGCGCTTCGTCGCTTGCGTCCTGATCGATGCCAACGACCAGCCACGACATGCCGGTATCGCGCAGCAAGCCGTAATCGCCGACGTGCAGCGGCTCGTTCAGCCCGAAGCTCACGACACGATCCTGCGCGACGTTCGCCGCGAGCTTCATCGTGCGGCTGTCGTCGCGGTTCAGCACGCGCGTGGTGCGCGGACCGAAGATGCGGCCTTTCGCGGCTGCGTAGGCGTCGAGTCCGCCGTGCCAGTCGAGATGATCCTGCGTGATATTCAGCACCGCGGCCGCATCGGGCGCGAAAGTGTGCGCCGTTTCCAGCTGGAAGCTCGACAGTTCGAGCACCCAGACATCGGGCAACGCGGTTTGATCAATGGCTTCGGTGAGCTTGTCGAGCATCGCCGGGCTGATGTTGCCCGCCACCGCGACCGACTTGCCCGCGCGCTCGCACAAAAGGCCCGTGAGCGCCGTCGTCGTGGTCTTGCCGTTCGTGCCGGTGATCGCGATGACCTTCGGCGCGTAGCCGTTCGCGCCCAGTCCGGCGAGCGCCTGCGCGAAGAGCTCCAGCTCGCCCCACACGGGAATGCCGCGCTCCTTCGCGGCCGCGATCAGCGGCGCGAGATCCGGCGCGAGCGGCGAAAGACCCGGGCTGATCGCGACGAGTTCGATGCCGCCGTCGAGCAATGCGGGCGTGAATGCACCGCCGACGAAATCCGCGTCGATCTTGTGAATCGCGAGTTCGGAAAGGTTCGGCGGCGTTTCACGCGTATCGGCGATCCGCAGGCGGCAACCGTGCCTGGCGCACCAGCGCGCCATCGCGAGACCGGATTCACCCAGTCCCAGCACGAGCACCATCGGACTTTGCCGACCGACAAACTTCTCGCCAAACATCGCTTTACCTTTTCCAAGAACCTGAGAAATCGCGAAAACGCAAAAAGATCAACGCAGCTTGAGCGTCGACAATCCGAACAGGCACAGCATCAACGTGATGATCCAGAAGCGCACCACCACTTGCGTCTCCGTCCAGCCGGACAGCTCGTAGTGGTGATGCAGCGGCGCCATCTTGAAGAAGCGCCGGCCTTCGCCGTAACGGCGCTTCGTGAACTTGAACCAGAAGACCTGCAACATCACCGAGAGCGTTTCCGCGACGAAAATCCCGCCCATGATGAAGAGCACGATCTCCTGGCGGACGATCACCGCGATCGTGCCGAGCGCGCCGCCGAGCGCGAGCGCGCCGACATCGCCCATGAAGACTTGCGCGGGGTGCGTGTTGTACCAGAGAAACGCGAGGCCCGCGCCGCCCATTGCGGAACAAAAGATCAAAAGTTCGCCCGCGCCGGGGATGTGCGGAAACAGCAGATACTTCGAGTAGACCGAACTGCCCATCACATACGCGAACGCGCCGAGCGACGCGCCCACGAGCACGACGGGCATGATGACGAGACCGTCGAGGCCATCGGTGAGATTCACGGCATTGCTCGAACCCACGATCACGAAGTACGTCATCGCGATGAAGCCCCACACGCCGAGCGGATAGCTGATCGCCTTGACGAACGGCAGCATCAGATCGGCGCGCGCGGGCAGACCCATCGACAGGCCGCTGCGAACCCACGCCATGAAGAGATCGAACACGCGCGCGTTATTCGCTTCGGACACGGAGAACGCGAGATAAACCGCCGCGAAAATGCCGATGACCGATTGCCAGAAATACTTTTCCCGCGAGGACATGCCGCGCGGGTCCTTGTGCACGACCTTGCGATAGTCGTCGACCCAGCCGATCACGCCATAGCCGAAGGTGACGAGCATCACGATCCACACGAAGCGATTGGTGAGGTCCGCCCACAGCAGCGTCGAAACCGCGATGCCGATGAGAATGAGTACGCCGCCCATCGTCGGCGTGCCGGATTTGACGAGGTGCGTCTGCGGGCCGTCCTTGCGCACGGCCTGACCGACCTTCAGTGCGGTCAGCTTGCGAATGACCCAGGGGCCGCAGACGAGGCCGATCAGAAGCGCCGTCGCCGTGGCGCCCACGGCGCGGAACGTGATGTAGGTGAACACGCGCAGAAAACTGGCGTCATTCTGAAGCCATTGCGCGAGGGCGAGTAGCATGCGGGTCCTTCTCTTTCGGTAAGTCAGTGTGCGGCGGGCTTATCGCCCGCAGCGGGTTGCTGGGATATCGTCAACGCGTCGACGACGCGCTCCATCTTCATGAAGCGCGAGCCTTTCGCGAGATACGTTGCCTTGCTGCCGTAAGCGGCGCTTTGAAGCGCGGCGATCAATCCTTCGGCATCGTCGAAATGCGCGCCGGTCTGCTTCGATGCTTTGGCGTTGAATGCGTTCACCGAATCGCGGCTCGCGGCGCCGAGCGCAAAAAGCGCATCGATGCCGCGCTCGGCCGCATACGCGCCGACTTCGCGATGAAATGCCGGGCCTTCCTCGCCGACTTCGCCCATGTCGCCCATCACGAGGACGCGCGGTTGAGCTTGCGACGCGAGCACGTCGATGGCCGCGCGCATCGAATCGGGATTCGAGTTGTAGGTGTCGTCGATGACGGTCGCGCCGTTCAGCGCGCCGAGAATCGCGCGCTTCACCTGCAAGCGGCCCTTTACGGGCTGAAATGCTTCGAGGCCGCGCTTGATCGCATCGAGCGACACGCCCGCTGCCAGCGCGGCGGCGGTCGCGGCCAATGCGTTGCGCGCGTTGTGCTCGCCGAGCACGTTCAGCGCGACGTCGAGCGCGCCTTGCGGCGTGTGCATGCGTACCGTCGTGCCTTCGAGCGTGCCCGTGACGGCAGCCTTCGCCGCGTCGTCCGTGAGCGCGAAGTCGATGATCGCGTTGTCCGTCGCGGCGGTGCGCCAGAAGACGGCGTATTGATCGTCGGCGGGGAACACGGCCGTGCCCGTTTCACCGAGCGCGTGAATCACCGAAGCGTGTTCGAGCGCGACGGCTTCCACCGTTGCCATGAATTCCTGATGCTCGCGCTGCGCGTTGTTCACGACGGCGACATCCGGCGCGGCGATCTTGCCGAGCACTTCCGTTTCGCCCGGATGATTCATGCCGAGCTCGACGACCGCGAGCTTGTGCGTGTCGCTCAGACGGAACAGCGTGAGCGGCAAGCCGATGTCGTTGTTGAAGTTGCCAGCGGTTGCGAGCCGCGCTTCTTCGCCGACCGCAGCCGCGAAGATCGACGCAATCATCTCCTTGACCGTGGTCTTGCCGTTGCTGCCCGTCACCGCGACGAGCGGCATCGTGAAGCGCTTGCGCCAGCCGTGCGCCAGCGCACCGAGCGCGGCGCGCGTGTCCTTTACCTTGATGAAAGGAAGTGGCCAGGCATCGGCATTGCTCGGGTCGCGAGACACGAGCGCGGCAGCCGCGCCGCTCTTCGCAACCTGATCGAGGAAATCATGCGCATCGAAGCGATCGCCCTTCACCGCGACGAACAGATCGCCGGCCTGAATGCCGCGGCTGTCCGTCACGACACGGCGGATCGTGATGTTGTCATCGCCGTCGATGGTCGCGCCGGGAATCATATCGGCGGCTTCGCGCAGGGTGAAGATCGTCATTCGCCACCTCCGCGCTGTTGCGTGGCGCGTGCGGCAAGCGCGAGGCGCGCGTGATCCTGATCCGAGAATGCGCGTTTCTTGCCCATGATTTCCTGCGTGGCTTCGTGTCCCTTTCCTGCGAGCACGACGACATCCTCACGCGCCGCCGAGCGGATCGCTTGCAGAATGGCGCTCGCGCGGTCTTCGATGCGGCGCGCTTTCGCGGCGTCCTTCATGCCCGCCGCGATCTGGTCGATGATGGTCTGCGGATCTTCGCTGCGCGGATTGTCGCTCGTGATGACGACCTGATCCGCGAGACGCTCGGCGATCTCGCCCATCAGCGGACGCTTGGTCGCGTCGCGGTCGCCGCCGCAGCCGAACATGCAGACGAGCTCGCCGCCGCGCGCCTGCGCGATCGGGCGCAACGCGGCGAGCGTCTTGTCGAGCGCGTCGGGGGTGTGCGCGTAGTCGATCACGACGAGCGGCTCGTCGCTCTGAATGCGCCCGCCGAGACGCTCCATGCGGCCGTTCACCGATTCGAGCTTCTCGATGCGTGCGATCGCGGCATCGAACGGCACGCCGACTTCGAGCAGCACGCCGAGCACGGAAAGCAGATTGCTCACGTTGAACGCGCCGAGCGTGGCGACTTCGACATCGGCTTCGCCCCAATCCGACGAAAGATGAAACGCCGTGCCCGTGGCCGTTGCGCGGACTTGCGTCGCGAGCAGCATCGCGTCGGCGCCCGGCGCGGCATCGGCGGGCATGTCGACGCCGTAGGCAATCGTGCGCACCTTGCCGCGCAACGCTTCGATCAGGCGCTGGCCCGCCGCGTCGTCGCGATTGACGATCGCCGTCTTGAGCGACGGCCATGCGAAAAGACGCACCTTCGCCGCTTCGTATGCCTCGAAGGTGCCGTGGTAATCGAGATGATCCTGCGTGAGATTCGTGAAGATGGCGATATCGAAATCGACGCCGTTCACGCGCCCCTGATGCAGCGCGTGCGACGACACTTCCATCGCGACGCCTTCCGCGCCCTGCGCCTTCAGTTGCGCGAGATTGCGCTGAAGCTGCGGTGCGTCGGGCGTGGTGAAGCCGCTATGCACGAGCTTGCCCGGCATGCCGATGCCGAGCGTGCCGACGATCGCGCACGGACGGCCGAGCGCGGTCAGTGCAGCGGCGATCCACTGGCTGCACGAGGTCTTGCCGTTTGTGCCCGTCACGCCGACGGTGAGCATCGATGCGGTCGGCTCGCCGTACCATGCGGACGCGATCGGACCGGCGAGCTCGTTGAGCGCCTTCACGGCGAGCGCCTTCGATGCATCCGGCTTGCCCGCGAAGCCCTCCGGCTGATACAGCGCGGCAGCCGCGCCCGCGGCGAGCGCGGAGTCGAGATACGGACGGTTGTCCGCGCCTTCGACCGCATAGGCGAGAAACACGTCGCCGCTTTTCAGCGCGCGCGTGTCGGCGTGCAACTGCGCCTCGGGTTGCGCGTGCGCGCGCAACCATTGAACGGCATGTGATACGTCCTTTTGCATCTTGCTCTGTCGGGCTTGCGCGCTCATCGCACGACTCCCGGGTGCGTCTTCGTATTGCTCGACACCGCGACTTTCTTCGCGGTGTTCGCGTTGTTGGTGTTCGCCGGCTGCTGCGCGGCTGGTTGTGCTGCGGAGTTCGACTCGTCGGTGACGACCATCTGCTTCACCGGCATGTCGGGCGGAACGTTCAGCGCGCGCAGCGTATCGCCGACGATGCCCGAAAACACCGGACCCGAAACCTGGCCGCCGAAGTGGCTGCCGACCGTCGGCTCATCGACCGACACCGCCACAACGATGCGTGGATTCGGCATCGGCGCCATGCCGACGAACGATGCGCGGTACTTCGAATGGTCGTAGCCGCGGCCCGCATGCTTGTACGCCGTCCCCGATTTGCCGCCGACACGATAGCCCGGCACCGCCGCATCCGGCGACGTGCCGCCCTTCGCCGTCACGGTTTCGAGCATCGCGCGCACTTCACGCGCGGTGGTCGGCGAGAACACTTGCTGACCGACAGGCGGCTGGTCGCCCGGCGTGCGGAAAATCGAAACAGGCATGACCTGGCCGTCGTGCGCGATCGCGGTATAAGCGCGCGCCAACTGGAACAACGACGCCGACAGACCGTAGCCGTAGGACATCGTCGCCTGCTCGATCCGCCGCCAGCTCTTCCACGGCCGCAGACGCCCGGTCACCGCGCCCGGAAAACCGACTTTTGGTGCCTGACCGAGGCCGAGGCTCGTGTACATGTTCCACATTTCCTCGGCACGCAATTGCATCGCAATTTTGGTCGCGCCGATATTGCTCGACTTCTGAATCACGCCGCCGACGGTGAGCGTCCCGAAACCGGCATCGTCCGTGATCCGCGCGCCGTCGAGTACGAAAACGCCGCCGCCCGTTTCCACGAGCGTATTCGGCGTCACGCGATGCAGATCGAGCGCGAGCGAAACGGTGAACGGCTTCATGATCGAGCCCGGCTCGAATGTGTCCGTAAGGATGCGGTTGCGCAACTGCTCGCCGGTCATGCGCGAGCGGTCGTTCGGGTTGTACGTGGGATAGTTGACGAGCGCGAGCACCTCGCCCGTCTTCGTGTCGATCACGATCGCCGCGCCGGCCTTCGCCTTCGACTTCTCGACGGCGGCCTTCAGGTTCGTGTACGCGATGTACTGAATCTTGCTGTCGATCGAAAGTTCGACGTCCGCGCCATTGTGCGGCACGACCTGCTCGTCGACGTCCTCGACGATGTGGCCCATGCGGTCCTTGATGACGCGGCGCATGCCCGGCGTGCCGGCGAGGACGTTCTGGTCGCCGAGCTCGACGCCTTCCTGTCCCTTGTCTTCAATATTAGTAAAGCCGATCAGGTGCGCGGTGATTTCGCCTTCCGGATAAAAGCGCTTATATTCGCCGCGCGAATAAATGCCGGGGATGTCCAGCGCGGCGACCTTCTGCGCGACTTCGAGCGGCACCTGACGCTTCACGTAGACGAAGGTCTTGTCCATCGAAAGCTTCGCGCGCAGCTCTTTTTCCGGCATTTCGAGCAGCTTCGACAATTGCGCGAACTTGTCCGCGCCGAGATCGTTCGGCACGGCTTCGGGAATGGCCCAGATGGCTTTCACGGGCAGGCTGGTGGCGAGCACGAGGCCGTTGCGGTCGCGGATCTGGCCGCGCGTCGCCGGCAATTCGAGCGTGCGCTGATAGCGGCTCTCACCCTGTTTCTTGAAGAACGCGTTGCCCGGGCCCTGAATCCAGAACGCGCGCGCTGCGAGCGCAACGAACGCCATGAAGAGCAGGAACACGACGAACTTCGAGCGCCACATCGGCAGGCGCACGGCGAGGAGCGGGTTCGGCGTGTGAGCGACGTCTTTCTGCTTCGCGGACTTTTTCATCGCTTGGCTCCGCGTGCAGGCGGCGCCGACGCCGGCAGCGGCGGCGGCATGGGTGCGTCGGCGGCCTTGTTGGTCGCCGTGTCGTAGGTGAGATATTGCGTGCGGCCGGTCGTCACGGGCTGCATTTTCAGTGAGCTGGTGGCCAACTGCTCGATGCGCGATGTCTTCGACAGCGCGCTCTGCTGGTATTGCAGCTGCGCATAATCCTGCTGGAGCTGACGCTCCTGCGACTGCGCCCGCTGCAGATCGATGAAGATTTCCCGCTGCTGATTCGTGGAGCTGACGACCGACAACGCGCACCCGAGCACGATGATCAGCAGGAAGATATTGAGACGGTTCATGGCGCGATCCGCTCGGCGATACGCATCACCGCGGACCGGGCGCGCGGGTTGTCGGCGACTTCGGCATCACTCGGAAACACGCGGCCGACCACGCGCAACGGCGGGCTGGGAAGATCGACCGCGCGGATCGGCAAACGACGGTCCACCGCCGGCGCGCTCGCGTGCGCCTGCATGAACCGCTTGACGATCCGGTCTTCGAGTGAATGAAAGCTGATCACGACCAGCCGCCCCCCTTGCTCCAACAATGCCAATGCCGATTCGAGTACTACCTGCAGCTCCGCAAGCTCTTGATTGACGTGAATCCGTATAGCCTGAAAGGTGCGAGTTGCCGGGTCCTTGCCCTTTTCACGGGTTTTGACGACGTTACCCACGATTTCGGCAAGCTCGCCCGTGCTGTCGAGAGGCCCAAGACGGTCGGACTCTGCCCTGCGAGCAACAAGCGCCTTTGCAATCTGAAAAGCAAACCGTTCTTCCCCATAATCTCTGATGACCTCCGTGATTTCCTGCACCGTGGCTCGCGCGAGCCACTCAGCCGCCGACTCGCCGCGAGTCGGGTCCATCCTCATGTCGAGCGGACCTTGCGCGCGGAAGCTGAAGCCGCGCTCCGGGTCGTCCACCTGCGGCGACGACACGCCAAGGTCGAGCAATACGCCCGACACCCGCCCCACCCCACGCTCGCTCGCCGCATCGCGCAAAGCCGCGAAGCTGTCGTGCACGATCGAAAAGCGCGAGTCCTGAATCTGTTGCGCCGTGGCGATGGCGAGAGGATCCTTGTCGAAGGCGATGAGCCGCCCGGCATCCCCCAGCCGCTGCAAAATTGCCCGGCTATGACCGCCGCGTCCGAACGTGCCATCTATATAGATGCCGTCCGCGCGCGTGATCAGTGCGTCTACTGCTTCTTTCAGCAGCACCGTGCGGTGCTGCAGTTCATTTCCCGGCTTCGCCATGTTCTTCAGCGCCGCGTCAGAAAGTGAAGTTCTTCAGCGCTTCGGGCATGCCCTGCGCCATCGCCGCAGCTTCCTTCGCCGCGTAAGTCTGCGAATCCCACAACTCGAAGTGCGCGCCCATGCCGAGCAGCGTCACTTCTTTTTCGAGCGACGCGGCAGCGCGCAGCTCGGGCGAGACCAGCACGCGCCCGTTGCCGTCGAGTTCGACATCCATTGCATTACCGAGAAAGATGCGCCGCCACCACATGGCTTCCATCGGAAGCGCGGCGACCTTGGCGCGAAAGACTTCCCACTCCGGGCGAGGAAAGAGCAGCAGGCATCCATCCGGGCTCTTCGTGAGCGTCACCCGGCCTTCTGCCTGCCCTTGCAGCGCTTCCCGATAGCGCGACGGAACCGACATCCGTCCTTTCGCATCGAGCGTCAGCGCCGACGCCCCTTGGAACACTCACCCTCTCCCCGTTATGGACGCCCACCGTGACGTGCGTCCCGCTCCGCTTTTGCTCAAAAATGGCTTCCGAATCACACAAAAGACCACTTTCTCACACTGTCTCCCACTTTAGAGGAACGCATTTCCTCGGTCAAGACGCGCACCTTTTTTTCGAATGCTTTTTATTTGCTAGAACAAGGACTTAGCGCAGGAGCTTGAAGTGACGGCGAAAGAGAAAACCGTTATTAATTAGAGGGCTAGTGAAGGATGTGAAGGTAGTACGTGAAATCAATCGGCGAAATGAGGGAAATGTAACGGTCTTTTCCGCCGATTTGTGAGCCACAGGTGGGATGCGGCCACGAAACGCCCGGTCCGAGGGTGGGACGAGCCGGGCGAAGACATTTCGATGCGCTATATATAGTAGGCAGTGCCCGTCATCACCTTCGATGCCGCACGCATCAGCGCCCGCACCGGAAACGGAACCTCGCCGCCGCCCGCACCGATCGCCGCGGCCGCGTGCGCGCTTTCATCGAGACGCATTTGCTCGACGATCGCGCGCGAAGCGTGGTCGTTCGCGGGCAAGGTCTTCATGTGACCGTCGAGATGTTGCTCGACCTGGCGCTCGGTCTCGGCCATGAAACCAAGACTGGCGCGATCGCCGAAGCGGCCGGCCACAAAACCGATCGCAAGCGCCCCGGCATACCAGAACGGATTCAACAGGCTCGGTCGCGAGTCGAGATCCTTCAGGCGCTTCGAGGTCCACGCAAGATGATCTTCCTCTTCCCGGGCCGCCTGCTCGAAGCTCGCCTTGAGCTCGGGCGAATCGGTGGCGAGCTTCTGTGCCTGATAAAGCGCCTGCGCACAGACTTCGCCGACATGGTTCACGCGCATCAAGCCGGCCGAATGCGCGCGTTCCTTGTCCGTCAGTTGCGATTCATCCGAAAGGACATCGCTGTCGGCACCCGCGCCCGATACCGCCGCTTCGGGAATCGGCCGCGACATGCGGCTCACGCCGGTCATGGAGCGCAAGCCTCGATCAAACTCGCTGATGACTTCATCGAGCGTCATGTTGTCACCTCTCTTCAAAATCCTGCGCGTCGCAGCAGTCCGTATTCTCTCGCTCGCTGACGCGAACGTGTATCTCGGCCAGAAGCCGGTCAGTTCCGTACGGAAAACGCGGATTTTAGCGCATCGACAGCCGCGCCGAGCCCACGCGGGATTGTCCGATCGGACCGATGTTCTACCGGCCGATCGGACGTCAAAACGCCCGTTGCAACCGCGCCCGTTGGTAATTAGGGCAAACACGAGTCGCAAAAATCCTGCAAAACCAACATTTTAGCGCCTGTTGCGTAAACGTCACATGAGTCGGCGGACCGCCCCCTTTTCCTTTGTCCGTCAAAGTCTCTTTGTTACATTACGTGTCAACTTCGTTAAGAAGCCCGGCAGGGACCGTCAACACACTGGCGCTAGAACAGTGACCTTGCCACAAAGTCGCAAACACTCCCTGGAGATCTAATCAATGAAAAAGTCGCTTCTCGCTCTCGCCGCATTGGGCGTTTTCGCAGGCGCCGCACATGCGCAGAGCAGCGTGACGCTGTACGGCATCATCGACGCAGGCTTTGCCTTCAACAACAACAGCAACGGCGAGCACCTGTATGCAATGAACAGCGGCAACCTGCAGGGTAGCCGTTGGGGTCTGCGCGGCACGGAAGATCTGGGCGGCGGTCTGAAGGCCATCTTCGTGTTGGAAAACGGCTTCAACGTGTTCAACGGCCAACTGGGCCAAGGCGGCACTGAGTTCGGCCGTCAGGCTTATGTCGGTCTGGGTTCGACCCAGTTCGGCACGGTCACCCTGGGTCGCCAGTACGACTCCGTGGTCGACTTCACCGGTGCCTTCGAAGTCGGTAGCCAGTGGGCGTCGTACTTCGGTGCGCACCCGGGCGACCTGGACAACATGAACAACTCGAATCGCGTGAACAACGCGATCAAGTACACGAGCGCGAACTACGCAGGCTTCACGTTCGGCGGCCTGTACAGCCTCGGCGGCAACGCTGGCCAGTTCAACCGCAACCAGATCTGGTCGGTTGGTCTGGGCTACTCGCAAGGCCCCCTGCAGTTGGGCGCGGGCTACTTGAACGTCAAGGACCCGAACTACTCGTTCTTCGGCAACACCCCGGCAAGCCGCACGGCTACTTCGACGCCTACGGCTTCGAACATGTCGAGCCGCGTGTACTCGGGCTTCGCATCGGCCAAGACGCAGCAAGTCATTACGGCTGGCGGTGCTTATACGTTCGGCGCAGCGACCATCGGTGCAACGTATAGCAACACGATGTTCAAGGACGTCAACAGCGAATCAGGCGCTGGCCTGAACCCGGCTGGCTACACGGGCGGCTCGGGCAAGTTCCACAACGCCGAAATCAACTTCAAGTATCAGCTGACCCCGGCCCTGCTGCTGGGCGTGGCATATGACTACACGAAGGGTTACGGCCTGAGCGATGCCAAGTACCATCAGGCAATGCTCGGCGCGGACTACTTCCTGTCGAAGCGCACCGACGTGTACATCGACGGCGTGTACCAGCACGCAAGCGGCACGGATTCGACGAACCGCTCGGCAGTTGCGAACATCAACGGCCTGTCGCCGTCGTCGACGTCGAACCAGGTTGCTGCAGTGGTCGGTATCCGCCACAAGTTCTAATAAGGTCGTAACAAAGCAGTACGCTCTGAAAGGCGCCTTCGGGCGCCTTTTTTTCGTATGGATCCGGCGAAAGTGCGTGGCTTTCGTGTCGCGTACAGACAACAAAAAAGCCTTCGTGTCTCGCGACGCGAAGGCTTTTTGTTATTTAGGAAATTGAACCGCTAAGCGCGCCCATCGCGCAATTCGCGCCGCAGAATCTTGCCTACATTGCTCTTCGGCAAGTCGTTCCGGAACTCGATCATGCGCGGTCGCTTGTACCCCGTCAGCCGCTCCTTGCAGTAGGCCATGACGTCGGCTTCGGTGAGGCTCTGATCCTTGCGCACGATGAAGAGCTTCACCGCCTCGCCGGAACTCTGATCCTTTACGCCGACCGCGGCGACTTCGAACACACCGGGCAACATCGCGACGACATCTTCGATCTCGTTCGGATACACATTGAAGCCCGACACGAGAATCATGTCCTTCTTGCGATCGACGATCTTCACGTAGCCGCGCTCATCGAGCACGCCGACATCGCCCGAGCGGAAGAAGCCGTCCGGCGTCATCACTTTCGCCGTCTCGTCCGGACGGTTCCAGTAGCCCGCCATCACCTGCGGTCCGCGAATGCAGATCTCGCCGGCCTGGCCGAGCAGCACTTCGTTGTTGTCGTCGTCGCGGATCGAGACTTCCGTCGACGGTAGCGGCAAGCCGATCGTGCCGGTGTATTCCGTCGCCGTCACCGGATTGCAGGTCACACACGGCGAAGTCTCGGACAAGCCGTAGCCCTCGACGATCGGCACGCCCGTCGCGGCGAACCAGCGCTTCGCCACGGCTTCCTGGACCGCCATGCCGCCGCCGTTCGCCGCGATGAGCTTGGAGAAGTCGAGCTTGCCGAAGTCGGGATGATTCAGGAGCGCGTTATAGAGCGTGTTGACCGCCGGAAACGTGTTGATGGGCATGCCCTTCAACTCCTTGATCGTCCCCGCGATGTCTCGCGGATTCGGAATCAGCACGCCGAGGCCGCCGGTCCGGATCGTCAGCATCCCGCAGACAGTCAGCGCAAAGATGTGATACAGCGGCAGCGCGACCACGCAGACGAACTGGTCGATGTCAGGACGGCGCTTGCGTGCCGGCTCCAGCCAGACTTCGGATTGCAGCGTGTTCGCGATGAGGTTCCGGTGCGTGAGCGTCGCGCCCTTGGAGACGCCCGTCGTGCCGCCCGTGTACTGGAGAAACGCGACGTCATCGGGGTTTTGAGTGACGGGCTGAAGCGTGCTCCGGCTGCCTTCACCGAGCGCGTCATTGAACCGGACACTGCCGGGCAAGCTCCATTCGGGCACCATCTTCTTCACACGCCGGACGACAAAGTTGACCAGCAGGCCCTTCAGCCCCATGAGATCGCCCATCGACGCGACGATCACGTGTTTGATCGCCGTATTCCTGACCACGGCCTGCAGCGTGCCCGCGAAGTTCTCCAGGATCACGATCGCTTCCGCGCCGCTGTCCTTCAGTTGATGTTCGAGCTCGCGCGGCGTATAGAGCGGATTCACGTTGACCACGATATAGCCGGCGCGCAGCACGGCCGCGATCGCAACCGGATATTGCAAGACATTGGGCATCATCAGCGCGACGCGCGCGCCGTGTCTGAGGCCCTTCTTCTGGAACCACGCGGCCAGCTTTCTCGACATCGCGTCGAGCTCGGCGTACGTGATCGACTGGCCCATGCACACGAACGCACGCCGATCGCGATTCGCGCGGAAGCTGTCCTCGAGCAACTCGGAAACCGACCGGTACGCAGATGCGTCGATGTCCGCAGGCACGCCGGCCGGGTAGGATTTCAGCCAAGGTTTCTCCATACGGCGTCTCCTTTATATGATTTTAGAATGGTCGTGCGGAAACGAGATCCTAGCTTCTCGAAAAGCCTCCGGCAACTGGGTTAGACGCCATGCACCAGGCTCGTCCGAGCCCGCCCTTTCGAACACCATCAGTGCATTTGCTCCACTTCGACGAGGCAATCGTAGAACGTCGCCGATCCCCCGAGATCGGTCAGTGCCTGGCTCGTAACCTGATTGGCATTGCAGCCGTCCGGCGACAGCTTCTTCCACCAGATCGAGAGTCCAACCACGACGCCTTCTCGCGCGCGTTCCGTCACGCGCGCGCGAGCCTGCATGGAGCCGCGGTCGTTGAAGATACGCACGAGCGCGCCATCGACGATGCCGCGCGCCTTGGCGTCGTCGGGATGAATATCCAGATGAGGCTCCCGCTCCGCCGCGCGCAGGCTTTCGATGTTCACGAAGCTGCTGTTCAGGAAGTTGCGCGCGGGCGGGGAAATCATCGCGAGCGGATATCGGGCGGCCAGTTCGGGCGAACCGTCCTCGGATTCGTAGGGCGGCAGATAGTCGGGCAGTGGATCGAGGCCTTCGCGTTTCAGCCGCTCGCTGTAAAACTCGCACTTGCCCGAAGGCGTGCGGAACGCCCCCTCCGCCAGCGGTGCCTCGGCGATATCGAGCTTCAGCCATCCGGAGGACTTCAGCGCGTCCCAGTTCTGACCCTCGAGTACGCGATCGTCCCAACGAAAAGCCTTCGATGCGATCTGTTCGTCGGTCTCGAAGAGCGCCGGCTCGACAAGGCCCATCGCGCGCGCGAGGCCGCGAAAGATCTCCGTGTTCGGGCGCGCGTCACCGACCGGCGGAATCGCGGGCAGGTTCGCCATCACGTGCGTGTGTCCGTAGGACTTGTGGACGTCCAGATGCTCGAGTTGCGTTGTCGCCGGGAAGATCAGGTCGGCATAGTCGGCGGTGTCGGTCTGGAAATGTTCGAGCACGATCGTGAACAGGTCATCGCGCGCGAATCCGGCGGCGACCTTCGCCGAGTCCGGCGCGACCGCTACCGGATTCGAGTTGTAGACGATCAGCGCTTCGATTTTCGGCCCAAAGGCTTCGTCGC
The DNA here is from genome assembly GCF_056930355.1 of Caballeronia sp. 11_S32. Classification (NCBI taxonomy): domain Bacteria; kingdom Pseudomonadati; phylum Pseudomonadota; class Betaproteobacteria; order Burkholderiales; family Burkholderiaceae; genus Caballeronia; species Caballeronia sp. 11_S32. The sequence goes on from NZ_JBXOWH010000003.1 coordinate 3,067,476, forward strand.
CTTGATGCAGCAGCGCGTCGCCGATTGCGTTCATGTTGATCGCGCGCGGCAGTTTCGAGGGCCAGCCGGGCAGCAGGTCGGGACGTTCGAGCGCGCTGCCGTTGATCGGCGCCCAGCCCGACGATGAAAGCAGCAATCCGCCGGCGCGTTCGCGCCATGCTCCGGTCAACGACGGCAGACAGGCGATCGCGCGAACCGCATTGCCGCCGCCCCGCACGCGCTGCATGCCGTAGTTGAGCCGAATGGCGGCCTTCTTCGTCGATCCGAACGCGCGAGCGAGCTCGACGACCACATTCGCCTCGATGCCGCAGATCTTCGCGACGCGCGCCGGCGGATACTGCGCCGCGCGCGCTGCAAGTTCGTCGAAGCCGACGGTATGCGCGCGCACGTACTCATGATCGATGAGATTCTCACGGACAAGCACATCGATCATGCCAAGCGCGAGTGCGGCATCGGTGCCGGGGCGTAGTGCGATGTGCTGGTGGCACTTTTCGGCGGTGAGCGACTTGTAGGGATCGATCGCGATCAACTTCGCACCGCGTCGCTTGGCTTCCTGGGCGCGCGTCCAGAAGTGCAGGCTCGAGGCGATCGGATTCGCGCCCCAGATCAGGATGAGTTCGCTCTCTTCGTAGAACTCCGAGTGCATGCCGAGGCTCGCGCCGTAGGTGTAACGCAGACCGGCAGCGCCCGCCGCGGCGCAAATCGTGCGCTCCAGGCGCGACGCTCCGAGCACGTTGAAAAATCGGGCGGCGATGCTTTCGCCTTGCACCAGTCCCATCGTGCCGGCGTAGCTGTATGGGACGATGGCTTCAGGCGCGCGCCGGGCAATCGAATTCAGGCGTTCGGCGGCAAGTTGCAACGCCTCGTCCCAGCCAATCGGCTCGAATTTGCCCTCGCCCTTCCTCCCGACTCTCTTGAGCGGAGTGAGAAGGCGATCATTGTGATGTGTGCGCTCAGCGTATCGCGTTACTTTCGTGCAAAGCACACCTTGCGTCGGCGGATGATCAGGATCGCCGCTGATTTTGACCGCTTTGCCGTCCTTTACGGTTACGCGCATCGCGCATGTATCGGGGCAATCGTGCGGGCATACGGCTCGGGCAAACTCGGCTGGAGCGTTCATCGGAAAGTCCGGTAAATCGAATTAAAGGCGGCGGATGACCGAATTCTATTACGGCCGCTATGCGATCGACCGTCCGGTGAAGCAAATAGTGGCGGCGTAGAATGGAACGACTCTGCGCGGTCAATACGCGCGATCTGAATTCAAACGTGAGAGCGGTTCAAATGAATCTGATCCCAGAAATCGAAGCATCACACGACGAAATCAAAACACTCCGACGAACGATCCATGCTCATCCCGAGTTGCGCTACGAAGAGGTCGGCACCGCGAAACTCGTGGCCGATTGTCTTGAGCGATGGGGGATTGAAGTCTATCGCGGGTTGGGCAAGACGGGCATCGTCGGAGTATTGAAGCGCGGTTCCGGCGCTGGATCGATCGGACTGCGCGCCGATATGGACGCGCTGCCCATTCAGGAATTGAATACATTCCGGCATCGGTCGACGAATGACGGTCGCATGCACGCGTGCGGCCACGATGGTCACACCGCGATGCTGCTCGGCGCCGCCAAACACCTGGCCGAACACGGCAAGTTCGATGGGACGGTCGTTTTCATCTTTCAGCCCGCCGAAGAGGGCGGTGCTGGCGCGAAAGCCATGATCGAGGAAGGTCTCTTCAAGCGCTTTCCCGTGGATGCGGTGTTCGGCATTCACAATTGGCCCGGCATTCCTACTGGTCATTTCGGCGTGACCGAAGGACCGATTATGGCGTCAAGTAACGAATTCCGCATCACGATTCGCGGGACCGGTTCGCATGCAGCCTTGCCGCATAACGGGCGCGATCCTGTTTTTACGGCGGTTCAGATTGCGAATGGCCTTCAGGGCATCATTACGCGGAACAAGAAGCCGATCGACACCGCGGTTCTTTCCATCACGCAAATCCACGCCGGCGACGCGATGAACGTCGTACCTGATCAGGCCTGGCTCGGCGGGACCGTGCGCACCTTCACCGTTGAGACGCTCGATCTGATCGAAGAGCGCATGCGCAAGATCGTCGAAGCGACGGCGGCCGCCTACGATTGCGAAGTGGATCTGCACTTCCACAGAAACTACCCTCCGACGATCAACACTCCAGCGGAGGCGAGATTCGCGGCAGAAGTCATGGCGGAAGTTGTTGGCAAAGATCAGGTCGATAGTGCCGCAGAACCAACGATGGGTGCTGAGGACTTCTCGTTCATGCTTCTCGAGAAACCCGGATGCTACGCGTTCCTGGGTAACGGCGACGGTGGACATCGCGAACACGGACATGGCGCAGGTCCGTGCATGTTGCACAACGCCAGCTACGACTTTAACGACGATTTATTGTCAATCGGGTCGTCGTATTGGGTGCGTCTGGCGGAGCGATTCTTGGCGCGTTGAATATTTGAGCGGGTGAAAGCCCGCTGCTGGGGTCGTTACCGGGCTACAACGTCGC